>NZ_JACSQT010000002.1 GCF_014836495.1 Cytobacillus stercorigallinarum | reverse complement strand
AAAGAAGAAAAATCTTTTAAAATAACAGAAAACCCCACCTTCACTTTAATGCAAAGGTGGGGTTTGTCTACGGTCTGGGCTGACATCTATCCTATGTCAGCTTTTTTGTGCGTAATAAAACTTGCATTCATAGTGGGTGACAATAGGTTGATATATGTAATATAAAAGGCGCAAACCTATTGGTTATCTTTTTAAAGAAAATGCCATATATTGAATAGCATTGCAAAGTTTCATATACAAGGATAAAATTGAGGGTACGCAGTAGCGACTAAATAAGAATTTATACATGTTAGTGAGGAATTATATTATGAGTACATTTAAAGACGAAGTATTATCGCGTCGAACATTTGCAATTATTTCCCACCCTGATGCTGGGAAAACAACCTTAACAGAAAAGCTGCTTTTATTCGGAGGGGCTATTCGTGATGCAGGGACTGTAAAAGGGAAAAAGACAGGGAAGTATGCAACAAGTGACTGGATGGAAATAGAAAAACAACGTGGTATTTCGGTTACTTCTAGTGTCATGCAGTTTGAGTATAATAAAGCTAAAATTAATATCTTAGATACTCCAGGACACCAAGATTTCAGTGAAGATACTTATCGTACATTAACAGCAGTTGATAGTGCAGTTATGATTATTGATTCAGCAAAGGGAATTGAGGATCAGACCTTAAAACTTTTCAAAGTTTGCCGTATGAGAGGTATCCCTATTTTTACATTTATTAATAAATTGGACCGACAAGGTAAGATGCCATTAGAACTGTTAGCTGAATTAGAAGAAGTGATGGGCATTGAATCATATCCGATGAATTGGCCTATAGGAATGGGGAAAGAGTTTTTAGGTATTTATGATCGTTTTAATAATCGCATTGAACAATTTCGTGTTGATGAAGAGGATCGTTTCCTTGAATTGAATGATGAAGGCGAAATTAACGGAGATCATTCTTTAAAACAATCAGGACTTTATGAACAAACGCTCGAAGAAATCATGTTATTGAATGAAGCAGGAAATGAATTTTCTCGTGATCGCATTGCTTCGGGTGACCTAACACCTGTGTTCTTTGGCAGTGCCTTGACTAATTTTGGTGTGCAAACGTTTTTGGAATCTTATTTACAGTTTGCACCTACTCCTCAACCTCGAGAATCGACTATCGGAGAAATCAATCCTTTAACAGAAGATTTCTCAGGGTTTATCTTTAAAATTCAAGCGAATATGAATCCTGCACATAGGGATAGAATCGCTTTTCTAAGAATTTGTTCAGGGAAATTTGAACGAGGAATGAGTGTGAATATTCCTCGCCTAGGTAAACAAGTCAAATTAGCACAATCAACACAATTTATGGCAGATGACCGTAGCACTGTTAACGAAGCTGTTAGTGGCGATATCATTGGTATTTATGATCCAGGAACATATCAGATTGGTGACACATTAACAAGTGATAAAAATGGTTTCCAGTTTGAAAGACTCCCTCAGTTCACCCCGGAATTGTTCGTTCGAGTCACAGCAAAAAACGTGATGAAGCAAAAGCATTTTCATAAAGGGATTCAACAGTTAGTGCAAGAGGGGGCTATTCAGCTCTTTAAAACAGTAAAAACAGATGAGTACTTGCTTGGAGCGGTTGGACAATTACAATTTGAAGTATTTGAACATCGAATGAAAAATGAATATAACACCGAAGTATTAATGGAAAGGTTAGGCTCTAAAATTGCAAGATGGGTTGAAGGTGAGGAACATTATGATAACCTTTCTAGCTCTCGCAGTTTACTTGTTAAGGATCGGTATGAACATCAAGTGTTTCTATTTGAAAATGAATTTGCCCTTAGATGGTTCCAAGATAAAAATCCAGATGTACCATTATATAATCCGATGGATCAGCAGCAACAATAATTATCATTACAGGCACGCACAATTTTTTGTGCGTGTTTTTAATTTATTCCAAAATTTTAGGCAAACAACTGTCATGCTCAAAAAAAATATTGCTTTTCAAAAAGAAAGAATTTGAGCCACAGTTGTTATCCATACAAGTACAAGTTATTTATATGAAAATAATGATTGACAGTAAATGAAATACAGATTATAGTATAAATACGTTACAAAAATACTTTAGTGCATAAAAGCGTTCAAGCAAAATAGTATTATTAGATTTTATATAAATTAACCGGTAGTGTCAGTAGGTGACTTATGAACAGCCAAAGAGACTGAATGGGTGGTGAAAATTCAGGTCATAAGTTTTCCGAATTACAGCTACCTATAAAGGTTAAAAATAGATGAAGTGGACAAGTGAGGTTGACTTGTCAATTAGGGTGGTACCGCGGAGCTCATTCGTCCCTAAGTAAGGGAGTAATGAGCTCTTTTTGACGCTTTTAGAAATATTGGAGGTTAGTATTATGCAACAAGAACCAGTCATCAAAGTAAAGACATGGGAAGCGTTATTTATAACCATCATTCTCCTTAGTGGCATAAGTTATTGCATGATTGCCATTGAGGCACCACCACATATCCCTATTATACTTTCGATGATTTTTTTAATTGTCTATGGACTAGTTAAAGGAGTCGAGTTTAAACAAATAGAGCAAGGTATAATGGATGGAACAAAATCTGGGTTAGGTGCTGCATTCCTATTCTTTTTTATAGGTATGTTAATAAGTAGCTGGATGGCTAGTGGCACAATCCCAACATTTATTTATTATTCTTTAGAAATAGTTGGACCGAATTATTTTTATGCGATTTGTTTCGTTGTTACCTCAATTATTGGTATGAGTATTGGTAGCTCATTAACTACAGCGGCAACGATTGGTGTAGCTTTTATGGGATTGAGTGCAGCATTGGATTTAAATCCAGCCATTACAGCAGGTGCTATTATCTCAGGAGCTTTTTTTGGAGATAAAATGTCTCCACTGTCAGATACAACTAATTTGGCATCCATGACTGTTGGTGTGGACTTATTTGATCATATTAAAACAATGAGTATGACAACGATTCCGGTATTTATCTTATCCTTTATTATTTTCTTCTTAATCTCACCAAAGGGGATGGAAGAAGCAAGCTTAGAAAGAATAAATGACATGCAAACTGGTTTATTGCAGTTAGGTTTGGTGCAGTGGTATTCAATCATTCCTTTTCTTGTCTTAATTGTACTAGCGATAAAGAAAATACCTGCTTTAATCACATTAGCATCGTCAATTGTTACAGCAATTATTGTTTCCTTCTTTGTGCAAAATGAAATGAATATAGCAAAGTTGATTACTATATTATTTAGTGGTTTTACTTCAAATAGTGGGATTGAGGATATCGACTCATTATTAACTAGAGGTGGAATGGAAAGTATGTTTTTCTCTATTTCACTTGTCCTCTTGGCTTTAGCAATGGGTGGGTTATTTATTAAACTAGGGATATTAGCGGCACTTATACGAGGTATTACTGATTACTTATCTAATCGTGGACTATTAATTTCAGCAACTGCTTCCACTGCAGTGGGTATTAACTTTATTGTTGGTGAGCAGTATTTATCAATTCTATTAACAGGTAACGCTTATAAAGATTCTTTTAGTAAAGCGAACTTGCATCCTCGATATTTATCCAGGGTTTTAGAAGACGCTGGAACAGTGGTTAATCCACTTGTACCGTGGAGTGTTTGCGGAATTTTTCTAACGACAGTGCTAGACGTTAGTACTTTAACCTACTTGCCATTTGCCTTATTTTGCTTAATAAGTCCTTTAATGACTATTTTATATGGTTGGACAGGTTGGACAATGAAGAAGCAGTAATACATTGGAGTCATTTTTTCTTTCAGATTGGTAACTGAAGAGGAGAATGACTTTTTTTTGTGCAGTCATCAAATCCTATCTAACCCACTTTATGGTTATGAATGAAATGATTGTAAATTATCGGTAATATTTCATCATATTTTAATTTTTGATAACATTTTTCTATTTATATTGCACAAGTATGAAAGTTGCACAACTTTTGTCATTATATTGTAGTGAATGTGGTTTAAAAATATTCTTTACCCCTATAATTTTCTAATTTTACCCGTATATTTGTATTGATAGACTAATAAAGATTGAAGCTAGTCTTCATGCACGATTCATCTGAATTTCCTGTGTTATAATTTGGGTGAATAAAGAGGTGAGTGCATGATTAAATCACTGTTTAGAGGCTTGAAGACTCAAAATAAAACCATTGAAGAAGAAGTTTATGCGATTCAAAATGGTGATCGATATTTAAGAGATGTGTTTATAGATAAATTTAAACCTTTTATAGCTAAGTCTGTTTCTTTAGTCTGCAGGAGGTTTATATATGATTCCGATGATGAATTTAGTGTAGGTCTAATCGCTTTTAATGATGCCATTAATAATTATAATCGAGCAAAAGGAACGAGTTTCGTTTCTTTTGCAGAGGTTGTTATTAAACGAAGAGTGATCGATTTTATTAGACAGCAATCGAAACATCAAACCCTTAGTATAGATGCAAACCATCAGTATGAGGATGGTTCAAATGAACAAGCAAGTGCGTTAATAGAATCAGAAATATCGATAAGAGGCTACTTAGAAATACAAGATCAACAGGCAAGGAAAGAGGAAATAATAAAGTTCACAAATGAGTTATTATATTTTGGTATTAGTTTTAAAGAGATTGTTAAATACTCGCCAAAACATGCGGATGCAAGAAAGACAGCAATTGAAATTGCTCATTTGATTGCCAATGATGTGATGTTGAAAGACATGCTGTACTCGACCAAAAAATTACCAATCAAGCATATGGAATCAAGAATAAAAGTAAGTAGAAAAACAATTGAAAGAAATCGTAAATACATTATCGCAATGACATTGGTTTTATGTAATGACTATGTCTATTTAAAGGATTATTTGAAAGGGGTGTTAGAAACGTGAAAAGAGGAGTGATTGTTGCCATTGATGAACGTTTCTTAACACTTTTAACAAATGAAGGAGAATTTTATTTAAGCCATAAATTTGAAGCAATATATGAAATAGGCCAAGAGATTGAGTTTGAGCCAGTGAAGAAAAATCCGAGGGTAAAATATGTTAAAAAACCGAAATATGTAAAAATGATTATGCTTGCTGCTGTTTTTGTTCTTTCCTTTTTAGGTATGTCTTTTTGGCCTAATCAATCTGAACAAATGATCTCTGCTTATATGACCATTGATATTAATCCAAGTATTGAATTAGCAGTAAATGAACAATTCGAAGTTGTACAATTAAAGGGTTATAATGCAGATGGAAAAAAAATCGTTGAAGAGATATCAGGTTGGGAAAATAAGCAGTTTGATATCATATTTTCAGATATTCTCGCGATCATTAAGAGTCAAGGTTATATGAAAAAAGGAAAAGAATTAACGTTCGCGACAGTTATCATGTCAGATCAATATTTTGAAGAGAGCTTAAGGAAACATACTGACTTTGTTACAAAAAAAGTGAATGAAGAAGAAGTAAGTTTGAATTTGATTGAAGGATCTAAAACAGAAAGACAGTTAGCGCAAGAAAAAGGGCTTACTCTAGGTGCGTACAAAGAGTCGAATGAAAGCACCGAATATGATAATGCCCCAAAATCGGATATAGATGAGTCTGAAGAACAGAAAATGTCCGAAGTTACTAAAGAAGAAAGTGATGAACAAGAAGATAAAAAAGAAATGGAAAAGCACACGTCCATAGAAGAAAAGGAAATAAAGCAAGCATCTGATGATAAAGAGGCTACTAATGCAAGTAAAGTGGCAAATGAATCGAAAATAATAAATCATGAAGAAGAAGAGATTGAAGAAAAAGTGTATCGTAAAAGATATACTGATGAAGAACATAAAGGCCCACCGTCTAAAAAGAACAAAGATATGGATGATCTTAACTTAAAAGAAAAACATCAAAATAAACATGATAAAAAAGACTATCATAAAAAAGATGATGATAAGAAGAATGACAACGACAAAGATAATAATCGAGGTCGTGATGACGATGAATGGCATGACAGGCATCATCCAGGAAAGCGCAATGATGAAGTGAGAGATGAAAATAATGAGAGAAAAAAATATAATTACGAATCACCATAATTGCAAAATTTATGGGTATAATAAAAAGTCCGAGTTGATCCTCGGACTTTTGCCATGTTATTTTTGTTTTCCAGAAAGTTCTGCTTGAGCTTGTTGAACTAATCTTTTGGTAATTTCTCCTCCGACTGAACCGTTAGATCTGGAAACAGTATCCGAACCCAACTGTACACCAAATTCTTGAGCGATTTCATATTTAACTTGATCTAAATATTGTTCAATTCCCGGTACTAAAAGTTTATTACTATTCTTTGGCATGATCTCACATCTCCTAACGATAATTTTACAGTAAATGATATCACTGTATTTGTATTATGATGAATTGTGTTCATTTCATGAGTGGTAAATTAGCTGTTTGTATCCTTGTTTTGGCAAAGAAAAAATAATTAGCTTTCAAAACAGAGGGAGATTATATTATTATAGAGTTTAATTGAGTTTAGTTGAGGTGAAAAACGTTTGTTAAAAGATCTTAAAGACTGGATAAATAGGCGTTCGCCAGCACAAATAATTACGGCCTACTATTTCTTATCGATTACTATTTCTGTAGGACTTCTCTATTTGCCAGGTGTTAATCAAAAAGGTGTAGAAGTTAGCTTTATAGATACTGTATTTACTGCTGTGACAGCTGTTAGCGTAACGGGATTAACCGTTGTTGATTTATCACAAACCTATAGTGTTTTTGGCTATTTTGTGATTATGATTATCATGCAATTCGGTGGAATTGGTATTATGGCATTAGGTACATTCTTTTGGATGTTATTAGGTAAGAAAATTGGCTTGAAGAGTAGAAAACTAATCATGGTTGATCACAATCAGTATGCGCTATCTGGACTTGTACAACTAGTGAAAGAAATAATTAAATTAATGATTCTTATCGAAGTAATAGGAATTCTTATCCTCGGCTTTCATTTTTTAAAGTATTATCCTTCGTGGGAGGAAGCTTTTCTCCACGGATTATTTGCTTCTGTAAGTGCGACAACAAATGGCGGTCTAGATATAACAGGTTCATCAATGATTCCATATGCACATGATTATTTTGTGCAATTTATTACGATCGTACTAATCTCTTTAGGGGCAATTGGTTTTCCTGTTTTAATTGAAGTAAAAGCTTTTCTATTAAAACGTAAATGGGAAAACTCGCTCCCGTATCGTTTTTCTTTATTTACTAAAGTAACAACTGTTACATACGCTTTTTTACTCGTTTTTGGAACAATTATTATTTTAGTAATGGAGTTTCAGCATTTTTTTAAAGGACTTTCATGGCATGAAAGTTTCTTTTACGCACTATTTCAGTCAGCAACGACAAGAAGTGGTGGGTTAGCAACAATGGATGTTAGTGAATTTACATTGCCAACCCTATTGATTATGAGTATTATGATGTTTATTGGTGCTTCACCAAGCTCTGTTGGGGGAGGCATACGGACAACCACTTTTGCGTTAAATATTTTATTTATCTGGAATTTTGCCAAAGGAAATAAACATGTGAAAATCTTCCGCAGAGAAGTTCACCAAGATGATATATTGAAATCATTGGTTATTACAATTTTAGCCACTCTTTTATGCTTTATAGCGGTTGTATTGATTAGCATAACAAATACGCATTTATCGCTAATTTCAATAATATTCGAAGTATGCTCTGCTTTTGGAACGACTGGCCTTTCGATGGGGATAACAGCTGATTTAAGTCATACTGGAAAAATTGTCATAATGATTCTGATGTTTGTCGGTAGAATAGGCTTAACTTCATTTTTATATATTATAGGTGGTAAAGAAGAAAAGCCACATTATCATTATCCAAAAGAGAGAATTATCATTGGATAATTAGATGGATACGAAAACCAAGCTTAATAAAAAGCTTGGTTTTCTAATCTGCTTTATACCCTACATCTTTTGTTGGATGAGAGAAGGGAGCATCAGGTACTTCTTTTTCTTCTATAAGTGCGCGATTCTCAGGCGTATTAAAACCAATATCGTTTGTTGGATGAACCCATCTATCTCCAGCCATCACTGCTGGATCTACTTCATCACTCCAATTCTCAAGAGGAGACTGCTCAGATGTATAATAACTATCGCCAATTGTTACACCAAATTCGTTTACAAAAGGTGGCTGCAGCTCTTTATGACTTTTTCGAAAGTCAGGTGAAGAAATTTGATGTGGTAAGCTTTCCAATTTGCTTCGCTCTTGCTTGTTTTTTCTTTTCACTTAGCATCACTCCTCTTTTTATCTTTCTCTTCTGTTGAGTCGTTTATTATATTGAACATGAAGAAATAAAAGGTAAGCATAATGAAACGAAATTAGGTGGAAAATATGTTTGTTCTTACGAATTACGAAGGAGGAGGCAGGATAATGAAGAGAAAAGCTAGCCATCGTGCTGTTGAAAAATATAGTAAGACCCCAAAAGCAAATCAGGAAGATGTTGAATTTTCAACTGAATTTACTAGTGGTGAAGATGTAAATAAAGGTGCGAATCGCAATTCAAAGCAAGGAAGAAAAGGGAGAAGCTAAATGAAACAGTTGAAAAGTGAGCGGAAACAGAAACAGCCTCCACAGGTTAATGTAGAGTTTGGGATGGAGTTTGGCGATATGAACGCTTCAAAGATATATGATGTTACAAGTAAGAAAGGCAAGTTAAATAAGAGATAGATAAAAGTACAAGCCAGAAAAGTTTTACTCTTTTCTGGCTTGTATTAATCCTCTATGATGCAAACACAGCTGCCTGTTCTTTGGCATAATATACAACCATAACAGATTCATTCATCTCAATGAAACCGGTCTGGATATATTTCTCAAGATTAAAGGGAAGCTTCTCTACAATGGAATGTTTATATAGTTCTTTTTCATTTAAATGTAGTAAAGCAAAGTCTTTGCTGACTGAACTTGGATCTTTCAGGAACTGTTGATAAAGCAAAGATCGTTCTTTTTTATCAATAGAGGATGGCCACCAAGGCTTTCTTGGCTTATATTTTTGATTAGAAAGGTAATCATATTTCATTAATCCTTCAATGACTGCTAAATTTTTTACCTTTGTATCCTCTAGGAAAGCAAATAATCGATGGAATAAATCCTCTAATTGGTGGCCAATTCGTGACCATCCCATCCCTTCCCAATAACTTCCGAATTCTTGGAAAAAATCAAAAGGAGTAGGGAAAATGTTTGTAACTAAGTATTCAATCGTATGATCCATCCGATGGTCATTCCAATATTTCTCTAACACATCTTCTACTTGTTTGATGCGGATAATATCTTGGAATGATAAGACATTGTTCCCAAGGATTTCATAAGGTGATTGATCCATATAAATATATTGATGATTAGCTGCACTTTGTCGTAACCCTGTTCCCCTCAACATTTTTAAAAATCCTAGTTGTAATTCTTCTGGACGCAGGGCAAATACATCATTGAAGGTTTTCTTGAATGATGCATAATCCTCTTCAGGCAAACCAGCAATTAAATCAAGATGTTGATCAATTTTGCCACCTTCTTTTACCATTGTCACTGTTCGAGTCAACTTCTGAAAGTTTTGTTTTCGCTTTACCAATTCGTTTGTATAATCATTGGTTGATTGTACGCCAATTTCAAACCGGAATAAACCGGCAGGTGCGTGATCGTTTAGAAATTGAATGACTTCTGGCCTCATAATATCAGCTGTGATTTCGAATTGAAAAACAACACCAGGCATATGTTCATCAATAAGAAATTGAAACATTTCTAATGCGTAGCTGCGACTAATATTGAATGTACGATCAACAAATTTAATCGTTTTCGCACCGTTTCGCATTAAATAACGAATATCTTCTTTCACCTTTTCACGATCAAAATATCGTACACCAACTTCAATGGAAGAAAGACAGAATTGACAACTGAAAGGGCAGCCTCTACTCGTTTCTATATATGTAACCCTTTTACCAAGCTCCCTCTTATCTTCTTCAAAGCGAAAAGGAGAGGGAAGTTCGCGAAGGTTAAGTTTGTTATTTTGTGGATTAACATGCAATTTACCATCTTCAAGATAAGCAATACCGTTTACTTTACGCCAATCCTTTTCTCCATCTATTTGTTGAAGTAGCTGTTTAAAAGTTTCTTCTCCTTCACCTACAGCGATAAAATCAATTTCTGAAACATTCTCTAACCATTCAGGGACATCATATGTCACTTCTGGTCCACCGAGTATGATTATTACATTAGCATTTATTTTTTTGATCATACGAATGACTTTAATGGTTTCTTCAATATTCCATATATAACAGCTGAAACCTATGACATCTGGTTGTTTATTAATTAAATCAGTAACTATATTCATAACTGGGTCTTTAATTGTATATTCAGCAAGTTCAACGTTGAAATCAGGTTCAGCAAATGCTTTTAAGTACCGTATGGCAAGGTTAGTATGAATATATTTAGCGTTAAGTGTTGACGCAATGACTTTCATTTTCTTCTCCTTTTATAACGCTTTCAGAGAAGCAGTGGAAGCATTAAATGTCCAACAGCTCCTTTATTTTTAACTAGCGTTTCATTTGACAGTTTTCTTGGGCAATACATTCTATTTTATCATAATCTTTATTAAAATCCTAAAGTCAAAAATTAATAAGTTTTAACACTGACTTCATATTGTCTTTAAATTGGTAAGTTATGATTAATCTATCAAAGGAGGAGTGATAAAATGTTAATCGCAGCGATTATACAGTGGCACCGCTTTTGGTTTGTTGGCATAAATTATTTTTTAGATGGTGATATTCCTGAATGGTTATTTCACCAACTATTTTCGAAGTCCATGCATCATCAAGAAAAGCTCATCTATTTCTTGAAGAAACAGAAGGTCACTTCACGCACAAGGAGAGCATCATTACATGGGTAGGATTGTTATAGTTAATATAAAAAAATGGCTATAGACATATACGAATCAAAGTATATTATCTATAGCCATTTTTTTATTCTTTACTATTGTTTTCCTCTTCTTCAATAATCCCATCATTTCCTTTATCAATACCAGTAGCCTGATTGACCATCATGGAGAAAAGGTTTAAACCTTGATCCATTGGGTCCATTTCATATTGTTTCTGGCCAATTTTTTTTGACTTTTCAATATCGCTCATTAAAAGGCACCTCCATGTTAGTTAGGTTGCACTAGTTAATTTGGCACCATTCATAAATGAAAAAATTAATTATTTTTGGTTAAGGTAATGTTGTAAACACGTGGCACAAGTGATGGAATCTTCCCTAATAAACTTTATCCGTTTTAAATCTGAACGATTAACGATCGTAAAATGGTGATAAGTAATACCACATTCCGTTTTTCTTTGATTTTTAACAATATGAATTAAATGATCTTGTTTACTTACAACTGTTGGAAACGTCATAAACGATTAACTCCTTTTTATACCTGGTACTAATACGTGATAATGTAATCATAATCTATTTCGTGTTTTTTGTGAAATGATAAAATATGGATATTTAAAAAGAATAAGCGACATGAAATATAGTGAAAAGAGGATTCTTTCAAAGGGTGAATTTGTTTGATTAAATGAACAAAAATAATGAAGTAAGAACTCTTAAAGTTGTGTTAAACAAGGGAGTACATAGTTAACCATAAACAAAATAAGCACCTAGATTAAGATCTAGGTGCTCCGGGAGGATGAAAATAAGGAGGGATTTTTAGCCACCCTCTTTTATGCATGGTGTTTTTAAGATTCATACTAAATATCATTTTTTCTGCATAAAATCTAGCCCACATAAGTCCAATATCGTTTCTAATTGATTGAGTCATGTTAGTTGAACACATCATAATATTTGAAGCTACTTTAATACTAATTAAATTTGCAATTTCATCATTTGTTGATTTAACACCCAATGGAATGTTATTGGGATCTGAGTTAGGTTTCGATTGAGCTGTATTTGAAAGTGGGATACCTTCTTTTATCATAAACTTTTCTAAAGTTAATTTTTGGTGTTCAGCTAATCTTTTCGATTCGGTCAATAATTCTATTAACTCATTATCAGTAGTGGTATTTAAACAAGTTTCTAATGCAGGAATTTCTTCAGCAATTGAAGTGTAGTATAACCAACAGCCCATTGCTTCTCCTATATGGGGATTTTGTTTAGGGTCTTCTTCTACTGAGGTTGATTTTATGTAATTTATAACTGCTTGAAACGCGTTAGGCAACTATCATCCCTCCGTATTCTTTAGTTATTTAATATAAATTATCTCCAGAAGTTAAATAACTATGTGCGTCATTAGAATATCTAATGTACTACAGTTGATTAGGCAGGATCTTTGTAAATTGTAGTATACGGTCAAACAAAACGTTCACGTATCTCCAATCTATACTTGTTTCTCGACAATTCAAGTATAAAAGGCTGGATGATTACTTGTGTTTTTTATGTCCTCAAATGGTTTTAACAGAACCAATCAAAACAAAAATAACAGGTCGATAATCTCTTAATATCAAGAGTGATCGACCTGTTATTATGAGCGTCCCAGATAGGAATCGAACCTACGACCTACAGCTTAGGAGGCTGTTGCTCTATCCTGCTGAGCTACTGGGACATATATCGTTTTTTCTTTGACAATATAAAATTATATACCTATATAAATGAATGGTCAATAATAAAGCGCTTGAAAATTTTTAATAATTCTTATGGTTTATATAAAGGGAAAAGAGTGTTTAATGATGTGTATATTTAAAAGGCAGTAGTTACATAACAATGTAACTACTGCCTTACCTTATCTATCTAATCAATTCGGTATTTTCTTCGATAATATCGAAAGATCGTTCTAATTTGTCTTTTTAGTTGTTTAAACCGTGCGGTGCTTAACTCAATCAGTGGTTGAGTAACCGCGGTGACCCATTTGCTTGATAACAGTAAAGTAAGCACTAAGGCAAGTCCTGCTAACAAGAGAAAACTTCTCGGATCGTTGAAGAAATCTTGCACTTCACTTTCTCTAAATATTCGTACGAAAAATCCGTGAAGAAGATATACATATAATGTGTTTTTACCTAGCTTTGTAAATGAGTAATGTCTGTTAGGCACAAAAGCAAAGAAACATGCCATCATCATCAAACTAAGTAAATAGAAACCTAATCTAATTAACATAGATGAAATAGATGCATCATCAACAACGGAATATGGCTTTGACCCAAGTAACCATTCATAGTTGATGTTTGGATTAAAGTAGAATAAAACAAAAACAGCGACAAAAATACCAACCGCACCGAGGCGAACCGATGGTCTAAATAAGACTTGGAAATGTTCTTTTTTCATTAAATAACCAAGTAAGAAGAATGGGAAAAACACAAACGTTCTAGATAAACTTAAATAGTTTGATACCCAATCAGCATATCCTACAGCTAACCCAATCGCAAAAGAGAGTATAATGGCTACACTTGGTTTGAATTTGGCAAATATCAATAACAATAGATGCCAGAAAAATAAAGAAATTAAGAACCATAACGACCAATGTGGATTTAGTGGATCCACGTTAAAGGCAGCACCTTGATGTAAGAAATAATAAAAGACCGAATAGATTAGTTGGAAAATAAGGTATGGCAAAATCAATTTTTTAGCTATTTTTTGAATATATCCCTTTTGATAATAACCTTTTGCAAAAAAGCCTGAAACTAATATAAATGCAGGCATATGAAATGTATAAATAACTTTGTAAAGCGTATAAATTGTTTCACTATCTTCAATAAAAGAGCGAATCAAATGTCCGAATACGACAAAGAAAATAAGAATAAACTTTGCGTTATCAAAAAAGTAATCACGCTGTCCCATAAATCCTCCTTTATTAAAGACCCCCTAAAACATCCCTTATTATATACCCATTATTGAAGAAAATAAATCAATTTAAACATGTGAACGAGTGGATAAAAATCCAATACATGGACATGTAAAGGTAATATGGCATTAAAACATATAGGTATATATAACTAATTATAGTTAAAATACCCCTTCAATATCCCCCTTTTATCGATTATAATGTTAGCAGAATCTAGTATAATGGAATCATTATTTTGTAAAAGGATACATTATTTAAAGGAGGAATTATATTGAAAATACTGAAAAAATGGCGATTAAAACAAAGTAGTATCCCCTTTTTAAATGTGATGTTATTAAAGGTATCCAAGTCAGATAAATGGAGAAAGTTAAAAATCGGTCAAAAGTATGGGGTCGCTTTGTGGCTAACTTTAGGCGTATTCACGCTATCTACGATTTTGTCTTTTTTTATGCTTGTATACAGTACCTTTAAACTCAATGAAGCAGAGAAGGCAAGTGAAAGAGCACTAGAAATCGCTGATATAGGTACAGATTTCTACTTAAAAGGCGGAACGATTGGGAATTATATTATTGATTCTAATCCAAAACATTTAAATACATATGAAGAATTAGAAACAGAAATAAAGAATAAGCAACAAGATATACAACAGATGATCCAGTCAGAAAAAGCAGAAGAGATGTTTAGTAAAATCAATGAATATGATAAAGAAGTGAATCAATTATTTTACGATGAAATCGCACCAAATGTGAAGTTGCAACATGTACGCGAATACCGTTTAGGCAAGTTGCAGGTAGACAATTACATCGAACAGACAATGAATACATTAGATGAATTAATATCTATAGTAAAAGCAGAGCAGGAATCTGCCATTAACCAAGCAAGTTGGATGATGATTGTATCCCTTGTTATTTTGGTACTTTCATTAGTACTATCAGCAATTTTCGGATTTTTTAGTCATAGAATAGTGAATAAACAATTAGCCTATCGCCTTACAAAGGTTGTGACAGCTTCAAAGGAAATAACAAAAGGGAATTTAAAAGCTAGTGATATTCATTCGAATAATCAGGATGAAATTACAGAAATCGCAGACGCCTTTAACCAAATGAAACACCAGTTGCGACAAATGATTCAAGAAATGCTTACAGTTTCACAAAGTTTAAATGAGAGAAGTGTTCACCTTGGTACAGTTTCTTCGGAAGTCGCAGCAGCTAGCCAAGAAATCTCGGCGACAATGGAGGAACTATCGGGAGGAGCAGAAGAGCAAGCAAGTGCAAGTGCGGATTTATCAAAAATAATGGAAGATTACTTATATAAAGTGGAGAATGCAGAATCGAAAAGTGTTTCTATGCGCGAAGCAGCCTCAAATGTAAAAGATATGACATTAGCAGGAAATGAATTAATGGAAAATTCAAAAGAGCAAATGAATAGAATAGATGAAATTATTAATGATTCGATGCATCGAGTGAAAGGGTTAGATCAAGAAACGAAACAAGTAACTAAGTTGATATCTGTTATCCATGATATCGCTAACCAAACGAATTTGTTAGCATTAAATGCGGCAATTGAGGCTGCGAGGGCAGGGGAGCATGGCAAGGGCTTTGCTGTTGTTGCTGAGGAAGTAAGAAAACTTGCCGAAAAAGTCTCCTATTCAATCAGTGATATTACTTCAATTGTAAATAAAATTCAATCAGAGTCGGTTGGAGTAGTAAAATCGTTACAAGCTGGCTATGAGCAAGTAGAGATCGGAAGTAATAAAATTCATCAAACAGCCAATACGTTCCACAGTATATCAACTGCCACTACTGCTATTCATGGAGATATCGAATATATTTCGTCAAGTATGGTAGAAATGCTAGAAAATTCAGTAGTGATGAGTGAATCTATAGAAAACATTGCTGCTGTTTCGCAACAATCAGCAGCTGCAGTGGAAGAGACGAGTAACTCGGTTACACATACAAATGATTCAATGGAAAACATTCAGCAATATGTACAAAAGTTAGCTGAAATGGCCAATACATTAAATAAACTTATAGAAAAATTTAAATTATAATGGTAAAAACAAGTATTCTGCTGAATTAAGCAAGTACTTGTTTTTTTATTATGAATAAAAAGGATTATGACGATTTTTGTAGAATAACCTCGGTGGTAGAATAATTTGTTTTAGGGGGTAAGGTCTTTTGCCAACATCGAATAGTTCTTTTGAAAGACAAAAGTTGTTAGAAAAGCTCTCAAATGATGAAGGAATCTATTCAGAGCTCTTTATGGAAGCCATAGATGGAATCATCCTATGGGAGGATGGTGGGAATATTGTACATGCGAATGAATCAGCGTGTCGCATATTTGAAACTTCATATAATGATATTACAAAATGTAAGATTGAAGATTTTGTTGTCGATAAAGATAAAAAGTACAAGGAAATCTTAAATGTATTATATAAAAGAGGGGCAATACGAGATGAAATCCTATTCTTTATGCCTAACGGACAATCCAAGATTTTAGAATTTACAATGAAACTACAATCCTTTACAGGTTTTCATATGGGGATTTTTCGCAATGTGAGTGAGCGAAATCAAATGGAACAAGAATTAAGGAAAAGTGAATTGAAGTTTAGAAGAGTATTCGAAGGTACACTTGAAGGGATTATTTTATGGGATAACGAGGGAGTGGTACAAGACGTTAACCCTTCTGGAGAAAAAATTTTAGGGGCAACGCGCGAAGAATTAATTGGAAAGTCGTTAAAACATATGGTTGCTAGATTCTCAGGGAATTTAAATGAGATGAGAGAGATCATCAAACAAATTACAATGAACGGTTCTTATGAGGGAAGGATACAACTACGAGGTAGCGAAAATGAAAATAAATTATTTGAGTATTTAGTTAATTATAATTTATTTTCAGAATTTACAATTTCTACATTTAAGGATATAACGGATAAAGTCGAAATGGAAGAAAGATTAAGGAAGTCCGATACACTGAACGTATTGGGTCAACTTGCTGCGGGTATTGCACATGAGGTGCGTAATCCAATGACTGCAGTAAAAGGATTTATTCAATTGCTTGAGAACTCATTAAAAAAGGAATCTGATCATGAAATGTATTTTAATATTATTTCTACGGAACTCGCAAGAATCGATTCTATTATTAATGAATTTCTTTTTTTAGCAAAACCACAGGCCGTGAGGTATATGGAGAATGACATGATCAACATTATGCGCGAAACGGTTAAGTTATTAAATGCTCAGGCACTTCTGAATAATATCCAATTCCGTACTTATTATGAATATGGTTTACCAAAAATTATGTGCGAAGGAAACCAACTGAAAAAAGTTTTTATCAATATTATAAAGAATGCAATTGAAGTGATGCCAGATGGTGGATATATCACAATTACCATTAAACGTCTTGATGATCAAACGGTAAGAATTTCGATCCAGGATGAAGGTGGAGGTATTTCGCAGGATAAGTTAGAAAAGCTTGGACAGCCATTTTATACTACGAAAGAAAGAGGGAATGGTCTTGGATTAATGGTTTCATATAAAATAGTTGATGAACATAATGGAGCAGTTGAAGTGGAAAGTAGTGAAGGTGTAGGGACAACTTTTCATATTATTCTTCCTATGAACAACTAATTTTTTGAAAATATTGGTAGGGAGAATGTATTTTATGTTATAAAATTAGATATATATCTAATTAGATATATGTTAAAATGTATATATTCATATTGTTGTTAAGAAAAGGAGTGAAGGATTATGCAATTAAACCGCCTTGTTGCTTTTCATAAAACGATGGGCGATCCAACGAGAATAAGAATTGTATATTTGTTATCAAAAGGTCCATTACACGGACAAGCAATAGCAGGAAAGTTAGGTTTAACACCACCAACGATTACCCATCACCTTCATAAATTAAGAGATATTAATTTGGTTTATACAAGAAGAGAAAAAAATACAGTCTATTATTATTTAAATGAAAAGATTATTCTTCATCAAGCTGTTACATTAGAGAAAATCATTAGCCAAAAGGAGGAGTTAGAAGAAATGGAGCAAGATTACGCTTATAGAAAGAAAGTTCTAGACGCTTTTATTCAAACTGATGGAAAATTAAAATCTATTCCTGCACAAAGAAAGAAAAAGCTTATCATTTTTGAACACATGGTAAAAGGGTTGAAAAAAGGGGTGAAATATGAGGAGAAAGAGATAAATGAATATATTAAAAATTTTCATGATGACTTTGCCACGATTAGAAGGGAATTTATTACGAATCAATACATGTATCGTGAGAATGGGATATATGAAGTAAATCCTCCAGAAATGTGGGCGAAAATAGAATAAATAATAGCAAGGTTACTCTAGACAACAAAATCATTGTTGTGATTGCCGATTGACCATTATTATGAAAAGTAGGGGGCTTTTGATCTTGAGTTTGGGCTAAAAATAAACGAGCAAATGCTGACCGGTATAAGGTATTTGCTCGTAAGTTTATCTAGCCGTAAGTTTCTTAGTAAAATTCAGGTTTGCGATCTTCGAAAACAGGGATAGTTTTTCTGACACGATCAACTTCCGAAAGGTCAATCGTCGCCGTAACGATTTCCTCATCTTCTTTACCGTTTGCGAGAACTTTCCCCCAAGGGTCAATAATCATCGAATGTCCAGCGAATCTATTGTTAGGATCCTGCCCAACGCGGTTACAGGCAATCACATAACATTGGTTTTCAATCGCTCTTGCCCTTAATAAGGTTTGCCAATGATCGACTCTTGGTTTCGGCCATTCTGCTACAACAAAAATCGCTTTGGCCCCGTTTAATGTATGTGCTCGAAACCATTCTGGGAATCGAATATCGTAACAAATCACACCGGCTACTTTCTCTCCATTAATATTAAAGCTACCTTTTTCTTCTCCAGCAGATAAAAATTTATGTTCATCCATTAATTTAAATAAGTGCATTTTATGATATTCTTGTAGCAAATCTCCATTTTTATCAATTGAAATCATCGTATTAAAATAATCATCTTCACGCTGAGTAGCAACTGATCCGCCTACAATATGGACATGATATTCTTTCGCTAAGTTTTTTAGGAAGGCAATGGTTTTTTCCCCTTTTACATCAGCAGTAGAAGACAAATTTTCAAGATCATATCCAGTTGTCCACATTTCTGGTAGGACAATAATATCTGGGTATGGTTGAATTTTACACGCTTCCTTTACCTTCATTTCTACATGCTTATAGTTTTCTTCAGGATGCCCAAATTGTATATCTATCTGTATACAAGCAATATGTAAATTCATCGTTAAAACTCCCTTATTTCAATCTTATTTATACTTTAAATATATACGATTTTTAAAAAGTTTACTACTGCTTAATCATTTTATCTATTTGTCGAAAAGCCATGCAAACGATTCTTGAAAAGTGTCGAATCATGTTGATATAAAAAAAGATTGTCTTATTTTGCGAATCTATTTACTTTTATAAAAATTCTTGTAATAATTTCTCAAGTAGACAAAAAAATAATCGAATGCAGGACAATTTTAGGAGGAGAAAAGTTGAAGTTAAATCAAAGGGAATTATTGGACAAGATTCAAATAAAAAGAGAAATTATGATGAAGTGTGCAAGGAAAGTAGGTATTAATGATAAAATAACTATTCAGCATAGTCAGGAACTAGACATGCTTATATATGAATATCAGAAGGCAAAAATAAACTCCGAGCCCCGTAGGACCCGAGAATATAAATTAAATATTACACAATACCATGTAAATATAAAAAATAAAGCTGTATGAAATTAAAAAAGCTCAATTAACAAGATCATGAAAAGTAAACCAATGATAAAAGAATAGGTAGATGTTCTTTCATGACCATCTCCATGGCTCTCTGGTATTAATTCCTTGTAAATAATAAATAGCATGGCTCCTGCGGCAAATGCGAGTCCATAAGGGACAAGTGAAGCAACATAAGACGTTAAGTAAAAACCTAATAAGCCCGTGAAAATTTCAATTGTTCCTGTCAACGTGGCAACAATAAATGCTTTGAATCTACTGATTTTTTGGTTGACCAAAAATAAAGCAACTAAGAATCCTTCAGGTGCATTTTGCAACCCAATGGCAAATGCGATTAAATTACCAGTGTCTCCTCCGTTTTCAGACGCATAACTAACACCAACAGAAAGTCCTTCCGGAATGTTATGAAGTGTAATTGCGGCAACAATTAACATCGCTTTTTCATCAAATTCAATCCCTTTTTTGTTATGAGCGATGTCAATATGTGGAATGTTTTTTTCTAGTACTGTTAAAGTTAAAACCCCTAGAAAAATACCTACGACTAATGGTAAAAACCCTCCTGCATTTAATGCCTCTGGAATAAGACTCATTGTAGAAGCAGCCATCATTATACCTGCAGTAAATGCCAGTAAAATATCACGCCATTTATGTGTCATCGATTGACCAATAAACAAAATGATTAATGCACCAAGTCCTGTGGACATTGCTGAAAGAATTGTTCCATATAGTACTTCTGTCATTTTATAACTCACCCCTTTAGAATCAGCCCTAAATTAAAATAATAAGATGCAGGTAATTAATTAGCCTAGTATATGCATAATCAAGGAAAGAGGTCATTTAAAAAATATGACCTCTTCTATCGTGTCAAATAAGAAAATTAACATCCATTAATCATTCATTCCATTCAGCAATTTTTTGATCTGATGGTAATAAAAGGCTAAGGAATCCGATTAAAGGAAGTAATCCAGTGAAAATCATCGTTTGGTTAATACCAATCCAGTCACTTAAATAACCTAATGCAATCGACCCAATTGCGCCCATTCCAAATGCAAATCCAACTGTCAAGCCTGACATCATTCCAATTTTACCAGGTACTAATTCTTGAGCATAGACAACTGTTACAGAAAAACTAAGCATCAAAATAAATCCTGTGAGTGCCAAAAAAACAAAGGCAACACTAGCTGGCACAAATGGAATAAGTATGGAGAATGGTAAAGAAAGCGCTAAAGATAGAAATATAACAGTCTTACGTCCAAATTTATCTGCTAAAGGTCCTCCGAAGAAGGTACCGATAGCACCTGCTGATAAAAATACAAATAGCATTGTTTGTGCTCCGCTAATTGAAAAAGCATAATTCTCTATTGCATAAAAAGCATAAAAGTTTGTCATGCCTGAAACATACCAAGATCGGGCAAAAATAAGAATGAGAACAATGGCTAATGCTATTTTTACTGGTTTAGTAAGTGGTTTATGTGCAGCCACCTTTTTCTTTGCCTTTTTATTAGTTTCTTGCAATCTTAGGTTTTTTGCATACCAAATGGCAATATAAGCGAGAAAACATACGGCTAAAAAAGCAGCAATAGTAAACCATAAAGCGCCTTTTTGCCCAAAAGGCACGAGTACCAACGCGGTAATTAATGGGGCTAGCGATTGACCACTATTCCCACCAACTTGATAAATCGATTGGGCTAAACCTCTTCTTGGACCAGCGGCCATGTAAGCAACTCTTGAGCCTTCAGGGTGAAAAATAGCAGATCCTAATCCTATAAATATGACGGAAATGATAATCCATTCATACTTAGGGGCAAAAGCCAATCCGACGATGCCAAATAACGTAATAGTTAAACCAATGGGCAAGGCAAAAGGCATGGGCTTTTTGTCTGTCATGTTGCCAATAACAGGTTGAAGAACAGAGGAAACAATATTTAATGCGAAAGCAATCATCCCTAATTGGGTGAAACTTAGTCCCATTGATCTTTCTAAAATAGGGAACATCGCGGGAATGATTGCCTGAATGGCGTCATTTAATAAATGACAAAGCCCAATAATAAATAAAATACGATAACTAGTATTTCCTTGTTTAGGGAGGGCTTTAAGAGAAACAGCTTGGCTCATAGAGAAAGGCTCCTTTTATGTAAGAATAATTCAATATACGAAATAATTATTGGAGTTAAACGAACAAAAATCAAGTCTTTCTTTTTAAAAAATGGAATATTCAAAAAGGAACCCGAACATTAGAAGTATTAGAAATTAACTATTCTTCATTCTATTTTATTTCTTATAGCATCGATTTTATATGTTGGAATTTATTCCAATCAAATGCGATAAAAATAATTAGTGGAAAATGAAACAAACTATTTATTAGCCTTTCCAGCAGAAGGAAACATATCCAACTTGTAAGGGAAGCAAATATTTTATAAGCTTCCCTCATGATTCATATGTCTATGAATTGATGGAATCAGACGCTAACGGTAAAATGATTGTCACTACAGTACCGTTAGAAGCACTACTTTCGATTGTGATTTTTCCTTTATTTGCTTCGACAATCCTTTTGCATACAACGAGGCCTAGGCCTGTACCATAATCTTTAGAAGTATAAAAAGGTTCAAAGATTCTGTCCATCTCTTTCTTGGGTATACCTACTCCAGTATCTTTAATGGTGAGATAACAATGGTGAGAGCTTGTTGTTAGAGAAATAGACAGATACCCATTACTACTCATTGACTCAAGCGCATTTTTGGCGATATTTAAAAACACTTGCTTCATTTGATCTTTGTTGCAATATATTCCTATGGGTTCTTCTGGTAAAGAATCTTCATAGTGAATATTGGCTAAGTTGGCCTCAGATTTAATAAGTGGCTCTAGTTCACGTATAATATCTTGTACATAAATATATTCCTTTTTTTCAATAGTTGGCTTCCCAAGAATAAGGAACTCACTAACGATTTCATTTATACGACTGATTTCATTATTTATAATTGAGAAATAATACTGATCTTCTTCATGTTTATGTTTCTCTGATAATAATTGGATCAAGCCTTTCACACCAGTAAGTGGATTCCTAATTTCATGGGCTGTACTTGCAGCTAAATTTCCGACTAGCTCTAGTTTCTGTATTTCATTTTCCTTCTCAGCGTTTTTGGCATGTTTTTTTAACATGAAATATTTTATAAAGAAAAAGAAAATATGAAGCAATATAAAAAGGGGTAAGAAGAAGATTGCTGTATGCCTAAGTATACTGCCGCTATCGACATCAGAAATACTTACTTCAATATTCCAAGGCAGGCGATCAATTGGCACAGTATATACTTGATCATTTTTGCCTATACCGCCATTCATATTCATTATTTGCTTTCCACTTGAATTCGTAATGGAGATGGATGCATCAGGGGTAAGAATTTGCATAATATTTTGCATATAATCTACTCTTAAATGTGCACCTACTATTTTTTCTAGCTGGAAATTAACATCAAGAATAGGGTTGGCAATCCCGATGACTTGTTGTTCAGGTGTTAATGTCTCCACTTCTTCAGATATAATTAAATCATTCGTGCGCATAATTTCTTGGATATATCGATCGTTAGTAAAGTCATGATTTTTTAATAATTCTGAAGTCCCTGTTTCGAAAGAACCCTTTGCGTCCAAGAGAAACATGCTGCCATATCTCATGTCAGTTAATTGTGTGCGTCTCACTACTTCTCGAATGGTTTCCATATCATTTTGTGCGTCAATTGATAATGCTAAAATATCTAAAGTGGTCACTGTTTCAGAAATGAATTGATCCCAGTTCTTTTGATGGATGGTTGCAATCCACTTTGCGTCACCTAATCTTTCTGTTTCCTCACGGTCGCCTACATAATGATAAATAGAAAGCATCCCGAGAATAGAAGGTATAATAACGATAATGATATACAGGAAATAATTATTCTTTCGTTTCATTCTTTTTCTTCTCCATAAAATAGCCTCAATGATATTTATTAGTAAATATATAGAAATTGACAGTATGCTTTTCGTTACTTATAATTAGTTTGAATTCAAAAATCTCTATTTTAAATTATTTTAGGAGGATTGGAGACATGACTGAATCTAGCCAATCACTCAAACTATATATTGTACTTTCAAGAGCGAATAGAGCGATTAATGAAATTGTTAATCGTAAAATTCAAACCTATGGATTAAATCCGACTGAATTTGCTGTACTAGAATTACTATATCATAAAGGTAATCAACCTTTACAGCAAATAGGTGGTAAAATTTTGCTTGCTAGTGGAAGTATTACGTATGTAGTTGATAAGTTAGAAAGTAAAGGGTATTTGCGAAGGGTGGCATGCCCGAATGATCGAAGAGTGACTTATGCAGAAATATCCGAAGAAGGTAAGGCCTTTATTGAAAGCGTATTTCCAGGTCATGAAGAGTATATTCATGAATTAATGAGTGAATTAAATGCAGAAGAAAAAGAGACAGCTATTGAATTAATAAAAAAACTTGGGTTATCTATTAGCAATCGATAAAAACGGTTCATACAGAATCGTTTTTTTGTTTTATTCATGAGGCGTGAACTATAGAGAAATAAAGGTAAATTAATTTAATTATGTGTTGTTACTTAAGTCCTGTGTATTTTTTAATAAGAAATATGCAGGATTTTATAATATATTATAGAAAGAGTTAACTTGCTCAAATTTTCGTTCATCATGAAAAATACATACAAATTAACGATTATTACTTGGAGGTGTATGGGGATGAAATTTCCTGAATATGAATACAAAAGGCCACAACTGGACAAAGCAAAAGTTCAGTTTGATGCGGCACTACTCGCATTTAAACAAGCAAAAACAGCCGAGGAACAAATAGAAGCGATGAAAAAAATTAATCGTATACGAAATAAGCTGTTTACGATGTTAAACTTAGTAATGATTAGGCATTCAATTGATACGAATGACGAATATTATCAACAAGAACAAGAATATACAGATGAAATAGGACCAGAGATTGATGGTCTTAGTACACAGTTTTACGAAGCTCTGGTGCAATCTAAGTTTCGTGAAGACCTTGAAAGCAAATTTGGTAAACAGCTATTTGCCTTAGCAGATAGTGAATTAAAAACATTCAAGCCGGTAATTGTGCCGTTATTACAAAAGGAAAATAAACTTACAAGTGATTACAATAAGTTGATCGCTTCAGCAAAAATAAATTTTGATGGGAAAGAATTAACATTAGCACAGTTAGATCCATACTTAGAATCGAAAGACCGTCAATTGAGAAAAGAAGCGAGTGCGGCTAAGTTTCAATTTTTGGCAGATAATGAACATAAACTAGACCAAATATATGATGACCTCGTTAAAATAAGAACAGAGATTGCACATCAATTAGGGTATGAAAACTTCGTTGAACTCGGATATTATCGAATGTTTAGAATTGATTATGATGCCGATATGGTTGCAAAGTTTAGAAAACAGGTGGAAGAGTTTATCGTTCCGATGGTTGCTAAATTAAAAGAAAGACAGCGTGTAAGAATTGGCGTGGATTCATTAAAGTACTATGATGAACCGTTTAATTTCCTTTCTGGAAACCCAATGCCTAAAGGATCATCTGATTGGATTATTAACATGGGGCAGAAGATGTATCAAGAACTTTCACCAGAGACTGGCGAATTTTTTGAATTCATGATTGAAAATGAATTAATGGACTTACTTGCGAAGAAAGGGAAAGAAAGTGGAGGCTATTGCACGTTTATTGAGGATTATCAAGCACCATTTATCTTTTCTAATTTTAATGGGACTTCAGGGGATATTGATGTTTTAACACATGAAGCAGGTCACGCTTTTCAAGTTTACTCAAGTAAAGACTTTGAGATTCCCGAATATGTATGGCCAACACATGAAGCGGCAGAGATACATTCGATGAGTATGGAGTTTTTTACTTGGCCATGGATGGATACGTTCTTTAAAGAAGATGGAGACAAATACCGCTTTGCCCATTTGAGCAGTGCCCTAATCTTCTTACCTTATGGTGTAGCTGTTGATGAGTTTCAACATTGGGTGTATGAAAACTATCAAGCTTCTCCAGCGGAAAGAAAAGCAGCATGGAGAAATATTGAGAGAAAATATATGCCTTACAAAGATTATGAAGACAATGATTATCTAGAGAGAGGCGGTTATTGGCAAAGACAAGGCCATATTTATAACTCTCCATTTTATTATATAGACTATACGTTAGCACAAATTTGCGCCTTTCAATTTTGGCAAAAATCACAGGAGAATCATGAACAAGCCTGGAAAGATTATCTTCATTTATGTAAACTCGGCGGTAGCCAACCATTTACAGGATTAGTATCTGAAGCAAATTTAATTTCTCCTTTTGAAGATGGTTGTGTTGAATCCGTTGTCGATTCAATCGAGCAGTGGCTAAATCAAGTTGATGATAAAAAGCTTTAAAAAATGAGGTGCAAAAAAAGGAGAGGCAAGAAACCTCTCCTTTTTTGATGAAATTATCTTCCTTTTTATTGAATTACAATATTTCCTTCTTCTAAAACTGCGGATAATTCACTTTGTTCTTCCTCATCAATAATTTTGTCTGCAATCTTATCTTCTAATTGTTCCTGAATGACCCTTCTGAGAGGGCGGGCGCCGAATGCAGGATGATAACCTAATTGAGCCAATTTAGCTTTTACCTCATCTGTCACATTTAAGTGGATATTAGATTGAGCTAATACGGCATTCAATTCTTTTAATAGTAAATCAGTGATAGTGAGAAGATGCTCTTTTGTTAACGATTTAAATTCTACAATATTGTCAACTCGGTTTAAAAATTCAGGTTTAAAAAATTGTCCTAGAGAGTCGAGTATACTTGCTTCATTCCAAGCGTTATTTTCCGTTGCAAAGCCAACTTGGACTTCTTTTGTTTGAACACCGGCATTACTTGTCATAATAATAACGGTTTCGTTAAAGTGTACCGTCCTACCTTGGCTATCTGTTAAGCGGCCATCTTCAAGTATTTGTAGAAAAAGATGCTGCACATCGGGATGTGCTTTTTCAATCTCATCTAATAGGATAATGCTATAAGGGTTTCTACGTACTTTCTCCGTTAACTGTCCTGCCTCTTCATGGCCAACATAACCTGGGGGAGAACCTATAATTTTCGCTACACTATGTTTTTCCATATATTCACTCATATCTAGTCGTATCATAGATTCTTTTGTACCGAATAATTCTTCAGATAATGTTTTCGTTAATTCTGTTTTACCAACACCTGTTGGTCCGACAAATAAGAACGATCCGATAGGACGATGTTTAGATTTAAGGCCAGCACGGCTTCTTCTAATAGCTTTTGCTACTTTTTCGACTGCGACTTCTTGGCCAATCACTTTATTGTTTAGGTTTTCTTGTAGATGTTTCATCTTAGCTTGTTCATCTGTCATTAATTTTCCGATTGGTATGCCGGTTTTATCCTCAATAATTTTTTGGATATGTTCGACCTCTACTTTTGCTCTTTTTCTAGTGTTTGAACCAAGAGCCTTTTCCAATTCTGTTTCTTTATCTCTTAATTTAGCTGCTTCTTCATATCTTTCTTCTTTAAGTAACTGTTCTTTTTGCTTTGCTATTTCTTTTAAACGCAATTCAATATCTTCATCAGATGAAACACCCAATGTTAAATTTAATTTTGACCCAGCTTCATCCATAAGGTCGATTGCTTTATCTGGTAAGAAGCGGTCTTGAATATATCTAGACGATAGTTCTACACAAGCTGTGAGGGCTTCGTCTGTATAAATAACATCATGGAAGCTTTCATAATTGTCTTTTAACCCTTCAAGGATATGTCTTGCTTCCTCCAAACTTGGTTCTTTGACGTGAACAGGTTGGAATCGTCTTTCTAACGCTGCATCTTTTTCTATTTTTCTATATTCAGAAAGAGTGGTTGCCCCAATTAATTGCATCTCACCACGTGCTAGTGCAGGTTTTAAAATATTGCTAGCATCCATTGATCCTTCAGCTGAACCCGCACCAACTAATAAATGGATTTCATCAATAAATAGGATTATGTTTTTTCGTGTCTGTACTTCATTTATTAGTTGTTTCATTCTTTCTTCAAATTGACCTCTAATTCCTGTATTCGAAACAAGGGAGGCAACATCTAACAAATAAACCTCTTTATTGAGTAATTTCTTTGGTACGTTACTATTAACTATTTTTAGTGCAAATCCTTCTGCGATAGCTGTTTTCCCAACACCGGGTTCACCGATTAATACCGGATTGTTTTTGCTTCGTCTATTTAGTATTTCAATTACTCGTGAAATCTCTTTATCTCGACCAATCACTGGATCAATGAGACCCGCTCTTGCCATTTGGGTTAAGTTTTTAGCGAATTGATCAATGAACCCACCATTACTACCATGTTTTCTTTGAGATGATTCATTCGCTTGCGGTTGACTTTGATGATGAGCATTTTGCCCATTTGTCAATTGTTTAAAAAGATCATCGAATGGGATAAAACCAGAGAAACCATTCATCGTTGGACCAAAGGCAGGAAGAGATTGTTTGTCGTTCTCGTAACAGCTTTGACAAAGACGAATCGTTGTCTCTTTACCGTTAATCGCATATCTCATATTGACATTCGCTTCATTTTGTTTGCATGCTTGACATTTCATTAAAAAATCCTCCTTTTGACTTTGACTAACTTTGACCTTATGAATACAGTATACTTTGACCTTCTTTGACTTTCAAGTATTTTGATGAAGTTTTTTATTAAAATTAGAAAAATGGGATTCAGTAAGAAAAAGCTCGTCTTTGTTTGTCCTTCTTTACATATATTGTGAAGAAGGAGGAGATCGACTTGACGAAAATTAATTGGGGAGCTTCCTTTCAAATCGCAGCAGTCTATGTAGGGACTGTTGTTGGTGCAGGGTTTGCAACTGGTAGGGAAATCGTCGAATTCTTTTCGCGATTTGGATTTATTGGTTTAATTGGTATTTTAATGAGTGGATATATATTTGTGTTTTTAGGATCAAAACTAATGATTATTGCTGCAAAAATAAATGCAAAATCTTATCAAGAGTTAAATACACATTTGTTCGGGAAGCATTTTGGTTTATTGATCAATGGATTAATGCTCATCATGTTATTAGGTGTCTGTGCCGTTATGCTTTCAGGTGCAGGTGCTGTGTTTGAAGAACAACTAGGATTATCTAAATCGACCGGTGTAGTCTTTACCATTGCCTTATCAATTATAACCATGCTTGTAGGTATAAAAGGATTATTTGCAGTAAATGTTGTTGTCGTTCCTATGATGATCAGTTTCAGTTTCATCTTGTTGTTTTTCTCTATTCAACAGCCGTTCTTTTTAGAAAATATTTTATATATTCCTTTTGCTGAGGACGGTTGGAAATCAGTTGTATCTCCATTTACGTATGCCGCGTTTAATTTAATGTTAGCGCAAGCTGTGCTCGTTCCAGTTGCTTCGGATATTAAAGATATACATACGATTAAATGGGGAGGATATTTTGGTGGGATTGCATTGACATTGATTTTAGTTTCTAGTCATTTATCATTGGTCAATGTACCTAATTTAGAAAGTTATGAAATTCCTATGGCTGCGATTATGAAGTCACTTGCTTCTTCAATATATTGGATATTCGTATTTGTTATTTATGGTGAAATTTTCACTTCTGTGATTGGAAACGTTTTTGGAGTGGAAAGGCAAATTCGGCAATATTTTAATATTCCTACGGTGGTAACAGTGATTGGGATTTTTACTATCTGCTATTTCGGTTCATTCATTGAATATGGAGAACTGCTTTCCTATTTGTACCCTTTATTTGGCTATATTAGTTTAACCTTTATCATCTTATTATGGATGAAAAAAGAGACTGACAGCTAGGACAGTCTCTTTTTTTATTATTTTGTTTGAATGGTTTTGGCCATTTCTATAAAAGCATCTTTATAATTAGTATCTTCATTCTTATTGAATAAAGTAAGTTTTACTTGCGCTGAATCATTGTGGATAATAAATGCCGTTACTGTATCGGTTTCAGATGAAGCTTCGATCATAACAGCATCTTTGAAAAAGTCATCTTGTGGAAGGGAAGGATGCTCTACTTCTTCGTTAACAGATTGAAGTTGGATGATTGTATTCTCCTCAAGTTGTTTCATGTCCACTTCTTCAGGAAGTACCTCAATGCGCATAAACACCTCAGCTTGATCATTTAAATGAAGGATATCTTTATTTGGTTCCTCTGCGGTTAAGGTGAAATCGGGTAAAACATGTAAAGAAAATGCTTGATTGTCACTTTCTTTAAGAAAAGCTGTTTCTTCTTTTGTTTCACCGTCTATTTCATATGATAAATTTTCCTCCATGACGCGAATTTTATTTTCTTCTTTTTGGCTATCGTCTTTGTTTTCGTTTTGATCTTTATTTTCTTCTACTTCTTCATTTGGTGGATTACTATTATTATTTTCGCCATTACCATTGTCTGTTTCTGATGTCCCGCATGCTGCTAAAAGAAAGATAGCTAATGGAACAGTTAAGCATTTTAATAGGTTCTTCAAAACAAATTTCCTCCCTAAGTTACGTAATCAATGCATTAGACGAGAAATGCTGCATATTTGTTACAAATTTCCTCTAATAATATTGATAGAGAGCTAACAGCTAAGCATAGAAAATATATGCTTGCGACCATTTTCACAAAATCTATCTGGTTATACTAAAGGACTGAATACAAAAAGGAGCAAGGAAAATATAATATGTGAAGTGATCAGTAAAACAATGCTTCTTTTCCAAAGGTAAATGGTTCCCCAATATAATCCTGCTACTAATGCTGCTAGTGGCAATGCCCATGAGCCTGAATAAAACTGTACTGAAGCAAAAAGAATAGAGGCGATGCCAACAGCAAGAAAACCATTTATATAGTTCATTACCCTCTTTTGTACAAATCCACGCCAGAAAATTTCTTCACCGGGAGCGAAAAGGAATATTAATAACAAATACTGCCAAATATTCTTTGCTCCATAATAACTATAGAGCTTTTCGACAGGTTCTGTAATCGAGACGCCGATAAAACTCAATACTGTATAACCTAGCCAAAAAATGCCATATAGAAAAACCCCTGATAATGTACCCCATAATAAGTTTTGGGTAAAGGATTGTTGATGATCTAGTTCTATACTTATAATGGCAAAACTAATAAGAAATAACATGGTGGCACTAAAGATATACCAGAAGATTGATTTGTCCTCAAATGTGAAATACATTAGTACATGTGCAAGGACGATCCCGACAACTAAGCGAATGTCAGGTGAATTCTTACGCATTTCATATAACCCCTTTCATGCAAGCCAATCATTATTCTATCAAAAAAGCAGTAAAAAAAATATGATTATATCATTAGAGGATTTTATTTATGACGAATATATGTCAAATGGAAAGAAAAGGTGACCATGTAGAGTAGAGAGAGAGAAAAAGCGATTCCGTCTAATGTAATGTGGTCTATCCATCGCGATTTTCTTTGGTGTAGGAGTAGCAGAAATGAAAAAATCCAAACAAATCTGAATTCTTATGAAAGAATTCACTTTGTTCGGACTTTTCTTTTTAATGAAATGTCGATCAATCTATAGTTATCTTTAATGTTTTAAAAAAATATGGTTATTTCTTATTAATTTTCTTGGACAATTTTATAATTTTTATGATTTACTACTGTCCGGTGTTCTAATTCTAAATCTCTGTAGTTTTCCATATAGCTCAAGTCAACGATGACGGAGTTCTCATTTACTTTTTCGACGATGCCCCTCAAGCCATCTCTAAATTCAATTATGTTTCCAACTTCAGCTTTTTTCACATACATTGCTCCTTTTCTTTCCATATTTTTTGTTAATAACCATTTTGCACTAAAACTGATTATTCGTAAAGGAATATACATTAATAATACGAAAAATCTAAACCTTGATGGATGACCGGTCTTTATTTTCCTATTTTGCCGTACTCTATAGTTGTCACCTTGTGTTAATAGGTATCACTTAAATCTGATTAATACTCTTTAAAAGCATGCATTTTTTTTATAAAATGGAAGGAAGCAGAGGTGAATAATATGGATGCATCAACTATAGAAGAAATCATAAACAAATTAAAGGATAAAGAGATCACGGAGTACTATGTAAAAAAAGAAGATTTTTTAACGTTTCGCTCAGTCATTGTTAATAGGGATGATTTTAAATATATTAGAGGAATTGCCCAAAGAGGGGGAGATGTTATTTATCAATATTTAACTGAACCTAGAAGTTAAAAAAGGTTTGTTTTTTATACATGTGATATAGTAAAAGAATCCTAAAAAATATGTTATTCTAATGGATATCTATATTACATATAAGAGTGATGAAAAAGGAGATCGATGAAAATGATAGAGAAAAAATTTATAGTAACTTCACCAACAGGGATTCATGCTAGACCAGCTACACAATTGGTACAAACAGCGAGCAGGTTTACTTCCGATATTCAATTAGAGTATAAAGAGAGAAAAGTAAATCTGAAATCGATTATGGGTGTAATGGCATTAGCAGCAGGCAAAGGTGCGGAAATTACGATAATTGTTGATGGTAATGATGAAGAAGCGGCCATTGATCAACTTGCGACAATGCTTAAAGAAGAAGGTCTTGCGGAATAATGGCTTTCTTACAAGGGATACCTGCATCAGAAGGAATTGCTATTGCAAAAGCTTTTCGCTTTGAGCCAATTGATGTGAAGATCGAGTGTGAAAAGGTTGAAAATAGTACAAAAGAAGTTAACTCTTTTTTTGAAGCACTCGAAAAAACCGTTGATGAATTAAAGCAAATTAAAGAGCATGCGAGTACCGAGGCAGGAATTGAAAATGCGACAATTTTTGATGCACATCTTCTTGTTTTGAGGGATCCGGAATTAATTGAACCAGTGGTTGATCGGATAATAAAGAAACAGTATAATGCAGAATTTGCTGTGAAAGAAATAACCGATCACTATATTCATTTATTATTACAAACTGAAAACGAGTATTTAAAAGAAAGAGCAGCAGACATTAAAGATGTTGCCAATCGATTGCAGGCACATCTTTTAGGAATACCTGTTTTAAACCCAGCTATGGTGGCGGAAAATGTAATTATTGTATCCGAAGATTTATCACCATCAGACGCAGCACTTTTGAATCCCAGCAAAGTGAGAGGGGCAGTGACAAATGTGGGGGGTAAAACCTCTCACGCTGCGTTTATTGCCCAATCGCTTAATATTCCCTCTGTCGTGGGTACAAAAACGGCCTTAGGAGATATCGAGAACGGAGATGTACTTGTAGTCGATGGCTATACTGGTATCGTTCATATTAATCCAACGCCTGAATTGATTGAAGAATATGAAAAGAAACAGGAACAGACTTTAAGAGATTTGTCCGAGCTATCTTGGTTAGCAAAAGAAAAAACGATTTCACTCGATAAGCAATATTTCTCTGTTGTTGGAAACATCGGTAGCATGGAGGAAGCAAAAGGAGTAATCGAGCACGGGGGAGAAGGAATCGGCTTATTTAGAACAGAGTTTCTTTTTATGGAAAAAAAGCAATTACCGACTGAGGAAGAACAATTTCAAGTTTATAAATCGGTTCTAGAATCGTTGGAGGGCAAACCTGTAGTTGTTCGAACAATTGATATTGGTGGCGATAAAGAACTGCCATATTTAAAATTATCAAAAGAAATGAACCCTTTTTTAGGTCTACGGGGAATACGCTTCTGCTTAGGTGAACAATCCATTTTACGGACACAGTTACGCGCATTAATAAGAGCCAGTGCGTTTGGAACATTAAAGATTATGTTTCCCATGGTTGCTGTTATTGAAGAGTTTAGACAAGGGAAACTTATGTTCAAAGAAGAATGTGAGAAACTAAAAGAAGAAGGAGTAGAGATTGGTCATATCGAGCTTGGTATGATGGTCGAAATTCCAGCTACTGCACTAATGATTGAGGCATTTGCAAAAGAAGTAGATTTTATTAGTATTGGTACGAATGATCTTATTCAATATACATTGGCTGCCGATCGATCGAATGAGCAAGTGTCGTATTTATATCAACCTTACCACCCAGCAATTTTACGACTCATCAAAAATGTCATTGATGCTGCCCATAAAGAAGGGAAATCAGTCAGTATTTGCGGTGATATGGCGGGTAATGAGGTGGCAATCCCGTTATTAGTGGGAATGGGCTTAGATGAGTTCTCTGTACACTCAGCAGCCATTATTAAGACAAGAGCACATATACGTAAATTAAATAAGTCAGAAATTGAGAAAAAAATAGATATGCTCCTTAATTTGCCGAATGCTGTTGAAATTGAAGAGGCACTTGAAAATTTTTTCTATAAAAAGTTATAAAAAATGGTTTATGTACTGACTGATGTGGGTAATTTTTAAATATGCACTTAAGAAAACCTTAAGTCAGCTAAATCATTCTCATTTTCCCCTTATTAGCTAGCCGATTGGCTAGCTTTTCTTTTTGTTCTAAACTCAGATATTTAGGAGGAACAGGCGACTTATTGTCTGGTGTATGAGGGTGTTTACGTGAGGTCAATTTTCTATCTCGTTCAATAAGAGTATAGGGTATATAAAAAACCGAACAAAGTAATTGTTCGGTTTCAAAAGTATTGCTAAAAACTTATAACGATTTTATTTATTTCTTTTGAATTGTGATTGACCAAGCTGCATCTCCAAGTTGTTCAAAGTTGGTTACTTTATGACCTGCTTCTGCAGCCCAGCGTGGGAGACTTTCAGTTGCTTGTGTACAATCAAATTGAATAATCAGTTCATCTCCTGATTGAATCGTTTCAATGGCTGATTTTGCTTCTACTAATGGAAATGGGCAAACTTGACCCATTACTTCTAATGTTTTTTGCATATTTGTTTCCTCCTATATAGCTTGTTGTGATGGCGTACTTTGAGAAGCACGTCTTTTTTGTGGTCTAACATAGACAAAGTAGGCAGCGGTCCAGGTACCTAAAATAATAAATAAGAGACCGATCCAGCCTTGCCATGTCATCATTGATGTCATTACTAGTCCATTACCTATTGAACAACCACCGGCAAGGCTAGCGCCAAACCCCATCAATAATCCACCAATAAAACTGTTTATACCTGTTTTTTTATCAGGCATTCTAAAACGAAATTCCTTGCTGCCTTTGGCTGCGATAAATGATCCAAGGAAGATTCCTAATACAAGAAACACTCCCCAGTTAATAAATGCAGCATCACCAATCACTAAATATTGTAGAATGTTTGCAGATGGAGTTGTAATGCCTAAACCAGACATTCTACCTGTAGCAGCGCTTAGTGGCCATGCAAGGAGAGCGATTAGCCCTACAAGGATGGCAGTGACAAATGGATGCCATCTTTTTTCAAACAATAAATGATTAAGACCAGTACGTTTAGGTTTTAAAGATGGTATCGCAATTTTAGGCTTTCTAAGCTCTCGATAAACAAGACCGCCAGTTATAAGTAATAAAGCGACGATGAATATCCAGTTGCTTACACCAAATGTAGCAGCAATTGAGTTCTCTGGTAAAGTAATTGAACTTATTTCTGTATTTACAGGCGCGAGTACACCCGTTTTCATAACCGCAGCCATTAACATATAAGCGAACAGTGCAATCCAACTACCTAGTAAACCCTCTCCCGCTCGATACCAAGTACCAGTCGCACAACCGCCGGCTAATACGATGCCAATACCAAATACAAAAGAACCAAATATGACACCTAACCAAGCAAAATTACCTGCAGTAAAATCAATGATTCCTAATTGAATAAGTGTAAACACGCCAACACTTTGCACACAAATGGCAATGAGTAAGGCGTAAAACATACGATTATCTTTTGCGATGAACATATCACGGAAGCCCCCTGTTAAACAGAAGCGCCCTCGTTGCATAACAAAGCCTAATAGCGCACCGCAAATTAATCCAGTTATTAACATTTGTATCATATTTATCCCCTCTAATTCCGAGTAAACTTATAAGCCTTTACGATTTATGATGATAAATGATAGACAGAAATATTGTCAAGGGTTTTATAAGTAATTGAAAATTGAGATATGAATAATTACTGTTAAGTTTGGCGATAACTGGATTTATGGTGTCTGAAAGGGGAGTAGAAAAATGGTGAGTCGTCGAATATTTATCGTATGCCTTGTCTTTTTTCTTTGTGGGTGTACGAGTAATGATCAGCAATCAATTATTAATCATCACGCAGATGCTTTATTGACAAAAACAAATGAATTACAATTTAGATTTCAATTAAACGATAAAGTTTTATTAGAAGAAGAATCTTACATGATTAAAGTCAATATCCATCATAAAGAATTAGCCTTAGCTTTAGGGGCAGATGAAATCTTTTATGGGAATGAAAACGGACAGGCAGTAGAAGTAATTGAACCTGAAGGGAAGAAAGATCTCTTCATCTATATGGAACCCATTCCATTGCAAAGAGATTTGCATGTTTTTGACATTGAAAATATGATTGAGAATCAAGCTGTTTCTATCGAAATAATCAATAATGAGCAGAGTGTGGCGAAAGGTTATTTAACTCATTTTTCTTCACAACTTTGATGAGTAACACCGCTACTCTTAAAGCGATATCTTTCAAATAGTAAATATAAATGATAGAATAATCAATATATTTATTTTGAAGGAGAGAGAGAATGAATAAAGAAGAGACGAAGATTGGTTTTATTGGTACAGGAGTGATGGGGAAAAGTATGGCGCTCCATTTGATTAAAGCAGGATATACAGTCCTTCTCTTTTCACGCACAAAAGAAAAAGCAGCTCCTTTAATATCTCAAGGTGCTACTTGGATTGATTCACCTAAAGAATTAGCCAAACAAGCAAACATTGTTATTACTATGGTAGGTTATCCAGATGATGTGAAATCCATCTATCTAGGTGAAGATGGTTTAATCGAAAATGCAAATCCACATACTTATTTAATCGATATGACCACGTCAACTCCTACTCTTGCGAAAGAAATTGCAGAAAAGGCGAAACAAAAAGAGATGTATGCAATTGATGCGCCTGTTTCAGGTGGAGATATAGGTGCTAAAAATGGCACCCTTTCTATTATGGTAGGTGGTGATGAAGCTGCCTATCAGTCGATATTCCCTATACTTCAATATACGGGGGAAAACATTGTCTATCAAGGAGTGGCTGGAGCGGGACAACATACGAAAATGGCCAATCAAATAGCGATAGCCTCGAATATGATCGGTGTTTGTGAAGCGATTATTTATGCTGAAAAGGCAGGATTAAATAGCGAGAACGTTTTGAGAAGTATCACTAGTGGGGCAGCGGGAAGCTGGTCACTTTCTAATCTTGTTCCACGAATGATTTCTGGTGATTTTTCTCCAGGTTTTTATATAAAACACTTTATTAAAGACATGACCATTGCCTTAGATGAAGCGGAAAAAATGGGCATGGAAACACCTGGCCTAAGCTTAGCGAAAGAAATGTATGAGAAATTAGCTACAGACGGAGAAGGGGAAAGTGGAACACAGGCATTATATAAATATTGGGAAAGATAATACTTTGTAAAAAGAAAGCTTTGCCGGCAGGAAGAGGCCGACAAAGCTTTTTTTATTGTATTTCTAGAAAAGAAGCTAATCGATTTAAGCCTTCTTCCAATGTAGCCATTGAATAAGCATAAGATAATCTAAAATAACCTTCTCCGTAAGAGGAGAAAGCACTGCCTGGCACGACAGCGACACCTGAATGCTTCACTAATTGTAAACAAAAATCAAATGAGGATACTTTTTTCAATGGGATTTTAACGAAAAAGTAAAACGCTCCGTTCGGTTTAACCACCTCAAGATTCATCTCTGTTAGTCGCTGAAAAACGTAATCCCTTCTTTTCTTGTATTCTTCTTTCATTGGAAGAGCGTCGTCTATCCCTTTTGTTAATGCTTGTAGCGCAGCCATCTGCGAGATAGATGAGGCGCAAGTGACATTATATTGGTGAACTTTTAAGATATGCTTAGCTATTTTTTCTGGCGCAAATAATAGTCCAATTCGCCATCCGGTCATGGCGTGTGATTTTGATAATCCGTTAATGACAATGGTTTGTTCTTTTAATATCGATCCAATGGAGAAATGTTGAGAATCAAAGCTTAACTCACTATAAATTTCATCGGCAATAATAAATATATCCTTTCCTCTAACTAGATGAGCAATCTCTTCAATTTCACCTTTAGATAAACTGACACCAGTTGGATTTGATGGGTAAGGTAAAATAATTGCTCTCGTGTTTTCATTGATAAGAGGAAGAATGAGGCTAGCGGTCATTTTAAATTGATTTTTTGTTATATCTGCATGAACGGGAGTTGCCCCGCAGAGGCGAATAATCGGCTCATAGCCGGGATATACCGGACCAGGAAGTATAACCTCGCAATTTTCATCTAAGATCGTTCTTAGAGTAATATCTATTGCTTCACTAGCTCCTGAAGTCACAATTACTTCAGTTGACGGATCATAATTCAGCTGATATTTTTCTTTGACAAAATCAGTTGCTGCTGCTCTTAATTTCAAATCACCCGCATTATGTGTATACGATGTATAATCTTCATCAATCGCTGATTTAGCTGCTTCTTTTACATGTGTGGGTGTAGAAAAATCAGGTTGTCCGATCGTTAAAGAAATCATATCTTTTGTATCTGAGACCATATTAAAGAATTTTCTAATACCCGAAATTTCAATGGATTTAACTTTTGGATTAACTAAATGTTCCAATGGATTCACCTCAAATTAAAAATAATGAAGAACGTTTCAATGATATTTATATGTACTTTAGTTAGATCAACCATTTACGAAAAAAGATGACTAAATGACTTTTTGAGAATTCATGGTTTTATCTTTTTATTGTACAAAAGTTTTACCCATGGATAAACCTTTTTATTATGTCGCATTTTTTACAATCTTTTTATTGCTAATAAATAAGGCTTTTGCAAAAAATTGCTAAAATAAATTCTAAAAAATGGTATGATGGAAGAAAAAAATTGCCGAATCTCAAAATGCAAATGTAGAGGGGAGAATGAGAGTGGAAATAGAAAGAGGATTAAAAAAGAAAAAAGGAAATCAATCGTGGAAGGCATATTTAACCTTACCCATCATTTCATGGGCATTATATGATTTTGCGAATACGATTTTTTCATCCAATATTAATACCATTTTTTGGCCATTTTATATGCAGGAAATCATTGGTAATAATGAAGTGCAAGAACAATTAGCGAATACTTTTATTGCCTATGCCAATTCAATCGCCAGTTTTTTATTAGTGATTTTTAGTCCATTGTTTGGGGTCCTCATTGACCGAACGGGTAGAAAGAAAAGATATATCGTTATTTTTACTTTGTTATCAGTAAGCTTTACTATCCTAATGGGCATATTTGCAGAGGTGAATTTGACTAGTACCATCATGGGTATTCCTTTATACCTGGCTCTCGTAATAGTCTCATTTATTATAGCGAAGTTTTTCTTTCATTCGAGTCTTGTTTTTTATGACACGATGATAGCTGATTTAGGAAAAAAAGAAGATGTTCCTCTCATATCTGGATTTGGTGTTGCGATCGGATATTTAGGTACATTATTGGGGTTAACTGTATATTTATATGTTGGAAACAGTGATTTCCATAAGGCTTTTATACCAACTGCCATTTTATTTTTATTATTTTCATTACCATTATTCTTTTTTATAAAAGATAAACCGAAAAAGGTTCAGGTTGAAAACAAAGCTTCTTTCTTGTCAGGGTATAAAGAGATTTATAAAACTTTTAAAGAAATAAAGTCACATCGTGTTATTTTCACATTTATGCTTGCTTACTTTTTCTTAAATGATGCCTTAGCAACAACAATTGCAATGATGGCGCCTTATGCGAGCACCATTGTTGGCTTTTCTGCAGGTGAATTTATTCTACTGTATTTAGTATCAACTGTATCAAGTATTATTGGTTCTTTTATTTTTGGTTATATTACCAAATCAGTTGGTGCTTATCGGGCAATTAAATATGTAAGTCTGCTCTTATTAATTGCTTTAATTATTGGTACTTTTGCTTTTAATGAATGGATGTTCTGGATTGCTGGTAGTATGTTTGGAATCGCTCTTGGCTCCATGTGGGTAACATCAAGAACTTATATTGTCGAACTTACACCAGAAGATAAAAGAGGCCAGTTTTTTGGATTATTTGCGTTTTCAGGCAAAGTTTCATCTATTATTGGACCGTTTATTTTCGGAACGATTACGTATCTGCTTGCTTCTTACGGTAGTATAGCTAGTAGGTTTGGAATGGGCTCTTTAATCGTCTTAACGCTAATTGGATTATTCTTTTTAAATAGGATTAAGCCTGAAGAGAACTAAAAATGTACTTCTTCTTATCTATACTTATTGGTTTTTGCCGATATAAGCTTAGAGTAAGAAAAAGATTGAGAGGAAGACGTTGATATGATTTCAGAAAGACAGTCAGTTGTAGAAAGTGGCATGAATGAACTAGAAATAATCGAATTCAAGGTAAATCATCAACATTATGGAATGAACGTTTATAAGGTCAAAGAAATTGTTGCACCTTTGGCGATTACGCCTATTCCACATGCCCATCCATTTATTTTAGGGATTACGCAACTAAGGGGTGAAGTTTTGCCCGTTATAAGCTTGAGAAATGCATTGGTTTCCAATCAAGAATTGTATACAAATATCGTTAAAGATGACAGTAGTTTTCTCATTGTAGAGTTTAATAAACAAAAGGTGATTTTTCATGTAGATGAAATCAGGCAGATTCATCGTCTGTCATGGGATAAAATTGAAAAACCAGATGATATTTATAATAATGAGGATAGTTATACACTTGGTGTAGTTAAACAATCAGAAAATATGATTCTCATGCTTGATTTTGAAAAAATCCTGACGAATATCAATCCAAATATTGGTTTTTCTAAAGATGATTTAAAAGCGGATATAGCAGGAGATAAACAGAAGGCGAGCATTGTTATTGCTGAAGATTCCCCAATGTTACGCAGTATATTAAAAGAAACATTAAATAAGGCTGGATTTCAGGAGCTACTTTTCTTTGAAAATGGAGAAGAATGTTATAACTATTTAGCATCTGAGGAAAATAAAGTGGATCTTGTCATTACAGATATAGAAATGCCATTAATGAATGGTCACTTTCTTACAAAATATATAAAGCAAGATAGTAAACGGCAATCCACACCCGTAGTTATTTTTTCATCGCTTATCACTGACGACCTTTTACATCAAGGAAAGAAGGTCGGAGCTGATGCACAAGTAAGTAAGCCGGATATACAAAATCTTGTAAATGTCATCTTAGAGTTATTGTAAATAAAATATCAGAGCAGCACGTTATTCATTTCATGTTCTCAGAATCCATCACAAAAAACTGGGAGAATAGTATTTACCCAAGTATAAAACCCGAACTTTGATGTGCTCTCCAATAGGTAGACAGGTTGAAATCTGACTAATTACGGGGGAGTTCAAATTGGTTCGGGTTTTTGTTATTGTTTTGCTTTTTAAGCTTGAATAAACTAATGCTCAGTCATTTCTTTTTCATTTAAAAAGGTAAGGTACTATTTTAGAAGTATGATTCCCCTAGTTTTTTAAATACAGGCTTTTCATATTTATTTGATTTACGATTATTTGGATGATGATGACCTTCTTTCAAACCGGTATAAGTCATGAGTAGCTTTTTGGCTTGGCTTAAAGAAATAGAGGAGCGTGGATTTCTTACTGACGAGTCCAGGTTTCCTAAATGGGGCAATTCTGTAAAATCCATTTTTGAAGGTGGTAAGTGAAAGGTGTAGGCACCACATTTAATTAATACGTCTGATTGTTGTTGGCTATTTTTTGGGTTTCGTGAATAATGTAGGCCAATCTTTTTTGCTTTACCTTCCTTAAGAAGCTTTTGTAGCGAATCATGTTTCACTTTATATAAAAACTTCGGATTTGGAGCCGTTTTGGCGTGACGGTTAACGGTGAAGATTGCTTGTGAGAGGTTTTCTACCGTTGGTTTTAACTGAGGGTGGTGCTCATTACTTGCAGAGTTCAATTGAAGTACTCCTTTCATATTTTAGAAAAAATTAAATTGTTAGTATACATTATACCCCTTTTTAAGGAAATACAAAAGGGTAAGTTGAAATACCCTTTACATTTGTTAAGTAATAAGGACTGAAGTTCCATTGGGAACGAAACTAGCCAATTCCAATACATCTTTATTATGCATTCTAATACATCCTTTCGAAACAGCTTTACCAATTGAACTTGGATCGTTTGTACCGTGAATACCGTATCCCTTTTTAGAAAGTGACAGCCATATTGCCCCAAATGGACCTCCAGGATTTGGTTCACGGTTCACGATAACGAACTGACCTACAGGTGTAGTTGTTAACATTTTACCAATTGCAATCGGATATGTTTTCACTAATTGCCTGTTATTGTATAAAGAAAGCGTTCTTTTTTCTTTGGATACGACAATAGAATAGGGGATATCAGATGAATTAGGGAGTCCAGGGATTACTATTTGTTGCCCGATATAAATAAGTGATGGATTGACAATAGCTGGGTTTGCTAATAGTAATTGATGATAAGGTATACGGTAGTTTGCAGCAATTAGTTGCATCGATTCTCCGGGTTGAACAATATGATACATTTTCTATCCATCCTTTCTAGAGAAGGGTATGATATGTATATGTTATTAGAAGTTGTCACATACATTCTTTTTAAGGATAGGTATGTAGGTAGATTATTTTAAGGTGAGTGTTCATTAAAAATGAAAAACTCACCTAACATGATAAAAAGGCGATGTTATTCACTTTTTAAAGTGAAAATTGTTAATTCAGGCCGACAGAGGAAACGAAAAGGTAGTCTTGTTGTCCCAATTCCTCTATTAACATATAATTTAAGTGGTTTTTCATCTCCTACATCATAAAAACCTTCATAATAAATTTCTCCAAAAGGTGGCTTTACCAGTGCACCGATGAAGGGAATTTGAATTTGTCCACCGTGGCTATGGCCACTAAATTGAAAGTCTACATGATATTGACTTGCTTCCTCAGCTAAGTCAGGGGCATGCGAAAGGAATATATGATACCCGTCATTAGGTATGTCCGCAAAAGTAGTTTGGAAATTTGGTTTACCGAGCATCGCATCATCAATGCCTGAAATATATATACTTTCATTATTGATGGTCACTTTTTTACTCTCGTTAAGTAAAACCTCAAAACCCGAATCTTCCATTATCTCTCTGTAAATATCAGAACCATATCCACCGTGATCATGATTGCCATAGATAGCAAATTTACCAATCGATGCTTTTAGTTTTGATAATATGGGAGCAATTTGATTAATGTACGGATACTCATTCGGTTTGTCCATTAAATCTCCAGTAAAAAGTATTAAATCAGGCTGGTATGAGTTAATTTTATTCATTAATTTCTCGAGTTCAGTTAAGTCATAGTGAAAGCCTAAGTGTGTATCACTGAATTGTACTATTTTTAAATTATGAAAGGAGTGGGGTAATTGAGATTTGATGATGTTATGATGATTTACTTGTAAGTATTTCGGCTCAATATCACGTGCATAAAAAAAGCCACCTGTACCGATAGCGGCTAGAGCTACGAAAGATCCCATACTTTTTTTCAAAAAACTTCTCCGATTCATTTTTTCTGCCATTACATTATACCAACCAATCTCTTTAATATACTCTCTCATACTATCAAATATATGAACGAAAAAACAGCAAAGACCTATATTTCCAATCATTGATAACAAATTGTAATAATTAACTAGAAGTAAATTGTACCAATAGATAGGTTAATATCTTTTAACATAGATATTAAAATTTTAATTTTCGACCTATTGGCAATATGTATGTAAGAATATGCTATAATGGGATATCGTATTAAAAAGTTTAGATAAATGGGAGTGCCTCTTTATGGAACCATTAGAAATCCTACAAGACAGCAAACAAATTATTCCGTATTTTTTTCCGATATTTAGTGCGGACGAGCATAGAATTATCGGATATGAAGTGATGGGTAAGTGTATAACTGAAAATAATGAGATCGATTTGAAGTCATTTCTAGCAGACGATTCCATACCAGAAGAATATCGTAATAAAGTCGATGATATTTTGTTGGAAAAAGCGTTAGAGCATGCTATTCAAATGAAAGATGATGTAATGATATATATTAATCGAAATGTTGACTTACTATTAAATCAAGATAGTGAGCATCTACTGAATATTTTAAAAAAATATGAGAAGCAAGGTATTGCGTTAGATCGAATTGTCATCAGTATGACAAAAAAAACGCCTATCGATGATGATTTTGACTATTTGGATCATTTCATTAGCTATTATCGTACATATGGTATAAAAATAGCCATCGATAACTTAGGAGAAGCGAATAATAATCTAGAGCAGATTGGGAAATTAGCACCAAATATTTTAAGAATTGATTTAAAAGCTTTACGTTCTTCCTCAAATAATCATCATTATCAAGAAATTCTTTATTCTCTTTCGATGTTAGCCAGAAAAATTGGAGCAACATTATTATTTGAAAACATCGATATGGATTTTCAACTGCAATTTGCTTGGAGGAATGGAGGCAGGTATTATCAAGGAGACTATTTGCATAAAGCTGGAAGTGTATTTGTTGATCGAGATATCCTAAAGGAAAAATTAAAAGAGAAGTGTCATCAATTTATCACTTATGAGAAGAAAAAATTGCACTCATTACACACAATAACTGAAAAGTTTAACGAAACGATGGCAGAATACTTACAGAAAAATCATGTATATGAATCTTACGTGCCATTCCTGACAAAACTAGCATTGAAGTTAGATCATGTTGCTTTTAGGTTATATATTTGTGATGAAGATGGTTTTCAGCAAACACCAAATATTTTCAAGAAAAATAAGCATTGGATACAACAAGATGAATACTTACATAAAAATTGGAGCTGGAGACCATATTTTTTAGAGCATATCATGCGCATGAAAAATAATAAAAAAGGTTTATTGTCAGATCTGTATACGGATATTGAGACGGGGGAAACCATTAGAACTTTTTCTTTTCCATTAACAGCGACAGAGTATTTATTCGCAGATCTTTCCTATGATTTCTTATATGAAAGAGACGGGCTATTATAGATAAAGGCAATATCAACCAGCATAAAACATACTATAGCGCACATCCTATCATTACTAGAACGCATTTTTTAAAGGAGTGAATTTAGGGTGAGCGGCTGGTTAATTGCTTTAATCGTTATTTGTTTAGCTATCATCGTTTGGTCATTGTTTTCCACTACATCTTTATTAAAGGAAAAAGCATCAACGAATAAAGAACTAGATGCAGATATCCCAGATGAGGTGAAAAAAAGACCTTATATATTTAATCCTATTCTTGTTGCTTATATCGTTTTTTTTGTTGCTTTAGTGGCTATCACTATATTTTTTGTTTTTCGGTAAATACTGTTTAAAAAGGCTTCCTATTTTTCAAGGGAGCCCCTTTTTGTTCCGAGACTATTCTTTAATCTCTAATAATTCTTTTAGCTTTTCTAAATTAAACCCGCTAACCACTTCGTTTCCGATTACGACCGTTGGGGTGGAGTAGGAATGATATGTTTGTGTAAGTTCTTTCATTGCCTTAGGGTCTTTTTTTATATCTTTTTGTTCAAAGGAAAAACCGTAGTCTTTTAAAAACATTTTAGTGATTTCACATGGCGGGCATTCTGGTTGTGTGTAAATAGTAATTGTTTTCACGTACAAACATTCCTCCTGAAAAGTCGAACTTTGAAAAAATCTGGACTTTTTTTGTTCTTTTACTTGTGTAATCATATCATATTAATTATCCTGTTAATATTGGTATGTGAAAAAACGGTTACTGACCGCTTTTTAGAAGTAGGATAAAAACATGCCTAGAGAGAAACCTTAAGTTAAAAGGGTTGTTCTGGAAAGGAGATAAACAATTGTCACAATTACAAGGCATATTGACTAGATTAAAAAATTTACAGGAGCAAGCAACTGGCTCAGAACCTACACAAAGATTCTTTGAGGTGAATGGTGAAAGAAAATGCCAAGTTACTTTTCACCCGAAAAACGAAACATTCGAATTAGAAGTTTACAATGACAAAGAAAAACCTAAACGTTATCAATTTGATAATGTTGATATGATAACAATTGAAGTGTTCGAGCTCATTCAGTAACTTTTATAAGCGAAGAGACCAATGAAATGGTCTCTTTTTTTATTGGATTTAACCATTAAGCCTGAAGAAGGCGAAACATAAAACCACCTGTCTTACTTACATGGGGATAGCGAAAAGCACAAGTTCATAACGAGGCTAGAAGATTGTTCAAGCCTCATGTAAATTTAAAAAATACATGATATCACCTAAGATATGAATCGGTATTATTATTTTTCAGCGCCTAAATAATTTCATTGTTCTTCGGTCACCCTATAAACGAGGTGATGTGATATGGTACCAGAGGTTATTTGTCCAAACTGTGAAAGAAGAGCGAAGATGGATAAAACACTTACTGCGCAATCTAACCAAAACTTAATCTTTCATTGTCCTTACTGTCAATATCGTAGTAGAAATATTCATACAAGTAAAGGATAGGATTATGGGGTAAAAATAAGGCAGATATGAGGAAACTATGATAAAATCATAATTGAATACAAATCATTAAAGTTTGAGGAGTTTTCAAATTATGATCAGTCTCCACAGTGAAGAATTTTTAGAAATTGATATTAAAGACTTGCTTATCCCTTCAGAGCGAGTGGCACATGTTCAAATCGGCAATAACTTAGAACACACACTTTTAGTTTTAACGAAAAGTGGTTACACAGCTATTCCTGTCTTAGATCCTCACTATAAGCTCCATGGATTGATTAGTACTCCAATGATTATGGAATCTATTCTTGGATTACAGAGAATTGAATTTGATCAATTGGAAGAAAAGCGTGTAGAAGAATTTATGAATCATGATGTACCACGCCTAAACATTAATACTTCTCTTAAAAATGCCACAGGACTGTTAGTCGATCATCCATTTATTTGTGTTGAAGATGATGAAGGGTACTTTGAAGGTATTCTTACCCGTAGGTCCTTATTAGTACAATTGCAAAAAGCTTTGCATAGCAAAAAGAAGAAGGATTAAAGAGCTCCCGAATGATATTGGGAGCTTCCGTATGTCAAAATTATGTAAGCAAGCCATTATCCGTATGTGATGGTGAGAGATGTGAGTTTAAAGGTGGTGAACGTCAAAGGTGGCTTCTCTATCGGAATTCCATATGTTAAGTGTTCTTGCACAAGAAATGAATATGCGCAAAGCAGCTGAACGTCTATTTGTATCACAACCAGCTCTTTCTCAAAGGTTACAAAATATCGAGAAAGAATGGGGTAGTAAATTATTCGTACGATCTCAAAAGGGATTGTCCCTAACACCAGCAGGTGAAATGGTCATCAAATTTGTTAATGAAGTCGTGGTAGCAGAGGAAAAGGTAAAAGAATCGATTCAGTCTTTAAATACTGAGGTATACGGGACATTGAAAATAGCTGTTGCTTCCATTGTCGGTCAAAATTGGTTACCTCAAGTATTAAAGAAATTCGTTAATCGCTATCCGCAAGCGAAAATATCATTAATTACAGGCTGGAGTAGTGAGATTTTAAGATCACTTTATGATGACGATGTACATATAGGTATTATTCGCGGGACGCCAGATTGGAAAGGTGTTAAAATACCTTTGTTTAAAGATAGTCTTTATCTTGTTGATACAGAGATTAAAGATACGAATCAAATATTAGAAACCGATAGACCCTTTATTCAATTCAAAAGTGATTCAAATTATTATCAAGAGATCCAAGATTGGTGGTTAAGGAAATTTAAAACGCCACCGAAAAGGACGATTGTAGTTGATCAAATTGAGACATGTAAACAGATGACGTTAAATGGAATTGGTTATGCGATATTGCCTGCCATTACATTAACCGGGATGGAAAAAAATATATTTATTAGCCCCTTAGAGGATGAAGACGAACAACCTATTAGTCGGGATACATGGTTACTCGGATATGAATCAGCTTTTGAGTTGAAACAAGTACAAGCATTTGTAGAATTAATAAAGCAACACATAGCTGAAGAGCAAAATAGATAATTTCACTTGTTTTCAATGCGTTAGTTTGTTAAATTAATTCTAGTTAGTTATACATATATGAACATTAAAGGAGGAATTACAATGAAAATGATGGATGCAAATGAAATCATTTCTTTTATTCAAAATAGTACTAAATCCACACCTGTAAAAGTGTATATTAAAGGTGATTTAGAGAATATTGATTTTGGTAGCTCAAGTCAAACTTTTATTAATGGTCAAAGTGGTGTTGTGTTTGGCGAATGGGCTGAAATTGAACAAGCAATTAAAGATAACGGAGCGAAAATTGAAGATTATGTAATCGAAAATGATCGCCGTAATTCTGCTATTCCATTATTAGATATGAAAAACATTAAAGCACGTATTGAGCCAGGTGCAATCATTCGTGATCAAGTTGAAATTGGTGACAATGTTGTCATTATGATGGGTGCTGCTATTAATATTGGTGCTGCTATTGGTGACGGAACAATGATCGATATGAATGTCGTTCTTGGTGGACGAGCAACTGTCGGTAAAAACTGCCACATTGGAGCAGGCTCAGTATTAGCAGGAGTCATTGAACCACCATCTGCAAAGCCGGTTATTGTTGAAGATGACGTAGTAATTGGTGCAAATGCAGTTATATTAGAAGGAGTAACCGTTGGTAAAGGTGCTGTTGTTGCAGCAGGTGCAATTGTAATTGACGACGTAGCACCTAATACAGTTGTAGCTGGTACACCAGCAAAGGTCATTAAACAAATTGATGACAAAACAAAATCTAAAACAGAAATTAAGCAAGAACTTCGACAACTTTAATAATAAGGTAAAATGAATATAGAAGAAGCGTGGAAGTTTATTTCCACGCTTTTGTATATGGAGGAGAATGTTTGTTGAATGATAATCAATTTGTGAGCATACGCCGAGACTTGCATAAGATACCGGAACTAGGATTTCAAGAAGTGAAAACCCAAAAATATTTATTAGATTATATCGCCTCATTGGATCAAACGCGAATGGAAATAAAAAAGTGGAGAACGGGTATTATTATAAGGGTAAAAGGCTTATATCCTTCAAAAACGATTGGTTACAGAGCAGATATTGATGGTTTACCAATTGATGAGGAAACAGAGTATCCTTTCCAATCCATACATAAAGGAAATATGCATGCTTGTGGTCATGATTTTCATATGGCAATCGCACTTGGGGTATTAACTAATATCGTCAATCATCCAATCAATGATCATACGGTATTTATTTTTCAACCAGCTGAAGAAGGACCAGGTGGTGCTAAGCCGTTATTAGAATCAGCAGAATTTCAACAATGGAAACCTGATATGATCTTCGCTTTGCATATTGCACCTGAATATCCAGTTGGTACAATCGCTGTGAAAGAAGGCTTATTGTTTGCTAATACGTCAGAATTGTTTATCGATTTAAAAGGAAAGGGTGGTCATGCAGCGTATCCTCATCAAACAATAGATATGGTCGTAGCGGCATGCTCGTTAGTTAATCAACTTCAGACCATTGTTTCAAGAAATATTGACCCTCTTGATAGTGCTGTTGTAACAATAGGAAAAATCACTGGTGGTACTGTGCAAAATATTATTGCTGAAAATGCAAGAATAGAGGGTACAATCAGAACGCTCTCACCAACATCGATGAACAGAGTAAAACAAAGAATCGAAGCACTTGTACAAGGAATAGAAGTGGGGTATGAATGTCAAACAACAATCGATTATGGAAGTAATTATTATCAAGTATACAATGATGAAGTGTTAACAGCCGATTTCATTCAATTCACAGAAGGCCATGAAGAGGCAAACTTATTCTTGTGTAAAGAAGCAATGACAGGCGAAGACTTTGGTTATATGCTCCGTGAAATTCCCGGTTTTATGTTTTGGTTAGGGGTTAATTCTCCATTTGGCTTACACCATGCCCGCCTTAAGCCGGATGAAGAAGCAATTGATCTAGCGATAAACTATATCGTTGATTACTTGAACTATAAAGGTAATAGTGCATAATCATTTCATATTAAGTCGAGCGTGCGCTCAATTATTTTCATCACCTAGCTTTTTTTGATAGTATAATATTATAGATAGTATATTGAATAAATTAGAATGAATCCTAATTTAAATTCATTTTAAATTATCTTGACTATTAGCAAGTGAAAAGGTATAATTATTATCGATAAACAAGATGCAAATGAGAATGTAAATGACAATTCTTGTTTAGTACATAATTACTGGAGGGAATTATTCATGGCAGAACGTATGGTAGGAAAACAAGCACCAAGATTTGAAATGGACGCTGTATTAGCTAACAAAGAATTTGGTAAAGTAAGTCTTGAAGAAAATATGAAAAACGATAAATGGACAGTTCTTTTCTTCTACCCAATGGATTTTACTTTTGTTTGCCCAACTGAAATAACTGCAATGTCAGATCGCTATGATGAATTCGAAGATCTTGATGCAGAAGTAATTGGTGTATCAACAGATACTATTCACACTCATTTAGCATGGATTAATACGGATCGTAAAGAAAATGGACTTGGTGACCTTCATTATCCATTAGCTGCTGATACAAACCATGTCGTATCACGTGACTATGGTGTCTTAATTGAAGAAGAAGGTGTAGCACTTCGTGGGCTATATATCATCAACCCTGAAGGAGAGTTAATGTATTCAGTAGTTAATCATAACAACATTGGTCGTGACGTTGATGAAACACTACGTGTACTTCAAGCACTTCAAACAGGTGGCCTTTGCCCAGCTAACTGGAAACCAGGGCAAAAAACTCTATAATTTTTTATAAAGCCTTATAACCCCATTTTTGGGTAACAGAAGAAAAGAGGCCTAACATTCGTTTGTTAGGCCTCTTTTCTTCAAAGCAATATAATCATGAAGGGAGATTAACTAGATGAAATTACGTGCGCCGATGCCAGAATTAACGGGAGCAACAGAATGGTTAAATGGACAAGTGACAAAAGAGGAGCTAATTGGTGAAAAACCAACGCTCATTCATTTTTGGTCTATCAGTTGTCATCTATGTAAAGAAGCCATGCCTCAAGTGAATCAATTTAGAGATGAATATAGCGAAAAGTTAAATGTGATTGCTGTTCATATGCCAAGATCTGAAGATGATTTAGATATAGAAGAAATTAAAAAAGTGGCTGCCGAACACGATATCACACAACCGATTTATATTGATAGTGAACATAAATTAAATGATGCCTTTGAAAATCAATATGTCCCTGCTTATTATGTATTTGACAAAGCGGGTGTCCTTCGTCATTTTCAAGCAGGTGGAAGCGGAATGAAAATGTTAACAAAGCGCGTAAATCGCGTGTTGGATGAAATGGAGAAATCTGAATAATAGTTAGTGTAAGGGCTGAGATCTAATAATCTCAGCTTTTTTCTATTAAATTCGAAAAGATAAAATGAATCCTTACATTTATGGCTTTTTCTTTCATAAATGTGGTAGAATAATGTTCGTTAATAGGTGATAATTCGGAGGTTTGACGGATGAGAAAAAACTTTGTTGTGATTGGTTTAGGACGATTTGGTGGTAGTATTTGTAGAGAGCTAACGGAACAAGGTATGGAAGTGATGGCCATTGATTCGAATGAGGCAAGAGTGAATGAGTTTTCAGTTATTGCTTCTCACGCTGTAGTAGGTGATACAACAGATGATGCCGTCATTAAAAGTTTGGGTTTACGTAACTTTGATCATGTCATTGTGGCCATAGGAGACGACATTCAAGCAAGTATATTGACAACACTGATGTTAAAAGAAAATGGCGTTAAAAAAGTAACGGTTAAAGCTCAAAATGATTATCATGGCAAAGTATTAAGTAAGATAGGGGCAGACGTCATTGTTCACCCTGAAAGAGACATGGGGATTAGGATTGCTCATAAACTAGCCTCCAATAGTATCCTTGACTATTTAGAGTTATCTGATGAACATAGCATCGTTGAAATAGAAGCAAATGAAAGAATTGGCGGTCATTCGATTATTGATTTAGATATAAGAGCAAAATATGGTGTGAATATAGTAGCGATAAAACGCAGATCAAGTATTATCGTCTCGCCACAAGCAACGGAAATTATACAATATAAAGATGTCCTTATTGTCATTGGAGCAGACAATGATATTAATCGTCTAGAGAAAAAAATGTTAAGTTAATAAAAGCATTCGAGGTAAACTCGAATGCTTTTTATCATACTTCCATAATGATAGGTAGGATCATTGGACGGCGTTTTGTTTTTTCATATAAGAACGGAGCAAGTGTATCCGTAATTTCATTTTTAATCTCAGACCATTGTGTTGTTTTTCTTTCCATCACTTTATTCAAATGTTTAGCGATTAAGGATTGTGCATCATTGATTAGGTCGCCAGATTCTCTCATGTATACAAAACCTCTAGAAATCAAGTCTGGGCCTGCAGAAATCTTAAACTCTTTCATGTTAATACTAACCACAACCACAACTAATCCTTCTTCCGATAGAATACGGCGGTCACGTAGAACAATATTTCCGATATCGCCAATACCATTTCCATCGATATACACATTTCCTGATGGGATTTTTCCAGCAACTTGAGCAGTCTGGTCACTGAGAGCTAGCACATCTCCATTGTCCATGATAAAAATATCTTCTTCCTTCACACCGCAATCTATAGCTAGTCCAGCGTGCATTTTTTGCATGCGATATTCACCGTGTATTGGCATGAAGAACTTTGGTTTGATTAATCTTAACATTAGCTTTTGCTCTTCTTGCCCACCATGTCCTGATGTGTGAATGTTATTTAATTTACCATAAATCACTTCAGCGCCAGCGCGTGAGAGGCGATCGATCGTTCTACTTACACTAATCGTATTACCAGGTATAGGTGAAGAAGAAAAGACAACAGTATCACCAGGGTGAATCTGTATTTGACGGTGAGTACCATTCGCGATTCTTGAAAGTGCTGCCATCGGTTCGCCTTGACTTCCTGTACATAGGATAGTGACTTGGTTAGCAGGGAGGCGATTGATTTGCTGTGCATCAATAAATGTATCTTTTGGTGCAGTAATATAACCAAGCTCTTGACCAATATTGATTGCAGCTTCCATACTTCTTCCGAACACTGCGACCTTTCTTCCATTTCTAACAGCTGCTTCTGTCACTTGCTGAAGACGATGAATGTTTGAAGCGAAGGTAGCAAAAATAATTCTACCCTCTACTTTACGGAAAATATCTTGAATGCTATCTCCGACTTTTCTTTCAGACATTGTAAATTCAGGAATTTCACTATTTGTACTATCCGAAAGTAAGCAAAGGACACCTTCTTTACCAATTTCAGCGATTTTTGTTAAATTAGCAGGTTCGCCAACTGGTGTAAAATCAAATTTAAAGTCTCCAGTATGAACAACTTGGCCTGGAGGAGTTTTTACAACAATCCCATAAGAATCTGGGATACTATGTGTTGTTCTAAAGAATGTCACAGACGTTTTTCTGAATTTAATGATATCATCTTCTTGAATCTCATATAATTTCGTCTGTCTTAGTAAACCATGTTCTTCTAGTTTGTTTTTTAATAATCCTAGTGCTAGTTTACCGCCATAAATGGGGATATTTATCGTTTTTAATAAATACGGAATCCCGCCGATATGGTCCTCGTGTCCGTGCGTAATAAACAAACCTTTAATTTTATCTTCATTTTTTTGTAAATAAGTGTAGTCAGGAATGACATAATCTATCCCTAATAATTCATCTTCTGGAAACTTAATACCCGCATCAATCAGGATAATTTCATCTTGGAATTGTACTGCATACGTATTTTTTCCGATCTCTCCAAGACCACCAAGAGCGAATACAGCAGTCTGGTCATTTTTAACAAATTTCATAAATTATTCAATCTCCAATACTTTAAAATCTTGATGGCCTTGCTCATAAGTTAAGTAGTCACCTTCAACTGCTGTAACAAACTCAATATTGATTGGACGCGTTTTTAGTTTCGTACGAACGTCCCTTTCATTTTTTCCTTCGACATACACGGTTTTTGTGTGCTCACGTACAGGCACTTCTTTCGCGGACTCTTGATAGTAAACTTTAAATAACATAGGGTATCTCTCCTTATTCCGTAGTCTTTATCTATATTTTTTAAAAAGTAACATGAGATATAGGATAAGAGATCGCCACATGTCAGTATATAAAGTAAAAAAGGCTACTCATTCATTATTATTTACTTTTAGTAATGGTTACCGACTATGGGTAACAAAGGCCTTTTATAAGAATCAGTGTTTAGCCTTACTTTCTTATCTTTATATCGTTAACTCAGATAATTTATAGACTAAGCCAAACATTGGTCTTATATACTTAACATCGTCGGATTTCTTAACACAATCTTATGTATTTACTTAGTTAAAGCGTTAATTGTATAATAAAATTAAATCAGTCTTAAGGCTTTCATCATCATGCCCATTCTTATTTATGTCTAAAACAGTGACTTTTTATTTTGCGAATTGCGATTTCATTTCTGTTTGTCATGTATGTAATTAAGTGTATTGATTATAAATTTACAATAATGAAGGAGCCCTCCGCAAGTTTGAAGGGCTCAAAATCCGTTTTTCACTACTATTTGTCATACTTTAAACACTTTTCGATTCAATTCCCTTAATCCTATTGTATACGATATGCGTGTAAAGTAAAGCCTTCGGTTAGAGTTTTAGTAAAAAATGTTATTGAATTGAAGTTGTTTGACATATTATACAAGAAGGTTATAAGGTTGAGTGGCAGGAATCGTAACAACGGAATCATTTATAATGTAGGTAGTAAAAGGAGTCATATGATGAAAATTGTATTTTTTGATATAGATGGGACATTGCTTAATAAAGATAATATTATACCAGATACAACGAAAAAAGCGGTCAAGCAATTACAGGAAAATGGTATTTATGTAGCGATTGCTACAGGCAGAGCTCCGTTTATGTTTAAGCATATTAGAGAGCAATTAGATATTGAGTCTTTTGTTAGTTTTAACGGGCAATATGTTGTATTTGAAGGAAACGTCATCTATAAAAACCCATTGAATAAAGATCAGTTGAGACAATTAGAGAAACATGCACACCAAAATGGCCATCCAATGGTCTATTTAAATGAAGAGACAATGAAATCATCTGTTTCTCATCATCCATACATTCAAGAAAGTATGGATAGCCTTGATTTTCCACACCCTGAAGAGGATGGCACTTTCTATGAAAAGAAAGAGATTTATCAGGCACTTGTTTTCTGTAAACATGAGGATGAAAGCCTATATGTGGACGGATATGACGACTTTGGATTTGTAAGATGGCATCGTGTATCTACTGATGTTGTCCCAACTGGAGGGACAAAAGCAGAAGGTATAAAAGAAATGATTAAGCGACTTAATATCAGTATGGAAGATGTATACGCCTTTGGTGATGGTTTGAATGATATTGAAATGCTTGAGGCCAGTGGTGTCGGTATTGCTATGGGAAACGCTTTACCGGAAGTTAAAAAAGTCGCAAATATGGTGACAGAACATGTAGACGAAGATGGGATATGGAAGGGTTTAAGAAAGGTAGAATTAATTTAAAAGTAGACTTAAGTAAAATTTAAATGAGGTTGGGACATAAGTATTCTAGCTAATGATTTATCCGAATGATTAGGAGTTATAGCATCTAATCATTCGGTTTTTTGTTGATTTGAACCCTTATATGAAAAGAATAGTGAAATGGAGCGGAAGACACTCGACCCTTGCGGGAAATAGAGGGAAAGCTGAGACACCACAGGCAATGCCTTAGGACGCTCAGCCCCTCCCCGCGGAAAGTGAGAGAACGTGAGCGCAATGGAACGGGATTTTTTGCAAATGATGTTTTAAGTTCAATTTGTTATTGTTCTTTTTTGAGGTTAGCTCATTTAGTTATGTCCCAGCCTCATTTCCATGTCCTTCACATTCTCTCTATCGCAATGGCATTCTCAATAGGTTTGAATGGGTCTTGTTGATTTATATGATCATAAAACATTACGCCATTTAAATGATCAATTTCATGTTGGAAACAAATAGCAGGTAACCCTTTTAATCTTATTTTAACTTCCTCATTGTCAATAGTATATCCTTTAACTGTAACTCGTGCATACCTTGGAACAAATCCTTCAATTGCTTCATCAACTGAAAGACAGCCTTCACCAGCAGTTAAATACGCCTTCTCAACTGAATGGCTAATGATTTTGGGGTTAAAGAGTGCATAACTGATTAAGTTGTTTTTTTCATCTGTACAATGAACGGCAATCATTCTTTTCGAAACATTTATTTGTGGAGCTGCTAACCCTATTCCTGGCCGTAATCCATATTGCTCCGCAATGGAAGGTTTTTGACTATTTTGTACGTACATCATCAATTCGTTTAATAGTTTCTTGTCCTCTGAAGAAGCTGGTAACATAACCTCTTCGGCTACTTCCCTTAACACGGGGTGACCATCTCGGACAATATCATTCATCGTTAACAAAATCTCAACACTCCTTGAAAAGTTAAATATCATGTTTTTATATTTAAAAGATCTATTGAAAAGTTTTGTGAAATAAGGATTGCTTATGTTCCCTATCTTTTCAATCGACAAAGTAATGAAATAAGTTTACCAAACAATATTGAAAAAGTTAATCTAATCATTTTACTTAATTTGTATGTAAAGGTGTAGATATTATCTACACCCTCGCAAATACTAGTTCCAAAGAGCTGCCCCTACAATAATTAGTAAAATAAAGAGGACGATAATTAAGGCAAATCCACTTCCTCCACAACCGTATCCGCAACCAGCATTACCGTATCCATAGCCATACATAGTTTATACCTCCAAGTTTTTTTCATTTTCATCCATAGCGGACGATTAGTATAGGCTATGACCATAGAAAGCAAGTTGTATGGGCCAGCGCCTAATGCATAGTTAAAAATAACAAGAATATATATAGTACAAGTTAATAATTGTAAAATGTTTAAAGTATCGATATAGTAGAAGTGATAAACGACAAATTTTTTATAATTAGACAAGTTTATGCAAGAGAGATACATAATAGTCTATACGAATTGAGGGAGGGATAGGATGTATAAGAAAGTAAAGCTCATCGGATTAACAATGGTCGCAAGTATCATTTTCCTAGGTGGTTGTAGTCAAAGTCCGAAAGAAGAGCTGCTAAATACGTTAGAGGATGTTGCACAAGCTGAACAAGAATTTAAAAATCAACAGGAGCCTCTTGTAGAAATTGAGAAAAAAGAAAAGGAAATTTATGATCAAATTATTGCCTTAAGTATGAAAGAATTCGATCAAATTAAAGAACTTTCAAATGAGGCGATTGAGCTTGTTAATGAAAGACAAGACTTAATGAAAAATGAAGAAGAAAGCATTACAGCTTCGCAAAAAGAGTTCGAAAAAACGGATAAGCTCATTAATAAAATTGAAGATGATGATTTAAAAAAGTCAGCTAATGAATTATATGATGTGATGATGCAACGTTATGATGTACATAGTGAATTATATAAACATTATATGAATTCAACAGAAATGGACATCGAATTGTATGAGCTATTTAAAAAAGAAGATGTCACGCTAGAACAGCTTGAATCCCAAATTGAGAAGATTAATCAATCATACGAAAAGATTGTAGAAAACAATGAAACATTTAATGAGAAAACGGAAGAATATAATGATAAGAAGCTTGTATTTTATAAAGATGCTGGCATAGAAATTGAAGAGGAAAAAGAATAGTATACAATTAATAGAGAATATGACAACGAGCAAATTCAATTATGGATTTGCTCGTTGTTTGTTTTATATTATCTTATCAAAAACTTTACTGTTTTTTAGTGAGAGAGATAAATAATTACGCCAAAACTTTAACAGGATTCATTCCGACTATATCAATACGCGAAGAAGTAAGTTATTTAATAATAAAAATAGTCGAATTATAACTCTTTTTATGAAAATTATCTTTATTATAACAGATGGGTAAAACCTCTTTTTTTATAGTACAGATTAAAACAGTTAAAGTTTTAAATTTTCATTTATTATTTTTCAAATTGATTTAAAACCAAAAAAATAAAGGTTTTCACAATTGACGAATGAAAAACCTTATATTAAAATGAATGCAAACGAAGAAAAGTGTGTCATATATTTTTGTGATACAACTAGTACAGTTTGAAGAAAAGAAGTTATAATAATAAAGACGTTTTTTTTGTTGGTATTTGTGGAAAACTATACTATATGTTGTCATCAGACAAATATAAACGTGATATTCTCCATTTGATAATCAATTAAGCGTTTTTAAAATAAGAAAGGGTGACTTTTTATGGCTTCAAAAACGAAAAAGGCTAGTTTAGATGTAAAGAAGCAACTTGAAAAAGTAGAAGATCAATTTGAAACACTGCAAATTTTGGATGAAGAAGGTAAAGTTGTTAATGAATCAGCAATGCCTGATCTAAAAGATGAGCAATTACAAGAACTAATGAAACGTATGGTGTATACACGTATTCTTGACCAACGTTCCATTTCTTTAAATAGACAAGGTAGACTGGGCTTTTATGCGCCAACTGCTGGACAAGAAGCATCACAACTGGCTTCACAATTTGCTTTAGAGAAGGAAGATTTTATTCTACCTGGATATAGAGATGTTCCTCAAATCATTTGGCATGGCCTACCGCTTTCACAAGCTTTTTTATGGTCTAGAGGTCATTTCGAAGGTGGTAATATTCCAGAGGATGTCCATGTGATTGCACCACAAATTATTATAGGTGCACAATACATCCAAACTGCCGGAGTAGCATTAGGCATTAAGAAACGTGGCGAAAAGAAAGTAGCCATTACTTATACTGGTGATGGTGGAGCTTCACAAGGTGATTTCTATGAAGGAATTAACTTTGCTGGTGCGTTCAAAGCACCTGCTATTTTCATTGTACAAAACAATCGTTTTGCCATCTCCACACCTGTAGAGAAGCAATCTGCTGCTAAAACAATTGCACAAAAAGCGGTTGCTGCAGGTATTCCTGGTATTCAAGTGGATGGTATGGATGCTCTAGCTGTTTATGCTGCTGTTAGTGAAGCACGTGAGCGCGCGATTAACGGTGAAGGGCCAACATTAATTGAGACATTAACTTATCGTTACGGTCCTCACACAATGGCTGGCGATGACCCGACACGTTACAGAACAAGTGATCTCGATAATGAATGGGAAAAGAAAGATCCACTTGTTCGTTTCCGTAAATTCCTAGAAGGCAAAAACCTTTGGAATGAAGAGATGGAAAACGAGGTCATTGAAAAAGCAAAAGAAGATATCAAAGTGGCTATTAAAGAAGCTGATAACACACCAAAACAAAAAGTAACTGACTTAATCAATATTATGTATGAAGAAATGCCTTATCATCTTAAAGAACAATATGAAATTTATAAAGAGAAGGAGTCGAAGTAAGCCATGGCGCAAATGACAATGATCCAAGCAATCACTGATGCACTTCGTACAGAACTTAAGAATGACCCGAATGTATTAGTATTTGGAGAAGACGTAGGCGTAAACGGTGGAGTTTTCCGTGCTACTGAAGGTCTTCAAAAAGAATTCGGCGAAGAGCGTGTATTTGATACACCACTAGCGGAATCTGGAATTGGCGGTCTTGCAGTTGGACTTGGTTTACAAGGCTATCGCCCAGTACCTGAAATTCAATTCTTTGGATTTGTTTATGAAGTAATGGATAGTATTTCCGGACAACTTGCTCGTATGCGCTATCGTTCAGGTGGCAGATATAATGCCCCAGTTACAATTCGTTCACCATTTGGTGGCGGTGTACACACTCCAGAAATGCATGCTGATAGTTTAGAAGGATTGATGGCTCAACAACCAGGTTTAAAGGTCGTTATTCCATCTTCTCCATACGATGCAAAAGGCCTGTTGATTTCTGCGATTCGAGATAACGATCCTGTTATCTTCTTGGAGCATATGAAATTATATCGTTCATTCCGTCAAGAAGTACCGGAAGAAGAATATACAATTCCACTTGGTAAAGCTGAAGTGAAACGTGAAGGTAAAGATATTTCAATTATTACTTATGGTGCAATGGTACATGAAGCATTAAAAGCGGCTGATGAGTTAGAAAAAGAAGGCCATTCAGCAGAAGTGATTGACCTTCGTACAGTTAGCCCAATTGATATTGAAACAATCATTGCTTCAGTTGAGAAGACAAACCGAGCGATTGTTGTACAAGAAGCACAAAAACAAGCTGGTATTGCAGCAAATGTCGTAGCTGAAATTAACGACCGTGCGATTCTTAGCTTAGAGGCGCCTGTCTTACGTGTAGCAGCACCGGATACTGTGTTTGCTTTCCCACAAGCGGAAACAGTTTGGTTGCCGAACTATAAAGACATTATTCAAACTGCAAAAAAAGTAATTGAATTTTAAATAAAATCGGGGGCGTGGCCCCTAATTTCTATAATAACTATGATACAATAGGATGGTGAATTTAATTGGCATTTCAATTTAGATTGCCTGATATCGGTGAAGGTATCCATGAAGGCGAAATCGTCAAATGGTTTGTAAAAGCTGGTGATGAAGTTCAAGAAGATGATGTTCTTTGTGAAGTTCAAAATGATAAAGCGGTAGTTGAAATCCCTTCTCCTGTAAAAGGAAAAGTAGAAGAGATTCACGTAGAAGAAGGTAGCGTGGCCACTGTTGGACAAGTACTTATTAGCTTCGATGCACCTGGTTATGAAGACTTAAAGTTTAAAGGTGACCATGAAGATGAAGAGTCTGAGGAAAAGAAAGAAACAGAATCTCAAGTTCAAGGAACTGCTGAAGAAGGTAAAAGTGTAGAAAAAGAGAATACAGCTCCTAAAGAAGAAGACAAAAAAGAAGGAAAAGTAATCTCTGAAACAAACACGGATCCTAATCAGCGTGTTATTGCTATGCCTTCTGTACGTAAATTTGCAAGAGAAAAAGGTGTAGATATTCAACAAGTAAGCGGTAGTGGAAAAAATGGACGTGTGTTAAAAAAGGATATTAATCAATTCTTAGAGGGTGGAAACGAGCAACAAGTTGACACCGAGTCTCAACAACAAGAAGCTTCAGTTGAAAGTAAAGAAGTGGAGAAATCCCAAACTCAGTCTATTCCTGAAGGAAGCTATCCTGAAACACGTGAAAAAATGAGTGGAATTCGAAAAGCAATTGCTAAAGCAATGGTTAAGACGAAGCAAACGGCTCCACATGTGACACTAATGGACGAAATCGATGTAACAAAATTAGTTGCTCATCGTAAGAAGTTCAAAGAGGTTGCCGCAGAAAAAGGTATTAAATTAACATTCTTACCTTACGTAGTCAAAGCCTTAACAAGTGCATTACGTGAATATCCAGTTCTTAATACTTCATTAGATGAAGAAGCGGGAGAAATCGTTCATAAGCATTATTACAATATTGGTATCGCTGCTGATACTGATAGAGGCCTACTTGTACCAGTGGTTAAAGATGCTGACCGCAAATCAATTTTCACTACGTCAAATGAGATTAATGAATTAGCTACAAAAGCAAGAGATGGCAAACTTTCAGGAAGCGAAATGAAAGGTGCTTCTTGTACGATAACAAATATCGGCTCAGCTGGTGGTCAATGGTTTACACCACTTATTAACCAACCAGAAGTAGCTATTTTAGGTATCGGTCGTATTGCTGAAAAAGCAATCGTCAAAGATGGAGAAATTATCGCAGCACCAGTTCTAGCATTATCATTGAGCTTTGATCACCGCATCATCGATGGCGCAACTGCTCAAAATGCACTAAATCACATCAAGCGTTTACTAAATGACCCAGAATTATTGCTAATGGAGGCGTAAGAAATGGTAGTAGGAGATTTCCCAATTGAAACAGATACTATAGTAATTGGTTCAGGTCCAGGAGGATATGTGGCAGCCATTCGTGCCGCACAAACTGGACAAAAAGTAACAATCGTAGAAAGAGGTGAAGTAGGAGGCGTATGCTTAAACGTTGGATGTATTCCATCTAAAGCATTGATTTCTGCTGGTCACCGTTATGAAACGGCTAAAGAATCAGAATCAATTGGTATTACAGCTGAAAACGTAAAAGTAGATTTCTCTAAAGTCCAAGAATTTAAAGCTGGTGTAGTTAAAAAGTTAGTAGGCGGGGTTCAAGGCTTACTTAAAGGGAACAAAATTGACATTGTTAAAGGTGAAGCGTACTTTGTTGATGCAAACACTTTACGTGTAATGGATGACAGTTCCGCACAAACATACACTTTCAAAAATGCGATTATTGCAACTGGTTCAAGACCAATTGAACTACCAGCATTTAAATATTCTAAACGTGTATTAAATTCTACAGGGGCGCTAGCGCTTGAGGAAATTCCTGAAAAAATCGCTGTCATTGGTGGCGGTGTAATTGGTGTCGAGCTTGGTGGTGCATACGCAAGCTTTGGTTCTCAAGTAACCATTCTAGAAGGCGCAGATGATATTCTTCTAGGTTTTGAGAAACAAATGACAACACTTGTGAAAAAGAACTTAAAGAAAAAAGGTGCAGAGATTATTACTAAAGCATCTGCAAAATCAGTTGAAGAAACTGAAAATGGCGTAAAAGTAACTTATGAAGTAAAAGGTAAAGAAGAAGTTTTAGAAGCTGATTACTTATTTGTTATGGTTGGTCGTCGTCCTAACACAGATGAACTTGGCCTTGAGCAAGTAGGTGTGAAAATGTCTGATAAGGGCGTTATTGAAGTTGACAAACAATGCCGTACAAATGTCAATAGCATTTTTGCTATCGGTGATGTTGTCGCTGGACCTCAACTAGCGCATAAAGCTTCATATGAAGGAAAAATTGCTGCTGAAGCAATTGCTGGTGAACCGTCTGAAATTGACTATCTTGGCATTCCTGCTGTTGTATTCTCAGAACCTGAACTTGCTACTGTAGGATATTCAGAAGCACAAGCAAAAGAAGAAGGTCTTGAGTATACAGCTGCTAAGTTCCCATTTGCAGCAAATGGCCGTGCATTGGCTCTTGATAGCACAGATGGTTATGTGAAGTTAATTACTCGTAAAGAAGATGGATTAGTAATCGGAGCGCAAATCGCTGGTGCAAATGCATCTGATATGATTGCTGAGCTTGGCTTAGCAATTGAAGCGGGAATGACTGCAGAAGATCTTGCGATGACTATTCATGCCCATCCAACTTTAGGTGAGATTACAATGGAAGCAGCAGAGGTTGCTCTAGGTACACCTATTCATATTGTAAAATAATTATTATATCAACAACTGTTTATATGATGAACTGCATCACAAATGTTTGCTACATTTGCTGGTGCAGTTTTTTTGTTAAAGAAAGTGACTGTTTAAGGTGAAGTTCCCAGAATCCAAAAATTTCAATCATGGCTAAGAGTAACATATGTTATATCTGACAATGTAAGACATAGCAGATATATATAGTAAATCTCACAACGACTAAAATTTTCCATGAAATTAGCACTTCTTTTACTTATTGAAATAATAAGGAAGTTTTTGGTATGTGTTGTATGATACAATGGAAATATCGTTCTGTTCGCTTGCATACAATGATAGAAATAAAAAGTGGACTTTTCAGGATGGTGAGAGTATGAGGCTATATATGGTCGTTATGTTACAGTTAATCATTTGGAGCGGTTATACATTTGTTGAATGGTTATCTAAATATGACCAATTCAGTATAAAGGTCATCATCCTGCTTATATTTGTTTATTTTGCGATGGTATTGGGTAATCGTTTATTACATTCAAACATGAGAACAGTATTAGCTACATTTATAAGTATTAGTGTATATTTATTTTTCTATATTTTTATGTTCTACATAGATGATCTAATAAGATAACTTTTAACTAAAGAATTGCGTGAGAGGAATGAATGAGATGAAGAACAGTTTTTTCGTTTTATTACTTAGCTTTGTTTTGGTTGTTACAGCATGTGGTAATGAAGAAAAAGAAACAACGAATGAGCCAAAAGACGATGAGGCGATAGAAGAAACAAAGAATGAGGAAGAAACGATTGCAAAAGAAGAAGAAAAGGATGAAGATGTAACTGAAGAGAAAGAGGCAGAAGTTGATGTTCAACCATCCTATATCGTTAATGAAAAAACATGGAAGGTTGAGCCGATAAAAGATGCTAATGATAAAGTGGTATTGTTAACGATTGATGATGCACCGGACAAGCATGCATTGGAGATGGCAAAAACATTAAGTGAAAAAAATGTGCCAGCTATTTTCTTTGTCAATGGTCATTTTCTACAAAATGAAGAAGGTAAAAAGACATTGAAAGAAATTGCTGATTTAGGTTTCCCGATTGGAAATCATACATATCACCATGAAAACTTAACAGAAATTTCAGAAGAGAAACAAAGAGAAGAGATCATATCCTTAAATGATCTAGTGGAAGAGATTATTGGAAGTAGACCGCAGTTTTTCAGAGCTCCGTTTGGGGCGAACACAGACACTAGTTTGAGAATCGCTAAAGAAGAGAAAATGATACCAATGAATTGGACTTTTGGCTATGATTGGGAAGCAGATTACCAGTCAAAAGATGCATTAGAAAAGATCATGGTAGAGACCCCTTATTTGAGTAATGGAGCCATTCTATTAACACATGATCGTTCATGGACCAATGAAGCATTGGAAGGAATGATTAACGGTATACAAGAGAAGGGCTATGAGTTTCTAGATCCAAACAAAATACAAAAAGAAAAAGAGGCAGCTTAAGGCTGATCCTCTTTTTCTTTTCTTGTTGCCCGTCCATTAATAAATCGTGAAGTAATGGAGTAGATTGAGAAGAATAATAGAAAGTAGCTTAAAATGTTTAAAAGAAATGGAATCCATTGAATACTCGTCTCAGCGTCCAGTGGAGATGTAAATTCTATAACTTTCGGATAGGATGAGGAATCGTCTGAAACGGTTACGCTCTGTTTGGCATACGGAAATGGACCGCCAAACAAAAATGATTGTTCTAATGTTTCTGGCACATCTTCGAGATATTTACTAAAAATAAATGGCGAGATAAATGTGAAAATAAGTGCGATGATTAAAATGAATATGACTGGTTTTCGCATGAAGATTATAACCCCTCTAGTTGAAGTATTTTTTCATTGTAGTTTTCTTTTGTAATAGTACATGACTCTTCCATTGAATAGATGGAGCTCGGCTTGTAACTTTTTAGCGAGAAATTTGCAATATTCGTTTGCTTTTCCTTTATCGCCGAACGTCGCTCCTTCAGGCAATGTAAAGCAAATATTTGTTTGAATCCTCGGTGTATTATCATGATCCATTATTTTCTCTTTTTGAATAGAGATAAGTATAGCACGATATCTTTCTTTTTCAGAATAGAGAGTAATTTGTTCTGCTTGTTTTTCATTAGAATCAATGATTTCATACGGGAAAGCAGCTTGACCATATGTCCAATCAACCTGATCTCCAGTTTTCGCGGTGATGTCTTTATAATATAGAAAATATTCTTTTAGTTCAGTTGTTGTAATTGTGTCAATCTTCGATGCAGGCACTAGCTTAATCGATGCATATGCATTCATTTAAAAAGCCTCCATTCAAAAATCCTATAGTTATACACTATATCTATTCTATCACCAGTGAAATATATGTGACAATGAAAATGTTGCATAGAAATCAAAGATAAATTATAATAATATTCAAATTATTCAAAAGGAGGGTGGATATGAAGTTTTTAAAACAAATGTATGATGATTTAGAGGACGTACATGCCAGATTTGTCGGCTTTTCTTCTTCTATTACTCGCTACGATTTTGCCATTTTTTCGGTCCCTTTCTTTACGAAACCCCTTGTGGTTTGCTTGCAGACGAGTTGTTCTACTCTCCTCGATATAAAAGATCTTGATGATCGCCATTACCTCCAAAAAGCTTTTCAAATTGAAAGTAATGAACAAACAGCTGAACTTATTCAATTCTTTAAAATTGAATTAAATAAGTAAGGTTGTAGATAAATCAAGGTTAATAAGGTATAAGAAATCAGCTATTGTGCTGATTTCTTTTTTTTATAACGATATTTAGTATGTCTTATTTAATCGTTAATTAGTAAAAAAAGGGCTTGATAAGATAAATAGTATGTATTATTATAATATATATGATGTAAACGATTACAATTAATGATGAAAGGATGGATGAAGAATGGGTACCATCGTTTGTCAAATATGTGACGAAACTATTGAAGTTTTTGAAGATGAAAAGGTGTCAGTTTTATACGGTCAATGTGGTTGTAAAAATGAGCATAACAAGATGCACATTGAAGAATAGATGATATATTAAACGGGTCAATCATTATAATAAACAGAGAGCAAATGCCATAGATTTTATCTATGGCATTTCTTTTGTAGCTAAAGGGTACTTCTCATAATATTTTTCATAAAAAATGCGAATCAAATATGTCATCTGATTCGCAATGGAAATGTAAAACTAAGACCAATAGCATTTTATCTCCAGTCTTATTTTATCGCTTTATGTTCTTTGATTACTCGAATATATTTAAAATCATAATCCTCTGGGCCTTGGACAGGTAGTCCGGCTTCCATATTCGTTTTTATATAATTTAGGTTTTCCCTTGTAATAATTTCCCCAGGAGTGAAAATAGGAATGCCTGGTGGGTAAACCATGATGAATTCAGCAATAATCCTACCTTCTGATTCTTCAAAAGGAACAAGTTCACTATCCGCATAAAATGCGTCTCTAGGAGACAGTGCTAATAATGGAATATTTGGTAATAACACTTGCGGATTTACTTTCGCTGCTTTTCCATGTCTTTCTTTAGATAACTCTTTTAAGGCATGAATAAGCTTATCTGCATCACTTTTTGCATCACCTGGTGTGATGATGCAAAGGATATTGTATAGGTCAGATAATTCAACTTCAATATGGAAATGCTCTCTTAACCATACTTCTACATCAAACCCACTTATGCCTAAATCTTTCACAGATATGATTAATTTTGTAGGGTCGTAATTAAAGGTTGCATTTGTACCAAGAATTTCTTTACCTACACAATAAATATGTTCAATTTCGTTTAACTCTTTCCTCATATATTGAGCAAGCTCAATGGTTTCCTCAATAATTGCTCTACCTTCAGTGGCTAAACGTTTTCTCGCAACATCTAATGAGGCAAGAAGCAAATAAGAGGTAGAAGTAGTAGTTAGCATGCTTAGAATGGACTGTACCCGTTTTGCTGACACTCTCTTACCCTTTAAGTTGAGAATGGAGCTTTGCGTCATAGAACCACCTAGCTTATGGACGCTCGTAGCTGCTAAATCTGCACCAGCTTGCATGGCAGACAATGGCAGTTCATCATGAAAATGAATATGAACACCATGTGCTTCATCTACTAATACGGGAATATCGTAAGAATGAGCCAAATCAACAATTTCCTTTAAGTCACAGGCAATTCCAAAATAAGTAGGGTTAATAACAAGTACCCCTTTGGCATCTGGATGTTGTTCTAACGCTTTCTCAACGGCATCAGTTGTTATACCGTGAGAGATTCCTAACTCTTTATCGACGACGGGGTGGATAAAGATAGGGGTTGCGCCTGCAAAGATAATGGCAGACATAACCGATTTGTGCACATTTCTTGGTACGATAATTTTTTCTCCAGGGCCGCAAACAGCCATAACCATCGTCATAATAGCACCACTCGTACCTTGTACGGAAAAGAATGTATGGTCAGCACCAAAGGCTTCAGCTGCTAAGTCTTGTGCTTCTTTTATGATGCCTGATGGCTGATGCAGGTCATCTAGTGGACCGATATTTATCAAGTCAATCGAAAGTGCATTTTCTCCTATGAAGTCCCTGAAATCAGGATCCATTCCTTTTCCTTTTTTATGTCCAGGAATATGAAATTGAATCGGATCGCGTTTTGCGTGGGAGAGAAGTCCATTAAATAATGGTGTTTCTTTTTGAGACAATAAATTCACACCTCTTTAAACAATCAATTTTGCAAACAAACAAGTGAATTATAGCATTTATCCTTCAGTCTGCATAGAAAGATAAGCAAATATTTTTCTGGCGAATACTTTGCATTCCATTTGTTAGGAAATATAGTTAACAGTACATAGTCTTAGAGGATTCGATTATGATTATGAATTGATTCATATAAGTGGATTATTCCCATACTAAGAGAGAAGCGCATCGACTAAATAATCTCTGCGGTTATTTTTTGGGATGCCAAAATTTAGCATACTTGCTCTTCTTCGCTAACTCCCGTACAATCAGCATGTAATCTAAGTGAGAGGTGTTTATATGGAGTATCAATATCCAATGGAAAGCGATTGGTCAACAGAAGAAATTATAGATGCGATTGCTTTTTTTCAAGCAGTTGAAAAAGCTTATGAAAAAGGAATTCAACGTGAGGATTTCATGGCAGCTTATCGTCGCTTTAAAGAAATTGTACCGGGCAAAGCCCAAGAGAGAAACCTTTGTAATGATTTTGAAGAAATAAGTGGGTATTCTTCTTACCGCACGGTTCAAATGGCAAAAAAAGCAGACGAGGGTAGTAAAATTAAAATGTAAAAGAAGAAGCAGTAAGAGATAAGTCTGAGTCTCTTACTGCTTTTTCCTTTTGGTAAAAGGATTAAACGATACTGAGGTTTATTACAATTGATAGAGGGGTATAACTTTTTTAAAAACACTCTCTGTGTAAGTAATAAACTCAGAACCAGAAAGTTTAATCGCTTCTTCTTTTGGCATATTTATACCACAGAGTAACTCTGCTTTTTTGACATTTTGAAGTCGAATAAACATGTTTTCTAGTTCTTCCTTTGTAAGATCGCTATGTTTGATCACCTCTGGTTTCGTGTGATCTAATGACCAAACGAAGTCTTGTGGTATTTCATCATAGATTTCATTTATTTTGGTTTGCAACTTTTCAGCAATTTCAACTTTATTTGGTGCTTCATATATAACGGCAAACCAGATAAATACATGCGTTTCCCACAGACCAATCTGAAAGTGAGGAAGCATCTTATAGCCTCTTGGATTATTGGCGAATGCGACCCAAGTATCATTAGGTGGATTTTTTGTTCTTCTCGCATGCTTAGCTACATGAGGAGACATTTCATCACCCGTTTCTGCAGAGAGAAAAGGAGAAAATGTTTCTCCAAGTGCTTCAAGTTTGGGTCTTACTGTTGCAATTAATGCTTCCATTCTTTCTTCTAAACCATCAATTGTAAAAACATCGAAATCCTCTTTCTTAAATCCATTAAATGTCATTTGTAAACACTCCTTAAACCGTCTGTCTATGTCGCATATTGTAGCATAAAAGCAGGAGTGATAACCAATTTAGTACATCAAAATAATAATCAATTGGGTGAAAACATCTTCTTCATAGGTAAACGTACAATTTTGTTGCACTGTGAAAAGAAGCTTCATATGATAAAAGTAAAAATAATCAGAAAATTTGCTTTGGGAAACTACTATAATGAAAAGGGGTGCACTGTCTAATGAAGCAGCTAATTAATTCAATCAAAATGGCTACATTTGAGAAAGAAAGAACGGCAGTATTGCGATTAGAAATGGATTATGAATTAGCAACACTTTTTGAAGCTTTAGAACTGAAAGATGAAGAGGAAGTAAAATCTACAAAGAAAAAGCTTGAAAAAATCAGACAGGAACTTCTCAAGCTTAATGCATTTTAAGTGTGATAAATAAAGATGATAAAAGCGAACTTTACAGCAAGTAGTTAAGTTCGCTTATTGCTTTTTAAAGTAGTTCACTTGAAGTATTGCTTTTTTTTCGTTAAGCTAATGGTATTTTATACCGCTTAATAAAGAGTGGAGGATGAAAATGACTAATTGGAATGAAATACATAAACTAGCCACCACATGGGTGAAGGAAGCTGGAGAGAGAATTAAAGCTTCATTTAGTGAGGAGTTAACCATTGCAACAAAATCTCATCGTAATGACCTTGTCACTGATATGGACAAAGCAACGGAGCAATTCCTTATTGGTAAAATACATGACCATTTCCCATCACATCGAATCTTAAGTGAAGAAGGTTTTGGTGATAAATTTGCGGATGTAAGTGGGGTCATTTGGGTGATTGATCCCATTGATGGCACAATGAATTTTATTCACCAACAAAGAAATTTTGCAATTTCCATCGGTGTATTTCAAGAGGGAGTCGGTAAAGTCGGGATGATTTATGATGTGGTACATGATGAAATGTATCATACGATTAGTGGTGAAGGTGCATATATGAATGACACGAAGCTCAATCCATTAACTGAGGGTGAAGTGAAAGATGCAATAATTGGAATCAACGCCACTTGGGTAACAAGTAATAAACGAATTGATCCTAATTACCTGAGCCCCTTAGTTAGGGATGCAAGAGGAACAAGATCGTATGGATCTGCAGCGCTTGAATTGGCATATGTTGCATCAGGCCGATTGGATGCTTATATTAGTTTACGACTCGCCCCGTGGGATTATGGTGGCGGCATGATTTTAATTAACGAAGTAGGGGGCATAACGACTAATTTAAAAGGAGAAGCCTTAAAGATTACGCCTCAAACGTCAGTATTTGTTGCACGGCCGGGTGTACATGAAGAAATCCTTCAGCAGTATTTAAACGGTGGAAATTGGTAAATGAAAAAATGGTGCCAGGCTTGTCCAGTTGGCACCATTTCTAATTTGTGATTTAGACTTTATAATTCTCCATTTTCTCGCATTTTTTTCTTTAACGTAAAGCCGCATCCCATAACAGCAACGATACCTACGATACATAGAAGAAATCCAAGCATACTTCTTTCCCCAATAGCAATACCAATTCCGCCGATACATATAGCCGCAGCAATCGCACAAGCTAATAATGGCCATTTAATATTTTTCATTTTTATCCTAACCTCCAATTTTGTACATTGGATACCTTAATCGTCCACAAAACTTATTTTACACAAAAAGAAGTTAGTTTTCTACAATATATGTGATATAATGTATCAGTTAAAGTATGAAGGCAATGATTTTTAGTCAAAAATGAAAAGAAAATAAACTGATTATATATCTTCACATAGTAAGAAGGTTTACACAATCAGCTAGGAGGAAACATAGTTGAAACATAGAGATGATATACGTAATATAGCGATTATCGCCCACGTTGACCATGGTAAAACAACTTTGGTTGACCAATTATTAAAGCAATCTGGAACATTCCGTACAAATGAACATGTAGAAGAACGCGCAATGGATTCCAACGATATTGAGAGAGAGCGTGGAATTACAATCCTTGCTAAGAATACAGCTATTAAATATCAAGATACGCGTATTAATATACTTGACACACCAGGGCACGCTGACTTTGGTGGCGAAGTAGAACGTATTATGAAAATGGTTGATGGTGTATTACTTGTAGTTGATGCATATGAAGGTTGTATGCCACAAACGCGATTTGTATTAAAAAAAGCATTAGAGCAAAATTTAACTCCAATAGTTGTTGTTAATAAAATCGATAGAGACTTTGCTCGTCCTGAAGAAGTTATTGATGAAGTCATTGATTTATTTATTGAATTAGATGCGACTGAAGAGCAATTAGAATTCCCTGTTGTTTACGCTTCTGCTATTAATGGAACAGCTAGTCTAGATCCACAAAAACAAGATGAAGATATGAAATGTTTGTATGAAGAAATTGTCAATAATATCCCAACACCAATCGATAATAGTGAAGAACCTTTACAATTCCAAGTAGCACTATTAGATTATAATGATTATGTAGGACGAATTGGAATTGGCCGTGTATTCCGCGGAACGATGAAAGTGGGCGAACAAGTTGCGTTAATGAAGCTTGATGGGTCTGTTAAACAATTCCGTGTAACAAAAATGTTTGGTTTCTTTGGTTTGAAACGCCTTGAAATTCAAGAAGCAAAAGCAGGAGACTTGATTGCTGTCTCTGGAATGGAAGATATCAATGTTGGGGAAACAGTTTGCCCTGTAGACAACCAAGACGCTCTTCCTGTATTACGAATCGATGAACCAACATTGCAAATGACTTTCCAAGTGAATAATAGTCCATTCGCTGGTAAAGAAGGAAAATATATTACGGCAAGAAAGATCGAAGAACGTTTGCATGCACAATTACAAACAGATGTAAGCTTAAGAGTTGAGGAAACGGATTCACCTGATGCATGGACAGTCTCTGGTAGAGGTGAGCTTCACTTATCTATTTTAATTGAAAATATGCGTCGAGAAGGCTTTGAACTTCAAGTTTCTAAACCAGTTGTTATTATTAAAGAAATTGATGGCGTTAAGTCTGAACCAATTGAACGCGTTCAAATTGACGTACCTGAAGAATATACTGGTGCGATTATGGAATCTATTGGTGCGCGTAAAGGTGAAATGCTAGATATGGTTAACAACGGGAACGGTCAAGTGAAATTAATTTTCCATGTCCCTGCTCGTGGATTAATCGGCTATACAACTGAATTCTTGACACAAACTCGTGGTTATGGAATCATCAACCATACTTTTGACAGCTATCAACCAATGATGCAAGGTCAAGTAGGTGGTAGAAGACAAGGGGTTCTAGTTTCCATGGAGAGTGGAAAAGCATCTACTTATGGTATCATGCAGGTAGAAGACCGTGGTACAATATTTGTAGAACCAGGCACAGAAATTTACGAAGGTATGATTGTTGGTGAGCATACACGTGAAAATGATTTAGCTGTTAATATTACAAAAGTGAAGCATGCAACGAATGTTCGTAGTGCAACGAAAGATCAAACGTCAACCATTAAAAAGCCAAGAATCATGACGCTTGAAGAAGCACTAGAATATTTAAATGACGATGAGCTTTGTGAAGTAACACCTGAATCAATTCGTCTTCGTAAAAAAATTCTGGATAAAAACGAACGAGAAAAAGCAGCTAAAAAGAAAAAATACGCTGAAGCTTAAGTACACATAGTCACTCGAAAAAAAGGAGGTAATTCATATTGCCTCCTTCCTTAATACATACTAAGGAGGATTTAGAGCATGATTGAAGATCGCCTTTCCTTTTTTGCAGCACTATATAAAGTTCATGAGAATTCAGATCTAGGGATGTGGTTGTTGTATCTCACCATTGTTGCCCTTTGTATTATTGTCTTTAAGTTAGGATTTGCTAAAAAGCTCCCTATACTTAAATCAATTATCATTTACGTATTCTTATTTATGGGATGTACAATGCTTACTTTCTTAGGGGTATTTTTACCAATTGCAGAAGGACTTGTCGTTGCTGCAGTCATTTTAATTATTTATAAAATCCGTCTTCATCAAGAAAAGAAACAACAAAGAGCCAGCGCGGAATAATGAATTGGGGGAGATTTTAATTGAACGTGCATGATGCTATTTATAATTGGCTAACAATTAAAGTTGTGACAGATGCGAGACCAGAGGATGAAGCAGCAACCGAAACAGAAGAAATGTTTTTACAAATGTTGAAAAGTGATCATGGCATTAACGAAATCCAATATGAAAAAGCTGATTTATTCTATCATGTATCTTATCTTGATAATGAAGAGAGTAAGTCAACTAAATATCCGATTGAATTAATAGAAGTGATGTTAAAACAAATTTTAGCAGAACCCGAAAAATACAAAAACTTCCCCACAACATAAAGAAAGAACGCCACTCCAATGTGGCGTTTTTTATTGCATTGAAGTAAGGAATTTTTGGATACAAAGGTTTAAATAGCAGATTAATGAGGTGAAGCTATTCAATCGGCTCAGAAATAGAGAAAAGAGTAGGAGTATCAAAACTGGTCTTCGCACTGAAAATATATTTTCGAACATAGTAACCAAAACCTGCCTTAAAATAAAGGTTACTGGACAACGATATGCATCCCATGGCACATCCATACAGAAATAGAATCACTATGTACATATGTACAGCTAGCTTCCTTATCGTTAAAATAAGATAATAAACATGATGTTCTATAAAGAAGGTGTCCATCAATAGATATTCAACATTTAAAATATTTTGTTGCAGTTGCGAATGAAGGAAGTTTTACTAAGGCGGCAGATAAAATGTTTGTTTCACAGCCGACTATTAGTAAGATGGTTAAAGGGTTAGAAGAAGAGTTGGCGGTTGTTTTATTTGAAAGAAATGGGAGGACAATTAAGTTAACAGACGTTGGTGAAAGGATTTACAATCAATCGCAGAATATAATTGATTCCTTTGCAAACCTTACAGATGAAATTGATCAGCTTAAACTGTTACAAACAGGCACAATTCAATTAGGCATGCCACCTATGGTAGGTGCAAGTTTTTTTCCTGCTGTTATTTATGCTTTTCGGAAAAAATATCCTAGAGTTAAAATCGAAATTATTGAGGACGGAGCAAGAGCATTAGAGGAAAAGGTGAAAAAAGGCATGATTGACATTGGTGTATCTGTTCTGCCTATGAATAGTGAACACTTTGATTATATTCCTTTCGCTTGTGAAAACTTAAAAGTAGTTGTGCCCATTAATCATCATTTGTCACAAAAGGAAACAGTGCGACTGCAAGAGTTAGCGAATGAAAGCTTTATCTTATATCGAAAAGATTTTACCTTACATGAAAGAATTATTGTCGAGTGTGTCCGTTCTGGATTTCAACCAAAGATTGCCTATGAGAGTGCGCAATGGGATTTTATAAGTGAGATGGTTGCTACAGGGCTTGGTGTAGCCTTATTACCTGAAAGTATATGTAAGCGTATTGATGGTAAACTTCAAACGATACCATTGATTGAGCCAGCGATTCCATGGGACCTTGCTATGATTTGGAGAAAGGAACATTACTTATCTTTTGCTGCTAGAGAGTGGGTGGCGTTTTGTAGTGAGTGGTTTAAAGAAGGGTTGGAAGAAACTTTTGGGGAGGAAATAGATGATTCGAAATGAAGGAGATATTTTGCAGTTAATTAGAGATGATGAAGAAATGATGGCCGTATTAAAAGCAGTTAAACAACTGCAATTACCTGATTGGTGGATTTGTGCTGGTTTTGTTCGCTCAAAAGTCTGGGATACCCTCCATCATTTTCAAGAAAGGACACAATTGCCTGATGTTGATGTAATCTATTATGATAATCAGCAATTGAATGAGAACATTGAAAAACAGTATGAAAAAAAATTACATAAAATACTTCCACACATTCCTTGGTCAGTTAAGAACGAAGCGAGAATGCATTCTGTTAATAGCCTGCCGCCTTATCGATCCTCAGAGGACGCTATTGCAAAATTTCCGGAGACAGCCACCGCGATTGGAGTAAAGTTGGATAGTGAAAATCAATTAGTCATAACAGCACCATGGGGTATTGAAGACCTCATTCATCTTCGTATCAAACCGACTCCTTTTTTTGCAGCATCGAGGGAGAGAATGCAATTATATGAAAGCAGAATGATTTCAAAAGGTTGGAATAAAAGATGGCATTTTGTTCAATGAAATGAACCCCTCCGTTTTCTCATTAACGGAGGGGTTTTAAATCACCATTCTTCTTCTTCTTGTTTACTTCTATACAATTTAAAATTCCCAGTAGCTGCTCTTTCATTAGTCTTTGTTGTTATTCTGTCATTGCATTCAACACACATATAGGTGTGTATAGGTCGGTTTCTTAAACGTTTTGCTTCATATGATTCATTATCAATTGCTTCAATTTTATCACAAATAACACATTGTACTTTCATTTATATACATCCCTTTTCTAATAAACAACCATTTTCCTTATTATAAACTAGCTGTTTTTGAAAAGAAAGGATGCCGTAGTGAATTACTTATGATTATTCGATTGTTCTTCTTGATGTTTATTTAATTTATTTGATTCTTGCTCATTAAGCTGTTCTTTCGATTCTTCCGTTTCTTCTGATTTATTCGGTTCAACGATATCAGCAGGTACTTCAGGCATCAATCGACCAGATATATCAGCTAACTCATTTAAAATCCCTGTGATCGGGTGGCCATTTTCCACATCTTCTGTTACTTCCTGTAGCCTGGCATATAAATCAGGATCGGCAATAATTACAGCATTCGCACCGTAGGGGTCATGCTTTAAGCTTTCAGCAACTGCATATTTAATCGAGCCAACTTCAGAACGCTCAACGTCTTCATCAATATCAATGCCTACGATGCAATAGTCACCTAAAACGACAGCAGTTACATCATTCACATGACGATTATCAGAAGCTAATGTGGCTAAGTGCTTAGAAGTCTCTTGTCCAGTTAATACTTCTTTTTCAGAAATGGTACTATTTTTCACATTGACCGTATGAGGTGTATCTTTATCATTTTGTGAAGATTGTGCGTTATTTTGTGCACCACACCCCGTTAAGTTGAGTACGATAAATAATGATAGTAGAACGTAAAAGTACTTCATTTTACTACCTCCATCAAGATTAAACATAAAAAAAAGTAAATGTTTATAACTAGTGTGCGAAAGTTCTTCTATCTTTATGCGACAAATCATATATTTTAAGCAAAGTTAGATTTGTCCATGTTGATAAATGAAAATGTTGAAACTAACAAGCAATGAACTATTTACGCACTAATGTATTTCTAATGGCGGGAGGCATCGGGTTGAGTAAAATATACGTGTTAGATACAAATGTCCTATTGCAGGATCCAAATTCCATTTATTCTTTTGAGGATAATGAAGTCGTTATTCCAGCTGTGGTGTTAGAAGAGGTAGATTCGAAAAAAAGATACATGGATGAAATTGGGAGGAATGCAAGGCAAGTATCAAGAATGATTGACAGTATGAGGCAGTCCGGGAAACTGCATGAGCAAATCCTCCTTGAAAATGGAGGAAGCTTACGCATCGAACTAAACCATCGTTCTTTTCACCAATTGCAAGAAATTTTTGTTGAGAAAACGAACGATAATCGGATTTTGGCTGTCGCTAAAAACCTCTCATTAGAAGAAGAGACAAAAGAAGGTGGTAGACCAGTTATTCTTGTGAGTAAAGATGCGCTTGTAAGAGTAAAGGCAGATGCTATTGGTTTACTAAGCGAAGATTTTTTAAGCGATCGTGTGATTGAAAATGATGATATATATACAGGTTTTCTTGAAGTATATCTCCATTTAGATATGGTGAATGAATTTTACAGTCAAGGAGAATTATCACTAAAAAAAATAACGAACCACGCATTCTATCCCAATCAATTTGTTATTTTAAAAGATGCGCTTGGTTCATCAGCTTCTGCACTTGGCATTGTGGATCAATCGAAAGGTAAATTGAAAAAACTCATTTTTGATTATGATCATATTTGGGGAATTAAACCAAGAAATGTACAACAAACGATGGCATTAGAACTGCTTTTACGCAGGGACTTGCCTCTTGTTACCTTAATTGGAAAAGCAGGGACTGGAAAGACATTACTTGCGCTCGCTGCAGGATTAATGCAGACTGAGGATTTAGGGGATTTTAAAAAATTGCTTGTCGCACGGCCGATTGTCCCAGTTGGTAAGGACTTAGGTTTCTTACCTGGAGAAAAAGAAGAGAAATTACGGCCATGGATGCAACCGATTCATGATAATCTTGAGTATTTATTTAATGTTAAGAAGCCAGGGGAATTAGATGCCATTTTGGCAGGTATGGGTTCAATTGAAGTCGAGGCTCTTTCTTATATAAGAGGAAGAAGTATACCTGACCAATTTATTATTATTGACGAGGCACAAAATTTAACAAAGCATGAAGTAAAGACGATTTTAACAAGAGTTGGTGAAGGTAGTAAGATTGTCTTAATGGGTGATCCTGAGCAAATTGACCATCCGTATTTAGATGCCTATAATAATGGACTTACCTACGTTGTCGAAAAGTTTAAAGATCAGAAGATTGCTGGGCATGCTAAATTGATTAAAGGTGAAAGGTCAGGGCTAGCTCAATTAGCTGCTGATATCTTGTAAAATTTAAGAACTACTGAAGAAAAAAGACTGAATGAGCTTAGTGGCTCAAATTCAGTCTTTTTTCTCATATAATATGGAAGTCTAGCACATTTTTAATTGGCTGACGGCGATTGCTACCATCTTTATAATAAATATGCACTGGGCCATCTTCCTTCAATGGCTTTCCTTTTAATGAAAAGGCGAGAATGAGGTTTTCTGCCTCTGCCATAGGGATATTGACTGTTTCATTCTCACAATGTACTTCTATTGTCTTGCTTTCACTATTTGGCTCTGCATTTGTAAGGAAAGGCAAGAAGGGAATCCCAAAAGTACCAGTTAAGACACGGACTTTTTCAAATTTCTTTTCTGTTTTAAGTGTTGGTGGGTATACTGCACCTTCCATAATTTCACGATCCCAATGTTTAGAGGCTGCTTTCGTATATTCCTCCTTTTCATTCGGTAACTCTTCTTCATTCTCAAAATATGTATCAAGGTCAATTTTTCGATCATCAAAAATCCATACACTTGGATCGAGTGTAATTGTATATTTGACGTTGCCTGTAATATGGATGATATCTTTCATTTTGTCATACCCCCTGCTTGTGTGACTAATATCTTTTGTCCTAATAAAGTATAACGCTTTTAACCATAAATGTCATTTCAACTCGAATGGAATATCACTAAATGTATTAAACTATAAGGAAATGTCGATGGAGAGTAGGGGTGTAATGGGTTGTCAGACAGATCAAGAATTGTTAGGAATAATTGAACAAGTGAAGCCGCTTGCTGCTAGAGGTAAAGTAGCAGATTATATTCCGGCTTTGCAGGCAGCTGATCAGTCAAATGTTTCAGCTGCTGTCTTTCATATTACTCGCGGTCGTGATGCTTGTGTTTCAGCTGGAGATATTGAACAAAAGTTCACATTACAAAGTATTTCAAAAGTAATTGTTCTAGCACTAGCATTAATTGATCAAGGATACACGAATGTATTTCAAAAAGTAGGGATGGAACCAACGGGCGATCCTTATAATTCAATGATCAAGCTTGAGACGAGCTCTCATTCTAAACCTTTGAACCCAATGATTAATGCAGGTGCATTGGCGGTTACAAGCATGGTAAGGGGAGATTCTCCCGATGAGAGGTGGCGACGTATTCTCCATTTTGTGCAATGTTTATTAGGGGGTAAAGCCATCGGTTACAATAAAGAGGTTGCAGATTCGGAATATAAGACAACAGACTTAAATCGTTCATTATGTTATTTTATGAAACAACATGGAGTAATTGATGGAGATGTCGATGAGTTAATTGATGTTTATACGAAACAATGCGCGATTGAAATGAATTGTTTAGATTTGTCAAGAATAGCAGCTGTCTTTGCAAATAATGGCCGTGATCCGCAATCAGGAAACATATTAATTGATGAGGAAATTGCAAGAATATGCAAAACATTCATGGTCACTTGCGGTATGTATAATGCTTCAGGGGAGTTTGCAATCAAAGTGGGAATCCCTGCGAAAAGTGGTGTTTCGGGTGGTATAATGGCAGTTGTACCAGGTAAGTTAGGTATAGGCATTTTCTCGCCTGCACTAGATGAGAGAGGGAATAGTATTGCTGGTGCAGAAATATTAAAGATTATGGCAAAGAAATATCATTTTAGTATTTTTTAATCTGCGGATCTCCCCTGATTATCCTTGCTTTTTTCTTCACTTAAGTTTAAAATTTATAGATAGGATAATCGCTCGGAAACGGGGGGATTGAAAGTTGGCTTCTGAAATGGTTATTGATCATAAAGAAAGAGCTAATGCTCTATTACAGGCAGATGCTGAAAAAATATTAAAATTAATCAAAGTCCAAATGGATAATTTGACTATGCCTCAATGTCCATTATACGAAGAAGTACTTGATACGCAGATGTTTGGCTTATCTCGTGAAATTGATTTTGCTGTGAGACTTGGATTAATTGCCGATAAAGATGGAAAAGAAATTCTTGATAAACTTGAGAGAGAATTATCCATTCTACATGAAGCATCAGTAAAAAAATAAAACATATTAAAAACTCAAGCTAAGGATATTAGCTTGAGTTTTTTTATTTGTTAGAACTTGGTTAAGAGGAGAGTGGATAAGAAGAAATATAGGTTATGCTGCTTTATAAATGATAGGCAATATTATGCTGAACTATGAAACTGAATCTATTAATTAAGCATATATAGTAGACAAAAAGATAATTATGATGTATAAATATATTAATTAGTATGTCACATTGAATAGAATAATACAGAACAATGATCTAATCATTTATCGCGTTACGTTTTAATTACATTCCTTTTTATCTTTATTTTGGCAGGAAAATGAATGCTATAGTAGAATAAATATACTACTTAAGAGAATAAAGGAAGAGGCATATGTTTAAAAAAATTCTAAAATCTTATGATTATTCATTGATCGTTGTATTAGGTCTTTTATGTATTTTTGGACTGGTTATGGTATATAGTTCAAGCATGGTTGTAGCGGTACAGAATTACGAATATGAAAGTGACTACTATTATATTAAACAGAGAACACACCTAATTTTAGGAGCTATTGCTTTTGTCATTGCTGCTCTATTCCCATATAAAGCATATAAAAATAATAAGTTACTTATTCCCTTAGTTATGTTATCAATATTTGGGTTAATACTTGTTTCCTTGATAGGAAGAGCTGCAAATAATGCGCAAAGTTGGATTGATCTTGGTGTTCGTTCAGTTCAACCGTCTGAGTTTGTGAAGTTAATTGTGATTGTTTATCTTTCGGCAGTATATGCTAAGAAACAATCCTATATTAATGAGTTTAATAAGGGAGTTATTCCACCCATTTTCTATTTAGTATTTGTTGTTGTATTAATAGCGCTAGAGCCAGACTACGGCACAGCAGGTATTATCTTTTTAATAGGTGCATCAATCATTTTCTCTTCAGGAATGAGTTTGAAGAATATTATGAAATTAGTTGGTATAGGTGCAGTCATTTTAATACCAGTCGTTCTGTTGCTAGGCAAAGAGATTTTTTCTGTGAAACGTTTAGGTAGATTTGATTCGTTTTTAAATCCCTTTGAATCAGAGTTTGGTTGGCAGTTATCTAATGGATTTATTGCTCTTGGAAACGGTGGGTTAAGTGGTTTAGGTTTAGGCCAAGGTATTCAAAAGATGGGTTATTTACCTGAACCCCATACTGATTTTATTATGGCTGTAATTGCTGAAGAGTTAGGTGCTTTTGGGGTAATATTCGTACTCTTCGCTTTAGGATTTATAGTCCTTAAAGGTATTTTTATTGCCTTGAGATGCAAAGATGCTTTTGGAAGTCTATTGGCAATAGGTGTTTCTGCTATGATAGGCATTCAAACATTCATTAATCTTGGTGGAATATCAGGAGTAATCCCTCTGACTGGAGTGACATTACCTTTTATAAGCTATGGTGGATCATCCTTATTAGTACTTATGGTATCAATGGGAATATTAGTGAATGTATCAATGTTTGTAAACTATGAAAAGAAATATAAAGATAAAGAAGAACAAAATGTAACGACTGACAAACCGGTAAAGACAACAGCAAGTATGAGCGGTCGTTTTACATATAATAGACGATAAAAATATACGGGGTGTTATTATGGGTCAAAAAATTAGCAAAGTATTAGTCGCCAATCGTGGAGAAATAGCCATTCGTGTTTTTCGTGCCTGTACGGAATTAAATATCCGTACAGTTGCGATTTATTCAAAAGAAGACTCAGGATCCTATCATCGATACAAAGCAGATGAAGCATACCTTGTTGGTGAAGGTAAGAAACCGATTGATGCTTACCTTGATATCGAGGGTATTCTTAAAATTGCAAAAGATAGTGGTGTTGATGCGATTCACCCTGGTTATGGCTTTTTATCAGAGAATATTCAGTTCGCTAGAAGATGTGAAGAAGAAGGAATCAAGTTTATTGGACCTGAATCTAAACACTTAGATATGTTTGGAGATAAAGTGAAGGCGAGATCACAAGCGCAAATTGCGAATATTCCGGTTATTCCTGGTTCTGATGGACCGGTGCAAGCTGTGGAAGAAGTAGAGCAATTCGGGAGAGATTACGGCTATCCAATCATTATTAAAGCCTCCCTTGGCGGTGGTGGCCGAGGAATGAGAATTGTTAAAAGTGCTGAAGAAGTAAGAGAAGCATATAATCGTGCCAAATCTGAAGCAAAAGCGGCATTTGGAAATGATGAAGTTTATGTCGAGAAATTCGTACAAAATCCGAAACATATAGAAGTGCAAATTATTGGTGATCAACACGGCAATATTGTTCACCTGTTTGAACGTGATTGTTCTGTACAAAGACGTCACCAGAAAGTTGTCGAAGTCGCACCATGTGTATCGTTAGACGAGGAATTAAGAGGACGTATTTGTGAAGCAGCCGTACAACTAATGAAGAATGTGGATTATATCAACGCTGGAACAGTTGAATTCCTTGTTTCAGGTGATGAGTTTTATTTCATCGAAGTAAATCCTCGTGTCCAAGTTGAACATACCATCACTGAAATGATTACAGGTATTGATATCGTCCAAACACAGATATTAGTTGCAGAAGGATATGAATTACACAGTGAAAAAATTGGGATTCCAGATCAAACAGAGATCAAAACAATGGGATATGCGATTCAATCTCGGGTTACTACAGAGGATCCTTTAAACAACTTTATGCCGGATACAGGAAGACTAATGGCTTATCGTAGTGGTGGAGGATTCGGTGTTCGTCAAGATGCTGGTAATGCATACCAAGGTGCAGTAATCACACCACATTATGATTCATTATTGGTGAAACTTTCAACTCATGCCCTTACTTTTGAGCAAGCTGCATCAAAAATGGTTCGAAACTTGCAGGAATTTAGAATTAGAGGGATTAAAACGAATATTCCATTTTTGGAAAATGTCGTAAAACATAAAAACTTTTTGACAGGTGAATATGATACATCATTTATTGATCGTTCACCAGAATTGTTTATTTTTCCAAAAAGAAAAGACCGTGGAACAAAAATGTTATCTTACATTGGTAACGTAACGGTCAATGGTTTCCCTGGAATTGAAAAACAGAAGAAACCGGCATTTGATCAACCAAGAATGCCAAAAATTATTTTACCAAATGAGTATCAATCTGGTACGAAGCAAGTACTTGAAGAACGGGGCGCTGAAGGTCTTGTGTCATGGATTAAGGAACAAAAAAATGTTCTATTAACAGATACGACTTTTAGAGATGCCCACCAATCCTTATTAGCAACAAGAGTTAGAACAAAGGATTTACAAAATATTGCTGAACCAACTGCAAAACTACTGCCACAAATGTTTTCTTCTGAAATGTGGGGCGGCGCGACATTTGATGTAGCTTATCGCTTTTTGAAAGAAGATCCATGGGAAAGATTATTAACATTGAGACAAAAGATGCCGAACATTCTCTTGCAAATGTTATTAAGGGCTTCTAATGCCGTAGGATATAAAAATTATGCGGATAATGTTATTCAAGAGTTTGTAGAAAAGTCAGCACATGCAGGAATTGATGTCTTCCGTATTTTCGATAGTTTAAACTGGGTAAAAGGTATGGAAGTAGCGATTGACGCTGTTAGACAGACAGGCAAAATTGCTGAGGCAGCCATTTGTTACACAGGGGATATTTCTGATAAATCAAGAAAGAAATATGATCTAGCGTATTATAAAGAGTTGGCTAAAGAACTTGAGAATCAAGGTGCACATATTCTAGGGATTAAGGATATGGCTGGATTATTGAAGCCACAATCAGCATATGAGCTTATCTCTGAATTGAAAGAAACTGTAGATATTCCAATTCATTTGCATACGCATGATACGAGTGGTAACGGGATTTTCACTTATGCAAAAGCAATCGAGGCTGGCGTTGATATTGTTGATGTTGCCTTAAGTACGATGGCTGGGTTAACCTCTCAACCTAGTGCAAACACATTATATTATGCGTTAGAAGGGTCAGAAAGACAACCTGACATGAATGTGAATGCTTTAGAACAACTTTCCTATTATTGGGAAGATGTACGTAAATATTATCAAGAATTTGAAAGTGGTATGAAAGCACCTCATACGGAAATTTATCAACATGAAATGCCTGGAGGGCAATATAGTAATCTTCAGCAACAGGCGAAAGCAGTTGGACTAGGTGAGAAATGGGATGAAGTAAAAGGGATGTATTCTCGCGTCAACCACATGTTTGGTGATATTGTAAAAGTGACACCGTCTTCAAAGGTTGTAGGAGATATGGCTCTATACATGGTACAAAATCAATTAGATGAAGAAGCGGTTATTCAAAAAGGTGCTTCATTAGACTTCCCTGATTCTGTTGTCGAGCTGTTTGAAGGTTATTTAGGACAACCGTATCAAGGATTCCCTAAAGATCTACAAAAGGCGATATTGAAAAATAGAGAAGCCATTACCGTTAGACCTGGAGAACTGTTAGAACCTGTTGATTTTGATGAAATCAAAGCGACTTTATATAAAGAATTAGGTAGAGAAGTGACAAGTTTTGATGCAATTGCCTATGCACTTTATCCAAAGGTATTCATGGATTACCACAAAACATATACGCAATTTGGTGATGTTTCTGTTCTTGATACACCTACATTCTTATACGGTATGAACTTAGGTGAAGAAATTGAAGTGGAGATTGAAAAAGGTAAAACGCTTATTGTTAAATTGGTGTCAATTGGTCAAGCACGAGCAGATGGAACGAGAGTGATTTATTTCGAACTCAATGGACAACCTCGTGAAGTGGTGATAAAAGATGAAAGTATTAAATCTTCCGTTGCAACGAAAGTGAAGGCGGACCCTCACAATGAAACACATATTGCTGCGACAATGCCTGGAACAGTTATTAAGGCAGTAGTAAACAAAGGTGATATTGTTAATCAAGGTGACCACTTGATGATTACTGAGGCGATGAAAATGGAAACAACTGTACAAGCTCCATTTACAGGCACAATCAAAGAAATTTATGCCACTGATGGAGAATCGATTGCTACGGGTGATCTTTTAATTGAATTAGCGCGATCATAACAAAAAAACTTTTCCTCTTAGAAAGAGGAAAAGTTTTTTTGTTTGCTCACATTTACTTACATCAAACTTTTAAAAAATTTATGATAACGGAACATTTTTGTCTTTTTTGTTATCCGTTTTTCTTGATTGAGCCAATTCATTCGCTTTGCTTCTTGTAGTCAGAAGAATAAAGTAGCTTAACACCCCAAACAAGCAAGAAATAAAAAATGCATGGGCGAGCGCAATGTACAAGTTTAATTGGGTAATTACAACTAGTGCGCCAGCAATGACTTGTAAACTGACTAAAATAAACGAGATAATCCAGCCTCTATAAATAACAGGCTGATCCTTATAATGTTTGAGTGCTAGTATCATGATATATGTAATCCAAATAAATATTAAACCAGCTGCTGCACGATGTCCCATCTGAATCCATTCATACATATTCAGCGGAAGACCGATGGCATCATTTCTACAGAAAGGCCAATCGAAACAAACCAAACTAGCATTTACATGTCTTACGAGCGCACCTGTATAAACAACGATATAACTATAGAGCGTAACCCCGATAATATGGCGTTTCATTCGTTGATCAATAACAAGTTTTTCTGCTTGAAACTTTTTATCCACTTCGAATATTAACAAAGTAAGTAATAGAACGGCGGCAAAGGAAATTAAAGAGATCCCGAAATGGAGTGCCATTACAAAATCAGATTGTCCCCACATGACTGCAGCTGCACCGATTAGAGCCTGCAATACTAGAAAAATGACAGATGAAATAGCTAGAAATTTAGTTTCTCTTACATGACCAATCTTTTTCCATGACCAAATGGCTAAAATGAGAACCATAAGTCCGACAGAACCTGAAACAAGTCTATGAGCGAGCTCAATAATTAATTCGGGTGATATATTGCTTGGGATAAATTCACCGTGACATAATGGCCATGATGCCCCGCAGCCGTCTCCCGAATCTGTCTTTGTAACTAATGCCCCGCCTAATAGAATGAGTAGCATGCCTATTGTTGTTAGGACAGCGAACCATTTTAATGATCGTTGCAAAACTTTCACCCTCTTCTGAATGTATAGGTATGTATGAGCTCTTTGGCTTTAAGAACATAAAGTCTTCACTGATACCATATAAATGATGGTATTTGCCAAAATATTGTGTAGATTTTATGTTTAATTTCTTAGTTTAAAAGAGATTCAGTTGCGATTTAACTAAATGTGAAAAAATAACGTCTATGTATACTCACTTTTTTGATACTACAGGATTCATCAAAATATTACAATACTTATAAAAATTCTCCCGTATTCATCCTTATTTCCCTTGAAAACATCGGTTTTGTCTGCTAGAAATATAGTTGTCATGAAAATATGTATAAAAAGCTGAAGTTGTGTGATTACCTTAATTTATCATTTAATGAAAAAATTATTAACTTAATTATCTCAGAAAAGTGATGAATATATAATGAAAAACAAACTTCTGACACAAATTAGTCATAATTAATTCTAGAAAATTTCACAAAATAACTAAAAAATGTGATTTAATATACAGTGAATGCATCACATTTGTTTAGGGGAATTGTAAGTGTTTTGGAATTTATTTTAACTGCTTTGGTGAATTTAATGACAAATATGGTAAAGTAAACTAATTTGCTTTATAGTGGAGATAGTGCTTAACTTTTAATCTGTCATTAAATGGCCTCCAGTATCACATACTTAAAAGGAATGGGATGAAAACGAAAATAGCTTGAAATCTGTCTGAGATTTTTTTAATAATCTGGATATTATGTTTACTTAAATACATAGCTAACACAAAAGAGATTACTTACATAATTAAAAAGTGAACATAATAGTAAAGAAGACAAGCTTTTAAGAAAGTTGTTTTCTAAGATAGGAATACCTTTTCCAAAGTTTGTAACAATATGATTAGAAGTATGTGCTGGGCTTTACTTATTATTACTGGTGAAGTAGTTCATTTTTCAGTTGTTGGGAGATTCTCTCTTGTTGAGAGATTTATCCATATTAAGTTTTAGCACTCAAAGAAATTTTCATGAAAGAGGGGTATGAATAAGCTATGAAAAGGCTTGCAAAAGGGCGTCTGCTATTTATGTTAGCTGTAACGACGTTATTTCTAGCCGGCTGTGGTGAACCATTTATATCGACACTACAACCAGCGGGTGAAGTTGCGCAAACACAATATGACCTTATGCTATTGAGTACATTCATTATGGTTGGAGTCATTATTGTCGTGACAGTCATTTTCCTTATCGTACTGTTTAAGTTTCGTCGTAAAGACGATAAGATCCCTAAACAAGTTGAAGGAAGTCACAAATTAGAGATTATCTGGACTGTTATACCAATTTTATTACTTCTAGTTTTAGCTGTACCGACTGTTGCAGCTACGTTTGATTTAGCTGATGTTTCTCCTATGGAAGAAAAGAATGAAGAGGGGAAAACAGATGTAACGGTGGTAAATGTTAAAGCAAATCTTTATTGGTGGGAGTTCGAATATCCGAATCAAGGTATCGTCACTAGTCAGGAGCTAGTTGTTCCTACTGACGAAAAAGTATATTTCAACCTATTATCGACAGATGTGAAACACTCATTCTGGATTCCAGCTGCTGGTGGTAAGTTGGATACCAATACTGAAAATACGAATAAGTTTTGGTTAGAATTTAATAGTGAGAAAGCTGATGAAGTTGGTAATATTTTTTATGGGAAATGTGCTGAGCTTTGCGGACCATCCCATGCATTAATGGACTTTAAAGTAAAAGCTATTTCAAAAGATGATTTTAATGCTTGGGCTGAAGATTTAGCTTCAATGGAAGAAGCAGCTCAACCTGAAACTGCGTCTGCAGAACAAGGGCAAGAAATCTTTAATCAAAGCTGTATTGGGTGTCATGCGGTTACGCCTACAGGAGCAAATGCTGTTGGTCCTAACTTGACAACTTTTGGTGACCGTACGCATATAGCTGGATATTTAGAGCATACAGAAGAGAATCTGAAAGCTTGGATAAAAGATCCGGAAGAATTCAAACCTGGAAATAAAATGACAGATCAATATGGTAACCTTTCAGATGAAGAAATTGATGCATTAACAGATTACTTAATGGGCCTTAAAGTTGAGGATTGATAAGGCGATATGCGTTTAATAAGGAGGTAAAATTGTGAGTACCTATGCTCAGAAAAAAGGTGTTGGCGCCGTTTTATGGGATTACTTAACAACTGTTGACCATAAAAAAATTGCCATCCTTTATCTAATTGCTGGTGGATTTTTCTTCCTAGTCGGTGGACTAGAGGCAATGTTTATCCGTATCCAGCTAGCCGTACCAGGCAATGATTTTGTAAGTGCTGGAGTATATAATGAAATACTCACTATGCACGGTACAACAATGATTTTCTTGGCAGCGATGCCGTTGATATTCGCATTTATGAATGCGGTTATGCCACTACAAATTGGGGCACGTGATGTTGCATTCCCTTTCCTTAACTCTTTAGGGTTCTGGTTGTTTTTCTTTGGTGGTGTATTCCTAAACCTTTCATGGTTTTTAGGAGGAGCTCCTGATGCTGGTTGGACTTCTTATGCTTCGCTCTCACTTGCATCAGAAGGTCACGGGATAGACTTTTACGTACTAGGATTACAAATCTCGGGTGCGGGTACATTAATAGGGGGGATTAACTTCCTTGTAACGATTATTAATATGCGTGCACCGGGAATGACTTATATGCGTATGCCGTTATTTACATGGACAACGTTTGTAACGTCAGCATTAATCCTATTCGCATTCCCTCCATTAACTGTAGCACTTTTCTTAATGCTTTTTGATCGTTTATTTGGAGGAAATTTCTTTAACCCAGATATGGGTGGTAACACAATTATTTGGGAGCATTTATTCTGGATTTTTGGTCACCCAGAAGTGTATATCTTAGTATTACCAGCTTTTGGTATCTTTTCAGAAATTTTTGCGATTTTCTCGAGAAAAAGATTGTTTGGTTATTCATCCATGGTATTCGCTACCGTGTTAATCGGATTTTTAGGATTCATGGTATGGGCTCACCATATGTTTACAACGGGATTAGGTCCAATCGCTAATGCGATTTTCTCTGTTGCAACAATGGCAATCGCTGTTCCGACGGGGATAAAAATATTCAACTGGCTCTTTACAATGTGGGGCGGTAGTATTAAATTTACAACCCCAATGTTATATGCGATAGCCTTTATTCCAACCTTTACAATGGGTGGAGTAACAGGTGTTATGCTCGCGTCAGCTGCACAGGATTATCAGTTCCATGATAGTTACTTTGTTGTTGCTCACTTCCATTATGTTATTGTTGGTGGGGTAGTCTTCGCATTACTTGGCGGTTTACATCTATATTGGCCGAAGATGTTTGGCACAATGTTAAACGAAGCTCTTGGTAAAATAACATTCTGGTTATTTTTAATTGGCTTCCATTTAACCTTCTTTATTCAACATTTCTTAGGTTTAATGGGAATGCCGCGTCGTATCTTTACGTTTAATAGTGGTCAAGGATTTGATATGGCAAACATGGTAAGTACTGTTGGTGCCTTCTTTATGGCGGTAGCAACCATCGTATTATTAATTAATATTGTGATGACAATTGCGAAGAACGAAAAAGTTGGTGGCGATCCATGGGGTGACGGTCGTACACTTGAATGGGCCTTACCATCACCACCACCGTTTTATAACTTTAAACAGCTACCACTTGTACGTGGTTTAGATGCATTCTGGATTGAGAAAATGGAAGGTAATAAAGAGATGACACCGGCAGAGCCAATAGGTGACATTCATATGCCTAACAATTCTTTCGTTCCATTTGTTATTTCACTCGGATTGTTTATCGCAGCATTCGGTGCAATGTACCATAATGAACATTCTTGGGGCATCCCAGTACTTATTATCGGCATGTTGGTTGTCTTTGGTTCTATGTTCTTTAGATCAGTTAAAGATGACCACGGATATCATATTCATAAAGAGGAATTAATGGATGATGATAAAGGGGGTAAGGCATAATGAAGGCAGATGAAAAATTCACATATGAAACATGGCCTGCAGCGCCTGAAAAGCAAACCCTCGATGGAAAAAATAAATTTTTAGGTTTCTGGCTATTCCTTGGTGGTGAAACTGTTTTATTTGCGACTTTATTTGCGACTTATTTAGCATTAAAAGATCGTGTACCAAACAGTGACCATTATTTAGCCAAAGATCTTTTTGAAATACCATTGGTGTTTGTTATGACAATGTTGTTATTAACAAGCTCACTAACAAGTGTTTATGCAATGTACCATATGAAGAATTTTAACTTCAAAAAAATGCAGTTATGGTTAGGCATTACCGTATTACTCGGTTTAGCATTCCTTGGTTTTGAAGTTTACGAATTTAACCATTATGTACATGAATACCATCATACATTTACGAGTTCAGCATTTGGTACAGCTTTCTATACCCTAGTTGGCTTCCATGGGGCTCACGTTGCATTTGGTCTTGCATGGATCATTACATTAATGGTACGTAATGCAAAACGTGGATTAGACCTTTATACAGCACCAAAGTTTTATGTTGCAAGTTTATACTGGCACTTTATTGATGTTGTATGGGTATTTATCTTTACGGTTGTATATTTAATGGGAATGGTGGGATAACTGATGGCAAATGAAGAATTAAACTCAGGTAACCCAAAAGTTGACATTGAATATCGTCGCAGAAAAAGCGCAGAGGAAATGAGATATCAGGTAGTTTCATTTGCAATGATGATCTTTTTAACATTTGTGGCTTTCATTGCTGTTGGCTATGATATTTCTGGATGGTTTACCATTCCGTTTATCTTAGTTCTAGCAATCATTCAAGTAGGCTTTCAACTATATTATTTCATGCATATGAGCCATAAAGGACATGAAGCTCCTGCATTGTTCCTGTACTCAGGCGTCTTTGTAGCTTTCATTACTCTGCTGGCATTCGTGACAATTATTTGGTGGTAAAATTAAAAAAACGGCTGATGAATATCAGTCGTTTTTTTTATGTGAAAAATGGTCAAATAACACTGCTCATTATTTCAAGTAAAGATGAATGACAAAATAGAGCTACAATTCTTAAAAATTTATGACAGTTACAACAATCAAGGTAAGATGTTGACAACGATTCCATAAAGTGGGTTGCCACGGTCTTTAAGACAAGCGTATAATAGACATTGATATCAGAAACAATAAAGATGGCCTGTAGTATTACATAAAATGAGGTGACGTAAGAATGCCACTTAGTATTTTTGGATTTAGAGCATTATGGAGTCCATATTTTTTTCTAGCATTGGTCTTGTTGTTAATCTTGTACTTTTTAGTGACTGTTAAGTTTCGCCACCGTTTTGCTAATAGTGAACCATTACATAAGAAAGAAGCGCTATTCTTCTCAAGTGCAATCTTAGTCTTATATCTGATTAAGGGTTCTCCGCTTGATCTAATGGGACATTTAATGTTTTATGCACATATGATTCAAATGGGTGTACTATATTTAGTTGTGCCAATTTTGTTTATTTACGGAATTCCTAAATGGATGTGGCGTTCCTTTATTGCCTTACCAATCGTAAAACCATTATTTCGGTTTTTTACAAAACCATTAATTGCTTTAATCTTTTTTAATGGGTTATTTTCTTTTTACCATATCCCATTAATTTTTGATGTAATCAAAGTGGATATGACTTTGCATACAGTTTATACAATTATCCTATTTTTCTTTGCTATCTGTATGTGGTGGCCGCTTATCACCCCGTTACCAGAACAGCAAAGATTAAGTGGGCTAAAAAAAGTCGGTTATATATTTGCAGATGGGATTCTATTAACACCCGCTTGTGCCCTGATTATTTTTGCAGATGCACCGATGTATGCAACGTATTCTGATCCACATGCATGGGGGCAAGCATTAGCTCTCTGTGTCCCTACAGGAACTCTCGCAGGGTTAAATTTAAGTGGACCAGAAATGTTTAATAGCATGTCTTTACTGCATGATCAGCAGTTAGGCGGCGTTATTATGAAGATTATACAGGAAATTGTTTATGGGTATGTGTTGGCGCTTGTATTTTTTGAATGGTATCGTAAAGAACAGTCAGAGAATGAAGCTGAAAATCAGCTCATGAATCCAAGAACAGTGGAATAAATCCCGAGCCTACCTAGCTACTGAGGTAGGCTCCATTTTTGAACAATTAGAGAACTTTTACGAAAACCATTCAATCATGATTGAAAAAGAAGTAATACTTTTATAAAATGAGCATAGCTTCTTCATAAAATTGATGAAGGATAAACTATACATATAGGAAGTTTGATGAGAAAGGAAGTTACTATGGAGCATTCATTGCCTGTCTTACCAACAATCAGTACAACCTTTATCGTGTTAAGTGCCATTATGGTGGCAATTGGTTGGGTTCAAATTAGTAAGAGAAAAATTGACGCACATAAAAAATCGATGACGTTTGCTGGCATTTTTGCCATCATATTCTTTATTATTTATGCTAGTCGAACAATATTTATCGGAAATACATCATTCGGTGGGCCTGATGATATAAAAATTTATTATACCCTTTTTCTTATCTTTCATATTACCCTGGCCACATCAGGAGCAGTACTTGGAATCATCAATTTGTATACGGGATATAAGAATAAGTTAAAACTGCATAGAAAGATCGGTCCCTTTACGAGCATCATCTGGTTTGCTACGGCCATAACAGGGGTAGCGGTTTATTTACTACTATATGTCTTTTATCATGGCGGAGAAACGACTTCATTAATCAAGGCAATATTCGGATTTTAAGGAGTTCAAAAACAATGCAAGTCCGAGCTTATTCGAGTGCTAATGCTATTCGAATAAGCTCGGATTTTTTTGTTTCCATCCTATGGCAATGGATAACATGAGAATAGAAAGTATAAAGTTAGTGACTCCATCAAACAGTAAGGAATAATGATTAGTTTTTAGAATCAGTTTAATGAGTACAAGACATAGTAGAACAAAATCCGATTGAACTGCATTAACTATATTATCCTTTCTTAAAAAGGTTGAATACAGGAATGAATGGATGATGCAATTGGTAAAGCGAGATGGGGAAAAACAAAAAGTACGCAAATTTATCATTTCATCCATTGTAGAATCCAATTTACGCTATCTTAAAATGGATGGTGCGGAGGAAAAAATAAGGTTAATTAGAAGAAGTAGTGAAGATATTATCACGCGATTAGATGATCCGATGATAATTGAAGTAAGACTAAGTATTATACCATATAAAGAAGTTTTAACAGATTTGCTGGTTTTACAAAAACAAATAATTGAAGATATTCGATTATTGACTGGACTTCGCGTTGGTAAGGTAATTTTAAAAGTCGAACATTGCTTTATCGATTCTTAAGAAAAAACGTGAAGATGTTGTCTTCACGTTTTTTCTATCGCTTACTTAAGTATTTGTTCTAAATCATTATTAATGTCTGTCAAGATCTTTTCAGATTGCTTTACAAGTGCTTGTGGGAAGTGTTCGCCATCCCCGTATTCTACTCCGTGCGGATAATAATGTTTGCCTAATAAAGGAGTAAGTAATTGAATCGTCGCCTTTCTAGCGCCAACGTCACCTTCTACTGCATATCCAAACACACGCAGGTAGTAGACTCCTTCTTTTAATTCGAATTTTCGATCGTATGTAACTCTTTCATAATCCCATTGTCCTGCACGTACTAACTGATAAGAATCCATTAGGTCATCTAGTCGCTTTAGTTCAACTTGCTTGTTTTCTAAACCCGTATTTTCAAGCTTCATAATAATCAATCCCTCCTGAAAAAAACAATTGGTAAACAGAACCAATATTGAATCATCTCAAATTTAATAATAGTTGAAAAATGGACAAGTTGCAATCTTTTTCAAATATATCACTATTCTCACCTAACACTAGTATTCCCAACATCCCTTATATATGTATAATGAAAAATTAGAGAAAAGAATGATGAATAGAGGGTAATGCTATAAAGTTCAATTCCATGTATAATAATATGTATAAACCTTTAATTCGAGACTTTTATACAAGTTATTCAACGTATTTAATGAAGTGTACCCATAAATATGTGTAAAGGTTTTCTTAATTCATAAACAACTTGCTATTATCCATTTCTATGTGATGATATACTATATTTAAACATATGTTATAAAAAATACTTTTTTGTGTATTGAAAAAATGAGAAGTTGTGTATATTTTACGATACTCATGTTTATGACGTGGATATAATAGAAGTGTCCGAGTTTTAAAAGAAGTCATGGGAGGTGCAAGTTCTCTGAAGAGTGTATTACGTGTATTTGTACTGATATTGGCTCTTACTGTTATATGGTTATACTTAGATTTTAGTAGTGAAGATCAACTGCTATTGAGTGACGAGGGTACAGAAGTTGCTCAAGATGAAACGATAGGTAATCAAGATGATGAAGAGTCAATGGTTGCTGAGATGCCTGAAGAAGGGTTGCTCACCTTAATGGGGTCTAAAGCTTCGGATATTAAAAAAGAGTTTGGTGAACCAGAACGGATTGATCCTACACTTCAAGGCTATGATTGGTGGATTTATCCGAATGGCAATCATGAATATATACAAGTCGGTATATGGGAAGGTAAAGTCATATCCGTATATGCCACAGGTGATGAAGTGGATGTAACGCCTTTTAAAATTGGACAACCATCAGGAGAAATTTACTCATCTCTATATGCAGAAACAAATATAGAAATTGAATTTGAGGGTAGTGTTTATCGCTTTGAATTATCAGAAGCAGACATGAATATGAGACCTATTATTAGAATTGGTGATTATTACGCAATCCTTTATTTAGATAAATTTACAGGCACGCTTTCTAGTGTTCGTTTTCTAAATGATGAGTCTTTCGTGATGTTAAGGCCTTATGAATTAGTTTATAGAGGCGAGTTATTTGTTGTAAATGATATATTAGAAGAGGAAGAAGCAGCTATCAATCGAGGGATGGAGCAGCAGATTATTGATATTACGAACGTGATGAGAGAAAGATATGATGTGAAGGAGCTTTCCTTAGATGAGAAGACTTCAGAAGTAGCTTACAACCACAGTGTGGATATGTATGAAAGTGAAGCCTTTTCTCATACCTCTGATGAATATGGTGAACTGTCAGACCGACTGAAAGCAGGCGAGGTTGCTTATTTATCGGCGGGCGAGAATATTGCTGCTAATTATGTAGATGCACCTTCAGTGATGGAGGGATGGTTAAACAGTAGTGCACATCGTGAAACTTTATTAAATGAACAATTTACTGACATTGGTGTAGGCGTCTACAAGAAGCACTTTACACAAAACTTTATTGAGAAATGGGAACAAGAATAAAGACGTTGCTTACTCATTGTATGATGAGTGCAACGTCTTTTTTATTCACTTACCGACAACAAAAAAGTTAGAGGAAGCAATTGCAACCTTCTTACCATCGTCTCTTTCAACGACAGCAGAGAGGACCATCATGCGGCTTCCTTTATGAGTGATTGTTGCATAACAAGTAAGGTTGTTCCCTTTAATTGCAGCTAAATAATGAATGTTTAATTGCGTGGTTACAGCCATCTTATCTATTGGTGTTGCTTTATTGCTTAATGTACCCATTGCGGTATCAATGAGGGTAGCAATCATACCTCCGTGCACAATACCAAGCGGATTATAAAGTAGAGGTGTAATAGGAATAGAGATTGTAACAGTATCATCCTCTAACTGTTCTTCTACATTCATAAATGCTTCAATATATGAACGATTTGTCCCATTTTGCTGTCTTTCTAAACTATCCACGATAGTATTGATTAATGGTAAGTCTTTGTCAGTGGTTTGATCAATCATTTTTGAAAACTTCTGAAGTAAGAGATCTTTGTTTGTCATCATTTGTGAGACTCCTTGTTATATCATTAACTTTTCATTGATTTTAAGTATAAGCAATTTCTATTCCTCATACCAATACAAATGAAGTGTTGTATTTATGCTATCTTTATCGTAACAGAAACTTGAGCAATAGAAATATAGAAATTTATCACTTTTATGATGGGCCACTCATACAATAAGGTAGGCATTTGTAACGAATAAGAGGTGAATAATAGTGGCACAGAAACAATTGCATCCTACTGTTGAGCGGTTTAAGTCATATGTAAAAAAGAATCCATCAGTACTAAAGGAAGTTAGATCCGGTAAAAAGTCGATGCAGCAATTGTATGAAGAATGGTACTTATTAATAGATGATGAGCAAGATGAACGTGAGCAGAAGACAGATTCGTCAGAAACGACCACAACAACCACTGAAAACAAACAAGATTGGGTCAATCAGGTGATGGGTACTGTAAAGAACATGGATGTGAATCAAGTACAAGGTTATATTACAAATATGAGCCAAGCTCTCGGAGCCATTCAAGGAGTGTTATCACAATTTCAAGGAGGAGCTTCATCCTCTAAAAGCGCTACTCAATCAAACCCAATAGCTCAAAAACCAAATCCATTTGCATTTAAAAAAGATTAAAGAAGGTGACAATCTTTGCGTAAAGATATTAGAGAATATATTCAACAAAATGAAGAATTGAAAAAGTTCGTTAGAGAACAACCACAATGGTATCGAACGTTATCGCGGAATCCAACAGAAATACAGAAATTAGAAGTAGCATCGTTACACTATCATAAAAAAACAATCCCTCATCATGTAGAAAAGTTTTCTAATGGAGTTCAGATGGCATCTATGATGATGAGTATGTTTCAAGCAATGAACAGTCAATCATAAATGGTCTTCTTCGTTAAGGAAGAGGACTATTTTTTATGAGTAATTATTTTTGTAAAGCAAATAATACATAATAAAAAGGGTTGATGAGCTTGCAGAAAATTTTTCAATACTTCTCGCTTTGTATTTTATTTATTGTATTAGTTGCTTGCACCAAAGATATTCCAGAGCCAGAAACAAATAGCATCCTAGCGCCTGTTAATGGGCTTGAAATTAGAGAATCTATTCCAGTAACAACTGCCTTGGCAAAAGGACCACAAGATTTTCTTGTAAAACATGTAGTGGAAGGTAATGATGTATTGATTGAATGTATCGTTGATGGGGTAACATTTAGAGAAGATCGACAAGGGGTGAAAGGGAAGTTCATTGTATATCTTGATGGGAAGAAAACAGATGAAATCAGCCGCGCTGCATTCAAAATAAAAGGGTTGTCACAAGGGAAACATCATATCAAACTGGAAGTAGTGAGTAGTGACCCTGCCCTTTACTTTTTGACAAAAGAATTTATCGTACAGGTGGAATAATTTTTCTCAGTGCTTTTGATTTTAGCTATTCCATGATATGATGAAAAGTGGAGGTGAGCTTCCAGATGCTTGCTACTTTAGAAAGATTAGAAATATTGGATGTAGCCGATGAGATTGTCACGATGATTGTCAAGTCTGAGGAAGCTGCTCAATACAAGCAATGCCTCAAGGAGATGCAATCAAATTCTGAAACTCAGAAAAAGATTCGTCAATTTGTTGAAATGAAAGATCTTTATGAGGATGTACAACGATTCGGTAAGTATCATCCTGATTATAAAAGAGTCACGATGTCTATACGTCAGTTAAAGAGAGAAATGGATATGGATCCATATGTAGCAGCGTTTAGACAATCGGAAACAGAGTTACAAAGTTTGCTTGACGAAATTAGTGTCATTATTAGTCACTCTGTGTCTCAACATATTAAAGTCCCAACAGGTAACCCATTTTTTGATAATGCTTGTTCGGGTGGTTGTGGATCAGGCGGAGCATGTAGCTGTTCTGCTTAACAGTGCGGTCATGACCGCACTGTTTTTTTAGAAGATAGAGAATGAAAAAATCAATCACATTGTAAAAATAATGAAATATATGCTAGACTAATAACAATCATTTGAACAAAAGGGGAAGTATTATGCTTGGAGAGAGGCAAGGTTTAATTGTTTGGCTTTATTCATTAAAGCAAGCGAAAATGTTACGACGATTTGGCAACGTTCATTATGTATCGAAACGGTTAAAGTACGTAGTTGTTTATTGTAACATGGAGGATATCGACGCCTTAACTGAAAAGATTAGTTCTTATTCGTTTGTTAAAAAAGTGGAACCTTCGTACAAACCTTTTTTAAAAACTCAGTTTGAAAATGCAAAACCAGATAAAGCAAAAGAATATGATTATAAGATGGGCATTTAGCAATTTAAACAAACCTAGGCATATATAGCTAATATATGCCTAGGTTTGTTTAAGTTAGTGCAGGTAAATAGTGATTTAACCTGAATATAGCAATTAAATGTTGAAAATATAAGTCTTTCTCAGAGAAAAGTGTTGAAGGTTTCACATTGAATTGGATGAGTTCTTTATCTAACTCTTTCGCTGTTTCGGCAAATAATTGAAAGCGTTTATTAGGTTTGATTTCATGATTTGGCACGCCTTCTCTGCAAATATATATCGGTTGGAATTTTCCTTCAGCAGGTGGGTTTAATATCACGATAAGTGAACTCATGGCCTTGTCATTTATCGTTGTATGTAAAACCATCATATGTTTAAGGCGGTCACTATTCCTTTTCGCTATCTCTATCAATTCATAAATGTCAGAATACCCTTCTCCGAGTTCAATAAATCTTTGAATCATATTTGTTCTCCTTTTATGTTTAATCAACACTTTTCTACTTTATCATTTTTTTTAATTGATTAGAAGGATATTCGGTGTTTATATATAATTAGGTACAAGTATTACTTGAGTGAGTAGTAAGGAGCACATGATGAAAAAGGTAATTTCTATTCTTTTTGTTATCATTATCGTCTGCATATTTTTTAATCAATGGGACCAATTCATAACTGATGGGCAAACCGTTAATGCACATGAAAGTGCACAAACAAAAGTTACCATTCATTCGGGTGAAAACTCTGTACGAGTCATTCAAACGATTTCTACCTTATCTGACGAATCCATATACGAAATGATCGTACCGAAGAAAGCTTCAAATTGGACATGTACATATGATAATAAAGGTGAGTGTAAGAGTGTTTGGGGAGCTGAGAATATTATCGAGACTAAAGGGAGTCAGTTACACATTACCTATAGTTTGCCTATAAATCAAAAGACTAACACTTTGATTCGTGAATGGTTATTTCAATTAAAGGGCGTCACTATTGATCATGTGGAATTAAAAATCATTGAATCTCACCACCGAAATGGAACTTGGATGGCTGGTATTCCTTTATCAGGGTTCGTGAAAGAGGACCTAATAGATTATTACTCCTTTTCAGGTCATGCAAACAACCCGGCACTCCTTTGGCATAAGGGTGAAATAAACACTGAGCAAAACGATAAGTATTATACATATTATGGGAATCATTATCATGAGATTAAAGAACTGATGCAAAAACATGAAGAAAAGGTAAAAGAAGCAAAATTCTTAAATATCATTACAACTAATCAGTTGAAAAGTGGCCTATATGAAGGGATTCTTATTTTACCTAGTGGGGAATCATTAGAACGAGAATTAGTAGAGGCTCTCTATTTCTATGCTATTGAAAGTGAAGAAATAGAATGGTTCTTGGATTTATTAACATCATTTATTATTGATGAAAATCCTCGTTTTGCTCTGAGTAAGTTTGCTTTTAACGAACTAAAAGAAAAGCTAACTGCAAGTGAGTTGGAGCAACTTGTTGCCAATATTTCCGACTTGGATGAAAGTTTCGTACCAGAAGATATGGATGAAATCCTCTATCAAATAACAGGAAAGCAAACGAACTTCTTTGCTGAATTATTTAGGAATAAACAACCGGTTTCATTAGAATTGTTTACAATGAAAGATTATTATTGGAAGGATAAAAAATTCACTGTAAAAATAATTGAGATTGATGGAATAGAGTGGGTACCTTTACAAAAGACAATGTCATTCCTCGAGTTAGAAACAGAGCGTTTATCTGAAACGGAATGGGTAATCTTTGATGAGGAAGATGTTTATCGTTTATATTCAGATCAGTCGATTTTTATAAAAAATGAAGAGGTTTTTGGTTTGTTAGAACATCCACTAAAAAAGATGAATGGTGAGTACTATTTAGAAAAAAAATGGCTCCAGTCCATCTTTCGTATACACTTGAAAGAAGAGGGCAATAAAGTTTATTTTGACATGTAAAAGGAAAAACAATTTATATGGGGAATCCTTATTTAATGTCATCGTCAAATAAATAAAAAAATCCCTGTAGCAAAAATACTACAGGGTCCTTCTAACCAACTAATAGGCAGAAGGTAAAGGGAGAGGAGAAACCGGAGGAAGAACTTATGGGGAAACGTAAGTCTTCTCCGCGGTTGGCAACAACATCGTTTAGATGCTGTTAATCTCATTATCTCCATATAAGATATTGTTATACATTTTTATTCATCATCTCTTGAAATACTTAGGAGAATATGTGTTTGTTTCCTATAAAAAGTATGGTAGGATGATGAAGAAAAATTGAATTTAAGATAAGTGGTGAGTAGTATGCGGGTAGTATCTGGTCAATATAAGGGACTGCAACTTAAAGCTGTTCCTGGTAAATCAACAAGACCAACAACTGATAAAGTAAAAGAAGCAATCTTTAATATGATAGGCCCCTATTTTGATGGAGGCATCGCACTGGATTTGTTTGCTGGAAGTGGTGGCCTGGGGATAGAGTCATTAAGTAGAGGTGTAGAAAAAGCGATTTTCGTTGATCGTGATAGCAAGGCAGTACATACAGTACATGAGAATTTACGAATTTGTAAAATTGAAGAAGGCGTTGAAGTTTATAGAAATGACGCTGAAAGAGCTTTAAAAGCCATTATGAAAAGGGGGTTACAATTTGATTATATCTTCCTTGACCCACCTTACAAAAAGCAACAACTCGTAAAATTGTTAGAAATTATTAGTCAACAGAAATTACTAAAGCAAAATGGCATGATAATGTGTGAACATAGCTCAGATATACAATTACCCACTTTTTGTGGGGACTTAGAACAAGTAAAGTATGAAAGCTATGGTATCATTGCTGTTTCCATTTATTGTTTTATTGAGCCTCATGAATAAATTAGAAAGCAGGGGATAAAAATGAGCGGGATTGCCGTATGTCCAGGAAGTTTTGATCCAATTACTTTTGGCCATTTGGATATTATTAAAAGGGGAGCAAAAGTATTTGACGAAATACATGTTGTGCTATTAAATAACTCTTCGAAGAATCCACTCTTCTCTGTTGAAGAAAGAATCCACTTGATTGAAGAAGTGACAAAAGAAATTCCTAATGTCAAAGTGGGGACTTTTCAAGGTTTATTAGTGGATTATGCTAAAAGTGTAGATGCGAAAGCAATTATACGTGGGCTAAGGGCTGTGTCAGACTTTGAATATGAGATGCAAATCACATCGATGAATCGAGTATTAAATGATGATATCGAAACATTCTTCGTTATGACGAATAATCAATATTCCTTTTTAAGTTCAAGTATCGTAAAAGAGGTGGCAAAATATCAAGGAGATATTTCTGACCTTGTTCCAGCAGTTGTACAACATGCGCTACACAAAAAATTCGCTAAGTAAAATAAAGAGGCAGGTCAACTCACCAGAGATTGTCTGCCTTTTTTTATACGATCATTCTCCTTCAAGGTCGTGTACTAATGGGAATGAAAATGCCTACGATAGTAGATAAAAATATATAGAATGAGAGAAAATAAAGTAATGAGTGGTCCAAGTGTTATCATGTATTCATATAGGGTGAAACCTTCATTTTGAAAAACTGGTATGGCATTAGATGGTTGTTCAAATGACACGCGGTTATATAATAAATGCCAAAATAGATAGGCGTAAAAAGCAGCAATAAATGAATGAATAATTCGAGCGATGAAAAACGGCTTAAAGCGAATATCAGATTGAGCGATAATGCTTGCGACTTGTGCTTGAACGCTGAATCCACAAAAGGCTAAGATAGCACTTGCAATCATTACTTTTTGTAACAGAGGAACATGATCGACTTGAGCGGTCATTTGATTTCCTTGAGTCAGTTCAAAAATACCAGAGAATAAAGCTTTACTAAATTCAGGGGAAATTTGGAAAACAGATAATAATAGACCAAGCCCATAAGCGAAAAAGTCGGTAATGCCAATGTGGAATAATAATTTATTTATGACCGAAAATAAAATAATAAAGCCGCCGATCATTAATAAAGTATGGATAGAAGATATTACAGCATCACCAACAAGCTTTCCTAATGGACGCTGTTCTTGTAACCTTGTTTCATGTAAGACATTAAATGCTTCCTTAAAAGAAAATTTTCGAGTGGGAGGCGTGGCTATCTCAGTGTTCTGCTCTTCTTCCTTTCGTCCGTAAAAGCGCATGATTAAACCTACAGTTAAATTACCTAGATAATGGGCTAGGGCAAGAATAATCCCTAATTTTGTATTATGAAAGAACCCAACAGAAACCGCGCCAAAAATAAACAAAGGATTGGAACAGTTAGAGAAGGAAACAAGTCGCTCTGCTTCCAGACGTGATATTTGTTTCTCTTGTCTTAATCGTACTGTGAACTTCGCTCCAGCTGGATAACCAGATGCCATTCCCATAGCTAACACAAAGCCGCCAACACCTGGAACTTTGAACAATGGTCGCATGAGTGGTTCTAAGAGGACACCAATAAATTTCACAACACCAAAACCGATTAAAACCTCGGCTATAATAAAAAACGGTAAGAGGGAAGGAAAAACAATTTCCCACCACATTTCGAGGCCCCTTCTCGATGCATCAACGGATTCTTGCGGATATAATATAAGTGAAAAGGCGATTAATGACGCCGAAAGTGCAAGCATGATTGTTTTTAACTTTGAACGTGACACGAATGAGCCTCCCTTATGTAATGACGGCTGGAACACATTGTAAGCATGTCCTTCTTCTATTGAATATACGACGATAAATGAAAAATTAGACCATTGATTTCAAAACGACATTACTTATTGCCTGTTAACTAAAGCATCAATTTATACATAAGATAATAAATAGCCTGATGTATTCTGATATCCAACCATGTAAAGAAGAAAGACAATCATTTTATGAAAGAGATTGGAGGGAAAGATTTGGTTCGACCAAAAATAGGTCTTGCTCTCGGATCTGGTGGTGCGCGTGGGTTTGCTCATCTTGGTGTAATAAAAGCGCTTGTGGATAAAGATATACCAATTGACTTGATTGCAGGGAGCAGTATGGGGGCAATGGTAGGCTGCTTTTACGCTACAGGCATAGATATTGAAACATTATATAAATTTTCCACTGTTTTTAAAAGAAAGTATTATTTGGATTTTACGGTTCCTAGAAGGGGGTTTGTTGCTGGTAATCGCGTGAAGGAATTTATCCGTGTATTCACACAAGACAAGAAAATAGAAGATTTAACTATTCCTGTTTCTGTTGTCGCAACGGACATCCAGAAGGGAGAGAAGGTAATTTTCCAAGAAGGGCCAATAGCAGAAGCTGTTAGAGCAAGTATATCTATTCCTGGTATTTTTGTACCTGAAAAGGTTGATGGGCGGTTACTAGTCGATGGGGGGGTTATTGACCGTGTGCCTGTTTCAGTTGTAAAAGATATGGGAGCAGATATTATTATTGCTGTTGATGTCTCAAGGGTAAATGTTCAGACAGAGATACACTCCATTTATGATGTGATTATGCAGAGCCTAGATATTTTACAAATGGAGAATGTAATCAACCGTGAAATAGCATCCAATGTGATGATTCGACCGAGTGTAGAGATGTATAGTTCAAAAGCTTTTACAAATATAAATGAAATAATTAAGATAGGAGAAGAGGAAGCGCTCAAATATATTGATAAAATAAAAGAAATAATCGAAAATTGGAAGGAGCCAAATGAATGAAAAGAAAAATTTGGGCTCGCTCCTTCTTCGTCTTAGCATTACTCGTCCTTGTTACTTCTTTTATACAACTTCCTTATTATGTCTCAAAGCCAGGGATGGCGAAAGAATTAGAACCAATCATTGAAGTTGAGAATGGAGACAATGCGACAGGAAGTTTCATGCTTACGACTATAAGAATGGGCAAAGCGAATATTTATACTTATTTATGGGCGAAATGGCAAAAATATCAACATATTTATCCTATTGAGGATATTCGAAGAGAAGATGAAACTGATCGAGAATATCAGTTAAGGCAATTATACTTAATGGATAACTCCAAGCAGTCAGCCATAGAAGTGGCATATCAACATGCTGGTTTAGAAGTAAATTACAATTATCAAGGTGTGTATGTACTTAACATTATGGAAGGTATGCCAGCAGAGGGGAAACTTGAAGCATCAGATAGGGTAACGAAAGTAGATGGCCAATCATTTCAATCTTCAGAGCAATTTATTGATATGGTTTCATCAAAATCGGAAGGTGACAGCATATCCCTTACTTTTGAAAGAAACGGGGAAGAAAGAGAAACTGATATCGAACTACAGAAAATTGCCGCGACCGGAAAGGCTGGTGTGGGCATCACATTAGTGGATGATAAAGAGATTACAGTTGATCCAGAAGTGGCGATTGATACAAGTGAAATTGGTGGTCCGTCCGCTGGCTTTATGTTTTCATTAGAAATCTATAATCAGTTAGTTCAGGGAGATATAACAAGAGGATATGAAATCGCCGGAACTGGAACAATCGCACCAGATGGTACGGTTGGGCGCATCGGTGGAATAGATCAAAAAATAGTGGCTGCAGATAATGCCGGAGCAGATATCTTCTTTGCACCGAACGAGAATAATAGTGATAAATCAAACTACAAAGAGGCAGTTAAAACAGCTAAAGATATTGATACGGATATGAAAATCATCCCAATTGACACATTTGATGATGCAGTGAAGTACTTAGAAGACCTAGAAGCTAAATGATAGAAAATGTTTTTATTAAAAGTGTGGTCTGTAATGAATAACGGAGAAGTTCTGCTAAATGAATCAGAATTTCTCCGTTATTTTTATGAGGTTATTTTTATGAGTTTTTTTCATATTTAGTTATGTGTATTCGCCCAATGCTACTGATTTTCTGTAGCTATTTACAAGTAGAGGGTAGGTTGTGATACTCAACCAGAGCGATGGCGAAAATTGTCTTTTCCGCTAACTAACCAGTGTTATTTTTAGCTTAAACAGTACAAAAACTTATTTGACTATAACCTTAAACAAACTAAGCGCCGCTTTTATCGCTTGTCATAAATGATTGGTGGTTGGCTAAAGTCAAGTTTTAAAAGCTGCTGTTGTTGTGGAGAATTTGCTGCCAGTGCATATATTCTAGTTGCTTTAAGGTCTAGAGCTAATGACTCCCGATTTTTTTCGGAGACTTTAGAAATGAGTGGAAGCTTAAACTCACCTTTATGTTGATTTAAATAGACTCGCCCTTTTGATGACATGCCAAGTAAGCGAAGATATTCAGCTTCCTCTATATGCGACATGGATTGTTTACTCACATGGATAAGAATATACAAACAAATTCTTTGAATGCGTGTCCATGTATACCGTTTTGTTTTCACTGCTTCCATAAATGATTGAAAAGAAGTTGAAGTCTTACTCGCCTCGATTAAACGAAATTCGATCCCTTCTTCAACCTCATATATTTCTCTAAGTTGGGCAGGTGACGAACTAAGCAAGCGGTACTGTAGCATAGGCCAATATCGTTCCCAATGATGCAGAACTCCATATTTTTTATAATACGAATGCAAGGCATCATATGAGGTTCTCGGCATATATTTAAAAGTTTCTTCTATATTTTGTTCTTGAGAAAATATCTTTTTTCTGATGCTTGTAGCACTTGCAATTGTTGATGCATTAAAGTCTTCATCGTGAAACTCCGCATTCTTTCTGGCGATTGTGGTTGGCTCCATTTTCGCATTTTGTTGCTTTATAGCTTTTATGTATTGGAAACCAAGAATATTATTCGGTTTTGTTAAATCCACTATTTCTTCATCGATGGCCAATTGTAATTGTTGGAAAGCAAGAGATGCAGCTTTAGGATAACTATAGCCTTCTTTACTATAATGTTTAAGCAGTTGGTTATACTCAATTTCATGTTTCTGTAACCCGTGATAAGTTGATAAAAATGGTTGTATATTCCCTTGTTCACTACCAAATGATAAATATTGACACAGTGTAGCTTCGAGTATTGATATGGCTCCTTTTGCAAATATATCTGCTTGAGATGTCGCAAATGAGAAAGGCAGTTCAAAAACAAGATCACAGCCACCAGCTAAGGCCATTTCTGCTCGCGTCCACTTTGATACGATTGCCGGCTCTCCTCTTTGCAGGAAGTTACCACTCATCACACAAATCACCACGTCTGCACCTGTTTCCTTTTTTGCTTGCTCCACTTGATAGGCATGCCCATTATGAAAAGGATTATATTCAACGACAATACCGACAGCTTTCATTTGTTAACCACTCCTTCTTATTTTAATTATAAATGAAGAAATAAAATTTCACTAATGGTTCCATAAATCGACGATAAAGGTTTGCAAATTGAATAAAATTGGTTACAATACTAAGAGAAAATGAGATAAATGATTCTCTTTTCAATAACCTTCTGACTGTAAAGAAAAAATATTGACAAATAATTATATGAAAGCTATAATTACCTTTGTTGCCTTGGGGTGATTTATATGAAATGGACTTTAAGTCAGTTACAGAAGTATCGAAGCAAGGACTTCCCCTTTGATGAAATCGTCAATGTTGATGAATTAGTCAAAATGGATAATGAAATCAGAGATGCCTCACCAATGAGAATTACTGGTCGAGCAGATATTGATTCTGAGAAAGTGATTGTCCATTTTAAAATGGAAGGTCATTTGATTCTCCCTTGTTCTCGCACGTTGGTTGACGTTAAATATCCAATTAATGTGGAAACAATTGAAACATTCCTCTTGAAAGCTAGCGATTATGAAACTGAAGAGGAAGTTCATCAAGTACAAGGTGATGTAATAGACATGATGCCTATTATTCATGAAATTCTTGTGCTTGAGGTCCCTATGCAAGTATTCTGCGATGATAGCGGTGAAGAGGGCGCTCCTCAATCAGGAAAAGATTGGGAGGTCATTTCCGAGCAAGAGAAAACGGAAAAGATTGATCCACGTCTTGCTGGACTTGCTCAGCTACTTAATCAAAAGGATTCTTCTGATTCATAACTGGAAGAAAACAGTGAAAGCTGGTCTTAATAATTTTTTCTTCATAGTGTATGTTCAAAATATAGAGAGGTCTTTTCTACTCTATTGTATTAATAGAAGTTAATCCTCAAGTTTGAACGACTCTAAATCTCTATAAGGAGGTGGGAATAATGGCTGTACCTTTTAGAAGAACATCTAAAACTGCAAAAAGACAACGTCGTACCCATTTTAAATTACAGGTTCCTGGTATGGTAGAATGCCCAAATTGTGGTGAAATGAAACTTTCACACCGCGTTTGTAAAGCTTGTGGAACTTACAAAGGAAAAGAAGTTGTAAACAACTAATTTTTCATATGACAAAACGCTGGAGCAATAAAAGCTTCAGCGTTTTTTCTATTGTCTGTTGTCAACTTTTTCTGGCATAGTAATGAAGAAACAAAAGAATTGAATATAGGGATCTACAGCGGAGTATCCTATAAAAATTTTAATAATTATTCAAGGTTTATAAAGCAATGGAGCAAAAAGCTATGCAAAATTTATTCCTAATTATCTTTGTTACATTATACTTTTTAAAGGAGATCTGATAATAATGAGCAGTTACCTAATACATAAGGAAGAAAATTTGCTTGTATTCACGATTACTAGAGAACATAAGAGAAATGCCATTAATTATGAGGTAATGGATGGTCTGCTTAAAGTAATTGAAATGACTAAACAAGAAGCAAACATAAAAGGGTTGGTCATCACTGGAGAAGGAGAGAGAGCCTTTTGTTCTGGTGGCGACTTATCTGCTTTTCAACATCTGATCACTGCAGAAGAAGCATTTAACATGCTATCTAAAATGTCAAAGATTTTATATAAGCTCACTACACTCAACAAACCGACAATTGCCCTTATGAATGGAACTGCAGTAGGTGGTGGATGTGAACTGGCTACAGCATGTGATTTCCGCATCGCTAAAAAAGGAACAAAAATGGGCTTTATTCAAGGTACTTTAGCTATTACTACAGGTTGGGGCGGAGGTAGTATATTATTGGAGAAGCTGGAGAATGAAGTTGCTTTAAAGTTACTGATGGAAGCTAGACCACTCGCGGCAGAAGACTTGTATAAAAAAGGTTTTATTCATGCTATTTATGATCAAGTAAGTATGGAAGTAGTGCAAGAATTCTTTGGCAACATTAATAGAATTCATACAGATGTTTTATCTGCCTATAAAGAGATCCTTGTTCGTAAGTGGAAGGTCACACAATTAGAAAAAAGAATGGAAGAAGAAGTTCGTGCTTGCTCGATTCTTTGGAGTAAGGAAAGTCACCATCAAGCGGTAAATACATTTTTAACAAAAAATAAGTAAATAAAGAAAACGACTGAATATCCCATGTTTAAGTCTATCTTTTCTAGTATAAGCATAAGATGAAATAAAAACACTACTAGGAGGGGTTAGGGATGTCTTCTACTCGTCAAGATGCGTGGTCACAAGATGAAGATGTTTTACTAGCTGAAGTCGTTCTTCGCCAAATAAGAGGTGGAGGAACACAACTTCAAGCATTTGAAGAAGTGGGTAAAAAGTTATCAAGAACAGGTGCTGCCTGTGGGTTTCGCTGGAACTCATATGTAAGAAAGCAATATAAGAAAGCAATTGAAGTAGCAAAGAAACAACGGAAAGAATTAAAGAACCGTAAAAAAGACCCAGCACCATCATCATTGGTTGTTGAAGAGGCAGCAAAAGAAAAACAAGTATCAACAAGCCCCCCGCAATTAAGCTTTAATGAAATTGTAGAGAGCCTTAAATCTGTATATGAACAAGCGGAAAATGCTCATTCTGCTGAAAAAAACACATTATCTCATTATGAGGGGAAAATTACTTCTTTAGAAAAACAAACTTATTATTTAGCTGCTGAGAATGAAAGATTATTAAAAGAAATACAAACATTGGAGCAGGATTATAAGGCGCTTGTAGAAATAATGGAAAAAGCAAGAAAAATGGTTGTACTAAAAACCGACGATCGCGAAAAAAATGTGCGTGTATAATTTCTATTACCCTATTACGAACAATGATATGTATACTTAAGTTTCCTTATAAAGTTTATTTTATATTATAAATAAAAGAGCACTCCATTTATATTCGGAGTGCCTTTTTATGTTTATTCGTCTTCTTTTAAAGATTCCTTTACCATACCCTCTGGAAACCATAGAACAGGGTTTTCCCCTAAATCCCTATCCATATCATATTGAGCTGATGTGAAGCCCATCTTTTCCCAGAATTCCTTTGACTTAATTCTTGTGTTCGTCTTAATAGGTAGGTTAAAGCTCTTGGCGAAGTTAACAAGTGCTGATCCATAACCTTTTGATTGATAATCCTTCAACACTTCAAGCTTCCAAAGTTCTAAATAATCATGAGAAGGTTGGAAGTAACGGTCGAATTTGGCTTCTACTTTATAAAGACTCATGCGGGCAACGAGTAGGTCTCCGAAGTAAATACCATAAAAAGGTGATTGGCTTCCGTTTTCTATAATATTGCCTTCGAGATCCTCGAGCATTGATAATTCTTGAAGACCATATTCTTTAAACTTTTTAAAATCTTCTAAGGTTCTGTAATTTACTTTTAGTCTTTCAACTTTATAGCTCATGATTCATCCCCCTAAAACACTTATGTAATTTATTGAATGCGCTTACTGTCTATCATTATATAACAATATTAAGAAAATTTCTTTAGTAAACTGTTATTCTTTTATCATTCAAGGCATAAAAATGTATTGTTCAAAAATAAACGTAAGCGTTTTCAATAAAAAAGAAGGAAAAAGAGAGAACTTTGTAGAAATAGAGAATATTGCGATAAATTATATTTATTTGCATTTGTATTAATGTAGTAACGAACGAAGGGAGACTAAATGATTGCAGAAAATATTAATTGCCAATAGAGGAGAAATTGCCTTAAGAATTATTAAAACTTGTAAAGCACTGGGAATCGAAACGGTCGCAATATACTCAGAGGCAGATGAAGGGATGCCATTTGTTATCGAGGCAGATCAAGCATTTCTGATTGGGCCACCGCCAGTTAATCAATCTTATTTAAATGTTGAGAAAATCATTCAAATAGCTTTGGCAGAGAAGGTTGATGCTATTCATCCAGGCTATGGTTTCTTATCTGAGAATGCTGATTTTGCTAGAAAAATTCATGCAGCGGGCATTATTTTTATCGGACCGAACCCTGACACAATTGAAAAAATGGGAGATAAGATTATTTCTAGGCAAACGATGGAAAAAGCTGGCGTACCTATTGTGCCCGGTAGTCATAGTGGTGTTGTAACGGTTGAAGCTGCTCTTGCTTTAGCTGAAACATATGGTTACCCTATTATGCTTAAGGCAAGTGGAGGCGGCGGTGGAATCGGTATGGTGCGCTGTGAAACTGAGCAAGCGCTCAAAAGTGCCTTCACCTCGACAAAATCAAGAGCGAAAGCATACTTTGGCAGTGATGAAGTATTCGTAGAAAAGTGTATAGAGGGTAGTCGTCATATTGAGGTACAAATATTTGGTGATGATAAGGGCCAGATTGTTAGCTTATTTGAAAGAGATTGTTCTATTCAAAGAAGGCATCAGAAAGTCATTGAAGAATCGCCTAGCCCCTCTCTATCAATGAAAACGAGGGAGAAGATGCTTGAGACTGCTATTAAAGCAGGTGAGGCAGTAGGATATAAAAATGCTGGTACCGTTGAATTTATCGTCGATGCGGATGAGAATTTCTACTTTCTAGAAATGAATACACGTCTCCAAGTCGAGCATCCTGTCACAGAACAAATAACGGGGATAGACTTGGTAGAATGGCAAATAGGTATTGCTAAAGGAAAAGAACTTCCTCTTAAGCAAAGTGAAATTAAATCAGTGGGGCATGCGATGGAGTTCCGCTTGTATGCAGAAGACCCTGTTACATTTATGCCTTCGCCTGGTACAATTAGCCAATTAAAATGGGGAAACCCTGACGGTGTTCGCATTGATTATGGTTATGTTGAAGGTTCTAAAGTAACCCCATTTTACGATCCAATGATTGCGAAATGTATTATCACGGGCGAGAACCGAGAGGAAACCTTACAAAAAGCAGCACAATTTTTCGAGGAACTAGAAATTTCTGGAATCAAAACGAATGCCCCGTTGTTTGTAGAAATTTTAGATGATCAAGATTTTAGTAAAGGTCAATATACAACTGATTTTTTAAAAAATAAATCATTAATGAAAAAACAGTAATACAACCCCAAGGAGGAAAAGAAAATGAAAGAAATCGTAGCAAATATGGCAGGTACAGTTCTTAATGTGTTAGTTGCAAAAGGAGATGAAATTACTGCAGGTCAAGAAGTACTTGTCTTAGAAAGTATGAAAATGGAAATTCCGATTGAGAGCAATCAAGGCGGTAAGGTAGCTGAGTTAAAAGTTAATATTGGTGATTTTGTGAATGAAGGCGATTCTTTATTAGTTTTAGAATAAGGAGAGATAAACATGACAACGATACAAACACTAACAAACGATTTAAAAGAGAGACGAAAAAAAATTGAAGCGGGCGGTGCGCCTAAATACCATGAAAAGCTTGAAGGTCAAAATAAATTATTTGCCCGAAAGCGTTTAGAACTATTATTGGATGATGGTTTTTACGAAGAAGATGGTAAGTTTGCTAACTGTAGTGAGGAAGGATTGCCAGCTGATGGTGTCATCACGGCAGTAGGAAAGATTAATGGACGCACAGTTTGTGTGATGGCGAATGATTCAACTATTAAAGCAGGATCATGGGGAGCTAGAACAGTTGAAAAGATTATTCGTATTCAAGAAACAGCGGAAAAACTTAAAGCTCCTTTGCTTTATTTAGTAGATTCAGCTGGTGCAAGAATAACCGATCAATTAGATATGTTTCCAAACCGAAGAGGTGCGGGGAGAATTTTTCATAATCAAGTAAAACTTTCTGGTGTTGTCCCTCAAGTTTGTTTACTATTTGGACCATCGGCAGCAGGCGGCGCCTATATTCCCGCTTTTTGTGATATTGTTATTATGGTTGACGGCAATGCTTCTATGTATTTAGGGTCACCAAGAATGGCGGAAAAAGTTATTGGGGAAAAGGTTACCCTAGAAGAAATGGGCGGAGCAAGAATGCATTGTTCTGTTAGTGGTTGTGGGGATTACTTAGCATACAGTGAGGAAGAAGCGATTACGGTCGCACAAAACTACTTATCTTATTTTCCGGGGAATTTTCAAGAATTACCGCCGACTAAAGAACCTGTAGCACCTAAAACTGGTAAGTCTTTAGAAGAGATCATTCCTGTGAATCAAAATGCCCCATTTGATATGTATGAATGTATTGAACAACTAGTTGATGAGAATAGTTTTTTTGAAATGAAGAAATTATTCGCAGCTGAACTTATTACCGGAATAGCGAGAATAGATGGAAAACCAGTCGGAATTATCGCAAATCAGCCAAAGGTTAAGGGCGGCGTTCTTTTTGTTGACTCGGCTGACAAAGCAGCAAAGTTTATCTCACTATGTGATGCCTATCATATTCCATTGTTATTTTTAGCGGATGTTCCAGGGTTTATGATTGGCACTAAAGTTGAAAGAGCAGGAATTATTAGACATGGCGCAAAGTTAATTGCTGCAATGAGTTCTGCGACAGTACCTAAGATTTCAGTTATTGTAAGGAAAGCTTACGGTGCAGGGTTATATGCGATGGCGGGGCCAGCCTTTGAACCAGATTGCTGTATTGCCTTACCAACTGCTCAAATAGCTGTTATGGGACCTGAGGCTGCAGTCAATGCTGTTTACTCTAATAAGATTAATGAAATTGAAGATATGAAAGAGCGCATTGCGTATGTACAAGAAAAACAAAAAGAATATAAGGAAACAATTGATATTTATAAACTGGCATCGGAACTCATTATAGATGATATTATCGCTCCAGACGAGCTTAGAAGTGCCCTTATTAATCGCTTTGAGTTATACGCTACAAAAGATATACCAATCGTTTCTAGAAAACATCCAGTAAATCCAGTTTAAAGACAAATACCCTGACCTTTCTTAGGAGAGTATCAGGGTTTTTTCCTTTCTTGGAGATGTACAATCTACTATTTGTTCTTATCAGTGCTAATGTTTAAGTTTTGTTTTCTTAATTGATTGATAAACTCAGTTTTGTTTTTAGGTGAAATGGCAATTGTTTTGAACTTCCCATAATTAATTTCAAGTTTATCGATAGACAAAGCAGGATCTGTAAACGGGTTTTTAGTTTCCGTAACGCTGTGAATATCAGCTATCTTGATTTTCCACCTAAAAGGCCCATATTGAATAGTAAGAACATCTTTTTTAATTGAATACCCTGTCTTAAACCAAATCCACAGCAGACAAAATCCAATGAGCGATAAAGTAATAATTTTTATCCATTGTTTATCTAAGAACGATGGGCTTATCCAAACTCCGAAGTTTGGAAAGAAAATGGGTGGTATAATGAAAAACAATGCACATAACCAATAGATGATTGACAACCATAAATCTTTCTTTGATGGAAAATACATATAATCATTTCCTTTCGTTATTATGCTATACGCTTTTCTTGTTTAACCGGTTTCGTAAATTTTGAAAAACTCATAAGTAAGTTCGGAGTGGCTCGCACCCTTATTTTTTATAAGGTAAACGAATGCACTTTTTTATCTCTATCGTGTTTATTTTGAGTGTGGAATCTTTGAGCAATGATTATGGATAGTAGCCCTCCAAACAAAAAAAAGAAAAATATATGAAACTTTTAAGAAAAAAAGAATCGTCTCACCTTTCTAGAATGAAATTTGCTAAAATGAGACTAAATACATTGTAAGTGAAGTGATAATGATGAAAATTGGGATTATTGGCGGAGGTTCTATCGGACTATTATATGCCTTTTATTTAAATCAACAACATGAGGTTACTCTTTATGTGCGTTCAGATGAGCAAAAGGACATTATCTCCTTAGAAGGTATCTTTTTAAATACGAAAGAAAATCGGAGGAATGAACGTATTCATGTTGAATATATACATAATTGGAAAGGGCAAGACGAGATTACCTTTGTTGCTGTAAAAGAATATCACCTTGACCCACTCCTTGCCACTCTTAGCATACATACAAAAACGGTATTTATTTTTCTGCAAAATGGTATGGGTCATTTAGAAAAGCTCGAACGGTTAAAAAATCAACAAGTCTATATTGGTACAGTAGAACATGGTGCACTAAAGGTAAATAAAAATGAAGTGAACCATACGGGAATGGGGGTAACAAAGCTTGCTCCTTTAATGGAAAATGCTGAACCCACCCTACTGTCGAATGTAGTGGCTAATAGCGAAGATTTTCCGTTTGTGCTTTATCATAACTATGAGGAAATCATGCTGAAGAAATTAGTTGCCAATGCTGTGATTAACCCTTTGACAGCAATTTTAAAGATAAGAAATGGCTTACTAATTGAAGACCCATCTTATTTTAAAGTATTTAAAATCTTATTAACAGAAGTAACAGCTGCGCTTTCAATTAAAGAGAGTCAAGAGATCGAAACATATGTTGAATCAATTTGTAGAAAGACTGCTCATAATCACTCATCTATGTTCAAAGATATTGTTGAAGGCAGGAAAACAGAAGTTGATTCCATTGTTGGTTATTGTCTTAATCAAGCAAAAAAAAGTCAAGAGAGTGTACCATTATTAACATCTTGTTATTTTATGATCAAGGGGATGGAAAAAAAGGGGGAGAACGATTGAGTGTATTTTTATCCTCGATGATTGCGACATTTATTACTATACCATTTCTAGGGTATTTGCTCGTTTTTATCATTTGTAAACAAGTGACGAAAAAGCATAAGAAGTCTGTACATCTAGCTCTTGATATTACCACATTGTTGCTCATTCTCTCTGTTCACTTTATGATAGCTTCAATTTGGAATCGTTCGTACATTTGGTTGATTTTTCTTTTCCTTATTACTACTGCTATACTTTATCTTTTGTATTATTGGCGGGTAAAGCAAGAAATCGATTACAGTAAATTGTTCAAAGGATATTGGCGCATTAATTTTTTGTTTTTTCTTACTGCTTACGGTGTTTTGATAGTAATTGGTATTTTTAACAGTATAAGTTATTTGGTATTTTAAAAAGGCTCTTTAGTTGGCTAAGGAAATATATTATCATTATGAATGATGAAATCAAAAGAAGTTAAAATCTAGCTCATCATAAGCAAAGTTTTTTTCTTTTCTTTTCTGACAATGCTATACTCATAAAGATACTTGGAAAATGTGTTTAGAAAGGAAGTTCATAGATGGAGATTTTGCATCTCACAATACCGGCCACTAATCGGTTTGCAACAGAGTATACTGCTCAAGATGAGAAAATTCAGCCATACTTCCACTACCGTTATAATCATAATAGTGATTTAAAGAGACGTATAGAAGAACTTGGTCAGAGAAATTTTTCACGAGATAAGCTAGTAAGTCATATAAGTGATTTCATGAGTAGCTTTCCAACATCTGAGAAAGTACAAGAATCTCTTAAAAAACTAAATGATGATAAAAGTGTAGTTGTTATTGGAGGGCAGCAGGCAGGTATAATGACTGGACCACTTTATTCCATACATAAAGTCATTTCTATCATTGCCTTTGCTAAGGAAAAAGAGCGGGAATTAAATGTTCCTGTTGTACCTGTTTTTTGGATTGCTGGTGAGGATCATGATTATCAAGAGGTAAACCATATTTATTGTTGTGAAAACAACCAAATGAAAAAGCAGGTGTACCCAGAATCACCGAATGATAAAACGATGGTATCAAATATCGCTATTGATTCAGATGTTTGTATCAAGTGGGTTGACGAAATCATTGAGTCATATGGTGAAACCGCATTTACAAAAGATATTATGTCGTTCATCCATAAGGCTATAGAACAATCGAAAACATATGTAGACGTATTCGCCCATTTAATTATGGGGATGTTTAAAGAACATGGTCTGTTATTGGTTGATTCAGGTAATGCGCAATTAAAACAATTGGAAAAGGGCATATTAGCTGAGCAAATCAAAGCTGCGACAAAAATGACAACAGCTGTGCTTGAAAATCAACAGAGATTACAAGCTGATGGTTATGCTAAGATGTTAGAAATCAGTGAAACTGCTGCTAATCTCTTCTATTATGATGAAGTTTTTAAAGAGAGAATCCTACTTGATTACAATCATCAAACCCAATTGTTTGTAAATACAGATGCTAAAATAAGCTTCACATTAGAAGAAATGCTAATGATGGCTGAAACAACACCTGAGAAATTGAGTAATAATGTTGTTACAAGACCTTTAACACAGGAATTACTTTTCCCTACATTAGCGTTTATTGCTGGACCAGGGGAAATCGCCTACTGGGCAGAACTGCAAAAAGTGTTTGAGCAGTTCTCTTTAAAAATGCCGCCACTAGTTCCACGCTTGAATTTCACGATTTTAGAGAGAGCAATTGAATCGGAAATGAAAGAGCTTGGATTATCATTAGAAGATGTATTAATAAATGGCACTGAAGAACGAAAGGATCAGTTTCTCCAATCCGTCCAAAGTAAAGAACGAGATGAAATTTTAAACGAATTACAAGCGAAACTAGAAGATTCTTACAAACAGTTATTAACTTATACTTCAGAGCAAGAAAAGGGTATGTACCCACTCGTAGAAAAGAATCAAGCACTTGTGCAAAAGCAAATTGCATTTATACAAACTAAATTTAAACAATCGACAGAGCAAAAATATACAAATATACTCTCGAAATTTGATCGTATTCAATCTTCGGTAAAACCAGACGGTAACCCACAAGAAAGGGTATGGAATGGACTTTATTTTATCAACAAGTACGGTTTATCATTCTTCTCCCGAATTCTCGATCAGGAACTACCGTTTGATGGTACGCATAAAGTGATTAAGGTATAAAGCAAAAGACTTAATTCCTTCTCAATATAGAGGAGGGTTTAAGTCTTTTTTTTTTGCAGAACAGCCAAAGTACAGGAAGAAGTTTAAGGCTAGGCGAACAACAAAGAGAATCTTTTTAAGTTAGGCGTAATTGATATGCCTTTGTCGATTTTTAAAATGTGTGACTAAAGAAACATCTTCTTTTGACAATTCTCTTTCAACTTTATGCATTTTGAAAGAGATAAGCCGAAAAAAGCAAATATTTTTGTAAAAAGATAGCGAAAGAAAAATATTTGAAAAGTAAAAAAACAGCAGGAATTTATTGGACATAAGCGAATCATTTAAAATAGTGGAGGAAAGTGGGGGAATGTGGTACATTTGTGTTAGAAAGTGGGTGAAGCGGGTATGTTTATGGGAGAATACCATCATAATGTTGATACGAAGGGCCGCTTAATCGTACCCGCTAAATTTCGTGAGAACTTAGGAGAGATATTTGTATTAACACGAGGTTTGGATCAATGTTTATTTGGTTATCCCTTAACAGAATGGAAAGAGCTTGAAGAGAAACTAAAAGCTTTACCCATGACAAAAAAGGACGCCCGCGCTTTTACCCGATTCTTCTTCTCGGGTGCAACAGAATGTGAAATTGACAAACAAGGACGAGTAAATATCGCTTCCCCACTAATGCAATATGCAAAATTAGACAAAGAATGTGTCGTATTAGGTGTTTCCAACCGAATTGAGATTTGGAGTAGAAGCCTTTGGGAAGAATATTTTGCAGAGTCAGAAGAATCTTTTGCTGAAATTGCAGAAAATATGATTGGCTTTGATATTTAAGCAAGGCTGAACCCGAATGAATACATAAGGGGACTTTTACACACGATTACAGGTTGGGAAGGATGAGCAACAATGTTTAATCATACAACAGTACTTTTAAAAGAGACAGTAGATGGACTAAATGTGAAAGAAAATGGGATTTACGTAGATTGTACTTTAGGTGGAGCAGGGCATAGTGAATATTTATTATCACAGCTCTCAAGTGAAGGAAGATTATTCTCTTTTGACCAAGATGAAACGGCAATTGACAATGCGAAGGAGAAACTTGCTAAGTACAGCGGGCAAGTGACACTGGTAAAAAGTAATTTTAGTCATTTAAAGGAAGAGTTGAATGCAAGAGGGATTTCTGAAGTGGATGGTATTTTGTATGACTTAGGTGTTTCATCCCCGCAATTGGATACACCGGAAAGAGGTTTTAGTTATCATCATGACGCTCCGCTCGATATGAGAATGGACAAGCAAGCGGAGATCTCAGCCTATGATGTTGTCAACCATTGGTCATATAACGAACTTGTGAAAATCTTTTTTAAATATGGTGAAGAAAAATTTTCTAAACAAATTGCAAGGAAAATTGAGTTAGCGAGAGAAAAAGCGCCGATAAAAACAACAGGTGAATTAGTAGATTTGATTAAGGAAGGCATACCTGCCCCAGCTAGAAGAAAAGGGGGGCATCCAGCTAAGCGGATTTTCCAAGCGATACGCATTGCTGTAAATGATGAATTAGGGGTGTTCGAGCAATCATTAGAGCAAGCGATGGGCTTGCTAAAAAGTGGCGGAAGAGTAAGCGTAATTACGTTCCACTCGTTAGAAGATCGTATTTGTAAAGCGGCGTTTAAAGAGGCCAGCTCAACACCAGACCTACCACCGGGATTGCCAGTTATTCCTGATGAATATCAACCTAAGATGAAATTAGTGAACAGAAAACCTATTATTCCATCTGAAGAGGAGTTATCTCATAATAATCGATCTCGTTCAGCTAAACTCAGGATTATAGAAAAAATATAAAATAAAAGATACACATTCAGGAGGGGAAATATGGAGAATGTAGCTCGTAAACTACAGCAAGAACAACATGTATCTAATCAGCCGGCTCAAGCGCCAAAAAAGAAAATAAAAGATCGTAAATCATTGCTCTCGCCTGGAGAAAAAATAATGGGTATTGTATTTGCGGGCGCAGTTTTCTTTGGCGCCACAACAATTATTTCAAATCAAGCAGGTTTATATGAAGTAAATGCGGAAATTCAAGACACGCAAAAAGCGATCACTGAACAGCAAAGTGTGAATAGTGATTTAAAAATGCAAATTGAGGAATTAAGTCGTCCAGACCGTGTAAAACAAGCAGCTGAAAAATCTGGATTTGAAATGAATGAATCTCCAAAGGTTGTTGGTGGTGAGTAATGTATAAAAAGCAAAGAAATATGAATGTTGGAGCAGCGATATTGTTTATGATATTCAGTCTGCTCTTTTTTGTCTTGCTTTTCCGGTTTATCTCCATTCAAGTGTCTGGTGAAGCGGGTGGTAAAGTCATTGCTGCACAAGCTGAACAGTTGTACCAAGGTTCAACAACTATTAAATCTAAACGCGGGACAATTTACGATCGTAATGGCAATGTCATTGCTGAAGATAGTACAGCTTACACTTTAGTTGCCGTCTTATCAGAAGAAATGACCAAGAATAAAGATAATCCCAAACATGTTGTGGAGCCAGATGAGACGGCAAAGCAATTAGCTGAAGTCATTGATATGGAAGAGTCTGAAATCTACGAAAGGTTAACGATCAATGAAAGGCGAGGGAAGGATGAACAGTTATTCCAGGTTGAATTCGGTCGTGCCGGTCAAAAATTAACAGTTAGTCAAAAGAAGAAAATAGAAGAGTTAGAATTGCCAGGTATTGTTTTTCAACCGCAAACCATTCGTTTTTACCCTAATGGAACTTTTGCTTCTCACCTTATCGGCTATGTTGATTCTGTCGAAGGTGAAGAGGGAAAACTAGAAGACAAAGGAATTATGGGCTTAGAGAAGAGTTTGAATGATGCAATGTTAGGGAAAGATGGCAAGTTTTCTTATGAAAAAGATATTTGGGGCTACTTATTACCAAATGGTGAAGAGGTTGTAGAAAAAGCAGAAGACGGAAATGATGTATACTTAACTATCGATAATAAAATTCAAATATTTATAGAAGAAGCAATGAGCAAAGTGAGTGAAAAGTATGACCCCGAAAAGATGGTGGCTGTTGTTGCTGACCCGAAAACGGGCGAAATTCTTGCGATGAGTCAACGACCTACATTTAATCCGGAAACACGGGAAGGCATTGACCAAACATGGCGTAATCTCGCTATTGAGGATTCGTTTGAACCAGGTTCAACAATGAAAGCTTTTACGTTAGCAGCAGCAATTGAGGAAGGGGTGTTTACGCCTAATGCAACGTTTGAATCTGGTACGTATAAAGTGACGGAAAAATCCCCACCAGTAAGAGACCATAATAATGGACAAGGATGGGGAGCAATTACGTATTTAGAAGGTATTCAACGTTCCTCCAATGTAGCGATAGCGAAAATGGTGAAAGATCAACTAGGTTATGAAACGTATCGAGAATACTTGACGAAATTTGGTTTTGAAGAACCGACCGGAATTGATTTGCCTAATGAAGCTGGGGGGAAAATTGTTTACGAATGGCCATTTGAAAAAGTAACAACGGCTTATGGTCAAGGAACCGCCATTACACCCATCCAACAAATACAAGCGGCGACTGCTATTGCCAGTGACGGGTCTATGAAACAGCCTCATGTGATAAATGAGATCATTAACCCGAATAATGATAAAGTGGTAAAAGAAGCAAAAGAGGAAATAAAAGGTCAACCGATCTCTGAAAATACAGCGAAGGAAGTAAGAAAAGTATTAGAAACGGTTGTTTCTTCTGAGAATGGAACAGGGCATAATCATTATCAAATTGATGGTTACAAAGTAGCTGGTAAAACAGGAACAGCTCAAATACCAAAAGAAGGTGGCGGCTATATAACGGGGAGAGAAAATTATGTGTTCTCGTTTTTAGGAATGGCACCGGCTGAAGACCCTGAATTACTTGTATATGTGGCTGTTCAGCAACCTGAGCTTGAAAATACAGAAACAGGTAGCGATCCTGTTTCAGAAATTTTTAAACCAGTCATGAAGAATAGCTTAAGTTACTTAAGTATTGAACCTACTGACTACGATAAGCTTCAAGTGAGTAAAGCGTTGAATTTTGAAGGAAAGTCTGTTGAAGAAGCGAAAAAATCATTGGAGAAAAATAGACTGCAGCCAATTATTATCGGTGATGGGAAAAAAGTTATTGAACAATCACCAGCTGCTACAGAAAGTGTGTTAGAAGGTGAAAAAGTTATTCTGAAAACGGATGGGAAGCTTACTGTCCCAGATTTAACTGGTTGGTCGATGAGAGATGTGATGAAGTTTGTTAAACTATCTAATCTTAAGCTTAACAGTGTCGGCAACGGTTTTGCAGTTCAGCAAAACCTAGCACCAGGAAGCGCTATAAAAGAAGATGAATATTTAATTGTTGATTTTCAACAAAGTGGAAAAAAAACCTCCGATACTGAGGGGGAAGAACTGAAAGATGATAAAAGTGCCAGCGAACAGTAGAAGTTAAAGAGCTTCTGTTCTAAAAATAATGTACAAGCATAAAATGGAACGAGCCAGATAAAAAAGGAGGGTTCGTTCCATTTATGCGTGTATCTAATGTAACCGTTCGAAAGAGATTAATTGCTGCATTATTTATTGGGTTATTTGTGTTTTTAATTATTGATGTTCGCTTGGGCTATGTCCAATTTTTTATAGGAAATGTTCTCACAGATGGGGCAAAGGAATTATGGAGTAGAAATATTCCTTTTGAGCCTGAAAGAGGAGAAATTGTTGATCGGAATGGAGTCGCTTTAGCTACTAATGTTAGTGCGCCAACGGTTTACGTTGTCCCGCGACAAATTCTCGAGCCTGACGATGCGGCTGAAAAGTTAGCCGCTACCCTTAATTTATCTAAAGAGAAAGTATTTGAAGAAATTACAGAGAAAAAATCGAGTGTAAGAATTACTGGTGGCCGGAAAATCACCCACGAAAAAGCAAAAGAAGTAAGATCATTAAATATAGATGGTGTATATATCGGTGAAGATTCTAAAAGGCATTATCCGTTTGGCGATTATTTATCCCATGTACTTGGTTTTGCTGGCGTTGATAATCAAGGATTGATGGGTCTAGAATTATACTACGATAAAGAACTAAGTGGAGAAAAAGGATCAGTAAAGTTTTATGCTAATGCAAAAGGGCAAAGAATGAATGATATGGCTGATGACTATCAGGCACCTGTTGACGGTGATACATTAAAGTTAACTGTTGATACGAAAGTACAAACAATTATTGAGCGAGAACTTGATAATGCTGAGGCTAAGTATAATCCAGATGGGTTAATAGCGATTGCAATGGATCCGAATACGGGGGAAATTCTCGGAATGTCTAGTAGACCGACATTTGACCCTGCTAATTTTCGTAATGTGTCTGCAGATGTGTATAATCGTAATTTACCTATTTGGAGCTCGTACGAACCAGGATCAACTTTTAAAATAATTACATTGGCAGCTGCATTGGAAGAGGGGAAAGTTGATCTAGAGCATGATCATTTTCACGATCCGGGTTATGTCGAAGTAGGTGGAGCAAAGCTTCGCTGTTGGAAAAAAGGTGGACATGGTTCACAATCGTATTTAGAAGTGGTACAAAATTCTTGTAACCCAGGTTTCGTTAATCTTGGTGAACGATTAGGGAAAGAAACCTTATTTAAATACATTCATGATTTTGGCTTTGGAGAAAAAACGGGGATTGACTTGCAAGGAGAATCTACAGGAATACTATTTAACTTAGATAAGGTAGGGCCAGTAGAGCAAGCAACAACGGCATTTGGTCAAGGAGTATCAGTCACACCCATTCAACAAGTTGCCGCCATTTCTGCCGCCATTAACGGTGGCACATTGTATACACCATATATTGCTAAAGAAATCGTTGATTCTAAAACAGACGAGGTCATAAAACAAGTAACTCCGGAAGCGAAAAGAAAGGTAATATCAAAAGAAACATCAGCGGAAATTCGCAGAGCATTAGAAACTGTAGTTGCTCAAGGATCAGGTAAGAATGCGTTTGTTGAAGGATATAGAGTAGGTGGAAAGACAGGAACAGCTCAGAAGGCTCAAGGTGGTAAATATTTAGAAAACAACCATATCGTTTCCTTTATTGGTTTTGCACCAGCTGATGACCCTGAGATTGTCGTTTATACAGCTGTTGATAACCCGAAAGGCACAATCCAATTTGGTGGAGTTGTAGCCGCTCCGATTGTAGGTAACATTATTGGAGATAGCTTACGTGCCATGGGAGTTGAACCTAGGAAAGATCAAGTAGAAAAAGAGTATGCTTGGCCAGATACACCGCTTTTAGAAGTACCTGATTTAGTTGGTATTACAAAATTGGAGTTAGGTGAGATGATGATTAACCTTCAAATTGAAGCTAGTGGACAAGGAGATACGGTTGTGAAACAATCGCCTCTACCTGGTACAAAAATCAAAGAAGGTTCAACCATTCGACTCTATTTCAATGATGAACAGCAAGATGATTCAGAAAAAGGCGGCGACTAAAAGCCGCCTTTTTCTAAGTTTATAATAATTCATGTCTAACAAAGTAGCCAGAAGTTGAGTCAAATGATTAGCAGGATGGAAATGGCGTATAATGAATGAAAAAAGGCTAGTTGTAGATCGAATGCCTTTATTTTTATAGAAAACTACCGATAAAACGAGGCAATTATGAGAAACTCATAGAAAATTATCGCTAAATCATGTAAAATATTATACGCCTATCACCTTTAACGCATAGGTTAGACAAAATGATCGTAAAAATGTTTTATGAGAAGTTTGTATGAGAGGAATGGAGTTTCATGAAATTACATACGTTGCTGCAAAAGTTGCAACCTTACCTTCGATATAATGATGTAGAAAATATTGATATTCAATCGATTGAAAACGATAACCGCAAAGTAGAAGAAGGTAGCTTATTTGTTTGTATAAAAGGTTATACAGTTGATGGTCATGACTTTGCTGCTTCTGCTGTTGAAAAAGGAGCAGTAGCTGTTATTGCTGAGAAAGAGCTCTCATTAAAAGTACCTGTGATTGTAGTGAAGAGTACAAGAAGAGCGCTATCTTTATTGGCAGATGCATTTTACGGGCAGCCAAGTCAACAATTACACTTAATAGGTGTGACAGGTACAAATGGAAAAACAACGACAACTCATATTATTGACAAAATTTTATCAGATGCTGGGCAAAAAACGGGCCTAATGGGCACAATGTATACTAAAATTGGTCAGCAAAAATATGAAATTAAAAACACAACGCCAGAGAGTCTTACTTTACAGAGAACATTTAAACAAATGAAAGATTCTGGTGTCACATCAGCAGTGATGGAAGTGTCATCTCATTCATTAGATGAGGGCAGAGTACATGGTTGTGATTTTGATGTAGCTGTATTTACAAATTTAACGCAAGACCATCTAGATTATCACCATACTATGGATGAATATCGTCGTGCGAAAGGTCTTCTGTTTGCACAACTAGGAAATGCCTATCATTATGATCGAGCAAAATATGCTGTCTTGAACGTAGATGATCCAGCGTCATATGATTATGAAAAATCAACTTCCGCATATATTCTTACATATGGAATTGATCGAGATGCGGATTTTCGGGCAAGAAATATAGAAATGAATGCTTCGGGGACCACTTTTGATTTAGATAGTCCCAACGGCAGCTATTCTCTTCATATTCAGTTAATAGGAAAATTTAGTGTGTATAATGTATTGGCAAGTATTGCTGCAGCTTTTGCTTCTAATATTTCTATGGAGCAAATTATCCAGTCCGTTGAAAGTGTAGCTGGCGTTGCAGGAAGATTCGAAACAGTAGATGCTCATCAAGATTTCACTGTTATTGTCGATTACTCTCACACGCCGGATAGTTTAGAGAATGCCTTAAAAACAGTGCAACAATTAGCAAAGAAAAGAATCTTTACTGTTGTCGGCTGTGGAGGAGATAGAGATCGTACGAAAAGGCCTTTAATGGCTCAAATTACTTGTAAACATAGTACAGATGCTATATTTACATCTGATAATCCCCGTACCGAGAACCCTGAAAGTATTTTAAAAGATATGGAAGCTGGTGTGAAAAACGAATCTTTTGTTTCAATTATTGACCGTAAAGAGGCGATTCAATATGCAGTGAATCAGGCAGAACCTGGGGATTGCATACTAATTGCAGGTAAAGGGCATGAAACATATCAAATAATTGGTCATGAACATTTTGATTTTGATGACCGATTAGTAGCAAAGGAAGCCATTGAACAAAAGATAGCAAGTAGTAAGTGACAATAAAAAATATCATGATTATGAATGATTGATTGAAAGGTTTAGAATATATGATAAAACGATTAAGAAGAAAACAAGTAAAACAATTCTCAATACCCGCTAAAGGTTGTGAACAATGATGATGGAACAAGTGATATTATTTACAATTATTCTAGGTTTTTTAATTACCGTTCTCATTTCTCCTTTGTTCATACCTTTTCTAAGGAGACTTAAATTTGGTCAAAGCATAAGAGAAGAAGGGCCAAAATCCCACCTGAAGAAAACAGGAACACCTACAATGGGTGGCTTAATGATTTTATTTTCAATCACATTAAGTACACTTATTATGACAGCTAAATTTGAAGGACCGACAAGTACCACCTATTTGCTGTTGCTCGTTACTTTAGGGTTTGGTTTATTAGGGTTCTTAGATGACTTTATAAAAGTAGTCATGAAAAGAAACTTAGGTTTAACTTCATTGCAAAAACTAATTGGACAGATTATTATTTCCATAATATTCTTCATCGTGTTAAAACAAACAGGTTTTAGTACGGAAGTATCGATTCCTTTAACCGATTTTTCCATTGATTTAGGATGGGGCTATGCATTATTTATAATCTTTTGGCTCGTTGGATTTTCAAATGCTGTGAACTTAACAGACGGGTTAGATGGATTGGTTAGTGGGACAGCAGCCATCGCATTTGGAGCATTTGCCGTCCTTGCTTGGAGTCAATCTTTATTTGAAGTATCAGTGTTTTCAGTAGCCGTTGTTGGCGCGCTTCTTGGATTTCTTGTATTCAATGCACATCCAGCGAAAGTGTTTATGGGTGATACAGGATCACTTGCATTGGGTGGAGCCATTGCAGCGATTGCTATTATGACTAAGTTTGAACTGATTTTATTAATCATAGGTTTCGTATTTGTAATTGAAACATTATCAGTGATTATTCAAGTAGCATCATTCAAGACAACTGGTAAACGTGTATTTAAAATGAGTCCACTACATCATCACTACGAGCTTGTAGGGTGGTCAGAGTGGCGCGTAGTTGTGACATTTTGGACAGTAGGCCTACTTTGTGCCATTCTCGGAATCTATGTAGAGGTGTGGATGTAATGAAAACAGTCAATCATTATCATCATAAAAAAATACTCGTGTTAGGCCTTGCTAAAAGTGGTGTCGGAGCGGCATCACTACTACATAAGTTAGGTGCTTTTGTAACCGTAAATGACTATAAACCATTAGATGAAAACCCGGAGGCTCAAAGCTTGTTAGAGCAAGGTATCACTGTGATTTGTGGAAGCCACCCAGTAGCCTTGCTTGATGAAGGGTTTGAATATGTTGTGAAAAACCCTGGCATTCCGTATAGTAATCCTATTGTCCAAGGGGCGATTGATAGAGGGTTGCCGGTTATTACGGAAGTAGAACTTGCTTATCAAATATCCCAAGCGCCATTTGTTGCCATTACTGGTACAAATGGCAAGACAACAACGACAACGCTCATTAATGAAATCTTTCAAGCTGCTCAAAAGTCTTCGCTTATTGCGGGTAACATCGGAAAGGTCTCATCTATCGTTGCGGAAAATGCGAAGAAGGATGATACAATTATTATTGAGTTGTCTTCTTTTCAATTAATGGGTATTGAAGCATTTCGCCCGAAAATAGCTATTTTAACCAATCTTTATGAAGCTCATATTGATTATCATGGCACAATGAAAGATTATATTAGTGCAAAAGCGAATATCACGAAAAACCAAACGAAGGAAGATTACTTCATAGTAAATGCTGATCAAGAGGCAGTGATGGAAGTAGCTGCTCATTCAAAAGCGACGATCATCCCGTTTTCAACCACAAAAACGTTGGATAAAGGTGGATATGTCAAAGACGGCATCATTTACTTTAATGAGGAAGCAATTATATCTATAGCTGATATTGTTCTCCCGGGGGCACATAACTTAGAAAATATTCTATCAAGTATCATTGCTGCCAAATTATCCGGTATTGGTAATGAAGCTATCTATCAAGTATTAACGACTTTTCAAGGCGTAGCTCACCGTCTACAGTTCGTTGGTGAAAAGCATAAAAGACGGTTTTATAATGATTCAAAAGCAACAAATATTTTAGCGACAACGAAAGCATTGGCTGCATTTGACCAGTCTATTGTTCTTCTAGCTGGTGGACTTGATCGTGGCAATTCCTTTGATGAGCTTATACCAGCATTAACAAATGTGAAAGCGGTCGTCACTTTCGGAGAGACAGCTGAAAAAATTGATGCTGCTGCTGCTCATGCGGGGATAAAAAGCATTGTACATGCCAATAATGTGGAAGATGCTGTGCCACTGGCTTTTGACCTTTCAAAAGAAGGAGATATTATCTTACTTTCACCTGCGTGTGCAAGTTGGGATCAATATAAAACTTTTGAAGTAAGAGGAGACATTTTTATAGAAGCGGTGCATAAGCTTAAGTAAAGGGCTTGTCTGCCGGTTCAAATGATTCTATTCTTGAGCTAAGCTTGATTATGTTCGGTAGAGGAAACAGCAAACAGCCCTAAAACTTGGACTTAGAGGTGTGTTGACTTTGCCAACAAAAAAAGCCACTCCAGATATGATATTAATTATTGTTACGCTCATGCTCTTAGCAGTTGGACTAACGATGGTTTATAGTGCCAGTGCCATTTGGGCAGATTACAAGTTTGATGATTCTTTTTTCTTCGCCAAAAGGCAGTTACTATTTGCAATTGTTGGTTTAGTAGCCATGTTCTTTCTTATGAATGTTGATTACTGGACATGGAGAACATGGGCAAAAGTCATTATCATTGTTTGTTTTGTGTTGCTATTATTAGTATTAATACCTGGTATAGGAAATGTTAGAAATGGTTCAAGAAGTTGGATAGGTGTCGGTGCATTCTCTATTCAACCTTCCGAGTTTATGAAACTAGCGATGATTGCCTTTCTCGCTAAGTTTCTTTCCGAAAAACAGAAACTCATTACATCATTTAAGAAGGGGTTAGTTCCTTCATTAGGTCTCGTCTTTCTTGCATTCGGCTTAATCATGTTACAGCCGGATTTAGGCACAGGAACTGTAATGGTAGGGACTTGCATTGTAATGATATTTGTGTCTGGTGCAAGAATTAAACATTTTGCACTTTTAGGTTTAATCGGTATAGGGGGCTTTGTTGCATTAGTGCTTTCTGCTCCTTATCGTATCAAAAGAATTACCTCATTCTTAGACCCGTGGGAGGACCCTTTAGGCAGTGGATTTCAAATTATCCAGTCGCTTTATGCCATTGGTCCAGGGGGACTATTCGGTTTAGGTTTAGGTGAAAGCAGACAGAAATTCTTCTATTTACCTGAACCGCAAACGGATTTTATCTTTGCCATATTATCTGAGGAACTAGGTTTTATAGGGGGCACATTCGTCATTCTACTTTTCGCCCTTCTTTTATGGAGAGGCATTAGAGTAGCGCTTGGTGCACCGGATTTATATGGTAGCTTTTTGGCAGTAGGGATTATCGCCATGGTCGCCATACAAGTAATGATTAATATTGGAGTAGTCACAGGCTTGATGCCAGTAACTGGTATCACTTTGCCATTCCTAAGTTATGGAGGATCTTCATTGACCCTTATGTTAATGGCGATTGGTGTGTTGCTTAATATTAGTCGGTATTCTCGTTATTAGTGAAACCCATTTAGGGTTTCTTTTTTTGCTGATAGGAGAATCGCTAACAAAAAAAGAATATATAGTTAAAGCTTCAATTAAGTGGTATTACTTGGCTTAATTTGTTAATGTAGAACTTTTATTTATTTCAAAAGGGAAAGAGATTTTCCAAATTCATTACATTTGCATGACATTGTAGGTTATCATTTCTTCCTTTCAGTGCAAATATAGTAGAATAGGATAAAGTAAGACTAGTAAACAGTAAGGAAACTAAAAGGAAACTAAAAGGAAACTAACAGCTTTGGTTGAGGTGAAAGCATGAAAATTGCATTAAGTGGTGGTGGCACAGGGGGACATATTTATCCTGCGCTTGCCCTAATTCGGGAAATTCAAAAGCAAGATAAAAACGCAGAATTCTTATACATAGGTACAAAAAATGGACTAGAGGCATCGATTGTTCCTCGTGCAAATATACCTTTTCAGTCAATTGAAATTTCGGGATTTAAAAGAAGCTTATCTTTAGATAATGTGAAAACGATTTGGCGGTTCTTAAAAGGTGTTCAAGATAGTAAAAAAATGTTGAAGGAATTTCAGCCTAATGTCGTCATTGGTACAGGTGGTTATGTATGTGGGCCAGTTGTGTACGCTGGTGCCAAGTTGGGGATTCCAACAATCATTCATGAACAAAATAGTGTACCGGGTTTAACTAATAAGTTCCTTAGTAAATATGTCGATAAAGTGGCTGTATGCTTTGATGAAGCTGTGGCGAGCTTCCCTAAAGGAAAAGTAGTCATGACGGGAAATCCGCGAGCAACAGAAGTGCTTGGACAAAATGCCATTAATGGTAAATTATCTGTTGGTCTAGATCCAGCGAAACCATCTGTGTTGATTTTCGGTGGTAGTAGGGGAGCAAGGCCGATTAATGATGCCGTGTTAAAAACGTTTACACAGTTAGCATCCAGGCCATATGAAGTATTATATATCACCGGTGAGGTCCATTATGAAAGTGTAAAGAAAGAGGCCGAATTGGCCGGGAATCCAGATAATATTAAAATTAAGCCTTTTATTCATAATATGCCAGAAGTATTAGCGGGAACGGACCTTGCTGTTACGAGAGCGGGTGCAACAACCCTAGCGGAATTAACGTCATTAGGCATCCCAAGTATATTAATACCAAGTCCATATGTAACGAATAATCATCAAGAAAAGAACGCGAGAGCATTAAGCGACCATGGCGCAGCAGAATTACTCCTAGAAGGAGATTTGAGCGCGAATAAATTAATTGAATCGATTGACCGGATTTTATTAGATGAGGACAAAATTATCGCGATGAAATCTGCTGCGAAGAAGATAGGCGTCCCAGATGCAGCGGATCGGTTATATAATGTAATGAAAAAAATAATGAAAGATAAGCAGTAATGTAGCCCATTCTTATTGACTTTAGCATAATATAGAATACGATACAGAGAGGGCGGATGTTATGAAGAGCATATATAGTGAGTTAAACAGCGCTATCAATGGAACGGTAAAAGAAAAAGAACCACTTGCTTATCATACAACGATGAAAATAGGCGGACCTGCTGATATATTTATCGAACCTAAGACAGTAGAAGATTTGCGTAAAGCGATGAAAATTATTGTCTCACATCAAATTAAATGGACTGTAATAGGAAGAGGCTCTAATTTACTTGTAGCTGATGATGGCATTGAGGGAGTAGTGATTAAGTTCGGTAAAGGTTTTGCCAATCTCGAACGTGAAAAAGAACTTCTTCGGGTCGGTGCAGGGTATCCCCTTGTGGCATTAGCAACCAAAGTGAGTAAACAGGGGTATGCAGGGCTAGAATTTGCAAGTGGTATTCCTGGTTCTGTTGGTGGAGCAGTCTATATGAATGCAGGTGCACATCAATCGGATATCGCAACGATTCTCGAGAAAGCGTATATCCTTTTTCCGAATGGTGATCTGCAATGGTTAACAAACGAAGAAATGAAGTTTTCATATCGAACGTCTATTTTACAAAAAGAACGACCAGGCATTGTGGTTGAAGCCATTTTTCGCTTAGAGCAAGGAGAGAAGGAAGCGATAACTAATAGGATGTTACGTAATAAGGCATATCGTAAAGAAACACAACCATGGGATGCCCCTTGTGCAGGGAGTATTTTTAGAAATCCACTACCACATCATGCTGGTCAGCTGATTGAAGCAGTTGGTTTAAAGGGACATACACTCGGAGGCGCCCAAATCTCGCCATTACACGGGAATTTTATTGTGAATAGTAATCAGGCAACTGCTGAGGATGTTTTGGGGCTAATTCAACATGCAAAGGATACGGTATTAGCAGAAAAGGGAATAGCATTGCAAACAGAAGTTGAAATAATTGGTCGCGAGTAGCGAAAAAGACCATCTTTCATTCCAATTATTGTGATATAATCATTCAATAGAATGATTATATCACAATAAAGATTTAGGTATATTATCTCATTATGTTAATATATTAGTTTAATTAACCGAAAATAAGGATATATGCTGTGAGTAACGATGTACGAGGTGATGATACTGGAACAAGGAAAAATAGTATCCATAGAAGATAGAATTCCTAAATTAAAACAACAGAGAAAAAAGAAAGCGAACCGGAGACTCATTTCCCTACTAATTTTCTTTTTATTTCTGATTGCCTTAGTAGTTTATTTCCAGTCACCGTTGAGCAATATAAAAGCAATTAAAGTATCAGGTAATACTGTCTTCAGCAATGAAACGATTGTAGAACAAAGTGGATTAACTGAAGATATGAATATATGGAAAGTTGATGAAGCTGAAATTGAGCAAGTGCTTTTAAAACTACCAGAAATGAAAGAGGTAAAAGTAGCAACTGAGTTTCCAAATACAGTCGTTATTTCGGTGAAAGAACATAAACGAGTAGCTTATATTATGGAAGGTGAGAACTATATACCCGTTCTTGAAAACGGTAAAACTCTCTCCGTAAAAGGTGAAAGTGAGTTCCCAGCCAGTGCACCTATTTTATTTCAATTTTCTGAAGGAAAAGTGTTAGAGAAGATGATTGCGTCTCTTGGTCAATTACCAGAAGAAGTGCGTAATTCAATTTCAGAAATACACGCGTCACCTAAAGAAACAGATAAAGAGGCGATTACGCTTTATATGAATGATGGGTATGAAGTAGTCGCTACATTAGCTACCTTTGTCGATAAAATGTCTCATTACCCGGCAATCGTTGCTCAACTTGATCCCGAAGTTAAAGGAATAATTGATTTAGAAGTGGGCTCTTACTTTAAGCCTTATGGCGAAGGGGGAGCTGAGGAGAATGAAAAAGAACAAGAAGAGGAAGTTGAAGAATAACCAGGTTATCTTTTCACTCGTTTTCATTGGATTAGGTTTTCTGATTGCTTATTCCTTTCAATTGGCGAAAGATATGAAAGATGAAAGCAGTATAACGAGTAACCAGTGGGAGAGGGATCAACAATTAAGGCGTGAATTGATTGATTTGGAAGAGAAAAATCTTAACCTTCAACAAGAATTGTACAAGACACAAGATGTTCTACAAGAAATTGAAAAAGAATTTTCTCAAGATGAGCAAGTATATAGTAATCTTGCCGAGGATGTCGATAAATATCGCATGTATTTAGGGAAGGTCAAAGTGAGTGGCCCTGGTGTAAATGTCACTCTCTTAGATGGGGAATACAATCCCAAAGCCGATTCAGCAAATAATTACATCGTACATGAACATCATGTGTTTCAAGTTATTAATGAGTTATACATTGCCGGTGCTTCAGCTGTCGCCATTAATGGTCAGCGCTTAACGCACTCCTCTTATATTGTCTGTAACGGTCCGGTCATTGAAGTGGACGGGAAGCAACACCCAGCCCCATTTGTTATATCTGCAATTGGAGATACGGACGTTCTCACATCGGCATTAAATATTGCTGGCGGCGTTAAAGATTTACTTGTCAATGAAAATATTCAGTTTTCATTAGAGGGTAAATCTGAAATCATAATGGATCCGATAATTGGGAGTTAGCGCTTTTTCTATCATGATAGGAGCAATATTTGGTGGGAAAAGAAGATAGGTGAAAAGATGAACAAAAAGCAATGGGGTTTTACAATAATCACAGTCTTAATTGGTGTCATGCTAGCCGTTCAGTTTAAGACGGTAAAGAATACAGACGTAAGAGATACAAGAGACACATGGCAATTGCGGGAAGATCTGCAAAATGAGGAAGCATTACGACTTGAGTTGCTAAAGGAAATCCGGTCACAAGAAGAGAAAATAGCGCAATATGAAAATAATATAGATGCTAATAAGGAAGAGGTTCTGAGATCAACATTGGATGAGCTCAAAACAGAAGTAGGACTGACAGAAAAATCAGGTCCAGGTTTGATTTTAACGGTACAACCTATCGCTGAGGAGTTGATTATCGGTTCACAAGTAGGGAGAGTTACACCCGATTTATTGAAAAGGTTAGTAAATGAACTCAACCGTTATGGCGCGAAAGAAGTATCCATAGGTGGTCATCGGGTAATCAACTCAACTGTGATAAGAGATATTAATAATATAACGAAAATAGATGGTTATTCTATTCAGACCTTACCGCTAGAATTGAAGGTTATTGTTGAGAATGAAGATGATGCTGAACAAATGTATAAAAGAATGCAAGTTTCAAAATCTATAGAAGATTTTTTTATCGAGAATTTAACACTCGATATACAACTAGCAGAAAATAAGATTACTGTACCAGCCTACAATGAACCAATTCAAATGACTGATATGAAGGAGGCGGACAAGAAAAGCGAAGGAGGACATTCATAGATGTGGCTACCCATCTTAGGTTTACTAATCGGGTTATTTATTGGGTTTATGACAGACTTTCAAATTCCTGATGAATATGCCAATTACTTATCAATCGCTATTCTTGCTGCACTGGATACACTTTTTGGTGGCATTAGAGCCCATTTACAGGATGTGTACAGTGAAAAGATCTTTGTATCAGGATTTTTCTTTAATATTTTGCTTGCAGCAGGTCTTGCTTTTCTAGGGGTTCATCTTGGTGTAGACTTATATTTAGCAGCTGTGTTTGCATTTGGTGTGAGGTTATTTCAAAACATCGCTGTTATTCGCAGGATTTTATTAGCAAAGTGGACAAGTAAGAATGAAAATTTAGAAAAAAATTGATTTTAAAAAAGGGAATAGTTTAGTTTTGACGAATAATTTTATTAATATCAAATTTGGTTTATTAGTTTAATATAAAGAGGTTATAGTAATGATAACTGCAAGAATAGGTAACTAAAAAAGTCGACTCGCAAAAAGGGAGGTGCCACAGAATGAACAGCAATGAAATATATGTCAGCCTTGACATCGGTACATCCAGTGTAAAAGTAATCATTGGTGAGATGGTCAATGATTCTTTAAACATTATTGGTGTTGGCAATGTAGCTTCCGAAGGATTAAGAAAGGGCTCCATTGTTGATATAGATGAAACCGTTCATTCTATTAGAAGAGCAATTGAACAAGCTGAAAGAATGATTGGCATGGAGATTAGAAGAGTGATAGTAGGTATCACCGGTAACCATGTTATGCTTCAGCCTTCTCACGGTGTTGTCGCCGTGTCAAGTGAAAATAAGGAAATCTCAGATGAGGATGTAGCGCGTGTTATGGATGCTGCTCAAGTGGTATCAGTGCCACCTGAGAGAGAAATTATTGATGTCATTCCAAGACAATTTATTGTAGATGGATTAGATGAAATCAATGATCCAAGAGGAATGATTGGTGTAAGACTAGAAATGGAAGGTACCATCATTACCGGATCTAAAACTTTATTACATAATACGCTCAGATGCGTTGAACGCGCAGGCCTAGAAATTATGGATATTACCCTTCAGCCGTTAGCAGCAGGTGCTTTCGCCCTTTCAAAAGATGAGAAAAACTTAGGTGTGGCTCTTGTTGATATAGGTGGTGGTTCAACAACGATTGCTATCTTTGAAAATGGTGTACTAAAGGATACAAGTGTATTGCCAGTTGGAGGAGAACATATCACGAAAGACTTATCGATTGGTTTACGTACTTCAACTGAAGATGCTGAAAAAATTAAAATAAAACATGGGTATGCTTTTTATGACCACGCTTCAGAGGAAGAGGTATTTAGTGTACCAATTATCGGTAGTGATCAACATCAACAATTTAATCAGCTAGAAATAGCAGATATTATTGAAGCGAGAATGGAAGAAACCTTTGATCTTATTCAACATGAGATTAGAAGGCTAGGTGCATCAGACCTTCCAGGTGGTTATGTTTTATGCGGAGGGGTTGCAAATACGCAAGGGGTATTAGAACTTGCTCAAGTGGTCTTCCAAAATAGAGTAAGAATAGCCGTGCCTGATTATATTGGGGTTAGAGAGCCACAATATTGTACAGCCGTAGGTTTAATACAGTTTGCATATAAAAATGCAAAGATACAAGGAAAGAACATGGAAGCAATTGTCGATCAACCTGAAGCAAATGAAAAAAGAACACAAAAGCAAACACAGCCGAAGAAAAGCACAGAAAAAGAGCCGGAACAAAAAGTGACATCAAGAGTTAAAAAGTTCCTTGGATACTTTTTCGAGTAGCAAAAACAAAACATTGTATTGTAATAGATTAATAGCAAGGCAGATTGTCAATTTACAGTAGATGTTAGTCAGCTATTAAACAGTTAATCATCAAGATAAATGAGCGAATCGAAAAAAAGGTGTTCTTAGGAATATCGACGAATTAGGAGGATTTGTCATGTTGGAATTTGATACGAATTTAGATTCATTAGCAACGATAAAAGTAATTGGGGTTGGTGGCGGAGGAAATAACGCCGTTAACCGTATGATTGAGCATGGTGTACAAGGTGTAGAATTTATTGCAGTGAATACAGATGCTCAAGCATTAAACCTATCAAAAGCAGAAGTAAAGATGCAAATTGGTGGTAAATTGACAAGAGGGCTCGGTGCAGGTGCCAATCCAGAAGTAGGAAAAAAGGCAGCTGAGGAAAGTAAAGAGCAAGTTGAAGAAGCATTAAAAGGTGCAGATATGGTATTTGTTACTGCTGGAATGGGTGGAGGAACAGGTACTGGTGCTGCCCCTGTTATTGCCCAAATCGCACGAGATTTAGGCGCTTTAACTGTAGGTGTTGTGACAAGACCATTTACATTTGAAGGTCGTAAACGTTCTACTCAAGCAGCTGGTGGAATAGCTTCTATGAAAGATGCTGTCGATACATTGATTGTTATCCCTAATGATCGTTTATTAGAAATTGTTGATAAAAGTACACCAATGCTTGAAGCATTCCGTGAAGCAGATAATGTTCTTCGCCAAGGTGTCCAAGGTATTTCAGATTTGATTGCCACACCTGGTTTGATTAACTTGGACTTCGCTGATGTGAAAACAATTATGTCCAATAAAGGTTCTGCACTTATGGGAATCGGTTTAGCTGCAGGCGAAAATCGAGCAGCAGAAGCGGCCAAGAAGGCCATCTCTTCTCCATTATTAGAAAAGTCCATTGATGGTGCGCAAGGGGTTCTAATGAATATTACCGGCGGATCAAACTTAAGCTTGTATGAAGTACAAGAAGCAGCAGATATTGTTGCATCAGCATCAGATCAAGATGTTAATATGATCTTTGGTTCTGTTATCAATGAGGATTTGAAGGATGAGATTGTTGTAACAGTTATCGCGACTGGCTTCAATGAAGAAGTTATTCAAACAAAGCCTTCCAAACCTGCATTTGGACAAAATAAAGGAAACGTTGGCGTAGGATCGCAGGTGCAAAAGCGTGAAACGTATCGTGAACGCGAGAGGGAAGAAGCAGCATCACATGAGCAGCCATCAAATACAGCAAAGGAACATCCAGAAGATACGTTAGATATCCCAACATTTTTAAGAAATCGTAACCGTAGAAGATAAGACAATTTGTATAAAGAAGCTAATGTCCGAAAATGAAGGGCATTGGCTTTTTTGTTTTAAAAGAAGATGATCCCCTCAAAAATTTTTTCTATATTAACGTTAATTAGATAATAACTCCTTAAATTAGTCCATTAAAAGACTTCATCATTTTCGTCATTTCCTATAAATGAGACAGACCGCAAAAAACTGACAAAAAAAGAAAAGAATAGTGAAAATTTCTGCTGTTTTACCAACAGAAAGTGACATCTTTATTTTGGTGAATAGGCTATACTTTTTTTAGCACATCAATAAGACAGCCACCCATAAGAATATACATTGTTAGTTTTAGGAAGGAAGAAGACAGATTGGCCATTTATTTAGATATTATTTGGGCATTAAATTTGTTGTTTGATAGTCTTCTCCTATATTTAACGTCTATTCTTCTGAAAATCGAAGTTAAATTATGGAGAATAGCCACAGGAGGTTTGGTAGGCTCAATAATAATCTTATTATCCGTCACACCGATTCATGCATACTCCAGTCATCCAATAGGTAAGTGGTTATTTTCTATTTTCATGGTCTTTATTGTATTTGGTTTTAGAAGATTAACTTTTTTTTTAAAAGCGTTAAGCACATTTTATGCAGTGACCTTTTTAATCGGTGGAAGTTTAATTGCCGTCCATTATTTTATTCAATTTGATCTAGACCTGACATCCACCGTTATGCTTGCATCCGTAAATGGCTTTGGTGATCCTATTAGCTGGTTATTCGTATTATTAGGATTCCCTATTGCCTGGCATTTTTCAAAGAAAAATTATGATTCTATTGAAATGACAAAGATCAATTATGAGTCAAATGTGAATGTACAAATTCAACTAAAGGGAGAAACTTATGATTTTCAAGGTCTAATAGACAGTGGTAATCAGCTTTATGATCCACTAACAAGAGTACCTGTCATGATTGTATCGATTGACCAGCATAAAGAGTCTTTTCCAGAAGCGATTACAACAATGGCAAAAGATCCGAATGGTGCGATAGAAGGCAGGTGGGAAATCCCGAACGATTGGATGTCAGTTGTCCGAGTGATACCTGCGAAGGTGGTCGGTAGTGATAATCAAATGATACTTGCCCTCAAACCAGAGAAAATTACATTAATCAAAGATAATGAAGTCATTGCAGTGGATAAGGGGCTCATTTCATTTACTATGCAAAAGTTGTCCCCAGAGAATCGCTTTCAATGCATTGTGCATCCAAAAATGTTAACAGGTGCCAAGAAAGTTGGTTAAAACGCATGAGAAATAATCAATCATAGGGAGGAGAAAGAGTGCGTAAACTTAAATTTCGCTTATCATATTATTGGTATAAGCTTTTAATGAAATTAGGTTTAAAAACAGATGAAATATATTATATAGGTGGTAGCGAAGCTCTTCCCCCGCCACTTAGTAAAGAAGAAGAAGCGATATTGTTAAATAAGCTTCCTAAAGGAGATCAAGCAGCACGATCCATTTTAATTGAACGGAATTTACGTTTAGTCGTGTATATCGCTCGCAAGTTCGAAAATACAGGCATTAATATTGAAGACTTAATCAGTATTGGAACAATTGGCTTAATAAAGGCGGTAAATACCTTCAATCCTGAAAAGAAAATTAAACTGGCTACATATGCCTCACGATGTATTGAAAATGAGATATTAATGTATTTACGTAGAAATAACAAGATTCGTTCCGAAGTTTCGTTTGATGAACCACTTAACATTGATTGGGATGGTAATGAATTATTATTATCAGATGTACTAGGCACAGAGGAAGATATTATCACGAAGGATTTAGAAGCAAATGTTGATAAAAAGCTCTTAATTAAAGCACTTCATCAATTATCTGATAGAGAAAAACAAATAATGGAGTTGCGTTTCGGGCTTGGTGAGGATGAGGAAAAAACACAAAAAGATGTTGCCGATATGCTTGGGATTTCTCAATCCTATATTTCAAGATTAGAAAAAAGAATTATTAAACGTTTGAAAAAAGAATTCAATAAAATGGTTTAAAAAAATTTTTTAGTCGTTGAAATATCTGTTAAATAAAGGATATTTCTTTTTTTTACACTTTATGCGCATTTTTCTTGTGCATATTTTTCCTTCTCGCGGAGATACTGATTTTTGTACAGCAGCTCCTGTGAGGAGGGAATGGGATTGACTCGAAATAAAGTAGAAATTTGCGGAGTAGATACATCAAAGCTTCCAGTACTAAAGAACGAAGAAATGAGAGCACTCTTCAAGCAAATGCATAATGGAGATATATCAGCAAGGGAGAGCCTAGTAAATGGGAACCTCCGACTCGTTTTAAGTGTCATTCAACGATTTAATAATAGAGGAGAATTTGTTGATGACTTATTTCAAGTTGGCTGTATCGGTCTTATGAAATCTATTGATAATTTTGATTTAAGCCAAAATGTAAAATTCTCCACTTATGCTGTTCCTATGATTATTGGAGAAATCCGTAGATATTTACGCGATAATAATCCAATAAGGGTATCTCGTTCCTTACGTGATATCGCCTATAAAGCCTTGCAGGTAAGAGAACGCCTAATGAGTAAAACTTCAAAAGAACCAACAGCTGAAGAGATTGCGAAAGAGTTGGATATTCCGCATGAAGAAATTGTTTTCGCCCTTGATGCAATACAAGATCCTGTATCACTTTTTGAGCCTATTTATAATGACGGCGGCGACCCAATCTTTGTAATGGATCAACTCAGTGATGAGAAGAATAAGGATATTCAATGGGTGGAAGAGCTTGCACTGAAAGAAGGCATGAGACGCCTGAATGATCGAGAAAAAATGATATTACGCAAAAGGTTTTTTCAAGGAAAAACACAAATGGAAGTTGCTGAAGAAATTGGTATTTCTCAGGCTCAAGTCTCACGCTTAGAAAAAGCAGCCATTAAACAAATGAATAAAAATATTCAAAGCTAATATGCCAGGAGAGTTTAACACAGACGTGTTAAGCTCTTTTTTATTTGTAATGAAATAGAGGCCCTACCATGAGGAATGATTGATGAAGACGCATGGGAAATAAGCATAATTAGATAAACGCGATTTATAGATAAGAATAAGAACTACACCAGAGAGAAAAATGCGGCTAAATACATACTTGTTTGATAAGATTTTCCAAAGGAAATAGCTTGAGAACCACTTCATTCTCAAATCACCACACCAAATTTAGCTCGGTCTTTTTAATCTTTCTAATCATATATTGTAATAAAAGGAGGCGTTTTAAGATGATGAGAATCTCAAGTTTTCAAATGAAAGATGTGATTAATGTTGCTGATGGTAAGAAATTAGGATTTATTAATGATATTGATATTGATGTTTCAACTGGGAAAATAGACTGTATTTTCATTAGTCAACAAAACAAGATGCTTCCTTTTTTTAATAAGCTGGAGGATATCGTGGTCGAATGGGACGATATTTTAAAAATCGGTGAGGATGTGATTCTTGTCCGTTTTCCTCATCAATATCAATTAGAAGAACCAAAAGAAGAATACAGCAATCGATAGTTATAGCTGTAAACCTTAATCGCAATATGGTAAACTAAAGAAAAAAATGGGGAAAGTGTATGGAGCCATTTCAACGAACGCATGAAAAATATTTAATCATAAAACATTGGTTTGAAAAATATGGACTGATGGCAGGCTTTACAACTAAAAATGATGGGTATAGTGAAAAAGATTACACATCACAAAACTTTGGCTTTCATGTAGGTGACCAACCAGCGCATGTGATCCAAAATCGTATAGCATTAGCGAAAGAATTGCAATTTCCATTAGAACATTGGGTGGGAGCAGAACAAACTCATGGTGTTCATATTGAATATGTTCAAAATAACCAAAGAGGTAGAGGCGCAAAAGAGTATGATACGGCATTTGCTGCTACGGACGCCTTGTATACGGATGAAAATAATATACTATTAACTATGTGTTATGCTGACTGTATTCCACTTTATTTCTTCCATCCCAAGAATCAATATATGGCAGTTGCTCATGCGGGATGGAAAGGAACCGTATTTGGAATCGCTAAAAATGTTTTAACTGCCTTTCATGAAAAAGGAATTCGTCCACAAGAGGTCGAAGTTGTTATAGGCCCAGGTATATGTCGCTCTTGTTATATTGTAGATAATTATGTGCTTAACAAGGTGAACGATGCCTTAGGAGAAATGGCTCCTAGTGTTTATAATGAAATATCTAAAGGTCAATATGAATTAGATTTAAAACGATGTAATCAACTCATATTGCAGAAATATGGTGTTTTACGAGATAATATTCATACAACTGAATTTTGTACAAGCTGTCATGATACCTTGTTTTTTTCCCACCGAAGAGATGAAGGGAAAACGGGTAGAATGATGAGCTTTATTGGTTTGTGTGAGGAGGAATAGCATCTTGAATGTACAAGAGAACTTAAAGAGGATTAAGGAAAATATACAAACTGTTTGTGAAAAAATGAATCGTCCTAGTGATGACGTAAAGATTATCGCAGTGACAAAATATGTATCAACAGAAAGAGCACAGGAGGCAATTGCAGCAGGAGTTAATAACCTAGGGGAAAATCGTGATGAAGGTCTGTTAGAAAAACAAGCCGTCATAAACAATGGGGCTGTTTGGCATTATATTGGGAGCTTACAATCTAGAAAAGTAAAAAATATCATAAATGAAGTGGATTATATACATTCATTAGATCGGATGTCTCTTGCTAAAGAGATTGAAAAGCGTGCGAAAAAATCAATTAAATGCTTTATTCAAGTGAATGTGTCTGGAGAAGATTCAAAGCAAGGGTTATCCAGAGAAGAAGTCATTCCTTTTGTTAAAGCGTTGTCAGATTTTAAACAAATAGAAGTAGTAGGCCTTATGACTATGGCGCCATTGACAAATGATGAGACAGTATTAAGAAACTGTTTTCGAAATTTGAAGTTGCTTCAGCAAGAAGTAGTATCACTTCAATTATCTCATGCACCGTGTATAGAATTATCAATGGGAATGTCCAATGATTATCAAATTGCTATTGAAGAAGGCGCAACAATGGTCCGTATAGGAACGGCTTTAGTTGGAAAAGAAAAGTAAGGAGGTTAGGTGCAGATGAGTATAAAATCAAAGTTTAAATCATATTTCTTTTTAGATGACGAAGAAGACAACTATGAGCCAAGAGAAGATGAGTACGCCAATAGCAGGGATCGTAAAGAGGAACAAGAAACAACCTCTATTCGGACATCGCAAAGGCAGCACGCTGCAACAAAACAAAATGTTGTTAGTTTACAATCTGTTCAAGGACAAGGCGGTCAGCAAAAATCATCTAAAGTTGTTCTTGTTGAGCCACGCGTCTATGCGGAAGCGCAAGAAATTGCTGATCAATTAAAGAATAGAAAAGCAGTGGTTGTTAATCTTCAAAGAATTGATAAAAGCCAAGCAAAGCGCATTGTTGATTTTTTAAGTGGAACGGTGTATGCCATTGGTGGAGATATACAAAAAATTGGAATGGACATCTTTTTATGTACGCCTGAAAATGTTGAAGTATCAGGGAATATTTCGCAAATGATTCAGGAACATGAAGAAGAGAACTCGAGGTGGTAAATTAATTATGGCAACTTTATTTTCGATTATTATTACAGCCGTGGAGATTTATTCATGGGCATTAATCATTTACATACTCATGTCATGGTTCCCAAATGCAAGGGAATCTAGTATTGGGCAAGTTCTAACAAAAATTTGTGAACCCTTTCTAGAACCATTTAGACGTGTTATTCCGCCAATTGGTGGAATGTTAGATATTTCTCCGATTGTGGCTATTTTAGTATTAAATTTAGCAACATCGGGAATTCGACAAATCTTTTTATGGATGATGTAAAAAATACGAGCTAATGCTTAGCTCGTATTTTTGTTTTTTTTTAATAATAGGTTTTCAAAGGAAATTGCAAAACATGCAAATTTAATAAATGATATACTATAACACAACTGTTGTTAAAGGAGTAAGCTCATGTCAAATATATATCAACACTTTCGTCCGGAAGAGAGGGAGTTTATTGATCAAGTGTTAAGTTGGCGACAAACGGTTGAACAATCGTATGCGCCTAAGCTTACTGACTTTCTCGATCCAAGGGAACAAGATATTTTACACACCATCATTGGATCACAAAGTGATGTGTGCGTGCAATTTGAAGGTGGACATAGAAACGCCGAAAGAAAACGTGCGCTAATTTATCCAGATTATTTTGTACCGGAAATGGACGATTTTTGCTTAGAATTATACGAAGTAAATTATCCTCATAAATTCGTATTAATCGAGCATCCACAAGTGCTCGGCAGTCTTATGTCACTCGGATTGAAAAGAAGTAAATTTGGAGATATTTTGTTTGAAGGTCATACGATACAAGTAATTGTTTCTAAGGAAGTATCATCTTATATTTCTATGCAATTAGAATCTGTTGGGAAAGCTTCTGTTAAACTTGAAGAAAAACCATTTTCATCTGTTATTGATGCAAAAGAGCAATGGCAAGAAAAAGTTTTTACAATGTCATCCTTAAGACTTGATACGTTGATTGCATCAATTTATAATTTTTCTAGACAAAAGGCGCAACAACTTATTGCTGCAAAAAAAGTAAAAGTAAATTGGGCAATGAAAGAAAATGTAGCGTTCGATTGCCGTGAAAGTGATACGATTTCTGTTAGAGGCTATGGGCGCTGTAAGGTGATTGCGATAGAAGGAAAAACGAAGAAAGAAAAATGGAAAGTAGTTGTTGGTATACAAAAATAATCTTTTTTAGCTATAATGATTATAGTGTTTTACCGATATAAAATTGAAAGTGTATCGAATTTTATGCAGGAATCTGCAAGAAACTGTCGAATTACATGTTAACAAATACATAATTTGACCAACTGATCTAGGAGGTGGCCTTATGCCATTAACACCGTTAGATATTCATAACAAAGAGTTCAGCAAAGGTTTTCGTGGATATGATGAAGATGAAGTAAATGAGTTTTTAGATCAAGTGATTAAAGACTATGAAATCATTATTCGTGAGAAGAAGGAATTAGAAGAGCGTTTAAACGACTTAAATGAAAGAGTCGGACATTTTAATACGATTGAAGAGACGTTAAATAAGTCGATTGTTGTTGCGCAAGAAGCTGGGGAAGAAGTGAAGCGAAACGCACAGAAAGAGGCAAAGCTAATTATTCGTGAGGCGGAGAAAAACGCTGACAGGATTGTGAATGAATCATTATCTAAAGCAAGGAAGATTGCGCTGGATATAGAAGATTTGAAAAAGCAATCGAAAGTATTTAGAAATCGTTTTAAAATGTTAATCGAAGCCCAATTAGATATGCTACAAAATGATGATTGGGACCACTTAATGGAATATGAGCTAGATACAACAGACTTGAAGTCTACAAAAGAAGAAGAATCTAGGGTATAAGATACTTTAACTTCTGAATTAAACCGACTTGACGAAGTTGTATCCTATCGCATATAATCTAGAAAAAACATGATAAAACGATGACAGGGATAGTAGCATTCTATCTTACTTAAAAGAGTGGATTCCCACTTCAGCGATTCAGGGAAGGTGAAAGCCTGATATTAAGAAGAAGAATTTGAACATCACCCTTGAGTTCCTTACTTGAGCTAAAAAGTTAGAGTAAGGCGTAGACGTTCACGTTACGAATTGATTTTTGAGCGGATAGGGAATTTCTCTATCTACAAGGGTGGTACCGCGGGAATATATAACCTCTCGTCCCTTTTTTTGGGATGAGGGGTTTTTTGTGTTTTCCCCGAGTACCTTATGTATGAGCGCTACTTTGGTCATAATGTTATGTAGTATGTTGAGGAGGAAATGAGCTATGGATTACAAAGATACTTTATTAATGCCTAAAACAGATTTTCCAATGAGAGGAAATTTGCCAAAAAGAGAACCTGAAATGCAAACAGAATGGAATGAACAAGATATTTACGCAAAAGTGCTTGAGCGCACGAAAAATCAGCCATTGTTTATCCTGCACGACGGACCTCCCTATGCGAATGGCGATCTTCATATCGGACATGCGTTAAATAAAGTTTTAAAAGACTTCATTAACCGCTATAAGTCAATGAGTGGTTACCATGCACCATATGTACCTGGTTGGGATACGCATGGATTGCCCATTGAACAAGCATTAACGAATAAAGGTGTAAAACGTAAAGAAATGACGGTAGCAGAATTTCGTAAACTTTGTGAAGAATATGCTTACGGTCAAATCGAGAATCAACGTGAACAATTTATGCGGTTGGGTGTTCGCGGAGATTGGGAAAATCCCTATATTACATTAAAACCTGCCTATGAGGCCCAACAAATCAAAGTTTTTGGTGAGATGGCGAAAAAAGGTTATATCTATAAAGGGAAGAAACCTGTTTACTGGTCTCCATCATCTGAGTCTGCATTAGCAGAAGCTGAGATTGAATATAAAGATAAGCAATCCGCTTCCATTTATGTAGGATTTAAAGTGAAAGACGGTAAAGATGTTTTATCTGAAGACGTACGTATTGTTATTTGGACAACGACGCCTTGGACAATGCCGGCTAACTTAGGTATTTCTGTCCACCCGAAACTAAAGTATGTTGTCGTTGAAGTGGCTAACGAAAAATATTTAGTAGCTGAAGATCTACTAGGGTCTGTAACAGAAGAGATTGGCTGGGAAAATCCTAAGGTCGTTCAAACGATTCAAGGTAGTGAGTTAGAATATGTGACTGCTGAACATCCATTATATGGCCGTGATTCACTTGTTATGCTTGGTGACCATGTAACTACAGACGCTGGTACTGGTTGTGTTCATACGGCTCCAGGACATGGTGAAGACGACTTTTACATTGGCTCTAAATATGGCTTAGATGTATTATGTCCGGTGGATGACAAAGGGGTAATGACAGAAGAAGCACCTGGTTTTGAAGGTCTTTTCTATGATAAGGCCAATAAACCAATCACAGAAAAATTGGAAGAAGTTGGCGCGTTATTGAAGCTTTCTTTTATCAAGCATTCTTATCCACATGATTGGCGCACAAAAAAACCAGTTATTTTCCGTGCAACAGCCCAATGGTTTGCTTCTATTAAAGATTTTAGACAAGAATTATTGCAAGCAATTAATGATACAACATTTACACCGGCATGGGGCGAAACAAGGCTTTATAATATGGTTCGTGATCGTGGTGATTGGTGTATTTCTAGACAGCGTGCATGGGGTGTGCCAATTCCTGTCTTCTATGCAGAAAATGGAGAAGAGATTATTACAGACGAAACAATTGATCATGTATCCCAACTATTTAGAGAGCATGGTTCGAATGTGTGGTTTGAAAAAGAGGCGAAGGAATTATTGCCTGAAGGATTTACTCATCCAGGTAGTCCAAATGGTGTGTTTACAAAAGAAACGGATATTATGGATGTTTGGTTTGATTCCGGCTCTTCGCATCAAGCAGTATTACTTGAGCGTGAAGATTTACAAAGACCAGCAGACCTTTATCTAGAAGGGTCTGACCAATATAGAGGTTGGTTTAACTCATCATTATCTACAGGTGTCGCTGTAACTGGTAAAGCACCATATAAAGGCATCTTAAGTCACGGCTTTGTTTTAGATGGTGAAGGTAGAAAAATGAGTAAGTCAATTGGTAATGTCATTGTACCTTCAAAAGTGATGAACCAATTAGGTGCAGATATTTTAAGACTTTGGGTTGCATCAGTTGATTACCAAGCAGATGTAAGAGTATCTGATCCAATCTTAAAACAAGTAGCAGAAGTTTACCGTAAAATTAGAAACACTTTCCGCTTCTTATTAGGAAACTTAGCTGATTTCGATCCGGCAGTACATCGTGTCTCTTATGATGAATTACGTGAAGTCGATCAGTTTATGTTAGTAAAGTTAAATAACCTAATCGAAACATCGCTACAAGCTTATGAGAACTATGAATTTGCAGGCATTTACCATGCTGTTAATAATTTCTGTACTTTAGACTTAAGTTCATTCTATCTAGATTTTGCGAAAGATGTTCTGTACATTGAAGCGCAAGATCAACATGATCGTCGTGCGATTCAAACAGTGCTTTATGATAGCTTAGTTGCCCTTACTAAGCTTGTATCACCGATTCTTTCTCATACTGCTGATGAAGTATGGCGTCACATTCCAAGTGTGGAAGAGATGAGTGTTCAATTGACAGATATGCCGACAGTACAAACTTTTGCTAATGCGGAAGAATTAACGACAAAATGGACAGCTTTCATGAAATTAAGAAATCATGTCCTAAAAGCGCTAGAAGAAGCACGAAATGAAAAAGTGATCGGTAAATCATTGACAGCAAAAGTAACGTTGTATGTTGATAACGAAACCAATTCCTTACTTGATTCTATTTCAGAAAGCTTACCACAACTATTTATCGTTTCTGCATTTGAAGTGGCAGGCAGCTTAGAGCAAGCACCAAATGAAGCGCATAAATTTGACAATGTAGCAATCATGGTTTCTAAAGCTGAAGGTGAAACATGTGAACGTTGTTGGACAGTCACTCCAGATGTTGGGGAAGTAGAAGAATTTTCAACCCTTTGCCCACGTTGTGCTACTGTCGTGAAAGAAAACTATAGCCATTTGAACTAAATTTAGTATTAGCCTAATCAAGGCCCGAACTATTCGTTCGGGTCTTTTTCTGTTTTCTTTTCATGATTATATAAGAAGGGTGAATGAAGTTAGAAATCAAGGAGAATTCTAAAAAAGATTTGCTATAAAAACGATTATAATTTTAATGAAAAGTTGTTAACAAATATTGAAGTGAATAATTTTATCATGTCTCAACCTTTTCCTCTTTTAGTGAAACTAATAAAATTTTCCTCAACCTGTAAAACTTGTTCAGCTTGTAAAATCTTTAGAAGCGTTCAAAATTAGCCAGTTGCTCATAATAACTTTATGAACAATCTTGAAGGATGAAGGGGGATTTTTTTGAACAATCAACCACATGTTATTCCACTAATTGAAGAGCTTCGTAATACGAGACAAGAGTTACTGGAGAGGTTAATGCAAAGTAATCTTCACCCCTTTATAAATGAAATGATATTAGATGAATTATATGATGTTGAAAAGGCGATAGAGAAGTATGAAAATGGCCAATTTGGCACATGTGAAATTTCTGGTGAGTTTTTGCCAGAAGATTTATTAACATTAATCCCTACGCTACAAACAATGGACGATTGTCAGTCTCTTAAAAGGTTCTATCGTAAAGCCCTTTATGATTAAAACAATGCCTTAAAGAGCAATGCTACCGTTTTTTATGGGTTTATGCTAAAATGCAAAGGTATACAAATGAATATTGGAGGTTGCCTTTGTGTTTTTCTACATAATCGCTTTATTGATTATTGCTTTTGATCAATGGACTAAATGGTTAATTGTCAAGAATTTTACGCTTGGTGAAAGTATGACTGTCATTGAAGATTTTCTGTATATTACTTCCCATCGGAACACAGGTGCAGCCTGGGGAATATTAGAAGGTCAAATGTGGTTTTTTTATTTGATTACTGTTATTGTCATCATCGGAATCATTTATTATATGCAAACACATGCGAAGGGAAAATGGCTTCTTCAGCTTTCATTAGCACTAATATTAGGTGGTGCAATTGGAAACTTTATTGATCGTCTTTGGCGAAAAGAAGTGGTTGATTTTATTCATACATTCCCGTTCGGATATAACTTCCCGATATTTAATGTTGCGGACTCCTCTCTATGTATAGGTGTCGTGCTGTTATTAATACAGATGATACGAGAGGAAAGAGAAGTGAAAAAGGAGAAAGCAAATGAGCAAAGTGGAACATAATATCACCGAAAATCAAGCGGGTGATCGTATTGATAAGGTGCTGGCTAATCTGAATGCAGAATGGTCAAGAACACAAGTGCAAGAATGGATAAAAGCAGGACATGTGCTTGTCAATGGTAATAAAGTAAAAACAAATTATAAGGTAGTAAATGAAGACCAGCTTGATATAATTATTCCTGATCCAGAGCCATTAGATGTAGTTGCTGAGGAAATGGACTTGGATATTTATTATGAAGATAGTGATGTTTTAGTAGTCAATAAACCGAGGGGAATGGTTGTGCACCCTGCGGTTGGGCATGGAACAGGTACATTGGTAAACGGCTTACTAGCACATTGTAAAGACTTATCAGGTATAAATGGGGTCATGAGACCAGGTATTGTCCACAGAATTGATAAGGATACATCCGGCCTGCTTATGGTGGCTAAAAATGATCTCGCCCATGAGAATTTAGTAGAGCAACTTGTGAATAAAACGGTGACAAGAAAATATAAAGCGGTTGTGCACGGCGTATTAAATCATGATCATGGTACAATTGATGCACCTATCGGGAGAGACACGAAAGATCGCCAAAGTATGACGGTTGTTGATAATGGCAAACATGCTGTTACGCATTTCAATGTTATCGAGCGCTTTAAAGATTTTACTTTGATAGAATGTCAGCTTGAGACGGGAAGAACGCATCAAATACGTGTTCATATGAAATATATTGGCTTTCCATTAGCTGGAGATCCGAAATATGGGCCGCGAAAAACAGTTGAGTTCGGCGGACAAGTGCTTCATGCAGGGGTGTTAGGGTTCAATCATCCAAGAACAGGTGAGTACCTAGAATTTACCGCACCATTGCCAGCTGATTTCAAACAGCTCATTGCTATGTTGGAAAAATAATTGTTGACAAGTAAGTTGAAGTGTTATAAGATGAATTCAGTTAAATAAGTCCTTTAAAAGCAGTCCCGTGAGGCTGGGAAGGAAACGGTATGAACATGCGGTTGTTGTATGTTCAAATAAAGTACGATCGTTTACCCTCTCTCCTTTAGGTGAGAGGGTTTTTTAGTATAAAATGAGGTGAAAAAGATGTCACAAAAAGCCATTGTACTGGACGAACAAGCGATAAGAAGAGCACTAACAAGAATAGCTCATGAAATGATTGAAAAGAATAAGGGCATTGAGGATTGTGTGCTTATTGGAATTAAGACAAGAGGGATTTATATTGCTAATCGCCTAGCAAAGCGAATAGAAGAAATTGAAGGTGCCAAAGTAGCGGTTGGTGAAATCGATATTACTCTCTATAGAGATGACTTATCAAAGAAGACAGATAATCAAGAACCGCTCGTTAAGGGGTCAAATATCCCGATTGATATTAACGATAAGAAAGTGATTGTCATTGATGATGTCCTTTATACAGGAAGGACAGTAAGAGCAGCATTAGATGCTTTAATTGATTTAGGTAGACCTTCAGCTATCCAGTTAGGTGTGCTTGTAGATCGTGGTCATAGAGAATTACCGATTAGAGCTGATTATGTTGGGAAAAACATTCCGACTTCAAGTTCTGAAAAAATAGTTGTCGAACTAAATGAAATTGATCAAACAGATCAAGTAAGTATCTTTGAAAAATAAAATGAGCCCTTTTTAAATGCAGTCCAGAGAGGCTGACAAAGGGGGAAGTAACAGACTGCTCCTGGTCTGTGCTTACCAACCCTCTTTGTCCGCAGGCAAAGAGGGTTTTATATTAAAGGGGAGAAATACCACCATGAATAAACCAGTATTAGACATACATGATAAACCAACGCCAGTACATTGGCTCACCCTCAGTTTACAACATTTATTCGCCATGTTTGGTGCTACCATCTTAGTACCATACTTAGTAGGTTTAAGCCCAGCTATTGCCCTAATCTCAAGTGGTATCGGAACACTTGCTTTCCTAATGATTACAAAATGGAAAGTTCCTGCATACCTAGGTTCGTCTTTCGCATTTATTATTCCTATCCAGACCGCACAGCTCGAAGGTGGACCTGGCGCTGCCATGATAGGAAGCTTTATGGCAGGTCTCGTTTATGGGGTCGTCGCTCTTATTATTAAGCAAGCGGGTTATCGTTGGATTTTGAAATTATTACCACCCATTGTTACAGGGCCTGTTATCATCGTTATCGGACTTGCGTTATCTGGAACTGCAATTGACATGGCCATGAACAACCCAGTAACAGGAGAATATAGCATGCTTCACTTCTCGGCAGCTTTAATTACGCTTGCTGCTACAGTCATTATCTCAGTTTATGGAAAAGGCATGCTTGGAATGATTCCGATTCTTGCTGGTATCATTATCGGTTATGTATATTCACTCATGATTGGCATTGTTGACTTCTCAGTTGTTGCAAAAGCTGCATGGTTTGAAATGCCTGAATTTATCTTACCTGTGATGGATTATGATGTCAGAATTACTCTTGATCTTGCTCTACTGATGATCCCAGTTGCTGTTGTCACTCTTTCTGAACATATCGGTCATCAACTTGTACTCGGAAAAGTAGTGGGCAAAGACTATATAAAAGACCCAGGTTTACATCGTTCCATCTTAGGAGATGGGATGGGAACAATGTTATCAGCTCTAATTGGTGGACCACCGAAAACCACCTATGGAGAAAATATCGGTGTCCTTGCAATCACCAAAATTTACAGTGTTTATGTCATTGCCGGAGCAGCAGTGATTGCCATCGTCTTCGGATTTATCGGAAAAGTAACAGCTTTAATAAGTTCAATACCGACACCAGTTATGGGCGGGGTTTCAATCCTTCTATTCGGTATCATAGCTTCTTCAGGATTAAGGATGCTTGTAGATAATAAAATCGACTTTGGAAATAACCGTAACCTAGCTATCGCCTCTGTTATCCTTGTATTAGGAATTGGCGGCGCGCATTTACAACTTTGGGTCTTCAACTTAGAGGGAATGGCGATTGCCGCAATTGCTGGGGTTGTACTCAACTTAGTCTTACCGGGTAAACCGGAAGTAGATGAAAATATGTTTGAAAACTAATTACGCCTTTTAAAAGGAATCCAGAGAGGTTCATAAGGGTGTTGAGGAGCTGAGTTCAAAGTGGGAAGAAAATCTCACTTTGAATCACTCATGTTTATTCGACACCTTGACTTGTTTTTGTCAAGGTGTTTTTTAATAGAAGTCAAGGGAGATCAACCTTTACGCTTCAATAAAAAAGGAGGCTGTCTTTTATGGAACATTGTCTGACTACAACTGATCTAACAATAGACGAAATTCAAGGGATTTTAGCCGATGCAGAGCGTTTTATTAACGGTGAAATATGGAAGCCTAAAAACAAAGTTTTTATCGCGAATCTCTTTTTTGAAAACAGCACAAGAACAAAGTGTAGCTTTGAAGTTGCTGAAAGAAGATTGGGCTTAGATATTATTCCATTTGAAGTGAGTACTTCTAGTGTGTCAAAGGGTGAAACGCTCTATGACACAGTAAGGACGCTTGAAGCAATTGGTGTTCAACTAGCTGTCATCAGGCATCACGAGAATTGTTATTTTGATCAACTTATTGGGAAGACGAAAAGTGCGATTATTAATGCAGGCGATGGTTGTGGACATCATCCCACACAATCTTTGCTTGACTTACTAACAATTAAACAAGAATTCGGTAGCTTTAAAGGGTTAAAGGTAGCAATCGTTGGTGACTTACGTCATAGCCGTGTTGCAAGGTCAAATGCAGAGAGTTTAAATCGGTTAGGTGCAAACGTGATTTTCTCAGGACCAGAAATATGGTTCGATCAAAGTATGGCCCAACACGGGCAATATGTGTCTATCGATCAAGCGGTAAAAGAAGCCGATGTCATCATGTTGCTAAGGGTACAGCATGAACGCCATGAAGGTAGTATATGGGACGCTGAAAAGTATCATAAAGCATTTGGATTGACACTTGAACGGGAAAAAATGATGAAAAAGAGCAGCATTATTATGCACCCTGCACCAGTTAACCGTGGTGTAGAGATTGCAGACAGTCTAGTTGAGTGTGGACGGTCGAGAATTTTCAAACAAATGAAAAATGGTGTATTTATTAGAATGGCGGTATTAAAAAGAATAATTGAACAACTTGAAGGGGGAGAGCGTAATGGGAATCATCATCAAAAATGGTCAATTGCTTACTAATGAAGGGGAATTACTTCAACAGGATGTGTTCATTAACGATGGGAAGATTGAAGAAATCAGTGACTCTATCGCAGTAAATGATCATGAGGTCATTGATGCAACAGGTCAACTTGTAACAGCAGGATTTGTCGACCTTCATGTCCATTTACGCGAGCCAGGTGGTGAACATAAAGAAACAATTGCAACTGGTACACAGGCAGCGGCGCGAGGCGGATTCACTACAATTGCTGCCATGCCAAATACAAGACCTGTACCAGATAGTAAGGAACAAATGGAAACATTACATAAAAGAATCACTGAAACAGGCGTAGTGGAAGTATTACCATATGCCTCGATCACGATAAGAGAAGCTGGAGAAGAACTCACAGATTTTGCAGCACTTAAAGAAGCAGGAGCCTTCGCTTTTACTGACGACGGGGTTGGGGTGCAGTCAGCAGATATGATGTACTCAGCGATGAAAAAAGCAGCAGAAGTAAATATGGCAATTGTCGCTCATTGTGAGGAAAATACATTAATTCATAAAGGAGCCGTTCATGAAGGGAAGTTTTCAAAAGCGCAAGGGATAAACGGTATCCCTTCAGTATGTGAATCTGTGCATATTGCAAGAGACGTGCTATTAGCAGAGGCAGCCAATTGCCATTATCATGTTTGTCATATTAGCACAAAAGAATCAGTTCGGGTGGTAAGAGATGCCAAAAGAGCAGGGATTAAAGTAACGGCAGAGGTGACGCCACACCACTTATTGTTATCAGAAGAAGATATTCCTGGTCTTGATACTAACTATAAGATGAATCCGCCACTTAGAGGCAAAGACGATCAAGAAGCGCTGTTGGAGGGGCTACTAGATGGCACCATCGATTTTATCGCTACTGACCATGCCCCGCATACAGCAGAAGAGAAGGCTGAAGGGATGACATTATCACCATTCGGTATTGTAGGGTTAGAGACAGCTTTTCCACTTCTTTATACGAACTTTGTTAAGAAAGGTATTTTCACACTAAAGCAACTCATCGATTTCTTAACAATAAAACCAGCTGAATCTTTCTCTTTAAATAGAGGGTTATTACAAACAGGAAACAGGGCAGATATTGTTTTGCTTGATTTAGAAAAGGAAGAAGCAGTTGATCCAGATACCTTCTTATCAAAAGGTAAAAATACACCGTTTGCTGGTTGGAAGTGTAAAGGTTGGCCAACAACGACAATTGTTGCTGGAAAGGTAGTCTTTAAAAAGGGGAGTGTAACAGCATGAAAAGACAATTGATTTTAGAGGATGGCACAGTATTTATTGGTGAAGGCTTTGGTAGTGGTAAACAAACGATGGGTGAAGTCGTGTTTAATACAGGTATGACAGGATACCAAGAAGTTTTATCTGATCCTTCGTATTGTGGCCAAATTGTGACTTTAACTTACCCGTTAATCGGTAATTATGGTATTAACCGTGATGACTTTGAATCTATTCATCCAGCTATCAGTGGCTTCATTGTTAAAGAAGCAGCGGAATATCCATCAAACTTTCGTAATCAACAATCGCTTGCTGAGTACTTTTCTATGAAAGACATTCCAGGCATCGCAGGGATTGATACGCGAAAGTTAACACGAATCATCCGTAAAGCCGGAACATTAAAAGGAACGATTTGTAGCATAGAAGAAAATGTTACCGATGTATTAGAAAAAATGAAAGCAACTAAACTGCGAGTGGATCAAGTAAAGCAAGTATCAACAAAAACGCCTTACCCATCACCAGGGCGTGGCAGAAGAGTAGTATTGGTCGATTTTGGTATGAAGCACGGGATTTTAAGAGAGTTAAATAAAAGAGACTGTGACGTCATAGTCGTTCCCTATCATACATCTGCACAAGAAATATTAAACTTGAGCCCGGACGGTATTATGTTATCTAATGGTCCTGGGGATCCAAAAGATGTGCCCCAAGCAATTGAAATGGTTAGAGAGATTTTAGGTAAAGTCCCACTATTCGGCATTTGTCTCGGCCATCAAATTTTCGCTCTCGCATGCGGAGCAAATACTGAAAAAATGAAGTTTGGTCATCGTGGGTCGAATCATCCCGTAAAAGACTTGGCTACCGGTAAGATTGCAATCACTTCACAAAACCACGGTTACTCTGTCAACGAGATGTCGGTTGATCAGACAGACCTAGAAATTACGCATATTGCCTTGAATGATGGCACAGTTGAAGGGTTAAAACATAAAGTCTACCCTGCTTTCACCGTACAGTACCACCCAGAAGCATCACCTGGACCAGAGGATGCGAACGGTCTTTTTGAACAGTTTTTAAGTTTAATTGAAACGAACAGACAGGAAGGTGTTTATCAATGACAAAGCGTACAGACATAAAAAGCATATTAGTAATTGGATCAGGCCCCATTGTCATTGGGCAAGCGGCAGAATTTGACTATGCTGGAACACAAGCATGTATCGCACTAAAAGAAGAAGGTTACCGTGTCATTTTAGTCAACTCCAATCCAGCCACGATTATGACTGATACAGAAATTGCCGATGCAGTCTACATTGAGCCGTTAACACTTGAGTTTGTTAGTAAAATTATTAGAAAAGAACGTCCGGATGCCCTCGTACCAACGTTAGGTGGGCAAACAGGTTTAAATTTGGCGGTAGAATTAGCCAAATCAGGTGTGTTAGAAGAATGTCAGGTAGAAATTTTAGGAACGAAGCTATCTGCGATTGAACAAGCAGAGGATCGTGATTTGTTCCGTACGTTGATGAATGAGCTCGGTGAACCGGTACCTGATAGTGAAATTATTCACACATTAGAAGAGGCCAAACAATTTGTTGACATTGTTGGTTACCCAGTCATCGTAAGACCTGCTTTTACACTAGGTGGAACAGGTGGAGGCATTTGCCACAACGAAGAAGAACTAAATGAAATCGTGACAAGCGGATTGAAAAATAGCCCAGTGACCCAATGTTTGCTAGAGAAAAGTATTGCCGGTTTTAAAGAGATAGAATATGAGGTTATGAGAGATTCAAATGATAACGCAATTGTCGTTTGTAATATGGAGAATATTGATCCTGTCGGGGTACATACAGGAGACAGTATTGTTGTGGCACCAAGCCAAACATTAAGTGATCGTGAATATCAAATGCTGAGAAACGCTTCTCTTAAAATAATTAGAGCACTTGGGATTGAAGGTGGCTGTAACGTTCAACTCGCACTTGATCCCTACAGTTTCCATTACTACATTATTGAAGTGAATCCTAGAGTCAGTCGTTCTTCCGCACTCGCCTCTAAAGCGACGGGCTATCCAATTGCCAAGCTTGCAGCAAAAATTGCCGTTGGGTTAACTTTAGATGAAATGATGAACCCTGTAACAGGAAAAACATATGCAAGCTTTGAACCAGCATTAGACTATATCGTGACAAAAATTCCACGTTGGCCATTTGATAAATTTGAATCGGCAAATCGTTCATTAGGTACGCAAATGAAAGCAACTGGTGAAGTCATGGCGATTGGCCGGAATTTTGAAGAGTCAATTTTGAAAGCTGTAAGGTCACTAGAAGCAAATGTGCACCACCTTTTCTTGCAAAACGGGGCCGAAATTGATGATGCTCTTTTACAAAAGCGTATTCGTAAAGCTGGTGATGAGCGTTTATTCTATATAGGTGAAGCGTTAAGACGCGGAGTTACAATAGAAACCATTCATGAATGGAGCCAAATCGACTTATTTTTCCTATATAAATTGAATAAAATTGTGGAGATGGAAACTCAATTAGCAAAAAATATTGGAAACCTAGAAACTTTACAACTAGCGAAAAAACTAGGCTTTGCTGATACGACGATCGCCAACTTGTGGTCAATGAAAGAAAGAGAAGTCTATGAAATGAGAAAAGAGGCGTGTATCACCCCAGTTTATAAAATGGTCGACACTTGTGCGGCAGAATTTGAATCGGAAACACCTTATTATTACGGTGCATATGAAGATGAGAATGAGTCGATTGTGACAAATAGGAAGAGTGTGCTTGTATTGGGGTCTGGTCCAATCAGAATCGGTCAAGGTGTAGAGTTTGATTATTCCACTGTTCATGCGGTATGGGCAATAAAAGAAGCTGGATATGAAGCCATCATTATCAACAATAACCCTGAAACAGTTTCAACTGACTTTAGTATTTCGGATAAACTATATTTTGAACCATTAACGATTGAAGATGTAATGCATATTATTGACCTCGAGAAGCCAGAAGGAGTAGTTGTTCAGTTCGGTGGTCAAACGGCGATTAACTTAGCAGCAGGTCTTGTGGAACGCGGAGTGAAAATATTAGGAACTTCGCTAGAGAATCTCGATCGCGCAGAAGACCGAGACAAGTTTGAACATGCATTGCAAGAATTAAACATACCTATGCCGCAAGGGAAAACAGCATTATCAGTAGAAGAAGCGGTGGAGATTGCAACTGATATCGGTTATCCAGTTCTTGTTAGACCCTCTTATGTACTAGGTGGTCGAGCGATGGAAATCGTATATAAAGAAGAGGAGCTTCTCTTCTATATGAAGAACGCTGTGAAAGTAAATCCGGAGCATCCAGTATTAATCGATCGATACTTAACGGGGAAAGAAATTGAAGTGGATGCAATCAGTGATGGAAAGACTGTAGTTATTCCAGGAATAATGGAGCATATCGAACGAGCTGGGGTGCACTCAGGGGATTCGATCGCTGTTTATCCTCCACAAAATATAAGTGTTAGCATTCAAGAGAAACTAGTTGATTATACGGAGAGGTTGGCAAAAGGACTTGGTATTATCGGGTTATTAAATATCCAATATGTCGTCTCAAAAGGTGAAGTATATGTGCTCGAAGTCAACCCCCGCTCAAGTAGAACGGTACCTTTTTTGAGTAAAATTACAAACGTACCAATGGCGAAGATTGCAACAAAGGTCATTCTAGGGGAAACATTACAAAGTCAAGGGTATGAAAATGGGTTGGTACCTGAAAAAACAGGTGTATACGTTAAAGTACCGGTGTTTTCTTTCGCAAAATTGAGAAGAGTTGACATCACCCTTGGTCCAGAAATGAAATCAACTGGTGAGGTGATGGGTAAAGATCAAACACTTGAAAAAGCTTTATATAAAGGGTTAGTTGCTTCGGGTATGAAGATTTATCCATATGGCACAGTTTTAATGACTATAGCAGACAAAGATAAAGAAGAAGCTTTGAGTCTCGCCAAACGCTTTGCTTCTACCGGTTATAGATTAATGGCAACAAGTGGTACGGCTGAATATCTTCAAAGTGCCGGTATACCTGTTGATATTACGAATAAAATTGGTGCTGATGAGCCGAACTTACTTGATGTCATTCGAAATGGGCAAGCGCAAATTGTCATTAATACACTGACAAAAGGAAAGCAACCAGCAAGAGATGGCTTTAGAATTCGCAGGGAATCGGTAGAAAATGGGGTTCCATGCTTAACATCATTAGATACGGCAGATGCGATTCTACAAGTCATCGAATCAATGACTTTCTCTGCAGATGCAATGAATAAACTAGAAGAAAAAGTAGTACAGGAGGCGGTTTTCTTATGATCAAACAAGAAATATGTCAAGTAATTGATCAAAGAGAAATCGCAACAAATATTTATGAGCTCACTGTAAAAGGTGAGCTTGTTCATGAAATGACAGAGCCAGGTCAGTTTGTACATGTAAAAGTGAATAACAGCCTTTCACCTCTATTAAGAAGACCGATATCTATTGCAAATATAGATCAATCCAGACAGACTTTCACAATGATTTACCGTGCAGAGGGGAAAGGTACAAGTCTGTTAGCGAAATTAAAACAAGGCGATTTACTTGATGTGTTAGGCCCACTTGGTCACGGTTTTCCTGTAGATGAAGTAGAGTCTTGTGAAACGGCATTGCTCGTTGGTGGCGGCATAGGCGTCCCGCCGCTATATGAACTTTCGCAAAGACTAACGGCAAATGGTGTAAATGTAATCCATGTTCTCGGATTTCAAACGAAGAATGCCGTTTTTTATGAAGAAGAATTTAAGCAATTAGGTGCAACTTATATTACAACTGCTGATGGGAGTTACGCTTATTCAGGGTTAGTCACTGATGTCATTAAAAATGAAAATATAACTTTTGATGTTTTGTACACTTGCGGGCCAACACCAATGCTACGGGCACTTGAGAAAGAAAACAGACATAAAAAGGTATTTTTATCCTTAGAAGAGAGAATGGGTTGCGGAATAGGTGCTTGCTTTGCTTGTGTTTGCCATACAGGTGACGATCCAACAGGAGTTTCTTATAAAAAGGTTTGTAGTGATGGGCCCGTATTTAGGGCAGGGGAGGTTGTCATTTGAATGCTCTAAATATTAGCCTACCAGGGCTTAGTTTGAAAAACCCAATTATGCCGGCATCGGGTTGCTTTGGATTCGGTAGAGAATATAGTCACTTGTATGATTTAAGTCAGCTTGGTGCGATTATGATTAAAGCGACAACGAAAGAAGCTAGGTTCGGAAATCCAACACCGCGGGTAGCAGAAACATCTGCGGGTATGTTGAACGCAATTGGACTGCAAAATCCTGGATTGACAAAAGTTGTTGAAGAAGAATTACCATGGCTCTCTCAATTTGATGTCCCTATTATAGCGAATGTAGCGGGATCGATGGAGGAAGATTATATCGCAGTAGCAAAAGAGATTTCACAAGCACCGAATGTTCATGCGCTTGAGTTGAATATTTCTTGCCCGAATGTGAAAACAGGTGGTATTGCCTTTGGTACTGTTCCGGAAATTGCGCAATCATTAACGAAAAAGGTGAAGGAAGTCTCAGCAGTACCTGTATATGTAAAACTCTCTCCAAACGTAACAAATATCGTTGAAATGGCAAAAGCCGTTGAAAATGGTGGGGCAGACGGATTAACGATGATTAATACACTTGTAGGGATGAGAATCGATATAAGGACCGGTAAACCAGTGATTGCTAATCAAACAGGGGGGCTTTCCGGACCGGCCATTAAACCTGTTGCTATTCGTATGATTCATGAAGTAAGCCAGCAAGTGTCCATTCCGATCATAGGCATGGGGGGCGTGGAAACGGCTGAAGATGTAATTGAATATTTTTATGCCGGAGCAAGCGCCGTTGCAGTGGGGACGATGAACTTTGTTGATCCATTTATCTGTCCAAAAATAATCGCAGAGTTGCCAGAACTGATTCACTCATTAGGCTTTGATCATATTTCTGAATGTACAGGAAGGAGCTGGAAGACTGTTGAAAAACTCACTCATCATCGCGCTTGATTTTGCTAATGGTCAACAAGTGGACGATTTCCTCAAACCTTTCACAAATGAGCAATTATTCTTAAAGGTTGGAATGGAGCTATATTATCAAGAAGGTCCACAAATTGTGGAACGATTAAAAGCTGAAGGCCACCAAGTTTTCCTAGATTTAAAGCTACACGATATTCCGAATACAGTAAAAAGTGCCATGAGGGGACTTGCTCGTCTCGGATGTGACTTAGTGAATGTTCATGCAGCTGGTGGAATGGAGATGATGAAAGCAGCTGTTGAAGGGCTTGAGGAAGGGAAACTTCAAGGCGATGAACGGGCAAAAATAATTGCAGTCACCCAATTAACGAGTACATCACAACAACAAATGAATAAAGAACAGTTAATTCCTGGTTCATTAAACGAGTCGGTATTGCACTATAGTCAATTAACGAAACAAGCTGGGTTGGACGGAGTCGTTTGTTCTACTTTTGAAGCAAAGCAAATTGCAGAAAGGTTAGGCAATGATTTTCTAACAGTTACACCAGGAATTAGGATGGCGAATGATGATAAACAAGATCAAAAAAGGGTTGCCACACCTGATTTTGCCAGAAGCGAAGGTGTCTCAGCGATTGTGGTCGGACGCTCCATTACAAAAGCAACTGATTCCCTTGCTGCCTATTATCAAATTAAAAATCTTTGGGAGGGCATTTCCGTATGAAAAAACAAATAGCAGAAAGCTTATTAACTATTAAAGCAGTGGCATTAAATCCTAAAGATCCGTTTACTTGGTCGTCAGGTTTAAAATCTCCCATATACTGTGATAATCGTTTAACATTAGCGTATCCAGCAGTAAGAAGTGAAATAGCTAAAGGCCTCAAAGCGTTAATTGAAGATCATTATGGTGATGCTGAAGTAATAGCGGGAACAGCAACTGCAGGTATACCACATGCTGCATGGGTAAGTGAGCGGATGAACTTACCGATGTGTTATGTACGTTCAACAGCAAAAGCGCATGGTAAAGGAAAACAAATTGAAGGGAAGGCAGAAAAAGGGCAAAAAGTAGTAATAGTTGAAGATTTAATTTCAACCGGTGGCAGTGCTATCAATGCAGTAGAAGCATTAAGAGATGCTGGCTGTGAAGTGTTAGGGATTGTCGCTATCTTCACTTATCAATTGCAAAAAGGAGAAGAGTTACTTCAAGCTGCGAAAGTCTCAGCTCACACACTTTCCGATTTTAATGCATTAAAAGAGGTCGCAAAAGAGCAAGGTACAATTGAGGCATCAGACTTTGATGTATTAGACGAATGGAAAAAAGATCCACAAGCATGGGGCAAAGCATTCGCATAACAAAAATGGTCGAAAAGTTTGATTACTTTTCGACCATCCTATGTGTATTGTCCTGAGATATTACAGCGACGATAAAAATCCCAATTGATGGTCTTTAATGAATCCATCAATTGGGGTTTTTTTATTTCTTTTTACTTAGTGAAATGACTTTTTCTTCATCAGGGGTGACGAAGATTGTTTGTTGTTGATCATAAATGACAAATCCTGGCTTAGCACCGCTTGGCTTTTTCACATTGCGTACCTTTGTAAAATCGACGGGAACACTGCTTGAGTTACGTGCTTTACTAAAGTAGGCAGCTAAACAAGCAGCTTCTTGTATAACCTCATTACTTGGCGCTTTATCTCTAATGACCACATGGGAACCGGGAATATCTTTTGTATGTAGCCATATGTCATCTTTTGCTGCTAATTTATTTGTTAAATAATCATTTTGCTTGTTGTTTTTACCAACAATCATCTCTGTACCATCACTAGCGACAAAATAATCGAGAATTGGCTTTGTATTTCCGGGCTTTTTCTGTTTTCTTTGTCTTTCCCGTAAGTAACCACCTTCAACGAGTTCCTCACGTATTTCTTCAATATCTTTCGGTGAAGCGGTTTGTATTTGTTGTAACAGATGATCGAAGTAGTTAACTTCTTCATAGGCTTGATCTATTTGTTCTTGTACAACTTGTTTGGCATGTTTTGCTTTTTGATATTTTTTAAAGTATAGCTGTGCATTTTGCGATGGTGTTTTTTGTGTATCTAAAGGGATCAGGACATTGCTGCCATTTTCATCATAATAATTGCTCACTTCAATCTCATCCATCCCTCTTTGAATGGCATACATATGAGCGGTAATTAATTCACCGTACAATTGAAATTGCTCGGCGTTTTTTGCATCTTGCATCGTTTGCTTTAATTTCTCTATTTTTTTTGTATTTTTTTCTTTTTCATTGCTAATGAATTTTTCCAAGTCATTGCCTTGTTGTTTGACGCGGTCTCTTTCAGCTTTGCCGAAATAATAGCGGTCAAGCATTTGACTTAAACTCTCGAAATGACGGTGTTCTCCTTTAATATGATCTAATTGAAGGAAATAGAAAGTCTCTTTTTGATCACTCGTCGTGATGGTTGGTTTAACTTTGTTGCTTCTTACTTTATCCATTGCCATGATAAAAGCTGATGGTAATGTTGCGCGGTTGGCTAGACCTGCTTGATAAACAATTTCTTTTGCAAACAGTGGTGAAAATCCGCTGTAATGTTCTACAAGCTGTTTATCTAACTTCCCGCTATTAAAGTCCAATCTTCGTAATACATCCGTCTCATCTGCTTCTAATGGGTTGGCTTTATTTTGCGCAGGTGGAGCCATATAAGTTTGACCTGGAAGTAAGGCACGATGCCTATTAACGGCAAAGGATACGTGTTTAATACAATCGAGAATCATATTTCGTTCTTGATCGATAAGCGTAATATTGCTATGTCGTCCCATTATTTCAATAATCAGCTTTTTATAGGATACGTCTCCAATCTCATTACGGCCTTTGATTTCAAGGATAATAATGCGGTCTAAATCCATTTGTTTAATATCTTCTAATATATATCCTTCTAAATGTTTTCTTAATAGCATACAAAACATCGGTGGAATGCTAGGGTTGTCATAGGTTTCATTCGTTAATTGTACCCGAGCATAACTTGGATGAGCAGATAAAAGTAATTTATGATTTTTTCCGTTTGCTCTAATCACTAATATCATTTCATTTTTATAAGGTTGGTGAACTTTATTAATTCGACCACCTTTAAGAGTGGATTGTAACTCCTCTACCATCGCTTTTGTAAATAATCCATCAAATGACATTGAAAACATCCTTTTCTACGCACGAGATTCAGCGCTGTGCGTCTCTTTACTTTATGGAAGCTATTTTCCCATAAACAAATGGTTTTTAAAAGCTTTCTGTTTATGTAAAAAACATTCTTTCTCATAATAGCATAGCATTTTTTAGGACGAGACTGAATAAGCTTTCATGAGAGCCTTAAAAATAGGACAGCTCTCCATCGAGACAGTAGGGGAAGTAGGACGGTTCGCATTCAAGCATGTGCGAATTCTCTTAAAATGAAAAGGAGGAAGTGTGATGTCCGGATGAAATACCATGAGATGGAAGCGAGAGAGGTTGAGGATACGTTAAATACGAATAGGCATGAAGGCATGTCTGAAGAAGATGCGCAAAAAAGGTTAGAGCAATTTGGATATAATGAATTAGTAGAGGGAGAAAAGCAATCTGCTTTACTCTTATTTTTTAGTCAATTCAAAGACTTTATGACTTTAATTCTATTAGTAGCCACATTAATATCTGGTCTACTGGGTGAATATATTGATGCAATTGCCATCATTGCAATTGTGCTTATCAACGGAGTATTAGGGTTTTTCCAGGAACGAAAAGCGGAGAAATCATTAAGTGCTTTAAAAGAATTATCAACGCCTCATGTAACGGTATTACGTGATGGGGAATGGAAAAAGATTCCTTCAAAAGAAGTGGTTGTTGGTGACTTACTGAAGTTCTCCTCCGGTGATAGAATTGGGGCGGATATCCGCTTAATCGAGTGCAATAACTTAGAAATAGAAGAATCGGCCTTAACAGGTGAATCATTACCAGTGCAAAAAACAGTCGCAGCAATTAAGCAAGATAACCCCGGAATCGGCGATATGGAAAATATGGGCTTTATGGGTACGATCGTAACCAAGGGTAGCGGAGTGGGGGTTGTCATTGGCACAGGAATGAAAACAGCGATGGGACAAATCGCTGATATGATTCAAAGTGCGGAAACGATGACAACACCGTTGCAAAGAAGGTTGGAACAATTAGGAAAAATCCTCATTGTTGTCGCACTATTCTTAACGGTTCTTGTCGTAGGTATCGGTGTACTTCAAGGACAAGAATTATATACGATGTTTTTAACAGGGGTATCGTTAGCTGTAGCAGCTATACCAGAGGGATTACCGGCGATAGTCACCGTGGCCTTATCGCTTGGAGTCCAACGCATGATTAAACAAAAGGCGATTGTCAGAAAGCTCCCAGCAGTAGAAACATTAGGATGTGCTTCTGTCATATGTTCTGATAAAACGGGAACCTTGACTCAGAATAAAATGACTGTCACCCATTTATGGAGTGGTGGGAACACGTGGCAAGTAGATGGCATTGGTTATACACCAAAAGGTGATTTTTATCGCAGCGAAAAACGTGTAGATCCGAAAAAAGAAAAAACATTACAACAATTATTGATGTTTGGTATGCTTTGTAATCATGCTGAGATTCATAAGAAGAATAAAGAATTTATCATTGATGGTGACCCAACTGAAGGTGCATTGTTAGTCGCTGGGATGAAAGCGGGGTATAGTCGACCCTCTTTATTAAATCAGTATGAAATTCTCGAAGAATTTCCTTTTGATTCAACTCGAAAAATGATGAGTATCGTATTAAAGGATGCCAGTGGCAGAAGATTTGTAGTCTGTAAAGGGGCACCGGATGTGTTGGCGCAAAACTGTGAGAGTATCCTGTGGGATAATCGTAAACAAGCAATGACGCAAGAGATGCATAAATCAGTTAATGAGGCCATTCACGGTTTAGCCTCCCAAGCACTTAGAACGATTGCGATTGGATATAAAGAATTGACGAATGAGGGCAGAATAACATCGGAAAAAGATGCAGAAAATCGATTGACGTTCATTGGTTTACAAGGAATGATTGACCCACCAAGGACAGAGGTACGAGCAGCGGTTAGGGAGTGTAAAGAAGCAGGAATTAAGACAGTGATGATTACTGGTGATCATGTTACGACTGCTCAAGCCATTGCGAAACAATTAGGTATTCTTAATAAGTCAACAAAAGTAATGGAAGGTAAAGCACTAGCTACAATGAGTACAGAAGAGTTAGAAGATGTAGTTGATGATGTATCAGTGTTTGCGCGTGTTTCACCAGAACATAAACTAAAAATTGTTAAAGCTTTGCAAAATCGCGGTCATATTGTGGCCATGACAGGGGACGGAATCAATGATGCACCAGCTATCAAGGCTGCCGATATTGGCATTGCTATGGGCATTACCGGGACGGATGTAGCAAAAGAAGCATCTTCTCTTATTTTACTTGATGACAACTTCGCTACTATTAAATCAGCAATAAAAGAAGGTCGAAATATTTACGATAATATTAGAAAATTTGTGAGGTATTTACTTGCATCTAATGTTGGCGAGATACTCGTAATGCTGTTTGCAATGATACTAGCGTTACCTCTGCCACTCGTACCTATACAAATTCTTTGGGTGAATTTAGTAACAGATGGCCTGCCAGCGATGGCTTTAGGGTTAGACCGACCAGAAGGGAATGTCATGAAGCGAGAGCCGCGTAATCCTAAAGAAGGTATTTTTTCTAGAGGACTTGGCTGGAAGGTTATTTCAAGAGGGTTTTTAATTGGTGGAGTGACCTTACTTGCATTTATGCTCACATATAAAGGCGATCCAAATGAGCTCGCCTATGCGCAAACTGTCGCCTTTGCGACATTAGTCCTTGCCCAATTAATTCATGTGTTTGATTGTCGTAGTGAAAAATCCGTTTTTGCTCGAAATCCATTTGGAAATATGTATCTTGTCTGGGCGGTCATTTCTTCGGTTTTACTTATGCTTGTCGTTTTATATTGGCCGCCATTGCAACAAATTTTCCACACAGTACCAATCGCTGGTCGTGATTGGTTAATGATTGTTGGCTTATCTGCTGTCCCAACATTTTTACTTGGCTTCACATATTTGGCAAGAAAAACGAAGTGAAATATGGTATAATCCTTTAGGTAGTAGAGTGACACTCTATTACCTTTTGGTTTTTAATGCAAACTACATAATGTATGAATGTAAGAAACAGGTATGGTTAGTGCCAAATTTGTAGAAGAAAATTGTAGGTACTTCCCGCAAACGGCGAAAGGAAGTGTGGTTAAACGATGGTAGTGAGTATGACAGGGTATGGACAGGGTAAAAGGCAAACTGACACCTTCTCTATCACGATTGAAGTAAAAACGGTTAATCATCGTTTTACAGAATATTTTCTGCGCATTCCAAAGCAATTTCTCAAGCTGGAAGATAAAATAAAAAAAACGCTTAATCAATACATTAAGCGTGGTAGAATAGAAGTCTATGCAACCATAGAACAAACGGGATCGAAACAAAAAAAGATACGTGTGGATTGGGATTTGTTAGACGAATTTTATCGTTCAATGACAGAAGTGAAAGAAAAATATATGTTAAGTAGTGAACCTGGGTTAAAAGATTTACTTAATGACGATGTGTTTGCTATTGTGGAAGTGGATGAAGACGACGAATGGTTAGATGAGTTAATCATTGAAGCGACAAATGAAGCTGGTAAAGAGTTGCAAATGATGCGTTTAGCTGAAGGTAAGGAGCTAGAGAAGGATCTTTTTAAACAGCTTGGTTTATTAACTGAATGTCTTAACCGCTTATATGACTTAGCTCCTAACGTCGTAAAGCAATACGAGGACCGTTTGCGTAAGCGGATGGAGGAATATGCTGATGGTCATATTGATGAATCAAGAATCATAACAGAGGTGGCAATATTTGCCGATAAGGCAGATATCAATGAAGAGTTGACACGACTTGCTTCACATCGAAATCAATTTCAATTGACTCTCTCCTTGGATGATGCAATTGGTAGAAAACTTGATTTTATGATTCAAGAGATGAATCGTGAGGTCAATACAATCGGTTCAAAAGCAAATGATTCTACCATTGCTGGGGAAGTGGTTGAAATGAAGGGTCTATTAGAAAAGATGAAAGAACAAGTACAAAATATTGAATAAAGCGGTTTAGAAACGTGTGAGAAAGGTCAAAATAGTTAACTGATGACGGGGGGACGCATATGTCAATAAAATTAATTAATATTGGTTTCGGAAACATTGTTTCTGCCAATAGAATCATATCAATAGTGAGTCCGGAATCGGCACCAATTAAAAGAATTATTCAGGATGCAAGAGACCGTGGTGTACTGATAGATGCAACATATGGCCGTAGAACAAGAGCAGTAATTGTCATGGATAGTGACCATGTCATTTTATCTGCTGTTCAGCCGGAAACAGTAGCTGCACGACTGAATGACCGCGATGATGTTATCGATGAAGGGTAGGATTTTCTAATGAAGGAAAAAGGTTTATTAATTGTACTCTCAGGTCCATCTGGTGTAGGGAAAGGTACAGTGAGAAAAGAGATCTTCTCGCAGCCTGATACGGCTTTTGAATACTCTATTTCTATGACTACAAGAAAACCGAGACAAGGTGAAGTTGATGGAGTAGATTATTTCTTTAAATCACGTGAAGAATTTGAAACATTAATAGAGCAAGATAAATTATTGGAGTATGCTGAGTTTGTTGGCAACTATTATGGAACCCCTGTTGATTATGTCAAACAAACGTTAAACGAGGGTAAGGATGTATTTTTAGAAATAGAAGTACAAGGGGCAAAGCAAGTGCGAGAAAAGTTTCCTGATGGCTTGTTTATCTTCCTGGTTCCTCCTAGTTTATCTGAATTAAAAAATCGAATCGTCACGAGAGGCACGGAAACAGAAGATAGTATTAATCACCGTTTAAGTGCAGCTAAAGAAGAAATTGAAATGATGAAATTATATGATTATGTTGTAGAAAATGATCAAGTGGAAAACGCTTGTGAAAGAATTAATTCGATTGTAGTAGCAGAACATTGCCGTCGCACTCGGGTTGAACCTAGATATTTGAAAATGTTGGAGGCTGAATAATATGTTAAATCCATCAATTGATTCATTGATGACAAAAATCGATTCAAAATACTCTCTTGTATCTGTAGCTGCTAAAAGAGCACGGAAATTACAAAATAATGAAGAGCAATATCGTTTAGAAAAATATGTATCACATAAAAATGTTGGTAAAGCATTAGAAGAGATTAATGCAAATGAACTTTTTTATCGCTTAGGTGATACAACGCATGAAGGGGAAAAAAGATAAAATCCACATATTTGAAAAAATAACAACCTGTATGGAGGTTGTTATTTTTGTTCATAGCCGTAAAATTTGTTAAAAACAAGAAGAGATAGATGAAAAATTGAGCGAAATTATTCATAATAAAAGAAAAGTAACCTTTTGAATATTGGGGGTTTGTAAGATGTTAGATGGTAAAAAAATCTTGCTATGTGTAACGGGTGGAATTGCTGTTTATAAAGCTGTAGCTTTAACAAGTAAGTTAACGCAAGCTGGAGCTTGTGTGAAAGTGATGATGAGCGATTCAGCTAGACAATTTGTGTCACCGTTAACTTTTCAAGTGATGTCCCGTAATGAAGTATATTATGATACCTTCGATGAAAAGGACGCCAGTAAGATTGCTCATATAGATTTAGCAGACTGGGCAGATTTGATTTTAATTGCACCAGCAACTGCGAATATTATTGGAAAGCTTGCGAACGGCCTTGCAGATGATATGATTTCTACAACATTGTTAGCACACACATCGCCTGTATGGATTGCGCCTGCGATGAATGTCAATATGTACAATCATCCTGCCGTGATAAAAAATATAGATACGCTCCATCAGTTTGGTTATCAATTTATTGAACCGAGTGAAGGCTATCTAGCATGTGGCTATGTTGGAAAAGGTAGATTAGAAGAACCGGAAAAGATTGTTGAGCATATGAATCATTTTTTCAATCAAAAAGAACCGTTGTTAAAAGGGAAAAAATTATTAATCTCAGCTGGTCCGACAAGAGAAAAAATTGACCCCGTTCGTTATTTAACCAATCATTCGAGTGGTAAAATGGGCTATGCGATTGCAGAAGTGGCAGCGAAGCTTGGTGCAGATGTGACATTAGTATCAGGTCCTGTTCATATTTCTTCACCTCGTGGGGTAAAAGTTGTAAACGTTGAAAGTGCGGAAGAAATGTATGAAGAGATGATTGTTCGTTTTGCTGATGCTCATATTGTGATAAAAACAGCTGCTGTAGCGGATTATCGTCCAAAATATACTTTTGAGCAGAAAGTGAAAAAGAATGATGGTGATCAACAGCTAGAATTAGAGAGAACGAAAGATATTTTAATGGCACTTGGTAAGAGAAAGAAAAATCAAGTGTTGGTGGGCTTCGCAGCAGAAACAAATAATGTGGATGTATACGCGAAAGGAAAGCTGGAAAAGAAAAATGCTGACATGATTGTAGCCAATGATGTAACAAGTGCTGGTGCTGGATTCGGAACAGATACGAATATTGTTACTCTCTATAAACGAGATGGAACTAAAACAGCGCTCCCATTAATGTCTAAACATGACGTGGCAGAAAACATTTTAAAAGAGGCCCTTCATTTACATGAGGATGAGAGGAAATGATTGCTGAGGTCATTGTTGACGTACCGGCTAAGCAAACAGATCGACCTTTTGATTATGTGATACCGCAATCACTTGAGACGGTCATTCAAATTGGGATGCGAGTCGTCGTCCCATTTGGGCCAAGGAAAATTCAAGGTTTTGTTATTGGAATCAAACCTCATTCCACGCTAAATAAATTAAAAGAAATCATCGAGCCATTAGATTTAACACCTGTATTATCTGAGTCGCTCATTTCATTAGGAAATTGGCTATCAGAAGAAACTCTAAGTTATCGAATCTCTGCTTATCAAGCGATGTTACCAGCAGCACTTAAAGCAAAATATCAAAAAAAACTACTGGTTCCAAAGGAAAATAAACCGTTGTTGCCTCAAACCTTACAAAGCTTATTTGCTAATCAAGAAAGCATCATGTGGGAAGAAGCGAAAGAAACGGGCTATTTATCATTGTTACAGCAAGAAGTAACAAAAGGTCATATACAAATTATTTATGAAGTGAAAGATAAAATAAAAAAGAAAAAACGTCTCGCCATTAGAAGTGCTCTTTCAATAGAGGATTTAAAGACTTATCAATCGACTCTTACACAACGGGCACAAAAACAACATGACGTGATCAATTACTTTATCGAACATAATGATTGGATTTTCCTTACCGACTTAACGGCAACCCTACAAATATCGAATGCCGTCGTAAAAGAACTCGTGAAAAAAGAAGTATTAGAGGAGAGCGAACGTGAAATTTATCGTGACCCTTATGCAAATCGTTATTTTAAACGAACAGAACCATTGCAGTTAACAAATGAACAACAAGAAGCCATCGATCCTATCCATGATCGCATTGCCAAATCCATGCATGAAGTGTTTTTATTGTATGGCGTCACAGGGAGTGGGAAAACAGAAGTTTACTTACAGTCGATACAGAAAGTACTAGAGAGAGGACAAGAAGCGATCTGTTTAGTGCCAGAGATTGCACTTACCCCACAAATGGTTCATCGTTTTAAAGGAAGATTTGGGAATCAAGTAGCAGTAATGCATAGTGGATTGTCAGCTGGTGAGAAATATGATGAATGGCGAAAGGTACAGCGGGGGGAAGTGAAAGTTGTCGTTGGGGCAAGGTCAGCTGTATTTGCTCCGTTTGAAAACCTTGGTCTCATCATTATAGATGAGGAACATGAAACCAGTTATAAACAAGAGGAAAACCCGAAATATCATTCAAAAGATGTAGCAATAAAACGAGGGAAGCAAGGGAGTTTCCCCATTATTTTAGGTAGTGCTACACCATCACTCGAATCATTTGCTCGCGCTAAAAAAGGTGTGTACACTTTGTTAAGTTTGCCGAAGAGGATGAATAATCAAGATTTACCACATGTGGATATTGTAGATATGCGTGAAGAGCTAAGAAGTGGAAATCGCTCGATGTTTTCTTCTTCCTTATTAGAAAAGCTCCAAGTACGTATCGAAAGAAAACAGCAAACGGTCCTCTTCCTCAATAAACGTGGATACTCTTCTTTTGTTATGTGTCGTGATTGTGGCTATGTTGTTAATTGTCCGAACTGTGATATCTCATTAACTTATCATCGCCACCAGCAGCAAATGAAATGTCATTATTGTGGATTTGAGGATCATGTCCCCACTGTTTGTCCAGAATGCCAGAGTGATCATATTCGTTATTTTGGCACAGGGACACAAAAGGTAGAGGAAGAACTTCATAAAGTGTTACCAGAAGCGAGAGTTATTCGGATGGATGTCGATACAACGAGTAAAAAAGGTTCCCATGAGCGACTGCTTAATGAGTTCCAAAAAGGCCATGCGGATATTTTGCTTGGTACACAAATGATTGCCAAAGGACTCGATTTTCCAAATATCACGCTTGTCGGTGTATTATCGGCTGATACAATGCTTCATTTGCCAGATTTTCGCTCATCAGAAAAAACGTTTCAGCTATTGACGCAAGTTAGTGGTAGAGCAGGCCGACATCAATTACCAGGAGAAGTGGTCATTCAAACATACAGTCCTGAACATTATAGTATTCAGTTAGCCGCTGAACAAAATTACGATCAGTTTTACGAGCGCGAGATGATGATTAGAAAAGGCTTGAAGTACTCACCCTTTTATTTTATTACGCTTATTACGGTTAGTCATGAACAATTGATGAAAGCGTTAGATGTCACAGAAAAAATTACCACATTTCTGACTAGTCGCTTAACTAAAAGCGCCGTCTGCCTTGGTCCTGTTGCATCTCCTATTCCACGAATCAACAATAGATATCGCTACCAATGTTTGATAAAATACAAACGGGAGCCAGAGTTAAATCAATCATTAAAACAGATATTAGATCAATATCAGCAAGAAGTGACTTCAACTTCATTGAAAATATCTGTAGATGTTAATCCATTTATTCTGATGTAAAGAAAAACAACTAAAAAAGGTTATAGATAGAGAAAATCGTCGAGAATGGTAATAATTTAAGTCACTTTTCATAGAAATGGCTGGCTGTTGAATGAGAAGATGTTATGGAGGATTTATATTTTGAGTGTTAAACAAATAGTGATGTACCCTAATACAGTTTTAGAAAAAAAATGTACACCGGTAACGGTTTTTGATAAAAAGTTAGTCAGGCTATTAAATGATATGTATGATACAATGATTGAATTTGATGGGGTCGGACTAGCTGCTCCTCAAATAGGTCTCGATAAGAGAATAGCGATTGTAGATATAGAAGATGAACATGGCACGATTGAGATGATAAATCCAGAAGTAATCGAAACATCAGGTGAACAAACAGATCCAGAAGGCTGTTTGAGCTTTCCTGGCATTTATGGTGAAGTTACACGGCCATCATATGTGAAAATAAGGGCATTCAATCGCAAGGGAAAGCCATATGAGTTCGCAGCAGAAGGTTTTCTTGCTAGAGCAATTTTACATGAGATTGATCATTTGGATGGAATCCTATTTACCTCGAAGGTTAGCAGATATATAGAGGAAGAAGAGTTAGAGAGGTTGGATGAAGAATGACGAAAATTGTATTTATGGGAACACCGGATTTTTCAGTTCCGGTATTACGAAGTGTGATTCAAGAAGGTTATGATGTCATTGCAGTTGTTACACAACCTGACCGACCAGTGGGAAGGAAAAAGGTGCTAACTCCACCACCAGTAAAGGTGGAAGCACAGAAACATGGTATTCCAGTGCTACAGCCTGAGAAGGTTAAAAATAAAGAGGACTTGCAAGCTGTTTTAAATCTTGAGCCTGAGCTTATTATCACGGCTGCATTCGGGCAAATTCTCCCTAAGCAATTGTTAGATGCACCTAAATATGGTTGCATTAACGTACATGCTTCATTGTTGCCAGAATTAAGAGGTGGAGCACCGATTCATTACAGCATCATCCAAGGGAAAGAAAAGACTGGTATTACGATTATGTATATGGCTGAGAAGTTAGACGCAGGCGATATCTTAACTCAAGTAGAAGTCGAAATCGCTAAGGACGACACTGTTGGTACCCTTCATGAAAAATTAAGTGAAGCTGGCAGCAAACTATTGTTAGAAACATTACCACCGTTACTAAAAGGTGAATTGCTTCCGATACAACAAGATGAAGATTTAGCAACATTTGCATACAATATTAAGCGTGAAGAAGAAAAAATCCAGTGGAGTAAACCAGCAGTAGAAATTTATAACCATATTAGAGGTATGAATCCTTGGCCAGTTGCATATACGACTTTGTCTGATGGGGTTATGAAAGTTTGGGCTTCGACTATCATTGAATCAAAATCAAATCAAGTGCCTGGAACCATTGTCGGATTAGAAGAGGATGGCATCAATGTTTCTACCGGCGATGGTCAGACATTGCAGATAACGGAGATTCAGCCATCAGGTAAAAAACGCATGAAAGCGAAAGATTACCTGCGCGGTGCAGGTGCCCATCTTCAAGTTGGGATGAAGTTAGGGGACAATCAATGAAAAAGCAAAGAAAGAAAAATGTAAGAGAAGTTGCGATGGATCTGTTAGAGGCGATTGAAAAGAACCAATCGTATAGTAACCTCCTGTTAAACCATGCTATTAATCAAAACCGTTTAGAACAAAAAGATATTGGTTTGCTGACAGAACTGGTTTATGGGACGTTACAACGTAAAATGACATTAGATTATTATTTACAGCCTTATATAAAAAAACCAAATAAAGTGGAGTCATGGGTAAAGCAGTTATTAAGGATTACTGTTTACCAAATGGTTCACTTAAATAAAATTCCTGATCATGCGGCATTAAATGAAGCAGTAGAAATAGCAAAAAATAAAGGCCATAAAGGCATTGCTTCATTTGTGAATGGGATATTACGGAATATACAGCGAAATGGAATGAGACAAGTTGATGAGATAAAAGATCCTATTCAACGCATTTCAATAGCAACAAGTCACCCAGAGTGGCTCGTTGCCAGATGGGTGGAACAATTTGGGCTAGAAACAACGGAAGAAATGTGTAAGCTTAATTTACAAGCCCCGACACAAACAGCACGTGTAAATCGTACGAAGGCTACGACAGAAGAAGTGATGACATTATTGGAAGAAGAAGGATATGCCGTAAAACGGAGTGAATGGATCTCTGAAGCCATTCATGCCCTTCGGGGAAATCTAGCCAAGTCGACAGCATTCAAAAGTGGACTGATTACAATACAAGATGAAAGTTCAATGCTAGCTTGCTGCGCGTTGAATCCCCAAAAGGATGAAAAAATCCTTGATGCCTGTGCTGCTCCAGGTGGGAAAACGACTCATCTTGCTGAAGCGATGTCGGGGAGTGGAGAGGTTATAGCGATAGATCTCCATGAACATAAAGTGAAGCTTATTTCACAAACAGCAGACAGATTAGGATTAAAGAATATTGTCACTCTTGCACTCGATAGTAGACAAGTCCAAGATCATTTCCCGCAAGAGTCGTTTGATCGTATTTTGTTAGACGCACCATGCTCAGGTTTAGGTGTGATGCGCAGAAAACCTGACATGAAATATACAAAAAAAGCAGATGATTTAGTACGCCTGCAGGCCATTCAATTGGATTTATTAAATGCTGTCACCCCATTATTAAAAAAAGGTGGTATGCTAGTGTATAGTACATGCACTGTTGATGAATCTGAAAACCATCAAGTTATTTCACGTTTTTTAAGTGACCATAAAGAATTTGTTGGAGACTCAACACTTAAGGAAAGGCTACCACAAGCATTACAAACGTTTGTGAATGATTATGAAATACAAGTATTACCGCAATATATAGGTTCAGACGGATTTTATATCGCTTGTCTGAGAAAGAAGGTGTAATCACATGGAAAGAAATGCAACAAAGAAAAAAACAGAAACGAATCATCAACCATCCATTTATTCATTACAACTGGACGAATTAAAGGACTGGTTAAAGGAAAATAATGAAAAAGCATTCCGTGCAAGTCAAATTTTTGATTGGTTATATACAAAAAGAGTAACAAGCTTCGATGATATGACAAATCTATCAAAAGGTTTGCGAGAAAAACTCGCAGCTACATTTACTTTAACAACATTAAAGACGATTATTCAGCAACAATCTACTGATGGCACGATTAAGTTTTTATTTGAGTTACACGATGGCTATTCAATTGAGACGGTTTTAATGCGCCATGAATACGGGAATTCAGTTTGTGTAACGACACAAGTAGGTTGTCGTATTGGTTGTACATTTTGTGCATCTACTTTAGGGGGATTAAAGCGTCATTTAGAAGCAGGAGAAATCGTTGCTCAAGTCGTAAAGGTACAACAAGCATTGGATGAAACAGATGAAAGAGTTAGCTCTGTTGTTATTATGGGTATTGGGGAACCGTTTGATAATTATGATCAAATGATGTCTTTCTTAAAAATTATTAATCATGATGATGGCTTAAATATTGGTGCTAGACACATCACTGTTTCTACCAGCGGAATCATCCCGAAAATTTATAAATTTGCTGATGAAAATATGCAAATCAATTTTGCGGTCAGCTTGCATGCGCCTAATAATGATATAAGAGGAAGACTAATGCCGATCAACCGTGCTTATAAATTGCCTGATCTAATGGAAGCTATTCATTATTATGTGAACAAAACAGGTAGACGTGTAAGTTTTGAATATGGTTTATTCGGAGGAGTCAATGATCAAGTTGAGCATGCAGAGGAGCTTGCTGATCTCGTTAAAGGATTGAAGTGTCATATTAACTTAATCCCGGTTAATTACGTACCTGAGAGAGACTATGTAAGAACTCCTAGAGAGCAGATTTTTCAATTTGAAAAAGCATTGAAAAATCGTGGGGTTAATGTGACCATACGTAGAGAACAAGGTCATGATATTGATGCAGCATGTGGACAACTTCGTGCAAAGGAGAGAAAAGAAGAAACGAGGTGACAGTATGAAGGCTGTTTTTATGACTGATGTAGGGAAACTTCGTCAGCGAAATGAAGATAATGGTGGCATATTTACAAACGCCAGTGGTGATCGCTTAGCTATCGTAGCAGATGGTATGGGCGGTCACCGCGCTGGTGATGTAGCTAGTGAAATGGCCAAAGAGAAGCTGAAATCTATGTGGTTGCTTGCGCCAAAGATTGAAACAGCTGATCAAGCAGAAAAGTGGTTACATGATCATATTAATGAAACCAATAAAGCCATATATGCTCACAGTAAAAAAGTAACTGAATGTGAAGGTATGGGTACGACCGTTGTTGCTGCTATATGTACAAGCCGATTTGCAACGATTGTAAACGTGGGAGATAGCCGTTGTTATATTAGAAATGAAGCGGGTTTTCAGCAGCTAACCGACGACCATTCCCTTGTTAATGAACTGCTTCGGTCAGGACAAATTACAAAAGAGGATGCTGAAAATCATCCGATGAAAAATTTAGTATTACGTGTCCTCGGTACGGAAGAAGATGTGAATCAAGACATTAAAACGATTATTTTTGAGGATGATGATAGGCTATTGTTATGCTCTGATGGTTTGTCAAACAAAGTTTCAGAACAAGAGATGGAAGCTATCTTAAATGGCACTGACTCACTAGAGGAGAAAGCTACTGAGTTAATTAAACGAGCAAATGAAAATGGAGGGGAAGATAATATTACCCTCGTAATCATCGAGTATGCAGATGATTGTGAGAGAGGGTGATAAACGGTGATGATTGGTAAGCGTATAAACGGCCGTTATAAAATTTTGGAAATGGTCGGTGGGGGCGGCATGGCCAACGTTTATTTAGCTCATGATATGATTCTAGATCGAAACGTTGCATTAAAGATGTTGCGACTAGACTTCGCTGAAGATGATGAGTTTATTAAACGATTTCACCGTGAAGCACAATCAGCTACAAGCTTAACTCACCAAAATATTGTAACGATTTATGATGTAGGGGAAGAAGATACCCTTTATTATATCGTCATGGAATATGTTGACGGTCAAACATTAAAGCAATACATACAAAAAAACGGACCTGTTCCTTTGGAAACAGCCATAGATATTATGAAACAGCTAACATCAGCTATTTCTCATGCCCACCAAAATCAAATTATTCATCGTGATATTAAACCGCATAATATCTTAATTGATCATGAAGGTAAGATAAAAATTACTGATTTCGGAATTGCGATGGCTCTGAGTGCGACGAGCATCACCCAGACGAATTCAGTATTAGGGTCGGTTCATTATTTATCACCAGAACAAGCAAGAGGCGGTATGGCAAACCGTAAATCGGATATTTATTCATTAGGGATTGTCATGTTTGAGTTATTAACTGGAAGATTACCGTTTTCGGGAGAATCAGCTGTTTCTATTGCGTTGAAACATTTACAATCAGAAACACCTTCCTTAAGAAGATGGAACCCAGATATACCACAAAGTGTTGAAAATATCGTATTAAAGGCAACAGCAAAGGACCCATTTCATCGCTATAATAGTGCCGATGAAATGGAAGAAGACCTCTCCACGTCTTTAAACGAAGAGAGGATGAACGAAAGAAAGTTTACTGTACCTGATGACGATGATGCGACAAAAGCAATTCCGATCATTACTGCAGATAAAATGTACCATCCTACTGACGAAACGATTATTCATAAGATTGAAGAAAAAAATGAAGATAGTCCTGCACCTAGTGTAAAAAAGGAAAGTTCCAAAAAAGAAAAAGTTGAAAAGAAAAAGAAGAAAAAACGCAAAAAAGGTCCAATTATTCTTATATCTACTTTTGTACTATTAGTTGTGCTATTCGTCCTTTCTATCACTGTTTTACCTGAAATGCTTTCACCTGATGATATTACTGTACCAGATGTATCAAATATGAGCGTGGATGAAGCGAAAACATTGTTACAAGAAGAAGGATTTACGATTGGTGAAGAAATCGAACAAAACAATGATGAAGTAAAAGCAGGGGAAGTTATCAGAACCGAACCGAGAGCAGGTAGGACACAAAAAGAAGGAACCGCAGTAAATATTTATGAAAGTATCGGTAAAGAGCGCTATTCTATGGAGGATTTTACTGGTCGCCCTTTTAGTGATATAGAAGAGATGCTGAAAGAAGAGGGTTTCCAATCTATTCAATCAGAAGAGGAATTTAGTGATGAAACAAAGGGAACGATTCTAGAACAGAATATTGATCCCGGAGAAGAAGTGATTCCACAAGAAGAAGAGCTCGTCTTTGTTGTCAGCAAAGGTGAGGAACCAATAGAATTAAAAGATTTAACGGGTTATAACGATAAGGCCTTATCAGAATACGAAGCATCTAGTGGATTAACAATTGAAGTAGCTGGAGAAGAGCATCATGCTGAGATCGCCCAAGGTGAGGTCATTTCTCAGGATCCTGAAGCAGGAGCATCTTTAAATGACGGGGACACAGTAAAAGTTTATCTATCAAGCGGACCCGAACAAGTTCCTGTAGAAGTGAAAAGAGAAGTGAATGTACCGTATAAGCCCAATCCTGATAATGTCGGACAACCTCAAGAAGTACAAATTTTTATAGAGGATATGGACAACAATATTGATGAGCCATTTAATACAATTCATATTACTGAAGATCGGGTTATTTCTTTTACTCTGCAAATTCAACCTGGAGAAACCGCTTCTTACCAAATTATGAGAGATGGTCAAATGATTATTCAAGAAAATGTTCCGTATGAACAGTGATGTAGGAGGACAGTTATGCCAGAAGGCAAAATCATAAAAGCTTTAAGTGGCTTTTATTATGTTTTGAACAAGGATAAAGAAATCATCCAATGTCGTGGACGTGGTGTTTTTCGTAAAAATAAAATAACTCCATTAGTCGGAGATGAAGTAAACTATCAAGCAGAAAATGATAAAGAAGGGTATATTTTAGAAGTGAAAGAGCGTAAAAATGAACTTATTCGCCCACCTATTGCGAATGTAGATCAAGCTTTTCTCATTTTCTCAAGTGTTGAACCTACCTTTAGTACAGCGTTATTAGATCGTTTTCTTGTCTTGGTAGAATCAAATCATATTACGCCTATTATTTGTATCACTAAGATGGATTTGGCAAGTAAAGAAGAACAAGAAACACTAGCTGTATATGCTGATAACTATCGAAAAGCGGGATATAAAGTTATTTTGACTTCATCCGAAACGGAGGAAGGAATCGAGGATCTTTATCCTTTCATTACGGGAGAAATATCAGTATTTGCTGGCCAATCAGGTGTTGGTAAATCTTCACTATTGAATGTATTACGACCTGATTTGCAATTGAAAACAGACGACATTTCCTCTCATTTAGGGAGAGGAAAACATACAACAAGACATGTGGAGCTCATTGAGATTAATGGTGGCCTTGTGGCTGATACACCGGGTTTTAGTTCTTTAGAATTTACTGATATTGAGCAAGAGGATTTACAAACTTATTTTCCTGACATCCAAGAAATAAGTAGCTCATGTAAATTTAGGGGTTGCATGCATTTGAAGGAACCTAAATGTGCAGTTAAACAAGCGATGGAAATTGGTGATTTGCCAAGCTATCGCTATGAGCATTATATTACTTTTATAGAAGAAATCAGAGACAGAAAGCCGAGGTATTAACGCATGGTTAAAATTGCACCATCGATTTTATCTGCAGATTTTTCTAGATTAGGAGAAGAAATTCTTGATGTTGAACGTGGGGGAGCGGATTATATTCATGTAGATGTAATGGATGGTCACTTTGTTCCTAATATTACGATTGGTCCGTTGATTGTTGAAGCCATCAGACCGATAACGAACCTACCATTAGATGTTCATCTTATGATAGAAAACCCTGATCAATATATTCCAAGCTTCGCCTCAGCAGGAGCAGATATAATTACTGTTCATGCGGAGGCGTGTAAACATCTTCATCGTACAATACATCTCATCAAGTCATTGGGTGTTAAAGCAGGCGTTGTGATTAATCCTGCAACACCTGTCGAAGCGATTAAGCATGTGATAACTGATGTGGATATGGTGTTATTAATGACTGTGAACCCTGGATTTGGGGGACAATCATTTATTGAAAATGTTTTACCTAAAATTGCTGAAGTAAAAGAGTGGAGTAAAACATGTAATCCCTCTCTCGAAATCGAGGTGGATGGTGGCGTAAATGAGGAGACTGCTAAAAGATGCATTGCTGCAGGAGCGAATGTTTTAGTAGCAGGATCTGCCGTTTATAATAAACAAGACCGTAAAGAGGCGATTGCTAGACTGCGGAATTGACCTGAAAAAGCTGATTTTAAGATTATACTTAGAGTCAGCTTTTCTTATGTTTTTATTTTACGTAGATAGCAATTGAAAGAATAAATAGTTCATAACCTGAAAGATAGAAAAAGTGGAGGGTGTGGAGATGAAAATCAATTTATTAGCAGGAGGGCCACAACAGTATTTACCCAATCTCAGTGACTATTGTTTTGATGACGTATTATGGATAGGTGTAGATCGTGGTGCTTATACATTAATTAAGAAGGGAATCGCTATTGATTATGCATTCGGAGATTTTGATTCAGTTGATGAAAGTCAGTACAGTATAATTAAACAGCATGTTCCTCATCTTCAGAGGGTAAAACCTGAAAAGGATGAAACGGATATGGAATTAGCACTTTTATGGGCGATCGAACAAAAGCCCGAAGAAATTACGATATTTGGAGCCACAGGTGGGAGATTAGATCATTTTTTTGCTAATACTCAACTGTTAATTCAACCACTTCTAAATGACACTCTAGTACCTATTCGTATAGTTGATAAACAAAATCAAATTATGGTTAAAAAGAGCGGGCATTATCAAATTGCTAAGGAATCAACATATCCATACATATCTTTCATTCCCGTAACAGAAAGCGTGAAGAACTTGACATTAACGGGTTTCAAGTACCCATTAACTAATCGCTTCGTTCCCTTTGGGTCAACTCTTTGTATAAGTAATGAACTTATTAATGATAATGGTACTTTTTCTTTTGATAAAGGCATATTAATGGTGATAAGAAGCAAGGATGAAAAATAACTATTATTGATTCCTTTGTTCTAATATGAATAAAAAGAAGTAGCGCGTACGTTTATTACTTAAGGTGTGAGACTTTGAGGAGGGACTTAAATGAGATTTTATACAATCAAGCTGCCTAAATTTTTGGGAGGCATTGTGAGGGCGATGCTAGGGACATTTAAAAAGGAGTAAAGAGAACACTCTTTCTTTAGTAAAGTCTTTAGTGCGAATATTGTATAAAAAAGAGGGTACCAATAATGGTACCCTCTCATTCATTATACGCGTTCAACTTTACCTGATTTCAAAGCTCTTGCAGAAACCCATACTCGTTTAGGTTTACCGTCTACAAGAATGCGTACTTTTTGTAGGTTAGCACCCCAAGTACGTTTGTTAGCGTTCATCGCATGAGAACGGGCATTACCTGTTTTTGTTTTCTTTCCAGTAATTACACATTGGCGTGGCATCTATATTCCCTCCTTACTAAAACATGACGTCGTTATTTTCATGTTTCGATCACAATTGTCAGTTACATCTAACTTAATACGAAAGTAGCTCGCACCACTTTCATACTAAAAAGATACTTTAATAATTTATCATACAAACACTTACAATGCAATAGTTTGCCTCTATTCTATCAAGAAAAAAACCTTGACATATATGTTGTGAAAATACGTTATAATATGAAAGAGGCAAGTATGACTTTTAAAATGCTTACATGTATAGTAAAATATTCTTTATGAAAAGTGTAGTACATGCGTCTATTCGTTCCATGGCTTCATCATACAATGAATGATATTCATTTTTATTCACAATGAAAACGAAGACTAGCTTAGAAGAAGCATAATTAACCAGAAGGGGGAACAACAAAATGTCCATCGAATTAAAGAATAACTACGGGCAAATTGATATCTCAAATGACGTAATTGCGACAATTGCAGGAGGAGCAGCAGTCGACTGCTATGGTATTGTTGGCATGGCCTCTAAACATCAAATAAAAGACGGCTTATCTGAAATCCTGCGTAAAGAAAATTTTACTAAAGGTGTCATCGTGCGTCAGGAAGAAGATGAAGTACATATCGACATGTATATTATTGTCAGCTACGGAACGAAAATCTCTGAAGTTGCTCATAATGTGCAATCAAAAGTTAAATACACTTTAGATCAAACAGTCGGTTTAAGTACTGAGTCTGTTAATATTTTTGTTCAAGGTGTTCGTGTAACGAACCCGTAATGAGGAGGAAAATTTCGTGTCAATTAAAGTTTTAGAAGGAAAACAATTTGCGAAAATGATTATCCAAGGAGCTAATCATTTATCTACAAATGCAGATTATGTAGACGCATTGAACGTTTTCCCTGTTCCTGATGGTGATACGGGAACAAATATGAACTTGTCAATGACTTCTGGTGCAAAGGAAGTTAAAAATATAACAACCAATCATATTGGTAAAGTGGGAGTTGCTCTTTCAAAGGGTCTTTTAATGGGCGCTCGTGGTAACTCTGGCGTAATTCTCTCTCAACTTTTTCGAGGGTTCGCAAAGCATATTGAGCAGAAAGAAAGTGTAAATGGACTTGAATTTGCTTCTGCATTTGCAGCGGGTGTAGAAACTGCGTATAAAGCGGTTATGAAACCTGTAGAAGGAACGATATTAACTGTTGCGAAAGATGCTGGGAAAAAAGCCGTACAAGTAGCACAAACAGAAGATGATATTGTTAAAATTATGCAAGCAATCGTCAATGAAGCTAAAGCTTCTCTTGAGCGTACGCCAGAGCTACTACCAGTGTTAAAAGAAGTAGGAGTAGTTGATAGTGGTGGACAAGGTCTCCTCTTTGTATATGAAGGCTTTCTAGCAGAATTAAAGGGAGAAGCATTACCAGATTCTAGTGCGTCTATCCAGAAAATGGAAGAGCTTGTGAGTGCGGAACATCATAAAAGTGTTCAGAGTCATATGAATACAGAAGATATTGTATTCGGTTACTGTACGGAATTTATGGTTAGATTTGAATCTGAGAAGTTAGCTGAGAATCCGTTCTCTGAAGAAAAATTCCGCCAAGACTTAAGTCAATATGGTGATTCCTTACTTGTTATTGCTGATGAAAACCTCGTAAAGGTTCATATTCATTCCGAACAACCAGGTGATTGCTTATCTTATGGTCAAAAGTACGGAAACCTTATAAATATGAAAATTGAGAATATGCGTTTGCAACACACAAACATTCTTGATGAAGATGAAAAGGCTTCCTCTTCACAAAATGACGCTAAAGTTCCCCAAGAAAAACGTGAATACGGAGTGATCACTGTTTCAATGGGAAGTGGAATAGCTGATGTCTTCCGTAGTATTGGTGCGCATGTAGTAATCGAAGGCGGACAAACAATGAATCCAAGCACAGAGGATATTGTAAAAGCTATTGAAGAAGTGAATGCAGAGAAAGTAATTATCTTACCAAATAATAAAAATATTATTATGGCTGCTGAACAGGCATGTGAAGTATCAGAAACTGATGCCATTGTTGTTCCTTCTAAAACTGTTCCTCAAGGAATGAGTGCGCTCCTTGCTTTCAATCCATCCATGGAACTAACAGAGAATAAGGATTATATGTCTGAAGCATTATCACATGTCAAAACAGGTCAAATCACTTTTGCAGTCCGCGATACAAGTATCGATGGTCTTGAGATTGAAAAAGGCGATTTTATGGGGATTGAAGAAGGCAAAATTATCGTTAAAGATAAAGATAAACTTCAATCTGCTAAAAGTTTAATTGACCAGATGATAGATGAAGATTCAGAAATTGTCACAATTATTCAAGGTGAAGATGCCTCAAAAGAAGATGTAGAAGTAATTCTTAACTATATAGAAGAGAAGTATGATGATGTCGAAGTAGAAGTGCACGACGGCAAACAACCATTATATGCATTTATCTTCTCGGTAGAATAAATAGAAGAGAATGGCCATGGGTAGCTTCTTTACACTCCCGTGGCCTTTTTTAATCATATGGTTTTTAAAACGATGCCTCTTTCTTCGCCTATTTAGTGCTCGCCAAAAAGGGCGAGTTTTCTTTATTTCCCGAAACGAAAGTCTGTTTGAAAAGGAGGGTCAAGCATGTTAAGTGACAAAGTAGATCATATAAAAGGATTGGGTCAATCTGCTGCAGATAATCTTAAAGAGATGGGAATCATCACTATAGGCGACTTGATTGAATACTTGCCTTTTCGTTATGAAGACTATCGTCTAAAAGATTTAAGTGAAATCAAACATGAAGAACGCGTTACAGTTGAGGGGAAAGTCCATTCAGAGCCCACTCTTAGTTTTTATGGACGTAAACGTTCTCGCTTAACATTTCGAGTATTGGTCGACCGCTATCTCATACAAGTAATTGCGTTTAATCAACCTTATTTAAAAAAGCAAATAGAATTAAATGATACAGTTACGATTACGGGAAAATGGGACCAACATCGCCAAACGATTACTTTAGGTAAACTTACAAAAGGTGAGGTTACGCAAACGAATGCATTTGAACCTGTTTATGCTGTTAAAGGGAAAGTCACTGTAAAGTCTTTACGTCGCTATATTAAGCAAGCACTTGATCAATACGGACACGATATAGTAGAAACACTACCTTCAGAATACATAGGGGCTTACCGCTTGATGGCGCGTGAAAAAGCGATTCGAACATTACATTATCCTGATACCCCGGAAATGCTAAAGCAAGCAAGAAGAAGATTAGTGTATGAAGAGTTCTTTTATTTTCAATTAAAAATCCAAGCTTTACGAAAAATAGAAAGAGAAAGTAGTGCAGGGGTAAACATTGATTATCATTTACAACGATTAAAGTCATTTATTGATACACTTCCTTTTGAACTGACGGGTGCACAAAAAAGAGTTGTTAATGAAATTCTCTATGATATGAAATCTAATTATCGTATGAATCGATTGCTTCAAGGTGATGTTGGATCAGGTAAAACAGCAGTCGCTGCTATTATGCTATTTGCTGCTAATAGTGCGGGATATCAAGGTGCATTAATGGTGCCGACAGAGATCTTAGCTGAACAACATGCGGAATCAATGGCTAAGATGTTTGCGGATTATCCAATACGGATTGAAACATTAACAAGTTCAGTAAAGGGGAAAAAGAGAAAAGAACTACTTGCAGAATTAGAAGCAGGCAACATCGATATTGTTATTGGTACACATGCCCTTATTCAAACGGAAGTTGTTTTTAAAAGATTAGGGCTTGTAATTACAGATGAACAACATCGCTTTGGTGTTGAGCAGCGTCGTGTATTAAGGCAAAAGGGTGAAAACCCTAACGTATTATTTATGACTGCGACCCCTATTCCGAGAACTTTGGCTATTACTGCATTTGGTGAAATGGATGTATCCATAATCGATGAAATGCCTGCAGGTAGAAAAGTAATAGAAACGTATTGGGCAAAACTTGATATGCTAGAAAGGGTATTAGGTTTTATGGAGAAAGAATTACGTGGAGGACAGCAAGCTTATGTGATTTGCCCACTCATCGAAGAATCAGAAAAACTTGATGTCCAAAATGCAATTGATGTCCATGCTATTCTTATGCAATATTTTCAAGATAGATATAAGGTTGGTTTAATGCACGGGCGTCTACATCCTAATGAGAAAGATGATGTGATGAAGAAGTTCAGTGACAATCAGACGCAAGTACTAGTATCTACAACTGTAGTTGAAGTAGGTGTAAATGTACCGAATGCCACAATGATGCTCATCTACGATGCCGATCGCTTTGGGTTAGCAACGCTTCATCAGTTAAGAGGACGAGTTGGTAGGGGAGATAAACAGTCCTTTTGTATATTACTAGCAGATCCTAAATCAGAAGTTGGGAAAGAAAGAATGCGAATTATGACAGAAACGAATGATGGGTTTGTTTTAAGTGAGAAGGACTTAGAATTACGTGGTCCAGGTGATTTTTTTGGTCGCAAGCAAAGTGGGCTTCCTGAATTCAAGGTAGCTGATATGGTACATGATTACCGTGCGCTTGAAGTGGCAAGGAACGATGCTACGCAATTAATTCAAACAGAGAGCTTTTGGTATGATGCAGAATATCAAATGTTAAGAGATTACTTAAGGGATCATGGTGTGCTTGAAGGTGAGAAGTTAGATTAATATTAAGAGCGATGAAAAGGAGATATTCCCTCTAGGTGCAGCTCTCCATTTATTACGGTGGATAAATGAAGTTATTAGCTACTAAAAGAAACAATTCCTAAATGCTCGCTAGTATGCTTAAGGCATCTAAAGGTCGATAGTAGCAATAATTACTTCTTGCAATATAATAGCTATAATTATATACTACTATTAGTACCTAGTCTTAAATTTCTTGGACGGTGTATAAAAAATGAAAAGAAACAAAAAGCAACGACAATCATTATTAGTTGAAACGATAAAAGGGAATCCTTTCATCACGGATGAAGATTTAGCCGATAAGTTTTCTGTCAGTGTGCAGACGATTAGGCTTGATCGGTTAGAACTCTCAATTCCTGAATTGAGAGAAAGAATAAAAACGGTCGCTGAAAAAAACTTTGAAGACGAGGTTGTCGCGCTCCCTATTGATGAAGTAATAGGGGAAATCATTGATATCGTGTTAGATGACGTAGCTATTTCTATATTCGATGTCAAAGAGGAGCACGTCTTTAAACGAAATCAAATTGCGCGTGGACATCACTTATTTGCTCAAGCAAATTCTTTAGCGGTTGCGGTTATTAATGATGACCTTGCCTTAACAGCGAAGGCAAATATTCATTTTACACGCTCGGTAAAGGAAGGAGAACGAGTAGTTTGTAAAGCGAAAGTGATAAGTATTGATAACGATCGGACAAAGATAGAGGTTATAAGTACCGTACATAATGAATGTGTTTTTAAAGGTGAGTTTGATATGTATCGCTCCCATCAATAAAAATATTAAATGAAATTAAAGGATGAATAGATGTGAAAATTGCAATAGATGCAATGGGTGGTGACAATGCACCAGAGGAAATTGTTCATGGTGCGATGAAGGCCGCGTTAGACTTCGATGATATTGAAATTACTTTAGTAGGTAATGAAGATGAGATTAGAAAATATTTAACATCAAATGATGATAGAATACAAGTGCTTCATACGGATGAAATGATTTTGGGCACAGATGAACCTGTTCGCGCAGTTAGAAGAAAAAAACAAGCATCAATGGTATTAGCAGCACAACTTGTTGCAGATGGCAAGGCTGATGCATGTATATCTGCAGGTAATACTGGAGCGTTAATGGCTGCTGGATTATTTGTAGTTGGGAGAATTGACGGAATTGAAAGACCAGCATTAGCCCCTACTTTACCAACCGTAGGAGGAGAAGGTTTCTTACTTTTAGATGTAGGAGCAAATGTCGATGCGAAACCTGAGCATTTAACGCAGTATGCCTTGATGGGGTCGATTTATGCAGAGAAGGTACGAGGAATTAAGAACCCTAGAGTTGGTTTGTTGAATATTGGTACAGAGGAGAAAAAAGGAACCGAACTAACAAAGGGTACTTTTACTAGTTTGCAACAAGCTGATATCAACTTTATTGGAAATGTCGAAGCGCGTGATTTATTAAATGGCGTAGCAGATGTGGTAGTGACCGATGGCTTTACTGGCAATATGGTATTAAAGACTATTGAAGGGACAGCCATGAGTCTGTTTAAAATGCTGAAAGCGGCAATGACAAGCAATATGAAATCGAAACTAGCTGCAGCAGTATTGAAGCCGGATTTAAAAGAGTTGAAAGGGAAAATGGACTACTCGGAATACGGTGGAGCAGCATTGTTTGGTCTAAAGGCTCCAGTTATTAAAGCGCATGGATCGTCTGATCGCAATGCTTTGTACAGTGCTGTAAAGCAGACTAGAATTATGGTAGAGCATGAAGTAGCTGAAAAAGTTAAAGCGGCGCTTGAAATTCAATCATAATGGGAGGCAGATAATATGGGGAAAATTGCATTTGTTTTTCCAGGACAAGGTTCACAAACTGTTGGAATGGGGAAATCACTAGCTGATGAAAATGAGAACGTTTTAAACTTATTTAAACAAGCTGATGAACGATTAGGATACCCTCTTTCACAACTTATTTTCGAAGGCCCACAAGAAAAGTTGACGCAAACGATGAATGCTCAACCGGCATTGTTAACAACAAGTATGGCGGTTTTAGAAGCATTCAAACAATCGGGCATTACAGCAGATTATGTTGCCGGTCATAGTTTAGGAGAATATTCAGCACTTGTTGCAGCAGGAGCCATTTCTTTTACTGACGGTGTTTATGCTGTTCATAAACGTGGTGAATTTATGGAAGATGCTGTTCCTAATGGTGAAGGGACAATGGCCGCAGTTCTTGGGATGGAAAGAGAAGCACTGCAAGCAATTACCGCTAAGATTACGGAATCTGGCCATTCCGTACAATTAGCCAATTTGAATTCACCTGGACAAATTGTCATTTCCGGTACAAAACAAGGTGTAGAACTAGCTGGCGTAGAAGCGAAAACAGCCGGTGCGAAAAGAGTATTACCATTAGAAGTAAGCGGTCCATTCCATTCACAACTGATGAGACCAGCAGCTGATCGCCTCTTAAGCGTATTAGATGAAATCAAATTACAGGATGCCAGTGTGCCAGTGATTGCGAATGTCTCAGCAACACCAATAACTGCGTCTGGAGAAATTAAAGAAAAGCTATTGCAACAATTATATTCACCTGTTCTTTGGGAGGATTCTGTGAGGAAGCTTCTTGCTTTAGGTGTAGATACCTTTATTGAAATTGGACCTGGAAAGGTTTTATCAGGTCTTGTCAAAAAGGTAGACCGCAATGTTCAGCTTTATGCTATCTCTGATAGTAAGTCCATTGAGTCAACCATTGAAGCCATAAAGGAGGCAGCAAAATGAAGTTATCAAGTAAAATTGCCATTGTAACAGGTGCTTCTAGAGGGATTGGTAGGGAAATAGCTTTAGAGCTTGCCAGAGAAGGGGCAAAAGTAGCTGTCAATTATGCGGGTAGTGAGGCGAAAGCCAACGAAGTAGTTGATGAAATTAAATCGTTAGGGTCGGAAGCATTTGCTGTTCAGTGTGATGTCTCTAATAGTGAATCGGTTTCAAATATGATTAAAACAGTCATCGACCATTTTGGGCGTATTGATATTTTAGTGAATAATGCAGGTATTACGAAGGATAACCTATTGATGAGAATGAAGGAAGATGAATGGGACGCTGTCATTAATACCAATCTTAAAGGGGTATTTTTGTGCACCAAGGCTGTATCAAGACAAATGATGAAACAGCGGAGCGGACGCATTATTAATATTTCTTCCATTGTTGGCACAACTGGAAATCCAGGACAAGCAAATTATGTTGCTGCTAAATCCGGTGTTATCGGCTTAACTAAAACAACAGCAAAAGAATTAGCATCGAGAGGCATTACGGTTAATGCGATTGCACCTGGGTTTATTACGACAGAAATGACCGATGAATTAAATGCGGAAATTAAAGAGCAAATGCTCGCTAATATTCCACTGGCAACATTCGGCGAGCCAAAAGATATTGCAAAAGTAGTTAACTTCCTTGCTTCTGAAGATAGTAAGTATATGACTGGTCAAACTTTGCATGTTGATGGCGGTATGTATATGTAATTAGTAGATCCTTTCAAAGGGTTTACATAAAAATGAGAGAGATAAGACGACGTGATTGTTGCATTTGCGAAAAACATCTTTCGTATTTATTAACTTTCATCTATAATATCTTGAGGGGAGGTGAACAAGCATGGCAGAAGTATTAGAACGTGTAACAAAAATCGTTGTTGATCGTCTTGGTGTTGATGAGGCAGAAGTAAAAGAAGAAGCGTCTTTCAAAGATGATCTTGGTGCTGATTCCCTAGATGTTGTTGAACTAGTAATGGAATTAGAAGATGAGTTTGATATGGAAATCTCTGACGATGATGCTGAAAAAATTGTAACAGTGGGTGACGCTGTAAATTACATAAAAGCAAAAAACTAATCGTTGGATAAGTATGAGTGAGGGATATCCCTCACTCAATCTTTCTATATAAATAGCAGTTAATGAGTCAGATGTTACTTTTGTGCTTATTGTCCGCCGTGACTTGGGAGTTTTCAGGTAGTGACGGACAGTAAGTACATCCAGATTAACCTTCATTAGCGCTTTAAACTTGGTTAAGAATTCTTTCTGCCAAGTTTCTTTGTGTTTTTATGTAAAATTGCTTAAACTAAGAGAGAATAATGTATATAAAAAAAGATAAGATTTGTCATCAGTAAAAGGGGAACCACGTTTAATAATGGTAGACAATGTATGTGGTTATCACCATTTTTGGATAAATTTATTTAAAGGTACAAGGTGGCTGTTAAAATGCGTAATTATAAAGAAAAAGAGAAAAGAAAACGTGCGGATGAAAAGAAGTTTAAAGAATTACAACAAGTATTAGAAATTGAATTTAAAAACGAAAAATTATTAAGACAAGCTTTTACTCATTCTTCATATGTGAATGAGCATCGAAGAAAGCCTCATGAAGATAATGAAAGACTCGAATTTTTAGGAGATGCTGTATTGGAATTAACAGTATCCAAATTTCTCTATATTAAGTATCCGATGATGAGTGAAGGAGAATTAACAAAATTAAGAGCAGCGGTCGTATGTGAACCTTCCTTAGTAGAATTTGCTAATGAAAGAGATTTCGGTAAATACGTTTTACTAGGAAAAGGAGAAGAAATGACGGGGGGAAGAATGCGCCCAGCCCTATTAGCTGATGTATTTGAAGCCTTTATCGGGGCGCTGTATTTAGACCAAGGGATTGATGTTGTTGTTTGCTTCTTAGAAAAATATGTATTTCCTAAAATAGACTCGGGCGCATTTTCTCATGTGATGGATTTTAAAAGCCAATTACAAGAATTAGTGCAGAGAGATTCAGCGGGAATGATTGAATATAAGATTCTACAGGAAAAGGGACCGGCTCATAATCGTGAGTTTGAGTCAACAGTTTACCTTAATGGTGAAGAACTAGGAACTGGTACAGGTCGTTCAAAAAAACAAGCGGAACAACATGCAGCACAAATGGCATTAGAAGTGCTTAAAAACCATGTGAACTAAATCTTTACAAAGATGAAAAAGATTTAGTAAGGGAGGAGCAGGATTTTGTTTTTAAAGCAACTCGATATCGTCGGTTTTAAATCTTTTGCTGAACGAGTAACAGTTGATTTTGTTACTGGTGTAACTGCAGTTGTTGGCCCTAATGGAAGTGGTAAAAGTAATATTACTGATGCCATCCGTTGGGTATTAGGGGAACAATCAGCTAAATCGTTACGTGGCGTGAAAATGGGTGATGTTATTTTTGCAGGAAGTGACACGCGCAAACCTTTAAACTATGCAGAAGTCACATTAACGCTAGATAACCATGATCAATTTTTACCACTAGAATACAGTGAAGTTAGTGTAACAAGAAGAGTTTTTCGTTCGGGAGATAGTGAATATTTAATTAACAAACAGCCTTGTAGATTAAAGGATATTGTTGATTTGTTTATGGATTCGGGGCTAGGAAGAGAAGCATTTTCGATTATTAGCCAAGGCAGAGTAGAGGAGATTCTTAATAGTAAGCCAGAAGAAAGAAGAACAATTTTTGAAGAGGCTGCAGGCGTTTTAAAATATAAAACACGTAAAAAGAAGGCAGAAGTCAAACTAACTGAAACGAAAGATAATCTTAATAGGGTAAATGATATTCTGCACGAATTAGAGACCCAAGTTGAACCGTTGAAGATGCAAGCTTCTATTGCCAAAGATTATTTACAACAAAAAGAGGAACTTGAACAGTTCGAAGTCGGTTTAACCGTTTATGAAATAGAGGATTTGCATAAAAAATGGGAGCAACACTCGAATGATTTTGATCAACAGCAACAGCAAGAAATGGCCCTTTCAACAGAGGTACAAATGAAGGAAGCGAAAATTGCTGATGTGAGAGACCGCACAGTCGCATTGGATGAATCAGTCAATGAATTACAAGAAGTGCTCCTACATGCCAGTGAAGCATTAGAAAAACTTGAAGGTCGTAAAGAAGTACTCAAGGAAAGAAAGAAAAATGCTTCACAAAATAAAGAACAACTACAAAAAAGCAAAGAAGAACTTACCTTACGTGTAGAGGAACTTAAGAAGATAAAACGAGAACAAGAACAATCAACACTTACTTTAAAGTCTGATGCTGCTACTTATGAAAAACACCTAGCTGAAAAGTTAGAGCAGTTGAAGTTATATAGCGTTGATATTGATGAACAAATTGAGAACTTAAAAAGTGAGTATATCGACCTTTTAAATACTGAAGCAGCAGCAAAGAATGAACAGCAAATGTTGCAAAAACAACTTACGCAACAAGCGACTCGTGAAGAAAAGTTGATCGGTGATAATAGTCGATATATTGAGGAAAGAGAAGCATTACTCGAGCGTAAAGCGGAGTTATTGCATGATCATGACGCGATTAAAACACAATTAGACAACCATATCCATCAATATAGGCAAAAGCAAAAAGAATATGAAGTATTGCAACAAACATATGAAAAGGACGAAAAGAAATATTATCAAGCTATCCAATTTCTTCAACAAGCACAATCTAGAAAAGAAATGTTGGAAGAGTTGAAAGAAGATTATTCTGGGTTTTTCCAAGGTGTGAAAGAAGTACTGAAAGAAAGAAACAACCGCCTGAGTGGTATTGAAGGAGCAGTGGCGGAGTTAATTGAAGTTCCTAAAGAATATCAAACTGCAATGGAAGTTGCGTTAGGTGCGGCAATGCAGCATATTGTTGTGCAGACAGAATCTGATGGACGAAAGGCGATTCAATATTTAAAGAGTCAATCCTACGGGAGAGCGACTTTCTTGCCACTTGATGTGTTAAAAAAGAAATCATTGAATGAAGCACAATTAAAAATAGTGAAAGAACACGAAGCGTACATAGGGACGGCGGCTTCTTTACTACAATATGATTCGAAATATGCTTCTGCTATTGAAAGCTTACTAGGCAACGTAATAATTGCTAGCGATTTAAAAGGAGCTAATACATTAGCCAAGTTATTAGGATATCGCGTGCGAATAGTCACACTAGATGGTGATATCGTTAATCCTGGTGGTTCAATGACAGGCGGAGCGGTTAAACAAAACAAGTCATCGATATTAAGTAGAAAAAATGAGCTAGATGATTTGAACGATAAAATCACACATATGGATCTGCAAACAAAAGAGCTTGAAGCACGTGTGAAGAAAATGAAGCAACAGTTCAAAGATGCTGAGCATCTATTAGAAACGCTCAAACAAAAAGGTGAACAATTACGCGAACAAGAGCAAAGCCGCCTTAGTCTCCTTAAAGATTTGGAGTATGAAGAGAAGAGAGTAAATGATCGTCTTTCTTTATATGACCTAGATAAGGCGCAATTTGTTGAAGAGAAAAACCGCTTCGTGAATCGAGAAAAAGAATTAACGGAAATACTGCGAAATTATGCTGAAGAAATCATCTCATTAGATAACCAAATTAAAGAATTAACGCAATTAAAAAATGTACAACAAACGTCAAAAGAAAGTTTACAAGAAGAAATAAACGAATTAAAGGTGCAATTTGCTTCTAAAAGTGAGCAACTAAAATCTGCACAAGATCGATTGCGTTCCATCGTCTCAGAAAAAGCAGACACAGAAGAGAAATTGCAACTGGTTATAGATGATTTGCAGTTATTATCATCAGAAATGACGAATAATTCCTCAGGAGAACAACATCTCGAAGAAGAAGCAATGAGAAAGCGTGAAGATAAGAAGCAAACGATTGAACTCATCGCTAAACGAAGAGAAGAAAGATTTTCATTGCAAACAGTACTTGAAGATATCGAAGTGGAGTTAAAAGAGTTAAAACGTCTTCATAAAGGAAGAGTAGAAGGATTAAAAGACCTCGAAGTAAAAATTAATCGTTTAGACGTCGAGTTAGAGACCCGGTTAACGCATTTGCGTGAAGAGTATATGCTCTCATATGAAGCAGCGAAAGAGTCGTTCCCACTAAGTATCGATGTGGAGGATGCCCGCAAAAAGGTAAAGTTAATCAAATTGGCAATAGATGAACTTGGCACGGTTAATTTAGGTGCCATTGATGAATATGAACGTGTATCAGAACGTTACGAGTTTTTATTAGAACAGCAGAACGATTTACTAGCTGCAAAAGACACGCTTTTCCAAGTAATTGACGAAATGGATGTGGAAATGAAAAGGAGATTTCAAGAAACATTTGAAGGAATCCGTTTCCATTTTGAATCTGTTTTTCAATCATTATTTGGTGGAGGGCGAGCAGATCTTAAGTTTACAAATCCAGAGGACTTATTAAATACGGGTATTGAGATTGTAGCACAACCACCAGGTAAGAAGTTACAAAACCTAGGGCTATTATCTGGTGGAGAAAGAGCTTTAACTGCGATTGCGCTATTATTTTCTATATTAAAAGTGCGACCTGTCCCATTCTGTATTTTGGATGAAGTAGAGGCAGCGTTAGATGAAGCAAATGTGCACCGCTATGCGAAATATTTAAGGAACTATAGCCATGAAACACAGTTCATTGTGATTACACACAGAAAAGGAACAATGGAGGAAGCGGATGTATTGTATGGTGTTACGATGCAAGAATCAGGCGTTTCAAAAATGGTATCTGTAAGGCTTGAAGAAACAAAAGAGATGGCGATGAATTAACTTAGATAAGTCCCATTAGTCATTCGTTAGTGGGGCTTATCCATACATATTGGAAAGTAATTATTAGCAGATTGGAGATAAGAAAATGAGTTTTTTTAAGAGGTTGAAAGAAAAAATCACTTCACAAACGGATACTGTAACAGAGAAATTTAAAGACGGATTATCAAAGACAAGAGATAATTTCTCTGGCAAAGTTAATGATTTAGTTGCAAGGTATCGGAAAGTGGATGAAGATTTCTTTGAAGAATTAGAGGAAATTCTTATCCAAGCAGATGTTGGTTTTGATACTGTCATGACATTAGTAGAAGAATTAAAGATGGAAGTGAAAAGAAAAAATATTCAAGATCCAAAAGAGGTCCATGCAGTTATTTCTGAAAAATTAATTGATATTTATGAAAGAGCAGGCGAATCCTCTAGTGATTTAAATATTCAAGAAGATGGTCTAACGGTTATGTTGTTTGTCGGCGTCAATGGTGTGGGAAAAACAACGACAATAGGAAAGCTTGCTCATAAGCTCAAAGGTGAAGGAAAAAAGGTCATGTTAGCTGCGGGGGATACGTTCCGTGCGGGGGCAATTGAACAACTTGAAGTATGGGGCGATAGAGTCGGTGTTGAAGTAATTAAGCAAGGGGCAGGTTCTGACCCTGCTGCCGTGATGTTTGATGCTGTTCAGGCAGCAAAGTCAAGAAAAGCAGATGTGCTTATTTGTGATACCGCTGGTCGTCTGCAAAATAAAGTGAATTTAATGAAAGAACTTGAAAAAGTAAAACGTGTCATTGAACGGGAAGTGCCAGGTGCGCCTCATGAAGTACTTTTAGCTTTAGATGCGACAACGGGGCAAAACGCAATGGTCCAAGCGAAAACGTTTAAAGAAGCGACAAATGTAACAGGTATTGTTTTAACGAAATTAGACGGAACAGCTAAAGGTGGCATCGTCTTGGCCATTCGTAATGAGTTGGAAATCCCAGTAAAATTAGTTGGTTTAGGTGAGAAAATGGATGATTTACAAACATTCAATGCCGAACAATACGTGTATGGATTATTTGCTGAAATGGTTGAAGCAGAAGATTAAGAAACAAGCTCATTGCTAAAAAGCAATGAGCTTTATTTAATGTCATCTTGTCTTGAAATTGACAGAAGCTTGTCTACTAATTTGATTTCTTCAATTTGAGCGTAGTAAGTTGTCTTTCTTAAAAGTCAGTCTATGCTTGACAATTTAGTGTGTGATAGGTAAACTTTACATTGTAAAGGCTTTTCACTTAACAAGGGGGTTTAGAGATGCTTGAAAAAACAACGAGAATGAATTATTTATATGATTTCTATCAATCGTTGTTAACACCAAAACAAAGCAGCTATATGTCCCTTTATTATCTTGATGACTACTCCTTAGGTGAAATTGCAGAAGAGTATCACGTGAGCCGTCAGGCAGTTTATGATAACATAAAGCGAACAGAAGCGATGCTTGAGGAATACGAAGAAAAGTTATTATTGTTTCATAAATTTCAAGAGCGCGCTAAAATTATTGCAAAATTAAAGAGTAATTTTCAACCAGAAAGCTCAAAAGAGCAATATGCAGCTTTGCTGGAAGAGCTTGAGAAATTAGATTAGGAGGCGGCGTGCATGGCATTTGAAGGTTTAGCCGACCGACTGCAGAATACAATTCAAAAAATCCGTGGAAAAGGAAAAGTAAGTGAAGCGGATGTAAAGGAAATGATGCGTGAAGTTCGCTTAGCGTTACTAGAAGCCGATGTTAACTTTAAAGTAGTTAAACAATTCGTCAAAAAGGTAAGCGAACGTGCTGTCGGACAAGATGTAATGAAAAGTCTGACTCCAGGGCAACAAGTCATCAAAATTGTTAAAGAAGAATTAACAGAGCTTATGGGCGGCGAGCAAAGTAAAATCGCTGTTAGCAATCGTCCACCAACTGTCATCATGATGGTTGGATTACAAGGGGCAGGTAAAACGACAACGACAGGAAAACTTGCAAACTTATTAAGGAAGAAATATAACCGTAATCCAATGTTAGTGGCAGCTGATATTTATCGACCAGCGGCAATTAAGCAATTAGAGACATTGGGTAAGCAAATTAATATGCCTGTGTTTTCCTTAGGAGATCAAGTTAGTCCTGTTGAAATTGCCAAACAAGCTATCGCTAAAGCGAAGGAAGACCATCATGATTATGTGCTTATCGATACAGCTGGTCGTTTACATGTCGATGAATCCCTGATGAATGAGCTTAAAGATGTAAAAGACTTAACGAACCCAGATGAAATCTTCCTTGTAGTAGATGCAATGACGGGACAAGACGCAGTCAATGTAGCGTCTAGCTTTAACGAACAGCTTGGCCTCACTGGAGTGGTATTAACTAAGTTAGATGGTGATACCCGTGGTGGAGCGGCACTATCTATTCGCTCAGTCACCGAAACACCTATTAAATTTATTGGTCTTGGTGAGAAGTTAGATGCAATTGAAGCTTTTCATCCAGAAAGAATGGCCCAAAGAATTTTAGGTATGGGAGATGTGCTTTCACTTATTGAAAAGGCGCAAGCCAATGTAGATGAGGAAAAAGCGAAAGAGCTAGAAAAGAAAATGCGTACGGCTTCGTTCACACTTGATGATTTTCTCGAGCAACTTGGTCAAGTGAAGACGATGGGTCCGCTCGATGAATTATTAAAGATGATGCCTGGTGCAAACAAGGTAAAAGGGCTGAATAACTTAAAAATTGATGATAAACAAATTGCCCATGTTGAAGCCATTATTCAATCAATGACACAAGAAGAAAAAAGTCAGCCTGAGATTATTAATGCAGGTAGAAGAAAACGAATTGCAAGAGGTAGTGGAAGAACGGTTCCTGAGGTCAATCGCTTACTGAAGCAGTTTGAAGAAATGAAAAAAATGATGAAACAGATGTCAGGAATGCAACAAAAAGGGAAGAAAAAGGGCGGTTTAAAGCTTCCTTTTAATCCTTTTTAATAAAAAAATACTATGTAAAGAAAAAAACCTTTACAAAACAGGGTAGTATCTGATAATATACTATCTTGTGTGAAACTATTCGGAGGTGCTTTAAAAATGGCAGTAAAAATTCGTTTAAAACGTATGGGAGCTAAAAAATCTCCTTTCTATCGTATTGTAGTAGCTGATTCTCGTTCACCACGTGATGGACGTTTCATTGAAACTGTAGGAACTTATAACCCAGTTGCTCAACCAGCAAGTGTTGATATCAATGAAGAACTAGCGCTTAAATGGTTACAAGATGGTGCTAAACCGTCTGATACAGTTCGTAACTTATTCTCAAATGCTGGTATTATGGAAAAATTCCATAATGCAAAGCATGCAAAATAAGTGATTAACTGATGATCAAGGACCTTATCGAGACAATTGTGAAGCCCCTGGTTGATTTTCCTGAAGATATTCAAGTGAGTATTCGTGAAGAAAAACGAGCGGTGACCTATTTGCTTTCTGTCAACAAGAATGACATGGGGAAGGTAATTGGGAAGCAAGGGCGCATTGCAAAGGCGATAAGAACTGTTGTTTATGCAGCAGGTACTTCTCAAGAAAAAAAGATTTTCTTAGAAATTAAATAATCGATCCTATCGATATAGCTGAATAAACAAAAATGAGAAAGGAGGGGAGACCCTCCTTTTTTCACCATTAAGAAAAATATGCACATTCTATTATTGAATGGAGGCTGGTTAATCTTGCAAATTATTCAAACGGTTACTGTGAAACAAGTTTTAACTGAAACGAGTAAACAGGAATTATTAAATAACTATGAATGGAAGAAACAGCAACTGCAAAAAGAATGTGATCAATTTAAATTTGAAATGAAAAAATGGGAGAAGAATCAAAAGGCCCAAACTGGCCATCTTCGCTCTTTTTTTGATAAAGAAATAGAATCAAGAAATGAAAAAATGAAATTACTTGATTTTCAAATAGAGCAGTTACATATGCTTCCACTTGGAAGTGAATTAAAAGAAAAAGAAGTTCAATCGTTAATAACCATCGAAAAGGGAGATAATTGGGAAGAGGTCGAAAAAGGCAAAACGATTATCATAAAAGATGGACGAGTTGACGATATCCGCTAGAGGTGAGTATGAAAATGGAAACATGGTTTAATGTCGGTAAAATTGTAAATACCCATGGTGTACGTGGTGAAGTTCGCGTCATTTCTCGAACAGATTTTACAGAAGAACGCTATTCACCAGGAAATAAATTGACTTTATTTATGCCTGATAATAAACAAGGGAGAGAATTAACCGTCTCATCCCACCGCACACATAAGTCTTTTGATTTACTTACTTTTGAAGAGGTCTTTGGTATGCAAGAAGCTGAACAGCTTAAAGGTGGCATTTTAAAAGTAAATGAATCGCAATTGAGTGAATTAGAAGAAGACGAGTTTTATTATCACGAAATCATTGGATGTACAGTCTATACGATGGATGGCGAAGAGCTTGGCGAAATTAAAGAAATTCTTTCACCAGGTGCGAATGATGTTTGGGTGATTAAAGGTAAGCAGAAAAAAGAAATCCTCATTCCTTATATCGCTGATGTCGTAAAGGAAGTAAATATCACCGATAAGAAGATTATGATCGATTTGTTAGAAGGGCTATTATAATGAAAATAGATGTACTATCTCTATTTCCAGAAATGTTTACAGGTGTATTCGGTCACTCTATCTTAAAAAAAGCAAGTGATGCAGGTGCTGCATCCTATAATGTAGTAAACTTTAGGCAATATTCGGATAATAAACATCAAACAGTCGATGACTATCCCTATGGTGGCGGAGCGGGTATGGTATTAAAACCACAGCCGATTTTTGATGCTGTCAGTGATATAAAGAGTAAAAGTGATACCAATCCTCGCGTTATTCTTCTATGTCCTCAAGGTGAAAGGTATACACAGAAAAAGGCTGAAGAGCTTGCCGAAAGTGAGCATCTTATTTTTATATGTGGACATTATGAAGGTTATGATGAACGGATTCGTGAACATATTGTAACTGATGAAATTTCCATTGGTGATTATGTATTAACAGGTGGAGAATTAGGAGCTATGGTTGTCATTGACAGTGTGGTAAGGTTATTACCTAATGTTTTAGGAAACCAAGAGTCACATATGAAAGATTCCTTTAGTACAGGGGTGCTTGAACACCCTCATTATACGCGACCAGCTGATTTTCGAGGATTGAAAGTCCCGGACGTATTAACTTCAGGAAATCATCTTCATATTGAACAATGGCGACAGAGGGAATCGTTAAAGCGAACGTATCAACGTCGCCCTGATTTACTTGAACACATAGATTTGACTGATCAAGAAAAGACTTGGTTAGAAGAAATAAAAAAAGAACAGATTTAACATTGATGTTCTCCGTATGATATGGTATTATAATCTTTGTGACTTGGGCTTGTTAAAAAGCCTTTTGTCTGATAACGATGTTCCGCTGAAACACAAATGGTTTGCATGAGCGTCTTGGGAGGAGTTGAAAACGATGCATAAATTAATTCAAGAAATCACTCAAGAACAACTTCGTTCGGATCTACCTGAATTCCGTCCTGGTGATACTGTACGTGTACACGTTAGTATCGTAGAGGGAACTCGTGAGCGTATCCAAGTATACGAAGGAGTTGTGATTAAGCGTCGTGGTGGTGGAATTAGCGAAACTTTCACAGTTCGTAAGATTTCTTACGGTGTAGGCGTAGAGCGTACATTCCCTGTACACACACCTAAAATTGCGAAGCTTGAAGTAATTCGTCGCGGTAAAGTCCGTCGTGCGAAACTTTACTACCTACGTAACCTACGTGGTAAAAAAGCTCGTATTAAAGAAATTCGATAATCCGTTTAACAAAAGGTATATTAGTTCAACTTATTTTACCTTAGTTAAAATGAAGAAAGGAGAGCTTGTATTTTTACAAGCTCTTTTTCTATACATATTTCTCATTTCTGATATGATAATAACATACTTATAAGCTGTTTTTTCAGTATTGGTAAAGTTAAGAAGCAGTTTGATTCTACTAAATCAAACAATAGTTCATTGTATAGTTGCATCGTCTACTTCTTTTATGTATAAAATAAGAGTATGTCAATGATCGAGAGAATAAAAACGAAACTGTATAAGTGGCTATGCTTTTAAAAGAGAAAGAATGGTGGGGAAACGATGGCTAAGAAGAAAAGTGAATTATGGGAATGGACAAAGGCATTAGTTGTCGCCGTCTTGCTAGCAGCAATTATTAGATATTTTCTTTTTGCACCGATAGTGGTAGACGGATTATCAATGATGCCAACACTGCATGATCAAGACCGTATGATTGTCAATAAATTCAGTTATAAAATTGGAGAGCCTGATCGGTTTGATATCATTGTTTTTCATGCACCAGAAAATAAAGATTATATTAAAAGGGTCATTGGTTTACCTGGAGACAAAATTGAATATAAGGATGATACATTATACGTAAATGGGGAACCTTATGAGGAGCCATATCTGGACGAATATAAGCAACAAGTAGCTGACGGTCCATTAACAGAGCCATTTACTCTAGAAGAGAAAATCGGCCAAGAAACAGTGCCTGAAGGCCATTTGTTTGTGATGGGTGATAATCGCCGTTTTAGTAAAGATAGCCGTCATATTGGCCCAGTTCCTATGGAAGATGTATTAGGAACTGCTGGAATTATTTATTGGCCGATTGAGGATATTAGATTAATTAAGTAGATTTGCATGATAACATCTAAAACACAATATGGCGCTTAAGATGAGTGATTGATTTCTCTTAACTAAAGAATAGGGTTACCCTTTTCTAAAACAAGCGCCATGATTGTGTTTTTTTAGTACCTAGTAGTAGTTTAATTTAATGCTTAATAAAGCGTAAATTTGAAATGTGAATATAAAGGTGATGATAAGTAATGACAATACAATGGTTTCCAGGACATATGGCGAAAGCTAGACGAGAAGTAACAGAGAAGTTAAAGTTAGTCGATATTATTTTTGAATTGGTTGATGCAAGGATTCCTCTATCCTCACGAAATCCAATGATTGAACAGATTATTCAACAAAAGCCAAGGCTAGTATTGCTTAATAAAGCAGATATGGCAGATCCTATACTCACAAAACAGTGGATTGACTATTTTAAAAGCAAAGGGCTAACAGCAATTAGTATCAATTCACAAGATGGCCAGGGCATGAAGGAGATTACTCTGGCAGCAAAACAATTACTTCAAGAGAAATTCGACAAGCAAAGAGCAAAGGGTATAAGACCGAGAGCCATACGAGCGATGATAGTCGGTATACCAAATGCAGGTAAGTCAACTTTAATCAACCGCTTAGCAAAGAAGAATATCGCTAAAACAGGTAATAAACCTGGTGTTACGAAGGCGCAAAGTTGGATTAAAGTTGGAAAAGAGATGGAGCTACTCGATACGCCGGGGATTTTATGGCCGAAATTCGAAGACCAAGAAATTGGTTTAAAGCTTGCATTAACTGGTGCGATTAAAGATACGATTTTAAACTTACAAGATATTGCTGTTTATGCCCTAAGGTTTTTGAAAGAACACTACCCAGAGAAGTTAGTAGAAAGGTATCAATTGAATGAGCTTCCTGAAGAAATCGTAGAACTATTCGATGAAATTGGCAAAAAAAGAGGCTGTCTAGTGAGCGGTGGTACGGTTGATTATGATAAGGTGACAGAGCTAATTATTAGAGAGTTCCGCTCAGAAAAATTTGGGCGCTTAACATTAGAAAGTCCAAAAGATATAATAGATGAAGAGTAATGTGTTCAATGAACGAAAAAGAAGAATATAGTTAGTACATTATCCGATTTATAAAGGTCTTAATCATAGGCCTTTATTTTTTCGTCTATGAATGCAAGTATTTAAGAATTTGACCAATCTGTCGATGAAATAGGAGAATGCAAACATGAAATCGATTAAAGAAATAGAGCAATTATTAAAGAATAGTGATATAGAAAATGAATACATAAAAACATTAAGATTAGATGAAAGAAAAGGCGTGCAAAAAGCATTAGGACGCTGGGATAAGCAAATAGAAAAACGAGGGGCATTACTAAAGAAGTACGAGTGCATGCAAAAATATGAAAAGCGATTTCATAGTGAAGGTTATCGTTTGATTGCCGGGGTAGATGAGGTAGGGCGAGGTCCGTTAGCTGGACCGGTTGTAGCCGCCGCCGTTATTTTACCTGAGAACATTCAGCTTATAGGTATTGATGACTCAAAAAAACTCTCTGAAGAGAAACGCTTGTATTATTATGAAAGAATTATGGAAGAAGCGACTGCTGTTTCAACATGTATGATTGATCATCATGAGATTGATACAATGAATATTTTAGAGGCATCAAAAAAAGCGATGATGAATGCGATCAATCGTTTGCAAACGCAACCTGATTTTTTGCTTATTGATGCCGTTAAATTAAACACACCTTATCCGAGTGAATCAATCATAAAGGGTGATAGCAAGAGTATTAGTATTGCTGCTGCCTCAGTTGTAGCAAAAGTAGAACGTGACAGCTTGATGAAAGATTATGATAAACAATATCCTGCCTATGGATTTGCGAATAATATGGGCTACGGTACAAAGGAACATTTACGTGCAATTGAAGAAACAGGAATATCTCCGATTCATCGCCGTAGCTTTGCGCCAGTTAAGGATTTTCTAATTGACAAAAGAAGGGGATAGGGTTAGTGGAAGTGAATGAATTAACGCTGGTTTCAAGAGATCAAATAAAAAACCAGCCTCTCATGTTGCGGCCAGGGCAATTGCTAAAGGGCAAAGTTTTAAAGGTGAATGAGGAAAACATGGCTGAAATTCAAATAGGGGCCCAGAAGATTTTTGCGAAAACCTCAATTAATCTTATCAACAATAGTGATATTTGGTTTGTGGTGCAAAAAAATGGTGAGGGCATTCACTTACAAATTATCGATGAAAATCAATTTTTAAAAGGCATATCACCACAAGCGATTCTACAAACGATGGGAATAAAGGTTACACAAGAAAAGCTTAAGCTCGTTAAATGGTTTCAAAGTCGAGAGATTCCGCTTAATCAATCGCTTGTAAAATCATTTACTCTTTGGATGACGGGTGATACAAAACAAGATATTGCTGTATTTAAAACACTTCTAGATAGAAGATTGCCATTAACTAAAGATGTTTTCAACGCCGTACATAGCATTAAAAATGAGCGAACAATCACGTTTGCCATAAACAATCTTCAGCATAAGCTTACGCCCTATCTCAATAACGAAACAGCTCAAACACTTGATCACTTATTAACTAAATTTAACCATCTATTCAACGATAAAATGTTAACTAGTTTAATGGATGGCTGGTTGAAAAATAGCGTTCAAGCAAAAGAAAGTTTCTCCTTGTTACAAAAGTTAGGTGTATTTTCACCGAAAAGCAGTGAAGAACAAATCATTCAGCAACTGTTATATACCAGATCAGATGAAAAAAATAAAGCAATATTAACCCTTTTACAAGATATACAAAGCAGGGGTATACAAAAACAAACGGCCCCTTTTTTGCTCACATTAACAAAATTAAATCACGCTTTCTCATTTGCGTGGGAGAGTGGTACTAAGTTACAAGCTAGCATAAAAAATGGAGAAATCACTTTGCCTTTAAATGCTAACCAGATAACAAGTTTAATAAAGGATGGTCTGGCGAAATTATATGATCATTCGTCAACTCCCATCAAGCAAACTTCATCACCACTTATAAATATTTATTCACGTTTAAATGAACAACTTCAAGTGCTAGAAACCTTAAATAAAAGCGCTTATTCAAAAACACAACAGCTATTGTATAATATAGCGGAAGAAACCAGGCAGCAATTACATACGCCAGTGATGATAAAGGGTGAACTAAAGCAAATATTAGCTTTATTCGGTTTAACATATGAACAGCAAATGAATGAAAAGCAGCATATAAACATTCATGCTATTAAACCGCTAATATTACAGTTGCTCAAAGATATTCAGCAACCTGCACTGACTGAAGCTGCAAAAGAGTTATTAAATAAAATCACTGGCATGCAGTTACTTTCTTCTGATACAGATGGACTCTCACATTTTGCCCTGCAGTTGCCATTTCCACTAGGCCCATTTAGTAAACTTCTTTCAATGCAGTGGTCAGGTAAAAGTAAAAAGAATGGAGAGATTGATCCAAGTTTCTGTCGGGTCCTATTTCATTTAAATATGGAAACATTGGGAGAAACCTTTATAAAATTGCAGATTCAAAACAGAGTAATCACGATGAATCTATCAATTGAAAATACAAGACTGCTTCCAGATACGAAGCCATTTGAAGAGCTGATTAAAAGTAAATTGAACGAAATGAATTACCAATTAACGAAAATTAGTTTTTCTGAAATAACAAGTAAAATGAAAGAGGAAAAGAAGGATACAACCAATCCAATTCAAATAATAGGTGTTGATATGCGAATATGAATGGACAAAGATCCAAAAAAGCGGTTGCCCTATCATACTCAGAAAAGATGGATGCACCAGTTGTTTCTGCTAAAGGAAAAGGGCTCATTGCAGAAAATATTATAACTGTTGCACAACAGCATGAATTACCCATTCAAGAAGATCCCTCGTTAGTAGAGGTACTAGGAAAATTAAATATGAATGAAAAAATACCTGAAGAGCTATATCAAGTAGTTGCAGAAGTTTTTGCGTTTATTTATCAAGTAGACCGAAAGGCGAAAGGAGTAAAATAATGGCGTGCGTTTACTGAGTCGATAGTCATTCTTTTCCAAATACCAGTACCCCAAAGTAAGGGTATTGTAATTATTCAATTTTTTGAAAAGGTGGAGTAGTTGTAAACAATAATATTTTTTTAAAATAGAAAAAATGCGATGAGATAAAGGCTTAAAGCGCTTTTTTTGAATAAGTATCGAATCCGAGGATTGAATATTTCAGATAATACTGTAGACAACTTTTGTCACATTATATAAAATGTAAACGCAGTCTAATTTTTTGAAGAGTTAGTTAGGAGGATGGGAAATGAATATACATGAGTATCAAGGAAAAGAAGTCCTCAGACAATACGGGGTTGCAGTACCAAATGGTAAAGTAGCATTCACTGTTGAAGAAGCAGTAGAAGCCGCAAAAGAATTAGGTACAGACGTATGTGTTGTAAAGGCGCAAATCCATGCAGGTGGACGTGGAAAAGCTGGCGGAGTAAAAGTAGCTAAAAACTTGGAAGAAGTGCGTACATATGCTGAAGAAATTCTAGGTAAAACGCTTGTTACTCACCAAACAGGACCAGAAGGAAAAGAAGTAAAACGTTTGCTTATCGAAGAAGGTTGCGACATTCAAAAAGAATATTATGTTGGACTAGTTTTAGACCGTGCAACTTCACGTGTAACGCTAATGGCTTCTGAAGAAGGCGGAACAGAAATTGAAGAAGTAGCAGAAGCTACTCCAGAGAAAATCTTCAAAGAAGAAATTGATCCTGTTGTTGGATTAACAGCGTTCCAAGCACGTCGTATTGCTTTTAATATTAATATCCCTACAAAGCTTGTTAACCAAGCTGTTAAATTTATGATGGGTCTTTATCAAGCATATGTAGAAAAAGATTGTTCAATTGCTGAGATTAACCCATTAGTTGTAACAGGGGACGGTAAAGTAATGGCCCTTGATGCAAAATTAAACTTCGATAGCAACGCATTATATCGTCGTAAAGACATTTTAGAAATGCGTGACTTAGAAGAAGAAGATACAAAAGAAATTGAAGCTTCTAAATATGACTTAAGCTATATCGCACTTGACGGCAACATTGGTTGTATGGTTAATGGTGCGGGCCTTGCTATGTCTACAATGGACATTATCAAGCATTATGGCGGCGATCCGGCAAACTTCCTTGATGTTGGGGGCGGTGCGACTGCTGAGAAAGTAACTGAAGCATTCAAAATTATCCTTTCTGATGAAAATGTTAAAGGTATTTTCGTTAATATCTTTGGCGGAATTATGAAATGTGATGTTATTGCTACAGGTGTTGTTGAAGCGGCTAAACAAGTTGGATTAGAAGTTCCTCTAGTTGTACGTTTAGAAGGTACAAATGTGGACTTAGGTAAGAAAATTCTTGCTGAATCTGATGTTGAAATCGTTGCAGCAGACTCTATGGCTGACGGCGCGCAAAAAATCGTATCACTTGTAGGATAAGACCTATAGGTAGATGACGAAAAAAAATGATAATGGGCGTTGTGCCTTAGTTATTATTTCTGAGATACGGAAATCAGGAAGGAGAAAAAAACATGAGCGTATTTATTAATAAAGATACAAAAGTGATTGTACAAGGAATTACTGGTTCAACTGCGCTATTCCATACAAAACAAATGCTTGAATACGGTACTAAAATTGTCGGCGGTGTGACTCCTGGTAAAGGTGGCATGGAAGTCGAAGGTGTACCTGTTTTTAATACTGTGAAAGAAGCTGTTGAAGCAACTGGTGCAACTGCATCTGTTATCTATGTTCCAGCACCTTTTGCTGCAGATTCAATCATGGAAGCAACGGATGCTGAGTTAGATCTTGCTATCTGTATTACGGAGCACATTCCAGTACTTGATATGGTGAAAGTGAAACGTTACATGGAAGGTAAGAAAACGCGTCTAGTTGGACCTAACTGTCCAGGTGTTATTACAGCAGACGAATGTAAAATTGGTATTATGCCAGGATACATTCACAAAAAAGGTCATGTGGGCGTAGTTTCACGTTCAGGTACATTAACTTATGAAGCAGTGCACCAATTATCAGAAGCTGGAATTGGACAAACGACTGCTGTAGGTATTGGTGGAGACCCAGTTAATGGTACAAACTTCATCGATGTATTAAAAGAGTTCAATAATGACCCTGAAACTTATGCAGTTATCATGATTGGTGAAATCGGTGGAACTGCAGAAGAAGAAGCTGCTGAGTGGGTAAAAGCGAACATGAATAAACCTGTTGTTGGCTTTATCGGTGGTCGTACAGCGCCTCCAGGAAAACGTATGGGCCATGCTGGTGCGATTATCTCTGGTGGTAAAGGAACAGCTGATGAAAAAATCCGTGTAATGAACGAGTGTGGAATTCAAGTAGCTGACACACCTTCAGTAATGGGTGAAACACTTATTAAAGTGTTAAAAGAAACAGATCTATATGATAAATGTAAAACGCATTAATTAATAAAAGAGTCCCCTTTTCAATAAAGGGGACTTTATTAAATAAAATAATTAACTAAAAATTAAGAAAAAGGAGTGTGTTATAATGCATGATTTGTTGACAACTAAATTACTCACCCTTCATCATTGTCGCTCTGTGTCGTGGAAAACACTATATCAAATTGTAAAAGCGGATCCTTCCCTTTCCTCTATCTCTTTTCAACAACAAAAACCTCTCCCTTATTTTCACTTTCTAACTGCAGATACAAGGAAAAAAATTAATGATGAAATTCATTCCTTAAACATGGAAGAGCTACTTTCACAGTATGTGAACAACGATATACAAATCATTTCTATAATGGATGAAAATTATCCTAAGCTTTTGAAGGAAACGTATCAGCCACCTTGGTTTCTTTATGCAAAAGGAGATTTGTCTATATTAAATAAAAAACCAATTCTATCTGTTGTCGGAAGCCGAAATATGACTGAATACGGTGCGAGAGTAATCGAAGAAATCTTTCCAACACTCATAAAAAAAGGATTTATTATCGCAAGTGGTTTAGCAAATGGAGTTGATGCCCATGCTCATAAAGTAGCTATGCACTTAGGTGGGCATACAATTGGGGTATTGGGAAGTGGTTTTTTTCATATGTATCCAAACAGTAACCGCCATTTATTTCAGCAAATGTCTCGTCATCACCTTGTTTTATCAGAGTATCCACCGCACACAAAAGCGGAAAGATGGCATTTTCCGATGAGAAATCGCATAATTAGTGGTATTAGCCGTGCAACTTTAGTCATTGAGGCAAAAAGTAAAAGCGGATCTCTCATTACCGCTAACTTTGCTGTTCAAGAAGGAAGAGATGTGTTTGCAGTACCAGGCGGCATTCTTTCACCTTTTTTCTCTGGAACAAATGAACTGATACAACATGGGGCGAAATTAATACTTTCTGCAGAAGATATTATAGAAGAGCTGGTATATTAGGGGCAAAAATCATAATTTTTACAGGAATTTTTATGAAAAAGGTTGAAATTATTGAAAAACTGTTATACATTTTGCTTCAGAAGTTTGTTTGTCAGACAACAATTTGAGATGCGATAGTCGCAGTTTAGATTTGACAAAGCTAAATAGATTGATTAATAATAGTGGATATTTCAAAGAACAAATACTATTGAGCATTTAAATAGGTAGAAAATGGTCAATAAATAACAATAAACATAAAAACATTTATCTAAAAATGAAAGAAACAGCGGGTTTAGCAAATTTATTCCCTCTTGAGGAGGACAACTGGATGTCAGAATTTCTAGTAATCGTAGAATCCCCAGCGAAAGCAAAAACAATAGAAAGATACTTGGGGAAAAAATATAAAGTGAAAGCATCCATGGGGCATGTAAGGGATTTACCTAAGAGCCAGACGGGTGTAGATGTAGAGAATAATTATGAACCAAAATATATAACCATTCGAGGTAAAGGACCAGTACTAAAAGAGTTAAAAACAGCTGCAAAAAAGGCAAAGAAAATTTACCTCGCAGCTGACCCCGATCGCGAAGGGGAAGCAATTGCTTGGCATTTGGCACATAGCTTAGATATGGATATTGATTCAAAATGCCGTGTCGTATTTAATGAAATCACAAAAGATGCCATCAAAGAATCTTTTAAACATCCACGTGCGATTAATATGGATTTAGTTGATGCCCAACAAGCAAGAAGAATGCTAGACAGGTTAGTGGGCTATAATATTAGTCCGCTACTATGGAAAAAGGTTAAAAAAGGGCTTAGTGCCGGTCGTGTACAATCAATCGCTGTTCGCTTAATTCTTGATAGAGAAAAGGAAATTAACCAGTTCGAACCAGAAGAATATTGGAGCATCGATGGCGAATTTGTCAAAGGTAAATCTGCGTTTGATGCAAGCTTTTTTGCGCTAAATGGTAAAAAGTTTGAGTTGAAGTCTGAAGAAGATGTGCAAGCGGTTTTAAAAGAGCTAAAGAATAATGAGTTTGAAGTGACAGATGTAACGAAAAAGGAGAGAAAGAGAAATCCAGCAGTCCCTTTTACTACGTCTTCTCTTCAACAGGAAGCAGCAAGAAAATTAAACTTCCGAGCAAAGAAAACAATGATGCTTGCACAGCAGCTTTACGAAGGTATTGATTTAGGAAAAGAAGGTACAATCGGTTTAATCACGTATATGAGAACAGATTCTACGAGAGTATCTGAAATTGCTCAAAATGAAGCAGTTGAATATATTACAAACCAATATGGTAAAGAATATTTACCGGCATCAAAAAGGAAAGAAAAGAAAAACGCTAATGCTCAAGATGCACATGAAGCCATCCGACCTACGAGTATATTAAGGGAACCAAATTCATTGAAAGAGCATCTCTCAAGAGATCAGCTTCGTTTATATCGCTTAATCTGGGAACGCTTTACTGCTAGTCAAATGGCTCCTGCTGTTATGGATACAATGAGTGTAGATTTAATCAATGGTCAAGTGACATTTAGAGCAAACGGGTCAAAGGTTAAATTTCCTGGGTTTATGAAAGTGTATGTCGAAGGAACAGATGATCAGACGGAAGAAAAATCTAATATGCTCCCTAATTTAAAAGAGGGAGATAAAGTCGTTAAGAAGGATATCGAACCGAAACAACACTTTACCCAACCACCTCCAAGATATACAGAAGCAAGGTTGGTCAAAACACTCGAAGAACTTGGGATAGGCAGACCTTCAACTTTTGCACCGACGCTAGATACAATTCAGAAGCGTGGCTATGTAACATTAGATAATAAACGTTTTGTCCCAACTGAATTAGGAGAAGTCGTTTCCGTACTATTAATGGAGTTTTTCCCTGAGATATTAGATGTAGAATTTACTGCAAAAATGGAACAAGATCTGGATTATATTGAAGAGGGAAAAGAAAATTGGGTTAAAATTATTGATGAATTTTACCAAGGTTTTGAAAAACGATTAGAAGTGGCAGAGAAAGAAATGCAGGAAATAGAAATTAAAGATGAGCCTGCAGGTGAAGATTGTGAACAATGTGGAAGCCCGATGGTATTTAAAATGGGGCGCTATGGCAAGTTTATGGCTTGCAGTAACTTTCCGGAGTGTCGCAATACGAAGGCAATTGTTAAGGAAATCGGTGTGAAATGCCCTACTTGTAAAGAAGGTAATATCATTGAAAGAAAAAGCAAAAAGCGCCGTATCTTTTATGGTTGTGACCGCTACCCTGAGTGTGAGTTTATATCATGGGATAAGCCGATAGCAAGAAGCTGTCCGAAATGTGAATCATTACTCGTTGAGAAAAAGCTGAAAAAGGGTGTACAAGTACAGTGTGTGGAGTGCGATTATAAAGAAGAAAAACAAGGATAAATATAAGTGAGCAACGCTTTGCTCATTTCTAATAAAAAAAGTATAGCTACACACAGAAACGAACAATTATTGTTTAATTACAGTAATTGTTCGTTTTATTTATGTTTAGATCATTTTTATCAATAATAAATGAAAAGATTGAATCTTTTTTATAGAAATCGCGTTGATCTAAAAGCTGAAAAGTAAAGAATCAATCTTCGTTTTTAGTTTATAAAATAATTATCATATCGTTTAACTGTTCTATATCAGAAAAGGTGCTACATGGAATCAAGAGAAGAGATTTAAAGTTTTTGTGAAAATATTGAAATGCCATCAAAAGCGATGATATTGATTGCTATGATTGTGGTAAAAATGTTGAAAGGGGATGAAAAAATATCATCATGCATCCTGTTAATAACGGTAAAATTACACGATGGGTGGACAAATGGTGTTGTACGACGGATAACAATTAAAAAAATACTTTATGCTTTCAAATTTTTTTGTAATATTGTACAATGCAATTTGGGATTAAAAGATTATACTCGTTTGTGATTTAGTTAAAACGAACAATTAAATGAATGATATAAATAATTTCATAATAAGTAAGGAGAATTAACTAATGACTGAAAAGGTAGTAAACGTAGTTGGGGCCGGGTTAGCTGGAAGTGAAGCCGCTTGGCAAATTGCTAAACGAGGCATTCAGGTGCGCTTATATGAAATGAGACCGGTTAGACAAACAGCAGCTCATCATACAGATAAATTTGCTGAATTGGTTTGTAGTAATTCTTTAAGAGCGAATAATCTAACGAATGCTGTAGGTGTTTTAAAAGAAGAAATGAGACGACTAGATTCTGTAATTATTTCTTCAGCGGATGAAAGTGCAGTTCCAGCGGGTGGGGCGTTAGCTGTTGATCGTCATGACTTCGCTGCTAGGGTTACTGAAGCTGTAAAGAATCATCCAAATGTGACAGTGATAAATGAGGAAGTGACGGAGATTCCTGAAGGGATTACTGTTATTGCAACAGGTCCATTAACAAGTGAAGGACTTTCTGATAAATTACGTGATCTGTCTGGGGAAGATTATCTTTATTTCTATGATGCAGCGGCACCTATTATCGAAAAAGATTCCATTAATATGGATAAAGTCTATTTGAAGTCTCGATACGATAAAGGAGAAGCAGCCTATTTAAACTGTCCGATGAACGAGGAAGAGTTCAATGTTTTTTACGAAGCGTTAATTAATGCTGAAACTGTGCCGTTAAAAGAGTTTGAGAAAGAAATCTTCTTTGAAGGTTGTATGCCGATCGAAGTTATGGCATCTCGTGGAAAGAAAACAATGCTTTTTGGACCGATGAAACCCGTTGGTTTAGAGGATCCTAAAACAGGGAAGAGACCATATGCTGTTGTTCAATTACGTCAAGATGACGCAGCAGGTACCCTTTATAATATTGTTGGATTCCAAACGCATCTAAAATGGGGACCACAAAAAGAGGTGCTTCGTTTAATACCAGGCTTAGAAAATGCTGAAATTGTAAGATACGGTGTCATGCATAGAAATACATTTATTAATTCTCCTAAAGTGCTTAAATCAACTTATCAATTCAAGAATAGAGAATCTTTATTCTTTGCTGGGCAAATGACTGGCGTAGAGGGATATGTTGAATCAGCAGCTAGTGGGTTAATTGCTGGAATAAATGCTGCCCGTCTTGTGGAAGGGCAAGAAGCATTAGAGTTTCCGATTGAGACCGCTATTGGAAGTATGGCAAGATATATTGCAAACGCCAATCCAAAGAATTTCCAACCAATGAATGCGAATTTCGGTTTATTCCCAGAGTTGGAAAAAAGGATTAAAGGTAAACAGGAGAGAAATGAACAACATGCTAACCGAGCATTAGAAACAATTCAGAACTTTGTGAAAAATATGTAAATTTTCTTGCATGGGTCGCTTAAATATGATAGTATGATGAAGCCCTTGTGAGGTGAGTACAAAAAATGAGCGAAAATGTGAACATTTCTTTAAAGTTATTTATCGAATATTTACAAATTGAAAAGAATTATTCACAATATACAATTGAGCATTATCAGACGGATATAAAAGGATTTTTTATGTTCATGGCTGAACAAGGTTTGAAAAAGTTAAATGATGTCGAATATATGGATGTTCGATTATTTCTCACAAAACTTTATCAAGATGGTTTAGCTCGAAAGACAATTGCTCGTAAAATTTCCTGCTTAAGAAGCTTTTTTAAGTTATTGGTACGAGAAGGTATAGTTAACGATAATCCTTTCCAATTAACATCCATCCCAAAAGGAGACAAAAGACTACCGCAGTTTTTTTATGAAGAAGAGATGGAACAGCTCTTTAATAGTGTAGAAGTTGATACAGCACTTGGACAAAGAAATTTGGCGATTTTAGAAGTGATGTATGCAACAGGCATAAGGGTAGCTGAATGTGCTTCTATACAACTGGGTGATATTGATATGGATATTTCCGTTATCCTTATTCATGGAAAAGGGAGAAAAGATCGATACATACCATTCGGAAGTTTTGCTCACGATGCTCTTTTTAAATATTGTCATGATGGGCGTTTGAAACTCCAAAAAGAGAAGAGCAACCATTTATTTTTAAACCACCGTGGTGGCGCACTAACTGACCGCGGTATAAGAGGTATATTAAATAAATTGATTGAAAAGTCGTCTCTAGAAGGTGGCATCCATCCCCATAAGATTAGGCATTCATTTGCTACACATTTAATGTCAAATGGGGCTGATATGAGAACAGTTCAAGAGCTTTTAGGTCATGCTTTTCTTTCATCAACGCAAATTTACACACATGTTACACCTGATTACTTGAAAAAGACATATAATCAGTATCATCCTAGAGCATAGATTTTAAAGAAGTTTAACTATATGATGGATAAACGAAAAGTCATACTCATATATAGTCTATAGTGGATTATTAACATACTCCAAAAGGAGGAATAAACATGTCACAATTTCATGCAACAACAATTTTTGCAGTACAACATAATGGCGAATATGCAATGGCTGGAGATGGACAGGTTACATTTGGTGAGTCGGTTGTCATGAAGCATACTGCAAGAAAAGTAAGAAAGCTAGCAAATGGCAAAGTGATTGCCGGATTTGCGGGGTCTGTTGCCGACGCATTTACTTTATTCGAGAAGTTCGAAGGTAAGCTTGAAGAATACAATGGTAATTTGCAGAGAGCGGCTGTGGAGCTTGCTAAGGAGTGGAGAAGTGATAAAGTTCTGCGGAAACTTGAAGCGCTTCTAATTGTTATGAATAAAGACGGTTTATTGCTCGTATCAGGAACAGGTGAAGTCATTGAACCTGACGATGGTGTGCTAGCAATCGGTTCAGGTGGTAACTATGCATTAGCAGCAGGTCGCTCTTTAAAGAGATTTGCAGGTGAACATTTAACAGCTCGGGAAATTGCAAAAGCTTCGCTTGAAATGGCTGCAGAAATTTGTGTATATACTAACCACAATATTGTTGTGGAAGAACTGTAAAACAAAGGAGTGCTAAAATGGTTAAAATGACAAGTTTAACACCCCGTCAAATTGTCGAAAGACTAGACCAGTTCATAATCGGTCAAAAAAATGCCAAGAAAGCTGTAGCAGTTGCATTAAGAAATAGATATCGTAGAAGCCTACTACATGAAGAGCTTCGTGATGAAGTAAGTCCTAAGAATATTTTAATGATTGGACCAACAGGAGTAGGTAAAACTGAGATTGCAAGAAGGATTGCGAAATTAGTTGGTGCTCCATTTGTTAAAGTTGAGGCGACGAAATTCACTGAAGTTGGTTATGTGGGTAGAGATGTAGAATCTATGGTTAGAGATTTAGTTGAGACATCTGTACGACTTGTGAAAGAAGAAAAGGTAGCAAGTGTGCAAGAAATAGCAGAGAAAAATGCTAATCGCCGAATTGTCGAATTGCTCGTACCTAGTAATAAAAAGTCCGCCAATTATAAGAACCCTTTAGAAATGTTTTTTGGTGGTGGGAATGATCAACAAGAGAGCGATCAAGAGCAACAAGATGATCAATCAATTCAGCAAAAGCGTAAAGTAGTTAAAACAAAGCTTGAAAATTTAGAGCTAGAAGATGAAATCATCACTGTTGAAATAGAAGAGCAGCAACCGTCTATGTTTGATATGCTCCAAGGTTCGGGTATGGAACAAATGGGGATGAATATGCAAGATGCACTTGGTGGATTAATGCCAAAGAAAAAGAAGAAGCGAAAACTTACAGTAAGCGAAGCTAGAAAAGTGTTAACGAACGAAGAAGCACAAAAGCTTATTGATATGGATGAAGTAGGTTCTGAAGCCATCTATAGAGCAGAACAATCTGGTATGATTTTTATCGATGAAATTGATAAAATCGCAAGTAAAAATTCAGGAGGTTCCTCAGCGGATGTTTCCCGAGAGGGTGTGCAAAGGGATATTCTTCCTGTCGTCGAAGGGTCAACTGTTGTAACGAAATACGGGACAGTTAAAACTGATCATGTATTATTCATTGCAGCTGGGGCATTCCATACCGCTAAACCGTCTGATCTAATACCTGAATTACAAGGGCGTTTCCCGATTAGAGTCGAATTGACAAAATTAACTGTGGATGATTTTGTGAAAATATTAGTTGAGCCTGATAATGCCTTAATCAAACAATATCAAGCATTATTGGAAACAGAAGGTATACAAATTGAATTTTCTGACGATGCTATACGTAGGATTGCAGAATTTGCTTATGATGTAAATCAAAATACCGATAATATTGGAGCAAGACGATTGCAGACGATTATGGAAAAAATGCTTGAGGACCTTTCGTTTGAAGCGCCTGAGGTAACATTGGAGAAAATTGTGATTACGCCACAATATGTAGAAGAAAAGCTCGGGGAAATTTCTAAGAATAAAGATTTAAGTCAATTTATTTTATAATCCTTATTTGATGAAATTTCATTGTACTCCTAATCAAGCAAATCTTAGCAAAAAAATAAAGTAATGAAACATTCAAGGGATTGAAATAATGTTCCAAAGTTATAGGAGGAAAAATCAATGAATTTATTAAAAAAATCAAGAACAATTAATGCAATGCTGCAAAAGGCTGCTGGTAAGCCAGTTAACTTTAAAGAAATGGCAGAAACTTTAAGTGTTGTTATCGAAGCAAATATCTACGTCGTAAGCCGTAGAGGTAAACTATTAGGATATGCTGCGAACCAACAAATCGAAAATGAGCGCATGAAGAAAATGCTAGAAGATCGTCAGTTCCCAGAAGAGTACACTAAAAACTTATTTAACATTCAAGAGACATCATCTAATCTAGATGTGAATAGTGAATATACTGCATTCCCTATTGAAAACAAGGAGTTATTTGGCGCTGGATTAACGACAATTGTTCCTATTATTGGTGGAGGAGAACGTTTAGGTACACTTATTCTTGCAAGAGTGGAAGATGCTTTTGAAGATGATGATTTAGTTTTAGCTGAATACGGTGCTACTGTAGTTGGTATGGAAATTCTTCGTGAAAAAGCAGAAGAAATTGAAGAAGAAGCTAGAAGTAAAGCAGTTGTACAAATGGCAATTAGCTCTTTATCTTACAGTGAGCTAGAAGCAATTGAACATATCTTTGAAGAGTTGGACGGAAAAGAAGGCTTATTAGTTGCTTCAAAGATTGCCGATAGAGTAGGAATCACTCGTTCTGTTATCGTTAATGCACTTAGAAAATTAGAAAGTGCTGGCGTAATTGAATCAAGATCATTAGGAATGAAAGGTACTTATATTAAAGTATTGAACGATAAATTCCTTTTCGAATTAGAAAAATTAAAATCTAACTAAGATGTAAATTAAAGACCCTTTAAAATAACACGGAGACGCAGTTGTGCGTTACCGTGTTATTTTTATGATGTCAAATTTTCTAATATTACAACTTTATTACGAACGAAATAATATAGTAATAACGAATGAAGTAGAACTTTACACCTATTTTTTCAAAAAATACTCACTTATAGTTCATTATACCTATAATAGAAAAAATATAAAAGTTGGATTAAACCGATATTTAATAGTATTTATAAATAGTGCAGAAAAATAGAGCGTATTTTTACCTAGTGAGGAAAATGTCGAAAATAGGACAAAAGAATTATTAAAAATACGTTCTAGGTCATGGACTTATTATTTCATATTCTTTACAATGATGATAGATGAAATGTTTAGTAAGTGCTAATTGGAGAGAATTTTGGAAAAAACGAGGTGAAGTTTGTGAAAGTCTTCTCACAATCCATGTCGATTATTGAAAACGCAATTCAACAAACATCGACAAAACAAAAGGTGATCTCGCAAAATATCGCGAATGTTGACACCCCAGGATATAAAGCGAAAGATGTAAGTTTTAAATCTGCATTTAAATCCGCGATATCTAACGTGAATACATATAAAACGGATGAAAGGCATTTTGATATTACGCCATCTAATTTAGGTACCACAGTTTTTACGAAGAAAAATGTAACGTATAACGAAAGTGGTAATAGTGTAGATATGGATCAAGAAATGTCAGAGCTTGCAGCAAATCAAATTCAATACAATGCATTGGTTGATCGCATGAGCAGTAAATTTAATGGACTTGAAAACGTAATTAAGGGAGGCAGATAATCGATGACTATCTTTCGTAGTTTGGATACAACAGCTTCAGCACTGACAGCGCAAAGGTTAAGGATGGATGTCATCTCTTCAAATATGGCCAATGCTGATTCTACTCGTAGCGTGACTGGAGAAGATCCTTATAGAAGAAAATCTGTCGTGCTTCAACCGAAAGATAACGGCTTTTCATCATTTTTACAAACGGCAATAAATGAAAAAAGTCAAACGGGTAATGGTGTAAAGGTAACGAGAATTGTTGAAGATGAAACGCCTTTTGAACTCGTCTATCAGCCATCTCATCCTGATGCTAACGAAGAAGGGTATGTAGAAATGCCAAATGTGGACCCATTAAGAGAGATGGTAGATTTGATGAGTGCAACACGTTCATATGAAGCAAACGTCACTGTATTTAATGCAAATAAGAATATGCTATTGAAGGCATTGGAAATTGGTAAATAAGAAGGAGACTAAGAGATGAATATTAATAGCTTTTCTCCCGTCGTACATACAAATAGTCCGAATAATGATCAAAACGTAAGAGAGGTTACACCAAGTGATGCGCATAATAGCTTTGCTTCGGCTTTGAAAAATGCAATTGATAGTGTAAATGAAAGTCAAATATCATCGGATGAAATGACGACAAAACTTGCTACGGGTCAGGATGTTGACCTCCATGACGTAATGATCACCGCGCAAAAAGCGAGTGTATCGATGTCTTTAACACTAGAAGTTCGTAACAAAGCAGTTGAAGCATATCAAGAGATGATGAGAATGCAAGTGTAAAACGCGTATTCTCGTCTGATGACTAACCAAGGACCATCGGGGGATTTTTAGATGAAAGATTCTTTGCAAGCATATGGTACAAAGGTGAAAACATTCTGGGATGCGAAAACAAAGGGGCAAAAGGCTCTAATTATCGGTGCTCCGTTATTATTAATCATTGGTATTAGTATGATTGTTTTTCTTTCGTCCAGAACCACCTTAGTTCCACTATATAGTAACCTGACACCCTCAGAAACAGGCAGTATAAAGGAAAATTTAGATGCTAAGGGGATTAAGTCAGAAATCGTTGAAGGTGGTACAGCTATTAAAGTACCAGAAGAACAAGTAGATAGCCTAATGGTAGAGCTAGCTGCGGAGGGTATTCCAGATAGTGGTAATATTGATTATTCATTTTTTAGTCAAAATGCTGGAATCGGCATGACGGAAAATGAATTTGATGTGATGAAGCTTGATGCGATGCAGTCTGAATTAGCAGAGTTAATGAAAGGTATTGACGGTATTAACAACGCTAAAGTTATGATAAACATGCCTGAATCGGGTGTGTTTTTAAATGAAACAGAGGAACAAGCATCAGCGTCTATCGTGTTAAACACGGATCCAGGCTATAAATTTGAAAATCAACAAATCCAAGCGCTCTATCATCTAGTGTCTAAAAGTGTACCTAATTTACCTACTGATAATATCGTCATAACTAATCAAAACTTTGAGTACTACGATTTAAAAAATAGCGAAGATTTTTCGACAGGTTCTCAATTTGCCGTACAACATGAAATTAAAAAAGAAATCGAAAAGGATATCCAACGTCAAGTACAAACGATGCTAGCTACATTAATGGGTCAAGAAAAAGTAGTGGTATCTGTTACAGCAGATGTCGATTTTACACAAGAGAATAGAGAAGAAAATCTTGTCGAACCAGTAGATGAAGAGAATATGGCAGGCATAGCCATTAGTGCGCAAAAACTAACAGAAACCTTCACAGGTAATGGAGATACAGAAGGGGGCATCCCACAAAGTGAAGATGGTGCAGATGCACTTGGCTCTTCTTATGTTGAAGGTTCAAATAGTAACGGCGATTATGAAAAAATAGAAGAAACAATTAATAATGAAGTAAACAGAATAAGAAAAGAAATCGTTGAAAGTCCATATAAGGTAAGGGATTTGGGCATTCAAGTAATGGTGGAACCACCTGATGCGAATAATCCAAATTCATTGCCACAAGATCGGATTAATGATATTACGCAAATCTTATCAACCATCATCCGTACATCCATCGATAAAGACACATTGAATGAAACGTTAACTGATGAAGAGCTACAAAATAAAATTGCTGTCTCCGTGCAAGAGTTCAATGGAAAAGTTGAATTTCCAAATGAAGAAACAGCAACGATTCCTTGGTGGATCTATTTGGTTGTCGGATTATTATTATTAGTGATTATATTATTGCTATGGTTATTTTTACGTAATAAAAAAGAGAAAGAAGAAGAGATTGTAGAGTATGAAGTGGAAGAGCAATTAAATGATTCTTTACCCGATGTACATCAGGTAAAGGAAACAGAGGCAAGCATCCGAATCAAGCAATTAGAGAAGCTAGCTAAAGAGAAACCGGAAGACTTTGCCAAGCTCCTAAGAACATGGATTACGGAAGATTAGGAGGCCAGTCAAGCGTGAAAAGGGAGAAGAAAAATCTTTCAGGACGGCAAAAAGCAGCCATTTTATTAATATCTTTAGGTCCAGATATTGCTTCTAATGTCTATAAACATTTAAGTGAAGAAGAAATTGAAAAGTTGACTTTAGAAATATCCGGTGTAAGAAAAGTAGACAATGAGGCAAAAGAAGAAGTGCTAGATGAATTTCATCAAATCGCGCTTGCTCAAGATTACATTGCTCAAGGTGGTATCGGATACGCAAAGACAGTGCTCGAAAAGGCATTAGGAAACGAGCAAGCAACAGCGATAATCAATCGTTTAACTTCCTCGCTTCAAGTGAGACCATTCGATTTTGCCAGAAAAGCTGACCCAACACAAATATTGAATTTTATTCAGAATGAACATCCGCAAACCATTGCGTTAATTCTTTCCTATTTAGAGCCACAGCAGGCTGGGCAAATACTGTCGGAATTACCTCAAAATACGCAAGCTGATATTGCTAGAAGAATCGCAGTGATGGATGGCACTTCTCCTGAAATTATTAATGAGGTTGAACAGATTTTAGAAAGAAAGCTGTCCGCTACTGTTACGCAAGATTATACGCAAACTGGTGGAGTTGAGTCTGTAGTAGAAGTGCTCAATGGAGTGGATCGCTCAACTGAGCGTACGATTCTTGATGCGTTAGAAATTCAGGATCCAGATTTAGCTGAAGAAATAAAGAAAAGAATGTTTGTATTTGAGGATATTGTTACGCTTGATAATAAAGCGATTCAACGAGTGATAAGAGATTGTGCAAGTGAAGATCTCATGCTTTCTTTGAAAGTGTCTAGTGAAGAAGTAAAAGAGATTATTTATAAAAATATGTCACAGCGTACTGTTGATACATTTAAAGAGGAAATGGAATTTTTAGGACCAGTTCGACTTCGAGAAGTCGAAGAAGCGCAATCAAGAATTGTCGCAATTGTACGTAGACTGGAAGAAGCTGGGGAGATCATCGTCGCAAGAGGCGGAGGGGATGATATTATTGTCTAGGTTATTTAAACATTCCTCTCACGATTACTTAAGTGAAGAGGAGAAAATAACAATCTCTATCCGGCCGATGTTTAAACAATCAGAGGATCATCCATCTCCGCAGCTATCTGACTATTATGATCAGGTGATTAGTGAGGCAGAGAAGAAGGCGGAGGAAATTATCCATTCAGCAAATGAGCAAGCTGATCGCATATATCAAACTGTTCAAGAAGAAAAGGAAAAGGCAAAAGAAGAACAAGAGGCGGCACGTAAAGACGCATATGAGAAAGGTTATCTCGCCGGGATGAGTAAGGGTAAGGAAGATGGATTAAACACTTATACCTCTAGGTTAGCAGAAGCAAAAGAGATGATTAATGCAGCAAAAACTGATTATGAAGAAACGATTCAGTCAGCAGACCGAGCGATATTAATGATTAGTATGAAAGTAGCAGAGAAAATCATTGCAACGGAATTAACTCATCATATTGAGCACTATCAATCATATGTAAAAAACGCATTAAAAGAAGCAAAGCATTACAAAAACATTAAACTAATTGTTCATCCTGATAAATATATAGAGTTATTAAGCTATAAGGATGAACTAAAGGCAATGTTACCAGTTGAAGCTGGCCTGTATATCCTTCCTGATGAAGAACTTTCTGTAGTAGATTGTGTGATTGACTCAGATAATGGGCGAATTGATGCCACATGTAAGAGTCAAATAGATGAGATCAAAGAAAAACTGTCAGAATGGTTGGAGACCCATCATGAACTTGGATAAGTTATTAGAGGAAATTCATGTTGTAGATAGTTTCAAAAAATACGGAAGAGTCAAGAGAGTTGTTGGCCTAATGATTGAATCTCAAGGGCCGGTTAGTTCGATTGGTGATGTTTGCTATATTCATGTCCAAAGTAAGAAGAGTAGGAAAATACGTGCAGAAGTGGTCGGCTTTAAAGATGAGAATATTATTCTGATGCCCTATACAACGGTTACTGATATATCACCGGGGAGCTTAGTAGAAACAACAGGCAAACCGTTAGAAATTAAAGTTGGGACTTCCCTTGTAGGAAATGTCCTTGATTCCCTGGGAAAACCATTAGACGGGTCTCAACTTCCAAAAGGATTAAGAGAGGTGCCAACAGAACAAGACCCCCCGAATCCTCTATTGAGACCACCTATTAGCGAACCTATTGAGGTAGGCGTTCGGTTGATTGATAGTTTACTAACAGTTGGTAATGGCCAAAGAGTCGGAATTTTTGCGGGTAGTGGGGTTGGTAAAAGCACCCTACTCGGAATGATTGCCAGAAATACAAAAGCAGACATTAATGTTATCGCTTTAATTGGTGAAAGAGGAAGGGAAGTCCGTGAGTTTATCGAGAGAGATCTTGGCCCTGAAGGATTAAAGCGTTCAATTGTCATAGTAGCTACTTCTGATCAACCGCCATTAATGAGAATAAAAGGCGCCTATACAGCGACAGCCATTGCTGAATACTTTCGGAGCAAAGGCATGAACGTGATGATGCTAATGGACTCTGTTACTCGAGTAGCGATGGCGCAAAGGGAAATAGGTTTAGCAATTGGCGAACCGCCAACAACAAAAGGGTATACGCCATCAGTTTTTTCAGTTTTACCTAAACTGCTAGAGAGAACTGGCACCTCCAAAGAGGGGTCTATCACTGCTTTTTATACAGTGCTCGTTGATGGTGATGATATGAATGAACCGATTGCAGATACAGTGAGAGGTATATTGGACGGTCATTATGTGTTAGATAGGGAACTTGCTAATAAGGGACAATATCCTGCTGTAGATGTACTAAAAAGCATAAGTCGTGTAATGAATCAAATTAGTAGTAAAAAGCATATGAAAGCAGCTGAGAGCTTAAGAGAATCACTTAGTACTTATAGGCAATCAGAGGATTTAATTAATATCGGGGCATATAAAAAAGGCTCTTCACAAGAAATAGATCGAGCGATTACTTTATATCCACAAATTTTAAATTTTCTTAAGCAACAAACGGATGAAAAAGTGACGATTGAAGCTGGAATTGAACAACTATTTACGCTAGTTGGAGAAGGAGCACAGTAACAGATGTCTTTTAAATATAAGTTCGAGAAAATTATGCATGTAAAAGAACGAGAAAAAGATGAAGCTTTGGATATTTATAATCAAGCGACGAGACGTTTTGAAGAAGCTGCGACCAAGCTATATGAATTGCTTAAGAAAAAAGAAAATCTAGATCAAATGCAATCTGAAAGACTAGTTAGTGGATTACAAGTAGTGGAAATGCGTTATCAGCAACAGTTTATTTCGAATTTAGAAAAGACAATAGACCATTATCAAAAAAGAGTAATGAATGCCCGTACACAAATGTACTATTATCAAGAAAAGCTTGCAGAAAAAATGACAGAGTTTAAGAAATATGAAGTCATGAAAAATAAGAAGAAGATGCAATACCTATCAGAAATGAAGAGATTAGAAAATATTGAAATGGATGATATTTCAATCCAGCAATTTATCCATAAAGAACTTTAGGTGATAAGATGGAAAGTCACAAAGAGAAAAAGTCTAGACCGGTTATTAAAATATTTATGATCATTGCCACCACTTTAATTGGCCTTATCGCAATTGGATTATTAATCCTAACGGTTAGTGGATATAACATTTTTGAAGTGACGAAAAAGTATAGTCAAAATATTCCTGTTCTATCTAGCCTTTTTGAAGAAGATCAAACAGAAATGATGCAAACAATGGAAAATAGACTGATTGAACTAGAGGCAGAAGTAAATGACCGTGAGGCAAGAATTGAGCAATTGCAAAATCAAGTAGAAAGTAAAGACAATGAATTAAATAAAGCAAGCCAAGAAAAAACACGATTAGAGAATAGGGTAGACGAATTAGTTTTAATGAAAGAAGAGAATAAACGGGCGTTTAGTGACATTATTAAAACTTATGAAGAAATGGCGGCTAAAAAAGCTGCGCCTATTTTATCTAATATGAATGAAGAAGAAGCGGTGCGAATCCTGGCAGAGGTAAAACCTGAAGTACTTGCTGAAATATTGGCAAAAATGGAACCAACAAAGGCTGCTTCATTTACAAGCCTGGTAACAGCGTCTGTAGAAAATACTTCTACCACAGATGACGATGAGCAAGCCGCTGAATAAAGAGGGAGATGTTTCATGGAACTCATGTCACTGTTACCGATAAGTCATAATTATCAATCTACTAAAGCAGAACCAGCTAATGACAAGATAGGTAAAGGCGATTTTGCTCAGTTTTTAGGAAGTGTTGTATCAACTGAGGACACAGTCACTCCTAATAGCGGCGACACGAAAGATACAGTTACAAATCAAGATGATTTGCTATCTCTTCTCGAGGTAGTAGAGTGGGATGATTTGCCGGAAGAATGGCAAGCGTTTATGTACATCGATTTACGAGATGAAACGCTTGTTGTAGAACGGGCTAGTCAGTTATTAAACATGGAAGAAGAACAAATGGAACTGGTCTTTGCTCATATCCAAGCATTGTTGACAAAGCAAGCTGATATGGCTGAAGGTTTACATACGACAGAAGCTAGAGAGCATTTTCTATCAAAGTTCATTTCAGCTGTAGAAGGTGGACGGACGCAGACACAAACAACTGACCTCATCACTCAAAATAAAGCCGTCTTTCAAATGTTAAAGCTTGTGCAAATGATGAATCAACAAACGGAACCATCGCCATTTAGTCAACAACAATTAGCTGATCTCATAGGCGACATCGTGAAAATACTAGAAAAAGAAGCGGTAATACAGATACCTCAATCCATTTCGTTAAAAGGCCAAGGGACAAAACTTTCAACACAACAGTTGATGAAAGACTTACCACAAAGCATGACGTTAATAAATGGTGAGCAAAAGCAAATGGAAGCAGAAGTAGATATACAAGCAACTATGAGTAAACGAATAGAGGATCAAAATCCGGATATAAAGTCTGTGCAACTTTCTGCAAATCCGGTTGCTACCACTAAAAACGATACTTTGCAGTTACCTATTTTACAAAATGGTAAACCAATTCCTGCAGAACAACAAATAAAACAGTTTGAGAATATCTTATCTCGTGCGAAATTTACCACTGTGAATGGGATACAGAAACTGAGCATACAACTCACACCAGAACATTTAGGCACATTAAAGATAGAAATTGTCCAAAAAGATCAAATGATGATTGCTAGAATTATTGCGAGTACACATGCAGCCAAAGAGGCATTTGAATCTAGCGCACAATCTCTCAGACAAGCATTTCATACACAAAATATCAATGTCGATAAGATCGAAATTTATCAAACTTCACTAGAACAAAAGCAAGCAGAGGAATCGTTCAATCAAAGAGAGAAGAACCAATCGAACCAAAATGGTCATGGTCATAATGAAAAAAATGAACAAGACACAGATACGATCTCTTTTTTCGATGAATTAGAAGCAGAATTATTAAATCTAAAGGTTTAGGTGGTACGTTTTATGACAAACAGTATTGATTCTTCTTTATTGCTATCACAATCACAAACAACGAATAAAAATAATAGCAATACATTAGGCAAAGATGATTTCTTGAAATTATTAATGGTTCAACTTCAAAATCAAGACCCAACAAGCCCGATGGATGATAAAGAATTCATATCACAAATGGCTCAGTTTTCTTCTTTAGAACAAATGACTAATTTGACAACAAGTATGGAAGAAATGATCAACATTCAAGAGCAGAACCAATTACTATCTTATTCTCATTTTGTAGGTAAAGAGATTACTTGGCATAAATTAAATAGTAGTGAGGATAATGTGGAAGTGGAGCAAGGGACTGGAAAGGTTGCTTCCATACAGTTTAAAGATTCTACTGTCACATTTATTCTTGAAGATGGCACGCAATTATCACCAAGTAATATTTCTGAACTAAATCAGCCAACGATTGATGAGAATACATTAGTACAATCTAGTTTATTAATCGGCAAAGAAATTACTTATCAGGATGATCAAGGCGAAAATCAAATAGCTAAAGTAGAGTCAGTATCCTTTAAAGATGGACAAACCTATTTTCATATTTCAGGGTCTGAAAAATTAATTACACCACAGCAAATTACGAAAATTGAATAAAAGAAAAATGATAGATGTAATGATTTAAAGGAGGAATTGCAATGTTACGCTCAATGTATTCAGGGATTAGTGGAATGAAGAATTTTCAAACAAAATTAGATGTAATTGGTAATAATATCGCCAATGTTAATACAGCCGGTTTTAAGAAAAGTAGAGTTACATTTAAAGATGCAATGAATCAAATGGTAGCCGGTCCATCTTCACCGACAGAATTACGTGGAGGGCGAAATGCAACACAAGTTGGGCTAGGGTCGACTTTGGCTACTATCGATGTTATTCACTCTGGATCGAGTATGCAAACAACCGGTAGAGCATTGGATTTAGGTATTGAGGGAGACGGTTATTTTATCGTTCAGCAAGGTGGCGCACAGTATTATACGCGTGCAGGTAATTTTTATTTGGATGATGATGGCAGTCTAGTGAATAGTGAGGGTTTAAAGGTACAGGCATATAATAATAACGGTGTATTAGGTGATGTAGTTGTAAATGTGAATGCCACCCTACCTTCAGTGACAACAGAATCAATCACAGTGCAAGGAAATCTAGCAAAAGATGCGAATATTGGAACGGTATTCAATCAACAAATAAAAACAATTGATAGTAATGGCAATGCCCATGCGTCAACGGTTTACTTTAAAAAGATGGGCGATAATAGCTGGGGTGTCTTTTTTAATGAAGAACCAAAACCATCTTCTGTTGGCACGATCACAAGTTCAAATGAAGAAGCTGGTAATATTAGCGTGAAAAATCCTGAGGGTTACAAGGGGACAGGATCAGGGACATGGACTGTGGCATTGGAAAGCGATGTATATACTATTTCAACTCCTGATGGTGATGTCACTGTAAATGCTTCTGCTGTAGAGAATGGCGTATTATCCGCCCATGGCTTACAAATTGATGTATCAAATGTGAAAGAAACTGGTTCCTGGACTTTTGAGGTAACCCCACCATCGCAACCTGAAGATAATCTTACATTAAGTTTTGATGCAAATGGACAAATCATTGGTGCTGATGCTTTAAAAGAAGGCATTAGAATACCAGTTCCTTCCGGTGTAACAGATAATATGGCAACGGGTGAAGATGAAAGTCAATTATTAGTTAATCTTGATTTTTCTGCACTTACACAAGTAGAAGGAGCATCAAATGCGAATGTATTCCCTGATGGTTATACGGAAGGGAAACTGGAAAGCTTCAATATAGGTGCTTCTGGTGAAATTAATGGTGTCTATTCAAATGGACTGATTGAAATTCTTGGAACGATTGCTTTAGCCAAATTTAGCAATAGCTCAGGGTTAACAAAAGCAGGTAATAACCTTTATCAAGCTTCTGCCAACTCAGGGGTGGCTAATATTGGTGTGGCAGGTGATGGAAGAGGCAGCTTAGCAGCAGGATCACTTGAAATGTCTAATGTCGATTTATCAGAAGAATTTACTGAAATGATTACTGCACAAAGAGGCTTTCAAGCAAATACAAGAATTATTACGACATCTGATGAGATTCTTCAAGAGCTCGTTAACTTGAAACGTTAAAAAGGGGAGGTTTAGGTAAGCTTGGGTTTGCCTATTACAATAAATTGATAAAATTATCGAGATTAAATGGTCAATCGTTTATGTTAAATGCATTTTATATCGAAACAGTCGAATCGTTTCCTGATACGACAATCACACTTACCAATGGTAAAAAGTATGTGGTGAAGGAAAATGAATTAGAAGTAGTGAAAAGTATTCAGCAGTTCTACCAGGCTGTTGGTATGATCAAAGCTCATTCTATGTGGGAGGAGAACGGTGAAGATGAATAAAAAATGGCTCATCGTTGGAATTCTGGCATTGTTACTGGTAATTAGTGGTTCGTTATTTTACTTTACGGATGTAATTGCTAAGGATGCAAATGAGTCTTCTATTGATGATATTCTTGAACGTACTGTTTCTATTGACGAGATTACGACAAATCTAGCAAGTGACGATTATATTCGGATATCTTTTACTATTCAAGTGGAGAGTAAAAAGGCGAAAGAAGAGTTAGAGAAAAGAGATTTCCAAGTAAAGAATTTAATGATTCAAGAGTTATCAGAAATGCAAGCAGATGATTTAAGAGGTAAAGAGGGTCAACTATTATTACAGAAAAGTTTAACTGAAAAAATAAATGACCTGATGGAAACGGGCAAAATTGAAAAAATCTATATTACTGAATCAATCCTCCAATAACATAATTGCTGTCAGATTACTCATCTTTTAAAAATAAGAGTTTATTTCAAAGATATGGAGGTGACTTTTTTGCCAGGAGAAGTTTTATCGCAAAGTGAAATAGATGCGCTTTTATCAGCCCTTTCAACTGGAGAAATGGACGCTGATCAACTGAAAAAGGAACAGAGTGAGCGCAAAATTAAAACATATGATTTTAAACGTGCTCTTAGGTTCTCTAAAGATCAAATTAGAAGCATAACAAGGATTCATGAAAATTTTGCTCGGTTATTAACAACGTACTTTTCAGCACAATTAAGAACTTATGTGCAAATTTCAGTGACATCTACAGATCAAATTCCGTATGAAGAGTTTATTAGCTCTATTCCTAAAATGACAATTCTTAATGTTTTCGATGTTCCACCACTTGATGGGAAACTATTGATCGAAGTTAATCCGAATATCGCATACGCATTAATGGATCGCATGATGGGTGGGAAAGGGTCTAGCTTAAATAAAGTAGAAAACCTAACAGAAATAGAAACAAAAATTATGTCTAATACGTTTTCGAAAGCTTTCCTTCTCTTGAAAGAGGCTTGGAGTAATGTAATAGACATCGAGCCCAGTTATGCAGATTTTGAAGTCAATCCTCAATTCTTGCAGATGGTTTCACCTAATGAAACAGTTGTCGTGATTTCTCTCAATGCCACAATAGGTGAGGCGAGTGGCATGATTAACATTTGTATCCCGCATGTGGCATTAGAGGCCATTATGCCGAAATTATCAGTAAGATATTGGATTGAATCAGATGTGAAAAACAGAGAGCCTGAAGAGATAGAACGATTAACAAAGAATATTGAGATGGCCAGTATTCCCGTTGTATGTGAATTAGGATCGACGGATATTAGTATTGAAGATTTCTTAGATTTATCAATTGGTGATGTGATTGAGTTGGATCAAGGCATTCACGAACCGATGCAGATTAAAGTTGGCGAAATTCCAAAATTCACAGGACAACCTGGGAAAGTCCATAAAAAAATGGCTGTACAAATTTTGGATTTTGTGAAAGGAGAAGAAGAATATGAGTAATGATATGCTTTCACAAGATGAAATTGATGCATTATTAAAAGGAACGGGAGACGAGAATGAAACATTTTTTCGTTCTGTTCCAGAAGAGCAAGACAAAGGGCAAGAATTAACTCTTATTGAACAAGATGCTCTTGGAGAAATAGGAAATATTTCCTTTGGTAGTTCGACGACAGCTTTGTCTACATTATTAAATCAGAAGGTAGAAATAACGACCCCTTCTGTTTCTGTTATCGAATATGACAAATTAATTGAAGAATTCCCACATCCTTATGTTGCTATTAAGGTGAATTATACAGAGGGCTTCAAGGGAACGAATATTCTCGTCATTAATCAACATGATGCATCGATCATTGCAGATTTGATGCTTGGTGGCGATGGAAGTCAACCATCAGCAGACATGGGAGATATTCATTTAAGTGCGGTGCAAGAAGCAATGAATCAAATGATGGGTTCGGCTGCTACTTCAATGTCCACTATTTTTGGAAAGAGGGTGGATATATCTCCTCCGACAATTGATTTACTTAATTTAACAACAGGTGAAGGAGCAGAAACCATCCCTAGGGAAGATCCTCTAGTGAAAATCTCTTTTCGTATTATCATTGGTCAATTAATTGATTCTCATATTATGCAAGTATTACCTTATCACTTTGCAAAAAGTTTAGTGAAGGAGTTATTACAAACTACAGCTGAAGAACAAAGTGACAAGGAAATTGAGGAGCAAGAAGTAAATGATGTACAACCGCAAGAGATTTCACAGATGCAAGAGAGACGCCCATCTTTATCAATGAGTGATATGTCTCATAGCGCCACTGAAAACGGTGATACATATAGTCAGCCTAATTATTATCAACAACCCACTGAGTCCATGCGAAAACAAACGGAACAGGCGCAGATTCAACCGGCCAACTTTTTAGATTTTGGTTCTCAACAACCAGCTGAAAAGCAAACGAATAATTTGGATATGCTCTTAGATATACCATTGCAGCTAACAGTCGAACTAGGACGTACCAAAAGGTCTGTAAGAGAAATTTTAGATATGACACAAGGGTCAATTATTGAATTAGACAAATTGGCTGGCGAACCAGTAGATATATTAATAAATAGTAGATTAATAGCCAAAGGTGAAGTGGTTGTAATAGATGAAAACTTCGGTGTAAGGGTCACTTCAATAATCAGTCAACAAGATCGTCTTAAAAAGTTAAGGTAATCAAGGAGGAAGAGAAAATGTCTCAAAAAATATTAATTGTCGATGATGCAGCTTTTATGAGAATGATGATTAAGGATATATTGGTGAAAAATGGTTTTGAGGTTGTAGGTGAGGCAGCAGATGGTGTACAAGCCGTGGAAAAGTACAAAGAAACAATGCCAGACTTAGTTACAATGGATATTACCATGCCGGAAATGGACGGGATCACCGCATTAAAGGAAATCAAAAAAATTAATAGTCAAGCTAAGATTATTATGTGTTCTGCTATGGGGCAGCAGGCGATGGTAATCGATGCGATTCAAGCAGGTGCGAAAGATTTTATTGTTAAACCATTTCAAGCAGATAGGGTTATCGAGGCGATTTCAAAAACATTGAATCAATAAGCCGTAAGAAGTGAGATGTAATGAACATGTATAAACAAGTAATAGGAAGAATATGTCTACTAACCATTTCCTGCTTATTTTTGACGCAGTTACTCATTGTGACTGCGTCAGCTGAATCTAGAAGTGTAGAAGAAATGGTGAATGATGAGGAGAAATCCGCAGAGACCAATGAGGTTGAACAAGATATAGACTCAGAAGAAATTACAGCAGACACTACCGATGTCGGTTTAAGTGCTTGGGATTTTATTAAGATGATTTTTGCTACAGTGTTTGTTGTAGCGTTGTTATATGGATTGTTAAAGTTCGTTAATAAAAAAAGCCGCTCTTATAAATCAACCAATGTCGTTAATCACCTCGGGGGGACTGCCTTAGGTCAAAACCGCTCGGTGCAAGTCGTCAAAATAGGTGAAAAAGTGTATATACTAGGCGTTGGTGAAAATGTACAACTCATCAGTGAGGTCGCTGATAAAGAAGAGCGGGAGACTTTATTAAAACATTATGAAGAACAAGGTGAGCAGTCGTTGCCAGCAAGACAGTTTCTTACTCAACCTTTCAAGATAATGAAGAAGTCGGAAAGTGAACAAGTTAAGAACCAATCTTTCCAAGATATTCTTAGTAAACAACTGGCAGATATGAAAAAAACACGTTCCGATCAACTTGATAAGGTGAAGAAGAAAGGTAATCACGAACATGAATGAAGTAATGGAGATATTTAATAACAGTTCACCTGATAATATTTCAACATCTATTAAACTGTTACTAATGTTAACTGTACTTTCCTTAGCGCCAAGTATTTTAATATTAATGACATGCTTTACGCGTATCGTGATTGTTCTCTCCTTCGTTAGGACGGCATTAGCTACTCAATCTATGCCTCCCAATCAAGTGATAATTGGACTTGCCTTATTTTTAACTTTTTTTGTGATGGCGCCTACTTTTCATGAGGTTAATGAACAAGCATTATCACCCCTTTTCAATGAAGAAATTGATCTAGAGGAAGCATATGATCGAGCTTCCCTTCCCTTTAAAGAGTTTATGAGTGCTCATACGAGAGAAAAGGATCTACAGTTATTTCTAGATTATTCAGGAGCTGAAAAGCCTACTTCTATCGAGGAGATTCCATTAACAGCACTAGTGCCGGCATTTGCTATTAGTGAAATTAAAACAGCCTTCCAAATTGGTTTTATGATTTTTATTCCATTTCTAGTGATTGATATGGTCGTGGCAAGTGTATTAATGTCGATGGGAATGATGATGCTTCCACCTGTAATGATCTCATTACCTTTTAAGATTTTATTGTTCGTATTAGTTGATGGTTGGTATTTAGTAGTGAAATCACTACTACAAAGTTTTTAAGTAAGGGAATGTTAGGGAAATGACTTCGGAAACCGTAATTTCAATTGCAGAGCAGGGGATAATGGCGGTACTAATTGTATGCGGACCATTATTATTACTTGCTTTAGTGGTCGGCTTAATTGTAAGTATCTTTCAAGCAACAACACAAATCCAAGAACAGACGCTAGCATTTGTTCCTAAAATTGTCGCTGTATTAGTTGGAATAGTCGTCTTTGGGCCATGGATGTTAAATTATATGGTTAGCTATACAAATGATATTCTTTCTAATTTAACAAGGTATATAGGTTAAAGTTATTATGGAAGAATTATTCAACTATTTTCCAAGTTTCCTATTAGTATTTGTAAGAATTACCTCCTTTTTTGTAATGATGCCGATTTTTTCATATAGGAATGTTCCAAATACAATGAAAGTAGGGCTTGGTTTTTTTATTGCCTGGATTATGGTATTTACACTTGATTTACCATTACTCGAAATAGACAATATGTATATTTTCCTAATTCTTAAAGAAGCATTGGTTGGATTGTTTATCGGCTTTCTTGCTTATTTATTATTATCGGCGATTCAAACAGCAGGTGGCTTTATCGACTTTCAAATGGGTTTTGCCTTGGCGAATGTCATCGATCCACAAACTGGTGCACAAAGTCCGCTTACGGGTCAATATTTATACATTATCTCACTTCTATTTCTATTATCGGTCAATGGTCATCATTTATTATTAGACGGTATCTTCTATAGCTATCAATATGTGCCACTCGATCAACCGTGGATTGCATTTGGAGATGCTAGTATGGCTGAATACATGGTGAAAGCTTTTAGTAGAATGTTTGTTATTGCCTTTCAAATGGCTATTCCCGTTGTCAGCTGTTTATTTCTTGTCGATGTTGCATTAGGGATTCTCGCTCGAACTTTCCCACAGCTAAACGTCTTTGTTGTCGGGTTACCGTTGAAAATAGGTGTTAGCTACATCATTTTATTTATTGTGATGGGTGTGATGATGTTAGTTGTATCAAAACTGTTTGAAGAAATGTTGTATTTTTTACGAGGCATGATGAACTTGATGGGAGGGGCATAAAAAATGTTTCTCACACTCGATTTACAACTTTTTGCTGGGGAAAAGACAGAGAAAGCAACACCGAAAAAGAAACAAGACAGTCGTAAGAAGGGGCAAGTTGCAAAGAGCCAAGATGTAACTACCGCTATTATGTTACTAGCTGTTTTTACTTTCTTCTTCTTTGCCGCAGATTTTCTGCAAACTTCCATCATCACAATGCTTGAGCATTCTTTTAATGAATATTTATTACTCGATGTAACGGAAGCATCCGTTTTTAAGATTTTATTGGATGTCTTAAAAGAACTGGTGATGATTGTTGGTCCAATTATGGTTGTTGCCCTGATCGCAGGAATCATTGTTAATTATATTCAAGTTGGCGTGTTATTTACGACAAAACCAGTTGAACCGAAGCTTGAGAAGTTAGACCCGATTAAAGGCTTCAAGAGAATTTTTTCCCTCCGCGCCATTGTTGAAATGTTAAAATCGATTCTTAAAATTAGTATAATTGGCGTCGTTGTTTTTTCTATTTTATGGTTAAGAATTGACGAGATTCTCATTCTTTCGCAAAAAACAATAGGGGCTGCAATGAAAACAGTCATAGATTTAACCATTCAAATGGGGATATTTGCTTCGTTAGCATTATTGGTTCTAGCAATATTAGATTATTTATACCAAAAATATGATTATGAAAAGAATTTACGGATGTCAAAGCAAGATATAAAAGATGAACATAAAAATTCTGAGGGAGACCCTTTAATTAAATCAAAAATTAAACAAAGGCAGAGGGAGATGGCGACAAGAAGAATGATGCAAGAAGTGCCAAAAGCAGATGTCATCATTACCAATCCTACTCACTATGCTATCTGTTTGAAGTATGATGAGTCTAAAGCAGACGCACCAATTCTTACAGCTAAAGGGGTCGACCATGTCGCCCAAAAAATAAAATTAATCGCTAATGAACATAAAGTAATCATGGTAGAGAATAGACCGCTTGCTAGAGGTCTTTATGATCAAGTTGATATTGGCGAGAGTATACCTGAAGAGTTTTTTAAAGCGGTTGCTGAAGTATTAGCTTACGTATACAAAGTGAAAAACCAATTGGAGAAATGATAACTATTAAAAATAACCATCTATCATAAGATGGAGAGATAGATTGTTTTATATATCGTTAGGAGAGAATCAGATGGCTGTAAAAGATTTATCGGTGTTGTTGAGCGTTATTTTAATTGTTGCTATGCTCATCATTCCTTTCCCCCATTGGCTATTAAGTATTTTAATTATCATTAATATGGCGCTCGCACTTATGGTTTTACTCATGGCCATGAGTATGAAGGAAGCACTAGAATTTTCTATATTTCCATCGCTTGTTCTTTTAATGACTTTATTTCGCATCGGGCTGAATGTCTCTACGATGCGTGCCATCCTTTCCGAAGGTGATGCGGGGAAAGTTGTTGAGACGTTTGGTTCCTTTGTTACTGGAGGTAACGTAATCGTCGGTTTAGTTGTGTTCATCATTCTTGTTATTGTTCAGTTTATTGTAATTACAAAAGGGACTGAGCGAGTGTCAGAGGTTGCAGCAAGATTTACTTTGGATGCAATGCCGGGAAAACAAATGAGTATTGATGCAGATTTAAATGCAGGGATGATCTCTGAACAAGAGGCTAGAAATCGTCGTGAAAAAATCGGGCGTGAAGCAGATTTCTATGGAGCGATGGATGGTGCGAGTAAATTTGTAAAAGGCGATGCAATTGCGTCAATTATTATTACCTTAATTAATCTAATCGTTGGAATAATCATTGGTGTCACACAATTAGGTTTACCTATAGGAGAGGCTGCCACTCATTTTTCTATGTTAACAATTGGTGATGGATTAGTGAGCCAAATACCCGCTCTTCTCATGTCTACTGCGACTGGGTTAGTTGTCACTAGGTCAGCTTCAGAGGGAAATATCGGATCAGATATCACTGGGCAATTATTCTCTTATCCTAAAATGCTCTATATTGCCGGCGCGACTATTCTTTTCTTAGGTGTGTTTACACCGATTGGCTTGTTATTAACACTTCCTATTGCAGGCTTGTTAATAGCTGGTGGGTATTTTATTTCTAAAACACCAGCACCTGACAAGGAACAATTACAAGAAATCGAAGAAGAAGTGCAAACGGATGAAATGAAAAGTCCTGAGAGTGTGATTAATCTATTAAATGTTGACCCGATAGAATTTGAATTTGGCTACGGGCTTATCCCACTCGCAGATGCGAATCAAGGTGGCGATTTACTTGATCGAATCGTGATGATTAGAAGGCAATTAGCCATAGAATTAGGGATTATTATCCCCGTCGTTCGCATTAGAGATAATATTCAATTACAACCAAACGAGTATCGTCTCAAAATTAAAGGGAATGTAATGGCCAAAGGGGAGCTCTTGTTAGATCATTATTTAGCCATGAGTCCAGGTGTCGAGGAAGATTCTATCGAAGGAATTGACACAATAGAACCTTCATTTGGTTTACCAGCTAAATGGATTAATGAAGACACGAAAGAGCAAGCTGAGATTTACGGTTATACGGTTGTTGATCCCCCTTCAGTTGTGTCCACTCATTTAACTGAAGTGATTAAAAATAATGCCCATGAGTTAATTGGTCGTCAAGAAACGAAGCAATTAATCGATCATTTAAAATCAAGTTATCCCATTCTGGTTGAAGAAGTTACACCGACGCCTTTAACAACGGGAGATATTCAAAAAGTACTGGCGAAATTACTTAGAGAAAACATCTCTATTAAGAACCTACCAGTGATATTTGAGAGTTTAGCAGATACTGTTCGATCGACAACTGATACAGATTTATTAACGGAGTATGTTCGCCAATCACTCGCTAGGCAAATCACCGATCAATTTCATGAAGGTGAATCGTTAAAAGTGATCACTTTATCTGGAAAAGTTGAGAAGATTATTGCTGATGGCATTCAACAAACAGAACAGGGGCGTTTTTTATCGGTAGATCCGACGCAAACACAAACGATTTTAGAGTCACTGGCAAACCAAATCGAACAAAGTTCTATGTTGAATCATTCACCAGTGGTCTTATGTTCACCTGCTGTTCGATTATATGTAAGACAATTGACAGAAAGGTATTTTCCGCAAGTACCTATTCTCTCTTACAATGAGATAGAAGCTAATGCAGAAGTACAAAGCGTTGGAGTGGTGAATCTATAATGAAAGTGAAAAAGTTTACTGTTAATACAATGGCAGAAGGGTTAGAGAGGATACGTAAAGATTTAGGGCCAGATGCCATGATTTTACAGACGAAAAAAACGAAAAAAGCAACGGGATTTCTCGGTCTGTTTAAAAAGGAGCAACTAGAGATTATGGCAGGTGTCGACCCTGATGTGAAACAGCAGGCATCTGATCCGCAAACTCCTTCAGGTGAGATAGAGAATATGCAACAAATTATTACGCAATTGAAAGAAGTAAAAGGACTCATCAAAGAAAAGCGAGACGATTTACATATTCAAGCTGAAACCATGCCGACAGATGTTAAACGAATGATTGAACGATTACACAATATGGAATTACCGCCATTCCTTATAAATGAGATGACAGATCATCTATTAGCCAGATGGTATAAAGAATCAGAGCAATTACGTGATAGCAAGGTGACAGAATGGATAGAAGAATATCTAAATAGTAAACTCACAGGTCTTTCATTTGGTGGTATTACTTATAACAATCAATTAATTAAACTTATAGGTCCAACAGGAGTTGGGAAAACAACTACAATTGCTAAATTGGCTGCTGAAGCGGTATTAAAGCATAAAAAACAGGTGGCATTTATTACAACTGATACGTATCGTATTGCTGCTATTGAGCAACTAAGGACATATGCCAATATTTTTCATGCACCTATAGAAGTTTGCTATTCTGCCGAAGATTATCAACAAGCAGTAGAGAAGTTTGCTCACTATGATGTGATATTCATAGATACAGCAGGAAGGAATTATCGACTTGAGGAAAATATAAAGGAGCTTTCCTCTGTAACAAAAACCACTGATTTCCCAACAGAGACGTTCCTAGTGCTGTCACTTACTGCAAAAGTAGAAGATATGAAAGAGATATATGAGCAATTTATCGGAATGGACATTGACCGTTTCCTATTTACTAAAATGGATGAAACGAGCAGCCTTCATGCAGTAGGAGAGATGGTATTTCATTATCAAAAAGGGATTGCTTATATGACAAATGGACAAGAAGTACCTGAAGACCTGCAAGAGATGACAAAGGAGAATTTTTTAGATATCGTTCTCAAAAAGGATTCGGCTCATGTATGATCAGGCGTCTAAACTACGTGATCAATTAAAGAATAATCAACCCTTTATCGCTTCAGAAGGTCGTGTCATCTCTGTGATTAGTGGCAAAGGCGGTGTGGGGAAGTCAAATATATCCTTGAATCTATCCCTTTTATTGAAAGAGCGAAAGAAGACAGTCTTGTTAATTGACATGGATATAGGTATGGGAAATCAAGATATTCTTATCGGTCGTTCTTTTCCGTTTACTTTAGCTGATTATTTTAATGGAAAGCGCTCATTCAATGAGTTAATAGAAAAAGGTCCATTAGGGATTGATATGATTGCCGGTGGTTCAGGACTATCAAATATGTTGCAACTGGATAAACAAAAGGTGAATAACTTCCTCGATGATTTAAGTTTCATTTTAAGGACATATGATTTCATTATTTTAGATATGGGTGCAGGGATGAGCTTCGAAGCCGTTTCATTTATATCATCTTCTAAAGAAGTGATTGTTGTTACAACGCCGGAGCCTCCAGCTATAATGGATGCTTACGGTGCGATAAAACAAATTGCCAAAAATCAGTCGGATGTTCATTTTTCAATGATTATGAATCGCGTCGATGATTTACAGCAAGCTCGTGAAGCATTCCAGCGGGTTTCGGCAGTAGTTAAGAAATTTCTACAATTGGAAATCGTATACTTGGGCTCTGTGTTAGAAGATAAAAAAGTGAAAAAAGCTGTTCAACACCAAGTGCCCTTTGTCCAATTGGATCGAGAAGGACAAGCTGCCAAGCAATTAGCACTTATTACTTCTCAATTATTAAATGAAATAGAAAGAGTAGAACAAGGAAACAGTACATCTTTTATCCAGCGTTTAAAACATTTGCTTTTAAGTAGGGGGTGATTGGGTGTGAGTAAGGATAAGATTAAGGTAGTTGTCATTGATGACTCAGCATTTATGAGAAAACTAATTACTGATTTTTTATCTGGAGATCCACTAATAGAAGTAATAGGTGTGGCGAGGAATGGTGAAGAGGGCGTCCGTGAAGTGATTCAAAAACAGCCAGATGTCGTGACTTTAGATATTGAAATGCCTATTATGAACGGACTTGAGGCGTTGCAAAAAATAATGGCCAATAAACCTCTACCAGTTATCATGTTATCTAGTGCTGCAAAAGTAAGTACAGATCATACGATTTTAGCATTTAAATATGGTGCATTTGATTTTATAGAAAAGCCATCAGGTCCGATTTCATTGGATTTATATAAAATCAAGCATGATTTAATAGAAAAAGTGAAAATAGCACGACAAACAAATATGAAATCGTTAATTAGTCCTATAAATAAACCTCGCAAAACCATAAAAACATCCGAAAATTATAGTAATATAGAACTAGAAAGTGAGTATTTTGTATCAAGTGAGAAGAAACCTTTACTCGTTACAATTGCCGCATCAACAGGAGGGCCAAGAGCCATTCAATCTATTTTACAAAGTTTTCCACAAGATATAAATGCAACAATACTCATTGTCCAACATATGCCTCCGTTTTTCACCCAATCTTTAGCAAACCGTTTGAATCAAATGACTCATATTACGGTGAAAGAAGTAGAAGATGGGGAAAGGTTGGAGAGAGGTGTTGCTTATATTGCAAAAGGCGGCTTTCATTTTACTATAAATCAAAAAGGCAGTTTTCTTTTCGCTCATTTAATACCACCGGAGAAAAAAGTGGGGCATTGTCCGTCTGCTGATGTGCTATTTGCTTCATTTAGTGAATTGCAGGGCTATAGACAATTAGCTGTCGTATTGACTGGAATGGGCGTAGATGGAAAAAAGGGAGCACAAAAGTTAAAAGAGAAAACGAAAACAACAATTATTGCCGAATCGAAAGAAACAGCCATCGTTTACGGAATGCCAAAAGCGATCGTTGATAATGGATTAGCTGATGAAGTGGTAGAGTTACAAAATGTCTCATCTACAATCTTGAAGTATGTTTAATGGAGGTGTCTTTAGATGGAAATGAACCAATATTTAGATCTTTTTATTGAAGAAAGTAAAGAACATTTACAAAACTGTAATGATTTGCTTCTTAAATTAGAGCAAAGCCCAGAGGATTTATTCATTGTTAATGAGATTTTTCGCTCTGCTCATACTTTAAAAGGCATGTCAGCTACAATGGAGTTTAATGATCTAGCCCAATTAACTCACCAAATGGAGAATGTGTTAGACCTTATTCGGAATGAGAAATTAGCTGTTTCTTCACAAGTACTTGATGTATTATTTTTAGCAGCTGATTATTTAGAAGAAATGGTAGAATCTATTGCCAATGGTGGGAATGGACAATTGAATGTAGAGACTGTTGTGAAACAATTGCAAAGCTTGGATAGCAACCAACCGCTTGAAATTGGAAATGCACCGGAAACTGTGCAAGTTGGAAAGCTGACCTATGATGATTATGAGTGGACGGTATTAAGTCAATCAAAAGATACCGATTATCAGCCCTTTGAAGTGACGGTGCAATTACATAAAGATTGTTTATTAAAAGCGGTTCGAGTATTTATGGTTTTTGAAACATTAGAGAAAAATGGGGAAATCATTAAATCGCACCCACAAGCAACTGCTCTTGAAGAGGAACAATTTGACTTTGAGTTTACAGTAACCATTCTCTCCTCTAACACAAAAGAAGAGATTGAAATAGAACTGTTGAAGATATCTGAAATTGACGCGGTTGAAATCATAGCGATAGATTTGTCTCAAGCGAGTGAAGAAGTGGCTGTAGCTGTAGAAGAAACCTCGTTGCCTACAAAAAAAGAGGTTGAAGTAACGCAGCAACAGACTTCATCATTCAAACAGCAAAGCAAACATGGCACGAAAACAATAAGAGTAAACATTGAACGGTTAGATATCTTGATGAATTTATTTGAGGAATTAGTGATTGATAGAGGACGCTTACTACAAATTTCGCAAGATCTAGACCATCAAGGGTTACAAGAAACGGTTGAACATATGTCTCGTATTTCCGGTGATTTGCAAAATATCATTCTCAATATGAGGATGGTTCCAATTGATACCGTCTTTAATCGTTTCCCCAAAATGGTTAGGCAACTAGCGAAGGATTTGCATAAATCTGTTAACTTAGAGATTATTGGTGCCCAAACAGAATTAGATCGAACCGTCATTGATGAGATTGGTGATCCACTCGTTCATTTGATTAGAAATGCAATGGATCATGGAATTGAAAAGCCGGAGGAGCGTTTAGCGAAAGGTAAGCCACAACAAGGAACAATTATCTTGAAAGCTTATCATAGCGGAAATCATATATTCATAGAGATAACGGATGATGGAGCGGGAATAAATAAGGATAATGTGTGTCGAAAAGCCATTGCTAAAGGGATTATTAAAGAAGAAGAGATTGCTTCTATGGAAGATCAAGAAATTTATCAGCTTATTTTTTCATCAGGTTTTTCTACAGCTAAGGAAATTTCCGATGTTTCGGGCAGAGGTGTCGGTTTAGATGTTGTTAAAAGTATAATTGAATCATTAGGCGGATATGTGACGATTCAGTCTAATGAAGGCTACGGCTCAACTTTCTCCATTCAATTACCTTTAACCCTTTCGATTATTTCCGCTATGTTAGTAGAAGTAGAAAATGAAAAATATGCTATTCCTTTATCGTCAATTATTGAAACAGCCATTATAAAAAAAGCTGACATTATGAAAACACATAATCAGCAAGTAATCGACTTTAGAGGTAAAGTTGTTCCGCTCGTTTCCTTACAATCTATCTTTGAAGTGAACGATGTAAGTGAAGAAATACCAGAGACGCTTTCAGTAGTTATCGTTCGAAAAGGAGACAAGCTTGCTGCATTAATCGTGAGTTCTTTTATCGGACAACAAGAGATTGTCCTAAAATCATTAGGTGATTATTTAACGAATGTTTTTGCTATATCGGGTGCGACAATATTAGGGGATGGACAAGTAGCGTTAATTATTGATTGCAATGAGTTGATAAAATAATAGGAAGATGGTGATTGGACTGTGGAAAATAAACAACATACTGTTCAATTAATTGTATTTCAGCTTGGTGATAAAGAATATGGGGTACCTGTTGCTGATGTACTCTCAATAGAAAAAATAGAACATATTACGAGAGTGCCAGGTACAGAAAAATATATTAAAGGGGTCATTAATCTGCGTGGCGTTATACTGCCAATTGTCGATTTGCGTACGAGATTTAATTTACCCGAACACCCATATTCCCAACATACTCGAATTATTATTACGAAAAAAGGTGAAAAGGAAGTGGGGCTAATTGTTGATACAGCGAATGATGTGATAGATGTTGCCACATCACAATTAGAGCCCCCGCCTGAAGTGGTGGGAACAGAGTCGTTTGATTATATAAAAGCTGTCGCCAAAATGAATCAACAAATTCTTATTTTGATTGACTTAGCTAAAGTATTAAATATAGAGGAGAATGTAGAAATTTAATGGCGCATTCTTATTCTATTAATGAACGACACCATCTCCCAAAATTTATAGATATGTTAAAAGAAGTAGCAAATATTGGTGCAGGTAATGCAGCAACAGCCCTTTCTTTTTTGTTGGATAAAAAAGTAAATATGCATGTTCCCTCGGTTCATATATATAGCTATCAAGAGGTAGTCGAAGCAAACGGTAATGACGAGAACGTAACGGTTGGGGGCCTATCGCAAGTCTCAGGCTCTCTTTCAAGCCAACTATTATTATTAATGTCTCATCAAAATGTAGAACGGTGGATAGCAGATTTGCTACAAAGTCAAAATGAAAAGTTTAGTAGTCTATACGATCACATGGAACAATCTGCATTAGCAGAATTAATGAATATGTTAACAGGCGCTTACGCTTCAGCACTTGGTGATTTTTTTGGAGAACCTCTTTTTTGTTCGCTTCCTGCTATTAGTATCGATATGTCAGCTGCACTAATCAGTGATGCGTGTATTACACAATCATACGATTTTGACGAGTTATTAGTTATGCAAACGAGTATGGAGATTGTTGAAGAATCGAAACAAGAGCTTTGTCGCTTATTGATCTTTCTCGATAATCACTCGTTATCTGAAATCTTAAAGAGATGTGACGGACAAATATAATGAATACAAGTGAAGTCGTGAAAGTTGGGATAGCTGACTATCATATTGTTCAGGCACCTCAGTTAATCCGGACGTCAGGTTTAGGTTCTTGCGTAGGTGTCGTACTTTATGATCAAAAAAAGAAAATAGCAGGTTTGGTTCATATTATGCTCCCTGACTCATCCTTAGCAAAATCACAGGTATTTAACCCCGCCAAGTTTGCTGATTCAGGTATTAAGCATTTGTACGATGAATTAATTAAAAGTGGAGCGCATCGTATTTCCATCATGGCTAAGTTTGCAGGTGGGGCTCATATGTTTAAATTTTCATCTGGCCAAGATGTGATCCGTATTGGCGAAAGAAACATTGCCACTACAGAACGAATACTAAAAAGCTTGCAAGTTGAAGTGACAGGTAAAGATGTAGGCGGTCATTGCGGACGAACGATTGAGTTCAACCCAGAGAATGGCAAGATGATGGTTAAGACGGTTAATCAAGGAGTCACATATATATAAATATTTGTTAGAGGAGGTGAGTATCTGGTTTAAATCATGTATTTAGCCAGATTCAATCAATGCTACAAGTTTCAGAAGAAAAAGCTTGGGATGAATGGGTATGTTCACGAAATCAGGATGCGGGTAATTTTCTCGTTAAAAGATATATGCCACTAGTGAGTTATCATGTACAGAGAATTGCAGCGGGTCTCCCTAAAAACGTGTCAAGGGATGAATTGAAAAGTTTAGGCATGATGGGTTTATTTGATGCACTAGAAAAATACGATCCCAATCGAGACCTTAAATTTGATACGTATGCATCCTTCAGAGTAAGAGGCGCCATCTTAGATGGGCTAAGAAAAGAAGATTGGCTTTCTAGAAGCTCGCGAGAAAGAACAAAAAAAGTGGAAGCGGCGATTGAAAGACTAGAACAGGCCTATATGCGTAATGTCACAGTTGAAGAAATTGCTCTTGAAGTGCAATTATCAACAAAGGAAGTATATGCTACTTTAAATGAACAATACATAGCCAACTTATTATCTATTGATGAAAAACCGAGTGACTATGACTACGATGATTATTCATTTGTTCTTCAAGATGAAAGAGCGATATTACCAGAAAAGCAGCTTGTGAAAAATGAAATAATTGAAGAATTAACGTCCCAAATTAAGCAATTAAACGAAAAGGAACAATTAGTGGTTAGTTTATTTTATAAAGAAGAACTGACATTAACAGAAATTGGGGAAGTTATGCAGCTTTCTACATCTAGAATTTCACAAATTCATTCAAAGGCAATTCAAAAGTTAAAGAAAACATTAGAAAAAATCGTCTAATGTTCTTTGAAGGAGGGTTTTTCTATGGTAAGAGGGCAAATCATTACTGTATCACCTGATAGGTTAACTGCTATGTTGCACCTAAAGGCAAGTGAGATACAAAATGATGATATTAAAAAAGTAATAGAAAATAGTATTCTTAAGGCGAATATTACATATGGACTTGACCATGCACTAATCGCGAAAATCGTCGAAGACCCTCAAGCCTACACTTACCCAATCGAAATTGCAAAGGGCGAGAAACCAATCGCTGGAAGAGATGCTTATTTAGTAAAGGAAAAGTTAAATTTGCATAGTGAGAAGCGAGAGAAGCTTACTGACATCCATCGGCATATGCTGACAGTAACAAACGGTGAGGTGGTCGCAACCATTTTTCCAGCTACACCTGGGACGGACGGAATCGATGTACATGGACGCAGAGTGAACAGTATGGATGGGAGAGAATTACATATCACCCCAGGGGAAAATGTCATTTTTCATCATGGACAATATTATTCTTTAATTAATGGTGAAGTCTTACTGTCAAAAGACACCTTATCTGTTTTGCCGATACAAGTAATAGATGGTGATTATCATCCTGGAAAAGGGATCATAAAATTTGATGGCCATGTGGTTGTAAAAGGGAATGTCTTAACAGGGAGCCATATTGCCGCAACAGGTAATATAAGAGTAGAAGGAACTGTTGAAAACGCCAAATTAGAGGCACAAGGCTATATTTATATTGAAGGTGGAGTCTTGGGGAATCAATATGGTAAAATTCAGGCTCAAGGCAGTATTAGAGCCACTTTTTTAAATCAAGCTGCGGTAGAATCGGCAAGTAATATTTATATAGAGCGTTCTATCCTTCATAGTGTAGTAGTTGCCAAGGAACATATTTTTGCAAATAATGCATCTGTCATCGGGGGGCATTTATCAACATATGGTGAATTGATTGTCAAAGATATTGGCAATCACCATTATACATATACTGAAATTGAATTAAAAGAAGAGGATCATTCACTACAAGAAAAGCTAGGAGAAATCTCGACCAAACTTGCTGAATTAAATATCGTCAAACAAAAGTTAGTCTCAATTGAGTATAAATTGCAGGAGGATCAGCAGGGACATCCGTTGGCAGTAAAGCATAAAAAGACTAAGAAACATATCGACCAAGAAATTTTAAATCTGACGAAAAAGAAACAAGAGATAGAAAGCCACCACTCCTTACAAAAGAAAAAGCTAGCTATCAAAATTCTTGGAGATCTTTACCCACAAACGAAGATAAAAAAAGGAAAGTACGCCAAGTTATTTAAAAAGCCGAATGCGCATGTGACCATTCATTTTAATCAATCAGAATTTGTAGTATCACCTATCGAAAATTAAAAAGCAGAGAGTCACTTATAGTTTATAAAAAAGGGGATAAATAATGATTGTTTTCTTCCTTATCATAAGTCTTATATTGAATATACTCGCAATAACTGCGATTCTTCTCCTTTATTTACGGCAAAACCGTTTTGTTTCTTTAGAAAAAGAACAAAAAAATAATATAGAACAAATGGATCAATTATTAGCGATATACCTAACGGAAATGCGTGAAGAGAATGAAGCCTTTTTAAAGCAAATCCAACAAAGAAATACATTATCTCCGGTAAATAACGAATCTAACCTACAAACGGAGGCAAATCCACAAGAGTTGAATAAACGCTATCCAGCAACAACAGCTAAAAAGAAGGCTGCATCTATTTATCAAGCTAATCAAGCCAATAAGGATACTCCTATTGATCATCAAAGAGAAGAAAATGAAGCGACTACCCATTCTTCTATTCAGGAGCTTTATCATCAAGGGAACTCCGTTGAAGAAATTGCAAAATACATGAATAAAGGAAAAAAGGAAGTAGAACTTTTATTGAAATTTTCTATGGAATGATGATAAGTCTTGCTTACTTACTGGAGTTATGCTATATTATAAAACGGTGTTAATACACACGCTTATTGATTTAACTAGTTGGTGCTGTCAATACAGTTTCTAGTTAAAGATGATATGAGCGGAGGAAAATAAAAACCATTAGGAGGAAACATCCATGTCAGTAATTTCTATGAAGCAATTGCTTGAAGCTGGTGTACATTTCGGACACCAAACTCGCCGTTGGAACCCAAAAATGAAAAAATACATTTTCACTGAGCGTAACGGCATCTACATTATCGACCTTCAAAAAACAGTTAAGAAGGTAGAAGAAGCTTATAATTTCGTTAAAGAACTAGCTGGTGAAGGCGGAACAGTTCTTTTCGTTGGTACTAAAAAACAAGCGCAAGATTCTGTTAAAGAAGAAGCGATTCGTTCTGGTATGTACTATGTAAACCAACGTTGGTTAGGTGGTACATTAACAAACTTTGAAACAATCCAAAAGCGTATTGCACGTCTTAAAGATATCGAAAGAATGTCTGAAGATGGCACTTTTGAAGTACTTCCTAAAAAAGAAGTTGTTCAATTAAGAAAAGAGCAAGAACGTTTAGAAAAATTCTTAGGCGGAATCAAAGATATGAAAGCTCTTCCTGATGCTTTATTCATCATTGATCCTCGTAAAGAGCGCATTGCAGTTGCAGAAGCGCATAAATTAAACATTCCAATCGTTGGTATTGTTGATACGAACTGTGATCCAGATGAAATCGATGTAGTAATCCCTGCAAATGACGATGCAATTCGTGCCGTTAAACTTTTAACTGGTAAAATGGCGGATGCAATTTTAGAAGCTAAACAAGGTGAAGAAGTAACGACTGCATAATTGCTATGAAATGCGTTATTTTGAAAAGGTGATAATAGGGAGCACCCTTTATCACCTTTTTTTAAAAAGAATGACGTATTTATTACCTGCAAATGCAAAGAGAACGATTGGCACACGCAATAGTTGGAAAAGATAATGTAATAAAAAAACATGCTGAATGTTCGTTTACGACATTTACATATTCAATAAGGAGGATTCCATAATGGCAATTACTGCACAAATGGTAAAAGAATTACGTGAAAAAACAGGTGCTGGAATGATGGATTGTAAAAAAGCACTTCAAGAAGTAGACGGAGATATGGAAAAAGCAATTGACTTTCTTCGTGAAAAAGGTATTGCAAAAGCTGCGAAGAAAGGCGATCGTATCGCTGCTGAAGGTTTAACTTCTATTAAAGTAGAAGGAAATGAAGCAGTTATTCTTGAAGTAAATGCTGAAACAGACTTCGTTGCTAAAAACGAAGGTTTCCAAACACTTGTTAAAGAATTAGGAGAGCACTTGTTAAGTGCAAAACCTGCGTCACTTGAAGAAGCTCTTCAAGGGTCTATGACAAATGGTAACACAGTTGAATCTCATATCAATACAGCTATTTCAAAAATTGGTGAGAAACTATCATTACGTCGTTTTGAAATTAAAACAAAAACAGATAACGATGCTTTTGGCGCATACCTACACATGGGTGGCCGCATTGGTGTACTTACAGTTCTTGAAGGTACAACTGATGAAGAAGCAGCAAAAGACGTATCTATGCACATTGCAGCTTTAAATCCTAAATATATCTCTCGTGATGAAGTTTCACAAGAAGAAGTTGAACATGAGCGTCAAGTTCTTACTCAACAAGCACTTAACGAAGGTAAACCAGAAAAAATCGTTGAGAAAATGGTTGAAGGTCGCTTAGGTAAATACTTCGAAGAAGTTTGTGTAAACGATCAATCATTTGTTAAAAACCCAGATGAAAAAGTTGGTAAATTTGTTGCTTCTAAAGGCGGTAAAATTAGCGAATTCGTACGTTACGAAGTAGGAGAAGGTATCGAAAAACGCGAAGATAATTTTGCAGAAGAAGTAATGAGCCAAGTGAAAAAATAATAAATAATCTACACATAGTAGATGAATTTTGTAGGGAACACTGTGTGTTCCCTGTTTGTTAGAATAAATGTAATTTGAAATTTTAAGCAAAAGCTTTTCTTCATAAAAACTATTGCTTACTATTCATTATGGAGGTTCTTATGAGCGACCCTAAGTATAAAAGAGTTGTTTTAAAATTAAGTGGTGAAGCATTAGCTGGAGAACAAGGTTTCGGCATTAATCCATCGGTAATTAAATCAGTCGCGCAGCAAGTGAAAGACTTAGCTGAGCTAGATGTTGAAGTAGCTGTCGTTGTTGGTGGCGGCAATATTTGGCGTGGTAAGATTGGTGAAGAGATGGGCATGGAACGTGCTAATGCAGATTATATGGGAATGCTTGCAACGGTAATGAACTCCTTAGCGCTTCAAGATAGTTTAGAACAACTTGGAATTGAAACAAGAGTCCAAACATCAATTGAAATGAGACAAGTTGCTGAGCCATATATCCGTAGAAAAGCCATTCGTCACTTGGAAAAGAAAAGGGTCGTTATTTTCGCTGCAGGCACAGGAAACCCTTATTTCTCAACAGATACAACAGCAGCATTAAGGGCAGCTGAAATTGATGCTGAAGTGATCTTAATGGCAAAAAATAATGTTGACGGTGTATACTCTGCTGATCCACGAATCGATAAAAATGCAAAGAAATACGATGAACTATCCTATTTAGACGTTATTAAAGAAGGATTAGCCGTAATGGATTCAACTGCATCATCACTTTGCATGGATAATAATATTCCACTGATTGTCTTTTCTATTATGGAAAAAGGAAATATCAATCGAGCTGTATTAGGCGAGCCAATCGGTACAATCGTAAGGGGGAAAAACTAAATGCCAAAAAATATCATAGCTAATGTAAAAGAACGTATGACAAAAGCAACACAATCTTACTCACGCGAATTAGCCGGTATTCGAGCTGGGAAAGCTAATTCTTCTATATTAGATAGAATAACAGTAGATTACTATGGTGCACCAACACCTATTAACCAATTAGCTGGTGTATCTGTACCAGAAGCACGTTTATTAGTCATTCAACCCTATGATAAATCTGTATTAGGTGACATTGAAAAGGCAATCTTGAAATCAGATTTAGGACTTACTCCAACAAGCGATGGAAACTTGATTCGTTTATCTATTCCACAACTAACTGAGGAGCGCCGTAAGGAACTTGTAAAAGTTGTGAAAAAGGAAGCGGAAGAAGCAAAAGTAGGCATCCGTAATATTAGAAGAGACGGTAATGATGATCTAAAAAAACTAGAAAAAAATGGTGAAATCACTGAAGATGATCAACGTGGTTATTCAGATGATATTCAAAAAGCAACAGATGAGTTTATCAAGAAAATTGATGAATTAACAAAAGATAAAGAAAAAGAAATTTTAGAAGTATAATCTTATTTACCTTATATAAGACATACTTTTTCGATTGTAGGCGAAGCCCTCTATGATAAATAGGGGGCTTTTTCTATAATGGACCGATTCTTACATTTCGTATTTTTGAATAAAGTGAAAAGAACAGTAGCGTAGAAGAATATTGAACTCTTATCTTAACTGGTAGAATTTGTTGGCAGATAAAACAAAACGGCCATCTATGAAATCGATCTTATATTTTCTAATTAATATCTTAAAAAAATATCTTATTGCATCGTTTTGTGGTAATCTTTAAAATGAGGAGCACAATTGTAGGAAAGTTATTGATGTGCTTACTTATTCTGCCTATAATGAATATATCTGAAATGGCAAAAGCGTCACTCGTTTAATCATCGAAGTAGTATGAACGGAAAAGGGTGCTTATCCATTAAATATATTGTATTTCTTATTTAATGGTAAATCAGCCTATTAAAAGGAGTATTCAAATGTTCGATAAAATGAAACTTTGGAAAAATAATAATGACTCAATAGAGCTTCAAGAAAGAATAGATAATATTAAAGCACAACCAATTCCAGAGCATGTAGCCATCATTATGGATGGTAATGGTCGCTGGGCTAAAAAAAGAACGTTGCCACGTGTTGCAGGTCATCATGAAGGGGCAAAAGTCGTTAGAAAGATTACTCGATTCGCCAATGAACTCGGCGTTAAAACGTTAACATTATACGCCTTCTCTACTGAGAATTGGAAGAGGCCAAAAATGGAAGTCGATTTTCTTATGAAGCTGCCATCCGAATTTCTGCAAACGTTTTTACCTGAATTAATAGAAGAGAATGTTCAAGTGAAAATGATTGGCAATAAATCTATTTTACCATCAGCGACATTAAAAGCGATTGACGAAGCGATTCAGTCGACTGCTCATAATGATGGGTTAGTGTTAAATTTTGCTATGAATTATGGGAGTCGAGCTGAAATTATTGAGGCAGTTAAAAACGTCTTAATCGATGCACAAAGTGGTATAATAGATGAAGAAAAGCTAACAGAAGAAGTTTTTTCATCGTACTTAATGACAAGTGAGTTGAACGATCCAGACCTACTTATACGAACAAGTGGGGAAATTCGATTAAGTAATTTTATGTTATGGCAACTGGCTTATGCTGAATTCTGGTTTACAGATGTTTTATGGCCAGACTTTGGAGAAGAACATTTTGTTGAAGCAGTTGAAGTATTCCAAAAGCGTCAAAGGCGCTTTGGAGGAGTTTAATAAAGGTGTTGAAATGAATGAAAGAAAGAGTAATCACAGCAATCATTTTTGGAGCAGTTCTTTTGCCACTAGTATTTATTGGTGGGTGGCCATTGATGCTCCTTGCCTATTTTTTTGCAACAGTAGGTCTATATGAATTATTAAGAATGAAAGGGTTTAATCTATTTTCCCTTCCAGGACTCATATCTACATTTATATTATGGATGATAATGATTCCTTCAGAATTTTCTTTTGCTTGGATGATACAAGCAGGGCTTGGAAAGTCAGATATATTAATACTTGGTGTACTTCTTTTGCTTACATATACAGTATTAACTAAGAATCGTTTTACATATGATGATATGGCCTTTATGCTCATTTCTACTATCTATATAGGTTTTGGTTTTCATTACTTTTTAGAAACAAGGGCAATGGAGAATGGTCTAATATGGATCTTTTTTAGCCTCTTCATTATTTGGGCTTCTGATTCAGGTGCGTATTTTTTTGGAAAGGCATTTGGCAAAAGAAAGCTATGGCCAGATATTAGTCCTAATAAAACAATAGAGGGTAGTATTGGCGGCGTGATTTCGTCTGTTGTCGTAGCTTGTCTATTTTTAATTTTTACTGATATTAGTGAACCAGCTGTTCTCATCATTCTTATGACATGTTTATTAGCAGTTTTTGGACAAGTAGGCGATTTGGCAGAATCAGCTTTCAAAAGACATTACGGAGTAAAAGATTCAGGTAGAATATTACCTGGTCATGGTGGGATACTTGATCGTTTCGATAGCCTGTTATTCGTATGGCCATTGATGTATATTATCTTATCTATCATGTAAGCAAAGAGACGATTCTATATAGGCGCTGTTTTAGGCGAAGAAGAGTGTATATACATCATGTAATAGCTTGGTAGAAGCCTTCCGCTTTTCTTAATAGGAGATGATAGTAATGAAAAAGATTAGTTTAATGGGTGCATCAGGTTCTATTGGTACACAAACGTTAGATATCATTAGACAGCATCCTGATGAATTTCAGTTAGTGGCTTTTTCAGTAGGTAACAATATTAACTTTGCCCGTCAAGTAATCAATGAATTTCATCCAGAGCTTGTTTCTGTCTTAGAAAAAAGTTCAATGGAGATGCTTAAAGCTGAGTTTCCACGCATATCATTTACATATGGACAACTCGGTTTAACTGAAGTGGCAGTGTATAACAAAGCAAATATATTAGTAAATGCTGTTTTAGGACGTGTGGGGCTAGAACCAACATTACAAGCAATTGAAGAAAGAAAGACGATTGCTATTGCAAATAAGGAAACATTAGTAACAGCAGGGCATTTAGTCATGGAATCAGCGAAAAGCCATGGTGTGGATCTATTGCCTGTTGATAGCGAGCATTCAGCGATTTTTCAAGCCTTACAAGGTGAGAAAGCAAAAAATATTGACAGATTGATTTTAACCGCTTCTGGTGGATCTTTTCGTGATTATAGTAGAGGGGATTTAGAAGCAGTAACAGTGGAACAAGCATTAAATCATCCCAACTGGTCAATGGGTGCAAAAATCACAATTGATTCAGCAACTATGATGAATAAAGGCTTAGAAGTAATCGAAGCACATTGGTTATTCTCATTACCATACGATAAGATTGATTGTCTCCTTCATAACGAGAGCATCATTCATTCAATGGTTGAATTCCATGATAGTAGTGTGATCGCTCAATTAGGCACACCGGATATGAGGGTTCCTATCCAATACGCGCTTTCTTACCCGGACCGTTTACCTTTAAAGAATAAGCGATTAAATCTAGCCGAGATTGGTCAGCTACATTTTAAAGAAATGGACTATGATCGCTTCCGTTGTTTAGCGCTTGCTTATCAGGCAGGAAAAGAAGGTGGATCGATGCCTGCAGTTTTAAATGCAGCTAATGAAGCAGCGGTTGCAGCATTTTTAGAAGGGAAAATAAGCTTTTTAAAGATTGAGGAGTTAATTGAACAAGCTTTAAATAGACATTCCTGTGTAAAAGCACCGACATTATCGGACATACAAGAAGTAGATGAGGAAACAAGAGCCTATATCTATTCGCTTTTATCAAGCTGATTCGTTTTTGATTCAGAAAAAAGGTGGTTAAAAATTGAGTACAGTAATAGCCTTTATTATCATTTTTGGGGCATTAGTATTTTTCCATGAACTTGGACATTTAATCTTTGCGAAGCGAGCAGGTATCCTATGTCGTGAGTTCGCGATTGGTATGGGACCGAAAGTTTTTTCATTTACAAAAAATGATACACTTTACACGATCCGATTGTTACCGATAGGTGGCTATGTCCGCATGGCTGGTGAAGATGTTGAAATGGTTGAATTGAAAGCAGGCTACCGAGTAGGATTAGTTTTCAACGACCAAAATGAAGTTCAGAAGATTATTTTGAATAACAAAGATAAATATCCGGATGCAAGGATTCTCGAAGTCGAACATGCTGATATTGAACATGAATTAATATTAAAAGGGTATGTTGAAGGTGAAGAAGAAAAATTAGAAACGTTTAAAGTGAATCGACGAGCAGTATTGGTGGAAGATGGAACAGAAACGCTTATTGCTCCTTATGATCGTCAATTTTCTTCCAAAACTTTAGGGCAACGAACAATGGCCATTTTCGCTGGACCGATGATGAACTTTGTATTGGCTTTTGTTATTTTTGTCATCATCGCTATATTACAGGGGATGCCATCAAATGCGCCGATGCTAGGAGAATTAACAAAAGATGGTGCAGCGATTGAAGCTGGATTCAAAGAAGGTGACATTGTTCATTCAGTCGATGGTGCAGAAATTTCAAGTTGGCAAGATGTTGTAGAGATCATTCAGAAAAACCCTAATAATGAGCTTGAATTTCAAATTGATCGCGATGGAGAAGAAATGACAATTCCGGTCACACCTAAATCGCAAGAAATAGAAGATGGTCCGACAATCGGTGTGATCGGTGTATATAGTCCGATGGAAAAAAATCCATTAAAATCAGTAGTATATGGTGCGGAAGAGACCGTATTGTGGACAAAAGAAATTTTTGTTATTTTAGGAAAGTTAATCTCCGGGGAATTTACGATTGATGCCCTTTCAGGTCCTGTTGGTATCTATGTTTCAGTTGACACAGTTGCTCAATCAGGTATATTTTATTTAATGAAGTGGGCAGGTGTCTTAAGCATCAATTTAGGTATTATGAATCTATTGCCTATTCCTGCTCTCGATGGTGGAAGATTAATGTTCTTTGCTATTGAAGGGGTTAGAGGAAAACCGATAGATAAACAAAAAGAAGGTCTGGTTCACTTTGTTGGCTTTGCGTTATTAATGCTGCTAATGTTAGTTGTTACATGGAATGACATTCAGCGATTCTTTTTATAAGAAGATGAAACCTGAGGCTCAGAGATCCGTTTTAACTAAATGGTTTCTGAGCCTTGATAATGAAAATAAATAATAGAGGTGTATAGATAAAGATGAAACAAAGTCAGGTATTAATTCCAACTTTAAGGGAAAACCCTGCTGATGCAGAAATTAAAAGTCATCAACTTTTATTAAGAGCAGGATTTATTCGTCAAAATGCTAGTGGTATTTATAGTTATTTACCAATGGCAAGAAAAGTGTTACAAAATATTGAAACGATTATTAGAGAAGAGCTTGAAGCCATTAATGCAGTAGAGATGCTTATGCCTGCACTTCAGCAAGCAGAGTTGTGGCAGGAGTCTGGTCGCTGGTATACATATGGTTCAGAATTAATGAGAATGAAAGACCGTCATGAGCGTGAATTTGCTCTTGGACCCACACATGAAGAGGTTGTGACGAGTCTTGTGCGTGATGAAGTGAAATCATATAAAAGGTTACCTCTTGCTCTGTATCAAATTCAAACGAAATTTCGTGATGAAAAGCGTCCACGTTTTGGTGTGCTAAGAGGTCGAGAATTTATTATGAAAGACGGTTACTCCTTCCATTCAAGCCAAGAAAGTTTAGATGAGATGTACGACCATTTTTATCAAGCTTATTCCAATATTTTTTCTCGCGCAGGTTTGAATTTTAGAGCTGTTATTGCGGATTCTGGAGCAATGGGTGGTAAAGATACTCATGAATTTATGGTGCTATCTGAAATCGGAGAAGATACGATTGCATACTCTGATACATCTCAATATGCAGCAAATATTGAAATGGCGCAGGTAGTTTCAACATATGAAAAATCGAATGAAGAGTTAAGAGAACTTGAAAAAGTTAGTACGACGAATCAAAAAAGCATTGCTGAAATTGTGGATTATTTAAATGTCTCAGCAGAAAAATGCATAAAATCATTACTATTTAAAGTTGATGAAGATTATGTATTACTACTTGTTCGTGGTGATCATGAAGTCAATGATATTAAAGTAAAGAATCTACTTGCTGCGAATGATGTGGAATTGGCTGATGCCGAGGAGACAAAATCAGTTATTGGCTGTGAAATTGGTTCCATTGGTCCGATTGGTGCAAATGTACGGATAATTGCCGATCATGCCGTCCGTGCAATTGTTAATGGTGTCTGCGGTGCAAATGAAGCGGGCTACCACTATGTTAATGTAAATGTAGACCGCGACTTTACAGTAGAACAATATGCAGATGTTCGCTTTATCCAAGAAGGAGACCCATCACCTGATGGAGAAGGAAATATTCTTTTTGCAAAAGGAATTGAAGTTGGTCATATATTTAAGCTTGGCACGAGATACAGTGAAGCAATGGATGCGACTATTCTCGATGAAAATGGCCGTTCACAACCAATGATTATGGGATGTTATGGCATCGGGGTTTCTCGTGTAATGGCAGCTATTGCTGAACAACATAGTGATGAAAATGGCCTTGTTTGGCCGAAAAATATTGCACCATATCAACTTCACCTTGTTTCATTAAATATGAAAAAAGAAGACCAAGTGCAATTAAGTGAAAGAGTATACGGTACTTTGAAAGATTTAGGGTATCGTATTTTATGGGATGATCGCGCTGAACGAGCTGGTGTGAAATTTGCTGATAGTGATTTAATCGGTTTACCTTTACGAATTACAGTTGGTAAAAAGGCAAATGAAGGCATCGTTGAAGTGAAATTAAGAAGTACAGGCGAGCAATTTGAAGTATCGGTGGAAGAATTACCACAATTTATTCATCGTCAGTTAGCATAACAACTAACATTCCTATATTAAAAATGATCCGACCCCATTAGTCGTCCAATGTTAAAGGTGAGAAAGGGGGCGGTTTTTTTATTTATCTCGTTAAAACTAATTGATTGTCTATGAATAAAATCTCCGTACGAATGACCCTCTACATAATACTAAATGATCTTTTGAAATTTAAAAGTTCCATTTCTCGGGGGAATAAGTGCATTACCACAAAATAGTTGACAATTACCGTAATTTTTACTTTATCAGATCTAGTATTTAATTATGATATAATAGGGACCGATTGAAAAAAATAGAACGTTTATGAAAGGGGAGGGCTGAAATGAGCGATATAAAAGGAAATAAAGAACGTTTTCAGCTCCTGTTACAACAATTAGAATTAACAGAAGATGCTTTTGTTCATTATTTTGAACAAGCTGAAATCATGAAAGTATATATTCAAAAAAAGGAAAAAAGATGGCATTTTTCCTTTAATTTAGAACAAATCTTACCGGCAGCTGTTCTTCAAAGATTTGCAGCTCAATTGCACCATAAGTTTTCTCATATTGCACGAACCTCTTTTTCTATTACCGTAACGAATCAACAATATGATGAGAGCTTAATTCAAGATTATTGGACATTTTGTATGAAAGAAATTGAAGGCATCTCACCACCGATGCTTAAGCTTCTTCATGAGCAAGTGCCGAAAATGAAAGGAAATAAGTTAATCGTTACCGTGAGTAATGATATGGAAAGTCAGTCCATTAAAAATAAGTATGTACCACTTATTCTTGATAGCTTTCAATCATTTGGTTTTCCACCATTTCAAATTGAAACAGAATTGTCAACAGACGAAAGCAATGAAGCATATGAGCGGTTCTTAGAAGCAAAAAGAAAAGAAGATCAAGAACGCGGCATGCAAGCAGCGATTGAAATGGAGAAGAAAGCATTAGAACAAGAATCAGATACACCGATACCACAAGGACCATTGACGGTCGGCCTAACAATTAAAGATGATGCGGACTTCCGCAAACTAATTGATATCGTTGATGAAGAGAGAAGAATAGCAATAGAAGGTTACGTCTTTCATGCGGAAACGAAAGAACTTAGAAGTGGTCGGACATTATTAACTTTCAAAATTACTGATTATACAAGCTCGATACTTGTAAAAATGTTTTCCCGAGATAAAGAAGATGCTGCACTCTTTCAAATGGTACAAAAAGGCATGTGGCTGAAAGTTCGCGGTAGTATTCAAAATGATACATTTGTTAGAGACTTAGTGATGATTGGTAATGATTTGAATGAAATCAAACCAATTGAGAGAAAAGACACAGCAAAGGAAGATGAAAAGCGAGTTGAACTTCATCTTCATACACCAATGAGCCAAATGGATGCCGTTAGTTCGGTTAGTGCGCTTGTTGCACAAGCGAAGAAGTGGGGACACAAGGCAATTGCGATTACCGACCATGCTGTGGCTCAATCGTTTCCGGAAGCTTTTAATGCCGGTAAGAAAAATGGTATTAAAATCCTTTACGGTGTTGAAGCGAATTTAATCGATGATGGTGTACCAATTGCTTATAATGATGCTCATCGACGAGTAGCTGAAGATACGTATGTTGTATTTGACGTAGAGACGACTGGGTTATCTGCCGTTTATGACACCATTATAGAGCTTGCAGCGGTGAAAATTCATGACGGCGAGATTATTGATCGTTTTGAATCTTTTGCTAATCCCCATCATCCATTGTCTGCTACGACTATTAATTTAACGGGCATAACGGATGATTTAGTAGAGAATGCGCCGGAAGTAGCTGACGTTTTAAAAGATTTTTACGAATGGACAGGCGATAGTGTGCTTGTGGCACATAACGCTTCATTTGATATGGGCTTTTTAAATGTAGGTTATAAGAAAATAGGCCTTGGAAAAGCAACGAACCCTGTTGTAGATACACTTGAATTAGCGCGTTTTTTACACCCAGAAATGAAAAACCATCGCCTCAATACACTGGCTAAGAAGTTTGATGTTGAACTAACCCAACATCACCGGGCGATTTACGATGCAGAAGCGACAGGTTATATTTTAATAAAAATGCTCAAAGATGCGATGTCTAAAGGTATTGAATACCATGATCAATTTAATGATAATATGGGTAAAGGAAATGCTTACCAAAGGGCAAGACCGTCCCATTGTACATTAATAGCGCAAACGAGTGAAGGGTTGAAGAATCTCTTTAAATTAGTCTCGATTGCTCATATTAATTATTTTTATCGTGTGCCACGTATTCCTCGTTCTGTATTGCAGAAATATAGAGAAGGTATTATTGTTGGTTCTGGATGTGACAAAGGTGAAGTTTTTGAAGGGATGATGCAAAAATCTCCTGATGAAGTGGAAGAGATAGCTGCGTTTTATGATTATCTAGAGGTTCACCCTAAAGAGGTCTATGCTCATTTATTAGAATTAGAGTTAGTTCGCGATGAAAAGGCGCTCGAAGAAATCATTTCAAACGTTGTGCAATTAGGTGAAAAATTAAATATCCCAGTTGTGGCCACAGGGAATGTTCATTACTTAAATCCGAATGATAAGATTTATCGTAAAATCTTAGTGAATTCTCAAGGTGGGGCAAATCCGCTCAATCGTCATGAACTGCCTGATGTGCATTTTCGCACGACCAATGAAATGCTTGAATGCTTTTCATTTTTAGGAAAAGAAACAGCAAAAAAAATCGTAGTAGATAATACGAATAAAATTGCTGAAATGATTGATGAAATTAAACCAATAAAAGATGATCTCTATACGCCAAAAATAGAAGGCGCAGACGAAGAAATGCGCGAAATGAGCTATAGTATGGCAAGAAGTATTTACGGTGAACAACTTCCAAAAATCGTAGAAGCTCGTTTGGAGAAAGAATTAAAAAGTATTATCGGACATGGATTTGCTGTTATTTACTTGATTTCTCATAAACTTGTTAAAAAGTCGTTAAATGACGGCTACTTAGTAGGATCAAGGGGTTCGGTAGGCTCCTCATTTGTTGCGACAATGACGGAAATAACAGAAGTTAATCCGCTGCCACCTCATTACGTCTGCCCAGATTGTAAGCACTCTGAGTTTTTTGATGATGGTTCAGTTGGTTCAGGTTTTGATTTACCTGATAAGGATTGTCCAAAATGTTCTCAGCATTATCGAAAAGATGGCCATGATATTCCTTTTGAAACTTTCTTAGGGTTTAAAGGCGATAAAGTACCCGATATTGACCTGAACTTTTCCGGAGAATATCAGCCAAAAGCCCATAACTATACAAAAGTTCTTTTTGGTGAAGAATATGTGTATCGGGCAGGTACGATCGGTACTGTGGCAGATAAAACGGCCTTCGGTTATGTCAAAGCGTACCAAAATGATAACAACCTCCAAATTCGAGGTGCAGAAATTGATCGTTTAGCTTCTGGTTGTACCGGTGTAAAACGAACAACTGGACAACATCCTGGTGGCATCATTGTTGTTCCTGATTATATGGATATTTATGATTTTTCACCTATCCAGTTCCCGGCTGATGACCGTAATTCAGAATGGAAAACAACTCATTTTGACTTCCATTCGATTCATGATAATGTGTTGAAGCTAGATATACTTGGTCATGATGATCCGACTGTTATTAGGATGTTGCAAGATTTAAGTGGGATTGATCCGAAGACCATTCCAACCGATGATCCAGAAGTGATGAAGATTTTTAGTGGAACGGAATCGTTAGGCGTCACAGAAGAGCAAATTATGAGTAAAACGGGTACATTTGGTATCCCGGAGTTTGGCACAAGGTTTGTTCGGCAAATGCTAGAAGACACGAAACCAACTACATTTTCTGAGCTTGTTCAGATTTCAGGTCTTTCACATGGAACGGACGTATGGCTCGGCAATGCACAAGAGTTAATTCATAACAATACTTGCACGTTAAGTGAAGTTATTGGATGCCGTGATGATATTATGGTGTATTTAATTTATCAAGGCTTAGAACCTGCCTTCGCTTTTAAAATCATGGAATCTGTCCGAAAAGGAAAAGGGCTGACAGAAGAGATGGAAGCGGAAATGAGGAAGAATGAAGTACCTGAGTGGTATATTGACTCTTGCTTAAAGATTAAATATATGTTCCCTAAAGCCCATGCGGCTGCCTATGTCTTAATGGCGGTACGTATTGCCTACTTTAAAGTTCATCATGCACTTTTATATTATGCAGCTTATTTTACCGTTCGGGCAGAAGATTTTGATATAGATGCGATGGTGAAAGGCTCACAGGCAATTCGGGCGAAAATTGAAGAAATCAATGCGAAGGGACTAGACGCTTCTACAAAAGAAAAGAACTTACTGACTGTAATGGAGTTAGCACTTGAAATGAATGAAAGAGGATATAGCTTCCAAAAAGTTGATTTGTATAAATCTAGTGCAAGTGACTTTATTATTGAAGGTAATACACTGATACCGCCGTTCAACTCTATACCAGGATTAGGGACGAATGCGGCACTGAATATCGTAAAAGCAAGGGAAGAAGGAGACTTCCTATCGAAGGAAGATCTCCAGCAAAGAGGTAAAGTATCTAAAACAATTATCGAGTACTTAAATAATCATGGTTGTTTAGAAGATTTACCAGACCAAAATCAGTTAAGTTTGTTCTAAGTCGCTTTTACAGCTATTCCATTTGCATAAAAATTATGGTTATGGTATAGTTTTATTGGAAATACTAACGGATATCTTCGCAAACAAGAGTGGGGCAACCCACTCTTTCGTCTTGTTTTTAACCAAAATTTTCATCGGTTACTAAGATGATCCGGTATATCTTGATTAGCAGCAACTCTTGTGTTTGCTGCTACATTTATAATGAATAGGCATCTTGCTAGAAGGAGGGATAAAGATGAGTAAAGTGACTGAAGAAGTTGAACAATTAGTCACTCCTATTTTGAGCGATCTTCAGTTGGAATTAGTTGAGATCGAATATGTGAAGGAAGGGAAAGACTGGTTTCTTCGTGTCTTTATTGATAAAGAGACAGGCGTTGATATAGAAGAGTGTGGTTTAGTTAGTGAACGCTTAAGTGAGAAATTAGATGAAATTGACCCAATTCCTTATAACTATTTCCTTGAGGTCTCTTCACCAGGAGCGGAACGCCCTCTAAAAAAAGAACAAGATTTCATGAAAGCGATTGGTAAAAACGTATTTATAAAAACATATGAACCAATCGATGGAGAGAAAACATTTGAAGGTGTACTTACAGACTTCGATGGCCATATCGTAAAAGTTGAAATGAAAATTAAAACGAGAAAGAAAACGGTAGAATTACCGTATGAAAAAATCGCAAAAGCTCGCTTAGCTATTGTCTTCTAATAAAGCAATTGGCGTAACGCAACTTATTTAAAGGGGGATATGAATCACATGAGCAGTGAATTATTAGATGCTCTTATTTTGCTTGAAAAGGAAAAAGGAATTTCGCGAGATGTAATCATTGATGCAATGGAAGCCGCGTTAGTGTCTGCTTATCGTAGAAACTTTAATCAAGCACAAAATGTCCGTATTGATTTAAATTTAGGTAGTGGCACAATGAAAGTATTTGCCCGCAAAGAAGTCGTTGATGAAGTGTTTGATCCAAGATTAGAGATTTCTATCGAGGATGCACGCAAGATTAATCCTAACTATACGGTTGAAGATATTGTAGAAATGGAAGTAACGCCAAAAGATTTTGGTAGAATTGCAGCACAAACAGCCAAACAAGTCGTTACTCAACGTGTTCGTGAAGCAGAAAGAGGCATTATCTATTCTGAATTCATTGATCGAGAAGAAGATATCATGACAGGCATTGTCCAAAGACAAGATGCAAAATTTATATATGTTAGTCTTGGTAAAATTGAAGCGATTTTACCTGTAAGTGAACAGATGCCAAGTGAGCAGTATCGCCCGCATGATCGAATTAAAGTGTTTATTACAAAAGTCGAAAAAACAACAAAAGGTCCACAAATTTATGTTTCTAGAACACATCCAGGACTATTAAAGCGTCTTTTTGAAATTGAAGTACCAGAAATTTATGACGGTACTGTTGAATTAAAATCAGTTGCGCGTGAAGCCGGAGATCGCTCAAAAATCTCTGTACATTCTGATAATCCAGAGGTAGATCCAGTTGGTTCATGTGTTGGACCTAAAGGAACTCGTGTGCAAGCCGTTGTAAACGAGTTGAAAGGTGAAAAAATTGACATTGTTAAATGGTCTAGTGATCCAGTTGTTTTTGTAGCCAATGCATTAAGTCCATCTAAAGTACTAGATGTTGTAGTTAATGAAGAGGACAAAGCGACAACGGTTGTTGTACCAGATTATCAATTATCGCTAGCTATTGGGAAACGTGGACAAAATGCAAGACTTGCGGCGAAGCTTACTGGTTGGAAAATTGATATTAAATCAGAGACAGAAGCAAGAGAAGCCGGCACATACCCAAGAGATGAAGCACTTTTAAGCTATCATCAAGATGACGAAGATGAAGATTTTACATTCCCTGAAGATAAGGAATAAGAGGTGAATGGCTGGTGAACAAAAGCAGAAAAATTCCGATGAGAAAATGTATAGCGACGGGGGAAATGATGCCGAAGAAATCGCTCGTACGCATTGTTCGCTCAAAAGAAGGCGAAGTTTCGGTTGATGTGACAGGTAAGAAATCCGGTCGCGGAGCCTATCTTACAAAAAGCAAGGAAGCCATCTTACTTGCAAAAAAGAAAAATATATTAGCTAGTCATCTAGATGTACAAGTGGATGAGGACATATATAACGAACTTTTAGATCTTATTGAAAAGGAGAAATGACGGTCCAAAATGAATGAGAAAAAATGGATGTCATTACTTGGCTTGGCCAATCGAGCGCGTAAAATCACTTCAGGTGAAGAGCTTTCTATAAGCGAGATTAGAAAAGGGAAAGCGAAACTTGTTTTGTTGTCTGCAGATGCTTCTGCAAATACGACAAAAAAAGTAACAGACAAATGTAAATCTTATGCTGTTCCTTATAAGATTGTCCCAGACAGAGAATTGTTAGGGCAAGCAATTGGCAAGGAAGCAAGAGTAGTGGTGGCTGTTTTAGACGCTGGATTCGCAAAAAAGCTATTAACGTTGCTCGATTAATTCTAGCGGGGGTGAAAGCATGAGTAAAATTCGCGTTTACGAATATGCTAAAAAACATAATTTATCTAGTAAAGATGTAATTACGAAATTAAAGGAAATGAATATAGAGGTTTCGAATCATATGACAACATTAGAACCAGGTGAAGTAACAAAATTAGACGGTATTTACAATAAGCAAGAAGAGAAACAACCGCAAAAACAACAATCAGCGCAATCACAACCTGCAAACAATCAGAAAAATAAACCAGCAGGTGCACCAAAAGGCAACAATAGAAATAAGCCAAATAATAATAATAAGAATCAAAAACCTAATCGCAATAATAATCAAAAAAATAAACCAAAGAATAAAGGGCAAAAACCGCCTCAACCAACTGCACCTAAAAAAGTAAAAGAATTGCCAGAAAAAATCACTTTTACTGAATCACTAACTGTTGGTGAGCTTGCTAAGAAGCTTCATAGAGAGCCTTCAGAAATCATTAAAAAGCTATTTATGCTCGGTGTGATGGCAACAATTAACCAAGAATTAGATAAAGATTCAATTGAGTTAATTGCAGGCGAATATGGTGTTGACGTGGAAGAAGAAGTATTAGTAGATGTGACAGATTTAGAAGCATATTTCACAGAAGATGAAGAGGCTAATCTTGTAGAACGTCCATCTGTTGTAACGATTATGGGTCACGTTGACCATGGTAAAACGACATTACTTGATTCCATTCGCCACACTAAAGTAACTGCTGGCGAAGCTGGTGGAATTACCCAGCATATTGGAGCCTATCAAGTAGAAGATAAAGGTAAAAAGATTACATTCTTAGATACACCTGGTCACGCGGCATTTACAACGATGCGTGCCCGTGGAGCGAAAATAACTGATATTACAATTTTAGTTGTTGCAGCGGATGATGGTGTGATGCCACAGACAATTGAAGCAATTAACCATGCAAAAGCTGCAGAAGTACCTATTATTGTTGCTGTTAATAAGATGGATAAAGAAGCGGCAAATCCTGATCGTGTCATGCAAGAACTAACAGAACATGGACTAGTTCCTGAAGCATGGGGTGGAGATACAATCTTTGTACCGATTTCAGCGATTAAAGGTGACGGTATTGACGAATTGTTAGAAATGATTCTCCTTGTTGGTGAAGTAGAAGAATATAAGGCGAACCCTAATCGTAATGCTGTCGGAACAGTTATTGAAGCACAGCTTGATAAAGGTAGAGGATCAGTTGCTACATTGCTTGTGCAAAACGGAACATTGAAGGTTGGAGATCCGATTGTTGTCGGAAATACATTTGGCCGCGTACGTGCAATGGTTAATGACCTTGGACGTCGAGTGAAGACGGCAGGACCATCTACTCCTGTCGAGATTACAGGACTGAATGATGTTCCTCAAGCGGGTGATAGATTTGCTGTTCTAGAAGACGAGAAGTCTGCCCGCCAAGTAGGGGAAGCGCGAGCACAATTAGCTCTACAAGCACAAAGATCTGAGAAGTCTCGTGTTAGCCTTGATAACTTGTTTGAGCATATGAAAGAAGGGGAAATGAAGGACATAAACATCGTCGTCAAAGCTGATGTTCAAGGTTCGGCTGAAGCCCTTACTTCCGCTTTAAATAAGATCGATGTAGAAGGCGTTAAAGTACGTATTCTGCACACTGGTGCTGGTGCCATTAATGAATCAGATATTACGCTTGCTGCTGCCTTTAACGCAATTGTCATCGGCTTTAACGTAAGACCTGATACGAATGCAAAACGTGCTGCTGAAGCAGAAGATGTTGATATTCGTCTACACCGTATCATTTACAATGTAATTGAAGAAATTGAATTAGCAATGAAAGGAATGCTTGACCCAGAGTTTGAAGAAAAAATTATTGGTCAAGCAGAAGTCCGTCAAACATTTAAAGTATCAAAAATTGGTACAATTGCTGGTTCTTATGTTACGGAAGGTAAAATTACTAGAGATTCTGGTATCCGCCTTATTAGAGATGGTGTTGTTATTTTCGAAGGCGAAATTGATGCGTTAAAACGTTTTAAAGATGATGCCAAAGAAGTAGCAACGAACTATGAATGTGGTATTACAATTAAAAACTACAATGATGTCAAAGAAGGCGACATTATTGAAGCTTATATTATGCAAGAAATCGAGCGTAAATGATTGTAGGTTTGGTTTCGTGTGAGTGTATTATATATGATGCCCGTTCATTAAAGGAAAAGAGAAGTGTATTACAGCGAATCCTCACTCGTCTGCAACAGAAATTTAACGTTTCTGTTGCAGAAGTTGGGTTTCAAGATACGTGGCAGCATACGCAAATAGCCTTAACTGCTGTAGCTTCAAGTAAGCAAGCGGTTGAGTGGGAGCTTTCAAATGCGCTTAAATTAATTGATTCTTTTCCTGAGATAGAACGGACAATTACAGACATTGAATGGCTTTGAAAAAGAGGTGTAACAATTGAGCCTAAGATCAAATAGAGTTGGCGAGCAAATGAAAAAAGAGCTCGGAGAAATTATCGGTCGAAAAATTAAAGATCCACGTGTGGGATTTGTAACAGTAACAGACGTTCATGTGACAGGTGATTTACAACAAGCTACTGTCTATATTTCTGTTCTTGGTAATGAAGAACAAAGAGAAGATACATTAAGAGGATTGGCTAAAGCTAAAGGGTTTATCCGTTCTGAAATCGGTCAAAGAATTCGCTTGAGAAAAACCCCTGAAATCACTTTTGAATTTGACGAATCAATCGATTACGGTAATCGCATTGAAACACTTCTTCATCAAATTCAAGATGACGGTCAATCCAAAGATAAGGATAAATAATGATTGGCGGATAGACGTTTGTCTATCCGTATTTATTTCACCTTAATTGGAGTTTTAGTGAAAGGGGGCGTAAAAATGGAGGGAATATTACCTTTATTAAAGCCAAAAGGAATGACGTCTCATGATTGCGTATTCAAGTTACGCAAGATTCTAAAGACGAAAAAGGTCGGTCACACAGGAACATTGGACCCTGAGGTAACGGGCGTATTACCTATTTGTATAGGACGTGCTACGAAGGTTGCAGAATATATTACAGATGCAGGTAAAGAGTATGAAGGAGAGGTCACAATAGGATTCTCTACAACAACAGAAGATGCCTCAGGTGAAGTAGTTGAAGAGAAGAAAGTGGATAAACCGATTACTAGAGAAGAGATTATCGCAGTGTTCCAGCAGTTAACTGGAGAGATTGTACAAACACCACCAATGTATTCTGCTGTTAAAGTGAATGGTAAAAAGCTTTATGAATATGCACGTTTAGGGCAAGAAGTGGAGCGGCCAAGTAGAAAAGTGCGCATTGATCGTATCACATTGCTAAATGAGCAGGAAGTCTATAATGGGGAACAAATCACCTTTCGTTTTCGTGTTGCTTGTGGAAAAGGAACATATATTAGAACATTAGCCGTTATGATGGGCGAACTTCTTGGTTATCCTGCCCATATGTCTGATCTCACTCGTATCCGGTCTGCAGACTTTACAATTGAGGATTGTTTGACGTTATCACAAGTGGAGGAAATGATGAACGAGGGAAGAATAGCTGACGTACTCAAACCGTTAGAATGGGGGATTAGCTATTTGCCGAAATATCAAATAAATGATAAAGTAGCAATGAAAGTGAAGAATGGCGCAGTTCTTCCTACTCCTGAAGAACTTGAGAGTGTAGCTGGTCCTATTGTAATGGAGACTGTGAACAATCAAGCGTTAGCCTTGTATATTCATCATCCTGATAAACCAGGTATAATAAAGCCAACTAAAGTTCTATACATAGGTGAATAGGTAAAGGTAAACGGTCTTTTACATAAAGTAGAAGTTGTATGCCTATCTTCATGTTTAAACAATATAAAAAGGTGAATGATCATGGAAGTTATAAAAATAGTACATCCACATAACCACACTAAAGATAGTTGGCCACCTCTTTCAATAGCATTGGGCTTTTTTGACGGTGTTCATCTTGGTCACCAGAAAGTGATACAAAATGCAAAGGATAAGGCAGATGAACAAGGGATAAAAAGTGCCGTAATGACATTTGACCCTCATCCATCAGCTGTATTAGGTGATCCACAAGAACAAATTAGATATATCACTCCAATAAATGAGAAAATTAAGATTGTTGCAAAGTTAGGCATTGATTATTTATTTATTGTGCATTTTTCTAAAGCGTTTGCTAATTTAGATCCAGAAGCTTTTATCGATCAGTATATTATTGATTTAAATGTATCACATGTAACAGCTGGATTTGATTATACGTATGGCAAATTCGGAAAAGGTACTATGGATACGATGAAAACACATGCAAAAGGGAACTTCTCTACAACCACGATTCCGCAGTTGAAAAGAGACAATGCTAAGATTAGCTCCTCACTTATTAGGACTTACCTAAAAGAGGGGAGTGTAGAAAAAATCCCTCCGCTCTTGGGAAGATACTATACAGTTACTGGTCCGGTCGTGCAAGGTGATCAACGGGGGAGACAATTAGGTTTTCCAACAGCAAATGTTGCTGTGAGTGAAGAATTTATCACCCCTCCAACAGGTGTATACGCTGTTAGAATTTTTGTTCAAGGAAAATGGTGGAGAGGGGTTTGTAATTTAGGCTATAAGCCGACTTTCCATGATGACTTAAAGGCCCCTTCTATTGAAGTCCATATTTTTGATTTCGATCAAGATATATATGGTGAAGAGGTTGAAGTGGAGTGGCATCAACATATTAGAGATGAACGAAAGTTTAATGGAATTGAAGCATTAATAGAGCAAATTGCTAAAGATAAGCAAGCAACACTCGATTATTTTGCAAAAAACAACGGTTAATTCTTGCATTTTGTCTAAAAAAGTTGTATTCTTATAAACGTATTGATTAATGAACCTTTGCTTGGCAAGTCGAGTCACCGACGCTTGCTCAGTAACAGGGGATTGAAATTTTAGGAGGTGAATCGGATGGCTATCACTAAAGAACGTAAAAATGAACTTATCAGTGAGTACAAAACTCATGAAAATGATACTGGATCTCCAGAAGTTCAAATCGCTGTCCTTACAGAAGAAATCAACAATTTGAATGAACATTTACGTACTCATAAGAAAGATCACCACTCTCGTCGTGGTCTATTAAAAATGGTAGGTAAACGTCGTAACCTATTAACTTACCTTCGTAACAAAGATGTACAACGTTACCGTGAGTTAATCAATAAGCTTGGTTTACGTCGATAATAAGAAGTTTGTCTTCTTATTTGAAGAAGCGGGATTTTTTCCCGCTTTTTTATTAGCCTAAAAACGCTATTCTACATAAAATTTTGTTATTTTATATATTTGAAAAAGTGTGCATAATAGTAGTAATGATGAAAATATGTCATGGCATTTTGCTTTAGTATATATGATGTTGTAAGTGAAATGGTAGAGAGGGGTACAAATATGGGACAAGATAAGCATATCTACAGCATAGATTGGGCTGGACGCAAGTTGTCTGTTGAAATAGGACAATTGGCAAAGCAAGCAAACGGTGCTGTATTGGTTCGCTATGGTGATACAGCTGTGCTTAGTACAGCAACGGCATCAAAAGAACCGAAAAACTTAGATTTCTTTCCACTTACTGTAAACTATGAGGAAAGATTATACGCAGTTGGTAAAATACCAGGCGGCTTTATTAAACGTGAAGGTCGTCCAAGCGAAAGAGCCATTCTAGCTAGCAGATTAATTGATAGACCAATTCGACCACTTTTCCCAGACGGTTTCCGCAACGATGTTCAAGTTGTCAGTATGGTCATGAGTGTCGACCAAGATTGTTCTTCTGAAATGGCGGCTATGTTTGGATCATCTCTTGCATTAAGTGTTTCTGATATTCCGTTTGCCGGTCCGATTGCTGGTGTGACTGTTGGCAGAATAGACAATGAATTTATCATTAACCCTTCTGTAGAACAAACAGAAAAAAGTGATATTCATTTAGTCGTTGCTGGTACGAAAGATGCGATTAACATGGTAGAAGCAGGGGCAGAAGAAGTTCCTGAAGAAACGATGCTTGAAGCAATTATGTTTGGACATGAAGAGATTAAACGATTAATTGCCTTCCAAGAGAAGATTGCTGAAGAAATTGGCAAAGAAAAGATGGCAGTTACGCTTTATCAAGTCGATGAAGAGATAAATGCAACTGTGCGCTCTATGTGTGAAGCGGATATGATTCCTGCTATTCAAGTTCAAGAAAAGCATGCTAGAGAAGCGGCTATTAAAGTCGTCAAAGATAAAGTAATTAGCCATTTTGAAGAGCAAGAAGTAGATGATGATTTTCTTAAACAAGTGAAGCAAGTACTTGATAAAATTGTGAAACAAGAAGTACGCCGCTTAATTACTGAAGATAAAGTAAGACCTGATGGACGTGGACTAGAAGAAATTCGTCCGCTGTCATCTGAGATTGATCTACTTCCACGTACACATGGGTCAGGACTGTTTACCCGTGGTCAAACACAAGCGTTGAGCATTTGTACATTAGGTGCGCTTGGTGATGTACAAATTCTAGATGGTCTTGGCATTGAAGAAGAAAAACGTTTTATGCACCACTATAATTTCCCTAATTTCAGTGTTGGTGAAACTGGACCGATGAGAGGACCTGGTCGTCGTGAAATCGGACACGGTGCTTTAGGAGAAAGAGCTTTAGAACCAATTATTCCATCAGAAAAGGTATTCCCTTATACGATTCGACTTGTTTCTGAAGTGTTGGAATCTAATGGTTCCACTTCACAGGCAAGTATCTGTGCAAGTACATTAGCAATGATGGACGCAGGTGTACCAATTAAAGCGCCAGTTGCTGGTATTGCGATGGGTCTTATCAAATCAGGTGATTATTACTCTATTCTAACGGATATTCAAGGAATGGAAGATCACTTAGGTGATATGGACTTTAAAGTAGCAGGTACAAGTAAAGGTGTCACAGCCCTACAAATGGATATTAAAATCGATGGACTTTCTAGAGAGATTTTAGAAGAAGCATTACAACAAGCAAAAATCGGTAGAATGCAAATTCTTGATTCTATGCTAGCAACGATTGCTGAACCTAATAAACAGCTTTCACAATATGCACCGAAAATCTTAATGATGTCAATTAACCCAGATAAAATTCGTGATGTTATTGGGCCAAGTGGAAAACAAATCAATAAAATTATTGAAGAAACTGGCGTAAAAATTGATATCGAACAAGATGGAACAGTATTTATTTCTTCAGTGGATGAAGAGATGAATCAAAAAGCGAAGAAAATCATTGAAGATATCGTTCGTGAAGTTGAAGTTGGACAAATGTATTTGGGTAAAGTGAAACGCATTGAAAAATTTGGTGCTTTCGTAGAGATCTTTAATGGGAAAGATGGACTTGTTCATATTTCTGAACTAGCTGAAGAGCGGGTAGGAAAAGTCGAAGATGTGCTATCAATTGGTGATGAAGTCCTTGTAAAAGTAACTGAAATCGATAAACAAGGTAGAGTGAACCTTTCTCGTAAAGCTGTATTAAAAGAGCAGCGTGAACAAAAAGAAAAAGCTGAGAATAAATAAATTAATGTAAGAAAGTCAGGGTTTCCCTGATTTTTTTCTTTCTTTTTTTATGGAAAAATATAAGTTGATTGCCTATAATTCATGTGAGCCCTCGGCTGCTTTCTATTACCTGTAGAAGGCAGTTAATATGTAAGCGCTTTATCGAGTGGTTAAACGGTTCTACCTTGTCCTCCTTTAACATATTTTAATGAAGAGGGAGGCTGGTGTTAATGAGAAGAATTGGATACTTGTTGTTAATAGTCATTTGTGGCTTTTTAATCGTTGCGAACCCGTTAACAGATCAATATATGTCTTTAGCACTAAGTGAAAGCATATCGGTAAGTAAAGAAAAGGATCCGCTTTTAATAGAAATAAAGGAGCAAGCGAAAACGTTTGAAGTACCTGCTCAGGATGCTGTCATAGATAAGGTATGGAAGGCGATTCCAGGCTTAAATGGATTAAAAGTTGATGTGAATGCATCTTATAAAAAGATGAAAAAGGACGGGTTTTTTGATAAAGAGAAACTCGTATTTACCGAAGTTAAACCGAAGATTCACCTAGAAGATTTAGAACCTTCACCGATTTATAAGGGTCATCCAGAAAAACCCATGGTTAGTTTATTAATTAATGTAGCTTGGGGAAATGAGTATCTTCCTAAAATGTTGGAAACATTAAAGAAACATAATGTAAAAGCAACGTTTTTTTTAGAAGGAAGGTGGACGCAAAACAACCCTGATTTAGCAAAAATGATTGTTGCTGCTGGGCATGAAATTGGCAATCATTCATATACGCATCCGGATTTAAAAGTTTCTTCTGATCAAAAAACAAAAGAAGAAATCGTGAAAACAAACGAAGTCATAGAAGCGACGACTGAACAAAAAGTGAAATGGTTTGCTCCCCCAAGTGGTAGTTATCGTGATCAAACCGTCAACATCGCTGAAGGGCAAGGTCTACTTACTGTGATGTGGACTGTTGATACGATAGATTGGCAAAAACCATCACCTGAAACGATAATTAATCGTGTAGTCAATAAAGTAGAAAATGGTTCAATGGTCTTAATGCACCCAACAGAATCAACAGCAAATGCACTGGATCGAATGATTGTAGGGATTAAAGACAAAGACTTACAAATTGGTACAGTGACATCCTTATTGTCAGAGGAAAGAATCAGGTCACACGAAAAAAAGAAAAAATAGCAAGCGAGATTTTGCAAAATATAGCAACAATAGGATACACTTATGTTATTCTACCATCATGAGTCTTTTTTTCTTTATGTTTGATAGCAGCTGTTCTAATTAGCCTTTTAACATCTTGCGTATCATCCGAAAAAAAGACAGCTTGCAAACAGAACAGGAGGAGCATGCTTGATTAAAAGATATACTTGCAAAAATGGAACAAGAATTGTATTAGAAAATATTCCGACTGTCCGCTCTGTTGCCATTGGCGTTTGGATTGGAACAGGATCAAGAAATGAAGATAAACAGAATAATGGGATTTCCCACTTTCTTGAACATATGATATTTAAAGGTACAGAGTCAAAAACAGCTAGAGAGATAGCGGAGTCTTTTGATAGTATTGGTGGACAAGTGAACGCATTCACATCAAAAGAATATACTTGCTATTATGCAAAAGTACTGGATACTCATGCTTCATTTGCGTTAGATGTACTAGCTGATATGTTTTTCAACTCTGCCTTTGATAACGAAGAGTTGAAAAAAGAAAAAAATGTTGTATACGAAGAAATTAAAATGTATGAAGATACGCCGGATGATATTGTTCATGATGTATTAAGCAAGGGCGTATATGGAAACCATTCACTTGGATATCCGATACTCGGAACGGAAGAAACACTAGAAACATTTAACGGTGACACATTAAGAGACTATATGCATAATCACTATATACCTGAGAATGTCGTCATCTCCATAGCAGGTAATGTGCCTGAATCATTTATTAAAGAAGTAGAGTCGCATTTTGGTACATATACAGGTGGTAGCCCAGCAGTAAATGAAACAAAACCTACATTTCATAATAATAAGATCGCAAGAAAGAAAGAAACAGAACAAGCGCATCTTTGTTTAGGGTTTAATGGGCTTCCAGTGGGCCATGATGATATGTATCAGTTGATCGTTTTAAATAATATTCTTGGTGGAAGCATGAGTAGTCGCTTATTCCAAGATGTTAGAGAAGATAAGGGCCTCGCATACTCTGTATTTTCTTATCACTCTTCTTTTAAAGATGTTGGTTTGGTTACGATATATGGTGGTACCGGTGCGAAACAAATGAATGTTCTTTTCGAAACAATTCAGAACACATTAGATGTTTTGAAACGAAATGGCATAACAGAAAAAGAATTAGTCAACAGTAAAGAACAATTAAAAGGTGGGTTAATGCTAAGTTTAGAAAGTACAAATAGTCGCATGAGCCGTAACGGCAAAAACGAGCTATTGCTTGGGTCTCATCGTACATTAGATAAAATTATTGAAGAAATTGATGAAGTGACAATGGACGAAGTCAATGAAATGGCGAAAAAGATCTTTACAGATGATTATTCATTAGCCTTAATTAGTCCAGATGGGGAATTACCTCAAGGGCTATAAATAAAAACGAACAATTTCCTTCTTAAAAGAGAGGAAGTTGTTCGTTTCTTTATTCATTTAGCCATTTTTCTTTTTTAGAACGGCACGAAAACAATTTAATTCTCCCCATATGGTAGATGTGAGAACATTAGGAGGTCGGGTAAAGGACACATTTTCAAAAAAGGTTAATTCTGCCTCATTTATTATTCGATTGAATATGTCTAAATCGATTGTTGGATAGTCACAAGTTAAAATGATGAGTCCATCCTCTTTTAATACCCGTTTAAACTCTACAAGGCTTTTATAAATATCCTCAATATTTAAATGTTCAATAACGGAAATACAGAAGATTTTATCAAATAATTGGTTACTGTATGGTAAATCAGTTAAGGAACAGCAACTCATAGAGACACTGTTTAACAATCGCTGCACATGTTCTTCTTGGATTTCGTCATGTGTATATGTTTCTTTCATATCTAATAAAATGGCTCTATTGTCTAATAATCTTTCATCAATGTCACAGGCAAAGGTGTGTTTGCATTTCTCACCTAAATAAAACTTTAAAGGGTGTCCCAATCCACAAGCTGCATCGAGGACAATATCATTTTTGTCTGCAAAATTCTTTGCCCACTCATATTCATAGGGTCTTGTTTCCCATTCCTTAGGTAACTGAAAAACGAATTGCTGAGATTTCGGATCGTCAGTTGCAATAAATCTGGAATCTGTTATATTTTTCATTTCCTTTCCTCCTCACTTAGCATTTTATTGTATGTGAAGAAAAAGGAGTCGCTACCTAACTATTTAAGTTATTCAAAGTGGTTTTTATGAATAGAGGTTTGTTTTTACCCCCTTTCTCTATCTTCTCTACAAAGCCAATTCAAACTTAGTGTCTATTCTTTGTTAGAGAACTCACCGAATAGGTCATTTCTACATAAGATGTTGAAGTAATTGAGTAAAAGAACATTAAAAGTTCTTTAAAAGAAGGTGAGTGTTGCATGCTGACAGGATTACAAATTGCAGTGATCGGTGGAGATGCAAGGCAGCTTGAGGTCATACGTAAGCTGACAGAATTGGATGCAAAATTATATTTAGTTGGTTTTGAACAGCTTGACCACGCTTTTTCTGGTGCAGTAAAGGAGAAGTTAGATGATGTGGACTTTACATGCATTGACGCCATTATATTGCCAGTACCTGGGGCTGGGGTAGATGGACAGATTGATACAATTTTCTCTAATGAAAAAATTACGATAAATGAAGAAATCTTAAAGAAAACACCGCAACATTGTAAAATTTATTCTGGTATTAATCCTCCTTATCTTCAAGAAATTTCAACGAAAGCAGATCGTGAAGTTGTTCAATTATTCAACCGTGATGATGTCGCAATATACAATTCAATTCCCACTGTTGAAGGCACATTAATGATGGCCATTCAACATACTGATTTTACCATTCACGGATCAAATGTCACTGTATTAGGACTAGGAAGAACAGGTATGAGTGTAGCCCGTGCATTTCATGCTTTAGGAGCTAAAGTGAAAGTAGGAGCTAGAAAAAGCGAGCATATAGCGAGAATAACTGAAATGGGTCTTAGGCCTTTTCATTTGAATGATATCGAAGAAGCCGTTGTGGATACAGATATATGCATTAATACAATTCCCGTACAAGTCGTGGTGGCATCAGTAATAGCGAAAATGCCTGTTCATACGCTCATTATTGATTTAGCTTCTAAACCAGGTGGTACGGACTTTAGGTACGCAGAGAAACGTGGGGTAAAGGCACTATTAGCCCCTGGCCTTCCAGGAATCGTTGCACCGAAAACAGCGGGACGTATTTTAGCTAATGTTCTTTCACAATTGATTTTGGCCAATTTTGATGAAAGGGAGGATAAACAATCATGAATTTAAAAGGGAAAAAAATAGGATTCGGCTTAACTGGGTCGCATTGCACATATGATGCCGTATTTCCGGAAATAGAAAAGCTAGTTGCGGCGGGAGCTGAAGTCTTACCCGTCGTCACTTTTACCGTTCAAAATACTGATACAAGATTTGGTGATGGAGAAGATTGGATTAAAAGGATAGAAGAAGTGACTGGGAATAAAGTCATCGATTCTATTGTAAAAGCAGAACCGTTAGGCCCGAAAATCCCATTAGATTGCATGGTCGTTGCCCCATTAACAGGAAACTCTATGAGTAAATTTGCAAATGCGATGACAGATTCTCCAGTGCTTATGGCTGCCAAAGCAACATTACGGAATGAAAAACCAGTCGTACTAGGTATATCGACTAACGATGCGCTTGGCTTAAACGGCACAAACCTCATGCGTTTAATGTCAACAAAAAATATTTATTTTATTCCATTTGGGCAAGATGACCCAGTGAAGAAACCGAACTCAATGGTCGCCCGTATGACAGCATTATCTGATACAATAGTGAAAGCAATGAATGGTGAACAGATTCAGCCAGTCATTGTTGAACGATACAAAGATGGTAACTAAGTTCGAAATTTATCATATTTTCTATCGTTAAAGTAAAATATTTTTAGCAGACGACGGCTTTCGCCAGTAGACTTGGCGATAAGCCATGTTTTTCTCATAAAATTTTATTTTTTAATGCGGGAATATGATAAAATATAAAATAATCTTAGTATACTATCTCTAGCTTGCTCACATAGTTGACTGACAGTTAGTCGCTCACTTGCTTGTTAGCTGAAAGGTAAACTAAAAAAATATCAATCATTATGTTGGCCGGAAGGAGAAATGGTTATGACAGAGAAAAAAGACTTCCATGTAGCTGTAGTAGGAGCAACAGGAGCAGTAGGTGAACAAATGCTAAAAACATTGGAAGAGCGTGCTTTTCCGATATCAACGTTGAAAGTACTATCTTCGTCTCGCTCAGCTGGGAAGAAGATTCAATATAACGGTAAGGAATATACTGTAGAAGAAGCTACACCTGATAGTTTTGAAGGTGTAGATATTGCTTTGTTTAGTGCAGGAGGAAGTGTATCCAAGCAATTAGCTCCAGAGGCGGTAAAAAGAGGAGCAATTGTGGTTGATAATACAAGTGCATTCCGTATGGATGAAAATACACCACTCATCGTACCTGAAGTAAATGAAGAAGATTTGCATAATCATAACGGCATCATTGCCAATCCTAATTGTTCAACCATCCAAATGGTTGTAGCGCTAGAACCGATTAGAAAAGCATTCGGTTTAAATAAGGTGATTGTTTCCACGTATCAAGCAGTCTCTGGTTCAGGGCAAGCAGCTATTGATGAACTGCAGGAGCAAACAAGAGCGATCTTAGATAATCAAGCATATACACCAGAAGTTTTGCCAGTAAAAGGTGATAAAAAACATTATCAAATCGCTTTTAATGCTATCCCTCAAATTGATAAGTTTGTTGATAACGGTTATACCTTCGAAGAAATGAAAATGATTAATGAAACGAAAAAAATTATGCATCTGCCTTCTTTACCAGTAGCTGCAACTTGTGTTCGTCTGCCCGTTGGAACTGGCCATTCTGAATCTGTGTATTTTGAGATTGATCAGGAAGGCATCGACGCAAAGGATATAAAAGCTTTATTAAGTAACGCACCAGGTATAGAACTACAAGATGACCCTGACAATCAAATTTATCCAATGCCAGCTGATTGCGTTGGTAAATCAGAAGTGTTCGTCGGTCGTATTCGCAATGACTTAGATGAAGCAAAAGGGTTCCATATGTGGGTCGTTTCTGATAATCTACTAAAAGGTGCAGCTTGGAATTCTGTACAAATCGCAGAAAGTCTTGTTAAATTAAAGTTAGTGAAATAAATTGCAATTACTCGAGGTGTTTAGATGAAAATCGTCGTTCAAAAATTTGGCGGTACATCGGTAAAAAATGAAGAAGGCAGGAGTCATGCATTAAGGCATATTAAGAATGCCGTTCAAGAAGGGTTCAAAGTGGTAGTCGTTGTTTCTGCAATGGGAAGAAAGGGAGACCCTTATGCAACAGACACGTTATTATCACTCGTTGGTGCGCCCCTTGCCAAAATCAATAAACGTGAGACAGATCTATTACTATCTTGTGGAGAAGTTATTTCAAGTGTTGTATTTACAAATATGCTTTTAGAAAACGAACTAACAGCAACCGCTTTAACAGGTGCGCAAGCTGGTTTTCGTACAAATCATGATCATATGAATGCGAAAATTATTGATATGAAATGTGAACGTTTAAAAAATGAGTTAGAATTACATGATGTTGTTGTCGTTGCAGGTTTTCAAGGATCAGCTAGAAACGGTGATACAACAACAATTGGACGTGGAGGTAGTGATACTTCAGCAGCAGCGCTAGGTTCTGCCCTTAATGCGGAGTGGATTGATATATTCACAGATGTTGAAGGAATTATGACAGCTGATCCGCGCATTGCACAGAATGCACGTTCTTTGGATGTCGTGACTTATACAGAAGTTTGCAATATGGCGTATCAAGGTGCAAAGGTTATTCACCCACGAGCAGTTGAAATCGCGATGCAATCGAAAATTCCTATTCGTATCCGTTCCACCTATACAGACGGTTTAGGTACACTAGTTACGGCTGTTACTAAACAAAGTAGAGGAACAGATATAAAAGAAAGACCGGTTACCGGGATTGCCCATGTAGCAAATATTACGCAAATTAAAGTGGTTGCTAAAGAAAATCAGTATGACCTCCAATCAGAGGTTTTTAAGGCAATGGCCAAAGAAGGCATTAGTGTTGATTTCATTAATATTTATCCACATGGCGTAACGTATACAGTGACCGAGGAAATGACGGATCAAGCGATTCAAATTTTAAATGGATTAGGTCATGATCCAAAAGTGGAAAGAGGCTGTGCGAAGGTTTCAGTGGTCGGTGCAGGTATGCAAGGGGTTCCTGGTGTTGCCTCTAAAATTGTAACAGCACTTTCGGAACAAGGCATTAGAATTATGCAATCAGCAGATAGCCATACGACGATTTGGGTTTTAGTTGAACAAGAAGATTTACCGAAAGCAGTCAATGCACTCCATGATGCCTTTCATTTAGAAAAAGATCAAGTAGAAATGATATAAGTGATTATTTAAAAAGAGGTGTAAAAATGGTTTTATTCGGAAGAGTTTCAACAGCAATGGTTACGCCATTTGATATTAATGGACATATTGATTTTGCGAAGACAACTCAGTTAATCAATCATTTGATTGAGAATGGGACAGATTCCCTTGTTGTTGCTGGAACGACAGGCGAATCACCAACGTTAACGAAAGAAGAAAAACTCGCATTATTTAAACATGTAGTTAAGGTAACGGATGGTCGCGTGCCGGTTATTGCTGGTACAGGTAGCAATAATACTTATTCATCCATTGAATTAACGAAGAAGGCAACAGAAATTGGTGTAGATGCCATTATGTTAGTTGCTCCTTATTATAATAAGCCAAACCAAGCAGGTTTATATGAACATTTTAAAGCGATCGCCGCAAGTACAAATTTACCTGTTATGTTATATAATATCCCAGGTCGATCATCTGTTAATATCACACCAGAAACAATTATCGAACTTTCCAAGATTGAAAATATTGTCGCTGTGAAAGAAGCGAGTGGTGATCTTAATGCAATGACGAAGATTATCGCTGAAACAGATGATGATTTCTTATTATATAGTGGCGATGACGGTATCGCTCTACCTGTATTATCCATTGGTGGAGCTGGTGTCGTATCCGTGGCCTCACATATAATCGGCTCTGAAATTCAAGAAATGGTGCAAGCATTTTTAGATGGACACTATCAAGAGGCAGCAAAATTGCATCAATCCTTACTACCAATTATGGAAGCGATGTTTGCAGCCCCAAGTCCTGTACCAGTTAAAACAGCTTTGCAGGTCAAAGGTCTTGATGTCGGTTCTGTGCGATTACCAATGGTACCACTCTCTGAACAAGAACGAGCCACACTGATTGCCATTATTAAAAAGTAAGCAAAAAATCTGAACGATCATTCCCCACTTTCGGGTTTGTATTGTTCAGGTTTTTTTGTCGTGAGAGAAAAGAGGGGCTCTTCGTAAAAAAAATAAAAAATAGTGACCAAACATAATTAGCTCAGTTTTCCTTAGCCTTTTCATTTCTTATAACCTTCATCACTTCTTTAAATAACCACTAGATTTTCCTATTGTGAATAATTATCCCTATTAGAGAAAGCTTTCATCCTCTATCGTCACTAATATGTTTAAACCTAATTTAACTGGATAAATTGCTTTATAACCGCAAAAATGCATAAATTTGGTTGTTATTATTTTCTTAGTTAAAGTATAATGGGAATAACTGATTTTGATCGGGTGAATGAACTATAGGAGGATACATAAGTGAAAAGACAGAATGAAAGCATCAAGTTAGCAGCTCTAGGTGGAGTTGGTGAATTAGGAAAAAATATGTATATAATTGAAGTTGATGATGATATTTTCGTTATCGACGCAGGTTTAATGCTTCCAGAGAACGAAATGCTAGGAATTGATACGGTTATTCCAGATTTCACCTATCTTATTCAACAAAAAGATCGTGTGCAAGGAGTATTTTTAACCCACGGACATGAGGATCATATCGGTGCATTATCTTATTTGCTACGTCAGATTGAGGTACCGGTATACGGAACTAAGCTTACGATTGCGTTAGCAAAAGCAAAAATGAAAGAGCAAGGATTTAAAGGGAAAGCTGAACTCGTGGAAATACATAGTGATACCGAACTTCACTTTGATCATTGTGAAATTTCATTTTTTAAAACAAACCATAGCATCCCCGACAGTGTAGGGGTTTGTATTCATACGTCACAAGGCAGTATCGTCTATACTGGAGATTTCAAATTTGATCAAGCGGCAGGACCCCTTTATAAAGCCGAAATTGGAAAGATGGCTAAAATTGGAGAAAATGGCGTTTTGTGCTTATTATCTGATAGTACAGAAGCAGAAAAGCCTGGCTATACAAAATCTGAAGCGGAAGTATTAGATGATTTAGTGAAGCATTTTTATCAAGCGAAAGGAAGAGTCGTAGTCGCTACATTTGCGTCAGAGTTAATAAGGATTCAACAAGTATTTGACGCTGCAAAACAGTCCAACCGAAAGGTAGCCATTGTTGGAAGAAGCTTACAAAAAATATATGATATCGCCATCAGACTAGGGTTTTTAGACGTATATGAAGACATAATGGTCTCTATGAATGATGTGAAAAACTTGGCAGATGAAGAAATCATTTATTTAGTGACAGGTACGCAAGGAGACCCAATTGATGCGCTGTATAAGATGGCGAAAAACTCCCACCGTCAAGTGCATATTCAATCTGGAGATTATGTTATATTCTTCGCTACTCCTTTAAGAGGATCGGAAGTTTATTTATCAAAAACAGTTGATGTATTGTTCCGAAGCGGAGCTCATGTGGTATCAGGAAAAGGAAGTTTTAATACATCTAGCCATGGTAGTAAAGAAGAACTTAAATTCATGATTAATTTGATGAATCCGAGATATTTCTTTCCTGTTCATGGAGAATACAGAATGTTAAAAGCGCATGCGAAGGTAGCCGAATCGACTGGTATGGATAGTGAAGCTATTTTTATTCCTGAAAAGGGAGAATTATATGAGATAGCTAAAGGAACAATGAAAAATGTGGGTAAAATACCAACTGGACATGTATTAATTGATGGCAGTGGTGTAGGTGATGTCGGTAATATTGTTCTTAGAGATCGAAAATTATTATCTCAAGATGGGATATTACTCGTAGTTGTTACATTAAACAAAAAACAAAAAATTATTTCAGCCGGGCCAGAAATTATTACAAGAGGCTTTGTGTATGTTCGAGAGTCTGAAGAATTATTAGCAGATGCAAGCAAGTTGGTAAAAGAAATTGTTGAAGCAAAACTATCGAAAGAAGCTTTTGACTGGTCAGGTATCAAGCAAGATATGAGAGAAGGTCTCAATCAGTTCTTATTTGATAAAACAAAACGTCGTCCGATGATCTTACCGATAATAATGGAATCCTAAAAAAAGGCAGGTAATTACGTATTTGTAATTGCCTGCTTTTATTCTTCTTACGATAATTGATAAAACCGATTCGAAAAGCATAAGTAGAATGAAAATCCCATCCCTGTCTCATACTAAATATATAAAAGTTTGAAGGGAGAAGACTTATGGATTTTGAAATGAATGGGAATGATCAAGAGCAACAACCGAAAGAAGATAAGCAATCGCCTTTAATGGAAAAAATACAGCAATTAGGTCAAACAAATGTACCGCAACTATCTCAAGATTCTAAAATTCATTGTTTGACAATTGTTGGACAAATAGAAGGGCATTTACAACTACCACCACAAAATAAGACAACAAAATATGAACATCTTATTCCTCAGATTGTAGCCATTGAACAAAATCCAAAAATAGAAGGCTTGTTAGTAATATTAAATACGGTCGGCGGAGATGTTGAAGCAGGGTTAGCACTTGCTGAGATGTTAGCATCATTGTCAAAGCCTACCGTTTCAATCGTACTAGGTGGTGGGCACTCAATAGGTGTTCCAATAGCCGTATCATGTGATTATGCTTATATAGCTGAATCAGCAACGATGACCATTCACCCCATTCGGTTGACAGGCTTAGTAATTGGCGTACCACAGACTTTTGAGTATTTAGATAAAATGCAAGAACGTGTCATAAACTTTGTAACAAAGCACTCTCATATTTCTGAAGAGAAGTTTAAAGACTTAATGTTTGCTAAAGGAAATTTGACAAGAGATATTGGTACGAACGTCATTGGTGCTGATGCTGTAGAATTTGGTTTAATTAATGAGGTTGGGGGCATTGGTCCGGCATTAAAAAAACTTGAGGAGTTAATTGAAAACAATGAAAATCAGGAGGGGCTTGTGCAATGATATTATATACATCTATGCCAAATGAATGGATATACCAAGCTGATCCATCTGAATTTGCGAAACAAAAAGTGGTTAACTTTGAAGGTGTCCCATTACTAGTGGAATTAACTAGTGGATCTGAATATCGTGTCATTCAAGTTATGAGTACAGACCCAAATGATTTCATGAATGAAAATATTGGACCTGGAGTAAAAATCACCCTCAGTTAAGCAAATGTTGGATGAAATTATGCTATAATAAATGAACATACGTAGAGCAGCCACCTAAAGGCTGCTCTCTTCTTTCATGCATCATTCAAGTACTTATAAATCAGGTGATAAAATGGCGAAAAAAAAGAAACGTAAAACGCGAAAAAAGCAACAAGTGAGACAAACTTTAAAATATGAATTAACTGCCCTTGTGATGCTCGCATTAGCCGTGATTGCTATAGCGAAATTAGGCGCAGTAGGTGGAGCAATCGTACTCTTTTTCCGGTTTTTTACCGGAGAATGGTACATGCTTTGTTTAATTGGATTAGTCATATATGCAGGCTTTTTAATGTGGAAAAGAGAGAGACCTGATCTCTTTCATATGAAATTAGTGGGCTTATACTTCATCATTAGTGCACTTCTTTTATTAAGTCATGTAATGTTATTTGAATTACTCTCAAATGGGGGAGCATTTACCGATCCAAGTGTAATAATGAATACATGGCGTCTCTATTGGAGTGAGGTGACGAATCAGGCGAGCACTTCAGACTTAGGTGGGGGCATGATTGGAGCATTAATGTTTGCCGTTTTCTATTATTTATTTGATGAAGCCGGCTCAAAAATTATTGCATTCCTTTTGATCATCGTAGGAATTATATTAATTACGGGAAAAACTTTTGGTCCAGCGGTGGGAGATATGACCATTTCATTTGCTCAATTTCTAAAAAAACAATGGCTGGCCTTTGTTGAAGATGTAAAAGGTTGGATAAGTAAGAAAAATAAACGCAATGCGAAACCTCGTACAAGAAGAAGTAAAGAAAACCAAGAAGAGCCGGCAATAACGATTCATAACAATTCAGAAGAAGTGGATAAAGACAACACACCAGAAGAACCAATTATTTCTAGTTTTTCTCAAAATGCTTATGACCAAGAGCAAGATGTTACGGTGCCGATCCAAGGGATAAGTGAGAGTCAACCGGAGGAAGAAGAGCAACAAGATGAGACTGTACCGCCGATTACTTTTACAGAAGTGGAAAATAAAGATTATAAACTACCACCAATGAAATTATTAAAGGCACCTAATCATACCGATCAAAGTGGTGAATATAAACTCATACATGATAATGCAGCAAAGCTTGAGAGAACCTTCCAAAGCTTTGGTGTCAAAGCTAAAGTAACCCAAGTCCATCTTGGACCGGCAGTAACCAAATATGAAGTGCATCCTGATGTAGGTGTGAAAGTAAGTAAAATTGTTAGCTTAAGTGATGACTTAGCACTTGCTTTAGCAGCAAAAGATATTCGGATTGAAGCACCAATTCCAGGGAAGTCAGCTATTGGGATAGAGGTACCGAATTCTGAAGTAGCGATGGTTTCCTTAAGAGAAGTCATTGAACCTAAAGGTAAAGATCGCAATGATTCAAAACTATTAATCGGTTTAGGAAGAGATATTACTGGCGAAGCTGTCACAGCAGAGTTGAATAAAATGCCGCATTTGCTCGTTGCGGGAGCGACTGGCAGTGGGAAAAGTGTTTGTATTAATGGTATTATTACTAGTATTTTAATGAGAGCGAAACCTCATGAAGTAAAATTAATGATGATTGACCCCAAAATGGTAGAACTTAATGTGTATAATGGGGTTCCGCATCTATTAGCGCCAGTTGTGACAAACGCTAAAAAAGCTTCTCAAGCATTGAAAAAGGTTGTAAGCGAAATGGAGAGAAGATATGAATTATTCTCCCATACAGGCACAAGGAATATAGAAGGTTATAATGAATATATTAAAAGGCAAAATAAATTAGAGGAAGCTAAGCAGCCCCTACTCCCTTACATTGTTGTTATTGTTGATGAGTTAGCGGATTTAATGATGGTTGCTTCATCGGATGTTGAGGATGCAATCACTAGATTAGCTCAAATGGCTAGGGCAGCTGGTATTCATCTTATCATTGCCACTCAACGCCCTTCAGTCGATGTCATTACCGGGGTGATTAAAGCAAATATTCCATCAAGAATTGCGTTTGCTGTTTCTTCTATGACGGATTCACGGACGATTTTAGACATGGGCGGGGCAGAGAAGTTATTAGGAAGAGGCGATATGTTATTTATGCCAGTCGGGGCATCAAAACCTATTCGGGTACAAGGTGCATTTTTATCAGATGATGAAGTAGAAGAAATTGTTGATTTTGTCATTGGGCAGCAAAAAGCGCAATATCAAGAAGAAATGATTCCCGATGATTTACCAGATGCACAAACAAGTGAAGTGGATGACAAGCTATATGATGAAGCAGTTGAGCTTGTCATTGAAATGCAAACAGCTTCTGTTTCGATGCTGCAAAGAAGGTTCCGTATCGGTTATACGCGAGCAGCGAGACTAATTGATGAAATGGAATTACGGGGGATCGTTGGGCCTTATGAGGGAAGTAAACCAAGAACAGTACTCGTCAGCCAAAGTGTCGATGAGGCATCTTCTTAAAAATATATTTTCCACACAGCTTTAGTCAACAATTGAAAGAAAGTATGTACAAAGAATAGGTTAATATTTATTATAAATATGACCTATTCTTTTTTAGAGGTTTCTATTTTAGTAGCAATTGGTTTTAACATAAGAGGCCTATAAATAAAGAGAAATAAATAAATAAAACTCTTTGAGACATCAACTACGAGTCAACAAATGTGAAAAATATTCACTTTTTTCACTATCTTTTTCGACATTTTTTGAAAAATATGTTTCTTTATATTTAGAAAAATGTTATATTATTTTCGATTAGTAGAGATGATTGAACATCAGATGTCTGATGTCTTGAGATTTTTGATTTGGAGGAGCACAGCATGTCTATTAAGTCAGATAGCCGCCATTTGTATTTACAAGTGATTGATCGTTTGAAGCAAGATATTGATAAAGGTATTTATAAAGAGAGAGAAAAATTACCTTCTGAATTTGATCTTGCGAAACAATTAGGTGTCAGTCGTGCGACGTTAAGAGAGGCGTTAAGAATATTAGAAGAAGAAAATGTCATTATTCGTAGGCACGGTGTAGGCACGTTTGTAAATACAAAGCCGTTATTTACATCAGGAATTGAACAGTTAAATAGTATCACTAATATGATTACCCAAGCAGGAATGCAACCTGGGACTATATTCCTTAGCTCAGAGACGCAATGTCCGAGCGAGGAAGATACCAGACTTTTTTCCTGTTCAGCAGATGAAGAAATCTTAGTAGTAGAACGGGTAAGAACAGCAAATGGTGAACCTGTAGTTCATTGCTTGGATAAAATGTTGGCGAAGCATATTCCAGACTCTATCTCTTGGGAAAAAGAATCTATTTTCGAAAATTTGGAAGAAAAAACAGGCAGAAGAATTACATATGCGGTCTCTGAAATTGAACCGATTGGTTATCATGAGAAGGTCTCACCTATTTTAGACTGTAGTCCTGAGACAGCTCTACTTGTTCTTAAGCAAATGCATTACACTGAACAAGACGAGCCATTACTTCTCTCGGTTAACTATTTTAGAGCAGACAAGTTTAGCTTCCATGTTCTTAGAAAACGGATTAACTAATCAATCATTTACAACTACTAATGTAAACCAATTCCTTAAGGGGGAGCAAAATGAAAAAACGTAAACTTGGATTTGTACTTTCTTTTGCACTAGCGGCAGGTACCATTTTAGGAGCATGTGGTTCTTCAGAAGAAAACGAAAAAGGATCAAGTTCAGAAGGCAACAAAGAAGAGTCCTTCACGCTTGCAATGGTAACAGATGTTGGTGGAGTAGATGATAAATCATTTAACCAATCTGCATGGGAAGGGATTAAAGCTTTTGGTGAGGAAAATGGTTTAGAAGAAGGTAAAGGTGGATACACTTACCTTCAATCCCAATCTGATGCTGATTATGCAACAAATTTAAATAACTTAACTCGTCAAAAATTCGATTTAGTGTTTGGTGTTGGAGCAATGATGCATGATGCAATTGCTGAAATAGCCAAGCAACAAAAAGATAGTCAATTTTCAATTATTGATTCAGAAGTAGAGGCAGAAAATGTCGCTAGCATTATGTTTAAAGAACAAGAGTCAGGTTTCTTAGCTGGTGTGGTTGCTGCCAATGCAACTAAAGGGGATACAGTAGGTTTTATTGGCGGGATGGAACTTCCTGTTATTGAACGTTTTGAAGCAGGGTTTATTGCAGGTGTTAGAGCTGTAAATCCAGATATTAAAGTAGAAAGCAATTACTCAGGCGCATTTGACAAAGCAGAGCTTGGGCAATCGATTGCATCTAAGATGTATTCTTCTGGCATTGATGTAATCTTCCATGCTGCTGGTGGAACGGGTAATGGATTATTTAAAGAAGCACGTGACTTAAAAGAAAAAGATTCAGAAAGAGAACTTTGGGCAATTGGTGTTGACGCAGACCAATCAGCAGAAGGGGTAGTCGGGGATCATAATATTATCCTTACATCTGCTATGAAACGTGTAGACGTTGCTGTACAAGACATCGCAACTAAAGCACAAGATGGGAATTTCCCTGGTGGCGAAACAACGGTTTACGGTTTAAATGAAGATGGTGTGACTTTGGCACCAATCAACGAAGAGTTTGCTGGCAAAGCGGAAGTTGAAACACAAGTAAACGAGTGGATTGAAAAAATTAAGAGTGGAGAGGTTACTCCTCCTGAATCAGTAGAAGAAGCGAAGGAATTTACTGCAGAGTAATGAGGAAAGGAATAAGGGACTTAAAATCTCTTATTCCTTTTTAACTTAAAAGTTTAATTGAAAAGGATAATAGCATACAAATGATCCTTTTCAATTAGGTTTTTAAAAATAAGCCTAAAATTTCATAAATGGATGATAAATCAATAATAAATAAAAAAGTGAGGTCTGACCTCTAACTACATAAGGGTAAGGAGTGGAGATGGTGGAATATGTTATTGAAATGCTCAATATTCGTAAAGAGTTTCCGGGTATTGTAGCGAATAATAATATCACACTTCAAGTAAAACCAGGAGAAATTCATGCGCTCCTCGGAGAAAATGGTGCAGGAAAATCAACGTTAATGAATGTTTTATTCGGTCTTTATCAACCTGAAAAAGGGGAGATTAAAGTCAGAGGTAACAGTGAAAAAATCACCAATCCAAATGTCGCGAATGAACTAGGTATTGGGATGGTTCATCAACATTTCATGTTAGTTGATAAATTCACTGTAACAGAAAACATAATTTTAGGGAAAGAAATCACTTCGAAAGGAAAAATTGATTTAAAAGAAGCAGAAAAAGTAGTTAGCGATATTTCGCATAAATATGGTTTATCTGTTGATCCAAAAGCAAAAATTGCAGATATTTCTGTAGGTATGCAACAGCGAGTTGAGATTTTAAAAACACTTTATCGAGGGGCAGATATTTTAATATTCGATGAGCCTACTGCGGTGCTAACCCCACAGGAGATTGCAGAACTTATCCAAATAATGGGTAAGTTGATTAAAGAAGGTAAATCTATCATTCTGATTACACATAAACTTAAAGAAATTATGGAAGTATGTGACCGAGTAACGGTCATTCGCAAAGGTGAGGGAATTGGAACGCTGAATGTATCTGAAACGAATCCTGATGAATTAGCAAGCTTAATGGTTGGTAGGGAAGTGACGTTTACAACTGAAAAAACAGAAGCTAAACCGGAAGAAGCGTCATTAGAAATACAATCACTTACAGTTAAAGATTCTCGCAATATCACTGTAGTTGATAATTTAAACTTAACAGTCAGAAAAGGGGAAATTGTCGGTATTGCAGGGGTAGATGGGAATGGACAAACAGAATTGGTAGAAGCAATTGCTGGATTAAGAAAAGTAGAAAATGGGTCAATTTTATTAAACAATAAAGAAATAACAAAATTAACTACTAGAAAAGTAACTGAATCTGGCATTGGACATATACCGCAAGATCGCCATAAACATGGTTTAGTATTAGATTTTACAATTGGTGAAAATATGGTGCTACAAACCTATTACCAACAGCCTTATTCCAAATCAGGCATGATGAATAAGAAAGCGATTTATGAAAAAGCAACTAGATTAATAGAAGAATATGATGTCCGAACACCTAGTGAATATACACCAGCTCGCGCGCTTTCTGGAGGTAATCAGCAAAAAGCGATTATCGGCAGAGAAGTAGATCGTAATCCGGATTTGTTAATTGCTTCACAACCGACGAGGGGGCTTGACGTGGGTGCAATTGAATTCATCCATCGTAAGTTAATTGACCAAAGAGATCAAGGCAAAGCCGTGCTCTTAGTTTCTTTTGAAATGGACGAAATCATGAATGTGAGTGACCGTATTGCTGTTATCTTTGAAGGGAAAATCATTGCAATGGTTGATCCAAAGGAGACGTCAGAGCAAGAGTTGGGCTTATTAATGGCTGGTTCAACAAAGAAAAAGGCAGGTGATGGAAATGTCTAACCGTATGCAAAATATATTAATACCGATCATTGCTGTCCTACTTGGCATCATTGTCGGGACTATTTTAATGATTGTAACAGGTTATGATGCCGTTGCTGGGTTTATTGCTCTTTGGAATGGCGCATTTGGTGATGTTTATTTTTTAGGTGAAACAATTAGGCAAATCATCCCCTATATATTAGCCGGCCTTGCAGTCGCATTTGCTTTTAAAACAGGCCTTTTCAACATCGGAGTTGAAGGTCAATTAATAGTAGGTTGGTTAGCTGCTGTTTGGGTAGGTGTAGCTTTTGAACTACCAAAAATCATCCATTTACCTTTAGCTGTGCTAGCCGCTGCTTTAGCGGGTGCGTTTTGGGCCTTTATTCCTGGTTTTTTGAAAGCGCAATATCGTGTTCATGAAGTAATAGTCACGATTATGTTGAATTATACAGCACTTCATATTACGAACTATATTATTCGAACTAAATTGTCAGAAGGTAGCGATAGTTCAGATCCAATTGCTGAGACAGCAAGTCTTCGTTCACCTTTATTAGAATCCTTAACAGATTACTCTCGTATGCACTGGGGAATCGTTATTGCCATTATTGCTGTTATTATTATGTGGTTTATTTTAGAAAAAACAACGAGAGGATTTGAGTTGAAGGCTGTTGGCTTAAATCAACATGCATCAAATTATGCAGGGATGAACGTCAAAAAGAATATTATTCTTTCCATGGTGATATCCGGAGTGTTTGCTGGATTAGCTGGTGCTATGGAGGGGCTTGGGACTTTCGGATATGCTGCTGTGAAAAGTGGGTTTACCGGAGTCGGTTTTGATGGTATCGCTGTTGCTTTATTAGGTGCGAATTCACCGATAGGGATTGTTTTGGCGGCGATTCTTTTCGGAAGCTTGAAGGTTGGTGCGCTCAATATGCCACTAGAAGCAGGCGTTCCGAACGAGTTGGTTGATATTATTATTGCTTTAATTGTATTCTTTGTGGCTTCAAGTTATATGATTCGATTACTCATAAGAAAGATTAATAAGAAGGGGGTGAAGTAAGTGGGTTTCATGGAAATATTAATGATTATTGTGCCAACTACTTTACTTTGGGCAGCACCCCTTATTTTCACCGCGTTAGGTGGCACTTTCTCAGAACGTTCAGGTGTAATTAATATTGGATTAGAAGGATTAATGGTGATTGGTGCTTTTACAGCAATTGTCTTCAATTTATCATTTGCTGATACATTAGGTGCATGGACACCGTGGGTTTCGCTACTAGTAGCCATGCTAGCTGGAGTCATTTTTTCAGCTATTCATGCGGTCGCATCCATAACCTTTAGAGCGGATCAAACCGTTTCTGGTGTCGCAATAAATCTGTTGGCGGTAGGTGTTACCTTATTTCTAGTTAAATTTATTTATGGTAAAGGGCAAACAGATATCATTCAAGAGAGCTTCAGTAAAATAGATATTCCGCTCTTAAGTGATATCCCGTTTATTGGTCCAATATTCTTTTCTAATACGTATTACACTTCGTTTGTCGCAATCATTTTCGCTGTGGTTGCTTGGTATGTGATTTATAAGACAAAATTTGGTCTCAGATTACGGTCTGTTGGTGAACATCCAATGGCCGCAGATACAATGGGGATTAATGTGACGAAAATGCGCTATTATGGTGTACTACTATCAGGTGCGCTAGGTGGTATAGGTGGTGGTGTATATGCCCAAGCGATTTCTTCTGATTTTGGTCATGCGACAATTAGTGGACAAGGATTTATGGCATTAGCTGCAATGATATTTGGCAAATGGCATCCGTTAGGAGCAATGGGCGCAGCGATATTCTTTGGTTTTGCCCAAAGTTTGAGTATTATTGGTTCTAGCTTACCGCTATTAGAGAATATCCCGAATGTATATCTACTTGTTGCACCATATGTATTAACAATTATTGCACTCACTGGATTTATTGGTAGAGCAGATGCGCCTAAAGCATCTGGTATACCTTATGTAAAAGGAAATAGATAAATAAGTAAAAGTCTCGGGTTTGAACCTGAGACTTTTATTTTACGTATTCTTCCTAAAAGATGTCTGCAAGATTAGCATAGGATAGGTGTTAACGTATATAATAGAAAATATTGTTTTCTTTTCATACATATACTAAAAAGATGACAAAATAGGAAGAAGTGTGCTCCAAGTATTGTTTTTTAGGTAAAAGGAATAAGGAGGTTTATTAATGAATATTACAACAGAAACGGTTAAAGCCATTGATGGTGTGAAGCTTCATCAAATTAAAACAGATAAATATAAAACGAATACGATTGTTTGGAAAATGAAAGCGCCTCTAAGTAAAGATACTGTCACACTAAGAGCTTTATTACCGCATGTATTAGAAAGTAGTAGTGCAGCTTACCCTACAACGGCTAAGCTGAGGGCATACTTAGATGAGCTTTATGGCGCATCCTTGTATGTGGATTTATCAAAAAAAGGGGAATACCACATTATTTCTATGACCATTGAAATGGCAAATGAAAAATTTCTATCTGACCAGACCCCATTACTTAGAAAAGCTTTTGAATTACTTTCGGAGTTATTGCTACGTCCATTATCAAATAATGGAGCTTTTGACCGAGAGGTGGTTGAGAGTGAAAAAAGGACTTTAAAGCAGCGGATACAAGCTGTTAATGATGATAAAATGAGATATGCTAATTTACGCCTTGTACAAGAAATGTGTAAAGATGAAGCCTATGCTCTCCATGTTCATGGTGAATTAGACGATTTACCATTAATTACAGAATCGTCCCTTTATCAGTATTACGAAAGGGCTCTAGCTGAAGATGAGCTTGATTTGTATATGATTGGTGATATAGATACGAATGAAGTTGAACAATATGTTCGTGAATTACTACCTTTTAAAAATCGTCCTGTTAAAGAAGCTTCTTTAATAAGAGGAAACGATTCGATTGAACCAGAAACGATTAAGGAAGAGCAGGATGTGAAGCAAGCAAAATTAAATATTGGCTATCGTACCGGTATCAATTATGGTGACCCTGAGTATAGTGCTTTGCAAATATTCAACGGAATTTTTGGTGGGTTTTCGCATTCAAAATTGTTTATTAATGTGAGAGAAAAAGCTTCTCTAGCCTATTATGTTGCCAGTCGGTTGGAAAGTCATAAAGGTTTGTTAATGGTGATGTCTGGAATTGATAATAGCAGCTATGGGCAAGCAACTTCCATTATTGAAGAACAATTAGAGGAAATGCGGAAGGGTACCTTTACAGAAGAGGAAATTACGCAGACAAAAGCGGTTATTCAAAACCAAATGTTAGAAACAATGGATACGGCAAGAGGCGTTGCAGAAGTGCTCTATCATAACATCGTTTCTCAAAAGAAAATGGACTTAACCCAATGGATGAATGGGATGGAGGCCGTAATAAAAGAAGACATCATAACTGTAGCTAAAAAAGTTCAGCTTGATACAATTTACTTTCTTCATGGAAAAGAGGTGCAAAAATAATGGAACAAATCGCATTTGATCAACTGCAAGAAAAACTTTATTATGAAAAAATGGCCAATGGTCTAGATGTATATGTCCTACCGAAACATGGTTTTAATAAGACTTTTGCAACATTTACGACAAAATACGGCTCGATCGATAATCATTTTGTCCCACTTGATAAAAATGGGCCAGTTAAAGTACCAGACGGAATCGCCCATTTCTTAGAGCATAAAATGTTTGAAAAAGAAGATGGAGATGTGTTTCAACAATTTAGTCGGCAAGGTGCATCTGCTAATGCATTTACTTCATTTACTAGAACAGCCTATCTTTTTTCAAGTACTTCAAACGTGCAAGAGAATTTAACAACTTTGATTGACTTTGTCCAAGATCCTTATTTTACTAAGGAAACGGTAGAAAAAGAGAAAGGTATTATCGGACAAGAGATTACAATGTATGATGATAATCCCGACTGGCGTCTATATTATGGTCTAATAGCAAATCTATATCATCATCACCCAGTGAAAATTGATATTGCGGGAACAATTGCAAGTATTTCTGACATTACGAAGGATATGTTGTATGAATGTTATCATACCTTTTATCATCCAAGTAATATGCTACTTTTTGTCGTTGGTCCAGTTGAACCAGAAGAAATTATTGCTCAAGTAAGGAAAAATCAGGATAGTAAAAATTATAGTGAACAGCCTTCTATCGAAAGAATTTTTGATCAAGAGCCACAAACGGTTGCTGAAAAGTTAAGTACATTAAGAATGAATGTACAAACTCCGAAATGTATGGTCGGCATTAAAACTAATGATGCGAGCCAACAAGGGGCTGAGATGCTTAAAAAAGAATTAAGCCTAAATGTTATGTTAGACTTGTTGTTTGGTAAAAGTACACAACATTACAACGATCTCTATCGTGAAGGTTTAATTGATGATACTTTCTCTTACGATTATTCCCAAGAATCTGGATTTGGTTTTGCGATGATTGGTGGAGATACAAGTGACCCAAATAAACTTGCTGAGAAAGTGAAAGAGATTTTATTGCAGTCTACAAATGGTTCAAATTGGGATGAAGCGGCACTTCAACGCTCAATCAAGAAGAAAATTGGAGGGTTTTTAAGGGCACTTAACTCCCCTGAATATATAGCCAATCAATTTACTCGTTATTCATTCAATGATATGGATCTCTTTCAAATTGTTCCTATTTTAGAAAATCTGACATTGGATGATATTAATCAATCTGCCAAAGAATTAATTTCTGAAGAAAGAATGTCTGTATGTCAAGTGTTACCAAAATAATTGATGCTAGCCCGTTTATAGATGGGCTAGCTTGATTTATGTATTAGTTTTTTGGAGGAAAGCAATGAAAAAATTTGTATTAATAACGGGAGCTAGTGGAGATATTGGCGGAGCAATTGCGCAGGTATTAGCGAAAGAAGGTTATTCCCTTTATTTGCATTATCACAAAAATCAATTACGCATTGAGCAGTTAATGACAACATTGAATACTTATGGCGGGGAATATATCGCTATTTCTGCAGATTTAACTTCTCCTGAAGGATATCAAAAAATTGTTGAAAATATTTTTTCCGTTGACGCAATAATCCATTGTAGTGGTCAGGCTTCTTACGGTCTATTAACAGATATGAATGAGGTCGATATCCAACATTTAATGAACGTACACGTCTTAAATCCGATTTTATTAACGAGAGCATTAATGCCAAAACTTGTAGCAAAACAGCAAGGAAATATCCAGTTTATTTCTTCGATATGGGGACAAACAGGCTCTGCATGTGAAACAGTCTATTCCGCTGTTAAAGGGGCTCAGATTAGCTTTGTAAAGGCATTAAGTAAAGAAGTGGCTTATAATGGCATCCGTGTGAATGCAATTGCACCAGGTGCCATTGAGTCGAAGATGATGGCATCTTTTAACGAAATAGAAGTGGAAGATATTAAGAATGATATCCCGATCGGTAGATTAGGTCATCCAAATGAAGTTGCTCAAGCGTGTGCCTTTTTATTATCTGACGCCTCTTCTTATATAACTGGTCAAACCATAAGCGTCAATGGCGGATGGTATACATAAGAATGAATAATTTATTTCACCTCGTTGCATGATAATATTGTACGTTTTAATATTTTGCATTTGCACCATCTAGCTGTTGAGGCAAATGTCTATAACGAGGAGGAAATACAATGTCTGTACTAGATAATTGGCAACAATGGAAAGATTTTTTAGGTGAGCGTTTAGAACAAGGTCAAGAGCAAGGGATGAACCAATCTACAGTTAGCGAAATTGCTTATCAAATTGGAGATTATCTTGCTGGTTCAGTAGAGCCTAAAAACGACCAAGAAAAAATTCTTGCTGATCTTTGGTCTGTCGCAAGTGAGGAAGAACAACATGCGATTGCTAATTTAGTGGTGAAATTAGTTCAAAAATAATTAGCGAGTAAGGGAAAAGCAATAGAGGTGTACATGCCTTTAATTGCTTTTTTCTTATTTTATATATATTTTTACGTGGGAAAAGGATTTTCCTTTCATATTAGTGGAAAATCATATATTATAGTACCTAGATTTAATTAAAAATAAATTAATATTGTGATGAAATTATGTAAATAAGATTATCTGGAACTGTAGGCGAATAAGGAGTGTTTTAGGTGGAGAAAAAAGAATGGTATTTCGAATATGAAATCCAAAAAAACAGACCTGGATTACTCGGAGATATTTCATCATTGTTAGGGATGCTTTCCATTAACATTATTACCATTAATGGAGTTGATCAAGGTAGACGTGGAATGCTGATTCTTGCTAAAGATGATGACCAAATCGTTCGATTGGAATCAATATTAAAGACAATGGATACGATTAAGCTCATTAAACTAAGAGAGCCAAAGCTTCGTGATCGGCTGGCTGTGAGACATGGGAGATACATACAGAGAGACGCAGATGATAAGAAGACTTTTCGATTTGTCAGAGATGAGCTCGGTCTTTTAGTAGACTTTATGGCAGAATTATTTAAGAAGGAAGGCCATAAATTAATTGGTATTCGTGGCATGCCTAGGGTGGGGAAAACAGAATCCATTGTGGCATCAAGTGTTTGTGCGAATAAGCGTTGGCTGTTTGTTTCGTCAACGCTACTTAAACAAACGATTCGCAATCAATTAATTGAAGATGAGTATAGCGATGATAATTTATTTATCATTGATGGAATTGTCTCGACAAAAAGAGCAAATGAACGTCATTGGCAACTTGTGAGAGAAATAATGAGACTTCCAGCTATTAAAGTAATCGAACATCCTGATGTTTTCGTGCAAAATTCAGAATATACTTTGGATGATTTTGATTATATTATCGAACTTCGTCACGACCATGATGAAGATATTGTCTATGATGTAGTCGAGCGTAACAATCATAATATGTTCTCCGACACAGGCTTCGGAGGTTTTGATTTTTAGTAATGTTGGAAGGTGTTAGTTTTGACAGAATTAGGTAGTCGTTTAAAAGAAGCTCGTTTACAAAAAGGAATGTCTCTTGATGAGTTACAGACAGTTACAAAAATACAGAAGAGATATTTAATCGGCATAGAAGAAGGTAATTATCGAATCATGCCGGGTAAGTTTTATGTGCGGGCTTTCATTAAACAATATGCAGAGGCAGTAGGCTTAAATCATGAAGAGTTGTTAGATGAGTATAAAAGTGAAATTCCAGCAACAACCAATGAAGATATTCCAGAGAAACTTTCTCGTGTACAAACAAGTAAGAATATTTCTCCTTCAACTTCAAAGCTTTTAGATGTTTTACCAAAAGTTTTAATTATTGTCTTTATCATTGGTGTTCTTGCCGTCATTTATTATTTTGTTGAAAATAGCGCATCAGATAGTGATAAGCAATTAAATGAAGACAATAATAACCCAGGTGCAATTGTTGAAAATAATATGCCTAAAGATGAGAAACAGAACGAAGATGCTGCACCTGAGGAAGATAAAGAAGATGCACCAGATGAAAAAGCAGAAGAGGAGAAACCTGTTCAAGAGATAAGTGTACAAGAATCCTCTGGTAAAAACACTGTATATGAATTGAAAAATACGGATACATTTATATTAACTTTATCAGCTGAAGGAAAAAGCTGGGTGAGAGTGGCTAGCGCTACCAATGAAACCTTCTACGAAGAAACAATGGAAGAAGGCGTTGAAAAAGAGTTAGATTTAACAGATCAAAAAGAAGTACAAGTAATCATTGGCAATACAACTGCTACTGAAATTAAAATCAATGATAAAAAGCTTGAATATGAAGTTTCACCATCAGAGTATGTAAACCAAAACATTACGATCCGTTTTACATCGCTTGGCGAATAGTCATCAACCATTGATGACTATTTTCGTGTTTAGCCCCTGAGGTGGGAGGTATAGTATGAATGCTAACATTGCACTTTAGGCTTTATTGCTTTTTTTTGATAAAATATGATCATCCCACCCAGGGAAGAATTACATAATTACCGGAGGGAACTTATGAATTTACCAAATAAGATTACGATTTCAAGGATATTGTTAATACCAATTTTCATTATTATTATGTACAACCCTTTCTCATGGGGAGACATGAATTTTATCGGTGTGACACTCCCTATTGCTCATTTTGTTGGCGCGCTCATTTTTATCTTCGCTTCTGTTACGGATTGGATTGATGGCTATGTAGCGAGAAAGTATCAATTAGTTACCAATTTAGGGAAATTTTTGGACCCTTTAGCAGATAAGTTATTAGTTTCAAGCGCATTAATTATCCTTGTAGAATTAGGGATGGCTCCCGCTTGGATTGTCATTATTATTATTAGTAGGGAATTTGCCATTACCGGTCTTCGCCTGATTTTAGCAGGTGGTGGTGAGGTAGTTGCGGCAAATATGTTAGGTAAGATTAAAACGTGGACTCAAATTATTGCTGTATCTGCGTTGTTGTTGCATAATACAATCTTCGCATTAATTTCATTTGACTTTGCGACATTTGCTTTATGGGTGAGCATGGTGTTTACTGTATGGTCTGGCGTTGATTACTTTATTAAAAACAAACATGCCTTTACCAATTCAAAATAATAGGAGAGTGGTCATCATGAATGCTGAAATTATTGCCGTTGGCTCTGAGTTGTTATTAGGACAAATCAACAATACGAACGCCAAATTTTTATCACAGCAGTTAGCTGACCTTGGTGTGAATGTTTTTTATCATACGGTCGTCGGAGATAATGCGGGCCGACTAGAGTCTGCTATAAAAATTGCTGAAAATAGAGCTGAACTCATTATCTTCACTGGTGGGCTCGGTCCGACAAAAGACGATTTAACAAAAGAAACCATTGCTAAACATTTGCAAACAGATCTCGTAATGGATGATACAGCACTCGCGTCTATTGAAGAATATTTTAAACGGACAAATCGTCCAATGACTGAAAATAATCGTAAGCAAGCCTTAGTGCTTTCTGGTGCAAAAGTACTTCCTAATGATTACGGTATGGCACCTGGTATGTTTTATCGGAAAGAAAATAAGCAATATATGCTGTTGCCTGGTCCACCAAAAGAAATGGAACCGATGTTTTTGAAGTACGGGTTTTCCGCAATTAAATCACAAGCAGTAGAAGAAGCAGTTATCTCGTCGCGTGTCCTTAGGTTCTTTGGCATTGGTGAAGCAATGCTAGAGGCGGAAATAGAAGATATACTTGATAACCAAACGAACCCGACGATTGCACCGTTAGCTGGAGATCATGAGGTCACCTTGAGGTTGACAGCCAAACATCATAATATTGATACGGCTATACAGCTTTTGGAAGAGAAAGAGAAAGAAATTATGGCAATAGTAGGAGAGTACTTTTACGGTTATGATGATACGTCTCTCTTTAATGAGCTCTCAAAAAAATTGCAAGAAAAGAATTTAACTCTGTCTGCTGCGGAGAGTTTAACTGGGGGGATGTTCCAAGAAACATTTACATCGTTTCCCGGAGCCGGTGGTCTATTAAATGGTGGCGTCGTTTGTTATACAAATGAAGTAAAAGCAAATGTACTACATGTAAAGCAAGAGACAATTAAAAATGATGGTGTAGTCAGTGCTACATGTGCAAAGGAACTTGCGGAAAATGTCGCCAAATTAATGGAAAGTGATATTGGTGTAAGCTTTACGGGTGTTGCGGGACCTGATGAATTAGAAGGCAACCCAGTCGGCACAGTATATATAGGGATTTATCACGATGGTGAAGTGAGGGCTGAGAAGCTCAACCTCGGTGGTTCTCGCACATCAATTAGAAAGAGATCATCTCTTTATGGCGCCTATTTTCTATTGAAGTCTTTGGCGTAGCGAGGTATTAAAATATTGAAGAAATCCGGACAATGATTAAACGTTGTTCGGATTTCGCACTTTTATTGAAGCAATAGATACATGTTGTGCCCCCCCTGGTCGCTATTTTAGCTAAAGAAATAGTCAGAGATTAAAAGAAATTTGAAGTTTATGCTAAGAAAGAGATTTGATAATTGGATTTATATTTAGCAAAACCATCATTTTTACGAAAAAACCTACTGACGAAAAAAACGAATGAATGTTCGACTTTTTTCTCGACAAAGTCATAAAAAAAAGCTATAGTATAAATATGAAATCGCAAGAACTGATGATAAATTTATCATAGATAATAGAAATTTAAAGGAGGAAATAGCATGAGTGATCGTCAAGCAGCCTTAGATATGGCGTTGAAACAAATAGAAAAGCAATTTGGTAAAGGCTCGATTATGAAGTTGGGAGAACAAGCAGAGCGTAAAATATCCACAATTCCAAGTGGGTCATTAGCATTAGATACTGCTTTAGGGGTAGGTGGATATCCGAGAGGACGTATCATTGAAATTTACGGTCCTGAAAGTTCTGGTAAAACAACGGTTGCCCTGCACGCCATTGCTGAAGTACAAGCAGCAGGTGGACAAGCAGCATTTATCGACGCAGAGCATGCACTTGACCCTGTATATGCTCAAAACCTTGGGGTTAATATTGATGAGCTTCTTTTATCACAACCAGATACAGGGGAACAAGCGCTTGAAATTGCTGAAGCTTTAGTTCGAAGTGGTGCCGTTGATATTTTAGTTATTGACTCTGTAGCTGCATTAGTACCAAAGGCAGAAATTGAAGGAGAAATGGGAGATTCTCACGTCGGCCTTCAAGCAAGATTAATGTCTCAGGCACTAAGGAAACTATCTGGTGCGATTAATAAATCCAAAACGATTGCGATTTTCATTAACCAAATTCGCGAAAAAGTAGGCGTTATGTTTGGTAACCCTGAAACAACGCCAGGTGGGCGTGCATTAAAGTTCTACTCAACGGTACGGTTAGAAGTGCGTAGAGCAGAAGCTTTAAAGCAAGGCAATGAGATTGTTGGTAATAAAACAAAAATTAAAGTTGTAAAGAATAAAGTGGCTCCTCCTTTTAGAGTAGCGGAAGTTGATATCATGTACGGTGAAGGTGTATCAAAAGAAGGGGAAATTATTGACCTCGGATCAGAAATTGATATAGTACAAAAAAGTGGTTCTTGGTACTCCTATAATGATGAACGATTAGGTCAAGGAAGAGAAAATGCAAAGCAATTCCTTAAAGAGAATACGGAAATTCGTTTGCAAATCCAAGAAAAAATCCGCGAGTACTATGGTTTAGATGTAGATAAATCTTCTAACAGCGATGATGGACAAGAAGAATTTGAACTAATCGATTAAGTGAGAAATAGGAGAGTTTAGGCGACTGCTGCTCTTGTTACTTTGAAAAGAGATATTCACAACTTATGATAAATATAGTTGAATATCTCTTTTTGTATAGACGAATTGTTTCGGAAAGAATCGTTAACTTCTTTGGCTCATGATTATACATAATAACAGGCATTATGGACTTATACTCTACCTTCAAGTACTTGACAATGAAATTCTGCGGCTTTACAATTAAAAATGTATAATTTACATTTTTTATATGTTAATTTGCATATTTGCTAAGGAAAGGTAGGAATTACCTTTCAGAAGATATTCTGTTGTTAACAATGGAGTAAGCTTCCAAATAACTGTATTATTTGCAAACAATAGGAAGAATGAAAGCGTTGAAAAGCTTAAGTGCAGTATATTGTTAAAGACGGTATACATGCCAACACTTTAAAAACGTAACAAAAAAGTTTATAGCAAGAGGAGGTGAAATGATGGAACTAGGTTATATCATCTCCATTTTGCTTGGCCTAATCGTTGCTGCTTTTGTTGGCTATTTCTTTCGAAAATCCGTTACGGAAGCAAAAATCGCTGGTGCCAGAGGAGCTGCTGATCAAATATTAGAAGATGCAAAACGTGAAGCAGAGGCTCTAAAGAAAGAGGCATTACTTGAAGCGAAGGATGAGAATCATAAGCTTCGCACAGAGGCGGAACGTGAAATTCGTGAACGTAGGAATGAACTGCAAAAACAAGAAAATCGTTTATTGCAAAAAGAAGAGAATCTAGACCGAAAAGATGAAACGCTAGATAAGCGTGAAGCGGTTTTGGAAAAAAGAGACGACTCTCTTGGCAAAAGACAACAGCATATTGAAGAGATGGAAAGCAAAGTGGACAAAATGGTACAGTCTCAGCAAACTGAACTGGAAAGAATCTCCGGGTTAACTCGTGAGGAAGCTAAATCCATCATTTTAGATCGTACTGAACAAGAGGTTGCACATGATATTGCCATCATGGTAAAAGAGAGTGAATCAAGAGCGAAGGAAGAAGCGGATAAGCGTGCGAAAGAAATCTTATCATTAGCGATTCAAAGATGTGCTGCGGACCATGTAGCTGAAACAACTGTGTCAGTTGTTAACTTACCGAACGACGAAATGAAGGGTCGAATTATCGGTCGTGAAGGTCGTAATATCCGTACACTTGAAACGCTGACAGGTATTGATTTGATTATCGATGATACGCCAGAAGCCGTTATTCTTTCAGGATTTGATCCTATCCGACGAGAAACTGCTCGTCTTGCACTTGATAAACTTGTACAGGATGGAAGAATTCATCCAGCTCGTATCGAGGAAATGGTGGACAAGGCCCGCCGAGAAGTGGATGAGCATATTCGAGAAATTGGAGAGCAAACGACATTCGAAGTTGGTGTCCATGGTTTACACCCTGACTTGATCAAAATATTAGGCCGCCTAAAATTCCGTACAAGCTACGGTCAAAATGTATTGAAACACTCGATGGAAGTAGCACAATTGTCCGGTATGCTTGCTGCGGAATTAGGTCAAGATGAGACATTAGCACGCCGTGCAGGATTATTACATGATGTAGGGAAAGCGATTGACCATGAAGTAGAAGGAAGCCATGTTGAAATTGGGGTTGAACTAGCGACTAAATATAAAGAACACCCAGTTGTCATTAACAGTATCGCTTCCCATCATGGTGATACGGAACCAACATCCATTATCGCTGTTCTTGTAGCTGCGGCTGACGCACTTTCTGCTGCAAGACCTGGGGCGAGAAGAGAAACGCTTGAGAATTATATTCGACGTTTAGAAAAGCTCGAAGAAATCTCAGAGTCATATGATGGTGTTGAAAAATCATTTGCTATTCAAGCGGGTCGTGAAATTCGTATTATGGTTAAACCGGAGCAAATTGATGATTTGGAAGCACATCGTCTTGCAAGAGATATAAGGAAGAAAATCGAAGAAGAACTCGATTATCCAGGTCATATAAAAGTAACGGTTATTAGGGAAACAAGAGCCGTAGAATATGCGAAATAAGAGCGATGCCTTTTAGGCATCGCCTTTCCTTTTTTTGAAGGATTAAACTCTTGAAGAGCTAACTATCTCCTCAGAGATTTGCGTATGTATAAACAGAAGTATATTTAGAAGGGAAAAGATTATGAGAATTTTATTTGTAGGGGACGTTGTTGGATCATTAGGTCGTGAAATGGTAGAGGAGTATTTACCGAAATTAAAGGAAAAGTATCGCCCGCAAATAACCATTATAAATGGCGAAAATGCAGCTGGTGGTAGAGGAATTACCGAAAAAATATACAGGGAATTTTTATCGGCTGGGGCCCAAGCAGTGACATTAGGTAATCACACATGGGATAATAAGGAGATATTTGATTTTATTGAAGAGGCAAAATATTTGGTTAGGCCTGCTAATTTCCCTGATAACAATCCAGGGAAGGGTTTAATTTATTTAAAATATAATAGTGAAGAAATAGCTGTTATCAATTTACAAGGTCGAACATTTATGCAACCAAGTGATTGTCCTTTTGAAAAAGCAGAGCAACTTATTGAAGAAGCAAAGCAAAGAACACCGGTTATTTTTGTCGATTTTCATGGTGAAACAACAAGTGAGAAACAAGCAATGGGCTGGTTTTTAGATGGTAAGGTTTCAGCAGTAATTGGCACTCATACACATGTGCAAACAGCAGATCAACGCATTCTACCAAATGGGACGGCATTTATGAGTGATGTAGGGATGACTGGACCATACGATGGCATTCTTGGTATGGAAAGAGAAGCTGTGTTAAAGCGGTTTATCACGAATATGCCCGTCCGTTTTGAAGTACCGAAAAGTGGAAGAGGTATATTGAGTGCCGTAATCATTGACATTGATATGAAAACAGGAAAAGCGAAGAAGATAGAAAGCGTTTTAATTAATGATGATCATCCATTTTATAGCTAAAAAAAACCTCCTCAATTTCTAATTTTTCTGGTCAAGCTGGAATATGTCTTTTTCATTATGAATATAGTAGCAGTGGAAACATTTATTGAAACCTGATGAACTCTTTAAAAAAGAGCATTCAGGAGGGGGAAAAATGAGGAGGAGCTAGGAATGGAAATATTAAAAGTTTCAGCAAAATCTAATCCTAATTCTGTAGCTGGTGCGCTTGCTGGTGTTCTACGTGAAAGAGGAGCAGCAGAAATCCAGGCAATTGGTGCGGGTGCATTGAATCAAGCGGTTAAAGCAGTAGCAATCGCAAGAGGATTTGTAGCGCCTAGCGGTGTAGACTTAGTATGTATTCCTGCGTTTACAGATATTTTGATAGATGGGGAAGAGAGAACAGCTATAAAACTAATCGTAGAACCTAGATAATGGCTGTCATTGTCCATCAAAAATGTAAAAGCTCATTTGATTATCAAATGGGTTTTTTCTCTTTGTAAGAAAAAACAATAGAGAATAGATGAAAGATTTTGTATATTTAAAGAATAAAGGAGGGAGAAAGTGAAGATATTTGATGGGCATTGTGATGTATTAGCAAAAATGTTTTTGGACCCTTCTATTGAGTTTCAGCATTCGCAGCTGCTACAGGCTAATCTTAATCGACTATTAGCCGGTGGTGTGAAAGTCCAATTGTTTGCTATTTATGTACCAGAGAAAATTCATCCAGAATTAAAGTTTAACGCAGCACTACAAATGGTTGATATTTTTTATGAAAAAATAGTTAAACCTCATCCTCAAGTGAAGGTAATTCAGTCAAATAAAGATCTTCAAGGATTACAGGAGAATGAACTAGGGGCTGTTTTAACTTTAGAAGGCTGTGATGCTATCTACAATGATGAAGTGAAATTGAAAACGCTGTTAAGATTAGGTGTACAGTCGGTCGGTTTAACATGGAATTACGGAAATTTTGTTGCCGATGGTGTATTAGAAGAGAGTGCAGGAGGGCTATCACGATTTGGCAAAAAGGTTGTAGAAGTATTAAATGAACGAGATATATTATGTGATGTTTCGCATATATCAGAAAAAGGCTTCTGGGATGTAATGGATATAGCTAAAAGACCGTTTGCCTCACATTCTAATTGTCTTCATTATTGTGCGCATCCAAGGAATTTAACCGACGACCAAATTCGCGCACTTATTAAGAAAGATGGTTTGATTGGATTGACTTTTGTGAGGGAATTCTTAAATGAGCCACATCGAGCGTCAATCAATGATGTATTAAAACATATTGATTATATCTGCTCTCTTGGTGGAGAAAACCACATTGGCCTTGGTTCAGACTTTGATGGCACTGAACCACCACTAAAAGGGCTTGAGCATGCAGGAGAGTATCAATATTTGATTGATACTTTATTACAGCATTTCTCACAGGAGGTTGTAGAAAAGATTACCTATCATAATTTCAAAAATGTGTTATTTAGCAGATAAATAGATTAATTTTTCTTAACTATCTAAAAAAATAAATAAATCTATCAATTATTTAATCTTAAAGGCTTGCATTTTTACATTGTTAGGTCTAGAATTGAAAGCGTTTAGTACGTTAAATGGTGAAATGGATGTATAAAAAGAGATTATACAAGTTTTTTACATATTTCTCGAATGTAATAAAAGGGGTGTAGGACATGGTGAAACAACTTTCGTGGAAGGTTGGCGGACAACAAGGCGAAGGAATTGAAAGCACTGGTGAAATATTTTCTATTGCATTGAATCGCCTTGGCTATTATTTATACGGATACCGTCATTTTTCTTCTCGTATTAAAGGTGGGCATACGAATAACAAAATTCGTGTGAGTACCTCTCAAACGCGGTCTGTTGCAGATGATTTAGACGTTCTTGTTGCGTTTGACCAAGAAACGATCGATGTCAATTATAAAGAGTTACATGATGGTGGTATCATCTTAGCAGATGCGAAATTTAATCCAGAGAAACCAGAAGATACAAACGCGCTACTTCTATCCGTTCCATTTACACAAATGGCGACAGATCTAGGAACATCACTTATGAAAAATATGGTCGCTGTAGGCTCAACTTGCGCCGTTTTAAATTTGGATGTCGAAGTTTTTAAAGAAGTAGTTGAAGAGATTTTTGCCCGCAAAGGACAAGCCGTTGTAGATAAAAATATGGAAGCAATAAAAGCTGGTTATGATACAACAGTTGAACAATTAGGTAAAACAGATGGCTTGATGCAGTTGGATGAAGCGGACGGTAAGAAAAGAATGTTCATGATCGGAAATGATGCCATTGCACTTGGTGCATTAGCCGCAGGAAGTCGATTTATGGCTGCTTACCCAATTACGCCAGCTTCGGAAATTATGGAGTATTTAATAAAAAAATTACCTGAACTTGGTGGTACTGTTATTCAGACGGAGGATGAGATTGCTGCTGCAACTATGGCGATTGGAGCCAACTATGCAGGAGTACGTGCTTTCACTGCCTCAGCCGGTCCAGGATTATCTTTAAAAATGGAATCAATTGGTCTAGCAGGTATTACAGAGACACCGTTAGTCATCGTTGATACTCAGCGTGGTGGTCCGTCAACAGGTCTACCAACAAAACAAGAACAGTCAGATTTAATGGCTATGATTTACGGAACACATGGAGAAATTCCAAAAATTGTTCTTGCACCAAGTACAGTACAGGAAGCGTTTTATGATACTGCTGAAGCATTTAATTTAGCTGAAGAATATCAATGTCCAGTTATTGTTTTATCAGATCTACAATTATCATTAGGTAAACAAACGGTAGAACCATTGAATTTTAATGAAGTAGAAATTCGTCGTGGGAAGCTACAAGACGATCTACCTGAAATAGATAGCAAAGAATATTTTAAACGTTATGAAGTGACGGAGGATGGCGTATCACCACGGGTAATCCCAGGGATGAAATATGGTATCCACCATGTTACAGGTGTGGAGCATGATCAATCTGGAAAACCATCGGAATCAGCAGCAAATCGTATTCAACAAATGGATAAACGGTTCCGTAAAATTGAAAATGTGAAATTTAATACACCAGTATATAAAAACGCCCCTCATGAAGAAGCAGATTTGTTATTAGTTGGTTTCATTTCAACAAGAGGTGCGATTGAAGAAGCGATTACTAGATTAGAAGCAGACGGTTTGAAGGTGAATCACGCACATATTCGTTTGATTCATCCATTCCCAACTGATGAGTTAATGCCGCTAGTAGCATCTGCTAAAAAGGTTGTGGTGGTTGAAAATAATGCCACTGGACAGTTAGCAAATATTATTAAAATGAATGTTGGATATGCGAATAAAATCATTAAATATAATAAGTACGACGGGAATCCTTTCTTGCCGCACGAAATCCATACAAAGTGCAAGGAGTTGTTCTAAATGGCTACATTTAAAGACTTTCGAAATAATGTAAAACCGAACTGGTGCCCAGGCTGTGGTGACTTCTCTGTTCAAGCTGCTATTCAACGCGCATCCGCAAATGTTGGTTTAGAACCTGAAGAATTAGCTGTAGTATCTGGAATTGGTTGTTCTGGGCGAATTTCAGGCTATATTAACTCATATGGATTTCACGGAATCCATGGACGTTCATTACCGATTGCTCAAGGTGTTAAAATGGCGAATAAGGACTTAACTGTTATTGCTTCTGGTGGTGACGGGGATGGCTTTGCTATCGGTATGGGGCATACGATTCATGCTATTCGCCGTAATATTAATATCACGTATATTGTGATGGATAACCAAATTTATGGCTTAACAAAAGGGCAAACATCACCGCGTTCATCTACTGGTTTTAAAACAAAATCAACACCTGAAGGTTCCATTGAACAAGCGATTTCACCAATGGAAATGGCTTTAACGGCAGGAGCTACTTTTGTTGCCCAAAGTTTTTCTACCGATTTGAAAGATTTAACTGCTCTCATTGAACAAGGAATTCAACATGATGGATTTTCACTTATTAATGTGTTTAGTCCTTGTGTCACTTATAACAAAATCAATACGTATGATTGGTTTAAAGCAAATTTAACTAAATTGAAAGATATCGAGGGATACGATTCTTCCAATAGAGAACAAGCAATGCAAACATTAATGAAACACGATGGTTTAGTAACAGGACTAATCTATCAAAACACTGAACGTAAGTCTTATCAGGAAATGCTTCACGGTTATTCTGAAACACCGTTAGCAAAGGCTGATTTAAACTTAGATCAAGCATACTTTGATAAACTAGTAGAAGAATTTATGTAAAATAAAAGACTTAAGAAAATCCAGTTTTGATTTTCTTAAGTCTTTTTTTCTTTATAGAATATGAGTATATTTTTTAATACTTTCCTACGAAAAAGAATAGGAAAGGTGCATTGCTATTGTGTTCAATAGAAATACGCTTTATACTATAGTAATGTGTATGGAAATAATGGATAGTAAACGCCTACAGTAACATAGAAAGGGGCATGTCGTAAATGAATGAAAAACAAAGATTAGAAACTCAACAAGTAAAGGTCGCAAATCCTGCGGACAAAAAATCCGAAAAGGATTACAGCAAGTATTTTGAACATGTGTATACAGCTCCATCTTTAAAGGATGCGAAGAAACGTGGAAAAGAAGATGTCAAATATCATAAGGATTTTGAAATACCGAGTGAATTTGCTGGATTAGGGGAAGGCCGAAAGTTCTATATTCGTACATATGGATGCCAGATGAATGAGCATGACACGGAAGTAATGGCAGGGATTTTTATGAATTTAGGCTATGAACCAACTGAATCCGTTGATGATGCCAATGTGATTCTTCTAAACACTTGTGCTATCCGTGAAAATGCGGAAAATAAAGTGTTTGGTGAACTCGGACATTTAAAACATTTAAAACAACAAAATCCTGACTTACTTATCGGTGTTTGTGGATGTATGTCTCAAGAAGAATCTGTTGTTAATAAAATTCTTAAAACATATAGCCAAGTAGATATGGTGTTCGGTACGCATAATATTCACCGTTTGCCAAATATTTTACAAGAAGCTTATATGTCTAAGGAAATGGTACTTGAAGTTTGGTCTAAAGAAGGCGATGTAATTGAAAATTTACCTAAAGTGAGAAGAGGTAATATTAAGGCTTGGGTAAATATTATGTATGGCTGTGATAAATTCTGTACGTATTGCATTGTTCCTTATACAAGAGGAAAAGAGAGAAGTCGCAGACCGGAAGATATCATTCAAGAAGTCCGTCAATTAGCGGCCAAAGGCTATCAAGAAATTACTTTATTAGGGCAAAATGTGAATGCATACGGTAAAGACTTTAATGATATGAAGTATGGTCTCGGGGATTTAATGGATGAAATTCATAAAATTGATATTCCTAGGGTCCGTTTTACAACTAGCCATCCACGTGACTTTGATGACCATCTCATTGAAGTGCTGGCAAAAGGCGGCAATCTTGTGGAACATATTCATTTACCAGTGCAATCCGGTTCGAATGATGTATTGAAAATTATGGCTAGAAAGTATACCCGAGAACAGTTCTTAGAGTTAGTAGGCAAAATAAAAGAAAACGTACCAGGTGCAACTTTTACAACAGATATTATTGTTGGTTATCCGAATGAAACAGAAGAACAGTTCGAGGAAACGATGTCGCTCTATCGTGAAGTAGGCTTTGAGGCGGCGTATACTTTTATCTATTCTCCTCGTGAAGGCACACCTGCTGCGAAAATGAAAGATAATGTACCAATGGAAGTGAAGAAAGAACGCTTACAAAGATTAAACGCACTAGTCAATGAAATATCTGCTGAATCTATGAAGAAATACCAAGGTGAAATAGTTGAAGTGTTAGTAGAAGGGGAAAGTAAAAATAACCCTGATACATTGGCCGGCTATACAAGAAAGAACAAGTTGGTAAACTTTAAAGGACCGAAGACAGCAATTGGAAAACTCGTCAAAGTGAAAGTGACGGATGCTAAAACTTGGTCACTTAATGGTGAGATGATTGAAGAAAAAGAAAATCTTGAGGTGAGCTAAGATGGCGAAGTATTCTAAAGATGATATTGTAAAACGGGCAAGAGAACTAGCTGTAATGATAGCTGATACGGAAGAAGTAGATTTCTTTAAACGTGCGGAAGCACAAATTAATGAAAATGAAAAAGTTTCAAAGATTATTGCGCAAATTAAAGGGCTACAAAAACAAGCGGTTAATTTACAACATTATGGGAAAGAAGAAGCTTTAAGAAAAACAGAAGCGAAAATTGATTCTCTTGAAGAAGAGCTAGATGCAATTCCAGTTGTTCAAGAGTTTAAACAATCTCAAGTGGATGTGAATGATTTATTACAAATTGTCTCTTCAGCCATTTCTAACAGAGTAACGGATGAGATTATTTCGTCAACTGGTGGCGATTTACTATCTGGTCAAACGGGCTCACAATTAAAAAATTCAGGCTGCCAACATTAAAAAATCAAAAGGGTGATCACAAGTCGATGTGATCACCCTTTTGATTTTTTATTATTGGTTCGTAGGAATCTGCCACTTTAGAAACTCGTTTCAATAATTGAATGGTCTTTTGTTGTGGCCACTTTAGTCTTATCAATATATTCTTAGATTTAGAACTTCTTATTGTTGAATGTAGATATGGAAAGATAATTATCAAAATAGGGTAATTATATGGATTTATCACCATTTCCTCAGCAAATAACATTTTTTATGATTATTATAAAAGCCACGTGTCAATTTCTACAAGTATTTGAATCAAAAGCGAGAGGAAATGTTCCAAGAAGTTGATGAAAAATCTTTCCTAGATTGGGCCCTTGCCCACCTCAGTCCGTAACAATCGCCCGTATGCGGCATATGATAAAGCATGCTAATGGATTTGGCTAATTGCCCATAAGAAAATAGGTCGCACACTAGTCTAATATCCCGCATAGGATGAATTGAAAATGAATGAGGAGGGTTCGCTCGCAATGGGAGACTATAGAGAGATAATAACGAAGGCAGTCGTTGCGAAAGGACGTAAGTTTATCCAGTCCAATCACACGGTTTGTCCTCAACACCACCCATCTAGTATTCTTGGTGCCTGGATTATTAACCATAAGTACAAAGCAAAAAAGGTGGGAAATACTGTAGAGGTTAGCGGAAGCTTTGATATCAATATCTGGTATTCTTATAAAGATAACACGCAAACTGAAGTAGTTACAGAGTGCGTGGAATACAAAGATGTAATCAAAGTGAAGTATCGTGATGAAGAAATCCTTGACGATATTGAAGTTGTTGCACGGGTCGTTCAACAACCAAACTGTATTGAAGCAACAATCTCTAAAAATGGCAATAAAATTATTGTACATGTAGAGAGAGAGTTTATTGTTGAAGTCATTGGAGAAACAAAGATTTGTGTAGCAGTGGCTGACGCAGGTGACTGCGAAGATGAAGATTGGGGATTAGAAGTAGAAGATGAAGAATTTGAAGATTTAAACCCAGACTTCATCATTGGCACTGAAGAGGAATAATAACTAACTAGGAGGTTTTACTTCCTAGTTTTTTTCTTTTTTAAAAGTATTGAAGAGTGTAGATAGGCAAGAGTATGAAGCATTTCTAATCGTTTGTTGACTTTCAAGTATGATATAATAAGATAAGAAAATAATAGATTATGAAATATGTGGAGGAAATTATGGCAGCAACATATACGCCGATGATACAACAATATTTAAGTGTAAAGGCAGATTATCAAGATGCCTTTTTATTTTTTCGTTTAGGCGATTTTTATGAGATGTTTTTTGAAGATGCGATTTCAGCATCAAGAGAGTTAGAAATTACGTTAACAAGTAGAGATGGCGGAGCGGAAGACCGCATACCGATGTGCGGGGTACCTTATCATTCAGCCCCAAATTATATCGAACGCTTAATTGAAAAAGGCTATAAAGTAGCCATATGTGAACAAACCGAAGATCCGAAACAAGCTAAAGGTGTAGTCAAAAGGGAAGTTGTTCAATTAATTACACCTGGGACTCGGATGGAAGGCAAGGGGTTAAATGAAAAGGAAAATAACTATATCGCTACAGTAACTGCATTTGAAGATGATACCTATGGTTTCGCTTATAGTGATTTATCAACAGGAGAAACAAAAGCAACCATTATTACTGATGGTTTTACCTCTATTTTAAATGAGCTGTCAGTTTCTAATGCGAAAGAAATTGTCGTCTCTTCGCAGTTCTCAGATAAATGGCTTAAAAAGATGAAAGAAAGAATGGTTCTGACCATTTCTATTGAAGATGATGTTCAAACTCAGCAACCGTTTGAGGAAAGTGTATCAAAGTTAGCAAATAATCGTCTGCGTGATACTGTAATGAGATTATATAATTATTTGTATAAAACACAAAAACGTAGTCTTGATCATTTGCAACTAGCTGAAGTGTATGAAGTGAACCAATTTATGAAAATTGATTACTTCTCCAAGAAAAACTTAGAACTTACAGAAACAATGCGTTCTAATGGGAAGAAGGGTTCGCTTCTTTGGCTGCTAGATGAAACGAAAACAGCGATGGGTTCAAGAATGTTAAAACAATGGATAGATCGTCCGTTAATTAATAAAGATGCCATTATAGAACGACAATCAATGGTGGAAACTTTCATGAATCATTATTTCGAACGAGAAGAGCTAAGAGATACTTTAAAAGAAGTATATGATTTAGAGCGGCTTGCAGGTAGAGTCGCATTCGGTAATGTCAATGCTCGTGACTTATTTCAATTGCAGAAATCATTACAGCAAGTACCCAAAATAGGACATGTAGTGAATCAGTTAACGAATGATGTAGCTAAAAAATTGGCAAGTGAACTGGATCCTTGTGAGGATGTAACCGATTTGTTAGAAAGAGCCATTGCCGATAATCCCCCGTTAACTATTAAGGAAGGCAATATTATTGCTGACGGTTTTAATGAAGATCTCGATCAATATCGTGATGCAACGAAAAACGGTAAAAATTGGATTGCTCAGCTTGAGAAGAGAGAAAGAGAGAAGACAGGGATTAAGTCATTAAAAATCGGATACAATCGTGTCTTTGGATATTATATTGAAGTGACAAAGTCCAATCTTCATCTGTTAGAAGAAGGTCTATATGAAAGAAAACAAACATTAACAAATGCTGAAAGGTTTATTACTCCAGAGCTAAAAGAAAAAGAGGCATTAATCTTACAAGCAGAAGAAAAGTCTGTAGACCTAGAATACACATTATTTTTAGAGGTAAGAGAACAGGTGAAAGAACATATTCCACGCATCCAAAATCTTGCCAAGCTTATCAGTGAACTTGATGTGTTGCAATGTTTCTCTGTCGTTAGCGAACAGCGACAATACCATAAACCGAGCTTTTCAAATGAACGGAAAATCGTAATTGAAGACGGGAGACATCCAGTTGTCGAAAAAGTGATGAATGCGCAAGAATATGTAGCGAATGACTGTTATATGGACCAGGAAAGAGAATTACTACTTATTACTGGACCAAATATGTCAGGTAAAAGCACATATATGCGACAAATTGCTCTAACCTCCATTTTGGCACAAATCGGTTGTTTTGTCCCTGCTAAACAAGCGGTGTTACCTATTTTTGACCAAGTGTTTACTAGAATAGGTGCGGCGGATGATTTAATCTCTGGACAAAGCACATTTATGGTGGAAATGTTAGAAGCAAGAAATGCCATTGTTCATGCAACAGAAAATAGTCTTATCCTATTTGACGAAATTGGTAGAGGGACGTCGACCTATGACGGAATGGCACTTGCTCAAGCGATTATTGAATATATTCACCATCATATTGGGGCGAAAACATTGTTTTCCACTCATTATCATGAGCTTACTGTTTTGGCTGAAGAATTGCCACGTTTAGAAAATGTGCATGTCAGTGCAGTTGAACAGAACGGAAAGGTCGTATTTCTCCATAAGATTAAAGAGGGCTCAGCAGATAAAAGTTATGGTATACATGTTGCTCAACTGGCAGAGCTACCGGAGACATTGATTCAAAGAGCAAACGACATTCTTACGCGATTAGAAGCAAAGGATTCATCAAAAATAAATACAACAGCAGCAACGATGGAAGTACAAGAAGAAGCAGTAGGCCAATTGTCATTCTTTGAAGAAGAAAAGCAAGAGAAGAGAGGGACAAATATTGCTACGAAGGAAAGAAAGATGCTTGATCAGCTAAAGAAACTAGACATTCTAGAAATGACACCGATGACAGCATTAAATACCTTATATGAGATGCAAAAAAAGTTAAAATAAAGATTGAAAGGGTGAATCCTAGTGGGTAAAATCAAGCTCTTAGATGATTATCTATCAAATAAAATCGCGGCAGGAGAAGTCGTTGAGCGTCCAGCATCTGTTGTGAAAGAATTGGTTGAAAATGCCATTGATGCAGGCAGTTCTGTCATTGAAGTGGAAGTAGAAGAAGCTGGCCTTGCAAGTATCCGAATCATCGATAATGGCGAAGGAATAGCAGAAGATGACGTTCTCCATGCGTTCCACCGACATGCGACAAGTAAAATCCAAGACGAGAGCGACCTATTTAGGATTCGCACATTAGGATTTAGAGGGGAAGCACTTCCCTCTATTGCTTCTGTTTCCAAAGTGGAATTGAAAACTTGCCATAGTGATATAGGTACGAGAGTGGTGCTTGAAGGCGGCAAGGTTGTAACGATGGAAAAGGCAGCTAGTCGCAAGGGGACAGATATCACGGTGTCGGATCTATTTTACAATACGCCGGCAAGACTTAAATATATGAAAACCATTCATACCGAATTAGGTAATATTACTGATGTCATGAATCGCTTATCTTTATCACACCCGGAGATCTCATTCAGGTTACTTCATAATGATAAACAACTGCTGAAAACAACAGGCAATGGTGATGTCCGTCAAGTTTTAGCGGCGATCTATGGTTTAAATATTGTCAAAAAAATGATCCCAATTCAAACTCAGTCGCTTGACTTCAAGGTTTCTGGCTATGTGGCGTTACCAGAAATAACGAGAGCATCGAGAAATTATATTTCAACGATGATCAACGGGCGGTTTATTAAAAACTATCCACTAGTGAAAGCTATTCAGGAAGGTTATCATACATTGTTACCGATAGGACGGTATCCCATTGTTTTATTAAACATAGAAATGGATCCATTATTAGTCGATGTAAATGTTCATCCTTCTAAAATGGAAGTTCGTTTAAGTAAAGAACACGAATTAAACGAATTAGTCACTGCCACCATTAAACAAGTCTTTAAAAAAGAAGAATTAATTCCAAGTGGCTTTACCGAAAAGAAAATAATAAAGCCGAAAGAAGAACAAACGTTTCTTCACCTCGATCATTTACCAGAAAGACAACCATTTAAAGAGATTGAGCAGGAGAGGAAAGCACCAGAAGTACAATTTATCCAAGAAAATACAGTAACACGAAATCAACCAAAACAAGATACGGTCTTTGAAACGGCTCCTTCAATAGAAATTCCTTCTCAACCTAAAGAAGTGGACTTACATGAAGAAGAAAAAACAACGATTGCGGAAGAAGATGAAACCGTGCTTCCGTCTAGAGTTCCAGCAATGTATCCTATAGGTCAAATGCACGGTACCTATATTTTTGCACAAAATGATAATGGTTTGTATATCATTGACCAGCATGCGGCTCAGGAAAGAATCAAGTATGAGTTTTTTAAAGAAAAGGTTGGGAAAGTAGAAAGTGAATTACAGGAGCTTTTGATTCCAATGACCTTCGAATATGCAAACGATGATGTGATAAAGATCGAGGAATACAAGGACGTACTTGAAAAAGTGGGTGTATTCTTAGAGGAGTTTGGTCATAACAGTTATATTGTTCGTGCCCATCCACAATGGTTTCCTAAAGGAGAGGAACAAGAAACGATTGTGGATATGATTGAGCAATTGTTGAACATGAAGCGAGTAGATATAAAAAAACTGAGAGAAGAAGCGGCGATCATGATGAGTTGTAAAGGTTCAATTAAAGCAAATCGTCATTTACGTAACGATGAGATTCAAGCATTGCTGGATGAGTTACGCCAAACAAATGATCCCTTTACTTGCCCCCATGGTCGCCCAATTATCATTCATTATTCTATATATGAAATGGAAAAAATGTTTAAGCGTATTATGTAAGACCTGATGAGAGAGGTTTTTTATAGGAAACTAACATAGTAATCCTTAAGGTCACATAAAAAAGAGAGAACCGCAAATAGTTACACGCGGTTCTCTCTTTTTTTATTATTTCGCATTAGCTGTTTGTAATTTATCCATGTACTTTAATGATTTTCCTGTCCCAATTGCAACAGACTCTAACGGATTTGGAGCAAGGTGAACAGGCACATCAATCTCTTGACTGATCCATTCTTGCATACCATTAAGTAATGCTCCTCCGCCAGTCAAGATGACTCCACGGTCAACAATATCACCACTTAATTCAGCAGGACTATCTTCTAGTGTTGCTCTAAGCGCTTCTAAAATACTGAGTAACGCTTCTTTCATCGCATCTCTAATTTCAAAGGAAGAAAGCTCAATCGTTTTTGGTAATCCAGTGACTAAATCTCTCCCGCGTATTTCCATTTTAAGTTCATCATGGTTAATAAGCGCATGGCCAATTTCAATTTTAATATTTTCTGCTGTTCTTTCTCCAATAAGCACATTATATTCTTTACGTACATACTGAATAATATCATCGTCTAAACGGTCTCCACCAATACGAACGGAGTGACAAGCAACTACACCACCGAAGGAAATAATCGCTACTTCAGTAGAACCGCCACCTATGTCAACTACCACATTTGCGACTGGCTCATCGACAGGCATGCCAGCGCCAATTGCTGCTGCAACAGGTTCCTCAATAACGAAAACTTTTTTCGCGCCTGCATTTCGTACAGCATCTTGAATCGCTCTTCTTTCTACACTTGTCGACCCGGAAGGTGTACAAACAACGACACTCGGCTTTCTAATTGAGAAGCCGCCTGCTTTTGCAGCTTTTTTCATAATATGACGTAACATTTCTGTCGTTGTATCGAAATCGGCAATGACGCCATCTTTTAGTGGGCGTATAGCAACAATCCGTCCTGGTGTTTTACCAATCATTTCTTTTGCTTCAGTACCAACTGCTAGTACTTTTTTTGTTTCTGTATCAATCGCAACAACAGAAGGTTCATTGAGAGCGATACCTTTTGCCTTACTATAAACAAGTATATTAGCTGTTCCTAAATCGATTCCAATTTCAGCATTTCCTATCATTATCAATCACCTAATTTCCTATAATTCTGCTTCGTCTCAAACCATTTTCATAAGACCATATTCATAAGACATCTTATCTTAAACTCCGCTTTTTATAAGGTAACATGAAACGACCATAGAAGCCTGAATGTAAATAAAACGTTATAAAAATGTAATCTCCACTGTAAAAAAGAATCGAATCCGCAATAAAAAAGGTTTAATTTGTAGAAAAAGGGTGAATAATGTTTGGGTATTGATTGTCTTTTTTCCTTCCTATGCTTATGGTACGATAAGATAGAAATTGAAAGACTAAAAGGCAGTGTGAATGAATGACAACTCAAAAAGAAAAAATCATTATTCTTATAGGACCTACTGCAGTAGGGAAAACAAAAACAAGTATTGAACTGGCAAAAAAATACAATGGTGAAATTATTAGTGGTGATTCCATGCAAATATACAAAGGTATGGACATTGGTACAGCCAAAATAACGGAAGAAGAGACTGAGGGTATTCGCCATCATTTAATTGATATTAAAGAACCGGATGAAAGTTTTTCGACAGCTGCATTTCAAACGATTGTTAGAGAGAAGATAACTGAAATCAGCAGGAGAGGGAAGTTACCGATTATTGTAGGAGGGACGGGACTATACATACAATCCGTTCTATTTGACTATCAATTTTCAAATGTTGCCTCAGATGATGGTTTCAGAAAGCACTTAGAGGAAAGGGCGAAAGTTGAAGGGAATATTTGTATTCATAAGGAATTACAGGTGGTCGATCCGGAATCTGCCTTAAAAATTCATCCTAATAACATTCGAAGAGTGATTCGAGCTCTCGAAGTATACCATTGTACAGGAAAAACGATGACAGAGTGGCAAAATACTCAGAAACCTGAATCGGTATATAATGCCGCTGTAATCGGTTTAACCATGGATAGAGATCTTTTGTATAAACGGATTAATCAGAGAATAGATATAATGATGGATAAAGGCTTATTGGCTGAGGTGAGAGGATTTTGTGAAAAAGGATTGCGAAACTGTCAGTCAATGCAAGCGATAGGATATAAGGAATTCTATCCTTATTTTGATGGATTGATTTCTTTAGATGAGGCTGTTGAACAGCTGAAGCAAAACTCTCGAAGATATGCCAAAAGGCAGCTAACTTGGTTTCGTAATAAAATGGATGTTAGTTGGATAGATATGAGTATAGCCCTCGATTCAAAGGGTTTTCATAAAAAAATCAATGAAATTTATGTAACGATTGAAGGAAAGCTGAAAATTAAATCGAATACATAATAATAGAGATAAAAGAGGAGGATTTGTAATGAAAACATCAATCAATATCCAAGATCAATTTCTAAATCAATTGCGTAAAGATAACGCCAATGTGACAGTTTTCTTGTTAAACGGTTTCCAAATTAGGGGTCAAGTAAAGGGGTTTGATAATTTTACTGTCCTATTTGAATCAGAAGGAAAACAACAACTTGTTTATAAGCACGCGATTTCAACATTTGCTCCTCAACGAAATGTGTCGTTAGATATGGAACAAAAATAATAAGTTGCTTCACCGAGTCCGCAAATCATGCGGGCTTTTTCTTATGGTTTGACAATCCTTTTGGGGATAATGATGGTATATATCATTTGAAGTGATTAACAATTTTGTTTTGACTAAAAAAACTTTAATGATTTTCTCCAAATTGAATATATATGAACAAGAAGACTCTTACTTCTAATAATAGAATAGGCTAAATAACTACTTGAGATAACGTCTAGGCTTTTGTCACAATTAAGGCAATCTTAGCGTATACTGGTGCAAGAGAATGTGAGGTGAAAGCTATTGGATCAGCCGATTCGTTTGAAAAATAATGGACAAATCAGTATTGTACTAAATTCTCAAAAAAGAAAAGCCTTAACAAAAGAAATACCCGAACCGAATGTGGTACAAAAAACCTTACAATCAGAGCATCTTGCTCTTAGAGAAATTGAAGAAGAATTAGCTGCCTTAGTAGGCATGGAAGAAATGAAAAGAATGATTAAAGAAATTTACGCCTGGATTTACGTGAACAAGAAGCGAGAAGAAGCAGGACTGAAAGCGGGAAAGCAGTCCCTTCATATGATGTTCAAAGGAAATCCTGGAACAGGGAAAACAACGGTAGCTAGGTTAATAAGTAAGCTATTTCAAAAAATGGATGTTTTGACAAAGGGGCATTTGATCGAAGCTGAAAGGGCTGACTTAGTAGGAGAATATATTGGCCATACGGCTCAAAAAACGAGAGACTTAATTAAAAAAGCGATCGGAGGCATCCTTTTTATTGATGAAGCTTATTCCCTCGGTAGAGGAGGGGAAAAAGATTTTGGTAAAGAGGCGATCGATACATTAGTGAAACATATGGAAGATAAACAGCATGATTTTATACTCATTTTAGCGGGATATTCAAAGGAAATGGACTATTTTTTATCATTAAATCCAGGTTTACATTCTAGATTTCCGCTTGTCATAGATTTTCCGGATTATTCAATTGAACAACTAATGGAAATCGGGCAAAGAATGCTGAAACAAAAAGAGTACGTACTTAGCAGAGAAAGTGAAAGGAAATTAAAAGATCACTTACTTTGGGTTAAAACAGTATTAAATCCTCAAACATTTTCTAATGGAAGATATATAAGGAATATTATTGAAAAGGCAATACGTGCACAATCCATGAGGCTTTTAATGCAAAGTCATTATGACCGCCATGAATTAATGACAATTAGAAGTAACGATTTAGTTTTTGAAGAAGACGATTGAATGAGTCCTAGCTCCGCTTAATTTAGGAGTTTGTTTTTTGTTATTAATAGGAATGCTAATTGAAAAAACAGAGCCGCTCTCCTACTTTATATAGTGGGCTTTGAGCTGGCTCTGTTTTTTATGACTAATTTAACTTATATTGTTTTGTAGGGAGTTTCCATTTATAAGTGTAAGATAATACTCTAAGGGCGGTAATTGTTATGAATAATATAATGAGCTCTACTGATGATGTAAAAATATTTAATCCGATTAATAACCCTGTAATAATCGCCCAAACAGCATAGATTTCTGATCGTAATACTAAAGGTTTTCTTTGTGCTAATAAATCACGAATCATTCCTCCACCACTACCTGTTAATACTGCGGCAACGATAATTGCGCTTAATGGATGATTCATATCAGCAGCATAAAGTGCACCTTGTATAGCAAATGCTGATAAACCAATGGCATCAGTGAAGTTTCCCCATTTATGCCAATGCTTTAATAAATGATGGGGAAAAATGATAATCAATGTAATAGATAATAAGGCGATTTGAAAAAAAGTTCCCTGTTCCCACAATGTTGAAACGGGTACCCCAATCAATAAATTACGGATGGCTCCTCCGCCAAAGGCAGTGACGATGCCTAAAATATAAATGCCTAATATATCATAATCTTCTTCCATAGCTACGATTGCACCGCTAATGGCAAAAGCAATTGTACCAATCATACTTAAAAAATCCCAAGTTAACACCACATATCACCACACGTTCTTAAAATCCTGCACAAACATATAGATTTTAACATGAAATAGCATGAAATCAATGATTTTTAATTAATAATTTTTTTGGCAAATGATAATGATAGATAAAACTGCAAGACATTGTGGATAAAAGGAAATTTTCTCCCTTTAACGTAAAGAATAATTAGTGTATTACAAAAGAATTTGATATGATAATAATATGTTAAAAAGAAAGTAGGGCTTTAATGGAACAACAGTCTTTTAAAGAAAAAGCGATACTTGTCGGCTGTCAAACGACTGAAGACGATTTGCAATATAGTTATTCAATGGATGAGCTTATGTCACTAACAAAAACGGCAAATGGTGAAGTTGTTACAAGTGTTATACAAAAAAGAGAAAGAATTCATCCATCTACATATATAGGAAAAGGGAAAGTTGAAGAAATTTCACGTCTACAAGAAGAGACAGAAGCTGATGTGATCATTTTTAATGATGAACTATCTCCTAGCCAAGTTCGTAACCTATCCGAATTCATTTCGGCAAGAATTATTGATCGCACGCAGTTGATTCTTGATATTTTTGCAGGCAGGGCTCGTTCAAAAGAGGGGAAACTTCAAGTTGAATTAGCTCAATTAAAATATTTACTACCGAGATTATTGGGACAAGGAACAGCACTTTCACGACTAGGCGGGGGAATTGGAACAAGAGGTCCCGGTGAGACAAAGCTCGAATCAGACCGACGTCATATACGAAAGAAAATAGATGATATTGATAAGCAATTGAAAGCAGTTGTTCATCATAGGAAGCGTTACCGTGAAAGAAGAAAGAAGAATCAAGCACTGCAAATTGCCTTAGTAGGTTATACGAATGCGGGTAAATCTACACTGTTTAATCGCCTAACAGAAGCGGATTCCTATGAAGAAAATCAATTATTTGCCACACTGGATCCAATGACAAGAAAAATGTCTTTACCAAGTGGATATACAGCTCTTTTAACGGATACAGTTGGATTTATACAAGACTTACCGACTACGTTAATTGCAGCCTTTAGATCTACTTTAGAAGAAGTAAACGAAGCGGATCTTATTTTACATGTAGTCGATATGTCTAATCCTGACTACATCCAACATGAACAAACTGTAAAGCAATTAATTGATGATTTAGAGCAAGAAGAGATACCACAATTAATCGTATATAATAAAAAGGATGAAGCACATGAAAGATTCATCCCAACAAAGGGTAAGGACACGTTACAAATAAGTGCCTTAAATGATCGTGATCGCCAGCTGCTAAAAGAGGCAATTGAACGAGCAATCACTCAATTAATGGATTCATATACTGCTGCAATCCCTGCTTCAGAAGGAAAGTTATTATCGCTCCTAAATACGGTGACTATTGTGCGGAGTAGTGAATTTATCGAAGAAGAACAAATATATTTAGCTAAAGGTTTTTACTTCAAAGATCATCCAATCACACAAATGCTAAATTATTATAGAGTATAGAAAGTAAAGGTGTAGAACATGTTCCAAAGCTTAGTAAATGGAGAATCCCTTTTTGAGATTGTTCAAGAAGTAGAAAAGAAAATTTCTGCTGTGACACATAAAATAGAGCAAAGAATAGATGATAATCAATTTCGCGTACTGCAAAGTTTTCAAAAACATCGTGTAAGCGATAGCCACTTTATACCGTCAACAGGATACGGCTATGACGATGCGGGTAGAGATACTTTAGAATTAATCTATGCAGATGTCTTTGGTGGCGAAGCAGCATTGGTTAGACCACAAATCATATCTGGTACCCATGCTATATCGACTGCATTATTTGGTATTTTACGACCGGGAGATGACCTTTTATATATTACAGGTAAACCTTATGATACGTTAGAAGAAATCGTCGGTATTAGAGGTAAAGGGGTAGGGTCTCTAAGAGAATTTCGTATTGGTTATGATGCGGTTGAATTGCAAGCGAATGGTAGGGTTGATTATGAAGTAATCAAAGAAAGAATGACATCTAATACAAGGATGATTGGTATACAACGTTCAAGAGGTTATGCGGAAAGACCATCATTTACAATAAATGAAATAAAAGAAATGATTGATTTTGTTAAGTCAATTGACCCTGAAGTCGTTGTCTTCGTAGATAATTGTTACGGTGAATTTGTTGAAGAGATGGAACCATGTCATATTGGTGCCGATTTAATGGCCGGTTCACTTATTAAGAACCCTGGCGGTGGATTAGCGAAAACTGGTGGTTACATTGTTGGGAAAAAAGCCCTTATTGAAGCGTGTTCTTATCGATTAACTTCCCCTGGAATAGGAGCCGAAGCTGGTGCATCCCTTTATAGTTTGCAGGAGATGTATCAAGGCTTTTTCTTAGCTCCCCATGTAGTGGGACAAGCTTTGAAGGGAGCGGTTTTTACAGCAGCAATCCTTGAATACTTTGGGATGAAAACAAATCCAAGATGGGATGCAGAGAGAACAGATTTAATTCAATCAGTACAATTTGGTGATGCTAAGATGATGGTTGCCTTTTGTCAAGCGATTCAATATGCTTCCCCAATTAACTCTCACGTAACTGCATATCCAGCATATATGCCAGGATATGAGGATGATGTTATTATGGCTGCGGGTACCTTTATCCAAGGGGCAAGTATTGAGCTAACAGCAGATGGACCTATTCGCCACCCTTTTGAAGCATATGTTCAAGGCGGATTAACCTATTCTCATGTAAAAATCGCCATTTGTACGGCGTTAGACCAATTATTAGAGAAAAAACTCATTCAAAAGAATCAATAAATGTGGAGAAAGGAGGCGAATATACGCTGCCTTTTTTCAATACTAGGATAAAAGTTTGAAAATTTCATCATTTACATGTGATAAAACATAACATTTTGTTGACAGATTATCTAACACGACATATAATAGGATATAAGATACAAAGAAATAAAAAGTAAAAGAATGAAGGAGGAGAGATGGTTGACTGGAAGTGAAATACGTCGTTCCATGCCGCTCTTTCCAATTGGCATTGTTATGCAGCTGACTGAGCTTACTGCAAGACAGATTCGCTATTATGAAGAACACCAATTGATTACTCCAGCTAGAACGGATACGAATAGAAGGCTGTATTCATTGAATGATATTGATAAATTGCTAGAAATCAAAGATTTAATTGATCAAGGTGTCAATATGGCGGGAATAAAGCAATTATTCACAGTGAAACAACAACAAGAGATGGATGAACAAGCATTTAAGAAGCAAGAAGAAAAAGTGAGACATGATTTGTCAGATGATGAATTGAGAAAGCTTTTGCGTAAAGAATTTATGCAAGCAGGTAGGTTTACTCGATCGTCTTTAAGACAAGGTGATTTATCACGCTTTTTCCATTAAAATAAAAAATCTTTTCTTGACTTTAAAGGAGGAAACACAAGGTGGCAAAATTCACTAAAGAAGATATCAGACGTATTGCTAAAGAAGAAAATGTAAAATTTATCAGATTACAATTTACTGACATTTTAGGAACAATTAAAAACGTAGAGATTCCAATTAGTCAGCTTGAAAAAGCTTTGGACAATAAAATGATGTTCGATGGTTCCTCAATTGAAGGTTTCGTTCGTATTGAAGAATCAGATATGTATTTATTCCCAGACTTAGACACTTGGGTAGTCTTCCCTTGGACAGCTGAAAAAGGAAAAGTAGCACGTTTAATCTGCGATATTTATAATTCAGATGGTACGCCATTCGCGGGAGACCCACGTAATAACTTAAAAAGAATCCTTAAAGAAATGGAAGACCTCGGTTTTACAGATTTCAATCTTGGACCTGAACCAGAATTCTTCTTATTTAAGTTAGATCAACAAGGTGAACCAACTTTAGAACTTAATGATAATGGTGGTTATTTTGATTTAGCTCCAACAGACTTAGGTGAAAATTGCCGTCGTGATATCGTTCTTGAGCTTGAAGAAATGGGCTTTGAAATTGAAGCTTCTCACCATGAAGTGGCTCCAGGGCAACATGAAATCGATTTTAAATATGCTGATGCATTATCAGCGTGTGATAACATCCAAACATTTAAATTAGTCGTTAAAACAATTGCACGTAAACACGGTTTACACGCAACATTTATGCCAAAACCATTATTCGGTGTGAACGGATCAGGTATGCACTGTAACGTTTCTTTATTTAAAGATGGTGTAAATGCATTCTATGATACAAAAGGTGATTTAGAACTTAGTGATACAGCACGTAATTTTATTGCAGGTATCATTAACCATGCACCAAGTTTCACAGCTGTAACAAATCCAACAGTAAACTCTTTCAAACGTTTAGTGCCTGGATATGAAGCTCCTTGTTATGTTGCTTGGTCTGCAAGAAACCGTTCACCACTTATTCGTATCCCAGCATCACGTGGTGTCAGTACACGTGTAGAAGTACGTAGTGTGGATCCAGCTGCAAATCCTTATCTTGCAATGGCTGTTCTTCTTAAAGCTGGGTTAGATGGCGTGAAAAACAACCTAACACCACCAGCTCCAGTAGATCGTAATATCTATGTGATGAGCAAAGAAGAGCGAGAAGCTGAAGGCATTAAAGATCTTCCAGCTACACTTTATAGCGCGCTAGAACTTCTTAAACAAGATGAAGTAATGGTTGCTGCGCTTGGTGAACATATTCTTGAACACTTTATCGAAGCAAAAGAAATTGAGTGGGATATGTTCCGTACGCAAGTTCACCCATGGGAACGCGAGCAATATTTACAAATGTATTAATAAAATTAACCCCTCTACCACTATGGTTTGAGGGGGTTTTGTTTTGCTCAAATAAAATTCATGACCAACTAATTACTGTTGACCAAAATAAGACCAAAAAAATGTGACTGTAGGTAAACTCGATGTAATCGAGGTACCTGCGGTCTTTTTGTATTAAAAATAGAAGAAAGTAAAGTGGTGAGGATAGGCCTTAAGAGATTCATTTTGAACCTTCTTCCTTTTATAGTATGGACCTTAACGTCGCTTTTCCATGCATTTTAAAAAATCTAAAAGATGTCATATAAAACATAAAATGGTCCTTTAACAAGGTGATATAGCCCGTACAACTCTTCATCTTCCACATATAGTATTAACATAATCATAGAAAGGAGGATGAGAATATGGGATATAAAAATCAAAACTATTCAGATTCATATGGATATGATCATAACGATTGTGGCTGCGATGAATTCTTTAGAAACATTTCCCGTGGTGAGGATGTGAAAGTATTCCTTAAAGGCGGCGGCCATGTGTTCGGAGAGTTTATCGATGTTCGTGGAAATTTAGTTTTCCTAGCAAAAGCTAACTGTCATCGTCGCGATGATCGTCACGATGATCGCCACAAAGATTGTTGCGACAAGAAAGATCGTGTAAGGATTACTACGATCTGTTGTGATGATATCGTTGCAGTTGAAGTCTAAAGAAACACCTTAGTAAGAGTCCTTTTTTATGTGTCTTAGAGGAAGTTATTGCAAGGGATATAACTGCTTCTTCACTTCGTATCTATTTAATAAATACTAAAAGGACTCTGCTCAAAGCAGCCATAACGGCTGCTTTTTTATATTAGATAGAAGTAGACTCGAAAAACTAAAAGAAGATACAAAGAGAAAATAAAATGGTCTCTTAACAGGGTGAGATAGCCCGTACAACTCTTCATTTTCCACATATAGTATTAACATAATCATAGAAAGGAGGAAGAGATATGGGATATAATAATTGTTTTTTTGGTAGAAGCCCAAGATATTCAGACTCATATGGATATAATAACAACAATTGTGGTTGTGGCAATTACAGTAAAGACGACAATAAGGATTGTGGCTGTGATGAGTTCTTTAAGAACATTTCCCGTGGTGAGGATGTGAGAGTTTTTCTTAAAGGCGGCGACCATGTATCAGGAGAATTCATCGATGTTCGTGGAAATTTAGTCTTCCTAGCAAAAGCAGAATGTCATCATCACGATGATTGTTGTTGTGACAAGAAAGGTCGAGTAAAAATCACTACAATCTGTTGTGATAATATCGTTGCAGTTGAAACTCGATAATTAAGCTTCTTCTTTATTGTATCATCGAGGAATTAAGGCAATAGGATATAACAGTTTCATATCATCATTCAACTTGCTATCTATTTAAGAGATACTAAAAAGGATCCAGCTCAAAGCAGCCATAACGGCTGCTTCTTTATTTAGTTAGGGTAGAAAGATTAAAAGATAGAAACATAGAGCAAATAAAATGGTCTCTTAACAGGGTGGTATAGCCCGTACAACTGCAAGACCATCCACATATAGTATTAACATAATCATAGAAAGGAGGAAGAGGTATGGGATATAATAATTGTTTTTTTGGTAGAAGCCCAAGATATTCAGACTCATACGGATATGACAACAATAATTATGGTTGTGGTAATTACAGCAAAGACGACAATAACGATTGTGGCTGCGATGAGTTTTTTAAGAACATTTCCCGTGGTGAAGATGTGAAGGTTTTTCTTAAAGGTGGCGGCCATGTGTTCGGAGAGTTTATCGATGTTCGTGGAAATTTAGTCTTCTTAGCAAAAGCGGAATGTCATCGTCACGATGATTGTTGTGACAAGAAAGGTCGTGTAAGAATCACTACGATCTGTTGTGATGATATTGTTGCAGTTGAGGTATAAGGCACTGAAGAAAACCCGATAGTTGAGAGTGCTTTTACAGTGTTTTAGCGGAAGTTAATTTATGGGAAACTAACTATTGCGGATACTAAAAAACATCTTTAAAAACCAATCTTAACGGTTGCTTCACTTGTAGACAAACTCCTTATATTGAGTTTGTCTACAGTCCTATCTATTAATTAATAGGAAGAAAAACTATAAGAATGATGCTAGATAATCGAAATCAATGAGAAATAGTTGCTTGAAGCGATCCTCAACCTGTGGATGACTTGGTTCGTGAAATCAAGATAGCTATTAATTCCTAATAGATGATGAATTGAATATAAAGTGTATGTATTTTGAAGTAGATTGTTCTATTTACCCATCAACTGGATCAAATGAACATTTATTCCATTAAACCATCAGTTTTTCATGAAAAGACATGATGTTTTATCGCCCCATAAAACATCATGTAGAAGGTAGTCAAGTGATTCTAAGAACTGTGTAAGACATACATACTACAATTTAAGAAGCAACTCATCGTAAAACGATGATGTGTTATATCCCTTCATAAATGTGAAATTGAACAGTCTGAGCAGGTATTTCTAGCGCTTAGTTCTTATAATAGTAGGTGAAAAATGAGGTTGTCTAGATATTATTTGTTCTTTTTATATACAACAAAAAACCGTTCATAAGAACGGAATAAAATTTATTCGTGATCTTTTACTTTTAGGGTATCTAATAATTTTAAGATACCCTCTCCTCCCATACCAGATACGAGAGAGATGATGAAAACAGCAGTGGGGGAATCCGGTGTTGTTGTCACAATGACAAATACGGCCGCCAGTCCTCCTAGTAAGATGTCTTCTAAGAACCCTAAATAAATGAATTTTTTCGTCATCCGTGGCTTGACTAGTTTGCCTAACCTCTGCAAATGCCCTGCAACACCGACAATTCCACCAATCAACGCAGCGAAGAGAATGTTCATTAACATTTTTCCTTCACACTCCTAAAGCCGAGATTTTTTTGCGACCTTAGGTTGATTCTTGGTGTAAATTTCATTATAATATATTTTTGTCTCCATGTAATGATTCTATTTTACTGAATTTTTCAAATTTGATAATTGGATGCGTAACATATAAAGATAATTGCAACGATTAAAAAGGAGTGTCAAAAATGACACTCTTTTTTAATGAATTTGGCGATAAACACCAATAACTTTGCCTAAAATAGATACATTATGCAAAATAATCGGCTCCATAGTAGGGTTTTCTGGTTGTAGGCGAATAAAGTTCTTCTCTTTAAAGAATCGCTTAACCGTGGCCTCGTCATCTTCCGTCATAGCAACGACGATTTCTCCATTATTTGCTGTTTGTTGCTGCTTGACTATGACATAATCACCATCTAATATGCCAGCTTCAATCATACTTTCTCCCATAATTTCAAGCATGAAGATATTTTCGTCACTCGGAGCCATTCTTTCAGGTAAAGGAAAATATTCCTCAACATTCTCAATCGCAGTAATAGGTTGACCAGCAGTAACCTTACCGATAATAGGAACGTTCACTGTTTGCACTTTAGGAATTGGATTGCTCTCTTCTAAATTTAATACTTCAATGGCACGGGGTTTTGTTGGATCTCGACGAATAAGCCCTTTACTCTCTAGTCTGGCTAGATGACCGTGTACGGTTGAACTTGAAGCTAGTCCAACAGCTTCGCCTATTTCCCTAACAGACGGTGGATACCCTTTTTGTTTTACTTCATCCTTTATAAAATTCAATATATCTTGCTGCCTCTTAGATAATTTCACGCTATCACGCACCTTCGTCAATATCATTAAGCTTATTATACCACCAGTAGAAAACAGATACAAACATAAGTTCGAATTTTCTTGTTGACAGAAACAAGTGTTCGCATTATACTAAAATTATCAAATCGAACATATATTCTATTCAGGGGTGACAATTAATGATAAAACAATTGTGGAATTCTTATAGTTATGCTATTATTCTTATCGCTTTTAGTTTCGGTATGGCTTTCCTATTATTTTTGAACACTGGTAATGCAAATCAGGAGGAGTATGTAAAGGTTGAAGTAAAACAAGGGGATTCTTTATGGAAAATTGCGGAGGATTTTAGAGATGCCCATAATATGTCTTCTAAAGATTTTGTTGCTTGGGTAGAAGAATTTAATCATATACATTTAGGTGAAATACATCCTGGTGATACGGTATATCTTCCCATTACAGATGGTGAAATAATATCTGAAACCAATTTAGCTAGTGTGATATTAGAAGACTAAAGGAATGAATGAGAATGAATGTAATTATATATTGCAGGGTGAGCACGACGAAGGATACACAGGAAACGTCCCTTGCTAGACAAGAAGAAGAACTTTTACATTTAGCGAGAATGAAGGATATGACTGTAGTTGAAGTGATACGTGAGAAAGCAAGTGGCTATGATTTAGAAAGAATAGGTGTGCTGCAATTATTAGAGTTACTAAAACAGAAACAAGCGGAGGCTGTTCTTATTCAAGATGAAACCAGGATTGGAAGAGGCAATGCTAAAATCGCCATCTTACATTGTATACTTAAAGAAAATGGGAAGATTTTTACAATTGCCCATAACGGGGAATTGCAACTTTCAGATTCAGATTCTATGGTATTACAGATTGTTAGCATGGTTGAAGAATATCAAAGAAAACTACATAATGTAAAAATTAAAAGAGGGATGCAAAAAGCTGTTCAAAAAGGCTTTCGACCTGAAAAAAATTTAAAAAACCAAGGTAATATAAACGGCAGAGAACGAATAGAAGTACCAATTGAAGAAATAGTAAAATTGAGAAAAAACAACCTTACTTTTGCAGAAATTGCTGCAACGTTAAGAGGCTTTGGTTATAAAGTATCTAAAGCGACCGTTAACCGTAGATATAATGAATATATAGATGAAATAGAGCTGGTGGATCATGAACCATCATGATACAGACCTAATATGTCACTTAATTTGATTGCGCAATGTATTTTAAAACTGAAAGACAAAGATATCTTGTTTTGCTCCCAAGAAAAAAGCATACTGAAAGATCCTTCAATTGTTGAGTTCATGCACCATCATTGGAGGGAAATAATGTAAATTGTGAATGGTTATCTGTGTTCCTAAGATTAATCCATGTTTTTTTACATTAAACGATAGTGAAAGTATATTTCCTCATTCCCCTTACTTCCATACGCTTCCTACATTAAATAGATTCATATTTTTCAAAAGAGCACAATGATACATAGCTTTACCAAATCTTAAAGCAATACTTTACCAACGTATTATCGTCTGAAAATTATAGTGAAAAACATGATTGTAAACTGCTTTCTTGTCAAATGCATTCATATTTAGTAATATGGCTATTAAGTATCTTCTCCATATGGTTGAAGACTTTTTGGATGGGAAGGAGTGTAACACAATGATTTCAAAAGAAAAATTAGCGAGAATTAATTCGCTTGCCAAGAAAGCAAAGACGGAAGGTTTATCAGAATTAGAGGCAAAGGAACAATCTAAATTAAGAAAAGAATATTTAGAAAAGTTTAGAGCTTCTATGTTAAATACATTAAAAGGTGTTACTGTTATTGACCCTGAAGGTAATGATGTTACACCAGATAAGTTAAAGCGTGAACAAAATAAACCACTTCACTAAGATTGTGTTTATAAATTTTAAAAGGAAACTGTAACGAGCAGTTTCCTTTGTTGTTGTTGTTTTATATGACAATTATATAATATTTTACCTTTCTGGTTGTAACTGAAGGTGAAAGTCTATTATATTTAATTTGTAGGATATATATTGAAAGGATGTCGTTCATGTTCAACAAAACAGATGCTTTATCAATTAGCGCCATAAGAACATTGTCAATCGATGCAGTCGAGAAGGCAAACTCTGGTCATCCAGGAATGCCAATGGGAGCTGCGCCAATGGCGTATACTTTATGGACAAAGTTTATGAATCATAATCCCAAAAATCCTGATTGGTTTAATCGTGATCGCTTCGTGTTATCTGCAGGTCATGGGTCTATGCTATTGTATAGTCTCCTTCATTTATCGGGATATGATCTTTCTTTAGATGATATTAAGGAATTTCGCCAGTGGGGTAGTAAAACACCAGGACATCCTGAATTTGGCCATACACCAGGTGTAGATGCCACAACAGGTCCATTAGGACAAGGGATTGCCATGGCAGTTGGGATGGCAATGGCAGAAAGCCACCTATCAGCTGAATATAATAAAGATGGCTACAATGTAGTAGACCACTATACATATAGTATATGCGGAGATGGAGACTTAATGGAGGGAGTGTCAGCAGAAGCCGCTTCTCTTGCTGGTCACCTTCAATTAGGAAAGCTGATCGTAATGTATGATTCTAATGATATTTCATTAGACGGAGATTTAGATCAATCATTTTCTGAAAGTGTAGCGGATCGTTTTAAGAGTTATGGCTGGCATTATCTCCGAGTAGAAGATGGAAATAATCTCGATGAAATTGCCCAGGCAATTGACAGCGCTCGTCAAAATACTACACAACCGACATTAATTGAAGTTAAGACGGTAATTGGTTATGGATCCCCGAATAAGGCAGGCTCCTCTGCTTCTCATGGATCACCACTAGGTTCAGCTGAATTAAAATTAACAAAAGATGCTTATGAGTGGACATTTGAAGAAGATTTTCATGTGCCTGAAGAAGTATATGCACACTTCAATCAAAATGTAGCTATTAACGGTGAAAAAGTAGATCGTGAATGGAAAGATCTTTTTGCTGCTTACAAAAAAGATCATCCGGAATTAGCAGAACAGCTAGAAGGTGCAATCAAAGGTGAATTACCAAATGGTTGGGATAAAGATCTTCCTGTTTATGAAGAAGGCAAAAGCTTAGCAACTAGAGCATCTTCAGGGGAAGCTCTCAATGGTATCGCGAAGAACTTACCATCTTTCTTTGGTGGTTCAGCTGACTTAGCGGGCTCGAATAAGACGATGATGAAAGATGCAGAAGACTTCTCAGCAACTAATTATGCTGGTAAAAATATTTGGTTTGGGGTACGAGAATTTGCCATGGGTGCAGCTTTAAATGGTATGGCTTTACACGGTGGTCTAAATGTCTTTGGAGGGACATTCTTTGTATTCTCCGACTACTTAAGACCAGCTATTCGACTTGCAGCATTAATGAAGCTCCCAGTTACTTATGTTTTTACACATGACAGCATTGCTGTAGGTGAAGATGGGCCTACGCATGAACCGGTTGAACAATTAGCAGCGCTTCGTGCCATGCCTAATTTAGCTGTGATTCGCCCAGCTGATGGAAATGAGACTTCAGCTGCCTGGAAGCTAGCGATTGAGTCAAAAGATCAACCAACAGCACTTGTGTTAACTAGGCAAAATATTGCTACACTACCAAACTCAGCAGAGTTAGCCCTTGAAGGAGTAGAAAAAGGTGCTTATGTGATTGCGAAAGCAGAAAAAGAGCAACCAGATGCGCTTCTTTTAGCGACAGGGTCAGAGGTAGAATTAGCGGTGAAGGCTAAAGCTGCGTTAAAAGAAGAAGGCTTTGATGTGGCGGTAATCAGTATGCCGGATTGGAAGAGATTTGATGCTCAATCAAATGAATATAAAGAATCTGTCTTACCTAAAAATGTAACCAAACGTTTAGCCATTGAAATGGCAGCATCATTCGGCTGGCATAAATATGTGGGCCTAGAAGGCGACGTTTTAGGGATTGATCAATTCGGTGCCTCAGCACCAGGAGATATTCTAATAAAAGAGTACGGTTTTACTGTAGAGAATATTGTAAGCAAAGTAAAGAGCTTATAAACATGAGCGAAGAGGGAATTTCCCTCTTCGTTTTTTTTCGACAAAAAAAGTAGAGATTTATAACAAAAAGAGACAGAAAATACTGAAATAAAATTTTATAATAAGAGAAAGACTTGTCTAAAAAGGAGTAATTCTATGAGAACGTATCAGCTATATTTAATAGATGAACCTTTTGCGTCTCATTATTTTGGTAGAGAGCAAATGTTTTATCAGCTGTTCAAGGAATATGAACAAGCGACAGGCACGATCCAATTTATTTTGGGAAAACAAATTGCCTTTATCACCAAGAATATTCCAAAAGATAAAGTAAATAATGATTTGTATAGAGAATTATATGCAGAGAAAAAAGTTTCTTATAAGAGCAATGCGTTTTACATTAAAGAAAAAAATAGTCAAGCAAAGTTGATGATCCATGATCGTTTTCTAAGTTTAGAGGCTTCAGGAAACTATGATGCAGAGACGGTGTTCTTTGAAGTTCTACGAAAAGAAGAGAGTTCCTATTTAGCTATTGACCTTTTTCATAATCGATTTGGCTGGTTAAAGCCATTAAAAGAAAGAAAGTTTGTCTAAATTAGAGAAAATCATCAGCAAATATTGTATAATAACCTTTGGTCTAGTACACTGTATGATAGACAACATGAAGGAGGAAGTAGTATGTGGACATATATTCTAGTTGGTATATTAGCATTACTTGCTGGTGTAGCACTAGGATTTTTCATCGCTCGTAAATATATGATGAGCTACCTTAAGAAAAATCCACCAATTAATGAACAAATGCTTAAAATGATGATGATGCAAATGGGAATGAAGCCATCTCAGAAGAAAATTAACCAAATGATGAATGCGATGAATAAGCAACAACCTGGAAAATAACTTAAGAACGTCAGTTAAATAAAGTTTCTAGGTTCAATTGCATATAGATAGAAACAGATCAACTTTATTTTTCGGTTCTTCATTGCAACAAAGAATAGACCAAAGCTAATTTTAGCTTTGGTCTATTTCTTTCATTAGGATCATATTGTCGAATTCTATGATATCAAATCACTTGTTAATATTTTTTAAAATGAAATTCAAGTGTTAGCCTTTTATGCTTGTCTATTTAATGTAAGTCTACTCTCGTAAAGACGATTATATTCATTTAATAGAGAATCTAACTCCTGACTATATTTGATGGCAGAAGCAGAGTTGAGGCCGTTTCTCATAGCGGTTTGAATCAGTTCCCGTCTTTTTTGTTCAATTAATAATAGTAATTCTTGTTTGTTCACGCACCTAAAACTCCTCTGCGATTTTGTTCTAACCATGAAGTAGTTTCTATTTTGTCCCAAATATTCTTTTATTAATTATAGCGAATAATGGTAATTAATTCAAAAGAAACTTATGTAAAACTCTTTACATTCATGATACAAAAAAACTATTTATTCAACTGATTTGATACATTGACGACATAAAGCTTGTGTTTAACCTGTGTATTCTATGTTAGACACAAATTATTCAAAAAGATTAATTTCTTTTCACATAATGTTTTGATAGAATGGGGAAGGAAAAAGGGGAAGGTATGGAGGTGTTGATATGACTGATGTGAATTTTATAATTGCTCTTGGTGCAGGTTTTTTGAGTTTCATCTCGCCATGCTGTTTACCATTATATCCGGCATTTTTATCGTATATCACTGGAATGAGCGTAGGCGAGTTAAAAACGGAGAATGCACTGCTACAAAAACGTAGTTTGATACATACGCTATGCTTTTTATTAGGATTTTCAATTGTTTTTATTGCCATCGGTTTTGGTTCTTCTTATATAGGTAGCTTTTTTTATGAATATGCTGATCTCATTCGTCAAATTGGCGCAATTTTTATTGTTTTATTTGGGCTTGTGATCTTAGGTTTGCTTAAACCAGCATTCTTAATGAAAGAAAGGAGATTTGATTTTAAAAATCGCCCGACTGGTTATTTCGGTTCAGTTCTAATAGGTCTAGCCTTTGCTGCTGGTTGGACTCCTTGCTCTGGGCCTATTTTAGCATCAGTTATTTTACTTTCAGCGACAAACCCTGGATCAGGTTTATTTTATATGATTGCCTATATTATTGGTTTTGCTGTCCCATTTTTGATATTGTCTTTCTTTATCGGTAGAATGAAATGGATTAAAAAACACAATGTAACGATTATGAGAATTGGTGGGATATTGATGATTGTAATGGGCGTCGTCTTGTTCTTTGATTGGATGACTGATATTATCTCCCTTCTCACTATGTTGACAGGTGGCTTTACGGGTTTTTAATAGCGATCATTGCATCAAAAAGCGAGGAAAACTCGCTTTTTGATACGTGCGAAAATTGTCGTTGGGTTTAAATTGAAATTATTAGAAAAATTAGATATATTGTAATGAGTGATATTACTTTGAAATCAAAGTAGTTCATTATATAAGATGTTGTAGCGCATGGTGTTTGGAGGAGGAATAATAGGTGGCAAAGATATTAGTAGTAGATGATGCGAAATTTATGAGGTTGACTTTAAAGAATATATTAAAAAAAGCGAATCATGATATTGTTGGCGAAGCAGAGAATGGTAAACAAGCCATTGCCTTATATGAAGAATTAACGCCAGATCTTGTGACTATGGATATTACGATGCCAGAGATGAGCGGGTTAGAAGCAATGAGAAAAATTAAAGCTGAATACCCAACAGCTAGAATTGTCATGTGTTCAGCCATGGGGCAACAAAAAATGGTAGTAGAAGCGATCGAAGCGGGAGCAAAAGACTTTATTATCAAACCATTTGATGAAGTTAGAGTGATAGATGCTGTATCGCGAGTGTTATCTTAAAATCATACATATAATTTACTATTGAATAGTAATTAGCTATAATAATAAGTGTCATTGATCTTATTGTAAAAGGATGTTTTTTATGGACATGGTGTTGTTGACATCAATTGGAGCTGTTTCTATGGCAGTATTAGCTATGTTCATTCGAATGAAGGCGGCTAATCATCCAGTCACGATTAAGAAGATAATCTTACCTCCCGTATTTATGAGTACGGGGGCATTAATGTTTATTTTTCCCTATTTTCGCGTTACGTCAATAGAATTATTGGAAGCTGTTATAGTAGGGGCATTGTTTTCCTTGATTTTAATCAAAACGACTAAATTTGAAACCAAGGGATCCGAAATCTATTTAAAGAAATCGAAAGCGTTTATATTTATCTTAATAAGCTTGCTTATTATTCGCCTTGTTGCCAAATTGATGCTAAGTTCGACTATTGATGTTGGTGCGCTTGCAGGAATGTTTTATTTATTAGCATTTGCAATGATTGTTCCATGGCGTGTGGCGATGTTCTTTCAATTTCGCAAAATGGACAAAGCGGTACATGTCAAACAAGTAGAATCGAGACCAACTACTTAATAATGAAAGAAGCACCTTTAAGAGTGTACTAACTCTTAAAGGTGCTTCTTTGTTATGGATCCTTTTTTGATTCGTTTAAAAAAGATGTTCATATGGTGTCATGTTGATTTCTTTTTGTGCCAGTTTTTTTCTTAGAAATTTATGATCTTTTTTTGGTGTAGCAATTATGTAGCCGCGGATGAGAATTTCTTCTGTTATCTTTGTTGCTTTTTCTTTTACAGCTAATTCACCAATTTTTCCGGCTATTTTTTGCCGCGCGACATCACGAAAGAGTTCTGGTACTGGGCTAACGAGATCATTTAATAACTCTTTTTCTTGCTGTCCCCATAAATGCTGTGTTTGTCTTACATAATATTCTTCCCAGTCCATATCAGATTTACCGTCCGCTTTTGGCAACCGTTTTAAAAACTTTCGGAACATAAAAAACCCGCCAATGGACATAAGGATTACTAATGTTACAACCCAAAAAAGTATAAACCACATAAACCAACCATCGAGCATGTTCTTTTCACCCTTACCGTTCTTATTCTTACCTTATTATAAGGCTTCTTAATCAATCAGACAAGCAAGTGTAGCAGAAGAGGTTAGTTTTCCCCAATTTGTGAAAACAGTGTTGCGTATTCCTTGTCGGTGATTAGTAATCGATGGTGTAGATCATATGTTCTCAATACATATTCTTTCACACCAATAAATTCAGATTCAGTAATGACGAGAAAAGGGGTACCCTTTTTAAAGTTTTGATAGTCTTTTATTAGACGTACTTTTTTCATGATTTCCCTCGCAAACGATAGTAAATAATTTACTTTCTATTATATTAGGATTTCTTGCTATTGTCGAAACATGTCTAAAAATAAATTTTTATTTTTTAGTACAAATTCTATTGCATATATTTATTATATTTTTTAGAATATACTTATATTTCAGAAAAATAGGAGGGGATCCATTGGATAATTTAGCAAAAGCGCATGACCAAAAGGAAAAGAATATTAATTATGAGGTTGTGGCAAGTAGTTCTGCTTTTAAAAATTTATTAAGTGCTAAGAAAGCCTTTTTAGTGCCAATGATTATTTTTTTCATGCTCTTTTATTTTATGCTACCGATACTGACTTCGTTTACGAATGTGCTTAATCAACCGGCAATCGGCTCTATTACTTGGACTTGGGTGTATGCGTTTGCACAATTTGTCATGACTTGGGTTTTATGCATGATTTACGTTAAAAAAGCTGCAAAATTTGATAAAGCTGCAGAAGAAATCATTGAAAGTCATAAAACACAAGGAGAACGTTAATTATGAGTGGAATTGGTCTAACTTTATTCGTATTAATCGTAGCGATGACATTAGTGGTAACTTATTGGGCAGCAAAACGCACGAATACAGCAAGTGAGTTTTATACAGCTGGCGGAGGATTAACAGGTTGGCAGAACGGCTTAGCGATTGCTGGTGATTATTTATCAGCCGCTTCCTTTTTAGGTATTGCGGGTGCGATTGCATTATTCGGGTTTGATGGTTTCTTCTATTCTATTGGATACTTAGTGGCTTATTTAGTTGTATTATATATTGTTGCTGAACCACTAAGAAATTTGGGTAAATATACAATTGCTGATATGATTAGTGCCAGGTTTAGTGAAAAGAAAGTTCGAGGAGTAGCGGCAATTAGCACGATAACGATTGTTATTTTCTATATGATTGCTCAATTAGTTGGAGCAGGTGCACTTATACAATTATTGTTAGGTATTGATTATTGGATTGCTGTTGTAATCGTAGGTGTCATGATGACAACTTATGTCTTATTCGGCGGAATGACTGCAACTAGTTGGGTTCAAATTATTAAAGCGGCTCTATTGATGATAGGAACAGTTATTATTTCATTCCTTGTTTTAAAAGAGTTTAACTTCAATATTATTGGTATGTTTGAGAAAATGAAAACGGTAACATCACACGGTGAATCGTATTTAAACCCAGGTGTGAAATATACGAACGGTGTTGACACATTGTCAATGATGGTCGCTCTGGTATTAGGTACAGCTGGACTTCCACATATTTTGATGAGATTTTTCACAGTGAAAGATGCTAAAACAGCGAGAAGTTCTGTTGTCACAGCTACTTGGATTGTAGGAATATTCTATATTTTGACAATATTCCTAGGATTTGGAGCGGCGGCGTTTGTAGGTTCACAAGATATCGTCGCAGCAAATGCAGCTGGTAATATGGCAGCACCGCTCTTAGCTGAAGCGCTTGGCGGAGACTTCCTCATGTCATTCGTTTCTGCCGTTGCGTTTGCAACAATTCTTGCCGTTGTTGCTGGGCTTGTGCTCTCAGGAGCTTCAGCCTTTGCACATGATATTTATGGGCAAATTATTAAAAAAGGTAAAGCAACTGAGAGAGAGCAAATGCTAGCAGCAAGATATGCTTCCATTGGTGTTTCTGTACTTTCGATTATTCTTGCACTATTTGCGCAAACATTAAATGTCGCCTTCTTAGTATCTTTAGCTTTCTGTGTGGCAGCAAGTGCGAACTTACCAGTTATCATTTATACAATTTACTGGAAGAAGTTCAACACAGCAGGTGCTATTTCTGGTATGGTAACCGGTCTTGTAACGGCACTTGTTTTAGTAGCTATTAGTCCAAGTGTATTAAGCCCAGAAGGTACAGCGATTCTTGTTGGTGATCCAATATTCCCGTTAACGAATCCGGCAATTGTATCAGTTCCAGCAGGGTTTTTAGCAGCATATATTGGTGCAGTTGTATCAAATAAACGAGATGAGAAGAAATATGCTGAAGTATCTGTTAAAGCGAATACAGGAGTCAAATAATATCATAATGATCAACAGGCAAAGCGGCTTTCACTAGAAAGTCGCTTTTCTTATATTATGCGAAATCATGGTGGTGAGATTTTAATGGATATGAAAAAAATAGAATTCTTATCGATGCCTGCACTTTTCTTAGATTTAGATGCTTTCGATCGAAACTGCCAGGCCATTGCACTGCATGCAAAAGGAAAAAAAATAAGAGTAGCAACAAAGTCTATTCGTTCCATTGAAGTGATAAAGCGTATCTTGGCATCAAATGAATGCTATCAAGGTATTATGACTTATACTGCTGGTGAAAGCTTAACATTAGTGAAGCAGGGTTTTAATGACATATTGCTTGGCTACCCAAGTATGGATGAAAAATTTCTATCAATCATTGCTCGTGAGCATGCGAAAGAAATCACTGTCATGGTCGATTCCTTAGCGCATGTTGATTATTTAATAAAATTAGCAAAGTCTGTTTATGGTCAGTTTTCAGTTTGTATAGATATAGATATGAGTACAAATATTTTTGGTTTCCATTTTGGTGTCCGCCGTTCTTCTTTAAGGAGCCCCTCTGAAGTCCTAGCTATAGTTGAAGCTATTAATGCGAGTGAAGTCCTTCACTGGAAGGGAATCATGGGATATGAAGCACAAATTGCTGGTGTTGGAGATAACGTTCCGCATTCATATGGAAAAAATACCATTATTCGTTTAATGAAACAAAAAGCAAAACGAGAAGTCAAACGGAAGAGGGCAGAAATCGCTATAGCTTTACAACAACGAGGGTATACACCTGCTTTAGTGAATGGTGGCGGGACTGGGAGTATCCATTATACGGCAACAGATGAACAAGTGTCGGAAATGACTGTCGGGTCAGGCTTTTATTCACCGCTTCTTTTTGATTATTATCAAGAGATCAAATACGAACCTGCCCTTTTTTTTGCAGTACCTATTGTCCGTCAAGCGAAAAAGAATATCTATACATGTCTCGGAGGAGGATACATTGCTTCCGGTGTTACTGACCGCACGAAGATGCCACTTCCTGTATATCCATATGGCATGAAGCTTTTACCAATGGAAGGTGCTGGTGAAGTGCAAACACCATTGTCTTATTCAAAGGGACGTTTATCCATAGGGAGTGCCGTTGTTTTTCGGGCTGCGAAAGCAGGAGAGGTATGTGAAAGGTTTACAGAGATTCATTGCTACTCGGAGAATCAATCTACATTTACATTAAAAACGTATAGAGGAGAAGGGATGTGTTTCCTATGAGAAAAACTTCACTCGCATCTATTCAAAACTGGGCAGGAAATGTACAATTCAATGCAGGGCAATTATTTTTTCCAGAAAGCATAGATGATGTGATAGAAGTGGTAAATAATGCAAGAAAGGAAAAGAAGAAGATTAGAGTGGTAGGATCCGGACATTCTTTCACAAACCTGATTCAAACCGATGAGTGGTTCGTTTCATTAGACCGTTTATCCGGTGTGATTTTCTTTGATGAGGACCAAGGTTTAGTAGAGGTATATGGGGGCACTAAATTATATGAAATCGGAAAATATTTAGGTGAGAAAGGTTGGGCGCAAGAAAATCTTGGTGATATAAATACGCAAAGTATTGCCGGTGCGATATCAACTGGTACACACGGGACGGGTATGAAATTTGGCAATATTTCTACACAAGTTGAAGAATTAGTGATGATAACAGCTGAAGGAGAGGAACTAATGATTTCTCGCCAAGTAAACTCACATTTGTACGATGTCTCGCTTGTTTCGTTAGGCTTGTTGGGTATTGTTGTAAAAGTGAAACTAAAAGTCATCCACGCACCGACCTATGTTTATAAAAGTAGGAAAATACTTTATAGTGATTTAAAACATCAGATTAGCTCCTATATCCATGAGAACCGCCATTTTGAATGTTTCTTGTTCCCCTATTCTAACCATGTGCAAATAAAAACAATGAATATAACAGACAAAAAGCCTCGGACAAGGAAATGGCGTAGGATTGAAAGTATGATAATGGAGAATTATATATTTGGGTTTCTATCTGTCTTATGTCGCAAATGGCCAAATCTAACTAAATCAGTTAGTCGCATAAGCGCAAGAGCCATTAGTAATAGTGAGCAATATGCGCCAAGTTATGATTTATTTGCTACTCCACGAAAAGTAAAGTTTGTTGAAATGGAGTATGCCATTCCATTAGAGGATATGGTTGCCTGTATCGATGAAATAAGGGCAAAGATAGAAGAGCAACAATATAATGTTCATTTTCCAATCGAATGTCGTGTTGTAAAAAGAGACAATAGTTGGCTAAGTCCCTCTTTTGGAAGAGATTCAGCTTATATTGCATTTCATATGTTTAAAGGTATGCCATATGAAACCTATTTTAACGATATGGAAACAATTATGAAGAAGTATGATGGGCGTCCTCATTGGGGGAAGATTCATCAAGCAAAGTTTTCAGAGTTGACTACAAAATACAGCCACTTAAGAAATTTTCTCAAATGGAGAGCAAGGCTTGATCCAGACCAATTATTTGTCAATCCGTATGTGAAACAGATGTTAAAGATTGAACAGGATAACATAGAGATGAAAGAGGTAACGATAGAAAAGCTGTAATTTATCTAATATACGATAGGAATATGATAAGATAGTATTATCGAATGAACATTCAGGAGGATTCAGTCTATCTTGTCTAGAGAAAAATTTCAAAAAGCTCAGGAATTTATTTATCAGTTTTACGAAGAAACAGGGCAAACAAAAGAACAAGCGGATAAAAGATTAAGTATTATTTCTGATGAACTGAACTCAACAGGATCATATAGACAATTACAAGAAGAATTGGCTTATGGTGCCAAACTTGCATGGCGTAATAGTAATCGTTGTATAGGGCGTTTCTTTTGGGAAACACTTCAAGTCATCGATAAGAGAGAAGCTAAAACAGAAGAGGAAGTAGCAAAGGCGCTTTTTGAGCACATAAAAGTAGCGACAAATAGTGGGAAAATTAAACCTTCTATTACAGTATTTCCAAGTAAAGAGAGTGATACAAACTTTCGTATATGGAATCACCAATTAATTAGATATGCTGGATACGACACAAAAGATGGTATATTAGGTGACAGGTCTTCTATTGAGTTTACAAAAAAGTGCATCGAGCTTGGTTGGGAGCCGACCTATAGTCGTTTTGATATATTACCGCTTGTTATTCAAAAGAACAACGAAGAACCTAAATGGTTTACAATACCAACAGAATTAATTGTTGAGGTAGAAATCGAACATCCAAATTATGCTTGGTTTAAAGAATTACAGTTAAAATGGTATGGCATTCCCATTATTTCTGATATGAAAATGGAGATAGGTGGTCTCATTTATGAAGCGGCGCCTTTTAACGGTTGGTACATGGGGACAGAAATAGGAGCTAGAAATTTTGCTGATGAAGATAGGTATAATCAATTACCTATCATTGCAGAAGGGTTAGGCTTAAATATTCGCTCGAATGCTTCACTTTGGAAAGATCGTGCATTAGTTGAATTAAATTTAGCAGTGATGCATTCTTTTCGACGAGACGGAGTGAGTATTGTAGATCATCATACGGCTGCAGAACAATTCAAACAATTTGAAGCGAAGGAAAGAATACATAAGAGGGAAGTCACTGGAGATTGGACTTGGCTTATCCCCCCTTTATCACCAGCTACTACTCATATTTTTCATAAACCTTATAAAAACATAAGTAAGTCACCTAATTATTATTATCAACATAAACCTTATTAAAAAAAGATAGATACTCTAACGCAAAACGGTTAGAATATCTATCTTTTTTATGATTGGGAAGTAGCGTTGTTAACAATAAACTGAAGTCGTAAAACGCGACCTTTATTACAAATTGAATCTGTCCGTTTTAAAGTCTCTAAAGCACTATCAATTAGAAACTTTCTTGGCTTTTTTCTTAATAGGAGTTCATCTTGAATAAATTGTATCAACAATTCTTCGTCCTTAGTTAGTGTCTCCGTTTCCAACATGAGTGCACATATATGCTTAATTTCATCTTGTTGTGTTTCAGTACCTAATAAATCATTGATCTCTGTATCGATTAAGGATGGTGAGAATAATTGAACTTCCTTTGTCGCAACTTGATTTGTCATTTCAACAATTCTCTCAACACTATATCGAACAACCTTTGTAATACTGACCGATGATTGAAATAATTCAGTATAATATTTGCTCAACTGATGAAGAATACCAAGGAAGATAATAGACATATCGAGAAGGTAGGCTCTCCGATTCTCTCCAAACAGTTCAATAAAGCGATAATAAGTCCATTTAATTGTCCGGAGCTGACCTTTTCTTATAAATGCTTTTAGTTCTAAGTCGTCTGATATGAACATTTCATCAAATAAAGAAACAAGCTGATGTTTATGATTAAACATGACTTGCTGTTCAACTTGCTGTGTGAAAATCTCAATACTTTGTGGACTTTTTCCAATAAGTAAAGCATCTCTTTCCTTTTCCATCAGCTTGTAACTATCTTTAAATATGGCCATCAGTAATTCTGCTTTTGAGGAAAAGTAATTATAGAACGTTCCTTTAGATATACCTGTATAAGATAATATATCTTGGATAGAAGTAGCTTGAAAGCCTTTTTCGATAAATAATTCATGAGCTAAATGAATGACATGTAATTTTCTGTCCTTCAAGAAATATCACCTTATTTTTAAGTTTTAAATAATTAGTATCATAACATAAAATTCTCTTAGAAAAAAATTCGCAAAGCGAAATATAATCATTGCATTCACTAATCATATCAGTTATGATAAGTCCTGCGTGAAATAGTGGTATAAACAATTGAACAATGTGTATAGGGAGGGGAAATAATGACCGCAAATCACCAAAATTCAAATAAACCACCCTATGGATTATTAGCAATCCTAATGGTGGGTGCGTTTATTGCGTTTTTAAACAACACTCTATTAAATATCGCCTTACCATCAATCATGGAAGATTTGAATGTAGATACGGCTACTGTCCAGTGGCTAACAACTGGGTATATGTTAGTAAATGGGGTCTTAATCCCTGCAACGGCGTTCTTAATACGTAAATATAGTGTCCGCATGTTGTTTTTATTTGCGATGCTTATGTTCACTTTAGGTACATTTGTAGCTGGATTTGCCGATATTTTTAGCATCTTACTTATTGGAAGAATGATGCAGGCTTCCGGTTCGGCTATTTTAATGCCTGTATTAATGAATGTGATGCTCGTTTCTTTCCCTGTTGAAAAACGTGGATCTGCGATGGGCTTATTTGGATTAATATTAATGGCAGCTCCAGCAATAGGTCCAACATTGTCAGGTTGGATTGTCGAAAATTATGATTGGCGGATGCTGTTTCATTTTATTTCTCCAATTGCAATAATCGTTTTACTATTAGGCTTTATATGGTTAAAAGATAAAAAAGAAAAGCAAGCAATTAAATTGGATTTTCTTTCATTATTATTATCTAGTATTGGGTTTGGTGGTGTTTTATATGGATTTAGCTCAGCAGGAAATGATGGATGGGGTGCTACGAACGTTTATTTAACCATCATTGTCGGTGCTATTTCTCTATTCATTTTCATTATTAGACAAAATAAGCAAAAAGAACCGATGTTAAACTTTGGTGTTTTTCAATTCCCAATGTTTACACTCTCAACGATTATTACAATGGTTGTGAATATGGCGATGTTCTCAGGGATGCTACTCATTCCTATCTATGTGCAGAATATCCGAGGTATTTCCCCATTTGATGCCGGTTTAATGATGTTGCCAGGTGCATTAGTAATGGCAGCAATGTCACCTCTAACTGGAAAGTTATTTGATAGATTCGGTGGGAAAATATTAGCAATAACTGGCTTAACCATTATGACAATCTCGACTTACTTTTTTAGTCGCCTTGAGATGGATACAGGGGCTATTCATATTATGATATTACATACAATTAGAATGTTCGGTATGTCAATGGTAATGATGCCTGTATCTACAAACGGTTTGAACCAATTACCACCACGATTCTATCCCCATGGGACGGCAATGAACAATACACTTAACCAAGTATCTGGTGCTATTGGTACAGCGTTGCTTATTACAATTATGTCTAATAAGGCAAACGCTGCAGGAGAAGATTTAGCAAATGCTACTCTACGTGAAAATGGTGGAGGAGAATTATCTCAAGAAGCAATGTTACAAATTGGGTTGCAATCTACATTAGAAGGGATTAATTTTGCCTTTTTCGTTTCAACTTTTATTTCGGTTATTGCGTTGATTCTCGTCTTCTTTATGAAACGTTCAGTACCTGCAAAAGATCCTGAAGAACAGACTGAAGCATTAGAAACCGAGCCATTAAATGAAACAGAATCGTCAAAATGATAGAAAAAAGTGACTGGAGATCCTAATCTCACAGTCATTTTTTTATGCTTGTTTTACTTGATTTTAAAGTAAGATAATTGGCATCTTTATATGAAATAATTGCGAATTTCTGACACCCGTGAAATAATAGTAACTATACATAATCGTTTTAATTAAAAGGAAGTGTTTTCTTTGAAAAAGATCTATATTATTCACGAAAATGATGAATGGACAGACCATTTGACAAGTAGATTAGATGAATTGCAAGTACCTTACGAAACATGGCACTTGCATGAAGGGATAATTGATTTAACTTCTACACCACCAGAAGGGGTGTTTTATAATCGCATGAGTGCTTCATCTCATACGAGAGGGCATCGTTTCGCTCCAGAATTAGCAGCAAGTGTGATTACTTGGCTAGAAAGTCACGGTAGAAAAGTGTTAAATGGGAGTCACGCACTTTCGTTAGAAGTCAGTAAAGTGAAACAATATGCCCTACTAGAAAAAAGCGGAATTAAAACACCAAATACAATTGGAGCAGTTGGGAAAGAAAATATTATTACTGCAGCCGAGAAATTAGGAACTACTCCTTTTATAACGAAACACAACCGAGCAGGAAAAGGTTTAGGTGTGCAGCTATTCCAAACAATTGAATCTCTAAAAACCTATGTTAGTAGCAATTCCTTTGAAGAACCTGTTGATGGAATCACTCTTATTCAGCAGTATATAAAATCGGAAGATCAGATCATTACAAGGGCAGAGTTTATTGGCGGGAAGTTTTATTATGCTGTAAAAGTTGATACTTCGGAAGGATTTGAATTATGTCCGGCAGATGCTTGTCAAATTGGCGATGCTTTTTGTCCGGTGGGAGAAGAGACACAGAAGCGCCCTAAATTCGAAATTACTGATGAAGTGGATGCTGAACAAATGGATAAATATGAGAAATTTCTTAAATATGCAGGAATTGATGTAGCAGGAATTGAATTTATTAAAGATGCTGATGGGCGTGTTTATACGTATGACATCAATACAAACACGAATTATAATGCAGACGCTGAAGGAATTGCAGGTAAATACGGCATGTTACAACTGGCAAAGTTGTTGCAGGAGCAGTTGAACTTAGCATAATTCAAATTAGCCATCATATACTAATGAAGCTAGTCCGTTTTTTAAGAACAGTTCACATCAGCATGACATATGCTAATTCTAAATGTGTAAGTGAGTAATACTGACATTTTTAGCTATTACATCTAAGGGCTGCTTAATTTTAAGCAGCTTTTGATTATGGAGGTCTTTAAGGATATTTCTTGACTTTTGCTCAAAAAAGAGTATATTTATAACTCGTGATAGCGTAAAGTTTAAAGAAAAATTTACATTGTCATAGAACGTTCATAATTATCGATTATAATCATAATATGCCTCTGGTCAATAAAAACGGGGAAGGTAGTTGGTAAGAAAAGGGTTTTTATTACCAATTACTTATAGAATTTTTTTTAAAGCATGTTATAATAATGTGCTAGAAGGTAGGTGCAATAATGGATAGTTTATCTAAAAAAGGTCAAAGTTTATTCTTCGATAAATATATTGGCTTCTTTATGTTAGCTGTATTCTTCCTTTGGATGAAAACGTATATAACACAATTAACTCAATTTAATCTCGGGGTTGACAGCCCAATACAGCAATTTCTTTTATTTTTAAATCCTTTAGGATCATCGTTAATCTTCCTTAGTTTCGCTTTATTTTTTAAAGGAAGACGAAAGTATATTGCGACATTAGTAATATACAGCATCATGTCATTCTTGTTATATGCCAATGTGGTTTATTATCGTTCATTTACGGACTTTATCACATTACCAACATTAACAATGACACAAAACTTTGCAGATGTTAGTAAAAGTGTAACGACTCTACTACGCCCATATGATTTCTTATTCTTCATAGATCTTCTATTCTTAATTGCTTTATTAGCATTTAAATTTGTTAAGATTGAGAAGAAAGATTATGGTAAGAGACGCATGGTTGCTGTATTATCTTTAGGTTTAGCAATTTCATGTGCAAACCTAGGACTGGCTGAAGCAGATCGTCCACAATTATTAACACGTGGATTTGATAGAAACTATATTGTTAAATATCTAGGTATGTACAATTATACTATTTATGATGCAGTACAAAGTACAAAAGCATCAGCTCAAAGAGTTATGGCAGATAGCAATGATACAACCGAAGTCGTGAACTTCACGCAATCTAATTATGCTGAACCCAATCCAGAAACATTCGGTATTGGGAAGGATATGAATGTGATATATCTTCATTTGGAATCCATTCAAACCTTCTTAATGAACTATGAATTGCATGGAGAAGAAGTTACACCATTCCTCAATTCATTAATTGAAGAAGAAAACACAACTTATTTTGATAACTTCTTCCATCAAACAGCTCAAGGAAAAACAGCTGATGCAGAATTTATGCTTGAAAACTCCTTATACGGGTTACCACAAGGTTCTGCTTTTACGACAAAAGGAATGAATACATTCCATGCAGCACCAGCCATTTTAAAAGAAAAAGGCTATACGTCTGCAGTATTCCACGGAAATAACGGCACATTCTGGAATAGGAATGAGATTTATAAAGGATTTGGTTATGACCGTTTTTATGATGCAAGTTACTTTGATATGAATTCAGATAACTTAACTGACTACGGATTAATGGATAAACCATTCTTTGAGCAATCAGAAGCTTATTTGGATGAATTACCACAACCTTTCTATTCGAAGTTTATTACAGTAACACATCATTACCCGTATCCATTAGATGAAGAAGAAGCGACAATTGAGAAACATACAACTGGCGATCCATCTGTGGATAATTATTTCCAAACGGCAAGATATGCGGATGAAGCGCTTGAAGAGTTCTTTAATTATCTTAAAGAATCAGGACTCTATGATAATTCAATTATCGTTATGTATGGTGACCACTATGGAATTTCAAGTAGCCATAAGAAAGCAATGGAACAAGTATTAGATACAGAGTATAGCGATTTTCTTGATACAAGTTTACAACGTGTACCGTTATTCATTCGTGTCCCAGGTATGGAAGGTGGAACGAACCATGAATACGCGGGCCAAATTGATTTAAAACCAACGTTATTACATTTACTTGGTATCGATTCGAAAGAGTATATTCACTTTGGAACTGATATTTTTTCAAAAGAACATGATGATTTAATACCGTTTAGAAATGGCGATTTTGTAAGCCCAACAATTACAGCCATCGGTGGAAAATATTATGATTCAAAAACAGGTGAACTAATAGAAGATGAAGAAGTTATTGCAAAAGGTGATGAAATGAATGAAAATGTTGAGCAAAAGCTCGCTTATTCAGACAAAGTCGTCAATGCTGATTTACTTCGATTCTATGAACCAGAGAATTTTACTCCTGTAAATCGATCGGATTATGATTATGCCGACTTTAAAAAGTTGTTTACAGATACTGAATCAAGCAACTCAAAGGATATGATTAGAGAATAAAAAGAGGAGCCATAAGTGCTCCTCTTTTTATTTTTTAACAAAAGTTCTTAAAAACTATTGAATTTTTTAAAAATTTTAATTATTATATAATATATAAACCAATGACAGTAATTACCTTACTGCAAATATGGTTTCCCTTTTTGAATGTTTGAATATGAAAATCATTGACAATGATTCACTTGATTTTTCTTGCCGAAAAACAAGCCGTGAATAGGAGTCAGTAGAGTAAACTTTTTGAAGGAAAAGTTTATTTTGCTGGCTCCATTTTATTTGTTGTAGAAATGGAGTGTATAAAAGATGGGGCTTGCATTAGAAGGGGTAAAGATTATCGACCTTTCACGGGTGTTAGCAGGACCATTCTGTACGATGATACTTGGTGATTTAGGTGCAGAAGTCATCAAAATTGAACATCATCAGAATGGAGATGAAACAAGATTTTGGGGACCTCCTTTTGTTGAAGGTGAAAGCGCTTATTATTTATGTGCAAACAGAAATAAAGAGAGTATGACATTGAACTTAAAAGCTGAAGAAGGGAAGGAAGTTTTTCGTCATTTAGTAAAAGATGCTGATATCGTAGTACAAAATTTTAAGACAGGTACATTAGATAAATTGGGACTTGGATACAAGCAGCTAAATGAATGGAACAGTAAAATCATTTTGGCTTCTATTACAGGGTTTGGTCAAACTGGACCATATAAAGATTTACCTGGGTATGATTACATCATTCAAGCAATGAGTGGTTTAATGAATATTACCGGAGAGGAAGCTGGCTCACCAATGAAAGTTGGTGTTGCCATTTCTGATGTGATTACAGGATTATATACTTGCATTGGCATATTAAGTGCATTGCATCACCGTCAGCACACTGGAGAAGGTCAGGAGATTGATATAGCATTATTAGATTGTCAAATATCTGCCTTAGTCAATGTAGCCAGTAATTATTTGGTCGGTAAAACCGAACCTAAGCGGTTAGGTAATCGCCATCCAAATATTGCCCCCTATCAAGTATTTACGGTTGCTGATGGAGAAATGGTCATTGCTGTTGGCAACGATCAACAATTTGCCCGTTTCTGTAATATTTTAGAATTAGCTGAGTTGATAAACGATAAACGTTATGCCACCAACCGTAGTCGCGTTGAAAATCGTAGTTCGCTAATACCGATTCTACAACGAGAATTATTAAAAGATTCAAAACAGAATTGGAAGCGTTTATTTGATGAACATGCAATTCCTAACGGTCCGATCCATACAATTAGCGAAACGTTTAATGATCCACAAGTTCTGGCAAGAGAGATGGTGATAGAGGGCAATCATCCTCATATCCCGTCATTGAAATTAACAGGTTCGCCATTAAAGCTGTCAAAATCTCCGGTCAAAGTAAGACATCATCCACCGCTTTATGGCGAACAGACAGCCGAAATACTACAAAGAGTTGGATATACCAGTGCTGAAATAAAAGAAATGAAAAAAAATCAAGTTATTTAGGAGGATTTATGATGATGAATTTCGAATTAACAGAAGAACAAGAAAGTGTAAAAAAATTAGTGAGACGGTTTGTTGACAATGAAATTATGCCAAATATTCAAGAATGGGATCGCAAACAACATTTTGAACCACATATTTTAAAAAGGTTGTCAGAACTTGAATTAATGGGTGTATGTATCCCTGAACAATACGGCGGGGCTGGTATGGATTATAACACACTAGCAATCGTATGTGAGGAATTAGAAAGAGGAGACACAGCTTATAGAACAGCAGTGTCTGTTCATACAGGGTTAAATAGTATGACCTTGTTACAATGGGGAACTGAAGAACAAAAGCAAAAATATTTAGTACCTCAAGCAAAAGGTATAAAAATAGGTGCATTTGGTCTTACTGAGCCGAATGCTGGTTCAGACGTAGCAGCAATGAATTCGACAGCGAAAAAAGATGGTGACTATTATATTTTAAACGGATCAAAAACATGGATTTCACTTTGCGATGTAGCTGATCACTTTCTTGTATTTGCTAAAACAGATCATGATGCAGCCCATAAAGGCATCACAGCTTTTATTGTTGAGAGAACATTTGCTGGAGTAGAAACAAAGGCTATTAAAGGTAAGTTAGGTATACGAGCGGGTAATACCGGTGAAGTGTTCTTATCTGATGTAAAAGTACCGGTGGCCAACCGTTTAGGTGAAGAAGGGGAAGGCTTCAAAATTGCCATGTCGGCATTAGATAATGGTCGATTCACAGTAGCAGCTGGTGCTGTTGGCTTAATCGCTGCCAGTTTAGAAGCAAGTGTGAAATATTGCCATGAAAGAAAAACATTTGGTAAGGAGATAGGAAAGCATCAACTTGTTCAACAAATGATTGCTAAGATGACTGCTAACCTGGAAATTTCGCGCCTACTTGTATTCAAAGCAGGGTCGCTAAAAAATGCTGGTAAGAGAAATACAAAAGAAACATCATTAGCAAAATGGATTGCTTGTGACGCTGCGTTTGAGGCGGCAAATGATGCGGTTCAAGTACATGGGGCTTATGGTTACTCAGATGAATATCCAGTAGAAAGATACTTGAGAAATTCAAAAGCACCGGTTATTTACGAAGGAACGAGAGAAATTCATACCGTCATGCAAGGTGAATATGCATTAGGCTATCGTGAAGATAAGCCACTGCGTAACCCACTGCCATCTTGGCCTTTTGAAGAAGAAGAGGTGGCAATTCAACAAAGATAAGGAGATCAACCTATCATGAATACATTTTTTCTAGCAGGACACGCAAAGCTTCCTCAAGGAATGGCGGCAAGGAACTTATATGATTCGATTACAATTACATTAGAATTGGATCAAAAGTATGGTGTAATAATTGATGCATCATGCACGTTAGCAACAGAGCATGGAAGAGAATTTATTCGCCAGTTGTTAAGAGGGTATAGTTTAAATGATGGTTTGGAACCTTTAATACAAAGAGTAAAAGGTCATTATAAAGGCAAAGCGGGTCAAGCGATATTAGCTGCTTTAAAAGATGTACACACACAATATGAGATGGTTTTATCTTGAAATAAGGAAGAGGTTGGGACGTAAGTATTCTAGCTAATGATTTATCCGAATGATTAGGAGTTCTAGCATCTAATCATTCGGTTTTTTTGTATGGTTTGAACCCTTATATGAAAAGAATAGTGAAATGGAGCGGAAGACACTCGACTCCTGCGGGAAATAGAGGGAAAGCTGAGATCCCCCAGGCAATGCCTTAGGAGCTCAGCCCCTCCCCGCGGAAAGCGAGAGTACGTGAGCGCAATGGAACGGATTTTTTTGCAAATGATGTTTTAAGATCCATTTGTTATTGTTCTTTTTTGTGGTTAGCTCATTTAGTTATGTCCTAGCCCTTTTTTCTATCATCATCTAAAAAGGAGAAGAGTGATTTGGATACTAGTCGATTTAAAATAGGAGACAGTGCAACCATTGCAAGAAAATTTACAGAAGAAGATATATTGAGTTGTCAGGAGCTAACAAAGGATTATAGCCCTGTTTACCAAGTGCAAAATGAGAAATGGGATGAACCTTTTGATCAACCGATTGTACCGGCGTTATTAGTTGAAGGACTAATACATCAAGTAGTCAGTGAGAAATTACCAGGTTGTCCCTGTGTGCTCCTGCAAAAAGAGCTGCTATTTTATGACCCTGTTTACCGTGATGAAAAAATTACAGTTAAGTTAGATTTACTTGACTGTCATAGTGAACGTCATTGGTTAACGATGAAGGTATCTTGCTTAAACGAAAATAATCATGAAGTCATTAGAGGTCAGCTCGTGGTACAATTACTCGGGCGTAAAGGTTGAATAAGATGAAAGAGATAACATTGATGGATCAATCTCATCAAAATCCTATATTGATCGTGAATGAGCATGGACGAATAATTACTGCTAATACTGTATTTACCCAACGGTTTGCGATGACAGCAGAGGAATTGAAAGAGCAATTGATTGAAGTCAGTAATTTTCCTTATCTGATTGGCAAGCTCCAGTGTCTTACAATCTTATCGGTTCTCTGTATTGTCAAAGTTAATAAGGAAAATGAGCATTATCGTTTAACTATATTATTAAAAGCAGGTGAAATTTCTCTTCCTGTTTTAAAACAGTTTCTTTCTTTATTACAAGAAAAAAAGAAATATACACGTGCTAATCATGCAGCTAATTATGAATTTGCGCATATTATTGGTGAAAGTCAAAAGTTATTAGAAGTGAAAGAGTTAGCTGCCCGTATTGCTGTTAGTTCATCCACAGTTTTAATTACTGGTGAAAGTGGGACTGGTAAGGAATTATTCGCTCAAGCGATTCATCATGCCAGTCCAAGGCGAAGAGGTCCTTTTATTGCTGTTAATTGTGCGGCCATTCCACCAGAATTATTTGAATCTGAAGTATTTGGTTATGAAGAAGGCGCATTTAGTGGAGCAAAAAAAACAGGCAAGCCGGGAAAAATTGAGCTAGCACAAAATGGTACCTTGTTCCTTGATGAAATTTCCGAATTGCCTAAAGCCGCTCAAGGTAAGCTATTAAGGGTGTTGCAAGAGAGGGAAGTTGAGAGGCTTGGTTCCATAGGAAAGAAGCGGGTGGATATTCGGATTATAGCCGCTACGAATAGAGATTTATTTGAGCTAGTTTCAGCGGGGGAATTTAGACAAGATCTATACTATCGTTTATTCGTATTTGATTTACCTATCCCACCTTTAAGAGAAAGAAAAGAAGATATAATCCCGCTTGTTGACTATTTTTTAGATAAATATAATCAACAACTAAATAAAAACGTAAATCATATTCATCCTCATTTACTCAAATGGTTAATGAACCATGAATGGCCTGGTAATATAAGAGAATTAAAAGCTGTTGTAGAAAGAGGGGTAACACTTTCTACCGGAGAAGAGTTAGGTGACAATGCAGTGGTGAAAAGAGTAGCGACTCAAACTAGTCATACCGAGTGTTTACCAAGCATTCAACCTTCAAAAACCTTAGAAGAAATCGTAAAAGATACAGAAAGAAAGGCTATTGTTGAGGCTTTGGAGGAAACGGGTGGAGATAAAACAATGGCTGCTGTAAAATTAAATATTCATTTAGCTAGTTTATATAGAAAAATAGCTAAATATCAAATCAAAACATAAAAATTAGAAAACGTGAACAGATTTTGGCAGGTAGCCAATTTGTTTGCGTTTTTTGTTTGATCAATTATTGGATAAGGACTCACTTTTGCAAACGTAATTTGCAAAAGTGAGAATAATTCGCAATATTGAGAAAAATAAAACGACAAAACCGCTACAAACAAATAAAATAATTTGGCATGGTTCTTGCTTTATATTCACAGAGAGGAGGATGGATAATGTTACAATTTTCATTTACTGAAGAGCAAGAGGATTTTCGAAAAATTTTAAAACAATATTCTAAGGAGGTATTATTACCTCAATATACAAAATGGGACAGAGAGAATAAGACACCGAGACATTTATGGGAGGAGCTAGGGGGGTTAGGTGTAACAGGTTTACGTATTCCAGAAAAATATGGTGGCAGCGAGGCAGATTGTATCACGACAGGTATTGCTGCTGAGGAGATTGGCAAAGGTGAATTTAATTTGACTTATTCGGTAATGTTAAATGCATTAATAGGAGAAATTCTCTCCATTCATGCAAATAATGCCATAAAATCAGAGTGGCTGCCGAAAATTGCACAGGGAAAATCGATTGTTGGCATTGCAATTACTGAACCGCAAGCAGGTACCGATGCAGGTGGAATACAATCAACAGCTATTAGCAAAGGGAATTACTTCATTCTAAATGGTGAGAAATCGGGTATCAGTGTGGCAACCGTTGCTGATGCATTTATTCTTTTTGCTAAAACCGACCCAACTGCTGGAAATAAAGGAATATCCGCTTTTCTTGTACCTAGTGATCTACCAGGAGTAGAGTGCAAAGGTTACGAAGATATGGGAAATATCCCAATAGGTAGAGGCTCCGTTTATTTAACTGATGTGATGATTCCTGAGCAGTATTTGATAGGTAATCTAAATGAAGGCTTCTCTCAAGTGATGAATGGCTTTGATTTAAGTCGGTTATTAATAGGACTCCAATGTATAGGTGCAGCCGTACAAAGTTTGGATGAAACAATCGAACATGTGAAAACAAGACATTCTTTTGGCAGACCGTTAGCTGTGAATCAAGCAGTCTCTTTTCCGATAGTAAATCACTATACGCAACTGGAGCTCGTTAAATGGCAAGCTTATCGAGGACTGTGGTTGCGTGATGAAGGTTTACCACATACGAAAGAGGCAGCATCTGTTAAGTGGCTTGCACCGAAATATAGTAGTGAAGCGATTCATGAATGTCTCCTTTTAAATGGGCATTATGCTTATACAAAAGAAATGCCATTTGAACAAAGATTAAGAGATGTTATTGGATTAGAAATTGGTGATGGAACAGCGCAAGCAAACCAAATGGTCATTGCCAAACATCTTATAGGAAAAGAATTTCGATCTTATCAAAAAATATAAATACAAATTAGAAGAAAAGGAGAATCACTGATGGAATTAATAGATACTATACTGGAAAAGAAAAATGGCGTAGCGAAAATAACTATTAACCGACCAGAGGTTTATAATGCCTTTCGAGCACAAACGATTAAAGAATTAATTTGGTGTTTTCGTGAAGCTTGGGATGATAACACAATTGGTGCTGTTATTTTAACAGGCACAGGAGAAAAAGCGTTTTGCACAGGTGGCGATCAAAAACAAAAAGATGGAGAAAGTGGCTATGATGGTAAAGGTGGTCTAGGGAATGGGATTGGCCTTGAGATAGAGAATCTCCATCAAACGATAAGAAACATCCCTAAGCCAGTTATTGCAGCTGTTAATGGCTATGCAATCGGTGGAGGGCACGTATTACACGTTGTATGTGACTTAACAATTGCTGCTGATACCGCAAAGTTTGGGCAATCAGGGCCTAAGGTTGGTAGCTTTGATGCAGGATACGGATCAGCATATTTAGCGAGAATCGTTGGTGAGAAGAAAGCGCGAGAAATTTGGTACTTATGTGAGCAATATAGCGCTGATGAATGTAAGGAAATGGGCTTAGTGAATAAAGTTGTTCCATTACATGAATTACAGCAAGCGGCAGAAGACTGGGCACAAAAAATTCTACAAAAAAGTCCAACAGCTATTAAAATGTTGAAACTGTCTTTCAATGCAGATAGTGCAAATATTCAAGGGATTACGCAATTGTCAATGGCCAATTTAGCATTATTCTATCAATCAAGTGAATCAGCGGAAGGAAAAAATGCTTTCATAGAGAAACGTCCAGTAGACTTTTCGACATTTAGAAGTTAAATGAAAGATGAAGGAGTGTTTGTTGTGGAACGATTAGGTGAATTAACATCGTATTCTTCACAATGGCTCAATAAAACGATTATTGATTACTTAGATGAAGCAATCACACGTACACCAAATAAAACAGCGATTATCGATAGTAAAAGTCGATACACATACAAAATGTTAGGCTCAGTAGTCGATCGCGTCGCACTTGGTTTATTGGACTTAGGTATAAAAAAAGGCGATGTCATTTCTATTCAGCTTCCGAATTGGAATGAGTTTGTGATTCTGCATTATGCTGCTTCAAAAATTGGGGCGATTACTAACCCGCTTGTCCCTATTTATCGAGAAAGAGAACTTACTTATATGATTAAAGAAGTAGGGGCTAAATTGTTAGTTATTCCGGATTGTTTTAGAGGCCATGATTATATTGAAATGGTAGAGAAATGTCTAAAAGAATGGCCGGAACTTGAGAATGTTGTAGTTGTAGGAAATTCGTTACCAATTCCGGAAGAAATGAAATCGTTTGCATCACTAGTCACTTCTATAGACTCACAGGAAAAACGCAGAAATGAGCTATTAAATATAGAAATAGATCCTAATGAAGTGACTGAGATCATTTTTACATCAGGTACAACTGGTCTTCCTAAAGGTGTCATGCATACTCATAATACTTTATGTATTACTTCTCATTATTGGATTGATCATTTGCAATTAACGAATGAAGATGTGTTATTTATGGCATCAACCTTCGCCCATCAAACGGGGTTTGCTTACGGTGTTAGGTTACCAACACAATATGGTGGTACAGCAATCTACCAAGATACTTGGAACCCAGATGCATTCTTAAAGCTGATAGAAACAGAGAATGTGACTTTTACGGCAGGAGCTACACCTTTTCTAAAAGACACGATCGCTGCTGCTAAAAAAAGAACGGCAGATATTAGTAGTTTGAAGTATTTTATTGCTTTAGGGGCACCCATTCCTAGAAACTTAGTCAAGCAAGCAGAAAAGGTTGTATCATTCAAAATATTGGCAGGATGGGGGCAAACAGAAAATGGGTTAGTTACCTTAACAAAGAGAAATGATTCTATTCAAAAATTGACGGAAACAGATGGCGTTGCTTTCACTGGAATGGAAGTAAAGGTTGTCAATCAACAATTGGAGACTTGCCAGGCGGGAGAAGAAGGTAATATTTATTGCCGTGGTCCTGCTTTATTTCGCGGTTATTATAAACAAATAGAGAAAACACAGTCTGAATTCGATCAAGATTGGTTTATTACTGGTGATAGAGGTGTGATGGATGAAGATGGTTATTTAAGAATTACTGGCAGAAACAAAGATATTATTATTCGTGGTGGGGAGAATATCCCTGTATCTTATATTGAAAATGTCCTATATGAGTATGAGTTGATCAATGATGTGCAAGTTGTGGCAATGCCGGACGAACGATTGCAAGAAAAAGCATGCGCATTTATTCAATTGAAACAAAGGGATACTACGTTTACCTTATCAATGTTACAACAATTTTTACTAAAAAAAGGGGTAGCTAAACAATATTGGCCAGAACATTTTGTCCTTCTAGATGAATTTCCACGAACCGCAAGTGGGAAAATCCAGAAGTTTAAATTAAGAGAATCGTTATTAAAGAATTGAATGTACTTTAAGTAAAAAGGAGTGGATGAATAATGACTAAGATTGCCTATATAACCGGAGGCGGTAGAGGGATGGGAAGAGCGATTTCCTTAGCCGTTGCAAATAATTATCAGGTAGTTGCCAGTGATATTAATATAAATAATGCCAAAGAAACGATCGAACTTGTTAAAGAAATAGGCGGAGAGGGCTTTGCTGTACATTGTGATGTAACGAGTTTAGAAAGTGTAGAACAATCTGTAAAGGAAGTGCAACAGAAGTATGGAAGTATTGATTTACTTGTAAATAATGCGGGATGGGATAAAATCGAACCATTTTTACAAAGTGAACCCGATACTTGGAGAAAAGTAATAGACATTAATTTAATGGGGCAAGTACACACATGTAAAACGATCCTGCCGTTAATGATTGAAAAAGGGAAAGGAAAAGTAATTAATATTGCTTCAGATTCTGGACGAGTAGGTTCAAGCGGAGAAGGAGTTTACTCTGCTGCTAAAGGTGGTGTAATTGCATTTACAAAGACGATTGCGAGAGAAATGGCTAGATATCAAATAAATGTGAATTGCATCGCCCCAGGTCCAGCCGATACGCCGCTTTTCCAAGAAATAGGATCTTATAATAAAGGGATTGCTGCTGCACTTGAGAAAGCCATTCCATTCCGAAAATTAGCTCAACCAGAAGATATAGCTGGTGCCGTCGCTTTTTTTGCTTCAAAGGAAGCGGATTATATTACCGGGCAAACACTTTCTGTTAATGGCGGTTTAACGATGTGTTAACAAGAGAAAAGTAATGAATGGATAACGATTGGGCAGCCTTCTGCCTAAGTTATTAAGGGTAGTTATTTTCTTTGCAGACTAGTAAATGAGTTTAGGAGCATACCAAACAAGCCGAAACCTTTTCCGGCTTGTTTGTGTTTTTAGATTCTTATGATAGGAAGAATAAGTGCTGTTACTCTTCTATATCATAAGAATGTTTCTCGTCAATGGTTCCATCTTGTTTATATATCACAAGATGGGTTTTTTTATTTTGAGCGATTTCTTTTGCCCTTTTTACTGCTTCTGCTTTCGTAGGAAGTATCTCAGATGGTTTTTTCCCATGATCAGTTGTAATAGCCCAACCATCATCATGGGGCAGTACATGTTGTCCTTCTTGAATTCTTCTACTCTTATCTTTATCCGCTTTTCCTTCGGGTTGTAAATCACTGTCAGATGATTGAATCATTTGGTTTCGTTCTTTCGTTGCTGCATTTCTATACCATTTCTTACTTTGTTCAATTGCAATTGGAATAGCACGACTTTCATTATAGCCATCACGTATGAGACTGTTAGCTATTTCGATGGCTTTTTTCTTTATCGCTGTTTCTAAGTTTTTGAATGAATCTGGATAATCTGTCGTATTCCAAGGCATATTCTCCACCTCCTAGTTGATTATTAAATTCATACCCTAGTTTGATAGAGTTTACTCATAAAAAATAAAAGAAAAAATAGTACATGATAATAGTGAAATATCTAAAAATTTAGAATAATGATTGACAAATGATGGGTATCTATTTAAAATTAAAACAATGTTTTGTTATAGAAACATAATGAAGAGGAGGAATAGAATGCCTATCATAAGAGTAAGTGAAGAAATGAAGATTCATTATAGGGTGAAGGGCGAAGGAAAGCCGCTTATTATTTTACACGGGTTGGGTAATAATTCTCAGTCGTGGACAAAACAATTAGAAGGTTTATCAGATGACTTTCAAGTATTTGTATGGGATGCACCAGGTTATGGGCAAAGTAGTGATCCGGAAGAAGAGTTTACAAGTTTCCAGCAATTTGCTGATGTACTTAAGCAATTCGTCGATGCATTAGGATTACAGAAATTTTACTTACTTGGTCATTCCATGGGCTCTGCCATTGCAATAGATTTTACCTATCGTTTTAAAGATCGAGTTGAATTACTCATTATTGCTGATCCAACACGAGGGGCTGCTGGGAATAGTGAAGAAGAGAACAGGAAAAAGTTAACTAGAAGAGTTTATAATGTGTCAAATCTAACAGGAGAAGAACTAGCAAAACAAAGAGTAAGGGAATTGTTAGCGCCAGAACCTAATCTGGAGGTAGTGAAAGAAGCAGAAAGAATTATGGCACAAGTTCGACCGAAAGGGTATATCTCGGTTGCTAACTCTTTATATTCTTTGGATCACACAGATATTTATGGGAGCATAACGACGCCAACTTTAATAATATGTGGTGAATTTGATAAGGCAACTCCTGTTGAGGAAGCAGAAATCTTCCATCAAGCGATTGCTGAATCGCAGTTGGTCATTATCCCTAATACAGGTCATCTATGCTATCAAGAGGATCCGGCATCTTTTAATGAAGCTGTACGGAAATTTCTGCAAAATCCTGTAAATATATAAACGAAAATGATTCTTAATATCTTTTTCAACGATTTTTTGTTAAAATAGTAATATAGTATTTACTGGGAAAGTGGGGTGATGGAGTGGCTAACGGTGAAAAAGAGCGATATAATGCCAATTCATTAGTCAGAGGATTAGAAATTTTGAAACTATTCAACGGCGGACGTTCAACGATGTCTTTAGCTGAAATTGCGAAAGAATTAAATGTAAGTCGTACTGTACCATACCGTTTACTCTATACATTGCAAACGTTAGGTTACTTACATCAAGATGAACATACAAAGCGCTATAGCTTAACACCAAAAGTGCTTGAGCTAGGGTTTGCTTATTTAAATAGTTTAAACTTACCTGAAATCATTCAACCTTATTTGGATACGCTCCGTGATACAACTGGAGCGTCATGTCATTTATCGATATTAGATGATTATGAAGTCGTATACATAGGCAGTGCACCTGTTCGCGGCGTATCTGCCATTAATGTAAATATCGGTTTAAGATTGCCAGCACATGCAACAGCTAATGGTAAGCTTCTATTAGCTATGCAGCCAGAAGCAAAGCTACGTGAAATAGTGTATGGATCAAACTTAAAACCGTATACAGAAAAAACGCAAACTGATTTACCTGGCTTCTTTGAAGAATTAGAAACAATTAGGAAAAATGGTTATGCTATTTCTTTAGGTGAATTCCATCAAGGCATTCAATCGGTAGCGGCACCAATATATGATCGTAGCGGAAAAGTAGTGGCAGCTATTAATATTGTCGCCACTGATGTTACCTATCAGAATGATTTTATCGAAAAAGTAGCCCTACCGAAAATACTTGAAATATCTAAACAATTATCGGGTCTTATTGGAAATTAATTCACTAGAAGACTCGAACAATTGTTGTACCCGAATCTAATGGATTCGGGTTTTTTGTATTGGAATTATTCTCTTTCTTTTAAACGAAGTTTTTTCCATTGCTTATTTCACCTCTGGACAATTTCGCCCTAGTAGGTAAAAGTTTAAACTACTAGATGAACGATGCATTAGAAACCCTTCATTTGTCTCTCCTTTTATAAGTAGTCCCCAATAAAAAAGTCATTAAATGAATAGATTCGCTAGAAATAATATTGAAATCCTATCATAAAGTGTCATTTATCTCTTTAAATTTACTAAGGTTTATGGCTGCTTTAACTGATATGCCCTAACTAATAGAGGAAGCAAACTCACTTAAGATGAAATAATTTTCTGTATAAGTATAGTGAAAATAGTTTTAATTTATAAGAATCTGTATTGACAAAATTTTTTAAAAATTTTAAGATTATATAAACTTTGTTTTGTATAAAAAACAAAGTTTTGAATGGATAGATATTTTAATGGGGGTGACTTTTTATAGTTAGTGATTTTTTCCAGCATATTATAGGAGGGTAAAGGATGTTAACAGGAAAGAAAAGATGGTTGTATATTGCTGTACCGATATTCTTCTTTTGGTTTTTTGGCCAAATTGATAAGCTCGGTATTTCTATTATTCAAACAGATGCTGATTTTCTTAGTGATTTAGGCATTACTGGTGAAAATGCCAAGATTGGTTTTATCACATTTATATTCACAATTGCTTATGCTGTATCAAACCTATTCTGGGGTGTGATTATTGATAAACTAGGTGCCAGAAAAACAGCAATGTTAGGATTAGTTGTTTGGACCATAACGATGATTACCGCTGGCTTATCAACTACATATGAGATGTTTATCTTATCAAGAATCGTTCTTGGCCTTGGTGAGGGTATGATGATTCCTGTGTGTGGAAAATTCATTGCTAACTGGTTTCATTATAAAGAATTAGGAAAAGCACAAGCATCATGGTTATCTGGTAACTATTTAGGTCCGGCTGTGGGTGCTTTAATGCTAACCGCCATCATTGCTAGTCTCCATTGGCAAGCTGCATTCTTCTTACTCGCTGCTTTTAACTTATTGCTTGTACTGCCACTTTTTTATTTTCTTACTAGAGATACACCAGAAGAGCATAAAGGGATTACACATGATGAGCTTTCCTATATACGTGAGAAAAACCCGGTTGATAAAAAAGATGAATCGAAAAGTTTTGCCCAAGACTATCGTTACTGGATTGTATGGTTTGGAATGCTGATGTCTTCCTTTTTATTTTTTGGTATAAGTATCTGGTTACCTACTTATTTAATTGAAGCGAAAGACTTTTCGAGGGAAGCGATGAGTAGTATTACATCATTATCTTGGTTATTTGCTTTAGGATTTGTCCTTATTTGTGGGTACTTATCAGATAAGACAAACCGTCCAAGCCTTATGGCGACCATTTTATTTGCATTAACCACGATCTTTTTATGTGGTGGCATTATGTCACCTAACGCGATCATTGCTGGTATATGCATGGGATTAGCTATGGGAACACAAGGTGGGGTCTTCCATCTAAGTAATTTGTTTATTGTGAAATTCTCTACACCTGAAACCGCTGGGAGAGCAGCAGGTATGATGGGATTCACTAATATTATGGGTGGTTTTGCCAGTTATATTATGGGATATTTACGAGATCTATCTAACGGAGACTTTGGGACGTCAATCATTGTTTTAATTTTTGCCTCTGCTTTAGGTTTTGTTGCTTATTTATTTACACTTAAACGTGAATCAGCTGAGTTAAGGGTTATTCATAATAATCAGTCAATAGTAAGTTAATTGTTTGATTTCAACTATTTATCTTTTTAAAATTTTCTCAAAATTTGTTGACTTTTTTGTTAACAGATTTTAAAATTGATTTATAGGAGAAACAGTGTTTCTAATATAAAACATAAAGGAGTGTTTTGAAAATGGCAATTGATATTAAAGAATTTGAAAAGAAGCATGTAGCAAGATTACAGGATCGTTCATTAGATTGGAATGTTCTTAAATTCCAAGAAGAAATTGACCCAAGATTTAAAAGAGCACAAATGAGATATATTGGTCGTGGAGCCACTGCAAATGCTGATTCTAATGTTATTGCAGCTGAGCATTTTACATTAAGCACGATGGTATTACCTGCAGGGTGTATTGGACCATTGCATTTACATGATGATGTTGAAGAAGTTTTCTTTATTATTAAAGGAAGCGTAAAAGCGCTGATTCAAGAAGTAGATAGTGATGAGGTTCATGAAATTCGTTTAAATGAGCGTGATTGTATCAGTTCACCACCTGGTGTCTATCGTGGGATTCATAATGATGGTGACGAAGAAGCATTAATGTTAGTTATGCTTGGTGCTGTTAAACCGAATTTGCCAACTTACGTAAAAGGGAGCGAATTAGAAGAACTTCGTCTTCAAAGAGCGAAAGAAAGAGAAGCAATTATTGCAGACAAATAATGAAGTGAGGTAAGGAAGGCCAATATCATATGGTCTATCCTTACCGATTTTTATTAACATACTATATTCACCAATAATTTGTAACGAGCGAAACATTTACCACGAAATTTCGCTTTATTTATAGAGGAGGTTTCAAAATGATTGGTATTACCCATTTAAGACATATCAGTCTCATTACTCCGAACATTGAAGAACAAGCTGCCTTTTATGAAAAAGTTTGGGGATTAGACAAAACGGCTGAGGATGAACAAACGGTTTATTTCAGAGGAGCAGGACCTGAAAATCATATTCTAAGTTTACACAGTGGCGACAGAAGTGCTCTTCATCATATCGCATTTGGCATGGTGGATAAGCATGCGGTTGACCGTGCTGCAGAATATTTACAAGAAAAAGGCGTACCGATTGTTCAGGCACCCGGCTATTTAGATGAAGAAGGTATAGGTTATGGCCTCCGCTTTGCTGATCCGGAAAATCGTGTAATTGAATTATCAACATGGGTTGAAATTCATACATCCATTTGGAATCAAAAAAATGTAGACCCAGTGAAGCTCAATCATGTCGTAATGAATACAGCTGATTTACAAATGATTACAGAATTTTATACAGATATTCTTGGCTTTAAAGTGACGGACTGGAGCGAAGATAAAATGGTGTTCTTACGTTGTAATCGAAAACATCACTCCATTGCTTTTAATCAAGAAGGTCATGCATCTGTTAATCATATTGCTTATGAAGTTGACACAGTAGATGAAGTAATGCGTGGCATTGCTAATGTGCGTAAAGCGGGATTTAGTGAACTATGGGGACCAGGTAGGCACGGCCCAGGAGATAATATCTTTTGCTATTTCAAGGACCCGGGTAATTTTGTCATGGAATACACTTGTTATCTTGAAACGATTGAGGACGAAGCAGAATGGAAAGCAAGAGTATGGAAGCGTGTACCACACTTAATGGATCAGTGGGGAATCGCCGGACCGCCATCTAAAGAAGCACGGGCAGCAATGGGGGGAAAACCAGATCCAGGCTGGGCAAAATTACAATCATTGATTTAATGGCTTACTTGAGAAAGGAAGAATGTAATGGATTTAGGATTAAAAAATAAAGTAGCAATTATTATGGGTGGTACCTCAGGTGTTGGATTGAAGACGGCTGAGATGTTTCTAGCTGAAGGTGCTAAAGTCGCTATTTGTGGTAGAGATGAAAGAAGAAAAAATATGGCAGAGAAGCATTTAACAGATTTAGGATCTGCTAACAGCATTTTTGCCGAAACATGTGATGTAACGAATAAAGAAGATGTACAGCGTTTTGTCAAAGGTACAGCAGAAAAGTTTTCGGGTATTGATATTTTAGTCAATGCAGCTGGGCAAAGTGTGATGGGACATTTCTTTGATGTCACTGATGAACAATGGGAACAACAAATTCAATTAAAGTATTTTGCTATCATCCACGCTGTAAAAGCTGTTCATCCATACTTAGTTGAGCGTGGTGGCGGTCGCATAATCAATATAAATGCTACGCTCGCGAAAGAACCTGAGAGACATATGATCGCAACAGCTGCAACAAGAGCAGGATTACTTAATTTAAGTAAAACATTATCTCAAGAACTGGCGAGTGATAATATTCTTGTAAATTCAGTAAGTCTTGGCTTAATTAGAACGGATCAATGGGAAAGAAGAAGGAAAAAGAATGCACCCGACATGGATCCGGAAAGTTATTATGCAGACTTAGCGAAGAAAAGAAATATCCCACTAGGACGTGTGGGAGAAGCAGAAGAAGTAGCTAGTGTGATTTTATTTTTAGCATCCAAACACGCAAGCTATGTCGCTGGTTCAACTATTGAAACAGCAGGTGCATTAGGAAAGGCATTATAAATATACAAAAAAGGTAGGAAGATACTAATGACAGAAACAAAGCAAATGGAGCAAGCAGAGTTAACAGAAAACTCAGAAATGAACTTTACCGTTGCTGATGCGGTTGTTCAAGAGCTTGTTAGAGCGGGTGTAACGACAGCGTTTGGTATTGTAAGTATACATAATATGCCAATTTATGATGCCATTTTACGAGAAGGAAGCATCCATCTTGTGTGTGCACGTGGTGAAAGTGGAGCGGTGAATATGGCCGATGGCTATGCACGTGTGACAGGAAAGCTTGGTGTTGTCATTACGAGTACAGGAACAGGCGCAGGTAATGCAGCTGGCGCACTTGTTGAAGCTTGGGCAGCAGGTGTACCACTTCTCCACCTAACTGGTGAAGTGGCATCAACCTATTTAGGTACTGGCCGTGGCTATATTCATGAATGTAAAGATCAATTATCAATGTTAGAAGGATGCTCTAAACAAGCGATGCGCTTAAGAGTGCCGAATCAAGCAAAAGCAGTGGTAAGGCAAGCGGTTGTAACTGCTCTAACTGCCCCATCTGGCCCTGTTTCGTTAGAGATCCCCATTGATTATCAATCTGCGATTATTCCTGACCTGCACCTACAAGACTGGTCGGTAAAAACTCCCGAAGTTAACTCAAATACATATATTCCTGAAGATGTACTCTCATTGGTTGCTAAAGCGACGCGTCCTGTGATTTGGGCTGGTGGAGGTGTCATTTCAGCAAACGCATCCCAAGAGTTAACAAGATTGGCCAATCAGCTGGGAGCTGCTGTTATTACGAGCCAATCTGGAAAAGGAAGCATCCCTGAAGATCATCCACAATGCATTGGTCATTTTGCTGCCTATCAAGGCACGAAAGAATTGCTCAAGAATGCGGACTTGTTAATTAGTGTCGGTGTGAGATTTAGAGGAAATGAAACGTCTAATTGGAAGGTTGAAGTGCCGAATCTTCATATTGCTATTGATGCCGATTGGCAAGGAATGAACCGAAATTACGCTTGTAGTTATGGGCTTGTTGGAGACGCAAAGGATATTTTAAATAACTTAGTCACGCAATTACAAACAAAAGGGGTTCAAGATAAACCATCATATAAAGCTGAAGTAAAGCACCTAAGAGAAACATTACGAGCTAATTTACGAGCAACATTAGGACCATATGAGCAAATAATGGACGAAATGAGAGCAGCATTACCTAAAGATACAGTGCTCGTACGAGATGTTACCGTGCAAGCTAACGTATGGGGAAGTAGATTGTTCGAGATTATTGAACCGAGAACATCTATTCATGCTTCCGGTGGTGGAATTGGTCAAGGGTTACCGACAGCGATTGGTGCTCAAATCGCTGCAAAGGATCGCAAAGTAGTTTTAATGGCTGGTGATGGTGGTTTTATGGTGAATGTTGGTGAAATGCCGACTGCTGCCCAAGAAGCACTGCCGCTTATTGTTGTCTTGTTTGATGATGGTGGATATGGCGTTCTTCGTAATATTCAACAAAATGCATATGGTCGTCAAGTAGCTGTTGATCTACTAAGTCCTGATTTTGTGCAAATGGGAGAGTCTATGGGATTTGATGCGGTACGAATTCATTCAAGTGATGAATTTGCGGTAGAAATTAATAAAGCGGCAAAAAGTGTTAATCCCACAATTATTGTTGTAGATATGGAAGCTGTAGGACCAATGGCTAAGCCTTTTGAAGGACCTCCTGGTGCTGCTGATGCATTTAAACCGAAGAAGTTATAAGCAAACATCTGAGTAAAGGAGGAAGCATAATGATTTCAACATATCCTAAAGTGTCTGGCAAGTTTTTAATTGATGGTAACTGGTTGGAAGCGGACAAGAAAAAGGAAGTCATTAATCCAGCAAATACGCAAGAAGTTGTTGGAGAAGTTGCTCTTTGTACAAAGGAGCATGTAGATAAAGCAATAACAGCAGCAGTGAAAGCATTAGAATCTTGGTCTCAATCAGATATTCACGAACGCGCAGCAAAAATGAAGGAAGCAGCAGGAGCGATTGAAAAAATCGTTGAAGAAAATGTGAATTTGCTCGTAAGGGAAAATGGTAAAATATTAGTTGAAGCAAAGAAAGATTTACTTCGATGTGTCGACATTATGAGAGAAGCGTCCGATGAATTATTAAATTGGTGGCAACCAGAGGCATTAGATGGAGAACAAAAAGTGCAAATTCGTAGAAGGCCAAGAGGGGTAACAGCGGTCATCTCCCCATGGAATTCACCAATGATCTTAACATTTAAGCGCGTAATTCCTGCTATTTTAACAGGGAATACAGTCATCGTTAAACCTGCTACAAGTTGTCCACTTACGATTATGACATTTCTAGAAAAGGTCGCTTCATACTTTCCAAATGGTGTATTGAATGTTGTAACGGGATCAGGTTCATTAATCGGGGATGCGCTATGCAAAGATTCTAGTGTACGTACAGTTGCCTTTGTTGGTAGTACGGAAACGGGTAAAGAAATCATGAAAGCGTCAGCTAGCAATGTGAAAAACATTTTTATGGAATTAGGCGGGAATGATGCTGCCATCTTTTTAGAAGACGCGAAACTCGATGACGAATTGATTACTAAGTTGAGATTTGGGATCTTACGAGCAGCTGGTCAAGTATGTTCAGCAGTTAAAAGGGTATATGTGCATGAATCTCGATATGAAGAGCTTGTGGAAAAATTGCGGAAAAAGTTCCAATATATTCGTGTTGGTAATGGGATTCAACCAGATGTAGAGATGGGGCCGTTAAATAATCAAACACAATATGAATATGTAAAAGGATTAATTGCGAGAGCGAAGGATACAGGGGCAGAAGTCCTTACAGGTGGAATCAAAATTGATCCAGATGGTTGGAATGATGGATATTTTATTGAACCGACTATTATTACTGGTGTTGCTCAAAATAGCGAAATTGTTCAAGCGGAACAATTTGGACCAGTTATTCCAATCCTCTCATTTCAAACAAATGAAGAAGCCATAAAACTTGCAAACGATAGCCATTTTGGTTTACGCGCTTCTGTTTGGACAGAGAATGAAGAGGAAGCGATTATGTTTGCTGATCAATTAGAAGCAGGAGCTGTATTTATTAATAACCATACCGTATTCCAGGACCTTCATTTAGATTTTCCTGGTTTAAAAGAAAGTGGTATTTCACGCGAAACAAGACACTGTAGCTTGGAATTTTTTGCAGACACATATGGATTCGCGAATTAGAAAGTAGGGTTGAAAAAATGAAGCTGGGATTAATAGGTGGCGGAAATATCGGAAAATTTTTGCTGCAATCTATCAATAACGATCAATTGGTTGATGGTGCACAATTCGTTGGATTGTATACAAGAAATCAAGAGAAAGCAAATGAGCTGGCAGAGCAGTATGATTTGCGAAGCTACCAAACCATAGATGAGCTGATTGCATCAGATATAGATGTGATTGTTGAAGCAGCAACTGTAGAAGTTGTTCGAACACATGCCGCATCGATTCTCACACATGGGAAAGATCTTGTTGTAAGCAGTGTAGGCGCGTTTTCAGATAACGACTATTTTCTCCAATTAGAAACGATATGTAAAGAACATGGGACAACGATTCATTTACCATCAGGAGCGGTAGGAGGTTTGGATATATTAAAAGCTGCTAAAGCTATCGGTGCTTTACAAGAAGTAGCGTTAACAACAACGAAGCCACCGCATGCATTAAATGGGGTTAGTCTTGAGAAGAAAACAGTCTTATTTGAAGGTAATGCCTATGAAGCGATTAAACAGTTTCCTAAGAATATTAACGTATCAATCATTCTATCGTTAGCTGGACTTGGTTCAAAAGAGACAAAAGTGAAGATTATTGCTGATCCAAAAGCATCGAAAAATAGTCATGAGATTACAGCAAAAGGGGCGTTTGGAAATGTGAAACTAGTGGTTGAGAATGATCCGATGCCAAACAATCCAAAGACAAGTTATTTAGCAGCATTAAGTGTTCTCTCAACATTGAAACATAAAGATCAATCTATCAAAGTGGGATAGGGATAAGTTACAATAATCTTTGCGACATCGATGAATCAATTGGTAAGAAGGGGGATTACTATGATTAAAACGGTAAAAGACTTAGAAGATATGACGAAATCGGAATTATTGGAACATTTGAATGATACGGTCAAACCGGAAGTAGGCGAAATACCTGCATACATTTTGGCCGATCCGAAAGTATATGATCTAGAACATAAAAAAGTCTTTATGAAAACATGGATATTTATTGGTCATGAATCAGAAATACCAAATAAAAATGATTATATGTTAAGAGACTTAGCCGGGTATTCAATTATTGTATCTAGAAATGCAGATAGGAGCATCAAGGCATTTTACAATATGTGTACACATCGCGGTATGAAGTTGTGTCGTGCAGACAAAGGGAACAAATCTGCTTTTGTTTGTCCATATCATGGATTTAACTTTAAAAACAATGGTGATTTGATTGGCGTCCCACTACAAAAAAATATCTATGGTGAAGAGCTAGATAAATCTACAATGGGTTTAACAGAAGTGCGAATTGAATCCTATAAAGGGTTGTTATTTGGTACTTGGAATGAAGAGGCAGAATCATTAGATGATTTTTTAGGAGACTTTAAATGGTATCTTGATATCTTAGTAGGTCGAGCTGAGATGGAAGTGCTAGGCGCTCCACAACGTTTCGTTATTCATTCAAACTGGAAAATTGGTGCTGATAATTTTGTTGGTGACTCCTATCATACAATGGTGACACATGGCTCAATTGCTAAATTAGGAATGGTACCTTCTGCAACGTATTCCAAAATGGGTTATCAAATTCATAGTGAAAATGGTCATGGTCTAAACCTTGGGACACCAAACCCTGATTTTGCTTTCCCAGAAGAATTAATAGAAGAGTATAAATCTAATTTATCGACAGAACAGTTTGAAGTATTAAGTAACTTGAAGAATATGATCGGGAACATCTTCCCTCATCTATCTTTCTTAATTTCACATACGAAAGTAAAAGGGCAATTGATTTCCAATACCACTGTTAGGTTATGGAGACCAATCGATCACGACAAAATGGAAGTGATTGCTTGGTTTTTAGTTGAAAAAAATGCGCCGGAAGATTGGAAGAGGCGGTCACGTGAATCCTTTGTCCTTACTTTCAGTCCATCAGGCATTTTTGAACAAGACGATACGGAAGTATTTACGGATATTACTGCCGCAGCAAAAGGGCCTATGCCAGTAATAAAAAATTTAACTTATAACTACACAATGGGCATGCATAGAAAACCTGTAGACTTTATCGGTCCTGGTGTGGCTTATGATGATAAATTTTCTGAAGCGAACCAAAGAAATTTCTATAAATATTGGCTGGAGCTAATGAATAAATAAATTTTCGTGAAGAAAGGAGATAGATGAGATGAGTATGGAAAAAATGCTTGCAAACTATGAATTTGAACAATGGCTATATAAAGAAGCACAATTATTGGATGATATCGATTTTGATGGTTGGTTCAGTTTGATGCATCAAGATTTGAAATATCAAATGCCAGTCCGTATAAATAAGGAAGGAACAGAGCGTCCTGATTATACAACAGATATGTTTTGTTTTGATGATGACATTGACTTATTAAAACTCAGAGTGGATCGGTTAAAAACAGATTATGCTTGGGCGGAAATTCCACCTTCTCGAACTCGACGTTTCGTCAGTAATGTAAAACTGGAAGGTTATAACGCGGAAGAATGGGCGTCAGTAAATAGTTATTTACTTCTTTACAGAAGTAGGAGTACAGATATCCATCACGATATTATTTCAGGAGAACGTCGCGATGAATTCAAGTTCGAGGATGGCAAATGGAAATTATCGAAACGGGTGTTTATCGTGGATCAAACGACAATCAATACTCGAAATCTAGCAATCTTTATTTAATTTATTCACAAGGAAGAGAGGAGAACAACTAGAATGGCGGAATTTGATGGTCGCTCACTTTATATAACTGGTGGGGCATCAGGTATTGGGAGAGCTGTGGTGGACTCATTTCTGAAAGAAGGAGCATACGTGACGATTCTTGATCGCTCAAAAGACGGATTAGCTGCAATCAAGGAACAATATGGTGAGCAGGTGATTTGTATAGAAGGAGATGTGACTCATTTTGAAGACCACGAAAAAGCTGTATATCAAGCGGTTGAAACATTTGGGAGACTAGATGTCTTTATTGCTAATGCAGGGGTGTTCGATGGGTTTGCAAAATTCGAAAATGTGACGGCTGAAGCCATGAATGATGCTTATGAATTATTAATGAACATTAATGTAAAAGGGTATTTTAACGGTGCGAAAGCTTCACTTCATGAATTGAAAAAGACAAAAGGTAATATCATTTTTACCGTTTCTGGTGCTGGATTTTACCCTGATGGTGGTGGGGTATGGTACACCGCTAGTAAACATGCGCAAATAGGTTTAATGAGACAATTGGCATTTGAGCTTGCGCCAGATGTCAGAGTGAATGCAGTTAGCCCAGGTGGGACATTAACATCACTTAATGTCATCACACCTTTAAGACCGTTTGTGAAAGAAATCGACAATGATACGAAAGCAAAAAGCATAAAAACGAGAAACCCATTAAGAATTGCAATGAATGCTGATGATCATGTCGGTCCATATTTATTATTAGCTTCAAGTAAATCACGCGCCATTACTGGCGAAGCCATTTCAAGTGATGGCGGTCTTGCCATCAGAGGTCTTAGTTAAGAAAGGGATGAATGATAATGGAATCAAATACAAAAATGCAGCCACTTCTTGGTAGTAAAGAAGTTAATCAATTAGCTTTTGTTGTCAATGATATTGAAAAAGCCTCAGCTGATTTTTCGAAATTGTTAGGTATTCCTAATCCTGGCTGGTTTTTAACAGGTGATGAGGAAGTATCTAAAGTAATATATAAAGGAAAGCCGACCGCTTCTCAGAGTAAACTAGCATTTCTAAATACACCGACTGTTCAATTTGAACTCATCGAACCTAATATGGAACCGGGAACAATGCGTGAATTTCTTAACGAGATAGGAGAAGGAATCCATCATATTGCCGTTGATGTTGATAAGATTCAAAATCATTTGCCGAACCTCGAAAAAAACGGTTATCCACTTCTTCAATCAGGTGAGTTTACATCAAGTGATGGTAGGTACGTTTATGTTGATACCGCGAATGAAACGAAAACTTTGATTGAATTGTTAGAAAGCGCAGAACCTAGGGATACTACATACAAAGCGGGAGAAGATAAGCCACTATTAGGTACAAATGTTGTGGAACAACTGGCTATTGTGGTAAAAGATTTAGACAGAGCAGCAGATAAGTATTGTCAATTGTTAGGCATAGAAAAACCAGCAGTGATTCAATCAGGGAAAAGTGACATAACAAAAGTTGTATATAACGGTGAAGCTACGGAAGCAGATAGTCGCTATATGTTCATTCGTACACCATTATTAGAAATTGAATTAATCGAACCTGGAAAAGCACCAAGCACATGGAAGACTCATTTAGAATCATATGGTGAAGGTGTCCACCATATATCCTTTGTTGTAAAAGATATGGATGAAAAGATTACTCTTCTAGAAGAAATGGGTTATCCTGTTATTCAAAGAGGAAATTTTTATAACGGAAAAGGCAGATATGCTTATATGGACACAACTTCAACTTTTAAAGTCATCATTGAGTTATTAGAAAAATATTAAACAATATTGGGAAGCGCTTTGTAAATGAAGATGTATACAAGGTTGCTTCTCTCAATTTTTTTAAAATCATACAAAGTAGTTGATTTTTATTATCTGAATATTAAAATAAATAAGCGAGGGTTATTATATGGAATTAAAGGAGAAAGCATTAGCACTTCATCGTTTGCATAAGGGAAAATTAAGTATTAGCACAAAGGTTTCGGTAAGAACGAAAGAAGATTTAAGTTTGGCGTATTCTCCAGGTGTAGCTGAACCTTGCTTAAAGATCGCTGAAAATGAAGAGAAAGCTTACGAATATACGAGTAAGGGCAATATGGTCGCAGTCGTTTCAGACGGTAGTGCCGTATTAGGACTTGGAAATATTGGTGCACAGGCATCTTTACCTGTTATGGAGGGAAAAGCGATTCTTTTTAAAGAATTTGCCAATGTCGATGCAGTGCCGATCTGTCTTCAAACCAATGATGTAGAGGAGATTATCCGTACGGTGAAATTATTAGAGCCATCATTTGGAGGTGTGAACCTTGAAGATATATCTGCACCTAGATGTTTTGAAATTGAACAAAGATTAATTGAAGAGTGTGGAATTCCTATCTTCCATGACGATCAACACGGTACGGCAATTGTAACAGTAGCTGGTTTAATCAACAGCTTGAAGGTTGTAGGGAAAAACCTTGATGAAATAAAAATAGTCGTAAATGGTGCAGGTGCAGCAGGGATCTCAATTATAAAATTATTAAGAAAATTGGGCGTTAGAGAAATGATTCTTTGTGATACGAAAGGAATGATTTATAGCGGAAGAGAAGAGGGTATGAACGCGATTAAAGAAGAGATGGCCAAAATAACAAACAGTAAGTCTCTATCAGGTACGTTAAAAGAGGCCATTAATGGGGCGGACGTGTTTATTGGAGTCTCTGCAGTAGGTGTATTATCTAAAGAAATGGTACAAACAATGAATCGTGATGCGATCATTTTTGCGATGGCTAATCCAAGTCCAGAAATCATGCCAAATGAAGCCAAAGATGCAGGAGCAGCCATCATTGGTACTGGCCGATCTGATTTTCCTAATCAAGTGAATAATGTATTAGCTTTTCCAGGAATTTTTAGAGGGGCATTAGATGTAGGAGCAAAAGTAATTAATGAGGAAATGAAAATTGCGGCTGCTTATGCAATAGCGGGCATCATTAACGAAGAAGAACTTACTAAGGACTATATTATCCCAGATCCATTTGATATCAATGTAGCGAACAATGTGGCAAAAGCAGTTAGTGAAGCGGCCATTTCTACTGGTGTCACAAGAAAGGCATATAGTGAACCAATTTTTATATAAAATAATGAATTCGCCGGGGATGTTTGTCCAAACAAAGTCAAGATGTGGACATACTATAATTGTGTAAGATCTCCTCCCTATTAGATCTTTTGATCTACTTTGGCCACAAGCACTTGAAACTTGTGGTCTTTTTTTATGCCCAATTAGAAACAAAATAAAGGCTACCGAACATGCCGGCAGCCTTTACTCTCACGAACACCATACCTCCTCAAATATCAGCCCTTGTTATCTGGTTTTTTATTTATCACTATCCCTTCCTTTGTTTGTTTCAAAACCTGATGACCAAAAACAGCGATACCTGCTGCAATAATACCGTTAACAATCGCATCCAAAGAAAAACCATATCCGATGCTCCCAATACCGATAGAACATATAAACAAGATCCAAATGATTGTCCAATCAGGGATAATAGGGGTCTGTTTGAGTGCATGTCCAATGAGCCAAAGCGCCGGTATTAATACAAAATAATTTTGGTTCAAAAATTGCACAAGATTCATGTCAACACCTCCTTATTCCGGCTATTAAATATTTTATGAAAACCGCATAAGATTGCTTGTTCGCTTGCACTATGTTTAGAAGGAGAAAAGTATTATTTTTCGTAGAATACTAGAAATAGTAATAAATAAATGCTTATTTTAGGTTTTCTGTTGTGTGAGATAGTGATGAATAATCTCAAAATTTTCATCAATGAAAGCATCTTTTGAGTAGCCTAATTTGATTATTTCTCATGATAGCCTGTCTCTTTTACCTTTCCACTTGTATATAAGGAATGAAAGGGGGGAGAGAATATGGCACAAACTATTTTAGTTGATTCAAAGCTTCGATTAAGTTTTGAGACAGGTGTGAATGAAAAGGGGGAAGTGGAGTATAAGGTAAAAACTTTTAGTCATGTGATGGCAGAAGCTACCGCTGATCAATTGTATCGATTTGCCGAGGCGTATGGATCGTTGGCACAATCACCACTTGTTTCCATCCAACGAAATGACAACCATGATATTTTACAATCATAATATTTTAAAGGGGAGAATAAAAAATGACTAAAAAGTTAGAGTTAACCTTTGGAACGTCAGATGGAAGTGTTTCGACCATTTCGGTTGATGACCCTAAAGAACCAATAGACATCGCTGAGGTCATTTCGGTAATGGAAGAAATGATTGCTTCAGAGGCGGTTCAATCTACAAAAGGAAAGCTTACTAATGTTAAAGGTGCAAGACTTGTAGAAAGAACCGTTACCGATTATGAGTTAGAGTAATATCGGTTGATTGTTACCAAGCTGCATTTTTAGGTGAACCTCTACCTCTTGCAAGGGAAGAGGTTCACTTTTTAATTGATCTTCTATTTATTATTACGTTATATTTGGGAGGGGAATATGTGAGTGAGCTTGTTAAAATGATCAGTGAAGTCGGCTTTCCTATCATTGTGACATTGTTTTTACTTTATCGCATTGAGGCGAAGTTAGATGTAGTTGTTCAATCGATTCAAAGCTTGCCCGAAAAGCTAAAAGAATAAGAGCGTAATTTGTTGACAGTGATGGGGATAGATGCTAAATTTAATTTAACCGTTACTCATTAGTGATATATGAAGAAAGCTTTTCCTAGGATTGGATAGGTCTTTGTAAGTACGATGATTAAAGGTGAATTTTTATATGGTTGTTTCTTCAACCATAAGGAGGATTTTTTGTTATGAAAAACGGTAAAGTAAAATGGTTTAACGCAGAAAAAGGTTTTGGATTTATTGAAGGCGAAGACGGAAATGATGTATTCGTACATTTTTCTGCAATCCAATCTGAAGGATTCAAATCACTAGATGAAGGTCAAGAAGTTTCTTTCGAAGTTGTTGAAGGTGCTCGTGGACCTCAAGCGGCTAACGTTAATAAATTATAATTCGATAATCAACAGCCTAACATATGTTAGGCTGTTTTTATATATGAAGATAATAGTTGCTCTTTTTCACTTAATGGGACGCCGAGCTACATTCATTAAGATGTGCCATATCAAAAGTAGGTACGGGTGATGCTTGAAACTCTCTCCACATTCCCTCATTAATCAATAATCTCTTGTGTTACTTCTTTGCAAAGTTTTTCCACCATACTTAATTTTATATATGTATCTTTTTAGGTTGTTCTTGATCCACAGGACTCATTATTTTCTTTATCAGTACACATTTAAAGAAGGGTATCTATCACATTTAACAAGATAGCCATCTAAAAGGTTGGATGGTGCGGTTCCAGGGTTTGGCTACTAAATATTAGCCAACTTAACTTTATTGGTTCAGTTGGCTTGAAAAAGGAAAACAAATACTTGTTTCTGTTTGTCGAAAGTTAAATCACATCACAGTAAAAATGTTGAGAAGTGCTTAACTAATTATTAGATATATATTTATTGCTTCCAGGAAGTTTCTTCGTTTCATACCAGGCTTCAATTGCTTCTTCACGACTTTTCCCTTGGTTTTCTGGGTCAGCAAAAAAGTCACGAATGAAAAGGTTGTATTCAAATTGAGGTGCAATGTTTTTCGTATACGAAGGGTCTTTTTTTCGTTCTTCCTCCTCATACCAAGCGTTTACAACATCACGATACGTTTTTCCAACATTGTTTTTAAAATAATTTTGGATATAGGTGGAAAAATGAAATTTCGGGATAATTGTCTTAAAAAACGCTCTAACATTTTGACTACAACGATGGTTTTCCGTAATAACTGTATCAAAACTTAAATCTACTTGAGGTTCCATCTTCTTATTCACTTTTGATTTTCTGAGAGGTTTTTTATCTCTCCTGTCCGAAGAAATATTTCAATCCTACTGGAAATTTCTATTTTTGAACCAGAAGCACTTATTCCGTTTTCTCGACAAAAAGATTGTAATTCTTCCTTTAACCAATAGAAATCTTTAAAACTTTCTACACTAATATCTTTCGTAAGGTTAGGTCTCATAAATCACACCTCCATATTTATTTTTATTATAGAACAATTGTTCTTAGTTTACAAAAATAACCATAACCAAAAACAACAAAGTTTACGAAAACAGCCTTCAGAAAGAATGTTAACATCCATGAATGAAGACAACTCATCCATCATTTGGATAATACAGATCATAAAAGACCAGCTCTGTACCATCCCACGTTCTAGCCATTAACAGTTTAAGTGACCAATTTTCTTATCAGTTTGGATCAGTTCATTTTTCTGTTTACATACTTTACTAATGAAATAATGACATCTAATTGTATTAATGCTCGCTCTAGTCTTTGTATTCCTTTATTTGTTTTCATGCTAGATGAATTTTTCCGAGAACTGAAATAGAAAAAAGTAATCATGTAATAGGAAAAAGGTAGTAAGGTATAGCTTGTAATAATACAAGATTATTTGTGATAAAATGGAGAGAAAAGTGGTTTCGTGCTATGGCATGAAGGAAACTCAAGACATTTATTACCGTAGCTAGAGCTGAATTGTTTTGGTTGCGGCAATATTTATTACTTAGCCAACAAATATCATCATTAGGATATTCATCTACAATTTGATCATTTAATAAAAGTTATATTGTTAAAAAACTCGAGCAAAATCAAATGGATATTGGTTTTACCCATTACAAATAAAATCAGCAGAAGCATGGGCATTATTACGTTTATGGAGACAGGCACAATATGTTGTCGTTGCGTGTAATCATCCATTGTTCCAATTTGAGAGCGAATCTTTTATTCTATTAAATAAATTGGAAGTACCAAAAGTTACAAATTACCGATTCGTGATGGACTAACATATATCATCAATCATGCCTCGCGTAGCATGCTGTATTGATGACTATTACCAATGTACCGAAGCATTCGGTTACCTATAGAAGTTCGACATTAAGATTTATAAATATTGAAGGTACAATCACAATGTGGAGAAAAGCAATCTAAAATCCAGTATTTAATGAAGGTTTCAGTAGCTAAACATAGATACATAGAAGAGAGGGAAAATAAATGAAATTTATCCATACAGCTGATTGGCATTTAGGCAAGCTTGTTCATGGGGTTTATATGACAGAAGATCAACGGTATATGCTCAAGCAATTAGTTAAGCTTGTCGAAGAAGAACAACCAGATTGTTTAGTGATTGCAGGTGACCTTTATGACCGATCTGTCCCGCCAGTTGCTGCGGTTGAATTATTAAATGAAGTATTATTCACAATCAATGTAAAATTAGGTGTCCCCATTGTGGCAATTGGCGGAAATCATGATAGTGCAGAACGATTGTCATTTGGCAGTTCGTGGTACCAACAAAGTAATTTTTACTTAGCTGGAAAGCTGACTGACACGGTTGAAAGTGTGAATATTAAGGGAGTGAATTTTCATCTTGTCCCTTTTGCCGAACCAGGTTTAGTAAAATATGCTTTCAATGATGATCGAATTAGCTCTCATGAAGAAGCAATGAAAGCGATTATTGAAAAAATAGACAAGAACATGAATCATAATGAGCCAAATGTGCTCGTTGGCCATGCATTCGTACTTGGAGGAGAAACGACAGATTCAGAGCGAATATTATCAGTTGGTGGTTCAGGTTGTGTAAGTGCCAGTAACTTCGATTTATTTAATTACACAGCTCTTGGACATTTACATAGTCCAGATGCGATATCACATGACAAAATTAAATATGCTGGGTCTCTGATGAAATATTCTTTCTCAGAGGCCAAACAACAAAAATCGGTTTCAATTGTTGAGATGAATGAAAATGGTACCTTTCAATTAGAGCGGAAAAGTTTAAAGCCGCTCCGAGATATGAGAGAAATTGAGGGCTATTTAGAAGAGTTATTAGATGAGGGTTATTATAGTGAACAGAAAAAGGATGATTATTTAAAAGTTACTCTATTAGATGATGGAGCATTGATTGATCCTATTAACAAATTACGGCAAATATACCCAAATATTCTTCATTTAGAGCGAAAACGTACGTTGCAGGATATGAAAAAGAAGACTCACTTAAATATTTTAACCGATGAGAGAAAAAGTGAACTTGAGCTATTTACGCATTTTTATCAAGAAGTAACAACCGCTGAATTCACTAAGGAGAAGCAAAATATTATCGTTGATGTAATAGAAAAAATGAGAAGGGAGGGAGTTGGCCAATGAAGCCACAGTTACTAATAATGCAAGCGTTTGGACCATATGCGGGGAAAGAAAAGATTGACTTTACTCAATTAGGCGGTCGTTCAATGTTTGTTATATCCGGAAAAACAGGAGCGGGAAAAACAACTATTTTTGACGGTATAACCTTTGCCATTTATGGTAAAGCAAGTGGGGAAGATCGCATGGGTGCAGACTTACGTAGTCAGTTTGCAGAAGAAGAATTGATAACGGAAGTATCGCTCACATTCACAATCAAAGAGAAACAATTCTATATTGTTCGCTCCCCTCAGCAGTTGAAGAAAAAAAAGAGAGGGGATGGCTTCACAACCGTTGGAGCAAAGGCAGAATTATATTCGATTGCTAAAGATGGTACACAACAGCAATTAGCTGCGAATGTGCGCGATGTAGATGAGAAAATTAAAGAAATCATGCTTATTGATAGCAATCAATTCAGGCAAATATTGATGATTCCACAAGGAGAGTTCCGAAAGTTACTCACATCAGATAGTAAAGAAAAGGAAGTCATTCTGCAAAAACTATTTCATACAGAGATATATAAAAGAATAGAAGAAAGATTAAAAGATGAAGCAGCTGAACTGCGAAAAAATGTGGAAGCGAAAATCGAGCAAAAGCAGAGAACCGCTCAGCAAATTCATGCAGTTATGAATCAAGAGTTACAGAGAATACTAGATGAGGATCAGTTCCAGTCTATCAATCATCATCAGTTTGTGAAACTTTTATCAGAAGAATTGGCACTAATGGAAGAGAAAATAATTGACTGGTCAAAAAAGATAAAAGAGCTTGAAAATACTAGTTTAGAATATCAGCAAAAGAAAATAGAAGGAAATCGGTTGATTGAACAGTTCACATTAAAGGAAAGATTAACGGAAAGGTATGAACAGCTAAAAGATAATGAGAAAATAATGTCGAAGAAAGAGAAAGATTTATCATCGGCGTACAAGGCAGCTGTCTTATTCGAACAGGAACAACATTGCCATCGTCTAAAAAAAGAAATTAATCATATTTCCGAGCAAATGCAATCAGTCCAAAGTGAAGAAAAAATTCAGCAGGAACGGCTACTGTATGCAAATAAAGCATTAGAAAAGGAATTGCTCCGTGAGAAAGAAAGAGAAACAGTAGAATCGGAGTGGTTGTCATTAAAAAATTTACATGATGATATACAAATTTTTGCTGACACAGAGCAAAAGGTCTCTTTTTTAGATCATGCAATGACAAGCAAAAAGAACGAGATAGAGAAAAACCAACAAAAACTTGATCATTTACAGCAGGAATTAAAGAAAGTAAAAGCAGAGAAGCTAGAGCTTGAGAAAAGCCAAGAGCATATGCTATCAATAGAACAACATCTTCATCAACTAAAATACGAAAGCAAACAAATACAATCACTTATACAATTAGAGAGTGAATTAGTGATTGAAAAGGAAACTTATAAAGAAAAGGACAAATATCTACAAAATGCGATTGCTCGCCTGAATGATAGTAAATCACTTCAGGACGAACTCGAGAAAAAGTTGATAGAAGGGCAAGCAAGTATTCTAGCAAGGCAGCTTCAACAAGGAGAACCATGTCTTGTTTGTGGTTCTACTCATCATCCGTCAATTGCCAATGGTCATGAAACCATTCCAACTGAAGAGGATTTAAATGCAGCTAAACATCAAGTATTAGACATTGAAAAGGAAAAAATAGCGGCTGAGCAAGCATACTACCAAGTACAATCTAAACTTGAATTTATCGAAAAATCAATTGCGAAATTATTGCGAGAAATACAATCAGAGCATTTACCCCTTCTCACATTAGAAAATGCCAAAGAAGTTTTAGCAGAAGTGGAAGAAAACGAAAGAAAAAAAATGCAACGGAAAAATCAACTAGAAAAAGAAAAATCCAGGTTGAAGGAATGTCAAGAAAAAATCATAGTGTTAGAAGAAGAGGAAATTCAGTATGCAGAAAAAACAGCTACGCTTAACCAATCTATCCTCGATTTAAACAATGAATATATAAAACATCATACTTCACTGCAAAGGTTGATTAAGATTATTCCTGAAGACTTGCGTTCTTTACCACAATACAAAATGGCTTTACAAAATAAACAGGAACAATTGCAGACATTAAAAGAGCAATTAAAGTTTGCAGAAGAACAGAAAGAAAAAGTTACTAAACAATTAACCATTTTGAAATCGCGGTATGAAACATTCACTCAACAATATGACCACTTACAAGGACAATTAGATCAGGAAAGAACGGACTTTGTTAATCGAATGCATGAACAAGGCTTTCAAAGCTATAGTGAATATGCCAATGCACAGATTTCAGAAGAGCTGCGTGAACAAATCGCTCAAGAGATCCGCTCGTATCGTGAAGAATTTCGTTCGGTTAATGACCGCTTAAATGAGTTGACGAATCAATTAAGAGATGTAATGAAACCAGACCTTGAGCAAATTGAATTGAAATTAAACGAACTCGTTGATAAGATTCAATTTGAAAATGAGCAATACAATCAACTTATGTATAAAAAAAGAGATAATGAAAAGGCATATACACTTTTAGAAAGTATCCATGAAGAAATTGCTGGTCTAGAAGAACGTTATCGCCTCATTGGTCATTTATCTGATATTTCGAAAGGACAAAATACGTATAGATTGACGTTTGAGCGTTTTGTTTTAGCGGCTTTCTTAGATGATATTCTTATTCAAGCCAATTTACGTTTATATAAAATGACGAACGGAAGATATGAATTAACGAGAAAAACGGATCGTTCCAAAGGGAATGTACAAAGTGGGTTAGAACTACTTGTATTTGACCAGTACACGGGACAGGAAAGACATGTTAAAACATTATCAGGTGGGGAGAGCTTTAAGGCTTCTCTTGCTCTAGCATTAGGTCTTGCTGATGTAGTTCAATCACATGCAGGTGGCGTTTCGATGGAAACGATGTTTATTGATGAAGGTTTTGGTACACTTGATCCTGAATCATTAGAACAAGCGATTGAATCACTCATCGAAATCCAGAGTAGCGGAAGACTAGTTGGTATCATTTCCCATGTTCCCGAGTTGAAGGAAAGAATGGATGCACGCCTAGAGGTAGAGTCATCCAAAGGGGGCAGTACAACTAAGTTTATTTTTACAACATAAGTAATTTTGGACTCTCTTCATTGATAAGAGAGTCCTTTTTATGTAACCAATTGAATCACATCACTTCGTTTCAAATACTTTTTTGCCGAGCGGTTATGAACTATTCATAGTACCTTCGGGCGAATAGGTGTGTTTGTTTATTGTCACTTTATTTACAAAAAGGAAGTACTGATACGAAAGCAAAAAATAGAGATGAGAGCAGAACAGAAAAGATAAGTGCGTCACTCAGAACGAAAAAATAAAAATGAAAACAAGGTTAGCTGAGTTAACTTAAGTTCAAAAACTCCTAACAAGAACCTCAAGCCAAAAAAATTGTCTCTTGTTTCCTTTCGAAAAGCGGAATAATAGGAATCAAAGTTTAATTATTGTATAATTATTAATAATCAGAAAATAATAAAAAGGGGGTGAAAAGGCATGGTCGTTGTATCTTATGCTCGAACGAGCGCTCAAAAGCAAGAAAACCCACAATATAAAAAGTTAATTTTAGCACTCTGTTTTTGTAGTTGATTTGTCGTTATGAACACAACAATGTTTAATATTGCCTTACCAAATATCATAACAGATTTAAATATTACGCCTATTATCGGTTCGTGGATGGTTTCTGGATACTCAGTAGCTTTTGCCATTTTCACTCTCACATTTAGTAGATTATCTGATTATATTTCTATAAAAAAACTGCTCCTAATTGGACTTACTATATTTATATGTTCATCGCTGGTTGGATTTTTTGCTGAAAATGTTATTATCCTTTTATTTGCACGAATCTTCCAAGCGGTTGGTGCTGGAGCAGTTCCAGGATTATCTATGATCATTGCTAGTAAATTTGTGCCGATATCACAACGAGCAAAATCAATTGCCATGATTGGTTCCGGTGCAGCATTAGGCTTTGGTTTAGGTCCAGTAGTAGGCGGGATAGCAACACAATTCTTTGGCTGGAATTACTTGTTTCTTATACCGCTAATGGTTCTTGGCTTTTTGCCTATTTTGATGCAATTGTCTCCGAAAAATGAAAGTAGGGAAGGTAGCTTTGATATATATGGCTGCTTGCTTACTAGTTGTACAACCATTGCCGCCCTTTTAACTATCTCTCAAACATCATTTTTGTTCTGCGCCGTATTTGTAGGTTTAGCAATCATTACATTGTTCTATTTGTGGAAACAGAAACAGCCATTTATTTTCCCGCAATTATTATTAAATAAGGACTATATTCGATTATTAATCATTGGCTTATCAGGCTTTATTTTTCATTTTTCTAATTTATTTATGATGCCACTCATTTTAGGGGATTTACATCATAAAGATCCAATCGTTATGGGACTATTGATATTTCCAGGTGCCATTATCGCTATGTTTGCTGGCCCCTATATTGGTAAGTTGATTGATTTATATGGAAGCAAGCGTTTTATTTCTCTCGGCCAATTAACGTTACTGCTCGCCTCATTACTGTTTGCTTTTTTAGCAGCTTACAATCCGTACTCTATTATGGGTGCTTACATTTTTGCAAGTATCGGTTTTTCAATGTTGAATAGCAGCGTAGCTAATGAGACAGCTTATCTATTATCAGTTGAAATGAATAGTGCAGGAATGGGGTTGTTACAACTACTTCAATTTATTGGTGGAGGAATTGGAGTGACATTATGTGGGTTATTAATGAATCTTCAGAAGGAATTGCCACTATATATTCAGTATGAGCGTGTCTACTTTATGCTTGCTAGTATCCTCGTACTTGCTTTTAGCTATCAAATGATCTTTCGCAAAGTAGTTATTGAAAAATAATAGCAGAAAACATTATGATAATAGAAAAAGAATTCAAGGGGACAACAGATGATGGAATTGATGATCGATGATTTATCAGGTACAGCTATTCAACAATTGATAATGGAACATTTAACCGATATGAGTAGTCAATCACCGCCAGAGAGTACACATGCATTGAATTTAGATGGTTTAAAACATCCTTCTGTGACCGTTTGGAGCTGCTGGGAATCTGGTATGCTCGTTGGTTGTGCAGCTTTAAAAGAGATAGACAACCGCCATGGTGAGATCAAATCGATGAGAACAGCTAAATATGCCTTACGTAAAGGAGTAGCAGGAAAACTATTAGATCATTTAATTCATGAAGCAAATGTGCGGGGGTACTTGCGTTTAAGTCTAGAAACAGGTTCGATGGACTCTTTTGAACCGGCTAGAAAATTGTACGAAAGTAGAGGATTTCAGTATTGCCAACCATTTGACCACTATAAGGAAGATCCTAATAGTGTGTTTATGACACGATCAATGAAAAGTTAAATAATTATGTTTGTTATTGATATTTGTGCTAGTTTAAAATCTCCTAAATTAAATGGGGATTTAAAATAAAATAGCGACGTTTGTAAAAAAAGATGCGAAGATTTACCCCTTTGAATATACATTGCCTGAAGAGGGATTTTGGTGAAAATTACATGACGATATTCAACAATCGGGCCAGATAACGGAATAAGAATTAGCAATGACCTTCTAAACACGCGGGACATATGATGGTTTATAATCATATGTCTTTGGAGGAATGTTTTAATGAATAACCCTTTTTATATGTATCCTTATTATTCGAACCCTTATTATAGTAATGGGCCAATGTGTAATCATGATAAAATGTTTGGTCCTGGCTATGGAAATATGTCTTATAGTGTGGGCTATGCAAATCAATATTGGCCATATCCAAACACTCAGGGATATACTCGTTCCATATTAAATGACCATGGAAAAGACCCTTTTGTCGTAAATATTAATCAAGCTGCTAGGCAAAACAACACATTCCGAACTGCTATATGGACTGGAGATAATCTACAAGTGACCTTGATGAGTATCAACGTCGGAGAAGATATTGGTCTAGAGGTTCATCCTGACGTAGATCAATTTTTACGTATTGAGGAAGGTCAGGGATTTGTACAAATGGGCGAGAGTAGAGATCAGTTAAACTTTGTAAGGAATGTGCATGATGATTCTGCTATTATGGTCCCTGCTGGCATGTGGCATAATTTAACGAATACAGGCAACATCCCGTTAAAACTCTACACAATCTATGCACCGCCTGAGCATCCATTTGGCACTGTTCATAGAACAAAGGCAGATGCCGAAGGTTAGAATCTATAGTATTCTGGAATCGGGCGCTTAATGGCATAAGTTGTGTCAGAATCCGGCCATTTAGTTGAAAAAGTTTTCTTGGGGAAGGGAGAAAAGTAATGTCTAAAGGTTTAAAAATAATGTTATTTTGGTCACTTGGATTTCCAGTTATTATTACTATACTCCGCATTATTACGAATTACTTTTTTGATCGTGACATTGAATTATTCTCATATTCGGCAGTCTTCTTGGGGACTGTTCTCGCGGGATTAATTTTTGCAGGACCATTAAATTATTATATATCAAAATCTCGAGAAGGATAAAAATAGTTTATTGAAGTTCTTCTGTTATCCGGCGCGTTTGTTGTATAAAACTTAGATTTTTATATAACTTTATTGCTAAAGAATCTTCATTTAGCAACATTTATGTTACCCTTTCCTACAGAATGGGAGTATGTGTATTGCAGCATTTAACTTAAACAACGTAATATAACCTTTGACATTCCCTTATATCGAGTGGTGTCAGCTTCGCTGGTACGACTCGATATAATAATCCTTTTATTCCTAATTTAGTATATAATTGGTGTAAAAGGAGGCGATGATCAATATGAAACGAATCATCTTATTTACAGTTACATTTATGTGTCTGTTTTTTATCTCAGCATGTTCAGAAGATAGTAATAGCAGTAGTAACGCAGATGAAAAAGAAGTTAAAGAATTTTTAAGTCAATATAAATCCTACCAGTATACAATCGAAGATCCTAAAAACCCCCCTACTGCTGATGAAATAGGGGAAAAAGTGAAACCTTTCTTATCTGATGAAGAATATGAGAAACAATTTGCCAATAGGGCTTTCGATATACCTGCTGAAGTTGCATCTAAAACAAATAACAGCATCGCTTTAGATGATATTACTCTTGAAAAAGTCGAATCAGAAGAAGAGACAGAAAAATATAAATACACATTACATTTGACTTTTTCCGATAATGGTTCTGAAGAATCTATAGATAGAAAAGGAGAAATAACAGTCACAACTAACAACGAGATGAAAATAATTCGCGACTGGGAAAATCGTAATAATGAAATTGATGATCTAACTTTTTAAAGAAAGCTTAATTAGCTAGAAAACTAGTATACAAAGTATAGAATACCGTTCTCGTATGAAAGATATCACGTACTAATAATATTAAAGTTGTAAAAAATTATTTTAAGCCTGTCCTAAAAATTGAATAAACATATCTTCCGCAATAGAAGTACATTTCTTGAGCAAGGAATACGCCTTATTTAATGTATAAAAGGATTGAGTTATATTGCGAATTTTGAAATAATTGTTATTAAGCAATCGGCTACGCTTATTTAGGTACGTCTCTTTCTCGTGTAAGGGCCATTAAGGGAAGGAGCTTTCCTTGAGGCTGGATATTAATGATATTATATGCATGATTGTAATGGTCACAATAATTAATTAGGTTCTAAATTCTAACTTTTAAGGAGTCTCCTTATGAGAATAGATTCAAAAAGGGAAGAGTACAACAAAAATATAAAGAAATAATTGAGCTTAAAAAACAAGAAAGAAAACACAATATTGAAGTGATAAGAGCTATTTTTTTAATTTTTTTTCTTTCTAAATGGAGAAAATGCCAACGTCTTTATTTTTAATTCATCTGCTGTTGAAGTTGGCCACCCTGAGAATAAATGGATAGAAGTTGTTTCAAAAATGGATGGAAAATTAAAAGTGAATTATGCTCAATATACGGGTATAGCAATAGATTTCAATCCTAAACCTATAAAATATATTTTAAAAACTTCTATACAAGATTCAGATTTAGATAATGATCAACATTTAAGTGAATTGATTAAAGATGCTAATGCAATTATAGAATCAAATAAATTACCCAACTTACTTCAAGAAGATGAAACATACGAAATTATTGTAAGAGGAATAGATAACGATGAATTAGCCCGTTAAAGGATTTTTAATGACAAGATTAAGTAATTGGTGCACCAGTGAAGCAACTAAAAGAAAAAGAAAAAACATTAATTTAATCTTCCGCAAACGGGCTCGATTGTTGAGCATCACAGGTAGAAAATGATCAAACTTTTTTATAAAAACCAAACTTAAGTCTGCTAAAGAAGAATCCTTTTTGATCAATCTTTTGTTCAAATGGATTATCCTTATTTATCGTAAAATAAGGGTTAGCGAGGTATTTTTGCTAAAACTTTATTTCAAAGCTACATTAAAAAAAGGGTGCAAACCGTTTGTGATTTGCACCTGCTTTTCTTCGCTAAGGGAATCTATTTTAAAGGACAAAAGTGAATATAAAAAACAGAATGTAAATGAAGATTAATAACCCGACAATTGTAAAGGCAATGGTTGCAATTTTACTACTGGAGTATTTGTTAAGAACAAAGACCATCACAATAAAGAGAATAAAAAAGATGAGAGCTGGTAAGAAAATAGAGAATGTTGAACTCAATTGGAAAACCCTTTCTTTGTGCAAAATATGTACATTCTCTACTATCTTAAATGAAAGCGTAGAGGACATGCAATATTTCGTAAGGACTAAACCATTTTGGAATATTTTTCGAGCGAATGATCACCTAATGTTATAAAACGATGATAGATGGAGATGGGAAGAAGTGAGAGAACCAGAAAAACAAGTAGTTATTGAAAGAACCTATAATCAACCGAGAGATATAGTCTCCTAAGCTTTTGCAGAACCATGCCTTTCCCGCTTTCATAAAATGTGTCCTTACAGTATTATGTAATAAAATGAAAGAAAATTTAGATGATTTTAAACTTGCTTATTTTGTTGAGGATATTTGTGCTATTATTTGTAAATAGATCAGTCTTAGAAATTTAGTGAAAAGGAGATTTGCGCGACAATTGATATCATTACATAAAGTGAAAGAATGGAAAAAACCAATCATTTTATTATTCTCACTTTCTAGTGCGCATATTGGTAGTTTTGTATATTTGGCTGCAATTAATGTACTAGTGTACAAAGTAACAGACGGTTCAGCAGCGGCTGTCGCTGGTCTATGGGTGATTTCTCCAATCATCAACATCATTACAAAGTTGTGGACAGGTAGTTTTATAGACTATCGTAGTAAAAAGAAAATCGTGATGATTACTTATGTTTTACGTGCTTTATTAATTGTGACCATGTTCTTCGCAACAAATATAACCTCCTTGTATCTGATTTTAATTGTTGTAAGTGTGGGCCAGTCATTTTTTGTCCCTGCCTCAATAACCTATACAACGATGATAGTCCCTTATGAGAAAAGAAAAAGGTTCAATACATTCCGTTCGGTCACATCATCCAGTGCTTTTATTATTGGGCCAGCTATAGCCGGTGTATTGATCTTTTTGACATCAGTAGAGGTGACTCTTTTGTTAACTAGTTTGTTTTTTGTCATCGCAGCCGTCTTTATTTGCTTTCTACCAGATGTTGATAAGAAGAAGACGGAGATTCCTCGATTAACAGTTAACAGAGTAAAGGAAGATTTCATCAGCGTTTTTACCTTCTTAAAAAAAGAGAAATATGTCAGCTTTGTCTACTTAGGTTATTTATCTCTAATGATCATTGCCTATATTATGGATGCACAAGAGGTCGCTTTTATTCAAACTGTAGTTGGTCTTTCTGAAACTGATTATAGCTTTCTTCTGAGTATTACGGGGATAGGATCGGTTGCTGGCGCTTTTGTATTAACCATTATTGCAAATAGATTATCTATCCGATCAATGATTGCCTGTGGAATGTTCATGATGGCAATTGGATATGTTTTCTACTCCTTATCCTCGTCATTTACGGCTGTAATGAGCAGCTTTATTCTACTAGGTTTTTTTAATAGTTTCTTAAATGCTGGAGCGTTAACTTTTTATCAAAATAATATACCGGTAGAAATGATGGGCAGAGTGACAAGTATTTTTCAATTACTGCAAAGTATGCTACAAGTAAGTTATTTAAGTGTCATCATGCTGATGACTAATCTCATCCCATTAAAAAATATCATTATTTCATTGAGTCTACTCCTTTTTGTATTCACTTGCTTTTATGTTTTAGTTATTTTTCGCCATTCTTTTCAACGTTATTTTACAGAGAAAAGTGAAGGGGTATCCGTTGATGAATAACAGGCACTTGCTATTCTTGTATAAGATTGCCCTGCAAACAGTTTATTTGCTGCTAAAGAGTGAAAGGAGTATGATACATTATAAGAATATTCAGTTTATTAAAAGGGGGATTACATGGGAAAAACGGCTTTATCTTGGAGTGGGGGGAAGGACGCTTGTTTGGCGTTAGACTACTTACTAGCAAATGGAATAAGTGTTGAAGTATTGATTACAACAAAACAACGATCTGAAAAAAGAACACACGGACATGGAGAAAAAACAAATCTGTTAGTACAACAAAGTGAATCATTAGGTATACCCATCCATTTTATTGAGACAGACATAGATAATTATACAGATAGATTTGTAGAAGAGTTAAAGCAATTGAAGTTAAAATATGATTTAGAGGCTATCGCCTTTGGAGACATTTATTTTAGACCGCATAAAGACTGGGGAGAGAAGCTTGCTTCATCAGTAGGATTACAGGCTATCTATCCATTATGGAGGAAGAAAGAGGAAGTGGATGCACTTCTACATTCGTTTATTCAGCGTGGATATAGAGCTAAAGTGATAAGAGTCCGCCCTGATTGTTTATCTGATAGTTGGCTAGGCAGAGAGATTGATGAATCATTTTATCAACAGATTAAGTTAGAAGAAGTCTGTCCGATGGGAGAAGCAGGAGAATATCATAGCTTTGTTTATGATGGACCGATTTTTTCTAAAGTGGTTGCTATCCTTACTAAGGAAACGGTGATATGGGAAGGATCTAAGAAGGTTGATTTGCATTTAACTCATGATGGGGAGGTAGAAATATGAAAATAGGTGTGGCTGGTGCAGGGGCAGTTGGGAGTTTGTTTGGGGCATTACTTGCGAATGCTCATCATGAAGTGACCTTTCTAGCTAGAGGTAAGCATTTAACTAGATTGCAAGAGAGGGGCATAAAAGTAGTCAGTGAGCAATATCCTATCCTTAACTTAAATAATGAACATACAATTTTCACCAATGACATCCATGCATTAGCTTCAGTAGACATCCTTCTATTTTGTGTAAAGTCTACTGATACGAAAAAGTTAGCGGACAGCCTGAAGGGTGTGATAAAAGATGAGACGATGATCGTAACGATGCAAAATGGGGTAGATAATGAAGAAATATTGGCACGTAGTCTAACGAGTAATAAAATTTTTTCTTGTGCGACTTATGTGCAAGCAAGTATAACTGAACCAGGCTGTGTGAAAGAATCGGGCTCCCATCAATTATTAATGGGTGCATTACAAAAAGAGAATAGCAATCAAGCGAGAAACATCGTTGAATTATTTCAAGAGGCAGGAATAAGGGCAAAATTCACAGAAGAAATCCTTATGCATAAGTGGAAAAAGCTTCTCTGGAATATTACCTTTAATCCATTGTCTGCTATAACAAAAGCAACAATTGGCGAAATATTAGATAGTGTGGAACTAAGTGCTTTGGCGAAAAACGTGGCATCAGAGGCCGTTTCTGTGGCAGCAAGACAAGGGTATTCCTTTGATAAAGAAAAAATGATTCCTTCTATTTTTAAAAAAGCGACCTATGCTAAGGAACATCAGACATCCATGCTACAAGACCGCTTAAATGGTAAAGCAATGGAATACGAATCGATGTGTGGGTATGTTCTTAAACTTGCTCATGAAACAGAAATAGAAGTGCCAACGATTAGGTCTTTATATAGTATTTTGAAATTTTGGGACGAAAAAGATAGGAGAAAGGACCACCGATATGCTGAAAACTTATAAACATGAAGGTGTGATTTGCGCCGAAGGGAATTTACTGAAAAATAGTAGAATTTCAAGAAAAATATTTTCTTTTATTGTCGATGGTTTGGTGATTGATACTGGGCCTTATTCAATGTCATCTGACTTCACTCAATTTTATCAATCCTATTTTGTTGATCAGGTCGTTTTAACACATAGTCATGAAGATCATTCTGGCAATGCCTCGTGGTTTGCCAATCAACAAATTCCTATTTTCTGTCATCGGTTAGGGGTAGAGATTTGTTCTGAAGATGCGCCATACCCCTTATATAGGCAAAAAACATGGGGAGCAAGAAAAGCGTTTCCTGCTTATCCATTATCGCAAAAATTTTCGTCAAGACAGCTTGATTGGGAGGTAATAGAGACACCCGGTCATGCGGATGACCATGTGGCCCTTTTTTGCCACAATAAAGGTATAATGTTTACTGGTGATTTATATGTTCAGCCTCATACAAAGATTGCGATGGATACAGAATCCATTCCGGAAATTATCCAATCAATAAAAAAATTGCTAACTTATGACTTTGAGGCAATGTTTTGTTCTCATTCGGGGTATTTTCTTAATGGTAAAGATCAATTGCGAACGAAATTGAATTATTTAGAGGATCTCAGTGGTAAAATCATTCAATTGTATCTTGAAGGTAAAAGTGTTTTAGAGATTCAGCAATTATTTTTTCCAAAACACTATCAGATGATTTCGATATCAAACGGTGAATGGGATACAATTCATATTGTAACTTCTATCATTAATGGCTATCAAGAAAAATTCAAAAAATCATCAGTTTAGTCTTGGCAAGAGAAAAAATCTCTGCTATTATAATGAATATTAAAAACATACTGACTAGTCAGATAATATTTTATGTTTTTTATTACTCCATGATACATTTCCATTCAACTACTAAGAACTTTGCAAAACGACTGCTTGGTTTGGCTGTAGACACTTCTATGTTTTTAGTTCCGTTACCTCTGCTAAACGTTTTTATAAAAAATGAAAGCGTTTCCTAACTATTTTGTTCAAAGAAATACAACACCATTGTTCTAAGCAAGCTGTAAAAAGAATAGATTCATCCTATCATTTAAAGCTGGCTACCCTATGCTTCGCTTCATGGGGGAGTTGAACTAAATCGATCATGTAGTTTGTAGAAAGTGAAAAAACTAACCGGTTAGTATGTAAAAAAGTTCTAACATACTAACTAGTTAGTATAAATAAATAGATAGAGGTGAAAGAAATGGATTTACGATTAACAGAAGAACAAAAAATGGTCCAACAAACCATTAGAAAGTTTGTGGAGAAAGAATTGATTCCGCTAGAAAATGAAGTATTAAAGAATGAACGAGAAGGAAAGCCTAGCCTTTCTAAAGAAGTCCAGAAGAAATTACAGTTAAAAGCAAAGGAAGCGGGCTTTTGGGGAATTAACACACCTGAGGAATACGGTGGAGCTGACTTAGGACAAATGATGCAAGCCATTGTTTGTATTGAAGTAGCTAAAACGTTTGTGCCATTTAGTTTTGGTGGATCTGCTGACAATATCCTTTATTATGCTAATGAAGAGCAAAAACAAAATTACTTAATTCCTACAATAAATGGCGAAAAAAAATCTTGTTTTGCTATGACTGAACCTGGAGCAGGATCTGATACGCAAAATATACGCATGACAGCAGTGAAAGATGGAGATGAGTGGATCCTAAATGGTGAGAAAACATTCATTACTGGTGGTAATGAAGCAGATTTCGTTATGGTCATCGCGATAACGGATAAGGAGCTACATAAAAAAACGAAGGGTAGAGACGGTGTCACTTGTTTTATCGCTGACCGCGAAATGGGCTGGAAATCAGAATATATCCATACGATGGGTGAATGGGGACCAGCTGGACTTGTATTTGATAATGTCCGAGTACCAGAGAAGAATATCCTAGGTGAGCTGCATGGCGGTTATAAACTCGGTCTTGAATGGATTGGATTTGCTCGATGGATAGTAGGAGCAAGAGCGGTCGGAGCAGCAGAGAGACTATTGCAAATGGCAATAGATTATGCAAAAGAACGAGAAACTTTTGGAAAACCAATTGCAGAGAGACAGGCAATTCAATGGCAAATTGCAGATTCAGCCGTTGAAATAGAAGCAGCTAAATGGCTAGCGTTGAATGCCGCATTTACTTTGGATCAAGGGGAAGATAATCGTCACTATGCATCGATGGCCAAACTTTATGGGTCTAATATGGGGAACCGAGTCGTTGACCGCGTATTACAAATTCATGGTGGCATGGGGTATACAAGAGAGCTTCCGATTGAGAGATGGTACCGAGAGGCAAGACTTTGGAGAATATATGATGGCACAGATGAAATCCAACGTATGATTATCTCAAGAAACTTACTGAAGGGGCACGTGAAAATCGGCCAACAAATATAAGAAAATGATACAGGGGGCATATGAAAATGACAAGATTCACAGGGAAAACTGCATTTATTACTGGCGGAAGCCGAGGAATTGGTAAAGGTGTCGCTGAGCTCTTCGCACAAGAGGGCGCCAATATTGCAATTATTGATATCAATGAGGATGCATTAGCGGAAACAGCCGCAGAATTCAAGGAAAAGGGCTATCATATCTTCGTGAAAAAAGCAAATGTTGTCGAAGCAGGCGAAGTAGAAACAGCGATGGAGGAAGTTGTGCAACAGTTTGGTACACTTGATATTTTAGTTAATAACGCTGGTATTATTCGCGATAATTTACTGTTTAAAATGACGGACGATGATTGGCAATTCGTAATGGATGTACATCTGAAGGGATCGTTTAATGCATCGCGTGCCGCACAAAAATATATGGTCAAACAAAACTATGGCAGAATTATTAGTATTTCTTCTACTTCTGCTCTTGGGAATAGAGGGCAGGCTAACTATGCAACAGCAAAAGCTGGTTTACAAGGATTAACAAAAACATTAGCCATTGAACTTGGACGCTATGGCATCACAGCAAATAGTGTCGCACCTGGTTTCATTGAAACAGAGATGACAAAGGCTACAGCAGAAAGAGTAGGGATTCCTTTTACAGATTTTGTTAATGGAGCGATAGCGGCTATACCGGTTGCGAGAAGCGGAAAGCCTGCCGATATCGCCAATGCAGTTGCATTTTTTGCAGATGAGAAATCATCATTTGTGAATGGTCAAGTTATTTATGTCGCGGGCGGTCCAAAAAATTAAAATTGGAGTGGATGCACAGGATGTACACTAATGTGATCGGCAAAGTATCAGGTAAGGTGAAGAATACGGTTGAACGTGGGTTAGTCAAACGGTTCGCGCAATCGATTGGCGATCCCCATCCTATTTTTATTGATGAAGAATATGGAAAGAAAAGTAAGTATGGCACAAATATTGCGCCTCCTACTTTCCCACGGGTGTTTGAATCTGGCACAATTGAAGCGTTACAGCTGCCGAAGAAAGGGTTGATTCATGGTGAGCAAAGGTTTCATTATGAAAGGCCTCTTCTAGTTGGAGAAGATGTATATGTTTGGACAGAAGTGAAGGATTATTATGAGAAGAAAGGGAGCAATGGTTTAATGGGCTTTCTTTCTGTAGTAAAGTATGGAGAAGATAAGGATGGGAAGCTCATTTTTAAAGAAGAAGCCATTACCATTATTACAGAAGCTGTGAGAAAGGCGATGAGTGTATGAGTAATATCTTGACTTTAGAAAAGGGAAAAACATTGTCCGAAACCTTAGCGCCTGTATCTAGAATGGACTTAATAAAGTATTCAGGTGCATCAGGTGACTTTAACCCCATTCATACAGTTGATGAAGAAGCAAAGAAAACGGGACTTCCAGGAATTATCGCTCATGGTATGTGGACAATGGGGAATCTTGCTAAATTATTTACACCCTATTTTGAAGAAGGTTTTATAAAGGATTATCGTATTCGTTTTTCAGGTATGGTCTTTATTGATGATGTGATTACACTTGTTGCTACAGTTACTGCTGAAGAGGAGCAAGAAATCGCATTTGAGGTGAAAGCAGTTAATCAAGCAGGAAAGGCTGTTTTAAAAGGTGATGTCACGTTTGTTATAACAAATGAATAAGGGGAGGTGCGTGTAATGAATTTTGAATATTCGGATAAAGTAAAGCGTTTACAAGAAAAAATAAGTGATTTTATGGACCAATATGTTTTTCCAAATGAAAAAACTTACATGGAGCAAATAAGTAAAGAGGATCGATTCAGTACCCATCCAACCATTATGGAGGAACTAAAAGCAAAAGCAAAAGCAGAAGGATTATGGAACTTATTTTTACCGGATAGTAAAGATGGTGCGGGTTTAAGCAATATCGAATACGCTCCATTATGTGAGTTAATGGGGCGGTCATCTATCGGACCTGAAGTATTTAACTGTGCTGCACCAGATACAGGAAATATGGAAGTATTAGTACGATATGGAACGGATGAACAAAAGGAAAAATGGCTAAAACCATTACTAAACGGTGAAATTCGCTCTTGTTTCTCCATGACTGAACCGAATGTGGCCTCATCTGATGCGACCAATATCGAATCAAGCATTATTCGTGATGGTGATGAGTATGTCATTAATGGGACAAAATGGTGGTCATCAGGCGCAGGTGATCCTAGATGTAAAATTGCTATTGTCATGGGTAAAAACGATCCAAATGCCGAAAAACATAAACAACAATCGATGATATTAGTCCCACTTGATACCCCAGGTGTAAAAATCAAACGCACATTAAATGTATTTGGTTACGATCATGCTCCTCATGGTCATGCTGAAATTGAATATAACAATGTAAGAGTTCCTGCTAGTAATATGCTACTAGGTGAAGGGAGAGGTTTCGAAATTGCACAAGGTAGATTAGGACCAGGGCGCATTCATCATTGTATGAGAACGATTGGAGCAGCGGAAAGAGCATTATCCATTCTTTGTGAGCGTGTCCAAGAGCGCATCGCCTTTGGTAAAACATTAGCCGAGCAAGGTGTTATTCAAGAATGGATTGCCGAAGCTAGAATAAATATCGAACAATCGCGCTTACTCACATTGAAAGCTGCTTTTATGATGGACACTGTTGGAAATAAAGCTGCTAAAACAGAGATTGCCATGATAAAGGTAGTCGCACCTAATGTGGCACTTCAAATTATTGATCATGCCATTCAAGCACTAGGTGCAAAAGGCGTAAGCCAAGATACACCGCTTGCTGCGAGTTGGGCGAATATTCGAACATTACGCTTGGCAGATGGTCCAGATGAAGTGCATAAAAGAGCGATTGCAAGACAGGAGTTAAAAAAATATAAAAAAGTAGCACAGGGGGTCAAATAATGCATGTAAAAGAACTGTTCGATCTATCTGGAAAAACAGCTATTGTCACAGGGGGCGGAAGAGGATTAGGTGAACAAATTGCCGAAGGGTTTGCTGAAGCTGGCGCAAACATCGTATTATGTTCCAGAAAAAAAGAGAATTGTGATGAAGTGGCCAATCGTCTCAAAGAACTTGGTGTTGAAGTACTGACTTTTAAATGTGATATTACTAACCCAGAAGATGTGCAAACAGTCGTCGATGAAACGATTCAGCGTTTTGGGAAGATCGACATTCTCGTCAATAATAGTGGGGCAACATGGGGTGCTCCAGTAGAAGAAATGCCCTTAGAAGCATTCCAAAAAGTAGTCAACGTAAATGTTGTAGGCACATTTCTAATGTCGCAAGCTGTTGGTAAAGCAATGCTCGTTGAAAAACAAGGAAAAATCATTAATATTGCTTCTGTAGCTGGACTGAAGGGGTCAAATCCAGAGTTAATGGATGCAATCGGATATAACTCAAGTAAAGGTGGCGTCATTTCTTTTACAAAAGATTTGGCAGTGAAATGGGGACCGAGAGGCATTCATGTCAATGCGATTGCACCAGGGTTTTTCCCAACAAAAATGTCAAAGGTACTTATTGAAAGAAACAGCGAGCGCTTCTTGCAAAGGACCCCACTTAGGAAATTCGGTTCGGATTCTGATTTAAAAGGAGTGGCTCTATTTCTAGCAAGTGGCGCGTCTGATTTCATTACGGGTGAAACAATTGCTGTAGACGGTGGAACAACAGCAATGTAAAGGGAAGGAGATGGATGACATGGGTAATAGAGAAGCTGTAATCGTTTCAGCTGTACGCACAGCGATTGGTAGGCAGGGAGGTTCTCTTGCCTCCGTTCCAGCTCATATATTTGGTGGCGAAGTCATTAAGGCAGCAGTAGAGCGGGCGCAAGTGAATGTGGGAGAGATTGATGATGTGATTTTTGGTAATGTGCTAAGTGGTGGCGGAAATATTGCTAGATTATCAAGTCTTCAATCAGGTCTTTCTCTTAATCTACCTGGTTTAACGATAGACCGTCAATGCGGATCAGGTATTAACGCTGTTGCACTTGCTGCAGCTATGATTAAAGCGGGTGAGGGAGATGTATATATTGCCGGTGGTGTAGAAAGTATGTCGAGGGCACCTTATTTGATGGATCGGGCTGATCAGCCGTATAGTCCAAGACCCCCTCAATTTAGAAAATCACGGCTTTCACCTGATGAAGTTGGTGATCCACCTATGGGGATAACGGCAGAAAATTTAGTAGAGAAATATGGTATTTCTCGTCAAGAGCAAGATGAATATGCCAATCGTAGTCAAGCTAGAATGGCTAAAGCGATGGTTGAAGGTCGTTTTAAAGAACAAATTGTTCCGATAAAGATTCCTGTTAGAAAAGGAGATTCGATTACTTTTAAAGAGGATGAACACCCAAGACCACAAACGAATATCGAGGGGTTAGCAAAACTTAAACCTGCATTTAAGCAAGCTGGCAGTGTAACAGCTGGCAACAGTTCAGGCTTAAATGATGCTGCTTCGGCGCTTGTTGTCATGTCGAGAGAAAAAGCGAATTCCCTCGGTTTACGTCCATTAGCTGTTATAAAAGAATCAGCCGTTGCTGGTGTTGATCCTAATATTATGGGGATAGGTCCTGTACCTGCTGTTAGAAAACTATTAAAGAAAACTGGCAAAACACTTGAAGATATCGATTTAATTGAATTGAATGAAGCATTTGCCGCGCAAGTCATTGCTTGTGACAGGGAGTTATCATTCAACCCGGAAAAGTTGAATGTGAATGGCGGAGCGATTGCTCATGGTCATCCATTAGGCGCAACAGGTGCCATACTTGTAACGAAAGCAGTATATGAATTGCAGCGGTCACTAAGTCATTCCGCTTTAATTACTGCTTGCATTGGTGGAGGTCAAGGGATTGCCCTTCTCATTGAAAGAGAACTAGTCTAAGAATAGGCATAGTCAGGAGGGCTTTTAGTGAAAAATCAAATCTTAAAGAAAAGCATCGATTTGTTTGATGATAAAGGCTTTAAGGAAACGACAATTCAAGATATTGTTGATCAACTCGATGTGACGAAAGGTACTTTTTATTACTATTTCAACAGTAAGCAGGAAGTATTAAGGGATATCCATTTAGAATACATCGAAGGCTTATTACAAGAACAAGAAGAAATCTTACAAAATCAAACATTAAGTAATAAAGAAAAGCTTTACGAGAACATTTATTTAACCTTAAGTAAGATTGACACTCAGGGTAAAGAAGCACGTATTGTGCACCGGGAGTTAAGACATTTACATGAAGATCATGTCAAACAAATTAAATTAAAGCGAAAAGAATATCGTTTAAATTTTGAAAAAATTATTGATGCAGGTAAAAAGACAAAAGAATTTAGTAATCATATTCGTACAGATATTCTTGCCTTCGGATTTTTAGGAATGACGAATTATAGCTATTATTGGTTTCGAACAGATGGTGAGCTAACGGATAAGGAATTAGCACGGTTTTATACAGAAATTATATTAAAAGGTATTGAAGAAGTGCCTGTTAAAGAGGGGATTTGATGATGTATATAAAACATCAAATAGAGGTGTATGTACGCTTTAGTGAAACCGATGCTGTTGGTCATGTCAATAATACGAGTTATTTTCTTTATTTTGAAGAGGCAAGAACAAAATTATTTTATGAGATCCTACCTAATAGAAATAGACAAAGTAGCATGATTTTGGCTTCGATTCATTGTGATTATGTTGCCCCCGCATTTGCCGGTGAGGAACTAGTTGTGACAACTGAGGTTAGCAATATTGGCCGTAAAAGCTTTGAATTACAGCATTTATTAACAAGGAAGATGGATGGTAAATTGGTGGCTAAAGCAAGTTGTGTCACTGTATGTTATAACTTCATAGATGATCATTCTATTTTGATTCCGGAACATTTAAGGGAAAACTTAAAAAAATATCAGCCTCTAGCATCACCAAGTAAAACAGAGGAGGGTGTTCATGACTTCTGATACAATTCCCATTCGAGAAGGTGAAGGGCTTGATGTTCATCGCTTAGAACAATATTTAAAGGCGAACATGGAAGAAATACCTAACAAACCATTAGAAATCTCTCAATTTAGTGCAGGTAAATCAAATTTAACCTATCAATTAAAGGTTGGTAACTGGGAGGCTGTATTAAGAAGACCACCTATGGGACCCGTAGCACCTAAAGCGCATGATATGGAAAGAGAGTTTAAAGTACTTCAGGAGATCCACCCTTTTTTCAACCAAGCACCGAAGCCTTTTATATATAGTGATAAAGAACTTTTAGGTGCACCGTTCTTTATTATGGAAAGAAAAAAAGGGGTAGTGATTGACGATTCCCTCATTATTCCAGATGGTGACAGTGCTTATGATGTCGGTCAAAGGATATCACAACTGATGGTAAACACCCTTGTGCAATTACACGATATTAATTATCAGAAGACTAAATTAAAAGATATGACGAGACCAGCTGGATTCATGCAAAGGCAAGTAGATGGTTGGATAAGTCGATACCATCGTAGTAAAACAGATGAAATTATTGAGATAGATGAACTTACAAATTGGTTAGAGTCACATCTCCCACATACCGAAAAAACAACGATCATCCATTATGATTTCAAATTAAATAACAGTATGTTCAATCAACAGTTAACAAGATTAATCGGTGTGTTTGATTGGGAAATGTCAACTGTTGGTGACCCGTTAGCGGATCTTGGTGTTGCCTTAAGTTACTGGCATGAAAAAAATGATTCCGATCTATTGAAGAGAGGTCTAGGAGATGAGTCGGTGACGACAAAGCCTGGCTTTTTCACAAGGGAAGAGTTTATTCAAGCATATGCTTTAAAAAGTGGGACAGATGTCAGTCAGATTCATTATTATTTAACATTTGCTTACTTCAAACTTGCCGTTATATGTCAGCAAATTTATTATCGCTGGAAGCGTGGACAAACAAAAGACGAACGTTTTTCTAAACTAAACTTATATGTAAATAACTTAATACAACATGCTGTAAAGACATCGAGGAGAATATTGTGAGGTTATTGATATGGTGAAACTTCATGTAATCATGAAAAAAGAAGAAATCGATAAAGAGAAATTAAATGGAGAGAAAGTGGTCGTTGTTTTTGATATTTTGATGGCCACATCGGTTATAACAACAGCAATTCAACACGGGGCAAAGTCGGTCATACCAGTTGCGAATCAAGAGGATGCATTATATGAAGCAAGCATTCGCGAGAAAGGAACATATGTGTTAGTGGGGGAATATAACGGCCTGACGATAGATGGTTTTGAATCACCCCATCCAGAAACGTTATCTAAAACTGTTGGAGGCAAGGATCTTATCTTAACAACCACCAATGGAACTGTGGCCATCAAACAGGCTCTTAAAGCGAAAAAAGTGTATATAGCATCCCTCTTAAATGCCAAACATTCGGCAAAGGCAGTTTGTAGCGAACATCATGATGAGACGGTTGTCCTTGTCTGTTCAGGATCTTCAGGTGCATTCAATGTCGAGGACTTTTATGGAGTCGGTTATTACATCGATTGTTTAATAACTAGTAGTCATAAGATTTGGGAAATGTCAGATACAGCACTATGTGCGCATCAGTTTTATTTGGGTGCAAAAGAAAAAGGAACAGAATTATTAATGGCTTCACGTGTAGGTAAAATGATTGCAAATCACGGTATGCAGACGGAAGTAGTGTTCGCAGCTCAAAAAGATATTTTTGCTGTTGCCCCTATTGTAACTAATGAAGGTGTTATCAGCGTTTAATAAAAAAATGAGGTGAAGATATGACATCGAAAACAATGAGTCATTTACTAATGAAAATTGAGAATGGTGTAATGGAATTAACGTTAAATCGTCCTGAGGCATTAAATTCATTTAGTCCTGAGCTGATTCAAGGATTAAAATCAGCACTACAACAAGCGAAGGCGGATAAAGATATTCGTGTTATTGTATTGAAGGGAGCAGGAAGAGCTTTCAGTTCTGGAGGAGATGTGAAAAGAATGGGTTCAAGATCGCCTCTAGCTACTTATGAACATATTGGTAACTTGAATGAGCTTATTCTTTTAATACAATCTGTAGAGAAACCAATCATTGCAGCCGTACATGGATATGCGGCAGGAGCTGGGTTTAATCTAGCATTAGCATGTGATTTAATCTTAGCAGAAGAAGAAACTAAATTTATTTTAAGTTTTTCTAAAGTAGGCTTAATTTCGGATGGTGGCGGCTCTTATTTTCTTCCTCGATTAGTTGGATTGCAACGGGCGAAGGAATTATTCTTCAGCGCAGAGCCATTAACAGTTGAAAAAGCATACGAATATGGCATTATTAACCATATTTACAAAAAAGGTCACTTTGAGGATGAAGTAAAACAATATGCAGAAAAATTAAGTGCTGGTCCAAATATTGCGTATGGATTTATTAAAAAACTTACTAACCAATCTTATCAGTTAACATTAGAACAAGTATTAGAACAAGAAAGGATTACACAAGGTACGATGGTAACAACAGAGGATCATCATGAAGGAATTACTGCTTTTAAAGAAAAAAGACAGCCTAACTTCAATCGTTCCTAAATTAATATAAAACCTCTATGAGCTATTCTGAAAAGTTAAGGAGGAGATTAAATTAATGCAAACAAGACATTTTGATCACTGGCCCAAGCTTCCTAAACAACTGATTGTTCCGGAAACTTCAGTTTACCAAAACTTAGAATTCTCAGCACTTCAATATCCATCGCGAGAGGCTATCCATTATTATGGGAATGAAATAAGTTTTAAGCAATTATTAGATGAAGTGAAGCGTGTATCTAGTTATCTGCAAACGGAATTACAGGTGAAACAAGGAGACAAAGTCCTGCTCTTTATGCAGAATTCTCCCCAGTTTGTCATTAGTTTCTATAGCATTATGAGAATAGGCGCTGTCGTCGTTCCGATTAATCCCATGCTTGTTACGAGTGAGTTAGCTTTTTATATTAATGATTGTCAAATTGAAACGGCAGTTATTGGTCAAGAATTACAACCTATTGTGAAACCACTTATTGAACAGACTTCTTTGAAACATCTACTCATTGCCTCCTACTCAGATTATATTGACCCACAAGATAACATAAATAGACCAGATGTAGTTGAAGAACCACGAAAAGAGTGGACAGAAGAGCAAGAGCATTACCAATGGGATGACGCTTTAAAGATGAGAGAAATCGTTCCATATTATACGAGCAAACAGGATGATTTAATCGTCCTTCCTTACACTTCAGGAACAACCGGTGTACCAAAAGGCTGTATGCATACGAATTATTCTGTTCAAGCCAATACGGTTGGGGGTGCTTTATGGGGGAGGATTTCAAGTAGCAATGTCATTTTGTCTTCCTTGCCATTTTTCCATGTGACAGGAATGGTGCAAAGTATGCATGTGCCAATTTATGCTGGAAGTACTATGGTCATTATGACTAGATGGAATAAAGATACGGCATTACAACTTATTGAGAGAAAGCAGTGCAGTAATTGGACCGCTATTAGTACAATGTTAATTGATTTTATTTCTAATCCAAAATTAACAGCTGATCGTATAGCTTCACTTATTGGCATTTCCGGTGGTGGCGCTACTTTGCCGGAAGCAGTTGGTCAGAAATTAGAGAAATTAACTGGATTAACTTTTTTAGAAGGATATGGCTTGACCGAAACAATTGCACAAACCCATTCGAATCCAACAGATCATCCAAAAATGCAATGTTTAGGCATTCCCTTCTTCGATGTGGATGCTAGAATCATAGACCCTATTACAAATGAAGAATTGGGAATCAATGAGGTTGGTGAAATCATCATTCATGGTCACCAAGTAATGAAAGGTTACTATAATCGTCCAGAAGAAAATGAAAGCGCTTTTATTACTATGGAAGGAAAACAATTTTTTAGAACAGGTGATTTAGGAAAAGTGGATGAAGAAGGTTATTTCTTTATTGTTGATCGTGTAAAAAGAATGATTAATTCTTCCGGTTATAAAATTTGGCCGACAGAGGTGGAGTCAATTCTCTATCGTCACTCTGCGATTCAACAGGCTTGTGTCGTGGGGATTCCTGATCCGAGACGGGGAGAATCAGCAAAAGCCTTCGTAATATTGAATGAAGACAGTAAAGGCAAGACATCTGCTGAAGAGATTCTTCAATGGGCTAAAGAGCATATGGCTGCTTATAAAGTTCCGAAAGTAGTTGAGTTTAGAGAGTCTTTCCCGATGACATCGAGCGGGAAAATATTATGGCGTAAATTGAAAGAAGAAGAGGAAGCGAAAGTGAATCAACAAAAAGTCTAATCTTCTACTGACGTGAAAAAGGGGGAAAATGATGGAACTTTTATTGCAACAATTGTTTAATGGATTAACAATTGGGAGTGTCTATGCTCTTGTAGCTTTGGGGCTCACTTTAGTGTACGGCATTCTCCATATTCCAAATTTCGCTCACGGTGCTCTGTACATGGTAGGTGGATATATCACCTTAATTATGATGACTGAAGCAGGTTTACACTATATTCTCGCAATGGTTGTTTCCATTTGTGTCGTCGGACTATTAAGCGTCTTAATGGAGAGACTCGTTTTCTATCCTTTAAGGCACTCTCCTCCTATTCAAGATAAAGTGGCTGCCATCGGTATTTTACTTTTTCTTGAGGCATTAGCACAGTTTATATGGGGAGCGGATTATCGCCAAATGTCAACACCTTTTGGGCAGGTGGTAGAAGTGTTTGGTCTTACACTGACATTGCAAAGAATACTCATTGTATTCGCAGCAATTGCAGTAATGATTTTGCTTTACTGGTTCTTGAAGAAAACATTTACGGGTAGCACAATCATTGCAATGGCTCAAAATAGAGAAGGAGCGCAATTAGTAGGTATCAACACACATAAAGTAGCGATCCTCACTTTTTTTATTGCTGGTGCTCTTGCAGCAATTGGTGCTTCACTCACGTCACCAATTAACCTCGTCTTTCCTGGAATGGGACATCTGGTGATCCTAAAAGCTTTTGTTATTATCATAATCGGTGGAATGGGCAGTATTCCAGGAGCCATATTAGGTGGATATATTCTAGGGTTCACGGAAAGTTTAGGTGCAACCTATCTTTCTGCAGATTATAAAGACATCATTGCTTTTGTATTATTGATTCTCATTCTATCGATCAAGCCTCAAGGAATTTTCTCAAAAGGAGGCGTATAGAATGAACATTCTAACAAACAAGAAGGTCATCATATCTTTGCTCATCGTACTCGGAATCGTTTTCCCTTTCATCATCCCGAATCTTTATTATCTTCATATTATGACTTTGGCTTTTATTTGGACAATCGCGGTTTATGGCTTGAATTTACTTGCGGGTTATACAGGTTACTTATCTTTAGCGCATGGTGGTTTCTTTGCAATTGGGGCGTATGTAATCGGCATCCTTACCGTTAAACTTGAGATGGGTTTTTGGTTAAGTTTTTTGTTAGCTCCATTGGTAACAATGTTCATCGGTTTAATCATCGGGCTGTTTGCTTTAAGAACGAAAGAACACTTCTTTGCTATATATACTCTTTGTGTAGGCTATATTATTTACCTTGTGATTGATAAGTGGGAAGGTCTAACTGGTGGCGTAAGAGGTTTAATTGGTATCCCGTTGCCAGAGGCAATTGGTCCAATTTCTTTTCAATCACCAACAGCACAATATTATTTAGCGTTTATCATTTTTCTCCTCGTTGTGGCTGTTATTTATCGTATCGTGCATTCTCTTACTGGGAGAACGTTTGTCGCCATTCGTAATAGTGAAGATTTAGCGTTATCACTTGGTATTTCAACTAAGCGTAATAAACTTCTTGCCTTTGTCCTTTCAACTTTTTTTGCTGGTTTGGCAGGAGCGATGTATGCAGGTTTTATCCGTTTCATCGGTCCAGAAATAGCTTATACAACGATTACCTTTGATTTGCTTACTTATATGATTGTTGGTGGAATAGGTACATTTGCTGGTCCGATTGTAGGGACATTTCTTATTGTGATCATCTCGCAAAATCTACAATTCTTACAAGATTATCGTATGCTCATATTCGGCCCATTACTGACATTACTCATCATCTTCTCTCCAAGAGGTATTGTAGGGTTTATTCAAATGCAATTGTATCAAAGAAAACGGAAAAAACAGGAATCTCTTGCTTACAAAAATAGGGAGGAGGAGACAAATGCTGGAGGTTAAAGGCTTAACGAAGCGTTTTGGTGGGAATGTAGCAGTGAAGTCAGTGGATTATTCGGTACAACAAGGAAAAATAAACGCGATCATTGGCCCTAATGGTGCGGGAAAAAGTACATTCTTTAACTTGATTACAGGCGTGCACGAACCGACCGAAGGAACGATTATCTATAAAAATCAGGAGATTACTAGGCAACCGGCGAATGTGATAGCAAAGCTAGGTGTGGCAAGGACATTTCAAAGTACACACTTATTTGAAATGTCGACGGTGAAAGACAATGTAATCGTTGGCCATCGCTTGCGAACGAAATCTAATCTGTTTGATAGTATCTTTCGGACGAAAAGGCTGAAAGAAGAAGAACAACAATGTATCGCCAAAGCGGAGGAATCATTAGATTTCGTTGGCTTATCACATGTAAGTGATCAACTAGTAACAAATATTTCTCAAGAAGAGAAGAAACGTGTTGCTTTCGCATTAGCACTTGCTACTGATCCTGAGATCGTTTTTCTCGATGAACCAACAGCTGGGGTCAATCCTGATGAAACAGATGAAATGGCAAATTTAATCCAAAAAATGTCGGATAAGGGCTTAACGATTTGTCTTATCGAACATAAGATGCCGATGATTATGCGGTTGGCCCATCATATTATGGTTTTAAACTATGGAGAAAAAATTGCAGAAGGAACACCAGCAGAGATTCAAAAAAATGAAGAGGTCATCAAAGCCTACTTAGGAGGGACGGTGAGTGCTTAAATTAGATGGGGTTTCTGCTAAATATGGAAAATATTTAAGTATTAAAGATATTGGAATTGATGTTACGCAAGGCGAGATTGTTGTTTTACTAGGGGCAAATGGAGCAGGGAAAAGCACCACTTTCAAAACAATTAGTGGTTTATTAAAAGCATCTTCAGGCAAGATCCTTTTTAACGATGAGCCTATTCATCAAACGGCACCTGAAAAGATTGTACAAATGGGGATTGTCCAATGTGCCGAAGACCGTAAATTGTTTCCTTATATGAGCGTAGAACAAAATTTAATGATGGGAGGATATATTCATCGTAAGCGTAAAGCGCAGTTGAAACAATCCTTACATGATGTGTTCGAGCTTTTCCCGATTCTTCACGAGAAAAGAAATGAAGCAGCAGGTTTACTAAGTGGTGGTCAACAGCAAATGCTTGCAATCGGTAGAGCTTATATGGCTAAACCGAAGTTAATGTTACTTGATGAACCTTCTATTGGGCTAGCACCACTTATTGTTGAACAAATGTTTGAGAGCATTAAAAATATTAATCAAGAAGGAACAACCATTCTTTTAGCAGAACAAAATGCATTTGCAGCGTTAAGTATTGCGAAGAAAGGTTATGTGTTTGAAAATGGCCAGATTGCTTTGCAGGGGACTGCGGATGAGCTTTTATCAAACCAAGAGGTAAGAAAGGCTTATATTGGTGCATAAGTGAAAATCATTTAGGGGGAGAGTTTTATGAAAAAGCGGAAATGGTTAAGTGTTTTAGTAGTATTCACTATCTTTTTTCTTTCAGCTTGTGCACAATCAAGTGGTGGCGATGGTGAGAAAGTCGTCAATATTGGCTATAGTGGTCCGTTAAGTGGTGCTGCTGCTTATTACGGTGAAAACACTTTAAATGGTTTGAAGATGGCAGTAGAGGATATTAATAAAGAAGGATTTGAAGTAAATGGTGAGAAATACAAACTGAATGTTGTTGCCTTGGATGATAAATATTTACCAAATGAAACAGCATCGAATGGAAAACGGTTAGTTCAAGAAAACCAAACACCGATTATATTCTCGCCACATAGCGGTGGCATCTCAGCATTACAAGTTTTTAATGAAGTGGATAATTTCATCGTATCAGCCTATTCGAGTGAACCAGATATTGTAGAGCGTGGAAATACATTAACTGTTAGAATCCCGCCGAGTTATGAAGGTTATATTGAGCCATTCTCCGATTATGCGATGGATAATTTCGGAAAAAAATTAGCAGCGATTCCACCTGTTACGCAATATGGAAAAGATTGGGCTGAAGCGATTATTCCATATTGGGAAAGTGCGGGAGGAGAAGTGGTGCATAAAGCTTCAGTTGATTACTCAAAAGATACTGACTTTTTTACTCTCTTAACGAATGCATTAAAAGAAGAGCCAGATGTCCTCTTCATTGGTGGACCTTCAGAACCTACTGCTAAAATCGTATCACAGGCAAGACAGCTTGGATATGACGGCGGCTTTATTGTGATGGACCAAGCGAAATTGGATGAAATGAAAAATGTGACAGGTTCATATGATGTATTAGAAGGAGCAATAGGTGTTGTTCCGCTTATATATACAGAATATTCTGGAACAAAAGCTTTTATAGATAAGTATCGTGAAAAGCATGACAAGGATCCAGGTTCTGAAGCAGGGTATCACTATTTAGCCATGTATGTATTTGTAGAAGCAATGAAAGCAGCGGGATCTGTTGATGATGCTAAGCTTATACGGGCACATATTGGAGATGGATTAACTAATTTACCAGATGATAAAAAAGTATATGATTTGAAACAAATTGAAGAAAATGGGGCAATCGAAAACTTTATCAGAATGGGTGTAATTAAAGACGGTGAGTTTGAAGAAGTAGATTTAGAGTAAAAACAGGACGTCTGTGAGTGAGGAAGATTCACAGACGTCCTATCTTTTGTTTTACCTTAATTGATAAGGGTATAGAGAAGTAGAAAGTATATAATGGAGGGATAAAATGAATAATCGAAGTATTCTTTTAGTCGAAAGACCAACTGGAATGCCCAGTGATCAAAATTTTAAATTAGTAGAAAAAGAAGAGATTCCACGTTTACATGCAGGCGAGGTATTAATACAAACAATCTACCTTTCTGTTGATCCATATATGAGAGGTAGAATGAGTGGGCGAAAATCATATATTGAGCCATTTGCATTAAATGAAGTGTTATCCGGTGGAATTGTAGGTCAAGTAATTGAATCAAAGGATGGTAATTATAAAGTAGGTGACTTTGTGGAAGGACGGCTGGGCTGGTCTGACTATAATGTGGCTAAAAGTCATCAAATACGTAAATTAGACCCTTCTATAGCTCCTATATCAACAGCATTAGGTATTGTTGGAATGCCGGGATTAACAGCTTATTTTGGATTACTAGATATAGGAAATCCTAAAGAGGGAGAGACGGTTGTTGTCTCAGGCGCAGCAGGTGCCGTTGGATCTACAGTTGGGCAAATAGCTAAATTAAAAGGCTGTAAAGTGATTGGAATCGTTGGAACGGAAGAAAAATGCCAATATTTAAAAGAAGACCTACATTTTGATGAGGTTATCAACTATAAAACGGATAATATAAAGGATAAAGTTAAACAATATACACCCGATGGCGTCGATATTTACTTTGATAATGTAGGTGGCGAAATTTCCGATGAAGTAATGAAAAGAATTAATTACAAAGCAAGGATTATCCTTTGTGGACAAATCTCCTCCTATAATGCGACAGAAGTAGTGTATGGGCCGAGAATACAAGGATTATTAGTACAAAAAAGTGCATTAATGAAGGGATTCATTGTTGGAGATTATGCAGATAATCACGAAGAGGGATTGAAGCAACTTGGAGAATGGGTTAATTCAGGCAAGCTTCAATACCGGGAAAATATTGTCGAAGGTTTAGAAAAAGCTCCTCATGCATTTATTGGCTTATTTAAGGGAGATAATTTAGGTAAACAGCTTGTTAAAGTTAGTGATTATTAACACAACCTAACAATAAGCTTATTTTAAAGGAAAAGAACATGGCATGAGTTTGTTCTTTTCCTTATCATTGTGATTGTTTGATTTTGCTCCTATTTATGAGATAGGACAATAAGGGCAATTAGATACATATATTGGAGGAATGTTATGCAACTATTTGAGCAAAACAATAGCAGCTACTCCTTTGAGATATTTTCCACTTCACACCTTGTGATGGTGGCGCTTTTTTTATTTGGTTGCTTCTTCTTATATTTCGTGAGACATAGGTTAGCCGGACATAAAACGATAATGCGAGTAATCTTCTTATTGCTCTTGCTCTTTTTAGAAGGAAGTTATCACTATTGGTTATGGATAGGTGGAGAGTGGGATGTATCATTTGCTTTGCCTCTTCACTTATGTTCGATTAGCGTACTCCTTTGTATGCTATTACTTATTTTACAAAAACGTTTGCTCTTTCAATTAACTTATTATATTGGTATTGCGGGAGCGACGATGGCTATTTTGACACCAGAACTGTTTTTCGGATACCCTCATTTTCGTTATTTCCAATTTTTCTTGATCCATATAATCATCGTATGGACAGCTTTACTTTATATATTCAGCTTTAAGTTCTCTCCAACAAGTAAAGGGGTTGTAACTGCGTTTATTTCACTTAATATATTTGCAAGTGTAGCGGCTGTTATTAACTATGTTACTGGTGGAAATTATATGTTTCTTTCCAACAAACCAGCGACGGGTTCTGTGCTTGATTTTTTTGGTCCATATCCTTATTACATTCTTGTTCTTGAGTGTGTAGCTTTATTGTTATTTGTACTTATGTATCTCCCATTTAAGAGTAGGAGGAAAGACCCTCTAAAAAAAAGAAAAACAATTAGTTGATTAAATCGTCCCATTTTCGCTATAGGTGTCACAAAATAGTCAAACAAAATGAAACTATTTTCTTTTGTGTTACATTTTGTTTTAGTGAGAAAGAACCGTTTGTTGTGGATGCTATTGGAAGTTTAGTATGTATTTTCTTTTAAATTGCATTTATTTTACATATAAACCATGTTTTACACGGTTTGTTTTTTATCGTATGCCCACTATCATGAATGAGAAATGATAGATTAGGAGTGTACAAGTGATGAAAAAACAACTCGTGTCAATAGCAGCGGCTACTACTCTTTTTGCGGCAACATATGCAGAAGTTGGAGCAGCGCAAACACATACAGTACAATCAGGTGATACATTATGGAAATTGTCAAATACATATAACCTTTCCATCAATCAATTAATGGAGTGGAATCAGCTAACGAGTTCTACAATTGTTGTTGGTCAAAAGCTGAAGGTGAATGGATCAGATCAAACAAGTACCTATACTGTCAAAAGTGGGGATTCACTTTGGAAAATCGCACAGCAATATGGCATCTCTGTCATTGATTTAAAAAACTTCAATGGTCTGAGTTCCGATAGGATATATCCAGGTCAGAAATTAAAGCTAAAAGGGAGTGCAGGGGGAGCGCCAACAACCCCTAGTACAAACCAATCAACTTATACAGTGAAATCCGGTGATAGCCTCTGGTTAATTGCCTCAAAACATCAGTTATCAGTAGCGCAATTAAAAAACATAAATAACTTAACAACGGATGTGATTCGTCCAGGGCAGGTATTAAAAGTGAGTTCATCTAACTCTTCGGCAGGTGGGAATCAAACGAGCACCAACCAACAGTCACAGGTAAATACATTAATGACAGAAGCAAAAAAACATATCGGGGTTCCTTATACATGGGGAGGAAATTCACCATCTTCTGGGTTTGACTGTAGTGGATTTTTAAAATATGTTTTTAATCAAATAGGCGTTTCCATTCCACGAACAGTGGAGACAATTTGGCAAGCGACTACATCTGTTTCATCTCCACAACCGGGTGATATTGTCTTCTTTGAAACGTATAAAAAAGGGCCATCACATGCAGGTATTTATTTAGGCAACAATCAATTTATTCATGCTGGAACAAGTACAGGTGTAACAATTGCTGATATGTCTTCAAGTTATTGGAAACCGAAATATTTAGGTGCAAAAACGGCATTATAAAAACGAATTTAAAAGAGCATTTGGGAGACAGTTCTCAGATGCTCTTTTTTAGATTTAAAGCGCTGAATCATCTGATGAATATTCTAAATATTTAAAATTGACAAAAAGTATTATTTTGAATAAAATATTATATATAGATATATAGTATCGAATACCGATAAAAGGAGAGGGTGAAAAGTATTGGTTAAATTAGAAGTGCCAACTGTTCAATTCACATCTGATCAGCAGTCATTTAGAAATGAAGTCCGTGCATTTTTAAGAGAAGAAATACAATCCGGTCATTTTACACCTGCATGTGACTCATGGTTAAGTGGAGAATCACCTACTTTTTCGAAAAAGCTAGGTGATAAAGGGTGGATTGGAATGACATGGCCGCGATCATATGGTGGAAGTGAAAAAAGCGCAATTGAAAGATATATTTTAACAGAGGAATTACTTGTAGCCGGGGCACCCGTTGCTGCCCATTGGTTTGCTGATAGACAAACAGGGCCATTGCTTCTTAAATATGGGACGGAAAATCAAAAAAAGACTTTTTTACCGCAAATAACAAAAGGGGAATGCTTCTTTGCTATAGGTTTAAGTGAACCGAATGCTGGTTCTGATTTAGCTGCTATCAAAACCCGAGCAGTACGAACGGATGGTGGCTGGCTACTCAATGGTTCGAAGATATGGTCAAGTGGTGCTCATATCGCTCACTATATGGTGGTGCTATGTCGAACATCACCACAAAATGAAGAAAATCGCCATGATGGTATGAGTCAGTTAATGGTTGATTTACATGTTAACGGTGTGACCATTCGCCCAATCACTTTTTTAACAGGTGCGCATCATTTTAATGAGGTGTTTTTTGAAAACGTTTTCGTTCCTGATGAACACGTGGTCGGTCAAGTCGGGAATGGTTGGAAACAAGGAATGGCCGAACTTGCTTATGAAAGAAGTGGACCCGAAAGAATACTCAGTACATACCCGTTATTTTCAATGGTAATTGAAGAACTAAAAAGGATAAATGATCGAGACGGATTAACAGAAATGCTGTCACTCCTTCCCGAACTTTGGAGCATTAGAAATTTATCGATTGGTGTGGCAAAGTATCTTGACGAGGGGAAGGATGTTTCGTTTATTGCCTCACTTGTTAAAGATAGAGGAACAACTTTTGAAACAAAAGTGGCTGAGACTGTGAGGTTAGTATTATCTAAGCATCCCGAATTATTTAATAGTAAGTCTATCGATGAGCTGTATACACAGTCTATTTTGCATGGTCCAGGTTTCACTTTAAGAGGGGGAACAACGGAAATCCTGCGAGGAATTATTGCCAAGGGGGTTGTGTCACAGTGAGTGAAATCAAAGAGTATATTTATGATTCAGCCAGTAAATTCTTGAAGAAACAATCTACACAGGCATTACTTGAAAAGGGACAAATGGGGTTGTTTGATGATGAGTTATGGGCATCCGTAAATGACATGGGTCTAACAGGCGTAAATATATCAGAAGCATATGGTGGAGTGGGTGGAGATTATGAAGATGGTTTTACAGTTATTAAATTAGTTGGTCAGTACCCTATTCCTCTCCCTTTAACTGAAACTTTAATCAGTAAGTGGATCCTGTCACAGTACGGGATAAAGATCACTCATGATCAACCGCTATCTTTTTATTTTAATGAACAAAACCCTTTGGAAGTGAGAGAACATAACGGTAATTATATCTTAAACGGAGAGGCTTTGAACGTACCGTGGGGAAGGGTAGCGAAAGAAATCGTTGCCCTAGCCAAATGTCAAAACCAATGGATAATGGTCCTCGTACCAGTAAATGAGTCAAAGATACATGAAAAAGTGAATCTAGCCGGTGAACCACGTGATTCCTTGTTTTTTCATGGTGTCAATATTGAAGATTCAGCCATCAAAATAATAAAAGATTGTGAGAGTAAGAAAAAAGTAGAGCAACTGTATGCATTGGCTAAAGCGGCGATGCTTACTGGTATTAGTGAACGTGTAGTTCAGGAGTGTCTGTTTTATGCAAGTGAGCGCAAACAGTTTGGCAGGAATTTATTTCGTTTTCAAGCGGTGCAACAGCATATCTCCTTTCTAGTCGGAGAAACAGCTGCTTGCTTAGCTGCTGTTAATAATGCAGTGGAAATGCTTCAAGGTGGAAATGATGCGTTGTCTATTATGTTGACAAAGATAAAGGTGAGTGCTGTTGCAGGGGATATCGCGATGACTGCCCATCAACTACATGGCGCCATTGGGATGACATATGAACATACGCTGCATCATTTAACAAAACGGTTATGGTCATGGCGTGATGAAGGTGGAAATGAACGCTATTGGCAAGGGGAATTAAGCACATATATAGAAAAAAATTCAGGCACTATATGGTCACTATTAGTAGATAATCACTCAGTTAGATCCATTTTATAAGGAGGTAATAAGGATGTCTGATTTACATTTTGAGGTAAGAGACGGAATTGCACAAATTATATTAAACCGCCCAGATGCAATGAATGCGTTTAGTGAGGAAATGCTAGATTTATGGATTGATGCACTACAGACTGTGCGAGATTCTGATGATATACGTGTTGTAATTGTTAAAGGAAATGGAAAAGGCTTTTGTGCTGGTGGGGATATGAAAGAAATGGGCGCAGGCAGAGGGTTTTATCGCTCTGATGAAGATCGTGTAACCACTGGACTCGCAAGGAAAAATTCTTTATGGAAAAAGGTACAACGTATTCCGCTATTATTGGAAGAGATTGATCAACCTGTTATTGCACAAATAAATGGAGCGGCATTTGGCGCAGGTCTTGATATGGCATTAATGTGTGATATCCGCATTGTCGCAGAAGGAGCGAAACTATCCGAAAGTTATACAAAAGTCGGCTTAGTTCCTGGAGATGGTGCTGCTTATTTTCTTCCAAGAATAGTTGGCATAGACAAAGCTTTAGATATGCTTTGGACAGCGAAAGTATTGACGGCTAGTGAAGCGAAAGAAATGGGGTTGGTCACATTTGTAGTTGCTGATGATGAGCTGGAAGGTTTTACAGAAAACTATGCCAAAAAATTAGCTAGTGGACCACAAACGGCCATTCGCTTCATTAAAAGAGCAGTCTATCAAAATCAAACGATGAGCTTAAGGTCATCATTAGATATGATTTCTTCGTTTATGGCAATCGCAACCGAATTAGATGATCATCGTGAAGGGGTAAAAGCGGTAACAGAGAAAAGAAAACCGATATTTCAATAAACCGATGTAAAGGGGGGAGGAAGTTGTGGAGAGGGCATTGGATGGAATAAGAGTATTAGATTTATCAAGAGTTTACGCTGCACCGGCTGGTTCAATGATATTAGCTGATTTAGGTGCCGATGTAATCAGAATCGAATCACCTTTGGGTACTGATAGCATGCGAGATTGGGGACCATTTGTAAATGGTCACAGCAGTTATTATTTAACAGCTAATCGGAATAAACGTTCTCTTACCCTTGATTTAAAAACTCATGATGGATTAACGATATTTAAGCAATTAGTAGCAAAAGCTGATATTGTTCTTGAAAACTTTAAAACAGGGACATTGAAAAAGCTTGGTATTGATTATGATGAATTAAAAAAAATCAATAATGGGATCATTCTTTGTTCTGTAACAGGTTTTGGACAAACAGGTCCAATGCGTACAGAGCCAGGTTTTGATCCAGTTATTCAAGCGATGAGTGGGTTAATGGATGTGACAGGTCACCCTGACGGTGAACCAACAAAAGTGGGGATACCGATTGCGGATATTCTAACCTCTAAATATGTCGCTATAGGTATCTTAGCCGCTTTAAGGATGCGGGATAAGAATGGTGTTGGCCAGCATATCGACTTATCTTTACTCGATGTGCAAATCAGCTCAATGGCCAATATTGCGAGTGGTTACCTAAATACTGGGATGGAATCTAAAAGGTTAGGGAATCAACATAACAATGTTGTCCCCTATCAAGTTTTTGATTGTAAAGACCATCCTCTAATGATTTGTGTAGGAAATAACCATTTATTTAGTCAACTATGCAAGCTATTAGAAAAACCTGAATGGATAAGCGATCATAGGTTTCTAACAAACGAAAAACGATTAGAGCATAAAGATATATTAGTCCCATGGATAGCTGAACAAATGCTAGCAAATACAGCAGATAACTGGTTAGAGAAGTTTTCCCAATATGGTATTCCTGCTGGAAAAGTGAATAGTATTATGCAAGCCTTCAATGATCCACAAGTACTTGCAAGAGAAACGGTTGCAACGATGTCACATCCAGTGATGGGAGAGGTGAAATTAACGAAAAGCCCTTTACGCTTCTCTGGATTAAACATAAGATATGATCTGGCACCACCAATACTCGGTGAGCATACAAATTCGTTCTTGCAAGAAGAATTAGGTTTGGGTGAAGGAGAAATAGCTGCATTAAAAGAACAAGGGATCATATGAGAGAAATCGGTATTTTAAAACATCAGTGGGCATCTTTTTTATTGAAGTGTTCATTACCATTTTCATCTGAATAAAAAAACACTTTTTATCGAGTGTTGCTTTCAGAAAGAAACTTTATGAGACACATACTTTAAATTGATTAGAAAGTCATGTTTTTCTTACATCATTACTTACCAATTACCTGGAAAATGTGAAGCGGGATGTGAGCCGGAAGTAGTAAAAGCCAAGTGAAATATGTGTTGATATTCCTCACTACATGGTAAAATATTGATGAAGATTAATATGACGAGGAGGAAGAAATGAATGAGTTTCTTTTCTAAAGTTTTAGCTAGTGTGGGTATAGGTGGCTGTAAAGTGGATACAAAACTTGCAAAAGCATCTTTTGTGCAAGGCGAACAAATCGATGGTGTCATTGCAATAACCGGAGGGAAAATAGATCAACAGATTGAACATTTATATATAGAAGTATGCTGCAAATATGATGTCGAAAATGATGATAATGGAGTAAGCACACATACAGCAGTTTTATGTCGCCAATTGATTACACAAAATATAACTGTTTTAGAAGGTGAAGAAAAAGAAATCCCTTTTTCTTTTCAATTACCTTATGATACACCGATGACTTATGGAAAAACAAAGGTTTGGTTACAGACTTCGGGGGATATTAAGAATGCAATGGACCCTAATGATACAGATTTTATAAAGGTTGAGCCTAATCAATTATCTTCTTCCATTTTACATAGCATGGAGGATATCGGATTTAGGTTAAGAGAAGTAGTTTGCGAGGAATTACCTAGAAGACTAAGAGGTAAATATCCATTTGCTCAAGAGTGGGAATTTGTCCCTGCTAGTGGAGAGTTTAGAGGCAGATTGGATGAAATAGAATTGATTTTCATGAAGCAAAACGAAAGTAATGTTGAATTACTCATAGAAGTCGATCGCCGAGCAAGAGATTTTGGCTCCTTTCTTTCAGAACTTATGGAAACAGATGAAACGAAATTAAGAGTCCGTTTATCTGTAAATGATATCCCTCAAATGGAAGCGAAACTTACAGAGCTCATTCGTAAATATGCTTAAATTGTAACAATATTTAATGGTTGCTAATAGAATCTTCACACGACAATGATTCTAGCTATAATGGTTGTTTTTACGTGAATTTATGCGAACATATCGTGGGGAAATCTTCATTGGTTATGTTCGCATTTGTCGTTTCGAGCATATAGAATCAACCTTTACATGTTTTATTAAATAATTTGGTAGGATATTCATAAATAAATCAGAATTTTTGAATTAATCTTTCGGTTTGTTATACTTGTATTATGTTTGATTAAGTGAAAAATTTGCCCTACATACAGGACAGATTTGGGAAGGGGAATAAAAAATGAAAGCGGTTGTATTAAAAGACAAAATGAAAAAAGGAGATAAAATTGCTCCATTATATTATGAAGAAATAGAGACACCACAGCCCAAAAAAGGTGAAGTGCTCGTGAGATTACATTATGCTGCTGTTAATCGTCGGGATGTATTTATCCGATATGGTGCTTATCCTGGTATCGAGGTTCCATCTGTTTTAGGTTCTGATGGAGCAGGTGTCATTGTAGCATTAGGTGAAGGGGTTTCAAATATCGCTGTAGGTAGTGAAGTTGTCATCAATCCAGCGCTTGATTGGGGAGATAACATTGACTATCCTCAAGCTGAACATACAGTACTTGGTGTTCCTTCTAATGGGACTTATGCACAGTATGTGACAGTACCTGCTGAAAATGTGCTACAAAAACCTTCTCATCTAACATTAGAAGAAGCAGCTGCCATTCCTTTAGGCGCACTGACAGCATACCGAGCGGTTGTTACAAAAGGAGAGGTCAAACCGTCTGATACCGTTATTATTCCGGGTGTTGGAGGAGGTGTTGCGACTTTTGCATTACAAATTGCTGTAGCAAAAGGAGCGACTGTCTTTGTTACTTCGAGCAGTGATGAAAAAATTGCTTACGCTAAGGAACTAGGTGCTACTGGTGGAGTAAACTACCGCAATAAGGATTGGGTGAAGCAATTAAAAGCATTGTCAGGTGGAGCCAATTTAAGCATTGATAGTATTGGCGGGTCTACCTTTAATGATCTCATTTACTTGGCTAAACCAGGTAGTAAAATTGTCTCGTTTGGTGCGACATTAGGGCCGGTAGAGCAAGTAGTAATGCCAAGAATCTTCTTTAAGCAATTACATATTTTAGGGACAACTATGGGCAGTGCTTCTGAATTTAAATCAATGATTGATTTCTATGAAGCTCATAAGTTAAAGCCAGTGATTGACGGAGTATATGACATACAGGATATTGAAAATGTTCATGAAAAAATGGATAAAGGAAAGGTATTTGGGAAAATGGTTTTAAAAATACCGCATGACTAAGATGGAAAAATGGTAAAAACCATCACTCATTGTTGCCAGCTATGAGATTAAAGATATGAAGCCCAACCGCAGTCAAGACTGAAAATAAAAAATAGCAAAAAGGTTGAACTTATAGTACTGATAAGTTCAACCTTTTTATGCTGCTTTATGATAATTATTCAGGCTTCCATGAACTAAATCTTTTTTCAATCAAACCGATTACGCCGGTGAGAATGACACCAGAAACAGCGATTACAACGACACCAACAAACATTTCGGCCGTTTTTAAATTTTGTCCTGCATGTGTGAGATGATAACCAATACCAGCTGTAGATGCATACATTTCTCCAACGACAATGGCGATTAACCCCTGACCTAGCCCTAAGCGAATACCATTTAGAAGAAAAGGAACCGTGGAAGGTAGAGCAATCGTTTTGAATATTTGGAATTCAGATGCGGTAAAACTACGAGCTGCTTTAATTAAGTTTTGATCTAAGGTGGACATGGCCTTTTGTGCACTCATGACAATGGGGAAAAAAGCCATTAAAAAAACGACGACGATTTTAGATGCCACACCAATTCCAAAAGCAATGATGATGATTGGTAATAATGCAACCTTTGGTGTGACGTATAGAGCGGATACAAATGGACTAATAATACTATTGAAAATACGGTTCCACCCTGCAAATATGCCAAGCGGAATCCCTATCGCCATGGCTAGTATAAATCCAAGAGAAAATTCATATGCACTAACACCTAGATGCTGCCAATACTTAGGGTCTGCAAAAAGTGTTGTAGCCGCTTCAACAATTTTAATAGGTGAGCTTATAAATAGCGGGTTAATAAGCTTATAATAGGAAATCAATTCCCAAGTAATTAAAAATAGAATGACGGATGTTACACTAATCCAAACGGTGTTTCTTTTGGTTTTTATTTTTCGTGACTTATTTTTGACAGGAGTGGTGGATATCATTTCGGTTTTACTCACTGAATGTCTCCTCCTTAGGCGAAACCTTGTTTTGCTGACTCGTTTTCTATTAATTGCCAAATACGGTCAACGTATTGTAGAAAATGTGGTTCTCTTTTTATCTTCAATTCTCTTGGTCTTTTTAAATCAATGGCAATATCATCAACCAAATGGCCAGGTCTTGCCCCGAATACAAAAACGCGATCAGCTAAAAAAACAGCTTCATCGATTTGATGTGTGATAAATATACTTGTTTTTTTCGTTTCACTCCATATTCTCACAAGTTCCTGTTGCATAAATTCTCTTGTTTGTGCATCAAGAGCGGAGAATGGTTCATCTAAAAGTAGCAAGGAAGGTTCTACTGTTAAGGCTCTCGCAAGGTTTACTCGTTGTTGCATACCACCAGATAATTCATGCGGATAATGACTTTCAAATCCTTTGAGGCCAACCATTTCTATATATGTTTTCGCAAGCTTTCTCGTTTCAGAAGTGATTCTTTTTTGTAATTCTACACCGTATAAGACGTTGTCCATTACATTTCTCCATGGGAGGAGACTCGGAGATTGAAAGACCATGGAGCGATCTTTCCCAGGTCCGACTATTTTTTTATTATCTAAAAGAATGGACCCATTACTCGGTTCAATAAAACCGATCACCGTATTCAAGAAAGTTGTTTTTCCACAACCTGATGGACCGACAATACAAATAAATTCTCCTTCTTGAATGGAGAGGTTGATATTTTTTAAAGCAGTTACCTCTTGACCGGTTTTATGGTTTATATAAGTGACATCGAGGAATTGACTTTGCAGTTTTGGTATTGATTGTGTATCTATCATCGTAACCTTCCTTTCCTATTATTTTGGGAAAGCTTCTTTTAAGTAACGATTTGTCCAAAGTTTTTCTTCAGACGTATCATGAGTTTGGCTTACACCAGAAATTTCACTTAATTCAACTAAAGGGTTTTGTGCGTGATCCCATGCAGCTTGAGTCATTTCACCATAACCGACATAGGTTGGTTTTAATGAAGTGAGCGATTTTTCTAATATTGCTTGATCGACTCCTTCAAAATACCCTGTAATTAATCCAGCAGCTTCACCTGGATTGTCTCGAGTAAATTCAATCGCTTTTCCTAATGCTCTTACAACTTTTGTAGTAAGTTCAGGGTTTTCTTCGATATAGTCTCTCTTCGCAAAAACAATCTCCCAAGCTAGTTCAGCGTACATTTCTTCTTCACTTAGTTCGAGTGCAAGTGAACCACCCTCTTCTGCTTCAACCAGTGCAGAGAATGGGGGTGACGCAATTCCACCATCAATAATACCTTCTTGCATTCCACCGACTTTTGAACCTGTTCCTTCCATTTTTACTGTTTCAAGGGTCGATTGATCTTGGCCATACTTTTCCATTAAATAGCGTAAATAAACATCGCCGGAATCTCCTACTTGATTAGAGCCAATTTTTGCACCAGCTAATGCTTTTACTTTCTCCTCAACAGTGGATTCTTTTGTTATGCCTTTTTCTTTCATAAAGGTGTCAGACAGCGCTACTTCATATGTGAGAGCAGAATTTAATCCTTGGATGGCTACAAGGTCTTCTCCTGCTTCAATGGCAGATAACATGGCACGTGGTGCAGCTAGCGCAAATTGTGTATCTCCTGAAAGAATAGTCGCTGTCACTTGGGAACCACCACCTCCTGAAGCAATAGTTGCCTCGATCCCTTCGTCTTCAAAATATCCTTTTTCAATTGCCACATAGAGAGGAGCGAAGGAAAGAATTCTTGCTGGCTCTGCAAAAGTAAGTGTTGTCTTTCCATCCTCTGAAGTAGAAGAAGCATTACCGCAAGCTGTCAGAAGGAGCAGTGTTGACAGCAATAAAGTGAATAAGCTACTTTTCATGTTAAATCCCCCTTTGTTTTATATATAATACATAGTTTTAAAAATACAAAAAATATTTGATTAATGTCAATATTATTTGAATATTTTATTTATTTAGATGAATTGAATATTTCTTTTACCGTAGAGTAGAAAGGAGGTCGCAGGAGCATTTCGTCTTTCAATCTAGTAAATGAACGATAAGTACAGGGAAAATGCGGCTCTATGTATTGAGTGATTATTCTCCAACATTTGGTGATTTAACCGTTTATTATCAGTTATAATGGTAAGTAAGGGAGGTGGGGTGATGAAGCCTAAACCGATTTATGTGGAGATTGATATCAATCGTGAGCTAGATGACGTTTGGACATATACACAAGAACCTACTAAGCATGTGGAATGGGATATCAGATTCTCAAGCATTAACTATGAAGAAATACTGGATGATGACGTGCAAACTTTTACATATAAGCGAAATATACCACCATTTTTAGAAATAGTAGGGTGGGGGAAAACAAGAGGGAGCGTAGATAGGGATGGAAAAAAGACTTCATCGCTTCATTTCGGTACAGATTATTCGCTTTCGCCAATAAGGGAAGGTAGAGGATACTGGAAATATGAACCTAAAGGAGAGAATAAGACATTATTTATTACCCAATATGACTATAATGTCCCATTAGGTAAGTTTGGTATGTTGCTAGATAACTATTTTTTCCGACCTTTATTAGGATGGTCAACAGCCCTTAGTTTCGATGTATTGCGAAGATGGTTAGAAAAAGGTGAAAGTCCAGGGGCGCAATATCGCAATTTTATCATTCACTGGATTGTTACGTTTCTCTTTGCTTTTATATGGATCTATCACGGTTTGGTTCCTAAATTGATTACGCAACATCCCCTAGAGGTGCAAATGATTACCGATGTAATGCCAGTCTCATATGCGCATGCGAAAACATTGATGGTAATTGCAGGTGTAGGTGAGATTGTCTTTGGCTTGAGTTTTTTATTCATTCAGCGAAAAGGGAAGTTGTTTATAATAGCCCTTTTACTTTTACTTGCTTTAGGTATAGCGGCAATTGTCGGAATTCCATCTTTAATGACTGCCCCCTTTAATCCTTTTACGTTTAACACTAGTTTAATTATACTTGCCCTGATTGGGTGGTTAAGTTCGACTCATCTACCGTCTGCTAAAAATTGTAGGAGAGTGAAAAAGCGCAAATGACTATGTATGAGCAAGTATTAGGTGAACAGTTTGAAAGATTACATAAGAGAATGCAACAAAGATATCGTTTCAATCAGGCAACTTTTATAGGAAAAGGGAAAATGGATATTGTTGAAAACAAATGGTGGCTACGCCCTTTTTTATATTTAGCGACAAAAAGACGCTTAATGTTCCCTGAACATGGTAAAAATATTCCGTTTGAAGTGAAAAATACGTTGAATGTAGAAAAAAATGAAGTGTATTGGGAGCGGAAGTTTTTCATTGGTGGGAAAGTGCGTTATTTTGATGCAAACATGAAGTGGAATGAACAGACGAGAGTAGTGGATGATTTTTTAGGTTATCCTTCACCTCTATACTCATCACTTTGTTTTCAAGTACAACCTTGTGGTGGTTTAAAGATTGTGTCGGGTCGGCAAGCGTTACTTATTGGTAAACACGAGTTAGAAATCCCCTCTTTCTTACAAGTAAAAGCTGAGGTGTATGAACAATTCGATGAGAAGATTGACCGGTTTCGAATTAAAGTAAAAGTAAGGAATCGGCTTATAGGTACATTGTTTACATATGAAGGGACTTTTATTGATGAATAGACAGAAAAAAACATTACTTATCCTATACCTCATTTTATTTATTATTACATTTATCGTATCAATCGATAGTGGCTATTTTTTACTTTTGACCGTGGCACAAATGATTTATGTTCCGGCAATGATCTTGCTTATTGTTGAGAAAGGGGATTGGATAGATAGATACGGATGGCTATTCATTACAATGGGTGTCATTTCGGTTTTTATACTAATGGTTTTCACTTCAAGTGAGACCAATTGGATTTTCTCTACAATTTACCTGATTTATACGGTTTTCTTCTGTTTTTATGGGATATGGCGCTTTCTAAACCGGGGGTTCACTCACTTTGAAGAATTTTTGATTGATGTTGGTTTGATTTATTTAGCAATTGGTGGATTATGGACATTTGCTCATTATAATGGAATTGATACTGGTTTTTCCCCTATGATTACTTGGTTAACGAGCATCCATTTTCATTATGCTTCTTTTTTATTACCGGTTTTTGCTGGTTTTTTAGGTCGAGTACTAAAAGGGAAGCGAAGGGGTTTTTACTACTGTAGCACAGCCATCCTTATTGCACCGCTTCTTCTTGCAATCGGCATTGCTGTTTCTTATTGGTTAGAAGTAGTGTCAGTCTTTCTTTATATATATGGAATCTATGGCTTGATTTATTATGCATTAAGCGCACGAATTCATAGATTGTTTCACAAATCCTTGGCTGTCATTTCATTTGCTTCCTTAGGTGTAACCATTTTATTTTCTGTTGCCTATATCATTAGTCGATATGGTGGGAATGAGGGGATGACTATCCCTTTCATGCTTCAATTTCATGGAATAACGAATAGTATCTTTTTTGCTTTATGTGGTTGCTTAGCGTGGTTTTTTATCCGACCACAAAGTCGTTTCGTTAAGCATCATATCCCACTGAGTCATGTGAGAGGTGGCGTGGTGGTTGGTGAAGAAGTGTTAACTAAAGTGAAAGACAGTAGAAAAGTAGATGGACTTGTTGAAGATCTACAAAGTTATTCATCCCATTCGATTCCAAAACCATACCAAGATTTTTATGAACATACGAGCGAGTTTCGCTTGTTTGCAACTGTACAATGGGCTAAATGGTTTAAACCATTTGCTTTCTGTTATTACCAAGTGAGCCGTTTCGTTAAACAAATCCATTTACCCCTGCATAACAATAAAATAGAAATGAACGGTGAGTTGGTATCGGTCTCATCTAAAGTCGATGGGCGAACAAATCCCCGAGCATGGTTGAGAAAAATTAACAATGACGTTTGCTTTATTGCTTTATATTCAGCACATGAACATTTAGGGAAAAAATATATGAATATAAGTCTACCCCTTCCTTTCTCTGCTATGACCGGTATTCTTTCACTGAAGATGGATAAAGAGAACTTAGTATTAACTAGTTTTCAAGAAAACGAGCAGTCGCATGAAGGAATATATTTTCAATGGAGAAATCACTTTTTCCGTTTGCCTTTAAATGAAAAATTTACGATGTTTGTTTCAAAAGATGGCAAGTTAATGGCGAATCATCATATGTGGATATTCGGAATCTCTTTTCTATTTATCTCTTATGAGATTGAAAATAGGCAGGAAAAAAATACTAAGAGTAGAACTATATTATCATGATTAAATGATCGGTTGCTAAAGAGGGCCATAAATGGGTGAGATGTCAGCAAAAGGATTTCGTATGTTAGATGGGAAGAAATAATAACAGAATGTAAAGAAGAAAAAAGGTGATGAAAGGAATCATCACCTTTTTCTTACTTTTGTTTGTTAAAAGCTTCCTTCACATCGCCGAACTTTTCTTTAACTGTTCCTTTCACTTGATCCATCTTACCTTCAGATTTTTTTGATGTATGATTTGTACTATCACCATATTCTTCTTTCATTTTTCCTTTTACTTTATCTTTAAGACCATCCATTTGCTCTTTGTTCATTTGTACCACTCCTTTTGAAGTTTGTTACATTTATTCCCTTTATCAAAAAACTGAAACCTTTTTCTTCGATTATTCGTTTATGAAACTGATAAACTATTAAAAGAGACAACTTTGTGTGGAAGGGAAAAGAAAAAGTGAAGATGGTGAAAGTTTTTAGAGCGTTTGTATTTACGCTCATATTTATTATTATTCTATTGTTAATTATCCAATATTTATTCGGTTCATTATTTAAGTATAAAGATGTACCTTTACCAGTTGAGGTTCATCCCGAAGTAAGAGCTAAGACAGAACAGCTAATCACATCATTAGAAGACAAAGGAATCAATATATTGATTACAGATGATTATCGCAGTTTACATGACCAAGATGAGCTGTATGCAAAAGGGCGATCTGAAGAAGGAGAAATTGTCACACATGCCAAAGGTGGAGAATCGTATCATAATTATGGGTTAGCTGTTGATTTTGCACTAGTCACAAAAGGTGGAGAAGTAGTGTGGGATATGACATATGATGGGAATGGGAATGGACAAGCTGACTGGGATGAAGTAGTAGCAGAAGCGAAAAAGTTAGGATTTGAATGGGGTGGGGATTGGCAGCATTTTAAAGATTACCCGCATTTACAATATGACTTTGGCTTATCGATTAATGAATTACAAAGGGGGAAAAGACCTCCTGAAGAAGAATAAATATCGTTAAGGGGGCTTGAGTGTATTGGATATAGCTGCTGTAACTAAAGAGGAAGGCTTTGACTTGCATTTGCATACGACTGCTTCCGATGGTGAACTAACTCCTCTTGAGTTAATACAATATGCTGTTCAAAAAAGATTAAAGACCATCAGTATTACAGATCATGATACGATTGATGGTGTAGAAGAGGTGTATAGCATCTCCCACAATCTCCCTATTCATCTCATTAGAGGGATTGAGCTATCATCAACATATAAAGATAAAAGAATTGATATATTAGGTTATGGTATTCATCCGACTAATAGTCTTAAAAAGAAACTGGCATTTATTTATGAAAGTCGGTTAGATCGTGCCAACAAGATGTTAAAACTGTTAAACTTTTATGGAGTGCCTATTAGTATGAAAGATATAAGGAAACAAATGGCAGGAGAGCTTATTTGTCGACCCCATATTGCCATGGCTATAGTCGAAAAGGGCTATGCATCGTGTAAGAATGATGCTTTTCGGCGCTACATCGGTGATGATACGCCAACACATGTTCCACTCGATACGATGTCTGTGGAAGAAGCGATTGCCACGATTCATGAGGCGGGTGGACATGCTGTGCTAGCTCATCCGCGCCTCATAAAAGATGATCAGTTAGTGTTAGAGCTACTGCATTTAGGTCTCGATGGTATCGAAGTTTGGCATCGCAGGCATACAAGTAAGGATGTGAAAAAATACAAAAGAATGGCAAAAAAATATGAGATCCTGCAAACTGGAGGATCAGATTTTCATACATATGCCCACTATTTGGGTGAATTTGGTTTTAAGCGATAAAGGAATAATGGAGGTTTGTTATGCCTATTTGTCAAAATTGTCATCACAAGTGGAGTTGGACGCAAACATTTAAAAGGCTATTTACTATGAGAAGAACATTAAAGTGTATGTACTGCGGGGAAAATCAATATCAAAGTGTAGCTTCAAAAAAAGTAACTTGCTTTCTACCGCTCGTTTCCTCATTTATTATCGCTTTTATTTATCTGTTTAACCCTTCGCAAACCATTGTCTATCTATCCAGTGGCTTCGTATTTATCATTATTTGTCTTCTCATGCCTTTTTTTATCCGTTTCATTAATAATAATGATGTAATGTAATGAACTAATTAAGAACGATAATTTTGCTTGCTATGATGATAGGGTAAATACCATTTCATCATAGCTTTTTTTCATTTCCAGTGGCTTCGTCCCTTAAAAGCGCTCTTTAGGTATATGTTTCAATTTTATCTTTCAAAGACTTGCCTATAGCAAAGTCGAGATACAAGCATAAATTAATATTAGATAGAAAAAAGTGCTATGGTCTAGTAATTGAAAGGAAAGGGAGTGAAGGGATGAAGATCATGACAATTTTGGGGACAAGGCCCGAAATTATTCGCTTAAGTTTAATCATAAAAAAACTCGATCAATTAATTGATGAACATCTTATTGTCCACACCGGTCAAAATTTCACAAATGAATTAAGCGATATCTTTTTTAAAGAACTAGGCTTAAGACAACCTGATTATATATTAGCAACAAAACAACAATCACTTGGGAAACAATTAGCAAAAATGTATAGCGAACTAGAAGGCATATTACAAGATGAGGCACCAGATAAAATCCTCGTATTAGGAGACACTAATAGTGGACTCTGTGCCATTCTAGCTGAGCGCATGGGTATTCCAGTATACCATATGGAGGCGGGGAATCGTTGCTATGATTTAGAAGTGCCTGAAGAGAAAAACCGCCGTGTAATTGATGCGATTTCAACAATTAATCTACCTTATACACCAGGAAGTAAAGAAAACTTATTAAGAGAAGGGGTTGCCCCACAAAGAATCTATACTTCAGGCAATCCGATTAATGAAGTCATCCAACACTATTCAGCACAAATTAATAAAAGTAATATTTTACCCTCACTATCACTACAAAAAGGAAATTATTTGTTACTTACTGCACATAGAGCTGAAAATGTCGACCATCAAGAAAGACTGCTTGAGATATTAAATGGCGTTAATCAAGTAGCTGATCATTTTAATAAACGTGTTATTTGCAGTATTCATCCCCGCACAAAATCCAAAATCGATCACCTTACCGATTTCGTTCTACATCCATTAGTCGAATTCCATCAACCATTTGGTTTTTTTGATTTTGTACAACTTGAGAAAAATGCTTTCTGTGTATTAACGGATAGTGGAACAGTCCAAGAGGAATGCTGTTTATTCTATATTCCAACTGTTACGATCCGCCATACAACAGAAAGACCTGAAACATTAGCCTGTGGAAGCAATATGATTTCTGGTATACATGCAGAAAGAATTCTTTCCTGTGCAAAAATTATGACGAGTCAGCCAACAAACTGGAAATTGCCTGAAGGCTACGAAGCAAATGATGTTTCAGATAAAGTAATCAAACTACTATTAGGGGGACTGACAGTTGTTTAAAGATAAAATCATCTTAGTAACCGGCGGAACAGGGTCTTGGGGCTATGAACTCGTCGAGCAATTACTATCCTATCAACCGAAAGAGATAAGAATACTTTCTAGAAATGAGTCTAATCAATTTTCAATGAAGGAAGCATTCGATCATCATCCTTCATTGCATTTTTTAATTGGAGATATAAAAGAAAAGGAAGCAATGATTGAAGCAACACAAGGCGTACATTATGTTTTCCATCTTGCAGCACTTAAGCATGTTCCTGTATGTGAAGACCAACCGATTGAAGCTTTAAAATCAAATGTGATTGGAACGCAAAATGTCATAGATGCAGCAGTTATTAATAAAGTAGAAAGAGTTGTATATATATCCACAGATAAAGCTTCTAATCCGTCGAACTTTTACGGTTTATCTAAGGCGATGGGGGAGAAATTGATTATCCATGCCAATACATTAAACTCGGAAACAAAGTTTGTTTGTATAAGAGGTGGAAACGTACTCGGTACAAATGGAAGTGTCATCCATGTGTTTAAGAGACAAATACAAGAAAAAGGTAAAGTAGGCATTACCGACCCTCGTATGACAAGATTCTTCTTAACAGTAGAGGAAGCGATAAAATTGGTTTTTAAAGCAACCTTTGAAAGTATTGGTGGCGAAACATTTGTAATGAAAATGCCTGCATGCAAAATTACTGACCTCGCTGACTTATTAATTGAAGCATCAGGAAAAACGAATATCGGAACAGAAATCCTTGGAGTTAGACCAGGAGAAAAAATCCATGAACTCTTACTATCTGATTATGAAAGTACAATGACCGTCACATATGATGATGAATACTATGTTATCCTACCCTCTATTCATATCGATGGTTTGAGGGCTTATTATAAAGATTATCAACCGATTAATCTAGAAGAATATAATTCTGGTCAATCGTTAATGGATAAAGAGGAGCTGAGGAAGATGTTGAAGAAGGGCGGGTTTATTTAAAATGAAATTATTAATTTTGGGAGGGAAGGGCATGGCAGGTCACATGCTTGCCTCCTATTTTCATGCTTATTCAACGTTTGACGTCTATATAACTTCAAGAGAACATTCAGAAAATGATCATCAACTATATTTAGATGTGACCCGTACAACTGATGTAGAAGCGGTTATTGATAAGGTACAACCAGATATCGTTATTAATTGTGTTGGTATCTTAAACGAGCATGCAAGTGCTAATACAAAACTTGCCTTTCAAGTTAATAGTCTGCTGCCACAATCGTTGGCAAGTATTATGGAAAAAAGGGGAGGCCGTCTCATCCATATTAGTACGGACTGTGTGTTTTTAGGCGATAAGGGAGGTTATTCTGAAGAAGACATAACAGATGGCACATCTATTTATGCGCAATCGAAGCAATTAGGTGAAGTATCTTCCCCCCCACATTTAACTGTCAGGACATCAATTATAGGTCCTGAGTTAAAGAAAGATGGCATTGGCTTATTCTTATGGTTTATGAATCAAACAGGTACCATAAAGGGTTTTAGTAATGTGTATTGGAATGGCGTAACGACTTTAGAATTAGCGAAAGCGATTCATCAGATGATTAAGGAGGATATACAAGGACTGTATCATCTTGGTATGCCTCAAGCCGTTTCTAAATATGAGCTCTTGTCTTTAATAAAAGAAGTATTTCACAAAGAAGATGTATCGATTATCCCTGATGATGAAGTAAAGTTGGATCGAACAGTGCAAACGGTAAGGAAAGATTTCTCCTATCGATTTCCAACATATAAAGAAATGCTCAGTGAGCTTAAAACAGAGATGAAAAGAATGAAAGAAAGAGCATAGTCGTGATTACTCATACAGAAAAAAACGAACAATTCCATTTAATCGATAGAATTTGTTCGTTTTTTATGTTTAGCGTCTCCTTTTTTAAAACGTCTCCGTTTATTCGCATTCAGATGGCATGGATAAGAAATTTAGCGAATCAAACCGGATTACTTGTTTACTAAAATTCAATTATTCATGCTGTTTTTTCTTATCGTCTGATGATAGAAGGGGGAGACTTGTTTAATTGTGTTTGTTAACGACCAGTAACTAGGAGCGAACGCAAATGCGCTCATACCCCAAACTTTTTCTGATCTTATCTTCACGTAGTAAGAAAGAAATTTGTTGAGCTAGTTTCTTTGAGTCTCCGCTCGGTATAAGAAAACCTGTTACACCATCTTCAATCATTTCTGGTTTACCTCCTACATCACGAGCGATAATAGCTAATCCTGATAATTGATAAAGGCTGGTTTTCTGAGAGGGTGATAAATAAACACATAGTGAAGAACAGTTAGTTAATGACTCTCGATGTGAATGTTATTACATAAGATACGCTTCATCCATTAGCTACCTATGTTTGTGTAACTCGCCTTACGGATTCATATCATTCTACACTCCTTCTAGGCATCATCTTCATAAAAAAGCTCCTTACATGAAGTTAGCTTTTGTTTTTCATAAATTGATAGGTTTGTAGTAATCCATTATCGATAGCATGTTGTGATACCCAATTGAGTTTCTGTTTGATTTTTTCCGGGGAGAGGCAGCTATCTTTTATATCTCCTTGGCGACCGGTAACATATTGTTTTTTGATCGGTTTGTTATGAATTTGAGAGAGTTTTTCAATGATTTGATTAACTGAAGTCTTTAAACCTGTGCTCACATGAAAGGTATCATTTGTGACTTGTTTACTAGCAGAAACATTTGCAAGAACGATATCGTCGACAAATATAAAGTCTCGTGTTTGTTCGCCATTACCGTGTATATTAAGTGTTTCCCCTGCTAAAATCTTTTCCAGGAAAACAGCAATAACACCACCTTCTCCTTTTGGTGTTTGTCTAGGACCATACACATTGCCATAGCGTAAAATCGTATAGGGTAATTGATATAAATGGTGGTAAAGGCGGATATAATTTTCTGCTGCATATTTTGACATACCGTAATAGGAGATTGGTTGAGTGGTATCTGTTTCATGAATAATATCTTCTGATGATTCTCCATAAACAGCTGAGGTAGATGAAAATATAAATTGCTTGACTTTTGCTTGAACACTAGCTTCTAGAAGATTGATTGTACCAACGATATTAATATCTGCATCTACAGTTGGATATTTGATGGATTTTGTTACATCTGCTTGAGCAGCAAGGTGAAAAACAAGATCAGGTTTTATTGTAGAAAAGTGCTGCTTTATTGTCTCGCTTCTTATATCACAATCAAGAACGATTGACTCAGGGTGGAGATATTTTTGTGTGCTAGATGAGAAGTTATCAATCACATATACTTTTGCTCTTTCTTTTATAAAGTAGTCCACTAGATGTGAGCCAATAAATCCTGCTCCTCCGCTAATAACAATATTCATGATTGTTCCTCCCTAAGTTTGCTTTGTCTTCAAGGCTTTTTGGTAAACGGCAATAACACTATCAATGGCTGGAGTTAAACGCCAATAATCATGGGCGAAATGTTTGGCACGTATACCGAGATTATTCAAGAATGCTGGTTCTTTTAAGAGATAAGCAATCGTTTCATAAAGTGGGTAGGCGTTTTTTGGAGGCACTAGCATGCCAGTCATTCCATGTTGAATCATCTCGGGGACACCCCCAACTTGACTTGCGATGACGGCTTTCCCGGAAATTTGTGCTTCAATAACAGATAAAGGTTGGTTCTCAATTAACGTTGGTAAAATAAGCATATCTGACTGTTGCAGTAAGGCAGGGACATCATCTCGTTGCCCTAGAAAGACTATCTCTTTCTCTAGTCGTGCTTGTTTAACAAGTTTTTTCAAATCGTTTTCTTCAGGACCGCTCCCTACAAGCCAGCATACCCAATCACGCCTTGTTTCCTTAAGCATTGCAAGTGCTTCAATAAGAAACCTAACCCCCTTGAACGGCGTGAATCTACCTGTGAAAATGATCACTTTTTTATTGCGTGGCTTTTTCATATTGGTTGTTTCCTTAGCGCTAGCGGTAAATGCATCGATATCATAGCCGTAGTGTAAAATGTTTAATTGCTGTTCAGATACATCGAATTGGGATATCAGTTTTTCATACATCCATCGGTTTGCAACAATGGTGCAGTCGCTAGCTTCAGCTCCTTGTTTTTCGAGTTGACAGAAATATTCAACCCCTTCTATGGAGCGATTTTCAATTTGACCATTATAATGGGCATCAATAATTTCTTGAGCTACACATCCATGCATTGTTGTAACCGTTGCAGTTTGAGGGTATTTTAATCGATTGACCGCTATGGAAGAGAAAATATCTTGGGCATGTATAACATGATATTCGCTAAGGTCGATTTGTTTGAAACAATTTATATATATGTCTAATAAGGAAGAATAAGAGCCAATAATTGGATCCTTACTCTCAGCCATAGGTGGTGGTCCAGTAGGCGTAGGAATAAAAATATTACGATTAATCACCGCAAGCGCTTTATGATCTTGAGTAAAGCCAATGATATCAACTGTATGACCAAGTCGTTCATATCTATTCTTTAGTTGGTTCATATATTTCCATACGCCACCAACGTGCGGAATTTGCCAAAAGGTTGCAAAAAGAATCTTCATATATTCCTCTCCTTTGTGATTGTCCACATTATATGTATATGCGGTCCGCTATTATCTGTTATAGACGGGTATACCTGCTAAAACCTTATACAATATGAAAATAGAAAGCTGTGTTCAAATTAAAGTGCGAACAATATATGTTTAAAACATATATTGTCCGTGGTTTGCTTTATTCACAAATTAGTCAGAATATGCTGCTGCATAGAATGTTTCTGGGCCTGTTCGAGTTGGAAATAATACGACCCCGCCTGCTACATTGATTGTTGCGCGATAAATTGGAAAAGTCGTTTGTGCAATCGGGTTGTAATCGGCACCATTGAAGGATAATACAGTAGTTGAAGCTAATCCAAGGCCTGCAACTGCTAATGTTTGTGTCGCTGAATAAATAAGAGATGGCGTTCCATTTACAACGCGATAAACGTTTACGACAATCGGTGTTAACACTGTAGCTAAGGAAGTGAATGCAGCGCTGATAGAAAATGTTACACGAGGATTAGTCCCTGCACCAGCTAAATTCAAGCCTAATGTACCAAATAATGTTGGTGTAGCTGTCACAGGAATACTAATTTGACCATTTGCTGTTGAGTTTTGTGAGCTTTGTGAATCTAAAAATGTTCCCATTATATTCACCTCCTTTGCTTGTCAGTTAGTAATACATTATGTGCATGGCGTACGAGGTGCTTGGACAAGTTTTACCATTTTTTTAAAAGAATTGAGCCCAAACAAATAGACAAACTCTTCATATGCTATTTAGTAAGTTGTTCGAAATGGAGAGTGAGAGGGGCAATATGGGTAAAGGGAAAACGATCCTTATTACTGGTGCTGGTGGGTTTACGGGTCGGCATGCATGTGATTTCTTTCATAATCAAGGTTATCAAGTATATGCATTAATGAGGAAAAAGCCAAACTTATCATTACCATATAAGGTGATCATTTGTGATTTATTATCACTTGAACAAATTGAAGAAGCAGTAAATGTCAGTAAGCCTGATTATATTTTGCATTTAGCTGGGAGGTGTAATGTTTCTGATTCATGGGAACATCCAGTTGATGTATTGAGTGTTAATACAATCGCAACAGTCAAATTAATAGACGAAGCTAGAAAGCATGTGGCACACTGTCGCATCCTTATACCAGGGTCAGCATTAGAATTTGAACCGAATCAATTAGACACGCTAAAAAATCCTTATAGTCTTAGTAAAACCATACAAGTAATCCTGGCAAAGTCATGGATTCAGCTCTTTGAAAGCCAAGTCATCTTAGCCAAACCAACAAACTTAATTGGTCCAGGGAATTCGACGGGTATTTGTGCCATTTTAGGTCAACGAATTGCAGAATTAGAAGCAAAGCATTCCTATGATAAAAAAGAATCTATAGAAATTGCTGTCAATGCCAAAAGAGATTTTCTCGATGTAAGAGATGCAATAAAAGCGTACGAATTGTTGTTAAGAAAAGGAAAAGTAGGGGAAGTGTACGAGATTTGTTCAGAAACATCTTATACACTTCTTGAAGTGATGGCTATTTACAGATCTCTTACGAATGAACATATTCATATAGAAGAAGTGGAAGAGTTACGACCATCTTATGTCGCATCAATGAGTGCACAAAGCTTAAGAGATTTAGGTTGGGTGAGGAGCTATTCTTTAACACAATCATTAAATGATGTGTTAACTCACTTTAGGAATAAGATAAAGAAGGACGTGTAAATATGAAGCCACTAGTTTCGGTCGTTATTCCTTTTTATAATTGCCAATATGTCGATCAAGCAATTGAAAGCGTATTACAGCAAACTTATAAAAATATTGAATTAATTGTTGTCGATGATGGTTCAACTGAATACGTAAACTTAGTGCAAGCTTATAAAAATAAACTAACCTATATTTACCAAAGAAATAAAGGAACGGCTGCTGCGTTGAATACGGGAATTAAAGCTGCTAAAGGGAAATATATTGCCTGGTTAAGTGCCGATGATTTATTTGTACATGAAAAGATTGAAAAACAAGTAGATTTTATGGAAAATCGTCAACTGAGTATGAGTTTTACAAACTATGATATTATCAATGAAAATAATGAAGTGGTGAATAAAAACTTAACGATTAATTTTCTATCTACCAGTCATATTTATGAAACCTTTTTATACTATAACCCTGTAAATGGATGTACAGTCATGATAAAAAAAGATGTATTTAATGAATTGGGCTATTTCAATGCTCGATATAAATTCACTCAAGACTATGATATGTGGTTAAGGGTGGTCCTTGCCGAAACGTCAATAGCATTTATAAATGAAAGTCTGACAAAATATCGCGCCCATAGCAATTCAACATCAGCTAAAAATCAGCCGGCAATGAAAATGGAAATACGTAAACTCGAAGCGATTTATCGGAGAAAATTAAGGCAACTTTTAAAAAAGTGGAAATGAAAAGATACTAGTTTGCATAGTCACTTGGATGAATACATGTCAAATGGACACTCCTAAAAAAGGGAGTGTTTTCTATTTTACATAAAACTGATTGTCGAGTAAGTAAAATTCTAGCCGAAAGACATTTACTTTAAAGGAAGTTAAGATATCTAGTTATACTATAGAGTAAAAACAGCATAAGAAAGAGCCAACATGAGGAAACGAATTGAGCAGTGTATGGTCCTGCTCAATTCGTTTCCTCATGTATGATTATTTTTACAATCTTGTTCGTTTCATCTCTTAAGAGGCTAGTTGCTACGTATTCCTTAACGATGGTATGACGTTCACATAGAAAAACCGTGTAAAACCGATTTCTTTTATGAACAACTTTCAGTTGCTTACTAATGTACTTGTCATCATTTTCTTGAAATTTTGAGCATAAAGCGAGGGGTGAAAGTTCGTTTTTACATGCGATACTGCATTATTAATAATCGTTTGTCTGAGAGCTTGGTTTTGAATCAGTTCGACCCCTTCTTTCACAGCTTCTTTTGGGTTACCAATTTCATAGTATTTGCCGGTAATATTATGAGTAACAGCTGTTCTTATACCGCTAGAATCAGTTGTGAGTATCGGGCATCTACAACTCATTGCTTCTAATGCTGTTAATGGAGCACCTTCTATTTTTGAGGTCGAACAAAGAAATCCACCAGAATCACTAATCATTGAAAAATAGTCAGCCATATTCTCATTAGGAATATTCGGTAATAATGTTATGTTTTTTTCTAAATGGTACTTTCTCATCGCCTTTAAAAACTTCTCTCTATCTTCAGGGAAAGATAAAGTTGGATCTTCAAAAAGGTAGACTTGTAGCTGGTTGCGTAGCTTCCTTTTTAGTAAAAAACAAATGCTCAAAAATTCTTGCCAGTTTTTATTATCCTCAATTCGCCCAACCCAACCAATAATTGGTTGGACAAAACTTTTTCCAGTCGCTTTATAGTTGAAGTTACTGCAATCAAAGCAATTATTAAATTCATACTTGGGGACCTTTGGGAATATCTCATTTAATAATACGGAAATATGGGGAGTCCTTGGATTAAGAAAACCATCAATATCATTCTCCGCTAATGTTTTACCAAGAAAAAAACCATTTCTTGTTTGTTGTATCGACCCATAACCTTGGATTTCAACAAAGATTTTACCTTTGTATCCACTTTTTTTGATAGCAGGAACCATTTTAAAATCGGAAGTTATGACAATAGCATCATATTGATGTTTCTTTATAAGCTTAATAATTTCTGCTTCATCGCTTTTAATAAATACAGGATTATAGTGTTCATTTAAATAATTTCTACGATTTTCATAATATAGAAAATGACAATTGATTCCTACCTCCTTTAAAGCAATACTTCTTTGTCTATTTAAGGTTTCGACTCCTCCACTTGGTACATAGAATATAAATAATACTTTCAAGATGTACTCCTCCTATCACATTTACCCTTTAATTATAAATATGCGCAAGTCTCACATGTGGTTTGGACAATACGTCTAGAAAGAAAGAACGGAGTGCAGTTAATTTATGGATAAAGTTTCAGTCGTAATCCCTTTTTATAATTGTCGATATATTGGTGAGGCAATTGAAAGTCTGCTTGCACAGACATATGGAAATATCGAGATTATTGTCATTGATGATGGCTCCACATGTCATCTTGATAAACTTGAACCATATAAAACAAAAGTTACTTATTTAAGGAAGGAAAATGGAGGGACAGCTACAGCTCTTAACGCAGGGATTCAAATCGCAACTGGTAAATATTTTTGTTGGCTTAGTGCCGATGATAGCTATAAACCAACAAAAATAGAAAAACAAGTAAAATATATGGAAACATATGGTGTAAGAGCTTGTTATAGCGGTTGTGAGACAATTGGGAAAAGTGATACACAGTTAGATGCGAATTTTAATCAAACGTATTCATTGAGAAGTCACTTCTTAAAAGCTTTATTAGAAATATGTTTTATTCACGGTTGTACAGTCATGCTGCGTATGGATTTATTGCGCGAAGTTGGTCCGTTTGATGTCAGTTATAGATATACACATGATTATGAGATGTGGCTGCGCATTGGTTTAAGTGAAAACTTTCATTACATCGCGGAAAAATTGGTGAATTATCGTGTACACGAGGAGATGGGGACAGTTCATCATCAAAAAGAGATCAAGCGAGAAGTTTTCACTATTAAGAGACAATATCACAATCATGTACAAAAGAAAATTATAGAATTAAGAAGAGAAGGACATTAGGGGGAAAATATACCTGCCAACAAATGATATATCTGGGCAGGCAGGTATGATGAAAATAAGTTAATCCAGCATATGTTTTTATCCAACAAGTTCTGACTGTAGATAATAATAAAGTAAATCGTAAGTTTGGCGAATACTCTTTTCATGCGTGCGCTCAAAAGCGTGAGAAGAGTCAATACCTGGTCCGATTAATCCGTGAATAATATCAAATCCGGATCGAATAGCGGCAGATGCATCGGAACCGTAGTATGGATAAATATCTACCTTATAACCGATTTGATGTTCTTCTGCAAGAGAGACTAAATGTTTACGCAATTGATAATGATAAGGGCCGCTAGAATCCTTCGCACAAATAGAAACTGTATATTCATCAGTTGTCTGTCCATCACCGATAGCGCCCATATCGACAGCTAAATACTCTACTGTTTCGTCAGTAATATTTGAATTGCCTCCATAACCAATTTCTTCATTATTTGAAATGAGGAAATGAGTGGTATAAGGTAGTTCAATACGACTAGTAACGATATCTTTAATTAATTGCAGTAGAATAGCTACACTTGCTTTATCATCTAAATGTCTAGATTTGATAAATCCAGCATTGGTTATTTCCACTCGTGGATCAAATGAAACAAAATCTCCAACGGCAATTCCTAGTTTCTTAACGTCTTCAATCGAGTGGATTTCCTCATCTAAACGTACTTCCATATTATTCATATTTCTTTCCGCAGTACCAGCATCTTTATAGACGTGAACAGAGGTTTGATGCATGAGGATGGTACCACTATATCTTCTTCCATCTGACGATTCAATTTGACAGTATTCGCCTTCAATAGAGTTGTAACGAAACCCACCAATGAGATCAATTTTTAATCTTCCACTCGGTTTAATTTCCTTAACGATTGCTCCTAATGTATCCACATGTGCAGTTAACATCCTATGTTGGGAATGGTCTTTTCCAGTAATTGTTGCGATTAGACCGCCTTTGCGATTTTTCTTTGTTTGTACTCCCAGTTCATGCAAATAATGCTCAACGTATGAGATTACTTCATATGTATTCCCTGATGGACTAGGGATGGAAACTAATTCTTTTAATAATTGCAGTGTTTCTTTCGTTTGAAAGTTAGTCAAAATTGTGTTCCCTCCTATATGTTTTATTGTCTATTATTATACGCTTTTTTTCTGTGTCTGAACATGCCAGCTTCTTTATTGTTTTTGTGATTGAGATTCTCTTTTTTTAAGTTCTTGTAGGGCAAGAATTTTTAATGAAAGAATTTCTTCTTCACTGAAATGTTGATTGACGGTGTCCATTAATTCCTCCTTATCTTTCTCCGTCAACCCTTTTTTTAGTTTAGTAGAAAGATCTTTGATGTCTTGATTGGTAAAGGTTTGTGTTACTTTAGTTATAGCTTCTGATCTCGTTTTTATCGGTAAGTCTGTTTTACTTAAATTCATTGTTGCAATCTCGTCTTTTTCATTTATATATGACTGGATTGAAGGGTCGTTTAATAATATTTGCATGTCTTCTTCTTGAATAGTGTCAGCCAGTCTAGTCGCTGCATGATAAGAAACTCCCTCTAGCACTGCAAAACAAATAAGTATGGCGGTGAAAATCGTTGTTAAACTTATGAAAGAAATAAATATGATTTTCTTTCTAGACATGGAGAGCTCGCACATCCTTTTCTATATCTTTTAGCATATTTTAACATTAATTTAGCGTGTTGATGTACAAACTATTTAAATCTTTTATTATTTTCTCAATATTAAAGTCCCTTAATAATGCTTGACGAATTTCTTTCATTTCTACAATGTTTTTTTCATGTGTCATCAATTGGGAGATGTCATTTTTGATATTCCGTTGATGAATAGGTTGATCTGCATGATGATCTGCAAAATGACCATATTTCATCTTTTCCCAGTTTTCTTTTGTCACGATTCCACTATAACCTTTTGCACCTGCTGCTATAACAGGAACTTCACAGCTTATTGCTTCCATTGCTGTTCTTCCGGTTCCTACAACCACATTAACGGAACGGTAAAAGGGACGTAAATCTTGTTGTGAGCCTAATAAATGAACGTACGGTGTTGCTCTTTTCCGGTTCATCGCTTTAATCATATTGTGAATTTGTTTCGTTCTAAAACCTTCCCCAGCAACAAGGGCGTAAAGGTTTGGCTGTCTCAATTCTTCAATTGCTTTTAACAGGCGCATGCAAATATCTGCTTTATCGAATTCTAGCCGGCTGGCGTAGAAGACGACAAACCCTGTGTCTGGGATGTGAAGGTTTTTTCTTACAGTTAAATCAGATTGATCAATATAATCATTTCCATCTATACCATTTGGGATGAAGGTAGATGACAGATTATATTGATGAACTAATTGCTCTTGAACTAATTGGCTCACAGTAATAATTTGATTACATTTTGGCAGTATTTTTAATAATTCTTCTCTGCGGTTGTATAGGCCATGAAGGGTGTAGACATAAGGGATGTTAAGTTTTTGGGCCATATGAAGTAATACAATACCGGAAAAAACTTGATGACAATGAATGAGATCAATTTGATGGTTGTGAATGATTTCTTCTATTTTTTCCTGTAATTCCGTAGATTTATCGTCAAAGGTGGTCGGAATATTTACCTCATAGACAGGAATGTTCTCATGTTTAAAATTGTCTCCTAACACGCCGGTTCTCCCGATTACAACGATCGTATAACCGATCGCTTTTAATGCTTTACTAATTGTGAATAAATAGGTTACTGTACCGTTTGCTCCTAAGTGATCAGCTACCATTAAAATGGATTTCATCTTAACACTTCCAATCATGTTTTTTACATTATATGTGGGATGATGGAAGAATTATTAGAAAAAAGGCGTTTGTACTGGGAAACTCGTCCATTCAGTTATAGAAAAACGACATAAGATAGTTAGTGATTAAGGAGTGAAGGGAGGGTATTACAATATGTTATGTACTGACTCTAAGAAAAAACAACGTTATCTAGATGGTAAGAAAAAAGAAAAGTTTGAGGGTTGTGGAAAACCATCTCATAACAATGACTGTGGTGATGACTTCTGTAATTTTGAAGGACTAAGAGATGAATTAAGACGCTTAGTCGGAACTTTTGTAGAAATTGAAACAACAGGTGGACCAGTAGAAGGTGTATTAGCAGCAGTGAAAAAAGACTATGTTGTTGTTACTGATGGCACTTCAACTTTCTTTGTTCCATTTAGAAATATTCAATCAGTTATAAATTTAAGTTAAGGAGGGGTTATATTGTCTAGAGGGTTTTCTGGTTTAGCACCAACTATTGCAGAAGAACTTGAAGGTTTCATTGGACGTACTATCACTGTAGTAAGTAACTTTTCTTCGCAAACGGGCGTCCTTTTACGCGTAGATGATGGTTCACTTGTGTTAGCTCGTGTCGTAACTGGTTATTACACAAATGAAACGGATGAGATCATTATACCGTTATGTAATGTAAGTTATGTAGAGTTACCAGTAATATAATGATGACTTAAAACCTTCGAAGGTCTTTGCCTTTGAAGGTTTTCTCATTCTTCTTTGCAGCAGGGATATATATAATCATGCAAAAATGAAACTTTATTAATTTCATCTTCGTCTTCATATTACATTTTTATTTATTAGAGCGATGTGAAAGAGGTTATATGATGGAAGAAAGAAACAGTAAATCTATATCATTTAATCCGATTTTCCTTATTGTATTAAGTTGCTTTGCTGTGAAGTTCATCATTACATATTACACCAGTTTTGATTGCCATTCGAAAGTCTAAAACTACAACAAGTCCCAGTCTTGATTCATATCCCTGGTGTGAAAACAGGAGATGATCCTACACCTATCGGCGGTCAGTTGGATATCAGGCCAGCACTTTTACATTTATTAGGGATTGAAACCCGGTTTAGGTACAAATTTATTAGCGAAAGGTCATTTTTAAACTTACTTCATTGCGAAATGGCGATTTTATCTCGACTGATATAAGTATGATTAATCAGCGTTATTATGATAGTAAAAGTGGGAAGAAGATATCGTATGAGGAGGAATTTGATTAACTGACACAAGCCGCGAGAGAAAAACTGAATCTTTCTGATGAAATATTAACAAAAGATTTATTAAGGTTTTATAATCCATCAGGGTTTACACCTATGAATCGTGAGGATTATCAATATGTTTATGAGCGAGAAGTAGAAAGTTAAAGTATTGAATGTGCACTTAGAGATAAAATATAGTAAACGACCTAAAATCAATGTTATACTTCATACATTGAGAAATCGATTAAGGGGGAAAAAAGATGAGCGAATGCAAATTGGATCACACAATGACAGATGTAAAAAATAAATATATGGATCAGAAAACGTATTTGCCTAAGGATTTTCATGCAAAGTTCGACCTGTTTTTCCAAGAAGAACATAGCCAAGAAATTTTAAACGATGTATTTCACTTATTAAAGAAATACGATTTAGCTAATCAAGAGGAGCAAGAAACGAGAAATAACCGTCTTCAGTTGATTTTAAGAAATGTTTGAAGGTAAAGAGGTTGGGACATAAGTATGCTAGCTAATGATTTATCCGAATGATTAGGAGTTCTAGCATCTAATCATTCGGTTTTTTTGTGTGATTTGAACCCTTATATGAAAAGAATAGTGAAATGGAGCGGAAGACACTCGACTCCTGCGGGAAATAGAGGGAAAGCTGAGACCCACAGGCAATGCCTTAGGAGGCTCAGCCCCTCCCCGCGGAAAGCGAGAGTACGTGAGCGCTATGGAACGGACTTTCTTTTGCAAAAATGATGTTTTAAGATCAATTTGTTATTGTTCTTTTTTGAGGTTAGCTCATTTAGTTATGTCCCAGGCTCTTTCCATTCGTTATTGGGGAAGATATGTGTATAATGAATTTTCAGTTATTAGATTTCAAAGCATCTCAAAGAGCATTCTCATAGGAGATGAGACCATTTACTGAATAATTTTTTTTGCTAACCCCATTAGCTTTTTCAAACTTGTTTCTTTTATATTTCCCTAGTTTAGTAGTTCTTTCGAAATAATATTACAAAAAAATTGTATGCATTAAAAAAATATTTTAATTGTACTTCATGTATGTTATGATGATTAGGATTTGATATACAACCATTTTGAAAACGGTTTCATTCGAAGAGTATAGGATGTGACAAAGATGAAAAAGAAGGATCAACATATATTTGACTTTGCTATTAGAACGGCTGATATGCTTGTGAAGATGTTTGGCCCTCATTGTGAAGTAGGTGTTCATGATTTCTCAGATTTTAAGAAATCGCTTATACATCTTGCCGGTAATGTAACTGGTCGTTCAATTGGTGCTCCAATTACAGATTTAGTTTTGAACGAATTAGCAAAGGGAAACAATGTAGCAGAGGATCTTGCCAACTATAAAACGCAGACACCAAAGGGAAATGTAATGAAATCATCAACCGTTTTCTTACGAGACGAAAATGATAAAATTATTGGCGCGCTTTGTATGAATTATGACATTAGCTTGATGATGCAATTTGGTGGTGTCCTTGAAACGTTAACAAACTTTAATGAGGAAGATACGAAGGATGAAACCTTCTTTACATCCGTACAGGATATTGTTCACGAAATGGTGGAACAAGTCCTTCAACCGTTTAAAAAAGCACCTGCAAGTATGACGATTGATGAAAAAATTGAGGCAGTGAAACAGTTAGAGGAAAAAGGGACTTTCTTAATTAAAGGAGCCAATGAATATGTTGCTTCTATTTTAGGAGTTTCCAAGTTTACTATTTATAATTATTTACAGAAAATAAAAGTGATGAATGAGAATGAGAACACGCATGAGTATGTTTAATATAATGAGTCAGTTAATGATAAAGGAGCATAATATATGAAATATAGATCAGCTTTTGATATTATCGGCCCAGTGATGATCGGACCTTCTAGCTCACATACAGCTGGTGCTGCTCGCATTGGAAGGGTAGCTCGCACTTTATTTGGCAGGCAGCCAACTAAAGCAGAAATATACCTTTATGGTTCATTTGCGAAAACATATAAGGGACATGGAACAGATGTGGCAATTGTCGGGGGAATTCTTGATTACGATACGTATGATGAACGTATTCCTGGATCGCTGCAATTAGCCGAGCAACTAGGAATAGAGATCGTTTTCTCTGTTGAAGAAGCAGTTGTCGATCATCCAAATACTGTGCGCATTAAATTGTTCGATGATGATAAAGAAATGGAGCTTGTTGGTATTTCCATTGGTGGAGGCTCTATTGAAATAATTGAATTAAATTCATTTGCTCTCAAGCTTACAGGTGAACATCCTGCTATCTTAGTTGTCCATAATGACCAATTTGGTGTAATTTCAAAAGTTACTTACCTTTTAGCACAACATGAAATAAACATCGGTCATATGGAAGTGTCAAGAAAAGAAAAAGGGAAAATGGCATTAATGGTCATTGAAGTTGACCAAAATATTGATCAAAACTTAATGGACGAAATCGCTCAGTTACCACATATCACTCAAGTCATCAAGATGGTGGATTAATGACAGCACGTAGGAGGGATGTATGATGTTATTTAAGAACGCGGCAGAATTAGTAGAAATAGCAGAAAGAGAGCAAATTAAAATTGCGGAAGTGATGATTCGCCAAGAAGTGGAAGTATCTGGGCGCACACGTGAAGATATTATTGCCCAAATGGATCGTAATCTCACCGTTATGGAACAAGCGGTAGAGAGAGGTTTAAATGGTGTAACTTCCGTTTCCGGGTTAACAGGTGGGGACGCGGTTTTATTACAAAAATATATAAAAAGTGGAAAAGCACTTTCTGGTCACACCCTGCTTGACGCTGTTAGCAAAGCTGTTGCTACAAATGAAGTAAATGCAGCGATGGGGACCATTTGTGCAACACCAACGGCAGGCTCAGCAGGCGTTGTACCTGGGACACTGTTTGCTGTTAAGGATGTACTTAACCCATCAAGAGAAGAAATGATTGAATTCTTATTTACATCCGCAGCGTTTGGCTTCATCGTTGCCAACAATGCTTCCATTTCCGGAGCAGCTGGTGGCTGTCAAGCAGAGGTAGGGTCAGCGAGTGGGATGGCAGCTGCAGCTATTACAGAAATGGCAGGTGGTTCACCTTCTCAAGCAGCACATGCGATGGCGATTACTTTAAAAAATATGCTTGGTTTAGTATGTGACCCTGTAGCTGGATTGGTAGAAGTCCCTTGTGTGAAAAGAAACGCAATGGGTGCTTCAAATGCGATGACTGCAGCGGACATGGCATTAGCAGGAATCACAAGTAGAATTCCATGTGATGAAGTGATTGATGCCATGTACCGTATCGGTCAAACGATGCCTTCCGCGTTAAGAGAAACGGCTGAAGGTGGGTTAGCGGCTACACCAACAGGCAGAAGACTAGAACAAGAGATTTTTGGAAACAAAACAAAAGCAGTTAAATAATTTTTGTAAGAGAACTAAAAAAGAACATTCTTGATTCGTGTCCATACGATTCAAGGGTGTTCTTTTTCTGTTATTTAGGTAAAAGGTGTACCTGTAAGCTAAGTTAGTAAAATTTTTCTGCGTTTGCTAATTAGGAATGAGATAGGGCGAGAAACGACTAGAGGTAAAGAGTACTGTAGTTAGTTTTAAAGAAATAAATCAAAAAGACTTAATGAAGTGCTTACTTGATATACAAGGTTCTTCCTAACTTGAGAATATAATTAAGCAAGAGTAAAAGGGAAGACCACTACAATAGTGGTCTGATGTAAAGGGGTCAAATGATAGTTGATACTAGTATATTCTCCTTAACCTCGGTCCCAAAACCTTTGTTTACCTACATTTTGAATATAAGTTTTAAAAGGGCCATTTGTTATTGTTACACCAGGTTTATTAATAATCCCGACTTCTTGAATTAAGTACATGCCACTTCGAGAAGAGCCGATGGGTTTATAATGGTTATATTGCTCAATTATATAGCTCTTAGCCTTTTGATTAAAGTGAGGTGTGGCTCCTCTTCCAGATACGACAAATAGACTGTCATAAACCAGTGGAGAACCTGTTAAAAAGGAATCGTCGACTTGAAGCGTACTACCATCAGTTCCAGTCAATGTTTCCTGTGTTTCACTAATAATGAACGGGCGAGTTTTTGCAGCGAGCAGTTGTTGTAATAATGGACGTACAATTGCTGCATCATATTGATCAGCCACGATAATCCCCACTTTTAAGGTAGCTGGAGAAAAAGTTGTGTTTGCCATACTAAGTGCTTTAGAGGATGCAGTTTCAGATGACTCTTTTACATTAGGCGGCTGGACACCAATTTTTTGTGCGACAGATGTGGCAAGGTCGTGGCTTATATGACCAATGAGATTGACGACATTTTGCCTGACCATTTTACTTTTTACTTTACCTAATTCAAAGCTAAAAGCTAAGTAGATATGATTCCTCTCAACATCACTCATACTATTCCAAAATAACCTTGCTTGAGAAAAATGGTCTTGAAAACTTGGCGCAGTCTTTCGAACTTTCATACCTTCAACTTGAGAAGGATATGTGAGGAACCCTCCTCTTGCTGGGGGTACTTCATAAGGTGTATTGTTTTGCAAGGAATTATTGTGATAAGCGACTTTGCCCTTATCGATAATATATCTGGCTGCACCGTCTCGTTGGTTGTTATGAAATGGACAAACAGGACGATTAATAGGAATTTGTTGGAAGTTTGTTCCTACACGATATATTTGTGTATCTGAATAGGAAAAAATACGCGTTTGTAGTAGGGGGTCATTAGAGAAGTCAATACCACGGACGATATTACCAGGGTGAAGAGCAACTTGTTCAGTTTCGGCAAATACATTATCAACATTTCGATTCAATGTCATTTTACCTATTTTTCGTACGGGTACAAGCTCTTCTGGCCATAATTTAGTCGCATCAAGAATATCAAAGCCGAATGTAAATTCGTCTTCTTCATTAATGACTTGTATGCCTAATTCATACTCAGCAAAGTGGCCTTCTTCGATATTTTCCCATAAATCTCGGCGGTGAAAATCCGCATCCGCTCCGCCAAGTTTTTGTGCTTCATCCCAAATTAATGAGTGAAGACCAAGTACGGGCTTCCAATGAAATTTCACAAATTTCGCTTCGTTATTTTTATTAACAAGTCTAAATGTATGGACGCCGAAGCCCTCCATCGTTCTAAAACTACGGGGAATGGTTCGGTCGGACATAATCCACATCATCATTGCTGCAGATTCTTCATTGCTCGAAATGAAATCCCAAAAAGTGTCATGAGCTGTTTGACCTTGTGGAATTTCATTATGCGGTTCCGGTTTTACTGCATGAATGAGATCTGGAAATTTTATGCCGTCTTGAATAAAGAAGATGGGAATATTATTCCCTACTAAATCAAAATTACCTTCTTCTGTATAAAATTTTGTCGCAAATCCACGTACATCTCGGTTTGTTTCATTTGCGCCTCTCGAGCCCGCTACTTGAGAAAAACGGACGAATACGGGTGTTTCTAAACTAGGATCTTGAAGAAAATGTGCCATTGTTATATCTTCTAACGATTCATATACACGAAAAACCCCATGTGCAGCAAATCCCCTTGCGTGAACTACTCTCTCAGGAATACGCTCTCTATCAAAATGCGCCATTTTATCCTGAAATATAAAATCCTCCATCAAGGTGGGACCGCGTTCACCAGCTGTTAAAGTATTTTCGTCATTCGCAATTTCTACCCCTTCATTAGTTGTTAACGGTTGATTTTTATTTTCACGAATGAATGCTTCTAATTGTTTCGTTTTTTTATTTTCTGGCTTTTTGCCTTCTCGCTCCACTACAGTCACCTCCATTATCAAAGGTATGATGACGGTAATAAAGTATGTATAAAATTTTATGATATCCGCTTTTGATGATCTTTTACAGCAATAAGAATCCCCTTATTAATCCAATAATTGAAATTTTCGGGCGGGAAAACACCACGTCTTTGTGAAGAGCCCATTTCAATAATAATACTACTTTCACTTACATCCAAAACCTTCAAAGATTTTGATAAGCATAAGTTAGGTAAAAAACCATCTTTAATGTTAAACTCCATATTTTTTTTAATAGCCATCTAATTTCCTCCAATTTAAATTATGACTTATAACTATAGACTTGGTTTTACTTTGGGAATATATCTCAAGGGTGAAATAGAATCTTATGTAAATCGTATGGTAAAACCCTATTAAATATTTTTATATTCCATTGCTTCACTTGGGTTGTTTAATCATAATGTAACCAATTTTTAAGAGGTTTATCCTTTATAAGTGTATTTCAGCAATAATGAAGAATAATAGAAGAAAACAATTTTAATGGTCTTTATAATAAAGGGAGTAATAAAATATGGAATTTCCAATCATACATACAAATTTTTGGGATGCTATTATCGCCATTCCCTTAGTGATTATCTTTACGCAAGTGTTAAAATATTATCTCGGGATTAGTAAACCTTTTGTACCGACAGTGGCTATTTTATTAGGGTTAATTGTATCAATCTTTATAAGCCATAGAGGGGATTTCATTGCAGGTGTCTTTATGGGATACTTTTATGGTTATGGGGCTATTGGTAGTTATGCTTCCCTTAAAACATCTTGGCATTATTTTAGAAATAAAAAATAATGAAAAAAGGCCAAAGAGTGCTTGCTTTATTGTTGATTAAAACACGAACAAATTTCCATTTGTCCGCGTTTATTGAGGATATCATTCTTTACTTGAGGTTTGAGCCACAAATTGCATCCTTTCATTAAACATTGTTGGGTAGGATAGGAACCCAAGTATAGTACTCGTAATAACAGCAGATGAAAGCAACATAAATAGAATCAACAATTGAAACATGACAGCCTGAACAGGATCAGCTCCTGCGATTATTTGTCCGCTCATCATCCCAGGCAGTTGTACAAGACCAATCGTTTTTTGACTTTCAATTGTCGGTATCGTACTGGCACGAATACTTGTCATTAACTGGCGGTGAATGGCTTGCTTCGGTGTACTTCCCAATGATAGAAATAGCTCAACTTCTCCTGTTCTGTTTTCAATTTCAGCGGTAAACCGATTGAGAAATAATATCGATAGTACCATTGCATTGCCAATGATCATTCCACTAATTGGAATCATGTATTGGGCAGTTGCTGGAATGATTTTAAGACTAATAAGGACACCTTGTGTTAACACTTCAATAAAGCAGTATGTAAGGATAAGTTTCCATGTAATCCCTTTGATCATCACCCCTTTTTTTCTTGCATTATGTACGGCAGTAGTAATAATGAGAAGAATCATTAAAAAGATATAGAAATAGCTTTCTGAATCAAAAACGAATTGCAGCACATATCCGACCGCAAGAAGTTGGATGATTGAACGTATGGTCGCAATCAAGACATCTTTTTCAAGACCTAACCGAAATGTTTTTGATAAGACAATAGGAATAAGAACAAATATTAATGTCAGAGATAATTGAAAAAATGTCATTTTTTCTCACCACCTTCAAAAAACTGTTTGACCTTATCATTCGTGGAGGAAGCGACTTCAGCACTTTTTCCATATGCCGCTAGTTTGCCATCTATCATTACCCACGTATCATCCCCTATACGAAGTGCTTGTTCTAGATTATGAGTAATCCAAATGATGGTTGTTTCCTTCTTTTGATTAATCGATGTAATCAGTTGCTCAATTTCCCTTTGTGAAGACTGATCAAGGGCAGATGTAACTTCGTCTAACAATAATATTGCCGGTTCATTCAGTAATGTCCGTGCGATAGACACCCTTTGTTGTTGCCCCCCAGAAAGGTCTGTTGCTTTCCGGTGAAGAAATGTTTCATTCAACCCAATTAAATGAAGCATTTCAATCGCCTTTTCTTTTGATAATCGCTTTCCATGGAGGGATAGTGGCAATGATAAATTATCAAAGACATTCCCTTCTATCATGATAGATTTTTGGAGAACTATTCCTACTTTACGGCGTAATACTGTTGGTGTAAGGGTCAAAATATCCTCACCCTGAATGAAAATATCTCCAGATGAGGCTGACTTCATCCCATTACATAAATGAAATAATGTAGACTTGCCTGAGCCTGATGGACCGACAACGGTCGTTATATTTCCGGAAGAAATCGCACCCGTTATGTCTTTAATAATTGCTACTGAATCAGTATGATAATGCACATTTTGAAATGAAATCGCTGCTTGCAAATATAACCACCCTTTTACTTTTATGATAAATCTTTATGTACAACCTTAGTATATCCTAAAGGATGAGATTAGTTAGATATTTAAAGACTTCTTGCGCAAAATGACCAAGAAAAAACTTTATGTTTTTTTAAAATAAATCGATCGAATGGTTACTTAGTAAGAAGACTTCTCTTAATATTTGAAAAAAGAAAAGGATTTATAAGGGGTCTTAAAGAAAATGAAATATATAACAATGACAACTAAGAGGAGGTAAAAGTGATGAAAAAATATGAACTAGCAGTAATTCCTGGTGATGGTATAGGAAAGGAGGTTGTACCTGCTGCCGTAAAAGTGCTCCAAACAGCAGCGACTTTACATGGTGGTATTCAATTAGAGACAACTGAATTTCCATGGGGGTGCGACTATTATCTCAAACATGGCAAAATGATGAGTGATGACGGTCTAGAGCAACTGAAGAATTTTGATGCGCTTTTTTTGGGTGCAGTAGGAGATCCGAACAAAGTGCCTGATCATATTTCTTTATGGGGGTTACTCATTCACATTCGGAGAGAATTTGAGCAGACAATTAATATCCGTCCAGCAAAATTATTTAAAGGGTTAACTTCCCCTCTCGTTAATCCTGGACCATTTAATTTTTTAGTTATCCGTGAAAATAGTGAAGGGGAGTATAGTGAGTCTGGGGGAAGGATACATAAAGGAGAAGATGAAATCGCTATCCAAAACGCCATTTTTACGAGAAAAGCAACGGAAAGAGTAATGGATTATGCGTTTAAGCAAGCTGTTCTTCGTAAGGGTCATGTCACTTCAGCTACGAAATCTAACGGTATTGTCCATTCGATGCCATTTTGGGATGAAGTGTTTAATGATGTGAGTAAGTGCTATACAGGAGTGCGTACATCATCTGTGCATATTGATGCACTAGCTGCTTTTTTTGTTACCAAACCGAGCGATTTCGATGTGATCGTTGCTAGTAATCTTTTTGGAGATATTTTAACTGATATTGGTGGAGCGATTATGGGGAGTATTGGTATAGCCCCTGCAGGAAACATCAATATAAATGGGAAATATCCGTCCATGTTTGAGCCTGTACATGGTTCAGCGCCAGATATTTATGGGAAAGGAATAGCCAATCCAATCGGGCAAATATGGACGGCTTCGTTAATGTTAGATCATTTAGGTGAAGCAGCACTAGCTAGAGAGGTCTTACGAGCAATGGAAGAAGTGACTGAGGCAGGGATAAAGACGAAAGATATTGGTGGAAATGCTACGACTGATGAAGTGACAAATAAGATTTGTCTTCAATTACAAAATAATATTGGCTGAATTGAGGGAGGTTGAGCATATTTGATGAATCAAATGTTTAGCTTTTTATTCGTACCAGCGATTTCTACCAAGATGGTAAATAAGGCCTTAACGATTAAACAATCAGCTATCATACTAGACTTAGAGGATTCTGTTGCCCACTCCAAAAAGCATGTAGCCAGAGAGAAGGTCTCTGGTTATATGAGTGAACTTAATGAATGGGATAGGCAAAGGGTATATATTAGGATTAATGATAGTGATAGTCCATATTTTTATCATGATCTCCAATTAGTGAAAGGCTGTAGGCCACGGGGGGTATTTATCCCAAAGTCAGAAGATAAAAACATGATAAAGAAGGTAGCTACTTATTTGGCAGATGAATCTATAGCACTTATTCCGTTAATCGAAACGGCAAAAGGGATACATTATTCATTTGACATTGCCACTGCAACAAAAACCGTTGAAAGGCTCGCTTTTGGTGCGGTTGATTATTGTTTAGATACAAATATTGAGGTAGGGGAGCGGAGGGAAGAGTTATTATACGCACGTTCGCAATTAGTAAACGCTTCAGCAGCAGCTAAAACGTTACCCCCTATTGATTCTGTGTTCCTTCAATTAGAGAATAGCAACGATCTGATTAAAGAAACAAACCATGGCCGGAAATTAGGCTTCGCCGGTAAATTAGCGATACATCCAAACCAAGTCGTATGGATCAATGATGTGTATCATCAAGAGAGTAAAAACCGTATTCAAGAAGCAAAAGAAGTAATTAGACTGTTTGAAAACGCTGAGAAAGAGGGGAAAGCATCCATTAATGTGAATGGTCGCTTAGTTGATTACCCCGTGTATAAACAGGCTAAGAAAATACTGCAGATTAATAATGAATGAAAGTGATAACACTCTCATATGGCTAACTATAAAAAGGTTGGTAAGTTGGTATGGGATTCCATTAACGTCTTGCAATTAGTTTTACTACTCTTCGAAATAAATTCAGAAAAGTATAGACAATTTTAATTGGATTTTGTATCCTGTTTTAAAAGGGAGTAAAGGGTGAGTGATCATTGACGATTGATGTTGAATTAAAATTAGATAATCGCGATACACTGCATTTAAAAGTATGTAATGTCCTCCGAGAAGCAATTATAAAAGGCCAGTTTAAACCTGGTGAACGATTAAAACAATCAGATTTAGCAGAAAAACTAGGTGTTAGTAGAATGCCCATTAGAGAAGCCTTGAGGAAATTAGAATCTGAAGGCTTAATTACACTAGTACCACATAAAGGAGCTATTGTTAAAACCATTCATTTATCAGATTTACAAGAGGTTTACACCTTAAGAGCACAGTTAGAGAAGCTGGCTTTTATCCAAAGTGCAAAGCTGCTTACAGATACTGAAATCACGAGATTAATAGAACTTGTTCAATTGATGGAAGATAGTGAAGATGTAGATGAATTTGTTGAAAGAAATATAGAATTTCATCAATTATTATTAAAGCACTGCCATTGGGAGAGATTAAATGGTTTTATTGATTCTCTTTGGAATGGGCTACCACAACAAACCCCACATTTTATTACAGGTCAGACGGCTACATCAAATGAAGAGCATCAGGAGATTATCAAAGCGATAAAAGAGAAAAGATTTGAGCATGCAGGTGAGATTTTGTCTCATCATATTTTAAGAACAGGCGAATCACTTATTCACAGTTTAAAAAATGAGAGAATGACATAAACGTAGTTTCATCAAGAGGGCAGCACGAATTATTCCGAGCTGCCTTATCTTTTGTAAACGTTTACTTTAATGAAGGAAGGGAGAATGGGAATGACTTTAACGGAAAAAATTTCAGAATATATAGTTAATTTAGACTATCAAGATTTACCAAAAGATGTGATTGAATTTACGAAAGTGTGTATTTTGGATTGGTACGGTTCAGCAATAGCAGGAATAGATGAACCACCAGTTATTGCTTTAAAAGAGACGTTACTGGAAATGGGAGGGAAGGAACAGGCAACCCTCATTTCCGGTGAAAGAACTTCTCTTGCTAATGCTGCGATGATTCATAGTGCTGCTAGCCATATAGTGGAGTTAGATGATATCCATAAAGGATCGATTATTCATGCAGCAACAGTTGTGATTCCAGCTGCTTTATCTGTGTGTGAAGCGTATGACTTATCTATTGAAGACTTAATTACGAGTATCGTCATCGGCTATGAAGTTTGTTATCGTATTGGTGAAGCGGTTACGCCTAGTCATTATTATTATTGGCATAATACCGCAACATGTGGCACATTCGGAGCAGCAGCTGCAGCAGCGAAGTTATTAAGGCTCAATAAACAACAAATCGTTCATGCTTTGGGGAATGCAGGGACACAGGCAGCAGGATTATGGGAATTTATTGAAGATGGAGCTAATTCTAAACAGCTTCATACAGCAAAGGCATCCTATAATGGTGTACTTGCAGCATTACTTGCTAAAAAGAGCTTTACAGGTGCATCAAAAATACTAGAGGGAAAACGTGGCTTTTTCAAGGCAATGAGTGATTCGTACAACGAACAAAAGGTTGTGGAAGGACTCGGTGAGCAGTTTAAAATAATGGAAAATGGTTTTAAGCTGTATGCCTCCTGTCGTCATACCCATCCGAGTATGGACTGTGTGCATACATTGATGAACAAATATACAATAGACCCTACTGAAATTGAAAAAATCCACATAGAAACTTATCAAACAGTTTTAGATATAACGGATAATCCTGATCCTCGTTCCATTTATGCAGCAAAATTTAGTGTGCAATTCTGTGTTAGCTTACTTGCTCTTAAAGGTAGTGCTTTTCTACAAGATTTTAATGAAAAGTCATTAAATAATAGTGAAATCAGAGAAATGATTCATAAAGTTCGAGTTACATCTACAAAGGATTTTACGGATGCCTATCCGGAACAATGGGGTGCAAAGGTAACTATTGTCTTAAGAAATAAAGAAAGTTATTGTTTCGCGACTGAATTTCCAAAAGGAGACCCAGAGAATCCTGCCAGTAAAAAACAAATGGTTGAAAAATTCCAGTCATTAGTGGCTCATAAGATCACAGATGTAAATCATAGAGTAGATGATATATACAATATTGAAAAATTAAAAATAAAGGATTGGCTAGTGGCAAATAGTCCAATTGCAAATGGAAAAGAGGCTTAATGATGAAAGTGATTGCTTATGACCATATAGTGGAACAAGTAGCGAAGCTTTGTCAGGAAGCGAACTTTGATCTTGGCGAAGATGTTATTTCTGCTTTTCGACAAGCGGTGGAAACAGAAAGGTCACCAATTGGAAAAGATATATTGTTAGATTTAATTGAAAATGCCAATATCGCTACTGAAAACCGCGTCCCCATGTGTCAGGATACAGGTGTTTCCGTTTTTATTGTTGAATTAGGTCAAGACTGTTTTATTAAAGGTGGGACAATCACAAATGCCATTAATGAAGGTGTAATGAAAGGGTATAAAGACGGGTATTTAAGGCATTCTATCGTCAATAATCCCCTGACGAGAGATAAATCTGAAACATATAACAGCCCTGCCATTATTCATATCGAAATGAAAGCCGGAGATCAACTCGTTATCCATATGTCGGCAAAAGGGGGAGGGAGTGAGAATATGAGTGCCCTTAAAATGTTAACCCCAGCAGATGGTATTGAAGGCGTAAAAGATTTCATCTTAACCACCGTTGAACATGCAGGACCGAATGCTTGTCCTCCTTTAGTCGTTGGTATTGGAATTGGTGGCAATTTCGAACGCTGCGCTTATTTAGCTAAAAAATCATTGTTTCGGCCAATTGGTCAACATCATCCATCTCCAGAAGTAGCCCAATTAGAAAAAGATTTGATGAAAAACATGAATGAAATGGGGATTGGTCCTCAAGGGTTAGGTGGAGATACAACTGCCCTAGATGTAAAGATCGAGTTAGAACCATGTCATATCGCTGCACTTCCTGTGGCAGTTAATTTGAATTGTCATGCGTCTAGACATAAAGAATTGAGAATGTGAGGCTGATAGAATTGGGAAAAAAACAGTTATCTTTACCGTTAAGTCCAGAAGAGTTGGCAACATTAAGAGCAGGAGAGCAAGTTGAATTAACCGGCTTAATATATACAGCGAGAGACGCAGCCCATAAAAAAATTTATGCTCGTTTATCTCAACAAGAAACGATTCCATTCTCATTAGAAAATGCTTTTATTTATTACGTTGGTCCGACCCCAGCAAAGCCTGACCAAGTGATTGGTTCCGCCGGTCCAACAACTAGTAGTAGAATGGATAAATACACACCATTATTATTAGAGCATGGCTTAAAAGGAATGATTGGAAAAGGGTATCGAAACGAAGAAGTAAAGGAAAGTATAAAAACAAACAAAGCAGTTTATTTAGCAGCAATAGGGGGAAGCGGCGCACTTCTGTCTAGGGCTATTAGAGAGGCAGAGGTTGTGGCCTTTCCTGAGTTAGGTACGGAGGCAGTATATCGGCTTACAGTAGAACATTTTCCAGCTACAGTAATTATCGATTCTTTAGGTAATGACTGGTATATACAAGCAAGAGAGAAGTTTCAACAAGAAAGATCGAAGCTTTAATCAATTATTTTCATGCTAGGACAAAGACTTATATTGCCTATCAATTGTATCCATTATCCCAAACTAATTATCTATTTTCTCAATAAAATATTGAATATTATTAATATATATAATAATATAATTAATAAATTCAGAAAATTCTAATAAGGTGGTGTGGGTAGATGGAGTTTGAATATACAAGTGAAAACCAACAAGTCTTACAAATGGTAAAGGAGTTTGTTCGAAAAGAAGTGTCACCCCAAATCAAGTATTATGAGAAAAATCAATTATTCCCGAAAGATATTTTTGAAAAAATGGGGAATCTCGGTTTTTTTGGTGCTTGTTTCCCGGAGCAATATGGTGGATCTGAATTAGGTTTTCTTAATTTAGCTATCATTGCTGAAGAAATATCAAAAGCACATCCATCGTTAGGTTATGCCTTTAATATGCAAGCAATGACCTGTCCTTTTACAATATTAAATTGGGGAAATAAGCAGCAAATTGAAAAATATGTTCCTTCACTAATAAAAGCGGAGAAAATTGGTATGTTCGCTCTTACTGAATCTGGTGGTGGCTCAGATCCTGCAGGAGCAATGAAGACAACGGCTGTTCTAGATGGTGATGAGTACGTGCTGAACGGATCAAAAATGTGGATTACTTTTGCTAATGAAGCAGATGTAGGTGTGTTATTTGCGAAAACAGACCCAGACGCTGGTCATAATGGCATTTCTGCTTTTATTATTGAGACTAATTTACCGGGGTTTTATGCAAAGCCAATCGAAATCAGTTCCCTAGGATTTATGACTAGAAGCTGTGAAGTATTTTTAGAAGACTATCGAATCCCAAAAAATCAATTATTAGGTAAAGAGGGAGAAGGTTTTAAAATAGCGATGAACGCCCTTGATTATGGGCGCTTAACTGTTTCTTCGCGATTGGTTGGTATTGCTCAAGGTTGTATTGATGAATCGATATCTTATGCAAACGAACGAGAAGTGAGTGGCGTAGCGATTGGTCAATATCAAATGATTCAACATTTGATTGCGGATATGGTAGTAGAAACAGAGGCTGCAAGATTGCTTACTTATAAAAGCGCTTACTTAAAAGACAAAGGCGAGGCGGCAACTAGACAAAGTGCATACGCAAAATATTTTGCCTCAGAAGTAGCTACCAAAGCAGCAAGAAGTGCATTAGAGATATTTGGTGGCAATGGTATCGCAGATGAATATCCGATTATGAAGTATGTAAACTATGCGAATATGCTTCACTTTGGTGAAGGATCGGCGAATATCCAACGAATACTGATTGCCAATGACGCCTTAGGAGAAAAGGATGCCAATCGTCATCATATCGAAAGAAAGTTTTCCTTAAGTAGTGATATTCATAAGGTGAGGTTGTAATCGATGAGTGATAGTCAACCACTTGCAGGTGTTAAAGTATTGGATTTGTCTCGTGTATATGCAGGACCTGGGGGTTCAATGATATTAGCAGATTTAGGGGCTGATGTCATCAGAATAGAGGCACCGAATGGTACAGATAGTATGAGAGATTGGATTCCTTTCATAGAAGGAGAAAGTACGTATTATTTTACCGCTAATCGTAATAAAAAATCAGTTGAGTTGGATTTGAAAAAGCAAAAAGGGAAGGAGATCTTTTTACAACTCGTAAAAGAGGCTGATATTGTCTTAGAAAACTTTAAAACAGGCACTTTGAAAAAGTTGGGTCTCGACCTAGAACAACTTAAAAAGGTTAAAAAAGATATTATATTATGTTCAGTAACCGGATATGGTCAAACGGGACCGTATAAAGGGGAACCTGGGTTTGACCCTGTTATGCAAGCAATAGGCGGTTTAATGGAAGTCACTGGATTTCCGGAAGGGGAGGCGACAAGAGTGGGGCTTCCACTCGTCGATATTATGACGTCACAATATGTAGCAATAGCGATTCTCGCCGCTTTAAGGCAAAGAGATCAAACAGGAAAGGAACAATATATTGATCTATCTCTATTTGAAGTACAATTAAGTGCACTTGCCAATGTAGGAAGTAGTTATTTAAATACAGGTACTGTTTCAACAAGAGTTGGCAATGATCATAGTTATATTGTTCCTTATCAAGTGTTTAAATGCAGTGACCGCCCTTTAATGGTTTGTTGTGGGAATGATAAATTATTCGCAAAATTCTGTGTGGTTTTAGCTCGTGATAGTTGGATAGATGATCAAAGGTTTATAACAAATCAAGCTAGAGTAACTAATCGTGAAGTGTTATCAAAAAAAATCGCAGAAATTATGATAACCAAAACGGCAGATGAATGGTTCACTCAATTATCACAAGTAGGTGTTCCAGCTGGACCAGTAAATAATATTGAACAAGTTTTTCAACACCCTCAAGCTGAAGCGAGAGAAGTTGTTGAAGAAGTTGACCATGTAAAGCTTGGACGTATTCAATTAGTAAAAAGTCCACTCAAGAATTCTACGCTAAATATTAAAACAAAAACAGGACCACCTTTGTTAGGGCAACATACTGAAGAACTTCTACATTCTTTAGGGTATCAAACATTAGAGATTAATCAATTGAGAAAAGAGGGAGTAATTGGTTCGTCAGATAAGAAGAAAGTGTGATTTTGAACAATACTGGGGGTGTTTCCAATGAAAAAGATCCTTCTATTGACTGTATTTTGTATAGGCATTTTATTAAGTGCATGTAGTCAACAGACATCCAATGAAAGCGCTTCCGATGAGGAGTATGTGATGGATATTAATAATTGGCAGCCATCTACACATCACTATGCTTATAATGCATGGGAGCCATGGAAGAAGATGGTGGAAGAAAAGACAAACGGAAGAGTAAAGGTCAATATTTATCATGGCAGTGCGTTAGGAAAGTCTAGCTCCGTTTATCAAGATATAAAAGGAGGGCTCTATGATGTAAGTCTTCTCGTAACAAACTATTTTTATGATACTCCTTTTTTTCCTTATACAATCGGTAGTCTACCTTTTGCCTTGCAAGGACCTGTTGAGGCCAACAAAGTTTTAAGTAAATTCGAAGATCGATTTGCAGACAAGGGATTAGATAATGTCATCCTTATGCCTCCCACATCAACAGATGCCTATGATTTATTCTCTACATCACCTATTTACACAATTGAAGATTTACAAAACAAAAAAATGAGAATGAGCGGAAAAGGAGAAAATGCCTTTATTCAATCATTAGGAGGAACGCCAGTATCGATCACATCTGAAGGTATATACGAAGGATTAGAAAAAGGGATGATTGATACCGCATTTTATACACCTATTGGCGGTGAAGCAGTAAGGTATTATGAACCGGCCCCTTATATCACACAAATGTCAGTACTCGTCAATCCACTCATTCCTGTAATGAATAAAAACTTCTATGATCAGCTTCCGCCAGATTTACAAAAAATCTTTACAGAAGAATTGAATCCTGCGTTATCAGAAATGTTTACAGAGAGTTATGTTACAGAGTTAGCTGCTTCCAATAAGCAGTTAGAGAAAGCAGTTGAAAAAAGAGGTGAATATATTAAACTTTCTACAGAAGAAGACGTTAAGTATCGTGAAGCGGGTAAAGGTGCCTGGGAGTTATGGATAGAAGATGCAAATAAACGTGGATATGATGGGGAAGAAATGGTCGAAGCTTTTTTTGAAATTCTCCGTGAAGAAGATTACCCTTTACCATTTGAAAATTAAAACAGTTAAGGTGGTGGAATACATGAGAAAGCTTGAAGAGGTCATACGTTTCTTTACAGCAATAACAAAATATATTGCGTTAGCAACGATGACACTGATGATGATATTTATTACGTTTGCTGTGATGAGTCGCTTACTATTTTCACCTATTATAGGTGATATCGAAATTGTTCAGTTAGGTATGGTTGTGCTAATCATGTGTGGTTTGGCTTATACAGAACAAGTAAACGGACATATTACAATAGATATTATCACAAGTAGACTTTCATATAAGTGGCAACGCGTCTTAGATATATTTGGCGCATTTCTTACATTTATTATTACCATCCTCATTGCTTATATTTATCTTCATGTCGGGATTTTTCATCAATTGACAATGCCTATATCTACTACTCTTTTAGAAATCCCTTTTTACCCCTTTGATTATATCATTACATTCGGCTTTCTCATGTGGGGAGCTGAGGCATTTCTAAGAATGCTCAAGCTCATCCTTTCATTGAATCATGAAAATATAGGAGGTGATGAACATGCCGGTTGAATGGTTTGGCGTAATCGTTATTTTGCTCATGTTTGTTTTAATGTTTTTTAAAGTACCCATTGCTATCGCAATGGTCGTACCAGCCGTACTAGGAATCTTTTATTTGAAAGGTTGGACGGCATTGGCCACCGTTGTTGAAACAGTGACATGGGATCATAGTTTTAGTTATACGTTAAGCACTATTCCTATGTTCGTTCTAATGGGTGAATTATTATTTATCTGTGGAATTAGTACAGAACTTTTTAATACATTCAGACTTTGGCTTAGTAGATTAAGAGGTGGACTTGGGATGGCGACGATTGCATCCTCTGCAGTGTTTGCGGCCGCTTCAGGTTCAAGCCTTGCAAATACTGCCACAATGGGTGTAATTGCATCGAAGGAAATGCTAAAGGCGGGTTATAACAAATCATTAACCGGAGGAACGATTGTTGCAGGGGGAACATTGGGAGTGCTCATTCCACCAAGTACATTGTTTATTCTATATGGCATGATGACTGAACAATCTATCGGACAGCTTTTAGTGGCTGGCATTATCCCGGGGATTATGCTGATCATTTTATATATGATCACTGTATTTGTGGCTGTTTCTTTAAGACCAGAGTTAGCACCAATGATTCATACAAAGGTGGAATGGAAGGATCGTTTTATCGCATTGAAATCCACCGTATGGATTATTTTGTTATTTGGCATTGTGATTGGCGGTATGTATATCGGCTGGTTTAACCCAACAGAAGCAGCAGGGATTGGCGCATTCTTTACTTTTATTTTTGCATTAATCAGAAAGAAATTAACGATACAGTCATTTGTTCAAGCATTATCTGCTACTTTGAAAACAACTGGATTTTTATTTGCCATTATTATTATGGCATTTATATTAAATTACTTCCTTACAATTACGAGATTGCCTTTTCTATTAGCAGATATTTTCGAATCTATTTCAGTTCCTCCTTTTCTATTATTTGTACTTATTATTCTTATGTACATTTTATTAGGAATGGTGATGGATGCCCTTGCTATGGTTGTCGTTACACTACCAATTATTCTACCGATCATTCTTGCGATGGATATGAATTTAATTTGGTTTGGTGTCATTATTGTTTTAGTGATGGAAATGGCTATGATCACTCCTCCTGTTGGCATGAATTGTTTTGTACTGAGAGGATCGGCCCCTGACCTTACTTTAGAACAAATTTTTAAAGGGGCGAGTATATTTTTAATTCCCATTTTCCTATTAATTATTATTCTTTATCTATTTCCTGATATTGCTTTGTTCTTGCCTAAAAATATGTATTAAGAGGAAGGTGAATAGATGTTTACAAGTGATGACCTTAGACCAATGTTAGAACCAGAAGCAATAGCCATTATTGGAGCTAGTGGAGATAAAACAAAAATCAGCTATAAACCGATAGCGAATTTAAAAGAGGTAGGCTATGAAGGTGAAGTTTATCTTGTGAATCCAAAATATGAAGAGATATTAGGTTTTCCTTGCTATCAGAAGATAGAAGAACTACCTGAACATATTGACTTAGCCTTGATTTCCGTAGCCGCTAAAAGTGTATTATCTATTATTAAACAATTACACGCGAAGAAGGTAAAAAGTGTATTAATTTTTAGTTCTGGATTTACTGAAATAGGTGGTGAGGGAGAGAAGTTAGAGAAAGAGATAAGAGAGTATGCAAAAGGGCACCATTTGCCGATTTGCGGTCCAAATTCTCTCGGGTTATTTAATTTAAATAAGCAAATGATTGCTTCCTTTTCCAGTTTAAAAGCATGTGATTCTGCACCGATTGCATTTGTTACACAAAGCGGAGCAATCGGATCTTTAACTCATACATTAGCAACTGAAATCGGTATCGGATTTCAAGCATTTGTATCAAGTGGAAATGAAAGCGCGGTTGATTTCTTTGAGTATATTGATTATTTTGCTAAAAGTCGTGATATAAAAGTCATTGGTGGATATTTAGAGGGAGCAAGAAGTGTAACTAAAATGAATCGTGCAATAAAGGCAAGTCATGAAAATAATAAACCACTTGTATTAATGAAAGTTGGAACGTCAGTAATAGGGGCGGATGCGGCTAGTTCGCATACCGCATCATTAGCAGGCAATGCGAAGATCTATCAATCTTATTTTGCTGCAAACAATGTTGTCCTTGTTAATGATGAGGAAGAATTAATCGATACATTATCATTGTTTAATTATGCTAAAAATATGGCTAAAGATGGAGGGACGGTTATCGTCACACAATCCGGTGGTGCAGGCATTATGATGGCTGACCAATGTGAACGTAAAGGAATTAAGCTTGCCACTTTAAAAGCAGAAACGAAAGAAAGACTATCACAAACACTTCCTGCTTTTGCATCAATTAAGAATCCAGTTGATATGACTGCACAAGTGAATCAAAATCCTCAACAAATACTTGCCACTTTAACTGTGCTAGTAGAAGCAATTGAAGTGCAATCCATCGTGCTCTATATTCAAATGACCGATCATTTATTTACACCTATTATCAACAAACTTAGTACGTTGATTAAACAAGCAAATAAGCCCATTGTTGTTTGTTGGTCAGGAATACAGGAAGAAACTAAAAGGGCACTCTTTAGCGAAAAAAGTATTCCATGGATTCCTACCCCCACACGGACCATTAATGCCCTTGCACATGTCGTAAATTACTATACAGCAGAAAGGAATACATCCGCTCAAATAAGAAAAGGAAACCATAAGCAGTCACCGATGATTGTAAATGAAAAACTAAATGAATGGGAAGGGAAGCAACTATTACAATCGATTGGTATAAAAGTGCCTAAAGGGTCTTTTGTTCGTAATCAAGAAGATCTACATGCGCATAGTCTTCCTTTTCCGCTTGTCTTAAAAGGAGTTTCAAAGGAAATAACTCATAAATCTGACTATCAGTTGGTTCAAACAAAAATTAATAATCAACAAGAGTTACTTCGTTTTTATGAAGGGATGATAAATAGAATAAAGCATCATCAAGTCGAACATCTTATCGAAGGAATGATGATTGAAGAAATGGCAGATGAAGGGGTAGAGGTGATTATTGGTGCCATTGATGACCCCACTTTTGGACCGACAATCATGTTTGGTATCGGAGGAATATTTACGGAAGTGCTTGAGGATGTCGTTTTCTTGCCTGCACCGATTACAGAGGCACAGGCTTTACAAATGATCGCTTCTATTAAGGCGTTTCCACTTCTAAATGGAGCCAGGGGAAAACATAAGTCAGATATAAAAGCATTGGCATTAACGATACAATCTTTATCAGAATTTTGTTTATCTCATCAAGGAGAATGGACAGAAATGGAATTTAATCCGATACTCGTCCATAAAGAAGGTAAAGGTGTTACAGCAGTTGATGCTGTCATTGTTGGGAAGAAACAGGCAGAGATATATAATTGATTCACATCCCCTTATTAATGAGACTGAGCGTATAGAGTTCATTAATAAGGGAGTTTATATGCATTTAAATTAAATAGGGCTTCTGTTCAGTGACAAACGATAAAAACTTCTGTATCCCTCCCGCTATAACGGTATCTTGATGGTAAACAAGGTGAGAGTGACGATACAAATCTAGGTCCTCACTTATCGGAATGACGCGGAGTTTACCATTTTCAATTTCTTCTTGCACTGAAATACTTGGCAAGAAAGATATCCCGAGATTGATCTCAATCATTTTTTTCGTTGCATTGATGTCATTAAGCTCCATGCCTGTTCTCATATGAAAATCATAGGAAGAAAGCTTTTGTTCGATTTGTTGCCAATAGTTTGATTCTTTCCCATAAACAATGAAGGTTTCATCAGCTAAGTCACTTAAATGTGGACTTGGAATATTTGTTAAGCGATTGTTCGCTGAGGCAACGAGGACAATAGGATCTTGTCCTATATGATGGCTGATTAAATCTTCTTCTATAAACTCTTTTTGAGCGGAACGTGCAATGGCAAAATGCACTTCACGATGATAGAGCATATCGATCATTTTAGGTGTAAAAGCCGTATGCAGTATGATTTCAATTGCAGGATAGGAAATGTGAAAGCTTTCTAAAATTTTTGGTAAGATCCAGTAACAAAATGAATCAGAAGTTACTAGAGAGAGGGAACCTTTATCCCCTTCTTTATATTGAGTGAGTGATTTTTCAGCCTCTTCTAGTAATGAAAGAATTTGTGTGGAATAGGGATAAAGAATTTTTCCGGCTTCAGTTAAGTTACCTAATGCTTTATTTTTTCGATTGAATAATTGCAGTCCTAATTGGTCTTCTAAAGATTTAATTTGAGAGCTAACAGTTGGTTGTGAAATACATAATTCCTCAGCAGCTTTAGAAAAGTTATGATGTTTATAGACTGATAGAAATACTTCTAATTGTTTAATATCCATCTACTAACGCTCCTTACATGTTTTCCTGCTGCCACTATTTTATCATATAGATATCAGATAATTTATTATCATTCTAAAATTTCATTGACAAAAAATTTTTTTGTATATAAAATTACGGATAATAGGAAAATGAAGGAGTAGAAGAGATGGATGAGCATGTAAAGAAGGCGAAGAGAAAATATAATGTACCTGCAGTCGACAGCGCATTTAAAATCCTTACTTTATTAAGTCGAAAAAAGTTTAGTAAAAGTAACTTAACTGAGATTGCTAATGCTTTATCATTAACGCCAACAACATGTTACCGCATTCTGCAAAAACTAGAAGAGCTATCGGTTGTACGTTATGATCAAAGTTCGAAAAGATATAGTCTTGGACCCTATTTAGTCGTTTTAGGAGAAAGAGCGAAAGAAAATATATTAGACTTATCTGTTATTATGCCTTATTTGGAAAGATTAACAGAAGAAACAGGATTAACGAGTTTTCTCGTCAATCGAATTGGTGAAAAAAAATCGACCATCATTGCGAAGGTTGAAGCAGAACAATTTGGAATAAATGTATCTGTAGGAAGACATTTCTCAATTGTAGATGGTGCTTATGGTAAGTGTTTGTTAGCTAATCTCAGGCGAGAAGAAGCAAAACGGTTAATTGATTATAATGATGGTCTTCGCCCTTTATCGGAAAACGAAATGAAAGAATTATTAATAGAGTTAGAGAGGATAAAAATAAAAGGATATGCCATTTCATATGGGGAATATATTGATGGTTTAATTGGCATTGCTGCCCCGATCTTTAATAATACGAATAAAGTGGAGATGTCCATTTCGTTAGTTGGCTTAACCAGTCAGTTGCAAGGAGCGGAAGCAGAAAGAATTGGTGAACTAGTAAAGGGAATTGCCAGTGAAATTACAATTAAATTAGGTGGAGAAAGCCGTTTAGTCTAATTAGAACAGACATTATTATTCAGTCAGAAGATAAGGAGTAATAATGTCTTTTTTGCTGAGAATTATCGAATATGGTTAAATAATCTTAATTTTCTAATTTTTCATTGACAAAAATTTTTTTAATATATAAAATTTAGTACATATCATATTTTCGAATGGGAGGTAGTTTAATGGACTTAAAGAATAAAGTAGCGATAGTCACTGGCGCTGGAAAGGGAATCGGTAGAGAGATTAGTCTTTTATTAGCTCAACATGGTGCTCAAATAGTCGTTGGTGACTTGAATGTAGAGGCATGTGAATCTGTCGTGAATGAAATCGAAAAGGTTGGATCAAGGGGATTAGCAGTAAAAGTAGATGTTGCCAAAAAAGAAAGTGTGGACGAACTTTTCTCAAAGACAATTAGTCATTTTGGTGATATAGATGTGCTTGTTAATAATGCCGGAATTACACGTGATGCAATGCTTCATAAAATGACAGAAGAGCAATTTGACCAAGTGATTCAAGTACATATGAAAGGGACATTCTTATGTATGCAAGCCGCGGCACTTCATATGAGAAAACAAGAAAAGGGAAAGATTGTTAATATCTCCTCCATTGCCGGTAAAGTTGGTAATATGGGGCAAGTGAATTACGCAGGCGCAAAGGCAGGAATTGTGGGCATGACGAAAGCCGCAGCAAAAGAATTAGCTAAGTTCCAGGTCAATGTTAACGCCATACAACCCGGTTTTATCGAAACAGATATGACCAAAGCCATTCCTGACAAATTAAAGGAGTTGAAAATAGCTGAAATACCGATGCAAAAAGTAGGTCAACCTCTTGATATTGCTAAAGCTGTCGTTTTCTTAAGCTCTCATTACGCAGATTATATCACTGGGAATGTAATTGAAGTAACTGGTGGCAGATATATGTAAGCGATTGCACAATAAGAAAATAAATTGATAATTACTAACATCTCTTCTCAGTCATACAAAATGACAAAACAACATCCTCAACAAAGATACATCTTGAAATACTCTCTTTTAACTTCTTTGTAATGACCAAACCCATTAATAAAAACATATTCCTACCAATTCATTAGTTATTACTTTTCATATGAATTTCCACAAATAAATGCATAGATGGAGGGTTACTATGTCAATTAAAAACGCTGCTGCCATTGTTGGAGTAGGTGACATTGAGCTTGAAGATGGGAAAGTAAAAGACGGTTTATCCGTCATGCAAATTCAAGCAATTGCAGCAAAACGAGCATTAGATGATGCAGGTTTATCAAAGTCTGATGTAGATGGTCTGTTTGTTGCTGGTCTATGGGGAGTACCCGGTGTTGGTACATTTCCTTCTGTTGTCATGGGAGAATATCTGGGGATTGAGCCAAACTATACAGATTCTACACAGATCGGTGGTTCTTCATTTGAAGCTCATATTGGCCATGCTGCAGCTGCCATTCAAGCAGGACTTTGTGAAGTGGCATTAATTTTATATGGAAGTACACAGAAATCAGAGAGATCACGATCTTTAGCAGGAAGGCCACCTACGTTTACTGCACAATATGAAACACCTTTTGGCTTACCTTCACCAGCTGGTGCCTATGCAATGGCGGCAAATCGCCACATGCATCAATACGGAACAACGAATGAAGACTTAGCCGAGATAGCAGTTGCAACAAGAAAATGGGCGCAATTAAATCCTTTTGCGACAAAAAGGGATACGATATCCATTGAGGATGTGTTGCAATCACCGATGATTACAGATCCTCTTCATTTACTAGATTGCTGTCTGGTAACAGATGGAGCAGGAGCCGTTGTACTTGTATCACCTGAGCGAGCAAAGGATTGTCGAAAAAAACCGGTATGGATTCTTGGTCAAGGTGAGGCACATAGTCATTGGTCTATTCAGGCGATGCCTGACTTAACAGTGACATCTGCTGCACAATCAGGTAAACGAGCGTTTGAGATGGCCGGTGTTGGCCATGATGACATTGATTTTGTTGAAATCTATGACTCTTTCACGATTACGGTGTTGCTCACATTAGAATCTTTAGGTTTTTGTAAGCGTGGTGAAGGTGGCGATTTTGTGAAGAATCAACGTACAGCTCCGGGCGGTGATTTTCCAATGAATACGAACGGTGGGGGCCTTTCATACGCACATCCAGGCATGTACGGTATCTTTTTAATTATTGAAGCGGTAAGGCAATTAAGAGGTGAGTGTGGAGAGAGACAAGTGAAAGAAGCAAAAATAGGACTTGTGAATGGAACAGGGGGAACACTTTCCTCAACATCGGTCGTCATTTTAGGGAGGGACTAAACAGATGGATGAGATAATGAAGCCATTACCAATTATTGATAATGATTCGAAATTTTTTTGGGAAGGGTGCGAGAAAAACAAATTATTCATTCAACAATGTCAAAGTTGCTCTTTGCATATCTTTTACCCACGTATTCTATGTCCTCACTGTGGAGAGGAAAACGTGACTTGGGTTGAAGCAAGCGGAGAGGGTACGATTTATTCTTATACGATTGCGCGAAGAGCTGGTGGTCCTGCATTTAAGGGCGATTTACCTTATTGTGTTGCCCTCGTCGAGCTAGAAGAAGGGGTTAGGATGATGACGAACATTATTGATACGGATATGGAAGCCATTCATTGCAACCAAAAAGTAAAGGTCGTCTTTCAAAAAGTCGGAGAGATGGCTCTACCCATGTTTACGCCTGTATAAGATAGTGTTCATTTGCCATATCTGGATGGGAGGTTATTACATGAAAAAAGGGAATAAAATGCTTCCATTAGTCCTGCTGCTAATACTATGTTTTCTTATAGCTGGATGTAGCTCCGCTTCGCAAGCTTCGTTGCTTGCAGATGAATCGGGTCTTGCTGATCAAATGACGTGGAGTGTATATGATGTAGGTTCTGGTGGTTATGCAGAAATGTCAGCTATTGCGAATGTGCTAACAGAAAAATATGATACAAAAGTGAGAATGCTACCATCTGCAAGTGGTGTTGGAAGGATGGTACCTTTAAGGCGTGAAATTGCTTCTGTAGGAAAAGTTGGAGATGAAATTCAACTGGCATTTGAAGGGACAGAAGAATTCACTTCAAAAAAATGGGGACCGCAAGATGTTCGTGCTTATTGGGCACCCATTAGCCAATTCGGATTTGCTGTGAGAGAAAACTCAGATATACAAACTCTCAAAGATTTAAGAGGAAAGAAGATTCCAATAATCGCAGGAAACACTTCCGTCAATTTGAAAAATGAAGCGATGCTTGCCTTCGCTGGTTTAACTTGGGATGATGTAGAGCCCGTAAAAATCACTTCCTATTCAGGACAAGGAGAAGCGCTTATCCAAGGACAAATTGATGTTGCTGGTATTAATCCGACTGCATCTACAATGTTTGAAGCCCATAGTAAAGGCGGGATTCGTTGGCTGGAAATGGATAAAGGTGACGATGAAGGTTGGGCAAGAGTAGAGGAAGTGGCTGCATGGTTATTTCCTATTCATTCAAAGCAAGGAGCAGGGATGGAAAAAGGTTTCAATGTCATGGGCCATGGCTATTTAATTGGGGGATACGCAGATCAAAGTGAAGAGGCAGTCTACCAGTTTATTAAATCGTTAAATGATTCTTTCCATCTATATAGCGATGCACTACCTAATCTAGCACTATATGGTAAAGATGAAGTTTTAACAGAGCCAAAAGGGATTCCGTTTCACGACGGTGTCATCCGGTTCTTTAAAGAAGAAGGTTTATGGAGTAAAGAGAAACAACAAAAAAATGATCAATTAATTGAACGGTACGAAGAGTTAAGAGAAGTGTGGGATAAAACAGTTGCATACGCTGAAAAAGAAGATTTAACAGATGAGGAATTCGAAGCGCTCTGGTTGCAAAACCGAGAAACTGTCAATAAGAAATAAGATAACCATCCATTCTTAAAATGTGAGGTGAGTTTAGTCTATGATGCAGTCACGTTTAAACACTTTTTGGAAAACGATCATTATTAGCTCTACTCTAATAGGCATTTTCTTATCTGTAAACATGTTATTCTATCTTGAATTATTTGGCATAAATCCAATCCAAAATGCTTATATGATCTTATTATTAGCATGTTTTCTCCCTAGCGCTTATCTTATGTTCCCCGCAAAGAAAACGGATCTTTCAATTAAATGGTATGATATAGCCTGTTTTTTATTATCCCTAATCATTGCTATCGCCATTGGCTTGAATGGTGAACGGATTATTATTGAGGGATGGGATTGGGAGGCTCCCATTTTACCGACAATTGCCTCAATTCTTCTTTGGGGGCTAATTATTGAAGCTCTTAGAAGAACGGCCGGTCTTGTTTTAGCGATGATTTGTCTAGTAATCTCACTGTATCCGCTTATTGCAGGAGTCATCCCGATAGAATTGCTCCAAGGACAGTCTTATGATTTTCTTACGTTAGCGAGAAATCACATCATGAGTTCTAATAGCGTCTTTGGTATTGCTTATACAACGATAGGAAATTTATTACTTGGATTTTTAGTCTTTGGTGTAGTCATTACGAAAACTGGAGGCGGTGACTTTTTCTTCAACCTCGCTCTTTCTATCTTTGGCAAAACAAGGGGGGGTTCAGCGAAGGTTGCCGTTGTAGGGAGTGCGTTTTTTGGCATGTTGAGTGGTAGTGCCGTTTCAAATGCCGTGACAATTGGTGCAATGACCATACCGGCAATGAAGAAAACAGGTTATAAACCGCATTATGCAGCAGCTATTGAGGCGACAGCCTCTACAGGAGGTACGATTACACCACCGATTATGGGGTCGGCAGCCTTTATCATGGCCTCTTTTTTAGCGGTTCCTTATTATGAAATCGCTTTAGCCGCTGCAGTACCAGCATTTCTTTATTATTTTGGCTTATTTATTCAAATTGATGGATATGCTGCCAAAAATGGATTGAAAGGGATGTCTGTTTCGGAAATACCACCTTTCTGGAAAACATTGAAAGAGGGTTGGTATTATATCTTCTCAATCGTTGTCATGATTTTCTTCTTAGCAGTACTAAACTCAGAAGGGCAAGCACCTTATTATGCGAGTGCTGTATTGTTACTCATTGCCATGATAAAGAAATCAACGAGGATGTCAGGTAAAGACCTAGCGAATATGGTTGTGAATATAGGAAAGGTTTTAACTGATATCGTTGTGATTATTGCTGGGGTAGGCTTTATTGTTGGTGCGTTGTCCGCTACAGGAGTATCGTTTTCGTTTTCACGTGAATTAGTGGCTGCTGCGGGTGATAATACTTTCTTAATCTTAATTGGTGGAGCACTTACCTGCTTTATTTTAGGGATGGGTATGACTGTATCCGCTGTATATGTATTTTTAGCAGTAATTATGGCACCGGCACTTGTTGCAGTCGGTGTAGATCCAATTGCAGCACATTTATACGTTGTTTATTGGGCAACTGTCTCCTATATCACGCCACCAGTAGCATTAGCTGCCTTTTCTACAGCAAGTATAGCAGGAGCAAGTCCGATGAAAACAGCTTTTCAATCTGTCCAGTTAGGGTCAGTAAAGTTTATCGTCCCTTTCTTCATGATTTATAATCCAGCCATATTGATTGGGCGCGGAGATCCGTGGGAGACGGTCATCAGTATAATTGTTGCCATTATAGGGATTGCATGCATTTCCTTTGCTCTGGAAGGTTATCTTGTGGGAGCTGGCACTTTAGTTGTGGCAGAGCGAATCATTCTATTTGTTGCTGGTCTGATAATGTTTGTTCCGATGTGGTCATTTATTATCGGGGGAACCGTGATAGCTATATGTCTTTATGTACTTAAATGGCGTAGAAATAGAAGTAATTATAATCAAGGTAATGAACTGGAGGTATAACGAATGGATAAAAATGAAGCGATACAAAAATTTCTTCACCCAGCATCAATCGCTATTGTAGGCGTATCAAAAGATTTTACATCCATTAGTGGTAAACCGATTAAAAATCTTATTCACCATCATTATAAAGGAAACATTTATCCTGTTAACCCTAAATATGACGAGATTGGTGGTTACAAATGTTACCCATCTTTAGTTGATATTCCGGAATCCGTTGATGTTGCATTAATTGCAGTTTCAGCTAAAAGAATGTTATCCATCATCGATCAATGTAAACAAAAGGCGATTAGAAATATTGTTCTATTCGGCTCAGGTTTTGCAGAAATAGGAGAAGAAGGTTCAAATCTACAGAACAAAGTATTAGAAAAGGCAAAGGAAGCAAATATTCATATTCTTGGTCCCAACTGTGTCGGCTTATTAAATGTTCATTTATCACTACCAATGGGTTTTGCTACCTCGTTTGAAACAGACCGGCCATTTATTTCTGGACCAGTCGGGTTTGCTTCTCAAAGTGGAGCGATCGGCTTTTCATTATTTGGGATGGCACAAGAAGAAAATATTGGGTTTTCCTATGTTGTAAATACAGGTAATCAGATGGATATTACGACACTTGATGTAATGAACTATATGGTAAATGATGAGCAGACATCAATCATTACTGGTTATTTAGAGAGTATTCCTGATGGGGAACAATTCATTCGATTAGCGAAAGCCGCAAAAGAAAAAAATAAACCACTCATCATGCTGAAAGCTGGAAGGTCAAAATTAGGACAGAAAGCAGCTTTATCACACACAGCCTCAATGACTGGTTCTGACGAAACCTATCAAGCCATCGCTAAACAATATGGCATTATTACAGTGAATGATATTGATGACTTAATCTCAACAGTCAAAGTCTTTTTGAATCAAAAAAGGGCAGCTGGGAATCGAGTGGTAACGATTTCTAATTCTGGAGCTGCAGGTATTGCAATGGCTGATTATAGTGAAGATTTACAGCTTAATATGATTACTTTAGCTGAAGAAACTAGGCGAAAAGTAGCAGATTTAATCCCTACTTACGGTTCTGCAATGAATCCGATTGATGTGACTGCGCAAAGTTTAAAAGAACAACATATCCTAACCGATACATTGAAAATTTTATTAGAGGATACAACAATAGACAGCATTGTTTTTCAAACGACATTTGGAGGCGAATTAGGCTTTAATATTTGCAAAGCAATAGCGGAAATAGACGCAAAAACAGATAAACCGATACTCGTGACGATTACTGGCACCGATGAATTAACAGGAAAAGGAAGAAGGTATTTACAACAAAATAATATCCCAGTATATAAAACATCTTATGAAACAATGGTTGCACTAAGCGTACTAGTACAATATTCAACAAAGACGGTGAATGATGTGCAGGTAACAGCTGAAAACATGTATAAACGTGAGGAAATAAAAGAACGAATTTGGACTGAAGTAAAGGTCAAACATTTATTATCAAACTTTGGCATCCGCACACCTAAAGGCGTACTTATCAATAAGATAGACGAGATAGCGACAATGAAAGTAGACTGGGATATCCCTAAGGTGTGCAAAGTCATTTCTGCCGATATTCTTCATAAAACGGATGCAGGAGGTGTGATTGTTAATATACAGAATGAACAACAATTAGCATTAGCGGTTAAGGAGATATCAGAAAATGCCAAGAAATATGATAAAGAAGCACAGATAGATGGCTTTCTTGTGGAAGAGATGGTGAAGCAAGAAGGCGTAGAATTTTTCATTGGCGTGAAAGAGGATCCACAATTTGGTGCCATTATTGTCTGTGGACTAGGCGGGATATTTATTGAAGTATTAAAAGATGTTTCGCTAAGAAAAGCCCCAGTCAGTAAGGAGGATGCAATGGAGATGCTAACGGAATTAAAAGGTTATGCCATTTTGCAAGGAGTTAGGGGAAAATGCAGACATGACATTCATGCATTAGCTCGAGCGATAGAGAAGATATCTCATTTTGCTGCTAATCAAAAAGGTAGATTAAAAGAGATGGATATCAACCCTCTTCTTGTGCTTGAAGAAGGAGAAGGTGTGCTTGCCTTAGATGGTGTCATCGTTTGGGATGAAAAAATTGATCATTTAATAGAATCCTTATGAATGGAGAAATCTCTATTATGAAGAATGAATACTTACATTGGCTAGAAAATGAGTTTCATACATCTCCTTATTGGCAGCTTCTTGGTATTACGATGGATGAATTGGAAGCAGGAAGAGCGCGCATTAAGATGGCAGTAGAAAAACAACATTTAAACTCTAATGGTGTGGTTCATGGAGGCGCAACTGCCTCCTTATTGGATTCGGTTATAGGGGTCACTATTCGCTCAATGAAAGATGTTAAAGTTGCGACAATTTCATTAACCACTCAATTTCTATTACCAGTTAAAGAAGGCATCTTGTATGCAGAAGCGAAAATGATACACGAAGGAAGAAGAATCCAATATGTTGAGTCTATCCTAACTCAGGAAGATGGAAGTGTTGTTGCAAAAGCGCTAGGTACCTTTTCTGTTAAACAGCGGATAAGTTAGGAGGGGGATTTATGGATGAGTCTATTAAAGTACCTCAACCGGAACCGATAAAAGGTGGCATGCCAGAACCGACAGAAATCAATTATTTCTTATCAGATCCCCATATTCATTTTTTATTAGCACACTATGCAAACGATGATTATCGATTATTTAAAGCTAAGTTAATGGAGTTAGGGGATAGAGCAAGTAATGAAATCGATCCGCTTTCGAGAGAGGCGGACAGACATCCACCGACATTAACAATGTATGATAAGCGGGGACAACGAATAAATGATGTTAATTATCATTCATCCTATTCACGTCTCGAGGAAATCGGTTATGAAGAATTCGGGTTGGTTGCCATGAGTCATCGCAGTGGTGTCATGGGGTCTAAAGAGGTTTTTAATAAAGTGATGAAATATACTTTTTGGTATGTATTTGCTCAAGCTGAATTTGGCTTATGTTGTCCGATGAGTATGACGGATTCAGCTGCGAAGATTTTGGAAGATTATGGAAGTTTAGAGCTGAAGGAAGAATATTTATCCAAATTAATTAGTACGAAGAGTAATAGAATGACCGCTGCTCAATTTATGACAGAAAAGCAAGGCGGATCGGATGTTGGTGCCAATTCAGTAACAGCAGAAGCTAATGGAGATGCATGGTTCATCACGGGGGATAAATGGTTTTGTTCGAATGTTAGTGCTGATGTAGCACTTGTTTTAGCTAGACCAATAGATGCAAAAGAAGGAACAAAAGGATTGGCCATGTTTTTAGTACCAAGAATCATACCAGGTGGAGAAAGAAATCATTATACGATCAATAAATTAAAAGATAAATTAGGGACAAAAGGAATGGCCTCAGGAGAAGTAACTTTTGAGCGGGCGATTGGTTACTTAGTCGGTGAACTTGATCATGGGTTTAAACAAATGATGTCAATGGTCAACGCTTCAAGGTTATCAAATAGTGTCCGTTCTACAGGTCTCATTAGGCGCTCTTATTTAGAAGCTTTATATACAACTAGAGGACGAATTGCATTTGAAAAACCATTAGCGAAACTTCCTCTCATGCAGAAACAATTATTTGAAATGATGCTAACATCAGAAGTGGCGACATCCATGTCACTTTATACAGCATATATGTATGATTTGACCGAATCTAAAAAGGACGAGAAAGCAAAAACGATGCTAAGGTTGTTAACACCCTTGTTAAAAGGTGTAATTTGCAAACAAGCAAGAGTGATTGCAGGAGAATCGATGGAAATGAGAGGTGGCAATGGTTATATTGAAGAATGGGCAAATGCTAAACTTGTTCGAGACGCTCATTTAGGGTCAATATGGGAAGGTACGACGAATATTGTCGCCTTGGATGTTTTAAGAGCAATAACAAAAAATAAGGCAAATACGGTGTTAATAGAAACAATGAAAACGATTTTAAATGAAGTGACATTTGTTGATTTTACCCCATTGAAAAAGAAATTATTAACAAATATCCATCGATTAGAGGAAGATCTTAACTTAATAGGGCAAGTTAGCCCTACAGATGTAGAGATGGAAGCTATTTCTATTATGCAACACATTTATTATTTAGTAGCGAATTGCTTATTATTACAAGAAGCTGAAATCGAAAGGAAGAAAACAAGAAGTTATAGAAAATATTTTAATGCTTGTTATTATTATCATCTGCATTTCCGAGAAAGTAAAAGTCGATGTTTTCACGAAAGTGTATGGCAATGGGGGGAAGACGTTATCAATTGGGTAATGATCCCCAGATCAGCGATCTCTCTTTTTAATGAGTATTTAAGTAAATAGAAAATTCTAAAAAATATTGCAATTAAAAATTGGATACAGTATCCTATAGATAACCATTATTAAGCAGAGTGAAGACGAACAATATCACTCGAGAGAAACAGCGAGAAGCTTCGCTGACTAATGTAAGTTTTCTAGCAAGCCATTAAAATATCACTTAAAACGACCCTCTAAGTTACTGAATGGGAATGCACCATACATCTCCACAAGTCCATCTATGACATTTGGCGAAAAATGAGCATGTATTCGCTCCCCTTTCTTTTTTGAATCATACTAAACCAAGAACAACTATGGCCATGATTGAGGATGAAATTAATGCTCATTCAAGGCAAAAAGGAGGATATAAATGAAGGTTGAGACATATGAAACGATTGGCCTAAAAAAAATCCATCATAATCAAATTGCTATTTTACGTTTAAACCGTCCACAATCAATGAATGCACTGAATACAAAAATGGCAAGTGAAATCGTATCAAGTTTAGAAAGCTTAAAATATGATCCAGATTTACGTGTCATTATTTTAACAGCAGAGGGAGATAAAAGCTTTTGTGTTGGAGCTGATTTAAAAGAACGAAACGGTATGAGCCAAAGTGACTGGAAAAAGCAACATGATATTTTTGAAAGAGTAACTGAATTAATTCGAGAGTTTCCTTTTCCCGTTATTTGTGCTGTAAATGGTTATGCGCTGGGTGGCGGTATGGAGATTGCACTAAGCTGTGATATGCGCACAGCAAATGAAAACGCTTCATTCGGTTTACCTGAAGCGAAACTCGGTCTTATACCGGGAATTGGTGGCACACAAATGGCCGTAAGAGTGTTACCACTTGCGATAGCGAAAGAAGTTTTATTTACCGGTAAAAGAATCAGTGCTATAGAAGCTGAAAAATATGGACTCGTGAATAAAGTTTGCAGAGAAGAAAATTTATTAGAAGAAACGATTAAGTTGGCTTCAGAAATTGCTGAAAATGCTCCACTTTCATTAAAGGCAATAAAGAAAGTTGTTAATAAAGGAGCAGATTGCGATTTATCTACGGGAATCGCGCTAGAATTAGAAGCATATTATCGTTGTGCTAATTCTAGCGATCGTTTAGAAGGAATTTATGCTTTTAATGAAAAAAGAAAACCACAATGGCAAGGAAAATAAAGGAGGGTAAAAATGGCACAGACGAAAGTCAATACTGAACATGACATGATTAGAAAAAGTGTGAAAACTTTATGTGAGAGATTTCCGGAAACGTATTGGCAAGAAACGGATGAAAGGGGAGAATATCCAACAAGTTTCGTTCAAGCCTTAACAGATGAGGGCTGGCTTTCCGTTCTTATTCCAGAACAATATGGCGGAGCTGGCTTGGGAATGACGGAAGCGAGTATCGTGTTAGAAGAAATTAATCGCTCAGGTGGGAATGCGGGTGCTTGCCACGCCCAGATGTATACAATGGGTGCCATCCTAAGGCATGGTAGTGAAGACCAAAAACAAAGATTTCTCCCGAAAATCGCCAGTGGCGAAGCAAGGCTCCAAGCATTTGGGATTACTGAACCAACAGCTGGCAGTGATACAACGAGTATCGAAACTTTTGCCCAAAAGCAAGGAGATAAATATATAGTTAACGGACAGAAAATTTGGACATCTAGAGCTGAGCATTCTGATTTAATGCTACTTCTAGCAAGAACCACACCAAAAGAAGCTGTAGCGAAGAAAACAGACGGCTTAAGTTTATTCATACTAGATATGAAAGAACAAAGTGATAAAATAACCATTCGTCCAATTGATACAATGATTAATCATGCGACAACAGAAGTATTCTTTGAAAATGCTGAAATTCCTGTAGAAAACTTAATTGGTGAAGAAGGTAAAGGATTTAAATATGTTCTTAGTGGTATGAATGCGGAAAGAATATTAATTGCCTCAGAATCTGTTGGAGACGGTTTATACTTTATTGATCGCTCAGTGCAGTATGCTAATGAACGCGTGGTCTTTAATCGCCCTATTGGACAGAATCAAGGTGTACAATTTCCGATTGGTAAGGCGTATATGGAAATACAAGCAGCAAAGCTAATGAGAGATAGGGCGGCTGAATTATTTGATGAGGGAGTCAATTGCGGTGCAGAAGCAAATATGGCTAAATACCTTACTTCTGAAGCGACATGGAATGCAGGAAATGCGGCAATGGATACTTACGGTGGCTATGGTTTTGCTAAAGAATATAATATTGAACGGAAATTTAGAGAAGCGAGATTATTTAAGGTTGCCCCTATTGCCAATAACTTAGTGTTAAGCTTTGTCGGACAGCATGTATTGGGATTACCAAGGTCTTATTAACTTGTACCATTTCTTTTACTACAGGGAGGGATAAGGATGACGGGACCTTTAGCAGGCATGAGAGTCATTGATGTCACAACTAATATTTCCGGTCCAACTTTAACAATGATTCTAGCGGACTTAGGTGCAGAAATTATTAAAATTGAACGTCCGGGTACGGGGGATGACGCCAGGGGGATGGGGCCCTTTATGAGTGGTGAAGGCGTATATTTTCTTCATATTAATCGAAATAAAGAGTCGGTTGTCATCAACCTGAAGAAACAAGATGGGAAACAAATCGTTTATGATCTTGTTGAATCGGCAGATGTATTCGTGGAAAACTTCCGGCAAGGAAAAGCTGAGCAAATGGGGTTAGGCTATGCTCAATTGAAGGCAATAAACAAACAAATCATCTATTGCTCATTATCAGCATACGGCCAAAGTGGACCGCAAAAGTTGCAACCGGGCTATGATGCTATTGCTCAAGCAGAAACAGGTATCATGGGCATAAACGGAGCAAAAAATGCTGAACTAGCGAGAGTACCTGTCTCTATTTTAGATCAAGGAAGTGCAATGTGGGGTGCAATTGGTATTCTATCTGCATTTTTGCATCGAAAGCAAACAGGTGAAGGGCAATTTGTTTCTACTTCTTTATACGAAACAGGTTTATTTTGGAGTAGTTATCATATGCTTTCCTTTTTAGCGACAGGAGAGGAACCACAGAAAAACGGCTCTGGTCACACGGCTTTCGCTCCTTATGGTGCTTACTTGGCGAGTGATACGTATATTATGATTGGCATTTCCAATCAATCGTTATTTGAAAGATTATGTCGGGTTTTAAATAGTATAGAGTGGCTATCAGATCAGCGATTTATAGATAATAAAAATCGTGTGAAAAACCAATTCATCCTAAAAGAAAAAATGGAACTGATACTTCAAAGGGAAACGGCTGACTATTGGGTAACGGAATTAAACGCTGCGGGTATCCCAAGTTCCAAAGTAAAGAAAATATCTGAAGTCATTGATGCAAAACAGACAGAAGCCCTTGGCATGTGGCAACAGGTAACACATGATACAATTGAAGATTTACGTTTACCAAGACTCCCTTTTCATCTAAGCAAATCTACACCTGAGGTGAAAACAGCACCGCCAAAACTAGGGGAAAATACGGAGTGCGTCTTACAATCGTTAGGCTATACGCAAGAAAGAATAGAAGAACTTTCATCCAATCAAGTAATTGCATTGCAGCTGATGAAAAATAACTGAATAAAAAGTAAATAGTTTACCATTTATTTCTGCGCTCTTCTTTCATGTGGTAATATTTTCATCAACTATGATAAAAAAATACTTTTCAAGAGAAAGATATCTGCTATAATAGTTTTAATATTGAAACGTTTTAATTGAAGAAAGTATTAAAATAATAGCTGAACGATTGAAAGAGGGCTAGTAAATAGGAATTGGCATGAAAGAGAGTGGGGTTTATCAGCTGAAAGATTCCACCATGTTTCAACCTATTGAACCTGCCTCTATAGTCTGATGAAAACCATCAGCGGTGATTGAGACGTTAACTCATGAAAGTGGAATGTTTCAGAAAAGTTGCATTCAATTAAGGTGGTACCGCGAAACCTAACTCGTCCTTATGTATTAAGGCTTGAGTTAGGTTTTTTATTTTAAAAAGAGAAGAAAAGACATTAAACGTATGGATGTTCTTGCTCTTAAAAGGAATGAATCGTATGGGGAAGAAAAGAATCATCGTTAAAATAGGTAGCAGTTCATTAACAAATGAAAGAGGAGAGATTGACCGTTATAAATTTACTGATCATATATTAGCACTTGCAAAAATACAGAGGATGGGTCATGAAGTGATTGTCGTATCGTCGGGAGCAGTAGCAGCAGGTTTTAGAAAATTAGGTTATTCTTCCCGTCCCATTACATTAAAAGGGAAACAAGCTGCGGCTGCTATCGGTCAAGGGTTATTAATTCAAAGTTACATGGAAGCCTTATTGAATTTTGACACTTTAGCAGCGCAAATTTTACTAACTCGGTCCGACTTTAACAATCAAGTACGCTTTAGAAATGCGTACGATACGATTATGGAACTGTTAGATCGTAAAGTCATACCGATTATTAACGAAAATGACACTGTTTCAATTGAGGAATTGACTTTCGGGGATAACGATATGTTATCAGCACTTGTTAGTGGGCTTGTTCATGCTGATTTACTTGTGATTTTAACTGATATTAATGGCTTATATGATCAAAACCCGTTTATGTATCCTAACGCAAGGCGAATTGACTTTCTGAATGAAATTACTGATGCACAAATGAAAGCGGCAAATGGTGCGGGCTCTAAAGTGGGTACTGGAGGCATGTACTCGAAATTGAATGCTGCTAAAACAGCTATGGAATTAAATGTTCCCGTTTTTATCGGTACTGGTAAAGGTGAAGACAAACTAATAAGCATCCTTAATGGAACTGGAGACGGTACTTATCTTTCTAATCAGCAAATGAAAAATATTAATACGAAGCGGCAATGGATTGCTCTTCATTCGACGGTCAAAGGAAAAATCTATGTTGATAAAGGAGCCGAAAAAGCACTCGTGCATGGTGGAGGAAGTCTATTATCACCTGGAATTGTTAAAATTGATGGAAGTTTTCATTCAGGTGAGGTTGTTGAAGTGAGGTTTGAAAATAAACTAATTGCTAAGGGGGAAGTAAGTTGTTCAAGTCAATTTCTCATGCAAACATCACTTGAGAAAAAACGAATAAAAGAAGTGATTCATCGCGATAAATTAGTTTTAGAAACGAATAGGAGTGTGGGAAATGGCAAGTGAAGTATATGAAAAAGGTAAGTTAGCAAAGAAAGCAAGCTATCGTTTAACTGGCGCTACGACCGAGGAAAAAAATCAAGCATTAAAGGCAATTGCTAAACAATTAATAGAAGATCAAGAGGAGATCCGTTTAGCTAATAAAAAAGATATAAGTATGGCGCGTCGTCATTTGAGTGATAGTATGATCGATCGCCTTATGCTGGATGAATCTAGAATAAAGGCAATGTCACAAGCAGTCACTGATATCGTACAACTTGACGATCCTATTCATCGAGTATTGCAGACAATAAAGAAGGAAAATGGTCTAATTATTCAACAAAAGTCAGTCCCACTTGGTGTGATAGGTATGATTTACGAGGCAAGACCTAACGTAACAATTGATGCTGCTGCACTAGCATTAAAGACAAATAATTGTGTGATTTTACGAGGGAGTAAAACGGCTTTACATAGTAATCGTGCGCTTGTCCAATCTGTTCATCGCGCATTACAATCGACGGAGTTACCAAGGGATAGTGTATTATTAATTGAAGATACAAGTAGAGAAGCTGCCAAAGAATTATTTCATCTTCAATCTTTTCTTGATGTTCTTATCCCTAGAGGTGGAAAAGGATTGATTGATACGGTTGTACGTGAGGCGTCCGTACCGGTTATTGAAACAGGTGCAGGCAATTGCCATATGTATATTGATGAGTTCGCTGAATTAGAAATGGCGAAGAAAGTAGTATTAAATGCGAAGAAACAAAGACCGTCTGTGTGCAATAGTATCGAATCTCTTTTGATTCATACTCGATGGTTGGAAAAGTACGGGGGAGAATTTTTAGCTTATATTGAGAACGAAGGAATTGAAATAGTGGGTGATCAATATATGAAAGATTTCTTGCCTCACATGACATTAGCCACTGAAGAAGACTATCACAATGAGTTTTTATGTTTGAAAATGAGCGTTAAAACAGTTGCCACTGTCGAAGAAGCCATTACTCATATTCGTCAATATGGGACGAAGCATTCAGAAGCGATTATAACGGAAAATAATAGTCGAGCAGCAACCTTTTTGAATCATGTAGATGCTGCTGCTGTTTATCATAATGCATCAACAAGATTTACAGATGGATTTGAATTCGGCTTTGGTGCAGAGATTGGGATCAGCACGCAAAAAATGCATGTGCGAGGACCAATGGGATTAAAAGCACTAACATCAAGTAAATATTTTATTGAAGGCAATGGACAAATAAGAGAATAATTGTTAGTAACAAGTGAGAGGAATTTTGCTAGCGTTGGAGAAGTATAAATGAATAAGATGATATTCTTCTAAAAAGGTGTGACTAAACAATGGTAACTATTCCTAAGCCAGCGGCAACGGTCTTATTAATCAATCAACAAGGCCAAGTATATATGACGAAACGCCCAGCAACAATGAAATTTCTTGCAGGGCATTATGTTTTTCCTGGTGGCGCAGTGGATGAGAAAGACTCGCTCCTATCTAATAGATTAATTGCTCCAACCGATCAAGAAAATATCCCATTAGCTTATTATGTTGCTGCCGCACGAGAAGTCTATGAAGAAATTGGCGTTTTCCTTGGATGTGATAGAAAAGGAGAGCCGCTTTCATTTCAAGAAGAGGAGAGTTTGCACGATAGGAAAAGGCTCTTAAATAAGGAAATAAGTTTTATCGAGTTATTAAAAGAAAAAGAAGCCGCGCTTGATTGTCGCTGCTTCACATATATTGGCCATAAAACGACTCCTGCAAAAAGCCCCATACGTTTTGATACACGTTTCTTTATTGCTCGTCTTCCAAAATGGCAACAACCAATTCCTGATCCTTACGAAGTGGCAGAAGCCAGGTGGATATATCCAAAAGAAGCTTTGCGTGCATATGAGATGGGTGAAATTAAACTCATACATCCGACTATCCGCTCACTTGAAAAAGCAATGAGTTGGCTGGATGCCACTTCATGAGTAAATGGAGTAAGCATTTCTATTCTGTATAACTTTTCTTTCGTCTATTAACTTAATTAAATGAGCTTCTGTTGTTTTTTCTGCAACTACCTTGTTTGAAGGATGAATATGGCCATCATATATCTTGTTCGTAATTTCGTGTAATAACAGGGGCTCATTGTCTTTTAAAATATGTAAAATTTGTTCTTCTCTCTGCTTCCTTCTATTCAGTACATATTCAATATGTTCGTACGGATTATGAATCCAATCACCATGACCTGGACCAACCATTGTTAACGATAATGATTTTATTTTTTCTAATGTGATGAAGTAGTCTTTCATATTCCCATCAGGTGTACCAATCCACGAAGTTCCCTTTTCAATTAAATTATCACCTGCCAATAAAATCTTTTTAGAAGGTAAATAAAAGCTTAAATGACCTGGAGAATGCCCAGGGAGGTGTAATACTATCAGAGATTCATCGCCTATAGATATCTCTTCGTGATCAGAAAGGTAGTGGAGGTTATCAATTTGAACATTCCTTCTGATTTCGGGCTCTTCAAGTGGATGAATAAATGTAGGTATTTGCCAATCAAGAAGTTGTTTCACGCCAGGTGAATGATCTTTATGTCCATGGGTAAGAAGGATTTTTTTCGGAATGGGGAGTTCGTGTTTTTTTAGTGCTGTTTGTAGTGTTTCTCTTGTAATCGGTTGATTATAACCAGTGTCAATGATAAGAGTTTCCTCTTTATTGCCGATAATATAACTATTTGTTGTCGTATAGGGCCAAAGAGTGGGAGTAGGAATAGGTATGCGTAAAACATTTATATCTGATTTCATTGTGTCCACCTTTTATAAATAGATTGAATATTGTGAATATTTTATAGCTATTGATACTTAATTAATACCTATGCTATGATACATAGGTATGACTTTTTTAAAATCATTGAGTAAAAGTATCCAATATAATAATAACAAAAATATTGGGGTGTGTCAACTAATTTTTATCAAGGAGTGATTTTATGCTAGAGCGACAAGAAGAGCAAAAAAGGGTCGATAGAATAATACATGAAGTGAATAAGAAGCAAGTCGCTTATATAGAAAATCGCGACCACGTACAAAAGGATGTGAAACATTTAAAAACTGGGTTTTGGGATGATGTGACAGTCAACCTAGAGGAAATGGATGATGTGATTGAGACATTTCAAAGTGTGAAGCAGCAAGCCGAATTATTAGGAGAAAGGGAACGGAGAATGGGCATGCTCGATCAATATGTCAACATATTGTCGAAACAAAAAGACTCTCCCTATTTTGGCAGAATTGATTTTAGGGAAGATGGGGAAGAAAAGGAATCCATTTATATTGGTATTGCCTCTTTGATGGATGCAAACGATGAGCAGTTTCTTATTTACGATTGGCGGTCACCTGTTGCGAGTATGTATTACGACTACACGCCTGGTGAAGCAAAGTATGATACCCCATATGAAACAATAACGGGAGAAATGTTATTAAAACGTCAATTTATTATAAAAAAGGGGAAAATTGAAGGATTATTTGATACAGGGTTAACGATTGGCGATAGTGTGCTCCAGGAAGTGTTAGGTGGACATGCGAATGCACAAATGAAAAGTATTGTTGCTACGATCCAGAAGCAGCAAAATGCAATTATCCGCAACGTGAAAGACGATTTAATTATTGTCCAAGGAGTAGCAGGTAGTGGGAAAACATCAGCAGCATTACAAAGAATCGCTTACCTTCTCTATCATTATAGAAAATCATTGCATGCTGAAAATATAATCCTATTTTCGCCGAATCCGCTATTTAATAGCTACGTCTCTCAAGTGTTACCGGAATTAGGTGAGAAAAATATGAAGCAGGATACTTTTTGGCACTTCATTCAAAGTAAGTTTGATGCGAAGCTTACGATAGAAACACCGCTAGATCAATTAGAATTACTTCTTCAAGAAAATAATGCGAGTGAAAAAAGAGTCCGGGAAATTGAATATAAATCTTCTTTATCATATAAATCTTCTATGGATCAATATATTAGCCATTTATTAATAGAAGGGATGATTTTCCGGGATATCACCTTTCATAATGAAAAATGGTTGACTGTCGATGAAATAGTTGAGAAGTTTTATTCCTATGATAGTCATATTTCCATCGCCAACAGACTGCAACTTATACAGGAATGGATCCTAGCTATCATAAAGAAAAAGGAAAAAGCAGAACGGAAGAAGGCATGGGTTGAGAATGAAGTAGAATTACTTGATAAAGAGGATTATTTACAAGCCTATAAAAAAGCACAGAAAATCGATGATGAAGGCTTTTTGCAACCAGAAGTCGAGCAGGCGTATTTGATGAAAATGGTTGTGAAAAGGAAACTTAAGCCGCTTCGGAAACAAATCAATTCTTTCTATTTTGTTGATGTAGTTGCAATGTATGTTGAGTTTTTACGTACAAATAACGAAGATGATTCGGGATTAGAGGCCATCTCATCTGGTGATATGTTGTATGAAGATGTTGTTCCCTACTTATATTTAAAACAACAATTATTAAAGGAAGATGGTCATACTTCTGTACGTCATATATTTATTGATGAAGCGCAGGATTATTCACCCTTTCACTTTGCCTATTTAAAAGAGTTATTCCCGTATAGTAAGTGGACGTTATTGGGGGATGTGAATCAAACCATCCACTATCATGCTGACAACCAGTCTGCTCTTTTTAGTAATGAAAAAGCAACAGTCTATCAATTAAGACAAAGTTATCGTTCAACGAAAGAGATTACGACATTTACATCAAGTTTGCTGTTGAATAATGAAGATATTATTCCTTTTAACCGAAGTGGCGAAAAGCCTGTTATTAAAAATGTGACTGAGGATGAAGCGCTAACAACACTCATCGATGTCGTTCGCCGCTCCGTTTCACTAGGTCATGAATCGATTGCGATCATTGCTAGAAATGCGAAACAATGTGAGAAGTGGTACAGTCAATTATTGCCTCATTTTAATAATGTGAACCTTATCCATCAAAAAACAACGGAATTTCAAAAAGGAGTTACTATTATTCCCTCCTATTTAGCAAAAGGGATTGAATTTGATGCTGTTGTTATCCCTGATGGTGAACAATATAAAAAAGAGAGGGACCGCTTTTTATTCTATACTGTGTGTACGAGGGCAATGCATCAGTTAGTTATCTTGCAAAAATCGCAAACAAATCCGTTTATTAATGGAGCAGACGTGCACACATATGATTATATCGTGTAAAGATTGTTTTAAGTATGTAGGATATTATTCGTATCTTACATACTCTTTTTTTATATCTTTTGATGTGTTTTTACATATTACAGGAGGAAAAGAAGATTTCTTGCATAACCCTTTTAAGGGAGCAATTTTTGCTTTCAAACTGAATAGAGGGAGGAATGTGAAGTGAAAAAAATGGTCGCTTCGATTGCCATCGTCACGTTATTTATGTTAACAACCTCTCAAGTATATGCTGCTAAAACAATTACGCCTCAAGGAAAGCTTAAGCCACCAGGGGAAGTATTCACGCCAGGAGAGTGGTTTCTCGGAAGTACACCACCGAATTTAGATGCTAGTAAACCCCCGATTGTCTTTGTTCAAGGAAAAAATGGTAGCTCAACTAGTTGGTATGAAGAAACAGAATACCATGGTGTGAATGATATGTATACAAAAGCGTACGAATCTGGCTATCAGACTGTGTTTGTGCAATTGCATGATGCCGCAGGAGAAGGTTCGGCTAGCCAATTTGATAACGGTGAACTTCTCGCTTCTATGCTTGCTGATATTTCCGGGCATTTCCAAGGAAAGAAATTAAATATTGTCGCTCACAGTAAAGGTGGACCAGATACACAAGCGGCGCTTATTCATTATGGTGCTCACCCATATGTCGGTCGAGTGATTACATTAGGCTCACCCCATCATGGTTCGCATTTAGCTGACCTTGCCTATAGTTGGTGGGCAGGCTGGTTAGGAACGTTATTAGGGCAAAAAGATGATGGGACCTATTCTTTACAGATAGGTGAAATGGCTCACTTTCGCTCGTTAACTGATCATCATTCTAATGCAACAAAAAATAAGTATTACACTGTTTCAGGAACAAATAAGGGGCCTTCATTGTCCGCTTTATGGATGGGTGGCCAATACTTATCCTCTGAAGGTGAAAATGATGGTTTAGTTAACGATTGGAGTACAAGATTACCATATGGTACACATCTCTTTAATGACACTTCTCTTGATCATGATAAAATTCGCATGGGCTCCGCTGTATTTTCTAGAATTGAACCCTATTTGCGGACATCATCTGTAGCAGGAGTGACAACGGGTGATATAAAAAGTAGCGACGCATATATGTCTAAACAGGTTTCTTCCTATGTTCACGGTGGGCAATGGCAAGGAAATGCACCATATAAACAATACTTTCATGTTGATGAACAACTCAAAAATATACAAATCTGGACTACAACGAAGGATGATAAGGTTAAATTAATCTCGCCAACTGGGAAAAAGTATCAAAGTTATGTTTCCTCTTCTCAAAGTGCAGAAATATTTAATGGGGCAGCAGCTCATAGTTTTACTGGCGTTATATCTGAGGCAGGTCGTTGGCAAGTGGAACTAACATCTAGTAAAAAAGATAATGCCTATGTGATGAATGTTACCCATGGAGGGGGAAATAATCTAGAACTAAAGATGAATTCACTCCTCTCTAACAATCCAGTTGCTTTCTCCTTACAATCAAACAACAATATACAATCTATCACAATGAATACGACATTAGTAGATAAGAAGGGCAATAAAGTAGTCGCACCGTTAAATGTACAAAATACTTCGCAAAAAGGGTCAATTGGGCAATTCACTACAAAGTTAAGTAGTGGTGTTTATAATATGACCATTGATATAAAAGGTAAAACACTTCAAGGAGAACCTTATGAAAGAACAGTTATTCGCTCATTTTATGTACAATAGAGAGTTTCATTCATCTTTTGATTGGTGTGGGGTGCTGATACTGGCATCTCTTTTTCTTTTTATCTAAAATAATAGACAAGTCATTTTAAATAGATGAGGAGAGATGTGAATGAAGTTTATAAATAAAACAGTTATTGTCACTGGTGCAGGGCATGGAATCGGTCAAGGTGTTGCACTCGCTTATAAACGGGAAGGTGCCAACGTAGTAGTAGCTGATTGGGATGAATCGAACTTTGCAATGCTTGAAGCAAAGGGGCTTGATTGCTATCAGATAGATGTCCAAGAAGAAGCGGATATTAAGCGATTATTGGAAGAAACGGTGGAGAAATATGGACAAGTAGATATTCTTATTAATAATGCTGGTATATCTGTCTTTAAACCTTTGTTCGAATTAACAATAGATGAATGGGATCGCGTCATCAATACTAATGTAAGAAGCGTATTTTTAGCCACGAAAGAAGCGGCGAAATATATGAAGCATAACGAAATGGGAGGGTCGGTTGTTAATATGGCTTCTACCCGTTCCGCAATGTCTGAAATCCATTCAGAAGCCTATGCTGCTTCAAAAGGAGGTATCGTTAGTTTAACTCATGCATTAGCTCTTTCCCTAGCTGATTATCACATTACGGTAAATTGTATATCGCCAGGGTGGATTGAGACAAATGAACAGGCGCAACTTCGAGAAATAGATCATCAACAGCACCCTTCAAAGAGAGTTGGGACACCAGCTGATATAGCTAAAGCTTGTCTTTACTTAACCGATCCCGAAAATAACTTCGTGAACGGAGAGAATATCACTGTAGATGGTGGTATGACGAAGAAAATGATATATGAAAAGTAAATAAATAATAAAAAAGCAAGATTTGCCCTTGTAAAGGAATCTTGCTTTTTTTCTTTTTATTTCATTGCATCTGACCACTCTTCGACATTCCACACTTTTGTGACCCAATCTTCGTAAAAGTCGGGTTCGTGGCAAACGAGGACGATGGTACCTTTATATGCTTTTAAGGCTCTTTTTAATTCTTCTTTCGCTGTAATATCTAAGTGGTTTGTTGGTTCGTCAAACAGCAACCAATTGCTTTCGTTCATCATTAACTTGCAAAGACGTACTTTCGCTTGTTCGCCACCACTTAGTTGGTTCATTGGTCTTGAAATATGTTCATTTTTTAGTCCGCATTTAGCCAGAGCTGCACGAACTTGATGCTGATCCATCGCTGGGAACTCGTTCCATACATCATCAATTGGTGTAATTTGCTCGCCTTTCACTTCCTGTTCGAAATAGGAAGGGTAGAGGAAGTCACCTCTTTCAATTTTCCCGCTAATGGCTGGGATTTTCCCAAGCATCGTTTTTAAGAGGGTGGATTTTCCGACACCGTTGCAACCAACAATGGCAATGCGATCCCCTTTTTCAATTGTGATTGACATTTTTGGCAATAGGGCATGGGTATAACCAATTTCAAAATTCTCGCCTTCAAACACATATCGACTACTCGCTCTTGACTCTTTAAATTCGAACGTTGGTTTAGCAGCTGTTTCAGGACGATCAATTCTCTCCATCCGATTTAATTGCTTTTGCCTACTTTTTGCTCGGCCAGTTGTCGAATACCTTGCCTTGTTCTTTGCGATAAAATCTTCTTGTTTTTTGATGAATTCTTGTTGCTTTTCATATGCTTGAATATGTTGATTTTTATTGATTTCTGCCAGTTCTAAGAATTTTTCATAACTAGCTGTATAGCGAGTAAGCTTAGAGAATTCTAGATGAAAAATGACATTTGAGACTCCGTTCATAAATTCAGTATCATGCGAGATTAAGATGAAGGCATATGGATATTCTTTTAAATAGTTGGATAACCAGTCTATATGTTCAACATCTAAATAGTTTGTTGGTTCATCTAATAGTAAAACTTGAGGTTGCTCTAGTAATAGTTTGGCAAGTAAGACTTTTGTTCTTTGCCCTCCGCTGAGTGCTGCAACATCTCTGTCCAAACCTATGGCATCTAATCCCAACCCTCTTGCGGCATCGTCTATTTTTAAGTCGATTGAATAAAATCCGCCTGCTTCTAGCATGTCTTGAATTTCACCCATTTTCTCAAGCAAAACTTCTAATTCTTCTGGTGTGGCATCTGCCATCTTTGCTGTGACTTCATTTAATTCTTCTTCTTTTTTATATAATGGAAGAAAGGCATCTCTCAATGCATCGCGCATCGTTTTTCCAGGGGTTAAAACGGTATGTTGATCGAGATAACCGTATTGAACATTAGGTGTCCATTCCACTTTTCCCCCATCGTGAATGAGTTGCCCTGTAATAATATTCATTAAAGTAGATTTACCTACTCCGTTTGCTCCAACTAACCCAACGTGATCCTCTGCTAATAAACGAAAAGACACGTCTTTAAATAATGTTCGATCGCCAAAAGTATGACTTAAATGATCAACTGTAAGTAAACTCATTTTGTAATCCTCATTTCTTCATAATCATTTAATAATCATACTAGATTTCTCGTTGTTTAACTAGGGGAGAGGCGATATTTATCTATAAAAGAAAAATTCCTTAAGGGGAATGGATAGTGGTATAATATGGTTTAAATACATATAAAAGGGGGATTGTTATGCAATTAACGATCCATGCAAAGGGAGAAGGAGCGAATGTCCTTTCTTTTTTATTGGCGAAACATCCTGAACGTCTATATGAAAGAGAATATAAAGGGCATAAAGTACGCCTCTTTTATCAATGCTTTACTCCAAATGAGGTGAAACTAACGATTTACGCCGTTTTGGATGCTATCAGTTTAGTGAGGGATGGCGGAGAGAAATTAGATATTACACATTATATTAATGACCGTGAATTTGCAGTTAGTAGTTTGTTTTTATCACTAATACGCTCTCCTCTTGCGACAGCCCTAAATGGCTTACCTAAGGAAGAATATTTACCATATGTGGAACAGGTATTTCAATTTTCGTTTTCATTTGGGCCAGTAAATACAGACCTTTCTGTAAAGAATCTTCGTGAGTTGTTTTCACCGCTTGGATTTACCGTATCTGTGCAATCGAAAACGAAAAACAGTCCTCTTTATGTAACCGTTACAGGTGAGACAACGTTGCAAAGGGGATTAAGGCAGTTATTTATTCTCATTCCAGTTATTGATAATTATAAGCACTACTATATAGATGAAAAGGAAGCGGAAAAGCTCCAGCGTTTCGGTGAAGGTTGGCTAGAGGATCATCCTCAGAAGGAATGGATTTATAAACGCGCCCTAAAATATAAAGGGTTATTAAACGGGACGATTTTTCAACAGGGAAAGGTTGAACGGGAAAAGAAACAAAAAGGGCTAAACCAACGACGTTATGAAAAGATCATCGAGATCATTCAAGCCAAACCTCATCTTAGAAAGATCGTAGATATGGGTAGTGGAGAAGGGAAACTAAGTACTCGATTAGGCTTTTTACCACATGTGAGTGAAATAATCGCGGTTGAACCAAGTGAACGAGAAACGTTAAAGGCGACAAAAAGATATGCCAAAGCTGCCGAAAATGCGGGTTTCTTAATGCCGATACAAAAATGGGGATCGGTATTTTATTATGATGATGGATTAAAGAATAAAGATGTCTTTATTTTATGTGAAGTAATCGAACATATTGCTGAAGAAAAACTGCAAACGGTCATGCAACTTATTTTTCAAGAGTATAAGCCTGAGGTTTGCATTATAACAACACCTAATAAAGAATATAATACTCTTTATCAACTTGGGGAAACCATGCGCCATTATGATCATCGTTTTGAATGGACAAGAGCAGAATTACATGCATGGGTTGAGAAGATGACTGCTATGTATGCTTATAAAGCAACCATTTCTAGTATAGGTGAGATTGATCATGAACGAGGCGGGCCGACTCAGATAGTCGTTTTTGAAAAAGGGGTGATGATATGAAGAGAATAACCCTTCCTAACGCTGGTGTCGTTTTACTTATTGGACCTTCTGGGAGTGGTAAGACAACATTGTTGCAGAAATGGGTCAATAGTGGACAAATAAAAGAGTCAGAAGTTTTAAGTTCAGATAAATATAGAAAAATCGTTGCAGATGAAGAGTATACCTCAGTTGAAAACAAAAATAGCGAGAAGGCGCAAATCTTATTTGAACAGTATCAAAGAATCTCTAAAGAGGCATTTGAACTGCTAGAATTGACCATACAAGCAAGATGTCGCTTAAATAAATGTAGTTTTATTGATGCGACTAATATAAATAGTGATGATCGTAAAAAATTGATTTCCCTTGCACATCGCCATCATTTGCCGGTAAGCGCCATTGTATTGGATGTCGATTTGGATACATTATTAGTGAGAGATAATGAACGAGCGATGCCTAGAGGTTCAAAGCGCATTAAACAACAAATGAAAAGATTTCAATACGATAAGCGCTATTTAAAGACGGAAGGTTATCATCAACTTCATATAATAAAAGAATTGAATCACTCTCTTGAAATAGAACGAATGGATGAAGTTCCTTCTATTGATGTGGGTGCAGGCATCGATATCATTGGTGATATTCATGGTTGTTTTACTGAGCTATTACAATTATTAGAGAAGTTAGGTTATGAAGAAAATGAACAAGGGCTTTATACTCATCCCCTAGGGAGGAAGTTTTTATCATTAGGGGATATTATGAGTCGGGGACCGCGCTCTTTAGAAACGCTTTTATTTTTTAAGAATCATGTTAATCATAACTTAGCTTATATGATTGATAGTAATCACGGGTGGAAAATTTACAGATGGTTAAAAGGAAATCAGGTCACTTTACGACATGGTGACGAATTGACAGCTAAAGAAATCAATCAATGGTTAGCAACCTATTCAAAAGAAGAGCAAAAACGATTGAAGGATGAGTTCATTCAGTTTTTAGGAAATGCTCCGGCACATTATATAATCGAAGATGACGGCGTGCCAATGCTTGTATGCACGCATGCAGGGATTAAAGATGAGTATATAGGGAAGAGTTCCCAACAAATATCCGATTATTGTCGATATGGTGAATCATCAAGTAGTACGGAAGATGGTAGGCCCATTAGAGATGAATGGTATCATCATCATTCAGGTCATATGACGATTGTTTGGGGCCATGATCCGAGACCGTATCCAACCAATATCAATGCTACGATTAATATTGATCAAGGTGTGGTATTCGGAGGGAAATTAACAGCTTACCGATACCCTGAGAAGTCATTTATCTCAGTTGATGCCCTCAAAAATTATAACGGGGTCGAGCATAACCCAATAATAGAATGGAAGAACAAGAGGTTGCAGCCCCCTAATATACAAGCACTTATTGAAGGTTATCGCGTACAAATAGAAGGATTCGATGATGTGAGTGTGAAAAGTAAATATATAAAGCCGGTTATTGGTTCGTTATCGACATCTGATACCCATTTTAATCAACTGGTTTATCTCCCACCAACTATGAGTCCTGTTCCTATTCCGAGTCAGTTACCAGATTATTTAGAACATCCATTAGAAGCTTTTCAGTACTATCGTGATCATGGTGTGAATCAGCTTATTGTGGAGAAAAAGCATATGGGCTCACGTGGCATTTTACTGATTTTTAAGAATGAGGAAGAGGCCTTTAACTATACTGGGATTAGTAATTTAGGGGCGATTTATTCAAGAAGTGGGAAACGTTTCTTTAAAAAGGATATTGAAGAGCAAATTTTAACGGGTATCCAATCTAGTTTAAAGAGAACTGATTATTTTGATAAGTACGAAACAGACTTTGTGTTACTGGATTGTGAAATCATGCCGTGGAATTTAAAAGCACAAGACTTAATCAATAAACAATATAATCTTGTCGCCGAAAGCGCGATTCTAGATCGAATGATCTTGGATAAAGAACTAAATGAAGCCCTAGTTGAGAATCATTGGTTAAAGGAAAATCAGGAAAAGTTAGAACGTGCAGAAAGTTTTCAAAAAGTGTATGAAAAGTATTGCTGGGAGGTTTCTGACATTGATCGCATTGTGATTGCTCCATTTCATATCCTAGCCCATAGTGGGAGAGTATATCACGAACAGTCGCATATATGGCATATGGATCATGTGGAAGAATTATCCGAAATATGCAGTATTTTTAGGCGTACTGATTATTTACTAATTGAAGGTGAATCAAATTGGGAGCGAGTAATTGGTTGGTGGCAGGAAATGACTGAAGAAGGGCATGAAGGAATGGTTGTTAAGCCCAATCAGTTTACCATATGGGATAAAGGGAAACTGTTACAGCCGGCATTAAAGGTGAGGGGAAGAAAGTATTTACAAATCATATATGGTATGGATTATTTAGAAGAGAAGAATTTAGAGCGGTTGAAGAAAAGAAATACAAACCGTAAACAAAAATTAGCATTGCAAGAATTTTCTTTAGGAATAGAGGCGTTAAACCGTTTTGTGAAGCAAGAAGAATTAGGCCGAATTCATGAATGTATTGTCGCTATACTTGCCCTCGAAGGAGATGAAGTCGACCCGAGATTATAGTCATCATAGAGAAAAGTCATCTATATCGATGGCTTTTTATGATGGAATTTTATCTTTCATAATCTTATTACCACAAGCGCAAATTGTACTATGCTTTAACTTAATCAATTTTGTTTTACATACTGGGCAAATTTTATCTTCTTTTTTCATAGGAATCATCCTTTCTCTATGCATTCTTGGCATTTCCCATACACTTCCATATTGTGGTTGTTGACGGAAAACCCTGTAAGATTAGCTACCATTTCTTCAATTTCTGTTAGTTCTGGATAGTTAATATCAGCGATCTTTCCACATGATTCACAGATGACGTGATAATGATTGGACTGACTAAATTCGAAGCGACTTAATCCATTGCCATAAGGTAGCTCATTAATGATTCCTAATTCAACAAATAATTTTAAGTTATTGTAAATGGTAGCGAGACTAATAATAGGTATTCTTTTTTGAATGTCTTCAGCTGTTGGATGTCCATTCATGTCAATTAGTGTTGTTAAAATTTGTATTCTTTGTGGTGTAACCCTTAAGTTTTTCTCTTTTAATAAGGGAATCAAGCTTTCTATTTGGTCTTTATTCATGCTATAACCCTCATTTATAGTGATGTAATTGTAGTGAATGCCTTTAAGATCTACTTAAAGGCAAATGAGAAAAAGTGAAAAAATAAACGAAATATGAGAATAACTAACATATTAACGATATATATTAATAATAACACTTCTCATTCGAAAATCAATACTTTTTTATAATAATTATAAATAAGGTCTTTGTATTAATTTAATTTCGATATTGTTGGTAATATATCCTCTGTTGAGAGTGCAATAAATTTAATCACCAATATACTAGTATGTTACATGACATAAATGTGTGAAAAATGATTGCAAGACGGAAAGAAATTATCAATTACACTTTGAATCGTGATTCTAGTTGATAAAAGAGTGCGAATTTTTCACAAATACAAAATCCGCATGTACCAATAACACGAGCGTTATTTGGTACAATGCGGATTTTTGTTTGAAATGTATAGCTAACCTATTAAAGGATATGAATTTTATTTTACCTTTTCTGCCCAGTTAATAAAATTTATTACAACCTGATCTAAGAAATCTAGAGTTTGTTCGTGGACAAGCTCTCCTTGCTCATCTACTTTTTCAAGCACGGTACCGATAAAAACTTCATTTCCTGGAAGCGTGACAGCACCAACACCTGCTGAGTTGAGTATTTGACGCAAGTGCATTTGTGCTTTTACAGTTCCCATTGCACCAGGCGTTGCACCAACAATCATTGCAGGTTTATTGACCATAACTTTTTCTACTCTGGAAAACCAATCAATGGCGTTCTTTAAAAATGCAGGAATGGAATGATTATATTCAGGTGTTAAAAATAATAACCCATCACTATCTTTAATTCTTTGGCGAATTTCTATGACAGCCGCTGGTGGTGCAAGTTCATCATCTTGATTATACATCGGTAACTCCTCAAGAGGGAGAATATCAATCTCTAGCTTTTCTTGATAACGTTCTTTCATTAATATAGCTAACTTTTTATTAATTGATTCTTTGCGATTACTTCCAACAAATGCAGCAATTTTCATATAAAACCCCTCCATATGTAATATTTAACGTTTCCATCATAGCATAGCCCCATTTATAATCTGATATAAATGCTCAAAAAAAAACCGCAGTTAATTCAATTAGTTATGAACATTTTTCAAGGGAAATGGGTAAATTAACTAATAAAGTTCCTTTGAAAAAATGTCCTCTATATGTGTACAATTATTTAAAATGTGGTAAAGTATAATTTGTAAAACCTATACATAGCAAATACATGACTAGGAATTAGTTGTGTTTTTCAAGAGGACAGTTGTCTGCTTTGAAAAGAAAATTAAGATGAAACGCTAGGAGGAAAAGGAATATGTCAAGCAATATTCTTAATCAATTTTTAAGTGAAAATCTTGAGGATTTAAGAAATAAAGGGTTATATAACGAAATTGACCCGTTAGAAAGTGCAAATGGTCCAATCATTAAAATTAACAGGAAAGAGTTAATCAACTTATCTTCGAACAATTATTTAGGTTTAGCAACAAATGATACGTTAAAAACAATTGCTAAAGAAGCGGTTGATAAATATGGTGTTGGTGCAGGGGCTGTAAGGACGATTAATGGTACGTTACAAATCCATGTAGAGCTTGAAGAAACACTTGCAAAATTCAAGCATACTGAGGCAGCTATCGCTTATCAATCTGGATTCAATTGTAATATGGCAGCGATTTCTGCAGTAATGGATAAAAATGATGCCATCCTTTCAGATGAGCTAAATCATGCTTCTATTATTGATGGTTGCCGTTTATCCAAAGCAAAGATTATTCGATTCAATCATTCTGACATGGATGATCTTAGAGCAAAAGCAAAGGAAGCAACAGAATCTGGGCAATACAATAAAGTAATGGTTATTACAGATGGCGTATTTTCAATGGATGGAGATATTGCTAAATTACCAGAAATCGTTAAAATCGCGGAAGAGTTTGATCTAATCACATATGTAGATGATGCTCACGGTTCTGGTGTATTAGGTAAAGGTGCTGGTACAGTTAAACACTTTGGCCTATCTGATAAAGTGGATTTCCAAATTGGAACATTATCGAAAGCAATCGGAGTTGTTGGTGGTTATGTAGCTGGTAAACAACAATTAATCGATTGGTTAAAGGTAAGAAGTAGACCTTTCTTATTTTCTACATCTGTTACACCTGCTGATGCTGCTGCAAGTAAGAAAGCGATTGAGATGTTAATGGAGAGCACAGCGCTAAATGAAAAGCTATGGGAAAACAGTGAATACTTAAAGGCAGGCTTAAAGAAATTAGGATTTAATATCGGTGATAGTGAAACGCCGATTACACCTTGTATCATTGGGGATGAAGTGAAAACGCAAGAATTTAGTAAGAAATTAAATGAAGCAGGAGTGTATGCAAAGTCGATCGTATTCCCAACAGTACCAAGAGGAACAGGTCGTGTACGGAATATGCCATCTGCAGCACATACGAAAGAAATGCTAGATCAAGCATTAACTATATATGAAGCGGTAGGAAAAGAATTAGAGATTATATAAAATCACTCCTTTAGGAAGAGTTTAGAAAAGGGTAGGAGAAAAAATGAAAAAAATAATGATTACTGGCGCACTTGGTCAGATTGGCTCAGAGTTAACACTTAAATTGAGAGAAATCTATGGAACAGACCATGTCATTGCAACTGATATTAGAAGCAATGACTCAGAGGCAGCTACATCAGGTCCTTTTGAAATGGTAGACGTTACAGATGGCAAAACGATGTTAGAAGTGGCGAAGAAGCATCAAGTTGATTCCATTATTCATATGGCTGCTTTATTATCAGCAACAGCTGAAGCAAATCCAGTGTTTGCTTGGAATTTAAATATGGGTGGATTGATGAACGCACTTGAAGCAGCAAGGGAAACGGGTGCGCAATTCTTTACGCCAAGTTCCATTGGCGCTTTTGGACCTTCTACACCAAAAGATCATACACCACAAGATACCATCTGCCGACCAACTACAATGTACGGTGTTAATAAAGTTTCTGGAGAGCTACTTTCTGATTATTACTACCATAAATTTGGTGTCGATACGCGTGGTTTACGTTTTCCCGGATTAATTTCTTACGTAACACCACCAGGTGGGGGAACGACCGATTATGCTGTGGAGATTTATTACGAAGCAATGAAAAACAAAGCGTATACATCTTATATTGCACCAGGCACATATATGGATATGATGTATATGCCTGATGCATTAAATGCGATAGTCAACCTTATGGAGGCAGATCCTACGAAATTATTACATCGTAATTCATTTAATGTGACAGCAATGAGTTTTGAACCGGAGCAAATCGCTGCTGAAATTCGTAAACATATACCAGAATTCACCTTAACGTATGATGTTGATCCAGTTCGCCAATCGATTGCTGACAGTTGGCCAAATGCCATTGACGCTTCAGCTGCAAAAGAAGAATGGGGATTTAAAGCAGAGTATGATCTCGCGAAAATGACTGAGGATATGTTAAATAAACTAAAAAAATAAAATAAAGATAAGAAAAACGCCCCTTTTGTTAAGCGGGCGTTTTTCATTGAGTTAGTTTATCCATACTAAAAGGTAAATTTGTTCATTTTAAATCGCAAACTGTAACCATAAAGAGGTTTACATAAATTTATTATGTAAACTAATATCTACTAGTTATTTGTCTATGAAAATTTCCAAAATAGAATGTTGGTGAACGATTCGTAGTGGAGTTGTAATATGAGGAAGTGTAAGTTTTCTGCTATAGGTTGCGCCATCACTTTTTGCAACAGCACTAATTATAAGTTGATCTCCTGTTGGTATGACTTTCACATGATGATAACGATCTTCTTCAATTAAGGCTTCAATAATATAAGCTGATTCTGTATCAAACACATCGATACGAAAGATAGACTCGTCTAAAAAAGAGGTTAAAGGATCGAGAAACATGCTCTCTAACCAACTTTGCCACTCCATATTCATACATATCACCCCAGTATGATAATGTATGCGTATACATAAGTAATGTGAATGGCCAATCGATTATTAATGAATTAATTGTTTTTGAAGGAAGAATTTATGATAACTGCCCCAGAACAATAGTTTAGAAAAGTTTAAGTAGAACAATCATGAATTTATACGGAGAGTTGCTAAAATAAGGAGAAATGAGTTCGATACAATACCGAACTCATTTAAGCAGATTTTTACCACTTATTCCATTTCATCCAATAAACTTCTACATATCATGATGAGCGTGATTCTTTTGTCTCGAATGATTTCTATTCTTTACTTTCTTAGATCCACTTAAAGGCTCAGGTTGTCCTGGATTATCCCCTTTTGGAGCGTTTTTTCTCATATCTTTACCATCATTTTTATTCATTTTTTTCCCTCCTTTGTTTATAGGATGAAAGAATCCCCATTTTTTATACGGTATATTTCATCATCACTCTGAACAATTTAATTGTAAGAATAGTAAAAGAGGTGAAAACAAGTTATGCCTTATCATAAAAATAAACAGCAAGCATTTCAAGCAGCACAACAAAGTATGGAAGATGTAGAAGAACAGTATGATGTAATAGATAAACACGCGAGTACGTATGGCCAACAACTCAACCATCTATCTCAAGAAATAGCAGAAACTTATGAACAAATTCAGAATGCCCTAGAAGTGGCATCTGAGCATCAAAAAGAGCAATTGCTTAAATTTCAAACTGATTTGGATGCCATCACACACCAAGTACAATCGGAAAATAAAAAATAGAGCTAAGAAAGTCGAATAAAGTCAATTAAACACGAATGGTTTATTTTCTTAATATAATAATTAAATGAAGTCTATTTCACACCGTAATTGATAACCTCTCTCAATTATGGTGTTTTTATGTTTATCATATCATTTGTTAGAAATACCATAAGTAAAACTTATCAATAACAATAACTTTCTTGTTATTTACTTATGTTGAATGTTGTATTATTATAGAAATTGTGAGAAAAGTGAGGATGGGTAAAAATTCAAACTTTTCGATTGATTACCATTAAGTGGTATTATAGTACTTTGTAGTTCGAATTAGGGGGTAATACTATGGCGAAAAATGATGTGTTTAATTCCCGTAAATCATTTGAAGTAGAAGGGAAACGCTATCATTACTATGACTTAGCAGCACTTGAAAATGCAGGTATTGGACAGGTATCTAAATTACCATATTCAATTAAAGTCCTACTTGAATCTGTACTACGTCAATATGACGGTCGTGTAATTACAAAAGAACATGTTGAAAACTTGGCAAAATGGGGAACAGCAGATGTGAAGGAAGTGGATGTACCATTTAAACCTTCACGTGTTATCCTTCAAGACTTTACAGGTGTACCAGCAGTTGTAGACTTAGCTTCTTTAAGAAAAGCTATGGCTGATATGGGTGGAGATCCGGATATGATCAACCCTGAAAAACCAGTTGATCTTGTTATTGACCACTCTGTACAAGTTGATAAATATGGCACACCAGATGCACTAGACGCAAACATGGTTTTAGAATTTGAAAGAAACGCAGAACGCTACCAATTCTTAAGTTGGGCACAAAAAGCATTTGATAACTATCGTGCGGTTCCACCTGCAACAGGTATTGTTCACCAAGTAAACTTAGAATATCTTGCTGATGTTGTCATTGCAAATGAAACAACAGAAGGAGATTTTGAAGCATTCCCAGATACACTTGTTGGTACTGACTCTCATACAACGATGATTAATGGTATCGGTGTACTCGGTTGGGGCGTTGGTGGTATTGAGGCGGAAGCTGGTATGCTTGGACAGCCTTCATATTTCCCAGTTCCTGAAGTTGTTGGGGTGAAACTTGTTGGTGAGCTACCTAATGGAGCAACAGCTACTGACCTTGCCTTAAAAGTAACACAAGTTTTACGTACACACGGCGTTGTAGGTAAATTTGTGGAATTCTTCGGACCAGGTGTTCCTGCACTTCCACTAGCTGACCGTGCAACAATCGCGAACATGGCACCTGAATATGGTGCAACATGCGGATTCTTCCCTGTCGATGGTGAATCTTTAGAATACATGCGTTTAACTGGACGTAAAGAAGAACAAATCAAAGTTGTTGAAGCTTATTCTAAAGCAAACGGCTTATTCTTTGATCCTTCATTAGAACCTGTTTACACAGATGTAGTAGAAATTAACTTAGCTGACATTGAACCGAACCTTTCAGGTCCAAAACGTCCGCAAGATTTAATTCCGCTTTCTGCTATGAAAAAAGAATTTAATAAGGCTGTTACGGCTCCTCAAGGGAACCAAGGTTTTGGTTATGATGAGAAAGAGTTTGATAAAACAGCGACAGTTAACTTCAAAAATGGCGATTCTACGACAATGAAAACGGGTGCAGTTGCAATTGCTGCGATCACTAGCTGTACAAACACATCTAATCCTTATGTATTAGTTGGTGCAGGTCTTGTGGCGAAAAAAGCAGTAGAACTTGGTTTGGAAGTTCCTAAATACGTAAAAACATCTTTAGCACCAGGTTCAAAAGTTGTTACTGGATACTTAAATAACTCTGGTTTACTTCCTTATTTAGAGCAATTAGGATTTAACCTAGTAGGTTATGGATGTACAACATGTATCGGTAACTCCGGTCCATTAAAAGAAGAAATTGAAGAAGCGATTGCTGATAGCGATTTACTTGTTACGTCTGTTCTTTCTGGTAACCGTAACTTTGAAGGTCGTATTCATCCATTAGTGAAAGGTAACTACCTTGCTTCACCACCATTAGTAGTTGCATACGCTCTAGCTGGAACAGTTGATGTTGATCTTCAACATGATGTTCTTGGTCAAGACAAAGATGGTAACGATATATTCTTTAAAGACATCTGGCCAACAACAGAGGAAATCAATGAAGTCGTTAAACAAACGGTAACACCAGATTTATTCCGTGATGAATATGAGCGTGTTTTCGATGATAATGAGCGTTGGAATGAAATTAAAACAAGTAATGAGCCATTATATACTTTTGATGAATCATCTACTTATATCCAAAACCCACCATTCTTTGAAGGTTTAAAACCAGATCCAGAAGAAGTAAAACCATTAAATGGTTTACGTGTGGTTGGTAAATTTGGTGATTCAGTTACAACTGACCATATCTCTCCTGCAGGTGCAATCGGAAAAGATACACCAGCTGGTAAATATCTTCGCGAAAATGGCGTAGAAGTTCGTGACTTCAACTCTTATGGTTCTCGTCGTGGTAACCATGAAGTCATGATGCGTGGTACATTTGCTAATATCCGTATCCGTAACCAAATCGCACCGGGTACTGAAGGTGGATTCACAACTTACTGGCCAACTGGTGAAGTAACTTCCATTTATGATGCATGTATGCAATATAAAGAAGATGGAACTGGATTAGTTGTACTTGCTGGTAAGGATTACGGAATGGGATCATCTCGTGACTGGGCAGCAAAAGGAACAAACTTACTAGGTATTAAAACAGTTATTGCCGAAAGTTATGAGCGTATTCACCGTTCTAACCTTGTGTTAATGGGCGTTCTACCACTTCAATTTAAAGCTGGTGAAAGTGCTGATACACTAGGATTAACTGGTAAGGAAACAATTAGTGTTGAAATCGGAGAAGGCGTAAGACCTCGCGACTTTGTAAAAGTGACTGCTGTTGCAGAAGATGGCACTGTAACTACTTTTGAAGCACTTGTTCGATTCGACTCTGAAGTGGAAATTGATTACTATCGTCATGGTGGTATCTTGCAAATGGTTCTTCGAAATCGATTGAAGAAATAATTGTAGATTTCCTACCCTCTACACATCTAGATGTGTAGAGGTTTTTTTAATTTGTCTATATTCAATACTCATAAATCACGATGTGAAAGTTTTTTGAGCATATTGAAATAAAAGGAGATAACAAATGAAAGCGTGGATGATTGGTCCGTTTTTAATCACTGTGAATCAGTTAAGTCTTGCGATCGCGTTTGTAATCACATATTTTCTTTTAAAAACTTTCTTTAAGGTGGAGGAGGAAATAAAAGATGAAGTTACTTCTAGTCTGATGACTGGTCTTATCATTTTTCTCCTAAGTTATAAAGGGTTGCCTCTAATAACGAAGTTTGCAGATGTAATAAAAAATCCTTTCATAATTGTTTATTTAAGTAGTGGACTGAAAGGTCTATATTTTGCTTTGATTATCATGTTTATATATTTATTTATTAAAGCCTATCGCTCGCAATTCCCAATGATTCCTTGGATGCGTATCGCTTTCGTTTATTTACTTACTTATTTCCTTTCATTTTGGATGATGAGAACACTATATTTTCTTTCCTATTAGGAACAATAATGAGAGGAAGGAGTGTTCAAGTTGAAAAAAATCGTATTATTCCTTTGTTGCTTTTGGCTATTCATCCCTTTAAAAACTGCAGCAGAAGATCAATTACCAGGCTTGAAGATCGGCACAAAAGCACCCGAATTTATGCTCCAGACTATTGAAGGTGAAAATATCAGTTTAACGGATTTCCGTGGAAAAAAAGTGATGCTCAATTTCTGGGCTACTTGGTGTGCACCATGCAAACAAGAAATGCGTGATTTCCAATTATTTTATCAAAATAAAAAGGATGCTAATATAGAAATCATTGCGGTAAACATTGATACAAAAAGTAATGTAGGCAAATATATTGAACGCTTAGGTATTACTTTTCCGGTTTTATTAGACGAGAATGATCATATAAATGAGATTTATCAAGTGCTCGTAATACCAACAACTTATTTCATTGATGAAGAGGGTGTCATAAGAGATAAGTACTATAGTGCTATGCCTTTATCATTAATTGAAGAAAAGTTAAAACAGTTTTAATTTAACTCTTTTATTTTTACATTTTTCCAATAGAGAAACCCATTATTAAATTTTCTAAAATTTGTAATAACTTTCTATTGAATAGGGCATACTGTTTGTAAATAGAAAGAAATGGTGGGTGAAGAATTTTATGAGAAAACCAAAAAGAAGAACATTTGCTGATTTAGTATTGGAGAATAAGCTGCAATTAATGAAAGATCAGTCTGCAATGGATAAAATAGAGATGCGATTAGAAGAAAAACATGCTAGTCACTTGAAGGCAGAGTAGATTTTTACCTGATTAGTTCACTTAACTTCCGAACATAATAAAAAAATGAAGGAGGGATAAGTGATGGGTAATCCAAAAAGAAATAGTAAAAATTTTGTACCCAATCACCTTGGTACCCAATCAAGGGGGTTTGGTGGCAATAAAGGAAAACAAATGCAGGATAAATCAGGCAAGCAACCAGATGTGATTCAAACAAAAGGTGAATAAATGATAAAAGGATGCTTAGGTAAACCGTACCTAAGCATCCTTTTGTCTGTAAGCGGCTTTACTTCAATGTGAAGAAAAAAATATGGTATAGTTAGTTTAAACCATTGAATAAAGTGATGTGAATAGAATGAAACAAAAGAAAACAGATGTTGACAAAAATGGTTCCCAGCAAGTACATACAGAAAGAAATATATTTGAACAAATTTCTCGTTTAGATGAAAAGTCTGATGCTGAACAATTATCAAAGTTGCTAACAGAAGCATCGCAATTGTCTGCTATAAGAGAAAAAACAGATGTTCAATTGCCAGTTGCATGGTTACAAAAGGCGATTGAATTATCACCGCAGAATTTCAGAGCAAAAGAAGCGCTTGCAGAAACAAAATGGATGATTAACAAAGAATTCATGGATCAACTTCAATATCCTATTATTCGTGAAACTGATAATCGAGCTACAAAAAAATATGCTGCAGAAGAAATGATCGCCATCACAAACCGTTTTATGCAACAAACGATTAAAGCAAAAGAACATTTAAAAGGACAAAAAGAGGAACTAAGCCATTATCAGCATGATCAACTGAGTCCTTTTGTAGACGATTTATATGCTATCCTTGAAGAAGCACTTTCCATTGGCAATCAATTAGTTGAGGTTGCAGAAGCATATGAGCAGTCAATATCCGGCGTATTTCATACAGCAATACATTATGATGAAGTAAAGCGAAAAATTGAGCTACTTTTGAAAGTGAAAGAAAAGTGGCAACAAAAAATCGAAAACTATGAAATACAGAAAAAGCAACATGTGACTCCTTTAAATGAACTTGATGAAATGATAGGTATGATGAATGTAAAAAAGAGAATTAAAGCTTATTATCAATTTTTACAGTATCAAAATAGACGTCGTACTTTAGGTTTTAACCAGCGAGATCAACTTAGTTTGAATATGGTGATTACGGGGAATCCTGGGACAGGTAAAACAACTTTAGCGAGAACACTTGCCCGTATATACCATCATTTAGGTGTCTTACCAAGGGAGAATGTCATAGAAACCAATCGTTCACAATTAGTCGGTGCATATGTTGGGCAAACGGAAGAGAATGTTGCGCAATTAGTCGAAAAAGCGCAGGGTGGAGTATTATTTATCGATGAGGCTTATACATTGAATCGCTCAGCTCAATCAAAGGACGATTATGGACAACTCGCTATTGATACCCTTGTTTCGTTAATGACAAGTGAAAAGTATAGTGGGCGATTGGCAGTAATATTGGCAGGCTATCCTGATGAAATGCGACAGTTTCTTGAAGTAAATCCAGGATTACGCAGTCGTTTCCCGCAAGCCAATCATCTCCATCTTCAAGATTACACTGACTATGAGTTGTTAGAGATCGGTAAGCGAATCGCTTTAAATAATGATTATGTGCTAACTAGTTCGGGAGAAAGGGCGTTGTTAAAGAGAATAGAAAGAGAGCGTGTTGATGACACTTTTGGTAATGCAAGAGCTGTACATGATGTCATTCTCGATGCGATCTTTTCTAAAGGTATAAAGGGTGAGGAAGCGGATATTAGAGAACTAACAATCTTAGATGAAGATGATTTTACCATCGATGAGGAAGAGTCCGTTGATCAACCGCAGAAGCAACTGGATGAAATGATTGGCTTGGAACATGTTAAAGAAGAGGTAAAAACTTTAGTGTCATTTGTACAAGTACAGCATATGCGCGGGAAACAAGGATTACCGACCATTCCTGTACAGCTACACTCAGTTTTTACAGGGAATCCAGGTACTGGAAAAACGACGATAGCGAAAATTTTCGCGCAATTATTAAAAGAATGCGGCTTGCTTAAACGGGGTCATTTGATCGTTTCGAGTAGAGCAGACTTTGTTGCTGGTTATATTGGCCAGACAGCATTAAAAACAAGAAAACTTATTCGCCAAGCATTAGGGGGTGTGTTGTTTATTGATGAAGCGTATTCCCTGTTATCAGACATCAATGCTGATTATGGAAAAGAAGTGATAGATACGCTTGTAGATGAAATGACTAAACATAATGAAAACTTGGTTGTGATTTTAGCAGGTTACCCTGAGGAGATGGAAAAGCTATTGGTAAGTAATCCTGGACTCAGGTCACGTTTTAAAAAGTTTTTACATTTTCCGGATTATACTGCTGAAGAGATGCTGAAGATGATGAAAGCATTTTTAGCAAGATATGAAATGAGTTTAACGAAGACTGCTGAACAATTACTACTGGAGTATTTTACAAAAACAGTAACAGAAGGGAATGGCCGATTAGTTGTGAATCTTGCTGAAGGGGCCATTCAAAATCAAGCTAGAAGAATTATGGAAGAGTCACATACAAGTGAGTCTTCGTTATCTACATTAACAGAGACAGATTTTATGAATACATTAGGTGTAAATAGAAAGGAAGACAAGACAAGTGCTAGTTTCAACGAAAGAGATAGAAGTTAGATATGCAGAAACAGATCAAATGGGTGTGGTCTATCATGCCAATTATATTATTTGGATGGAACTAGGTCGAACGCAATTCGTAAAAGACTTAGGTTTTAATTATGCGGCATTAGAAGAACAAGGTGTACTATCACCTGTACTCGACATACAAGCATCTTATAAAAAACCGCTCCATTATGGGGAAACAGCCACAGTCAAGACATGGGTGGAGGCTTATGATGGTTTAAGGACAACTTACGGATATGAAATATATAACCAAGAAGGCATTCTTGCTGTTAGTGGGTCGTCATTACACACTTGTGTGAAGAAGGATAGTTTTCGACCAATTTCACTTCGAAGGAAGTTTCCTGATTGGCATGAAGCATATGAAAATGCAAAGAAATAAAGAAAGAAGGCTGTAGTATGGCGTTCGGTATTACGAAGGCGGTTATAAGAAAGTGGAAATCTGATATAGATGCAGGAAAGATCGCCTTTCTTACTCATTATTGGCTAGATGATCGTTTCCCCGCGTGTAAAACGGTGACGAAGGTGGGAGCGTCCGACTTGAATCAGCTCATTTTATGGGGGAAACAGTACGGATTGAAGCCGGAGTGGATTCATCACCGTAAGGATGGTTACTCTCATTATGATTTATTAGGCGATAAACAAATCGAAATTATGAGGTTAGAGGGAAAAGAAGAGCATATTTGGCGTTAAAAAACATCACCCCTAGTGCACTAGGGGTGATGTTTTATTTTTCATATTTATACTGCGGTTCGTTTAAGTCCTCATCATAATTAACAATTAAATGGTGATCATCAAAGTACCATAAGTCTTTTTCTTCGATAAAAAACTGGATACCCTCTGATTCTTTTATAACAACAGGATTAATCGGTTCTTCATTAGAAATACCTAAAGAAAAGCCTTGTTGTATCGGGCTTGAACCTCCATAACGGGCAAAAAAACGAACGTAATCTCCATCTGTCAAAAGCATCTCATCTTTGAACCAACTAATGGCTTTTTCACTCAATCGAATGTCCAAGTTCCCATCTCCTTCTATCTTTATAAGCCTATTGTATCCGAAAGCGAATCGCACTGCTAAGATTTTGATTGCTAAGAGAAAGGAACCTTATTTATGCTCAGAGAAATATTCGTTGATGGCACGAATCCAATTGATTCTTGTTACATCAGAGGCTGTTTGTTTGTCACCTGTTTCTAGCGCTTGAATAATCCGTTCATGCTCGTCGATAGATGATTCTGTTAAGATAATGGCTTTATAATAGTAAAGTCTCATCACGTGAGGTTGGAGACCTTCAATTGCCTGAGTAATATAAGGATTTTTAGTTTCATCTACAATTAATTGATGGAACTCTTCGTCATATTTAAGAGCAGAGAATGAATCCTCAGTTTTAATAGCTTCAGCAAACTTTTGATTAATTTCTTTTAAACGATGAATCACCTCTTGATTCAGATTGCCTGCTACTAATTCAGAAGACAATGCTTGCAGAACACTTAATGGAGGGAGGATTTTCGTTATATCTTCGTGGTTTACTGCAGTAACTTGTGTCCCGACTCCAGGATACATTTCTACAAACCCTTGGGAATTTAATAATTGTAATGCTTCTCTAATAGGTGTTCTGCTGACTCCTAAAGCATCCGCAAGATCAGCATCATTCAATTTTTCTTTTGGTTTTAACGTGCCATCAATAATCCATTCTTGAATTTGCAAGAATGCGCGTTTTTTGGCCGAAAGTCGTTGTGGAGTTGAAAAATTACTTGGAATTGGCATAATAAACCACCTTTGTCGTATCAAATATCTGTTCATTATTCTGTTAGTATGGTGTGATTTTTTAAATTGCTCTAAGAAATACAGAAAAAATTCTATCCGTATTAGTAATATATAGAAAAAATTATATAATAATATAGTTTTTAATGCAATATATCACCTTTAGCATTCTTTTTATTAGCATAATTTATTGTGTTCATTTTAGTGATATGTTATCTTATAAATGCAATATATTAAAGAGGTTCTATGGGTGGAAGAAATTATTAATATTATTTCAGAAATATTTAATTCTTATAAGAATTAATATTCTGAAAATACTGGCGGTGTGAATATCACATGCTATTAGTATTTGAGAGGGGTAAACTTGTAATATGAATCAAAAATCTTCAAATTCTTATGTAGTTGTACTAGGTTTAATGTTATTCTCTTTGTTCTTTGGAGCGGGTAATTTAATATTCCCGATTATGATGGGGCAAGAAGCGGGTACAAATGTTTGGATAGCAACAGCTGGGTTTATTATAACTGGTGTGGGGCTTCCATTATTAGCTGTTGTTGCTCTTGGCTTTTCAGGTAAGAGTGATTTGCAATCGCTTGCAAGTCGAGTTAATCCAACATTTGGTCTGATTTTCGCTATTATCTTATATTTAGCTATTGGTCCATTATTTGCCATCCCGAGAGCAGGAAGTGTTTCATTTGAAATTGGAATCCGACCATTATTGCCAGAATCTTCACTAACGATTGGATTATTAATATTCTCAATCTGTTTCTTTGGAGTTGCAACGATATTATCATTAAATTCATCAAAGATTGTTGATATCGTAGGTAAATATTTAACGCCTATTAAAATTAGCTTTATACTATTATTAATTCTTGTTGCTGTCTTTAATCCTCTTGGATCTTTTGCGGAGCCAACAGAAGCTTATTCACAACACTCATTCTTTAATGGCTTCTCAGAAGGCTACTTAACAATGGATGTACTGGCTGCATTTGTCTTTGGGGTAATTGTTATAAATGCACTGCGTGCAAAAGGTATAGAGTCAAACCGCTCTATTATGTTTGCTACTATGAAGGCTGGTTTGATTGCTGCAATTTTATTAGCATTCTTTTATAGTGCAATGGCTTACATGGGTGCTAGTAGTGTTGCAGAATTAGGCGTTCTCGAAAATGGTGGAGCTGTTCTTTCAGGTGTAGCCTATGCATATTTTGGCTCTTATGGTGGGATCGTTCTAAGTGCTGTTATGATCATTGCCTGTATGACAACAAGCGTAGGTTTGATCAGTTCATGTGCTAGCTATTTTAATAAGATCATGCCTAAATTTTCCTATAAGACATATGTAATTGCATTTGCTATTTTCAGTACCGCTGTTGCTAACTTTGGTTTAACAGAGCTAATTGCTATTTCTGTTCCCGTACTAACAGCGATTTATCCTTTGGCGATTTTATTGTTAATTTTAACATTTTTCCATCCGTTTTTTAATGGCAAGAAGTCTGTATATCAAGTGAGTATGATTTTAACGTTTATTGTTAGTGTTTTTGATGGTTTAAAAGAAGCTGGTGTTCAAATTGAGCCTGTTTATAATTTATTCACAAACATTCTTCCGCTGTATGAGGTGGGATTAGGTTGGATTGTACCAGCTATCATCGGTGTGATTGTAGGTATTGTTATTGATCTATTTAAAAGGAAGACAAAGATAAAAGAGAATGAAGAATTAGTTTAACTGTTTCTTTACCCTTACAAAAGACTTTACTTTTGTAAGGGTTTTTTTATGTGAACGATAAAAATATTTTTGATATCTAGACGGATTATTCTAAGCCACTCCAATCAAAAACGTAAGTAATCACATATATTCTATTATCGTGGTTCTAGTAAATGAGCATGGAAGATAAATAAAACTAAGAATAATTCTATTAATATATTACATATGACTATATTTTTTTAAAATAATATATTGCATTCAACACAAGGATATGTTACTTTAAGAATGCAATATATTGCTTGAATTTTTTCAGAGATTGTAATTCATACAATATTATATTTAAATATGAACTTTCTGAAGAATTAGTAAATTATAGTATTTATGATTGTTAACTACAACAGTAGGTGCAGAAGGGGGTAGAAGATATGAATCAAAAGGTTCCATCTTCTTATATTATTGCAGTAGGGTTTATGTTATTTTCATTATTTTTTGGAGCTGGGAACTTAATTTTTCCAGTCATGATGGGTCAAGAAGCAGGAACGAACGTATGGGCAGCGGTAGCGGGCTTTATTATTACAGGTGTTGGCCTTCCTTTATTGGGTGTAATCGCTCTGGGCTATTCTGGTAAGAGTGACTTGCAATCGCTTGCAAGTCGTGTAAATCCATTGTTTGGTCTAGTTTTCACAGTTGTATTATATTTATCTATCGGACCATTATTTGCGATCCCGCGAACTGGTACAGTCTCTTATGAAATTGGTATTAGACCTTTCATTTCTGATGAATGGAGTACGATTGGATTAGTTGTTTTCTCCATCATTTTCTTTGGAATTACCGCATTTTTCTCTCTAAATGCATCGAAAATTGTTGATATCGTAGGGAAAGTTTTAACACCTATTCTACTATTATTTATCTTAATTTTAATTGTAGTAGCATTTGTTAATCCACTAGGGTCTCTACAAGCACCAAGTGAGGCATATACTGTTAACTCTTTCTTTAACGGTTTCACTGAAGGCTACTTAACAATGGATGCTCTTGCTGCTTTCGTATTCGGAATCATTGTAATTGATGCGATACGTTCTAAAGGCGTTCAATCAAATAAAGTGGTGATGCTTTCAGTTATTAAAGCAGGTTTAATCTCAGCCGGATTGCTTGCCTTGATATACGGCTCACTTTCTTACATTGGTGCAAGTAGTGTTTCGCAATTAGGTATTTTAGGAAATGGTGGTGCGGTTTTATCTGAAGTTTCAGCACATTATTTTGGTTCATATGGAGGAGTTATACTAAGTGTAATTGTTATTGCAGCCTGTTTAACGACTAGTATTGGTTTAATCTCCTCATGTGCAGCTTATTTTAGTAAAATCATGCCTAAAGTCTCTTATAATACATTTGTTATTATTTTCTCAGTATTTAGTGCAGCCATTGCTAATTTTGGTTTAAGTCAATTGATCGCTATTTCAGTACCGGTATTGACAGCTATTTATCCATTAGCGATTGTATTATTAATTCTTACATTCTTACACCCATTGTTTAATGGCAAGAAAACGGTTTATCAAATGAGTATGTTATTTACATTTATTATTGGTGTCTTTGATGGCTTTAAAGCAGCAGGATATACGATTGCCTCAGTAGATAATCTTTTCTCTAGTATTCTTCCATTATATGATGTAGGGCTAGGTTGGTTATTACCTGCATTTATAGGCGCTGTTATAGGAATGATTATTGGCTTATTTCAACGGAAAAAAGTTGAGGATGAAAAAGAACAAGTCATTTAAAGAGAAAAAGAAGCCTCCGACTAAAATGGAGGCTTCTTTTATTGATATAAGGACAATGCTGATTATTCAGATATGTTAAGTTCATCTCTCAACTCTGTATGTATGATCTTAATCAAGCGGTAATGTAATTGTAATGGTTGTACCTACATTCATTTCAGATGAAATGTTAATCCACCCATTATGTTGTTCAATAATTCTTTTGCAGATGGATAACCCAATGCCTGTGCCCGTTGTTTTAGTAGAATAAAAAGGTTGAAAAAGCTTTTCTAATGTCTCTTCATTCATCCCATAACCCGTATCTTTTATAACGATTATACAGGTTTCATCTGTACTTCTAACAGAGATTTTAATCGTATTTTCTTGGTGTTGCTCCACTGTATCAAATGATTCGAGTGCATTTTTAATTAGATTGACTAATACTTGTTTTAATTGCTTGGCGTTTCCATTTATATACGGGTCATCTTTTGATAATTGGAATGTGAGTGCTGTATTTTTTAAAATCGCTTCACTTTGAAACAACAGGAAAGTATCGTGGACAAGTTTATTAATAGAAATACGTTCTTTAATATTGTCTGTTGGTTTTGCTGCATTTAAAAACTCATGGATAATGTCATTGGCACGATTAATCTCATCTAGAGCAATATCAACATATTGATTTTTCCCTGACTCATTGAGATAGGGTTTTAACAATTGTAAAAAACCTTTAACTGTTGTAAGTGGATTGCGGATTTCGTGTGCCATAGATGCTGCAAGTGTACTTAAATTTTGTGCGTATTCATTTGTGAAATTTGCTTCATTAATCTGAGAAGCTGTTTCATGAATGATTTTCTTTTTTTCATTCAGTTCTAAACTAAATCTGAGAAGTTTCTGTTCCAATTGTTGTGTTTGATAGTTATGGTCAGCAGATAATGAATGAAATAAGGGATAGCAAAATAAATGACATGATTCTTCCTCTGGAATCGTATAGACGCGATAATTGTGATACCCGTTACCGAAAAATAGCTGTAAATTAAGAACTGCTTTTTTCTTGCGTATTACATTAAATTGTTCGACATCTTCGTAATTCATTAATTGTGTGAATGGGGTACCAATGATTGTATGTTGATTAACTATAGATGTTGAAACCACGTGATTATTGTTGTCAATTAAGAAGTATGGAAATGGTAGTTCTTTTAAGACAATCTCAGTTAATTTCATTTCTTATCATCCTTACCATTGTTTGTCATGTGGAAGTAGTATTTAATGTCATGCTCTTTTATTCTATTAGAAGAAATTGCAATATATGTTAGAAAAAGATGTATATTGAGAAAAAAACACGAAACTTCTCTACATATTTTGTTATGTACTTGAGTTAAAATGTCATATTTTTAAATAAATAGCAAAGTTGGAATGATTAATCTTATCATACCAAAGTCATTCAATGGCTTTCAATCACCGTTTTCATTCGTTAAAGGGATTTTTTAGGATTGATTAGAGAAAAGACTCACGTCATTCTACCTAGTAAAGAAATGGATAGATAAGAAAAAGACAGCATTCCTTAACGCTGTCTTTTGGATGTCTATCTTTTCTTTTTGAATAAATTGACCTTTGGTTCGGTTTTATTGACAATCCTTTTAATATTTGTACGATGTCGATAAATGATGAACGATGTCATTAAGGCAATCACTATGATTAAAATTGGATCACCGAGAATAATTGAATAAATCAATCCTGCAATACCAGCAATCATTGATGATAATGAAACATATTTAGTAGTGAGAAGCGAGATGAAAAATACAACTAATATGACCGCAAACATAACAGGCACGAACGCCAGCACAACACCTGCAGATGTAGCAACAGCTTTACCACCTTTGAATCCTGCAAATATCGGATACATATGTCCAATAACAGCAAAAATCCCTATAATCACTGTATGTATATCAATATCAAAGAAGATAGGTAATACTCCAGCAGCTATTGTACCTTTTAGGATATCTGCAAGTGTAACGGTAAACCCTGCTTTTTTCCCTAGCGTTCGGAAAGTGTTTGTCCCACCAAGGTTACCACTACCATGCTCACGGATATCAATGCCATAAAACACTTTACCAATGATTAATCCAGATGGAATGGAACCAATTAAATAAGCAATAAGAAAAACGATGATTACTTCAAATGTCATAAACTCTCCCCCACGGAATAAAAATACAGTTCTTATATTGTACCATGTAAATAAGTGAATGTACTATGTTGCATTTAAATTATCTTTTCAAGTGCCAAGATTGATTCCTTTATTATGAAACGAATGTTAAATAGATATATGAGTAAAATTAGTAGAAAAGAACATTTTTGTTAAGCGGTATGGCGTAAATTTAGCGAGAAAGAAAGCTGTATAAAAGAGATGACGATATTATGTTAGAAAGAACAGAATTGCGATCTATTCGCATTTATACTTTAATTCAGATAAAATAGTGTAGAGTTCAAAATAAGAGGTGAATGTATTGAGTATAGAAAACCCAACAAGAACTGAAATTGGAAAGTTGTTAAAACAAGCAAAGAGGATTGCCGTCGTAGGATTAAGTGATAACCCTAATCGCACATCCTATATGGTAAGTGAAGCGATGCAAAAAAGTGGTTACGAAATTATTCCTGTTAACCCGAAAATTAAGGAAGTATTAGGTGTAAAAGCGGTTGCATCATTAGCTGAAATAGAAGGCAAAGTGGATATTGTTAATGTCTTTAGACGTTCAGAATATTTGCCAAGTCTTGCAAGTGAATTTCAAAATATTGATTGTCCCATTTTTTGGACTCAGCTAGGTGTTGTAGATGAAGGTGTATTTCAGCAATTAAGTGATGCTGGTTATACCGTGATCATGGATCGATGCATTAAAGTAGAGCATGCGCTAACAAAATAACATTTGTAGCATGGGATCATGAATTTGATTTCATGCTTTTTCTTTCATAAGCGGATTAGTAGAGAAAATATGATATAATGATTAGAACGTTTGTTCTTATTCCTTGTTGCAACAGTATATCTATCTTTAAAGCATGTTACAATGAGGAACATATATGCATACTACTCGCATGATTAAGAAGGAATATAGTGAATAAGAATGGAATAATAAACCGATATCTAATGTAGAGAGGTGCATAAAGAGGCGGTTATGATATAATCAAACTCTATTGCCAACTCGGATTGATAGACAATAGACGGTTTTTGAAGAGATGAAAGGGGAATGCTTGTGGCAAAAAATCAGGAAGTATTTGACTATAATGATGATGCCATACAAGTACTTGAGGGATTAGAAGCTGTTAGAAAACGTCCCGGAATGTACATTGGAAGTACGGATGCAAGAGGGTTACACCACCTTGTATACGAAATAGTCGATAACGCTGTAGATGAAGCACTCGCAGGTTTCGGCGATCATATCATTGTCAAAATACATAAAGACAATTCAATTAGTGTTCAAGATAAAGGTCGGGGAATGCCGACCGGAATGCACAAAATGGGCAAGCCTACAACCGAAGTCATATTGACTGTGTTGCACGCTGGAGGGAAGTTTGGCCAAGGTGGATACAAAACAAGTGGTGGACTTCATGGTGTGGGTGCATCAGTTGTTAATGCCTTATCCCAATGGCTAGTTGTAAAAATTAAACGTGATGGACTTGTTTATGAACAGCGATTTGAAAACGGTGGAAAGGCAGTAACAACGCTTGAGAAAGTTGGCAAAACGAATCAAGTCGGGACAACGATCCACTTTAAACCAGATCCCACGATTTTTTCAACAACTACATATAATTTTGAAGTGTTAAGTGAACGATTACGAGAATCCGCTTTTCTTTTAAAAGGGATGAAAATCGAAATAACGGATGAACGTCATGATCTTAAAGAGATTTACCATTATGAAAACGGAATTGAAGCTTTCGTTCAGTACCTAAATGAAGAAAAAGACACGCTCCATCCAGTAGTTAGTTTTGAAGGCGAGCATAACGGCATTGAAGTTGATTTTGCCTTCCAATTTAATGATGGTTTTTCAGAAAATGTCTTTTCTTTTGTGAATAATGTTCGTACGAAAGATGGAGGGACGCACGAAGCTGGAGCTAAAACAGCGATGACCAGGGTGTTCAATGAATATGCCCGCAAAGTCCAGCTGTTAAAAGAGAAAGATAAGAACTTAGAAGGAACCGATTTAAGAGAAGGTTTCGCAGCGATTGTCTCCGTACGTGTACCCGAAGGACTTTTACAATTTGAAGGACAAACAAAGGGTAAGCTCGGCACAAGTGAAGCACGTTCAGCAGTCGATGCCGTTGTATCAGAGCACCTCTCCTATTTCCTTGAAGAAAATCCAGAGACAAGCTCTTTATTAATTAAGAAAGCAATTAGAGCTTTTCAAGCAAGAGAAGCAGCACGTAAAGCGAGAGAAGACGCTAGAGGCGGGAAAAAGAAGAAACGCGCTGAAGCGGTTTTATCAGGGAAGCTGACACCTGCTCAATCACGTAACCCAGAAAGAAACGAATTATATTTAGTAGAGGGTGACTCTGCAGGTGGTTCAGCAAAGCAAGGGCGCGATAGAAGGTTTCAAGCGGTATTGCCCTTAAGGGGTAAGGTAATAAATACTGAGAAGGCGAAACTCGCAGATATCTTTAAAAATGAAGAAATAAACACGATTATACACGCTGTTGGAGCGGGTGTCGGTGGTGACTTCACGATTGAAGATATTAATTACGATAAAGTGATTATTATGACGGATGCTGATACTGATGGCGCCCATATTCAAGTGCTCTTATTGACCTTCTTTTACCGCTATATGAAGCCGTTACTTGAAGCAGGTAAAGTCTATATTGCTTTACCACCATTGTATAAAGTGAGTAAAGGTTCAGGAAAGAAAGAAGTAATAGAGTATGCATGGAGTGATGAAGAGCTTCCGGATACGATTAAGAAGGTCGGTAAAGGCTATATTATTCAGCGTTATAAAGGACTTGGTGAAATGAATGCTGACCAATTATGGGAAACAACAATGGATCCGGAAACGAGAACGCTCATCCGTGTGAAAATTGATGACGCTGCGAGAGCGGAACGTAGAATTACCACATTAATGGGTGATAAAGTTGAACCGCGTAGAAAATGGATTGAAACCAATGTTGCATTTGGCTTAGAAGAAGATGGCAGCATTTTAGAAAATGAAAACATTTCTACGCTTGAGGAGTTAGATTCATGAACAAAGCAGAACAATTTCGTGATCTGCCGTTAGAAGATGTCCTTGGGGACCGATTTGGCAGATATAGTAAATATATTATACAAGATAGAGCATTACCTGATGCGAGAGACGGGCTAAAGCCCGTACAGCGTCGTATTTTATATGCCATGCATGTAGAAGGAAATACGCATGATAAAGGTTTTAGAAAATCGGCAAAAACGGTCGGTAATGTGATTGGTAATTATCACCCACATGGTGATACGTCTGTATATGATGCCATGGTGCGTATGAGTCAAGATTGGAAGTTGCGCAAGCTTCTTATTGAAATGCACGGTAATAATGGTAGTATCGATAATGATCCGCCTGCTGCGATGCGGTATACAGAGGCGAGATTATCTTCTATTTCTTCTGCACTCTTAAATGATATTGAAAAAAGAACGGTTGATTTTATCCCGAACTTTGATGATACTTCGAATGAGCCAACAGTTTTACCAGCGAGTTATCCTAACTTACTTGTCAATGGATCAACAGGCATTTCTGCCGGGTATGCAACGGAAATTCCACCTCATCACCTCGGAGAAGTGATTGATGCTGTTATTCATCGTATGGATCGTCCACAAAGTACTGTCGATGACTTAATGCAGTATATAAAAGGACCTGATTTTCCTACCGGTGGAATGATACAAGGTGTGGAAGGTATTAAGAAAGCCTATGAAACGGGCAAAGGTAAGGTTATTATCCGTGGTAAAGTAGATTTCGAGGATATTCGTGGTGGTAGAAAGCAAATTGTCATTACTGAAATTCCTTATGAAGTCAATAAAGCGAACTTAGTGAAGAAAATGGATGAATTTCGATTCGATCGTAAAATCGAAGGAATCGCTGAAGTCCGTGATGAAACGGATCGTACTGGGCTGAGAATTGTCGTTGAATTAAAGAAAGATGCTGACCCACAAGGTGTTTTACACTATTTATATAAATATACTGATCTGCAAATCCCATATAATTTTAATATGGTGGCGATTCATAACCGTCATCCGAAAACGATGGGTTTAGTTCCCTTATTAGATGCCTATATTGACCATCGAAAAGAGGTTGTCACACGTAGAACACAATTCGATTTAGAAAAAGCGCAAACACGTCAGCATATCGTTGAAGGACTCATAAAGGCGTTATCTATATTGGATGAAGTCATCGCGACGATTCGTGCTTCAAAAGATAAGCGTGATGCGAAAGAGAACTTGATGAGAGAGTATCAATTTACAGAGCCACAAGCAGAAGCGATCGTCTCATTACAACTTTATCGTTTGACGAATACGGATATTACAGCTTTGCGTGCAGAAGCAGAAGAACTAGCGGCCAAAGTAGAGGAACTCACATCGATTCTTGCCAGTGACAAGAAACTCGCATCAGTGATAAAAAAAGAGCTTCGTGAAGTGAAGAAGCGATTTGAAGACAATCGAAGAACAGTAATTCAAGCAGAAATAGAAGAAATTAAAATTAACCTAGAAGTTCTTGTAGCAAATGAAGATGTGATTGTTACTGTCACAAGAGATGGGTATATTAAACGGACAAGCCAGCGTTCTTATTCTGCTTCAAATGGACAAGATTTAGCGATGAAAGAATCCGACCGTTTATTAACAAAGCTAGAGATGAATACAACCGATGTTCTCCTTCTATTTACGAATAAGGGCAGCTACTTATATTGTCCTGTTCACCAATTACCTGATATCCGTTGGAAGGACATGGGTCAACATATTGCCAATATCATTGCTATTGATCGTGATGAATGTATCATTCATGCCATCCCTATTACTGATTTTGAACAAGAGAACGCGACATTACTATTTATTACGAAAAACGGTATGGTGAAGAAAACCGAATTAAAATCATATAAGGCACAACGTTTCTCTAAAGCGCTTGTTGCTCTTAACTTAAAAGGTGAAGACGAGGTTGTCGATGTTCACTTAACACATGGAGAATATGATGTGTTTCTCACGACTCATTTAGGTTATGGCCTCAGATTCCATGAGGAAGAAGTAAACTTAGTAGGTCCAAGAGCTGCGGGTGTAAAAGGAATTAATCTAAAAGATGATGATTATGTTGTTTCTGGAAAAATGATTAAAAATGAAAAAGATGAAGCAATTGTCATAGCAACCCAGCGCGGGGCAGTGAAAAAAATGAAACTGCAAGAGTTTGAGCAAACATCAAGGGCAAAACGAGGTGTAGTGATGTTACGGGAATTGAAAAAACATCCGCATCGCATTGTCGGTATGGTGATAACAAATAACCATGAAACGGCATTTGTTGAAAGTGAAAAAGGAGCAATAGAGTCTATCGCAATAAATGAACTTCGATTCAATGATCGCTACTCCAATGGATCGTTCATTTTGGATGAAGAAGAAAATGGTTCCATTATTCATTTATGGACTGAAAAGAACGATTAAACATCGTGCTAGAATAAAAATGAGAGATGCTCTTTATAAGGGTATCTCTTATTTTTTTTAAAAAATTTCTTGAATTGAAAGGAATTTTACTTAGGTAAGTATAATATTATTAAAAGTCAGCATGTAAATCGACGTAATCTTTAAAATGTAAGCGCAATCATTCAAGTAGAAAGGTGTGAGTAATTGATGGCCAATCACAATCATCAAGATATCCCTTCCTATGATGCAATCATTGTTGGTGCTGGGTTTTCTGGCATGTATATGCTCTACAGATTACGAGAACGTGGCTTACGGGTGCGGGTTTTTGAAAAAGGTGCTGGTGTAGGCGGAGCTTGGTATTGGAGCCGCTATCCTGGTGCGAGGTGTGACTCAGAGAGCCATACGTATAATTTTACTTTCTCAGAAACGCTATATGAAGAATGGTCTTGGCGTTCTCGTTATCCGACACAACCAGAAATTCTCGAATACTTAAACTTTGTAGCGGATCGCTTACAACTGAGAGAGGATATCGAGTTACAAACAGAAATAAGTGCGGCTCATTTTGATGAAGAAGTGTCACAATGGCGAGTGTATTTACAAGATGGTCGACAATTGACATGCAAATATTTTATTACAGCTGTCGGTTGTCTCTCAGCACATGCGAAGAATATACCGCAAATATCAGGCTATAACCAGTATAAAGGTGAAAGCTATCACACAGGTACTTGGCCCCATGGCGAAGTAGATTTTCGTGGCAAGAAAGTTGGAATTATTGGCAATGGCTCAAGCGGCATTCAAAGCTTACCGGTTATTGCAGAAACAGCAGCGGAAGTATATAGCTTCCAAAGAACTCCTCAATATGCGATTCCCGCACAAAATCACCCTTACACAGAAGAAGAAATTAAAGAATATAAAGCAAATAGATTAGATACAAGAAATAAAATGTTTCAATCTCATACTGGTTATCCGTTTTTTTCCCGACCGATTTCTGCCTTAGAAGAAAATCAATTCAAAAGGCAGGAAGTTTATGAAACAGCATGGAATAAAGGCGGATTTGAGATTAGTGCCACTTATAATGATTTATTACTTAATGAATCCTCTAATGAAACACTTAGTCAATTTGTTAAAGACAAGATTAAACAAGTTGTTAAGGATCAAACGTTGGCAGAAAAATTATTACCCACCTACCCCATTGCCACTAAACGATTAGTTCTTGATACAAATTATTACGAAACATTTAATTTGCCACACGTCCACTTTGTCAATGTAAAAACTGCGCCTATAACACAATTTAGTGAAAACGGCATTTGCACAGCAGACAAAGAGTACCCCTTAGATATGGTCGTGTTCGCTACAGGTTATGACGGCATGACCGGACCATTATTAAATATGGATATTAAAGGACGTGGAGGAGAATCACTAAAAGAAAAATGGGAACATGGCGCCAATGTATCAACTTACTTAGGTGTTGCGACTAACCTCTTCCCGAATATGTTTATGATTACTGGACCACAAAGTCCATCTGTTGCAACAAATATGCCGACAAGTATTGAACAGCATGTGGATTGGATTGACCGCTTTATTGCTTATATAGAGGCAGAAGGGCTTGAAATGGTAGAAGCGAATGCGCAACAAGAAGAGGAATGGCGTATCCACTGTGAAGAAGTATATAGAAAAACATTATATAGCAAGACCCCTTCATGGTACTCAGGGGCAAATGTAGAAGGAAAGCCTGAAGCATTTTTAATTTATCTAGGAGGACTAGGACCATACGGAAAAATCCTCGAGAACTGCGCTACTAGTGAGTATAGCGGATTTGACCAATATTCTTCTATCACAAAAAGTATGTAAAGGAGTGTTATTAATGGATTTTATGAGTAGAGTAGCGGAAGAAATAAGAGAAATCTGTGAGGTTTTTCCACCATTTAAGTTACCTGAGGGGTTAGAAGCAGCAAGGCAGGCCGCATTCGTTCCAGTGGAAACCTCCCCTTATGTAAGGATTAATCAATTATCCATTCAAGGTGGAGATAAACAAAGAATGTTAGTGAAGATCTATGAACCTTCTAATAGAAATGAAGAGGCACTACCAGCTGTTCTTTTCATACATGGAGGAGGTTATGTAACTGGTCATCCAGATGGTAGTGATGCTATTTGTCAAGCGTTTGTAAAAGAAGCTGAATGTGTGGTTGTGTCAGTGGATTACCGGTTAGCTCCAGAGCATCGCTATCCATGTGCAATAGAAGATTGCTATGCTGCCTTGTTATGGATGCATGAAAGTTATGAAGAATTAAAGATTGATAGAAGTAGAATCGCAGTAGCTGGTCAGAGTGCGGGCGGGGGATTAACAGCTGCGCTCTCACTGTTAGCACGAGATCGAAACGGTCCAAAAATTGCCTTCCAAATGCCACTTTATCCAATGATAGATGATCGCAATACGAGTCCATCAAGCTATGAAATCACCGATGAAAGAGCGATATGGAATCGTGGCAATAACCTAGAAGCATGGAGAATGTATTTAGGTAAAAATATCAATGGCGAGATTTCACCGTATGCTGCTCCAGCAAGAGCAAAAAATTATTCTGGCTTGCCACCAACCTATACTTGTGTGGGTCAATTGGATCCATTTAGAGATGAAACAATTGAATATGTCTCGAGGCTAGCGAAAGATGGGGTCGATGTAGAGTTTCAGATTTATCCTGGCGCTTATCATGGCTTTGAATTATTGAATCCAACTTCTGATTTGGGAAGTACAGCCATTCACAACTATATACAAGCATTAAAGAAAGCGCTTAACCCAAAAGTGAAAATCATGAAATAAAAAGAATGAGCTGCGTGATTGAATCGCAGCTCATTTTCGCAGAAAAAATATTGTTAATTTAGAAATATCTGATATTTAATTGACGGGTAACAGAAATATGGGTTAAATTGGACATATAGAAAACAGCTGTAAATAGGTGTTACCGTTTTCATTCGTTCTTTGAAGGGAGAAAAGAAAAATGTCTCGTTTGCCAAAACAATTTCAGCAATTACAGTTACCGGTCATCGGATCACCGCTTTTTATTATTAGTAACCCAAAGCTAGTGATTGAACAATGTAAAGCTGGTATCGTTGGATCGATGCCAGCATTAAATGCCAGACCTTCTTCACAGTTAGATGAGTGGTTAGCGCAAATTACAGAAGAGCTTAATGATTATAATGCACAAAATCCCGAAAAACCAGCTGCACCATTTGCGATTAATCAAATCGTACATAAATCAAATACAAGATTAGAAAAAGATATGGAGCTATGCGTGAAATATAAAGTACCCATTATTATCACCTCTCTAGGAGCGAGAGAGGAAGTGTTCTCTGCTACTCATAGTTATGGAGGTATTGCACTACATGATGTAATTAATAACACTTTTGCGCATAAAGCGATAGAAAAAGGTGCAGATGGTTTAATTGCTGTTGCTGCAGGAGCGGGTGGCCATGCTGGAGATAAAAGTCCGTTTGCGCTTATTCAAGAAATTAGACAATGGTTTGATGGAACTTTAGCACTGTCTGGCTCTATCGCGAACGGACGAGCCATATTAGCGGCGCAAGCAATGGGTGCAGACTTAGCCTATATTGGCTCGCCATTTATCGCTACAGAGGAAGCTAGAGCCTCAGAAGAGTATAAACAAGCCATTGTGGATGGTTCATCAGATGATATTGTTTATAGTAATCTATTCACTGGGGTTCATGGTAACTATTTAAAACCGTCAATAAAAGCTGCTGGATTGGATCCTGATCATTTACCAGATAGTGATCCAAGCAAAATGAATTTCGGGGAAAATCGAGTAAAAGCATGGAAAGATGTTTGGGGAAGTGGACAAGGTATTGCTGCTATTTCCGCAGTCACAACTACTGCTGATTACGTCAAAAAACTAAAACAGCAATATCAACAAGCCCAAGCCGACTTGTTCGCCCATAGCAAACAATTTACGTGATCAATGAATCCTCTTGGCCGCCTTTTAGGTGGCTTTTTTTAATGCCCGAATTTACAAGCATACAAAAATTAGTGAAAATAATTCTATTAGAACCATGTTCCAAATATTCAATAGATAAAGAAAAAACAAAAAAGTCATTAAGTAAGTAAAAAAGAAAATTAATAAGGGGCTTATTGAAATATACAGTTAGACTGTATATAATTGAACTATATAGTTTAACTGTATATTTTGTGTTGGAGTGATTCAATGGACATAAACAAATATTCGCCATTAACCGAAACAACCTATTATATTTTATTATCATTAATTGAACCTTCACATGGATATGTCATGATGCAAAAAGTGGAGCAATTAAGTGACCACAAGGTGAAAATAGCGGCAGGAACGATGTACGGAGCCATTGAAAATCTAGTCAAACATCGGTTAATAAAATCTGTGCAAAGTGATGATAAGCGTAGGAAAACGTATGTAATCACAGAGAAAGGCATCGAGGTACTAAAACAAGATTACAAGAGGATGAGCCATATGATTCACATTACTGACAACTTGTTCTCTAAAACCGATAAATAATGGAGGGGGAGAAGATGCGTAAATTTAAGCTTTTTATTGACTTTGATAAAGAGGAACAATGGTTAGAAGAAATGGCGAGTAAAGGATACCAGTTAGATAGCACTAATTTCGGCTACAAATTTCGTTTAGCTGAGCCAAAAGCGAAAAAAATCAAAATAGATTTCAGAAAGTTTCGTCATTCAACAGACTTTTGGGATTATATTACACTGTTCGAGGATAGTGGTTGGAGACATTTAGCTGGATCAAAATATTCAGGAATCCAATATTTTGAGAAAGTCGATGACCGAGCAATAGACGACATTTTTTCAGATAATGATTCAAAAGCAAAAAGGTATAAGCGCTATGCCCATTCTTCTCTAATACTTGCCATCAGTAACTTTCCACTTTTAATTTGTCTTTATTTTACAGGCATCATTGATCCAGTTTATCTCATTCGACCAAGAGAACTTTACTTAACCCCGGGGCTATGGGACAAAAGTGGAACCTCATTTTGGTTTTCGTTTATTTTTGAGACACCTTTTGCCTTGTTCAGAGGGGCAGCTTGGACATTCATTCCACTGTCTATTCTATCCTATTTATTCTTTAGTTATAAAGCAAATAAACGATATATTCAGTCAATGATTAAAAAATAACATGATTCATCATAGCAAAGGTAGGGGAGAACGATGGAAACAGAATTAAAGAGGGGCTTTCTTGTCAGACAAAGAGCATTTTTGAAATTGTATTTACTCAAAATGATTGAAGCGAATAAACGTTATGGTACTCAGTTTTTAGATGATTTAAGAACCGAATTTAAACCATATGGATATCATCCTACTCATTCCGAAATCTATAAAACATTACATGAATTAACGAGAGAGGGGTGGGTGAGAAGAGAAAAAAAGTTACTTGGAGAACCTGGCGTAGATTTTCAAGAAATTATCATTTATCATTTTACGGAAAAGGGAAAACAAGAATACGAGCTGTATAGAAAGCAAATGAAAGTGGAGCTTGACCGTTGTTTAGGACTGCTTAATCAAGCCATGAGTGATCATTATGGACCGATAAAAAGAAAATAAATTTTTCATGTCTTTTTTGCATTTTTCTTCCAATAAGGGACATCCTAATAATAATGTTAGGAGGGTCTTTACAATGAAGAAAGAAGTGCTTGTCGCATTAACTGCCTTTTTCTTGATGAGTTTATCCACCATGACCGCTGTATATGCTGGTGCAGATAAGAATGAAGAGCAAAAAACAGTCATTACCCAAGAAGCAGAGCTTTCTGGTAAAGCGTTAAAAGAGACGATAAAGATTAAAGGGATCCGCTATGAAGAAGAAGCTGGTTTTTTTAAAGAATTATCATTAGAAGTAGAAGATAATCTAAAAAAATCTGTCAAAGTAGATTTAGAAGCAGGGTTTGACCCACGATTAAAAATCATTGATTTTAATGATGATGGTAAAAAGGAATTACTAGTGAAAATCAATACAGAAGATAGTGGAGAAAATGCTGCATACTATCTTTATAGTTATCAAGATGGGAAACTAATTAACTTAGGAGTGCCTGATCCAGTCATTTCTACTGCGCAATTAGAGGATAATTACGAAGCTGTTATCGCAGTAGAAAACGAAAATAGAGAAGTAACGTTTGATTTAGCTGGAAATGCAAAAGCGTATGAAAAGCTCGGTATATATCATAAAGGGAAGTTAAACGAACCATTTGAACTAACTGTTAACTCTTACAGTATGCTGACTCCTTTTGAAAATACAAAGGGAGAAAAGGGTTTGAAGGGCATGCAAAGGGTCACAGGTATAGACCATAATGATACTATTGCTTTTTTGCAATCTTTTTGGATAAGAGAAGATGAAAAATGGCAATTAATGAACGTAGAAATTTTGGATGTAAGAAACAAATAAGCCGTTATAGCCTATAGTTTATCTTCGCTTAAAAAAGTAAAGATAAACTATAGGTATTTTTTATGATATATTCATCAAGTTTGTTAACTTGTAGTAAAGGATAAGGGATAAATGTCTAACTAGCACAACTTTAGCTAATAGGCATATGATGTATAGAAGTCACCACTTTATAATGAAGGGGAAGGATACAATGAATGAAGAGTTAGATTTAACAAAATTAAAGGTTGATATTCTTGCTCCTGCAACAGATGTAAAGCCAGTTGAATATAGAAATTATTACTTTCGACAGCCTTATGGAGATGAACAAGCTTATTTGAGCATTTCCATTGAGGACGTACAAGACAATGAGTACAATCATTCTGATGCGCTCCAAGCGAAGTGGATACCGCAAATGGGGCAATATGTATTGTTCTGCCGTTTTCAAATTAGTAAAGGGGAATACACTGAACCTTATGCTAAGATAAGATTCCTTATTTATGAAAGAGAGATCAATAATTGGTTAATAGCGCTTGTTTATGGGGATCAACAATTTTTACAGCATTATCCTTGGTTGCTCGATTCACCAATCTACGTACAGTTTCAATCTGATTATACTGAGTTTAATAAGATACAATACTATGGAAACGTAAGACAGTTCTTAAGTAAAGCTTTACAGAGACAATAATATTATTATGTAAACTAAAAGTTATAAATCGAAGAATGGTTTATAACTTTTTCCAATTATGATGTATTGAAAAGTATTAAAAAATCATAACGAGACAATATTATTAATGGTCATGGCCTAAAAAGATAATTAATTATATGGTATAAACTAGCAAAAGTAAAAGAACGAAAACAAATGGAATCAAATCATTGAGTTACGTTATTTCAATTGGATTATTTTTAACAAAGTGAAATATAAATTCATGAATCGAACTAAAACTTGAACAAACATGCAAATTATAGTTGTTCAAAAGATTCCATATGGATTTGCTATTATTAATTATTGACAACAAAAAAGATTAAGATCATAAAATTTTATTCCGTCTCATTATTTTAAGTATACTTAGATATTGAGACAGAAATGATTATGATTATTTAACTTCCTATAATATATATTATGTAAACTAATAAAAATTTATATTACTAAAGGTCTCCCTCATTCCTGTTTAATTGTACAAACATAAGGATGCCAAAACTAATAGGACAAAAAAGTCTAAACTTCTTCCTCTATACGATTTTTGAAAGGAAAAAGTCTAAACTTTTATTTGATGAATCGCCGTAAAAACAACTTCATTATGGGGTCCTACCAACAAAACGTGGAAAACATACGCTAAGGAATCAACGGCTTTTTAAATTTTACTGTAAAAGTTTTTCCACATATTTTAGTATTAGATGTTAAGAAAATCCTTATTTTTTTCTAGACTTTACTGGTACTCATTAATTACTTTATCAATCTGTGGACTTTGATTTCCCTTTCGGAATGTAATTAAGGCAAAAATTGAAGAAATCAAATACAGTAGAAATGCCAAAAAGTAGACATAAACAACACCCATATAGTCCGAAATCAGGCCTGTAATAAACACTGAAAGCGCAAATACCAAATAATAAAGATTATCCTTTGCGGCATACAATTTAGATAATGAGTCATCTAAAGTAACTTTTTGGATATAGGTTTGTTGAGAAATATCTCTTAATTGGTAAAAAGGGCCCATTATGACTACTAAAACAAGAGCTATCCAGGCAGTACTGTTAGCTGCATAAAAAAATATCAACATACTCACTAAAAATGAACTTACGATAATCCCTTTTATTAAATGTTTTTGAAGCTTTCTGGAGAAAATAGTTATCAGGATTCCACCTAAAATACTTCCTACATAATAACTTGTATTAATGAAGCCCCACCATTGTTCCCCTTTATTCAGTACTTCAATTACGAATACCAATGTTATACCGCCTATCCAAATTCCAGAAGCAATTCCTTCCAATATATCCATAGTTGTAATGGTTCTCATATGATTTTTTTTACTAAAAAGAATGAACCAACCAGCTTTGATGATTTCCCATTTCGGCAGTTTTTTTGCTTCCTTTATCTTTTTAATTTTTAATCGTAATGATGAGAAAAAAGAAAGCATCAAAAGAGTTAAACTTACTAATAAAACCCTACTTTCACCATAATAATTAATAGCTATTGTTCCTACAGACCATCCAAGTAAAGCAAATGATTGATCAGTTGTACTAATCAGGCTATTTGCTTTACCTATCTTTGTGTCTTCCACCAGCTCAGGTATTAGTGACATGCGAGATGGGGAGATAAACCCATCCATAAATGCTGCTAGTCCGATTAAAGAATAAATAAATGTTAATTGCACAACCTGATTGATATCCATACTTACAACACCTAATATGCATGCAATAATAAGGAATTGAGTAAGTTGTGACATACTTAAAATTTTCTTCAATGAAGTACTTTCTGTAACTAGTGGGAATACAAATCCACTAAGAAATTTCCCAATTACATGTATTAGCATTACCATAGCAGCAAGAGTAGCGGAATGAGTCAATGAAAAGATGATTAAGGTTGCGGTCATTGTATATAGTGATAGGGAAAGCTTTCCAAAAGAGATACTGGCCCATAAATAATAAAATGATTTATTCACCTTTTTCCTCCCTCATTCCTAAGCTTCGTAAACACATCTAAATCCAACATCAATATTCCTTTCAATTAGTGGTAAATATAACAATAGTACTACTATTGTTAGTATTGGAATAGAAAGGATAATATTTTTCAAAAGTCCTATCTCCCGTCTCCATAGCCCTCTTTCTTATCCTATCTATGGTATATTAGTTAATCAAAGTAAGTACTTAACCATAAAGTCGACTAAGGCATAAGCGAATTTTTCTGGCACTCTAGCATTTGATTTTAATCAGTTTCATTTTCTTCAAGAAATTGGTTTCGCGGTTCATGCTATTTATTATAAATAAAATTATAAAGAGTTGCATAATCATACCAAATTATTGAATCGCAACGTTAAATTAAAGTTATATTTATTACATGTATGGATCCCTTTTAAGGCTTAACTCTTTGTAACTCTACATCATGTAACAAGATTTTCCTGTATAACATTTGAATTTTTTTCTAATTCCAAAAATTAAATTGACAATACTTTTATGTCAATCAATCAATTCTATTGCGATTTTCCGTCTACAACACCACCGTCTATCCGAAAAATCGCAATGAGGTTAATTTATATGATCCATATGTAAATATTCTATACAGGTTTTTAATCTTTCATAGTCCTTATTATTTGGAATAGAGTTCCATACAAATATTTTTGTATTATATTTTTTTAAATCTAAATAAAGACGATCTGTAATAATTAGATCCGGAGATTCTGTATCATTACATAATTTAATATGTAAGTCTGATGCATTAAGTTTTTCAATGATTAATTGTCTAAAGTTATCATTAAGAATAGAAAATAATTTTATCTTAATTGGTTCCGGGTCCGGATTAAAACTAATAATTTGTTTTAGAATACTGTGGTACCTCCCTATTAACTTTTCACGTTGGTTTAATATTGTGGAGTATTGGGTGTTTTTTTGTAATTCATCATAAAATTCATTCATCAGTTTCACATAATAGGTAGGTTCTTGCTCAAATGCTACTTTAAAAAGATCTTCTTTAAATAAGAATGCTGGGCCATTAAATATTTGTATAGAATAATGTAAGTACATCAGATTAACAAATAGTGCACTGTATTCTTCCCCGCTTATATTGATCGAAAAATAATTCATAAAAGTATCTAACCAATAGATAGTTGTCTGAACAAATAAATCTTGATAATGATAATGGGAGAAATTTAAAATATGTCCGATATTTTGATCTTTGGGATGATAAAACTCATAACAACTTATAACTGTAAACGAAAACATCATTTCCAAATTGATTTCTTCTTCATTTAACGTGGTAAGTTCATCAAATAAAGGTTTAGCTAAACTAGAAAAAAGACTGATACAAATAATTGTGTTTTGTGAACGATTTGTATGATACATCGTTTTCTATTATATAACCCAATTTTGCTCTTGTGATTGTAATTGCAAGCCAATAAAGCATAGGTTCTGTTATCGTCTTATTTTCTTTTGAAAGTATTTCTAGCATTTGTTCACGTGTTACAAATGTAAATGGCCACACTTCCCCCCAACATGAATTCCAATAAAATAAAAAATAAAAGTAACGAAACTGTGTTTCAGTTCCGTGAAAAGATGACATATCTTGAGTAGAATATTTAAGATTAAATTGATCTAATAAAGGTTTAATTTTATTTATTCTTCTATACATCGTTGCATAGCTAGTATAATTTTTTTCAGCAAAAGTGCCAATATTATCAAAAGTATTATAAAAGATTTCATCACATGCTTTGTAAGTCAATGATTGTACTAAATAAAAACGTTCCATCTTTTTGATAGAAAAATTATCTTTTGTATTTAATTGAACACTTTTATTATTCTTGTATTCAATCTCAGCTCCTATATTTATTTCAACAAAATCTTTCGATAGTTCTTCGAGAAACTTTATAACTGTCTTCTCTGAAATATTTACATACTCAGAGATTTCAGTTATTGAACAATTATTTCTACTGTTATATAGAAATAGGAGCACACGTACTTTTTGATAAATAGATCTGTCCAAAAAGTTATACATTTTATTTTTCATCTCCCTTTACCTAAATACGATTAATCTATGTATTTTTCAAAAATTAAGCCTTTGTACCTATGGATTCTTCCCTTTTTTGTTTATCTTCTAAACATTTTTCATTTAATTTATAACTATAATTAGCAAAAAAACCTCCGAAAATTCTTATTAGGTTTGTTCATATATATTAAGTTTTATTTGCTTTATAATACTTTACAATTCTACTCCTCAATATATTTCCTATCATACATTAAAAATTTTTTTGGCATACTTATTACATTTAATTTTAAACCACTATCTACCCTCTAGGTTTTTAACATTTTCAATACCCATTTTTCTTTGTTTCATCAATGTATATTAATCCATAATTACCATAAGCTACATTCGAAGCTAAAAATTGCGCCTTCTAGGCTAGGAGGTCTTGTTTTTGAATCAAACAAAAATTCCTATCATTCAATTGATATTTATTGCTATTACTAATATAGGCTTGTCTGTTCATGTACTATTAATCCCCCCTCTTATACAAACAGCAGGTAGGGATGCTTGGTTAAGTATATTCATTGCGTTAGTCATTACTCTTCTTTGGAGTTGGCTATTGCTTACTCTTCATCGAAAAACTAACGGCATGAATATAATTAAATGGATAGATAAGTATATAAGTAAAAGTATGAGTATGGCAATTTATATTTTCATCTCTTTTTTTAGTACCGTGACTGCTGCTGTAACTTTAAGAGAAACAATAACGTGGACAAGTATTTCATTTTTACCTGAAACACCGAAATTCCTTTTGGTTGTCATATTAATTCTTGCTTGTTGGTATACATCCACTACAAATATTTCTTCTTTAGCATCATTAAATGTATTCATACTTATCTTTATTGTTGCATTTGGTATTTTTGTTTCCATAGCAAATACACCAGAAAAAGATATTAGCTTATTACAACCCTTTCTTGAAAATGGCATTCAACCTGTTTTGAATGGTACCTTATATCAGTTATCAGGTATGGGAGAGGTTATTTTCTTTATTTTGCTTCAACATAAAGTATCCAAGCCCTATCAATTCAAACATTTTGTATACATATCCATTATTTTAACAGGGCTAACATTAGGACCATTAATAGGATCAATCATAGAATTTGGCCCAATAGAGGCAGGAAGACAAAGGTTTCCAGCTTATGAACAATGGGGACTTGTTGCCATTGGTGATTTTATTGAGCATCTTGACTTTTTGTCTTTATATCAGTGGTTGTCTGGCGCATTTATTCGCATATCCACTCATTTATTTATTATTCGTGAATTGAATTTAAAAAAGAAACATACTAGCAAATGGTTATTCATACCTGTTTTGGTTATTAGCTGTCTAGCCTTGTTGCCAATAAACGATAGTATTTATATCCATTTTTTGCATTTCTATTATTTCCCAAGTACATGTATCCTCATTTTTATATTTTCGTTTGTTTTGTACTTGCTTGTAGTTATAAAACCATTTAGAAAACAGGAGAAAAATTATGTCTAGTCATAATAAAGGTGTAAATGAAAATCCTCCATCAAACAACAAATTAAAAGATATGTTTAAGAATAGTGCAGATGTTAAGTTTGAGAGCGCCTATTTCAACAATAATCAAGTAATAATGGTTTACTCTCCAGGGATGATTAATAATGAAATGCTATTTAAAGATGTGTATGGAGCATTGGAGAAATATTTTTCCAACCGTGATCAAGTAGGGACGGTTGAAGAAATTCTATCAGGTTTACATCTCCCCTCCTTCAAGGTCGTTACTGAGAATGACCAGCTCATTTCTGATGTTTTTTCTGGAATGGTATTACTTGATTTTGGTTTTGATAACATTTTCTTCGAAGTGAATATACCTGATTTTCCTAAACGTCAACCGGAAGAAACTAGGACAGAGGTTACTATAAAGGGCCCTAGAGATAATTTTATTGAAGAAATATCTGTCAATATAGCACTTATTAGAAAAAGGCTCAAGACAACATCCTTAATCACCGAAATGCTAGAAATAGGACGAAGGTCAAAAACGAAAGTGGCGCTTTTATATATAGATGATGTGGCGAACAAAGAAATTCTGGACAAAATAAAGCAAAAATTAAACAATATTGATATAGATGGACTCTTAAGTGGTACACAACTAGAGGAACTGATAAATGATAATCCATACGCACTCTTTCCTCGCTATCGATATACCGGCAAGCCGGATTTTGCCGTACAGTCCTTATTAGATGCTCGCTTTGTCATTCTTATTGATGGTGTACCATACGCCTATCTGACACCAGTTAACTTTTACTATTTATTCAAGTCAAGTGAAGACAAAGAGAATCCATATTTATACAACTCTCTCGAACGTATCTTTAGAGTTTTTAGCATTATAGTATCAACACTTCTCCCTGGATTCTATATTACAATGACTACCTTTCATCAGGACCAATTACCAATAAGTTTGTTAGCTACTATTGTTGAAGCAAGAAAAGGAGTGCCTTTTCCGTCATCTCTAGGAGCATTCTTTATGCTTTTATTGTTTGAACTCTTTAAAGAAGCCGGAAGTAGGCTTCCTTCCCCTATTGGCCAAATATTGAGTGTAGTTGGTGGATTAATTATTGGCGATGCCGCTATTAGCGCTGGATTATCCAGTCCAACTCTGCTTGTAGTCATCGCAACGTCCACTGTTGCCACATTTACATTAGGTGATCAATCGCTGATTGGCAATATCGCATTATCAAGATTCTTTATTTTATTATTTTCAACAATCTTTGGCTTCTTTGGCTTTATGGTTTCTTTCTTAGTTCTCTTAACTTATATTACTAAAATCGAAACATTTGGTGTGCCATACACATCAAATTTAAGTAGTTCAAGTGCCATAGAATTACTTAAAACTCTTTTTAGATTACCTGCACAAAAGAAAAAAACAAGGCCCAAGATCCTGTCTCCCTTAGATGATACAGAAGGCGGAAAAAGAAATGATTAAAAAAATATGTATACTTATCATAATGATTACTCCTTTGCTTACGGCATGCTGGGACAGCCACGAGCCTGAGAGGCAAATGTATGCTCATGGATTAGGTGTTGATTATAAGGATAATAAATATACCGTTTATGTTCAGATTATAAACTTGTCATTATTGGCAAAATCTGAATCAAGTGGTGGCGATAAAAAAATTAAATATGAACTTGGTAAAGCTTCAGGAAACTCAGTCGAAGAAGCAATTATTAAGCTTTATCGTTCTACACAATCAAAAGTATTCTGGGGACACTTGAATTATATTGTATTTACAACGTCTCTCATTGATCAGGATTCTTTAAAGCCAGTAGTTGATTATATTGAACGTTATTTTGAAGCGCATTACCGCGTATGGATGTATGTTTGTAACGAACCATTAGAAAAAATCCTTAAAACAACCTCTATCCTCGGAATGTCTATGGAATTTACAAGATTAAGCAACCCCTCTGTTACAACCAATAAAAACTTTAATGTGGCACCAGTGGACCTACGCAATTTATCCATTGCTCTGGACGAACCACCATATCGAGCGCTTGTTCCCTTAATCACTTATTCAAACGATACTTGGGAATCTAATGAAGGGGAAGATTCTGTGATAAAATTCGATGGGCTAGCAGTATTGTCGGAGAAAGAAATGAAAAGGATTTTCAATAATCATGAAATTGCTGGATACAGATGGGTGAAGGAGGAATTTACGAATCAAGAATTAATCGTTCAACCAAGTGGTCCAGAGAATATAGGGTTGTTAATCAACGACATGAAGGTTAAAGTCAAACCTAATTCAAACATAAAAAATAATTCTCCAAGTTTTGAAATAGAGGTGAAAGCAAAGGGATCTATTACCCATATGGGAACTGATCTGCAATTGAATAAAATTAAGCAAAAAGGAGAAGAAGTGATAAAACAGGACATCCTAAAAACCTTTAACACTGCATTAGAAAGTGATATTGATATATATAACTTATCAAATAGACTCTATAAAAAGAATCTGAAACAATGGAACAAAGTCCAAGAAAAAGGAAAAATCCCACTTACCCCCGAAAGTTTACATGTTTCTGTAGACCTTTTTATTAAAGACTCCGGTGGCCATAAGATGGAACCTGCTTTTGATTAACCGTAAGCCCGAATTAGATAAAAATAAGCGTACTTTCCGGTACGCATCACAAAGAGCCATAAATTCAATTTTTTTTAATTGAATTACGGCTTATTTCATTTATTTTCTACATTCCTCCTGAATCAATTTTGACCAGGGCATGTACTGATCTAGAATTTAGGGTTCTGATGGATTCCCAAATTCGGTAGATCCGTCAGAAATTTCTTTAAGTATTCGTAGAAATCAACGCCGTTACTTTTGGCAGTTTCTGCAATACTCTAACATATGGCATTTGCTTTTGCTCCGGCTTCACTAACACTAAATAGGCAATTTTTTCTTCCTAAAACGTTGGGACGGATGGCGTTTTCAGCTGGATTATTATCAATTTCAATACGTCCATCATTCAGGAATGCTTTGAGTCCATTTGCCCTGTTCAATGTGTATTCAGCTACTTTCGCTAACGCATTTTTACCGTAGAATGGTGACTTTTCAACCCATTCAAGGAATTGATCTACTATTGGCTTTGAGTATTTTTGACGTTTTTTTCTTCGCTTACTCGGAGACAAATGTTTAAATTTCCTTTCGAGTCGATATAAATCGTCACAATAGCTCACACCAATTTGCCCATTCTTACTGTCCGCTTTAAGCCAATAACGACGAACATGTGCCCAACAATTCGCGAAGGCAACGCCTTCTAATTTATCATAGATGACTTTGGCAAGTACGCTAGGACTTGCCATGCTGCGTTGAATAGGAGGCTGTTGTGCTTTACCACGCTTAATTTGTACCTTTTGAATTGAATCGCCTTTGGCTTGCTGGATTGATAACCCTTCAAGGAGCCAGCGTAGCTCCTGTTGTGAAAGATTGCTTACTTCCTTTTCATCTTTGGGCCATTGGAGTTTACCGTTATCCAAACGTTTATAGAGCATGGGGAAGCCATCACCGTCGAAATACAAACATTTATAACAATCCTTACTCCACCCTGCAAATAAGAAAATGGAATCACCATATGGATCCAATTCAAAAGAATCTTGAATCAGTGTGGCTAATCCATCAATGCCTTTTCTCATATCTGTTTTACCGCATATGATGTAAATGTTTTTTACGCTTGTATAATCGTGTTTCACGGAATTTTCAACTCCCTCATAACTGTTTGAATGCTGCGCTCATCGATGCCGTTAAAGAAGGAGATTTCAGTGTTGCCCGTTTTGATCGTACAAGTAGGATTTGAGGAAAGTGCGCTGGAATTGTTGCAGCCGTAATATCGTTTTTAGGATGTAATGAAACGGGGACAATTGTAAGTTTTTGTTGTGGCATATGAAAAGCACCTCCTTAAATTGATAAGTTAATAGTACCGGAGGTGCTGCTACTTTTATATGCGTTGTTTGAATACGGGCTTACGATTAACCAGAATTTTTTTTAAAAAAATTACACTCATTTCCTATAAAAATAAATAGGGAGTGTGTGTTAACTTTGGCATTAATATTAAACAAAAATGACCAAAGTACCTATCAAATGTTTAACTTTCAATTTTTAATTCACAGCAGTTTTCATTATTTAGAATATCTTCTAACAAACTAAAGTAACTATTAAGTTTTGATATTATTAAAACAATTAGATGAAAATATTATCACTAAACATACATACATTTTAGACGTATTATTAAAAATGACCACCTTTGAAATGTTCATTTTCTATTTAAAAAATTTGAATACTATTTAAATGATTTATTACAAGGGAATTTTATCAATTAATACATTAACCCACTAATAATGATAAACCTTTTAAACTGGTAGTAATAACCTATTTTACTCGCATTGAGTTTTAGGTTTTTAGACAACATTAGTTTTATTTTGTATCTACAAATTATGAAAAGAAATTATCTCTTATATTTGTCCTCTTTAGTAAAGATTAATAATAAACACATACAACTAATTATTATAAATCCTAACCATAGGAAATCTTTAAAAGAATAAGTTGGTTTTATTATTTTTTCTCCATCATGAAAAGTTGTATCAAATATTTTATAGTCTAGCCTCTTAACTAATTCTGCAACTATTACTATTCTCTTTTGAGTTTTCATATTATATACATCACATGTTAATAATGTTAAGGTAGGCACTTCAGTTGAATTTAAAACGTTCAGATTTGTTTCATGAACTAATTTAATATCAGTTACTTTATATGTGAAGACATCTTTTTTATCGGTAATATTTATTTCCATTCCTTCTTTTGCTTTTAGTAAAGGACTGAATAAAAGGGTATCATCCCTCATATGATGCCCTGCTAATACATAATTACCTTCCCCCATTTTCTGTTCGTTCAAAACTGTTGTTGCACCAACTAAAAGGTTTTCTGTAGTCGTACCATGAATAATAGGTAAAGATAGGTCTAGCTCTTCTATTATAATAGCGCCTAAAACATTCTCTCGATTGACTGATGAAATATTTTTTATAACTTTTAAAAAATCTGGTGTTCCTATACTTGAATTTGTATTAAGCTCTTTTCTTCTTTCATAATTTTTCTTTAGTTCTTCATGAGAAAAATTTTCTAATTGGTATTTTTTTATCTCAATTTTAATAATTTCATCTTTAATCCAAGGTGAAATTATTAAAATCAAACCTACTAGAAAAAGAAAAACCAATAAATTATAAATGATTATATCAATTGGCTTTTTTTTTTATAATTTCACTCGAACTTCTTTCTAATAATTTGCCCATTCAATTTCATTTCCTTATCACTTTATTCTTCTTTCTTTTTAAAAATACAATCAATATAATCAAGGTAGATAATAGAATAAGAGCACCGCATAAAACATATAACCATGTAAAATCATTTTGAATAGTAACATCACTTTCGTTTAGTTTTTTAGCAGTTTCTCCATCAATCTTAAATTCCCTTTTCCAGTGCCATTTTTCCCCATTGGATTGAACTGTTATATCTAAAATATAATCACCCGCTGCTAACCTTTCCCCATTTAGCGCAATCGGAAAGTTAAAGTTTGTGTTTGGTGCCATTTGCAGGTTTTCTTTGTTTGCTTCGTATAATACTTCTGCTTTCCCTTTTTCTGTAATTGTAGCTTTTATAGCCATTTTATTTATATAGATGGATTTTATATTTTGGATATTTGCCATAATAACGTTTCTAGAATTTACTTGATCAGGAAATACATCATTTAGTTTTAGTTTAGGTGAAATGTCATTATTATTTTCTCTTAAAAGGATAGCAATTACATAGGCAAAATTATTCTTTATAGACATGCCTTTATTATTCTTATTTGTTGTATTGGTTTCCTCTACTACTTCTTGAAGCGTTATTCCTCCTGCTAGAATTCCATCAAATTCTTCTTTAGGCATTTCTACCGTTAACTTTAATTCATAGGTTCCATTTGCAGGAATTATAATTTCATTTTCTACTTTTACTATGTCATCCATTTTATATTTTAGAGTTGGATCTTTTTCAATATCATTTAACCCATATTCAACTACTCCATTTATGTTTGTCGTAGCACTTTGGATAATGGGATGAATTTTCACATCTGAATCAGTATCATTTCTCAAATTAATAATTAAGTCTTGTTTACTTCCAGGATCCATCATTAAATCAAAATACGTTTTGTCTTTATTAATTTGATTCTCAGGTATCTCTGTCTCAACTGCGAAATTAAATTCTGATGCTGTTATTTTCCATGGGTCATTAAGAGAGAAATCAATTAAAAGAATAGACATGGATAATAAAAGGATGAATGTCATACGTTGTCTTCTCATTTTACAGACCTCCATTAAAAGTAATACATCAAAAGTTTAAATGATGTATTACTTTTTATTACATTCTAGTATTTACATCACAATTTATTAGCTATTTCCAGGTGCATCTGTTAAGACCCAAGTAAGATTTGTGGAATATTCCTTAGCGTATTTAGTTGTGCTACCAGGAACAGTTAGTGATACACTAGTTGATATATTTTCGTCCCCTGCATCTCCACCAAAGCGAGCCACATATGTACCGGCTCCTTCACCTGCTTCAGCAGACATTACATCAGATAATACACCTGCTGTTAAGTCTATTTCACTTGAGACAGTACTTGGAAGAGAGGAAGCAGATGAAGTTTGAACATTAACATTTGAAATTAAAATAGCTGCTCCAGTCAATTCTTCAGCTTCTTCTGTTTTAAATTGCTCTTCTTGCCTTACTTGTAGAGTCCATCCTGTCTCAAGCCCCCTGTTATCACTCACCTGTACATAGTTTGCTCTTTCTTCCTCTATTCCATCAATTAATATAGTTTGTGGAGTAGCAAAATAGGTCTGGTCTTCAGAGGTAATCGCTTGTTCGCCAAAATCAAAAGATGACGCAAAGTCAATACTTAATGGTCCGGTAGTTCCTGGGATTGGATCGGTTCCATCTGGATTTTTTGGTTCTACTTTTTCATCAGGATTATCTGGATCAATAGGATCTGTTATACCGGTATATGGTGTAAAACTGATTGTACCTGTTGTATCGTACTCTCCCCCATCAGCTGATGCTATTAGAGATCCTCCTATTAATAAGGTAGATGTGAACGCTATACTTGTTACTATTTTCAAAGGTTTTTTCATGATATTTATCCTCCTATATAATTCTATAAATAAATAATTCTTAAAATTAATTTGTAGGTGAATCAGTTAAAATCCAAGTTAATTTTGTACTGTATTCAACAGCATCTTTTGGTGTACTACCGGGAATTGAAAGGGTAATTGCTGTATTTTTCAGTTCACCATTCACCTCTTCAACTTGACCAAACACATCTAGCCATTTTCCCGCTCCTGCTTTGTATGTAGCTGTCATTACTAATGATTCTGCACCATTTGGATCTAATATAATATCAGTTGTAACTGGAGCTGTTACGTTAGTCATATTTGTAAATGCGTTCCCATCAATCATGGAAATTTGTGCCCCAGTTAATGTGGCATTTAGGGTATTATCATTTGTAAATTGACCTTCTTGTTTAACTTTTAATGTCCATCCAGCATTACTACCACGGTTATCGGAAATTTGGACATAATTTGAGCGTAATTCTTGTGTTACATTTCCCTCAGTGTCAGTGATGTTAATTTTTTGTGGATCAGCATAATATGTTTGGTCTATGTTTGAAATTTCATTTTCACCAAAGTGTATGCTTGAGGCAAAGTCTATGCTAAGTGGCCCATTCGTACCTGCGTTTGGATCAGATCCATCTGGATTTTCTGGTTTTACTTCCTCGTCTGGATTATTAGGGTCAACTGGCTCTGTTATTCCTGTATAAGGTTTAAATTTTACTGTACCTATTGATTCATACTCAGCACCATCCGCAACTGCAGAAAGTGCCCCTCCGATTAAAAGAACTGACGCTAAGGCTGTACTTGATAGTACTTTAATAGATTTTTTCATAATATACTTCCTTCTCTGTTTATTTTATCTATTGACTATAATTCATTCTTAATAGAAGAATTGCTAATGAGATTATGCAAAAACCAAATAAAACATGTAAAAATCCTGTTTGTTCACCTGTCTGTGGTAATCGATTAAACTCTTTTAGTGTAGACGGACTACTATGCTTTTCTAACCCCGATGTTTCAGGTGAAGGATTTTTATCATGTTCATAAATATATTCACCATAAAAGCCAACTCTTGATTTTGAGTTATATTCACCATTACTTTCAGCATTTGAGAGAGTGGGTAAAAAAATGAGTAAACTTATGAGTATACTAAGAATAATAATTTGTTTCTTCAATTAGAATTCACCCTTACTTCTATTGATTTGATGGAGTATCTTCTAAGGTCCATTTAATCACTGCTTCATATTTTCCAATTCTCGCTTCGCCAGATTGGGCTTGTACATATAGACCATTTTCAAATTTACCATTCCACAAATCAGAAATATAGAATGGTTCATCATCAGTATTTAAATGCTCAAAAATGGTTGTCGAAAAATTATTCAGTTCAGTAACTACTCCATCTTTTATATATACAATCGGTAAGGTTGAATCACGTTCTTGATTATAAAGAGGTTCTACTAGTGAACTTGATAATTTCCATGATGATTTTTCTTTTCGAGTATCTATTACACCTAGCTTTTCATTTAAAGAAACAACTTCATATAACTGATCATTCGGGGAAATTTCTAATTGACTTCCAAATGAAATTATATTTGGAGCAACCAATGATAAACTACCTGAATATTCAACAATCTTAAAAATGGGTCCAGCTTTAAAAATAGCATCTTTATAACTTATGCTCGTATTTGGGTTTTGATTTCCCATTGGGTTATTTGTTGGAGGATTAATTAACCCTTCTACATCTAAAAGCCCACTATTATCGTTTAATATAATTTGGAGATTAGATCCAACTTGTAAGGGCAATAAGTTATCCGGTATTTCAAATGACCAGTTACCCTTTTCATTCACTCTGGCAGTAATCAGGTTGCCCTGAGTATCCTTTATAGGTTCACCATCTATTTCAACTATCACCGTCGAACCAATTTCATCTGCAGTTCCTATGATTTTGTTTGTTTTTTCATCTATTACTTCCAAATCAACATTAGCTGGATTGGGAGGTGTAACATCCATTACCTCAGTTGTTTTAGGTTGTCCCTGAATCCAGGGCCCCCTTGTCGCCATCGCTGAAATTTTTTCTCCTGCTAAATTAAATTTCGTATCTGTATATTCAACATACCCTTCACGATTCGTATATAATTTATGTGTATCACCAAATGTGTCTATAAGATCAACATATGCCTGTTTTTCCGAAGCATATACCGGAATATAGTTTACGTTTCCATTTTCATCCAAACCTTTACCATCAGGTACTTCTCCTATTTTCACTCGTGCTTGAAGTGTATAATCCGCATCTGTATGTACCTTTTCATAGATGATATCTGGTAGGCTGTTTAATCCCGATATTCTTCTAAAATCTTGGGTTGAACTAAAATCAACCATGATAGTTTCATTTGTTGAAGTAACTGTCATATTATTATATCTAGTTGCCTCAATTAAGAAGTCGCTGACTTTTACATAGTTAAAATCTGATGGTCCAAGTAATTCTGATTTTTTCTTCCATAAATCTATATCGGAATCGCTGATTTGAAAGGTTGTATCATCTCCCATTCTTACTGCAGTCGAATTAGTACCTGTACCTGCATTTCTTATATCATAAGAAGCTGGTTCATTAAGAATAAATGAATGCCCTGAGCCTTCATCCATATTTATTAATCCTGTTGAACTATTACCAATAACATAAAGCTCTGCATTTTCCTCAACAATAAACTTGCTATTATCGGGAGTGTTTACGATTGACCTAAAGTTTATTACAGACCCATTTGATTTACTTGTTAGATTCACGTATGCTCCAGATTTAACTGTAAAAATTGAATTATCACGACTAAAGGCTACTGCATAACCAGGCATATTAATATCTAGTTTAGAATCCTCTCCTACAGTGATACTATCATAATGATGATATATCGCAGGATAGGTGGTTCCAGAAGTTTGTGATTGAGTAAGTTGAACGGCGCAATTTTGACCAATTGTAAATTCTCGAGAAGCTCCAGTATCACCTTCTCTAGCTGCAAGATTAAACCACATAATAGAAAAATTATAATAATTAACATTTCCTTTATATGTGGTCCCCTCTTCCATAATAAAACTACCTAAATAAAAATTTTCAGCACGTGTATTTATATTCATTTCACCATATACGGTTACTTCAGCATACTGAGCTCTTGCAAGTCTTTGCACTGTAGGTTCAGCTATAATATTTCCAAACTTATACTTCCACTTACCAGTGTAACTCCCAACTAATCTAGAACCTACAATGTCCTCTGCATACGCTCCTGCATATCTTTGAGCTAATGTGATATCATGCATATGGAAATTTCCCTCTCCACTAGTAGGATTACCGAGGTAAATAGAAGAGTAGTCAAAATTCACTTTGTTACCATTTCCGTTAATTTCTAAATCCCTTCTTACCTGATAAGTAGATAATCTAGTTCTATTAGCAGATGTTTCTGTGGATGCATCCAAATTTTCCATAATATTAATTTTGTTGATTGCTGGATTTCTCACTGCGTTAACAAATTCATTCCAAGTGTTCACATCTATTTCATTAGCAACTAGGTCTATAACGTCTAAATTGCTTACAGAATTAAAATGATCATAATCCGCTTCTTTGTTGTTTTCTATTCTAAAATTTTCTTTAGCATAATCACCTTCATTTTCTGTATTTGGTTTGCTTCCTACATCTTTATCTACTGTAACACCTTGACTTTCTTCAACAGTGTCATTTTCCGGTATAATTTCTTGCTCACTTTCTGTATCTTCATCTACAACTTCACTGACTTTAACATCTTGGTTTTCTTCAACAGTGTCATTATCTGCTCCGGATTCTTGGTTGCTTTTTTCATACTCTTCTTCAGAAATTTGACTTTCTTCAACATTGATATTAACTATATGAGTAGTTTGACCATCTTTACTAGCAACTATAGGAAATTGTCCCACATCCTCAGCTAGTAAATATAAATCTAATAATTGACTACCCATTTGAGAATTATCATATGTAATATTAATCAAATTGGTAGAAGAGTCATATTCAATCTTAGGTGGATTGGTTATATTTTCTAATGATTGTTTTGTTTGATCGAGTGCATATTTTAATCCACCGGGAATATGAAGTTGAATGACTACTGCTTTTGAATTGGTTTCCTCAATAGTAGTTGATACCGTTATTTTGAAAGTTTCGTGAAGTTCAATTTTTTTCTCTTCTACCTCAAGTAGTAAACCATTAGAAGCATTTACAGAATGAATTGTGAAGAAGTTTTGTATGTTCATAGATGTTATCAATATAGCAATAATAAATATACTTAAGCCTGCTCTTACATAGTTTTTTTTTCTTCTTGCCTTACTTGTCAAACGTCTTTTTCTCATTTTTTCTTTTTTCACCTCTTCCCTTTATTCGATTTTCAAACTGAATAATAATATTCTAAACTAATATTCTTGAAACCTGCCATTCAACTTTTACTTAATATAGAACCATTTTTGAAAATGCAATTATTTACCTTCTTCTATGTAAGGGGCGTTTTCTTTTTTATTTTATGCGCCTCTATGGATGTATGTCCTTGTGGATAAAACAGGAATACTAAAATGCTCTACAAACAATCATCAAAATGTAAACAGATGAGACATGTGGTACATAAGTCAATAAGAAGCTCATAGAGAAAGAATAGTATTTTTTGAATCGGTAAATTCTTCTTGTTTTCTTTCTTATAAAAGGATTAGGACATAATAGAAGCTCCTCCTAAGTGTGGGTTCGAAGAGTAGAAGAAACGGTCTATATAAATTATGAGGAGAAATAGAAAATGTTGTAAAAAAATGAGGGGGGACGTTTAAACTAATTTACTCAATAATTGGGTGTAGAAGTTTACTCATCGTGGAGGCACAAATCGTTCATTTCTATATGCTATAACACGTAGTCGAGCTGTTAAGTGATTTAACGAAGTTGATGAAATTTTACCGTTGATATCACATTATTTTATGATTTTGGATATATATTATTTACGGATAACTAATATTACTAAAATAAAATTTGATATAAACCATCGAGTATGCCAAATTAGACTATTTCAATATATGAAACTTAACTTAATGTGAATATATTTATAACAGGATACTATACAGCATTTAAAAAAATGAAAAATAAAACACTTACAATTCGTGTGTGGTTTTGGTTTATACACTAAGCAAAATAATATCAGATATTACTTCATTAATATATTTTTTCAGAAATTACTAGTATAATAACTTTTTTTGAAAATAAAAATTTGAATAATTAAGATATTATTTATCATAGTGCATCATCTTACCTTTTTAAGTTATTAAGAGAATGTCTTCCTGTTCAAATAATCCAATAAATAATGAGGTGTGAAAAAATGGTTTGTAAATATTGTCTTAAGAAATTTCCGTTTTCAAAAAATATTGATGAAGCAATTATTAATCCGAATGGAACAAGATTTACTTACAAAACAATAGATAACCTAGAAATAATTCTCCACTTATATCATCATGAAAATATAACAATTTTTGATATTTCCAAAATACTTCAAATGAGTAAACTTACTATCAGTAAAATATTAGTTGAATTTGGTATTTCTCATCCTGTTACAACCAAATTAACTATTTATGATGAGAAAGAGATAAATATTACTTACAATTTATTGAAAAATACCCCTAATTACATCAAAGATCCAAGCCTACTAATTAGAAATTTGGCTCGTGAATATAAAGTAAAAACATCAACTATTAAGTCAATCTTACATAGTGATAACTAAAATTACTTAGTCGGTTAAGTTAATGTGTTTATACACAGCTGGTGATTTTGTTAATAGAGTAAATTTGCATATCTTTAGTTTTACGTATAATTCTCCCTCCCTTCTTCTGCCTTTGTTAACAACGTTTAGTTTAGCAATTTGACATATATAGAAGTATCGATATAATAGCAATATGGAACCTATCGATATTTTTAAAGCATTATCTAATGAAACGAGACTAAATATCTTACTGTGGTTAAAAGATCCAGAGAAGCACTTTCCAAAACAGGGTGCTCACCTACCTAAGGAAGTGAGTTACAAAGGCGGAGTATGTGTTGGAGATATACAAGAAAAGGCTAAAGTTTCCCAATCTACAGTGTCACACTACTTAAATATGATGCAGAAAGCAGGATTATTAGAATCTGTTCGTTATGGTCAATGGACTTATTATCGAAGAAATGAGGAAGCTATTAGTCAATTTGCTGAATATTTTAAAACGGAAATCTAAGTTTTTATGATTTTCGTATTTTTTTTAATGCGTATATCGATAATTCTAGATATTTAAATTTATGACAGGAGGATTTAATCATGCGGTTTATTGCATATATTTTTGCATTATTGGCCGGAATGGCACTTAGCTTTGAAGGAGCTATTTACGGTGAACTAGGTGAAAATATTGGAAAATTAGAGACTAGTTTTTACAACTTTATTGTAGGTGCAATCATTCTTGGTCTATTATGGTTATTTTTTGGAAAAGGTAATTTATCATACGCAGTTAAAGCACCTAAATGGTCCCTTTTAGGAGGAGTATTAGGTGTTGTTTACTTAACAGCAATAGTAATTAGTATTCCATTTGTTGGAGTTGGGATCACTATGGTTGCTGTAATCCTTGGCCAATTGATTATGAGTATGGTAATTGAGCATTTTGGATGGTTAGGAACAAATAAAGTGAAAATTAATAGAGAGAAAGTTTTAGCTGTCATTTCAATGATGATAGCACTCATATTAGTTAACTAGGAGAGGTTTTTATTATGGGAATTATTATGATTTTGTTTACTATAATTGGTGGTATAACATTAAGTGCACAATCAGCAATAAATGGATCATTCAGCCGTAGAGCAGGTACAATTGAAACTACGTTTTTAACATTTATAACAGGCAGTATGTTATTGGCCCTTATCATATTATTCTTTGGTCAAGGAAATATATTTGCCATATTTGACGCACCTCTTTGGCAACTAAGTGCCGTTTTCTTAGGTGTTATATTTTTGCTCTTTAATGTTTTTGCTGTTACAAAAATTGGCGTTATAGCTACTAGTATTACGGTGATAATCGGGCAATTAGTCATTAGTGTTGTAATTGATCACTTTGGATGGTTTAATAGTTTAATTATTCCACTAGATACTAAACGATGGTTTGCTCTTTTATTTATGTTAATAGCCTTATATTTCATATTTAAAGGGAATAAGCGTTCTGTGGTAGAATCGAAACAACAAAAGTAGTTAAGGTTACTTCACTTAATGCATTTAAGAATCCCCTATTAATCAGTATATCATTAGGTAGCATAGCTAAATCATCTCAATTTTTTTACCGCAATGAATTTAACTATTATACTTCAGCTCTATTAGAGCGGGACTTGCAGTTCATATCTAATTAGGGTATAAAGAATCAACAAAACCAGTCATCAACACTATAGATGACTGGTTTTGAATTTGACTCTGTTAAAAGCATCAGTCTGTGTTTTACCTACTATTTCTAACTTTTGCTATTAATGGATAGCAACCTCGCTTTGATATTTTAAGTCCCCTGCTGCTTTCACCCTTACTCTAGTTGCATTTCCTGGCAAGTAGGCCAATGGGACATCCTCAATATCTACAATTTCTATACTACTTGGTTCAGCCCCAGCTTGCACAGCTTCTTTTATTGCTTGTTCTTTTGCGCTTTGTAACGCAGCAGCTCTGCCAATCTTATCTAGTACAAATATCTTTTCTACTTGCCCGCTTACTTGAGCAATGGCTGAGCCAATAGCATTTGCTACTCCTGAATGGTTCGGGCGGATAACATGTGAGGCACCTTTAAGGGTTTCTGGTAGTAAAATACTACCTCCTCCAACAAGAATAACGGGAACTGGATCAGCACTTGTTTTCATTCTGTCTATTGCTTCTTCGACCATCTCAACCATTCTTACGTATATTTTTTCTAATAAATTTTTATCAAGATGTGACACTTTTTTAACGTCTCCTAAATTACTTTTTCCAAGTGCCACAACAACATCAGTAGTAGTTAATGTATCTCCACCGAAGACCAATCCTTTCTCTGGTAATCGATATCCCACACTTTCAGGACCGATTGTAAAAGAGTGTTCGTCTTCTATCTTTATAATTGTTCCTCCCCCTAAGCCTATAGAAACTAAATCCGGCATACGGAAGTTCGTTCTTGCTCCACCAATCTCAACTGCAAGAGAAGATTCTCGTGGAAATGATTGCACTAACACACCTACATCAGATGTTGTTCCTCCTACATCTACGACTATGGCATCAGATAATTCACTTAAATATGAAGCACCTCTCAAAGAATTAGTAGGTCCGCATGCAACTGTGAAAATAGGGTATTTCATTGCATATTTTACAGACATCAATGTTCCGTCATTTTGTCCAAAGAATACTTTCGCTTGAATCCCTTCATTTTTTAATGCATCGATAAACCCTTCTGCAGCCATCTTTGCGACATTAATAACTGAAGCGTTTAATATGGTCGCATTCTCCCTTTCTAATAGCCCTACAGAACCAATCTCAGAAGATAACGATAATGCGATAGAGTCTCCCAATACTTCTTGAAAAATCTCGGCTGCTCTTTCTTCATGTGCCTTTGATACCGGAGAGAAAACAGAAGTAATTGCTATGGAATCCACTTTTTCCTTTAATTCATTTGCGATTTCATATAAGTGATTTTCATCAAGATCAACTATTTCTCTTCCATCAAATTCATGACCCCCTCGCACTAAGAAGACATGTTCACCTAGTAATTCCCTAAGGTCATTTGGGACACCTATTAAAGGTTTGACTGCCAGTGTCGCTGGCGCACCAATTCGTACTACCGCCACTTGATTTAGTCTCTTTCTTTCAACAATCGCATTCGTGCAATGAGTTGTTCCTAACATTGCATATTTTATATTTTCTTTTGGCACATTCGCATGAGAAACAATTTTGTGCATTGCATGATATATGCCTGTAGCTACATCTTCAGTAGTTGAAGCTTTTGTTTCTGATATGACTTCATTCTTGTCATTTAACAAGACCGCGTCAGTATGAGTACCACCTACATCAATTCCAATTCTATATGTTGCCATCATTGTGTCACTCCTTTTTTTACAAGTCCCTCTACAGGTGTATATGCCATATCATAGCCAAAGTAGTTTGGCCCTACTGTTGCTATGCCTTTTTCTGTTCTCCATTTTGGATGACAAGGGATGCCAATTACAACACATCTAGATCCATAGCGTATGCCTTCTGTTGTTATAGGTAAACCTGTTTCTGAATCGAGTACAGCTATTAAATCCGGCGTCATACATAAAACCTTTTCATTCGTTTGAGCAATAAGATGTTCATTTTGAAAGCGGAGTTTTAAATTTTCACCTTTATTTTGTTCAAGCCCCTCAAAAGTAGCGACACCCTTTGCAAAACCTGATTCAGTTTTCCTATCTATATCAATGACTTTCCCTTTAAATAATTCAAAGCCATTGACTGTTTCTAAAATTTTTTCGATAGGATTCACATTATTTATTTTGGCTAATCTAATACTTTTACCAATTTCCTCTTCAAGCTTAAGAATATTTGTAATCCCACTTTTCTTAAGGTCTTTAGCTGTCATTGAATACATCGCACACATGACAGAACCACCCATTTGTATAGTTGCAGATCTAGCAATCCTCTCTGTCCATACATTATCAATTGTAGACAATAGCGCTGTATTTCCCTTTTCATCAGCTATTATTGCAGGAGTTGCTGATATCCCGTCTAAATAAAAGGTTACCATTTGGAGTTCTGGAAATGCTCGTCCCATCCCATCAGCATCTATTACTGGAATTCCTAATCTTGCAGCTAATGCAAAAGGTAACATACTATTTACACCACCCGCTTCAATAGGAAAAGTCCCGTATATCTTTTCACCTAAATATTCCTCTAATTGATTAAAAGCACGAATAGCTTCCTCACCACTTGGTGCTTTTTCTAACATAACAGTGGGTGCACCCATCATTGATGATGGGACAACCAATGCATCGTCAGGTACTTCCTCCGGGTCTAATAATATTACCTCTCCATATTCTTCAATTGCTTGAAGCGCCATTAACTTACCGATGTACGGATCTCCACCTCCGCCCGTTCCAAGTAAAGCTGCACCAATTGCCAGATCCTCAATTTCTTGTTTTCCTATTTTTCTCATTTGACACACTCCTTTGAAGTTTCTAAATATTTATGCTACATCTGCATGAATATCAGTTTTATATAATCGCTCCATTTTTTTTGCAACATAATAAATGATCGCACTAATCACTAACGAGTTAATAGATGGTATACCTATTGTAATAAAATAACCAGCTAATCCTCCGCATCCCCAGGCTAAAATCGTAGGCCAGCCAAGTTTCTCGGTATTTGCAGGCAATTGGCCCTTCTGGCGACTTTCATCTAGTATTTTCCTATGTGTCTTTAAAATGAAATAGTCAATAACCATAATTCCCGCAACAGGTGGAACAAGTATCCCAAGTAAAACGAGAAAATCAGTGAAACGTTCTAATATCCCTAATACAGATAATAGCGTACCAATAATACCAATAAGTAACGTAACCATTCCACGATTTAATTGAATTCGAAATAGTGAGTCAAAAATATTAGTAAAACCGAGGGATGATGAGTACAAGTTTAAATTATTGATTTTAACAGTGGAAAGGACCACAACCATAACCCCTAACCAGCCAACTGTTGTCATCATAATATTAGCTACATCATTTGTTCTTGCCGCTAAAGCCATTAAGACAGCAATCATATTAATCCCTAATTCTCCTACTAATAATCCGATGGTAGTCATCCAGAAAACATCTTTTCCACTCTTAGCAAACCTACTAAAATCCGGGGTAATCACCGCACCTATAATAAATCCACCCGCAACCATGGTCGCAGCAACGCCAAATGATAAAGGCTCACCTGCTGGCTGTGTTGCTAGTAAATCAGAAAAACTCTGTCCTTTTAGTGTTTGATAAATACCTATACTGACAGCTATTAGAAATAAGGGTACAGTGATTGAAGCTGTAATACTTAAAAGTTTAAAACCGAAAATAACCAAAATGGTTACACCAATTCCTGTTAATGTTGCTGCTAAGGGTAAAGAAACCGCTCCATTGGTAGATTGTACAATTCCTTCAGCAAACACGGAATTTTGTACACCAAACCAACCAATACAAGAAATAGCTATAACTGCCCCAATTATGCTCGAACCATGGCGCCCAAATCCTGTCCACCTAGCTAAAAGACTTGTAGATAACCCTTCTTTCGCGCCTGCATACCCTAAAAGGAAACCAACCACTTGAAGAATCACACTACCTAGAAACGTAGCCCAAAATGCCTGCCAAAAAGTCATCCCGTATCCTAAAGATGCTCCTAAAATAAATTGTGAAATGGTTGCTAATGCCCCGACACGAATGATCGTAATACTCCACAGTGATCGCCTAGCCTCCTGAGGCACCCTTGTTAATGAATAATCGTCCCCAATAGTAGAATGATTTGCCAACGTCCTATCCCTCCATTCAATTCGTATTCATCACTCTTTGTTTACTTGGCGGCTTCATATAAGTAATGCGACTTTGCTTCACTCCCATACTTATTGTGGCTTCTAATAATTTTGTCGCTGCAAAGCCAGGATCTACAACTGGAATGTCATAGCCTTTTTCAGTTAGCTTCATTTGGAGTTCGCTAGCTACCCCCATAAATCCAGTACAGCCCAAAATTAGTGCTTCTGCTTGGTCTTCTTTAATCGCTTTTAACATTTCATCTAAAAGAGCACTCTTTAACTTCGCTTTCTCATGTACTTCTAAAACGGGGATGTTTACATAACGAATAGAGGCAAGATTATGATAAACACCTGTTACTTTACTAATGTTACTAATCATTGAAACGACATTGGGGAGAACAGTTACAACAGAGAAACGTTTTGCCAGTGTGCTTGTAAACAGCATAGAAGCCTCGCAAGGTCCTATCACTGGAATATCAACGACCTCTCTAGCTGGCTTCACTCCTGGATCTCCAAAACAATTACTAATCACACCGTCGTATCCGTCTGCTTCCGCTTGTTTTACTTTTTCGATAAAATCAGGTACACATAAGGCTTCATCGTACTCACTTTCTATAGAAGCAGGCCCGTAATCTAGGTTTGTTACATCAATGGTTGTTTGAGGATAGGAAAATCCAGTAAATTCTTTTTTCATTTCATCCATAAATGTGTCTGAGATAATGGGTGCAATCACTTTAATTTTCATATTTCGCCCTCTCTTTTTTAAAATAAGATTATAAATCACCAAATGCCATTATTTTTAAACGAAACATTTCACCTTTTAAATAATCGAATGGAAATTCCTCCACTCTATTAATTTTGATCGTTTCTGGTTTTGCTCCTTTATGAATTAACTCTGTAATTACCCTCTCTTTCTCTCTTTCTACAATTTCCTCTTTTGTACGATCATTTAGCCAAAAAACTTTGTCTAGACTTGAGCTTAGGGGAGCATAACAAGCTCCTACGGCATTACATATTTGATAACCTACAGGCTGGATAGCTTTATCAAATTTAGTGAAAATATTATTTAGAAGTAAAGGACTTCCACCTCCAACTAGAACGAGTGGGACGTATTGATCTTTAGGTTGTAATTGTCTAATTTTTTCTCTTATCCTGCTTGATACCGTATTTACTACTTTTAAACAGTCTTCTGTTGAAATACCTTCTAGATTTTCATATTTAATGTGTTTATCCTTGAATGAATGAGGAAAAATTTTTAAAAACGAGTCGGATATTGTCCATAGTTCTCCTCCCCATGCAAGCCCATCTTTTGTTATATCACTTGCAATTGTATCTTCAATTAATAAATCACCATTATGAGTATTGACTAAATTGCCTCCACCTGTTGAAAGTGAGTGTACTTTTGGCAGCCTAACATTCACTGGAATATCCAATACTTTTACTGGTCCTTCTTCTGTTTGTGGATGACCATGACTTACCATACCAATATCAATTGTGCTGCCTCCAACATCAATCCCTATGAAGTTCTTTAAACCAGTAAGTTTGGAAGCGCCACGTAAACTATTAGTTATGCCAGAACCGATTGTGAAAATAGGTAACTTAATCGCTTCTTCTACTTTCATCAATGATCCATCATTTTGCGTTATCCAATAAGGGCAATGCAGACCTAAGTTTTTAAAGATATCATTAATGGAGCTTAACGCATCCTTCATCACAAATGACAACATTGAGTTAAGTAAAGAGGCATTCTCACGATCCAAAAAGCCTATACTTCCTATTTCATTAGATACAGTGACAGAAAGAGAAGGCATATGAGAGGCGATCACTTTTTTTAAGTTGTTTTCTTCATCCTCATAAAAGGAAGAAAAGGCACCTACAATACAAACTGACTCTACTTTTGCTTTTTCCAATTCCTTAATCATCTTAAATACACTTTCATGATCGATTTCATCATAATGAGGTATTTGCCTTGTAAAATCATATTTTGTTTCTAAATGAAACTCTTTTATAATGTATTTACTTAAATGACTTGGCCAAAATAAACCAGGTTTGATTTTTGATGGTTTCTTGGTTAAGCGAATCAAAGCTGTCTTGGCTAAATTTTTTGGATAATACAATTCATTTAGTACATGTGTAGTGCCTAAGAAGACCCCTTTCATCGATTCTGGCTTTACATTGGCCTCATTTAATACTATTTTTGCGGTTTCATAGATGGTTTCTCCCAAGTTACTTGTCGTCAATTGCTTTGACCAGGCTTTTATATTGCCTGAGTCATCAATGATAACTGCATCAGTATTTGTTCCACCTACATCAATTCCTAACCTCATTGGTCTTCCTCTTTCTTTAAAAGTTGATAAGATTCTTTCATGTGTATGAGTGTTAACATATCTGTAGTATGCAATATGTTAGGAGCAGGTATCACTAAAACGATGACTGATTGAGCCCTTTGAATGTCTACAACACTGATTGGTTCAAGTGAATCTATATGGAGAAACACAATTAAATCTGGCACACGATAAATGCTTTCGCCATTATGAATGGTAAAAAATTCATTCATAAATTGGATTTCAATTTTCTGGTTATGTTGTTTTGTATAACTTTCAATAAATAGTTTTCCAACAATCACTTCATTTTCAAACCAACGAGAGACCTCTGTTACATACCCTTTAATAACGAGAGATAATTCTCCGTAGATCGAATTTTCAAATGCGTTCTTTATTTGCTTTAATCGGATGATTCCGTCGCCATAAGACGTAATAATTTTCCCTAAACGATATGCTAAATAAAGTGTCCCTGACAACATCGAAGTTTTGATCTCATCTCCACTTGCACCATAGCCGACTACGTGACTATGCCCTCCATTATTATTAGCAAATGATTTAGCTTCATGTACTGCCTGATCGGAAGTGTATGAAGAAGGAATGAACTTCATATTATCTTGCGTTACTAGTGAAAGAGGGGCAAGTGGAATACCATTTAAATGCAGAGTAGTCATATAAAGCTCTGGAAATGCTCTTCCCATTCCATCTCCATCAATCACAGGAAGGCGCCGCTTTAGAGCAAGTAAAAGGGGAGCCAAAGCATTCACACCACCTATTTCGATAGAAATGAGGGCATCTACATTTTTGTTATATTCCTTTTCATATAAACTAAGTCCAATTTCCATTTCTTCGCCTGTCGGTAAATCTTCATTAAAGAGGACTGTGGAACCCATAATTCCAATAGCAGTTACCCACCAATCATCCCTCACTACATGAATGGGTATCACCTCTATCACATCATCGTCTTTCATCACCGACAATATTAAAGCTTCCATTGATCTTGTATTACCACCACCTCCACAAGATAATATCCTTGCACCAAGGGAAATGAATCGAATGTCTTCTTTAGTTATTTTCCAAGGCATTTTTTTCTCTCCTTTCTTTACTAGTTGCAAGTTCTATACCAATATTCAAAAAAATAAAATAATAACTTAAAAAACCACGAATCTCGCAACTTTATGTATCTAGGTTAAACGTGAAAATCCTCTCAAGTGAGAGGATTTTTAAATATAAACTTGAGAATGATAATTGAGAAAAACAGGTTAAATACATTGATTTCTCATTTTTTCTCAACTTTTCTCTTTGATTCTCAAATTACTTAATTCTTAATTTATTCAGTTTGCGGTATAAAGTTGGTAAACTTATATTCAAGGATTTTGCTACTCTTTTTTTACCTATGGTATCCCTTCCAAATTCATCTAATAGTCGGAGGATTTCCTCTTTGTTTTCATTGGGTTGTGTTCTATATATACGCTTATGATTTGATTGTAATTGTATTTGAGATTGTATTTCATCTTTAAGATACGTTGGCAAACTTTTTTGAGTCACTAATTCACCGATTTCTAATTGAACAAAGTGGTGAACGACATTTTGTAACTCTCTAATATTTCCACTCCAATTGTTATTCAATAAAATCTCCAATACTTCTTTAGAAATTCTTTTCGGTTTTTTTCCAGCTTGTTTTGATAAGTTTTTCATAAAATATTCAATCAATATAGGGATATCCTCCCTTCTATCTCTTAAAGGTGGGATGACAATCGGTATAACATTTAAACGGTAATATAAATCTTTTCTGAACTTCCCTACTTGAACCAATTGCTCCAAGTTTTGATGAGTAGCAGTAATGATCCTTACATCTACTGGGGTTGATTGATTATCACCTACTTTTTCTATTCTTCTTTCTTGAACAACCCTTAATAACTTCGCTTGAAGAGAAGGAGACAAATCACCAATCTCATCTAAAAAAAGCGTACCGCCATTTGCGAGCTCAAAGCGCCCAACCCTTGTAGTATGTGAACCAGTAAATGCACCTTTTACATGACCAAATAATTCACTTTCTAATAGTGATTCTGGTATGGCTGCACAATTTAGCGCAATAAATGGCCTCTTACTTCGATTGCTTCCATGGTGAATAGCTTGGGCAAATATTTCCTTTCCCGTACCACTTTCACCTCTTAATAGAATAGATGAATCACTATTAGCTACTCTCTGTGCTTTTTCAATCGTTTTTTGAATACTATGGCTAGTCCCCTTAATTTGTTGAAAAGAATAGAGCGTTTGTTTAGCAATCGGTTTTTTAACAGTTCCTTTATCCATTAATATTTGTATTAAATAGGATATTGTTACATCATTTGATTTGATCGTTCTTAAAGAAACCGTAGCTTTTCCTTTATTCACCAATAATTCAACCTCTTCAATGACTTTATCTTTTTTGAGTCTTTCCCAATCTTTACTGTACATTAAAGTTGAAATATTTAAGCCTACTACATTTAATCTTTCCTCATTAATAGAGGAGAATGTTTGACTGGTCGTTTCAATGACGTCTTCTTTGTTAATAAGGACAAATACATCGCTTGTAGTTTGTAAAAAGATTTGCAGTTCATCTAATGTTTCATGATAAAGACGTTCTAGTTCTAGACTTTGTAATTTTATTTCGATCGTCGATTTACATAAGTCCAATTGAGAGTCAATGAGTTCTAATGTTTCATATCGCTGTTCATTTTTCATGCCACTTTGAATAACAAGATATGCCACTATTTGATCCGCTATCCTAATTGGGGTCATACTTATTTCTTCATCAGGGTATTTAGTTAATGTACATAAGTCAGTACAAATGCTACACGATTCTTTAAATAATTGTCCAATTGGGTTCCTATTTTTCCGGAGTTTTTCTTCAATAAGGACACCAAAGGTTGAATTCTGCCTATCACAATTCTCAAAATAGATATGTATCTTACAAGAATAGTGGCGAAAGAACCTTATAGCAATCGTCGTTATTTCACTTTTGTATAATTCAGATAACAACAGGATCACCACTTTTACTGAGATTAAAGTTATTATAACAAATAATCGAGATGTCCCATTGGTATATTGACGCATTTAGATCAATTTCACTTTAAATGAACCTTATGAAAAATAAACATCCTTTTATATTATATAAAGGTGAATTAAGGTCGCGCATCCCAAGGCTTAAGTGAGCCAATGATTGTGAAATCCCTCTCTGATTGCATGCTGTCAATTGTACCAGCTGATATTTCTTCATGTGTGAGCCACCTGGAAGATGTTCCGTTATATTTGAGGACTAGTTGAATGGTTTTAAGCTTACATTGATCTTTGTAGTTTTGTTGGGAGGAACAGTTGAGAAAGTGACTATTGAAGGGTTGGCGTAGCATGGAAATTCCAACTACTACTTGGAAACCATGTATTCTAAGGGATACCCATTCAAAGTTGCTGAACCATTAAAAATGGAAAATAGCAAATTAAACATACTTTTACTTTTAAATCCTACATACTAGATTTGATATATGTGTTTTTTGTAATTAAGTAGTTTCTTCAGCATATAAAGGGTGATACTAAAATTCGGGGGTTTTAAGGATGGAAGACAAAATGGGAAATTACCATTTTTTCAGCCTCTTCTAGTAAGTTTTCTTTCAGCATGTAATAAGGGTAAAAAAGACTATAATAATCAAGATGAAGTAAAATATCAATCCTGTTCGATTTGACAGTGATACGAATTCAAATAATAATTATCAATTCCTTTTGATTCAAGAGGGGAATAAGTTGGCCAAGAGCCAATTTTATACGTAATAATTACTCAGTTAAACAAGTTTAATACAGGCGATAAATAAAGCTTCTCACAAAACTTAAATTCAGTAATATCTGTGATCTTTTTTTCATTTGGGGCATCTGCAGTGAAAAAATGATTTAAAATATTTGGGGCAATTTTACCAACTTCTTTTTTACATCCTCATTTTCCATACGTAAACGTTTGATTGCTGCATGAGGCGCTTCTGGAGAACCTACCCCTTTAATTTAATTTTTCCTCTGCTCTTCCCCTAATATTAATCAATTTATTGGATAACCTATAAATACAAATAACCAAAGAATCAGTATCGGAAAAAAACCTTCTATTTCAATGCAAATATATAAGGAGGGCTTTACCCTTGCTAAAATGGCTTAACCAATCGAAAAAGACATTATTTAATAAGAATAATGACGATACTGAAACAGAATTTAAGATAGATGATTTAATTAAAGCGTTAAAACCATCGAAAGACTTTCAACGGTTTGAATTCAAAACTGAAAGTACTAGTTGCATTATTAGCTATATGAATACTTTAGTGAACCCGGAGTTTATACATCGTGATGTTTTGTCGCATTTAACAGAGAACGCCTTTACTAGCCTAAAAGAAATAGAAAAATTACTTCCAATAGAACAGAAATTAATAACTGATGATGTAAAAGAAATCCAAAAGAAAATAATGACTGGTTCAATTATGATTCAATTTAGTGAACATGATTCGAACTGTTTACTGATACCTGCTGTTACTGTTGAATCGCGACAAGTAACAATACCAGAAGTAGAGTTTAGTGTAGTTGGACCGAAGGAAGCATTTGTGGAAACACTTGATATAAATATTAACTTAATCAGAAAGAGACTTCCACTTCCGCAGTTACATTTAAGAGAGATTGAGGTTGGAAAAATATCAAATACACGAATCGCTGTTCTTTTTATTGATGGCATCGCTAATCAGGAAAATGTTAATACAGTAATACAGCGATTATCTGATATTGAATATGACAATATAATTGATAGTTCATATATAACTCAAATGATTTCTGATAATAAAAATTCACCTTTTCCACAGCTGCTCGATACGGAACGTCCTGATCGTGTTTGTGCAGTATTAACAGAAGGGAAAATTGTGATTCTAGTTGATGGTTCACCGCATGCCCTATATGCTCCTATAACAATAGTTGAATTTTTCTCGGCATTTGAAGATTATTTTCTTATTTGGCATATGGCATCTTTCTTTCGATTGATTCGTCTATTCGCTGTAGCTTTTTCAGTTTTTTCTACTCCTTTTTATATCGCGATATTGACATATCACTTTGAAATGTTACCGATAAATCTTTTAGCCACCATTTATTCATCAAGAGGAAATGTCCCATTTCCACCAGTGCTAGAGGTGCTAATAATGGAATTTGTTATCGAACTATTGCGTGAAGCTGGTGCTCGATTGCCTAGTAAAGTCGGACAGACAATTGGTATCGTTGGCGGTATTGTAATTGGAACAGCTTCTGTAGATGCTGGTTTAACTAGCAGCGTATTACTAATTATTGTAGCACTTGCAGCACTTGCATCTTTTACAACACCAGTCTACCAAATGAGCAACACCATTCGCTTCATTCGCTTTCCTTTTATATTATTTGCACATTTGTGGGGATTTGTCGGAATCGCTATTTTATTTGCAATTACAATTTGCCACCTATTAGGATTGACCTCTTTAGGTAGGCCATTTATTGAACCTATATTTCCGCCACGTTTAACGGATTTAAAAGATGCCTTTTTTCGTATGCCTTTCAATCGTCAGGCTAAGCGTCCAATCTACCAAAGACCTGAAGACTCGAATCGTGCAAACTCAGCTCGCTTAAATCAAAAACATGATAAGAATAAAAATAAATAAGGAGCATAGAGCTTTTTAACTTAACAGCAAATGAATCTTGAACAACTACTATGGAAATTTGGTGAGGTTTATGCGAAATCTTTTAAAAGAAAACTTACTTATTTCACCCTTCCTTGTCTTTTATCTGATTCATTCAATGCAGACAGGTATCTCTGTCCTCGACTTAAGAGGAATAAGTAAGTCTGCTGGACACGATTCTTGGATCTCAATAATAATATCTGGGTTAAGTATACATCTTCTAATCTTCATCTTATATCGTATTTTAAACAAAGGACAAGGAGATTTAATTGCTATTCACAAGGAGTTGTTTGGCAAATGGGTTGGTGGTTTTCTTAGTCTGCTGTTTATTTTATATTTATTAATGCTTTGTTTCACTGTATTACGTTCATATATCGAAATCATACAATTATGGGTATTTCCGCAATTAACTCCATGGTTTTTTAGCTTAGTACTTTTAATAGCTGCAGGTTATTTTGTGATTAACGGACTTCGAGTTGTAACTGGGATATGTTTTTTAAGTACCCTATACTCGATACCAATTTTACTGACATTTCTTTTCCCGCTGAAATTTGCTCATTTCAGTAACTTGCTTCCTGTAATGGACCATAGTTTTAGAGAATTGATTGATTCAGCAAGAAATGCCACATTAGGTTTGAGCGGATTTGAATTATTATTTATGTATTACCCGTTTATTAAGCATCCGAAAAAATCTGAAAAATGGGCTCATTTAGCAGTCATAGTCACAACACTTGTTTATGTCTTTATAGCCCTAGTTACTTTCGTTTTTTATAATCAAGGTCAGCTGCAAGAAATATTATGGGGAACAATCACAATTTGGAAAATTATCGAATTTCCATTCTTTGAGCGTTTTGAACATTTAGGAATAGCTGCATGGATATTTATTGTATTGCCAAATATTTGTTTGACATACTGGGGAGCACACCGTGGAATTGTAGAGATATTTTCATTTAACAAAAAACTTATTTTGAGTGTGATCATAATCATTTTAGTAGCTGCTTCAGGATTAATTGAAGATCGGACAAGTATCGAAGCACTTAGAAGATTTTCAGGAGAAGTTACTTTCTTTTTTGTATATGGTTACATCCCTATCTTGTTTATTTTACAAAGGCTTATATTGAAGCTGAGAGGGGGTAAATAAAGTATGAATACCCCCTCACAAAAATTTAAAAATAACTTTAAATCTATTCGTTTCTGTTTTTTTACTCAGTAATGCCCTTTTCTATAATATCGAATTTAATTTTGACATCTACGGAGGCATCTGGATACAGTTCCCGCCATTTATCTGCTTTCCATCCCCTTGTTTGGCTTCTAACTCTATCTCCAAAACCAAGTGGATCAATGCCCTTTTCTTGAAAATCTTTAATCATTTGTAAACTTCTTTCCTTTAATTGTGCCTCTAACATTTTTTCAATCTTCATTTCATCAGCTGCATTCTGCAACTTAATGTCAGAGATAACTTCATTAATAAAAGCTTTAGCTTTAACAGTGATCTCAATTTCTGGACTGGTCATCCCCTTCTTTATTTGATAATCCACTTTCGATTTTATAGTTTCCAATGCTATATAAGTATCCTCTTCAGGAAAAGAGGCCTCGTACGTCCCATAATCTATATGTTCATATAACATTTTAAATAAGAAAAGCTTATCCCCCCGTATAGCATCTATGTATTTATCTTCTTTAAATAAGGCTAGACCAGTGAGCTTAATTTTATCGTTTTGTTTTTGGACAAGCACCATAAAGGGATCTTGACCTTTAGCTGAATAATTGTACATAAACTCATGATAATTTGTTGAAGGTAAATTTCCTGTTTTATGATGTTCAAGAAGATTCTTTAAATAACGGGAAGGTGTTTCTTCAAATGCGTATGTCCCTTCTAATAATTCCTTGGCGTTTCCTTCAATTACACAAAAGTCAACCATTCTTCCAATAGATGGATGTCTTTTAAGACCATCAAGAATCTTAATAACACCTTCTTTCGCTAATTCTTCCCCGTAGACAGCAACCAACACTTTACCCACTGTAACAGGTTTAGGCGACTCATTTTGAGCACTTCTTGCAGCTCCATATCCAGTAAAATTCACATCGCTGAGGGTTGTGTTAGTCACTTTCTTTTCCTTACCTGTACTGAAAATAGCAACATCCAAAGTTAATTCGTATTTTTTTTTGTCAGCAGAATCATAACCGATGCCTTCCGCAATCTGAAGATCTTCAATTGTTTTTGTCTGAACACAGCCTACAAGTAAATAAATACAACAGAGAGGGATGAGCGACTTTTTAATTATCATTAATATACTCCTTGACATTAAAATTTACCAAATTAAGGTCAGGTTATCATAGATATTCGATAGTGACATTGATTCAATATCATTATTCCGCACAAACCTTTATATAATGACAACTATTCATATATTATTGGACTTTGTTGCAAGTGCAGAGATTGCATAGTTTCATGTACTAATACTAAATATATTAGTAAATTTAATAATGGTATATTTTAAATTTATTGGAAAAATCCCTAAAACTATAGGTGAATTTAGAAAGAACATTAACTTTTAAAAATAGATTAAATATTATATACAAAAAATAATCTCAATTGTTATAAATTATTCTTTGTTAATTGCCGTAAATTATGACAAGATATATTGAAAATATACCAATACATTTATACCCCTTCATTAGTAAATCAGGCTCTTTTTCTATATGATCAAATACCTATTTTTAACTAACTTGTATTTAAAAAAAGGATTTAATAATTTTATTAAAATCCAATATTGTGAACCAATAATTTTTAGAATACTATCTGGAACCATCTTATACTCAAACTTATTTATGTTAATAAAATAATTGATGATTATTTCTCTTTATGGTTGACTTTCCAAGGTTCAAATGAAAATGGAATTCCCACCATTTTAGCTGTTAACTCATCATAGGATACTAAATCTTTTTTTGAAAGTTCTTTTAATGAGCGTTTCCCCATTGCTCTTAAGGCCATTTTCATTTCTTCAATGCTCGCTGTTAAAAATTTTTCAGCAGTTTTTACCCCATCTTCAACCTTAAACTGATCCTTGAATTTACCTTCATTCCATACAACTTGTGTAGGTGGTTCGAAAGGAATTGCCTTAAATATTTGATTATGTGCCACCGTAAATAAAATAGCAGATCCCAAATAAACAGCATCAGCACCTAATGCCAGTACCTTTAAAAAATGTCCTGGAACAAAAAGTCCACCAGAAACAATTAAACTAATTTCTCCTTTCATATTTCTCTTCTTTAAATGATTAACAGCACGAACAATTGCATGTAAGGTTGGAATCCCCATATCATCAGATAAAATTGGCGGTGCACCCATTGTAGCTGCTTGACCACCGTCTATCGAAATAAAATCCACACCTAGATAAATTAATTGATCGATGTCCTCTTCTATCTTTCCGCCTGCCCCCATTTTAACACCTATAGGAACACCCCCAGATACAGTTCGAAGTTCATTAACAAGCTCTTTTATATCATCAATCGTTTGATCTTCATAGAAATTATCATAAATCACAGCATCTTCATTTTCTTTCAGTCCCATTACATCACGAGCACGTCCGGTTAGATTTTTTGGTGAAATTTTCGTACCCACACCGAATAGTGCACCTTGTCCAAGTTTAATTTCAATCATATCAGCACGTTTAATTAAATCCTCGTCCTTTGACCATTCCGCTTTTGAAAATTGCAATATATATTTCCCTGCAGCGTTTAATTCTTCAGGTAAAACGCCTCCTTCTCCTGAATTAATTGCTGTTCCTGTATTGTTAGCTGCTTCTGCCAATGCAAGCCTTACTTCTTCGCTCAGTGCGATGCCATAAGCCATCCCACTGATCAGTAATGGTATTTTTATTTTCATTGGCTTCTTTGCTTTTGGTCCAATTGTTACTTTGACATCTACCTCTTCTTCGCCATCTATAGGAAATGGTGTTGTTTGTGTAGGGATAAAGTTAATCGTATCAAAATGTGGCCACTTTTTTGAAGAGCCTAATGGACGATGGAGGACATCGCCTGTTTCGGCACGCAAGCTGTTTTCTAGCATATTTTGAATTCCCATATGGCGTAAACCCGGCAATATTTCCATAAGATTTTCTTGATATCCATCGGTTAGTATGATTTTCCCCATTTTTTTCGCTATTTTTTTTATCATCCAACGCCAACCAATAAGGATGAAGATGAAAAAGATAAATAATATTGAAATCATCACAAAAGAAAAATAGTATAAGATGTTCGGCATAATCACTTCTCCACTTTGTATTAATAAACAACCATCATCTCCATTATTGCCCAAATTAAAATTTATTATCATATTGATATAGAACACTAGCAAGTAGTACATATGTAGTTCTAATAAAATTCATCTTAAGGGGAAGGCTAGAAATGATTTTAAGATTGAACAATTACTAATGTAATAAGACGTGCTTCGGGTAATTTTTATTAACATCATTTTCTCATGGATTATAGTGTTGCCATCTAACATGGAAAGGAGAAGATTTTCTTGAATATTTTAAAAGATACCAGTCATCGACCATTTTCAATATATTCAAAAAAATGGATAATGAGACAAACATGGAGAAACCTATATTTTCTTCATTGGCCTGTCCCAATTGAAGCGCTACGTGCACATGTTCCTGATTCATTACAAATTGATACCTTTAATAACTATGCTTGGTTAGGAATTGTTGCATTTGTTATGGAAGGAATCTATCCTCGCGGAATACCTGCTGTCTCAATAACCCCTAAATTTCCTGAAGTCAATTTAAGAACCTATGTTAAATATAATGGTAAACCAGGAGTCTATTTTCTTTCTTTAGATGTCGAGAACTGGGCTTCCTATAAAATCGCAAAAAAATGGTATCGTTTGCCTTATTATCCTGCACAAATTACTTTTCGAAATGACGATCAAATTTTTCATTGTACGAGTGTCAGAAAAAATAACAAAGCCCAAATAGCGTTTCGTGGGACGTTTAGACATTCACAAGAAGTAATTTTTGCAAATTCAGGCACTCTTGATCATTGGCTTACAGAGAGGTATTGCCTATATAGTACCGATTCTAATGGCACCATTTATTGTGGGGAAATTCATCATGGGCCATGGCCGTTACAGAAAGTAGATATAGATATAGAGGTGAATACACTTTTTTCACCTTTTAATATTGATCTTTCTAATAAAGAACCGATATCTCATTTTTCAAAAGGAGTTGATTCTCTTATTTGGAATATTAAGAAGCTACATTAAATTAAGAAGACGTAGACTCTCTTTTAAAAGAGTAACATTAAGGTCGCGCCTCCCAAGGCTTAAGTGAGCCAATGAGTGTGAAATCCCTCGCTGATTGCATACTGTCAATTGTACCTGCTGATATTTCTTCGTGTGTGAGCCACCTGGAAGATGTTCCGTTATATTTGAAGCCTAGTTGGATGATTTTAAGCTTACATTGGTCTTTGTAGTTTTGTTGGGAGGATTTGATACTTTCGATGTCTGAACTGCTACCTTTTACAAGATAGAGTGTCCAAGGTTCATTTTGTAATTGCTCGATTTGTTTGTTCATTATAGGAATAGCGTTGGGGGCTGTATTATGAATCCATGCTAAAACAGTGTGAATGGGACCGCCTTCTTTGTGAGCAAGGGTAATCTCTTCAATAAGTTTGTCAGTATCAGTGTAATCTAAAAGACGATAAGTTGTATTTGATTGCTCTAGGGATTTGCTCTTTCTTCCATAGATTCTTGTTTGAGTCGTGCGATCAATTAACCATTGTGTTGTTTCCTTTAACATACCTGTTCCTCCAAAAATGAGCGTATGTCCAAAGTTTTTCATATTGCTTCTCCCTCCTTCTAATTAACTGCGATGTTACTGCGAGCGCATACATAAAACTTCCATTTATCAGCGATTAAACCCTCTTTTTTACAAAATTTCCTTGAAGAATTTTGACAGTTTAAAGAACTTGCTTCTTGTATCGGAAATATTTCTTTTCTAGTTTTGCAGAAGTTGCAAAGATATATTGGTAGCTTTGCTGAATAAGCTGAATTAAATCATTTAGTTGCACATCCGATTCATTCATTACTTCTTCTCTCATCTCTTTAAGTGATTGATGAAAACCTTTAATGTCTTCATATTCCATAATGTCATAGAGTGTTTCCATATCTTCATATGATGTATAGATGAACCGTTTCATTAATTCGTGTAATCTTTTTGCTTTTAGATGGTAATCAATATCTAAATTAAAAACATTAGAGTATAGTAATGCTTCATTAGCAATCTCTTTATATTTAGGTTCAATCTTCGTCGTTATTAAAAGTAGTTTTGAGGTGGCGGTAGATAGAAAGATTTCCTTATCACGATGCCAAATGGTTACTCTAACACCGTAGTAGGTAATCATTCCGCCAATAATCGCTCCAACAAATCCGATCAAACCAGCTATAATGGTCAAGTCCCATTCAAACATGATATGTAAACAAGCCCCTAGAACCAATGTAATACATAATAGTAATAGAGTAATGATGATGATTAAGAAGCTGTTTTCCTTTTGATGAATCATTGCCTACCCCACCTATTTAAGAGGATTATTAAGAAAGATTATATTTATCATAGGCTAATACTTTCCATTTTAGTTACTTTCATTTACAATAAAAGATGAATAGTCTGATTTTTCTATCTTTATTTTATGAACTCTATTGACTGATAATACCCTTTACTGATTTATTTTCATTTACATATTAATTTTATCAATTTCATTTACATTTTCTCATATCCTCCTTCTCTTTTTTCTATTTTACAAGAATAAAAGCACCCTAATATTCCATTGTTTATCCTCTTAGAATATAATTTTCTCGTAAATTTCATCTTTTCCCTTTACTTTTTTAATTATATTTTATTATAATCATTATATAATAATTATTATTATCTAAGATTAATTAGTAGATAATGATAATTACCTCATTTCACAATAAAGGAGAATCAGTATGAGCGAAAATAATATTATTTCTGAAGCAAACCATTCAGGCGGAGGTGGCTGCCCTTTTCATCATGGAAGTGTCACTAAGCAGCAATCTGAAGCAACGACTAACAAAGATTGGTGGCCGAATCAATTAAACTTAAATATTCTTCACCAACATGATAAAAAGTCTAATCCAATGGGTGAAGATTTCGATTATACTGAAGAATTTACTAAACTAGATTACTATGCTTTAAAGCAAGATCTTCATAAATTAATGACGGATAGCCAAGATTGGTGGCCAGCAGACTTCGGTCATTATGGACCACAGTTTATTCGTATGGCTTGGCATTCTGCAGGTACTTACCGTACAGGTGACGGCCGCGGGGGTGGCGGTACAGGTTCACAACGATTTGCTCCTCTTAATAGTTGGGCAGACAATGCCAACATTGATAAATCTCGTCGTCTTTTATGGCCTATTAAACAAAAATACGGTAACAAAATCTCTTGGGCAGATTTAATTCTATTAGCAGGAAACGTTGCCATTGAATCGATGGGTGGTAAAACATTTGGATTCGGTGGTGGCCGAGCAGATATTTGGCACCCTGAAGAAGATGTATATTGGGGTAATGAAAAAGAAATGCTTGGTGACAACCGCTATTCAGGAGATCGTGAATTAGAAAATCCGTTAGCGGCTGTACAAATGGGTCTGATTTATGTGAACCCGGAAGGTCCAAATGGAAAACCTGATCCTTTAGCAAGTGGTAAAGATATTCGGGAAACATTTGCACGTATGGGTATGAATGATGAAGAAACAGTTGCCCTTGTTGCAGGTGGGCATACTTTCGGTAAAGCACATGGGGCTGGAGATGCTGCACAAGTAGGTCCAGAACCAGAAGCAGCGCCGATTGAAGCGCAAGGACTTGGGTGGATCAGTTCACATGGCAGTGGTAAAGGTCGTGACACAATTACAAGTGGTATCGAAGGTGCATGGACTGCAAACCCTACGCAATGGGATAACGGTTTCTTCGAGCAATTATTTGGATATGAGTGGGAGTTAACTAAAAGCCCTGCTGGTGCGTATCAATGGCAAGCGGTAGGTCAAGATGAAGCACATATGGCTCCTGATGCCGAAGATAGTTCTGTCCGTGTAAAAACAATGATGACAACAGCTGATATGGCGTTACGTATGGACCCTGCTTATGAGAAAATCTCTCGTAGGTTCTATGAAAATCCAGAAGAATTCGCCGATGCTTTTGCAAGAGCTTGGTTTAAGCTACTTCACCGTGATATGGGTCCACGCGACCGTTATTTAGGTCCAGAAGTACCAGAAGAAGAATTAGTATGGCAAGACCCAATCCCTAAAGTTGATTATGATTTAACAGATGCTGAAGTGTCTGAGTTAAAAGCCAAAATTCTAGATACAGGTTTATCAATTAGTGAGCTTGTTACAACTGCATGGGCATCTGCTAGTACATTCCGTGGTTCTGATAATCGTGGAGGTGCAAATGGTGCCAGAATCCGTTTTGCTCCACAGAAGAACTGGGAAGTGAATCAACCTGAACAACTTTCTAAAGTGCTTCATACATTGGAAGGTTTACAAGCGGGATTAGATAAGAAAGTTAGCTTAGCTGATTTGATTGTCCTTGGTGGTAGTGCGGCGCTTGAACAAGCGGCAAAGAATGCTGGTTTTGACGTCACCGTTCCATTCTCTGCAGGTCGTGGAGATGCGACAGAAGAACAAACAGATGTAGAAAACTTTGAAGTATTAGAACCAATTGCTGATGGTTTCCGTAACTATCAAAAGCAAGAGTACAGTGTATCTTCAGAGGAGTTATTAGTAGATAAAGCACAACTGCTTAACTTAACAGCTCCAGAAATGACTGTATTAGTTGGTGGTATGCGTGTATTAGGTACGAATCATGGTGGTACGAACCATGGCGTATTTACTGAAAATGTAGGCACACTATCCAATGATTTCTTTACGAACTTACTTGATATGAGTGTTGAATGGAAGCCAGTTCAAGGCGGTATTTTTGAAGGTCGTAATCGTCAAACAGGTGAAGTTGTTCGAACGGCTTCAAGGGTGGATTTAGTGTTCGGTTCTAACTCAGTGTTACGTTCAATTGCTGAAGTGTATGCACAAGAGGATAATAAAGAAAAGTTTGTCAATGATTTTATCTCTGCATGGGTTAAAGTAATGAATGCCGATCGTTTTGATTTAAAAATCAAGGATGCTGTATTAAGCAAGTAATATGAATCTAAAGAGAACGCCGCTACATATGTAGACGGCGTTCTTCTTATTTACTTCTGCGAGCGGCTTGTTGCACTGGGTCCCATACCCCATTGTAAGGTGGCGCATAAGATAAATCTAAATCCATTAAGTCATCGATGGACATTTCATTGTATAAAGCAGTAGCAAGAACGTCTATCCGCTTATCTACCCCGTGCTCTCCGATTATTTGTCCCCCAAGTAACGTACGATATTTCTTATGATATAAAAGTTTTACCTTCATTTTTTTAGCATCTGGGTAATAACCAGCAATATCGTGCGCGTCTGTTACAACAAACTCATAAGGAATATTAAGTTCATTAGCTTCCTTTTCAGAAATTCCTGTTCTTCCTAATGTTAAGTTAAAAAATTTAATAACAGATGATCCTACGATTCCTTTAAACGGCTTAGCGATTCCTAATAGGCTCAGACCTGCAATTTGCCCTTGCTTATTTGCGTGTGTCCCCAAAGGAATATGATCATCTAACGCTTTAATTCGATGATATTGCGTAGCACAATCTCCTGCTGCATAGACATCTTTAATATTGGTTTGCATATAATTGTTTACCCGTATAGCACTATGCTGACTCAGTGCAATATCTGTTTGCTTGAGAAATGCTACGTTTGGCTTGACACCAATTGCCACTAAGACAAGATCAGTTTTGTATGCCCCTTTATCAGTCGTAATGCTTTCGACAAAAGTGTTTCCTGAAAAGGATTGGACTTCCTCACCTAATTTTAAAGTCACTTCACGCTCTTTAGCCTTTTGATGGATTAGCTGTGCCATATCTTCATCAAAAATCGTAGCAAGTTGTTTATTCCGCTCGATAATTGTTACCTTTTTCCCTAACTCCACAAAGCTTTCAGCCATTTCCAAACCAATGTATCCACCACCAATAATCGTCACATGTTTTATCGTTCGATTATTCATTTCCTGGATGATTTCATTTGCGTCAGGTATGGTTTTTAAAGTGAATATTCCTTGAAGATCAGCCCCCTCCCAATCGGGCACAATAGGACTAACACCAGTCGCAATTAATAATTTATCGTATGTAAGTTGAAATCGTTGTTGATCAATATAGTTATAACCTTCAACGGTTTTCGTCTGTGTATTGATATTAGTGACTTCATGCTGTACTTTGGCATCTATTCCATATTTCTCGCGAAAAGTTGTAACAGAACGGGCAATTAAGTCTTCCTTTTGTGGAATTACACCACTAATATAATAGGGCAGACCACATTGTCCATAAGAATAAATCGTTCCTTTTTCTAACACAGTAATTTCGTGATTTTCCTTGCTGTTGCGAATGATTTGCATCGCTGCACTCATCCCAGCAGCATCGCCACCAATAATAATTATTTTCATTCTTCATTCCTCCCTTCACTAGTTTTGCTCAACATTGTGTTTTTCACACAATTTTTCACCTACAATGAAACGATTTTTATCGTCTTCCACCACTCGTAAAGTTCTTAATTGAATACCCTTTAGTTCATTTTAAGAAACCATAATAATTGATTAAGTAATTTACACTCATTGATGGGTGCCTAGTAGCAAAACGCAAACTTCTTCACTTATATCATCTGTAATGCTAACAAACGCTAACCTTGGTTCTGATGTAAGTTATAATTTTCCTCTTAACGACATTGTTTTACTATCTTACAATATTGCTTGGCATTGATGTCGAAACAGGAATGTCTTTATGTTTCCCTTTTAATTTATTTTTTTAGCCTGCTTCCTTATCTAAATAAAAATAGATAGTTGATCAAGAAATCCCCCCATTTAGCAACATCCTTTATAGGTGGTCCGTTTACCACAATTGTTTTCTGCATTACTATTTGCTTCCTATCTAATTTTACTGATCTTTATCCTCATCTACCTCTAGCCTTCGCTGCTATCCTTCAGCTTGCTGAAGTACTTGAATAAGATTTCGTTCAAAGTCTGCAAATGCTGCGAATAAATGAAACATCAACTGGCGGGTTGCAGTTGATTTATCCATCGTAATTTTTTCCTGTAACCTGTGAAAGCTAATACCTCTACTATTAAGATCATTGACAATTTTTAAGAGATGTTGCATGTTTCACTCTAACGGTCAAGTCACCAAACAATAACAGTCTCACCTGGACGAACAAACCGGAGATTCCTCAAATCCTTTTCTTTACTCTTTTGATCCACTCATTTTGTCAGTTAAAATTTCTTCACAACCATGAGTTTTTTAAATCGTCTATTGCAAGTCCAACTTCTAAAGACCAGTTGATCCACAAGCATAACTACTATCATATAGAACCATCATTTCTAATTATTCCCAAAAATAATTGTACCATAACTTAGGCAAGAGGTATTTAAACATAGATTTATTAATAGAGTTAATGTAAATTATTTATAATTAAATATAGAAAACTAGATGACAAAATATTGTGTACAGAAATGATGACTTTCCGGACTGAACTCAAAAACAAATTAATCTTCAATTTGTATATTTCGTTTTACTCTTTCCGGTAATTTATCTCTCTTTATATGAATGAACAAAACCCCAAATAGCGTTATGATTCCTCCTATTACAGAAAGGGTAGTCGGTACCTCTCCAAGCCAAACCCAAGCAATCACAAATGTAAGAGCTGGTGTTAAGTAAAGGGAGCTTGTCGCCTCTGAAGCTCCTACCCGAGATGTTACATAAGCTAATGCAAGATAAGGAATAGCCTTAGGAAAGAAGATATAGCCCTTTGGGATGCACCAAAGGGAGGGTTTTTTATTTGGTTAAACATTTTGCCTAAACTATCGATGAGGGATCTTTATGTAAAAGCATTAGCTGAAGGTATTCTTCTTAACCCAGGGAATATATATGCTCAAGAATCGGACCGTTATATTCGCATTTCCTATGCGTATGCCTCATTAACAGATCTTAAAAAGGGAATCCTTAAAATGAGTCAAATCATTCGTGAATTAGTAAAGTGTTAATAAAAAATCCTCTTCCAATAGAAAATTGGTTGAGGATTTTGTTTACGCTTGCTGTCTGTTGATTTTTGAAAAAAATTATGAAGTCTGTATGTGGTGGGTATTTTCCTCAATTTTTTTATAAAATTTTAATGAAACAGATTCTGGTGTTGCTATTATTGTTATTGTTCCAATTCAAGTAGGTTGAGATCAAATGATATCTTTTTCGACCATTGTCAATACAATCTGCACTGAATTCCAAGCAGCTCCTTTTAATAAATTATCTGATACAATCCAGAGGTGGAAACCATATGGATTGTCAGGGTCTTTTCGAACTCTTCCAACAAACGTTTCGGTTTTTCCGACTGCGTAAATAGGCATTGGGTATAGTTGATTACTTGGAGAATCCTGCAAAACAACGCCCGGTGCCGAAGATAATACTTCTCTAATTTCATCAACAGTTGCTACTCGTTCCAATTCAATATAAACAGATTCAGAGTGCCCTGTTACAACTGGCACTCTGACACAAGTGGCAGCCATCTTTAGGTTAGAATCTTCGAATATCTTCTTGGTTTCTTGAATTATCTTTACCTCTTCAAAGGTGTAATCATTTTCAGTAAATACATCTACTTGCGGCATTACATTAAAAGCAATTGGATAATGTTTTTTATCTTTTTTTGCAGGCATTATAGATGCGGTAGCCTCTTCACCTGCGAGTAATTTCATTGATTGATCTTTTAACTCATTGATGGCATGTATTCCAGTTCCTGATACAGCTTGATATGTAGAGACAATAATTCTTTCTAAACCAAATAGTCTTCTAATCGGCTGAAGTGCTGTCACCATTTGTAAAGCAGAACAATTGGGTACTGCGATAATCCCCTTGTGTTTAATAAGAGTATGTGCATTCACTTCTGGAACAACAAGTGGGACTTCAGTTGACATACGATATTCGCTAGTATTATCAATCACCACTGCCCCACTTTCGACCGCGAATCTCACTAATTGTCTGGAAACTTTTCCGCCAGCACTAAAAAATGCGATATCAACATCCTTAAAGCTTGCTTCCTCTGCTTCCTTAATGATGATTTCTCGACCTTTGAAAGAAATTTTCTTACCAGCAGAGCGCTTCGATGAAAGAAGAGTGACTTCGTTTATATCAAATTGAGTTATCTGCTCCAGCAAGTTAATAATTTTCTGGCCGACTGCACCAGTAGCACCCACAACAGCGATATGATAGCTCTTTTTCCTCATAATTATTCTCCTCCGTTAATTAATTTTATGAAGTGGAATAGGTACATTTTTTTATTCCTACTTTTACTATAATGGAAGAGTTATTATTTGATAAATTGAAATATATGATATAATCATTCATAAATTATGATACTAAAAAGAGGTTTAGCTATGGAGATGAGACATGTTAAGACTTTCTGTGCTGTTGTTAAATATGGGGGATTCTCAAAAGCAGCGCGTGAATTAGATTATGCACAATCCACTGTAACAACGCATATTAAGGCTTTGGAGAACGACTTACAATCTCCACTTTTCGATCGGTTAGGGAAAAAAGTACTTTTAACAAAATCTGGGCATCATTTTCATCCTTATGCGTTAGAGTTACTTGCGATTTACGAAAAAGCACAAGAAATCCCAAAAGATAGCAATCATCCTGAAGGTACGCTTACGATTACTGCGAATGAATCTTTAGCTGTCTATCGATTACCAAATATCCTACAAAAATATAAATTGATAAATCCTAAAGTAAATATTGTTCTTGAGACGGGAACAAATGAACAAGCAATTAAGAAGCTGAGAGACGGAGAAACAGATATCATTTTTTTGATTGGACAATCAATGGAGTACGATGAGCTCATTACGACTCCTTTGTTTGATGAGACCTTAGGTTGGGTTTTACCGCCTGACTTAGCTTCATGTGATAATCCATTAAAGATATTAAAGGATTATCAGTTTATCTATACAGAGAGAAATTGTGGGTACAGAGCCATGGTGGATAATTACATACGTATGAGTGGACAGATGCCTGACAGAACATTTGAAAGTTCAAGTATTGAAGTGATTAAACAATCAGTTTTGTGTGGGTTGGGCCTTGCTATTCTTCCTTATATTGTTGTGAAAGAAAATTGTAACAATAACGAACTAATCTTTAAGCCAATTGAAGCACCACAATTTATTAAAAGTAATGTGATTTATCATAAATCCAGATGGATCTCTCCAGTACTACAATCTTTTCTTAGTATATTAGAAAAGTAGAATAATTTAATGTATGATTAAATACTATTATTTTTTCAAACAGTTGGTAACGATTTTAAAGAGCCTTACTATGTATAAAATGTAGTAAAGCTCTTGCTTATATAGTTAATTTAAATAACCAAAATCGACTTTCTTAATATCAAATTTTGCTTAGCGGATGTTTTCCACGTATTACTATCAGGCCCCCTTGATTTGGAAGAGACCAATGTCCTCTGAAATATAATGAACTCGAACTCAAAAAAATCAATAATATGATAATAATTAGCCCAATCTACTTCAGAGTATGCAAAAAGTACTCTCATCTATAATCGTAATAATTTTTCTATATCTAATGATTTAAACACTTCGATCCGAGCAACTCCACTATGAATAATAACAGCTTCATTCATCTACTTTGAAAATTATTGTATCTTGATAACATTAGTTACTATAAAATTATTATGTAAACTAATACCCCTTCAGATTGTCATGTAAACAAAAAATTATTACAGTGAAGCAAATAAGGATAAATTACCGGATTTGTTGTAAATTTGTATAATAATAAATTTTATTATATGATAGCCCCGATAATTTTGTAATAATATCCCTTCAAAAGTATAATTATGCAACGTGATTTTCCATAACCAAAGGATTATACTTGCTTTTTTCAACATGTATTGTAGTAATATCTTTAATGTCAGTTTACAATTTACACTTATTGTAATAGGAGGAATCAAACTGAATAAAATATATCCCGTAAACTATTTAAGCCATTTTTATAGTATTATAGTCTAAAAGGTTTGCTGCTTACATAAAGTGGATATGTCATAAGAAAGGAGAATTTACATGAAGACGATAGAGATAAAAAGATTGTCTGTTGGGAGTGTAGTTAAAAGCACTTTGTACTTATTATTTATCCCCATTATTGGCATGATTATTTTCGGATTATTTTCCTCATTATTATTATTTACCGAAGACGGGGTGATCGCCTTTACGGGCATTTTATTTATGCTTTTATTATCTGTATTGTATGCGGCCATTTATTTTGGCTTAATTGCACTCATGACCGTTATTTATAATTGGTTAGCTGGAAAATTTGGTGGATTGACGATGGTAATTGAAGAGAAAGAGTAAATACACTAGGCTGGGGTCATTTTATCCCAGCCTTACGGTTGTTTTATGAATTAAAATGGAGCATTTTTTTATGGTAGATTCTAATGAGTGTGAAGATTATCGCTGTTAGCCATATGAGTACGACAGCACTATACACAATGGGGTGAATCTCTTCATTGCTAATCCATGTTTGTGCAATTGTCCGAATGTTGATGAGAATGATGAATCCCCCAACAAGCACCCCCATTAATTGTGGATTTAATTTCTGTACAAGCCAAGCAGCAATCGGCGCTGCAATCACACCGCCTACCATGAGTGCGCCCACCCAAAGCCAGTTTACTTCGTTCCACCCTAATGAAATAAGAAAACCAATGGATGCAGAGAGGGCAATCGCAAATTCACTCGTGTCGACAGTACCAACCACTTTCCTTGGGCTAACCCCTTTTTTTGAAAGCAATACTGGTGTTGTAACAGGACCCCAACCGCCACCACCTGTTGCATCAGCAAATCCTGCTATAAAACCTAATGGAATCGATTGCTTTTTACTGAGATTGATTGATGACTGGTGGTTACTTTCCTTATATTTAAATAAAAATCGTATAAAGATAAAAACACCTAATAGTAAAAGGAAAAGGGCTATATATGGCTTCGCTAGATCACCTGGGATATTACTTAAAAACGTGGCACCTAAAAACGCGCCAATGGAACCAGGGATAATTAACTTATATACAGTTTGTTTATCAACATTGCCAAATTTTATATGTGAAATACCTGAAGCGGCTGTAGTGACCACTTCAGCAAGGTGGACCGAAGCGGAAGCAACGGCAGGAACAATGCCAAAAGCAAGTAAAAGCGAAGTAGAAGTCACGCCATATGCCATTCCGAGAGCACCATCAATTAACTGTGCGAATAAGCCAATAAAAATAAAGATTAATAAATTTTTCATAGGTAACCCCTCTTTCGTTAAATAAAAAAGGCAAAATCTATTGTCTAGATTTTGCCTTCGGTTGACCGAACAGCAGCTATATGTAAGGCTTCTAAGCTCTCTCTTTGTTGTTCTTTATTTAAACGGCATTCATCTGTTAGTACTTCTTGTAAATAGTCATTCTTTTCACTCTCACTAATTGGCAATTTTTTAACCAATTGTCTATACTCCGCGAGAAAAGTTGTATATTCCGTCCAACTTTCATCAAATTGTTTGCTTAACTGTTGTTTTAATGCTCTTGTTAACTTTGGACTACTCCCATTTGAAGTAACGGCTACTTGGAGGTGTCCTCTCGTTACAGTCGCAGGGAAGAGGGTATTGCCATCCGTTAATTCATCTACTACACAAACTAACTTTTTCTGCGTTAATATTTCGCCAAAGTGCTTATTAATCGCTCGATTATTGGTTGCAAGAATACAAAGAAACACATCCTCGAAATCAGCCAATTCAACCTCTCTTTTTATGCATTGAAATTGATTGTGTTGCGCTAATTCCAATACTTCATCTGAAAATGTTGGTGCAATGAAAGTAATGTTGGCCCTTTGTTCTAATAAAACCTTTGCCTTGCGTGCGGCAATCTTCCCACCTCCCGCAATGACAACTGCTTGATTACTTAAATCAATGACGAGTGGTTGCACTCTTCTCGACCCCCTTTATTTAAATATTGAACCAAACGAAGCTGTATGCTGGAGATATGACTTAATGGGTCAATGATGAAAGTCTGATCTCCTAAAGCTCTTTTCTGTTCAGTAAATTGTTGCAATTCATCTAGTAATAAACCTGAAAATAATAAGTAAGGGATAATGATTATTCTGCTTTTTGTACGATTCTCTAATAAATGATAGCCTTCTTCAAGTCGAGGGGTCGCAGCCGCAAGAAAACAGGAAGTTACGTTGTTCACTGCTAACTTTGCCTTTAGCCCCTTTGTTATTAATTCAAAATCCGCATAGATGTTCACGTCACTACTTCCTCTTCCTACAACAAGTAATTGATCTTTTTCAGTAATGGGAGATAATTTTTCGTTTAACAAATCACCTATTCCGTCTAAGATATAGTTCTGAACGCCAAAAGGTGGATGGAGATGGATTTTAATAGCTGAAAATCGCTTCTTCAATGATAGAAGAATGGTAGGAATATCCTTCTTGAAATGACCTCCTTTTAATAAAAGTAACGGAATAACATCAATTTCTCGCGCCCCTTGATGAACACAAGCTTCTATTCCTTGTTCAATCGTGGGGGCACATATTTCTAAATAAGACCATTTTTGTATAGGGACATTTACTTGTTTCATGATGGTCTGCAAAAAACTTTCTACTTCCCGTAGCCCTTTTTTTGACCTTGTGCCGTGAGCAATATAAAGAATGGCTTTCATTCGCTATGAACCTTCTGAAGGGCTGTGCCATTTTCAATATACCAGTTCAGATCGTCTCGTAATTTAACAACTTCTCCAATTATAATCATGCTTGGATTGATGATTGCTTCGTCTTCCGCTAACCTTACAATTGTATTTAATTTTCCTGTTATCGTCCGTTGTTTTACTGTTGTTCCCCACTCCACAATAGCAATTGGGGTATCACTATTTTTTCCGCTTTTTATGAGGTGATTAACAATGACAGGCAATTGTGAAACGCCCATATATATACAAAGTGTATCGACCCCATGTGCTAAGTGATGCCATTTTTGGTCAGCAACTGAGTCACCCGCTTGATGACCGGTAATAAATGCAAAGCTTTGACTGATGTGCCGATGGGTGACAGGAATGCCGGCATAGCTCGCAGCACCAATGCCAGCAGTAATCCCAGGAATCACTTCAAATGGAATACGATGTTTAACACATTCAAGCGCCTCTTCTCCTCCTCGACCAAACACGAAGGGATCCCCACCTTTAAGGCGAACAACGGCTAATCCTTTTTTTGCATATTTTACGAGAAAATTGTTAATCGTTTCTTGTTTCATCGTATGATAATGAGGAAGCTTTCCACAATAAATCAATTGTGCCTCTTCTCTCGCAAATGATAAAATATCCCGATTGACTAGTCGATCATATAAAATGACATCCGCTTGCTGAATTTTTTTAATTGCTTTTAATGTAAGTAATTCGGGATCGCCACAACCTGCACCAACAAGGTAAACATGCCCCTTCATTTATCTGCCTCCATCATTCATCTAATATAAAACCGACTTTTTTTGTTATCCGTTTCTTTTCTCTTAGCGTTACTTCGTTTATCTCTGGCAAATTTAAATAATATTTTTCTAGTTCAATATCTAACTGGGTAAATGCTTCATCATCAGAATCAGCTACAATGACTGCTGGAATTTCCTTATTTACCAATGACAATTCAAACCTATATAGAAAGGCCATCTTTATGAGTCTCCAATACAATATTTAGTTGCTCTTGCAAAGATTGTGTGCCATTTCTTTGCACAAAAGTATAAAAATTCTCTCCTGCTATTTTTTCCTTTTTAAAAAAATGCAGTAGATGTTCGAGAGTATCTGTGAGGAAGTTAGCTGGTACTTTCCCTTTTAATTTTTTGTTAAACTCTCCGCCAGATTCTAACGTCCCTCCAACATACACTTCATAAGCTTCTTCCATTTCCTTATTCTTGTTTCGTATCATCACACCTTGTAAACCGATATCGGCAATTTGCCGTTGACCGCAGGAATTCGGACAACCAATCATATGCATGCGTACTGGAACATCAACAGTTAAGCGACGGTCAAGTTCTTCTGCAATTTGGCGCATTCTTTCTTTTGTCTCAACTAAAGCTAAGTTGCAAAATTGGATACCTGTGCAAGAAACGGAATGGCCGATAAAAGAATTCGGATTCACTGTAATTCTATTAAAAATAGGTTCGGCAAGTAGCGATTCTACATGTTCTTCTGGGATATGTGGAAGAATCAAGTTTTGTGAATTACATGTTCTAATTTCACCTTGACCATATTGATCAGAGATTCGAATAAGCTCAAATACTTCATCCGCGGTTAACCGGCCGACAGGTACATTGAAACCGATGAACTTAAGCCCTGATTGTTTCTGATCATGGACACCATAGAAATACCCTGCATTCCATTTCTTCACGGGTTCAACCCCTTTAGAAGGCAGTACTCCTGTATATTCTTCAAGTTTTTCTTTAAATTTCTCCACACCCCAATCAGCAATTAAAAACTTTAATCTAGCACGATGGCGTTTATCTCGATAACCGTAATCTCTGAATATAGTTGTTACGGCAATAGCAACCTGTAACACCTGCTCTTTTTCTACAAAAACATCTACGGTTTCTGCTAGAAATGGCTTAGCAGATAGGCCTCCCCCTACTTTTAAATGAAAGCCTTGTTTTACGGCACCATCGATGTTTTTTTCAGCCGGTGTAAAAGAGACACAGTTAATTTCTGCATTAGCGGCGTTTTGTAAGTTTGTACTGATAGACATTTTATATTTTCTTGGTAAATTCGAAAATTCCTCATTAAATTGGAAGTACTCATACACTTCTTTAACAATATCTCTCGTATCAAATAATTCGTCAGGGTCAATACCTGCAATTGGATTTCCGACTATATTCCTTGTTATATCCCCACATGCACCAGCACTGGAAAGACCGACACTTTCTAGTCTTGTGAAAATATCAGGGATTTCTTCAATCGTTAACCAGTGAAATTGAATCGCTTGTCGCGTCGTAATGTCGAAAATTCCGCGACCATAATCTTTGGCAATACCAGCTAGAATATTCGCTTGTTCCTTCGTTAAAATTCCAGAAGGTACATTCACACGCATCATAAAATACCCAGCTTCTTTAGGCTTTTGCAAATACAAGCCTGCCCATTTAAAAAGGTCCCATTGGTCTTTAGGAATAGATGAGAAGCCATTTTTTGCATAATGTGGAATGTCCTCATAAATTTTCAGGCCATCTTTTTCTAGTTTTGCTAATTCGGTTTTGTTTAGTTTTTCATTACTTGACCAATGCTTTGTATAAGCCATTGTCTACAACTCCTTAATGATTTGATGTTGTTGCAAAAACGTTAGTATTTCAGTTATTGCTTCCTCTACTGATAAACGGTCGGACCTAATTGTTACATCTGGATGTTTAGGAGGCTCATAAGGGGAATCGATTCCGGTGAAGTTTTTTATTTCGCCTCTACGCACTTTTTTGTATAATTTCTTCGGATCCCTTTTCTCGCATTCTGCTAACGGGCAGTCAATAAATATTTCAAAAAATTCATTGGAGGCAAACTGTTCACGCACGCGATCACGGTCTGCTGCGAAAGGTGAGATGAATGCCGTAACGACAATTGTTCCACTATCAACAAACAGTTTAGCTACCTCCCCAATACGGCGGATATTTTCTGTGCGATCTTTTTCAGTAAAGCCTAAGTCTGCATTTAGACCATGTCTGATATTATCACCATCAAGGACATACTCTTTAATACCTTGTTCAAACAATTTGGCTGATAAAGCACTCGCCAAAGTAGATTTTCCAGAACCAGATAATCCAGTAAACCATAATGTACAACTACCATGTTGCTGCTTTAAGCGACGTTCCTTTTTTGAAATGAGCGTATCGTACCAAGTAAGATGACGGCTTGCCATATTTATCCTCCTTTCTAGACGCTTACATCAGTCTTTAAGCCATTAATCAATACATCAATTACTTCTTTACGGCTAAATGTGGAAGGGGGCTGTTCACCCTTGCTTAATAGTTCTCGTACTTTTGTGCCAGATAATATCACTCGATCTTCTTGTTCATGAGGACATGTTTTATTTGAAGCCATCCCTTCACAGCGGTAGCAATAGAAGCTATGTTCAAAAAATAAGGGGGTAATGCCAAGTTCCTCTTCAGCAAATTGTTGGAAAATATATTGGGCATCATATGTACCGTAATAATTCCCAACACCCGCATGATCTCTGCCGACGATAAAATGTGTACAGCCGAAATTTTTTCTGACTATGGCGTGAAACACTGCTTCTCTAGGCCCAGCATATCTCATCGCTGCCGGGTAAACACCCAGATGAACACGTTCACGAGGAAAATATTCTTTTAATAAGATGCGATAACTTTCTAAACGGATATCTGCTGGGATATCATCTGCTTTTGTTTCACCTACTAGTGGATTCACAAATAAGCCATCGACCGTTTCAAGCGCAGCTTTTTGAATATACTCATGCGCTCGGTGAATTGGATTACGCGTTTGAAAACCAACAATTGTTTGCCAACCCTTTTCAGCAAACAATGCCCTTGTATCCTTTGGCTCTAACCAGACATCTGCAAAGTCTTTCTTCTCAGGTTTTTTGATGAGGATGATCTCTCCAGCTACATAGATATTGCCTCTTTCAAAAAGTCGTTTAACCCCTGGATGAGCTTTATCTTTTGTGCGATAGACAGATTGTGCTTCTGTTTCTAAATCAGGTTCAAACCACTCAGAAACAGTAATGACGCCATAGGTTGTATTTTCTAAAACCAAACGATATTGCTCACCTTTTTGAAGTTGGGTAGCAATCAAACCATCAACAGGTAAAGTGATGGGAATGGACCATATTGTTCCATCACTTAATCTCATGTCTTGAACAACAGATTCATAATCTTCTTTTCCTAAGAATCCTGTTAAAGGACTAAATAACCCAACAGCCATCAGCTCTAAATCACTTAGTGCAATTTTGTCAATTCCTATACTGTTTGACACCTTAGAAATATCAAATTCTGGCTCAAATCTTTGAATTAATGTACCTCCATGTGGGCTTGGTATGCTCATCTGTTTACTCCTTTTTTATGAATTTGTATGCAACCCGCATTCTGTTTTCGTTAAGCCTTGCCAACGACCCGCGCGGGAATCAGCGTCTTCATTTGTTGGTTGCGTGCAAGGAAAACACCCAATACTCGGATAGTTCACATCGTGTAAAGCGTTATAGGGTAATTGTTTTTCTTTGATATAATCCCAGACATCTTTCGTGCGCCAATGAATAAGTGGACAAATTTTGATGTTTGTGAATTTCTCATCCCTGTTAACAAAATTAGTATGCTTTCTTGTCGGCGACTGTTCGCGCCTAAGACCTGAAATCCATGCTTTTTTTCCCACCATTGCTTCTTGTAAAGGCAGTATTTTACGTATTTGACAGCATTGATTCGGATCTTTTTTCCACAATGCCGACTCGTAACGAGCGGCTTGTTCATCTAATGTTAAATGAGGTTTTTTCATTTCAACTTGAAGCGCTGGAAAACGTTTTTTTATGTCTTCAATCACTTGATAAGTTTCAGGAAAGTGTAAATCCGTATCAAGAAAAACCAACTTAGCCTCTCTTTTGATTTGCGTAATTAAGTCGATAAGGACGATGGCTTCGGCGCCAAAACTAGAAGCATACACAATTTCATCTTCGTTGTACGTGTGATAGGCCCACTCTAGAACAGACAAAGCGCCTTTCGAGTGATCATCGGTAGTAAAGCTTGCAGAAATATCCTGCCAGTACTCATAAGTAATTGCCTGTTGCATTTCATCCCTCCTTTTCCGATAAAAAAAGACGGCATTTCCCCATTGAAGGAAAATGTCCGCCTTTAGTTGTCTAATCAGCGAATGACTAATTATTATTAAAGAATCACCTCTTATACAAAAAACACCTTTTCAATAAGAAAAGGTGTGAGATAACGATTCATGACACCTTATCTTTCAAAATGAATCAACATTTTGCTGGAATTAGCACCTTGCAGTAAGCAGGTTGCCGGGTTTCATCGGGCCAGTCCCTCCACCTCTCTGGATAAGAAAATATTGGATAAGATAAATCCTAACATACTATCAATAAAAGTCAATAAAAAATCTAATTTTTATCATTTATCAGAATTATTCAACTGAAACTGATGAATATACACTTTAAGAAAAAGTTAATTTCTTTTGAGAGCATTTCCCAAAAATCCTCATAAAAGAAATAACGTTTTATAAAGGGTGTAACTGCCGTTAATAATTAGTTAAAGATATAGTAAAAAAGATGGTACGAGCTTCACTTTTGATGGCCTCAATTGTTCTTTGAAATTAAAATCGAAAATAATCATATTAGGAGAATCATATACTGCATTTACAACTAAAAGATTTCCTCCAAAAGCTGCCCTAGAAAAATTAAAGACATAATACTTCTCACTTAGCTAAAAGTAAAATTTCAACTACCTTCATTCTCTTAAAGGAGAATTAATAAGAATAGAAGCTTTATCCCAACTTTTCTTGTGTTTTTGGAGCCAGGTGTAAATCAGAACATTTGCCAGCCTTCAAAATAAAACTATCAGAATATTCGGGATATTTAACCTCTAATTTTTTTCCTAGTTTAATGACTTTATCTAAATCTACACCTGTTGAAATATTCATCTCTTCAAAACCATGAATAAGGTCTTCAGAGGAGATATTCCCAGTGGCGTTTGGTGCATAAGGGCATCCACCTAGTCCAGCAATCGAGCTATCAAAATCTCGAACACCCATTTCATAGCCTGCTACGGCATTGGCAAAAGCCATACCTCTCGTATTATGCAAATGTAAGGAAAAGGATAATTTTGGGAATTTATTAGTGAGATGCCCAATAATGCGCTTAACTTTTACTGGATTCGCCATCCCTGTTGTATCAGCTAACGATAACTGATATATTCCCATATCTATATATCTTTTGCAAATCTCTTCAATTCTTACCAAAGGTACATCCCCTTCGTAAGGGCATCCAAATATGACAGAAATGCTGCCTGATACACCCATAGAAGCTTCTGTTGCGCGTTTTACTAGAGGTTCAAAACCTTTCATTGCATCGAACGTTTTGCTATTAGCGTTACTGATACTGTGGGAATCTGTTGCTGAAAGCATTAGTTTTACTTTATCTACTTCTGCTTGAATCGCTCTTTCTAATCCTCGTAAATTCGGGACAAGCGCACGTAGTTTTACCCCTTGCTTGCGCTTAATTTTTTGCAGTACTTCAGCAGCGTCCGACAGCTGAGGAATCGCTTTTGGGTGAACAAAAGATGTGACCTCAATTTGCTTGAAACCGCAGTTAATCATTGAATTAATCCATTCGACCTTTTCTTCTGTAGGAATGATTTCTGCCAGACTTTGAAAGCCATCGCGGGGGCAAACTTCAGAAATAATGACCTCTTCTTTCAAATTCATGTTTTTCCCTCCTTAGATTACATTATTCTCTTTTAGAATCTCAATTTCTTCATGATTATAATTAAGAATGCCAGAAAGGATTTCCTCATTGTTCTCTCCCAAATCTGGGCCTACATTACGAACAGCCCCAGGTGTCTCAGAGAATTTAGGGATGATACCAGGCATTTTTATTTTTCCTAGACGAGGGTGGCTAACCTCTATGATATTTTGTCGTTCTTTATAGTGAGTGTCTTCGAAGATATCTTTAATACTATATATTGGACTAATTGGGACCCCATAGTCATCTAGCAGATTCTGCAATTCTTCTCTATTAAATTGTTTCACCCAATCGGCAACAATTCCGTTTGTTTCCTCAAAACGGCTAAGGCGGGCGGCATTATTATGATATCGCTCATCTTCAAGCATATCTTCCCTGCCCATTGCAGCTGCTAAACGTTCAAATGTACGATCAGAGCTAGTGACAAGAGACATCCAGTGACCATCTTTTGTTTGAAATGTTCCTGCCGGACTGGAGTGTCCGCTCAAACCTGGCGTACGCTCTTTCACGATTTGCTTTTGATCATATTCCGCAATAAGAAATTCCATCATTCTAAACATAGATTCATATAATCCGATATCAATATATTGTCCTTCCCCTTGTTCTGCTGTATCACGATGATATAGTCCTGTAACCGTTGCAAAAGCAACGTAAATACCCGTTACATAATCTGTTAATGAAAAAGACGGACTAATGGGAGGTCGATCCGTGTATCCATGTAAATAAGTAAATCCACTATAGGCAGTCGCCGGTGTACCAAATCCTGCTTTACTGGCATTGGGACCTGTCTGACCATACCCTGTAACCCTTGTCATGATTAAGTTCGGATTCTCTTTCTTTAAATCTTCATATCCAACCCCCCATTTTTCCAACGTACCTGGTCTGAAGTTTTCTATAACTACATCTGACACTCTAACAAGCTTTCTTAAAATTTCTTTCCCTTCTTCTTTATGCAAATCTAAAGTAAGTGATTTTTTATTTCTTGCTAAAGCTGGCCACCTTAATGGTTCATCCTCACGAAAAGGACCCATGCCTCTTAATGTATCCCCTTTACCGGGAATCTCTACTTTAATAACCTCAGCTCCAAAATCCCCTAGTAATGTAGCGCCAAAAGGTGCCGCAATCATTGTAGACAAATCTAGCACTCTCTTACCAGTTAGAGGGCCATATTTCTGTTTATTATCCATTACTTTTAACCTCTCTTCTGTCTAAAAAATATACTTTTATTTCAACTCCAATAAAACAAATAGTTTCTCAATATTTGTTTCCGTTTCTAAATGGGTAATAAAATCAATTATTTTATCCTGTTGATTGCTGCTGTAGACGGCAGATGTCAAGGTCTTAAATTTTTCTATCAATTCGCTTTCAGATAGTTTTTTACCCGGCCCGCCCTTTGCAATGTCTACACGTTCGCTATATATATTTCCATATGAATCTATAATTTCCACTCGAGCGGGCATTTGAAGAGGATAGTCCTTTTCGAGCTCAGCAGAATATTGAACAAATACCTTTTTAGCGAACTCTTTTATCTCTTTATCCTTGTGTAGCTGTTCTATGAAAACAGATTGATTCGCTTTTTGATAATAGAGCTGTACAGCAATAGCAAAAGGTATGCTAAACTTCGATGACAGTATATTTTCATAATCCTGATGTGATAAAGAGGATGCTCTTGCATAGGTATATACGTTTATTTTTTCTATCTGATCTGGACCAAGTTGCTGTTTGTCAATAATAGACTTAAAGGCATCAATAGGTGAATGTACATAACGACAAAAAGCATAGGGTTTAAAATAATTGAGTTCAATATCCCAGGGCACATTCTTACCCCTCTCTAAATCAGTCCAATTAAATCCACTGCCGAGAATAGTGGAAAACACAGTTGAAACATTATTTTTCGGTGCCAAATGATTGGTACGGGCAAATATCACACTCTTCATTCCCATTTCAATCGCATGGCCAGCGTAAATATTTCTAATTAATTTACCTTCTAATGCCGATGTCCATAAGGTTGGCAATGAGAAGCTAGCGCTTAGGTTCACACCTTCTTGAAATGTTGCTTCATCTGCTCCATCAATCATGAGCGCAGTTGCTGCAGCCCCCATTACTCCCCATGTTCCATGAGCATGTGCTTCTGGTAATAGAGTAGTCGCTCGACCAAATCTTGAGCAGTATTCATAGCCTTTAATAATTATACTAATCAGTTCTTGTCCAGAAACATTTTTGCTTCTCTGCAGCATCGTGAGAATAACAGGAATCACATGAGCCGCAGGGTGGCCTTTACTATATTGGTTTCCTTCATCCATCTCTGTAGCCACACATGCCGTACCATGTACAAGTCCAGAACTATACATATCTGCATGGAGGGTAGTACCAAGGAGCTGATAGCTACCCGTTCCAGAAAATTGCTTAGCTAATTCGAGCGTATCTTGTTGCTGCATGCCAGCAATCAAAGCCCCTAATGTATCTAAGAAGATCCATTTAGCTGAATCAATTGTTTCTTCATTAAAGTCTGACCAAACTGCATCATATATTGCTGAAGCTTTCTTGATCAATCGGCCTTCTCCTCCTTCTCTTATTCAAAATAACCTAGGTTGTTGCTGATTTGTCTAGCTCCCTCCTTTATTTTTGCAATCAATTCCTCCTCATGTTCTGGCGTAAGTCTCTGGATAGGACCTGCAATCGTTAAGCTTGCGACCATCTCTTTGTTTTGATCAAATATAGGTGCAGCAATAGCAAAGCTCCCAGGAACCCTTTCACCTTTCGTAACACAGAAACCACGTTGGTTGATTTGTTTGAGTTCTTCTTGTAGTGCTTGAACAGGGATATGACTGTTTTGCATAGCTAGATTATCGAGTGTTTTTTCTCTGTCGGTTTCCTTCTCGAATGCAATCAATACCTTACCTGAAGCACCTAAATGAAGTGGCTTTCGTTCTCCAATTCTTACAAAGTTTCGGACATCCTGTGGACTATCAACCTTTTCTACGCATACTCGATTAAGGTCGTCCTTAATATTAAGTTCCACTGTTTCGCTCGTTTCTTCTACCATTTTTTTCATTATCGGTATGGCGACATGCCTAAAATCCAATTGGCTTTGAACAATGCTACCCAGCCTAAAAAAATTAACACCTAAAGAGTATCTATGCGTATCTTTGTTCCTTTCAATATAATCAAATTCTTCTAGTGCGTTGAGGATACGAAAGACGGTGCTTTTAGGATATCCCAACTCCTCTTGTACCTCACTAATAGATAAGCTTGTTCTATTCATAGAGTACAAAGATAATATTTTAGCCATTTTTTCAATTATTTTCATTTTGTGAACTCTCCAGTCTATCAAAAAACTATTCGGTGCAAGGGTCTTAATTGGCTAGACCTAAATAAGATTCTCTAAGTTTATTATCCTGCAGCAAAGATTCTGCTGTACCTGACATCACTATCTCTCCATTTTCAATCACATATCCCCTATCAGACATGGATAATGCTTGATGTGCATTCTGTTCAACTAATAGGACAGTGACACCCTGTTGCTTAATCTCCTTAATAATGTCAAATACTTGTTTTGTTAATAAAGGCGATAACCCTGTAGAAGGCTCATCTAATAATAGAATCTTAGGTTGAGCCATCAGCGCTCTACCTATTGCAAGCATTTGTTGCTGGCCTCCACTGAAGCTTCCTGCCATCTGGTTTTCCCTTTCCTTTAAAATCGGAAATAGCTTAAAGCAGTACTCGATATTTTTCTTCATATTTTTACGTGCCGCTGAAGAATAAGCACCTAACTCTAAGTTTTCACGTATTGTCATTTCAGTAAATAACATTCTGCCTTCTGGCACCTGTATTAATCCTTCCTTGACAATATTTTCTGGTTGCATTTTTTGTATATGCTTTCCATTGAACTCTATTTGTCCATTGGTAGTAGAAATTAATCCAGATAAGGTCCTCAACAAAGTAGTTTTCCCTGCACCGTTCGTTCCTAGTATACTGACTAATTCACCGGAGTTCACTTCAAAAGTGATATTTCTTAACACCTGTAAATTTCCATAACCTGCATCCAGGTTCGATACTCTTAACATCATGATACTTCCTCTCCTAAATACGCCTCTACTACAGTTGGAATTTTCATTACTTCCTGCGGGTCTCCATCAGCTATTTTTTCTCCCAGATGCATAACAGCTAGGCGATCAGATAGTGCCATCACCGCAGACATAAGATGTTCAATGAAGAAGATGGAAATTCCGCTATCTCTAATATTCTTAATAAGCTCAATGAATTCATTCACCTCAGATGGATTAAGCCCTGACATTACTTCATCTAAAAAAAGAACTTCAGGGCTTGTAGCAAGAGCTCTGGCTACTTCTACTTTCTTTTGATTTGGAAAGGTTAGGTCTTTCATTCTGGAATAGGCAAGAGATGAAATACCAATTAAATCTAAGTTTTCCAAAGCCAATCTTTCTGCTTCTTTATAACTTTTTTCTCGATTAAATGCGCCAACAATGACATTTTCTAACACTGTCAGATTGCCAAAAGGCTGCACAATCTGAAATGTTCTCGCAATCCCTTCTTTACATATATGCTCTGGTTTATTTCCAATTATCTCTTTACCATTATACTTAACAGATCCTTCCTCCGGTGTGTGAAATCCACATACAGAATGGAATAAAGTTGTCTTTCCTGCTCCATTCGGACCAACTAGCCCAACAATTTCTCCTTTATTGAGCGTTAAGTTGACATTGTTTACTGCTACTAGGCCAGCAAAGCGTTTTGTCAATCCTTTAATTTTTAAAAGTTCCAACGTCTTCACCCCCATTTATGCTGTTATCTTTCTTTTTCTTTGCATTTTTTTCCTTCCCAAATTTATTTTGGAACCACCCAACAATTCCTTCAGGCAAGTACAGCATGACAAGAATTAAAATGACCCCGTAAGCCATTAAATTCGCTCCGACAAAGTTTCCGAATAAAGTGGTTGTAAGCTCCCCAATTGGAATAATAATGAGTGAACCTACAATCGGACCTAAAACCGTTCCTGCCCCGCCAATGATAGCCGGTAACAAAATATTAATCGATACATCATTAGAAAAAGTCGTCGCAGGTTCAATAAAAAGCATATATTGTGCATAAAATGTTCCCCCTATTGCTGTTAAGCTTGCACTTATTGCAATAGCAATCATTTTATTTTTATACGTATTTACACCTAGTGATTGGGCCGCATCTTCATTTTCGCGGATGGCAACCAAGTTATAGCCCAACTTAGAACGACTAATATAATAAACTAAAACAGTGACTGCGAACGCAAATAATAGAATGATGTAATAATAAGTGGTACGCGAGCTAAATTGAAACATAAGGGGATCTGGTTTATATGGAATAAGTACACCAAGTGTTTTATTGAAAATGTCAAAATTCTGAATGATGATTCGCAGAATTTCCGCAAATGCTAGTGTTCCAAGCGAAAAGAACACACCTCTCAATTTGAATCTGAACGACAGATATCCAATGAATAGACCAATTAAGGCTGCAATTAGGGCCCCTGCAAAAAGTCCAATCCAAGGCGATACACCAAGCTTCGTGAATAATATACTTGATGTATAAGCACCTGTTCCAAAAAAAGCTGCATGCCCAAATGAAAACTGGCCTGAGTAACCGCTCAATATATTCCATGCTTGGCTCACCAATGCATAATATAAAATGAGAATGGCAATGTGCATGTAGTACTGGTCTTTGACAATAAGAGGAAAGAACGTAAAAATAAGTAATGCTAAGCTGATTAGAATAGGAAATTTTCTCATCGTGCTTTCCCCCCAAATAAACCATTAGGTTTTGCCATAAGGACAATGACAAAAATAATATAGGTCATGAGTTCTTTTAAACTACCAGGTAAAAAAGCTCCTCCTAACGCTTCAGAAATGCCAATAATGAGCCCACCTATTATTGCACCAATAAAGTTGCCCAATCCGCCAAGAACTACCACAACAAATCCCTTTAATATAAAAGTGGCACCTACTGTCGGCGAAGTATAGAAAAATGGCGTAATGAGCGAACCAGCGATTGCTGCAAGAGAAGCGCCTAATCCAAAGGCAATATAGTTTATGCGGTTCGTGTTGATTCCTGATAGCATTGCGCCGTTGCGATTGATTGAAGTTGCGCGTATCGCCTTCCCAAGCATCGTTTTTTTAAGAAATAAAAACAGGCCTATTGATAATACAATCGCTGCAATAAAAGCAATTAATTTCGGGACATTTACTCCTACTTCACCTATATTAAACGTTTGAATAAAACCTTCTAATTTTACGCTGCGAAAATCAGGACTCCATAATATTAACGCAAGGTTTTCAATAACAAGCATAATTCCAAGTGTTACAAGCAATTGATTATGCTCTGGCGCATTTAACATTTTAGATAAGATTGTCTTCTGAATGATCGCACCAATGAAAAATAAGGAAATGGCGCTTAATGGTATCGATAAGTATGGATTAAGTCCAAGAAGGCTAAACGACCAGTATGAAATATACATACCTAACATTAATAATGCCCCTTGAGCAAAATTAATAATTTTCATTACCCCAAAGATTAAGGTGAGGCCTATAGCTACCAGTCCATAAATACCTCCCATTAAAATACCGTCCACCAAGGACTGTAATATCAAAGTGAGCATCAACTTCCCTCCTATACCTAGTGTTTTTTATAAAAGAGAACCCATTTCGTTCCCTCAATCATTCTAATTTTGAAAGTTGGGGTGGAGTTTTCCTATGTATGATGCACGCTTCCAAATGAGGTGAGCTTACAAGCGGCTACAAACACAACTGAAGGCCTCAAATTTTAACATTGTCTATACATAGTACCCTCTCTTCGTTCCCTCTTTTTATTACTTTGTTGGTAATACAGCGTCGGCATTCTTGTATTCATCAGGGTAAATAACTTTAGTTTCACCGTTGATAATTTGATTTAAAACAGCCTGGGCATTTGCATTTTGTCCACTTTCATCAAAAATAATTGAATCCTGGGGAAGGATATGCTCTGTTAAATTTGTTTCGGATAAAGCCTTCTGAATTTTGGCCCGATCGGTTGAACCAGCTCTCTCTACTGCATCAATTAGGACTTTCGTGGCAGTATAAGAATAAGCTGCATTCGGCCCCATATGTTTATTAAATTGGTCTTCGTATCTTTTCGAAACTTCAATTGCCAGGTTACTTTGAGGATTGATAGAATAGTTGACATCCATAATATATTGATTGATTTCTGTTTCATCATTAATAAATGACGTATTGCTAAATGCTCCATTAGCAACACCGATTATTGCTTTAGGCTGAAAGTTAGATTGATTTAAGCCATTTACCAGTAGCGTGCCATCACGCAAATAGGTTGTTGCAATCACTGCGTCAGGCTTGAGCCGATTAATTTTATTGATTGTCGATGATAAATCTGCTGTTGTTGCAGCGTGAGGGATGTTATCCAGCACTTCAATTCCGTGATCTGCTGCCCCTTTCTCTATCAAACTAGCAATACTGGTCCCAAACACTGAGTCCTCATGAACAAGAACAACTGTCTCTAAAGGGGAATCACTCATTTCATTAAGCACATTAAAATAGTCTAAAAAGTTCGCTGCCATAGTCGATGCTGGCGGCTGAACTCTGAAGGTGTATTTAAAGCCTCTCTTTGTAACTTCTTCGACTGTAGCAATATCGACAACGAATGGGATCCCTGCTCTTTCAGCTTCTTGGGTTGCTGGTAATGTAACACCACTTGAATAGGCACCAATAACACCAACTACTTTTTCACGATCTAACCTTTGAATTTCAGACATCCCTTTTTCTGGTGCACCTTCATGATCAGCTTCTATTAATTCGACCTTTGCACCGCCTAAAGACTCGATTCCGCCTGCTTCATTAATTTCTTCAACTGCAAGTCTTGCTGCATCACGCATTTCCTGACCTTCATTAGCCAATGCACCGCTTAATGGATGAAGTGCGCCGATTTTCACAATATTCTCATCGCCTGATTGTGCTTCTCCAGTACAACCTGTCAATATGAACAGCGTCGCCAGCATAAGAAAAACGATTTTTTTCAATTCCATCCCCCACTTTTATCATTAAATGGACCTTCTAACAAATTTACCTCTACCACTTTCCTTTGTTGGTATTCCATTGTTTACGATTACTTCTCCTCTACTGATGGTATACACTGGCCATCCTACGGTCTCAAATCCATCAAATATAGAATAATCTGAATTCGAATGAAGTACTTCTGGCGAAATCGTTTTGGCTTTAGCTAAATCCACAATGGCGAAATCAGCATCTGCTCCTATTTCAATTCGCCCCTTATTTTCCAAATTAAACGATTCAGCTACTTGATAGGAAGTGATATCAGCAATTCTTTCAAGCGGAATTCCTCTTTTCATATGACCTTCAGTAATCATCATTGGCAATAGTGCACCAGCACTTGGGAATCCGTACTCTGCTTCAAATACTCCATTCCCTTTAGAAAATTTGGTTGCAAGTGATCCAGGCACATGGTCTGTTCCAATTGCATTCACAATTCCTTCCTTAATCCCCTCCCATAAACGATCTGAATCGTATTGACCATGAATAGGTGGACCTACTTTTGCTTTTAATCCAGTTGAAGATTCTTCTGTTAAGTTCAAATAATGGGGACAAGTTTCTACCTTTACCCCTTTTTCAAGTAGCCAAGGCATCTTTTCAAGCACATCGATACTAGCACCTGAAGTCAAATGCACAATAAAAACATTTCCACCAACAATGGAATTAATATACAATGTGCTTAGTAATGATTCTGCTTCCGCAAAACCAGGGCTTGTAAGAGACCATGTTTTTAATCCTTCTTCCGCACCTTCTTCTTTATACTTCTTAATCAAACTGCGATTAATATCCATATTCTCGCAATGAATCGCTAATAGCAGTTTAGGAGAGATAGATTTAAACTTCTCCAGAAGACGCATTAAATCATAAGAAGATAAGTTAATGCCATTGGATATTTTGAATTTATCATTTAATTGTCGTTCATAATTCCTAAAAAACTTAAATGATGTCAGCCCGAAACGTTTAACCGTCTCTTCAAGCTCATCAATATGCTGTTCTGTCAAAATACCTAAGCTATATGTAAAGTCAATATAACTATGTTTTTCACCGATATCTTGTACTTTAGGAAAAAAATCCAAATAGCTAACTGGTTGCCGATCATAATTGACAATCGTTGTAATACCTCCAACGGCATGCTGTTTCGTATCAAGAAAATCTTTTTCAATTGAGTTATAGATTCCTAGATGCTGGTGGGCATCGATCACTCCAGGGAACACATGTAAACGGTTTGCATCAATTACTTCATCAGCTTCTATCTCTGTGTTCTGATTATAAATACCAGCAATTTTACCATTAATGACACCGATATCAACCGCCTTAACTCCTTCTTTAGGGAAGACGACTAACCCATTTTTAATCAGTTGATTAACCTTCAACTTTAACTCCTCCTTCTTGAAATTGTTTTAGATAATCGTAAATTTCTTCTGACGGTGATACGTCGCAATACTTCATCCATAGGTCAAGTAGACCGGCTTTATGAGACAGTTCGATCCGATCATAAACACAGTCCTCCACAACAGCCACATTGAAATTATGCGTGACTGCATCTACGGCTGTCGCACGGACACATCCACTCGTCGAACCACCTACAATAATCAATGTATCGACGCCCATTTTTACTAGATAACTAATCAGTGGCGTACCGAAAAAGGCGCTTGCATAGCTTTTATCAACAACAAGATCCTTGCTTTCTGGCTCTAGTTCAGAAACAATTTGCGCCTCAGGTCTTCCGTCAATGTACTTAGAATTATCTCGTTCAGCTTTAACCGCAAATGAATCAAAATTGATGGTTTTCTTCTGCACATTCCTTGTATAGATTGTTGGTATATTTAATTGATCTGTCAGCTTTTTCATTTTCTTTATTTTCTCGATCGATTCCCATGCCTTTGCACCTCCCCCACTTGGCCATGTTTCAAGCTGATCTGCTATCGGGAGGTTTGCCCCTACATAGTTATGTTGAATATCTATAATAACAAGAGCAGGCTTTTTCCCTAATCCTCTCTTTTTTCCATATCCTCCTTTTTGAATTACCATTCTATCTACCTCAGTCAACATATCTTCCCATGGTCTAGTCATAATATTTCTATCCCTTCATTTAAAATTGTTAGTGCCGCATGGTTTCCGGCAATTTTCCCGAAACCTAATGCAGCTAAGAGGCCGTTTCCTGACATATAACCATAAGAATGGTTACCTGAAATTCCAACCGCGGCACCTCCGCCAGCATATAAATTTTTAATGGAATTACCATTCTTATTTATCACCTGAGCATTGGAATTTATTTGCAAACCTCCTTGTGTATGGAAAAGAGCAGGCGATACCTTGATCGCATAATAAGTTGGAGTAAGCTTCTTCGGCCATACTGTTCTTCCATATGCATCTATGCCTTTTTCAACAGCTACATCAACTAATTTGAAGGTTTTTTGTAGATTTTCCGTAGGTAAGTCTAACATCTTCGCTAACTTATCAATCGAATCACTTGTTTTAAAAGCCTTCATCTCAACTAGTTGTTTAAAATCCTCAATGCTAATCAACTGATCATATATGTGCTGATCGAAAATAATATATCCGCATTGCCCTGGCTGATTTAATACTTGAACAGCGAATTCTGAGTATCCATGAGATTCATCTCCAAATCGCTCGCCATTTTGATTGACCATAAATCCGCCCATCATTATCGTTCCCCATGTAACTAAAATACCTTGTGACTTTGCAACAGCAGAGTGCCCTTGATAACTTGTTAAGGAGGCATATGATGCTCCCACTTTCTCGCCCATTCTAATAGCATCACCTGTATTTGCTTCATAGCCAAAATAGAGCGCATCTGCTATTTCAGGAATATATTTACTTACCATCTCTTTATTTGCTCCAAACCCATTTGTTGCTAGTATGACTTTTTTCGCTTTAATTCGCTGGACACCATCATCTGTTTTTACTTCAATTCCAATTACTTCATTGTTTTCATTTGTTATTAATTCGCTTACCTCTGATTGTAATAGCAAGTATATTTTGTCACTCTTTGCAACAGCTTGTTTAAGCTTTTTTATTAGTTCCAGTCCAGATCTTGAGGGCGGTGCATGCATTCGGAAATTCCTTTGCCCAGGATATTTAAACTCTTTTACTAATGAAAGCTGAATTTGCAGCTTATCTGCCATCCACTCAATTAATGGCCCCGACTCTTTACATAAAGCTAAGGTTAAATCATAGTCACTTTCATGATGATTTTTCCTTAAGATATCCTCTGTCATCTCTTCTGCTGTCTCAAAAATTCCTTCCTCTTTCTGAAATCTTGTATTCGCTGCAGGAATCATTCCGGCACTAGCAGCTGTATTGCCCAAAACAAAATCTGTTTTTTCAAAAACTCCTACCTCTAAGCCTTTTTCAGCTGCTGCTAATGCAGCCACCAAGCCACAGCCACCAGCACCTGCTACAGCTACATCTAACTCAGCATCCCACATAATTTCAAATCCTCCAATTTGTTCCATATTGTGAAACTTGTTTCATTTAATTATCATGGTAACACTTTATAAAATAATGACAACTAAGATGTCATATTTATTTACAAAATTTTTTATTTTTAGATAATTAATTAGTCGGTCGCATCAGTTCTGTGATTGTTGCGATATCATCAGAATCTTCTATAGATAAGATTTCTTCTATAAGTTTCTTCGCACGCTGACAGCTAAGCACCTTTGCTAAAGTTCTTTCGCTTTTTTCTATTACTCTTTCTTCAAGTCCTTCCTCATAGGCATCTCCGCTAGCTCCACTAACAGCCATATTAAATTGCCTTTGATCTACCATTTTCAGTACAACACGTGAATTCCGTTGGTCAGGAAGCAATTGTGTCATATTAACATCTTCATGAACAAATACTTTCTCGGCAAAATTGAGCCTCTCTTCGTTCTGATTTCTCTTTGGATAAAATAAGCTTGCCACAGCATATGGTATAGAAAATTTGCCTGCATATGCATTTTTCACATTTTGATTATTCAGCATAGCTGCCATTGAATAGGTAAAGATATCTACTCTCTCCACATCTTCAGGGACAATTGTTTCCATTTTTAATAGTTTATTTACTCCATCCATAGGAGAGTGGCAAAAACGGCAAAAGTCATAGAATTTGAAATATGTTTTCAGCAAGTAGTATTCATCGCCCAGCTTTTCAATTATTTTTTCGCTTTGAAAACGCTTTCCTAATATTCCACCACCATAAATTTGCTTCATAGCGTTAGGACTGCTCGAAAAACCAGCTGTAATAAGATGGTCAATTAAAAATGAATGCATATTATTCAAACCAACGTATACATCCCTTAACCGATGACCTTCTAACACCGGCTGCCATAAAGAGACATTAGGCAATGAGCTACTTAAATAAAACCCTCGCTCATAATCATGTGCATGATAGTTTTTCATTTTACCTAAAGCAAAAATAGCCCCAATTACTCCCCAGTTTCCATGGGGATGTATGTCGTCTCGCAAGGTGATAGCTGCCCCTGCTCTAGCTGCAATCTCATAGCCGAGTATAAAGCTTTTTAGAAAATCCCTTCCATTGCAGTGACTCGTTTCAGCATAGGCCAATAAAGTAGGAAAGAAGTGACAACTTGGATGCCCTTTTGCTATCGGATTACCTTCATCCATCTCCTCACTCACCATTGCAATCCCATTAATAAAGGCTGCCATCTGAAGGTTAATAGAAGCTTGTCTGCCTACAATAGTTGCGTAGCCTTTATTGGCTTCATTCTGACTGATATCCTCTTGTAGCTTGAGCATATGTGAAGACTGATTTCCATGGATAATGGCAGTTATTGAATCAAGAATGATTAATTTCGCTCTCCGTTTTACTTCTTCTGATGCATCATGAAGTTGAAAATTGGTTGCGTACTCACTTAATACTTGTTGATATTCCATTCAGCCACCTTCTATTGTTCCATATTATGAAACGTGTTCTATTTTTTATAAATTCTATCACTATTTAAATTTTTAAGTCAATGAATTTCATTAAAAAGTTTTGAATTAATTTTAAATTTTAATAAATCTGATAATTGTATTGACTTCTCCTAATACTTCCCTTACGATGTTTGTATGTTCGTATCGTGAACATGTTGTTCATAATATGTAATAAGGGGATTAAAATTTGAAAACAAATGAAACTGAAACGGTTCAATCTGTTGAAAGAGCGATTGAACTATTATATTGCTTCACAACACGAACACCGGAGCTTTCACTCAATGATATCGTCAAACGCACAGGGCTGAATCGGACAACGGTCTTTCGATTACTCTCTTCTTTGATGAAAAAAGAACTGATTAATAAAAATGCAGCTATGAATACTTACCGACTTGGTCTACCTTTTATACATTTCGCCCAGATTGTTACTGAAAATCTAGATTTAAGAAAAATGGCCCTGCCTATCATGAATGAGCTTAATGAGATTACGAAAGAAACAATAAGTTTGAATATCATACAAGGAGCTTCGAGAATATGTATTGAGAAATTAGAGGGAAAGGAAGATATTCGACAGTTTATCAACTTAGGCATTCCTTACCCTCTTTATAAAGGGGCTTCAGGTAAACTGCTGCTTGCCTTTTCTAAAGACGAACTAATTGAAGAAGTTATTGAAGGATCCGGATTGACGAAGAATGAAACAGCAGAATTAAAAAAGGACCTCTTACTTTTCCAGGAGCAGGGATTTGCCTTCAGCATGGATGAACGAATTATCGGAGCATTTGCGATTTCCACCCCCATTTTAAATAGCCAGCAGCAGCTAATTGGCGGACTCTCTATCTCAGGGCTATCAGCAAGGCTAGATAATAATAAACAGTTATTTATAAAAGCAGCCATACAGTCAGCAGAAAAATTATCAGCTATGATGGGTTATCAAAAATTAGGAGGATGATTCATTATGGGACAAACCATTATTGAAAAAATCGTATCAGCACATGCAAATAAACAAGTTAAGCAAAATGAAATTGCAATTGTCAATGTCGATGGTGTGATGGCTACCGACACAACTGCCCCTCTTACAATTAAGGCCTTTCAGGATATGGGTGGATGGAAGGTATGGGATGCAAAAAAGGTTTTCCTTATTATTGACCATGCTGCACCAGCGCCTAACGAAAAAATCGCAAATCTTCATACATTCATGAGAGAGTTTGCGAAAGCTCAGAATATAAAGCTTTACGACATCGGTGAAGGCATATGTCATCAGCTGATGGTAGAAAATCATCATGTGAAGCCAGGTCAATTATTTTTAGGTGCGGACTCCCATACTTGTACATATGGTGCATTGGGTGCCTTTGCTACAGGTGTGGGTTCAACCGATTTGGCAGGAGTCATGTTGACAGGGCAAACTTGGCTAAAAGTACCTGCTTCATTCAAAATCACTTTGAATGGAAAGCTGCAACGAGGTGTGTCTGCTAAAGACTTAATTTTATATATCGTCGGTCAGCTAGGAATTGAAGGTGCAACCTATAAAGCAATCGAATTCACAGGCCCTGCAGTCGAATTACTTTCACTTGATGACCGGATGACTCTTTCCAATATGGCCATTGAAATGGGGGCTAAAGCTTGCTTTGTTGATACTACAGGATTAGAGCTTCCATACGATTTCGATCATATATATGGTGATGAGGATGCAGCATATGAAAAAGAATATTTATTTAATGTCAGCCAAATTAATCCTGAAATTGCCACCCCTCATTCTCCAGATAATGTAAGAGATATTGCTGAAGCCATTAACACACCTATCCAAATGGCTTTTATCGGAAGTTGCACAAATGGCAGATTGCAAGATTTACATGCGGCAGCTGAGATTCTAAAAGGAAAGCGCATTCACCCAGATGTCCGCCTAATCATTGCTCCCGCATCGCAAAAGGTATTACTAGATGCACTAAAGGATGGGACTGTGGAGATCTTAACTGCAGCAGGCGCATCTTTCATATCTTCAGGCTGCGGGCCATGTGTTGGTACGCACCAAGGGGTACCTGGGAACGGAGAAAACGTTATCTCTGCGACAAATCGTAACTTCCAAGGAAGAATGGGAAATCGCCATTCCAATGTATACTTAGCATCTCCAGCAACTGTTGCAGCCTCCGCCTTGAATGGTAAAATCACTGACCCTACAACACTAAAGGAGGCGTTTTCATGATTATTAAAGGCAAAACACATGTATACGGAGATAATATCGATACTGACCGGATTATACCTGGCAAATATACTAAAACACTAAATCTACAAGACTTAGCCGATCATGTCCTTGAAGATTTAGATCCTGAGTTTCGCTCAAGAGTAAAACAAGGTGATATCATCGTTGGAGGAAGCAACTTTGGCTGTGGCTCATCAAGAGAACAGGCCCCTCTTGCGTTAAAAAAAGCAGGGATCTCTGCCGTTGTTGCCCAATCCTTTGCGCGTATATTCTTCCGTAACGCAATTAACATCGGCTTACCTGTTATTGAGGTGAAAAATCACTCTATTAATATGAATGATGAAGTAGAAGCAGATTTAAAGAACGGAAAAGTGATAAACTTATCAAAAAATGAAGTATATGAGGGGACACAAATCCCTGAGGTAATGGTAAAGATACTAAATGAAGGTGGGTTAGTTCCTTATTTGAAGGAACATAAAACTTATTCTTAATCCCATTTTATCACTTTTGATTGACAAGTATAAAAGAGATTAGAGGCATAGATATATCATGCCTTTTTCTGTTTGTCTTTAAGGCAGATTGCATTGGCCTTTGGAATCAGAATCCCGTAGATGCACTTGCTCGAATCGCAAGCTATTTGTGCAGAAACATTGCTTTTTTACTTTAAGCTTAAAAAACTGCTATCCGAAAAGCAATGAATTATGATTTTACGGTTCAGCTCTTTTTTAAAATCAAAATACATGATGAAAATGAACTCATAGAAAATCGCCAACTAATTACTGACTTTAATTTGTACAATTGATGAACAAAAAACTCTTCTTCGGAGAATAGGAATAGCCCCCTTCCGAATCCATACCTAGCACAAATCACATTCTCCATTTCCTTTCCATCCCTCCCTTGTGGTTTTTAGTTAAATCTCATTAATTATAAGGTATTTTTGTTACATTTACTAAAAACAATTTTGAAATCTAACTCCTAAATTTATCTGAATAATATCCCTATATACCAAGATATATTTTATAGAAAGCGAATGAACAATTACCTACATAAAAAAAGATAATTTCGTCAGAGAGCGATTCTCAAGCATCCTAATTAATGGAAAAGTATTATTTTATTTTCTTAGATTCGTATGATAATATATAAGTAAAGATAATTACGCATTATCTTTACTATACATAATAATATTATTGTTAATTAAAAAGGAGTCCTTCTTATGGATGAATTAGTTTTATTACATACACTTTCAAATGAAGCTTATTTACTTCAATTACGAAATCGATTAAAGGATAGTAACTTCTTAGATTCAAATCGAAATCTCAACTTGAAAAATGCCAGTGATCAAGAATTACTTGAAATGTTTTTTGTCGTAAAGGTTTTTACAAGTAATAAAGAGTTATCTCCCCATACTTTGAAAGCTTATCGGACTGATGCTAAAACATTGTTAATATTTATGAATGAACATCAGCTGAAGTTTAAAGAGATCGGTTTTCTTGAAGTGAAAGCATATAATCATTATATTAATGAAAAATACGCCCCGAAATCCGCAATTAGAAAACTGGAATTCTTTCGTCGAATTTTAGATTTTGGATACGAGACGCAATTTTACGCTGCGCATTTATCTACATGGGTTTCAAAACCATCTAGTAAAAAGGGGCATATTACAAAACAAGATGGGAGTCAGGTAAGAGAGTTAACTCCCAATGATGCTGAACATCTGATATCCTGCTTCCCTAAAATTGTAAAAACGAATAAAAATCGTGAAGCACTGCAAACTCGCAATTTATTAATCGGTTATTTACTTTATACAACTGGCATGCGCGCTAGTGAGTTATTAAGTTTAAACTGGGGAAGTTTTCGTATCAACCGTCGCGGAGCTCTTTATGCAGACGTCATAGGAAAAGGGAAAAAAAACCGTTCCATACCGATTCGTGAAGAAGTAAAAGCAGTTCTATTCACTTATAGAGAAAGTATCTCTGCTCCCACAGAATGGAATACAAATGATACTGCACCTCTCTTCTTCTCCATATACAACAAGAATGATATTGAGACAGACCCAAAGAGATTATCTTATCCTGCCTTGTATAAAATTGTTAAGGAAGCAGTTGCCTTAGCAGGAAAACAATCAAATGTCTCTCCCCATTGGTTCAGGCATACATTTGTTACGATGTTACTAGAAAACGATGTGCCGCTTGCCGTTGTCAAAGATTGGGCTGGCCATGCAGATATATCTACAACCAATATTTATTTGGAAAGGATTAATCAAGATGATTCATTTAAACATTTACAAAAAGTATCTATATTTCAATAAAAATTCATAAATTTTTGTTTTGTATTTTATACAATGGCTTTTGTTAACGTTTGGCTGTTCACCTATTTAGCGTTGTGGACAGTCAGATATACCCAGGTGGATTTATGGTCACATGCAATTAATGAGTCTCTCCACTATTTAATAAAAGGAACTTTGTATAATGCTTGATTCATATAAACCAATTCATTGGCTAAGTTTTTCACTCTTGATAAAACATCTTTATCAAACAATTCGTTCTTATGATTGAAATGATCAATATGGGCATACACATAGCTTGGAGCTACATATGCACGAAAATAGCCTGCAATTGGTTTTAATTGATTTTCTATTACAAGATAATGCTGATAAGTTCCTCCTGTCGCAATAAATCCCATTACTTTATTGCGAAATACATCGGGAGGAACTAAATCAAACAAATTTTTAAGTACTCCTGTTATCGATCCTTGAAAAATAGGTGATCCGATAACATAAAAGTCAGCTGAAGAAATGGTTTCAATAAGTTGCTTTGTATCATCATTGTATTCAGAAGGATGTCTTCCATCACAAAATTGAATGTCAAAATTCTTTAAGTCTAGTAACTCTACCTCAATTTCAGGATGAATGGTTTGAATCTCATCTAACACTTTATTTACTACGACTAAAGTTTTCGAGCCTGTTATTGTTCCAGAAATACCTAATAATCGCATGCTTAATCTCTCCTTTTTTATCATTGGTAATATAAGATTAAAGATGCAATATCTATGCCAATCAAAAACCTAGTGATTAGATGAAACAGCATATTTAATATGTATCAAATTTGAACCTAAACGATGATTTTTGCAACATTGAAGAGTGTTTAGATTGGGGATGATTATATTTAAATTAATTCTTCTTCATTTAACTTCCTCCATAATGTACTTCTACTAATTCCTAATAATTTCGCCGCTTCACTTTTGTTCCCGTTTGTTTTATTTAGAACATCTTTAATTGTATTCATCTCTGCCTTTTTTATCAGATCCTGAGATGATGTATTTTCTGCATAAATTTCAGAATTTAATTGCGAAAAGTCATTATCCTCTAATGTTTCAATTAAATTAGTAATCAACTCTTTTCTAGTCACTTTTATTGGTGATTCTAAGTAGGCAAATAATCGTTCGAGATTATTTTCCAATTCCCTAATATTCCCCTGCCATTTGTACTCAGCTAATATTTCTGTCATTTCATGGATGTGCTCATTTATAGTATTAAAAAAATGAGGATATCTCTTAAATGTATAAGATAATACCAAATCTTCCAAATCTTCTTTGCGCTGATTTAATGTAGGTAAAATAAGGTTTAATACACTTATACGATAAAATAGGTCTAAGCGAAAATCACCTTCTTTTACTTTATCCAGAAGGTTTACATTTGTTGCCGCAATAATTCTAACATCTATTGGTATAATCGATGCACTTCCCACTCGTCTAACTACTTTCTCTTGAAGAATTCTTAATAATTTTGACTGCATGCTTAATGAGATTTCACCTAATTCATCTAAAAATACAGTACCTTTATGAGCAAGTTCGAATAATCCTGCTTTTCCACCCCTTTTTGCGCCTGTAAAAGCACCTTCTGTATATCCGAAAAACTCTGATTCAATTAAGTTTTCTGGAATAGCTGCACAATTGATAGCAATAAAAGGTTCAGATGCGCGAGAGCTGTCATTATGTATACTTTGTGCAAATAGCTCTTTCCCAGTGCCTGATTCTCCAATGATTAAAACATTTGCATCGGTTTTCGCAAACTTTTTGGCTTTTAATTTTGTCTTTTGAATCGGCGTGCTTTTACCGACAATGTCATGAAAATCGTAAATTGCTCGATTGGATTGGTCATATAACTTTTTTCTTATACTCTTTTCGTGCTTTTGGATCTCGTCGGTATCCGATATAATGATAACCGTTCCATCAAAAATATCTTTAACATAGATTGGGAATGAGTTTAAAAATAAAGTTTTATTTTTATAATCAAATAATTTCCCCTTTAAAGGAACGTTTTGTTTTGAACTTTTAGAAATAAAACCAAACTCACCAATTTCATTAATAGAAATCCCCTTTAAATCCCGATATTTTTGTAGAGATAACAATTCAATTGCTTTTTGATTGATTTGGAGGATTCTGTTTGTTACGTTTAAACTGATGACTCCTTCATTAAAATGTTCTAATATATACTCTTGACGTTTTAAGTTACTTTGCTCTTCAAACCTTCCAGTTAATACATTAAATGCAATATCGATTGCCTGTTTTACACTTTCTCTTCCATACCAAATGAACCCACTTAATCCTTTTTTTATAGCTTTAGAAACAATTAAACCAGAACCAATAACACTTTTTTGTTTTTTCGCAACAAGTTCATCTATTAAATCATCAATTGATTCTACATTCGGATAAGAGTATTGGTTAATCTTTATATTTAGCAAATTTTCTAAATCCGATAAATCTTCCTTAAAAAATTTTTCTTTATAATTAATAATATTGATTTCATTTCCAAGTCTTACGGCTTGATTTAGTGCTTTTAGAAATTCATTTGTTTGTACACGGAATGGTATTAAATGTCCTCTAACCTGACGCCGCTTAAACTCTTCATATATAGTAGCACCACAAATTAATACATCATCATTTTGTATATAGGTAGGATTTTTTAAAATATCTTTTGCTTCTAATTTTTGCACTACTAATTCTTGGAAATTTCGTTTTCTTATTGAGATTTCTTCTTCGACAAATACATCCAATGGTGAAAAACCGGTTACAAATAACTTCATCCTCATCCCCCCTTATATAAGAATATTTATTAAAACATGTGGGTATGTTGATTTTCTATCAATTTAACCATGTTTTCACATTTTCATAGAGCATAATATTGATTTGTTCTTCACTCAATCCATTGGCTAACAACATAGGAACAACTTTATCTAATAAAAAAGTCATTGACCAATCTGGGTATACTTCCTTTTTTAAACTCTCAGGTTTATATCTATCTGTCGTACAACAATAATCTTGTGATAAAAACATTCTATTAGTATATCCTTTTTGAACAAGAGCGATTACTGTTGCATTTCGTCTCTCTGTTGATAATGTAGAAGTAAGACCGTAGCGGTCCATCCCGATATAAACCCCTTTATCTAACAATCTTTCAAGATAATCGAGATTATCGGTGTCCCCACAATGGCCAATTAGGACTTTATTCAATTGAACTCCTTCCTCTTCAAAAATTTCAATTTGATTTAGTCCATTTTCTTTGGAGGGTACTGAATGAGTCATAATAGGAACTCCTGTACGCAGGTGTGCTCGAGCAACTGCCCTTAAAACTTTTTCGACTTGAGGAGTAAGCCCTGGGATATCTGTTGCACATTTTAAAAAGCCAGCTTTAATCTCACTATTTTGAACCCCAATTTCAATGTCCCGTACAAATTGCTCTACCATAAAGTCGGTATTATTAAACATAAAGCGTGTCGGTAAATAATGAAATGTAAAGATACCTGTAGCAGCAATGATATTTACCCCTGATGCCATAGAAACCCTTTGCATAAATCTGACGTCACGATCTAGTCCCATTACACTCGGGTCAAAAATAGTCTGAACCCCTTGTTTCTTAACACCAAGCACTTGTTCTAAAGCAAATTGATATTCTTCATCATGATTGTATAAATGGGGGAATTGAACAGCGACTTCTTCTGCTCTTGTTCTTAAATGTTCATGTATAAGTGTTTTACCTAGCTTGTTGATTTCAATTGGCCCCGTAACCGAATTAATTACTTTCATATTCAACCTCCATTCATTTTTTTAAATTATTTCACAAATTTATAAATTTGAATATAAAAGAAGGGAGAGGCGTTTTATAGTAAACGTTTTCATTTTTAACTTTCTCCCTTGTTGGAAACAAGTTGTATCTAATGTTTGGGGAAATTAAATCACCTTACATAATTCGGTAGAAACAGAGCGATTTCAGGAAAAATATATAACAATATGATTAATGATAGAATTGGAATCATGAACAATAGCGCACCTTTAAAAATGGATTGAAGGTCAAGGTCGTCCACGACGCCCTTCAACACAAAACAATTCATCCCAACTGGTGGTGAAATTAAGGCCATCTCTACGAGAAGTACAATAATGACGCCAAACCAAATCAAATCAAATTCAAGCGCTTGAATAATTGGCATGATGATCGGGATAGTGACGACAATCATTGCCATTGTATCCATAATGGCTCCTAAAATTAAATACATAAGCACAATGAGTAAAAAAATCATTGTTGGTGATAATTCTTTACTAAATAAAAAGTCGGCTAATAGATTCGGTACTCTCGTAATCGTCAAAATAAAGTTTAAGAGAAATGCCCCCATCACAATAGCGAAAATAAAACCAGTCGTTTTTACTGTACTAAAAATCGCTTCACGAAATCTGGCAAATGTCAGTTTTTTTCTTAATAAGGCTACAAGAAAAGCCCCTAATGCACCAAAACCAGCTGCTTCTGTAGCGGTGAAAAATCCGATATATATTCCACCCATAACCAATATAAATAGTAAAATAATCCATACATTCGTTTTTAAAGATTTAACTTTTTCACTCCAAGGTACATTGTTCTCATAAGTACCAGACACTAAACTAGGCTTTATCAATATACTAATCCATATCGTTAACATAAAAAAAAGGGTTAATAGAATCCCAGGTACAATGCCAGCCATAAGTAACTTACCTATAGATTGCTCTGTCATCATGCCATAAAGAATGAACATGGTACTTGGAGGAATAAGTATTCCTAATGTTCCTCCTGCTACAATAGATCCACCAGTTAAGCTTTTAGAATAGCCCGCTTTGAGCATTTCTTTTGATGCGACTACCCCAATTGTACCTGTTGTAGCTAAACTAGAACCTGAAGAAGCGGCAAACATAGCCGAAGCCCCAATAGTTGCTATACCTAATCCGCCTTTAAGCTTTCCAAACCAATTCTTGAATGCGGTGTATAATTCGTCACTAAATCCAGCAACATATAAAAATTGTCCCATTAATACAAATAGAGGAATTGTACTCAATGTATAGCTATAACTATGGTGCCAAATGATGCTTTCAATAGCAGTAAACAGTGCATTTTCACTTTTTAAGAATAAAATACCTATACAGGCAGGTACCGCCATTGCTACTACAATCGGAATTCTTAAAAACATTAAAATAAACACAAAAACTAAAACAATCACACCTATAGCAGTTACATCCAAACGAATCCCCTCCCTACTTTCCTTGTGTGAGCAACCTAAAGTTACCAACTATTTGCTTGATTGATTCAAATCCCCAGCCGATGAAACCAAATATTAATAGGGCTTTAAAGTAGAAAAAAGGTATCCTGAGAATGATAGAGGCTTCGGCGAGATCAAATTTGATGACAAAAACATAAGCAACTAAAAAAGCAAAAATCGTAATTAATATAGAAGAAATTAAATCAATCACATACTGAACTTTGATTGGGAAATGATCTGCTAGGATCCCTACCGAAATATGAGCTCTTTGATTTTCAGTATACGAAAGGGCACCGACGATCAATGTAACCATTGTTAATTGGACAAGCTCCACATCTCCGACAATCGGACTGCCTAAACCTCTTGATATAGCTGAAAAGGCAACAATTATCATCATGACTATCAATGAGAGGAATGCCAACCATTTATTGATTTGAGTACATTTGGAAATTATTTTCGCCCACATCTTTAACCCTCCAATCACAAATGATCATTACTATTAAAATTTATCGGGGCTCACTTAGTAGCCCCTTTTCATTATTCTGGAATGATAATCCCTTCTTCTTCAAGTAGACTTGTAAAATACGCCATCATTTCTTCGCCAGGATATCCTCTCTTATTCGCAATTTCTATCCACTCATCCATCACGATTTTTGCAGGTTCTCTAAACGTAGCTAGTTCTTCTTCAGTAGGAACAATAACTTCGCCTCCATCTCCTTTTACATTAACTTCAAAAATATCTATCGCCTCTTCTGCACTTTGTGTATAAAGGTCTGTAATCAAGCTGGCGTATGCCGGACCAAATTTCTTATAAAACATCTCTTTTATCTCTTCAGGTAAGCTCTCTAAAAAATCATTATTCATCATTAACATTTGTGTTGCCACACCAATATCCAATTTCGTCATATAAGGGCTCACTTCTTCTAATTTGAATCCATTGGCACCGACTGCAGTGTAGGCAACGGAGTCCACTATACCTTTTTCAACAGATTCATATAATTCAGTATTATTTAAAGATACTGGTATAGCTCCTAACTCTTTGAATAATTCGATTCTTTCAAGAACCGAATCGGCTATCTTCAGTTTCTTCATATCCTCCATCGTACGAATTGGTTGTGTACTATATAATTGATAAGCGTCAGTAGAAGAAATAGACATAAATTGTCCTTCTTTAAAAGTATCTTTCATATATTTATCTTTGAATTGTGTAAGTACGGATTCTGCGATTGCGGGGTCATCAATTAGAAAAGGCAAATCACCAATAGTTAACGGGAAAAGATCTGTATCTATATGTCTACCAGGTGATACAATGCCAGCTTCATAAAGGCCCGATTTTATATCCTCATAGGCAGAAGAAAGCTCTCCTAAAGCAGCACTTGGAAAAATGTTAACTTGAACAATTCCATTCGTTTCTTCTTCAACCATTTTTGCCCATGGCTCTGCTACTTGTTTGGTAAAAGGATGTACAGGTCCGGCTGAAACATTTAAGTTTAATTCATATATTTTTTCCCCAGAAGCTGTTTTTTGAGAAGAACAGGCTGATATAAATAAGAGTGAAATAATCAGCGTGATTATTACTGCCTTGTACCTCATAAAAGTACCCCCCTTTTTAGTAAACGTTTTCATTATGAAGTATTATCGAATGAAATTTTCCGTCTTCGAAAAATACGGCATCACTTTTTCAGCAAACAATTTCATAGACTTTAACACTTTCTGTTGTGGTTGACCACCAATATTCATCCAAAGAATAATATTATTTAATCCTGTAATTCTCTTGTATTCTTGTATATCCTGTATTACTTTTTCTGGTGACCCAACTAATGTATTTTCCGATTGTAAAAATCGTTGGTAATCTATATTTCTTTCTCTATCGATCACACCAAACGTCGGTCGATTATCTCTTTCATTCATATACCATTCAAGCCCTTCTCTATATTCCGCTTGTGCTTCTTCAGTCGTTTCTGCAACATAGCAGAAAAGTAACTTTCCTGATCTAGCAACAGCATCTTCTACATATTCAGATGATAATCCGGATGCAAGTGCAGACTTTTTATACAATTCGATTTTGTGATTCGTATCTTCATTGGTTATTCCTCCTAGAACAAATGAATGCCCCTGTTTGGCTGCATTAATGATTGAAGAATCATTACCAGAAACCATTACAAATATCGGCGGTCCTGAACGATGCACAGGTCTCGGATAAACAGGAATGTCTTTGATATCATAGAATTTTCCTGAATAAGTAACCTTATCGTTTTTCAATGCAGTTGTAAGAATATCTAATGATTCTAAGTATTTTTCATGGCGTTGATCAAAGTCAATATTGTATGCTTCATATTCTAATGCATCGTATCCTTTACCCACGCCTAAATACAATCTTCCATTACTAATGATATCTACTAAAGCCATATCTTCAGCCAATTGTAATGGATGATGAAGAGGTAATCTAGAAACGGCAGAGCCTAGCATAATCGTATTCGTTTGTGCGGCTGCGGCTGCCAAATAAACAGACGTAGAACTAACAACACCATAAGCACGAGCATTATGTTCAGCAATCCATGCGGAATGAAAGCCCAATTGATCAGCAATCTTTATCTGTTCTAAACCATCACGTAACTCTTCCGCATCAGTTTTCCAAGGAGCAACCGAATTCAAGAAGAAAAGTCCAAATGTCATATCTTTTCCTAAAATAGGCATTATCCAACACTCCATTTCTTTAATTTACAGGCATAAAAACAAAATCTTAACTGAATATTACAAAAATTTAAATAAAGGTTATTTATTGTGTCGTTAGCATTCCTTAAGTCCAATAACTGACTTACTTTAACTATCAAGTTTGATAATTATATTTCTGAAATCGCTTCTTCTAAAATAGGCAAGCTTATATGAAAAGTACTACTTCCTTGTGTACTGACTATTTTAAAAATTTCCATTATCTCTTCAAATGTAGCTCCATACTTCAATGCATTTCTAATATGAATCCGCAACCCTTTCTCAAATAAGTGTGTAGTGGAGCTATCGATAGCAATATAGATAAATTCTTTTAGTTTTTCACTTATTATGTCTTTTTCCCAAGGGTTTGTTAAATATTTAAGATAACTTTCAAAAAATTGACCATCATTTACTAGAAGTATGTCACGAAAACGGTTCCAATAGCCCATTTTCTTTATAAACTGATTTTTTTGCTCTGTTTGCTTTTCATTCAAACATACTGACATAGAATGGTTCGAGTACGCATTGTATTCATCTTCTAAAATCGGGATTCCTACTGCACAAGTATGCATGCCTAGAACACTAACTAGTTTAAGAACTTCGAAGATTTCCTCTATTGTTGCCCCGTGAATAATTGCGTTTTTAATATGCATTTCTAGTTTACTTTGGCAGAGGTTTGTCGGAGAAGCGTTTATTGCGATATGAATGAGCTCAATTGTTTTTGCATCAAATATATTATTCGTATAAGGGGTTAACAAGAAGTCTTTGTATATGGTATAAAAACTAGAATCGATAGTCGATAAATATTCCATAGTCGAATCCCAATAACCCATTTCTTTTAATTGAGCATTAGAAATTGTTTTATTAGTATTGCTGTTAGCTTCCATTGATAAATCCTCCTTCCTAAGATCAAATTGATTCATTTAGCAAAACTGGTTCTATAATAAAAAATGGGGTTTATTCATTTTTCTTCCCATTTTTAGTTAGACTTCGAATAAGATAAATAGTCTTTTAATTACTCGGTGATCCAGATACATAGATGATTTGCCCTGTAACATAATCAGATTTTTCTGTGGCTAAAAATTCGATTACATTTGCGACATCTTCTGGTTTGCCAATTCTTCTTATTGGATTACGATTAAGAATCGCCTCCTTCATTTGATTGAAATTATCAATTCCTCTCTTATGTGCATCGGCTTCAGACACTTTACTCATCTGTGTTTCGATATAACCAGGGGCAACTGCATTAACATGTATGCCATGGGGACCAAGTTCAATAGCTAAAGATTTTGTCAGTCCTTGAATTCCTGCTTTTGCAGCAGCATAGTTGACTCTTCCTTTTGCACCTAAAGCCGCAACGGATGAAATTAAGATCATCTTTCCTTGTTGCTGTCTCTTCATGAATGGTGTAACCGCTTTACAACAATTAAAGGAACCTTTCAAATTAACATCTATCACTGTATCCCACTCATCATCCAACATATCATCAATTAAATGATCTTTTAATATTCCAGCACAATTGATTAAAATATCAATTCGATTAAACTTTTTAAAAACACAATTTACAGCATCTTCAACTTCTCTTCTATTACTTATATCTACTTTCATTTCATATACATCGTCTGAATAGTCCTGCCATTTTCCTTGTAGTAAATCAAAAACAACTATCTTTGCTTTCTCAAACAACAATTTCTTCACCGTTGCTTCGCCTATTCCCCCTGCACCGCCTGTGATAATTGCTACTTTCCCTCTGAACGTCCCGATATGTCTCATTCCTCCTTTTAAATTTCTTGTTCATTAAACCATTGAATGGTTGACTTGAGACCCAACTCATTTATTTTGTCTCTAATCGATTGAATCCCTTCGGTCGTATGGATAATTGCATCTTGCTCTGGTCCGAACATCACACTTGTTCTAAATCCTTGAATATCCATTACTCGATTATGTGCTTGCTTCTTTAACTTCAAAATATCAAGAGGTGTTTTTGCAATTCCTTTAGCAATTTCTAATGTTTTTTCTTCTAACTCTGCTTCGTTAAAGCAACGGGCGGCAAACCCATATTCTGTCGCTTCGATACCTGTAATTCTACTCCCAGCTGTTAAATCTAGTAATTTTGCTCGTTGGTGCCCAATATGCCATCCCCAATAAATTCCTACAAACCCTCCTCCAAGAGGCAGTGAAGGAAAGCCAAACTGTGCATTCTCAGCTGTGATAACAAAGTCACATGAAGCTAACAGCTGTGTACCCCCTGCCAATGCAAAACCATGTACTTGCGCAATGATTGGTTTTGGAAACGCCCATATTCTTAACCATCTTTTCGTAAATTCCTCTAATTTATCTCGGTCTTCAGTGACAGTGGAATGATTGTATTTACCGACATCGTACCCTACACTAAATGCTCGCCCACTTCCTTTTATGATAACTACACTAATAGAATCATCTTGTTCAATTTCGGTTAGCGCTTGATCAAGCTCTGTTAACAGCTGCTTATTTAAGGCATTTAATTTTTCTGGACGATTCAATATGATATAGGCGATTTTTCCTTTCTTTTCCATTAATACTGATAATTCTGACATTTAAAAACCTCCAATGAATTACTATTATCTTTTTATTAAAATCCACCACCACTAACATCCAATGTTACACCTGTAATATAAGATGAATCGTCTGAGCTTAAGAATGTTACAGCAGCTGCTTGCTCATGAGGTACTGATGCTCTCCCGATTGGAACATTTCTTAATGTAGATTCAATATCTCGATTCTTCCATATTTCCTGCATTCTATCCCCACTAATACAATAGCCTGGAGCAACTGCGTTAACCCTAAATCCTGATGGAGAAAACTCTTTTGACATATGCTTGGTTAAACCTATAACAGCAGCCTTCGCCGCACTATAATGTGGCCTCATCGACTCATTTGGGTTGATTCCTGCTTGTGAAGCCATATTGACGATTGTTCCTTGTGTCCCTTTTTCGACATGATTCCTAATAAACGATTGCGATACTATAAAAATACTTTTTGTATTTAAATCAAATACACGATTCCACATGTCCTCTGTTAATTCCAATAAGTGAATGGGGTGTTCCATGCAACCTCCACCTGCATTATTTACTAAAATATCGATTGTACCTAGTTTTTTCCAACAATCTTTGATGACATTGTTCACTTCATTACTTGATGTGACGTCACAAATCTTCGGAAGACAGGAGCTTGGAAACTGGTGATTGATTTCATTACAAGCTTCATTTAAAGATTGTTCGTCTATATCTAAAACAATGACATAAGCTCCTTCTTGAACAAAACGCTCGACAATTGATCTGCCAATTCCCGATCCTCCTCCAGTGACGAGCGCGATCTTGTTATTTAGCTTACCCATTTCAGCTCCTCCTTCTGTTTAATTAAAGTTCAGGTCACCTCTTAATAGGCTTCTAGCTATTGTTCGTCTATGGATTTCTGAGGTACCATCAGGGATTCGAAGAATTCTGGCATAACGGTATCCTGCTTCAAGTTTTAGTTCATTTGAAACGCCAACTCCTCCATGAATCTGGATGACTTTATCATATACACGCCCTAACATTTCCGTACAGTAAGCCTTTACCATCGAGATCTCTTTGACCGGTTGCTTTTTCGTGTTTTCAATTTTCCATGCGCAATGTAAAGCCATATTTCTAGCCGCATAGATATCCATGGCAGATTCCGCCAACATATTTTGTATAGTTTGGTGCTCTCCTATTGTTTTTCCAAACGTTTTTCGCATATTCGCATAGTCTATTGCCTGTTTCAATGCCCATTGAGCAGATCCAATACATTTACCACTCATCCCTAACCTTCCATTATTAATCCCGTGCATTGCCTTTGTAAACCCTTGATCTAGTTCTCCAATAATATTTTCTTCTGGGACTCTTAATTGATCGATGCTAATAATTCCAGCATCCCCTCCTAATTCCCCCATAACCGGAATTACTGAATCTACATTGAAGCCTTCGCTATTTGTTTCAACAAAGAAACAAGTAATACCACCTTTTCTCTTCTCATGTAATTCGGGATTTGTCACTGCAAATAACATACAGTAATCCGCATAAGGTGCATTCGTTATCCACTGCTTCGTTCCATTTATTACCCATTCATTGTTCACTTTAACAGCTTTTGTTTTGATCCCCCAAACATCAGAACCGGCATCTGGTTCCGTTAATCCAAAACATAATGTTTTTTCTCCTTTTCTTATCCCATCCAGATAATAATCTTTTAGTTCTTGTTTTAGCCCTCTCAACACTGGTGTAATTCCATTGGTAAAAGGAGAGGGAATAACCACAGGGTCAATTAGTTTTCGATTAGGATAGCTTTTTGCAATCGCTTCTTGCGTTAATAAAGCAGTAATAGGTCCAAGTTCCTCACCACCTAATTCTTTGTCCCCGAACATTGTATAAAAACCTGCTTCTGCTGAAGCCATTCTTACTTCTTTTCTTAATCTCTCAACTTTTGGATGACGTCTGCCATTTTCTAGATAATAATTTCTTTCATTGTAGAGTAATTCAGCGTTTTCTTCTTCTAAAGGGATTACCCTTTTATCAATAAATTGTTTTAAGCCGTTTATAATTTCTAAAGTTTCTTCTGGTACGGTAAAATTCATGAACACTGACTCCTCCTTTGTTATTTATTTAACTTAATTTCATCAATGCGTCTGCAACCTTTACACCTTTACTCCCTTCAAACACCATAATAGGATTGAGGTCAACTTCCTCTAAAAGCTCTTCTTGCATGCTAATCACAAAACTAAACTGTGAGATGAGGTTACATAATGAGTCAATATCGTACCGAGTTTTTCCTCTAAAACCCTTTAAAATCATACTTGCTTTTAATTCCTCTACCATTTCTTTTGCAACCATTGGCGATACCGGCGCTTTTCTCATAGAGACATCTTTAAAAACCTCTATAAAAATTCCGCCTAAACCGACAAGTATCATTTGCCCGAAAATGGGGTCTCTCTTTGCACCCACATACATTTCTATGGAATGATCCTTTATCATTTCCTGTATTAACACTCCATCAAATGCTGCCTCTTCTTCATTAACAATAATAGTTTTAAGTTGATTGAAAACATCTTTTACTTCTTGATCATTGTTAATATTTAACTGCACTAGTCCCTTTTCCGTTTTATGTAATATTTGCGGTGACATCCCCTTTAATACCACGGGATAGCCTATTGAATTTGCCCATTCCACCGCTTCAGTTGGGGTTAGTGCTAATTTTTCTACTGTTATAGGAATCTTGTAATTACGAACTATTTCTTTGCTTTGAAATTCCGTTAACGCTTTTCTGTGATTTGACATGAGTTGATTGATTTGAACAAGTGGCACCTCCATTTCCTCATTAGCACAAGCTTTTTCTAGATGTATTTTTGACTTTCTTAATTCATTCATAGCTGAAAGAATCTTTACAGCTCTAGTTGGGTCTTCATTTGATACTAATCCCGAATCGTGGATTATTTTTTTTGCTTCAGGATTACTTAATGTAACTATCACACAAGGAATATCAGGAAATTGTTGCTTAATATGAATCAGCGATGTAAGCTTTGTTGACAATGAATCCGGTTTCAATCCAGAAAACCCTAAAAATACGATTGCTGCATCATATTGCCTACTCTTTAAGACCGCTTTCATAAAATCTTCTAACAATGTCGGCATGTAAGATACTTGTGCTGTAGTATCTAAGGGGTTTTTCACTCCAGCGATAGGTATAATGGATTTTAAATGATTTTGAACATCTTGAGGAGTCTCGGGTAAAGTAAGCCCATTTTCTATTACTTGGTCGGAAAGCATAATCCCTACGCCGCCAGAGACTGTAAAGATTGCTACTCGATCCCCTTTCATCCTCGGTAATTCCGCATATGCGTTAGCTACATCAATAAACTCATCAATCGTCTCTGCCCTATACACACCGTATTGTTTAAAGATTGTGTCATATACCGAATCAGAACCGACCATAGAACCTGTGTGTGACATTGCAGCATGCATACCTACATCTGACCTGCCTACTTTTAGTAAGACGATTGGCTTTTTCTTTTGCGCAGCTAACTTAAACATATTGATTAATTTATTTCCATCTTTTGCTCCTTCAAGATAACAGGCAATTACACTTGTTTTTTCATCATGTATTAAATACTCGATACAATCTGCCACATCGATATCACTTTCATTTCCAGTTGCAACAAACTTACTGAAACCGATTTGATGTTGTCTTGCTAAAGTGAAAACATGTGATCCAAACGCTCCGCTTTGACTTACAAAACCAATTTTCCCTTCTGGTAATGGTTCTTCGTTTTCTAAAATTGTGGAAAATGTAGCATACATTCTTTTACTTACATTAAATAACCCTAAACAATTCGGCCCTAATACTCTGATATGATGTTTTTTTGCAAGGGCAGTAATTTTTTCTTGGTCTTTTTTTCCCTCTTCTCCTATTTCCGAGAAACCAGCACTAAAAATCACAACAGACTTCACACTCTTTTTGATACATGCTAGAAATGTGGGGAGAACTAATTTTTGTGGCAAAGCAATAATTGCTAGATCAATATCACTTGGGACATGCAAAATGGTCTCGTAACATTTCATATCTTCAATTATTTCATAATTAGGGTTAACTGGATAAATACTTCCTAAGTATCCATACTTCATTAAATAATCTAACGGTCTGCCACCAATTTTCTTTTTGTCAGGAGAACAGCCAATAATGGCAATACTTTCTGGCTCAAATATTGATTTTAATTCATTTTGCATATAAGACTCCTTTCATGAAGTAATAATTAATCTTATTGCAAGTGCTATGCCAAAACCATTTTTAATAATAAAATAATACAGATAACTGCTCTTATTATAGGGGACCTTAAGATTCGCAATTGAATTTCAAATAAAAAATGATAATTGTGTTTCAAAATAGTATATTTGGTTTTTAAAATGAAACAGATACAATTTTTAGCGCTGTAATTTTGACCAATATTTACATTAATTAATGAATATTATTAAGTTTAATGTTTCTTTCTTTTTAACACATAAGTTGCTCTCCCTGTTGCTAATAGCTTACCTTCTTCATCCAATATATCTGCTACGCCAACTACTAGTGTCCTTCCTTTATTAATAATCTTACCTTCTGCTTTAATTACACCTGAAGAAACAGGGCGAAAATAATTAATATTCATTTCAGCTGTCATGGCATTAAAATGATCTGCGAGAATGGTTCTAACAGCTGTCCCAACAACGGAATCAATTAGAACTGATATTACTCCTCCATGAACAACTTGATTCGCTTGTAGTAACTTTTGGCTTATTGGAAGAATTAGCGTCGCCTTTCCATCGTCAATTTGTTCCAACCTTACCCCTATTAGTTCACGAAAATGGTTGTTTTTCATCCTATTTATTTCTTTATCCCAAAGCTCTTTCTTCATCGAAATCTCACCTTCCCACATAGTTATAAAAACAATTATGTAGCATGCAATTTATATGCCTATCTTATTGAGTTAAGATTATTGCATTAGATTTTTTAACTATGTAACTGATAAAAAGCAGGTTGCATTTATGAATGGATATAAAAAAAGCCAATCTTCCTATAATGAGGAAGATTGGCCATATTTGCAGTCTGATATCCAGGTGTATTTTTCTGGAAAACACTATTCCTTTATAATAAGGAAAATACCAGATACTGAACTTTAAACGTTGTAAATGAAAAAGGCAGCCTGGGCGAGCTGCCTTTTTCTCCGTTTGAGGTGAATCAATTTTCAGAAGGATTACTATACTATATGTACAAGCAGACGAAGTGGACAAGGATAAACGTCTAATTTTTGTAAAATAGGCTTAATTTTTCCTTGCTTCATAGCCTAGTTCTTTAGATGTTCGTGCAAAAAAGTGTATCAAATTATGGGGGTTGGCTATAATTCAAAGATTTATTTTTCATAGCTTTATGCTAGTTCGATCATTAAATAATTGACATTAAACATGCTATATCTCTTTAAGGATACTCTTACTTTAAGTTTCATTGTAGTCTTCTTTGAGTTAGATGTTAATAAACTAAGGTCAGCTGGTCTGTTTACATCCATTATGTTTGTTAAATTACCATTTTATATGAGCAATTTTTCTTTGATGGTTATTTTTCTATGTGGAATACTCTCACCTTTTGTACTTTGAATTTTAATAAATGATGAAGGAAAGGTAAGTGAATAGCATGCAATATTTTTAATTACCTACTTTATGGATACTAATAAGTAGGTTTATTATACAAAACATTGAATATTTAAATTTCTCTAGTTTTCTAATATTCATTTGACATCAGATGTCATACTACCTTATCATCAATACTATTGGAGTAAAATTTTTAAGGGGAGACATCATGGTAAATATTTTAATTGGGATTTTAGGCTTTTTTCTCGTTCTCGGCTTAGCATACCTCATTTCCAATGATAAGAAAAATATCAACTATAAAGCGATTGCTATTATGGTTGGCTTACAGATTATCATTACTTTATTCATGTTCCAAACAACCATTGGTTTAAAGTTAGTTGAATGGGTTTCTAACGGCGTAACAACTGTTTTAAATTTTGGTTATGAAGGTATTGATTTTGTATTAGGTGGCTTGGTACAAGAAGGACAAACAGTCTTCTTTATGAATGTACTCATGCTCATTATTTTCACTTCAGCGCTATTATCCATTCTTACTTATATTAGAGTTTTACCTCTAGCTATTAAGTACATTGGTGGGTTTTTAGCAAAAATCACTGGTCTATCAACAGTAGTTACATTCAATAGTATTAACTCTATTTTCTTTGGTCAAAGTGAAGCATTATTGGCGATTAAATCGCATTTGGCAAAAATGAGTGATAACAAATTATTCATTATTAGTACATCAGCAATGGGGAGTGTATCAGCTAGTATTATGGGCTCTTACATGACAATGGTTCCTCCTCAATACGTTTTAATTGCAATGATTTTGAATTCGCTTTCAGGCTTAATTATCGCGACAATGATCGCTCCAATTAAAAACAACGAAAAAGAAGAAATTGATGTAAAAGATGTGACCGGGTCTAAATCATTATTTGAAGCGATTTCAAATGGTGCACTTGACGGCGGTAAAGTGGCTTTAATCGTTGCAGCTATGCTCGTTGCCTACATTGCGTTAATGGCTTTACTTAATGCGATGTTTGATGGAATATTCGGTATGGATCTAACAACGATACTAGGTTATATATTTGCTCCTGTTGCCTGGTTGATGGGTATACCATCAAATGAAATTATTACAGCTGGCTCAATTATGGGAACAAAGCTTGCTACAAACGAATTTGTTGCAATGTTACAATTCCAACCACTAATTGGAGATCTTTCAGAGAAAACAGTTGCGATTATTTCAACATTCTTAATCTCTTTCGCTAACTTTAGTTCAATTGGTATTATTAGTGGTTCGATTCAAGCTATTAATGGTGAGAAAGCGGCTGTTGTTGCCAAATCAGGTTTAAAGATTTTATTAGCAGCGACAATGGCATCAATTTTAACCGCGATTATGGTTGGATTATTTAGTTAACCACGAAAAAAAAGGCATCCATGTATGCCTTTTTTTCGTGATCTAAGAAATACTATTGAAGAGGTATTGATCTTTTCAATAACCTATTTTACATAATAATCTACCTTGAAAGATGAATATTAATACATAAACTGGTGGGTGCCTCTTCTAAATAACTTTCCTTTAGAAATGGATGAGATCTTCAGTTGTAATTAACGAAAAATTTAGTCTTATCTCCCAGCAACTTTATAGTATAAAGAAAATACAAACCAGATAAGTGTTGGTAGTAAAGTGGCTCCTATAAGCATATAAGCGAGCGTTTTAATTGCATCATTTGGTCCGTTTACATATAGCAGAGAAATTGTCAATGTAGCAAAAATTAAAATCATCATTGTATTCATCAAAAATACACTTTTTTGTTTCCCTTGTACTTTCCATTTATTTGATTGAATTTTCATCGCTGTCCAAACAGCTGGTATTGCCAGAATCGTTAATATTACTGCTACAACCGTTAATATATTTGCGATCATTCCTGTTGTAAGTATTGTACCCGTCCAATAACTTATTGCAAACACCACTAATGCTCCTACCCATCTTGCCGTGTTACTTAAAGACTCCTCGTGTTTTTGGGCAAGTGTTTCTTTATCTGAATAAATTGGTTCAGTACCAGGAGCGGCACGAAATAAATGAATACCTGCTTCTGAGAAAACATGCTTCCAGCCTGCGTCTTCAAAATAACTTAAGTATTCCTCTTCCTCAGTTTCTTCCACTGTACGGTAATCTATGCTATATATATACTCTTTTTTCTCACCTTTCACCAATGTATATCCCATGAAACTGAGCTTTTTAACATGCCATCCTTTAAGAGACTGTTGTCTCAGTTTCTCCATATCGGTACTTTCTGCAAATGCCAATCCACCTGACATCATATACTTTGTTTTACTCATTGTCTATTCCTCCTAATCCCTCTTCTGCTAATTGAAGCATTAGCTTTCTCACATCCACTTCCTCTTTTAAAGCCAATTTACCTTGTTGGGTCAGTCCATATACTTTTCTTCTTGAGTCTGAACCGTCCTGCAAATAGATCCATTCTTGTTTTAAGAGCTTCTTTATAATCGTATACATCGAGGCTGGTCCAATGGCTATTCTTCCTTGTGTAGTCTCTTCGATCAAAGACATAATTGCATATCCATGCCTTGGACGGGTTAGTGCCGTCATTATATAAAACATAGAATCGGTTATCTGCCCTTCTGATTTCAATTTTCATCATCCTTATTGTATCTTTTTTTGATATATCATAAATGGATATATTATTAATGTATCACTTTATGATATAAGTGTCTATAGTTATATCATAAAGTGATATAACTTTTCACAAAAAAAGCTTCCTTCAACATGAAGAAGCTTAGTCAATATGATCGCTTAAAGTAATCGAACATAATTTTAATTTCTTTTACTATTACATTGTTCACTACACATCAAAGAATATGCCATTAACCAATTACTATCATTATTCATTTTTCTCACTTTCGTAAAGCCAACTTTTTCATAACAAGCAATAGCACGATGATTGTTTGTCGCAGGATCTAAAATAACCATTTTTGCTTCTGTTCTTTGCGCAATGTATGCCACAAATAGTTTCACCATTCTCGTCCCAATACCTTTTCCGAAAAGCATTGGTTCACCGATAAACTGATCGATTCCATAGATAATTTCATTGCCCTCAAAACCAAAATACTCATTATCTACAGGATAATACTGCATAAATCCAATCGGTTGATCTTTGAGTTCTACGATAAATGGAGGGACATTGATTTCGCCGTCTATACGAGGACCATATTTCTGTTTCACCATTTCTAAAGAAAAAGGTTCATTAACATCTCCGTAGAATGTCAACACTTCTTTAGTACTTAACCATTTACTCATATACTGATAGTCATGTTTAGTCATTTTCCTTATATATAAATCATTTTCTTTCAACACGAACTCTCCTATTCAATACATAGCGTGAAATCTCGCACGTATAAAAGCAGATAAATCGGAGCAATCCTACCGAATTTTAACAGTTTCAAAGGGGAACAACTGAAATTCCTTTTCATTTATTCGCATGTTCAACCATACACTTATCTACAAAAATGAACTGAATTTTCACATAATAAATTACACACTATTTCTTAAAGTCCTTATCTACTAAAGGTTTACCTTCTGGATCAACCATGACCGTTAATCCACTTGTCGGACCTGCATAATGGAACATATACATGACTCCGGTTTCATTATCCCGAATGATCTTAAAAGTTTCTATTTTCCCTTGAGTATATATTGTTTCAAAACGTTTATTCTCCATAACTCACCGCTCCCTACATTTTTTTTAATGAAGTATCACTTAAGGTAATGTAGCTGTATATGAGTTTCATTAACTTATTTTTACCATAAAACAACTTATTGAACAATGCACATTTCAAAGAATATTTCGACATAGACAGTTTTCAGATATAAGTAATGAAAAGGTGGCGTAAACCCTTACTTGATTTATGCTACCTTGTTCTACTCCTAATCAATTACTATTGGCTTCATATTATATTCGATTATTTATTAAACAACATCAGAAAAATTCACAGAATGTTCATTTACTCAGGTTTTGATATTTATTTTATATTTGTGGTGGGTACAGAGATATTTCGTATCTACCAAACTGAAAAGGAGAGATCATTATGAGCCAAAAGAACGTAATTAAGAAGAATATTAATCACAATAAGGGGTGGGCGCGTGATTTGTTCAGTGACGTTGTTATTGTTGAGAACAATGGCACAAAATTCCTTTTCCTCTCAGGTGTTTCTTCTGAAGACCCAGAAGCTACAGATCTTCATTCAGTCACAATCTTAGGAGAAAACGACTTCCGCAAACAAACGCAAATTGCATTTCGAAAGATTAAGAGCATACTCGCCGCACATGGGGCAACACTTGCCGACGTCGTACGAATGACGGGGTATGTCACTGATCGAAATAATATGTATACATACTTTGAAGTGCAAGGAGAGGAACTAGAGGGCGCCCCACGACCACCACACACATTTCTAGAAGTTTCCTCCCTCGCCGTTCCAGAAATGCTTGTAGAAATCGAAGTAACTGCGATAATTGATAGTAGTGAGAGCTAAAGAAGCCCAATGAGAATAAGAAAGATGCCATTGAGGAGCAACTCCTCAATGGCATTTCATTAAATAAATTACTTACCATGTCTTAAATTATATTTTCGTCTGAGCACAAATATTCAGCTTCAACAAATGGATGCAATGTATTAAGAGAGGCAATCATACTAAATGGTAAGTTAATTACTCTAAACTATGCCGACTCAGTATTGGGATTGAGTCATTTAGTAGGATTTTCTTTTTGCACCAACACTACGAGATTTAGCTGACTCTAAGCTTTTCACCATCCAAATGCCGACTGCCAATCAAACGTCCGTATTGAGTGAAACTAAGCTTGTTAACTTCAAAAGCTAACAAGCCAAAAATTATCCTATTCTGTTTTGCTTTTTTGATCTTTATTTCGTTTATTTCCCTTACTATTATCACCACTTATTGCGCTTTGATTTCCTCGCGGTGAACTTTGGTTCTTACTGCCGTTATTAGGTACTTTTGTCAAACTGCTTCACTCCCTTCTATTAAGGAGTATTGTGGACCGTTCGAGAAAATTCTATACAAGAAAAAAGAGTACAGTCACTCTCGAGTTTTCCTCTTATCAAATCACGAGGTGACTAACGTCAAATGTACGATGATGTAAAGTCATTAATTGTTAAAATTAGCTTCCGAGACTCGTGGTTTTTATGAATCCGTTTATTAAAATAGTTTCCATTGGTGTGGAAGTCCGGAGTTTTTTCGTTCGTTTTCTAATCTTGTTCCCGTTTCTAGTTAATGAAAGAACTTCTAGCCTAATATGGCATTATTGATCTATTTTTTCTTTTGAATGATAGCCAACTTTTTCTTCCTCAATGCAAGAAAAACAAGTCATTTTACCATCTTCTTCAAGAACTCCACCTAAAAATCCACCATGACAATAAATCCCTTCACCACAACGGCTACATTTACCAAGATACTCTTTTTCCATATGTCCTCCTTACTATAAGAGTTCTCCCTTTTTAGATGAGACTTTTAAAAATTTTTTATGTTCTTGTGTAGATTCAGCCCAAACATTTAAACGTATTGTTATATATATTTAAACAAAGAGAAAACATATTCCCTCAAGTTTGAGAGTGCTGATGGGATTTTCAGCAAAATTAAAGTATACGGAAATAAATAACTCTGTGGAATCTCACCCTCCAATCTCTGATATGTTGTAATATTTCCAGAATATTGGGCTTGCCAGTTACTTTGTTCGCCCATAACCAAATCAATGTAGTAATTGCCTTAAAAAATAATAAGTAAGAAACCTCATTAGCTCAAATGAAGTTTCTTACTTTACTATAATTAAATGCTCATTACGCCACCTTTTGATGCATTTGTAACCAGTTTAGAGTATCTTCCTAACCAGCCATTTTTAATCTTTGGTTCAAATGGTTGTAATGATTTTTTTCGCTCAGCTAATTCTTCATCAGATAATTTTACGTTCATCGTTCTGTTAGGTAAGTCAATCACAATGATATCTCCATTCTCAATAAGTGCGATTGGCCCACCCTCAGCAGCTTCTGGAGAAATATGACCAATGGAAATCCCACGTGATGCTCCGGAAAAACGGCCGTCTGTTAGTAAAGCAACTGAACTGCCTAACCCTCGACCCATAATGGCTGAAGTCGGCGCGAGCATTTCCGGCATTCCTGGCCCACCTTTTGGTCCCTCATACCTGATGACAACAACATGACCTTCTCTTACAGCTCCATTATCGATTGCTTGTTGTGCTTCTTCTTGTGATTCAAAAACAATCGCTTCTCCTTCGAATTCTTGAATAGTTGGGTCCACTGCACCGACTTTGATGACAGCACCTTCAGGGGCGATATTTCCATATAAAATGGAAAGTCCACCAACTGGGCTATAGGGATTATCTTTTGGACGAATGACCTGTTCATTAGTAATGTCATGTCCACTTACCAACTCACCCATTGTTTTACCGGTAATCGTTATTCTCTCTGGGTGAATGGCATTTGGAATCTTCGTTAGTTCATTAATGATTGCACTAATGCCCCCAGCTTTATTAATATCATCCATTGAATAATCTGATGCTGGCATAATTTTTGCTAAATATGGAACACGAGCAGCGATATTATTAATATCTTCTAGATTATAATCAATGCCAGCTTCATTTGCGATTGCTAAAGTGTGAAGCACCGTATTCGTCGAACCACCCATCGCCATATCTAAAGCAAAGGCATCATCAATGGCTTCTTTCGTAATAATGTCACGTGGTTTCACATCTTCTTCAATCATCCGAACTAAATGTTTAGCAGCTTCATAGATTAACTCTTTCCGTTTCGCACTTGTAGCGACAATCGATCCGTTCCCAGGAAGAGCGACACCTAGCATTTCCATTAAGCAGTTCATTGAATTAGCAGTAAACATACCTGAGCAAGACCCACATGTTGGACACGCATTGTTTTCAATATCATTGAACTCTTCTTCTGTCATTTTTCCTGACTTGAAGGCGCCTACGCCTTCGAAAACGGATGTTAATGAAAGTTGTTTTCCGCTGGCACTCGTTCCTGCTTCCATCGGACCACCTGAAACAAAGACGGAAGGAACATTTGTACGTGCAGCTGCCATTAACATACCAGGAGTGATCTTGTCACAGTTTGGAATATAAAAGACGCCATCAAACCAGTGGGCATTAATAACGGTTTCTGCACTATCAGCAATTAACTCTCTGCTAGGTAAGGAATAACGCATACCAATATGCCCCATGGCTATTCCATCATCAACACCGATTGTATTAAATTCAAAGGGAATGCCACCTGCTTCAATGATTGCTTCTTTAACCACATCTGCAAATTCTCGTAAATGAACATGTCCAGGAATAATATCAATATATGAATTACATACACCAATAAATGGTTTCTCTAAATCTTTTGCTTTTACTTTTCCTGTCGCATATAAAAGACTACGGTGAGGAGCTCTATCTACTCCAAGTTTAATCGTATCGCTTCTTCTCATTTACAACCACACCTTCAATTTTCATTATTTTGATTATTTGTATAATGTATTGTAAAACGTATGTTGTCTGCTGTCAATAACGTTGTTAGACAAAAAAAGCATCTTTTATAAAAAGATGCTCTTTTTTGCTTTTTTATTCAATTCCTAATTCACTCATTGCATGTAATATATGAATTTTCATCGCACTTCTTGCTCCCTCAGGGTTACGATTCTTCATAAAATCCATAATCATTTGATGATCATTCAATGTATCTTTAATTGCAACTTCTTTTTCGACTGATAAAATCACACCTTTATCGATGGCTTGATAAATGACAGGCATGAGCTTTTCCATAAATTCATTATGGGTCGCTTTAACGATTGATTGATGGAATTTCTGCTCTTCAGCTGTTCGGTCTTGCTTCTTTTTAATCTTTTCTTCAATTTGCAACCCATAATCGATGATTCTTTTCATTTCTTGATCACTTGCACGAATGGTCGCATAGTATGCGGCTTCTGGCTCAAAAATTAAGCGCATTTCATACAAATCTTTCGCATTAATTTTTGCATCTGTAAGCAATCCGAAATGTTGCATATGGTCAATATCCAAATCTTCTTTTATAAAGGTCCCTCTACCTCTTTTGATTTCGACAATGCCATTTGTAACGAGGATTCTAATCGCTTCTCTTAAAGTCGTTCGACTAATATTCAATTCTTCCGATAATTCATTTTCGTTAGGTAGCTTATCTCCAGGTTGAAAACGTTTCTCAATGACAATCATAGAGATAATATCATCAGCGATGGAATCGGATAATCTTTTTTGAGTCATATATTTGTCCACACCTTATTTAGTATTAATATAGAATATAGTGGAAACGATCATTTATGTAAATCCTTATTTTTAACGATATGAAAAAACCACGAATGCGAGAACATTCGTGGAGAGAATTTATTCATTATTGGTTGTTACTAGTGGCGCGTTTTCGTCTTGCACCCATTCTGTCATGGAACCATCGTATACAGCGACATCTTTACGGCCTAGTGTATATAGAATGAAAGCATTCCATGTAGCAGCAATCCCACCGCCACAATAAGTGATGACTTTTTTAGATGGATCAAATACACCGGTCGGCTCGAAAATTTCACGTAATTTTTCTTCCTCTTTAATGAGAAGAGATTCATCATCTGATAAGTCAGCAAAGAAGACATTTTTACTATTAGGGATATGACCGGGACGGCCGTAAGTGTTTTTCTTACCACTAAAGACGTCTGGTGATAGACAATTCATAATGATTATGTTAGGATCATCGATTGCATTTTTGACATCTTCTTTTGTAGCCAATAATTCCCTTCTTCTTCTACCATTAAAAGTCGCTTTCGGATAATATTCAATCCCTGACTTAACTTCTCTACCTTCTTCTTTCCATTTTCTAAAGCCGCCGTTTAAGATAGAGACATTATCAAATCCTTCGAAACGAAGTTGCCACCAAACACGGGATGCCCAATCAGACGCAGCATTCGGTGAGCCGACTTCAGCGATTTTGTCATAAATAATCACATGTGTACCATCACCGACACCCAATTTTTCAATGCCTTCTATGAACCTTTCTCGAGATGGCAATGTAAATGCTTTTGGATCATCTGGGTTTGCTAATTCGTTTACTACATCTGCATGCACAGCGCCCGGAATATGCTCTTCTTTATAAGCGTCTCGTCCGTTCGTTACAGAGTAAAGTCCATCACCATCTGGTAACTTTAAAAAAGTTGTTGCGTCTAATATGCGGATATTTTCATCATTTAAATGTTCCTCTAACCATTGGGTTGAAACAATTGATGGAATCGTTTTGGTCATTACTTTTCTCTCCTCTATCGATTTTTGATTAATATAACATTATACCCATCTGTTTACAAGGAATTAGGTTTGTGATGTTCATTTTCATGACCCAACCATTACACTTTCATATTCCATCTTTCTGAAGGTAGAAACATTGTTAATAGCGCAACCATAGAAATCATTATCAGGTCAACATATAACAATCACAAACAATAAAAACATTATCTAATGAAAGCTTTCGGGCAAAAAAACACCTTCCCCAAACCTTTTCATTGAATAGAGAGAATGAAATAGAGTAAAGGCATCCGACATTCAGACCAATAATCATAAAAATAACTTTTCGATTCGTCTTCCTCATTACAATTCAATCTTGCTACATAAGGCCCTCCTCTATAGTGGGAACAAACAACGGGAAAAAACCGATTCTTATCAATCGGTTTTTAAAATAATTTGCCCTTAATAGAGGATGCCTTCTTCTTCTTTTGTGTAAATTTTCGCCTGATCAAGTGCCCCATCTTTTAACTTAGTAACCCATTCTGGATCTGCAAGTAGGGCACGACCGATAGCAACGTAATCATATTCACCAGCATTCATCTTTTCATCGACAATTTTAAGATTTTTTTCGATGGTGATTTGTGCATTATCTTCACTACTTAAATAGGCGCGATTAATGCCAATGGATCCAACTGCAATGGTTGGTTTCTGTGTAATTTTCTTTGTCCAAGCAGCTAAGTTATATGTAGGGTGTTCTTCAACAAACTCTGGTTCCCATATGCGTCTTGTTGAACAATGAAAAATATCGACACCCGCTTCAACTAAAGGTGTTAATATGGTGGCAAGTTCCTTACTATTATTCGCTAACTTTGCTTTGTAATCTGTCCCTTTCCACTGAGAATAGCGGAACACAATTGGAAAATCAGGACCGACTCTTTGTCTGCAAGCTTTAACGATCTCTGCTGCAAATGTAGAGCGTGCTTGTAAGTCTCCACCATACTGATCGGTCCGTTTATTCGTCAGTTCCCAGAAAAATTGGTCAATTAAATATCCATGAGCCCCGTGTAATTCGATACCATCAAATCCAATCTCTTTGGCAGATTTAGCAGCTTCTGCATATGCATCGACTAGGTCATGTATTTCTTCATCGGAAAGTACCTTGATTTGATCAATTTTCTTTCCTTTTAACGTGATTCCCGAAGGACTGACAGGCGGTGAATCGATGTTTGGTAAACTTCCAGCTTTTCTTGCTGCACCAACATGCCATAATTGTGGAATAATTTTACCGCCAGCCTCATGTACTTGAGCTACTACATTTGCCCAACCTTTTAGTGCATCCTCACCATAAAAAAGAGGAATTGTTTCACCAACAACCGCTGACGGATGATTAATCGCTGTGCCTTCAGTAATAATAAGGCCTACACCATTTTCTGCTCTCCTACGATAATATTGTGCTACCTTTTCATCCGGTACACCATTTGGTGAGAATCCTCTAGTCATTGGTGCCATTACTACCCTGCTTTTCAATTGCTCATTTCCAAACGGAACCTTTTCTAATAGACTATGCCCTGCCATTTTTTCTACCATCTTTATCACTCCTTGCTTTCATTTTACAAAGAATGATAGCAAATACAAGTAAAAAGCATTTAATTGACAGAATATTTTATTCACTTACCGCTTCATAAAAAAAACATTTCAAAAAAGGAATTTGAAATGTTTTCTCTTTATTAAGAATCAGCTCTTTACATTTCTTCAGGTTTAAAGCCATAAATAACAGAAACACCTAAATACAAAGAAAAGAAATCTAAAAACCAATTATTATTATTTTCTTTTGTGTGAAGGCAACGAAAGATTTCTTGGAACTGCATGCTTTCACTTGCCTTCACTACAGGCGTTATGCCGAAATACTTAATTACCGTATCTAAATTTAAATGTTTTGCAACCTTCAAAACATCCTCTAATAGTGAATAATAGATTGCGATTTCCTTTTCCTGAAATAGTTTAATCATTTGTGGATGTAAGTTAGCTAATAATAAACGTCCTTCTTCTTCATTTACAACAGGAACTTGATTTAACATTTCTTTTATATCGATTTTAATCACCTATTTTTTTTATTATCTTTACGAGTTGAGAGTCCTTAAACCATTCGGTTCTTCCACCAATCAGAACAACTTAAAGTATATATTTTACTATGTATACAATAAGCCCGCCATTCACCTATTATTATATATTAATAGGCAATCTCTTTACCTATTAGCCATAAATTACTTATATAAGTATAATTTCTTTCATAATAAATATCAATTAGGGGGACGGTAGATAACCACATTTCAAGACGCTCTCCCCTCATTGAAAAATGGTTAATGAATGGGGTGAAAGAATCGCCAGAAGAAATGACTATTATCAATACTGAGAGTAGTAATCGGTTATTTTTCATTCAAAAATAGTATGTTAATGTTAGAATTTCGAAATTACTCACCTCTACTATATTGAGATTTTTAATTGCCTTTCATATGAATTGATATATCAATATATATTTTTCTCTATTTCAAGTATGGATTGACAAGTTTTGGTTTACAGGGGATGATTTTTTGCTTATGATTAGATAGATGAACAAACAAAATATTTCGAATGCGCTAGGGGAGCTATGTTTAATGGCTGAGAAGGCAATTGCCTGACCCTTATAACCCGATCTAGATAATACTAGCGTGGGGAAGTGCAGTTGGTCAGTGTATTCTCTTTTTTTTGCATAGCCAAACTGCATTCCATCGGGGTGCAGTTTTTTTGTTCAAAAAATGTTTAAAGGGGATATTTATATGAATCAATTATGTGGAAAAAGTAGAATCGTCGGTTGTCAGTTTACGCTTTCTGTAATGAGTGAAAGGTATGTGGACATTATCTTATTTGCCCTTAAAGAAGTGAACATGTCAAAGGTGTGGTCTCATACTGATGATGTTTCTACTTGTATACGTGGGAAGCAAATTCATGTTTTTGATGTAGTGAGAGCAATATTTTTACACGCGGCTAAAACAGGAGAACACATTGCTATGAGTGGCACTTTTTCGATTGGTTGTCCAGGAGATTCAGCAGCAGACGTATACATGGACGAAACTGACATTGCTTTGAACAAGGATTATACAAAAGAAATAGAGCAGTTAGCAGGTTGCAAATTTGCCCTCTATCCCTTAGGGAGGGAAGATTATATGGAAAAAATTTATGAACAAATTGATTGGTCCAAGGAGTCAGAAGTAAAGGTAAGCCATAGCCATTATGCCACAAGGCTTGATGGAGATGTGAATGATATTTTTAACTTGTTACATAACGTTTTCGATCAGACCAAGCAAGAGGTTTCTCATGTGACAATGACATTCACATTGTCAGCTAACAGCCCTACTGGAACTGCTAAAGAAGTGAAAGTATCATGAGAAAATCTTGGCGTTTGAAAGATATTGTTCTCATGTCAGTCCTCGGGGTAGTATTTGGCTTCATTTATTTAGGTTTTTTTGGGGTCGGTAAAGTTCTTGTTGCCATCCTTACCCCGTTTGGACTTGGACCCATTGGTTATGAATTGATTTATGGCATATGGTTTATTGTATCAATCATAGCTGCTTACATTATCAGAAAGCCAGGCGTTGCTTTTACAGCAGAAACCATTGCTGCTATTACCGAAGTACTTGTCGGTTCAACATCTGGTCCAGCTTTAATTCTTTCAGGAATGGTGCAAGGGTTAGGTGCAGAAATCGCTTTCGCTGTTACAAAATGGAAAAATTACCAACCTCGTATTCTCGTTTTTTCCGGTGTTAGTGCAGCATTTATTAGTTTTCCTTACCATTTCTTTGTATCTGGTTTTCATGCTTATGAATCCTGGCTTATTATGACAATGTTTGTTATACGTCTCTTAAGTGGAGCCATCATTGCTGGTTATTTTGGAAAAATATTAGCGGATCAATTAGCGAAAACAGGTGTGTTAAATGGGTATCCTATTGGGAAGGAGATAATAGCAAGGCATGAAAAATCATCAACCAATTTTTGAACTAGACTCTTTCTCTTTTTCCTTTGATAAACACGATGAACCTTCTTTAAATAATGTTAGCTTTAGCTTATATGCAGAGGAAGTGACTTTATTACTTGGAGCAAGTGGTTCTGGCAAAAGTACACTTACATTATGTTTAAATGGTCTATATCCTGAGGCGATTGATGGTTTTACTTCAGGGGATCTTTTATATAAAGGGAGATCGATCTCTTCCTATCCCAAAGGAGTAATCAACCAAGAAATAGGTATTGTCTTTCAAGATCCGGAAAGCCAGTTTTGTATGGTTCGTGTAGAAGATGAATTAGCATTTGTTTTAGAAAACTTGTCTATTCCCAGAAGCCAAATGAAACAAAGAATAGAACATGTGCTAGACATTGTAGGATTATCACAATATAAGAAACATAACATTCACCAGCTTTCAGGAGGACAAAAACAAAAGGTTGCTCTAGCTTCCATCCTTTTAATGGACCCTCAATATTTAATTTTAGATGAACCTACAGCAAATTTAGATCCTATATCTAGCATTGAGTTTATCGAGACAATTATGAGGATTCAAAAAGAACGAAGATTTGGTCTGCTTGTAATTGAACACGAAATCGATGATTGGGAAACGTACGCTCATCGGTTGATTGCACTTAATAAAAAAGGAGAAATTCTTTTAGATAGTACGCCAAAGGAAGGTTTTATCAATCATTTACAGGAGTTAAGAAGTAATCGTATAAGAGTACCTAAAAGATATGTAAATAGGGAAATCGCAAGACCACCATCAAGTGAAAAAGAAAATAAAGAAGTAATTGTAAATCTTAAAAACATACAATTTAACTATAAAAATAAGCAAATCCTTAATGAACTTTCTTTCTTGATCAAAAAAGGAAGGTTTTGTGCGATCGTTGGCGAAAATGGTGCTGGTAAATCTACCTTATTACAATTAATAGCCAAATTAAATAAGCCTGTATCAGGTTCAATCGATTTTTTAAACATCCCATTAAGTGACTGGCATGAAAATGAGTTATATAAGAAGATAGGCTATGTATTTCAAAATCCTGAGCATCAGTTTATTAACCAAACTGTATACGATGAAGTGTGTTTTGGTATGAAACTAAGTGGCTATTCTAGAGTAGAAACAGAAAGAATGGCTCATCAGTTATTAACCGATTTTGATCTTTTATCTGATAAGTGGAAAAATCCATTTTCATTAAGTGGTGGACAAAAAAGAAGGTTAAGTGTAGCAACGATGTTACATTCCACACCTGATTTACTCTTATTCGATGAACCCACATTTGGACAAGATGCCTATACAATATCTCAATTTATGCGTATAGTCATGCAACTAAATGAAAAAGGGACAACCATCGTTTTCGTTACCCATGACATGGATTTAGTTGATTCATATTGTAATCATGTCTTGGTCATGCAAGAAGGAAACATCGTTTATAACGGTACACCTAAAGAACTTTGGCGAAGAACTGAGCTTTTAGAAAGAGCCAGATTAAGGATCCCTTACCGTTTACGGTCGATGAATGAAGAGATGACAGTATGATACACTCATTAAATCCAACTATGAAAGCTATTACGATTATTATGCCTGCTATTCTGTTGAGCTTTTCCTTTGATATTATTACACCAGCGATTATGTTTATTTATATCCTGATACTTACATTTTTCTTCAGTAAATTGAACATAAAGAAATGGTTGTTTTACTTTATACCTATGTCCTTTTTTGCGCTCGGACTTGCTTGGATGACAATGCTTTATACTGATGGTAGATATGCAACTGGTCCTATTATCTTTTCCTTCCTTTCTTTTGATATCAGGATGGGTAGCATTATAGTTAGTATAAGTTTAGCGCTAAGGTCATTGTGTTTTATAGGTTTATCTTTACTCTTTGCTTTTACAACTGATCCGACAAAGTTTATGTTAAGTTTAATGCAACAAGCTCGCCTTTCACCTAAGTTGACTTACGGTATTTTGGCTGGCTATCGCTTTGTTCCAACCTTCAGGCACGAATTAGATATGTTAAAGAAAGCTCATCGTATTCGCGGCTTTGGTCATGCAAAAGGATGGAGAAATCTTGTAGAACAAATGAAACAATATTTTATTCCCCTATTAGCTGGTGCGATTCGGAAGGCTGAAAGAGTCGCAATTGCAATGGAATCAAAAGGTTTTACAGGATCAAAAGAACGAACCTATTATACAGTAATGAAAATAAAGTTTACAGACTACCTATTTTTATCGATCATGCTCATCATATTAATAATCGCCTATTACGTCTCCTATCGATTGGGTACACTTAACATATTCGGTCATCGGATTACGCCCTAACTTTTCCTTGCTAGAAATCTTTCTAAGTAAGGTTAACAACGAACAAGTTCAGTTTGATGATTGAGAATTTGTTCGTTGTTAATTACCTGAATGTACTTGATAGTATTTATTTCTTGAATAACACAAAAATATATCTAATCAATATCATCCATCCCCCATGCTTTGAACAAAGCTTTCAAGCTATGTTCCAATTCCTCTTCGCGAATGCCTGCAAAGCCTAATATGATTTGTGGTTCTTTATCGTCTCTTCGAATAATGGAGTAATTAGATAATGGATAAATTTTCAAATTCTCTCGCTTTGCGCGGGTGACGAGTTCGCTTTCATTCATACCGTTCTTGACTATCAATACGACATGCAATCCAGAACTCTCTCCTATCACTTCTAATTGTGGAAAGTACTTGAGTACGTTTAGAACTATTTCGACCTTTCTTCTATAAACCTTTTTCATTCGGTTTAAATGCTTTTCAAACTCTCCGTCTTTCATAAATCCACTTAAGGCATTTTGGTCTATTCTCGAAACTGTACAATGATAAAAAGAGAATTTTTCTTTATAAGATTTAACAAGGGTGTTCGGCAAAACCATATAACTAATTCGCAATGATGGAATAAAAGATTTAGAAAAGGAGCCTAAATAAATCACTTTCTCCCCTCTGTCCATACTTTGCAGAGACGGTATCGTTTTTCCGTTATAGCGAAACTCACTGTCATAATCATCTTCAATAATATAGCGATCATTCTTCTCTATTGCCCAATTCAACAATTGTTGTCTTCGTTGAATCGGGAGAACAGTTCCATAAGGAAAATGGTGTGAAGGTGTTGTATATAGGATATCTATAGGTGATTTTTTTATGGCGTGAATGTCGACTCCTTGTCTATCCACTAACAATGGATACACTTCATATCCGTAATTATGTAATATCTTCATCATTAAATGGTAGCCTGGGTCTTCCACCCCATAGACCGTATCTTTATTAAATAGAAAAATGAGCTGTTGTAACAGAACTTCTACACCTGCGCCAATAACTATTTGTTCAGGCTTACAAGTTACCCCACGGGAATGATATAAATATTGCGCAATTTCTTTCCTTAATTCAAGTTCCCCCTGATTATCACCAAGCAGCAATGAGGACTGATGGACGGGTTCAATATGTTGTTTCACATATTTTCGCCATTTATCATACGGAAAGTGAGTTGTATCAATTTGACTCGGGTGAAAATCATAGATGACCGTTTGTTCTTTATGATAAACGCCAACTGCTGAACTTTCATTCTTCATTTTACTTTCAATATATTCTAAGTCTGTTAGAGGCAATATAAAGTAGCCTCTGCGCGCTTGGACCTCAATATAACCTTCCGCTTCCAGCTGTTCATACGCTGTTTGAATGGTGTTTTGACTTATTTTTAGTAAGGAAGCTAATTTCCGTTTAGATGGAAGCTTATCGCCTTCTAGTAATCTTCCCTCTGTTATTTCGCCTTTAATATAGTCATATAATTGTTCGTATAACGGTACTTCACTGTCTCTTAACAACTCACAAGCTAAGTAATCCATCTAAATCCCCCCTCTAACTGATACCATAAAATTATCAAAAACTGATACTTACAATCATATCAGTTCCTTTTTATACTAATAAACAAATCTGAAAAATGCAATGGAGGAATGAAAATGAGTCAATTAGTAGGTACAGAAACAGTAAAACGCGGGATGGCACAAATGCAAAAAGGCGGGGTCATTATGGATGTCGTTAATGCTGAACAAGCAAAGGTCGCTGAAGCAGCAGGCGCAGTTGCTGTGATGGCATTAGAACGCGTGCCGTCAGATATTCGTGCTGCTGGAGGAGTTGCCCGTATGGCGGACCCAAGAATTGTAGAAGAAGTGATGCAGGCAGTGTCTATTCCTGTCATGGCCAAAGCTAGAATTGGACATATCGTTGAGGCACGAGTGTTAGAAGCAATGGGTGTTGATTACATAGATGAGAGTGAAGTATTAACCCCTGCAGATGAAGAATACCATATTTTAAAAAGTGAGTTTACAGTTCCATTTGTGTGTGGATGTCGTGATTTAGGTGAAGCAGCCAGAAGAATTGGTGAAGGTGCATCCATGTTAAGAACGAAAGGTGAACCGGGCACAGGTAATATCGTTGAAGCGGTAAGACATATGAGAAAAGTTCAAGCACAAATTCGGAAAATCACTTTGATGAATGATGATGAACTCATGACAGAAGCGAAACTCTTAGGTGCACCATATGAAATCCTTCGTGAAATTAAGAAAAATGGCAAATTACCAGTTGTAAACTTTGCTGCAGGTGGGATTGCAACACCAGCAGACGCTGCTCTTATGATGGAACTTGGTTCTGATGGTGTCTTTGTAGGATCCGGTATTTTTAAATCTGAAAATCCAGAAAAGTTTGCTCATAGCATTGTGCAAGCAACGACGCATTATAAGGACTACGATTTAATCGGGAAGCTTTCGCAGGAACTCGGTGCTGCAATGAAAGGATTAGATATTTCTAAATTATCCTTAGAGGAAAGAATGCAGGAGCGTGGTTGGTAATGTTGAAAATTGGCGTACTCGCCTTGCAAGGAGCCGTTTCTGAGCACATCAAACAAATCGAGTCAGCCGGGCTAGTCGCAGTAGCTGTAAAAAAAGCAAGTGAACTACACACCCTTGACGGTTTGATTATTCCTGGTGGAGAAAGTACGGCGATAAGAAAACTGATTGATTATTATGAGTTCAAATCACCAATTCAACAGTTTTCAGCAGAAAAGAAACCGATTTTTGGCACTTGTGCGGGATTAGTATTACTAGCTAATGAATTATCCGATGATAGTGAAGCACATTTACGGTTAATGAATATAACGGTAAAGCGAAATGCATTCGGTCGACAAAAGGATAGTTTTGAAACAAAGTTAAAAGTAAAAGGATTTACAGACAATGTACCGGCAGTATTTATTCGTGCACCAATTATTACAGAAGTACAAGAAAATGTGGAAGTATTAGCTACACATGATAACCAAATTGTAGCTGCCAAACAAGGGCATTTACTCGTTACCTCTTTCCACCCTGAGTTGACAGAAGATAATCGTTGGATGAATTTATTTATCGAGATGGTAAAGCAAGCACATCAAAAGACTACCATTCATTAATCAAAAAAAGAGCCGTGCTACAGATAATCTAAAAAGAAATGCCCGGAAAAGAGCTGTATTCTAAAAGGAATTTTTCCGGGTGATTTTAGTCATCCCTATTAATCATAGGGGGGTATACTCTGTGGAAAATGAAACAAGTTTTCTGGATTGTATTTCGTTTTTACTTCTCGTATCTTTTCAAAATTATTACCGTAATATGCTTCAATAAGAACTAAATTTATCAATCGTTATTTTTAATTAAAATTTGATTGTGAATATGGTGTTCCATATGCGAAAGATAATCTTGAATAAGCCACTCGAGTGTCTTATGTTGATTATTTCCTATGTCACAAAGTTTAGATAGGCTTTCGCTAGGAACATTTTTAACAATAATGACAATTTGCTTATTTAATGACTGAAAAAGGTTTATTATTTCACCCAGCGGTCTATCTTGATAATTCTGAACCTTTACCCATTGATCTTGATTATATGATTGAATAACATACACTTGTTCTTCATACTGAATTTTTATAAACCTTTCAATATTATTTATCGCAGAGTCACATAAATGTCCTAAAATTTCTTTTTTAGACCATTTATTTGGTATTGGTCGATTAGAAATTTCTAATTCTGACATAGAATGGTACGCATCTGGTAATGTTTTTATCCAATGATTTATCCCCTCAACAACCTTTTGCATATTGCTCTTCCCCCTAAAATTTTTTTATTCAACTGTACTGGAGTCTATCCTTTTGAAGTTATCCGTATATAATATCCATCTGGGTCAATGACTCTAAAATCAGTTGCCCCCCAACTTTGGTGTTTAATAGGTGATTCTATGACTTCTGGTGTGACATTTGTGATTTGTTTGTAGTGATAATTGACATCCTCCACACTTAAAATCAACTCTACGCCCACGCCCTTATTTGCCAAATTCCTTTTTCTAAAGTAATGGTCCTCGTCTAGGATGGAGTCTGCTGTGAGTAAGAGGAAAGTATCTTCATTCTTAAACAAGGCACTACTCTCACTCTGTTTAACAAGACTGCAAGCTACTATTTCTTTGTAAAAACGAACCGACTGGTGCAAATCTTCTACAAAGAGTTCAATTTTGAAAGCCATCACATGCCTCCTTTATTCACTACGAATGGTGCAATCATTTTAATGACATCTTGATAAAATGATGGTGGGTGTGGTACAAAATGCTCTTTGGTCACAGTAGCTTTCAACTGACCTTTTTGTAATGGCTTTATGATAGTTTGTTCTATAATAGGAATGCTATCTAGTTCTCCTGCCCATAACTGACAAAAGTCACCCCATTTTACTTTTACCAAACCAGCTACTTCTTCTTCTTGAAGTGAAAATTGTTCTAAGTGGAATACTCCGCTATGTAAAAAAACATGTGCATGCTCTCTATCTTTCATCTTTTCCGTTTCTATGGCATAGTGAAGCATACCAACAGAGGTAAGTTGTTTTATAGAGACATTGATGCCTAGCTCTTCCTCTACTTCCCTAACACCATCTTCAATTGTCTCATCCACTAATAAATGCCCGGCAGCAGTAATATCTAGCAAGTTGGGATAATCTTTCTTTTGCGCACTTCTGATTTGTAAAATGAGATAGTCTGTTTCTCCTTCTTGACTTAGTAGCCAACAATGAAAGACCTCATGCCAATACCCTTTGTGATGCGCTTCGTCTCTTGTTGCTATACCAATTTCCTGGTATTGTTCATCAAAGATTTTCAAGTATTCTTTAGTCATGAATACAGTCCTTTCCTTTCAACCAATCTTCTAGTACACTCCAAGTCATAGTGGCTTTTCCGTTGTCTGATTTCATTGTGCCGGTATAGATCTTTTCATTTTCCGGATGTTCATTATAATGACTAGCAATAGCCCGCGACGTTTCAGATACGTTTTCTTTTTCGATATCCTTCATCCTGATCCAGCACAATTCTCCTTCATCACTTGAAATGAATGCTACATCCTCCTTTAATTTTGCAAAGAAAACATATTGAACCCTTACCTCATTTTCATCTGCTCTTAATCTATGAACAATATACTTTAACTGTAATTTATCTAAAATAAGACCAGTCTCTTCCTTCACTTCTCTTATAATTGTTCGTTCTGGGTCATTTAACTCTTCTGGCTCCATATGACCACCGATTGGTACGAGTTTCCCCGGAAGAAATGCGTGAGAGGAAGGTTTTTGTAATAATAAAACTTCATCATTTTGATTGATTAAAAACGCAACGGCCATTTGTCTTAATCTCACTCAGGAATCACTCCACTTCCCAATTAACTTTTATTCTCCCCTTTACATCTGAACCCGTTACTATAACACGATAATCACCTATTGTATCCGCTTTAAAAGAGAGTAAACTATTGTGCATGTCTTGATCATTTGCTTCAATAACTTGAAAAAACACATCTTGACCTTTTCCGTCTAAAATATAATAACCATAGCCGCCCTCATTTTCAGGTGAAAAGTGTATGGTCATGTTGACTTTTTCACCACGAGCAAGTGTAATAGGAATCGAATGCATGCCGTTAAAATGAGCAAATTGTGCAGAAAATGAGTTTTCTGACGTTTGTTCATGCCAGTCTTTCTTCTCTGTATAATCGATGGTGGATAATGCAAATAACACGGGCAGAAGAAGAACAATTGCCCATAACTTTTTATGGTAATGTTTCACAACCCTGTAGCATATGAAAAAGATTCCAGCCACAATGGCAGCTGCCATTCCAGCGAGAACCGTAAAAACGGTAAAACCCGTTAGAGGAAAGAAAGCGCCAAAACCAGCAACTGTATAAAAAATAGTCTGAGCTTCCAAGGATATAGAAAACTTAGCTGAAAACTCATCAATGATCACAGCAACAAGTAGAGCATAAATGATGCAATAAAGATAAACCCATGACTGATATGACTGCTTCCATTCATATAAATCAAACCCAACACTAGTTAGAAGGAAGACATGAAGTAGCATAAGTAAGCAAGTAAGTGTAGTTAATAGATTCATTATATAGGATAGAATGGATTGGATTTTATCCTTGTTCATATGGTCAACTCCTAAAAAGCCAAATAATTATTGGAAAATCTGCAATTTCCGCTGATTATTAATGGCAATAATGCCTATCCATTGTTGTTTGGCTACAGCAAAGTTTAGCTCATCTTCTCCCCAATCCCAATTAGGGTTCCATATGCCTTCCGTTGTGACTGTTTTATGTAAGTAAACAATATTTTCTTCAACAAGAGCGCGATATTGATGATATAAAAGGTCCTCTTTATTATGAATTAAATCTAGTGGCAGTGCACCATAACTTTTCCCCCATGTATCTGGTATTTTGTTTATCGCTTTCTCTGCTAGTTGATGGATTTTAGCGAGCACCTTTTTGGCTTCACCCATTTTGTCCTGTAATAAGAGGGCGGCCTTCTGAAAATTATTAATCTCATGAAACCCCATGTCTTCCACTTGTTGCAGATAGGTAAAGGCTTTTTCGATTACATGCCACCCCAACTTATTTGCTTCACTCTCCTCGCTAGACCAATGTATCAGATAGGCGGCTAATTCAACTGATGGATTATACATCCACATAGACTGAACATCTTTTGTATAGTGCCAATGAGGGGCATGAGGGTAAAGGTTATGTTCGGGTGTTACTGTGAGCCAAAATTCCGCCTCTTTATTATAAGAGAGTACTAAATAGTTTATGAGATTCCTTACTATCTTTTCATCCTTAGTGGCATGTACTTCTAGCAATTGTTGGCACGCTGACCATGTCGCGATAGCCGAAGAAGCTGGCAGCCAGAAATCCGATTCCAATCCATTACCGAAGCCTCCATCTTCATTTTGATAGGACGCTAAATACTGAATGACCCTTTCTCGCGACCCTCCCTCAAATAGGTATTCCCATCGCGCCAATTCAAGTGGGCGAGCATTACGCTGCATCCAGGTCTTCGTTTTATTATTCATTCTGTTTCCTCCTTAATCATAGTGTCTTGAATGTATATACGATTTGCGTGTGGTTCATCCATTTTTTCACCTGATTTTTTTGCTCATCAAAGATAAAACGAAAACTAAACAATAGACTTTGAGATATTCCTAAGGTCAATCGTTCAATCTGTCTTATCTAATTTCTAATACCTTTCAATGGCGATATCTGAAATTTACCCTTTTCGTTGAACAGACTCATCTCCCCCTTTAATGGTAGTTCTTCGGCCACGTTCATAAGAAAAAAGACTCTCTTCAGTCCACTTAAGATTGTTTATATCCTAGAGAGAAAGATTTTTCTTTCACATCCCCTACTTCTGGATGACTGTCAGGAATATCCCAGCCCCGATTTTGTACATGTACAAGTAATAACTGCTGTTTCTAAAACAAAACCCATAAGTACTTGTGATGTATTCTATATTAGGAAGTGTTTGACTCTTTTTCCATGATAATTGTATTTCTCCATCCCAATTGACTGTTACCGTCGTCATCTTTAACCCGTTATCTTGACTAGTTGGATTTGTTTTTTCATGTGAACAACAGGGATTTCAACGCCATTTGCTTTCCGGACTATTACTTGATCAAAGATCTCATAACCAACTGATTGATATAATAAGATATTTTTAGGGGCAGTCATTCGAACTTTGCAAACAAGCTGGGTAACTACATAATTACCTGCATAGGATTCTAATTCCTTTAACAATAGCTTTGCAATCCCTTTTCGTTGATAGGTTGGCAGTACAGAGAGGCGATAAAAATAGAGCTCCTTATTTGTGAATTTTAACCGGACCATCGCCACTGGAATATCTTGATCATAGCAAATTAAACTTTGTTCACCATTCTCTAGTGCACTCCTTACTTCTTCCGTTGTTTCTATTAAAGCACTAGCTGGGGGATTATTATATTCTCTAAATGCAACTTGCATAATTTCGGTAATGATGGCAGCATCATCGCTCGTTGCGGGTTTTATTAACATAATCTGGCTCCTTTATACTCTTTTGCTTAATGTCATGATAGAAGGAATCTTTCCGTACAATATGAAAAGAATTTATATTCTAATGGAATGATCACTCTTCTAATATTAATCATTGTGATTGATTATTTTTTACTTGGCTTTGGATAGAAAAGAGATGTGATTGGTAGAAAAGTACAAGTCGCGTCAGCAAAATATCATGAATGATGAAAGAATCACTAATAATGGATATCATTTTGCTTCTTATCACTCATTTTTCTGCTTAAGCTTCATAGATAGTAGAAACCTTCCATATAATTATAGAAGACTACATTCTAACTTTAGGAGGTCTATTACCAATGAATTTGTTAGGTATGATTACTTTTCTCTTTTTAATTATAGCTGTTGATTATTGTTACTTTGATAGGGATAGAAAAAGATGGGGTTGGTTGAAAGGTGCAAGTCGCGCAAAGAAAGCCATTTGCATATCCTCTATCCTTCTCCTTTCTATCATAACTTATCTAGGTTTAAGTATGTGATATTACCTCTGAAAATTCTTATAATTCTTGTTACTTTTGTAATAAAAGAACAGGCAATTTCTCCTCTTTAGTATAAAAAGAATGGCTAATCTCCCGTTTTGCTGGTATCATATGTAAATAGTAAAAATTTTTATTGATTTTTCAATTTGATTACATCTCATAATTGGAGGGTCTATTGGTTTCTTTTTAGCCAAACATACTATATAATGCGCACTAGATGATTTTAATCAAAAAATCATTCTGCTTGCAGGAAGGAGATTGATTATGAAGAAATGGACAGTTTTATTAATGACAAGTTTGATGGTGCTATTCTTAGCTGCTTGTGGAGGAGACGAAGAAGCAAAAGATGCTGAGAAGAAGGACGAAGGACAAAACACTGAACTATCTGCTGAAGATAAGAAAAAACAAGAAGAAATGCAGAAGAAATTAGACGAACAAATGGTTGAGGATGATTCAACTGTTGCTGTAGTTAATGATGAAAAAATCTTAGGTGTTGATTATAATTTGACACTTACTACACTACAAGGGCAAATGCAACAAATGGGTCAAGACCCAACGACTAAAGAAACATCTGAACAAATGAAGACTCAAGTAATTGATAGCCTTGTAGGACAAACACTTATCCTTCAAGAAGCCGATAAAAAAGGGATTAAAGCTTCTGAAGAAGATATCAATGAACAGTTTGAGCAGACAAAAGGTCAATTTGAAGATGAAAAAGCCTTTGCTGCTGCCCTAGAGCAATCTCAATTAGATGAAAAAGAACTAAAAGCACAAATCGCTAATAGCATTCAATTCAACCAATACGTTGAAAAAGAAGTACCTACTGGCGAAGTATCAGAAGATGAAATCAAAAAAGCTTATGAAGAAGTAAAAACACAAAGTGAAGGTGCCGATCAAGAAGTGCCTAAACTTGAAGATGTAAAAGAACAAATTAAAGCATCTATCCAACAACAAAAACAACAAGAAGTACTTGCTCAACATGTTGATGAATTGAAAGAAAAAGGGAAAGTTGATATTAAAATTTAAAACTAAACGCTAACCACTTTGAACTGTACCCTATCTGTTAGACATGATCTAACAGTGGAGGTGCAGTTTTATTTTGTTTTAAAAAACGCCTAGGACTTCCTAGACGTCTGTAATCTATTTATTTCGCTACAAGAATCATACTATCAATATTCCTTAATCCTTGTCTTGGCATCATCTATTTTTCACGTACTGTTTTCAGTGCTGCACTCCAAGAAACGACTTCATCCATCATTTTTTCTACGACTGGTACATGTAAGTCTGCTGGATTGAATGTTGTACGTTCTTCCCAATCTGTGAAAATTGAAAGACCTGGATGTGTACGAACATCCGCAATTGCAAGCTCCCCTAAAATACCTCGTAAGTGTTCTGCTGCACGCGCTCCACCAAGTGCGCCGTAAGATACAATACCTGCCGCTTTGTTATTCCAAGGTTCACGGCCGAAATCTAACGCATTTTTTAATGCACCTGTAATCGAGTGATTATATTCTTGTGCAATGAAAATGAATCCATCGCATTTCGCAATCGCTTCATTCCAACGAAGCACACGCTCATCTTCCATTAATGTCACGCAAAAGAATGGTAAATCAAATTCTGCGATATCTATTATTTCAAACGTTGCATCTTCACGGTTATCGGCAATTTGCTTAACCCATTCGCCTACTGCTGGACTATAACGACCTACTCGTGTGCTACCTAAAATAATTCCGATATTTACTGACATAATAAATCCTCCTAATTTCTAGTCAACTTTTGTTTATGTCATGCTACCCATATTATAATAATGTGATAACGGACCAAGCTTATTTGCTGACTGGTACCTTTAAATATTCGCTCATCCTTCTCAGGCTATAAAAAATTTTTTAAATGTTTCAATTCTTAAATATCCGCATGAGCATCCTTACCATAACTGTACACGCCATAGTCTACACTCGTCATATTGGTTTTTCATTCAGCTTGCCCTTTGTATCAATAGCAATTAGTTATAATGTTACATTGGCATTTGCGATAAAATCGTCGCGCTTTATTGTCAGAGGTTTTATAGTTAATGACTTCGTCTCCTCCTAGTTGTTTTAAAAACTAAGTATTACGTTCTGACCCTGTTGTATATACATATACTTCTGCTTGTAGAAACGTTGATTAGGAAGGACAGGCTCTTTTGCCTCGATTGAGCCTGTCTATATTACCAGGGATTAAGTAGCTTTTTACAATCCTTTCTTCCTTTTTTCCTTATCGGCTTTCAATTTAAATCAAACAAACTGTACAAAAGGATGGGCTATTTAAGCTTCTTTTTTGTCTGAACTCTTGTCCCTACATAAAGAATGTTGGAGTTGCCTACTTTCAATCTTTGGATGAATAGGATACACCTTTTTTCTTGTAATTCAGCCAAATAATATCCTGTTCCACTTGTTCCATCTTTTCAAAGGAAAACTCCATAGGAGGGATATTCCCGGTAAGGGAAGGGCTTTTTTCAAACAGAGATGATTTCTCCACTGAGTCGTCCACAATAGGAGCGACAATGAGACTCAACTCATCTATCAGGCCTTCATAAGCAAAGGAGCCGTTCACCATCGGTCCGCCCTCCACAATCATTTTTTTGATACCAAAGTATTTGTACAGCTTTTCGGCTGCGGCAGTAAAGTTGAGCGCTTCTGCCCCTGCAAAAATATACGATACGCCAATACTCTGCAAGTAGGCGAGATAAGCGTTATCTACATTTTCGGAAAGCACCGCCACCACATGGGCATTACCGCTCACGCCATAGTCTGCACTCGTCATATTGGTTTTCCATTTCAGCTTGCCCTTTGCATCAATAGCAATTAGATATAATCCTGCATCGGCATTTGCGATAAAATCGTTGCGGTTTATTTCCTTGCCATGAAAAGGTGCTAAATCAATCGGGTCGTTGGAAGCAAAACTGCCATCCAAACTAACGCGACCGGCGGCAAATGCATCCGGCTTGTATTCTGTAAACTTGCTGTTAAAGACTTTTGATACAGGATATACATCCTCAAGGCTTAAAAAATCGTACTTGGTCCTTCCGTCGATGGTAGCGAGTATCTGGCATACAATATGGGGTCTAGTCATAATGGTTTCCTCCTGATTATTTGATGTGTTCTTTCAAGTGATTCTTGAATGTGGTAATATTCACTTCGTGCTTACTTTATTTCTTAAATCATTAACAGCGACTGTAAACCATTTTGTGAACTTTGAATGATTCCACATAAATGTACAATTCGTTTAATACTTTGGGATCCAACATGAGCTTGATAAAAATTCATTTGGATGAATCTCACTTAAAAAAATAAGACTAATACTATTTTGATTGCTCTGTACCTACAATTTGAATTTCAAGGCCCCATGGGCTAGTAATATAGAAGAATCCTATTGGACTAAATACTCTAACTGATACACCAGGAGTATTTTCAAAATAAGTGTAAGCTTTTTTGAGGTCCGTTACTGAAATGGCTAAATGTGCTGTGCCGATATCTGCAGGCTTTGGTCCACTATTTTGTTCAGGGTCAGTCCATTGAACAAGCTCTATTTTCTTCCCACCATATTGGAGGAATGCTGCACCTTCAACAAATGCTTTTTCATGAACACCAAAGCTTTGTTTTAATCGGTCGTCCTCAAACTTCATAGGTTGAGCCTGAAATAATACTTCGAAATTTAAAACTTCTGTAAAAAATGTAACTGCTTCCCTAAGGTTAGGTACTACGATCCCAGTGTGATCAATCGTTCCTTGGAAAAGTTCATTTTTCAATTCCACCGCCCCATTTCCTTATAACATTCTGCTACCTATATAGAAGTAGAATAGTCAAATCACAGATTAGATAATTATTTTCTTCGTAAAGTAAATTTATTTTTATTTATTAAAAGAAATAATTCTCTTTCCATTATTTGGGCCATTTTCGAAATCTTTGTGTGAAGTTTTGATACCATCTAATGTAAAAGGATATATTTTATTAACACGAACGATTAGCTTCTTTTCAGTATATAAGTTAATAATTGAATGTAATGTTTCTGTTCTGATGTCACTGCTTATATATTGAGCTTCGACGCCATATTCAACAGCTTTCTTTTGGTCAGGTACTTGAGCAGTAGAAAACATCTTACCAGAAGATTTCATTACTCTATAGCTTTTATCCTGAGTTATCCCGCCGACTGTGTCTATTACCAGATCAATATCATGAATGACTTCTTCGAAATTTACTGTTGTATAATCAATTATTTCATCGGCACCAAGTTCTTTTAGGAAATCCTTGTTACTTTCGGTTGCTGTCGTAATCACATAGGCACCTGCATTTTTTGCAAGTTGTATAGCCATACTACCCACACCCCCTGCTCCACCATGTATCAAGACTCTTTGATTAGGCTTAACTTGACCATGACCGATAACAGACCTCCACGCTGTGCTAGAAACTACCCCTAAGCCCCCAAGAGGTATCAAATCGAGATCATTTGGTACTTTAGCAACATAGCTAGCTTCATCTACAGCAATATATTCTGAATATGTCCCCGTAAAAGTGATACCTATAACGTGATCTCCAACTTGAAATTCTGTGACATTTTCACCAATTTGCGTAACGATTCCAGAAAAGTCCTGACCTAGCAAATGGGGAAATTTAGGTTGCAATCCTGTGGGCACTGACGCTGGTAGCCCCTGTTTTCGAATCACTGTATCAATATTATTTATACTTGCTGCCACCATTCTTATTAATATTTGGTTTGCAGTAATAGATGGTATGTTTTCATTCGCCTCAAATAGAACATCTTCAGAGCCGTACTCACGCATTAGAATTTTTTTCATAGTATAAACATTCCTCTCTTTTCATTTTATAAGAATAATGTTTTTTGCTTATTCATAGTATAATTAGTATAATAATAAAATAAAAGTACGATAAAAAAATATATATACTATCAAAAAGTATACTATGGGGTGATTACATGAAAGTTAAGAATGATGAAATAGACATAACACAATGTCCGATAGCACCAGTGCAAAAAATAATAAGTGGAAAGTGGAATATGGTTATATTGTATTTTTTGAGCCAAGGAGTACTGCGTTTTGGCGAATTACAAAAAAAACTACCTAATGTTACTCAAGCAGCACTAACAAAACAATTAAGGGCATTAGAAGAATATAAATTGATTCACCGAGAAGTTTATAAACAAGTCCCACCCAAAGTTGAATATTCATTAACAGAGATTGGAGTTAACTTTTTACCAGTTCTTACAGCACTAGAGGAGTGGGCAACGGATTATCAAAAATTAGAAAAATAATACATTATTATAACTAGTGGATAATTAAATAAAACAAGAGCAGCACAACATGTAGAGTTGAGTATGCTCTTGTTTTTGGTTTATATTTCCTTGAAATTGTACAGCTTATTTTTCTAACGGAGCTCCATTAACTTTGTCAAACATAAACAAGTCGAATCCTTAAGTATGAAGTGACTTTTTTAGTATGAAAGTTGCTTAGCGTATGTTTTCCGCGTTTTTTGTTGGTAGAACCCCTATAGAAAAATAGTAAGTTTACAAACCATAACCCTCTATTCAATTAAATTACAATTTTCTCCCTTTTAAGAAAACAAATTTATTAATACGTTGCCTACACGATGCCTAAAATGTGAATAATCATGTTTAGCACCATTGATAATGGTTAATTCTGTCTGAAATGCCTTCGCAACTTCTTCGTTAGAGTGAATAAAAGCCTGATTGACTTTATTATCATCACTTTCTAAACTACCACAATCCATATAAATTTTATTTACATGTGAGATATCTGACTTTCTAATTAAGTCTTCTATTTTTTCTTGATTTCGATAAAATGAGGAAGAGAAAACTGCCATACTATTATAGATAGTCGGATAAACACAAACCGCATAAGGAGATATAAGTCCACCTAAAGAGATACCTGCTATAGCTGTCTTATCAGACTTTGTACGATAATGTTTATCTATAAATGGTTTCAGTTCATTTGTTACAAACTCAATATATCTTTGTCCATCTGGTTGCCAACTGTCATCGATGTGAAATTGCTGACTATACTCACCCCCTTGCCACGGACAATAGTCTTCTATTCTTTGTGCTTGGATACAATCAATCCCGACAACAATCATTTGACAATCTTGTTCATTAAACACTTTTTCTAAAGATAAAGAGACGCCACCAATCGCATCCTCATCTCGAAAGATATTTTGTCCATCATGCATGTAAAGCACTGGTAACCGTTTATTTGTATTAAAGTAATGTTTCGGTATATACATGCGAATCGTTCTTGTTTGATTCATAATTGTTGATTGAAATGAAAAAACTTTATGCAATTCTAACTGCACCTCCCTTAATACTTTTGAAAGAAGAAACCTAATAGCGATATTCTAGAAGCAAAAAATCGAGCTTTCTTGGCTAGGAAGCTCGATTTTTTACGTGTTATGATTTTATTCGATATTTTTTGCTCTTTTTCCTATTACTTTATTAATGGAGTTTCTTATCTGCCCTAACATAATTACAATCTTTTCAAGAGCAGAAACCGTAATGTATTCATCCACTCGCTCGCAAAAAAAGGATAGATTGTATAATCGGCAGATTCTACAATTACTACAGATTTACTATCATCGAGAGTTCTGGTTATCAATTTTTCTTGCATTAATGAATTTGTAATCTAATTTGCTATTGCATGGCAGTTTCAGCGGTCCGATTCTTAGTATCATATCCGCATTTAATACATATTCTCCTTCAATCGCTCAGTGATTGATTGTTTTGTCATTTTTTTGAAAGTTAGCAATGGAACTGTTATACAAATAATTAATTTACTATTGACACAACCACCATTGGTATGAGTGGAAACTGATAGACTGCATATTTTGAGACTGAATTAAATAAGACGAATAATCCATAGGCTATTCCATTCCCTATTGTCCATACTAATCCCAAGGAGATCATAGCATAATATACGCCTTCAGTCGCAACCATCTTTTTCACTTGCTTTCTTGTCATACCAATACTTTCTAATACAGATAATTCTTGTTTTCGATTAATGATTCCCGTAAACATGATATTAATAAAATTGACAATGCCTATCAAGGCAAGAAGAACAGAAAATCCGCCGCCAATAAGTGAGATCGCAATTTTTGATAGCTGCAAACTATCACGTATGGCTTCTTTTGTTTCGAATTGGAAAACACCGTATTCCTCGGATATCTGTTGGATTTGTTGTTGGACTTCCTTGTCTTTTCCTTTTTCGACAGACACATAGACCGAACCGATCTCGGGTTGATATTTACCATTGAAGTTCTCCATGAATTTTTCCGGTACGATTAATGTTGGGGCCCAGTTATTGAGTCCGGATGAATCTAGATTGAGTGGTAAGTAGCCGCCAAAATTGACTCTAAATTGTTCACCTGTTATCGGATGTGTGATAACAAAATTGCTCGGAAGTTCATAGATTCCCTCAAGTGATTGCCGTAAATACACCGTCTTTTCCCTTGATAAATCGTTATTGCTATTTACTTTAGCAGGATGAAGACTCAATAAACGTTCAAAATCCTCATTTTTCAAGCTAATGATTTCACCCTCAAATCGCTTTGCTAGTTCTGCTTTTGAAATACTATCCTTAGCCCAATGATAATAAGAGGAAAATGCATCCGAAAATTCCGCTTTATATTTTGATTCATACTGTGGACTAACGTCTGTCACTCCAGAAACTGTTTCAAACTCCTTAATTAGTTTGTGCGATAAATTGTAAACTGGTTCATAATTTCCTTCATCATCCATCATATAGCCATTACGAATTTCAATATCACTTATCATTGAATTGGATACATAATTCTCAATATCTAAGCTTTCAACAATTGTAAAAACCGATAAAAATGTTGTCAATCCAAAGAATAAGGACATAAAAACCACCGTTGTTCTTTTTCCATGTCGGAAAATGTTTCTCCATGCCATTTTCCCTATTTTTCCACCATTGGTTGTTGCCTTCGTTTTTTTACTTTGAACTTTTATATCTGTATAACGAGTCGCTTCTACTGGTGATATCTTCCCAACCTTTCGGGCCGGCTTCCATACACTAATAAAGACAGTCATAAATGAGAATAAACTACTTAACAAAATAAGTACTAACTGTACTTGCCAATATCTAAAGAAATTCGGTAGACCGCCATATAAAGCAAAACCAAAAGCTAAAGCAATAGCTAGGGCACTACCAATTGGGATACCAATGACAGAAAGTCTCAATGCTTGTCCTCTAATAATCTGTTGAAGCTGTTTAGCAGTAGTACCAATTGTTTTCAATAATCCATATGACTGAATATCGTGTGAAATCGATAGATAGAAGATATTATATATAAGTAGGTATCCGCTAAACATAATAAGAAGAACAACCACTCCAATACCTGCAAGCATCATCATCTGATCACTTGATCCAGATAAGTTAAAATATGTTGCGAATTGCTGCGAATCAAATACATTCACTTGCTGTTCTAACCGTTCTACTTCATCTAATGGGGTAATTCCTCTTTTAAACTGAATATCTGCATATCCGTTATTTTCTAATGTGTGATTGGTGCTTTCTAAGTAGGCTTTTGAAACAAACCCCATACTGGCAAAAGGATCCTTTGAAAAAAGTGGATCAGTAAACCACCCTGTGAGAGTAAATTCCTGCATCACTTGTTTCCCGTGCTCATCCAAAATCGGCAACTCAATTTCCATTCCCTTTTTCGGTGTTGAACCAGTTAAATAATCAACTGCTTCCTTCGAGAGCATGATTTCATCTTGCTTTTTAGGGTATTCTCCGTTAATTGGATATAATGCATCTTGTTTCATATGATAGGCTTCTTTTGATAAATAACTTAATTCAATACGGTCATCACCAATTTCACTACTTGCTGCTTGTGTGATTTGTCCTATTCGTTCAACCGAAGATGCTTTATCTAAAGTGGATAACTGTAACTCAGTCGGATTTGTTAAATACGCATCAGCTGCTGTTCCCGCAGATTGAATCCAATTGACTTCAATAAACCGATTAGCATTCATGCCAAAAAGAATCAATGCACTCAACATAAAACTTGTTAAAACAATCGCCAGTAAAGCTACTTTATTCCTAGACTTATTTTCTTTAAGTAAACGTTTGGATAATGTTTTAATGACCTTTTGATTATTGACCTTCAGCATAACCATTACCACCTACGATCTGCCCATCCTCAATTCGAATGGTGCGATCGGCCATTTGCGCGATTTCTTCATTATGTGTAATCATAATAACCGTCTGCTTAAAACGATCACTTGTTACTTTTAATAAACCAATTACATCTAAGCTCGTTTTACTATCTAAATTTCCTGTAGGCTCATCTGCAAGTATAATTGACGGCTTTGTAGCCAGTGCTCTTGCTATAGCCACACGCTGCTGTTGTCCACCTGACAATTGATGAGGCAGATTGTATACTTTTTCCTTCAATCCTAATAGTGTAATGATCTCCTTGACATATTCCTCATCCACCTGGTTACCATCTAGTTCTATTGGCAAAACAATATTTTCATATACATTCAGAACGGGGATTAAGTTAAATTGTTGAAAAATAAAACCGATTTTACGTCTACGAAAAATGGTTAATTCATCAGCACTTAAGGTAAATAACGATTGTCCATCAATAATGACTTCACCTGAATCTGGATAATCCAAACCACCGAGCATATGGAGTAAAGTGGATTTCCCACTACCTGATGTCCCAATAATCGTTACAAATTCTCCATGCTCAATTTGTAAGGTAGTATGATCTAATGCTTTTACTATATTCGTTCCACTACCATAGTATTTTTTTAAAGCGTTTGCCGTAACTATGTTCATATGTCTCTCCTCCAAAATACTTGTTCGTTAACAATGTGATTGTAAAAATTAAATCTTTCTATGTTCTTTCTGAAATCTATCACAATTGAAAGAAATGAAAAGTATTTATTATTTTGGAAGAAAAACGGAAAATAACGATCCTTGATTTGGTTTAGAGGCAACTTTAATATAACCACCTTGGCGCATAATAATTTCTCTTGTTAAAAACAAGCCAATCCCTACACCTTCCATATGATACACCTCTTTAGAGCGGAAAAAACGTATAAAAATCTTGTTAATTTCAGATTCTTTTATACCAATGCCTGAGTCCTGGATATCTATCCTACAGAAGCTATCATATTCAAGTACCTTAATTGTTATTTTTCCTGCTTCTTTCGTATATTTATTAGCATTATCAACAATATTTAATAACGCCTCTTTTGTCCATTTATAATCAAAACTAGCTTGTTCTATTCCACATTGAAGATCAATCCTTTGTTGCTTCTCGTTAAATATTGGCCGCAAATCTTGAATAATATCTTGTAGCAAAGGTTTCAGTAACTGCTGTTTTGGCGTCACATGTATGATTCCGGTTTCTAATCGAGAGGAATTAACTAATGCTTGTACTAAAAAACTTAATTTTGTCGTTTGATGGTTTAATTGATTAATGTATGTTTTTCCATTCATTGATAAGCCTTCCTCATCTAACAGTTGCCCATAGAGCATAATATTGGCAATGGGTGTTTTTGTTTGATGTGCTATATCAGATATTAATGTCTTTATTTCGTCACGTTCTTTTGAAAGCTGTTCTTTAGATGTTCCACTTTCTAAGAGATACTGCCTCATCTTTGATTCTACCGCTGATAATTTAGACTCATCATACGTCGATTCTCTAAATTGTCCGTTCTTCGCTGATTCAATCATCTCAGATAAGCGATTTAAAATACGGCTAATTTTTCGCTCATAATACCATTTTCCAATTAGCCATGTACTTATAATGGCTACAATTACAACTAACAAAATAGCTATTTTTTCCATGAGTAGCCTATCCCGTACACTGTTTCAATTCTATTCTCTTTCCCTAACTTATCTCTTAACCTTTTAATAGCAACTGAAAGTGCATTCTTTTCAACAAATGCTGATTCATCCAACCATACTTTGTCTATCAACAGTTCTCGTTGTAGTGTTTGCCCTTTATTGACGATTAATAAGCGCAACAATTTCTGTTCCGTTTTGCTTAATTCTATAGGCTTTGATTGATTCATAAATTGCATTTTTTCGAAGTTAAAATAAAAATTTCCTATTTGATAAATATCTGTATTCTGTTGAGATTGTTGTCTACGAAACACTGCCGAGACTCTTGCCCGTAAGATCATTAAACTGAATGGTTTCGTTATATAGTCATCTGCCCCAAGTTCTAACCCTCTCACAATATCGACTTCAAGATCATTAGCTGTAAGAAAAATAAAAGGACACAAGTCATTTTTCATCATAGCTTGAATCCATTCAACACCATTTCCGTCTGGCAAATTAATATCTACCAGCATTAAATCAAATATTTCCTTATGTAAAGCAGCCGTCGCATCTTCTAATGTATATACTTGAGTAAACGAATAATTATCTTGTTTCAAACTCAAAGTAATGCCCTGATTCAGCGCGATATCATCCTCTATTACTAGAATTTTTTTCATACTTACGCTTCCTTCCTAGAGACTATTGACACCAATCTGTCCCCTCTTATTATTCCTTTTGGTACGATTAACTAGCCTTTTATAAGATGTTAGCAAAAATTAATCCACTATCTCTTAAGGTTTTAATTGAAAACTACAAGTTGGCCACTCAATTAGGTAGATTCATCTTCTTTACATATTAAGTACTTCTCATAATTTCTGCAAACAACTATCATGACTGTTTAACATAACTTTGGAATTTCCTATGAGTAATTGATAAGCGCTTTATTTTTCTAAACTTAATATACATCCTTAACAACTACATAGTATATACAGGTGTAGGAAGAAAATAATAGAAGATATGTATATATGTAAAGGGGAGTGCGGATGATGACTTATATTTTATTAATTGTTGGATTCGCTTTATTGATTAAAGGAGCCGATCTTTTTGTTGACGGTTCTTCCAATATTGCTAGGTTGCTAAGGGTCCCACCCATGTTAATTGGGTTAACGATCGTTGCATTTGGAACAAGTTCACCTGAGGCTACTGTCAGTATTATTGCCGCACTTGAAGGAAGTGCAGATGTTTCACTAGGAAATGTGCTCGGGAGCAATATCTTTAACATCACACTTGTGGTAGGGGCTACTGCCTTTTTATATCCATTGAAAGTACAAAGTGAGACAATAAAAAAAGAAATCCCTTTCACATTTCTTGCAAGTGTTACTTTGCTCATTCTGATGAGTGATATAACTTTGCAGGGTTTTGACAGTAATCTACTGACTCGTAGTGACGGACTTGTCTTTTTATTATTTTTATCTATATTTATGTATTATGTCATTGAAATTGGCCTAAAAAGTCGGCAAAATATAGAAACTACATCTACTCCTCAAGACCTTACCTGGGGTAAAAATATATTCATTTCGACTTTAGGTCTGGCCGCCATTATTTTTGGGGGGAATTTAGTAGTTAACAATGGTACAGAAATTGCGTACTCCCTTGGTATGAGTGAAACATTAGTAGGATTAACAATTGTTGCAATAGGTACCTCTCTACCAGAACTAGTAACTTCGATTACTGCAGCGTTAAAAAAAGAAAGCGAAATCGCATTGGGTAATATTGTAGGCAGTAATATTTTTAATATTTTATTTGTACTTGGTGCATCGGCAACCATCTCACCATTAGCCGTGAATGATAAAGTCTTTATTGACGTCATTCTAATGATAATCCTGACGGTTGTCCTATTTATATTCTCGCGGACCCGTTTTAAAATCGGCAAAAGAGAAGGATTAATACTCGTTTTCGCGTACATTATTTATTTGGTTTATATTATTATTCGGAATTAAAAATCGATGAAATCATTAAATGTGAATGATAAAAAAAGACTTTCATTTCTAGTTTGAAAGTCTTTGTTAGTATGCCCTATATAGTTGGCTTACGACATTTGATAATAAAACTAGTCGGTAATAGACTAGCTTTATCAGGTGAATACCAGCCATTACTATGTCTATCTTTATCTTCTTCTGATATACAGACCTCTTCGATTATTTGCTCAATATGAAACCCTGAAGTAATTAGTAAATTGATATATGTACTTAATTTATATTGTTGCATTGTTGCTGGTTCCTGCCATGCATGATGATCATATGCACCTTCCTCATGATAGCTTTTAGTCATAACGAGTTGTCCATTTTGATGGCTCATTCTATTATATAGTGGATGTTCCCAACTAAAGATAAATAAACCACCATCATTTAAATATTGAAAGACATTGGCCAACGTTTTGCTTAAATTCGTCGACCATCCAATCGCGTATATTGAGAAGACGATATCAAAATATGCACTCGGAATACCAGGATTCGCTTCCATTGGAGACTCAAATAATTGAATCAATGTATTACTTTCTGCTAATAAGTGCTTAGCTGTTTGAATTTGTACATGAGATAAATCAAGCCCCCATAATTCACTAGGAGATTTTCCATCTAGATATTTGATTGAATGACCACTCCCGCATCCTAATTCCAATATCCTCTTTCCTTTCACCTCACCGAATAACTGTAAATCTTCTTCAGTAGGTGCGAACGGACCATATTCAGGCAGCGGGTTTCTAGCAAAAAATCTCTCTGCAGCTTGATCCCAACTTTTTTTGTTTTGTATTAACGTTTCATTATTCATTCTTTCACCTCTTAAGAACATACATTCGACCTTAAAGTGGTGAAACCCTGCAAATTATTCGTATTTTTCCTTAAGCGAAATCTACATCCTTTTTTATTATTCTTTTATTCCTTTCATTTCTCTACACCTACTATTGCCATATTCATTCGATTATGTTGTTAGATATAAAATTTTTCTAAAAAAAACAAAAAAGAGCATCCTAAAAAAGGACGCTCCATTACTTTATGCAGTTACAGTGCTTTTCTCAAATTCTGTGACAATGTAGGTTCCTGATGTATTATAATTGCTCATTTCTTCAAAGATTTTTGTTACTTCAGATAAACTGATTTCTGCTGTTACCATCTTACCTGGTGTTATTTTCCCTTGCAATACTAAAGGAAGTAATGAATCAAAACGGTGATTCGGCATCCCTAAAGTTCCGATAAATTGGATTTCTTGCATAACCATTTGATCAATAGGTAAGGCAATTTTTCCATCTTCAACTTTTGTTGTCACGCCAACTTGTAAGTGGCGACCACGTTTGGCTAAACTATGAATCCCATTTAAACATGTATCTGCAATACCAAGGGCGTCAATAGATACATTCGCCCCACCACCAGTGATTTCCTTCACTGCATGAACCGGATCTACTTCTTTACTATTAATCACTACATGTGCGCCCATTTGCTTAGCCAACTCTAGATTCTTTGGATTAATATCGACACCAATGACGGTTGCACCAATGGAAGCAGCAATATTAATGGCATTTAAGCCCACTCCTCCACATCCATAGATAACAACCCACTCACCTGGTTCCACTTTTGCTCGATCGACTACTCCATGAAAAGCTGTCATTAAACGACAACCTAATGCTGCACCATCTAAAAAACTAATTTCCTCTGCTAAAGGAATAATATTACGGTCACCCAATGGAACACCTACATACTCCGCATATCCACCATTATAAGTCGATCCAGGAATATAAGAAGAATGACAGAGGTTAGAGTGGCCCTGTAGACAATATGGGCATGTACCATCACTACCTGAGAAAGGAACGATAACGCGGTCTCCTTTTTTATAGTTTTTTACATTTTTCCCTACTTCTTCGACAACTCCGGTAAATTCGTGACCTAATATTTTTTGGGTAATCGGTATATCTCCTGCCCAGTAATGCCAATCACTACGGCAAACGCCATTTGCTTTTACTTTTACAATCACCCCATTTTCATCAATTGTAGGATCAGGTACTTCTTGAACAATTGCATTTTTTATTCCTTCAATTACTAATGCCTTCATAACATCAGCTCCCTATCCATGTTTAATGGCAACACTTTTTACTTTTGTATAGGCTTCGATACCTGCTAAACCTAATTCCGATCCCATTCCACTTTGCTTAAATCCAGTTAATGGGATATTGTCATCAGTTAAAAAATATTCGTTGACCCAAACAGAACCCGCATTTAATGAATCAACCATTTTATGCGTTGTCTCTATGTTTGTCGTCCACACACCTGCAGCTAGCCCATATTCTGTTGCATTGGCTCTTTCTATGACTTCTTCGATTGAATCGAAAGGTATAATACAAAGGACAGGACCAAAAATCTCCTCATAGACAGACTGACAATTTTCATCAAGTCCTTCGATAATTGTTGGTAAATAGAAGTTCCCTTGTTGAAGGTTTGGACTAGTAGGTCGTTTGCCTCCAGTAAGAATGGTAGCTCCATCTTTTTTGGCTAGTTCAACATACTTTTCAACAGTAGCTATTTGTGTTTTAGAAATGAGTGGCCCCATTTGCGCGTTTGGATCAAGGGGATCACCTAAAATAAAGCTTTCCGCTATTTCAACGAGCTTAGCTTTCACAGTATCATATACAGAACGTTCAATATATAAACGTGAGCCTGCCGCACACACTTGTCCTGTATTCATTAGGATCGCTTGAATTGCACCAGGAATCGCTTTGTTTAAATTAGCGTCTGCAAAGATAATGTTTGGCGACTTCCCTCCTAGTTCAAGCGTGATTTTTTTCAAAGATTTCGACGCTTTTTCCATAATCCGTCTTCCTACACTTGTTGAGCCTGTGAAACCAATTTTATCGATATCTGGGTGTGATGTAATCGCTTCCCCAAGCTTCCCTCCTGCACCTGTAACAATATTAACAACCCCAGGAGGAAAACCAGCTTCCTCTATTAATTTACCAATATATAAAGTCGATAGAGATGTTTGTTGCGAAGGTTTTATCACAACAGTATTCCCAGCCGCAAGTGGAGCGGCAATCTTCCAACATGCAACTAAAGCAGGAAAGTTCCAAGATGTGATTTGACCACAAACACCTAGAGGTTCACGTTTAGTAAAAGCATGGATCTTTCCACCACTAGTAAGGTCGAGCGTATTTCCATAAAGCTTCGTTGCCCAACCAGCATAGTATCGAACATGATGTACAGCATTCTCAGCAAAGCCACCTGCTACTGCAAGTGTCCCCCCATAATCAAGGGCATCCAGTTGCGTAATAACTTCTAAATTTTCTTCTAATAAGTCCGCTAGCTTATTTAATAATCTTGCTCTCTCTCTTGGAGCTGTGTTTTTCCAGCTACTTTCGAAAGCTCGTCTGGCAGCCTTAACTGCTATATCAAGATCTCCCTCATCACCTTCATAAATTTTCGCCAAAACTTCATTCGTTGTTGGGTTAATGGACTCATACACTTTTCCCTTATTTGCCGGAACCCATTTTCCATTTAAAAACATTTTCTTTGTTCCTCTTAAAAACTCTTGAACAATCGGATTAATCTGTAAAATAGTATTAGCCATGTTCATTCCTCCTAATTAAGCTTCAATTTTATTAAACTCAAAAGCATATCCTCTGTAATCTTGTTGTGATACTTCGTTACATATTTGGCGATAATTGTCTAATCCACCTAAATAAATTAAGAAATCCTGGGACTTTCCATCGATATTAGACCCTGTATACCAGGATGCTGTTTTCGTAAACAGAGTGTTATCGGCAATCTCTTGACATTTCATGCTCCATTCCCTTTCCGCACCCTCGGTTGGCTCAATCGTTTTTACATGATGATCACGCATATACTTTAAGCAATCTGATATCCACTCTACATGTTGTTCAATGGCTGTTGGTACATTCGTTAAAACAGAAGGGCTTTGTGGTCCAGTAATCATAAAGAAATTTGGGAATCCTGCTAAGCCAAGTCCTAAATACGTCTCAACTTTTTTTCCACTTTTCCACTTGTTTCTAAGTGATAATCCCTCACGCCCTCTTATATCTATTTTCAATAGCGTTCCTGTCATTGCATCATAACCAGTTGCAAAAATAATGATGTCTAATGGGTATTCTTGTTCCTTTGTTTGAATCCCATTTGTAGTAATACCTTCAATCGGTTCTTGTTGTAAATTCACTAACATTACATGTTCTTGGTTATACGTATCATGATAGTTTGTATCTAAGATGGGCCGTTTTGTTGCGTAGTAATAATATGGGAGGAGATGGGCAGCCACTTCAGGTTTATTGATATTTGCACGAATTTTATTTCTGAGAAACTCTGAAATTAACTCATTTGATTTCTCATCAGTTGTTATATCATTAAATGCATTATTTAAAATCATCCCGCCTTTTTCCCAAGCCATTTCTAAGATTTCATTACGTTCCTCTTCTGGCGTCTCTACTACAGATTTCGTTGGTTTAGGAATGGGCAACCCTGAAGGTGAGGTTAACATGACGCTTCGTGCTGAATGAAACTCATCTTTAAATTGATCAACTTCTTCTTTTGTAAATGAACGATTCCGTGCAGGTACAGAATATTGAGGTGTTCGTTGAAAAACATAGACTTCTTTCGCTGATTCTGCAATGACGGGAATTGATTGAACACCACTAGAGCCTGTGCCAATCACTCCAACACGCTTATCTCTAAAATCAACAGTTGTATTTGGCCATTCGCCAGTATGATAGCTTTCACCTTGGAAATTTTCAATTCCTTTAAAATTAGGAATACTCGAGGTGGATAGGCAGCCGACACCTGAAATTAGGTAAGTTGCTGTGAACTCTTCACCGTTTCCCGTTGTAATGTGCCAAACTGCATGTTCTTCAACCCAAACTGCCGATTTTACTTCAGTATTAAATTGCATATATTTCTTAACATCTAATTCATCAGCCGCAAAATTTAAATAGCTCAAAATCTCATCTTGGCCAGCAAACCTTTTAGACCATGACCATTTTTTATATAAATCCTCTGAAAACATAAAATTATAGTAAAAACTATCTGAATCACACCGGGCACCAGGATATCTAGCGACATTCCACACGCCACCAACTCCAGCTGCTTTTTCAAATGTTTTCACAGAAAAACCTTCTTTACGTAACTTATACGTCATATAGATTCCAGAAAAGCCAGCGCCAATCACTACCGCGTCAAAATATTGAGTCATTTCTTATCCTCCTTTGTACTGTAATAGATAATTTTTAAAAAAAGAGAATGTAAGATTTGAACTTAATTTACTTGATTACCACTTTTTATACGCCTTGTTCGACTTTGTTTAAAAATCTCACAATATGTTGAACGGACTCTTTTGTTTCTTCTTCAAAGAAATCCATATTACCGTAATAACCATGGATTGCGCCTGAGATCACTTCATATTGAACAGGTACACCGTCCCGTCTTAACTTTTCTGCATAAGCAACTCCTTCATCTTTTAAAACATCATTTTCCGCTGCGATAATAAGCGTTGGAGGTAACCCTTGAACGGAATCGTATTTTAATGGTGATACATCGGGATGATTATACAGTTTTTCATCTCCTACATAATGGATACCAAACCATTTCATCAAATCTCGATCGAGACCAAATCCTTCAGCAAATTCGTTATAGGAATCTGTATTAAATTCTAAGTTTGTAACTGGGTAAATAAGAACTTGTGATTGAATGGATGGGCCATTGTTTAAAGCTTTCTTGGCAATAACCGTAGATAAGTTCCCACCAGCACTATCTCCACCAACAGAAATTTTCGTTAAATCTACTTTAAGCTCGTCTGCATGATTAGCTACCCATTCTAGTGCTGCATAGCAATCATTCATTGGAATGGGAAATTGATTTTCCGGAGCAAGACGATAATCCACAGAGATAACAACCGTTTTTGCTTCTGTCGCTACTAATCGATTGGCAGCTTCAAACATTTCAACAGAACCAATGACCCAACCGCCTCCATGATAATAAACTAGTGCTGGAAAAGGCCCTTCTCCTTCCGGTGAATAAATACATAATCGTATTTCTGCTCCATCATTGACTTTAATTAAGCGCTCTTCTCTTAGATGAATATGTGGTAAAATATTTTGTTCAGGTATTGGGGCATTTTTCTGAATTTCCTTTAATTCAATTGGATCAAATGATTCGATTTTCGGACCAGAATAAAAGCTCTCTAAATACAATTTTGCCCTTTCAGATAAACTTGCCAAATGATCTCCTCCTTTTTACTTAGAAAATTGTAATCGCTTACAATGATATTGTATAATCTAAATATTCTAACAACTATTCCTACTTTTTGATAAAACAGTACATACTTTAAGTCAAAATACAAATATGCCATTAGGTAATGAATATATAAGCCTAAATTAAAAAAGGAGAGTGTATTTATTGGTTAAATTAGATAATTGGGAAAGTAACATAGATAAAATAAAGGCAGCTATCAATCAAGAGCATAAAATTAAAATAATATTGGAAAGCTTTCTTACTGATTTTTCATTAAATGAAGCGATGTTATTTCGATATTCTCCGATAGACCACTTAGCGGAAGGGATACTTTCTGCTACTAAGTCAGAGTTCAAACATATTTCGTCTATACGGGATGATATCACTTCCATTCCAGCCATATTCAAAGCTATTAAAATGAGAACACCACAATATTATGAAGGAAATAATTTCCATTTAAATATATCAAAAAAATATATTATTGCAGATAACCAAGATGCTTTATTGGTCGTTCCTATCATATTTAACCAAGTTGTCATTGGCTATTTTCTAGGATCTCAATTTAAGAAGCCATTTGACCTTAAACTATTAATAGAAGCAAGTTTGTTTAGCAAGGACATTGGAGAAATTTTATTCAATCAATTTAATTTTATCGAGGAGGCAGAAATTAAACTATCGAAACGTGAATACGAAGTAATGAAATGTACTGCAAGCGGTTATAGTACGAAACAAATTGCCCATATATTAGAGATTAGTGAAACGACGATTAAACAATATATCAAAAGTGTCATGGCAAAAACCAATACATTAAATCGAACACATGCTGTAGCGTTTTTAATTCAAAAAAATATTCTTAAATAAGAGGAGTTTCGTTTGAATTACTTTGTATTCATGTAAAAAAATCCTTTGATTAAAGGTTATTTTTATATTTTAGAATAAAATTTTATGTTTAAAACTTTTATTCTATCTAAAAGGGAGAATAAATTATTGAAACCTAATATTTGTTTCTAGTATTATATTTATCTTAACTCGCTTTTTTACTATAGTTATGACAAGTTAGTATGGAAAAGAGGTGGATTTAATGTGCCTATAGCTAAATTAATGTAGGTGGATGTATAGAAGTCATTTTTAAAGTAAAACGTTTATAATTTTCTTTACAAGTTTGAAATGGATTGAAAACGAAACAAACATAGATTTTGCGCTAAATTCCATAATGAATTTTTTCCTCGTGTCATTCATTTCCAATCATGCTAAAATCTTTTAACTAAATTTTATTAGTATAAACAATTATTCATCCTTGTCTTTTTAACCATCTATTCATAGTTTCACTGAATCGTTTTACTTAGAGCAAGCTCTTATCGACTGCAATATGGATAAAAGCTCGCTATCCTTTTGTTGTATGAATATTCATACCAATCCCTCCTTTTTATTCTAAGAAGCATAGTTTTGTATGAAAATCTCAAATTTCCCGTACATATTAGCCACTTTTTACAAACATAAGGAAGATTGTAAAAAAAGGTATTAATCCTTGATGTCCCTTTAAATTGTCTATCGAAATAAATTTTCTTTTATATTGGTTTAAAGAAATTCTTGCCGATCTGTTTTATTTTACCCCACATATGTAAAAGCAAAAGAAGCATTGAACTTGGCCAAGTGCAAGTGTATGCATCATGGAAGTTAGATTCATTCTTTTAACAAAAATATAAAGAGTGCTAAATTTTTCTAATTTTCATAAAAAACGAACAAGATATCCTGAATATATGACGTGCTAATTCAGGTATATATAATTTTTTTGATATATATATTGTATAGATCAGAAAAATATAAAGGAGTGACGTTTACATGTGTACAACAGTGACAATGCATACGACAAACCAACACCATTTTTTAGCAAGAAATATGGATTTTGTAGACCTTCCTATTGATTATGATGTTGTGGTTTTGCCAAGGAGGTACAGGTGGTTAAATCAACAAGAAAATCGTTATATAACTAACCGATATGGCATTATTGGTATGGGGGTTGAGGGGGAGAATACTCATATTGGCTTATTTGATGGAATGAATGAACACGGTTTAATGGGAGTGATTCATTATTTTGAGGGCTTTGCAGAGTTTCAGACCGAGAAACAAAGAAATCGACTTAATTTAGCAGCTAATGATTTATTACTTTTTATATTGTCACAGTTTACGTCCACTTCTCAAATCACTCAGCAGATAAGAAATATTAATTTAATTGCACAAGAAATAGAATTCCTCGGAACGGTACCTCCCATTCATTGGATCTTTACTGATCGCCAATACAATACAATTGTTATAGAAAGCACAAAAGATGGAGTAAATGTTTATAATAATCCAATAGGTGCTTTTTCAAACAGCCCAGATTTTCGCTGGCATTTAATTAACTTAAACCTTTACACTTCATTGAGCCCTTCTGATCCAGGTGAAACCATTTGGGGAGACTATAATCTAGTTCGCTCTCCTGAGATGGTAAGTGGTGTATATGGGATACCTGGTGATTATTCTTCGCCTTCCCGATTTGTTCGTGCTGCTTACCTTCGAAATCACATTGAAGAAGCTGAAACAGAGTTAGACGGTTTACGCAACGCTATGAAAGTCCTAGAATATTGTGCTGTAGCTAGAGGTGCAGAGCTTGAAGACAATCAGCCATCTTATACACTTTACACAAGTGCCATGTGTAGCGAATCAGAAACTTATTATTATCAAACTTATAATAATATGCAAATTAATGCTGTTCAATTGTCTAATGAAGATTTAGATGCCCAAGATGTAAAACATTTTCCTATTTCACAAGAACAATCTATCTTTTATCAAAACAGAACAAAATAAAATCAAATCAAATCAACTACCAATCTAAAGGGCCCTTGATTCGATAAAGATGGTTATATGTGAAATTCATTATGATGAAGGTCTAATCCGAAAAGACCATAGTCTGTCGCCATGACAAATAATTTTCATATAGATTTATCTTGTATTCTATACGATCTGAACACCTGCTTATTCTTCGATTGATAAGATAGTGAATCGTATCTACAGTGTATTACTTCTTGCAAGGGCCCTATTTACCTAACAGATTATTGAAAGTCGGCAAGTTCAAGTAAATCATCAATCACTTTATCTGCCTGCTGTAGTTCTTCAGGCTGGGAAAAGTCAAAGCGGCAGCCTACTGCTAGCAAATCATTTTCCTTTGCTGCTAAAATATCTTATAGGTGATCCCCAACTACTAGCCCTGTTTCAATGTGATGAGTCTGAACAATTTCTCTTACTAAATCCGTTTTATTTAATGAGTCGATTTGTTCAATACTGTATACCTCTGTTAGAAAATGTGCGAAATCATAAAAATCGACGATCGCTTGTAAATATTTCGCTCGACCATTACTTGCGATAAAGATGTCGTAGCCCTTTTCCTTTAACAAAGTTAGCGTTTCGATGGCATGTGGGTAAAGTTCACCATTTCCTTCTTTTATATTGGCGATTAAACACTTTAAGAAGTATTCATCGACTTCTCCATGATCGAATGGAGAAAATGTCGGAAGTAATGTTTGCCATACTTGAGGAAGAGGCACACCCATTATTTCACGATATTTTTCAATCGGTGTGATCTCATGCCACTTTTGCTGAGACCTCAAGTAATTAAATGTACCGTCTAGTGACTTCTCTAGAATTCTCTCTGTTTGAAATAAAGTCCCATCCATATCGAAAATAACCGCTTTATGTATACTCCTTATGTATAATGTTCATGGCCTCGGCTATCCCTTCAACCACCTCATCCAACTCAATGTCTTTGACACTCCCAGTGCTCATTTAATGTTTGCTCTCCTGCACCAGTTTTGACTAATATTTTCCTTGCCCCTACTTTTGATGCGGCGATCATATCACTCCAGCGGTCGCCAATTACGACAGTTCGCGCGAGTGAAAGCTTATACTCATCTGCTGCTTGCTGGAGCATTTCAGTATTTGGTTTGCGACACTTACAACTCTCTTCGGGGGCATGAGGGCAAATATACACTTGATCAAATCCGAAAGAAAGTAATTCGTCCATAAATGCCGTTTTTGTCGTTAACCCTTTCCCAATTCCTGGTTGGTTCGTGAAAGCAAACACCTTGATTCCCTTCTCCTGCAACTTGCTTATATTTTCTTTTACACCGGCAAACAGAGTAAATTCTCCAGGATAGTGGATGGTGTCATCGCCACCAATTGTGCCATCGCGATCTAAAAAAACGGCTTGTAATCTATTGTTTTCCTTCATTGTGATTGTTCTCCCATAGGCGATTAACCGTTAGCAGTTGCTCTTCAGCAAAAATCATCTCATAAATATCAGGTTTAGTCGTTTGTTGGAAAAATTGATAATCATACTGTTTTTGAAAGTAATTCATTATAATCGTCATAATATTTCCGTGTGTCCCAATGACAATGGACTCTCCCTTGTAATGGTTCAAAATCTCTTTTATGACTGGGATGGAACGTTCTTGTGCGGCAAATGTGGATTCTCCTCCAACTAAACAGTATTTTTCGTCTTTAAATGACTGCTCAATCGCTGATAATAATTCCTTTTCTTCTGCATGGTAATCGAGTCCCTTAATTGGTCTTTCTCTTAGATTTTCATATGTTGTGATTTGTAGTTGCCTATTTTCTGCAACCTCTCGAACAGTCTCGATTGCACGCGTATATGGACTAGAAATGACTCTATCAATCTTTTTATCCTTTAAAACTTTTGTGACTTTATTTGCTGCCTCTCTTCCCTCTGGCGATAAACCTCTCTTTTTCTCCTCACCAAATATAAACGGCGATTCCGCATGTCTAACCATATAAATTGTCGTTAACATAGCTATTCCCCTCTATCTTTCTCTATAAGTCTCAAAATATTTTCCAATCATTTTGAGTGTTAAAGTTGATGGTAATCCTCATAAAACCGTTTTTAATAAAATGCCACTCTCCTTTTTACGCAAAATCACAATGACATTTTTTACTCTACTCTTCCCTCATGTTTGTCTTTCCCTCGTGAAAAGCCTGCAAACAATCTCCCCCCATATGGAAGCAATACTTCATCAGTAAGTGCGATTAAACCTGCTTTGCTATTTTTCTTATAATATTCTTCTAAACAGTCGGTCAGTTTATTAGCAAAATGAGAATCATATGTTTTTAATGCGCGCAATAGCCATTTGGCATCGCCTATCTATTGCCCTTTCGTTCGTAAATAGAATTCTCCTATTCATTCAACTAATGTCTGCACAATGAATAACCCCTCTGCTCTATCATTGCCACCAGATATATCGTCTAATACATCTGTTAAAAAGTAGCGTTTCATTTCAATCGTACTTGAATCCCATAAAGCTGGACCAAGGGCTAACAAGTCAGCAGCTTCTTTTTTATTTTTTCAACATTCCATCTTCTTTCAAGATGATTCCTTCCGTTATCATTATTCAATTTTTATCGTACTTGTAGTGAATTTAATATTATAGAACCTTCTCATAACAAAAACATTCATAAGCCCGCTTATACTGTGACTTCACTTCTTCTTTGTTATCACCGACATAATGCGCGAAGGTTGTCATTGGCAGGATATTTTTATCTTGGCTATGAATGACCTCACTAGAATCTTCTTCATTGATATAAAGATGAAGATACGAATAATCACTAGAGAATCCGTTTTGTTGGTACCATCTGTTCACACCTTTATCGTCTCTCGTCCACGCTTCAAACCGGTTGAGGTTTTTTTGCCTAGCCATTCGCTCTGCTTCTGCCAATAATGTGCGCGCAATCCCTTGTCTTCGGTAATCGGGATGGACAGCAATATGCCATATCATGCCACCGAGTCCAGTACCACGAGAACAAACACTTCTTTCCTCATTTTCATATTCTACATCAATCAAGCCGACTACTGTTTGATCCAATATAGCTACGAGTTCTATCGCCTGATTTTCGTAACGCTCTTTTGCAGTTAAAACATTGTCATAATAAGCTGAATCCAAAAAGGCAAGTACTCGACATCGCACCCAACCTATTTCATCCTCCGGTTTATATGCTCTAATTTCCACTTTCATCCTCCTTAATTAAAAGAAGCCCATAACCACCTACATGCAATTTTTGTTTGATTCATTGTAAACATTTCTATATAAGAGTCATTCATGATTAAAGAATATATAAGATAATAATAATCGAACAAGAAGTCCAGCCATCATGAGTTTAGAACTAACTTGCTAAACAGCCTTTTACCCCATTCTATGGAACAAGATTAACGAGAAACATGTGTTTATCTAATAATCATTTTTATCAAATTTGAAATCGACATGTTGACTCTAACTTCCAAGAGAAGCGTGGAGCTTACATAGGGATTCTCTCTTTATTTTCTATCAAAACAATAGTAATCGGCTACTTCGTTTTTTAAAAAATAGTTAGACTACTTTATTTAATGTATCCCCTATTTTATTTTCCTCTACAATTAATCTACTTCCTTTTACTTTTTTTGCTATAATTAATAGTATCATATTTTGGAAAAAATGTATTTTTATAAAAGGAGTGAAATGATTTTGTTCCATTTCTTTCAATACAATTGGCAAGTGAGAGATGAATGGTTGACATTGTTGAAAGACCTCCCTCCTGATGAATTATTAAAGGAGAGAGTCGGTGGTGTCGGGAGTATTCTTTATACCTTCTTCCATATCATTGATGTGGAGTATAGCTGGCTACGCTGTATCAATGGAAGAGAAGATGTCCTATTTGATTATAGTGACTATCAGACACTTGATCGTATTCGAAATCTTTCAAATGAACGAAGAACTGAAATAATCGAAAACTTTCCTCATGATGTACCTTTAGATCAACAAGTATTTATTCCTTGGGACTCTAGTTACCAAAATGTGAATGCGATTCTCCATCATATAATTGCCCATGAAATCCATCATATTGGTCAGCTGTCTATTTGGGCAAGAGAATTGAATTTACATCCTGTCTCAGCTAGCTACATTGATCGAAAATTTTAATGCGGAGGTATGTATGCGTTTCACTTATGTTTGTCTTAGCTTAGCAATGTCGTTTTTATTATTCGGATGTTCTGAAATGAGCAGTAAAGAAGAAGTAGAAACGAACTGGTCGTTCCAAACTGAAAACGGACAATCTTTTAATATTGTAGAAATCCAACATTTAATGGAAAGTTACATAAAAGGTATTGATGAAGAGGATGTTGTATTCGCAGATTACAAAGAAGCGGTCATTGAACCTATTTATAATGATTGCTTTCTTGACGGTGAATTTCTTCCTATCGCTGAAGGTGTATTGTCACAAAAACCAGAGAATTTCGACAAACTAATGAGAACCATCGAACGGATGAATAGTAAGGAAGTAAAAGATAGCTTGTCCGAAGCACTAGAGCTTTCTGCTACTGCCTTACCGATAGAAAAGGAAATCAATGTCTGCTTACTTCCTGTTTCCTATCCTGGTATTGGAATGGCAGTAGGATCAGATAAGATTCTCATTTTGTTTGACGAGTATTTTTCCATCGATCATTTTAAGGTCACACTCGCTCATGAATATCATCATAGTGCCTGGGAGGCTGAGTATCGAAAGCCTTCTGAGAAATGGACTGTCCTTGATAATATGGTCTTTGAAGGCAAGGCAGTGATGTTCCAAGAAATCATATATCCACACCAGCAAATGATAAATACAAATGAGATTTATGACCAAGAGGCATGGGATTATGCATCACCTCATTTCGAAAAAGAAACACTCGAGCACTCTAATCAGATTCTTTATGGCGGATTTGATCCACTGCCATCATTGTATGGCTATTCTGAAGGCTATCGAATGGTGAAAAATTACCTTGAGGAAAATCCGAATTTGAGTATTCCAGAGTGGACAGAACAAGACGCTGCCACTATTTTTAAAGAAGGTAGTCATGAGGAAAACTATGATTAAGATAGGAGAGCATTTATGCAACATGGAAATGTACTAATTCCTTCAAAGAAGGGACTGTTTCTCTATAAAAACACCTTTCAACAAGAAAGCTTATGGCGTTCAGATGCTTCGTATAAATTGTTATATGCGTTAAATGGATCCACCCATTATCATCTATCAAAAAAAAGAGAAAAACTAACGATTAATCAATTTCTTATAGTTGATCCTTTTACACCTCATCAGCAATTATTTGTTGAAAAGCAAAAATTTCTCATTGAAATCAATCCATCTTTTTTAAAAGATGTCAATGAATCTTTTGGTAATCACCCTGCTGATATTGCGTTTGCTGCGGTCATTCAGCTCAATCCAATGATTACGAAATGGATTGAGCTGGTCATTGAAATGATGACACTAGAAGAAGATCATCAACAGCCGATGTTTCGGTTATTCCTTGAGAACAGCTATACCCAGTTAGCGATTCTTCTTTTAAAACACACGATACATACGAATAACCATCAGCTACCAACTGAACATTTTCAAACCGGAGCACCTGCTATTTACAAAGTCACTTCCTCTTTAAAAGAAGCCTATCAATCACCATGGTCACTCAATGATATGGCGGCAATTATTGATTGGGATGTCTATCATTTCTCTCATTATTTTAAAGAAGTTGTCGGTGTTTCACCTTATTCGTGGTTACAAATTTATCGTCTGCAACGAAGTTTGTTTTCATTGAAACAGAATGATACGACTATTCTCGATACGGCTCTTGACGCAGGTTTTTCATCTATTTCTGTCTATAATCGTCTTTTTAAAAGAGTATATGGCATTTCACCCCGGACATTTCGAAACAACTTCACGAAGTAATAAAGTGTGAAGAGACATATAAATAGGCCACATATTGTAAAGAGAAATCTTACTGGTACAATATGTGAGAATAAACCAAATAATAATAAGGAAAAGGCATTCGCACAATATAAAGTAAATGCGCTAAAACTAAAGCCTCGGCCCAACATCTCGTCTGGTAGGTGTTTTTGTAACAAATACACTCTAGCAAGCCCCGAAATCGGTAGACCAATCGCTGCGATCGACACACCAATAAACAAAAACGGGTGCCCATTAATTAAACCGACGATACTAATGCCAGCTCCCCAAATAAAAGAACCAATTACATATTGCATCATCGTGAACCTTTTGATAAATAAAGGAATGATTACATTAACAACAATGACAAATAGGCCATACCAACTGGTTAAAATACTGTACCATTCTTCTCCCTTTGTAACCATTTGTTCTACTAACAAAAATAATCCTACTTGCCAGACCCAAGTATGGAAAAACACAATCACAACAGTGATGAAAATGACTTTCCTAAGAATATGGTGCTGTATTAACCAGCGAAAAAATTCCTTTAAGGACCTGTAAATTTTTAAGTTATTCTTTTTGATGTCACTATGAATGTAAACCGGCACAAATGAAAGGAATATTGCACTAACAAGATAGCTAATTATCGAAACTGTAAAAAAATGTATTTTACCAATCGTAGCTAAAATGATGAGGTTTCCAACGGGTCCTACTATAACAACGCCTCTTGTAATAGAGTCAACTAAGCTGTTGGCCGTTGTTCTCTCTTCTTAAACCGTCACTTTCATCAATAACGCTCTACTCGCAGGGTCATATAAGCAACCTATTGTATGTATAGATAAACAGAGAAAAATTAGTTGCCAATACTGTAATTGCTGAGTATAAAATAAAACAATCACTACCATGATTATCGGTATTTTAATAATTTCCATTCGAATAAGCCATTTCTTAATTGGAATCCAATCCGCTAATACGCCCCCTATTAATCCAAATAGCAAATATGGCAACACCTGAGCGGCCACCATAGCAGTAGTATAACTAGATGAACCTGTTAATGAGAAAGCAAAAAACAAAAAAGCCATATTTATCATCATATTACCTAAACTGGTGAAACTCTTACTTAGTAAATAAAATCTGAATGCCCGGTTTTTTCGCAGGATAGATTGATACATCTCGATCACCTCACCTACTAGCTTATAGTCAAGCGAGGGATTTTTCTGCTATGATATTGCATATGTTTTGCACAATATCGTACCATTAAGTGCATTAAGATCAGAAATACGGAAGGTGATTTAATGATAATAACGTTTCAACACAAACCCTAAGATTGGTGGTTCTCTCACATAAAATAAAATCATATTATTTAGGTCACGCTATAGCCTTCCTCACCAATTTCACCAACAATTTCTTCTAAAACATCCTCCATTGTGACAATACCAATGGCTTGCTTTTCTTCATTATGAATAAGTGCCATATGCATTCTTGTTTTTTGCATCGTTAGTAAGGCTTCCTTAATTGGGGAACTCTCTAGAAAGTTGGGAATTTCATGAATAAAATCACTGATAGATACATCTTGATCCACTAGACTTTTTGTTAATAATTCCTTTGCATTTATATAACCTATAATCCTTCCATCTATCTTGTCTTTAACTGGATATCGAGTAAAAGTGTGTTTTTCTAAAATGTCTAATAATACTGTAAGAGTCATGTTTTTTTCAAGTGTAATGATACTTGCTTTAGGAATCATGATATCTTTTAGTTGTCGTTCATCAAAACTAAAAATATTTTCTAAATAAGTAAGTTCTGCTTGGTTAATCTCACCACTTTCGAAGCTTTGTGTTGCAATCAACTTAATCTCTTCTTCTGTATGTGCTGTTTCGTGTTTTGACGGCTCGACTCCAAACAATTTTAAAAGCCTTTGTGAAGCACCATTTAAAAATTTTATAATCGGTTTTGTTATTTTTCCAAACCAATATAATGGAGGAGCAAGTAATAATGTCATCTTCTCTGAATATTGGATCGCTAATGTCTTTGGTGCTAATTCGCCAAAGACAACGTGGAAAAACGTGACAATAGCTAAAGCAATGAAATACGACAATAAAGTGGCTGTTGCTTGAGAAAGTTCGAATCGTTCGAAAACGGGATGTAAAATTTTTTCTACTGTTGGCTCTCCCAATGCACCGAGTACGAGGGCTGTAACAGTAATTCCTAATTGACACGCCGATAAATGATAATCGAGCCCGACAACCACTTTTTTCGATATTATAGCCTTTTTATTTCCTTCTTCAATCAGTTGGTCAAGTCGTGACATGCGCACCTTAAGAATAGCGAACTCTGCCCCAACAAAAAATGCTGTTAAAATAATAAACACAACCACAAGAAATAGATTTAAAATAATCATACCGTCCATCATCACTCCCCTTTGGGTTCACCTCCAATATGAAGTCCTTCCAATTGTACCCTTTGGATTTGCAGTTGTTTTACTTTCATTACTGTCCAGGTGAGACCGTTTTCTTCCACGACATCTCCCTTTTTTGCAATGCCTGATAATTTTTGGTGAATCCAACCGCCCAACGTATCAATTTGATCACTATTTGCGAATGTAATCCCGAATTTTTCTTCTAAATCATCCAATAAGACACGTCCTGAGATGCAGTATATGTTAGGTGCACGGAACTCAATTTCTTCGACTTCCTCTTCGTCAAATTCATCGCGGATTTCACCAACAATTTCTTCTAAAATATCTTCTATCGTAAGTAAACCGGAAGTACCTCCGTATTCATCTACAACGATCGCCATATGAACACCGGTTTTTTGCATTTTGATGAATGCGTCGTATATTTTTGTTGTTTCTAAAATAAACGGAATAGATTGAATAAAATCAGACAAGTGATAATCCCTTTTCCCTGCCATCTTTGCTAACATTTTTTTAACATTAACGATGCCGATCACTCGATCCTTTGTTTCATCTATCACAGGATATCTTGTAAAGTTATGTTCTATCATAGTTTGCGCAATTTCTTCCTTCGTCATGTTCTGCTCGAACACTGCCATATTAATTCTGGGAACCATGATATCTTTGGCCACCCTTTCATCAAAGGAGAAAACATTTTCCATATACTCGAGTTCGGTTTGGTTTATTTCACCGCCTTGATAACTTTGTGTCATGACGATTTTCAATTCTTCTTCCGTATAGGAATCTTCTTCGGCTTTTGCTGGAACGCCAAACATACGTAATATCACTCGTGATGTTCCATTGAGTAACCAAATGAAAGGAAACATGATTTTTCCGAACCAGTAAAGAGGCGGCGCTAATAATAAACTCATTTTTTCAGCAAATTGAATCGCTAATGTTTTTGGTGCCATTTCACCGACAACTACATGTAGAATGGTTACTAAGATAAATGCAATGGCATATGAAAGAACTGATGCTAATGATTGTGAAACATTTAACCAATCAAAAACAGGATATAATATTTTCTCGACGGTTGGTTTACCAAGGGAACCAAGTCCTAAAGCTGTTACGGTAATACCCAGTTGGCAAGCTGATAAATTATAATCTAAGTTATCAGCTACCCTCTTGACGGTAATTGCTTTTTTATTTCCCTCATCAATAAGCTGATCAATCCGTGACATTCTTAGTTTGACAACAGCAAATTCTGCTGCCACAAAAAAACCAGTCGCGAAGATTAAGAAGGCAAGGAGCAGTAAGTTTAATACTGTAATAAGATCCATAGGGCACCACCAGTAAAGAATTTGTTTTATATTAATGTGTCCATTCTTTGATCATGTACTCATGCTTTTATAGTGATTAGTTAATATCTAATATCATAGGTTTAAATGATCTATGAAAACTCCAATAAAAAATAAAAACGAGGAAAGAATATACTTTTTCTCTCCTCGACAGCATTTACATCTATTATAACTGGACCGATATGTCTAACTATTGATTGTCCAGCTAAATGGATCTGGCAGTTCATCCCACTTCGCATCATACTCACTTGGTGATAACAAGCAGTCATCTAATTCTTTTGTTATTAAATCTACATCAATATCCATTCCTATAAACACAAGTTTAGTATGACGATCACCAACAACCTAGAGTTTTCTTATAAAACCTCACCTTATTCTAACTACAAGTAATAACAATATAATATTAATTGGATATGACAAAAAATAGATAATATTATTTATAAACCAAAAATTATTTTAGGTATAAATATTCAAGGTAGTCATTCATTTAAACTATTTTTTCTTTGCAAGTTGACTTTTCCCGTAGCTTCATTCTTATACTTATAATAAAAGGAATATTCATACAATTATCCAAATAAAATATCTTTTTTAAATAATAGGAGTGTGATTTAAGATGATTCAAGATATTTTTATAATGTAATTTGGTTTGGATATTTGATGATATCCAAAAATCTCCTAACATTAATTATTGGTTATACTAACTTAAGTGGTTTTTAAAAGGAGTGAGTTAATTGAAGGTATTGGTATATACAATTCTTTTATCAATTATGTTTTTAGTTGGTTGTAGTGACGATACTACACCTGGTTCTTATCAATCTATTATTATGGTAAATGGAACTGAATATGTTCTGACTCAACCTGAAAATGAAAATGTCCAATATGATCGAGATAAAAAGATTGGAAAAATTGAAAGAAAGGTTCCAATTGAACAAATCCCTAATTCTCACCTATCTTCTAATGAGTTGCCAAAAGGTACTAAACTATATTCAACTATTCAAGACAGTGAATATATTATTGCGCAGCGACCAGATATGAACGAAGAACTGTTATATACCCTGCAAAAAAATTTAAAGTCAGCCGAATGAGATTAAATTATAAAACACTACTACGATTGACAAACGTTTTTTACTCCTTTATAAAAAAAGAGCCATCATATTGTATGATCGCTCTATCCTTTGATTATTTAATTTACATAGTTGTTAATGGACTAATCTTCACTGCTACTCTCACAGATTGCTCTAATTTATGATCGAGCATGAAGTTAGCTTGGATATAGTAATTATTATCTTTAGAATTCATCTCGTTTGCTGAGGGAATTTCCAAAGTAAACGTTGTTTCTTTCTGCTCATTCGGTTGGATAGGAATCGAACAAAATACAGAGTGAGATCTCACAATCTTTTCTTTATTATTTTCTTGGTTGCACGCAATCAGATCAATATCATATCTTCTAATCTTTTGTGGGATGAGACCACCAAAAAATTTTATGCCACCTTCAATAATATGGCCTTCTTTATATTCTTTTTCATTAGTAGATAAATGAATTTTCTTCATTCCTATACCCATTTTTAGAGCATATTTTTTAAGCATTCTAGCAATGTCACCTATACCTTCTTATATATTGTTTAATAACTGTTGATTGTAATCGTACTAACCTATAATAGTATATGATATAAATAATGGTAAAGAATTTTTTTACATGATAATCTTTTTTATTATTTGTCCTTCTATTAATCTTTGTATCATAAGCTTTCAGACAGTAACGCCATTTACTAAACAATTAATCAATCGGATTCATTATTAACTCCCTTTTTGAAAGTGAAACGTTACAATTGTTTAGCATTTCTTCAGTTAATTAACCTTAAGAAAAAGTGCAACGTTATGGTTATTTAAATTATATAATGCTCAACTACCTTTGACAAGATAAAAGCGTGTGCTTTAAAAAAATTTACTGTGGTTTTACATTAGGTGATCATTGCATAAAAAACATTCGCCAAGAAATCTGCTAACAGCTATCAAGGAAAAAAGTGAAGGAGTAGATAGCTATGTAGCAGAAACACATTTCGACCATCATCTTAACGATTTAGCAGGAAAATGCAACACAAAATAAAGCCTTTTAGAAAAGAGGAGAATAATCATTTCATACTTGCCTGAATGTCATTTAGAATGGGGAAAACGTGGCGCAAGAGAAGCAGCTATTCGAGGAGATATTGTGATTATTGTTGATGTCCTCAGTTTTTCCTCTACAGTTGTAACCGGTTTAAACTACGGAGCAATCATTTATCCTTATCCCCCTCATTTAAATGGCAAAGAATACGCGCGAACATTGGGGGCGCAATATATTCTTGGGAGAGCTGAAGCAGCGAGATTAGGTTCACCCACTTTATCACCTGTGACATTTAATCACTCACATAATAACGAAAAATATGTGTTGAGTTCCTTAAACGGTGCTTTTTGTACTTGGATTGCCTCCCATATACCAGCCTTATTCATTGGCTCTTTATTAAACGCTTCTGCAGTAGCATCCGTAGCAAATCAATTATCCGCTTCTTTAAAGGCTAATATTACTGTTGTTCCTTGTGGGGAATTATGGAATGGTGTGAAAGAATTTGAAGACTCTCTCCGCCCTGCAATGGAAGACTACTTGGGGGCTGGTGCCATTCTTTCCAGGATAGAAGGAAAGCATTCAGCTGAGGCGCAAGTGTGTATTGGCGCTTTTCAGCATTCAAAGTCTACTCTTAGTAGATTGATATGGGATTGTACAAGTGGAGTAGAATTAAGAGCAAGAGGGTTTGAAGAAGATGTGAAGCATTGTAGCCGTTTAAATATTTATCAAACCGTGCCTATATTAAAAAACCAACATTTTTGTCAATATACAACAAGGACATGAAGAAGCAATAAACGATCGTTTATTACGGTTGCTCCTCCATGTCGTGAGCTTTTAGGGGTACCGCCAGCAAAACGCGGATTTACAACGTTAAGGATATTCCAGTATTAAAAATCCCAATCTCTCAGTGATTTAAATGAGAAATTGGGATTTAATTATTCAACGATTGGGTAGTTATCTACAGTATCAGCTCATAAAAGTTGAAAGAATGCACCTTTTATCGTTGATTACATGTAGTCATAGATACACGTATTAAGGACGTGACTTGAGCCCCCAGTGGGTACAATTGATACTTTAGGCTTAGTATGTTTTCCATCAGGCAACGAGCCTATCTATCACACCTACCGGGCCTAGTGACAGGGTTCCTGCTGTAGACCGCAAAGTAACTTTGGAGAAGTAATAAAATCCTATTTTTTTAGTTCTT
>NZ_JACSQT010000029.1 GCF_014836495.1 Cytobacillus stercorigallinarum | reverse complement strand
TCGTCGTTGAAAACAGTGTTGACAAGAAGGAATAAAATGACTCTTCTTTTTACACAATTATATGGACTTAATCAAATACCCCCACAAGAGAGTGTGAAATGAGGTGGATGTGTGAGCAAAGAGGAAATACCCCCACAAGTGAGCGAGAAATGAGCAAGATGTGTGGTCAAAGAGGAAAAGCCCCCACAAGTGAGCAAGAAATGAGTAAGATGTGTGGTCAAAGAGGAAAAGCCCTCACAAGTGAGCATGAAACGAGCAAGATGTGTGAGCAAAGAGGAAAAGCCCCCACAAGTGAGCAAGAAATGAGTAAGATGTGTGGTCAAAGAGAAAATACCCCCACAATGAGCATGAAACGTGCAAGATATGTGAGCAAACTGGAAATGTGCGCAACCGCGAGATGTGCGCAAAAACCCAACAAAAATGAGTTACAATTGCTCGTAATCCGTGTCGGAGTAAAAGGATTAAATAATTTCCTATCTGAGAAATGAAAGAACCTGAATCAATCGAGATTATTAATCCAGGTGCTTTCGCATTTGATTTAAACCGTTCTCCCCATGTAAAACCGTGCCTCCTCAATCATTTTATTCTCCTTCGCTGTTATCTCATCCGGTGTCAATTTAAAAACCATCGTATAACTCCCTAAAGAAGATTGGTATTTTTTCACATGCGTTTGAGCCAATTTTTTATCGTAATATCCGGGGACGTATTTATCGAGCATGCCTTGCATAGCGGCGGTGGCTTCTGTTATGTCGGTTACGGCTTGAAGTTGCCCGAAAAGCATAACGCTCATATAGGCAGTGTCCGTTTTCGCCGGAATCGGGCTAACCATTGTACCGTAATCTTCTGCGATGGTGAAACAGCAATGAGGGTTCTCGCGGATTATTTCAATTTTTCTGCCGGCAGCAGCACCGTGAAAATAAAGCGATCCGTTTATCCAAGTATAGTTTAATGGAACGACGTAAGGGTGTTCACCATCTGTTAATCCCAGATAACCGGTGCGTGTAGTACTTATTAATTGTTCAATGCGGACCTGATCGGTGCACACTAATTTTTGATTGCGAATTTCATAGGTCATTTCCATCCCATCCTTTTTGAGTAAATGTTAAAATAATCGTAAGAAAAATCTGTATTTAGTAAAAGTGCCAGAATGGAAAAATTTCTTAGGGACAGTTGGGGGTCAACGAGGTGGAAATCACGCCATTTATTCAAAGGGAATCATCTATACCGCTATATAGTCAGCTTTATCATTGGATAAAAACAGAAATTGAAGAGGGAAGGCTACCTCCTGGTACAAAGATCCCTTCAATTAGGCAGTTAACCGATTATTTACAGATTAGTAGAAACACAGTGGAGGCAGCGTACCAACAATTACAAGCAGAAGGTTACTTAGAGAGTGTCCCTAGAAGTGGGATTTGGGTCGCAGAAATCGAAGAACGGCTCGCTCATTCTTCTGAAGAAGTGCCATCACTTGTGATAGAGAGGGAAAGAGTGAGAAAGTCGGTCATTGATTTTAAGTATGGGAATGTCGACGTTATCAAGTTTCCTTTTAAAAGATGGAAAAAATGCCTGTCAGATGCGATGGAAGAAGAGGGGGAGTTATTATCCCAGTATAGCAACAAACAAGGTGAGTGGTCCTTACGTCGTGAAATAGCTACCTATTTGCTGCAATCAAGAGGAGTTCATACGAGACCAGAGCAGATTTTGATTACGAGTGGCACACAATCAGCAGTAGAGATCATTTGCCGACTTTTGAAATTGCAGGGAAAAGAGGTGGCGATAGAAGAGCCAGGCTATAGTGGGGTGCGTACCGTCTTTGTTGATCAAGGCTGTGAGATGGTCCCTGTGCCACTTGAGAAAGATGGTTTATCTATCTATCATCTACAGAAAAGTAAGGCAAAAGCCGTTTATGTGACCCCTTCTCACCAATTTCCGTTCGGGATGATTCTTCCAGTCGGTAAAAGAACGCAAATGCTTAACTGGGCTTATCAATCAGCTGGTTATATTATCGAGGATGATTATGACGGGGAGTTTCGTTATCAAGGTCAGCCTATCCCCTCGCTCAAATCGCTAGATGAAGAAGAAAAAGTCATCTACTTAGGAACCTTTTCAAAATCATTTCTCCCTTCCATGCGCATGAGCTTTATCGTTTTCCCGCCTTCACTAATGAAGCAGTACGGACAAAAGTTTTCTGATTATGACCAGCCGGTTTCACCTATGATACAAGTAGCTATGGCTAAGTTTATGCACGCAGGTGATTTTGAACGACATATTCGGAGAATGAGAAAAACATATCAGAGAAAACATCAAACACTATTAAATAGTATTGAGCAACATTTAGGCAATAAAGTAGAAATAATCGGGGAAAAATCGGGCTTACATATCCTCCTAGAATTACAAGGGCAGGCAGCACCACAAGTGATTGAAAAAGGGTTAAAAAAAGGTGTAAAAGTTTACGCCCCTTCACGTTTTTGGCTACATCCAATTAGCGACAGCCAAAGGTATATCATGCTTGGGTTTGGTGGACTATCCATTGAGGAAATTGAAGAGGGAATTGCGCTTTTAGCTAGTTGCATATAAACGAAAGTGACCCCACCTTAAAAGTGGGATCACCATTCCTGTTATTTTTTAACAACAGGAATCCACATTTCACCGTATACTGTACCGTTGTCCTCACTCATTTCCACTGTTGTGTTTGGTCCACCAACATAAGCATAGTCAGTCATTTCAACTAATGCTTGACCAAAGGCCACGGCTGTTAATTGATTACTTAATTCTTGAGCGGAGTCAGCTTTTCCTTCGACAACGAGGTAGGGTCCTTTAGGAAATTGGATAATTCTCGTTGCATCAGGTAATGTCTTTTCTGTCATCACGCCTGCATAATGCATCATTTTGTTATTGACCGCCTCATTGACTGCGAAAATATAATTATTGTCTGCCACGGATTTAAGCTGCTCAAGTGTGCCATCACTTTTCACCGTCTCCCAGAAATCGCTTTTTTGTTGATTGATGCTTTCTTGGTCTCTATAGTCCGCTACAATTTCAATTCCAAAGCCTAATACGACGAAACCTTCTTTTTCTTGTAATGAGTAATTAGCCATTTTTATCGTCCTTCTTTCTTGAAATTTAACCAAATGATTGGTGTTTTCATTTGATGAGTTTATAATAACTTTAAATCATGTCAAAAAATGACACTGTTAAGGAGACTGAGATGAAAAAGGTTGAAAGAATTAATGTCATGATGCGATACATTAATAATCGTGCCCATTTTACGATTGCTGAAATCATGCAGGAATTCCAAATATCGCGGTCAACAGCCATTCGCGATATCCGAGAAATTGAAAGCATGGGTGTGCCACTTGTTGCAGAAGTGGGACGAGACGGAGGCTACGCTGTCATGAAAAATGCAGTCCTTCCCTCTGTTCGCTTCACTGATAACGAGCTCAAAGCTCTGTTTATCGCCTTTATGGCAACGAGAAATTTGCAACTCCCTTATTTAAAGAGTCGCCAATCACTAGCTGAAAAATTACTTGGCCTGATTTCAGAAGCGCAACAAGATGATCTTGTACTTTTAAATAAGATTCTCTTATTTGAAGGAACGAACCCCCATAATCCTGACCTTTTAGAACTATCAGACTTACCTCATCCAATACTAGAAAAACTGATTCAACTGTTACTTTTTGACCGCTATCTCATACTTTCCGCAAACAACGAGAAATATTCTATCTACCTTATCCATCTATACCGCGAGAAAAATATTTGGTGGGTAGAAGGTTTTGATCTAAATGAAGAAAGAAAAAGGCTTATACCGGTAGATCATTTGACCGAGATAAACGTCTTCCATCCGAAAAAAAGATTAAGTAATAAAGCCATCCTAAAAAAGATGGCTGAACATCATGTGAAAGACAATATCGTCATGAAACTCGGACCAAAAGCCATTGCTCAATATAAAAAGTACCATCCTTTTAACGTCGCGCTTACCTATACAGATCCCTATCAAACAACAGCTATTGCAAAAATACATGTCACCATGGAGAAACGAGATCAACTAGAGGAAATAGCCAGTTGGGTGCTCTTTCTTGGTGATGATGTAGAATTGGTGGAGGTGCCGAGAGAGGTTTATACAGCTTTAGAAGAGAGGCTCTATAGATTTCAGCAGAGAAAGAAAAGCCAATAAAAACGCCAACCCAGCAATAAGCTAGATTGGCGTTGCGTTATGCGTATGATGTTTTTCGCCAAAAAGCCCCTTTGTCACAAGAGCTAATCGGTGGGAAAACTTCTTCGGTTTCTAGTTGGATTTTCTTTTCCTCGCCGGTTGGACTAGGTGTACGCGTCCCATCTGTATAACCATCCTGTTTTAAATCTCTCTCCAATTGCCATAAATCTTACCTCCTTTAGGGGTGTTTGTCTCTATTTATCCGCGTTTATACAGGCTAAACCAGAAGCAAGTCCAACTTTATTTTGAGGTCTTTTTTTCGGAAAACCCTCAAAAAGCACAAAAAGAAAAAGCCAGTAAGCGCAAGGCTTCTGAAACGGTATGATTTTTAACCATTTCGATGGAAGTATTACTTGTTCAAGGTCCTCATCCATTTTGCTTAACGTATCTTTTCCGCGTTTTGTTGGTAGAACCCCGTAATGAAAAAACATGTAATCCATGCAGTGGTTGTAACGATTATAGCTAGAAATAACCCCATAGCCTGCATGAAAATATCCTCTCCTTGATAGGATGGCTCAAGAGTGATGTACAAAAAAGTAAATAAAACGGTTAATCCCATGTAAAAACTACTTCCAATAGTAGCTAACTTTAATCTATCCCCTTTTGAGCCATGCCAGGCTTTATTTACTGATGCCCATAAATAGATGCTTGTGCATACAGCTAAAACCATAAAAATTAAGTGAACATAGGGAATGACAAAATAGCCCACAATATAAAGAGCCAGAATGGTAGCAGAAAATAGGACTGTATTCATGAAGAATAGGAGAATCCCAGCTCCCCAATGTGATTGGAACCATGGCGTCTTTTTTAAAAGGTGCACGAATGGATTCCCTTTGCCAAGTTGAGAGAGGATGGGGTTTTTAAAGAATATAATAACTAACATGATGAGTGAACCAACAAATAATATTAAAGACATTATAACCCTCCATAATAAAATTAATTTATATATAGGATCACTAGTGTTGCATAAATATTGTCGCAATTTTCAGTCTGATTATCCTCCCTGTTTAGAGCCAAAAAGGTAAATAC
>NZ_JACSQT010000028.1 GCF_014836495.1 Cytobacillus stercorigallinarum | reverse complement strand
GGCCTAGTGACAGGGTTCCTGCTGTAGACCGCAAAGTAACTTTGGAGAAGTAATAAAATCCTATTTTTTTAGTTCTTCAAGCTTTCTTCTATTGACTGCTCTGTATAAGGAACCTTGTGATATTCCAGTTGCCGAGACAATCTCCTTTATGGAATATTCCTCACTATCATACATCCTTAGCGCAACAGCAAGCTTTTCTTTATCCAACTTGGGTCTACCTAATGTTTTCCCACGCCTTTTACTTGCTTCAAGTCCTTCCTTTACTCTCTCAGCAATAAGGTTTCTTTCTAATTCTGCAATGCCACACATCATTTGGAACATGGCTTTGCCTGTAGAGGTTCTTGTATCCATATTTTCTTTTAAAGAAATGAATTGCACCCCCATCTCTTCTAACTGTTGAATAATGTTGAGGATATCCAATGTTTTACGTCCTAAACGGGAGATGCTCTCCACTACAACTGTATCGCCTTTCCGGATGACATCAAAAAGTTGGTGAAGTCCTTTTCTATCTTTAACTGTACCAGTGAATTTCTCCTCAACTATTTTTTCACAACCATATTCATTAAGCATACCAATTTGCCGATCTAAATTTTGGTCAATAGTAGATACCCGAGCATAACCAATTATCATTTGTAACCTCCAATAAACTTGTATATTTTTATTTTACTAGAGGGGCAATTATTGTAAAGGTATTTGATAATACTTTTGGTAATTATTTTTGGTAACTGCTAATCTTAATAAAATCAAAGGGTAACAGGGCGATGGGGGGGCATTACAAAAACACTGGTTTTTGGTAATCTAGTTGAGTAAAAAGTTTATTAATTTAGTGTTTAAAATTTATGTGTGCTTGAGTGTGATTAAATTTACCTCTCAAACACGTTAATTATTCAAGAAAAGGGCTATTTTCTTGAATAAGAGAAGGAATTATTAGAAAGTGAATTCGAAGCTTAAGATTTCCCTATGTATAATAGGATTTGAAAAGCATTGATCTTAATTATTAATATATTGCTCTTTATGTCTAGCTCTTGGTTTTGTGCCAAGGACATTTTTAATAATGTCTTCACTCATATGTATACCATGCTTATATAACCTATTTTGTTCTTGTTATTTGTTCGTCTTCATTGAAAAAATGTAATAAGACATATTTTAGCCCAAGCCTGGAAAAGAGAATCTTCCCCTGCATACGGAAAAAAAATAATATTTAAACCAGCCAATATACCCAATAACCATGAAAAATTCATATTAAGAGCTATCATCATTTTATTAACTTTGTTTGATCCACCTTACTCCCCACCTTTCTATATTAATAAATTCCCAGTAAATTAATGTAATTCGCGCAAAAATCATTAACATATCATTTCCAAAAACGGCACATATTATTAGTTATAAAAGCCATAATAACAGTATAAAAAACAAACTTTTCTAGGATGGGTTAAACTATGCGTTATTTAAAAATTAAATCCATTATGCAAAAAATGAAGCAAAATACTAAATGGACACAGGAAGAACAATTTAATAATTCAATTTTGTTCTCATCGGATGTTCATAAAAATGAAGAAAAACTAAAACAACTGTTAGATTCAAGTGATGATATCATTTTTCATGATTTCATCATTCCATTACATGACGGTCGCACATTGAAAGCTCTACTAGTTATAGTAGACGGGTTAATTGATGAAGATGCCATTCGCAATAATGTATTAGAGCCACTGACTAAGGAATCTCTAGATAGCACTATGGGAGAAGAATTAAAACAAGTAAAAGAAAGAATTTCTATTTTTAACACAAAGAAGGAAAATAATCTAGAAAAATCTGTATACCAAATACTGAAGGGAAATACGTTACTATTACTGGATGGGTATAGTGAAGGATTACTGCTAAATGCACCAGGGTACGAGGTTCGAGCAATCTCCGAACCTCAATCTGATCGAGCTGTGAGAGGAGCACATGACGGATTTATTGAATCATCACCTACTAATATTGCATTGTTACGGCGAAGAATCCCACATCCTTCTTTACAGTTTGAAACAATTAAAATTGGTGAATATAGTCAAACGGATATTACAATCGGATATGTAAAGGACATTGCGGATCCAAAATTGATTGAACGGATCAAACAAAGATTAGAACAAATTAAAGTGGATGAGATAAATAATTCAGGGGAAATCGAACAATTCATCGAAGACCATCCCTTTTCAATCTTCCCTACGATTGGAAATACAGAACGTCCTGACAAAGCTTCAGCCTTATTAATGGAAGGAAGAATTGTGATCATTGTAAATGGGGATTCGGTCAGTTTGTTTGTTCCATCCCTATTTCTTGAAAATATAAAAAGTATAGAAGATTACAGTTCTCGACCCTATTATAGTTCCTTCATTCGAATGCTGCGTTTCGTGTCATTTGTAATCAGTATTTCTTTACCAGGCATTTATATTGCAGCTATTAATTTTCATAAGGTGATGATTCCATCTGATATGATTGTCCCTATTATTCAAGCGCGAGAGACGGTCCCATTCCCTCTAGCAATGGAAATTGCCATGATGATTTTAATGTTTGAAGTTGTCCGTGAGGCTGGTGTCAGACTTCCTCAACAAATTGGCTCAGCGTTAAGTATTGTTGGTGCTTTGATTCTGGGACAAGTCTCAGTCTCAGCCGGACTTGTTGGTGCACCGACCATTATTGTTGTATCCATATCGTACATTGCTGCATTTGTTATCACCCCAATTGCAGACGTCACCGCACTTCTTAGGATAGGATTATTTATTGCTAGTAGCTTATTCGGGGGATATGGACTAATTGTCGCCATGCTCGGTTTATTAACACATATGATCTCTTTAACATCGCTTGGGATTCCATTTATGGCGCCATTTGCACCTTTTTATTTTCAGGATTGGAAAGATTCACTGATTCGTTTACCGTTGAGGTGGAAAAAACAGCGACCAAAAAGTATACCGAATCAGCGTAAGACTAGAATTAGATCATTACCTAAAACAGGTGATAAATGATGGTAAGGATGCTAACTATCATCCCATTATTATTTTTATTAACCGGCTGTTGGAGTAGTCAAGAACTTGATAAATCAGCACTTGTACATGGGATAGGGTTGGATAAATCTGACGGACAATTACGAATTAGCGTCGAAATCATAAAACCAACTGGACCAAGTGAACAAGGTGGAGGAGAGGGGGGCGGAGGAAATGGCCAAAATATTCTATTAGAAAGAGACGCGGACTCATTGATACAAGGCGCAAGAGAATTCATAAAAGATGCGAAACGTCGGCTTTATTTTGAGCATACTCGTTTATGGGTGATTGGTGAGGAATTAGCAAAAGATAATTTTATTGACTACCTTGATGAAAGCAGACGCGATCAAATGTTTCGTTTGAATAGTTATCTTTTCATTACAGAAGAAAATCCAATTGATATTTTGGGTACTTCTACACTTTATGAAGATCTTTCTTCGGCAGAAATAGTTTCTGCTTTAGAACAAACACAATATATTGCTGAATTTACATCCGTAAAAATATATGAATTTTATAAGTTAATTGAGGGGCCTATTCCTAATGCCTATCTTCCGATCATTAAAACAAAAAAAGAAAAGGATAAAGCTATTACTTCATTAGACGGTACGGCCGTCATTAGAAACGATAAAATGGTCGGTAAATTAAATACACATGAAACTGTTGGGCTGAATATTCTTTTGAACAAAGCAAAAGGAGGAGGTAGAACTGTATCTCTAAATGATAAGGAGAAGGTCTCTTTAGAGATAAAGAAATCAGAGACGAAAATAAAACCAATATTAAATGGAAATCAACTTAACGCACATCTGAATATCAAGATAGAGGGAACTTTAGCTGATAATACCACGAAAAGCAATATAAATGAACAATGGATAAGTAAGGTTGAAGAGGAAGTATCGAACCAAACCGAAAAAAATGTACGTTTAACTTTGGATAAACTTCAAAAGGAATTAAAGACAGATATATCAGGAATAGGGCTAGAGACCTATCGGAAATATCCAAAACAATGGCAAGGTATCCAATCTGAATGGAATGAGATTTTTTCTAACGCAGATATAATAATTGATGTTCATACAAACATTACTCATCAAGGCCTAATAAATAAGAGTATAAATAGAAATCACAAAAAGCCTTATAACAACCCTTATAAACGATAGATTCTATAGATTCTATGGACAATGAAGAAGGAGATTACTGATATGTTAACGAAATGGGAGACACTTTTTTTATTAATAATGACGCTTCCAATCATGGGACATGTCGTGATTCTTCCGTTAATGCTCGATGTTGCTGGGAGAGATGCTTGGATTTCCATAATTATATCACTTCCGGCAGCATTTACGTTGGCAATCTCCATTTATCGTTTGAGACTTAAATACCCAAAACAAAATATTTCTGATATGCTTCACAATTTATTAGGAAAACCTTTTGGAGTGATGATAAAGATAATTTTCATTATCTACTTTTTATTTTTAACAATTTTCTCGTTTGCTTTGTTAGTTGATTTTATCTACATTGCCTTTTTTCCTGAGACACCACGATTGGCTATACTGGTCTGGTTTTTGTTATTCTTTGTTTATGCAGCTTCAAAAGGTATTAAAAGAATTGCATTAACGGCAGGAATACTAGCAATAATTGCTATGGCGACTGGACATACAGTCACGCTTTTGGACACAAAGATGAAAGATTGGAGTCAGCTTCAACCCATATTTGAGTTTGGTTGGAGTCCAATATTATGGGGATCTTTGCTGCTTGTTAGTATATGGATAGAATTGTTGCTGCTTTTATGTGTGCCTATTCAAAACATGCGTGAAAAACGAATGTTTTTACTATGGAGTATTGGAATTTTGTTAAATGCACTTATGATGTTTTCAACAACTATAGGTAGTATTACGATTTTCGGATTAGGTCAGGCTGATAATTCTGTATACCCCGCATTAGAGTCAGTACGAATTATTAGTTTAGGATTCATTGATCGTTTTGATATTTATGGATTACTATTAATGGCTGTAGGGACATACATACGCTGCAGTCTATACTTCCGAATCGCTTATGATATAACTGTATCAAAGGTTTCCTCAAAGTGGATAAGACGATTTGGGTTTACGGGGTTTGTTTTACTCGTATTCCTTGGTACGTACTATTTATCAAAAGAACATCTTCGGCTAGATAAAACATTAGATATTTACGCATATATGATTGTCCTGTTTCCTATTCCATTTTTGTTACTAGGTATCTCTTATTTAAAAGGAAAAACAAAGCAGAGTTAGCTCCCAAAAAGGGAAAAGTGATGCTTACCTTATGTCTTAAGTTTTGCAAAAATCATTGCTAGATAAGGGGGTATTTTCAGAGTTATGATTTTAAAAGTATAACTATCAGTTGATAAAAAAGTAAGCAAGGCAAGCACCCTATCATTGTGCAGATACATCAATACTACGGGGACTACATACCGTTTTAATTTCAGCTAGATTGGACAATTCACCTCGATCACGTATATGAATTTTTCTCGCATCAACCTCAAAGTCCTCAAGCTAATATCTTGATGGGATATTAGCTGGCTTTTGTCACCGATCAAAATGATAAAAAACTACGACACCTTCAACTTAATAGGTATTCGCTGATTCATATTGAGTTCAAAAGTTCCGTATGGATTGACATGATGATAAAATAAAGGTGTTAATCCCCTAAAATCTTCTGGAGTCATTTTCTTCAACCAATATTGGTTGTTGTCATAAAGAACCTCTTGTACCATTAAGGTATTCATATAGACTAAGCAATTTTGCAGCAATTGAAGTGATAAGGCAGACACCTCTTGATCTTCTATCGAATTGGAACGAATCTCACTGTTTTTCCCATAGAAAATATAAGTATTCACTGAGTTCCATTGTTCCACTGTATTTAATCCTTCATGGATCTCTCTTCGAATCTCTTCATAGTGTAAATAATCACATAAAAAGATCGTTTTAATCGCTTTTCCTAATTCACATAAAGCCTGATAGGTTGGATGTTTCGTATCCCTTGTAAATCGCTTTAATATGGATTCGGCAGAAGCAGTACCTAACCGTAGAGCAGTTGCAAACTTAATGATTTGTTCATACTGTTGCCGAATAAGATCCCAGTTAATCGGTCTACTTAAAACCTGTTGTAGGTGAGGATATTCCTCATTCATGCCGGATTCTGGACGATATAGCTTTTGAGATCCAATATTTTTAAACCGTGGCATCAGTTTAAAACCAAGTAGATGACAAAAAGCAAATGCAACGACACTTTGTCCGTGTGTATCGACATAATTTCTGTCAACCTCCATGTCCGTACAGTGACGAAGAACCCCTTCCATCATTGCTGCCACCTCAGAAGAAAGGCAGGACTTAAGCTGAGAATAGATACAAGCTGATTTTCGATCTGTATGCCAATAGATCATGACTCCATGCTTCTTATAACGAGGATGCCATTCTGAAAGCAAGTTCTGATCAAAAGAGCCAAAATGTTTTGAATCGGAAGCACATGCAGTGGTAGCTTCTCCCCATACCTCTTTCATTCGATTGTAGATGATATGGTTGGTAACCTCGGCGTTGGCTTTTCGCAAATGATCCTTATGAATAAATTTTTGGCGTATATATCGAAGTTCTCGATAACTATCTAGATGGTTTCCAGCAGAAACTGTTTTCAAACCTGTATTCGTTCCTAATCCAAATAAACTTAGAAGAAGCCTTCGTTGGACGGTTTCTCGATCTAAAATCTCTCGATTGGCGGTGGTTTTAAAGTGTTTGGTAAACTCCGTATGAAAATCTGTTTCTTTTAGTAAATCCAATAGGTTAATGTCGGTCCAACGGTTCTTAATCTCCTGTTTAAGCATCGTCACATGTGGAGGTTCTGGTTGCTTTTCGAGTGGAGTGACTCTAATCCATCCTTTATTATTTCTGGTAGTAATGGCTACTTTTTCGTTACTATGATCTCCTAGCCCTTGATTCAATAAATGGAGTTTATCTTTCATCAACTGTAGAATATCTTCAATAAAAGGCTCTACATCAAGTGGTGCTTTCAGTGCTTGAAAATATTCTTCCTTGTTCTCTTCAAAATCTTGAGGGAGATCTTCATCTGGGTTTCGATATCGATCAGCACCCTCAATCCAAATTTCTTTACACCGAAGTCGAGTGCGAAGCGATTGGATTACTGCAATTTCATAGTTGATTCGATTTACTCTTTCTATCCCTTTGCTGTCTGTCTCAACAATAACGTCTTTCCATTTCGGCTGAATTACACCTTCAATGGGAACTTCATC
>NZ_JACSQT010000027.1 GCF_014836495.1 Cytobacillus stercorigallinarum | reverse complement strand
GGTATTTACCTTTTTGGCTCTAAACAGGGAGGATAATCAGACTGAAAATTGCGACAATATTTATGCAACACTAGTGATAAATTCTAGTAATTATATTTTTCAAAGCTGCTTTAAATATATCTTTAGGTAAATCCGTTTTAATGGATTGATCAGGACCAAAATCAATTTTCAAAATATCTTTAGCCTTTTTTGAAAAAGGCAAAAACCTGTCTAGTTTTGTTGTTTCCATCTTGTAAATTTCCAATTTATGTTTTTCCTCATCACTCCATTCTATCTCATTTCTAATAAACTCAAGAAAAAAGAAAAACCTAATACCTTTTCTTACATCCCCAGTTTTTTCATTAAGCACTCTAGCTATATGATTAATTGATTCACCTTTTCTAAATCTGTTAACAAACCTTTTAGTTGAAGCTATAGTAGACCATCTTTTTACACTTCTATCTCCTGAATGTCTCATCGTAATAAATGCTTCCGCAGAATCTCTATCTGGAGCTAATACAACTGGAAAATTATTGAGATAATTTTCCATTTCAGAGTCTATCTTAGGTATTCTTATTGTTTCTTTATTCGTAAGTAAATATGGATTGAGCAATAATTTACATGCAGAAATTCTCCTATTACCCTCTAGTACAATATACTTATCATTCTCTATAGTTACAACTGGTTTTTCAGCTAATGGTAAACCCCTATTTAAATATATCTGATTGGCTAATTCAATAGATTCATCTTCATCTACTAGGAATCTAAGTAGATTTTCTTGAGTAGAGTCTTCTATGAAAACCCTAGGGTTTTCATAATCAAGTAATACATCTGAAACATTTACTTTAATTTCTTTCCAATCTGAATATGCCACTAAAACATTTCCTTTCTGCTGTAATAATTATTTTTATTGTAATTCTAATTTAATTAACAATAAATAGCTTCTTATGAAATTTCCTAAAAGATTTTAAAAAAATTCAAACCTCATTTACTTATGGTAAGGTTCCCCCCGATTAATCCGAAACCCCCGATAAATCTGCTCCAACAATAACAATCTCATCACCTGATGCGGAAACGTCATTTTTGAAAAACTCAATGCCAGATCACTCCGACTCTCCACTTCCTTACTAGTTCCGAGTGATCCGCCGATAATAAAAGCAATTTTACTTTTACCGTAGGTGGCGAGGTCGTCTAGTTTCTTTGCGAGTTGTTCGGAGGTGAGCATGTTGCCTTGGATTTCTAGGGTGATGACGAAGGTGTCTGGGGCGATGTGGGCGAGTATGCGGTCGCCTTCTTTGCGTTTGACTTCTTCCATTTCGGCTGCGCTCATGGATTCTGGTGCTTTTTCGTCTGGTACTTCGATTAAGGTTAGTTTAGCGTAGGCGCTTAAGCGTTTTTTATATTCGTCGATGCCTTGTTTTAAGTATTTTTCTTTTAGTTTGCCAACGGATACGATTGTGATGTTCATATTGGGCCTTCCTTCCGTGCTTTTTTCTTTCCCTAGTTTACCATAAAGTCTGCTGACTTATTGATGGTCCTCGTTGTTGTCTGAAAAATTTTTCCTTCTTTTTGCAACTTTTCCAAACTTGTTGGCATCTATGTATTATACTCGATTTTACCAGGAGAGGAGGGGCGGTATTTTTGCATCTTGTAGAGCGTTTGAAACAGAAAGAAGAAGAGGCGTATTTTGAAGTGATGGATGCGTATGGGGATTATCTACTAAGGACTGCTTTTTTGCTTTTGAAGGATTACCAATTAGCAGAAGATACGGTTCAGGATACGTTTGTGATGGCTTTCAAGAAGTTAGATCAGCTTGAGGATGAGGAGAAGTTGAAAAGTTGGTTAACGACCATTCTTCTTAATCGCTGCCGCTCCCAGATGAGGAAATGGAATTGGAAAGTCCTGCTGGCCCCACTTGATTTGATTGAACGAACGAAAGCCGACAATCAGGCATTGAATCCTGAAAATGCCCTGCTATTTTCTGAGTGGCATGAGAGCATCAGCACTAGCATTCAACAATTAGACTATAAATATCGTGAAGTCATTACGTTATTTTACTTTAACGAAATGAAGATTAAAGACATTGCCTTATTTACGAATACCAATGAGAACACCGTCAAGTCCAAGTTAAAGCGGGCACGCTTGCTTTTAAAAGAAATTCTTCCTGAAGGGAGTATCGACATATGAAAAAACAACTCGATAAGGAGTTAGAACACCTTCGTTTCACCAAGCAAAGAAATGTAATCGACCAAATCAGCAAACCGACATGGAAACAAAGATTGAACTCCCTTTGGCATAAGGAAATTGAGATTCCCCTCCTTCCAGTTGCTGCTGTTGGGATGTTGATTGTATTGCTGGCTAGTTTAACTTTTGCTGATAACGAGATCAGTTATACGACGAGAGATAGCAAAGAGACGATTAAAATCGGTGGCAACGTGTATTGGAAAGAAGATTATGAAAAGCTGGTTAAGAAATATGAAAATTAAACTACAAGTGAAGCAGCTCGTCTATCTGGTTGTTGCCTTTCTTCTGCTGATTGCTACGATGATTTTATTGATTATCCCACAATGGAATATTTATGATGCAAAAAAACAAGCTGACCAAGGGAATGCTGAAGGTAAAGTCGCCTTACTAGAAACACTTGAAGATGATACAGTTTTTGAGTCGCAAAAATGGAACATCATACAAGAATATATGCTCATACAACCAGTCGAGCAATTTAATATCTTTGCTGGACCCTCTTACTCACAGGTGCAATTAGATCAACCGACCATCCAATTTACATGGAAAGAGAAATTACCTTATCTGAAACAATATGTAAAAGAAGGACCTCTTGATGATTACTTCATTTTAGCCGTCAAACAGCTTACGTCCTATTATAAAGAAATGAATCAACCCGATCTTGCTAAACAGACTTTGGATCAAGCATCAGAACGTACCATTAGCTCCTCTAGTCTCTATTATAATGATCTCCAACTAGAACGGATCGACTTTGCGATTAACCACAAAGAATATACAGAAGCAAACCAACTGTTAGAGACATTTGATGAAAAACTGGAGAAAGATGATTATTATTGGCACGCTAAAATCGGGCAAAGACAAGTAGAAATCGCGATGAAACAAGGGAAGTTGCAAGAAGCTCGTGAACAAGTGAATGTCATTTTAAATGAATATAAACAAGCTGAAGAGAATGATGACACAATAGAGTCAGGATATACTGCTGACGTATACGAATCATTGGTATCACTTAAGGATCGAATAGAAAATAGCATCAATAACCCGACTACTAGTACCGTAAAAGGTAGAATTATGTATAGTGACGGCAAACCTGCGGCCAATGTTGGCGTCATTTTGCGCCATGAATCAGGTATTCATGGCGCTCATGGAGACGAACGTTATTTTACAACGACAGATAGAGATGGCTTTTATGAATGGAACTTTGTTGAATCAGGACGTTATCAAGTCATTCTTGGGTTTTCTTTCGAACAGATTGATGGGTGGACGTATCCTTCTACGATGGATGATTGGCTAACAGTTGGCGATCAGCCAGAAGTAACGAAGGATATCACGCTTCGTCCGTTAATTGAGATTGATTCGCCTGTTAATCAGGAAAAAATCACGACGGACACGGTGAAGTTTTCTTGGGAACCAGTAAAGGGGGCTGCCTATTATCAACTCCATCTCGCTGTCGATATAGATGATGGATCTGGTTCGATTAGTAGCTCCTTTCCCTCTCATATTGCAACGAACGAAATAGAAGTGCCGGTTGAAGAAATATATGACCATACCGTGGGACTCTCTATGTCAGGAGATGAACCAGATTCCGTTGATCCCCTCACATTACTAGCTTTCGCCAACCCAAACAACCGCTTTTCCTGGTCTGTTGATGCTTTCGATGAAAATGATGAATTACTGACGAGAAGCAACGGCTACCGGTTAGGCAATGACACGATCGGTCATCTTCCCTTCTTTTACTTAAAAACAAGAACACTAACTGAAGCTGATCAACTTTTATTAGATAAGAAATTTACTGAGGCATTGAAAGCGTACAAGACAAATCCCGAGGATAAACATAGTCAACGAATGATCAAACGACTAGAGGAATTAGATGAGTAAAATGATGAAAGCACCTTCTCATAACTAGAAGGTGCATTTCTATCCCCCAAAAGATATACACAGCTCATCCTCACACCATAAACAGAATATCCACAGAAGTTATCCACATATCCACATTTTCTATCCACATGTTGTATGGGATTATTTGTTCGCCACCATATATATGGCTGGGTTGGAGCAGAATTCACAGGTTGTTGATAAGTTTTCATCAGGTGCGCATTTTGTTAATACAGGGAAGGTTTCGTGTTCGTCTACTATGGTATCGATGGCGATATCAATATGTTCTTCGCAGCTATAAATCATCTTCGGTGCCTCCTCATTTATCTATTTATACTTTATCCACATCTCATCTTATCAAAACTAAAAAAAACAGGAAAGTGATGCCTACACTTTCCTGTGGATAAATTTAGAATGTATTCTCAGTTTTTAATGCCATGGTTGTTTCTTGTAATTTACCTTCGCGATAATACTTCACTTTCATTTCATCGCCTACATCCTGTACATATAAATGGTGTCGTAAATCTAAGACATCGGTAATTTCTTCACCATCTAGCTCAACGATGACATCCATTTCCTTCATGCCTGCTTCTGCAGCTGGACCATTTGGCTCGACTCCACTCACTACTACACCATGTTCTACATCTTTCGGAAGTTTTAATGCTTCTTCTTGATAATAGGCAGGGATGTCACTTACGGAAGCGATTTGTACGCCCATATATGGTCTTCTTACCTCACCATGCTTTTCTAAGTCGCTGATGACAGTTTGAGCAAAGTTAATAGGAATGGCCAACCCGATTCCTTCAACAGAGGACTCGGCAATTTTCATCGAGTTAATGCCGATGACTTGTCCGCTAATATTGACAAGCGCCCCACCGCTATTTCCTGGGTTAATGGCGGCATCTGTTTGTAATACTTCGGCATTCCAATCGACTGTACCATTTTGATCGATATCGACTGGTACCGTCCGATTTAAGCCTGAGATGATGCCTTTTGTTACTGAGCCTTCAAATTGACCTAAAGGATTCCCAATAGCAATTGCGGGTTCGCCGATTGATAAAGCGTCTGAATCACCGAATTCTGCAACATCTTCTACAATGGAGCCATCAATTTCAAGGACAGCTAAGTCTGTCCATACATCGGAACCTACGAGCTCAGCAGGGATTTTTTCACCATTGAAGAGGTTTACTTCAAGTCTCTCTGCCCCCTCGACCACATGGTGATTCGTCACGATAAAGGCTCGTTTTCCTTCTTTTTTATAAATAACACCAGAGCCAGAACCTGCTTCTACTCCTTGTGTGCTTTCACCATTTTGCCCACTCGACCACATGCCTGCCGATTGGATATTGGAGATACTGACAACTGCACCCCTTGCTTTTTCTACTGCATCGGTTATTTCTGTTTCTACATCTACCGATACTTTTTTCGTTTCTATCTGGCTGTTTTCATCCGTATTCGATAAGCCTAATGTTTCTCCACCATTAGAGCCCCCGTTCATTTGGGGAACAACGAATAAAACGAGCAATGCACCGATAATGACACCGACAAGACTTGAGAATATGTAACCTGTTTTACTCCCCTTTTTTGTTTGTCCCTCTCGATTATAATGATCATCATAATAGCCCATTACCTAACCAACCCTTTCATTCAATTTCGTTAGATATATACCTTCTAAAATCTTTGTCCTCTTTTTTACCTAGTGTTATCATAACTCTTCTGAATTAGAAACATACTAGGAATAGAAAGATTACCTCATGAAACGTGCCTAGGTCTCCTCCGGTATTATTATTATACGCTTAGATGGAAAAATACAAATACAAAAATGCATAAGATAAACGAATCTTACGAATTTGTTCATATTTTCTTTGTGATTTCGTAAAAAAGAAGGAAAGACTCATAGTTAGCCTCCCCTTCCTTCTACCCATTATTTCTTGCCTTAAACAGCAGTTAAAGCTGTCGGTTTTTTCGGATCTGTATCAAAGAGCTGGAATTGCTCTCCGACGCGTATACCTTTTGTTTCAAGTGTTTGTGCAACAGCCATACGTGCCAAGTCCTTCATATTATTATCTTGACTTAGATGGGCCAGATAAAAGCCTTTCGTGCGATCACCGGCGACTTCGCTCATCGCAATCGCCGCATCTTCATTGGAGACATGACCGACATCGCTTAAGATACGACGTTTAATATTCCAAGGGTAACGACCCATTCTTAACATTTGCACGTCATGATTACTTTCAAATACATAGGCATCGGCGTTTGAAATAAGGCCCTTCATGCGATCACTTACATAACCCGTATCTGTGATAAGCACGAGTTTCTTCTCGCCTTGATGAAAAACGTAAAACATCGGTTCGGCCGCATCATGTGAGACGCCGAATGATTGAATATCGAGGTCGCCGAATGTTTTTACGGTTTCCATATCGAAGGTGAATTTCTGCTCTGTTGGGACTTGTCCAATTAACGGAGACATCGCCTGCCATGTTTTTTCATTGGCATAGATTGGGAGCCCATATTTCCTCGCGACAATGCCGACCCCTTTAATATGGTCACTATGCTCATGTGTCACAAGTATGCCGTCTAAGCGACTCATATCACGATCAATTTCTTTAAATAATGCTTCCATTTGCTTGCCACTGAGGCCAGCATCCACTAAAAAGGAGTGGGTGTTGGTCTCTACAAAAATGGCATTCCCCGTACTGCCGCTCGCGAGAACGCTAAATTGAAAAGACATAAATTTCTCTCACTCCATTGTTTTGTTCTCATTTTTATTTAGTTCGAGTACATTTAGCTCGAATCCGTGTACATATAGACTGTATTCACCATCAATGACGAAGCGCCAAGCTGGCGTTAATACTTGAAGATTACTCATATCGACATACGTATGAAGCCCAAGCTCTGGTTCTGATACTTTACTTCCAGGCGGGATTTTGCCACTGTTGTATAGAGAAGATAACGCTTCAGATGGCGGTTTGATCAACTTTTGATCATCCTCAATTGGTTCGATTGCTTCTAAGTATGTTTGTGTATAAGAGACAATTTCATTATTTTCATTTAAGAAGAAGGTTAATTCAGCATTTTTATTTTGGTAGATGATTTTCTCTTGGTATGTTTGATAATACGTAATGGTATTGCCTTTCTTCTCCCAAAAACGATACTCATTGCCGTATAAGACTTGACTCTGAATAAAGGACTCTAATTCCTTTGGATCAAAGTCTTCACTTACTTTCATCAATGGCTTATTGACATCAAATATATACTCGACACCGCCATCCACCTTAATGTCTTCTCCATTCAGGCTCTTCAATTCGTCTTTTTCAAACTCTTTCGGTGTTGCCCGTAACAACTGACCACTGACTTCTTCTGTCGTAAAAATATCTGCGTCGTACGAAATGTTATCATCCTTTAATTTTTCCTCTAACGTGCTTGATAACGGAAATTCCGTTTCTTGCTCTTTTGCTTGGACGACATTAAAGTACTCGTACAATAAATAGACATTGAGCACAAGGAAGGTCAGTATAAAAATGGTTTTTATTTTGCTCCAATCCATCTACTTTCCCCTCCTGCCTCAATTTGGTATAAACTCATCCTTGGTAAACTTCTTCCACTCATTATTATAACGATAATACCAAGCGGGCTGCAAATTGATGATTTCCGAATTAGTTGTAGCCATATTCTTTTCTACCTTCAGCTCGTAAGCCACCGTTACATCTTGCAGCAAGTTACGGTCAAAATTAGGCAGCTGCTCAATTTCTTTGATGACTTCTTTTCCCGATAATAATCGGCTTTCCTCTCCACCACTTACAATCGTTCCGAGCGCAAAATTGCTACGGGTATATTCATTAATATCTATATCACCAAGCTCTACTTCTATCTTCGCCCGATGATAATCACTAAAAATCGGAATCCCTTGTTGGTTATGAAATAATCGGAAGACAACCTTATTACTCTCTGGTACTTCTTCAAAGTAGCGGTAATTGCCTGTCCAGCCTTTATGTGCATTCATAAAATCAATGCTTCGTCGCAGTAGATTCATGCCAACAAACTCATCACCGACAACAGATGAGATATTTTTATAAGAAATCATATTGCGATCCTCATAGACACGCATAATACTCGTACTATCGGTATATTCAATCATGGATGGTTGTGTCGTACTCTCTTGTACAACAGATGGGTCACTAAATAATGATTCCATCAATGTACGTGGTTTGATTTTATCCATTAAATAGATGCGTTGTGTCGATACAGGAATATGCTCATCTGGGACATAAATCATGCGCTCATTCTGGCCCTGATAACCAAGAAACGAATAGAAATCCTCATCATCACTGGCTGTATCATAATACTTCGTCCGGAAATCGGCCATCGATGCCCCTTGCACTTCACCACGGAAGACCGTACCTTGATCTCTTGCTATAAAATAGGCTAAACCGATATCATCCTCTATAGAATTCATGTCAATCACGATTGTGTCAAATGAAAAATCGGTAGCGTTCTTATCAATATTAGGTATGACTTCGCGAAAAGCATTAAGTGAAACTTCATCTGGGTAGACCAATATCGAATGTCCTGTTTTTTCTATCCATTCATGTAATGAACCGATATCGTTTGAGACATTCGCTAGATTTAATAGTTCCCATTTGCTCATATCATTAGTGATTTGGTCGATTTCCACAGATAAGGTTGTTCCGATTTTCTTATCATCGTAGAAATGAATAAGCTGACTAGGTCTAATGACTTCGCTATACTCTTTGTCATCTCCTATCGGTTCAATCGCTTGTCCTGGGTTCTCAACAGGCGTTAAATTAGGTCGATACGTCCATAAATTAAACGTCAATACGATACTACAACCTACTAAGATAATTAATAGGATATTCTTTATCTTCTCATAGGTCATTCCCAATCATCCTCTTCGGAACGGATATACGGCAAGCTAAAGGAGATCTTTGTTCCTTTTCCTTCAATACTTTCCGCCCAAATTTCACCACCGTGCGCTTCTACCATTTCCTTGGCAATCGCTAGTCCTAATCCCGTTCCACCTAATTTTCTTGTTCTTGCTTTATCTACACGATAAAAACGATTAAAGATTTTTGATACATTTTCTTTCGGTATACCCATGCCTTCATCTGCTACGCTTATGATTAAATACCCTTCTTGTTCTTCAATACTGAAGGTAATCTTTCCTCCTTCAGGTGAGTATTTCATCGCATTGGAGATGATATTATCGAGTACCTGTGTTAATTTATCTGTATCAATCTCAACAAAATCAGCCGTTGTTGGTACCCTACGTTCGAATGTAACATTTTGTTGTTTCGTGAACTCAAAGCGATCAATAATTCGGTTATAGAATTGTGTAAAATCAACCCACTCTTTATTTAATTGATAATCGCTACTATCCATTTTCGATAGCTGCAATAAATCATTGACTAAGCGAATCATACGCTCTGTCTCATTTTGAGTGACGTCAAGGAAATTCGGAGCAATGTCCTTATCTTGCCATGCACCATCTGTTAAAGCCTCTAAATAACTGCGCATGGTCGTGAGTGGTGTTCTTAACTCATGTGAAACATTGGCAACAAATTCGCGACGTTCTTCTTCAATTTTTTCTTGTTCGGTAATATCATGTAAAACAGTTATAAGTCCATTAATAAAGCCTGTTTCTTTTTGAATAACTGAGAAATTAGCCCTTAAAATAAGATTATTCTTTTCATCACTATAATCTAAGATGACCGATTCTCTTTCTTCAAGCAGCTCTTCAAACGTGTAGTCTTCTTCCAATCCTAGTAATGAAACAATCGAATTAGATAAGACTGTTTCACGTGAAACATGTAACATTTCTGCAGCAGGTTCGTTAATGAGAATCACGCGCCCTTTGCGGTCAGTGGCAATTACGCCATCTGTCATAAAGGTGAGGACAGATGATAGTTTTCTTCTTTCCCCTTCAGTGGTAGCTTGTGCTTCCTGCAACTTTCTAGTCAAACTATTAAAAGTCATAGCTAATTGTCCAATTTCATCTTGGCCATAGATTTTTACTTTTCTAGAATAGTTTCCTTTCGCCATGGCTAACGCTTGTTTTCTCATATCGGTGATCGGTCTCGTAATGGTTTGCGCAAGTAATACACTGAGCACAGCGGTTAAAATAAGGGCAATTGCTGTACCTGTTGAGAAGATTTTGATAATCTCCCTCATCTGAGTATAGACATTCTCAATTTTAGACGTGACATAAATCACACCTTTTACGTCATTATCAATAATAATTGGTTTAATGTAGATCCATACTCGCTTGCCATTGATGACACTATCCTGTTCATTTGGCTGACCATTTTTAATTGACGTACGAATAAGCGCATTAGACATCTTCTGACCAACTTTTGATTGATCAGAAACATTCGATGTCCCTAGCACTCTCATAGTCGTGCTTTCGATAACGGCGACTTCACTAATATCGTCAGTGTTGTAGTCCTGCAATAACCTGCGCAGGTCCACCTCCAATGTGGCATCACCGTCTTCTGGCACTCGTTCTTTCACAAATTGTTCTTCTAAATAATAAGATAGCAGCTTCATCTGGTTTTCAATCGTTGTTTTAAAGTTATCGTTTAACGTATCCTCTAATTGTCTGACGAAATAAGCACTGACAATTTGCATGGCAATGAGGATAAGCAACACATATATAATGACGAATTTCAGATGAATTGATCGAAAAAAGCCTACCTTGTTCATGATCTACTTACTCCTGTTCTGGATTTCGCAAGTAGTATCCGACACCTCTTCTTGTAACGATCCATGTCGGATGACTTGGATTGTCTTCGATTTTTTCACGCAAACGTCTAACGGTTACGTCAACTGTTCTGACATCTCCGTAATAATCATAGCCCCAGACAGTTTGAAGTAAATGTTCACGCGTCATTACTTGGCCAATATGTTTAGCTAAATAATGAAGTAACTCGAATTCTCTGTGTGTTAGTTCGATCGTTTCACCGCGTTTAGAAACGATGTACGCGTCAGGGTGAATCGTTAGTGAGCCTACTTCAATTTCATTACTTTCATCTTCTTCATCCACTTTTGAAGCAATTTGTTGATGACGACGAAGATTGGCTTTTACTCTGGCAATTAATTCCCTTGTGCTGAATGGTTTTGTTACATAGTCATCTGCTCCAAGCTCTAGCCCTAATACTTTATCAATTTCAGAGTCTTTTGCTGTGAGCATAATGATCGGCATATCATATTTCTTTCTTACTTCTCGGCAAACCTCAATGCCGTCTTTCTGAGGAAGCATGATATCTAATAGAATCATATCAGGCTTTACTTCTTCTACTTTTTCCAATGCGGAGACACCGTCATATACACAAGTTACATCGAAGCCTTCTTTATTTAAGTTAAACTGTAATATATCTGCAATTGGTTTTTCATCATCTACTACAAGAATTTTCTTATCCATAGTTGTTCTCCTTTATCCAATTATTATCTACTGTCGTCACAATCATGTATCTTTTTCAAGATTATCATATCTAAGCTTATTGGGCTTGTAAAAGCATTTTGTAAAATTTTTTCAGCATGTATCCTACTCTACTTTATCACGTTACATACAAGTCCGCATCATTTGTAATGTATCTTATATGTACAAGTATTGGAAAAGCAAGATAGAAGGGGCTTTTTCTTTTTTTGAAAAAGGGATGAGCGCTCTTGAATGGCGACTTATCATACACACAAAAAAGCACGATAACTTCTGTTTATCCAAGCAGAGTTATTCGTGCTTAATGTTAGCTAAAACACTCCTGTCCCAGCACTTTTTTGATCATTGACTGATATAGTCTAATGGGTTTTTCAACTGACCATCTTTGTATAGTTCAAAATGAAGGTGAACGCCTGTTGAGTTACCAGTGGAGCCCATCACACCTAATTTAGAGCCTTTCGTTACTGTCTCTCCTGCACTTACAGAGAGAGAATCTAAATGAGCATATAAGGTACGGTAGCCATTTTGATGATCAATTTCTACTTTATAACCATAACTGCTACTAAAGCCCGCTGAAATGACCTTGCCATTATCGGCTGCTTTAATCGTGCGATTGCTTGGTCTGGCAATATCAATCCCTTTATGGAGCTTACCCCAACGATGACCAAGCTCACTTGATACATAGCCACCAACTGCTGGCCAAGCAAAGTCACCATCACCAACATCAGGATTTTTTGTTCCTTTAATAATGATTTCCTCTACAGGCTCCTCAATAATTTTCTCCTTTAGTTCACTCTTATCGACTTCTTCACCATTTGATTCTTTCACATGGTATAACACGTTACGTTTTCCTTTTTTACCTTCTTGCTTTACTTTCTCTTCCCCTTTCAACATGTCATCATCTTCTATTACTTTTGTTTGAAAGGGAATCTCTTCTTCTTTAAATTCTGATCGATTCGTAATCACATCAACATACGGTTCGATTGTTTCCACAACAAGTTCTTGACCAACCTTTAGTACATCTTCTTGACTCATCTCATTCAAGTCTTCAAGTTCTTCTGTAGATAAATGAAATTCGTCAGCAATCTTACTAATAGAGTCACCTTCTTCTACTCTATATTTCTCTTGTTCTACTGTTCCTTTATTTAAGAAATTAATGACCTCATCAACAGACTGCACCTTGTTCGGGTCTACTTTTTCTTTCTTCCATTCTATTTCCTCGGAAAATCTCGCATTCAACAAGCGGGTGTCACCAATTGCTAATTCTGGTAGTGGCTCTTCCTCTTCTGAACGCTCTTTTAACTCTTTATAGTCCTTTTCCGAAATATACTGTAACTGTAGTTGCTGAAGCACTTCATCCGCTTCTTCCTCATTCTTAACATAAGCAACGATTTCACCATCAATTTCTAGTGCGAGAGCATCTGCTTTAATAGAGATCCCTTTGAGTACGTTTTCTGATTCCTTCTCGGTTGCCTCATTAAAGGCTTTCCCTTCCTCTTCAGGTGAAAGCTCATGGTCTAACGCCTTTTGTATGCCTTCATAGGACTTCCCTTGATTTTCAAGTTCATCCTCTACGATATTTTCAATCATTTGGGGATTATCGACTGTCCCCACATATTGATCACCGATATATACATAATACAGATCCGACTCTTCTGCTTCTGCCAGTACTGATGTGGATCCGCTCCATGCTAAACAACCACCAATCATAATGATTGCGGCCGCTTTCTTCCATTTATGTGTAAAACGCTTAGATGTACGTTCTGTATATGTAGTCAGTCTTTGCTTCCATTGCTTCATGGTTCTTCCCCCTATACTACTTTACACCTTCTTTTTTTATTAGTGCTATCAGACTAATTACTATTGCACCTACCTAATGTACCATATCGCTTTTTTTACGACTTTGATGTCTCTGTAATGTAATTAAACTGTATATGAGATGACATAGTTTGACGTAATATAGGAAAAAACTACATAGAATTGGGGGTATTTTGTCATATGATTGTAATAGAAAGGAGGAGAAAAACATAAAAAAAGAGAGCACGAATTAAATTCATACTCCCTTTTTGATGGCTCAGGACGGAATCGAACCGCCGACACAAGGATTTTCAGTCCTTTGCTCTACCGACTGAGCTACTGAGCCATAAAAACAGCTTATCCAATTTTCATGATCACTATACAAGTAAATCATGGCGGTCCGGACGGGACTCGAACCCGCGACCTCCTGCGTGACAGGCAGGCATTCTAACCAACTGAACTACCGGAC
>NZ_JACSQT010000026.1 GCF_014836495.1 Cytobacillus stercorigallinarum | reverse complement strand
CTCAGCGCCGATGGTAGTTAGGGGCTGTCCCCTTGTGAGAGTAGGACGTTGCCGGGCAAGATGAAAGAGCACATATTGTGTATGTGCTCTTTTTTTGTGATTTTTTTTAATTTTTATTTTCACTGTAAACTAACTATCCCTTTTTATTTCCTTGGCAATGAACTTTTCTTGAATGAAGAAATTCATAAATAAGAAAAGGACTTTTCCGTTCCGTCAAATCGAGGAATTGATGGATAAATGGATAATCATTATTGGTCATTAGCTTAATGCATTCATTCCACCATTCTGTTTCATATCTTGCAATCATGCTTAAATTATAGAGTAATAAGTAATGGGAAAATAATTCTGGATAATCATTTAACGGACTTCTTTCGATAGGTAATGAATAATTTTTATTTACAATATTATATTTTAAACGATTGATCTCTTTGTTGTGAGGGAATTTTATATGTTTCTTCGTATAGTGAATATCCGCTTCATCTACTTGTAGTTTTTCGGAAAGAAAAGTAGAAAATCTCGATTCAGTCATATGATAATGATTAAGAATTGTTATTGGTACATGGTAGCCATCTTCTTCTTTTTTTATGTCAATAAATGTTTGTTCCTTTTGGATAGACTGAAACATTATTTCCATCTCTGGGATTTGTCTTAATAAATCAACCATATAAAATTTATCGCCCTCTAGATGTTTCATATGAAACATTTTTTCTGCCATATATGGAAATAAACCACTCTTTTGTAGTTTCACTTCATCTTTTAAAAAAAGGTATTGTTGCTTTTTCTTTTTTCTTGTTGAAACACCATGAGCCAGTACGGAAGTCGTATCTGGATAAAGTGGATCAATAGTTAAAATACATGCCTTTATGAGATGAACTAAACCGTAGAAATAGAGAATAGGCTTAATGATTAATGGGGCAGTTGCGGCTTGTTCATAGTAAACCTTACCGTGTTCAATGTAATAAATAAATGGATAAGTATTTTCAAAACTCTTTTGCGATGCTTGTTCAATACCTTCCTTTTGATAACTTTTTTCTAAATATGTCTTGGTTGTTTCTGTTGAAAAAAAAGGTAAATATGATTGCCAATTGTCGTAAGAATACCTCAAAATATACTACCTCCAAATAATCTGAAAAATCCAACTTATAGCAGTGTCCTTGACAGTATTTTGTCCAATTGATAACCTACTAATAATATTTTCATGTTCAGGAGGTCAAAAAAATGTGGGAAACTAAATTTGAAAAAGAAGGTTTAACTTTTGATGATGTACTACTTGTACCTGCTAAATCTGAGGTATTGCCGAAAGATGTCGATTTGTCGGTGAGACTGTCTGATAAGGTAAAGTTGAATGTTCCAATAATCAGTGCTGGGATGGATACAGTAACTGAAGCTGAAATGGCTATTGCAATGGCACGTCAAGGTGGATTAGGTATTATCCACAAAAATATGTCCATTGAGCAACAGGCAGATTTAGTTGATAAAGTAAAACGCTCTGAGAGTGGCGTTATTTCTGATCCGTTTTTCCTTACTCCCGAACAACAAGTGTATGATGCTGAACATTTAATGGGTAAATATCGTATATCAGGTGTTCCAATTGTAAATAATCTGGACGAGCAAAAACTTGTTGGTATTATTACAAACCGTGACCTTCGTTTTATTCAAGATTTCTCTATCAAGATCTCTGATGTAATGACGAAAGAAAACTTAGTAACTGCTTCAGTAGGAACAACGCTACAAGAAGCAGAAAAAATTCTGCAAAAGTATAAAATCGAGAAATTACCTCTTGTTGATGATAATGGTGTTTTAAAAGGACTTATTACTATTAAAGATATTGAAAAAGTGATTGAGTTCCCTAACTCAGCGAAAGATAATCAAGGGCGTTTACTTGCTGGTGCAGCAATTGGTATAACAAAAGATACAATGAAAAGATTAGAGTTACTTGTTAAAGCTCAAGTTGATGTAGTCGTAGTCGATACGGCTCACGGCCACTCAGCTGGCGTTATTAATACAGTAAAAGAAATTAAGGAGAAATACCCTGAACTAACAGTTGTAGCAGGTAATGTAGCCACTGCTGAAGGGACACGTGCATTGTTTGAAGCTGGGGCTGATGTTGTAAAGGTTGGTATTGGACCTGGATCTATTTGTACAACACGTGTCGTAGCAGGTGTTGGCGTACCTCAAATTACAGCGGTGTATGATTGTGCAACAGAAGCACGTAAACATGGTAAAGCGATTATCGCTGATGGTGGGATTAAATATTCAGGAGATATCGTGAAAGCATTAGCTTCTGGTGGACATGCTGTTATGCTCGGAAGCATGTTAGCAGGTGTATCTGAAAGTCCAGGGGAAACAGAAATTTTCCAAGGACGTCAATTTAAAGTCTATCGTGGGATGGGATCTGTTACTTCTATGGAAAAAGGATCAAAAGATCGTTACTTCCAAGAAGATAATAAGAAATTCGTTCCAGAAGGCATTGAAGGACGTATTCCATATAAAGGTTCATTAGCAGATACGATTTATCAGTTAGTTGGTGGCGTTCGCTCTGGTATGGGTTACTGCGGGGCAGCAAATTTAGAATTCTTAAGAGAAAATGCACAGTTTATTCGTATGACAGGTGCGGGCCTTAAAGAAAGTCACCCACATGATATCCAAATTACGAAGGAAGCACCAAACTATTCACTATAATTTTTAAAAAAGTAAGAGGGTAGCCCCTCTTATTTTTTTTGCTTGAAAAGAGTTCTACCTTTCGTCATCGTAAGCATAATGGACAATGTTTTTCTCAGGAGTAATGACCTAAGGAATAGAAAAAGAAAAGGGTTGTTCATGAAAACGCCAAGATTAGGAAAAGGTTGTTTGTATCCATGAAGGACATCTTATGATAAAATAACAAAAGCTGAAAAAAAAGTTGGAGGGCTTTGGAATTGAGTAGAAAAGGATATCGTAAAATTGTTGCAAGTTTCTTGGCGTTGATTATGGTGTTAGGCATTCTTCCTAATGTACATAAAGCAAGTGCAGAAGAAGACATACTTAATATTAATGCAGATGCAGCTATTCTAGTAGATGCAGAGACAGGTAGGGTTTTATACGGGAAAAACATTGATAAAGTACTTGGTATCGCAAGTATGTCAAAAATGATGACTGAGTACCTCTTATTAGAAGCAGTTGATGAAGGTAGAATATCATGGGATCAACAATATTCAGTAAGTGAATATGTTTGGAAGGTTTCACATGACACATCACTTTCAAATGTTCCTTTAAGAAGAGATGGGACGTACAGCATTCAGGAGTTATATGAAGCGATGACCATCTATTCTGCTAATGGGGCTACAATTGCCATTGCAGAGACAATTGCTGGTTCTGAAAAGAATTTTGTGAAAATAATGAATGAAAAAGCAGAGGAATTAGGTTTAGAGGATTATAAATTCGTCAATTCTTCTGGTTTAAATAACAGCGATTTAAAAGGTAACCATACGATAGGTAATGAAGACGAAGAAAATGTCATGTCTGCTAGAGCGACAGCTAAACTAGCAACTGCGCTTCTCACTGATTTTCCTCAAGTATTAGAAACAGCTAGTATTCCTAAGAAAGTTTTTAGAGAAGGTACTGAAGATAGTATCAAAATGGAAAACTGGAACTGGATGTTACCTGGGCTTGTCTACGGATATGAAGGAGTAGACGGCTTAAAGACGGGAACAACTGATTTTGCTGGTTCTTCTTTTACAGGAACAGCAGAACGTGATGGCAAAAGATATATAACCGTTGTTATGAATGCTAAGGGCGGCGGTGATTCTGGCTATAATCAAGCTAGATTCGACGAAACAAAGAAAATGTTTGATTACGCATTCTCTAATTTCGACAAAAAAGAAATTGTTCCTGCTGGCTATCAAGTGAAAGATAAAGAAAAGCTAGCTGTCGAAAAAGGGAAAGAAAATGCAGTAGCGATTGAATCAAAAGAGGCTATTACATTAACTGTTAAAAACGGTGAAGAAGAGAATTATCAACCAAAGCTTGTGGTCAATGAAGATTTATTAAATGATCAAGGACAATTAACAGCTCCTGTAAAAAAAGGGGATGTTGTTGGTTATTTAACGGTTGAAGATAAAGATGGCAATGTGATTGAATTTTTAAATTCAAACGAAGCAAGAGTTGATGTCATCGCTTCTGAAACGATTGAAAAGGCTAACTGGTTCGTTTTATCTATGCGTGGTGTTGGTGGATTCTTTGGCGATGTTTGGGACAGTGTCGCATCTACTGTTAAAGGTTGGTTTTCTTGAATAATGTAGTTGCATTTGGCTTATAATTATAGTAAATTATGAATTACTAATAAGTTAAATAAAAGAAAGCATAAAGAAGGAATTAGTATCAAGTATACTTTTGCCAAAGAGAGCTGGTGGTTGGTGCAAACCAGACAAAAGCACTTGAGAATCCATCCTTTGCGTAGAGCTTGGAACACATTTTTTGTAAGTAAAAGCTCTCGGGTAAACCTCGTTAAAGATTTAAAGTGAAAAGTATGGTTTATACTTTTAACTAGGGTGGCAACGCGGGTAACTCTCGTCCCTTTATTGGGGACGGGAGTTTTTTGTTTTCACAAATTTGAATATGGAGGGAAAGGCAATGTTAGATATCAAATATTTAAGAGCGAATTTTGCTGAAGTGAAAGAAAAACTAGAAAAACACCGTGGGGAAGATATTTCTGATCTTGAGAAGTTTGAAGACTTGGATGTAAAACGCCGAGAATTACTTGTGAAAACGGAAGAGCTCAAAAGCAAAAGAAATGAAGTATCACAGCAAGTGGCTGCTTTGAAACGAGAGAAAAAGGATGCGGACCATTTAATTGCTGAAATGAGACAAGTGGGCGACCAAATTAAAGATTTGGACCATGAGTTACGTGAAGTAGAAGCTGAACTAGAGCTTATCTTACTCAGCATTCCAAATATCCCACATGAAAGTGTACCAGTTGGTGAGACAGAAGATGACAACGTCTTAGCTTGGCAATGGGGGGAAGTAAAGGGCTTTGATTTTGAATTTAAACCGCATTGGGATATAGCGACTGATCTTGGTATTTTAGATTTTGAACGAGCAGGAAAAGTAACAGGTAGTCGTTTTGTTTTTTATAAAGGATTAGGTGCTAGATTAGAGCGCGCATTGTATAATTTTATGTTGGATCTTCATACAGAAGAACATGGATACGAAGAAGTGCTACCACCATATATGGTTAATCGTGCAAGTATGACTGGTACAGGGCAATTACCAAAATTTGAAGAAGATGCTTTTTTAATTGAGAGTGAAGATTATTTCCTTATCCCAACGGCAGAGGTACCGATTACGAATATGCATCGTGATGAAATTTTAAGTGCGGATCAATTACCAATTAATTATGCTGCATTTAGTGCGTGCTTCCGTTCTGAAGCTGGATCCGCTGGCCGTGATACGAGAGGTCTTATTCGTCAGCATCAGTTTAATAAGGTTGAGCTTGTGAAGTTTGTTAAACCAGAAGATTCTTATAATGAGTTAGAGAAATTAACGAAGAATGCAGAAAAAGTTTTACAACTACTGGGTTTACCTTATCGCGTCATGAGTATGTGCACGGCTGATTTAGGATTCACAGCTGCGAAGAAATACGATATTGAAGTATGGATGCCTAGCTACGATAATTATCGAGAAATTTCTTCTTGTAGTAACTTTGAAGCTTTCCAAGCGAGACGTGCCAATATTCGCTTCCGCCGTGATGCTAAAGGTAAGCCAGAGAATGTTCATACATTAAATGGCTCTGGATTAGCAGTGGGACGTACAGTCGCTGCGATATTAGAGAATTATCAACAAGCTGATGGTAGTGTCGTTATTCCAGAAGTACTTCGCCCTTATATGGGGAACAAAGAAGTGATAAAACCAGCAAATTAAGGTAGACGATAGGATCTGTTCTTTAGGACGGATCCTATTTTTAAAAAATATGCAAACTTCTCTTGACTTCTATTTAAATAGATGATATATTATTTCTTGTCGAAACGGAGGAATACCCAAGTCCGGCTGAAGGGATCGGTCTTGAAAACCGACAGGGGTGTTAAAGCCCGCGGGGGTTCGAATCCCTCTTCCTCCGCCATTATAACTTTTAACATGCGCATAATTAATTGGAGATATGAGTCGCTACTTTATAGTAGCGACTTTTTTTATTTCTCGACAAAAAAACAGCCTGTACGATTCATGTACAGGCGAATATTTTATATTGTTTGTTTTAATGTATGGCCAATTTTTTCGAGCACTTGATCGATGTCTGTTGGATTAGAAACAAGATCATATTCATTAATATTGAGTCGTAAAATAGGACAAGCACTAAATTGATCAATCCAGGTTTCGTAGCGCCCGTGCATCTCTTTCCAATAGTCAATCGAGGTTTGTTGTTCCATTGGGCGTCCACGTTCTTTAATACGCGCTAGTATATCCTCTAGGGAGCCTTCTAAATAAATTAAAATATCAGGGTGCGGGAAATAGGGTGTCATGACCATCGCTTCGAATAGGCTGGTATAGGTTTCATAATCAACTGGTGACATCGTTCCTTTTTCATAATGCATTTTAGCAAAAATGCCAGTATCTTCATAAATAGAGCGATCTTGAATGAATCCACCACCATATTCGAACATCCGCTTTTGTTCTTTAAACCTTTCAGCGAGAAAATAAATTTGTAAATGAAAACTCCATCTTTCAAAGTCGGCATAAAACTTGTCTAAATACGGATTTGTATCGACTTTTTCAAAAGAGGTGCGGAAATTAAGTGCTTCTGCTAAATAATTGGTCATTGTTGATTTTCCGACACCGACCGTTCCTGCTACAGTGATGATTGCGTTATTGGGTATGCCGTAGTTATTTCTATTCATGCTTTAGTACTCCTTGTTTGTATACTCGTTGTTAACGTATCAATAATGTATTGCAGATCATTCTTATTATGAACAAAATCCAATTGATCCGCGTCAAGGTGAAGGATAGGGATATCCGGATGCTGTTTTTCAAATGTCTGCATTTTTAGATCGTAATCAATGGATAATTGTTCAAGATAGAGAGGACTTATATTCTTTTCGATTTCGCGTCCACGCTTTTCAATTCTTTTTAGTAAAGTATCTAGGCTTGCCCGCAAATAAATAATGATATTTGGTCTCGGCATATCGTCCGTTAAAATATGATAAATTTCTTCATATTTTTCATATTCAGGTGCTTCAAGAGATTTACTAGCAAAAATCAAGTTTTTAAAAATATGATAATCAGCTACGACAGGCTTATCATTCGCAATATAACGGTCCTTTATATCCTTGAGCTGTTTATATCGATTACATAAGAAAAACATTTCTGTTTGAAAACTCCACTCATCGATATTCTCGTAAAACTTTCCGAGAAATGGATTCTCATCGACGATTTCTTTTAATAGATGGTAGTTAAAATGAGTGGAAAGGGCTGTGGCTAGCGTGGTCTTACCTACGCCAATCGGCCCTTCCACTGTAATAAAAGGTACTTGATTCATCTATTTGTCTCCCCCTAAACTAGCATAACTTCCATTTTAACACAGGTCAGACCTCTATGAAGAATGAAAAAATAGACAGGAGATTAAAATAGATTTAACGCTTTACGACATTGAAATTTTCATCAATGAGGAGCCAGTTTTGTGGAAAGTCTAAACCAAGTTTCCAGTAGCTTACACCTCTTAACCTTAATTCTTTCAATAAATCAAATTTCGCTTGAATGGAACGGGCATCTTCAAACCAAACTTCATGTCTTTTTCCTTCGTTGTCTGTGTATAAAAAGAAGGGTGCTTGTGCTTCTTGATCATATTGAATTGCCACATTATTTTCTAATGCAATCTGTATAGCTTGTTGTGGACTAATAGCACGTGCCATCGTTCCTTGAACAAAAGGAAGCGTCCAATCATAGCCGTATAAATTTTGCCCCATCATAATTTTATCAGGCGGAATTTCTGTTATTGCATATTCAAGGACATCTCTCACGGGTCCGATAGGTGAAACGGCCATAGCAGGCCCTCCACTATATCCCCATTCATATGTCATGATGATGACAAAGTCGACAATTTCACCATGTGCTTTATAATCGTGGCCTTCATACCATTTCCCTTTTTGATCGGCGCTTGTTTTAGGGGCAAGAGCCGTTGATATGAGCCAGCCTTCTTGGTGGAAGCGATCGCGTGCTTTTATTAGGAATTGGTTATAAGCTTCTTTATCTTCTGGTCGAATGAACTCAAAATCAAAATGGATATCTTGGAAGTTGTATTTTTTTGCTGTTGCAACAATATTGTCGAGGAATGTGTTTTGAATGTTTTGATCGTTGAGAAGTATACTTGCTAGCTCATCACTAAATTGTGCATTTTCTTGATTAGATATGACCATCATGAGGACATTTTGATTTTGTTCAGCGATAGCAGGTAATTCATCTAAAGGCGGTTCTTGCAACGAACCATCTCTTAGTGCTTGAAAGTTAAATGGTGCTAAATAAGTAAGATGGGGTGCTGCACCTCTTGAAGCTTCTATTAAGTTTTCCGATACGGTGTCTCCTCTAGGCTCAACATAGGCATTTATTTCGGCAGAAGTTTTTGGACGTTCGGGAATGTATAAGCGTAGACCAACCCTTAAGGGATTTGTTTGTGAGATTTGATTAATATTCACAAGCTCTTCTACTGTGAGCCCATATCGTTGGGCAATTAAATAGAGTGTATCGCCAGGCTGTACCCAATAGAAGCTACCAATGATTGGAATCACAAGCGTTTGACCGATCACAAGTTGATTAGGATTCTGTAATTCATTAGCATCGATTAAATCTTGTGTGGTTGTGCTATAGGCCATCGCTATACCACTTAACGAATCATTCTGTCTTACCACATGTATTTGCAAGTAAAACCCTCCCTAAATGTTTCATTATAGAAATACAGGCATTCAAAGTGAATGATTTAATTACACTATAAATAACTTATGAAGGGAGTGGCTAATACATGATACATTCATGGTAATGGATCAATATTTGCTTTCAATACATCTTTCATCATAATTAAAGCGTTCTCGTTATCGTGGTCATCATTAGAAGCAATGCAGTTAGCGGGTATATGTAATTTATACTCTCTCATATAAGCATCGTTTGCAGAGAAAAGCACACAAATGTTTCCTGCCAAACCAACCATTATTAGCTTATCAATGGCTAATTGATTTAAGAGTGTATGAAGTGCTGTTCCGTAAAATGCGGAATGTTTCGGTTTGATTAGAAAGTAATCCTCACTTGATGGTTTGATTGTTTGGAGGATTGGTGCACTTATGGGATTGTTGCAGTAGGCCATTATCTCTTCAATATCAGCTTTCCAGAGCTTGTAATGGTCATTAATATAGATGACTGGTAACTTGTGTTGATGAAAGTGCGTTCTAATAAGATTAATGCTTGTGGTCATTTTTAATGCTTTTTTAGCCAGTACTTTGCCATGTTTAAATTGAAAATCATTAATCATGTCAATAATAATTAATGCCGTTTTCTTTTCGGTTGTTATATTCAATCAAAATCAACCCCTTTTAATTAGAAAAGATATAAGGAATTTCAAACGTTACCTGCTAAGATGAAAAGGTAAGTTTTTACGTTTTTTTATTGTTTGTAAAAGCAAAGAGAATTACACTGAAAGAAACGCTATGGTATTTAAAGGAATGAAGTAAATGAGTATAGATGAACAATTTATGTTAGAAGCGATAAAAGAGGCAGAAAAAGCAAGAGCGATTAATGAAGTTCCAATTGGTGCTGTCATTGTTTTGGATGGGCAAATTATTGCCCGTGGGTATAATTTACGGGAAACAGCACAAAAAGCGACTGCGCATGCAGAATTACTTGCGATTGAAGAAGCGTGTGGGCAGCTCGGTACATGGCGATTAGAGGACACAACCCTTTATGTTACACTTGAGCCTTGTCCGATGTGCGCGGGCTCTATTGTCCTTTCACGAGTGAAACGGGTCGTTTACGGTGCAACTGATCCAAAAGGTGGATGTTGCGGGACGTTAATGAATTTGCTAGAAGATTCAAGGTTTAATCATCAGTGTGAGGTGGTTGCTGGAGTAATGGGTGAAGAATGTGGGGAACTGTTATCCACGTTTTTTTCAGAATTACGAGCTAGAAAAAAGGCTGAAAAGAAGCTTTTAAAAGAACAAAAGAAGCAAGAGGAATGTTAAGCATTGCAATTTTAGTTTAAAAACAGTATACTGAATATGCGTCGAAATGACGCAACTTAAATATTGGTATCAATTTTGCCGTGCTAGGTGGGAAGGTAGCGGTGTCCTGTACTCGCAATCCGCTCTAGCGAGACTGAATTCCTATTCTGAGGCTGATGTCCTGTAGGGTCTGCCTTTAGTAAGTGGTGTTGACGCTTGGGTCCTGCGCAATGGGAACCCATGAACCATGTCAGGTCCGGAAGGAAGCAGCATTAAGTGGACTCTCTCATGTGCCGCAGGGTTGCCTGAGCTGAGCTAACTGCTAAAGTAACGCTTATGGGCGTCAGTCGAAGATAGGTGCACGGCAGTTATATACATATAATAATAAAACTCATTCTTCTTGAATGAGTTTTTTGTTTTTTTCCTATCCTTTTTTGTAAAATAGAAAATAGATACGTTATAATAAATACGACACTAAAAGAAGGGGGCGTGCCAATTGAGTTATCAAGCATTGTATCGTGTATGGCGCCCACAAACATTTCTTGATGTAGTAGGGCAAGAGCATGTAACAAAAACATTGCAAAACGCCCTGCTTCAAGAAAAAATATCGCATGCGTATCTTTTTACTGGACCAAGAGGAACCGGTAAAACAAGTGCGGCGAAAATTTTAGCAAAGGCTGTAAACTGTGAAAGAGCGCCCATTAATGAACCATGTAATGAATGTGATGCGTGCAAAGGGATTACTGATGGGTCCATACCCGATGTCATTGAAATTGATGCCGCATCTAATAATGGCGTAGAAGAGATTAGAGATATAAGAGATAAAGTAAAATATGCACCAAGTGCGGTTAAATATAAAGTGTATATTGTTGATGAGGTGCATATGTTGTCAATGGGAGCATTCAATGCGCTCCTAAAAACATTAGAAGAACCACCCCAACATGTTATTTTTATATTAGCAACGACAGAGCCACATAAAATTCCACTGACAATCATTTCTAGGTGTCAACGGTTTGATTTTAAAAGGATAACTGCGACATCGATTGTGAATCGTATGCAAATGATTATAGATGAAAGTGGTGTTAATTGTGATTCCCAAGCACTACAAATTATTGCCAGAGCTGCTGAAGGCGGTATGCGTGATGCCTTGAGTTTATTGGATCAAGCAATTTCATTTAGTGATGAGATTGTAACAGTTGATGATGCTCTAGCTGTTACAGGTGCTGTTTCACAAGGTTTTCTTAATCAGTTAGCCACAGCTATCGTTAATCACGATGCCGCTAACGGCTTAGAAATATTAGGTGAACTTCTTTTTCAAGGAAAAGATCCCACTCGATTTGTAGAAGATTTTATTCTTTATTATAGAGATATGCTATTATATAAAGCAGCACCTAATCTTGAAGAATCAATGGAAAGGGTTCTTTTAGAGGAAACATTCATAGAATTAGCAGAAAAGGTGTCACAAGAGCAAATTTATCATTTGATCGAGCAATTAAATAAAACACAGCAAGAAATGCGCTGGACGAACCATCCAAGAATATTTTTAGAAGTAGCGATTGTGAAACTTTGTCAGCAAGAACAGATTAAGGGGCAAAGTGCGGAAGATGTTCAGCCATTAATTACACGGATTGATCAATTAGAAAAAGAGTTATCACAAATAAAAGCGCAAGGTGTTAAAGTCTCAGAAGAATCGGTAGCACCTCAAGCGAAAAAGCCACAGCGTGTATCTAAAAAAGGATATCAAGCACCTGTTGGCCGAATAAATGAAGTGTTGAAGCAGGCAACAAAACAGGACTTAATGATGGTCAAAAGTCATTGGGGTGAAATGTTAGAACGTCTCGTACACAATCAAATGCGCTCACAAGCAGCATTACTAAACGAAGCGGAGCCTGTTGCTGCATCTGATCAAGTTTTTATTATCAAATTCAAATATGAAATTCATTGTCAAATGGCGATGGAGAATCATAAATTTATTGAAACTCTAACGCAATCTTTGTTTGATTTAAGCGGAAAGAGGTTTCAGGTCTTAGGTTTACCAGATGAACAATGGCAGTCCATTCGCCAATCGTTTCTTCAGTATCAAAAGGCGAATGGAGATGATACAGCAGAGGATATGGGGAATGAAGAAGAAGATCCTGTTGTATCTGAGGCAATGAAATTATTTGGTGAAGATCTTATTGAAATTAAAGATTAAATAAATATTAGGAGGTAAGGAATTATGCGTGGTATGGGTAATATGCAAAATATGATGAAGCAAATGCAAAAAATGCAAAAGAAAATGGCGCAAGCGCAAGAGGAATTAGGAGAAGAAAGAATTGAAGGAACAGCTGGCGGTGGTATGGTCACTGTTGTTATCTCTGGTCATAAAGAAGTTTTAGAAGTCAATATTAAAGAGGAAGTCGTTGATCCTGAAGATATCGAAATGCTTCAAGATTTAGTTTTAGCAGCAACAAATGATGCGATTAAAAAATGTGATGAATTAACCAATAATACAATGGGGCAATTCACAAAAGGTATGAACTTGCCAGGGATGTTTTAATACGGATAACGAAAAGAGCGCCGCTGGTTTTTTTGAGCGGCGTTTTTTAAAGCATTCACTATTAGACTAGGAGTCAAAGAGAAGAGTTATATGAGAAAGAGTTTGTTGTTAAACGCCTCTCGGTCAAATGCTCTCGTCTTTGATGAAAGAGGGGGAGACAGATATGCATTATCCTGAACCGATATCAAAACTGATTGATAGTTTTATGAAGCTTCCAGGAATCGGACCGAAAACAGCCGCTCGGTTAGCTTTTTTTGTATTAAGTATGAAAGAAGACACTGTACTAGATTTTGCTAAGGCATTAGTGAATGCAAAGAGAAATCTATCTTATTGTTCTGTGTGTGGTCATATTACAGATCAGGATCCTTGTTATATATGTGAGGACCAGAGGAGAGATCGATCAGTCATATGTGTTGTGCAAGACCCTAAAGACGTTATCGCCATGGAAAAAATGAAGGAATTTAATGGTTTATACCATGTTTTGCATGGTGCTATTTCACCGATGGATGGTATCGGACCAGAAGATATTAATATTCCCGATTTGTTAAAACGATTACAGGATGAAACTATCCAAGAAGTTATCTTGGCAACCAATCCTAATATTGAGGGCGAGGCGACAGCAATGTATATTTCTCGTCTCATTAAACCTTCTGGTATTAAGGCGAGTCGCATAGCTCACGGATTACCAGTAGGAGGAGACCTTGAATATGCCGATGAAGTAACACTTTCAAAAGCTTTAGAGGGAAGAAGAGAAGTATAGTGAGAGGTGTATGCGATGTTCTTTCGTAAAAAAGAATGGCTTCGTAAGGAATATGATGAGAAGTTATTAGGGCAGTTAAAAGAATTAAAAGAAGAATGGAAGAATCAAAAATCTTTAATTGAAAAAAGTTTTGATCCTTCAGCAGAAGCAATTAGTGAAGCTAAGCTTGCTGAGGCAAAATACTTTTATTTGTTCAAGGAAGCAAAGAAAAGAAACGTTAGTGTTCGATATTAATTTTTATACCTCCTCAAGGTCTTTTTTTAGGTGCTTGTTCATACATTGGTTGTACAAGTTTCCTTAAATAGAGGGGGTTTTTTATTTGGAGCCAGTTTGGATTATCTCAGGGTTAGGTATTCTCATTCTCTTTCTATTAGTAGCAGGTGCCTCGTTTCGACCAATTAAGTGGATTGGACAAGGCTTTATAAAGATAATAATTGGTGCACTATTATTATTTGTACTAAATACAGTAGGAAATCAATTTGGCATTCATTTACCTATTAATATAGCTACTGTAGCTGTTAGTGGGATATTAGGTGTGCCGGGTATATGCTCACTAGTGGCCATCCAAATGTATGTCATATAACCGTCAAAGCATGAATGAAATAGCTAATCAGTTACGTATTTCTAGTAACTGATTTTTTCTTTTAAAATATTGTTGACATATTAATATAATGCTGATAATATATTAAGAGTCGTCACAACGACGCATCATCCTTTAAAAACTTTTAAAAAAACTTTTTAAAAAAGCATTGACATAAAATGCGTAGGATGATATATTAATAAAGTCGCTTCTAAAGCGAATGAGATTGTTCTTTGAAAACTGAACGAACATAAAACGTCAAGCGTAATTCTAAAAAAGCTGATTTATCAG
>NZ_JACSQT010000025.1 GCF_014836495.1 Cytobacillus stercorigallinarum | reverse complement strand
AATCAGTAGTCGATGGCATCTTCAGCAAGGTGACCCAAGGATTTAACGCCTTAAGAAACACAGCCGCTGAATTGACGAAAAAAATGGCGGACATACGGATACCGCTGCCAGTGCAGAATCAGTATGCGCTGGCGGGTGGTATTTCAGGTGGGGCTTCTAGAACAGTTGGAGAAATGGCGTCTGATGTGAAAGATACTTTTGTTAGGATGAGTAGTTCGGTTAGGGATGGGGTTGGTAAGGGTACGGGTAATAAGATAGATACTGATACAATAAAAAAATATATTAGAGATATAGAAGGGCGAACCGGCAGAGAGTTACCTAAAAACCAAATAGAGAAGTTGAAGGAAGCCTTAAGAAATAAAGAATATAAAAAAATGTCACCAATAGAAACAGCTAAGCATAGGTCAGAATTTGAAAAAGTAAAAAATAAAGTAATCAAAGAGTGGGAAGAAAATACTGGGCAAAAGTGGCCTGTGTATAATACAGGTGTTATTTCAGAAAAAACAGGTAAAATAATTAGGAAACAAGGAGATAAGTATGATGCTCATCATATAATTGAAAATACTTTTGGTGGAGAACATGAATGGTGGAATATGCATCCTGCAAAATTCCCAAATGAGCATCAAGCTGGTATTCATGGAGCAGGTTCACCAGCAAATACACTATTTAAGGGAGGTAAAAAATAATGAGCTATGAATCTATTAAGGAAAATCAAGAAAATAGTTTTTATCCAGTGACTGAAAACGAAATAAAAGAGGTTGAGAAGGAACTCAATTTAATATTTCCTAAGGAGTTAGTTAATTTTTATATAGAGGTTGGCTACGGATTTATTGAAGGTTCAGAGTTTAATATTAATCGTATTATGGACCCATATTCAGTAAGGGATTTTCGATTAAGAGTTAATGATTTTGAGTTTTATCCTGACATAGAAATTTATGATGAATTTGAGGATAACAAACTAATATTTTTTGAAGGCAGTGAATCAGCTTTAATGTCAATAGAATTGACTGAAAATAATAGAAGTGCAGTTTACTATTATGATATTCAAATTGCTACTTCTCTTGATGAATTTTTAAGCAAGATAGAAGAAAATGATAAATATTACTTGGAGTTACTAGATGATTAAATTACGATAATAAAACATACCTTGAATGGTTTTACGCCTTTCAAGGTATGTTTCTTTAATTTATATTAAATTAAGTACTTTGCAGCTAATATTATATGCAGGTATACATAATTAGTTGCAAGTTACTAGAAAATAATGATAAAACTCTCAATGCAAGAAGTGGTTATGATACGGATATATATCTAATGGTAAAAGCAAGTATACGAGATACAAAGTAATCTAAGAAACTTATAAGAGAAAGGTTTACCTTTGTATCCAAGCCAATGCACAACAGTAGAACTTTGGGAAAGAAAGCTTAAACAGTTGGAAAAAATGTATGTTAAAATATGGTAATGGGGTAAGTGTTTATGGATGAAAAAGATATTATTTTCCTTGAACAGTTACTTTATAATACAGATAAAGATTATGTAGTCAACCAGTTAAAGAATATAGACAACCCTTTATTACTCCATTACTTTGCTGAAAATTATAATTGGAATAGTGGGTTTGATGTACCAACAGGCATCTTAGATAATAAGGCTTGTGATTTAGGGACGGGTTTACTAATGTTCCATTATGCAGATGGCTATCGTTTGTTAGAGAGTTCAGATAAAATTTCAAGTTCTTCATTAGAGGAATGGAAAGTTTTTTTGAGGAAGATTTATAATAAGCTATTAAACTTAGACTTTAAATTAGAAGACATTTCCTTTGACCCTGAATTAACAAAAATTCAAAAGTATAAGTTAAAAAAGAATAACCCAGACCTTCCTAATGTTTTAATTAGTAAGTCTCAAGGCAAAGAGATTGATATATCTAAGATATGATGTGATTTATTAGAAACCTTGGAACTGCCTTTCAAGGTTTTTTACTTTATTTGAATCAACCACTGTTAAGTAGACAAAAAGAAAATGATTTAATTGAAAATCGAAAGATCATGATGGTTGTACCATCAAGGAGTACCTTGTTTATGGAAAGGAGTCAAAACTAAAATAAGGAACTTGCAAAACAAGGTATAGCGTTTGATAATATTACACCGCATCATATGCCTTCTGCTTAGATGAAACAGGCAGGAGTAAAGAGGAACGATGGTGTTAGTATGAATATGGAACAGCCCCATAGAGAAACATATACTTATGGTTTAAGTGGCAATAAATTAGAAGAATATTTAAACCTCAGTTACCGTGATGCCCTTACTCATGATATATTAGACGCAAAAAGGATATACATAAAGGATAGTGTCTCACACCTGAAATAAGAGCGGAGCTTTTAAATACGATTAGAAAGAAAAGAGAATTATATCCTGAATTATTTAATAAGTAAGTGGGGGTGGAGTGTATGGATGTGAAATCGGAATTAAAGAAAGTCTACACAAATAGACTTTTACAATCTCAAAAAGAAATATCCTCATTTGAAGAAGCATTAGGTAATCTCATTGGTTTAGGGGATATATCAGTTATTACAGGATTATGTATGGGATTTGATGATGATACCGAACAATATGAAATAATGTTCGGATTAGTACATGGCATAGAGCATCTCTATAAAGAAAATATTGAAGAAGGATTATATTTAATCGCTTTAGCTATCCCTAGTGTTATTGATAGGGCAAGAGAATGGATGGAAGTTTTACATTACAGAATTTTAAATCATGAACAAGTAAGAAGAATATACGGTAGCGTACTATCTAAGCTAAATGACAAGACAAAAGAGATAATAATAAACTTATTGAGAGATATAAAAAGTGAAGACCCAACTATGTTTAGCAATTCTGTAGATGAAGTATTAAAAGCAATATAATTAAAACCACCTTAATTGGCTAAAGACCATTTAAGGTGGTTTTTTAATCTACTACTACCTAGTACCAAATAAAATGTTTATCAATATGAGGTTAAATATAACTGGTGTAATCCCCATATAATGTATTATTTTAGAAAAGTAATAGGCATTTATAGATCAAAACTGCCATGAAGCCGTCGATCCACAGGAACTGTAAATGATCTTAGAATGAAATAAGGCACTTAAGGTAGTCTCTAATAATAGTTTTAGATTATTTTTTTCAGTGTCGGCTCAGGGAAATAGAAAAAACAACTGGAATGGGCCTCCCAAAGTATTTGATTGCCAACTAAAGGAACCACGTGCTTTTTGTAATTTAGGAAAAGTAACGTGGGAATATTAGACAAAATAACCAATACCTCACTCACTCTTTTCCAACAAAAAAATCAATGCAAAAATTGTAGAACTTTCAATAAAGGAATCTTCTTATCCATAGAGAATGTCTTGTGATGAAAAGAAATATAGCGATAAAGTTTATTGCTTTAAATTAAGAAAGCGTGTTATTATCAAAATATTAAAAAAGTTAGTAAGTGGGGGAGTTAGGTCATGAGGAAATTATTGGCAGGTTTGATTGGTAGTTCAATGCTGCTTCTTAGTGCATGTGGTTCTTCAGGTGCTGATGAAGCAAGCAGCAGTGGAGACAATGAAAAAGAGCAAGAGGTTGTTAAGATTGGTATAACACAGATTGTTGAGCACCCTTCATTAGATGCAGCCAGAGAAGGCTTTATTGCTGCCTTAAAGGATGCGGGTTATGAAGAAGGAAAGAATTTAGAGTTGGATTATCAGAATGCACAAGGTGATGCTAATAATAATATGTCCATTGCGCAAAATTTGGTTAATGACGACAATGATTTAATTCTTGCGATTGCAACAGCTAGTGCTCAGTCAGTAGTACAATCGACAAAAGATATCCCCATTTTATTCACCGGAATTACCGATCCACTTAGTGCAGACCTTGTAAAAGACTTGGACAAGCCAGGTGAGAATGTAACAGGCACTTCTGATACTCACCCTGATGCGATAAAAAATACCATTGCTTCTATTAAAAAGTTTGTTCCAGAGGCGAAAACGGTCGGTATTATCTATAACGATGGAGAGGCCAATTCAATTGTAAACGTCGAAAATGCGAAAAAGGCGCTAGAAGAAAATGGGCTAGAATATGCACTGACTGCGATTTCCACTAGTTCAGAAGTCAAACAAGCGGCAGAGTCACTTGTTGATCGCTCCGATGTCTTTTATATACCAAAGGACAATACCGTTGTTTCAGCTTTAGAATCAGTCATCACAGTGGCCAATAAAGAAAAAATCCCTACATTTGTTGGTGAAAGCGATTCAGTCGAAAGGGGTACATTCTCTTCTTATGGCTTTGAATACCATGATCTCGGTTATAAAACAGGCGAAATGGCTATCGAAATATTAAATGGGAAAAACCCCGGGGACATTCCCGTCGGATTCCCAGATAACTTGGAATTGATCGTTAATAAATCGGCTGCCGAAAAACAAGGTGTTGAATTAACTGATGAACGATTAGAAGGGGCTAAAGTCATAGGTGATTAATTTAAGCCATGTTAAAGGGGTGTAGTTACTATTCTACACCCTCTTTTTATATGAAATCGATGTCTATTTTTGTCAACAGTTTTTTACGGAATTAAATAGTTCATTCAAGAAATATTTCAAGTGAAGTAATGTCTTTGCGAATAGGGTTTATTATTCAATTAGTATATAAAACTAAAATCCATTTGATTACAAAATTCATTAACGTTTATATGAGTATATTTGATGAATAAACGACTTTTGTTTACAAAATGATGCAATCACTCCAAGACTAATCCATCTATATCCACATTTACTCCTTTCTCCTTATGTAAATCAAAGTAAATTCTTTTATTGTTATAGATATAGAGGATAGAAATGTAAAAAAAGGGGTAATTGGATAGAGAAACTTTTTACCTTTTGTATCGTAAGTATGATTGAACTGATATTTATAATGATACGTTTGATAATTTTGGGTTCGTAAGGAGGTTAACATGTTAAAACGAGTTTCGTTGTTTCCTATATTACTTGTGATGGCGGGTGTGTTGCTGGTCGGCTGTAATGATAAGGGAGCCGTGAGTGGCGAAGATGTGAAAAAACAGGTTGATCCGTATGAACAGTTAGTGGAAGAAAAGAATAAAGAGTTAGAGCTAGAGCCTTTGACGTTAACGACGTATAGTGATGAAATTGGTGCGTCGTTTGTTTCGCCAGAGTACCGGGAATTTGCGGCGAATGGTACGGTGACGATTGAGGGAAGTATCGAGGATTACCGGGGATTGAAGTCTGATTATGCATGGATTATCGTGACGGCAGAGGAAGAAGGAGTTGCCGGAAGAGAACATGAATATTATGCGCCCATAAAAGATGGTCAAATCAAGCAGGATATTCAGTTTTTTAATGGTGAAGGAACGTATCATATAAAGGTACAATTACCCGATGATGAGCGGGAGAACTATTATTATGAAACAGTGCGGTTTACTGTCCATAATGTGAATCCGGATATGAAAAGAGATGTGACGTATACACCGTATGGTCAAGAAGTAGGACTTTCATTAGGGTTTGATACAAGCTTCTTTGAAGCAGAACAAACTTTCCCATTAAAAGGTGAGGCAGAAGGGTTGGATGAGGAAGATACGGTGATGCTTCGCGTGTCGAAGGGAACGGATAATTGGAATCATGTCCTCGCTGTTAATCAAGAGCACCAATTTGCTTATGATGTGCCCCTCTTTTATGGAGAAGGCTTGCATAAAGTGGAGGTCATGGTACCGGATGGTGACCGAGAGAATTATTATCAAACGGCTACTACTCTTATGGTAAATAATACGTCTCAGCAAACGATGAAGCCTATCGAGTACTCTAGTCTTTATAATGAGCGAGGGGTGACCTTAGAAACGCCTGCGTACAGTGGAGATGAATCGAGTGGGGATTATACCATTAGCGGAATGATTCAACCTGAGGCAGAATTAGCGAGTGACACAACCCATCTTTATGTCTCGAGTAAAAAAGGGGAGGATACGGCATTAGATGTGATCCCTATTCATGATTTTCGCTTTGACGATTCCTTTTATTTAAGATTTGGACCAGGTACTTATGATATTACAGTTAGTGTACCTGAGATTACGAAAGAAAATAGTGATACCTTTCGCTTTTATAGCGTAGCTAAATTTCAGGTGGAAAATAGCGGTGAAGATCGTCGGGATTTGTTACCATCTCGTGGGGTTGAGTCCGACCATCCAAAGATTGTTAGTTTAGCAGAAGAGCTGCTACAAGGGGTGGAAGGCGACCGGGAGAAAGCAAAGGCGATTTATGACTATGTGGCCGAACATATCGCCTATGATGTGGAGAAATATAATACAGATGACTTTCAATGGGATGACAGCGCATTAAAGGCATTAGAAACGAAAAAAGGTGTTTGTCAAGACTATGCCTACTTAGCAATTGCTTTACTGAGGGCAAGTGAAATGGAAGCAAGGTTTGTGGAAGGGAATGCCGGTTCTGGCTTTACAAGGGGGGCACTTGGTGGCCGCCATGCTTGGGTAGAAGTGAAGGTGGATGGTGAATGGCTGACAATGGATCCTACTTGGGGTTCTGGTTATGTAGAAAATGATACCTTTGTTGCTGCCTATAACGAAGACTATTTTGACCCGGAACAAGCCTCTTTTGAGGAGACCCATTATCGTACGGGTATATCTTATTAATAAAAAAACGACATTCTGATTGTGAGTGAATGTCGTTTTTTTATGGCTTATTTATGTTGAAAATGGATGGATTCGTTAATCCTCACGATTTACCCATTAGCGATGAACATTTATATAACCAACTTCAACCAAGTCTGTATGATGTATCTTAAGTGTTAAATCATATAAAATAAGAATCATAAATGTTTGTTCTTTGTGTTTGGTGCAGTGTGTTGATCCATCAATTTGATTCCTTCTCCTTTTTTCCTAATTAATAGGAAGAAAGAAGATGAATTTGTGCGAAGAATGGTAGATTTCACAGGAATTTAGCAAGATTTAGCGAATAAGAGTATAACTAAGGAATGTTTTGCCCTTTATTAAAAAATCAGGAGGATGGTCAATGAATCATAAAATGAATCCGGTTGTCGAGCAAGTGCTCATTAATATAGATAAAGTAATGATTGGTAAAAGAGAAGTGGCAGAGTTGAGCTTAGTTGCCTTATTATCTGGTGGTCATGTGTTACTTGAAGATGTGCCTGGTGTTGGTAAGACGATGATGGTTCGAGCGCTGGCAAAATCGCTCGGCGCGAACTTTAGAAGAATTCAATTTACCCCTGATTTATTACCATCGGATGTGACAGGTGTTTCAATTTATAATCCGAAAGAAATGGCATTTGAATTCCGCCCTGGTCCAATAATGGGTCAGATTATATTAGCAGATGAAATCAACCGGACATCCCCTAAAACACAATCTGCCTTACTAGAAGGGATGGAAGAGAAGAGTGTAACAATTGATGGCGTGACTCATCAATTAGGTAGCCCTTTTTTTGTTATGGCGACGCAAAACCCGATTGAATATGAAGGAACCTACCCTCTTCCAGAAGCGCAGCTTGACCGTTTTCTGTTAAAAATGCGTATGGGCTATCCTGCAGGGACAGAAGAGATTGAATTATTAAGTCGCGTTCAAAGTGCACTCCCGATAGAAGAAATACAGCCAGTAATGGAGTTAGAACAACTGCGAGACATGCAGGCGAAAGTAAAAGAGGTGTATGTTGACCATTCCATTAAAAGCTATATTGTCCATATGGCTGAGCAAACAAGAAACCATAAACATGTGTATTTAGGCGTTAGTCCTAGGGGGTCTATTGCTTTAATGAGAGCAGCACAAAGCTATGCGTTTATGCATGGAAGAGATTTTGTCCGCCCTGATGATGTACAATACTTAGCCAGTGCGGTCTTTAGTCATCGCATAATTCTCAAGTCAGAAGCAAAATTTGAAGGGATCAAGGCAGAACAAGTGATTGAGAAGATTATCGATGTTACACCGGTACCAGTGCAAAAGGCAGTGAAATAGGATGAGGCGCTGGTTATTCGCAGTGAAGGGCGTATGGAAGTTATTATTGTTGTTCCTTCTATTGCTCATTACTTTTTCATACGCGATGTTTCAAGGAGGATTTGTCAGCTGGTTCTTATTTTATAGCTTTTTACCGTTTGGTTTATATGCACTTGCACTGGCAATGTATCCGTTGTATCGCATCCATGTGAAGAGAGAACTTTCCAGTCAAGAAGTAAGTGCGGGAGATACACTATCGATACGGCATGCTATTCATATAGATACGGCTTTTCCGTTATTTTTCCTTGTCGTCGAAGATCATATCACTTCTTCGCTACAGATGAAGAAATATATGTTATTTCCTGGATTTCGTAAAAACATCGTTGTTTCACAATCATTTAAGCAAATCTCTCGCGGAGAGCATGTATTCCGATATATCCGCCTGAAAATAGGTGACCCTCTTGGATTAATTGAACGTGAAGTCAACATGCCCCTAGAAGACCGCATGATTGTGTATCCTACTTATGAAGAAATGGTTTATCAACCATTCAGTCATCAATTTGATCAAGGAATGACGGCTTCAGATGAAAGGGTGCAGAGAGATACATCTATGGCTACAGGCGTCCGTGAATATCAACCAGGTGATCGTTTTTCTTGGATTAACTGGAAAGCATCCGCTAAGCGTAATGAGATGATGGTTAAAGAATTTGAACAGCGCAAATCGCATGATGTGTATCTTCTCATAGATCGTTTCCCTGATGTGCATTTTGAAGCAGTCGTTTCTTTTACCGCTTCTCTTGCACATGCGATTCTGCGAAAAGGGGCACAGGTAGGGTTCCTTTCAGCGGGGAGAAATAAAGTAGAGTTCCCTATACTTGGTGGTGAAGGGCAGTTACAACGAATCTTTTATCATCTAGCTACAGTGAAGGCGGATAGTAAACGTCCTTTAGAACAAGTATTAGACGTAGAAAAAAGTCGTGCCCAACAAAATGATCAATTACTGCTTGTTACTGCTAAGTTAAACAAACGTTTGATTGAAAAGGCGAGCCTTTATTCTCAAAAAGGAAATGTGACGATTTTTCTTGTGAAAAGAAAGGAAGAGCAAGCAGTGCAAGAGGAAATTCGTTTAAAAGACACCGCTACTTCAAGAGGAATACGTATACAAATTGTGCATGAAGGTCAATTTTCTGCCGCATTCTCGGAGGTGAGGAACGGATGATGAAACGATTTTCTACTTTGGTTCTTTATCTATTTGGTTTTCTCCTCATTTGGGAATGGATTAGGCCGTTAGAGCAATTAACCGATACAGGGAATGTGTGGGTGTTTTTTCTTTTCCTATGTATTGCCCTTTCGATGGATTTTCTAAAATGGCATTGGGTCATTCGCTTTGTGATTAATGGAGCGATTATTTTCTTCAGTTTAATGTATATTTATTTTCTTGATCAATATGGGCTGATCGGTTCGGTTCCTATGATGATTCAAGAGTTAGTTGATAACTTCTTGACAATGTTACAAGCACAATGGACGTCTATAACGGACATGTTTAGGACTTTATTATTCTTCATTCTTTTATGGTTGATGTCTTACCTTATTCAATATTGGCTCATTCAACGGAGACAAATCTTTATTTTCTTTTTCATGACATTGGTTTATATTACTGTTCTTGATACATTCACACCGTATAATGCAGAAATGGCTATTATTCGTACCGTGGTTAGTGGATTTTTAATGATGGGGATTCTCGCCTTCTATCGTCAACTAGAGAAGGAAGAGATTGAGACGAAAACAACGAAGCTAAGCAGATGGATGATCCCTCTAAGTGGATTTGTCCTCATCAGTTCTCTCATTGCCTTCGCTGCACCGAAAGCAGATCCAATTTGGCCAGACCCTGTCCCTTATATCACCTCATTTAATGAAGATAGTGACAATGAAGAGGCTGGAGGGATACGAAAAATTGGCTATGGTGAGGATGATTCTCTATTAGGTGGCTCTTTTGTTCCTGATGATACGCTCGTGTTTGTTGCGAAAACAGAAGATCCCCACTATTGGAAAGCAGAGACAAAAGATGTCTATACAGGTAAGGGTTGGGAACTTTCAGAAGAAGATCGTGGCAGCCAGTTTTTTGTATCAGGAGAAGAAGTTCCTTTGGAATCATTTTCAGAAAATGAAAATGTGGCTGTTGAGGAAAGAGTTAGTAATGTACAAATGAACGCAGCACGTCCTCAAATTGTCTATCCATTAGGGATAAAAAGTTTTCAAAGTGAAGGCATTCCATTTGAATTGAATGAAGCACTTGAGAAATTTTCTATTAGATATGCAGAGGATTCTCTCATGCCAACTTATGACGTCATCTTTAATGAACCAACGTTTAGTGTGAATGCCTTAACTGCGGTTAATAATGATAATCACGGATTGGATTCAGCGTTTTATGAAAGGTATACGCAATTACCAGAAGAGCTCCCTGATCGTGTTCGTGAATTGGCAGAAGAGATTGTAGCAGGGCATGATAATTGGTTTAATCAAATCCGTGAGATTGAAGGATATTTTGCTCGATCGGGTTTTGTTTATTCCCAAACTGATGTGGCCGTGCCAGGACCGGATGAAGATTATGTCGATCAATTTTTGTTTGAAACGAAGTTAGGTTATTGCGATAACTTTTCTACAGCAATGATCGTGCTAGCCCGTTCAGCGGGTATTCCGACGAGATGGGTTAAAGGGTTTACAGAAGGTGAAAGAATCAATGGAAATGGATATGGTGTGGGTACCTATAACATTACGAATAACAATGCTCACTCATGGGTGGAGGCTTATTTTCCTGGTGTTGGCTGGATTCCGTTTGAGCCAACAACAGGTTTTAGTAATCCTGTAGAATATGAGTTTGATTTAGATGAAGAAACAACGCCTAATAACGCTGAGGAAACAGAAACACCGGAACGAGTAGAGAGACCAGAGGAAGCAGAACCAACTGAACAAACAGAAACAGCATCAAGCACCTTTAGTTTGACGAAACTGTGGGATTCGGTAATGGAAGCTGTTCGACAACATTGGAAAAAGATTGTAAGTATCATCATTGCGCTTGCTTTCATCGGTTGCCTCACGTATATCAAGCGGGGGAGATGGCTGCCTTACTTCTATATTTGGACATATAAACATCGAAATAAAGACCAGGATTTTGAGAAAGCGTACCTTGTTTTATTACACGAATTAGCACGGTTCGGGATGAAAAGGAAACAAGGACAAACCTTACATTCTTTTGCTAAAGAGGTCGATTATGCGCTTGGGCATCAACAAATGAGTCAGTTGACGGCGAGTTACGAAGCTTATTTATACAGTAGTAGGCAAGAAAAGGGTATTTGGAAAAGGAATAAGGAATTGTGGGAAAATTTAATAAAAGCGACAATCGCTTGACCGTTAAAATAACCTGTTGTTAAAATAGTTGAATGAGAAGTCATGGATTCTTATACATGATGACTATCAATAATTTTAACGAATAACCTTCATATATCCTTGGTAATATGGTCCGAGAGTCTCTACCAGACTGCCTATAACAGTCTGACTATGAAGGCAGAATATATTTTAGCCTAGCTAGATTTCTGCCTTCTGACTGTATTTAAAAGGGAAGAACTCTAGTTTTTTGTATGAAATAGTAGGTGTTGGATAACCTACAAATGATACATTCGGAGTCACTCTTCATTATGAAGTGGAATAAAAGAATGAGGGAATCATTCTATCAATGTTGACGAGGTGAACAGCGTGACGGGGAAAGTAGAATTGCATGACCAGGAAATGATCGTTGTACTAGACTTTGGTAGTCAGTACAATCAGTTGATTACACGCAGAATTAGGGAGTTTGGCGTTTATAGTGAATTACATCCGCATACCATTACTGCACAAGAAATCAAAGAAATGAATCCAAAAGGAATCATCTTCTCTGGTGGTCCAAACAGTGTTTACGGCGAAAATGCTTTTCGTTGTGACCCAGAAATCTTTGAGTTAGGTTTACCAATCTTCGGTATTTGCTACGGTATGCAATTAATGACGATGCATTTCGGAGGAAAAGTAGAAGGCGCAAAGCAGCGTGAGTACGGTAAAGCTGTATTAAAATTACAAAATCAATCTAAATTATTTGCCGATCTTCCTGAAGAGCAAGTGGTTTGGATGAGTCATGGTGACTTAGTCGTTGAAGCACCAGAAGGTTTTGCAATTGATGGTACAAACCCTTCTTGTCCTGTAGCGGCGATTAGTGACGAAGCACGTGGATTATATGGTGTTCAATTCCACCCAGAAGTACGTCATTCTGTATACGGTAATGATATGCTGAAAAACTTTGTTTACGGTATTTGTGGCTGTAAAGGCGATTGGTCTATGGAAAACTTCATTGAAATCGAAATGGAAAAAATCCGCCAAACAGTTGGAGATAAGAAAGTCCTTTGTGCACTTAGTGGCGGAGTAGATTCTTCTGTTGTTGCTGTTCTTATTCATAAAGCGATTGGTGACCAATTAACATGTATTTTTGTTGATCACGGTTTACTGCGTAAAGATGAAGCAGAAGGTGTTATGAAAACTTTCTCTGAAGGCTTCAATATGAATGTCATTAAAGTAGATGCCAAAGATCGTTTCTTAAGCAAACTTGAAGGCGTCAGTGATCCAGAGAAAAAACGTAAAATTATCGGTAATGAATTCATTTACGTATTTGATGATGAAGCACATAAATTAGAAGGTATTGATTATTTAGCACAAGGTACACTTTATACAGATATTATTGAAAGTGGTACGGCAACTGCGCAAACAATCAAATCACACCACAACGTAGGTGGACTACCTGAAGATATGCAATTCCAATTAATTGAGCCGCTTAATACTTTATTTAAAGATGAAGTACGCGCACTTGGAACAGAATTAGGTATACCGGATGATATCGTTTGGAGACAGCCATTCCCAGGTCCTGGATTAGGTATCCGTGTGCTTGGTGCGATTTCAGAGGAAAAACTTGAAATCGTCCGTGAATCAGATGCGATTTTACGTGAAGAAATCAAAAATGCTGGTCTTGAAAGAGATGTATGGCAATATTTCACTGTCCTACCTGACATTCGTAGTGTAGGTGTAATGGGCGATGCGCGTACGTATGATTACACAATTGGTATCCGCGCTGTTACTTCAATTGATGGAATGACATCTGATTGGGCACGTATTCCATGGGATGTCCTTGAGGTTATCTCAACAAGAATTGTTAATGAAGTGGATCATATCAATCGTGTTGTCTATGATATTACTTCTAAGCCGCCTGCAACGATTGAGTGGGAATAATACAATACACCTTAGAATCCTAGTTTGGATTCTAAGGTTTTTTAATAAGTATTCTTTTGGGAGGGTGTTAGGTGTTATATTTAAAACATGCACAATTAGATGAGTTAGATGAAATCATATCCATTGTTGACCGAGCAAGAGAAACGATTATTAAAAGAGGTATCCCACAATGGCAGGATGGAGATGGACCCAATCGAGAAATCATTACACAGGATATTTCGAATAAGGAAGCCTACGTGTTGATCGCGAATGAACGAATAGTCGGTATTGGCACGATCTTAACTGCGCCAGAAGAACCTTATGAGCAATTAGTGAATTGGCAGAAAGCAGAAACGCCGTATGCATCAGTTCATCGAGTAGCGATTGATCCAGAGATGCAAGGAAAGGGTTATTCGACGATATTGCTGCAACATTTAATTAGCGCTGCTAGGCTCAATGGATTTCGTGATGTTCGCATTGACACCCATCCCGAAAATGAAGTCATGCAAAAGGTGATTCAGAAAGCTGGTTTTTCCTATATTGGGGATGTGGAACTAGATGTTCCAAATGGTAATCGATTTGCCTACCAGATATTGCTTAAATAAAAGAAGTATTGCATCCTAAATTTAGTTAGTTTATAGTTAAACCAGATGAAATTAAGTGTATAAAGTGGTAAATAAACCTAATTCCGAACAATGGTAAAAAACGGACTGGAAAATGTTCGTTTTTTATATTGACTAGGACTTTTTTAATTGCTAATATAATAGAGAAATAAATATTAAAAACATCTTCGTATAATGTTGGGAATATGGCCCAAAAGTTTCTACCAAGTTACCGTAAATGACTTGACTACTTGATGTGTGTGCGTGACAAAGGAATGTGCTTTAGATATTATACTAATCTTATTTTTTACATTCCAGGTTACTTATACCATCCCTGTTGTCAAGGCTTCGGTTACTTTCCGAAGTTTTTTTAATGCCAACTTTAGGGGGAAAATGAAAATGAAAAAGTACTTCCGATTTGATGAACTCGGCACTACCTATCGCCGTGAGATTATTGGTGGGATTACAACATTCTTAGCTATGGCTTATATATTGGCAGTCAATCCAATTACATTAACGTTAGAGGATGTACCTGATCTACCAGATCATATGAGAATGGATTATGGTGCAGTATTCGTTGCAACAGCTATATCAGCTGCCATTGGTTGCTTGATTATGGGCCTCATAGCCAAGTATCCTATTGGTCTTGCACCGGGTTTAGGATTGAATGCGTTTTTTGCTTATACAGTTATCTTAGTGAATGGCATGCCTTGGCAACACGCGTTAGCAGCCGTATTTATTTCGAGTGTATTTTTCTTAATCTTAACTTTAACAGGTTTGCGTGAAAAATTAATCAATGCGATTCCTTTCGAATTAAAGATTGCTGTAGGTGCAGGTATAGGTTTATTCATTACTTTTATCGGTTTACAATCTGCAGGAATTATCGTAAATAATGATGCAACTTTAGTAGCTCTAGGAGATTTAACTGAACCAAACACATTACTTGCTGTATTTGGAATCATTGTAACAATTATTTTTATGACAAGAGGCGTAAAAGCTGGTATTTTCTTCGGAATGGTTATTACAATGATTGTCGGTATGATTTTTGGATTAATTCAAACACCTGAAAAAGTTATGGACGCAGTACCGAGTGTAGCGCCAACTTTCGGATCATTATTCTCAGCATTTGGTGATCCATCATTCTATACAACTGCAATGTTAGGTGTTATTTTAACTTTCTTATTCGTTGATTTCTTTGACAACGCAGGAACATTAATGGCAGTAGCTAACCAAGCAGGATTTGTGAAAAATAATAAGTTACCACGTGCAGGTAAGGCGTTATTTGCTGATGCAACTGCATCTATGACAGGTTCTATTTTCGGGACTTCAACAGTTACTTCTTTTGTTGAATCATCTGCTGGTGTTGCCGCAGGTGCAAGAACTGGTTTTGCAGCCATCATTACAGCGATTTGTTTCTTATTATCATTATTTTTCTTCCCGTTATTAGAAGTAGTTACATCCGCAGTCACAGCGCCAGCTTTAATTATCGTTGGTATCTTGATGGTATCCTCTCTTGGTCAAATTGACTGGAATCGATTCGAAATCGCAGTGCCATCATTCTTTACAATGGTGACAATGCCACTTTCTTATAGTATTGCAACAGGTATTGCAGTAGGATTTATTTTCTACCCAATTACAATGCTTCTTAAAGGAAGAGGAAAAGAGATTCATCCAATTATGTATTTCTTCTTCTTTGTTTTCCTAGCTTACTTGATTTTTCATTAATTGATTGGAATTTGAAGAGCATCCTTTAGAAGGGTGCTCTTTTTGGTGTAAACAATAATCAGATCATCTTTCTTCTATATAATAAGTTGTTGTTTGGATGGTAAGGAAAGGTGAGTATGGTTCGTCCTTATTTAAGGCCGAAAGTCGTGTTCTGATTTGGTCATTCACTTTAGGTTTAGTAGACTATTAAATAGGTAATGTATAAAACATATAATTTTATTAAGAAAAATAATATTTTTTGTTGACGTAAGTCGATGAGGATGATATTATTATAAAGCAGTCGTTGATAACACCTTTTAAAAAACACTTTTGAAAAGAAATTTTAAAAAGTTGTTGACAACAGATTGATAGAATGTTATATTTATAAAGTCGCTTCTGAAGCGAATGAGATTGTTCTTTGAAAACTGAACGAACATAAAACGTCAAGCGTAATTCTAAAA
>NZ_JACSQT010000024.1 GCF_014836495.1 Cytobacillus stercorigallinarum | reverse complement strand
AGCCCTTTAGGGTCTGGTCAGTAACAAAGGCTTTCAGCCGCAGAACAAACCACCCGTTATCACGGGTGGTTTTGACTAATTTTTCTAAAGGTGTTGACAGAATGTAACACTAGATGTAAAGTGAACATGGCAATCCATATGTATCCTCGTTAGGTGAGGCTCCTGTATAGAGATATGCTACTGCCCAAAAATGTCCAAAGACGCCAATGGGTCAACAGGAACCATCGACATAAGGTGGTTTTTAATGTAGCTGGTATTTACCTATGCTGTACAGTGCTAAAGCTCTACGAATGGAGGGGTAATTACTGCTTGTACAACGCGTACATGTTGTATTTTCTATGCATTTTATGCACCTCCACGGTAAGTTGGAGGTGCTTTTTCATTTTAAAAAAACAAGGAGGTGGTGCGGGATGGATAGTATTCCCAATCCGAGGTCGAGTAAACAGGAATTGATCAACACGGAGAAAAGAGGAGGGTATTTGTTCTGCACCACTCATCTTATACAGAATAAATAGGCTCTTCTTCCGAAATGGAGGAGTCGAAATGAACCAATTATTAAAATTAAAACAAAAAAAAGATTATCAAAAACAAGTAATAAAATATATTACTGAACGTAATTTGAAAATGTTTCGTGAGACATTCCTTGAATTGCATCCGACAGACCAAGTAGAAGTTTTTAAAGAAATGGAACTGCCATTACAAAAACAATTGCTACTTTTTCTGACCCCCGAAGAGTTCTCGGATATTTTTCAAGGACTAGACTTAGAAGATCAATCTGAGGTTTTCACTCATATTGGCTTTCAATATGCTGTTGCCATGTTTAATTATATGTCTGCTGATGATGTTGCCGATTTCTTGCTTGAAATTGAAGTAGAAAATGCGGACGATATCCTTCAATCCATGGATCAAGAAGAAGCCAATAAAGTCATTGAGCTTATGACTTATGCACCGAGAACAGCCGGTGCGATTATGACGAAAGAATTCATTCGCATTTCAGTTGAGTCCACTGCAGCCCAAGTCATTGAAGAACTAAGAGAAACGGCAATGGATGCTGAGACAATTTACTATTTATATGTCGTCGATACAGAGGAACGCCTGGCTGGAGTTGTTTCCCTAAGAGATTTGATTATTGCGCAGCCCGATCAAACCATTGATGATATTATGAGCACACAAGTTGTTTCTGTACCGGTCAATGAAGATCAAGAAGAAGTAGCACGTTTGATTAAAGAATATGATTTTCTAGCGGTTCCTGTCATTGGGAAAGAAGGGAAGCTTGTCGGTATTATTACAGTCGATGATGTTATTGATGTACTAGAAGAAGAGACAGATGATGATTTCGGAGAATTTGCTGCTTCTAAAGGAGCCACAGACTTAAACTTAACGGCTTTTAGTGCCGCAAAAAAGCGTGCACCTTGGATTGTTCTATTAATGTTCTTCGGTATGATTACCGCTAACATCATCGGCCGCTTTGAGGAAACATTACAGCAAATTGTCATCCTCGCTGCATTTATGCCATTGATTATGGGAACGGCAGGTAACACAGGGACACAATCCTTAGCGGTTGCTGTCCGTGGATTGGCTACAGGGTCTGTAGAAAAAAACGGCGTTTGGCAAATTGTTAAAAGAGAATTAGGCACGGGTTTGATGCTAGGTGTTGTTTGTATGGTCGTCCTAACAGGGATTATTGGTGTTTTCTATCAAGGAAATTGGTTACTCGCCTTCATCGTCGGTGCGTCATTATTTTTAGCACTAAGTATGGCTGCAGTAATTGGTGCCGTTGTACCACTCATTATTAATCGCCTAAAAATTGATCCAGCAATCGCATCGGGTCCTTTTATTACAACATTAAATGATATTCTCAGCTTACTCATCTATTTCTCCATCGCAACGACCATGATGGATAAAATGATTTGAAAGAACCAACACTTCCATTTAAGAATGGAGGTGTTTTTTTATGGGGGAAATCCAAACAAAAACAAGGGGAGGATAATTGGGAAATGAGGGAAGGATAACTATATATCATTTTTGACCTGTTCCCGCATATCCGAAACGAGTCAAATTTTGCGTAGTGTCCAAATTTTTGGAGCGTTTACTACATAAACGAGTCAAATTCAGCGTTACCGCGGTTTTTTTGAGTGGTTTCCAGCAAGAGTGAGTCAGAATCTGGAGAAAGGTAAAAGATTTGACGCGTTTCGCTGTTAAACGAGTCAGGTTTTGCGTAGTGTCCAAATTTCCGGAGCGTTTACTACTTAAACAAGTCAAATTCAGCGTTACCGCGGTTTTTTTGAGTGGTTTCCAGCAAGAAAGAGTCAGAATCTGGAGAATGACAAAATATTTGACGCGTTTCCAACTATAACGATCCAAGCTTGTTCACATATTTTGATTCGATTTCCCTTAAACAATCTAACATTTCCGGCTGAGTACAAAATACGCCCCATACCCTCGACAGCTCGTTTATATATGCTACATCATTCTCCGAAAAATAAATGGTTATATAATATGAAGTTTCTTTTTTTTGAGATATATCCTGTTATCAGTTAAAATATAATTGAGAATGGGGAGTTGTTTACTGAAAAAGCTACCACTTGATTTCAGTTCCAGTCCATTATATAATTTTCTCATAAACTATAACGTAATAGTTTGTGATTTTCTTCAAAAGTTTCAACCTATAAACATAGGTTTTAAATAAAACTGAAACGTAATACTAAATATAGAAAGGGGGTTACTTCATTGGGAAGGCGTTATTGCGAATTGGTCAGGTGGCGAAATTGAGCGGTTTAACATCACGGACGATTGATTATTACACAAAAAAGAATTTATTGAGTGTCGAACGTTCCTCTTCAAACTACCGTCTTTATCCTGAGGATGTCCTGAATACGTTAGAAAGGATTAAAGCTTTGAAGAAAGAGAGATTATCAATTCTAGAGATTCAGAGAGTACTTCATACACAGGATAACCAAGGAGTAGACCCCATGGTGATAGAGGTCCAAGAGGAGATCAATCGTTTAAAAGGAAAGCTTGAGATCGTAGAACAGCGATATCAACAATGTTCCGAAATCGAAAAAAAGCGTGTGTTTCGCATACTTGAAAAAGAATTATCTGATTGTTTCAAACGATTGAATAAGTGTTAACTATTTTGGAGGTGAATCCCTCAGATAAGAGGGAAATAATTGGACATAATAACCATTACGAATTTAATAATGCTTGTAATTTTACTTGCTCTGACTGCATTTTTCGTTGCGTCTGAGTTCGCAGTAGTCAAACTCCGTATGTCGAGGATTGACCAGTTAATTGCTGAAGGAAATAAGAAAGCGGTCCTTGCCAAGAAAGTAGCAGCGGACCTGGATTATTATTTATCAGCATGTCAACTTGGTATTACGGTAACAGCCCTTGGTTTAGGTGCATTAGGTAAACCGGCTGTAAGTGCTGTGTTGTATCCTGTTTTTAGTTGGTTAAATATTTCTGCTACGATTGCTGATGTGGCTTCTTATGCAATTGCATTTGCATTAGTGACTTATTTACACGTCGTAGTCGGAGAGATGGCACCGAAAACATTAGCTATTCAATTTTCGGAAAAAGTGACGTTAATGCTTGCTCCTTCACTTTACTGGTTCGGTAAGATTATGTCGCCGTTTATCTTTACTTTAAATGGTGCATCACGTCTTTTATTGCGTATGTTTGGTGTCGCGCCAGCTCCGCAAGAGAAGGCATACACTGAGGAAGAATTAAAAATCGTTATGGCACAAAGTTTCCAAGGTGGAGAAATTGATCAAACCGAACTGAAGTATTTAGAGAACGTCTTTTCTTTTGACGAAAGAGTAGCAAAAGATATCATGGTTCCAAGAACAGATCTTGTGACAATTGATAAGGATATGACCCCAGATGAACTGATCGCCATTTTAGATGAACATAATTATACGCGTTATCCTGTTGTAGAAAATGGAGATAAAGACCGTATTATTGGTGTTGTAAATGCGAAGAAAATGCTCAGTCACATTGTGAGTGGCAGGGAAGTAAAGTTAGAGCAATATATGCGTGATGTTCCATTTGTTGTGGAAGTAACAAGTATACAAGATGCGCTGTTGAAAATGCAGCAAGAACAAGTCCATATGACTGTTGTGATGGATGAGTACGGCGGAACTTCTGGTGTTTTAACGATGGAGGATGTACTTGAAGAATTAGTTGGCGAAATTCGCGATGAGTTTGATGAGGATGAAGTAGCGGATATCCGTCCTGCAGGAGAACAAAAGTATATCATCAATGGACGTGTGTTGTTGACAGATTTGGAAGACCGTTTTGGCCTAACATTTGAAGATAGTGAAGATATCGACACAATTGCTGGTTGGATTCAATATAAAAACCTTGAAGTAGTAGAGCAGGGTGACGAGGTTCATCACGATAATCATGTGTGGGAAGTGGCAGAAATGGATAATTATCAAATTAAACAAGTCATGTTCCATCAATATTTAGAAGATCAAATAGTAGAGGAAACCCCTCAATCATCGTAATCATCTTGGAGGTGAATCCCTCAGGAAGAGGGAAATAATTGGACAGTATAATCATATTAAACTTGTTTTTAGTTGCTTTATTTATTTTGTTTACGGCGTTTTTCGTAGGTGCCGAGTTTGCTATATTGAAAGTGCGTATGTCTAGACTCGATCAATTGATCGCAGAAGGTAATAAAAAAGCAGTACTTGCTAAAAAAGTAGCTCATAATCTTGACTATTATTTATCTGCCTGTCAATTAGGTATTACCATTACAGCGCTTGTTTTAGGTGCTTTAGGTGAACCAACTGTACAGAAGATTTTAGAACCTTTGTTTATTGAATTTGAAGTATCAGCCGCTGTAGCGACAATACTTTCATATATTATCTCACTGACCATTGTCTCGTTTTTACACGTCGTTATTGGTGAACTTGCACCAAAAACATTAGCGATTCAATATGCAGAAAAAATGACACTTCTACTGGCGCCAGCTTTATATTGGTTTGGGCGCATTATGAAGCCAGTTATTAGTTTATTAAATGGTTCCGCAACGTTTATTTTAAGAAGATTTGGTGTAGAGCCAGCTGGTCATGATACAGTGCACTCGGAAGAAGAGTTGAAGTTAATTGTGACACAAAGTTATGAAGGTGGAGAAATCAACCAAACAGAACTTGCTTATTTGGAGAACATCTTTGCCTTTGATGGTCGTCAATTAAAAGATATTATGATTCCGAAAGAAGAAATGATTACACTGCAGAAGAATCAGTCATTGGATAGTATGTTAAATGTCATCGATGAACATGAATTTACAAGATATCCTGTGACATCTAAGACGAAGGAATACATCGGATTCATTAATACGAAGGAAATGTTAACGAGTTTAGCTGCAGGACGTAAGGAAGATTTTAAAGAATTTATGCATGATATTCCAAGCTATAAAGAAACGATCTCCATTAAAGAGGTTTTCTTGAAAATGCAGCAAACACGTACACATATGGCCCTTGTGACAAATAATCAAGGCAAAACAGTCGGATTAGTAACAATGGAGGACATTCTTTCTGAAATTGTTGGTGAAATTAAAGATGAATCGGACGGCAATGAAGTGTACGCTTAACAGAAAAGATTGACAGCTATCCCAAGCTTATATAAACTGAGAAAAGTAAATAAATAGACTGGAAGATATCCAGAAGAGGTTCATAGCTTTAAACCCTCTATAAAAAACTATGGATGCATGAAAAAAACCATGTCCATATTCGGGCGTGGTTTTTTTGTTTCTTAGTTGACAGATGGTTTTAGCTCCCTGAACGAAATCGATTCAAGGAGGCTTTTTTTATGTCAGGAAGAAAAGAAGAACAAGGATTAACCGATTTAACTTTATTAGGTAATCAACAGACCCAATACCCATCAGATTACGCACCAGAAGTACTTGAGGCTGTGGATAGCTTACATAGCGGCAGAGATTATTTTGTCAAATTTAATTGTCCAGAATTCACGAGTCTTTGCCCCATTACAGGCCAACCGGATTTTGCCACGATGTATATCTCTTACATCCCTGATGAAAAAATTGTAGAAAGTAAATCATTGAAGCTGTATCTCTTTAGCTTTAGAAATCATGGCGACTTTCACGAGGACTGTGTCAATATTATTATGAATGACCTCATTAATTTATTGAATCCCCGTTATATTGAAGTCTGGGGGAAATTCACGCCTCGTGGTGGCATAAGTATTGATCCATGGTGCAATTACGGCCGACCTGAAACGAAATATGAAAAGATGGCAGAGCATCGGTTAATGAACCATGATCTCTATCCAGAAAAAGTGGATAATCGATGATTCTATATCTAAACGGCATCTATGTGGGTTTGCTTATATTAGCCAATATTGTTGCGGTGAAATTATTCAGTCTTGGCGATTTAGCGATTCTCCCAGCAGCAGTAGTCGTTTTTATTTTTACGTACCCAATCATTGATATTATCGTCGAGTTATATGGGAAAGAAGCTGGTAAACAAACGGTGAAGGCAGGTCTTATCACACAAATATTGGCGATTATCTTTATTATGATTACTATCCAGTTGCCTACTGCACCCGTATTCGGGGAACAGGCATCATTTCAGGCGATTTTAGGTGGCAGCTTTCGTGTAATACTCGCAAGTCTTGTGTCTTATTTCATCAGCCAGCATATCGTTGTTTATGTTTTTCATAAGCTAAAGATGCGTCATGGAAAGAAGAAGCTATGGTTCAGAAATAATATGTCTGTGATGATTAGTCAAATTGTCGACACATCGATATTTATTACGATTGCTTTTTACGGAACGATTCCAACTTCAGCATTATTGGGATTAATTCTCTCACAATATCTATTTAAATTTATTGCTTCTATTTGTATCACACCGCTTGTTTATTTAGTTGTGCATATGATTCGTAAGCGTGAGTTACTCATGGAAAAAGCGTAATTCAATGAAAAATTGGAGTCTTGCTTCCTTTTATTTGGAGCAAGGCTTTTTTATACCGTGCAAAATTTAGGGTACAGACTTAGGTAGTTATCGATTTGTACAAAGAAAAAGGCGTTAATTATGTAGATATCACTTCTTATCTTTCAGCAATCGTACCCAATAGTTTAAAGAGCTAGGTATTTTCGCCTTTGCACCACCTTCTCTAAATGAAAATAATATGATGAGGAGGAGGGGAAACCTTATGGAAAGAGGAAAATACGGAAAAGAAACAAAATGTGAGGAGATTTTATTTAGTTTTCCTAAGCAAAAGCAGAATAGACAGCCAGGGATGGAATACGAAATGGTCCCAAGACCTATATATGATAATCCGCAATATAGAGGTACAGGCAAGCTAAAGGATAGAGTAGTAATTGTAACTGGTGGCGATAGTGGGATAGGGAGAGCAGCTGCGGTCGCTTTTGCGAAAGAAGGAGCGAATGTAGTCATTGCCTATTATGATGAACATCGCGACGCAGAAGAGACGAAACAGGCAATCGCTTATTATGGCGGGAAATGTCTTCTTATCCCAGGTGATCAAAGAGAGGAAGCGCATTGTCAACGAATTGTGGCAGAGACCATCCAAACCTTTGGCAGCTGCGATGTGCTTGTGAATAATATCGCTGTACAGTATTTGCAAGATGAATTGACAAATATTAGCTCAGATCAGTGGAACGTAACCTTTGATGTGAATATTCGGTCGTATTATTATATGACAAAAGCAGCCATGCCTCATTTGAAAGATGGGGCCAGTATTATTAACACAACCTCAATTAATGCTTATATCGGTAGAAAAGATCTCATTGATTATTCAGCAACAAAAGGCGCAATTGTCAGCTTCACACGAGCGCTAGCTAATAATGTTGTAGATAAAGGCATTCGTGTCAATGCCGTTGCACCGGGGCCAATTTGGACGGCACTCCAACCTGCAAGCCAATCCCCGGAACAAATCCAAACATTCGGACTCGATGTCCCAATGAAAAGAGCAGGGCAACCGTATGAATTAGCACCCGTTTATGTCCTTTTAGCATCTGATGATGGCTCTTACATCACAGGTCAAACCATCCACGTTAACGGGGGAGATTTTGTTGGCTCCTAATAAAAAAGCCGAGCGACTTTAACTAAAAGTGCTCGGCGATTTTTAAGAGCTTTTCTGTCCAGCTAACTTCCCATTTAAAAATTCAATCGTTTCAGCAACCGTCTGCTTATAAGCAACTGCCTCGTGAAGCTGAAAAATCGCTCGGCTTTCCACATCAAGTATTTCCTCAAATGAAATCGTTCCAAATAAATTCTTAAAGGGATGCTCTTTTTTATAGCGCTTTATCCCTTTCTTTATATCTTCTGCATGAATTTCATTGATGATAAAAAAAGGAAATTGTAGCTCCTTTTCATTCATAATCTCGTGAAGCGTTGCACGTTGCAGATCATTCCACTCGGCATCGAGTATTTCTACTGTCAAATTTACGTTATCTAGGTCTGCAAGTGGATATGCAATTTGGTTATCGTGTGTTTCCCGGCTTAATGATTCATCAGTGTAGCAGGCAACTGCATAAGTTTGAATCGGTGATTTTTTTAGGCTTTTTAAATTGAACATACCTTCCATTATTAGCTCAGTCCTTTATACAGGGTGTTGCCCTTTTGTTCTTCTGACGACATCTAAAATATCATTTATTAGTGATTCACCGAAAGCTTGTTTTGCTTCTAAAAACTCTTGACCATTATGTTGTATCATCTTTAAAGTCCAATTATAAGAGGGTGAACTTAACACATGTAATCCTTCGATATTCCATTGCTTCTCTTGGTTATAAAACATTATTAGTCGATTCGTATGAATCTTTCGTTGAATGGATCTCCTGAAATGTTGAATAACGGAAGAATCATTACGATAACCATTATAGGTCGCCAAGTCAGATAAGTTATGTATTTTATCGTGCTTACAATACAATTGATAATCTTTAGGATGAACAAGAATTTTTTCTGAATCTCGTGTTGGTAGAGGCGTTATCCCCCTCAACATTTTTGGCAGTATAATATGTTGCCAAGTCCATTCCGGTGTATCATGGACATAAATCTGATAGTCGTCCTCATCAGTTACTCTTAAACATTGGATAACTTGTTTTTCTCCAAAATAAAATAAAGAGTGATCCTCCTCATCTGTCAATGTTTCTACAACGACATTTGTTCTCGCAATAATCCACATTGTATGAATAAAAGAGGGGTCAAAAGATAATTCCCCATCGATCAGGTCCACTAAATTCATTTCTCGAAGTTTTTTAAACGTAAACTCCCACTCTATATCCATCTCAGCATCCGTGTAATTTAAGAAGGGATTAGCAATGCCAATGAGTGTTTTCGCATCTAAGATTTTCATTAGCAGACATAGATCTTTCGTAGACAAGGTAGTATACATGAGTTAGGCACCTCCGCTACAAATATTTTTGGTTTCTTTCTGATTTCGGTAAGCCAAATTCAGGGTAAATTTCTTTTACAATGTCTTTATGCTTCTTTATATAAAAATATTTATGTATGTTTGTACTAAAATAGGCTGTGAGTATAGAGAGTAGACCAAATAAAAATACATAAATAAGCATACGGATAGAGTAGTCATAAATAAAAGTGAGAATTAATTGACCGATCACATAACCTATACCAGATGCTGCAACAATAGGTGAAATATTTATGTTATTCCCTTTTGTTTGTAGCTTTCTATATGTGCCCGTTTCAATCATTTTGATATTCCCAAATTGTATACCAAAAATAAGAGCTAAAAAGAGTATAAATCCTATTATAAAGGTGATTGTATGACTACCTCCCAGTATGTGTGCACCTAATAATTTTTGAATATTAAGGAAAATGATGTATGTATTAACAATTCCGTATACGCCAAAGAATAAATAGTAAGAGTGCTCATATTTATAAGGATCGAAAATATAGAGTATTGCCCATAAATGAATAAAGATAATGGGTATGATACCGGCTATGAAATATCCATATGAAAAAGGCTCTGATATGAGGGGAATAATGCCTATAAAATCCAAGAATATCAGAAAGAAAACAATAATATTCCCTCTATTTTCCTTCGGTGATTGAAATATTAGATAAGAGAGGATATCTCCGTCGATTTCTTGATGTTTTTGCATTGTTTACACCTCTTAATTTTATTTAAACCATGAACCGATTTTATCAATAAGTCCTGTAGTCCCTTTCTTTAATGCATCACCAACAGAATCAAGTTTGCCATCTCCGTCAACATCCATAAATTTAAAATCACTTGCCATAGTTGTGACGATGATACCTGCAAGTGCCCCAAAAACTGCACCTGTAGCTACTCCGATTGGGCCGCCGAGAGCCCCAGCTGCTGTACCGACTTTTGCCCCGGCAGCAGCGGCAGCAGCCATGGACATACCAGCAACAGCAACGTCTCCAACAATATTACCAGTAATCTCACTTTCAGATTGATTGTTTTGCACACCGTGCGTAATATTTCCTACTACCGTAGCGCCTAGACCAATGTAGCCTAATTTGTTACTAGCCCATTTAAAGGAATCTTTCACTGCAGCAGCCGGATTGATCATTTTATACAATCTAGGATGATTTTTTAATTCTGCCCCGCTATAAGTTTGTTTTTTTAAATTAGCCAATTCAGGCTTATCAATTTTAACTACAGGCTTTCTAACTTTTTGAGCAGTCACTCGATGAGTATACTTTATACCAAACCCTTGTCTAGCCAAATTCACCTTTTTAGCTGCTGCTAAAGCTGTTGTAGACGTAGCAAATAGGTTGGCTCCTGCATTTATAGGCTGATCTTTCCATTGTTCAAAGTTTAGTCCCAAAGTTGGCGTTGGATCCCATTCCATATTTAAATGATTAGGGTCTGTTGCATCAACAGCATAGCACATGGCACGTGGATGATTATAAAAAGATTGCGTATTAGAAGGGTTATTATTCATTGTTGTGCTTGTCATCGGATAGTGAACATTAGGATTATATGTATCTACTGATAGTGTACCATTATTAAATAGTGTCTGTATGTCATTTACATAGTTTTTCATCATTTGTACATTTTGATCTAGAGAATCGATTGTAGATTGTTGTTGTTGGTCAAATTGATTTAACTTTTCAATTGTTTGTTCAACATGGTTTTGTGAGGTGCGGACATCAGTGTTGAACTGTTGATCATCTAGTCTAGGCAAACTGACGATATCTTGGACTGAACTCATGGTTTGGTTCGCTTCGTTTGTTAGATCAGTAGTCGTGTTTCTTACTGCGTTTAATCCATTCTCCACATCATTCTGTAAAAAATGTTGCTTGATGAATCCATTTTGAGATGACTCCATTGCACTTAGGTCGCTCTTTATCGTTTGTAAATTGGATTTGTAATCATCTATAAATTGTTGAAAGAAAGCGATAAAGGGTTGATGCATATCTTGATAGAATAAGCGGATTGCCTGCCCGCCACTTCCTTTTAAGGAATCGGTAAGTGAACTGATATTTAAAATGGATGTTTCTATTTGACTTAGTTGTTCATTATAAACTTGAAGTTTATCTATTGTTTGGGAAAGACCATTATTAAATGTTAACGCATCTAACGTCTTCATATAATTTATACACCTTCCTCTACCTCATTTTTATGTAGGATGAAATTTGTTCATCTGCTTCTGATAAGAATGCTACAGATTGACGGGTGGATTGCTCGTTTTGTAGTAAAAGTGTTTTATATGTTTCAGTCACTTGGATAATCACTTGATTAAGTTGATTTAATCTATCTACTGTTGTTAACACATTATTTTGACCGATATCTGCAGGAAGGGAGGATTTTAGGGCATTAGCTGAGGTTTGTAATTTTGCTAATGCTTCTTCCACATCCCCTTTTATTAGTTTAATTTCTGTACTCATATTGCACCTCTCAATTTTATATCTTATTTTTGGTTTTTAGCGCGCTCTTGCGCTTCTAGATAAGATATCGTCTGTTGGATCGACTGAATTTCGCTTTGAAGGTTTTGTATCTTATTTTGCAAAGAATTAAAGACTTGATTGAATTGATTTCCTTGTATGTCATCGTAGCTAGAAAGCATGCTTTCTCTCTTTTGTTCAAATTCATTCGCGTTTTGACCATGCCATGTATGTGGTGTGAGTTCTGGTTGTAACACCGTTCTACGAAAGTGGGAAAATTCTTGCTGTGTACCTTCTAATTGCCCGTTACAAGTATGTAATCGAGCTAGCTCATTTTTTTTCTGTTGTAATAAGGCAGTATAGTAACTGATAGACATGTAATCACCTCAATTTTAATGACGAAAATATTAATCTTATAAAAACCACAGGGTAAATGTGATTAGAAAATTCACTGAATTAGTCACCCCTTTACTATATCATGGGAGAAATTGAACATAATGATGTAAAATACTTATTTTAGGAGATAGTCGATAGGAAAAATGAACTGTTTTTATTAAATGTGTAAAAAATCAACATAATGTGCAATATAACCTCATTAATAAAGGTGAATATAAAAAAATTTGGTCGTTTTTTTCATTACCTATTCCTTTAAAAAGAAAATATACAGAATAAAAGTGTAAATATACAAACAGAGATGATGTTAATTGCTATATCCATTTTTAGAGATATTAAACCTTTTCCTGTTAAAAAAATCAAATAATATGGTTTATAATCCCAATCCTAATGGGAAAAGATGGATGAAATAAGATTAGAAGGTAGGGTATATATTATACTTGAATGTATGTTCTTGATGATAGAATGATAATAAAAATGAGTCCATAGAGTGACATATCACGAGTTTAAAAGTAAATGAATTTTGTTGAAACAGATTTTTCATCCTTCTTAAGTATCTACAACAGAAAGCCAAATAAAACAAAAGTACTGTAGAGAAAAATCAGGAAAAAGCTATTCTAAGTTGAATATAGAAATAAACTTTGCCGCTTAACTTAAAAGAAATCCTTTTCTAATTTTAAAAAAGTCTATAAAATTATTTACATCAGTGAAAATAAAGATAGGAATAAAAGGAAGTGGTACAACGGATAACATACTACGGTTCTTAACGGGAATGATGAGTAACTTGTGAGCAAGCAAAGAAATATGAAGGTCCTTTACCATGTTGTTACATAATTATGGTAAACTTTGTAAATGGTGATAAAATGAATGTAGGAAAATAGATATAGGTTATTGGCTTTTTTATTGCTTTGTAAGCAAAATGAATGATAAGAATAGTAGTTAATTATTACTGTTTTTCAATTTTTTACTAGATATTGATTGACCTTATTATTGTGTATTTTTACAATTAAAATAACTTTGAGAAAAGGAGATGTTTTTTTATGTCAGGAATTATTCGTGTTACCCCAGCAGAATTAGAGGCTATGTCCGCCCGCTATAATAATGAAAGTTCACAGGTAGAAGATCAATTGTCTAGATTAGATAGAATGATTGATGAATTACAAAGTATGTGGGAAGGGGAGTCTAGCCGAGCTTTTGCTGATCAATATGTGGCACTAAGACCTTCTATTGTTGATATGCAGCGTTTATTAACTGAAGTATCTGTACAATTGAAAAATACTGGTCATGCTCTTGCGGATGCAGATAGCCAAATCGCTAGCCAAATTAGAAGTTAATTTTTCCTTAATAGTAGAGCGCCTTCCTAAAGGTAGAGGCGCTCTTTATCTGTATAAATGAGGTGTGTGTATGTACATAGAAGTGACGATTGATTTAAAGAACTATAATAAAGAACTGTTTGATTTAAGACTATCTAACTATCATACTGTGAAGAATCTTGTACATATTGTTTGGCAAGCTCAATCAATTAAAGAACAGCCAAGAGAAGGATATTGGTTAATGGTTTCGAATAAAAAAATGGTTGTTCCTGGAGAGAAGAAATTGGTTGATTGTGGAATAACAAATGGGGATCGTCTCGAAATTTTGTAAGGGAGCTAAGGAAATGTCACAAGAAAAGCAGACCTATTTAGAAGAACAGCTAGGTGCAGAATATAAAGTAAATGAAGACAAAATCAGTATTATTTTTCAAAAAGAAAAGATTAAATTAGATGATGAATCCGAAATTGCCATGCTGAATGAAGTTGGTTCATCAATAGAAAAGCAAATCATCTTCACAGAGGACGAATTGATCCTCGAGTTTCATAAACCTTCAAATTTAAAAACCTTTTCCCAATTAAAGAAATCCGATGAAAGAAGTCGGATGATTTTTGCTGCCCAATTAATTAAAAAAGTGAAATCTCATCGTTTTACTAGACTTCATTTATTCATTTGTCCAGATAATCTATTGATTGACGAGAGCCTCACGCCACATTTTCTTCATTATGGGGTGAAAGAGAGTCTTCCTCCCTATGAAAATGAACCTAAAGAGCAATTAAATGCTCTAAAAGCAACCATTGCTGCAGCAGTTGATGGAAAATATCAATTTAAGCAGTATTTGCAGTTTAATCAAACGATTGATTTAACCCCCTTAGCAGCTGATATTGTTGCAGCTGAGAGTGTGGATGAACTATTGCTTTATATACAAACAAAAATAAAACAACTAGAGAAAAATGACAAGCAATTCTTAAAAGTAGAAAAGAAAAAGTGGAAGGGTATGAAGTATACCGTTATTGGTCTAAGTGTTATACTCATCCCGCTTATTGTCTTTTCCCTATATACCGCTTTTATCACTCAACCAAAACAAAATGCTTATATTAAAAGCCAAGAATCCTTTCTAAAAGATGATTATAGTCAGGTCATTAATACTTTGTCAGGTTACGATGTCCCTGATATGCCAAGAGTGACACAATACCAGTTAGCGCATGCTTATCTCGTGAATGAATCCCTTAGCGAGTCACAAAGAAAGAACATTCTAAATACGCTTACTTTACAAGCGGATCAACGTTATAGCCAGTATTGGATCTATATCGGCAGAGGAGAACCGGAGGAAGCGTTAAAAATTAGTCGTGAGTTGGAAGATTATGATTTAATCATGTATGCATTGATTCATTTTGAAGAAGCGGTTAAAGCGGATCAAAAATTGGATGAAGAAGAGAAACAACAGCAATTAAATGATATTCAAAACGAAAAGGAAGAATATGAACGAAATATGGAAGAGCAAGAAGAAGGTTCGTTATTAAATAATGAAGAAGAGGCTCAAGAGACATCAACGGAAGAGGAAACAACTGAAGAGCCACCTGTAGAAGAAAAAGAGCAGCCTCAACAAAAAAAGAAAGATGATGAAAGCAAGGAATAGTTGGAACGGAGGTGATTGTATTGTTGAAAAAAACGTTATGGCTATTTTACGGAAGCCATTATCAATCATTGGATTTAGAAAAGGTACAATCAGAATATATATCGATAGGAAATAGCTTAAAGGATTCAATCACCCTTACGCAATTTCCTTCTGATCAAGAAGCATTACGATTAAAAGTAGCAAGTGACGGGATAACAATTTTTCAAAATGATGAAGAAATTGGCCATTTATCAGCTGATAACACTATAGCAGAATTGACTGTTTATCAGATGAATTTACGATTTGTCATCACGACGAATCATTTTCAATCAGCTACTTATTACATAGGTGATGTGAATGAAATTACTTTATCGAATGAACAAGAAAAGGCGGATATAAGATTTAAAAAAGAGGCCAACAGTAAAGCTTATACTTTTACACTATTTAAGCGGGAAAATGCGTGGATGGTTGAAGATGGCGAGAAGACGGTCTATAAAAATGGAGAATGGCTAGAAGTTAGCGGTGCTGCTGCTGAAGGAGAATGGCTTTTTGTTCCTTTTTTGATGGTGCGTTTCATCGAGAGTGATGTGATAGAAGTAGCCGGATTAACAGCTGTTGAATCGACATTACCTTTGATGGCCCTACCTGAATCGGAAATGAAAAAGAAATATCCTACCTATAGAAGGACGCCGAGAATGATTTACGAAGCACCAGACGACAAGGTGCGTTTATCTTTTCCTTCGCAAGAGGCAGATGATTCTAATCGAGGCTTATGGTTGATTATTTTGCCACCGCTCGTCATGTTGATAGTGATGGGGGTCGTTGCCCTTATTCAACCGAGAGGGATATTTATCATCATTACGATGGTGATGTTTATGACCACATTAATTACTTCTTCTGTACAGTATTTTAAAGATAAAAGTAATCGAAAAAGAAAAAAAGCAAGGCGTTATAAAGTATATACCAATTATTTGGAGACGAAGAGAAAGGAGCTTCATGATTTATCTGAAAAACAAAGACATTATCTAACCTTCCACTTTCCTTCCTTTGAACGAATGAAATACTTAACAGGAGAAATATCTGATCGCATCTGGGAGCGCACGTTAGAGAGCGAAGATTTTCTACAGTTTCGTTTAGGTATTGGTAGAGTGGAATCGAGTTATGACGTGGATTTGAACGCAAGTGATATGGCGAATAGAGAAATGGATGAACTAGTCGAACAATCGCAAGCATTAGAGAAAGTATATAGCCATATTGAAGATGTACCGGTTGTAGCAAGCTTATCAGAAGGCCCAATCGGCTTAATTGGTAAAGCATCCGTGATGAAAAAAGAAATCCATCAAATGATTGGCCAATTATCTTTCTTTCACAGTTACCATGATATTCGGTTTGTGTTCATTTTTAATGAGTCTGAGTATAAAGAATGGGAATGGGTGAAATGGTTACCTCATTTTAGACTCCCCCATATGCACGCACGAGGGCTTATTTATAATGAACAAACGAGAGATCAATTATTATCTTCTATTTATGAAATTATTCGAGAGCGTGACTTGGAAGAGGATAAGGAGAAAATAAGGTTTTCTCCGCATCTTGTTTTTGTCATTACGAATCAACAATTAATTTCTGATCATGTCATACTGGAGTATTTAGAAGGTAATCATCAGCATTTAGGTTTTTCAGTTATTTTTGCAGCGGAGTCGAAAGAAAATTTAACAGATAATATTTATACCCTTGTCCGCTATATAAACGCGCAAGAAGGGGATATTCTTATCCAAAAGAAAAAAGCAGTCACCATTCCTTTTCGACTCGATGATCATCAGCAAAATAGCAATGAAATTTATGCAAGGTGGTTGAGAACACTCGATCATCAAACAGGGATGACCAATTCAATTCCACAAAGTGTTTCGTTCTTAGAGATGATGAATGTGAATGATGTGGATCAATTATCGATAACAGATAATTGGTTGACGAGGGAATCTGCTAAATCTTTAGCTGTTCCGGTTGGATTGAAAGGGAAAAATGATTATGTTTACTTGAATCTACATGAGAAAGCCCATGGACCACACGGATTACTTGCCGGTACAACGGGGTCAGGGAAAAGTGAATTTCTCCAATCTTATATTTTGTCGTTAGCCGTTCATTTTCATCCGCATGAGGTGGCCTTCTTATTAATTGACTATAAAGGTGGGGGGATGGCCCAACCATTTAAGAATATGCCTCATTTGTTAGGAACCATTACAAATATTGAAGGAAGTAAGAACTTTAGTGCAAGGGCATTGGCTTCTATCAGAAGTGAATTGAAGAGGAGACAGCGCTTGTTTGATCAATACCAAGTCAATCATATAAATGATTATACGCGCCTTTATAAAAAACAAAAAATCAAGGAACCATTGCCACACTTGTTTCTCATATCAGATGAGTTTGCTGAGCTAAAAAGTGAAGAACCTGAATTTATTAGAGAACTAGTCAGTGCGGCACGTATTGGTAGAAGTCTTGGTGTCCATTTAATTTTAGCGACGCAAAAGCCAGGTGGAGTCATTGATGAACAAATTTGGAGTAATGCCCGATTTAAAGTGGCTCTTAAAGTCCAAGATGCCAATGATAGCAAAGAAATCTTGAAAAACGCTGACGCAGCTTCCATCACCACTACTGGTAGAGGGTATTTACAGGTAGGCAATAATGAGGTATATGAACTATTTCAATCTGCTTGGAGTGGGGCACCGTATATGGAAGATCATTCCGAGGTAGAAGATGAGATTGCGATTGTTACCGATTTAGGATTATCACCGTTATCTGATATTTCCGCTAGTGAGAAAGTGAAAAAGGATAGTGTGACTGAAATAGAAGCAGTAGTGAATAGAATTGAAGAAATTCAACAAGAGTTACATATTCAGAAATTAAGTAGTCCATGGCTTCCACCATTAAAAGAAAGAATGATTAGAGAAGAATTTTCATCGGATGTACAGTCACAAATTCATTTTGCACTTGTGGATGAGCCGGAAAAACAAAGCCAGTATCCTTATTCTTATCATGTGATGGACGGTGGCAATATCGGCGTATTTGGTTCCTCCGGATATGGAAAATCCTATACAGTTCTAACATTACTAATGAGTATGGCAGAAAGGTACAATCCGGAAGAATTACATTATTATTTAATGGATTTTGGCAATGGAACACTACTCCCATTAAGACAACTTCCGCATACAGCTGACTTTTTCTCAATGGACGATGAAAGAAAAATTGAAAAGTTTATGAAGATGCTGAAGAGCGAGATTGCCAAACGTAAGCAGCTTCTACAAGCTTATGAAGTAAGCAATATTAAAATGTACAATCAGATGAGTGAAGAAAAACTGCCGATGATTTATGTTACGGTTGAGAATTTTGATTTTATTAAAGAAGAAATGCAAGATTTAGAACCATTGATCAATCAATTTGTACGTGACGGTCAATCATTGGGCATTTATATGATACTAACAGCTACCCGAATTACATCTATTCGCCAAGCCGTGATGAATAACTTGAAAATGAAGGTTGTCCACTATTTACTCGACCAAAGTGAGGCATTCTCGATTCTTGGTAGAACAGAATTCAGCCCAGAACCTATTCCGGGAAGAGCGATTATTAAACGAGAAGATGCCCAATTCACACAAGTGTTCTTACCAGCTAACGGCAAGGATGATATGGAAGTATTAGAGAACATAAGGATGCAAGTGAGCGAAATCAAAGAGAAAAATGCGCATTATCAGGCACCAGCTGCGATTCCGATGCTTCCAAATGACTTAACGGAAGTAAACTTTAAAAATTATTTACAAGGCTCTATACCAACATGGTTGATTCCGATTGGTTTAGATGAAGAGTTTGTCCACCCTGTAAATGTGAACTTCGAAACCATGAAGCATTGTATTGTCATGGGCCAAGGACAGAAAGGGAAAACCAATGTCCTAAAGGTCTTATTGAATGCATTATTAGATCGAGAAGTGGATGGATTAGCTATTTTCGATTCATTTGATCGATCATTAGCCAATTATGCTGACGATGATAAGGTTAGCTATATTGAAACGAAAGAACAAATTACGGATTGGCTAACATCTATCGAGGCGGTTCTTAAAGAAAGAGAAGTTGAATATGTAGCAGCCGTCCAATCAGGACAACTAAATATACAATTTACGCCTATTTCACTTGTTGTCGATGGATATGCGAGATTCTCTCAAACATTAGATAGCTTACTGCAAGATCGCATGGCAAAATTGATTCGCAACTATAGTCATTTAGGATTCAATTTAATTGTTGCAGGAAGTAGTAATGATGTTTCGAAAGGATATGATTCATTAACAACTGAGGTGAAACAAATTCGCCAGGGAATTTTATTAATGAAGAAATCTGATCAGACTTTGTTCACTCTTCCTTACGATAGAAAAGAAGTAGATATTCAAGCAGGTTTCGGTTATTACGTTACAAATGGTAAGGAAATAAAAATGAAAATACCATTATGTCAAACAGAAAGGAAGGTGTACTCGTGACTGGCAAAGTAGGATATATTGTAAAAATGCTTATCGTGATGGTTTTAGTTCTAGGTACGCCAATCATATTTTTCAGTTCTATTGGTGATAACCCTCTAACTGTTCGCACGAATGAAACAAGAAATATAGCCATTGTAAATGAGGATATTGGCGCGGAAAAAGGTGAGGGTGAAATATCTTTTGGTAATGAAGTCACTTCCGTTTTATCTTCTGACTCGTCCTTTGATTGGACAGTATTAAGTAGAAGTGCAGCTGTCAATGGACTAAAAAATAAACAATATGATGCGATTATGTACATCCCATCAGATTTTTCTAGTAATATCTTAACTTATGAAAACTTAACGCCTGTGAAGGCTGAATTTCAATTTACCATACAGGATCAGTTAAATGCTGTAAATAGAGAAAGTGTCCTACGGGAAATCGATAATGCGACAGCACGTGTGAATTCCAGTATTTCTACACTTTACTGGAGCTATGTTTCACAAGATTTAGAAGGCGTAAGAAGTAAGTTTGATGGCATTCTTGAGAAGGAAATCGCCTTTCAAAATACGATGTATGCTTTTTACGCTCCTAGTTCTGAAACGTTAGCGACAGAGATTGAACGGCAAAAAAGCATGTTAGAGGGGATTCAATCCTCGTTGGCTTCTAATGAGGAAATGACGACATCTAACACAGATCAAGTACAACAATTTGAACAATCTTTAAGTGCATTTGTTGAATACGTAGAGCAATATAAACAATATCAAACAGAACAACAAGAATTATTACAGCAATTGCAAAATGATAGCATGGGTATGGTAACAGCAGCTATTAATGAGCAAAACCCTCGCTATATGGAATTACGTAATTATTTGAAAGAGCAAAGCGATGAATTATCGAAAAACTTTGGTGTATTAGGCACAAGAATGTCTGATAACAATCAAACGATGGCGGAATTATCCGCTTATCGAATTGAACAAGTAGCGAAACAAAGAGATGCATTTTTGGCACAGCGAAGCAATGAAGAAAACAGCCAACAAAGTAATCTTATTCAGCGTCTATCGGAATTAAAGGGACAACTTTCTGATGGATCGCAAGAGGATCCTACGCTTCCAGAAGAGCCAGTAGAGGAAGTCCCGGATACCGAAGAAACCCCTGAGAATCCTGGCGAGGGAGAAGGGGAACTACCTGGTGAAGAACAGTCTATTGACACAGAACGAGCCAAGCTTGCTGAAGTCGCTGCAACAATCAATGAAGTTCAGGCGAGCTTAGTGGGTGTTAATGACCCTCCGGTGGAGCAAATCACGCTAGCTATTGAGTCTTTAGATGCTTTAACAGGAGAAATCAATACAGTTAATGAAAACTTAAGAATAATTGGTGAACGGGAAAATCCTTTAGAAGGTACAGTTGAAGAATTAAGAACACAAGTCGCACAACTTCAACAGCAAGTAGTAGACTTGCAGACACGTAATCAAGAATTGACAGAGAAGTTCAGAGAGCAATATTTAGACCTCTTTAGGAATCGTTTAAAACCTGTACTAGATGAAATTGAGAAGAAAGAGGCACAAATCATACAATCTAGTCATCTTTCTGAAGGTCAAAGAGGGCAATTGCAAGGCCTATTTTCACGTGAAATAGTTAATAAAAATCCAGAAGTGGTAATGAATTATCATGCTACTCTTGTGAAATTTGAAAATGCGATCAATAGCAGCCTGAGAAACGACAAAAATTATCAAGCGTTTATGACACAGCTTAATCAAGTGCTCGGTATAAAAGAAGAAGAGCAGGCGATATTGGATGAATTATTATTAGAAATGCCAGAAGCAAATGAAAGACTTACCGTATTAAAAGAGGAAACGGCTACTTTCTTTGATGGCTACCAAAATAATATGCAAACAGTGCAGGATAAAATTAATGAGGAACTTGGCTCTATTCAAGAAAGTGCAGACAGTGTGATGCAAAAAATGCTGTCGGTAATTGGAGAAGCACCGGTACAAGGAAATGAAGCGCTTGGTGGTGTTTCATTAGTAAACAATCAGCAATCGATTAGTGAAGGCTTACTGACAATGAGTGATGCCATTAATACGATTGGAGAGAGCCAAAGCAATGTTGTGTCGTATACCGATGAGTTACATGGGAAAGTGGAAAGCGTACAACAGGATGCGAACCATTTAAATGAAAAATGGTCAGAGAATGTAGAGACAACACAAATGTATCGCGATGATATTTTCTCTGTACTCGGAAATACATTCGTTGATGGACAGAAGAACGGTCAAGTGTATCAATATTTAGCCAATCCATTACAAGCCAATGGGGAAGTTGCAGCTAAACAAGAAGAGAAGAAAGTACCTCCTGTCGTTGTACTCGTCATTGTGTTAATTAGTAGTCTCTTAATCGGTTACTTTAGCTATTACTTTACGCATTCACCAAAATCTGTACGTGCAGCGATGTTTATTTTATTAAACTTAGTCGTTGGTCTTATCATTAGCATGTACGGCATGGATATCTATCCTTTAGCTGAGCAAGGAGCTATTCAATGGACGATATTTACGACACTACTATTAACAGCAACTGCTTTAGTTGTAACGATTAGTTTTTCTATTAGTCGATTAGTTGGTTGGTTAGCAAGTGTTGGTTTGGTCATCTTCTTTATCAGTCCATTATTGGCACTAATCGCGCCGAATATTGGCTATGAAGACCCAATGTCCAGTGTGTATTTGTCCATTCAATACGGACCAGATACATTATTTATCCCAGCGGTGTTATTGCTAACATCCATTATCGTCTTACTTGCTTGTATTCCTTTAGTGATTCAGTACTTTAAAAATAGAGATAAAACAAATGATGATGTGGAAAATAATGAAGCTTCTTAAAGCAACAATAATTGTTTGCATTCTGACGATCACCTGTAGCGTTCAAGATGCCACCGCATCACCTAATATTGATTCGTTAGTACCTAATTCTTATGAAAAACAAGAATTCAACGACAATAAAGACCTGCTGAGAAATGGCGAGACAAAGGAAACGAAACAAATCTCTGAGGAGAAGCAAGCATTAACTTTTGAAGAACGTAGTATCAATGATAATGAGAATTTAGTTGATACTCTGTTCTCTAATGTATCAGAGCCAAGAAAAACAGTGGCTCTCCAAGCAGAACAATATCAGTTATTCTCAGATGAAGCCTCTTCCGTTGCTACTATCCAACCAGAAGGTGAGGACGAAGATGGTGGATTACGTTTGCAAACAGTTTATCTCATCATTCTCGCCATTGCTATTATTACGATCCTAGCATTACTCGTACCTAAAATGGCACAAGGTCAACCATCCTCTAAATAGAGGATGGTTGACTATTATAAGTAGAAAGCAAATGAAAAAACCAACAAAATAGACCGCCAAGTCACGTTTTAAAAAGAAAGAACATTTCGACTGACGATGGTACGGTTTTATTTGAAAATAATCTGCGGGGTGAAATATAATGAAGGTATTAGACGCAGAAGAACTACATACAGACATTGAAAATACGTTAAGTGGCTTGCGACGTTTAAACAACCAGCTGGCAAAGACGGAAGAAAGTATTCTCTCACTTACAAGTTTAGAAGAGGAACTAAAAGGAGACGGAGGAAAATCAATTCGGGCGTTTTACAAGGATGTGCACCTTCCTTTCCTTCAATCAATGAAGGCAATGATCGAACACTATGAAACAACCTTAAGAGCGCTTACCCAATCACTTCGATCTCTAGATTCATCCAGTCGCGCACTTATAAGAGAGAGTTTCTTAGAACACGACCTATCCCAAAGCATCAGAAGAACAGAAAACATCACAAGCGACTTAACAGACGAAGGCAACCGCACCATCCAATCAGTCGGTGATATCGTCTCCTTGCCGCGGTTGGATGATAACCGTTTACACCAACATGCCGAGTCGGCCAACAATCAAATCAAACAAACCGTGGAAAGATTACATCA
>NZ_JACSQT010000023.1 GCF_014836495.1 Cytobacillus stercorigallinarum | reverse complement strand
TTTCTTTGCACAAAATAATAAAATTGAACATTTTGAGTATTTTTAATAGTGAAAATAAATTAATGCAACACTAGTGAGAATTTATATTAAAAATGAGATTGATACTCGTACAAATATGAATGTTGTTTTTGACTCGGAAATTATAGAAATGTGCAAAACAACTACAATGATTGAAGGAGAATTTATAGGGAATGGAGGGACAAATCCAACAGATTCAGGAGAAGGACCAAAAGAAGGAAAAGGTACAAATCCAACAGATTCAGGAGAAGGGCCAAAAGAAGGAAAAGGTACAAATCCAACAGATTCAGGAGAAGGGCCAAAAGAAGGAAAAGGGACAAACCCAACAGATTCAGGAGGAGGGCCAAAAGAAGGAAAAAGGACAAATCCAACAGATTCAGGAGAAAGGCCAAAAGAAGGAAAAGGGACAAATTCAACAGAACCAAAGGAAGTGTCTAGAGAGGGAAAAGGACCTATTAGATCTGCCAATGATGTAGAGAAATATGTTAATCTTACAGGAGCGTTTCCATTTACTAATAAATATCAAAAAAATAAAAGAATTAATACGTTACTTAAGGAAATCAAGAATAATAAATATAAAGAAAATAGAATGGGCTCTATGTATTTAATACGCTCATTGCTAGAGACATATACTCATGAGTATATAGATTACTTTGTTAAAAACGATAAAATAGAATATAGAATAAAAGGAGTTGCTAGGGACAGAACAAAGCGAAAACAAAAATTAAGAGAGCTGTTATATAATAATATTAAGGAACACCTGAAAAAATTCTATCCAGAATTTGAAGAAGAGATTGAGCTTATAGAAATAACATTTACTGAAAATAATAATGCAGCTGCTACTAGAATTATTAATTTTTATATCCATTCTCAAACTCAGGTTCCGGATTATCAGGAGTTACTAGATTCCTGGAAAAAGGTATCAGCGATTTTGAAATGTTTGGATGAAATTTTGTTCAATAATATGTCCTTATCGGACTAGAAGGAGGAGGGGCTATTGCCAAGAACACTTTCTCCACTTAGATACCCAGGGGGAAAGACTCAATTATATAAGTTCGTAAGAAAATTAATTGAGCAAAATAATATTAATATGCCGATTTATATTGAACCTTTTGCTGGTGGTGCAGGTTTAGCAATTGAATTACTTATAAATGGCGATGTAGATTCAATTGTAATTAATGATTTTGATAAAGCAATTTATAGTTTTTGGAGTTGTGTTCTATATGATACAGATAATTTCCTAAAATTAATTGAAAATACTCCAATAAATATAATGGAATGGGAAAAACAGAAAGACATCTATAATAATCATTTCAATTACAGTAAACTTGAAGTAGGGTTTGCTACCTTTTTTTTAAATCGCACTAATCGTTCTGGAATAATTAAAGGTGGACCAATTAGTAGGGATGATGGTGGAAAATATAAGTTAGACTGTCGCTTTAATAAAGTTGATCTAATTAATAAAATTAGACGTATTTCTTCATATAAAGAAAAAATTCATCTTTATAACTATGATGCAATATATCTTATAAAACAAGTTATTCCTCTTTTTCCCAAAGAGCAACTTTTTATATTTTTTGATCCCCCATATTATAAACAAGGGAAAAATTTGTATACAAATTTTTATGACCATGATGATCACAAAGAACTTTGCTATGAAATTAAAGGTATTTCTGAAAGTCATTGGATAACAACTTATGATTTTAATAATGCTATATTAAAATTATATGAGAATTTGCCTAAAAAAGTGTATCAACTTTATTATTCAGCAAATCGTAAAAGAAAAGAAAAGGAATTTCTATTTCATAATGCAAAAACAATAGTAAATTCATATGACAAAGTTCAATTTATAGAATAATCGATGACTTGGTCAATAACCAACTCTATATCATGAGGAAACCTCATTTAGGGCTATCACGGAGAAGCGTATAGTAAATAGAGCAAAAATTATTGTAAATATAGTGAGATTTTATTATCAGAAGCGGGTACTGACTGAATATAATCAGCACTATCCGTTTCTCGATACAATGTGTGAATAATATTAAACATCTTTGATAAATTGACCTCTGTAAAGCCAAATTCAAGCAAGACTTTATTTACTGATTTTGAATGATTAATAAGGATGTTAATTTCATTCTTATAGTGTAGTAATGAAGCAAATGCTTGTTAGCCTCCCTGATGTATTAGGATATCTAACATATTTCGAGATAGTCGAGAAATCTTTCATACGAGTACAGCTTCGAATTTGTCAGCTTCAACATCAATAAGTTGTTGTATAGCAGGGCGCCCCTTTACATTCTCCCCACTGATTCCTTCATCAACATATTCTCTAGCAATATCCAAACATAAAGTATGGCATACTGGCGTAGAGTATATAACTGAGCAGCAATAATATAACTTCCATTTGCTTGTTCTTAGGTTGACACGAGACAGTGAAAAGCTACATGTCTAATTTCATTCATAAAAGTCCTCCATCCTAAATTTTAATATAAAAAATTATAAAAGGAAAGAATGTTAATATGTGTTATATATATGTTAGGAGATATTTAGAATATTAATTTATAGGCTTGTATCAATAACTATTCAAAAATATAAATTCAAATTTTATAGGAGAGACTTTTAATGAATAAAGAAGAAAGGGTCAAATATCTTAAAGATAAAATTCAAGAGCTAAATGACCGTATAGATCAGATTACATATGATAGAGGAGAAAACCCACTAGATGAAGATATACAGGAAGACGAGGTTCACTACAATGAGTTGGATGAATTAGGTAGAGATTTATCAGGTTTTGAACAGGAATTAAGAGAAATTGAATATAATGAAGAAGAAGAATTTAGAAGAGAGGAGTTAAGAAATCTAATTCACAGAGAAGGGTATATTATTCGAGATAAAGAAAGTACCAGTGATTTATTATCTCGATTAGAACATGCTCAAGAAATAGGCAAGCTTCTTTCTAATAAACAAACACTTACTCCACTAACACTCGGAATTTATGGAAATTGGGGTGAGGGAAAATCTACATTTTTAGGTTTAATTGAAAATGAATTAGGTAATATTAACAAAAAGATAGAAGATGATAGAGAAGAGGAAATTAAATATAATAAAACCCATGTGGTTAGATTCGATGCGTCAGAATACAATGATCAAGATAAGATCTGGTATTCAATGTTAAGTCGACTCTTTGCGAAATATGAAGAGGAAGTAGGAAGTTTAGCAAAAGTAAAATATGGGTTATATATGTTGAAAAAATCATTTAATGAAAATAAATTGAATTATATAATAAACTTTTCCCTATTAGCTTTATTCCTGATTTGGATTTTTGTTTATTCTAAAGACAAGTCAATTTTAGAAGTCATAACAGAAAATGATGTAATAATAAATATTTTAGGATTGGTTTCAACTTTTACAGTAGCTACTAATATTGTCCTACCTATTATAAAAAAATTAAAATTTCTTACTAAACCAATGTCCGACAATCTTATTTCTCAATTAAAGTATCCAGATTACAAGGATCTTCTAGGTACTAGAGAAAAGGTTAAAGAGAATTTAGAAGTCCTTATTCGAGCTTGGACAAAAAGAAGTGGAGATAAGATAGTAATATTAGTTGATGAATTAGACCGTTGTTCTGAAGAAACAATCGTAGAGTTTTTTGAAGCTTTACAACTGTTTTTACCAGTAGAATCAATAATTCATGTAATTGCTATTAACGAAGAGACTGTATGTTTCGCATTGGCTAATAACAATTTTCACTATTTTGATAAAGAGTTTGTGCCGAATAGTGAAAAGCTAGCGTTTGGGAAAAATTATCTAGAAAAATATATAACAATTCCTTACTATTTACCTTATGAGAATAGCTATAAACAATATATCAACCATCTTTTATCAGATAATTCATCAAATGACTATTTTAGAGTTTTTACTGAGGTAGAGAAAGAAATACTAATAAAAATAATTATAGATATAAGTGAAAATCAGCATATAACACCTAGAGAAATGAAAAAAATAATTAATTTATTACTTCTTTCAAAAGAAAGAATAATAAATATAAATAAGAAAAAAGAGAAAGGAATAATCGTAAAGTTTGAAGAACATCTAAGTTGGTTCTTACTAAAGTATTTTTATCCAGATACCTCAAACCAAGTAATAAATTATTTAAAGAAGTATTATCGTTACAATAAATATAAAAAGTTTAAAGAAATAAGTAGTAACTTACTTTATAGTAAGGGATTCAATGAAAACCCAAAAGCTGAACAAGTTAAAAAGCTATTTGAATATATAGAAGAATTAAGAGTTGATTATATACTTATTTCAAATAAAATTTCCGAAACTCTTATCGTAACAAAGAAATAGAAAATATATGAACAAAATGGGATGCTTATTGCACCCTGTTTTGTTATTAAAGATAGGCTATCTATCTAGTTAATCCGAGAGAACCAGTATCTATGTATATTAGTCCTTTGATCCAACCTTAGCATAGTGTTAGTAACTACAAAATATAAGCATAAATATACTTCGTTTCATTATAATGTAAATTAAATTTTTGGATTTCGTTAATATTTAAAGTATTTATAACCCCCTTAATTTACTTTTTATCAACATTATAAATTGTAAGTAATATAGACTCGAAGTTTGATATAAAACGATTTACAATTTTCGGTGCATCAATGTGTTGGAATAATTCAAATTGAACGACCTCGAAGCCAATATGAAGCATTGTCTGAACGCTTAAATTACATTAGTGAAAATAAAATGAAAATATTGCTAATTAATGATAACATATGATATTCTTTGGTTAATTATTGGTAAAATATAGGTGTGGGTTGTATTCGAGGTGGAATTCGTGAAGCAAATAGCAAAATGGCTAAACATAGTATTACTTATCGGTGGTATAATGGTCTTTCTTGGTATAGTTGATATACAAAAAATAGAAGTCCATTATATAAGCACTTTGTGGCGAAATTTAATTTTTATTTCTACTACCCTATTCACGTTAATACCCTTATTGTTGATAACCCTTCTGTTGGTATTCATAGGGCTTAAAAAGTGGGCTTTTCGTGTTGAAAAATTAAGCATTGGTGGATTTAATGTTTTATTCGATAATCCAAACCAATTGTTTAAAAGGCAGCTGCGTACTTTCTTAGATACAAAGCGAACCTTATTTAAGGTGGATTTAGAACATGACAATATTAAGGAAACACTAGATTCTTATTTTGAAGTATATAAGTTTGTTAGAGATGAAATTAAGATATTAGGTGATGAAAAAAAACGAAAAAGTAATAAAATAAGCAAAGGAACTCATCTATATGATTTATCTAATGAAATCATAAAAGAATTAAACGATTTCTTAACTACGCACCAAAGTAACTATCGACGTTGGTATACATACATAGAAAAACGAGATGAAGAAAATTTTTATATGAAACCAATTGGTGAACTACAACAAAGCTACCATGACTATGAACAACTAACAACTGATTTTGAAAAATTGAATAAATTCTTCACAGAACAGGTTGCTGCCGAATTTGACATTAATATAGAGAAATGGGGAATCCAGAGTGCATAAAACATTTATCAGTTATCACCACAAGAACGAACAAGATTTAAAAAATGAAATAATTGAAAAGTTTGGAGGAGAGGATTTTATTGATTCATCCGTTGCCGACGGAGAAATAAATACCGATTTAAGCGAAGATGGAATTATGAGAATTATAAGAGAAGATTACTTACATAATTCAACGGTGACTGTTGTTTTATTAGGTTGGGAAACTGCACAACGCCCATATGTTAATTCCGAAATTCAGGCATCTTTACGCGACACTAGTAAGAATAAACATAATGGTTTGTTAGCAGTAATTCGAGATGATTTATATAACACAATTTTTACAAGTGATACGTGTTCTGATTGCGGTGGGATAGTTCGGAATAGAAATAAGGCATTTTATGAATATTATATTCCAAATTTAATTAAGAAAAATCATGCTTATAATGGAGACAAATGCCATTACACCAGTAAAGATGTTTATTGTGCGGTTGTAAAATATTCTGATTTTATCAGTACCCCTGAATTTTATATTGATGAAGCATTTGATAAGCGTGATAATGACCTATTAGCTATAAAGAAGATTCCAGACGAATGTACACCGCGTATAGGTATGAACACAGCCAAAAGTCTTATATAATTAAAAAGGAAAGAGAATATATATATCTAATTTAGAAAGGCATTGGTTAATCACCAACGCCTTTTTTATCTCTTAAAAGATAGAGGAATTTTAGTAGTTTATTGATGGGATATTGATATAAAATTTTTATTGTATATGCAAAAGGAAGAGGCATGAAAGATGAATCAGTATTTATAAGAGACAGAATTTGCGAAACAGAGCTTATATTAATGGGTAACAGAAGAATTAAATAAAATTGCTTCATAGAGGTTAAGCCCATATCAAATAGAGATTAAGCAAATTGCATTATGTTAAGGCTTATTATTTCACTAATTAAGGTTTGGATGACCTTTAATCTCCTGAAATGTATGAAATATGATAAGGATAAATCTGCTGCTTAAACAGTAAAAAAATTATTCTGAATCGAGAACTTATTATGAAATAAAAGAAGATAAATTAATTTGGGACATTGAGAAGGAACCATATTTGATAAAATAGAAAAATGAGCCTTTGAATTTTGTAATTTAGAGATAGGGAGCAAACTGGATCAAGATTGGTGGAAACTTAAGAGGATCTGGTTTAGGATCATTTATTGGAAAGGAATTTGAGTGGATAGCTAAGGAACAGGCTCATAATGAACCTCTAGCTATAATAAAACAATTGAATGCTAATTCATATAAGATGGTAGAATGGTTTTGCTAAAAAGATTATGCGGTTTATATTCCTGGCTTGGAAGGTATGGGGCGAAAAACAGAGTTTGCGACTAACATGGTCAAAAATAACTACGGTGAACCCTATCGCAAGTATATAATCTTTTCTATTTAAACTGTCTAGAAGTGTTTGGACAATATTATGTGTTTTTTGTGGTACATTCGTATTTTATAAATTTGTTCATATACTTCATATTATTTACTACATTTATATACTGAAAGGAAATATTTTTATGCAAATGGATCTTCAAATGACCCAATATTTTAGAGACAGTATTGCGGCTAAACTATCAATAGACTTCAAAAAGAGTTCATATGAGATTGTTTCTTTTGAAGATATTGGAATAGGTCAGATCTCAGAAGAAAATTATCGAAAATTTTTTAAGAGGGCTAATAATTATTCAGGGGATAAAATTGAAGTAGTAATTGTTCCAAAAACAATTAAGATCATCTTTGAAAGGCAAGAAAGAGTTAATAACAATATCGAAGATTTAAGCGGGATATTTTTCATTCCAGCTTTGTTAGACGGGAAAGGAAGGTTATTTCCTCCAGAGGTGAAAACTCCGTGGATACCAAGGGAATATTTATTTCCGTTAATTGATGAATCTTTAGCAGTTGGAAGTTTAGATATTTTTGATGATTATATGAGTGATCATATTCATGAATTTAAAAACTGCCCCGATTGGGCATCTTACTTTGAATTGTGTAAAGGAATGTATGAGCAAATTACAGGAAATAAAATAACTGAACCAATAGTAGGTAGCATAGAGTTGGAGGATAAAATTTATTTATTTAAAGATGATACTATCATTGCAACAGGAAATATTTTAGCTTTATATGATGATTTGATAAAGGGGAACTATCCAAAATCTAAATTATATTTAAATTTCATTAAGCAAGAATTTAGCTTGTTAAACCCATTAATTAAGAATTCTATAGAGGAGTCACCAAAACATGTTGGCCAGATGGGGGGAGAATATGGATTATCCCCTTCACAAAGAGAATGCCTTGTTCATTTTAATCATATGGAAGAAGGTGATATCTTAGCTGTTAATGGCCCTCCCGGTACAGGGAAGACAACATTATTACAAACACTTGTGGCAAATTTATATGTGAAAAGAGCTTTAAATAAAGAAAAGGCTCCATTAATTGTCGCAGCTTCAACCAATAACCAAGCTGTTACGAATATAATCGAATCATTTGGAAAAATAAAGAAAAAGTGGGCTGTCAATAATCTAGAGAAGAGATGGGTTGAGGGGGTAAATAGCTTCGCTGTTTATTTTCCTTCTGCTAGTAAAGCGAATGAGGCAACAAAAAAGGGATTTCACCATACGAATCCTAAAGGAGAAAACTTCTTTGAAGAAGTGGAAAGTGATGAAAATATCCAGACTTCTCAAGAGAAGTTTATAAAGGAATGCTCCACTTATTTTGATACGCCTGTCCACTCTTTAAAAGATTGTGAAGAGAAAATTTGGAATCGATTAAATGGAATAAAAAACAATAGTAATACTATTTTAAAAAATTTCAACGATTTTTTTGAGATGAATCATAATGGAAATAGTATAGATATGTTTATGGTAGATATTGAAAGAGAGATAGAAGAAGGAAAAGAAAATTTACTAAAGTTGAAATCTAGAGTAAGGGAATGGCAAGAAGAGTATAAGAAAATTCCCTTCTATTATCGTTGGCTGAAATTTTTACCAAACTTTAAACATAAAGTCCAAAACAGAATAAGTGCTTTTATTGACCTAGAAGAAGATTTTCTAGATGATAGTATGGATATAGAAGAGATTATTTCAAATTATAGTTCGATAATTAAAAATGTAAGAAACAGCGTTCACGAAAAAGAGGAACTAAGTAAAAAGGTTAAAGGCATAAGGATTAATATTCAACAAGTCATTGACCATTTAATTAATTTAAATGTGCTTGAAATTAAAAACTTAGATATTTTTAGCGTAAAAAATATAGATGATTTGAATGGACTGTTGGATACTTCTTTAAGATATTTATCATTTTGGTTAGCGGTTCATTATTATGAATGTAGATGGTTAACTGCTAAGAAACTTACTACTAAACAAAGGGGAAAAAACTTTCAAAATGTATTGAATCTATTCTATGAGAATTTAAGTATGATTACACCTTGTTATGTCATGACATTTTATCAATTGCCAAAGCTACTTCTTGCATATGATGAGGGACAGCAAAAATACCTTTATAATAAAATTGATTTATTAATTGTTGATGAGGCAGGGCAAGTAACGCCCGAAATTGCAGCATGTTCATTTTCATTGGCTAAACAAGCAGTTGTAGTTGGCGATGTCCATCAAATAGAACCTGTTTGGAATATACATAGAAAGCTAGATATATCATTAGCAAAAACAGCTGGAGTGATTAATCTAAAAGATGAATTTGATCATCTAACAACGTTGGGACTGAATACATCAGAATCAAGTGTTATGAAGGTTGCTTGCAAAAGCTGCAAATTTGAAAAGTTTGAAGAGCGAGGATTATTTTTAAGTGAGCATAGACGGTGTTATGATGAAATCATTGAGTACTGTAACAAGCTAGTTTATAAAGGAAATTTAGAGCCAAAAAGAGGACTAGGTGCAAATGATAAAAAATGTAAACTAAACGAACGATCAATTCCTTATTTTGGACACTACCAAATAGATAGTATCCAATCTAGTAAACGTGCAGGTAGTAGATATAATGAAGCAGAAGCAATGGAAATAGTAAGTTGGGTTGTCGGAAATTTTAATTATTTAAAAACGATGTATCCAAAAATAAAACATAAAGATATTTTAGGTATAATAACTCCTTTTAAACAGCAGGTTTCAGAGATAAAAAAATCACTGCCAGAGGATTTGAAAAAACTAGTTGATGTGGGTACCGTTCATACATTCCAAGGTGGAGAAAGACAGGTTATTATTATGTCCACTGTATATGGAAAGAGTGATGGGTGCTATTTTATTGATGCTAATAGAAGTTTACTAAACGTAGCTGTATCAAGAGCGAAAGATAGTTTCCTAGTCTTTGGAGAAATAAATTGTCTCTCAAGTAGTGAAACGGCCCCTAGTGGGTTATTGAGGAATATGGTAACGGAATTTAAGAATTCTTAGGATTGTCACTGATCTCCATACAGAGTCTTATTATAAGGAAATCTAAAAACCGAATAAAATTCTCTAATAAAAGAGAGCTGTTGAAAAGTCAGGGGTATGGCTTTTCAAACAGCTCCTTTAAAAAAGCTTGTGTGGTATTAAAAAAATTTCCATGAAGCTAAAATAATTTTTTTATTAGCCATCACATAGAAAAGAAAGAACTCGAAGCATTTAATTCACTTCAAGTTGAGATTAATTCTTATTCTTCTACTAAATAATGATAAATATCATACAGAACAGGCTGTTCTAGTACTAAATTCATCGTAACGACTGATAGATGATTTCCTTTTCCATCAGGCATGGTTTCGTTTTTTACACTATCCTCAGCAATATCAACTTGACCTAGGTAATAAAAATCTGTGCCCTCGCCGTCATCCTTTTTCGTAAATAGATGAATTTTCAATCCCGACTCTTTATAAGATATGATTTTCTTTACCTCAGTGGAATCTAGTGTTAAACGGTTACGAGTGAACCATCTAAATAGTTCAGGTGATAAAAATTCATCACTATAAGCTTGACTTGTTTCAACTTCATCCTTTTTATGGTACGTAACAAAGATTGGACAAGTGTTATATTTTGCGCGGTACCCGTAAATGGTTGATGAATCATCATGTGGCCAGTTCAATAAACGACAAGCATCTCTACGGGAATATTTCTCAAATAACGTCAATGCTTTTGTTTTATCATATTTTTTATTTTTTACATAAGCGCATCTTATAATATCCTCAATATAACTTTTAAAATTTAAATCTCTCAAACTCTCCTGAATTTCTACATTAAATCGATAGTGTTCATCAACTACTTCAATAATTGGCTTGAATTTATATTTTTTTATATCATTTTTAACATGAAATCTTAGTGAGAACATATTTTCAATAGAATGAATGGTTGTATCGTCTGCATATGTACCAAAATCTTTTAATTTTTGAACGAATGATTTTCGGGATATGGACTCATTAGCAATTAGCGTTTCAATTAGAAGAATTTCGTGTATACGTTTGCCATTCATAAACTCTTTTGAAAACATTTCTAAAACAGATTGTTCATATTCAGTGAGAGAAGGAATTGACTCTTTCATTTTCAATTTAAAATTATAGTAGGTTTGAGAATAACCCACGATTACTTCAGGGTCGATTGAATTATGCTCAATAAAGTCAAAGAGAGTAGGAATTCGACCTAAACGATTTTTCATATCCGAATAAGCATCCCGTAATGTTTTTAATGTTGATAAATTAGTATTGTTAATAGCATCAAAAATTTTCTTTTTTGCAATTTCCTCAAAATTTATCGTTGATACACCTTGGATATAGTTTGTATTTACAGTTTTACGGCGGATGTTATCTTTGTTCAGTGTTTGGTCACCAGAAAGGGCAATCGGAATTAGGTAGTTGTTTTTATAGTTCCCAATAAAATCAATAATCGTAACATATTCTTTAGAATTGTGTTTACGTAGTCCGCGACCAAGCTGTTGTATAAAGATAATGCTAGATTGTGTTTGGCGGAGCATTACGATTTGATTTAAGTAAGGTATGTCAATTCCTTCGTTAAAAATATCAACTGTTAATATGTATTCGAGTTCTCCACTATTCAATTTGCTAATTGCATTTTCACGCTCTTCTTGAGAGTTGTCACCAGTTAATCCAATCGTTTTTAAACCTTCATGGTTCAAAGCATTTGAAAGTTCATGAACTTCCCCTTTTGAACTACAAAACATTAATCCACGGACAGAATCACCTGAATATCCATAGTAATTAATCTTTTCAATAATGTGTTTTACACGTTCAGAGGATACTAATTTTCGGAGTTCTGTTGTATCATCAATGTTTTCACCATCTTTTTCATAGTCTAAAACACCAAAATAATGGAATGGACAAAGCATTTCTTCTTCAAGGGCTGCTTGTAGACGTATTTCATACGCGATGTTGTAATCAAATAATTCATAAATATTAAATTTGTCAGTTCGTTCAGGTGTTGCCGTCATACCAAGCAAAAATTTAGGATTAAAGTAATTAATTATTTTTAAATAGGTTTCTGCACCAGCTTTATGTACTTCATCTATCAACACGTAATCAAACTGATCTTTCATAAATTGTTGAAGGTAGCCATCCCTAGAAATGGTTTGGATCGTAGCAAATAAGTATTTAGCATGAATATCTTTTGAGGTACCGGAAAGAATGCCAAAATCATCTTCGTGCCCACCAAGAATTCTTCGATAATCTCCCATTGCTTTCTTTAAGATTTGTTCACGATGAACAATAAATAGCATTTTCCCAGGAGCAAAGTTACGAACATCAAAAGCAGATAAATACGTTTTACCTGTACCTGTTGCAGAGATAATTAATCCTTTTTTAGCGCCTGATTCTCGAAGTGCCTTTAATTGTTCGAGTGCGGCTATTTGCATTTTATTCGGTTGGATTGCTAAGCTATCGGCAAGAGTGTTTGTTAAATACTCAGCATTTATTTCAAGTGCATTTGGAGAAATATGTTTAACAAAAGGTTTTAGTTCAAAATGTTGTTTGTAATTAGCAATCCATTCTTCCTTTAAAGGAAATGCTGCATCCCAGGCTTCTTCAAATTGATTTTTAAAATGGTTAATTATTTCACCATTTTCTAATGAAGTTAAAAATACATTCCATTCATAGTTTGCTTTTAATGCACTGTCTGTTAAATTAGAGCTTCCAACGATTAATGAGTAGTAGTCTTGATGTTCAAAAATATATCCTTTAGAATGGAACCCCTTTTCACTAGTTACTCGTACTTCAACATTATTAAGTTTTAGAAGCTCTTTAAACATTTTAGGCTGATTAAAATTTAGAAATGTTGATGTTAGAATACGTCCTTTTATCCCTTTTTTATTTAGGTCGTAAAGCATTGTTTTTAAAGTTGCTAAACCACCTTCAGTAATAAAGGCGACAGAAAAGATAAATGTATTACATGTTTTTAATTCTTGAAGTAATGTAGATAAAACATTTTCATGATGCTTGTTTGTTAAAAGTTTTGGTTTAAATTGAGTAGAGACTGGTTTGTTTTGATCTATAAATCCTTTGTATAGTGAGTTTTCTATTTTTTGAATAAGTTTTTGCTGCTCCATGTCAGTTCACATCATTTCCTTCGAATTCTTATCTTTCTTCCTTAGCAATCTTCTTCACTGCAGGGATATCTGCAGGGGCGAAATTTAGATTAGTAATTTCTTCTCGTGTAACCCACTTTGTGGCAGCATGTTCCAATGCTGTAGGTTGCCCCTTTGTAAGTTCTGCTTTGTAAGTTTCAAGTCGTACAATTACGTTTTCATATTCATAGACTGTATCTTCTACTTTGGAACCTACTTGAATCGAGCAAGAAAATTCTTCCTGAATTTCACGTTCTAATGCTTGTTCAGGTGTTTCTCCATCTTCGATTTTACCACCTGGAAATTCCCAATAATTTGCTAATGACATTTCTGGGCTTCTTAACGCACAGAAGATTTCATATTTTTTATTCTCAATAATAGCTCCAACGACGTGGACTGTTTTTTTCATAATAGATCACCTATATCCTATATTTAAGCTAATTTTAGTTTATTTTAGTAAAGGGGATTAGTAAAGTATTCGAGGTATTTATATGAGTGATATTTTCATTTAAAGCCTCACTGAGCTCCAGCAAGGTGAATTGTATTATAGGTGGTGGCAAATAGCATTTACATGAATTTTAATTTAGAAATTAGTATCAACATGGTCTTGGTATATTTTAATGTATCAAAGAGACTAACTATATAAATCCTCTTATAAATGTAAAATTTCAACGGCTTTTGTTTGATTTTCATTCATTTATAACTTCTTCTATTTATCTATCTTAAAAATCTTCTTCCCATGCTTCTTTTGCATCTAACAATCTTTGAGATAAAAACTCATAGAAATTTTTTGCTGTAATGTAGTCATCAAGTCCCCCTGGTCTATTCCACGCTATTACCGGGCATTCATTATCCTCCATTTCACTGATGTATAGACAATAAGCATATTCACCAGCATCTTCAATAACTACTAAATCTTTCTCCATTCCTAATTCTCTATATCTTTTTGTATGAACAACAACAGGAGCTCTATTTGACTTAGCCACTCCTAAAATATCAACATATAACCCACCAGAACCATAAGTATATAAAAACCATTTATAACTTTCTGGTAATTCCACCCCAAGCTCATTTTGTATAGAATTAATTCGACTCTCATCTACTCCACCTGTAAAATTATCTGATTCCTTATGTTCATTGATAAAGTTAAATAATTCCTTTTTATCCAATCGGGTTCCTCCATTCAGCATTATGAATCCCTCCTAAACCTGGATGTAGTTTTGAGGGTACCGCTACAGCTTGACCACCTCCACCAATGTGATGTTGTATTAAAATGTTCTTGTAATGTTGCTAGCTATCATGAGTATTTAAATCAAACGCGATATAAATTTCACCATATAGTAATTGATACTTAAAAAACCTTGAAAGGTATACTATCAACCATGGTTTTAGAATTATCTTTTATTGAACATTAATTAACAATTAAAATATTCCTTTAAGAAATAAAAAAACGATGACCAAGTTTCTTTTAACCTTTTAAAAGCTTTTCATCTCCACCCTCAAAATTAACTTTATAAACTTTATCTGTTACAGTGTCCAGCACTAATACAGTATTTGCTGACATTTCACTCAAAACAAGATATTGCTTCGGAAAACCGTGTTCCTTTCTAGAAATAAGTGTGTACCATTGAATATTATTTTCCTCATATAATGACTCACCACATTTTTATTGTGAATGATGCAACACTACCCGCATCATTAAGGATAGGAGCATGTCCGTTTTTTACAGATGCACTTCGGACCTCATTTTCAGTTTCTATCATTTTACGTAATACTCCATGATGGACAACCATCGTGAGCTATGAATTTGATACAAATCATTTGTTATGTTGTCCAAAGGGTTAATTTCTCTCAAAAAAGCACTTTTTGCCTACTAGGCAATAAAGTGCTTACAATTAATTTCATTTTATTGGTCTATCTTATTACAATGAATATCCCGGATGTTAAAAATGTATATTTAATTCTTCACGGATTGCTTTTTCTAAGTATTCCTCAAAACTCTCTGCTATAATTACTTTCCCACCGAAATTAAAGTCAAATGTAATAATTTCTGTATTCGGAGAATTAAAGCCTACTGGATTGCCTGCACCGTCTATACCAATAGCAGTAAAATTCTCATACCCTTGAGGGAGTGCTTTTCTAAAATGTAGAGATTTCTCTACAAATGATGGTGTCGCAACAAACTCTGCCTCTTTCAATCCCAAAATAATAGCCTCACCGACTGCTCCAGAACCATATCTCAAAAGAAATTCTTTAAAGTCCTCTGGCAATTTTACTTTTAGTTCTTCTTCTGCTTTATTTACTTCCTCAATATTAAGAGGTCCTCCAAAGGCTTCTGGGCACATTTCGAACTCATCATCGATAGCATTTAATATTTCTATCTTCACTCAATAATCCCCCTTTTAATCATTTCATTAGCATATCTTGCCTTCCAATATTCTTTACGCCACTTATTAAACTCTATCCTAGCTTCCCCACTGCCAACTCCACCTGAATTTCCAAATGGATGTTGTCTTTTATTACCCAAATCATGGTATCTACTAGGCATCTCAATTATTGGTCCCTCAACTTTTTGTTCATGGTGATGTAGTACAATTGTATCATTTGCTCCATCCTTTGGTGAGTAACCTTTTTTAAATGAGTATACCAATTGTTTATCAGACATATGCGATAATGAACGCTGTGCTTTTACTTCAAACCCTCTAAAATGTGCTTTGAACTTATGAGTTTGCTCATAGCCTTCCAGCGCTTGGGAAATATCTTTAGGTGATACTTTATAAATATCTTTTGTTGAAGTTAATTTACCCGTACCCTTACCACCTGCATCCCTAACCGAACTACTCGCTCTCACCAAGGTATCATTAACATTAGACGTCATGCCACCACTTGTTCTAATAACACCACCAGAACTCCCAGCCAATGCAAACTGAGGTTGCAGCGGTATACGAACATCCCCAAACTTCCTCATCAACTCAGCAGCCGTATTCCTCAAAGCATGAAACCCTTGTGTCACCTTACTAAAGATCCCATCAACCACCGTTTTAACCTTCTGTGGATTAAGGACATTCTTAACCTTACTGAAAAGTTTACTTCCCCATTTCACCACCTTGATGCCACCTTTAACAAGTGGTCCACCAAAGATCGCGGCGACGAGGGCAGCTCTTTCTAGGTTGCCAATTTCTCTACCGGTGATGAAGTCGGTTCCTGTGGCAGCTTCGATACCGGCTTTGAGATTGGAGAGAACTGGTACGAAGTCTAAACCAGTCGAAATCCAGCCTAAGGTTGATTGATTCTTTTCGATATCCTTTATCGGCTGACCACCAAAGGCAAAGTTCATGGATGAAAATGGTGCATAGGTTGGCATCATGCCGAGTGCCATTGGTCCATAGGTTTGTGATAATGACATGCCGCCAATGACTGGGTTGTTTAATAGGTGAGCGAGCTGATTAGGCTGATAGGATGATAGACTAAGTGTCCCATTTTGGAATAATGTTTGGATTTCACTGATGGTGCTTTTGAGCCTTGATAGGTCTTGGGCAGTTGCTTCTAGTTTATTTGTTTGTTGTTGGTCGAAGTGATGTAGTCTCTCAATCGTTTGTGTCATTTGACTAGTGGCCGATTGGGCATGTTGATGTACCCGATGATCATCCAGCCTCGGCAAGGAGACGATATCATCGACTGATTGGATGGTGCGGTTGCCTTCGTCCGTTAAGTCGCTTGTGATGTTTTTTGTTCTTCTGATGCCTTGAGTTAGGTCTTGTTGTATGAAGCTTTGTCGTATCATCGCTCGGCTGGATGAATCTAGTGAACGTAGTGATTGGGTGAGTTCCTTTAATGTTGCTTCATATTGTTCTACCATTTGTTTCATTGAATGGAGAAAGGGGAGATGGACGTCTTTGTAAAACGCGCGGATGGAATTTCCGCCTTCCCCGCGGAGCTCGCTTTCTAAGCTACTAATAGAAAGGATGCTCATTTCTAGCGTTTCGAGCTGGTTGCTTAAGTGCTTCAATCCATTTTGCGTGTTATTTATGCCCGACTGTAACTCATCAGCGTCTAATACTTTCATTATATGTCACCTCGTAGGTCTCGTACAAATATGGCTATTTGTTAAAATTGGAAATATATATGTAAATTGTAGGGGTAATAGGTAAATAGTTCAATATGAGGATGGTAATAGTGTATTTTTACTATAAATGTTTCTTTAATAATTTTAAAATTCTATGACGGAAAGAGGAAAGAAATGAGTAAAGGGTTAGAACCAATCAAATTTTTACATTATCTATGACATCTAATTGATCACGGGCTAGATACTCAAAAATGAAGTAACCCCCAAAAAAACAAGGGGGCATACGCTAACCTTAAGTCCCACGCTCCACCTGCTCATACAATACCTCCATATTCACCTTCAGCTTCCGCGATATCTCACATAAAGCATTAATAGCATCCGCTTTGTTGTCACCTAATTGATAAACGACATCGTCAAATAGCATTTGCATCTCTTTTAGGATGGCGGTGGATGCTTGGTTATAGAGGTGGACATTAAAATAGCCATTGTTGTTAAAGATGGCGCTTTCTACGTAAGGTCTAAAGTGATTGAGTAGTGTAGGGTATTCGCTAATTAACCGTTCTAGTCCTTTACGGATGCCTTCGACGGTAGAAGCTAGTTCGTCTAGTGGCTGGAGTGTGTTTGAGACGGTGTTTCTGATTTTATCATCATAGTCTGTGAATAGACTGATGAGCTTTCCAGGTAATGTGTGGCTTAATGCTATATTTGTTGCTCCTTTGATACTGGCTGATAAGATTTCAAGTGTGCTCTCGATGGCGAAAGTCACGACTTTCCCTGTTTCTAAAAGTGGGAAAAGCAGTGCCTGTGTCGATACTGTAAATGCAGTGTAGGCAGTGTCTAGTTGAATGTCTTTTATTTTCATTTTCCATTCCATGTAAGGGGAGTCTTCAAGTGTGTAAGTATTCGTTCCCTGGACTGAAACGGAGTGAGAATGAGTTGATTTATTTTTAATCGATTGCCCTAGAGACTGATCCTGCATTTGAAAGTTCGTGGCAACATCTTGTACTTGTTTTTGGAATTCAGTGATATGAGAAAGAAGCTTATCTCTATTACCATTCACAATGCCATAATGGGCATTTAATTCACCTACTACTGCATCATACCAAGCTTCCTTGCCTCCTCTAAACAATTCAGGAATTTTGTCTGAGATGATTTGCATTATGTTTCTTGAGATATTTTGAATATCTGCCTTGAGTTCGTATAGCTGATTACGAAGCTGTGCAAATATACTTTCTACACTGATGTCTGTTTGAAAAATATGTTCAAGAAGTTCTGCTGGTGGAGAATTTAAGATATAGTTCAAAGATTTGCTATTGTTTTCTGCAATATCTAATACGGAAATTAGATGATCGATTTCTGCTGTTAATCGGTTGCTAATATTCGTGATACCAATAAATAGGGGTTCACTAATAATATTATCAAACAAATTCTCAAACGTATTTTGCAGTTGGTTAAGTCGTTCATAATACCGATTGCCTTCGTGTTCCACAATTGCAACCGAATGGCCAAGGTATTCACGGGAAAGATTCAATCTTTCCATTATATGATTCTGTAGAGATGTAGCCAGTATATCTAGGTTTTCTTTGTTAATTTCAATACGTTCAGATTGACCGCCATAAAGGGGGATACCCGTCCAGATGCTAGAAACGATATGAGCATCTGCATCGATATAAATCTTACCGTATCCTGGTTTGCCAACTTCCCCAATCACATAGTACTGGGAACCATCTTCATTACGTAAATAGCCTGTGTGGTTTGTAGCAAGCATGGAAAATCCGGGAATTCCATTAAAGATTTCATACTGTTTACCTGGAATTCTGTCATGCAGATTTAATGCGATCAAAGTCTGTGTCAATACATCGTAGCTACTGAAGTAGTTAGTGATATGATCATAAGTTTGATTAGGATCAACCATCCCATCAGGAAGGAGAGCAGGGTTTAAAGTAACTGCATTAACCTCTGGATTCTCGATAGCCACAGCGCCTACCAACCCACCACCAAGGGAATTTCCTGCGATTGATTGGACACCGCCGACTTGTTTATACTCCCGGTTCATCTCATCATAGTAGTCCCTTGCCGCAGCAAGCTGGGCAGGAGTCAGATCACTTAAAAGCTGCACATCTGTTATGATATCTTGCTTGCCGTATTTTCCACTCGCATCTGTACCGACATAGATGATGGATATTTCATTCGTCTCCATATTTAATACTGTCATGGCATCGAGCCCGGTTGGATCTTGGTAAAGTGTATTAATCACTCTGTAAGAATTGTTATTTACTTCTAATCGCGATTCCACTAAAGGGTAGGTATAGGCATGATAACCTGCCAACTCTACTAAATCTTTGTCATTATTTATTTGGGGTGAATTTTCAATGGTAGTCATAGATTCACCTTCTTTTAATCTTTAATAATATAATCAGGAAAAGCTCGCTTTAGAGAATTATCTTTGGCACCTTCACCAGATTCTTCATGAATAAAATGGTCATTTAAATAAAAGCTATAAGTTCCTTTAGGAATATTGTTCATTTCCTCGAGGTCAGTTGTCACTTGAGTGAAAATCTCTTCACTTGGTTCCGCTTGTTTTTCTTTCATAAATAACTGGATATTAATCTGGAAATTTTCCTTATCAAATAAGCTTTCCTCATAAGCATTTCTTAAAGTTTCAATATTTGAATCAGGGTTTTGTAAATAAAGATCGTATACTGGTTTGATAGCAGCATCATTCGCGTCAGTGGAAATAAAATAATAAGGAGTCATAAATCCATGACCGCCCATTTTTTGGAGAGCTTCTTCATTCTTACCCGTAATTTGTTCTTCTTTCGCAAGAGTTGTAAAATAATCATCCAATTGCCCGAATTCTTGATTGAAAATCATGTGATATAGTCCGCCTTGGATCGCATTTTGCACTTGGTACTCATCTGCCCAAATTTGCTTTGTCATAACTTGCTTTTCACTTTCATTTACCGGAACAACAGCATATGTATAAAAGTGAGGTTCACCTGCCGATTCAACAAAGACGGTAGCTCCATCCTTTGCTCCGACCACATTATGCACGACTACCTCAGTTTTATATTTTTCTTGAAAAAATGTGATTGTGGCTTCTACGATTTGTTCCCGATTTTCCTCTGCAATCTCACCAGTTTTTTTCCCGTATGGAAGCGCATATCCTTCCCCGTTGTAGTCTAGAATACTGACCAGTCCATTATCTGATGGGGAAGCTCCTGTTTCTTTTACCTTTTCATTATCGTTACCATTCTTATCTGTATCATTCATATCTGAGCAGCCTCCAAGCATCATTGTAATCCCAATACTACAGAGCAATATTTTAGTTAGTTTCCTCATAGTTTGTTTATCCTCCCTAAAGGGCTTCGCCATCTTCCATTATTGTAGCGGATAAAGTTAGATATTTACAGTTATAAAGGTGAAAAATTACCCTTTTTATGCAAAAATAGGAGAATAGTCAGATATATTAAGGTTATTCTTTTATAATATGCCCCACCATATCTATCGAATGCTCACCCATACCACTAGCACTTTGTTTATCTATAAAATGATCATTAAGGACAAAACTATAAGAGCCTTTGGGGATTTCATCCATTCCTTCGAGTTCCTGTGTAAGTTCATCAAACAATGCTGTGTTCGGCTTTTCTTTTTCTTCCGCCATAAATAATTGAATGTTGATGAACAGGTTCGTTGCGTCAAATAGCTCATCTTCAAAAGTAGCCCTAAGATGTTTTACACTTTCTTCAGGGTTTTGCATATAAAGCTCGTATACCGGCTCTAAAGCTGTTTCTTTATTAGTTATAGAGATAAAGTAATAGGGAGTTTGGAAGCCATGGCCCCCAACATTTTGGAGAGACTCTAGCGTTTTACCTGTTACATCATCTGCAACTAGCGACTCAAAGTGTTTATCAAGCTTCTTGAATTCATCGCTAAAAATCATGTGGTATAGTCCACCCTTAATTGCGTTTTTTACTTGAAAGTTATCGGCTGAGATTTGGTCCGTCATCACTTTCTTTTCTTTTTCATCAACTGGAACAAACGCATTTGTATAAAAATGCGGTTCACCGACAGATTCAACAAAGATAGTGGCACCATTCAAAGCGCCAACTACATTGTGCACAACGATTTCAGTTTGATAGTTTTCTTGAAAAAACTTAATAGTTTTAGCTTCAATTTCCTCTCGGTATTCTTCCGCAATCTGATCAGTTTCTTTGCCATAAGGCAGTGCATAGCCCTCTCCATTGTACTCTAGAACGCTTATCAAGAATTCATCTGAAGTGGGGGTCTGTTCTGTATTATTCATTTCGGCACATCCAGACAATAATACGCTTATACCCATACTGTAGAGCAAAATTCCCGTTAGTCTAGTCATAATTTATACAGCCTTTCTCAACGATTTTATATTTGCAGGGAAACCATCCATTTTCATAGAATATAAGTCCTATAACCTTTGAAGGAGTGGGTGTATGGATAAAATTCTAAATTTGCATACTGACTTTTATACTAACCTCAACCATAATCCTGTCGTGAAAGAAATTCTTAAGAGAGAAAAGATTACGGTTTTGGATGGGTTTAATAAGAACCTCGAACTTGTACAAAGATATTATCGAACGGTATATAGATCTAATGCGAGTAGAATAGTCCTATGCGGTATTAATCCCGGAAGAAATGGCGCTGGTAAGACAGGTATTCCCTTTCTTGATTTTAGGTCTATCTCTCAGTTGCTTTCTGACATAGAGGGTGATGATAGAGAACAGAGTGCGCAATTCATTTTCTCCATTATTAATGAAGTAGGAAGAGAATCATTCTATGAAAATGTATATATGACAAATATCTCTTGGTTTGGTTTTACAAGAGACGGTAAAAATTTGAATTATTATGATTTGCCGTCATCGCTAGCAACGACTTTTACAGACACATTTATTGCAGAAATGGATATGGTTCAACCCAAAATAATCATTCCCTTAAGTAAAGAAGTTGAGCGATCCTTAAAGCAGATGAGAAAGAGCGGAAGATTACACTATCCAATAGCTGAACGTTTACCACATCCTTATTATTGTTCGATTGGTAAAAATGCGATGAAGTATAAACAAATCTATATAAATACAATTAAAGATATTAGTTAAATGAAGGCGGTGTTTTCCTTTCATAAGAATTTATTCCTTCACAATATAATCTGGAAAACTCCGCTTTAAGGAATTTTCTTTCGCTCCTTCACCACTTTTTTTATCGATGTAATGATCATTGAGAGAAAAGCTATAGGTGCCACTTGGTATCGAGTCCATTTCTTCTAACACTTTAGTAACCTCATGAAAAATAGCTTCACTTGGATTTTCCTCTTTATCAGCCATGAATAATTGAATATTAATTTTAAAGTTTTCTGAATCAAATAAGTCTGTTTTATAGGCGTTTCGTAAAGCCACTACACTCTCGTTAGAGTCGTTCAAATATAGGTCATAGACGGGTTGAATAGCCTCTTCTTTACTTGTTAAGGTAATAAAATAATAAGGCGTCATAAAGCCATGTCCACCAACATTTTTAAGCGCTGCTTCTGTTTTACCAATCACTTCTCCTTCTGCAACCAATGACTCAAAGTAATTATCAAGCTTCTTGAACTCTTCGCTAAAAATCATATGATACAACCCGCCCTTAATAGCGTTTTCTACTTGAAAGGCATCGGCTGAAATTTGCTCGGTCATTACTTTCTTTTCTTTTTCATCAATTGGTACAACGGCGTATGTATAAAAATGAGGTTCACCCACCGATTCCACAAAGACCGTGGCGGCATCTAATGCTCCGACTACATTGTGCACTACGACTTCGGTTTGGTAGTTTTCTTGAAAAAGTGTGACTGTGGCCTCTTCAATTTGCTCTCGATGATCTTCGGCAATCTGATCGGTTTCTTTTCCGTAGGGTAAGGCATAGCCTTCACCGTTGTATTCCGCCACACTTACTAAGGCGTCATCAGAAGCATTTGTCTCACTCGTGTCAGTTGGATTAGAACATCCACCCAACATGATGATTATTCCCAGACAACAAAGAGAAATCTTAGAGATAGGAACCATTTTTGTTACTCCCTCCAAAAAGATCTTCCTTTTATTGTAACGAAGGAAGTTAGAGATTTACAGATTGATAGGTGAAAAATTACCCTTTTTATGAAAAAATAGGAGATGTGGAATAGAGGAACGAGGGGGAGATTGTATGAAGAATAAAGGGATTTTTATTACCACTGTATGGCTTTTATTATTGCTTATGATTTCGGCTTGTGGAAATACTGGTAATGAGACTAATAAACAGTTAGATCCGGAACAATCAAAACAAGTCCCTACCCAAAGCGAAAAGGAACAGCCTCTAATCACTCATAATGAGAATTCTTTAAAAGAGACGTATATAAAAGAGTTCAATCGTACGCAAAAAGAGTTGGAAGAAGTAAAACCAGCGGATGCATCCACTTATGCAATGAAAAAAGTAGAGGGTGATCGATATGATGCTTGGGATGCGTTGTTGAATGAAGTTTATCAGGTGTTAGAGGAGGAACTTTCAACAAAAGAGATGGCTCATTTAAGAGAAGAACAACGAAATTGGCTCAATGAAAGAGATGATACGGCAAAAAATGCGTCATTAAAGTTTGAAGGTGGAACACAGGAACAGCTAGAATATGTATCGGTGCTAGCCAATCTTACTGAAGAAAGGTGTTACGAGCTAATCAATACCTATTTGTAGTAGTGGGCCAAAAAACTCCCTATACCCATCCCCCGATATATCTGCTTTAATTAGTATAGTAGTGCAAATTGTTTGAAGTTGTTAAAGAATCGAGGAAGAGAAGTTGAAAAAGTTCAAGAAGTTTTATTTAGAGATTACGAGTGTTTGTAATTTGGCTTGTAGTTTTTGTCCGCCGACAGAACGGGCGAAGCAGTTTATTTCATTGGAAGATTTTACGAAACGGTTGGATCAGATTAAGCCGCATACGGATTATATTTATTTGCATGTGAAGGGTGAGCCGCTGCTGCATCCGAAAATTGGGCAGTTGCTTGATATCAGTCATGAAAAAGGCTTTAAGGTGAATATTACGACCAATGGAACGCTCATTAATAAGAAGAGAGAGAAGCTATTAAATAAGCCGGCTCTAAGGCAGATGAATTTCTCACTTCATAGTTTTGATGGTCATATTGGTTCGGAAGATAAAGAAGGCTATGTGAAGAGCATCCTTTCGTTTATTAAGGAAGCGACGAGTCAATCGGAGCTGATTGTGTCACTACGGTTATGGAATTTGACGCAGGATAATGCGACGAATTTGGAGAAAAAACGAAATAGAGAAGTGCTGGAAATCATTGAAAAAGAATTTAACTTAGATTACCGCATTGAAGAGAAAGTCGTGCCTGGTAGCGGCGTGAAAATTGCTGATCGCATTTATATTAATCAAGATTATGAATTTCAGTGGCCCGCTCTTCATGAAGAAGAGGATGATGGCAAAGGCTTTTGCTACGGCATGCGTAATCAAGCAGGCATCTTAGCGAATGGAACCGTGATTCCGTGTTGTTTAGATGGTGAGGGTATCATCAATCTCGGTAATATTAATGAAAATTCATTTTCGGACATTATTGAGATGGATCGTGCGAAGAATCTCGTTGATGGCTTTTCACGAAGAGAGGCTGTAGAGGAATTATGTAGGAAATGTGGGTATCGTAAGCGGTTTGGGAAATAAAAAGGGAATCTAGGTCAGCCTAGATTCCTTTTTTACCATTCCTTCGGCTCATAATTCAATTCTCTAAACAATTGATTCTTCTCTTTCTTAGACAAATCGCGCCATTGTCCAGGTGGAAGGGAGCCTAAGTTGATATTCATGATGCGAATTCTTTGTAAACGTAATACGTCGTAGCCGAATTCAGCACACATGCGACGAATTTGGCGGTTAAGCCCTTGTGTTAAAGTGATGCGAAAATCGAATTTTGATAAAGGGTCGATTTTACAAGGTAGGGTAGTGGTTCCTAAGATTTTCACACCTTCTGACATCTGCTTCACGAATTCAGGCGTGATCGGTTTATCGACGGAAACGATATATTCTTTTTCGTGCTGGTTTTCTGCACGCAAGATTTCGTTGACGATATCACCGTCATTTGTCATGAGAATTAGGCCTTCTGAATCTTTATCAAGACGACCGATATTGAAGATTCGTAAGGGATGATTCACGAGGTCAACAATATTCCCTTTCACACCTTTTTCAGTCGTGCTCGTAATGCCCACAGGTTTATTGAGCGCAATATAAACATTATTCCTGGCTACACGGATTTGGTTGCCGTCCACGCGAACGTCATCGCCGGGCTCGACTTGAGTGCCAATCTTGGCACGTTTCCCATTAATAGTGACTCTTCCGTCAGCAATTAATTTATCCGCTCCTCTTCTAGAAGCCTTTCCTGATTCACTAATATATTTATTAAGGCGCATATTGCCACATCCTTTTTAAATGGTTCGTTAAGTACTAACTATACTTATTTTAAGGAATAATCACAAACGTTTCCTCTATTTTTTCATTATTTTCTAATACGCTAACACTAGATTAAGAATGACACAAAACAATGGATAGTTAATTCAATGAATTTTATTTAGAAAGGTTTGATTATTTTGTTGAGAATCTTACGTTATGTCTTTTCGGTCATCTGGCTAGTAATGGCGAGTTATGGCGTAATGACAAAAGATTTTAGGTTTAGCGATATCATGATTTTATTTTTAGGTCTTACTATGTTGGTTTTAGGGTTAGAAGCATTTAAAAAAGAACAGAGAGGAATAGGTGTGTTTCTCATTGTTGTATTTTTATTTTCGTTTTATGTATCTATTGAATGGTTCTTAATTAATTAGAGATTTCCTTACATAACGTGAGGTTTGAACTGGACCGTTGTCACTTTCGTAAGTGGATAAGGTATAATAGAGGTTTATGAAAGAGAATAATAAGAAAAAAATGAGGTTTTTACATGACCAATACGAGTTTTACAGATTATCCATTAAGCGGTGAGATTGTGCGTGCTTTGGATAGTTTAGATTATCATAAACCGACTGAAGTACAGGCAAAGGTTATTCCATTGATTCTAGAAAAGATTGATCTTGTTGTTAAATCACAAACAGGAAGCGGAAAAACAGCGTCTTATGGGATTCCGATTTGTGAGTTAGTTGATTGGCAAGAGAATAAGCCACAAGCGATTGTACTGACACCAACGCGGGAACTGGCCGTACAGGTGAAAGAAGACATCATCAATATCGGGCGTTTTAAAAGGGTTAAAGCGTCTGCGATTGTTGGAAAACAACCGTTTCATATCCAAAAGAATGAACTAAAGCAGAAAATGCATGTCGTTGTCGGGACACCGGGACGTGTGCTCGATCATATTGAAAAGGGCACGCTTGTGTTGGATGAAGTGAAATATTTAGTTATCGATGAAGCGGATGAGATGCTTAATATGGGCTTTATTGAACAGGTGGAAGCGATTATTGAAGAGATGCCCAAACAGCGGAATACGTATCTTTTCTCGGCAACATTACCAGACCGGGTAAAAACGTTGTCACTTAACTACATGAAAACACCGGTTGATATTGAAATTAAAGCAAGCGAACAGGCGACGAACCATATTGCACATAGCCTTTATACCGTATCGGAAAACGAAAAGTTGTCCTTGTTAGAGGATGTGACAACCATTGAGAATCCGGACAGTGCAATTATTTTCTGCCGCACGAAGGAGCGTGTTGATACACTGTGTGACGAGTTGACGGATAAAGGCTATGATTGCGATATGATCCACGGTGGCATGGAGCAATACGATCGTTTAGAAGTAATGGAAGACTTCCGAAGAGGAGAATTTCGTTACTTGGTAGCAACGGATGTCGCAGCCAGAGGGATTGATATTGACCAGATCACTCATGTCATCAATTATGATCTTCCGTTAGAGAAGGAAAGCTATGTGCACCGGGCAGGAAGAACAGGGCGAGCAGGACATCATGGTAAAGCAATTACTTTTGTGACACCGCATGAAGATAAGTTCCTTAAAGAAATCGAATCATACATTGGCTTCCGAATCCCTGCTTCTGAAGCGCCTGCGAAAGCAGCAGTGTCGGCGGCAAGACCAGCATTTTTGGAAAAACTGAACAGCGAGCCACCAGTAAAAGAAGCGAAAAGTGAAAAATTAAATGAACAGATTATGAAGCTTTATTTCAATGGCGGCAAGAAAAAGAAACTAAGAGCAGTTGATTTTGTTGGTACAATTGCCAAAATAGACGGCGTCACAGCCGACGATATCGGGATCATTACTATCCAAGATACTGCCACTTATGTGGAAATATTAAATGATAAAGGTCCACTTGTTTTGGAAACGATGAAGCATACAACGGTTAAAGGCAAACAATTGAAGGTCCATGTGGCAAGGAAATAATAATAGAGAGGTGAGGAATCATAAGGGTTCTTCACCTTTTTATGTTAATGATTGATATTTGACGAAGTTGACGGGGTGAACGAAAGGGCTAGCAGTGTAATTTTGAGTTATGCGTAGAACTTTAGGGAAAAGAAAGTTCAATTGCCTACATAAGTGAGTGAAAATGAGGTAGATGTGTGGGCAAAGGGGAAAAGCCCCCACAAGTGAGTGTGAAATGAGGTAGATGTGTGGGCAAAGGGGAAATGCTCCCACAAGTGAGTGTGAAATGAGGTGGATGTGTGAGCAAAGAGGAAATACCCCCACAAGAGAGTATGAAATGAGGTGGATGTGTGAGCAAAGGGGAAATACCCCCACAAGAGAGTAAGAAATGAGGTAGATGTGTGAGTAAAGAGGAAAAGCCCCCACAAGAGAGTATGAAATGAGGTGGATGTGTGAGCAAAGAGGAAATACCCCCACAAGAGAGTGTGAAATGAGGTGGATGTGTGAGCAAAGAGGAAATACCCCCACAAGTGAACGAGAAATGAGGTAGATGTGTGAGCAAAGAGGAAATGCTCAGTCAAGTCCTTAATATTGTGTAAAATTCTAAACCACTGTTTTCAACTATTAATTAGTGATATGATTTATCCCCTTACATTTTTTGAGGGAATCTTCCATGGTTCTATTCCTTCATAGCCAGGGTGGGATG
>NZ_JACSQT010000022.1 GCF_014836495.1 Cytobacillus stercorigallinarum | reverse complement strand
AGGTATTTACCTTTTTGGCTCTAAACAGGGAGGATAATCAGACTGAAAATTGCGACAATATTTATGCAACACTAGTGTTTGAACATATGTTCATTTTTTTTAAAGTAGTCGATGATAAATGTTCGAAATGATTCGACAGAAGGAGATAAGTGTTTATTTTTCATCCATGATAATCCTATTGTATAGGTTGGAGCCATGTCAGAAATTCTTTTATATTGTAATTTGCATTTTCTACAAACCCAAACTGGTAATAAAGCTACCCCCTGATTTAACATAATAATCTCTAATAAAATATTAAAATCTACTTCAAATAGTATATTTGGTGTAAAGCCAGCTTTCTTGCATAGGTTTGCTGTAAATAATTTATACTCTTTATTATTAGCGAGAGAAATGAATGAATCATTTGAAAGGTCACTTAACTTGATTTCTGATGCATGTACTAGCCGATGATTAGATGGAAGTACTAAAACAATATCCTCTTCTACTAAGGTAATGCTTTCTATATCCTCTTCTTCAAGAGGTGGACATGCTATTCCTAAGTTTATATCCCCTTTTTGTAAGCCTGCACGAATGGTATTTCTTCCACCTAATACTTGTTGGATTTTTGTATGTGGATTTTGACAAATGAATGCACTTAGCAGCCCAGATAAGAATCTTGGATTGGATACAGCTATTTTTATTGTATTTAAAAGTTCATGTTTATTCATGTTAATTTCTGTTTGAGCATTTTCTATCTCTATAAATAAGTTATTTACATGTTTCAAAAGTATTTTACCGGACTCATTTAATTGTATGTTTCTTCCTTTTCGGTCAAATAAGGTAGTTCCTAATTCGTCTTCTAATCTTTTAATGGTAAGACTTAAAGATGGTTGTGCAATATTTAATTGTTTGGCAGCTAATGAAATATGTTCTGTATACGCTACTGTTTGAAAGTACTTAAGTTGAAGGATCTCCATTTATTAAACACCTCATTCATTTAATAAAATAAATACATATATACATTATTATGTATTAGATTAAATGTAAAATTCTATATAAAATATATTACGTAATACGAAATAGAAAAAAGAGGGGATATAAGATGAAGAAACAAATCATATTATTGGGAATGGCTGTTGGGCTATTAACGGTAGCAGGGTGTTCATCCAATGATGCGTCAACAGGGGTTTCAGCAAGTACACATGAGGAAAAGTCTGAGAAGGCTCATTCTGAAGCAGGGCATTTTACTTATGACCACCAAGAAGAGTGGGAATTTGTCTCAGGTGAAATGCAGTCGCCTATAAATATTACTACAGCAGATGTAGAAGATTTTGATGGGGAAGAATTAGAATTAAATTATGAGTCCATCGGAACATCCGTTGAAGATAATGGTCATAGTATTCAAGTTGGGTTAAGTGGAGAAGCAGAAATTAACAATCGACTATTTACCCTAAAACAATGCCATTTTCATGCAGAAAGTGAACATACAATAGATGGAACATATTTTCCAATTGAAGCACATTTTGTTCATGCAGCACAAGATGGAAGATTAGCTGTTATTGGAGTTATGCTCACAGAAGGACAAGAGAATAAAGCCTTTCAACAAATTTTAGATGCAGCTAAGGAAAATGCGGAAGGCAAAGAAAATGTAACAATTGATTCATTCGATGTACAACAACTATTACCATCTAACTTAGATTATTATCATTATTTAGGTTCGTTAACTACTCCACCATTAACAGAAAATGTAGAATGGTATGTATTAACAGAAAGTGTGGAAATTTCAAAAGAACAAATTGAAGAATTCAACAAATATTATGATGATAATAACCGAGATATACAAGATTTAAATGGACGAAAAGTGTTTATTGAAGCATAATTTTTTTAGAATAATTTGGAATGAAAGATAAGAAAAACAGTCAAGAGGCGGATCGGTCTGTTTATCGAGTGGTGTCACCCGGATCCAGCCATTGTTGCCCCTATTGGTGACAGCCACTTTATCATTTCTGCGATTGGCAATCCCTTCATGCAGCTTATCGAGCTTATCCTTCATGGTCTGCTTAATATCTGCAATGAATGGTTCTACATCAAGTGGTACTTTGAGAGCTTGAAAATATTCTTTTTTATGTTCTTCAAAATCTTGCGGTAAGTCTTCGTCCGGATTTCGATATCGACTTGCACCTTCAATCCAAATTTCCTTACAACGAAGTTGGGTTCGTAACGATTGTAAAACGGCAATTTCATAATTGATTTTATTAACCCGTTCGATGCCTCTTGTATCTTTTTCAATAATAATATCCTTCCATTTTGCTTGAATGACGCCATCAATGGGAACGTCGTTTCCAACAGCAAAAAAGCGTTGACCACTATCACTGTACTCCAAAATGACTCCCAGTGCTTCCACAATTGGCTGATATGTTTCATTATTAGAACGGAATGTAAGATTTTTTAAAATCTCACAAATAGCCTTTCGGTAATGACTTCGATACGAGGCGTGCATCTTAGTATAAATCTTCTCTTTATATTCCCGACTACTTCTGGACAGATCCTTGATGATATCACGAATTGTGGAAGAACTTACAATTGGGTATAACGTATCCTGAATGACTCCATCCGGGTGATCAAGGGTTGCTTTCAATAGATTTAAGATATGCTTATTTTTCCCTTGTACTTTTTCTAATTCTTCCACCGTTTCTTTACGTGTCGTATTCTTTGCTTTGTTGCCAAATTTGTGTGTAATTTCATCTAATAAATCCGCCAGTCCGTCAATAATCTCGGATTGCCGATGTGAGAATAAAACTGACAGAATGGTATAACGAATGGCTGGAGGGTGTGCACGCAGTTCTGTGGCGGTTTCAGTTGCAGCACGAAAGCGATACTTAGTGACAAGTTTGGGCGCCAGATGATCAAAAAGGCCCTCAGGGATACCCAGGTTCCGGATGGCTAATAACTTCTGTAATTCTATCTCCATTGTGGCAACACTTGGCTTACGTGGGGAAGACAAAAGATCCCGGAAAGTCATAATCTCACGGTTTTCTGTTTCTTGTCCCTCATTGACATGGGAATCCAATAAGGCATCAATTTGATGGCATGTTTCGAGAGATAGTTGCTCATATGTAGTCTCATACAGCTTTTTTTCAAAGGTATCAATTACGGAATCAATAGTTCGTTTTAAACTCCCGGGGGAAGGAGGTTCTACTTTCTGTTTGCGAAAGAAGCCATAGGATTGATTGGTTAAGAAATCAATATCATGTGTCAGGGATACTTGCTCTGCCAACCATTCGCTTAATCGTTCATTATCCGCACCTGTAAGCTCTCGAAAACCAAAAAATTCTCTTATCGTGTTACGATGTCGAGTATAAGTTTTTTCTTTTCCACCCCATCCATACTCTTCAAATCGATCTGGGGATACATCTATTTGTTTTGCAATATATTCAATAATAACTCTTGGAATATCTTGTTTTGTCGTTGGGAATTTTGCTTCCTGTTGGAAGTATTTCAATAACAGGGCAAAACCCAAACGGTTTGCCTCGGTTCTATTCCCCATAAGTAAATTTAGTTCATCTGGTATGAGTATAAAATCAGTTATAAGCTCTTCTTCAGTCCAGTTTCGTTTCAATACTTTCCCCTCTAATCTATGGTGTTTATTTCTAGTATAATTTTGATAGGGAAACACCAGCAAGAGAGCTAAAAGAATTAATTTCATCTGTTCATTTTACATTTATTGTAATCCTTATGACGGACTAGAGCAGTAACCCTGTGATCGAGCCTAACACTGGTGTTAAATTCATTAATTTGCTCAACAATAATACTCCCATCTTCTTTATAGATTTCTAATATCTTCATTTGTTTCCTCCTTTACTTCTTCCTTCGTGATGTTCCCAAGTTATGTCGGGATTTATCCAAAAACATCAAAAGGTTTTCCGTTCTTTTTTCTTCTAGTTTCAATAGTCCAGATCCAATCATAAAGATCAACAAGATCAAATCCTTGTTTTTTTAATTTTGTAGGGAATTCCTCAGGATGATCCCTTAACCAATACATTTTTTCTAAAGCACCTGGCATTGAACCAAAACTATATATTGATTGGCTATATACCTTTTTGCCCTGACGATTACTTTTCTTTAATAAAATATACACTTTCCCTTTTGCTTTTTGTTTCACTAAAAATCCAGGTGTTGTTTTTCCTTTTTCTCTCAGAAAGAACATCCCCCTTCGGTTTTACTACACACCATACAAAAATAAATGTAGTAAAACTATTAAAGTGTGAAATTTTCCATGGTTTTCCTTATCTCATCAGACTCAATACCAATGTATTGCAAAGTTTGCGATTGGGTAGTATGACCAAATAATTTCATTAAATAGTACACATCTTTTGTTCTTTGGTAGTAATGATAACCAAATGTCTTCCGCATCGAATGTGTTCCCCAAGCCTCTTGGTTTATCCCACATCCCAAAGCAGCATCACGCAAAATTTTATCGGCCATTTGTCTAGATATCGTTTTTTCTCCTTCTCTACTTGGAAACAACCAATCAGAATCGGCCATTCTTTGTGTGTATTTATCAATCTCCCTCTGTAAAACAACATTAAAATAAATCTCAACAGTATGTTCAGTTTTTTTCATCTTTATTTTGGTCACATCTTTCCCCCGTACATCTTTTACACGAAGGCGTAAAATATCACTAATACGTAATCCTGTATTAATTCCAAAATAAAAAAGAAAGTAATTTCGATAAGACGAATGTCGCAATAACCACTCTTTTATTTCATCAATTTTTTCTAATGATCGAATAGGGTCTTTTGCTCCTGGTTTTCGTCCTCCCTTCTTCATTTTTCATCCCTCCTTATTTCCACCGATGACTCATAATATGTAAAACTCAATTATATTATAACTTTATTTTGTATAATTAACAATGATGATTTTATCTTTTCAAACACAAAAAGACCCCATACACCAAGTAAACTTGAAGGATGTATGGGGTTTATATGAGTTTGCTAAAATATAATAATTGTAAAACTGCCATTAATAAAAAACTGTTCATGTAGGATTCCCGTCATAGTCTCCCTTAATTTCTACTTCTGCATCCAAATAAGATTCATCACTATCAGAATCTTCATCATTTACGTAGCTTCTGCACTTGGCATAAAGCCATATGTTTATTGGACGGTTATTAACGATTTCGATCTCATCAAAATCAACATGTCTCATGAGATAGTCTTCAATGATCATCTTTAGGTCTTCCTCATTTATCTCGATTTTCCGTTCAACAAATCCTTCCTGACTATAATATTTGATTGGATATATGGTACGCATTCTCCGTCCTACTTTCATCCTGTATTGTTGTAAACTCATTTTACAGTTATATAATCTTTTAACTCACTCTGAATTAATTGTATTGCAACTCTACTTAAAACAATCTTCCCATTAGCTAAACTAACATTATCATCACTGATTTCACCAGTAAGTACACAGGCTTTTGCATTTAGTACTTTTGTAAAATAATCTGTTCACCTTCAGTATATATTTCTAAAGGATCTTTTTCGTTAATACCCAATGATCTCCTTAACTCTTTAGGAATAACCACTCTACCCAACTCGTCTACTTTTCTAACAATACCCGTACTTTTCATACAACCAACCTCCATAAATTTATTATAAACTCTAAATCCCACTACACACTCTACACCAGGATCCACATTTTATCAGTAATTCCTATATAAAATAAAAAAGTTAAACTTGCTACAGGCGCAATTAAATACCCAAATAATTTAGATTCTTTTATTTCTATAGGATTCTTAACGAATGACTTCACAGAGAAGTTGACAGCCGCATGAGCAATATAGTAAAAAAACAGTGTAAGCAACCCCACACTAAACCAATCGAATAAATATTCTTTCCCTATCCCATTCGAAAGTGTAAGCAACCCTCCATCAACTTCTTTAACAAACTCACTTACAAACCAAAGAGAAAGCATAGAAGTTATTATACCTTTTGAAAACTTATGTATAAATAATTCCATGGGTTGACTACCTTTCCATTTATGATCCACAAATACAACATTTATCAGTATAATCATCAATGTGAAAAATAAAATAACACCAAAAATCACTATTCGTTTCCTCCTCTCCAGATAAAAAATTATAATGAATACAAAAAACTCGTAGAATCAATTCTAAGGAGAATAACCTAATTTTAAAGAATTGTATTTTTCTATAGATTCCTGAGCCTGTACATATTCTAAAATTATCGGTATTTCTATTTTGGATGTATATTGAAGATACTTAGTTTTATTAGAAATGTTAATTTTTTGTATCTTCTTCTTACCTATTTTTAAATTCCCAATAAGGTGATTGTTTATTTTCTCTAATACATTATCAGTCCCATGGATTCTGAGACGCGGACGTGTATACTTTATCTTTTTACTATAAGAACTGTCCAGCGCATGATGTATCTTAATATACGTTTTAACAAACGTTTCATCATCAAATTCACCCGTAGGATAAGGCTTATCTTCATAAGTTATCGGAACCCATCCCATATTCTTAATTTGCAAGACAAATGGGTGCATATAATGCATACTACACACCCATTGATCATAAGGTTTATTTTTATCACTTTGTATATAAGCAGTTTGCGATCGAAGGGGACGCGTTTTACGCACTAACTCTTTAAAACGCGCCACAATAGATCTGTTTTTACACCTGACTGTAAATGAGTCAACACTTAAAGTTCCATAACACCATACAATCGCTAAAGCCTCTGCAAACTCTTTCGACTTTATAAAATCTTCAAACCACTTCATATCCTCTTCTGCAAAAATGAATAAGTGGGGGTTCTTAGAAGGAAAGGAAGGTAATTCCATTGTATTTTCTCCTCTTTTGAATTTCTTCTAATTAACATCATTCCTATATTTCGCACATTTCGAAAAATTTTTCTTCTTTTTTGTTTTGTTGTAGTCCCAATACGTAAAACATAAAATAATCAGTTGCTATATCAGACGTGTTAAAATCAATGTTTATTCCTTTTACATCATTATCCTCATAGTAAACCTTCCAAATCTTCTTTTTCACTTTCCCTTTTGTCCAAAGGTCATCATAATTAGTTAACTTACTATCAAATACAAAGTAACATTTTCTCTTTAACTCTCGAAACACTCCATAGTTAACTAATAGAACATACGGTAGATATTCTAAAGTCAAACCTTTATAATACCAAATGTCATTTTCGGTTGCTTTGTCCACCATTTTTTTAAATTGCTTTTGGTTTAATCCCTTTTTGTTTGGGTCTTCACTACAAAGAGAATTACATTTCTGATAAACAAGCCACATATTATTGATAAATTCTTTTTTTATTTTTTTAGCATTTTTAAAATCCATTTCTACTGGTCTTAACCCCTCATATTTTTTACGATTCTCATCAATAGTTGGACATCCAGAGTTCTTATAGTGAACAAAATGAGAAGCCTTGGCTGGTGTGGAACTTGCTCTGATAAATAGTTCCTTTCTACACACCGGACACAATGGTTTAATATCTATTGCTTTATATTTTAACTCCCATTTAACAATATCAAGTTCTTCTAGTGTGTGGGGGTGTAAAGCAGTTCTAGTCATAAATTCCCCTCCATTAATTTTTAAAAACTATTTATAAACCGATAAATGGCGATGGATCAACTCTTACCCCATTTTGAAAAATCTCAAAATGCAAATGTGGCCCTGTTGAGGATCCAGTACTTCCACATCCTCCAACTTTATCTCCTAATTTAACAGTATCTCCTACACTTACATTTAAGTCAGATAAATGCGCATATGTGGTTTTATAGCCACTTCCATGATCAATCCATACATACAGTCCGTATCCTTCTTTATGATTATTTGGATTTTGCCACCCTGCATAAACAACCTTTCCGTCCTTTGCAGCTGGTATAGATTGACCAATACTACAAGCAAAATCAACCCCTTTGTGCGAATCACTAGATTCACCAGTAATCGGATTAACCCTTAATCCAAATTCTGATGTAACTGTAGTGTCCAACGGCCGGGCAAAACCACTCTCACCCGCAACCACTTCATCAATGGCCACATATCCTTCTACATAGAGATCAGCATAATAGAGTACTTGATTGACATATTCATTGCTATGATTATAAGCATAAACAGCTCTTTGCAAATCTCCTTCTGCTGCACCATTTTTAGCTAAATAGTTAGCCGCAGAAAAAATAGCATCTTCTAAATCCCACGGATCGGCTTTTCCGTCTCCGTTACCATCAACACCCATACCTCCATACTTCTTTACCATTTCGGGGTCAGTTAAGATATGATCTGGAATATCCGCATTTCCCAATCGATCCCCCCCAGGATATGACCATCCAATCCAGGTTAAAGGCATAAATTGAAGGTGGCCGATTGCTCCAACCGGAGAAATCATTACTTCCAGGGTTGAGAATCGTGTTTCTACACGATGATGAGCTGCAAGCAAGTTCCAAGGCACACCATATTTCTCTTCTGCCGCCTGATAGATCGGAAGGTAATCTGCCGGAATTTCATTTTCTCCAATCTCTGATATTGACCCTCCTATGATTCCTGTATTATTGTCTGTCATGGTTCCAAACATCATCATAAAAATAATCATAAACCCTAACAACAAAAGAACCATAATCAATAACGGAGAAAGAGCCACTAGACTTCCTCCAACCAACCATTTCCACACTGCCCCGCCACTTTTGGCCTCTTTACTTACAGTATCAGTTGTAGCCAAAGCCTCGTTACTCATCTACCCTCACTCCGTCCACTTTCCATTCATCGCCTTCAGGGATAAGTAAAACAGAATAAGGAGTCTTTATTTCCTCCTTTTTTCCTTCTACGTCAGTATTCTCGCTTGTCACCTCTACATTCCAAATTTGAAACTGCTCTTGAAACTCTCCTGGTGTCGCATACGTATTTGTTACCTTCACTTTCTGGCTATCCAGTGTTCCCCTCTTAGGGTACGCTTCATAAAAGGAGTAATTTTCTGTCATATAAGGCTTGATTTGCTTTAAATAATCATCAGGCTTCTGAACATCAAACGAATGAAAGGCTTTTATAAACTCTACAGCAACATTTTGAGCATTCTGCATTTCTTCTTGGCTTGGTACAAATACTTCTTCATCATCTGAAGGAGAAGAGTCCCTTTTAGGACTCTCTTCTTGCTCATCAAGTGAATTATCGACCTGATGTAGATTATCTTCATCATCTGCCATAGTCTCTTCAACCGTTTGTGCTTCTGCTACCTTTTTATCCTCAAAATCCATATAAATACCATAGACTAGACCCGATAATAATAATACCGGCATGGCAGCCACCATACAAAGAGCAATAATCCGTCTAGTTTTTTCGCTAAATCGAGAAATCAACGCGACTCGCCTCCTTGCCGATAAGATACATCGCCTCCATCAACATTTGGCGACTCTTCTTTAAAATCTTGATTCTGCTTTAACTCTTCTTCTACCTCATCTTGAAAGTCATAAATGGAAGCAAAAGGTTTTGTTCCATCAAATCTAATAGGGGATTGATTAATTGGTGAATCCGCGTTTTCTAGGGATTTTTCTTCTTGGTCTTGTTCAGTTGCTGCGGAGGCTTCTCCATATCCTGAAACACTCGAGAGATCTGCTTCATCTACATAATCATACATACTGACAAGTGGGAATGTTCTGTTTTCATTCGACGCAAAATGATCTGTTTGTTCTTCTTCTGACCCTATCTCTTCTTCTAAATCTCTAGTCTCACTTGAATTATGGACTAACCTTAAATGGGAACCTTCAGACATATCACCACTCACCGATTCTTCTGGTAACTCCTCGATATCCTTAATACTTGCAAAAGGTTTTGTTCCATCAAACTCCTTTTTCCGTAGGTCAACTTGGTTCTGTTCTTGATCTTGAGAAGATCCTTGAACCATACCTGGTATATCCTTGATACTTGCAAAAGGCTTTGTTCCATCCGGCTCATTAGGATTACGAACAAACTCTTTATCGTCTTCATCAACTTCTTCTGAAGTACCTTTCTTTAAACTTGAGGAAAGGACTTCTCCTGCGGCTGCTGTGGCTGCTGCTGAAGATCCCCCTGTAGCTGCTGCTGCTCCAATTGAAACAACTTGTGTACCTAGATGAGTGATAGAGTTTTTCAGACCATCTATATCGTTTCTTAAACCAATAAATGTGTTGCCTGCTCCAAATACATTACTAATCCTTTTTCGTAAAAGAAACAACATACAAAACATCACAAATTGCATAAACACAATAATTAAATACTGACTAATTCCTGTCGCTTCCATGCTATAGATTAAGAAACCTAAAGTAAATATAAACAAAGTAGCGACTGTTGCAATGAACTTACAAACTAATGGATACGCAAGCTCTACCCCATATTTTTTCAAAACACCAAATTGACCAGGGAATGCTGCCCATACAAGAACAAAAGGAGAAAGGAAAGCCATTAATAAAAACCAAACTTGAAAAACAATAAGCGCCAAACCCAAAGCGAAAATAGGGATACTTACAATAGCGTTAATGGGTGAGTAAATAAAAGTGAAAACAAAGCGATTCGGTACATTATCATAAGTCATCATTTGATTATTATTTTCCATTATTTCATTCTTCTCAATATATGATTGTCTATCTTCACCTTTAGGCATTTCCAACAAAGAATTAACTCGATCTACCCCTATAGAATCAATGTTTTCATTCCCATATTGCATAATTAGATAAGGTTTTGTGATAAACATATCCCATAAATTATTGGATACGCCTTCTCTTAATTCTTCTGGTGTCCGATTATCGGCCGTAATTGTATTTGAAGAGCCTGTTAGAAGAGTTTGACTGAGTTGATTGGATATATTGTTCATACCCTTCATAAACGGGGCAAAGTTTGTAAATAACACAAGAGCCAAACTAAGAGTTAAAACGGTTTTTAAGATGGTATCTAGCGAAGAAAAGGCAGCACGTTTGAATATCATCTGGTAAACGGCCACAAGCCCTGCACTCACCACAATCAAACCGATAAAGCTTCCGAACAATCCATTTTCAGTAAACCTTAATCCAGATATACCAGATAAATTCGTCATCATCTTATCTAGTACATTAATCCAACCGTCAATGACACTCGTTTCAAAGGCGAAATTCAAAAAACCAATCATGGTATTTGTCATCATCTTATTCCATTCAAAAATAAGATTGGTAACCAGATTAATAAACTCATAAAATTGCCCACTAATGCCATCCTTAATCGCATCACCCGTTACCCAACTTTTAGCTGTATCAAAAAAGTTTTCAGCTGCATTTTTCTCTTCTTCACCAGCCGTCTTAGAACTAACATCTAAATAGTAATTAGCTGTAGAACCATCCTCTAGCTCAGAGTAATCCTTCTCAAATAATGTACCTGAAATTGTTCCATCTGACGTTTTCCCCTCATTTGTTTCTGCTGATACAAGAGTAGGTATCAATAAAAAGAAAGTGATCACGATAAGGGCAATTTTCTTCTTACTCATCACCCTCATCTCCTTTCATTTTATGAACTACCGTAGGCTCCTCGTCCCCCATTGCGCTTCTCATTTTATCTCTATCTATTCCCATTAGAGTTGTACTTCTCCATTCACCATCTTGATCCTTTACCATTAACACATTGCGATGATCCATTTCCCCATTAACAGGTCGGTAAAATTTAATGTAATAATAGAGTTTCCCATCTTTTAAATGATTTTCATAACGTTTGATTTCATAACGCTCTCCCATTTCTTCAGAAATACCAGGATGAGCATGGTGCCCATCCTCTAAAATTCCTTGAGCATCCTCCATTAACACTTCTTTAAATAAATCATCATCCCCCTCAACATGAGCCACTATAAAGTCATATACAGCTTCATCAGCCTTTTTTATATCTTTTTCTTCTTCTTTACTCGTTTGGGAGGATCCACATGCCGTTGTAACAATCATGGCCAAAAGAAGAAACATAATTAGAAAGCTTTTTCTCACTCCTTACACCCCCACTGTGGTAAAATCTTTTTCTTCTCTTTCCTTCTCCCATTGACGCTCTTCCTCATCTGCTGTAGAGCTATCAAAAGCTTTTAACAATTCACCGAATACCGTATTTACTTCAATCACAGCTGAACGTCCATAAATATCTTGAAATAGCGCTTCTCCACGAACAAAATTTTGAATGGTCGTTCGGTTGTTTTGTGTTACAGGTAAATTATAAAACTCTAACATATTTTCTGCTTCTTTAGCTTGATATAGCTGGAAACAAAATTTCATCCCGATATTCGTCGCATCTTCATAGTCACTAGATTTTTGCGTCCCTTTTAACAAAGTAGTGTTATAATATCGTCCTTTTCTTTCAATGAAATCGATAAGCTCAGAACCCATTTCACTTTTTTCAATACTTTTCGATTCATCTTGAAGAATAAGCTTATGCTTGCTGCGATCATGCTTAAACATATATTGTTTTGTGAACGCTGTAATGGAAATAAGAATCGCTTCAGAGATTTTATGAGTCGCGCGAATCTTCGTATTTTTCTCAGGAAGCTTTAAATTTTGTACCATCAATACTTGCAACGGTTTATTTACATCTAATACTCGATATTGTTGGCCGATTTCACCAAACAACAAAGTAGCCAATTGGTTTTTACGTAACGTTTCTAATGTGCTTATTAAGCGTTCTAGAGCCGAATGACGCTCCGAAGACATATAATCGGGTCTCTCTTGATACAAGTCTTTTAAATAATTCAAAGCAGCCCCTATACATGGATCATGTTGATCCCCCGCATGTTCAATCGCTTCACTCAACAAGGAATATCCATCATCACTTAATGAAACATCTGCTAAATAAGAAAGGATATCCATGCAAATGTCCTTTGCCTCACGAAGGTCTGCACTTGTACGGAACGGATCTAAGCAACCAGCATCCGTTTCGCTTTCCCCTAATGTCCAAACAGAGATAAACTCTTTGGGAATAAAAGGGATACCATCGACCCATGACTTTCGGTCACCTTTCGGATCTATCACTAGTACCTGAGACCCTACCGTTAGAGCACTTAATGTAGCGACCAAATTCATTAGTACCGATTTTCCTTTTCCTGTTTCTCCTGCAACCATAATAGAAAGAGAATCAAAAATATTATTTACATTTTCAAATGCCTTTGCTGCTAAATCTGGTTGAATAAACACCGGCTTCTTCAATTTCTTTGTGAACCCAATTAGAAATCCTCGATTATCTCCAATGTTCGTTGTTGCACCAAACATAAGGGAGGCCAATACTCCAGGTGATACCTCTTGCCAATAATCTGAACTATACCGTCTGGATCCTGGAATAAACTCCATGAAGTAACTCATGGAATCCCCATATGGTGTCTGCAAGGAAATCCCATCTCTTGAAAGTAGATTCGTAACTTTCTCAACCCTTATTTTAAGATCCATCATAGATGGAGCAGTTACACGTAAAACAAAAGAACAAGCGTATGCAGGATGGCCAGACTTTTTAAAAACTTCTTCCATCTGAATAGCCCCTTGCTCAGATGAAGAAACGCTTTTATCTACAGTAGATTGCGCTTTCCTTGCCTCATCCTTTTGATCTTGATATTCCAATAGTGCATTACTTAATTCTTTCCGTATTTTCTTATTAGACTTATGATAAGCTCGGATAGAAACCCCCACCGGGAAAAGTAAATCTGTTTGCAATTTGTACAGCCATTCAAATCCTGGATGATAATTGACTGAATCCATGTTATCAATCACAAGGTATTGAACAAACTGTTCTTTAATTTCGTTATCAACGAGCTTTCGTAGTCGTAATGTTTTCGGGTCGTATTCCTCTATTTCTGCATTTTGCAAATCATAAAAGGATTTTTTATTAGGTCTTACAGCTTCATATACATGCCCTTCTTGATCTGTTCCAGTTACCTTTGATCCTGTTTGACGCTCTGAAAATTCAAGACCTTCATTTGTAAGAGCAAAATTATATTCAATAAGGAAAAGTGTTTCAGCTGCACTTAATGGCCGAACAGGTGAAGAAAAGGAAGATCCAATTTCTGATTCAATCGTTTGAGACTGTTCTTTCCATGCATCAATTTCACTTTTTAACAAATCGTATGGATCTAATCCCACCGCCTTGTAAACGGGGGAATTTAACCCTTCTACAAATGCCTTCATAGAAGAAATCAGCTGTGTACCAACATTCCCCTCTTTGTACTTATTTTTGCTAACATCTAATTGAACACCAATATAAGCATGATATTGATTGGAATCACCATTCATTGAGTTAGCTACAACTGTTTTCTTTAAGGATTGTAGATAGACTAATCCATGTTCCTTTAAATCAAAATTCCTTCTACTGACCTCTTCAATGGTTTTATCAATAATACTTGTCACATCCGTTTGAAACGGGATCAGTAAGAAATGTAGATCATATTGATTTTTCGTAAGAAAAACCATTTGATTAAAATAAGGTGCTTTTTTCTGTTCTACATCTCGAAAATCATAGCCAAACCCTTCCACCTCAAAATATGCTGTTACGGTTCCATCACGGCCAAAAGCTAAATTCCCTTCAATATGCTTTGTTGGAAAATCACTTAATTGTCTCATCTTACCCCTCCCTTTCTGTTCCCTGGTACGTTAAATACCCTTTAAATTTAATCGAATGCTTAATTGATTCACCTACTGACTCTTTTTCAAATTCCGTATACGTAAGTGTCCGCCCGAAAGCATAAGCCTTTGGCTTCGACAATACCTTTCCTCGATAAAAAGTGCCTTTGTTAAATTTTCTAAATTGGTAAAGCAAGTAAGTCCGAAAAAATGATAATGGTGATCGGTTTTCTGTTCCAACATCGGTTAGCAAATAAGCCAACACTCCTGGAATAATGAGTAAGAAAATAAAAGGTAAAGAACGAAACGGCCAACCAACAACCGGCAGTAAATAAAGCACAAATTCTATTGCACAAAAACCTAAAAAGTAAAGAATCGTTTTAAACTGAATCGATCGCCCGAGTTTCAATCCAAACAATCGATAAATCTTTCGATCAAATTTCAAAAAGTCATTAAGGACATAAGACGGAATCTTTTTCATTCCTCATTCCTCCATTTGAAAGATAAGGCTGATAAAAACCATCAGCCCCCAATACTAACCCGAGTGGCAATCCATCCTGATAGCCCTTCAATAATCTGAGGATTGACAACGAAAATCGTGACAAATCCAATCCCCAACATACTTACTACAGCTAAAATCCAAGCTCTCTTCCAAATACAACTAATCAAAACGATAATTAAAATTGTATATACCACATATTGTGCTTGCTGCTGAAACCATTGAAACAATCCGCCTAAATCCATAATTGATATCCCCCTTAATTTCCTTCATTCAATTTCATTACAGTAAAACGGCTTCCCTGTTGCTCAACTAATAAGGTATATTCAGTAGTAAATTGCGATTGGCTTTCAGGATCCTTAAAAATAACATTTGCATTCACCTGGTATTGACCATCTTTTTTTCCTAAATAAACCTTTGAGTCTTTTACTTCTACAAATTCTAAAGATCCATTCAATCCACTATTTACAGATGGATCTTCCAAAACGTAAGATAACTTTTCTATCGGATCTACAGCATAACTTCCAAAGAATGTATTCAAGAAATCTTTAACACTTTGTTCAACCCCATTATCACTAACAGGCTTTAAATCTGTTTCGCTCTTCACTTCCAGTTGTGTACCCTCGTTTAAAAAGGTGAATTTCGGCAATTCATATATACCGTAGTTCCCTTCAAACCCTACAGGGACAACAAAGTATTTTTGAGATTGCTTTGTTTCTGTTTCTTTCTCTTTTTTCTTTATCTTTTTCTTTTTATCTTTGGGATCAGGTACTTCCACTTCCTTTTCAACTGTTTTGGATAACTCTTGTTTGACTAGAAAGGTAATATAAGCTTTGTTCTCGCCTAACTCTTCTACTTTACGAACCTCAGAGTCTAACAACTTTGAACTATATTCCAAGGAATCTACGTCTAATCCAGCTTGTTCATCTATCCCCTTTGCTAAATATGCGCTCAAACGTTCCTGACGCCCATTATTAGCGTCATCACCGATGCCCCAAGTGAAATATTCCTTAACGAAGTTCTCTGCAAATTGAAGGGCTTCAGGCTTCACAGAATCATTCTCCTCTTTCTCTGTAGGCATAGCAGCTTGAGAAGTCGATGATGATGGTTGCACCATATTCACACCAACAACAAAAAGCATAAGACCAAATAGAATCCAAAAAACAACCGCCCCCGCCTTCCTCGCTGTATAACCCGGTGGTCTATAGGCCTTTTTCGTTTTTTCTTTCGTATCTTTCGCTCTAAGATTGCTTATTCGATGTTTAAATGCTGCCATTTTCTGATTACGTAGCGCCTTCTTCTCCTCTTTTGAAAGCTTTACTTTCATAAAACCCTGCCTCCTTTTTTATCTTCTGCTAACACCAAATGCCCCCGCAGCCGCAATGATAAGAATGATTGTGCCAACGATGCCAATATGAGCAACGGATAAATTATAAAGATAAACAGCTTGCGCCTTTACTTCTCCCCATATAACTTGAGCTTCTGGAAATGTAGCCAAAAGAAAACGGCCAACAAACATGATAATTAATAAAGTAAACAGGGTAGATAGTAACCATCGAAACAAGAAATATCCCCCCTTTTATTACAGTTTTTTCTTTTCACTAGGACTAGTTAAATACCGATAAATCTGTCCATAAGGATTCTCATTTACATCTTGGCGACTAGCTGCCATCACAGGAACTTCTGCATTAACTTCCTCCCCTTTAAGATCCCGTAAAATTTTGAGGGTTTTCGCTTCATTTGCTCCCACAAAAAGAATCTTCCATCCTTTGACAGGATAATCAAAGCCAATTTTTTTATCATATTTTTCTAGTAACTCATCTCTCCTGGAGAAAAACTCATTGAATTGCTCCATTTTCCTTAACGTCTTTTCCCTTGTGGCGTAACTACGTTCCATCTCTAACATAATCCCCATATTCTGGTCACTATCTGGCTTACCAATCACAATGATTCCATCAGGTCTAATTCGACTTTTGCTATTTTTTTTACCTTCATTCAAATCTCGAAATTCATAAAAAGCGCGTGCTTCTGTTATCCACTCTTTCATCTCTAATCCATGATCTGGCGCTTTTAATTCAAAAATCTTGACCAATTCAGCAATCATTAACTGGTGCTGATACCAAGGTGGAGCCTGAGTCGTCCATCTTCTATTCCAATGGACGACCCCTCTCATTTGCTCCACAATCTCAGACCCAAACATCGTCAATGTGTAAACATTAGAAGGTCTGTGATCAAAATCATTGATTGGCAGCATAAAAGCTTTAATATAACCAGCTTCTTCTAAAACTCGTAATCTTCGATAAACACTCGCAGTATTGTCATAGCTATGGAAAATATATTTTTCAATAAACTCCCTCTGCAAATAAATAAAATCATGTAAGTGCAATAGTAATTGTCTATCTTCTTCTCGTAACGTGATATATTTCATGTTCTGCCCCTTTTTAAATATTTTGGTGGAAGCGAGGCGTCAGTCATCTATTTATTATTCATCCATAAAGCTCCACTCTTTCTCTAATTCCTTCTTCTCATCACGATCTTTTCTTCCATCAGAATCATCCGCAAACACATCAAACCAAATGGGATCACCTTCTTTTGTGCTCACCTCTTCAGCTCTTCCTTTGTCTAAACTTATTTCTGATTCCGGTGATGAGATGTCCTCCATAAATGTTTCTTCTAAATCCTCCTTAGGAGCCTCATTATTTAAATACCTTTGAATACTTCGATCAATATCTGGGATAGATAGACCATTTCTACTCTCTAGTTCCTTCGCCTTTGCCATCGTCCAAGCATTTGAAGCTGCAATTTCATTAGCATCATGAAAGTTAGCTACCGTTCCGTCTGATTTATACCGATCTAATGGAGGAACATCTATAACTGCATGAACTACTTTCTCCATTCCGTCCACTGTATCTTCTGTCTTAATGGCAGCTGTACGAACAGGCAAATTCATTAAGAAACCTTCCGAGAAAACATTTGTGCTTTTTCCAGAAGAATCAGTTATTTTAAAAACATCTGCTGCTAACTTCGCACCATCTTTACCTTGACCACACACAAACATATTTCCAGTAATCTCAATAAGTGCCTTCTGAAGCTCCGAATCAAGTTTCGAAAGAGTCTGTGTACTAACTCCTAACGAAAGACCCTTTTTCCTCATTTCAGCAATAATCTCTGGGAAAATCGAAGCCTTCACTCGTTGTGCTTCATCTATACAAAATTGATGTAACAATGATTTATCTGGCCTTGTATCCGCCAAACGATAATACAAATACGACAAATACCCACCAACAAGACCTATTTCTTCTGCACTCATTCCTGAAAAATCATAAAATACGATATGCCCTTCATCCATCCACTCTCTAATGGGAAAATTAAAACTACTTTGACCAAACATTCTCCGCAAGAAATCATTCGAATAAAAGATGTCTAATCGATTCAAAATCGCGTTTTTAGATGTGTCTATGAGATCAGGCGCCTCATCAATCCAAAATCCAACTAAATCTTGATTCTTCGGATCCTGTTCAATCCTCGCAAGAACTGATCTTAAATACTTTGGACGCAGCAATAACGGACGAACACCAAGAATCGTATGCTTTTGTCCTTTATCTGCGATTAGAGTCTGAATGCATTTTTTCATCAATCTTTCTGCTTGTGGTGCGACGGAGAAATTATTTTCCCGAATAATCCTCATAATCTGATCTGTTACAAACGCGTCTGTCTCTCCGTTTATTTGGTGTAACAAATTCATTGCTGGAGGGTGAGACGCCCCTTTAAAACTAATCCAATGAACTTTATCCCAGTTCACTGTTCTTCCCTCAGATTCAGCCTTTAATAACTGATTAAGAATAATCACAGCTGTTTCTTTAGCTGGATCCATGAAAGAAAAACCCGGCGCTTTCTCCTTCGACAAAAATTCCTCTGTAAAACTTTTGAAAATTCGATTCAAAAGTGTTGATTTACCAGATCCATTTTTCCCCGTTAACCCCCAATGCTTAGTTAAAGCTTGCGGCAACACCCTTACATCCCGATTATCGACTAAAGGATGGCGTAGCGTCCCGAAAGGATAAGCCTCTGGATTAGATAAAATGTTTTTCGGAAGTAATTGCGAACCTTTTGATCCATGTGGAATTTCCTCGCTTAACTTTTCTATCAAACCTGATTGCTTAAAATGAGGCAAGTGAATTAAATTCGCCAATTCTGAACCAGTCCAAATCATTCGATACGGGTATTTTTGTGGATAATAATGAACTGAATGACGCCATTTTTTAAATCGGAGCTCATTCACATCTGCCATCATAGATCCTACAGCATTCCCCATATCTTTAATCACCGGAACGCCTCTCTCATACTCAGAAGCGAAAGATACTAAAACATCAAAAGCTACTTCACTCCCAGCAAATCGCGAGTGATATGACTTCATCTCTTCAGCATCGAACGCGGAGCGTTCACGGTAAGATTTATCATTTTTTATTTCCTTTTCCGCCTTCATAATGCGTCTCTTTAGCTTCCAACCATCATTAGCTGAAAAATTAACTTGCAACCATGTACCAGGCTCCATCACATTTAAAACACCTGGCAACTGATCCATTCGATAACGAGCAAGAGACAAGGTAGCTTCTAACTTTTTACGTTTCATCGTCATACGTCCACCGACAGCCTTCTTTCCAGGAAAGCGAATATCTCCCGCTTCAAAAAATTCAGCCCTCGAGTAAAGAGATGAGACATGACGCTTTAAAGACTGTAACTTCGATTCGTCAGCCCCCAAGTAAAAAATGTACTGGTTCCCTTTAGTTTCATGCTTTCGATAATGAACAATAAACGTAAACCATTCTTTACCGAGAAATAAGCGCTCTAAAGGCTTTCTCTTTGTTCCGTGAAAACGACGAATCATTTCACCTAAAGTTTCAGGCTTCACCCCATCATCAGTATGAGGGAGAATCTGCAAATAGCTAAAGCGCCTTCGATTCCACTTCCGAACTAAAAACGATCGAATAAACAATAGCGCAATCATAATCAGCGAGAAAATAAACAGCCGGTTGATCCATAATTCAGCTGCCTCTGCAATTTCCTCCACAGGAATATAAGGTAAAATCTTATCTTTCTGCCAAATCGATACCGCAAGAATGACGGCACCCGTAACCGGCAAAGAAAGACGCCAGTTTTTGAAAAAATTTTCTAAAGCTGTTTCTAGCTGTTCATCAGCTTTACTTCTTTGAATGTTACTCATCTCATCACCTCAAATAATATTCGGAAGATGAGCGAGAATAGAGAGTGAAAAAGTCTTGTTGGTTAATGTTGTAAATATCTAGTTGTGAGGTCGTGTTGAGGTTTTTTGTGTGTTTGTTGTTGAGTTGAAAAAGTGTAAAAGTATGAAGTTGTCAAAGAGCAGTTCTACAGTCAGATAGACGATGAGAATTCAATAGCAATGACCCACCCCGTCCGCAGTAGAAGTTGGAGAACAATAAACTTTACATCTGAATCAACTTTTTCAAGTTGACACAGAGTAAAGAATATAGAAAATTCTTACATATTAAGTATATGCCAAATATCTGGTAATATCAAGGGTTATAATGGAGATTAATCATGTAAAATAAGCAGATAATACGAAATGATATTTTATACCTATTATTTATTAGGTATTTTTATCCATATTCATCAACTATTTTAACACCTTATTTTCAAATCCATATAACCCACGCTTAGCTGGCATAATTAGCTAATCCAGCGATTTCTAAAGCAATCAAAATCAAATAGATTTTTTCTGAAATAACCCGTTAAATCACTTAGTATTTTTTAATCTTTTAACCAATCATAAAACACACCGATTCTTGATCCGTTTTGTGCAAATTTCCGTCTCCTTGCAGCTGATTCTTCAAGCTCTAACTCAAATAACTTTTCCTCAATTAATGCTCGATCGCACATAGAATTATCATTCAATTCCTCCTCTAGTTCACATCCAATAGTTAGTAATTCCGGCAAACTTAATCCCTCAATTTCCTCCACAAAACAAGATAATTCTTCTTCACGATAGTTCGCAATAAGGCCTTTCATCGTTCCATACAAGTACTTGAGGAAGCCATCTGTATTAGTAAAATCACCGCTTAAATTAGAGCCTTTATTCGCTACAGTAATGCCTATCGCTTCTGAGGCAATAGTTAAATAAGCCTTAGAACTCCTTAAATTTTTAAAAGGAATATCAAAAGCCTTAAATGCTAAATGAACTTTACCCCAAGCACTAAATATAAAGCGACCATCTTTAAAGCCTCTGTTCCAAAGAGCACTAACAAACTGATCAGGCACATTCTTGGGAACAGGTGCAAGAGCAGAAGTACTTGAATACGTAAGAGAATTAATAGGCATTACAGTCTCTTCAAAAGCACCCTCGACAAGATAATAAGACTTGTATTGGCAGACTGGCTCATTATTTAAAATGCTACTTTCAATTCTTTCTAATTGTCGCGAATTGGTTTTTATATCATACGGCTTCTCAGAATCCGCTGTATGGTGTTTTTGTTTCTTTGTAGATGGTTTTACACCCCAACTACTCAAATGCCCTCTACGAGGGTTTTCTGCGACTTGTACATCTTTTGTTTGTTTTTCCAACATGTCTCTTGCAGCAATCTTCGTAACAGCTCCTCTACCACGACCGACTACTTCTTTCACGATTCGTTTCGAGTGTTTCAAAACTTCCTTAAGGCTGGATACAGCCATTCCGAAGGTTTCAGCAAGCGAGTTCAAAGAACCCTCTAAATAAGCAGACTCTGGGCTTCTATGAGTCTCTAAATATGTAAGAATATCTTCTTCCCACTCGTTATAGTGGCTGCGCTCACGGTCTTCACGAGCTTTTTTAAATTTGTACCACCCTTGGCCACCTTTGAAAGTTACAGAACCATCTGTCCACGTCTCAAGCAATACCTCTACATTGTCACGCTTTACGCCTTGATATTTACCAGAATAAGCAGATTTAAGCACTCTATTAAACTCATTTGCTTTTAAAGGCGATCTCAGACGGCTATTCCATTCATCCAGCAAATCATAAGTCTCTTCGAAGGATTTTCCAGAGCCATAACAAGCCAATGCCAAAGAGAATAAAGTGTTGTTGCGCCCTGCTTCTTCCTGGCCTGGAACAACATGATCCGCACTCACTAATGCATGAAACCACTCTGCATCTGTATAATTTGCAGCTCCATCAGGAATAACTTTGATTGTTTTACGTTTGTTCTGCTTCTCATATTGCTTAGACCAAGCAAGTAGTTGATCAGTGTTAGCTGGTGTATCAGAGAAATACACCACATTTTCATCATTAGGGATCCTAAAGAAGCCAAATGGTACACAACCTTTATCGATTGGCAATCGCTGTCTCAGCGCCTCTAACACGTTATCAGCCAGACGCCCAGCGACTTGTAATGACTTAAAATTTGTTTTACTTGTTACATAAAATGGTTGATCTAACACAATAAACCCATGGTAGCCGCGAGGCGTATCCAGGAGTACGTTTGGCTGTGGTAATCCCAACTCGTTACAAGCTATGAATATGTCGTAAGGGTGTACGCTTTTTGTATCAATATCAAAAGCAATAACATTCACTTGTTGCAAATTATCTCTTGTATGCCCTTTGATATATCTCTTCGTAACATCTTGATATGTACCACCTCGGAAGGTATTCGGAGTCCAGTGTGTAAGCTTCTGATTCTGCTTATGTAGAGTTTCATACGACGTAACCACATAACCTTTTCCCTGGCTCAGGTTCCCTTTGGAGCTTGAAACAAACACAATACCCTTGCGGTGATCACTCGACATAGATTTAACACGAGCAATTAAAGGGGCATTTGACCCTTTAGGCTTAAATTGATGTAAGCTTTGATGAGTCATAAATTTCATAATTTCTATAGGATTAATATTGTTTTTATGAGAGTGTAAAGCATTTGAGGACATTCCGTGTGTCTCCTTCCTTTCGGAAACACAAAAAGCGTCATTTACCGTGAAGATTTCGGTAAACAACGCTTTTAAAGGAGATAAGAATGGCTTTCCTAAAAATAGACGCTTTCCTTTCCGATCACCTTTTCAATAACCTTTGAATGTATTGCAAATGAATAAAGATTATTATATAATTCTCACTATAGAAATTATAAATTTCTCTAGGAAAATTATGAAATATATCGAATATGATATATATAAGGTGAAAAGCTCGGACAGGTGTTTACCGTAGTATGGGTACGGTGAACGGTTATAGGTGGTTGGCGCCACACTATAACACGTTTGAGCTTTTTGCTTTTTTCCGTTTATATTTAATTAAAATTAAGTTCAAAAGTAGTTTTTGCTATGTAAATAGTAATTTAACAATCTTTGTTAATTAACATACATAAAATTCCCTCATTTGTCCACCCCTACTAAAATCACGATTTTATGTGAGATTAGTAGTTTTTTTATGTATTTCCCTTGAAACTGTATACACTAAAACTATTTGTATTCATTATAATAAAAAATATAACTAAAACACTGATAAATATAGGATTAAAAGTGTATACAATTACCTTGAATTCAACTAAAATAGATGCTAATATAAAATAAATTGTATACAAACAAAGGAGATAGAAAAATGAATATTTCACGCTTTAATGTAGACTTCGGAAACAGTATGTACATGAATTTAATTGATGGTTATTATTTCGAGATCCCCACTAATGTAGTTGAACTTTCAGAAGAGAAGGCTGCTGGATACTTCACATCTAGTATTGATGATCCTGAAGAACTCTTAGAAAGACTTTTAATCTCCACAACTATCGACGGCAAAGAGCGTTTTTTCCTAGTTGGAGACATCGCAGAAAAAGAAGTATTAGGGAACAATCACATCAAAAAACTACACAACAAAGTTGAATCTCACATCCCACTAGTAACTTTCCTTGCCGCTACAGCATACTACCAAGCAATCAAAGGCAAAGAAAACAATAATGAAGTCACAATTGAATATTTTCAAACGATGTTACCAATATGGCTACTAAAGAAATTAAATAAGTTCAGCGAAATGCAAGAAAGAATGGCTGCCCGTTTTTCTGGCGATCACAAAGTAAAAGTCCTTACCATTGGTATGGAAAGAGAAATCAATATTAATGTAAAAGAATCAAAATGCCGCATTGAATCTGAAGTGGCAAGATGGGCAATCAAAAAGAATTTTGACCTTGAGGATAACAAAGACGCAGAGCAATTCAAAAATTATGATGTAGTATTAGTTGATTTAGGTGGGGGTACTGACGACCTCGTATTATTACCAGCAGGATTAAAAGCTCCTAAGAATAGAGATTCATTCGAATATTACACAGATGTTCCTTTCCTTAGTCATCTAGAAGACTTACGCAAGAACAAACTAATAGAACACTTCGACGAAGTTAGAGCCTTAGAGAAATTTATTTATACAAACATTAATAAATCCAAACTAGAACGTAGGGATGGAAACACAGGAGACACATACGATCTAACAGAGCCAATAAAAAAATCATTGAAAGAATACGCAACAATAAAAATCACACAAAGCGAAGGCGCTTTCCCAGCCCCTAAAGATAGCGTTTATAAATATGTTTATATCGGTGGCGTAGCTCCTGTTATTGCTGAATCTATAAAAGAAGTAGCAGAAGAACGTTACGGCCGTGATATCGCAGAAAACAATCATATCGTTCATCCCGAAGCTCGAAAAGTGAATTTATTCGGCTTAGAAATCCTTAGTCGCGCTGAAGAAGCTAAAAGAAAGAACACTCAAACTGTTTAATCTAGGTAAAATCACATGACAAAAAGAAAACCAGTCTTTAATTGCAGAACCAGTCAAATGTCGGATGAAATGTATGAACACGTTGAAAAACGCATAAAAAAAACGCCCGATAAATCTTTTCGGGCTTATGCGTTTGAACTGATTGAACGGGATATGAACGAAAAAAACGAGAAGAAAGAAATGCAGAACCTTTATAATCTGCTACAAGAAATGCAAAATCAAATGAAAGAAGAATTCTCATATTTACACAAAAAGATCGATCAAAAAAGCTTCTCTCCAGACAATCAAGACATTCATTTCCAAGAAAAAACCGATTTAAAAGAAGGTGATCTAATTACTGATGAAGTAACAGGTTCCATCGATGAAGAATATGATATGGATTTTTAACCACCGAAAAGCCTTTTCCAAAAAGGCTTTTTTTCTTTCTCTTTAACTGCTGCCACTTCTTCAATTAACACTTTTCGTTCTTCTTGCTCTCTCCTCATCTCTTCAATAAAAAAATTATCTCGTCGTTCCAAGGTATTATTAAGCTTCTTTTCGAACATCTGAAACATTTTCTCTCTTTCTTCTTCAACAGCAGTCTTTACAGCCCGATTAACAATCTCCTCTAATTCACACCTAGATAAACGCAACTCGTCCGTTTTCACACTAGGCGTTTTCGATGCGTTTTTCTTTGATAAATCCATTGATACAACTGATTTAATCGCGTCTACAAAAGGTACTTGATTGCCTAGAAATTTTTTTATTTCTCTGAACACCTTGAAATCGCGTTCATAGTATATACGTTGTTCTTTTTCATTACGCTGAAAATGATACCCTGCCTTCTCTAATTCAATCGACCATCTTCTTAGTGTAGATGTAGTAATATCAATGTCCATTGCTACATCTTTTGCAAAGTACCCATACTCTTCTGCGTTTTCCATCACGTTCAACTCCTTTTATCCTAACTATTCTTTCATAAGTTCCGAAATCCTTCAACGATTCATAAAAAAAGCAGCCCCAAGGACTACTTTTAACAATTGTCGTATTTTGTCGATTTATATAGTTATTTAAATACTAACAAAAAAAAACAAGAACACTCCTATTCATTGCACTCGTATTTTAATTCCATCGCTCTTTATAGCTTTAACAGATTTATTCCGTGACTTCAATGATTCTAAAAAGATGGTAAATGATTCAGCTTGAAATATGTGGAACGGATACTCCCCTTCAATATCATAACGCTGATCTGACAGTATAAGTAGATGTGGAAACGGATCCAGGATACCTGAATTAAAAAGACTTACATAACGCTCTAGTTTCTCTTTTATCTGTTTTGAACTATATAATGTTCTTTGTACCTCTACAAAAAAGTTAGTACCACGGTACTGACAAAATATATCCGGCTCAGCACCCTGACTTTTCGGGAGATACTTAGGTTCGACCATAAAAGCCGTTAACTTGCCTAATCGCCGAAGTTCTTTATATACGTTAAGTATCGAAAGAAAGTGATTTATCTTTTGCGAATTCCTCTTCATTTGCGAATCACTAGAATAATAAACATATGGAACAAATAAATTAGAACGCATGATATGCCCGTCACGGAGCAAGCGTAACAAAACGTTATTTGCCGAATGCGCTGGATTCTTAACGTCCGAAAAGTGAAGTTCCGCAATTGAATCTCTATCCATGCATCGGAACCTCCGAATATCTCTTATAATCGCCTTATCTCTTTTTGTCAGCACTAAAAACATCCTCCTCTGTCACGATTTTAAATTGTTTCTTCTTTTTTACTCCGGTAAACATATCCATCCAACCATCTTCCTTATATGACGCAAGTAATTCCTCAGCTTTCTCTTCTGTTAAGTAAGGAGCCTGAAGCTCCGTTAATTCATCTCGTTTAATTAAAAATCGTCCAGGTGTTTCTTTACTTATCTTTTCGCTGCCTGGCGTTCCAATAATACGACTATTTGATAAATCAGTAGTTCGAAACCCCATTCGAACAGTTAGTAAGCCTCGTATTTTAGTGTCCAAGATATCGTGTGAAGGTCGTTGCAGCGATAAGATACAATAAATACCTAGCGCACGGCCAAGAGCAACAAGCTGTACTATTTGTTTCTTCATTTGTTTGTCGTCCATAATCATCACAATTTCATCTATACATAACAGGATATATGGAGGCTTTTTCGATAGTTTGTTGATATGCGTAACACCATACTTATTAAGAAGCTCGCCTCTACGCTTCATTTCAGCATGCAAATACGCCAACATGGCAGCCATATCTTCTGTATAAACACAAACACTTTTAACGTGCTTGACACCTTTAAATAGAAAGAATTCCGACATTTTTAAGTCACCGAGATAAATATGCAGCTCATCATGTGTTTTTGTTTGAATAAGCGTAGTTAAAATACTGCGAAGCTGCGTTGACTTTCCTGCCCCTGGTTCCCCAGAAATTAGAGCGTTAGGCTCTAGAACAGCATCATAAATCATATATCTACCAGTTGAATCCTTACCACAAACTATTGGCATGTCGTAATCTGAAACATCCAGCAGCTGATAGGTTAATTCACGTGGCAATCTCTTTTTATTAATAATCAAGGTAAAACGTTTGATTTCTCCATCAATCTGGATGTCTTTACCGAAGTATTGCTGAAATATTATAAGGTTTTTTGTAAGCAGTTTCGGATCTAATCCGTTAGGTAATGTGAATGTTATTGAGGTACAATCCGCGGTAACTTGCACAGAACGTATTCGAGGAAAAATAGGACGTTCGATATCTCCAAGGTAAAGACCTGCTGATTTAAAAGCTTTAACGGATTGATTACGTGCTTTTAGTTTTTCCCAAATACTCATCGCAACCACCCGATAATCGAGTTAGTCTCGATAAAATAAACACCTGCAATAAAAGCAGCGATAGGAAAAGCTATTCGAATGATGATGGCTAGTGTACCAAATCCATAAGACTCCAAGGTTTTATCGATTGCAGCCAGGACTAGCGTTACCCCACCAGCCATTAAAACACCTGCTGAAAATAACATTTTTCTCCCCCTTTTAATTTTCTGATTATTCTTTATCCCCCTCGCGCTCCCCCCTCAGGCCGTCCGGCTCCGCCTCCCTTTAACACATTTTCATTTTCTTATGATTGTTGAATATTCCCTTGTACAAATGCACTTGTAGTACAGTGACGATAAAGTGATAATACATTTCATCTTTCATTAAATTACAATGTATCTTTCATGTTATTAGCCTATGAATGACCGCTTGTCTACGTTTCCTATTTTTTTGAAGTTTAGAATATTAAATTTCTGACCAACCTATATAAAAACAAGCTATGGGAGTGACGAAAAGTGGATTGGTTTTCACTAGGAAAAAGGAGATCAAAGTTCGGAAAATTTTTAGATCAAAATAACATAACACAACAAGATATAGTGAAAAAAAGTGGAGTTTCACGAGGCACTATAAGTAGACTTTGCCAACCTGAACACGAGGAAGGTCCGACAATGAAAAATGCAAGAAAAATCATAAAAGCTATTAAAGATATAACCGGAAAAAATATTGATTATGATGATTTTTGGATGTGAAGCACCTTGTGGCTAAACAAAAAAAACATTTGGCTCCGCCTTCGCCAAATGCACTGATAGCCACAAATGCTATCCCCTCTAAATAAAAATTAACAAACCAACATTAATCTTCTTTTATAAATCTGTAAATATTGAGTTCACATCACAATTTTTTCATTCTTTGTAATTGACTCTCTAACTTTTTAATAATTGCTTCGTTAGACTGAATTTTATTCTGACAAATACGAATCATATTATCTGGATTCCCACTCTTTTTTAATTCAAATAGATCCATCAAAAATTTTTCATGCACTTTGATATTTTCCTTCACCATTTTAATCATAACATTCAATTCTTCAGCACTTAATTGTTGTTCACTCGTTGACACTCTTCTCACATTCCATTTCTGTTATGTTTTCATGCTTGAGAATCGCTCTGTGGCAAAATTATTTTATTTTTCTTTATACCATCCCTATTAGGCCTAGTGACAGGGTTCCTGCTGTAGACCGCAAAGTAACTTTGGAGAAGTAATAAAATCCTATTTTTTTAGTTCTT
>NZ_JACSQT010000021.1 GCF_014836495.1 Cytobacillus stercorigallinarum | reverse complement strand
AGGTATTTACCTTTTTGGCTCTAAACAGGGAGGATAATCAGACTGAAAATTGCGACAATATTTATGCAACACTAGTGGTAATATATATAAAATAGATATTAATTTCTTTATAGATTTACTGTCGTCCGTTTAATAAAAAGAAGGATGGGGGCTAAGAAAATGGAAACGGTTTCAAAAGGTCAACTTTTATGGCAACCAAGCGAAAAAGAGATAGAAAAAGCAGGGGTAACAAAATTTCTTCAATGGATCCGAAACGAAAAGAAACTCGAAATAAATGATGTCCACCATTTATGGAAATGGTCAGTTGATGAATTAGAATTATTCTGGGGGTATGTATGGGAATATTGTCAAATCATTTCATATACGCCATACTCACATGTCTTACAATCTCGTAAAATGCCGGGGGCGAGATGGTTTGAAGGTTCCTCATTGAATTATGCCGAGCATGTGTTCAGAAATGATAAAGGGGATGAAACAGCGCTTATTTTCCAATCAGAAATCGTAGATATAAAGGAAATATCCTGGAAAGAGTTGAGAGAAAAAACGGCTTCACTGGCAGATTATTTAAAAGAGACAGGTGTAAAAAAAGGAGATCGCATCGTTTGCTATATGCCTAATATTCCTGAGACTATTATTGCCTTTTTAGCATGTGCGAGTATTGGAGCGGTATGGTCTTGTTGTTCACCTGATTTCGGAATGGAAAGTGTTGTGGAAAGGTTCAAACAGATTGAACCGACTGTACTCATTGCAGTGGACGGTTATGTATATAATGGCAAAACATCAGACCGAGTGGAACAAGTGGCTCACTTACAAAAGGCGCTACCAACTTTGAAACGAACCGTGCTGTTTAAGAGCATAGATAGTGACCATAAACGGTTAAATCAGCAGCAAACCATCGACTGGCAGGAAGTAATGAAAAGAAAAAGCGAACTTGTTTTCGAGCCAGTGCCTTTTAATCATCCATTATGGATTTTATTTTCATCTGGAACGACAGGACTTCCTAAACCGATAGTACAAAGTCAAGGAGGGATCGTAGTTGAACATTTAAAAGTATTAGTGATTGAAGAAGGAGTTACAGACGAAGATGTATTTTTTTGGTTTACGACAACGGGTTGGATGATGTGGAATTTACTTGTCGGTGGCCTTTTAACAGGTGGAAAGATTGTTTTATATGATGGTAGCCCAATGTACCCGAAACCCGATGTTTTATGGGAATTAGCCGAAAAAACGAAAGTAAGTTTCTTTGGCACGAGTGCTGCTTTTATACAGGCAAGTTTAAAATTAGGAATGAAGCCGAGCGAAAAGTATGCATTCCCCCATTTAAAAGCTATTTGTTCCACAGGTTCTCCCCTCAGTATAGATGGTTTTAAATGGGTATATAACGAGGTTAAACAGGATGTATGGTTAGCCTCTGTAAGTGGAGGTACAGATGTATGCACAGCTTTTATTGGAGGGTCGCCAGTTTTGCCTGTTCGTGCCGGCGAAATTCAAACAAAGGCTTTAGGAGTAAACGCCCAAGCTTTTAATGATGATGGAAAGCCAGTACTTAATGAGGTAGGGGAATTAGTGATTCTTAATCCAATGCCATCGATGCCTATTTATTTTTGGAATGATGCCGGTGATAAACGCTATAAAGAAAGTTATTTTAGTACTTTTCCGGGAATTTGGCGGCATGGAGACTGGATTCAGTTTGATGAAAAAGGGAGATCCATTATCTTTGGCAGGTCAGACTCAACCATTAATAAACAAGGCGTTCGCTTAGGTACTAGTGAAATTTATCGAGCAGTCGAAAATATCGAGATTGTGAGCGATAGCTTAGTAGTTGATTTAGAAAGTCTAGGGAAAGATTCATATATGGCTTTATTTGTAGTGTTAAAGAGAGAACAATTACTGGATGATGTACTGATTTCACATATTAAAAATGTGATTCGGGAACAAGTTTCACCACGCTTTGTTCCGAATGAAATTATTGCTGTTCAGCAAGTACCGAGAACATTGACTGGTAAGAAGATGGAAGTACCAATTAAAAGGATTTTATTAGGTCATCAACCAGAGAAAGTTATTAATGTTGGCTCCATGGCTAATCCAGAAATATTAAATACGTATATTGAATTTGCTAATAAAAGAAAGGCATTAAATCATTAAGGTTTCTATTGGTGAAAGGAATGGCGGTTACATTTCTTTTGCCAATTTACCAATACTATTTCGAGGTGAATAGCGAAGAAATAGCTTACAAAAACAGAGTGATTAAATATGATGTCACCTAGGTCATTTCATTACCTTTAAAGGAGGACTCGCTTAAATTGAAGGAAATTAAAACAAGTATTGTTGTTCGTGAGAGTGATATAGATGAACTTGGTCATATGAATTATTTGAAATATTTTGATTACTTCGAGTGTGGTATTGATGAGTGGTTTTTAGCACTTGGTCTCTCTGTTCAATATTTACAATCAAGACATATTGGTTGCGTGATAAAGAAAGTAGAGAGTGAATATATAACAGAGGCATTAGTGGGAGAACGGTTAGAGATTACGACAACTTTAACGAGAGTTGGTCATACGAGTTTTGTCATATTTCAACAAATGACATCTAGAAATCAAAAAATCATAGCGACAAGTGAAAAGGTTTTTGTAATGTTTCATTTGCAAACAAGAAAAGCCATTCCAGTGATCAAAACGATTGCCTCTGCCTATTAGACAGTTATTCATACGTGTCACTTTGTTTTTCAAGCTCTAACTCTAAATCACATAAAGCGGTTACTGCAAAACTAACGAGTATGATAATCCATAATTCTGCACCATTGAGGGTTTGGGATTGATAGCATTCCGTTAATAAAAAAGTAATTCCACAAATTGATAATACAGTGAAAATACTTCCTGCAATATAAAAGATGATTGTTTCACTAGATGGCTTTACCATAATTGAAGCTCCTCTATATTTTTATGTAATATATCGCATATTCATATTGTAACATGTAACCTGCTATATTTAGTTATTTTATTTAACTATTTTAAAAATAATGATTTCTTTATTTGATGATAAAGGTCACAGAATAGTCATAAAAACAGTAAGAAATGCATACGTAAACATCTATAGTTATACAGGAACTTTAGATATACTGGAAGTATCATTTATTTCCAATCGTTAGGTCATTATGTAATCAATAAGAAGAAGATAAAAAGAAAAAAGCCGTTTCTTATAAAGAAACGGAAAATGAGACTATGGATGAGGATAATCTTACAAAATACAATATATAGTGATTAGTGAAGTTGATTTTAACTATATATTGTTATTTTGATTCTAGCATACATGAACAATTTCAGCAATTATCATTTACTAGAAAAAATGATTGATTTTATTATTATTTTTTGTATGATTGAAAGATAAAAAGCCGTTTAGATAGTGGAAAGGAGAGAGGTATTGAATATTACTGATTTATTAAGTGAAGAAACAATTCTTCTCTCACTTGAAGAAGTGACAAAAGTAGAAGCGATTACTGCGCTAGTCGATCAGCTATACAATGATGGTGGTATAAAGGAAAAAGGCCTTTTCCTAGCTGATGTGCTTAAAAGAGAAGCGCAAAGTACGACAGGTATCGGTAATGGCGTTGCGATCCCACATGCAAAATCTAGGGCAGTCACAAATGTTGGCATTGCTTTAGCAAGGAGTCATGATGGGATAGAGTTTAACTCTTTAGATGGAAAAAAAGCTCATCTTATCTTCCTTATTGCTGTTCCGGAAAATGCCGATGAACTTCATTTGAATATATTAGCTAAATTATCAACAATCCTAATGAACAAAGAAACACATTTTAAACTAATGACGGCCGAGTCAAAGAGTGATTTACTCTCGATTATTAGTGAATTAGATAAAGATGATACGAGAAATGAAACTTATGAAACGAATGAAGAGACGCCATTTATTTTAGCAGTTACAGGTTGCCCAACAGGAATTGCCCATACTTATATGGCAGCGCATGCCCTTGAGTCAGCTGCCAACACTTTGCATATTCCTCTAAAGGTAGAGACAAATGGAGCTGCTGGGGTTAAGCAACAAATTACTAAAGATGAAATAGAAAAAGCAACTGCCGTTATTATTGCAGCCGACACAAAAGTAGATTTGGAACGATTTAGTGGTAAACATATGGTGCAAGCCTCTGTTGCTGAAGGGATGAGTAAACCTTTTCAGTTATTAGAAAAAGCTGTTTCGCAAGATTGTGATATATATGACCATAATCATGTGAGTAAAAATAGTAAAACTTGGTCAAGAGAGCTTTATCAACATGTGATGAATGGGTTATCTAATATGCTCCCCCTTGCTATTGCAGCCGGTTTTTTATTGTCGTTAACGATTTTTAGTTCAGATTTTCGGCATCAATTTTGGGAGATTCTCTCTATTTTCGGTGATCAAACAATCATTGTTCTATTAATGCCTATATTTTCTGGATATATTGGTAAGAGCATTAGTGACCGGCCAGGATTTGCGCCTGGAGCAATAGGTGGTTTATTCGCTGCAATGAATGGTTCTGGCTTGATTGGAGGGATAAGTGCAGGTATAATCGGTGGTTTCGTTATTAATCGTTTAAAGAAATGGGCGAATTATTTACCATCTTCAATTACAGCGATGTCGAATATTATCATCTATCCTGTCATTGGCATTTTGCTGACCTTATTGGCGATGTTTGTATTATTGCAGCCATTAACTTGGTTAACGCAATCCATTACAACGTTATTCCAAACGATGACTACGCCAGTATCTATTTTGGTTGGTGCGGTGTTTGGGCTATTAATGGCTATTGATCTAGGTGGCCCTATAAATAAAATGACTTATTTGGTAGGAATTGGATTTATGTTAAATGGTGTTTATGAACCATTAGCTGCTATTATGGTTGGTGGGATGGTTCCCCCACTTGCCATTGCCTTTGCGACGAGTATTTTTTATTGGAAGTTCTCTAAAAATGAGCGTTTATATTATCGGACGAATTATGTAAAAGGCTTTTTGTTTATGACTGAAGGAGCGATTCCTTTTGTCGAGCGGAATAAGAAGGCTTATATACCTCCAATTCTCCTCGGTTCTGCTACTGCGGGAGCGTTGTCGATGGCAACACATACAGGCATTGCCATTCCTCATGGAGGTGTATTAGTCACACCTTTTGTGTTCGGTTCTTCTCTTTCTTTTTTGTTAGCAATTGCTGTAGGCAGTCTTTTTGCTGCTTTACTGCTAGGAACCATCAAAAGGAGACCTAAAGTAGAATAGGTTGATAGGCTCAATTTTTATAAATAGAACATGTGTTCTTATATTTTTTTGGAAATATGTTATAATGGAAGAGCGATAGTGTTCACAAGGGTGGTCGGCTAACCCCGCAGAAAGGGGGTGAGGCCTTTTGACAGTATTTGAATCGCTAATGTTGATGATTTCATTTACGACACTGATTATGGCAGTTTTAGCCTTTAATCATAAAAAATAGACCTCCCTTGAGCCTTTAAACTTTAAGGGTGAGGTCTACGTCAAACTTATTTGGCCGTCCCCTTTTAGGACGAACCTATTGCAGATGACCACAGGTGCTGCAACACTTGTGGTCATTTTTATACGGAATATATAATAAAATCATATCATATGAGTGTTCAGTTGTCACGGGTTTATCTTCTATGTTACTTAGGATTTTGGTTTAATTGCAAAGATGGTTGCTAATGCAGCGATAAGTAAAATGAGACTAAAGATATAGAACATCCAATTTTCTGTATGCTTTAACAATAATGCCGTAATAGGTGGTCCTGCTGCGACACCAATAAAACGCATAGAGCTATAAATAGAAGAAATCGTCCCCCTTTCCTCTTTTTCAATGCCTTCAGTAATCATTGCATCCAAACATGGCAAAGCGACTCCGATACCAATCCCACATAAAAGAAACATCAAAATCATGAACCAGAGTTGGTCATTTAAGCTTAATAAAGCTACAGTTATCGTCGCTCCTAAACAACTAATAAATATCATCCACTTCATCAATACTTTGTTTTGTTTAATTAATTTTCCTGTAATATAGGAGGATGCACAGAGTGAACATAAAGGTAAGGCAAGTAACAGTCCTTTTTTTACATTTTTTATATGATAACTTTTCTCTAACAAATCCGATAAATAAAATAATATCCCGAATAGAACAAGCATAAGGATAGCGCCAATAATAAAAATGGCATATAACCATTTTCCTTTTTTCGTAAAGATATCCTTTATACGCTGAAAAAACTGCTTAAAAGGAATAGGCTCTTCCCGCTTATTGGGAGTTTTTACAAGAAAGAGCATTAAAATAATGGAGCATAAACAAAAGACAGGGATAGAAAAGAACGGTAAAAACCAAATAACTCCAGCAAGCAATGCCCCTAAAATGGGACTTAATACTTTCCCAAAAGTATTAGAGGTCTCTATTAAACCTAACGAACTGCTTACATCATCTTCATTTTTAAACATATCACCAACTAATGGCATAACTATTGGTTGAGCACCGGCTGCTCCTACTCCTTGAAGGGCTCTTCCAATCAAAATGACCGTATAGGGATTTTCCAACTTCCATGCAGCCCAACCAGAAACGATTCCACCAATTCCTGCAATCAACAGACTCGGAATAATGACTTTTTTTCTTCCAATATGATCAGAAAGATACCCGGCAATCGGGATGAGAAAGATCGCGACAATGGAATAAATGGTGATAATCATACTTACTTGAAAAGAACTAATCGCAAGCTTTTTTTCCATAACAGGTAAGACAGGTATAAGCATAGAATTTCCAAGGGTCATGACGAGCGGGATGGAAGAAATGGATAGAATAGCCCACTTTTGATTATTCTTTTTATTTTGTTTTTTATTCTTATGGGTCTTTTTTGGTATGGCTTGTTCAATATGGTCCATGATTAACTCACTTTCAAATTGTTTTTACCTTCAAACACTATTTATTAATATGAACGAAATGGAAAGAAAATATGGCTACAATTTTTGTTTTTTCTTAGCTAGTTAAAAATAGTAAAAAAAGTTAAAATAAAAGGGAGATAAAGGGGGGCTGTAAATTGAGAATCGTATCTTTAAGTAAAGGTAAACCTAGAGATTATCAATGGAAAGAAAAGCGAGAAACATCTGCTATCGGTAAAACACCTGTAAAAGAACTCTTTTTAAAAAAGGAAGCGATTGCAGGAGATGGTGTAGCTAATACAGACTTTCATGGTGGGAAAGACAGGGCATTATGTCTATATCCATACGAACATTATGAAAAATGGCAAAAGGTATTTAACCGTACTTTTATGCTTCCTTCTTTTGGTGAAAATATTAGTGCAATAAATATGACTGAGAAGGATATATATATTGGTGATGTATTTGCAATTGGTGAAACGATTGTTGAAGTGACACAAGGTAGAGTGCCTTGTTCAACCATTTCAAAATTTAACGGTGAAGATCAATTATTAAAAACAGTTTTCCAGTCGAATCATACAGGTTATTTTTTCCGTGTGTTAAAAGAGGGGACGATTAATCTTCAGTCAGAAATTCAATTAGTTGAAAGAAAGCAATCGGAACTGTCTGTATGGGATGCGACTGATACGATATTACATAAACCAAAAGATATCGCAGCAATGGAAAAATTGTTAAAAGTACCAGGATTATCACAAGAATGGACAGAAATATTAGAAAAAAGATTTAAAAAATTAACGGAACCTATTGACAATTAAAAGAATCAGGCATATCATATGTAACAAATAAAGACGTAAGCAATGACGAAGAGTAGTAACTTATATATGCTCGTTATAGAGAGCTGATGGTTGGTGAAAATCAGTGGGCGATATAAGCGAATGGACTTCCGAGCTTCCAGACCGAACCTTTTATAACTAGTAGGCTCTGGCGAATGTCTCATCGTTAAAAGAGACGAATACGAAATTGTTTTTCGTATTTGTTAAGTGAGTTGTAATTTACAGCTAATAAAGGTGGCACCACGGGTCTCTCGTCCTTTTTATAAGGAGAGAGGCCCTTTTTCGTTTTAATTTCATAAAAAAATCGTTGATCAAGAGTAGTATATTTATCATTAATCACTTAAGAGAGCCGGTGGTGGTGGGAATCCGGTGTGATTGATAAATGGAATGGACTTGTGAGAGGTACCCTGAAAATGGAAGTAAGGGACACGGGATTCCGCCGTTACAAGGATAGAGTATCGATTATGATATCTGTACTCGAAAAAGGGAATGTACAATATGGTCATTCTAAATTTGAGGTGGCACCACGCATCTATATAGATACGTCCTCTATACCTAAAGCGATTGAGCTTTTATGGTATAGGGGATTTTTTGCGTTTAAAATGATTGTTTGCAATGTATATGGCTCATTGATAAGGAGAAGTGGAAACATGAATCGGACTGTAAAAACCCAGGTTATTTTAGAAGTGATTGATGGCGATTTATTAACACCAATCGCTATTTATCAAAAACTATCAGGTAAAAAGAAATTTTTGTTTGAAAGCTCATTAAAACATGAAGACGCCGGTCGATTTTCTTTTATTGGCTGCAATCCTGTTATAGAAGTATTAGGAAGTGCAGGAACAACGATGATCGTTTCAGAAAATGAAACAGAAGAAGTAAAAGATAAACCGTTAGAAGTAGTCAAACAACAATTGAAAAAAATCAGCATTCCGCACTCTCAACAATTTCCGTTTATTGGTGGTGCCGTAGGATTTGCTGGTTATGATGTAATTAGGCAATATGAAGAAATTGGCTGTGAATTACAGGATGATTTGCAGATTCCAGAAGTACATTTCATGTTCTTTGAAGTGATCATTGTTTTTGACCATTTAAAGCAAAAATTATTTTTAGTAGGCGTACCTATCGTCTCAAATAAAAGGCAACTTGAAGAAAAATTAAGAAAGCGTAGGGAAGAGCTATTTTCAAACAAACAAACGACGAGTGAAAAAGCGAGAATTAGTCAATATAGAGCATTAATGAGCGAAGATGCCTTTATATCAAAGGTAGAAAAAGCGAAAGAATATATAAAGGCGGGAGATATTTTTCAAGTCGTACTATCCCACCGGTTACAAGCAGAAATAAGTGGCGATCCTTTTGATTTTTACCGCAAACTCAGAATTGATAACCCTTCACCATATATGTATTACTTGGACTTTGGTGATTACAAAGTAGCGGGGGCTTCTCCAGAGAGTTTAGTGAAGGTGAGTCAGCAAAAGGTCATGACCAACCCCATAGCTGGCACAAGACCGAGAGGAAGAAGCAATTTAGAAGATGATGTGTTAGCGAAAGAGCTCAAGCAAGATGAAAAAGAGGTGGCAGAGCATCGGATGCTTCTTGATCTTGGGAGAAATGATTTAGGAAGAGTATGTGATTTTGGGACGATTACTATTCGGAAATATATGAATATTGAAAAATATAAACATGTGATGCATCTTGTTTCTGAAGTAGAGGGCCAGTTAAAGGATGAATTTACAAATATTGATGCACTTATTTCATGCTTGCCAGCTGGAACAGTATCAGGTGCACCTAAAATAAGAGCAATGGAAATTATTAATGAACTAGAAGAAACAAAGAGGGGGATTTATTCCGGTGCCATCGGTTATTTATCGGCAAACGGTAATATGGATTTTGCTCTTGCTATTCGAACAATGGTAGCAAAAGATGGGAACGCATATATTCAGGCTGGCGCAGGAATTGTTTATGATTCGATTCCTAAAAAAGAATATGAAGAAACGATTCATAAATTAAAGGCGTTTCTGGAGGCAAACAAATGATTTTATTAATTGATAATTATGATTCTTTTACTTATAACTTGTATCAATATATAGGAGAACTAGGGCAAACAGTCGTAGTGAAACGAAATAACCAAATCACTGTCGATGAAATACGTGCACTACATCCAACTCATATCATTTTGTCACCTGGACCTGGGCGCCCTGAAAACGCAGGTATCTGTGTGGAATTGATTCAACAACTATATCAAGAATACCCCATTTTAGGTGTTTGTTTAGGCCACCAAGCCATTGGATATGCATTCGGAGCTGAAATCACTGAAGCGAAGAAAATTATGCATGGAAAAACCTCAAATATGATGCATACAGGTGGGGACGTTTTTCAATATATGAGCCAACCGCTGGTAGTGATGAGATATCATTCATTAGTCATCAAATCAGGTAGCCTTCCAGGATACTTCAACATTTTAGCCCGTTCACTAGAGGATGGCGAAATAATGGCCATCAAACATGAAACATTTGATTTATATGGATTTCAATTTCATCTTGAATCCATTGGTACATTACAAGGACAAAAAATGTTGAGACATTTTATTGAAAACACAAAAAGGAGAGAGAAAAATGAAAGAAATACTACTGCAATTAACCAATAGCATTTCATTAACGGAAGAAGAAATGATGGAAGCTGTGCAATATCTGTTCTCACCTGATATTACGGATAGCGAAATTGCTGCCTTTCTTGTTAGCTTAAAAGCGAAGGGGGAGACGGTTAATGAAATCGCTACATTTGTTAAAACATTAAGAGCTCATGCGCTAACCTTTGATACATCTATTCCGCATTTAATGGATAATTGTGGTACAGGAGGAGATGGTTCAAAAAGCTTTAATATTAGTACTACTTCTGCTTTTGTGATAGCTGCCAGTGGTATTCCTGTAGCCAAACATGGAAATAGGAGCGTATCAAGTAAAACGGGCAGTGCGGATGTCTTGGAACATTTAGGGATTCGTCTTGATTTGTCCCCGCAACAAATTACGGGAATATTAGAAAAGATTGGCATCGCATTTTTATATGCACCAAATGTTCATCCGCAAATCAAGAGAATTATGAAAGTAAGACAAGATTTAAGAATTCCGACAACATTTAACTTATTAGGTCCGCTGATTAATCCAATGAATCTTGAAAATCAATTATTAGGTATTTATAAAAGAGAGGCTGTCGAAATGTTTGCTGAAGTCCTTCAAAAGCTAGGACGAAAAAGAGCTGTCGTTATCAATGGTGCAGGTTATATGGATGAAGCTTCTTTACAGGGAGAAAACTATTTAGCTATTTTAAAAGACGGAAACATTCAAACGACATTACTACATCCTGAAGAAGTGGGTTTACATGTATATACGAATGAAAAAATTCGTGGTGGTTATGCAAAAGAAAATGCAGATATTTTACTTCGGGTCTTAGACGGAGAAAAAGGGGCGTATCGCGAAACCGTTGCGCTTAATGCCGGGATCGGTATTTTTGTTGGTGGTAGAACTGAATCGATTAAGGAAGGTGTGCAACTTGCTTTAGAAATCATTGATTCAGGCGCTGCAATGGAAAAGTTAGAGCAACTTAAAGCATTAAGTGTTCAATCTACAGAAAAGGTGATATAGACGATGACAATCTTAGACCGTATCATTTCAGAAAAAAGACGAACGTTATCAAATTTATCCTATTCCGAAAATAGTCAAAGGGATGGAACGGCACGTTCTTTATTAAAACAATTAGAAAAAAGTAAACCTGTGATTATCGCTGAATTTAAACGAGCCTCACCGTCTAAAGGAGTCATAAATAATCAGTTACAACCTAACGAACAAGCTTGTTTATATGAGCGCTTTGGTGCTCATGCGATGTCTGTTTTGACAGATACTCCTTTTTTTAAAGGGACCTTTACAGATTTAACGACTGTTTTTGACGCAGTATCACTCCCTTTATTATGTAAAGACTTTATTATCGATGAAAGGCAAATCGTTTATGCCAAAAATCATGGGGCAACAGTTATTTTATTGATTGTAGCAGCATTAACGAAAGAGGAATTATACAAACTCTATCATTATGCAATCAATGAAGGTCTTGAGGTTTTGGTTGAAGTACACAATAAAGCTGAAGCAGAGAGAGCAATTGAATTAGGTGCAGAAATCATTGGTGTGAATAATCGTAACCTTCATACATTCGATGTAGATCTTGAGGTAACGGAATCGCTCGCTCCACTTATAAAAGAATCAGGAGCATTCTTAATTAGTGAGAGTGGGTTAAAAACAGGGGAAGATGTAGCAAGAGTAATTCATGCGGGGGCAGACGGTATTTTAGTTGGTGAAGCATTGATGACATCTGAAAATCTAGAATTATTAATGAGGCAAATGAAAAAGACAGAGAATTTGGCTGGTGGATCAAAATGAAAGTGAAAATTTGTGGAATTGTTAGTGAGGAAATTGCTCAACAAGCAATAGTCTATGGTGCTGATGCACTCGGGTTTGTTTTTGCAGTAAGTAAACGTAGGATTTCTTCCGAGAAGGCGAAGGAGATTATAAAGGGTTTGCCTTCAAATGTATGGAAGGTCGGAGTCTTTGTTGATGAGCCAATAGAATCACTTCTTTCCATTGCAAAAGAAGTAGGGCTAACACATGTGCAATTACATGGTGATGAATCGAAGGCCTATTGCAAAAAAATCGCATCTCGTGGTTATGAGGTAATTAAAGCGATAGAAATGAAAAGTGAAAATGATATCAACCTCATCTGTGAATACGGTGATTCTTACATTCTTGTTGATAGTCCAAGAGGAAAATATCATGGGGGGAATGGAACGAGTTTTGATTGGGCGTTGCTCCAAGAAATAGAGAGTAAACACCCAAGAATGATACTTGCGGGTGGTTTAACAGCAGAAAATGTGAAAGCCGCCATTTCGCAATGTGCTCCCTATATGGTTGATGTGAGTTCTGGTGTTGAAATAGATGGAAAGAAAAGTCCAAGTAAAATAAAAAGATTTATAGAAGCAGCAAATTAAGAGGAGGAATAAAAATGACGACAACAACTCTACCTGATGAAAAAGGACATTTTGGCATGTATGGAGGAAGATATGTACCAGAAACACTTATGCAGGCCATCATAGAATTAGAAAAGGAATATGAAAAGGCAAAAGTTGATCCTTCATTTCAAAATGAGCTAAATGATTTATTAAGAGATTATGTTGGAAGAGAAACACCACTCTATTATGCGAAAAATTTGACAAAATACGCTGGGGGTGGAAAAATCTATCTCAAGCGTGAAGATTTAAATCATACTGGTGCTCATAAAATAAATAACTCCCTTGGTCAAGCTTTATTGACTAAAAGAATGGGGAAATCAAAAGTTGTTGCAGAAACAGGAGCTGGTCAGCATGGGGTAGCAACTGCTACCGCTTGTGCTCTTCTTAATTTAGAATGTGTCATTTTTATGGGAGAAGAAGATATATTACGTCAGCAATTAAATGTGTTTCGAATGGAAATACTCGGGGCAAAGGTTATCAGTGTCAAGTCTGGAAGTGCAACTTTAAAAGATGCTGTTAATGAAGCATTAAGATATTGGGTGTCAAATGTAGAAGATACACATTATATATTGGGCTCTGCAATGGGACCACATCCCTTTCCTAAAATTGTTAGAGATTTTCAGAGTGTGATTGGACAGGAAACGAAATTACAATTTATGAAGAAAGAAGCTAAGCTTCCTGAAGCTGTAGTTGCATGTATCGGCGGAGGGAGTAATGCAATTGGCATGTTTTATCCGTTTTTAGAAGATCGTGAAGTCAGACTATATGGCGTAGAATCTGCAGGTTTAGGTCTTCATAGTGAAAAGCATGCAGCTTCATTAGCGAAAGGGAAACCTGGTATTCTTCACGGTGCTTATATGTATCTCCTGCAAAATCAAGATGGTCAAATACAGGAAGCCCATTCGATATCAGCGGGTCTGGATTATCCGGGAATTGGCCCTGAACATTGCTATTTACATGATATTGAACGAGTGAAATATGACGCCATAACCGATGATGAAGCACTGGAAGCGTTACAAGTGCTTTCGAAAACTGAAGGAATTATCCCGGCATTAGAAAGTGCACATGCCATTAGTTATGCGCTAAAACTTGCAAAAGAAATGGAGCCAACCGAGCATATCGTTGTTTGTCTTTCTGGGAGAGGAGATAAAGATATGGAGGCTGTTAGATCGAAAATAGGGGGAGTAAAAGCATGAACCGCATCGAAAAAGTGTTCAAAACAATGAAAGTAGAAGGAAGAAAAGCATTTGTACCTTATGTGATGGCTGGGGACGGTGGTTTAGCCTCTTTAAAAGAAAAGTTAGTGTTTTTACAAGAAGCAGGAGCAACTGCCATTGAGATAGGAATCCCATTTTCTGATCCAGTAGCTGATGGTCCCGTTATTCAAGAGGCTGGTATAAGAGCTTTAAATACGGGTGTTACTTTACAAGAAATTGTTGATTGTATAAGAGAAATACGACCAATTATCCATATTCCATTAATCTTTATGACGTATATGAACCCATTATTAGCTTATGGGCTGGAGCGCTTCTCAAGAGATATTCAAACATCGGGTATCGATGGTTTGATTATTCCTGATTTACCTATAGAAGAAGAAGAAATCATCACTGCTTATCTAGATGAAGTAAAAATCGAATTGATTCGCTTAGTGACATTACAAAGTCCAATCGAGCGAATGGAGGAAATTACAAAACGAGGTAAAGGTTTCGTCTATGCTGTCACCGTCAATGGTATAACTGGTACGAGGGCACAATTTGCTACTCATCTATCAAGTCATTTAAAGAAAATAAAAAGTGTAAGTCCTCTACCCGTCTTAGCCGGATTTGGCATCTCCACACCAGAACATGTAGAAGAAATTCTCAAGTATTGTGATGGCGTTATTGTGGGTACTAAAATTATAGAGCTAATGGAAGCCGGTAATTATGAACATATCCGTGCTTTGATTGACGCAACCAAGCTACCTATTGCTTGAAAAATTAGTATGAAAAAGAGCTGAAGCAGTTGATCATGATAATAAAAGGACCACACATATTAGTTATGTCTAATAAGTTGGTCCAATTTTATTTCCTTCTTAAACTAAAGCGCTCTTTGTTATACAATACAATCCTTTTTGCTCATATCTATTCAATTTTTTCAAGACTGGTATTCATTTGAAAACCTGGTTAAAATAAAATAATCAGTGAGTAGAGATATTGGTATGAGTTTTCCTAACCAAAAATATATGTCGAATGATACGTCTGCCATCTGAAATTTTTATTTTTTCGGAGGGTAACAATATGTATAGGGAAGATAGACTGCCTCAAAGTCCAAAAGAAGGCATAATATTTATGTTGATTATTTCGATTATTTCTGTCAACACTATCGCACCGATAATTATGGGGATGGAATTCGGTTTCAGTAAGGAAAATTACTTGAAAACATTAAAGATTATTCCGGTTATGTGGATAATCGTCATTATATTAATAAGATTTGTTGCGGGACCTTTAGTTGGTAAAGTGATGCCAATATTTGTAGGAGAAACAGATGGGTTTAATGCCAGAGTTTTATTAAATACTCTTTTAAATGTTACAATCTTATCTATTCTTCTTACAATTATCGGAACATGGGTTGGTACGAAACAAATAAGCCTTGAACCATTTCAGCATTTTTTTCATAGTTGGTTCAGGAACTTTGGTGTAGCATTTTGGATTGAATTGTTAATTGCCCAGCCTATTGCAAGATTTGCAATGAAAAAAATACATGCAAAACAAGCACGTAAAACAGAGGCTGTAAATTTTTATAAGTATTAAACATAGTCATAGCCGATAGGTTTTTATAACCTATCGGCTATTAGTTTACTAATGATTTAGCCCGTTCTAATTTTCATTCAACTCATCTTCCACTTCTCCAACAAACCTCCCCGTAATAAAGGATTATATACTCTCAAAATAGTGAGCCAACTTTTCCTTTTCATAGACTAACGATCCTTTTAATTTAACAATCGCCTCTTTTTTGTCTAAAACTAACAACAAAAAATAAACATAATTAATGGTCGATCAATCAAAATATATAATAAGTAGAAAAAATACTCCCATGAAAGGAGAAAAAAATGCAATATGGCCTGGAACACTACCAGAACACACTTGAAAAATATATCAAAGAGATTGAAGTTCAACTTACTCTTTTATCAAATATTAATATTGGCGTTGATTGTTGCATTTTAACAGAATTCGAACAGCTTCAACAAACTGTGTCTGATGCTCATAATTTAACTGCGATTTATTATTTGCAACATTATTTAGCACCGTTTACAAACCATTTTTCTAGCATATCATTGGCGGGACAAACATTATCGAACAAAGGTCACGGTGGTTTAATCATTATAGAGCGCGAAGTGGATGTCACACCATTTATCCATAATGGCATTCAAATCGATGCAAAAGTGAGTCAAGCTTTAATAGAAACCATTTTTTATCCTGGTGGCCCTGTACATGATGGAGGAACCTTAATTCGTGGGGATATGATCAAATCAGCTGGTAATATTCTTCCTTTAACCAATATGGAAGTGAATGGACGCGTTCTGGGTACGCGACATCGGGCAGCGATTGGTTTATCAGAACTAACGGATGCCGTTATCTTAGTGGTATCAGAAGAGTCTGGTCGTATATCTTTTGCTTATCAAGGAGAGTTATTTGTTGTTCGTCCATAAAATTATACATAGAAAAAGTCTAACTTGGACATATTACTGAAGGAAAGATATGTAAAAGGAGGTTTTTTCTTATGAATAATGATGAAAATGAAAAATTAGAACAAGAAGAAACATTGACCAATCGTCAAGGACATCCAGTTACGAATAACCAAAACATACGAACAGTGAGTAACAGAGGACCAGCAACCTTAGAAAATTATGATTTTATTGAAAAGATAAGTCATTTCGATCGTGAGCGTATTCCAGAAAGGGTAGTGCATGCAAGAGGCGCTGGCGCCCACGGTTATTTTGAAGCGACAGGAATGGCTGGGGACGAACCGATATCAAAATATACAAGAGCGAAACTTTTCCAAGAAAAAGGGAAGAAGACGCCAGTGTTTGTTCGCTTTTCATCTGTAATCCATGGTGGACATTCACCGGAAACACTACGGGATCCAAGAGGGTTTGCAACAAAGTTTTACACCGAAGAAGGGAATTGGGATTTGGTAGGGAATAATTTAAAAGTATTTTTTATTCGAGATGCAATGAAGTTTCCTGATATGGTCCATGCATTTAAGCCAGACCCATTAACAAATATTCAAGACTCGGAGAGGTTTTTTGACTTTTGTTCTAACTCACCTGAAAGTTTTCATATGGTCACATTTCTCTATTCTCCTTGGGGCATACCTGCAAACTATCGCCAAATGCAAGGTTCGGGTGTGAATACATATAAATGGGTTAACCAAGATGGAGAAGCGGTACTTGTAAAATATCATTGGGAACCGAAGCAAGGAATTAAAAACTTAACCCAAGAGGAAGCTGAAAAGATTCAAGCGAAAAATTTTAATCATGCTACACAAGACTTATATGATGAAATAGAAAAAGGTAATTATCCTGAATGGGACTTCTTTGTGCAAATCATGAGTGATGATGCGCATCCAGAATTAGATTTTGACCCATTAGATGATACTAAATTATGGCCGGAGGATCAATTTCCATGGCTTCATATTGGTAAGATGGTGTTAAATAAGAATCCGGAAGATTACTTTAATGAAGTCGAACAAGCTGCTTTCGGTACAGGGGTACTCGTCGATGGACTTGATTTTTCTGATGATAAAATGTTGCAAGGTCGAACATTTTCTTATTCAGATACGCAAAGATATCGCGTCGGATCTAACTATCTACAATTACCTATTAATAAGCCGAAAACAAATCAAGCGACAAATCAGCGCGGTGGGCAGATGTCGTACTATGTGGATAAAGGAACTGGACAAAATCCACATATTAACTACGAACCGTCCAGCTTAGGGGGGTTAAAAGAATCAGAGCAATCCGGTAAAGAACATACACCAAAAGTCAGTGGGGAGCTCGTTCGGGAATCAATTGATCGTGATGATAATACAAAACAGGCTGGTCATACATTCCGTGAATTTGAAGACTGGGAAAAAGATGAATTGATCAAAAACTTAGTTAATGATCTCTCCATATGTGCTAAGGTGATACAAGATAAAATGATTTCATTAGCCGAATCAGCGGATGATGAATATGGCAAGAGGTTGAGAGAAGGTTTAGCGAATGCTCGGAAAGAAACAGGCATGCATAAAGGTCGTCCACTTGGTGATAAAGATGGCGATGATGCACCTGGTCATGCTGAGCAGATGGGACATGATGCCGATCGTTATTAATGAAAGGAGGGCTGATGCCCTTCTTTTTATTTTATTGAAGTAAAAAGTTCACGTTCTAAAAGGAAAGGGGTTGGTATGATGTGCGGTCGATTTACTTTATCAGAAGAAGTATTCATTCTTCAAAAAACATTTGAATTTTACTATCATGAGGTAGCGGATTTACCAAGGTATAATATTGCACCAGGGCAAAAAGTTTTAGCTATAATAGAGGAACAAGGAGAGAAAGTTGGGAGGAAAATGACATGGGGGTTCATACCACCGTGGTCAAAAGCAAAGCATAATAGTACTTCCTTCATTAATGCCCGTGCAGAATCAGTGGATGTGAAACCTAGCTTTAAGCACTCTTTTCGTACCAGTCGCTGTTTAGTCTTAGCAGATGGTTTTTACGAATGGAAGAAAATAGAAGGTCATAAAAGCCAGCCTTTTCATTTCACTTTGCTTGACAAAAGGCCCTTTGCGATGGCGGGAATCTGGAGCGAATATAGACAAGGGGATGAGCTTTTTACATCATGTTGTATTTTAACCACAGCAGCAAATGAGATCATGTCGTCTGTTCATCATCGGATGCCGGTTATGTTGACAGGAGATGCAGGGGATAAGTGGATATATAGCAATGATACACTTCAGTTAAAATCATTATGCAAACCTTTTGGCAGTGATGAAATGCAAATGGTTAAAGTATCAGAATTGGTGAATTCTGTTCATAATGATTATCCGGAATTACTGAATAGTTTATAATCAAAAAAATTGTTCAAGAGCAGCTTCTTGAACAATTTTAAAATGGTTGTACGAGCGGATGTGGGTGCCGAATAAAGAATCCACCATCGCTATAATCAATCATTGTGTCTTGTAGATAAGGTAAATCTGAAGGGTGATAAATAACTTGAACGGTATCATATGTAAAAATAGCATCTTGTGCTGTGATCGTATCGGTTAGAGTAAGATCATATTTCCGTTGGTTACAACAAGGGGTCATAATTCGGAAGCGAATCATTACTTTGTCTTGACCGCTCCATTCTAAGAGTGCCTGAATAGCCTCTTTGGTAATTGTAAACAAGTTACTCAACTCCTGTTTTTTTCGCTCTGAATTTTATATACTTTTCTTTTAAATGAGACCATCGTTTGCTTCGTATTGCTTTTTCATCATTTTCACGGGTTTTATAAAGAAGTGAACGATTGACTACATAATATAAAACTTCTTCTATGATAATTAATCCTACTAAAATACTAAAGGCAATAAGTAACCAAATGGGCATTGATAACCCTCCTTTTAGTGGGAATATTAATCAGCATGAGGAAATTCTGACATGATTTCAATATTCATTTTATCATATTTCTCGTACAACATGGTTGCCCTAAAACAGAATGCTCAGGATAAATAAAAAAAGAAACGAGCTAATTCCGCTATTACTAGGAATGGCGTTCGTTTCATCAATATAGGAATAGGTTCAATCTTTATATATGAATTGGAGTAATATAACCAACGTTATCCACAATCTCGACATAATCAGTTAGAGAATTTAACAAATATCCTGATTTAACTGTTTTGTACAAGACGAAGAAGTTTATGTGCATCATCTCCTGTAAGAGCCGCATAATACTCCCATATCTCGTCTCTTAATAAGTCGAGTTCAATAATTTTTTTTGCTAATTGAACTGCTTCTTCATTTTCCATTTGTTAAATCCCCCAATGAATTTTGATTATTTAATCGATAAATGTTTTTTTGATAATCCTTCAAGTTCAGACAGTGTTAAGCTTTGAAGCTTCTGATCTTGCAAACCATATTCTTGTAATAACTTAATTAAGTAATTTCGCTTCTTTTCCACCGCTTTACGTAAATATTGCATTTTTTTCTGCTCCTTTAAATTGATGATGATGTCATTCTAAAACGTTTGTTGTAAAAAATCATCTGAATTGTAAGAAAATCTAACGTGATTTATTTCATGTTATTTTTTTTAACATAACTAGTGAAATTTTTTAACAATTCTGTATAATAGAAATAAAACCTTTAAAAATAGGTGGTCTGCAGATGGAAAATGAATGGTCATATAAGGAAAGAAAAGTCATTTCAATTGGCGCTGTTAGTGAACTTACTGGATTAAGCGAAAGGCAAATTAGATACTATGAAGAACGGAAATTGATATTTCCTTCAAGGTCTGATCGTGGTAATCGCAAATACTCTTTTTCGGATGTAGAAAGGTTAATAGATATTGCAAATAAACGAGAAGAAGGTGTAAGAACAGATGAAATACGCATGGAATATAAGAAAGAAAAGGTGAAAGAAGATCGCGAAACAAGAAAGAAAATGATACAAGGACAGCTCAATGCAAGGTTTATGGGGCAGAATAATGGAAAGAGATTTAGTTAAAATTGCATGTAATAGAATGTGACAGGGTTCTTTAAAATAGGATGACGAATATAGTCGCCTTTTTAAAGCCCTTTTTTCGTTATATCGTAAGTTTCAGCACGATGCCGATAATGGTATTCTGTTATATATATGACATAAATACATATTCTATAAGTTATGAATGTCCCTTCACATAACTTGAGAAGGGATATAATTAAATAATTCTGTATTTCTTCTCAATACTTCCTTATTTTAACGAATTCGTATACGATAGTTAAGCGTAATTATGGACCTTCAGAATAAGATATTGACAGACATGGAGGGATTTTTCTTTGAGTAAAAATAATGAAAATGTATTTGAAGTAATTGAGCTCTGTTTATTAGCAGGTAAAATTATGCTGCAATCTGGAGCAGAAACATATCGTGTAGAAGATACGATGACGAGAATAGCTGAGGCATTAGGGATTCCTAATTCACATAGTTATGTTACTCCTACTGGAATTGTTTTTTCGACAGATGACACAAACCCAGCGAAATTAATCAGAATCTCGGAACGTTCTACTGATCTATATAAGGTAACATTAGTAAATAGTGTATCTAGAAAAGTAAGTAATGGCGAACTGACAAGACAAGAAGCATATGAAAAGTTAATGGAAATTGAACAGGCAAATTATACATTCCCTATTTATCAACAGGTACTTGCAGCAGCGATCGCTAGTGCTTGTTTTATGATTATGTTTTTAGGCCAGTGGGATGATTTTTTTCCTGCCTTTATTGCTGGTGGTGTTGGTTTCCTTTCTTTTATTTTTTTACAGAGAGTAGTACAAATTCGCTTCTTTTCTGAATTTCTTGCCTCTCTAATTATTGGTGTGATCTCCATGCTGTTTGTGAAAGTCGGTTTAGGTGAGCAACTGGATACAATTATTATTGGTTCAGTCATGCCTCTTGTACCTGGATTACTGATTACGAATGCAGTAAGAGATTTAATGGCGGGACATCTTGTTTCAGGTTTATCTAAGGGAGCAGAAGCGTTTTTAACGGCATTTGCTATAGGTGCTGGGGTTGCTGTTGTCTTTGCAACAATGAGTTAAATGAAAGAGAGGTGCGAAATGCATGACAATGGTTATTACACATTTGTTTACAAGTTTTATTGCGGCTGCATCGTTCGGTGTCATTTTTAATGCGCCCAGAAAATCATTGCTTCGTTGTGGTTTTGTTGGAATGGTTGGCTGGATCATCTACATCATTCTTGTGAACAATCATTATGACGCGATCCCTGCTTCGTTAATTTCTGCTGTGTTCATTTCAGCGATTAGTCACATTTTCGCAAAAATCTATCGTACACCTATTATCATCTTTAGTGTTGCGGGAATAATTCCATTGGTACCAGGTGGTATTTCCTACGATGCAATGAGACATTTTGTATTAAATGATTATAATATGGCCATCCAATTGGCTGCAAAGGCATTTATGATATCTGGTGCGATTGCGGTGGGACTAGTGATTGCAGAAGTGTTTTTTCAATTGTTTATGAAAGCAAAACATAAATTAATATCAAAAAACACATAATAGAGAAGAGGTGCGGATAGCGCCTCTTTTCTATTATTTAATGAAATGATGTGAAAGCTAGATGAGACGTTTCTTATTATGTATTTGTTTCATGTTTCTATTGCAGGATGGTTTGGGAGTTCAAGCTTTAACTATCGAAAAAGCGAACGTTACCCAGCAACTCCATCAAATGAGTTTAGAAGAAAAGATAGGGCAGATGTTGATGGTCGATTTAAATCAAACAGTCGGGAGCGGACAAATAGGTGTGAATGATTCAATCATTCGTGAAATAGAGCAACTCCAACCTGGCGGGATCATTTTTTTTAAGGAAAATATTCAATCGATAGAACAAACAAAGCGTTTTACAACAGAGTTACAGCACCTCAATCGTGGCATTCCTTTCTTTCTAAGTGTGGACCAAGAAGGTGGAGAAATTGTGAATCGCCTCCCATTCTTAACAGAGATGCCCGGGAATATGGCTTTAGGAGCTAGTGGTGATCTTGGACTTGCAAAACGTGTTGCCTCTGTATTAGGGGAGGAGTTGGATTCATTAGGTTTTAATATGAACTTCGCACCAGTAGTTGATTTGAATAGTAATCCATTAAATCCCATTGTAGGTGTCCGCTCTTTTGGGGAAAATCCGTACTTAGGTGCAAAGATGAGCGCTGCTTTTATGAAAGGGCTCCATGAAGAAGGAATAGTGGCTGTAGCAAAGCATTTTCCAGGTCATGGTGATGTAACAGTTGATTCTCATAAAGGGCTCCCCACTGTGTCTAAGTCTATCGAGCAATTAAAGAAAAATGAGCTCATTCCTTTTCAATTTTTAATAGACAATGGCCTACAGTCCATTATGACTGCTCATATTGCTTATCCGAATATTGAGAAGTCACTTTATCCAGCATCGCTATCTCACGCAATAACAACGAATCTGCTTCGCGAACATCTCGGGTTTAATGGGGTAGTGATAACAGACGCCTTAAATATGCAAGCGGTTGCTAGCTCTTTTACAGCAGCGGATGCCGCTATTTCTGCTGTTAAGGCTGGTGCAGATATATTATTAATGCCAAGCGAAGCACGAACTGTTAAGCAGGCGCTGATAAATGCCGTCAAAACGGAGGTTATTAGTGAGAAACGAATTGATTTATCTGTTCTAAGGATTCTAAACTTGAAAGCACAACTAATTAAAGAACATAACACGAATGATGTCATCCGTTCTGAAGAACATCTTAAGGTAGAAAAAGAAGCGGCTGAAAAAGGGATTACAATTATAAAAAGAGATGAGACACTTCCGATTCGAAAGGGTGAGAAAGTGGCATTTATAGATGATGGTAGTAATCATCAATCGAACAAACGGTTAACTGAATTATTAGTTAAATCAGGAATCACCGTTACAACCGAAGAAGAGGCAGAACGATTAATTTATATTTTACATCATAAAAAAGACGCGTTATTGAATAACAACTTACAAAAGGGAGAGAAGTCAGTATTAGTGATTTCGACAACAGCTCCTTATCACTATGAACAATGGGATTTTGTACAAGGCTTTATTTCTACATTTAGTCAATCGAGAGCGAGTATACAGGCAGTAAGTGATTATCTTACAGGGGAATTGTTAGCAACAGGATGTCTACCAGTTTCCATACACGATTCAACAGGAAAAGTGGTTGAAACGAATAAACAGTGGTGTAAATAAAGTCAAAAGGTATTGTAACTTTTATCTTCGAAGCATATAATCCAAGATATATTTTGAATGTTAGGAGAATAGCATGTTTAGAAGATTTTTCACTTATTATTTACCCCATAAAAGACTATTTATTATTGATTTTAGTTGCGCCATTATCGTTGCTCTACTAGAATTAGCTTTTCCATTAGCTGTTAGTTGGTTTGTCGATGAATTACTACCAACAAACAATTGGTCAATGATTGTTGCGGTTAGTGCTGGTTTGTTTGCTCTTTATTTTACGAGTACTGGGCTACAGTTTGTTGTTAACTACTGGGGACATAAACTGGGTATTAATATTGAAACAGATATGAGACAGCAATTATTTACACATGTGCAGAGGCAATCTTTTCGTTTCTTTGATAATACGAAAACCGGTCATATTATGAGCCGGACAACCAATGACTTAATGGATATTGGTGAGTTAGCCCATCATGGACCAGAAGATCTTTTTATTGCAGTGATGACTTTTGTCGGTGCTTTTTGGATCATGTTAACCATTAATGTGAAGCTTGCACTAGTAGCAATATTTATTGTACCGTTCCTTGTATGGCTTATCGCATATTGTAATATTTCTATGAATAAAGCATGGAGAAGAATGTATACCGAAATTGCCGAAGTGAATGGTAGAGTGGAAGATAGTGTTTCTGGTGCCCGTGTTGTTCAGTCTTTTACAAATGAAGCTTTTGAAATTGAAAGATTTACAAAAGATAATAGAAGGTTTCGTTCGGCTAAGCTTCGAGGTTATAAAGTGATGGGGATCACATTATCAGGCGTCTATTTCCTCACGAGAGTATTAATTCTGTCTGTTTTAGTTTTTGGTGCTTGGTTAGCGTTCAATAATCAGTTAGCACCAGGAGAGTTGGTCGCCTTTGTATTATATGCCAATCTTCTATTAAAGCCGATTGATAAAATTAGTGCGTTAATGGAACTTTATCCAAAAGGAATGGCGGGGTTCAAGCGTTTCATAGAAATGATGGATCAAGACCCAGATATAAATGATAAGCCTGATGCAATAGAAGTTGATTCATTACAAGGGAATATTACTTTTCACGATGTCACATTCGGGTACAGTGATAATCAAAAAGTTATACAAGATTTGAACTTTCATATTCAATCTGGACAAACGGTTGCCTTTGTTGGACCTTCAGGCGCTGGAAAGTCTACGATTTGTTCATTAATTCCAAGATTTTATGATGTCGATAAAGGAGCCATCACGATTGATGGTATCAACATTCAAGATATGACAAAAAACGCTTTAAGAAAGCAAATTGGTATCGTGCAACAAGATGTCTTTTTGTTTACAGGCACCATTAAAGAGAATATTGCTTATGGCAAGTTAGAAGCAACGGAAGAGGAAATCATATTAGCAGCAAGCAAAGCTCATCTAACTCAATGGATTGATACATTACCTGATGGATTTGATACACAAATTGGTGAGAGAGGGTTGAAACTTTCTGGTGGGCAAAAGCAACGTTTAGCCATTGCAAGAATGTTTTTGAAAAATCCACCGATTTTAATCTTAGATGAAGCCACTTCAGCACTTGATACGGAAACTGAAAAACTCATTCAGTCGGCCCTAACCGAGTTATCTAGAGACCGCACGACACTTGTTATAGCTCATAGATTTGCCACGATTAAAAATGCCGATAAAATCATGGTCGTTACTGAAAATGGTATAACGGAAGAGGGAACTGAAGAAGAGTTACTCGCCCTTGGAGGAATATTTGCGAACTTACATCATGTGCAGTACCAATAATTAAAGGTTGTCAAATTGATGATTATTTATCATAATAAAAGGTGAGAAATTTAAAGAATGACTTGTTTACCCGGTAGAAAGAATGCGGTTTTCTTTCTCTGGGTTTTATTATGCCCAAAAGATAAGGAGGATGACAATGAAGATGAGAGTTTCTAGTGTGCAGTATCATTTGCATACGATTCGTTCGTTTGAGGATTTTGCTCGTCAGTGCAAGCATTATATTCTTACTGCAAAAGAGTTTGATTCTGAGTTTGTATTGTTTCCGGAATTTTTTACTACTCAATTATTATCAATTGGTAGTGAAACCGGTGAGAGTTTATCGATTGCAGAATTACCAGGTTTTACGAAACAATATCAATCCCTGTTTTCTCAATTAGCTATTGAAACAAATATGCATATTATTGCAGGTACTCACGTAATCAGGCGTAATAATCGGCTCTATAATATGGCGCATCTTTTTTTCCCGGATGGACGGATAGAAGAACAAGCAAAGCTTCATTTGACACCGACTGAAATATATGAGTGGGGTATTACAGAAGGTGAGGACCTAAAAGTTTTCGATACCGAAAAAGGTAGGATTGCGATTCTTACATGTTATGATATAGAATTTCCTGAGATAGTCCGCATGGCAGTCGCGAAAGGAGCAGATATTATTTTTTGCCCTTCATGTACAGATGACCGTCATGGTTTTCACCGCGTCAGATACACTTCTCACGCAAGAGCAATCGAAAACCAAATCTATGTCGTTGGTGCTGGGACAGTGGGATCACTGCCTACAGTTGAATTTATGCGTGCAAATTTTGGGCAAGCAGCTATCATAACACCAAACGATATCCCATTTCCTCCGCAAGGTGTTTTAGCTGAGGGTGAATTAAATAATGATATGATTATTACAGCTGATATCGATCCTCATTTATTGTATGAAGTTAGAAAAAAAGGATCTGTAACAACTTGGCGTGACCGGAGAACAGACTTATATTATGATTGGGAAAAGGCAAGATTGGATTAATGAACATGTCATGAGTTTTCTCCTAAGAACAGTGGAAGATGTGTCGGTACTTAGAGGAGAGACCTGTGATAAACAAAAGAGTTAAACTTCAGCAACAGATAAAAATATGGTTTCGATAGGTGGTGATGTGGTGAAAAAATATCCTGGCTTTCTTCTAATATTTATAGGTATTGTATTACTCTATTTTTCCTTTAAACTAGATGTTTCGCCAATCGTTGCAATACTATTATTACTTTCAAGTCTAATAGCAAATATCGCAGGTACAGTTGTATTAGTAAAGCTAATTATTACTATTCAAAGGAAAGCAGCCGAGTTGAATAAAGAAGAATGATTAGAACGGTCGCTCTTAAGGCGAGCGCTTAATAAATATAAATGATTGTCAAAGGAAAGAAAAAGTCAGTCCCGTATATGAGTGATAACGAGACTGACTTTTTCTTTTTATCTACCGCCTTTAGGTTAGCTCTACTATTCAATCACCAACTTTTTTTCTGTGCCGTCAGCAAATATACGGTATTCTTCAATTTTCTCCTCATCGTTTACATAATAGAGTGCTGCACTTCTAATATTTTTGTTATGATCAAAATCAAAGTATATAATGGCCTCTAATTGATTATTTTTTAAAGCTTCCATGTCAACGAGCTGATAATCAGCATCTAATGCATAATGTTCATCCTGTTTAAAATCATAGCGAAAAGTGGGTAAGCCATACATATCATCTTTCATTTTTTGATCAGGCTGACCAAACTGATCGATTACGTCTTGTTCTGTCAGGTTGCTATGTAATTTCTCTTTTAATGTCGAAACGGTATTTGTTGATTCTTGACTCGTTTTATTTTCAATGATAGTATCCTTTGCTGCAACTGGTTCCCCACTTGGAACAGCAGTTAAGTTTAGAAAAAGGACGAATGGTAGGACGGATAAGGAAAGGATAAATTTAAACATTTAATCTCCTCCGTTTGTATTTTTTGTTTCTACTATTCATATATCCTTTTATACACTTTCAAAACATTCATTTAGCAATGAATAGAAAGTTTTTGCTATACAATCTTTATGTATAGGTTTGTTATAATAGAAGCACATTTGAATAAAGGAGCATGATTTGTGGAATTGAACCTCACTGACAAAATGATTATTGAAAGATGTGGAGCTGTTTCTTTTAAGCGTGGTAAAGCTTTTTTTTCTGCAGGGAAAGTCAACTTTATAACAATAGAAGAAAACAAAATCTATGCAGTTGTTGAAAGCGGAGAACACTTCAATGTGGAAATAGAATGGACAAATGGTGAGATACAGTCAAAGTGTAGTTGCCCTCAACTCTCTTCTTATCGTAAAGAATGTCAGCATTTAGCGGCCGTTTATATTGCCTGTCAAAAAAAGAACAGAGTGAGAGCGGACTCAGATGCGAATCAACTATTCTCCTTATTTGCAAAAGAGATGCCGGAAATAAATGAACAAGCCCATTTTGAGTATAGAAAAAAATTAGAAATCCATATACAATGCCGTATGGTGCAATGGAAGAATGAAACAAGGCTAGCGCTATCATTTATCTATCAAGATCTACCTATATCCTCTCCTCTCGATTGGTTCCGTTCTTTTAGGCAAGGAAGGGTATATAAAGAAAGTAATGGACTTCTTTTGGATGCTAGTGCACATTATGTAGCTGAGCCAATCGCTAATATTATCCAACTATTAGAGAATGCAGAAAGAAAGCAAGAATGGTTATTCATTCCTTCATTAACATGGGAAAAAGTAATGGAAAACATTATTCAGTTAGGAAATAGTCACTTTATAGAAGAGAACAAACAGTTACAAACGATGAGATTATCAGAGCAACCTTTACCCATCACTTTTGAACTCTCTTTTAACGAAGCTGAAAATACGGCTGTCTTGTCTTACAATCAAAGTGATTCTTTTCAGCTTTTACCTTATTATCAAGTTGTATATAAAGAGGGGTGCTTTTATCGTTGGCCCAAACAAGACTTTAGACGCTTAACTGAATTGTTAAAGATGATGCAAAAGGATGGGAAATTGCGGATTGCGAATGAACAAATCTCATTTTTCTTACATAAAGTAGTGCCTGGGTTAAAGAAGCTAGCGACGATAACAATAGCTGATACGATTAAAAAGCAATATATGCAAGCACCCCTTGTGGCAAAGCTTTATTTAGATCGCTTAAATCATAAATTATTAGCAAGTTTGGAGTTTCATTACGGCAAATTAAGTTTTAATCCCTTAGATGAAGAAAAAGCTAAAAAGGTTCTATTTAGAAATATAGAAGAAGAGGAGCAAATCCTCTCTTTAATGGAACAGGCCTCTTTTACAAAAACGGATGAAGGATATTATATTCAAAATGAAGAATTAGAATATCATTTTTTAATGCATATTTTACCTGATTTACAAAAGCTTGTACGTACATATACGACTAAAGCCATAAAGATGAGGGTTGATAAAGGTAAAACGCGCCCAATCATTCGAGTGAAAATGAAAAAAGAGCGCATGAATTGGTTACAATTTAAATTTGATATTGAAGGGATTCCTGAGCAAGAAATTAAAGAAATCCTAAACGCAATTGAACATAAACGGAAATACTATCGCCTCAAGAACGGGGCATTATTATCTTTAGAAACTGAAGATTATCAACAAATTAAGGCTTTTTTAAACGAAGTACCTCTGCAAGCTGAAAATTGGAGTGAGGCAACACTTGCTCGGGGTTTACAGCTTATTGCAAAAACGAAGGAAGAAACGATTGCCTTCGAAGCATCTATAAGAAATTTCCTTCAAGAATTTAAAAACCTTAATAAAGATGACTATCCTCTACCAGGGCATTTTTCGTCAATATTAAGGCCCTATCAAATAGAAGGTTATCAGTGGATGAGAAAGCTGGCAGAAAACCAATTTGGTGGAATTTTAGCAGACGATATGGGGCTTGGGAAAACGGTACAAGCGATTACTTTCATCTATTCTTATATAGATGAAATAAGACATAAACAGTCACCTGCTCTTATTGTATGTCCCTCAGCCGTACTCTACAATTGGTTACAAGAATGGATGAAGTTTGTACCGGATATGAATGTAGTGATATTAGATGGCAAACAGAGCGAAAGACAATTATTACGTAAAGATATTCATGTAGCAGATGTAGTTATTACATCATATACGTTATTAAGAAAAGACATTCAATGGTTGAAAAATGAACGTTTTCATACGATTATCTTTGATGAAGCACAAAGTTTTAAAAATCCACTAACTGAAACGCATAAATCTGTAAAACAATTATCATCACAATATAAATTTGCGTTAACAGGTACGCCGATTGAAAATGCAATTGAAGACTTATGGTCTGTCTTTCATATTATCTTCCCAGATTTATTTCTCGGCTTACAACAATTTAGTGAACTAAATAATGCTGCGATTGCTCGAATCATTCAACCTTTTGTATTGCGAAGAATGAAAACAGAGGTATTGGAAGAGCTTCCTGTTAAGGAAGAAAAAATCGAAAGAATAGATTTATATAAAGAACAACAAAAAATTTATTTAGCGTATTTAGCCAAATTAAAAGAAGATACATTAAAGCATTTAGATAAACGGACGTTAAGGAAAAATCGTATACGAATTTTAGCAGGACTAACGAGGTTAAGACAGTTATGTTGTCACCCGGTATTATTTGTAGAAGACTATCATGGCCGCTCAGCTAAACTAGATCAATTATTGACTTTATTACAAGAAGCAAAACAGGCGAATCGCCGTGTGCTCATATTCTCTCAATTCACTAGCATGCTTGAAATTATCAGTAGTGAACTCTCCTTTCAAGGGGAAGAATTCTTTTATTTAGATGGTCATACTACCGCAAAAGAAAGAGTAGAAATGTGCGAACAGTTCAATAGTGGGGAAAAGAATCTTTTCCTATTATCATTAAAAGCTGGTGGCACTGGTTTGAATTTAACAGGTGCAGACACTGTTATTTTATATGACACATGGTGGAATCCAGCAGTTGAAAGCCAAGCAGCGGACCGGGCCTACCGCATCGGTCAAAAAAAAGATGTCGTTGTCGTGAAATTAATCGCTAAAGGTACGATTGAGGAAAGAATGGAAGAAATGCAGTATCGCAAAAAAGATTTAATTCATACGATCATTGACAGAGAAACAGAAGACTTTCTTACGGAAGAAGATCTATTACATCTTTTAGATATAAGAGACTAATGGGTCTCTTTTTTTGTTTCTGTTATATTGCTTAGGTGCTAAAAGGCAAGTAATCTTCCTAGTTCATTTAATTACTGTTGTTTTGTAATACAAATATTTCATTTTTGGATAAAAGAATGAAAGTCTACCAACTTTAAATTTGTTCATCTAGTCCACCAACAATTGACTCACAATCTTTACTCACCTATTTAACGTATTCTGTACTATAGGGGTTAATCATTGAAATAATGAAGTTAGTATGTTTTCATGGAGACTGTATTAAATAATTGAAAAAAACTAGATTTTTACAGATCATGAAGTAGCCCTCCTCTTTATTAGGCCAAAGAGATTAGGAGAAAGGTGCAAAAAAATACAAGTTTTTAGGAAAAAGTTTCAGTTTGTAATAAAAAAATGATGAAATATGTCGGATTAGTAATATATTTGTAACATTGCTATTACCTGAATGTCAAAAAGGGATGATATAATGCATTTTGTACTAGATAATATACCGACATATAAAAGTGAACTATAGTAAAAAAAACATAGAAAAATAGACAAAATAGATAAAACATACATAAAAAAGGAAAAATGTTAAAAAGGCAGGGGAAAATGAGTGAAGAAAAAGATTATCGCATTAAACACAACAATTATGTTAGGCCTTGGAGCCTTCGCACTTCCAGCAGTGAACGCAGAATCTCTGGATGACATTAAAAAAGAACGCTCTGATGTCAAATCTGATCTTTCGAAAGCAGAAAAAGAACTTGCAACTGTATTAACTGAATTAAATGGTCTAGAAGAGAAAATTGCAAAAGTAGACAAAGCAGTAGCCGATAACGAGAAAATCGTTAAAGAAACAGAAAAAGAAATTGAAGAAGCGAAAGCAAAAGTAAAAAAACTTGAAGAAGAAATTAAAGTCATTCAAGAAAGAATTGACAAGAGAAGTGAAATCTTAAAAGAGCGTGCAGTGGCTATCCAAAATAGCGGTGGCTCTAACGTTAACTATATTGAAGTTCTTCTAGGTTCAACTAGCTTCAGTGATTTTGTTGATCGCGTTGGTGCGATTTCTAAAATTGTCGATGCAGACGAAGAATTATTAATTCAACATGATAAAGATAAAAAAGAAGTAGAAGAAAAGAAAGCAACAGTAGATAAAGAGTTAACTTCACTAAATGAAAAAATGACTGATCTTGAAGGTATGCGCGAGCAACTAAAAGAACAGGAAGCACAAAATAATAAATTAAAAGCTGAATTAAAAGAAAAAGAAGAAGTTGCAGCTGAAAAAAAATCCAAGCTACAAGCTAAAGATGTTGACTTAGCATCAATGCAAGCTGAAATTGAAAGTAGTATGGCTAGACAAGCTCCTGTAGAAGCAAGTGTTACAAATAATGAATCAGCTTCAACTACAAATACTACTAGCTCTAATAGTAGTTCTAAATCTAAGTCTTCAGAAAAATCATCTTCTGCACCAGCATCTACAACTGTTGGTAGTGGTATGCAAGCAGTCATTTCAGCAGGTAATAAATATATCGGAAATTCAGTTTATGTATTTGGTGGCGGTCGCTCAGCATCTGATATCGCTGCAGGACGTTTTGATTGTTCAGGATTCGTACATTGGGCGTTTGCTCAAGGTGGCTATAGTGTAGGTTCTAGTACGGATGCATTGAAAAATCAAGGTACACCAGTTCCAGCAAGCCAAATGCAACCTGGGGATATGGTATTCTTTAATACTTATAAAACAGATGGTCATGTTGGTATTTATATCGGTGGCGGTAAATTCATCGGTTCACAAAGCAGCACAGGTGTAGCTATTGCTGACATGTCAAGTGGTTATTGGGCTAAAGCATTTAACGGCCGTGTGAATCGCATCAACTAATCTATCATTTAAATTTTTGAAAGAGCGTCTTATTACGAATGTAATGAGGCGCTTATTTATTTTTTAGTAAATGAAAACCCTGGGCTCGGCCTAGGGTTCCAAAAAGCTTATAGCGTTGTATTAAAAAAACTC
>NZ_JACSQT010000020.1 GCF_014836495.1 Cytobacillus stercorigallinarum | reverse complement strand
TTATCGTCGTTGAAAACAGTGTTGACAAGAAGGAATAAAATGACTCTTCTTTTTACACAATTATATGGACTTAATCAAATGCTCACATTAGTTAGGCGAAAACTTATGTCTTGTGGGGGCAAACGGGAAATGAACACATTTGTGAGACGAATTCTCTTTACTTGTGGGCGCAAATGAGAAATGCTCACATTAGTTAGGTAAATGCTCTTGACTTGTGGGGACAAACGGGAAATGCTCACATTAGTAAGACGAATGCTCTTGACTTGTGGGCGCAAACGAGAAATAACCACATTTGTTAGATGAAAACTCATGTCTTGTGGGGGCAAACGGGAAATGCTCACATTAGTTAAGTGAATGCTCTTGACTTGGGTGAGCAAATGAGAAATTGTTCAGTGAATGCTCACGAATTGTGTAGGCAAATAATAAATGCCATGTTTAAGCACAAAAATCATCAAGTACAGGTGTAAATCCCCATCCATATCAAATAATAGTTTGCCTATGTACATTCTAAAAATAAGCAAAAATGTAGTTTTAAAACAAAGTCTGGTCATTTAAAAATTGATAAGAAACCCTACTAGTATTCAACTATCAGCGCAGTTTAGTTGAAGAAGAGATTTCATTTCTCCACACCTTTAATTAACTACTTATTTTATTAATATAAGAGCATTGTGTGAAAAACTCGATCAGAATCCTTCTGCTATTCTATAGATATAAAGAACAAGGAGGTACTGATATGTACGCATGGGAATCAATAGAAAGAACATTAACCTATATTGAGGAAAACATGTCAAAAGAAATTCAGACAGAAACCTTGGCAAATATTGCCTCTCTTTCACCGTTTTATTTTCAAAGACTATTTAAACGATTAGTAAGAAAACCAGTACAGGAATATATAAAACTCCGTCGTCTTGCAAAAGCAATCAATGATCTGAAAAATACAAAGCAAAGAATTCTGGATGTAGCTTTGAGCTATGGCTTTTCAAGTCATGCAAACTTTACAAGGGCATTTAAGGAAACATATCAAATGACACCAGAAGAATACAGAAAGAATCTGCCAATGCTTAACACTTTTGACAAACCGGAAATTTCAGCGAATTATGTACTAATCGACGAAAATGTTCCTGTGATAGTAGGTAATATTGTTTTAGAAATCCAGAAGAAATCATTGAAAGAATCAGAAATATACCTTGGTTTTGAAGCAGAAGTAAATATTTCCAATCAGATTCCAGTTGGAGAAAGTACCGGTATTGATGTTCCAGGGCAACTTTGGCAAAAATTTCGCTCAAAGAAAAATATGATAGCAGATTCTCTTTACAGGGACGTTGAAATGGGAATGTCTCATACGGCAAACCTCGATAAAGGAACATTTATTTATTTTGCCGGTGGATTAGCAAACTCGACTAACATAAGTACGAATGATGGTATGGTAAAACAAATTTTGCCTGCTGGAGAATATATAGTGTGTAGAATTGAAGCAGCGTCTTTTGAAGAACTTGTTACAACCGCCTTAAATCAAGCAAATAAGTATCTGTTTGAAACATGGCTTAAGAAACATGAACTGGTCACGCAACCATTCTCAGCAGAAAAATATTACAAAGAAAATGCTGGGATAAACTGTATGGAAATTTGGGTAATTCCTATGGACAAAATAGCAGAGTAATGGAAAAAGCAATTCTTCAATGACTAATGTAAAAAAAGAATTACACGACTAATTTGGAAGTTATATTTTTGCCATGAAAAAACAGAAGTATTGTGAGTGCGTTTATTTAACAAGGAGCTTTAAAATAAGCAAACTAAAATCGAACCCAATTATCAAAAGAAAATCCATAGCCTGAGATTTATAAACCGCTCAAACCACCTTTAACTACCGATCCTAATGTATACTCCCATTAAAAAAGAGGAAAACAGCAATAAACTGTTTCCCTCTTTATGCCCCAGGCGGAGCAAATGAATCGTCAAATCTTTTTTCTAGGTTGACGAATTTATTATATTCTTTGACGAAGGCTAGCTGGACGGTACCGACTGGGCCGTTACGTTGTTTAGCGATGATGATTTCGATGATATTTTTATCTTCGGACTCTTTGTCATAATAATCATCACGATATAGGAAGGCAACGATGTCGGCATCCTGCTCAATACTTCCTGATTCACGTATATCAGACATCATCGGACGTTTATCTTGTCGTTGCTCAACGCCACGTGATAGCTGTGATAAGGCAATAACAGGTACTTGCAACTCTCTGGCAAGCGCTTTTAAGGAACGCGAGATTTCAGAGACTTCTTGCTGACGGTTTTCACCAGAACGGCCGCTACCTAAAATAAGCTGCAAGTAGTCGATGAGGATCATACCTAAGCCATGCTCCTGCTTCAAGCGACGACATTTCGAACGAATTTCTGTGATTCTTACACCAGGCGTATCATCGATGAAAATTCCAGCATTAGATAGGCTGCCCATCGCCATCGTCAACTTGCCCCAATCATCATCGGTTAAAGAACCTGTTCTGAGACGTTGGGCATCGATATTTCCTTCCGCACACAGCATCCGCATTACGAGCTGTTCCGCACCCATCTCCAAACTAAAGATGGCAACATTTTCTTGTGTTTTAACGGCAACATTTTGCGCGATATTTAATGCAAAAGCTGTTTTACCAACGGAAGGTCTAGCGCCAACGATAATTAAATCATTGCGCTGAAAGCCTGCTGTCATATGATCAAGCTCGGCAAACCCAGTCGCTATCCCCGTGATATCCCCTTTACGGTTATGCATGACCTCGATATTATCATACGTACGAACAAGCACATCTTTAATATTGTGGAAAGCCCCTGCATTTTTACGTTGCGACACTTCTAATATATTTTTTTCTGCTTCGCCAAGTAGTGATTCTACTTCATCTTCTCTCGTATATCCATCTTGGGCAATGTCTGTTGCCGTACGGATGAGTCTACGTAAGATCGATTTTTCTTCTACTATTTTGGCGTAATATTCTATATTTGCTGCTGTTGGAACAGATGCAGCTAATTCACTTAAATAAGTTACTCCGCCTGTATCCTCTAACATTTTGGCTGCGTTTAATTCTTCTGTTACTGTTACTAAATCAACGGCTTCTCCCTTGTCATTTAATTTCAGCATGACATTAAAAATTCTTTGATGAGCCGCTCTATAGAAATCTTCAGGAATTAATAGCTCTGAAGCCATTGTTAACGAGGAAGGCTCCAGAAAGATTGCGCCTAGAACAGCTTGTTCAGCCTCTATGTTTTGCGGAGGGAGACGATCAGCAAATAATTCACTCAAAACGATAGAACCTCCTCATTCTGACACATTTTAAACACGTGAGATGAACAAAAATGTGATCAGCCTGCACCGATCACATTTTTTTCACTCTATTATTTTACCATGAATTCTTTTGATGCGTTGTTAAATTCTTTAATTGGCTTCTTTTACATGTACATTTAAAGTCGCTGATACTTCAGTGTGCAGTTTAACCGGTACTTTTGTATATCCTAAAGTACGAATGGCGTCACTTAATTCGATTTTGCGCTTGTCGATTTTAATATTATGCGCCTTCTTTAATTCTTCGGCAATTTGCTTGCTTGTAATCGAACCGAATAGACGCCCGCCTTCTCCTGCTTTTGTTGAAAATTCCAGTGTTAGCTTCTCTAATGTTTCTTTTAATTGCTTCGCCTCTGCTAACTCTGCTGCTGCTTCTTTTTCTTCTTTCTTTTTTTGTGCATTCAATGAACTTACATTTGAGTTATTTGCCTCAACAGCGAGTCCTTGTTTAATTAAGAAGTTATGTGCATAGCCGTCTGCTACGTTCTTCACTTCACCTTTTTTCCCTTTTCCTTTAACATCTTTTAAGAAAATGACTTTCATTCTTCTTTTCTCCCTTCTAAATACTCATCAATTGCTTCTTTTAATTTACTTTCTACATCATTGATTGAGACATCATCTAATTGAGTAGCAGCATTTGTTAAATGGCCGCCCCCTTCTAGCGCCTCCATAATGACCTGTACGTTAATATCACCTAATGAGCGAGCACTCACACCAATCATTTCATCGGCACGATAAGAAATGACGAATGAAGCTGTCACACCGTCCATTGCCAGTAATGTATCGGCTGCTTGTGCAATTAACACTTGGTCGTATATATCATCTTCAGCACCTTTAGCAATGGCTAGGCCATTTCGGTAAAATTCTACCGTTTCAATGATTTTCGCCCGTTTTATATACGTGTCGACATCTTCTTTTAAGAATCGTTGCACAAGGACTGTATCGGCCCCTTGTCCTCTTAAATAAGATGCTGCATCAAAGGTTCTTGCGCCGGTTCTTAACGTAAAGCTCTTCGTATCAACGATAATTCCAGCGAGGAGTGCGGTCGCCTCAAGCATATCAATTTTACGATTCTTCGGTTGATATTCTAGCAATTCGGTCACTAATTCTGCTGTCGAAGAGGCATAAGGCTCCATGTAAACGAGCAGCGGATTTTTAATAAAATCTTCGCCGCGACGATGATGATCGATCACAACTACATCTTCTATTTTAGCAAGCAATCGCTCTTCTATCACCATAGAAGGCTTATGGGTATCAACAACAACAAGTAAAGTATCATCCGTTGCCATCTCTAACGCTTGATCTGGCGTGATGAATTTCGCATAAAGCTCTTCTTTTTTCTCTATCTCAGCCATTAAACGATTTACGCTTTGATCAAATTCGTCTTTATTAACGACAATATATCCATCACGATGATTCATCTCGGCTACCTTTTGAATACCAATGGCAGCACCAATCGCGTCCATGTCCGGCCGTTTATGACCCATGACGATGACTTTATCACTTTCTGAGACTAATTCCTTTAATGCGTGGGAAATAACGCGTGCCCGTACTCTCGTGCGTTTCTCAACAGGGTTCGTCTTCCCTCCGAAAAATTTCACTTTACCATTTGGCTGTTTAATCGCTACCTGGTCACCGCCTCTACCAAGAGCGAGGTCTAAACTAGATTGAGCTAAGACACCTAGTTCTGGCAAATCGGAAACCCCAGCCCCAACGCCTATACTTAATGTGAGTGGCACATTTTGTTTGGCTGTCGTTTCTCTGACAAAATCAAGAATGGTAAATTTACTTTTCTCAAACTGATCTAAAATACTTTCGTTAAAGACGGCGATGAATCGCTCTGAAGATACACGCTTAAAGAAGACACCATTTTCCATGGCCCATTTATTTAAAATAGAGGTGACAAGATTATTTAAACTGCTTCTTGTCTGGTCATCCATTCCTTGTGTTAAATCATCATAATTATCTAAAAAGATAATAGCAATAACGGTACGTTCATCTTCGTATAATTTTTCAATCTGTGTTTGCTCTGTCACATCAAAGAAATAAAGCAGACGTTCGTCAGGCTTATGCACCACGCGAAATTTGCGATCTTTTAGCGTAATGGTCTCTGATTCAATCTCTTTCTTAATGATAGGAATTAAAGCATCTGCTACATCATAAAGTGATCTTCCTACCAATGTATCTTCCCCAAAGCATGATGCCATATATGGATTTGTCCAATCAATATAATACTCATCATTAATCAGCATAATGCCAATTGGCATCTCCATTAATGCTTCTTCCCCTACCTTTTTTACACGGTAAGATAAGGTCGATATGTACTCCTCTGTTTCCTTCCTCTGCTCATAATCAAACTTAAATAATAGGTAGAAAGGAAGGCCGAAAAGGAGGAGTGCAACGAGACTCAATATCCAATTGTACAACGCCATAATCGCTAGAAGAACGACGGTTACACCAATTAAAGCAAACAAGCAATAACGCATCGTTTTCTTTTCTAAATACGAGGGCATGTTTTCAACTCCTAAACAGTAGTGTTATGCATCCCTATTATCTAATCGTTTTCTTAAATCAAATCCTATATCAATTATACCTAATATCCTCACAATATAAAGGAAGATTGGAAGTAAAAAGGTAAATACGAGGATGGCAATGGGCACAACCTTTGGCCAATTCTTTAATCTGCTATAGAAGAAGATAAAGCTAAGCCCTTGAATCACCATAATTAGCTGGAAAACGAATAGGAGATTCACAATGGCCATCATTGTAAAAGAACCTTCTTCTGGTTTCATGAAAAGTTGGGCAACCATAGTTATTAAAAAGTACCATAAAATACTTTTTGGAAAACTAATATCAGCAAATGAACGCCATTTTTTTACTTCAATACCAAATCTCCTGACAATGGGTACGCCAATCAGCTGAATAATAAATACATAAATCGCAGAAGTAAGAACAAGAAGGCTTGGAAGTAACGTCTCCAATGCAGTCATTGTCGCTTCTAATTGCTTGAAAATCTGTTCTGCTTCATTATTATCTAACGTAGATAACATGTTTTTTGTCATATCCATCGATTGCTCAAGAACTACCTTTAGTTCTTCAACAAAATTGACATTCAATAACAAATTCATGCCGGCAAAAACGAGTAAAAACATCGCTAAAAACGCTAAAGAACCACCGAGCAACATCACTGTCCGTTCTTTCTTCAGCTTAATTAACTCTCCAATGACTATACCTGTTAAGCCAAAAATTAGAGTTAACGGGATTGCTGTAATGGTTCCAACAATGAATGATATCAAAATAGCAGCAACAAAAAAGATGGCTGTATCACCGCGCTTATTTTTAGCGGCAAATAACATAAAAGGAACCGGTAAGCCGAAAGTGACAATCGTACCGATGATCGGCAAATAAAGGGACATCAATAGTAAGACAGCAAAAGCAGCTAATAATACCGCCCCTTCAGTAAGTTTATGTACATTTTTCAAATAGATTCACCTCTCAAATTGGGCATACGCCCGCATCTATTATTGTATACACTCATGGATAGGTATTCAACTGAATGAATGCTTCATTTCGTGTAAATATATTCATTCATAACCAAATCATCCTTCTCTATCCTATACAGAAGCGTTTGTATAACAAAAAAACCTCCAAGAATGAAGGTTCAATCATTCTAGAAGGTTCTCATTCCGATTTTCCCTTTTATGCTTCGATTGACATGACCTTTGGTTGGTCGGTTTGTTGTAATAGGCGGAAAAAATGTTTATTTCTTGCTTGATAGAGGATAAAACCGATGATACTTACACCAGCTACCACCATCATTACCCACATCGGCAACCATTCGAGAAATAATCCAAATAAAATAAAGCCTAAAGGCGTGGCTGCACTTGCGCCTGTTTCGAGTATAGCCATCACTCTCCCACGATATTCATCTTTTGTGCTTTTTTGAATGAGTACCATTACTGGAATGTTAATAATCATGATTGCTGCAGCCAAAAGTAAAACAATAATCAATAGGTAGACAAAGATGACTTGATTAGAGACTGCCAAGAACATTGGAAGTTGAGGTACCCCTAGTAACGCAAGGAGTACGCCTAGGCAAAGCATGCCAACAAATAAACTTAAGGATTTCCTCTTTATTTCTGCCTTTAATGAAAGAATGGTACTCATCACTAGCATGCCAACAGCAAAGCTGCCCTCAATAATGCCAAATTGATAGGAAGGCATATCACGAATGGTGAGGACAAGATAAGGCAGGGCGATTGGAAAAACAGCAAACCAAAAATTGACCCAAATGGATACAAAAATTAATTTCCGAAGAAGGGTTTGTTTTTTTACAAAAGAGAGGCCCTCCTTCAGTTCACTTCCAATGCTCCCAGTTTGTTGTACGGGTGTTTTTTCCGCGAATAAGTAGTAGTTAATAAACAAGCTTGCCAATCCGGAAATGAAAAATCCGCAAATATTCATAATCATAAAGCTTGAAAGGGGCAACAGACCGAAAAACACACCGCCGAGAATGGGACCTAATATGCCAGAGAAGGAGACAACTGCTTGATTGAGAGACATGGCTTTTTGGAGATGATCTGGACCAACCATATTGTATATGGAAGACATCACTGCTGAAGAATAGAAAGTGTTTATAATACTGAGAATGCAAGTTGCTAAGTAAAGGAGCCATATGTCTTGTGTAACAAAAATGAAAAGGACACAAATGACAGTAATCCAAAGGGCACAAGCAAAATTGGTCGTAATAATGATTCTCTTGCGATTCCAACGGTCACTTAATGTCCCTGCCAGTGGTGCGAGTAGGATACGAGGAAGGATTGTGAGTAAGAGTGTAATGGAAAAATTGACGGCAGAACCTGTCACAGAAAGAACATATAACCCAATGGCAAAACTATAAATATTTGATCCAAGCACAATCACCACTTTTGCTAACAGAAACAGCACCAAATTCTTTTTTATCGCTGCTTGAGACACCATTTAACTTTCCTCCTCTTTAGGCAGTTTCATAAACGAGCAGCTCACATCATAAGTATCACGATCATTCGTCAGCTCATCAGGTTTAATCGTCTTTTTAAAATACTTCATAAAGAGCTCATCTAACTCTCCTTGAAACGATTGAAGCTCCTCTTTCGTTAAAGATAGTATCGTCCCTCTTGAACTTTGCTTCTCATCACCGCCAACTCCGTCTGTTTGATTAAGATGAAATTGATTCGCTTTCGCACGATAATACTTTTCTATAATTCCTTTGTACTCATTCGTTGACTCAATCTCTAAGATATCCCCTTTATAAAGCTGCTGAATGTGGTAATGGATACTACCCGCTGATTTCCCCAACTCATCTGCTACTTGTTTGGCCGTAAGCGCACGTTCCGACAGTAAAAAGATGATTTTCATTCGCAACGGATTAGAGATTAATTTTTGCTGATGTAAATTAATATTCATCGCTTTCCACTCAAAAGATGACATGTTTATCTCCCCTATCGATATGTCATTGTACGTTCTAACTTAATAATACGTTCTAACTTTTTAGAACGCAAGATTATTTTGAAAATATTCTAATTATTTTAAATATGGATTACTCCGCTATGGGTATGCATTTTGAACATTCATCAGGTTGATTGCTTTGGGTAAATTATTGACTCGTTTCTGCTTGAATCTAATCAAACTTTTGCACTCAACTATTATTTTGACTCGTTTCAACCACAATCCAATCAAACTTCCTCCCTCGGCTGGTTTTTTGACTCGTTTCACCCACAATCCAATCAAATTTTCATCCTCAGCTGGTTTTTTGACTCGTTTCTCCCTCAATCCAATCAAATTTTTGCACTCGACTGTTTTTTTGACTCATTTCTTTCTCAATCCAATCAAACTTGCAACCTCCAACATGTTTTTGACTCATTTCACCCCGTAATCCAATCAAACTCTCATCCTCGAACTTGTTTTTGACTCGTTTCACCCCACACCCCAATCAAATTTCCAACCTCCACCATATTTTAACTCGTTTCGACTTCACCCATGTATTCAAACTAAACGAAAACAAAAAACACAGTAAGCACGAAGCCTACTGTGTTTTACATTTACTTATTATTCACCTGAAACGAATGGAAGTAAAGCCATTTGGCGAGAACGCTTAATAGCAATCGTTAATTTACGTTGGTATTTAGCGTTTGTGCCTGTTACACGACGAGGTAAAATTTTACCACGTTCAGAGATGAATTTTTTTAGAAGATCTACATCTTTATAATCGATGTGAGTGATTCCGTTTGCAGTAAAATAGCAAACTTTACGACGTTTTGCACGTCCTCCTCTGCGTCCACCAGCCATGTTTTGTCACTCCTTTTCTTATTATTTTTCAAAGCCTTATTGGTTTAGAACGGAAGATCGTCATCGGAAATATCGATTTGACCGTTATTAGCGAATGGATCTTGATCTACACGAGTTTGGCTTTGGTTGCTACGGTTATTATCATATGGTCGTTGATTCTGATTATTGTTGCCACCATAAGAATAATCATCTCTCTGGCCACCATATTGATTCGAGCCACCTTGTGAGCCTGCAGCATTTCTTGGTTCAAGAAACTGTACGCTTTCTGCCTGAACTTCAGTCACATATACACGTTTGCCATCTTGTCCTTCGTAATTACGTGTTTGCAAGCGCCCATCGACACCAGCTAGGCTTCCTTTTTTAAGGAAGTTCGCTACGTTTTCAGCAGGCTTTCTCCAAACAACGCAATTAATGAAATCCGCTTCTCTTTCTCCATTTTGATTCGTAAATGTACGATTCACAGCAAGAGTAAAGGTAGCCACTGCTACTCCATTCGGTGTATAACGTAATTCCGGGTCTTTCGTTAAACGGCCCACTAGAACTACACGATTCATCATCAGAATCAACTCCTTTCGATAAAATGAAGCATTTATTATTATTTCTCGTCTTTAACAACGATGTATCTGATAATATCTTCACTGATTTTTGCAAGACGAGTGAACTCATCAACTGCTTTAGAATCAGCATTAATGTTTACTAATTGGTAGTATCCATCACGGAAATCATTGATTTCGTAAGCTAAACGACGCTTACCCCAGTCTTTTGACTCGTTGATTTCAGCACCGTTATCAGTAAGGATTGCGTCGAAACGCTCAACTACAGATTTCTTTGCCTCATCTTCAATGTTTGGACGGATGATGTACATAACTTCGTACTTTTTCATCACTTTCACCTCCTTTTGGTCTAAACGGCCCGTTTGAGGGCAAGGAGCAATTATTCATTACTCACAAGGTAAAAGTATATCATACGTTTGGCCAATATGCAATTGCCTGACAAGGAAAACCAGGGGAATGAAACATGGATAAAGTTTAATGACGATGACGCTTCTGCCATTCTAAAGAAAAACCCCAATAAATCCTTTGTTACAAGAATTCATTGGGGTTTTTCTTAAACGTTAAATCGGAAGTGCATAACATCTCCGTCTTGAACGATGTATTCTTTACCTTCTAAGCGAACTTTTCCAGCTTCTTTCGCTGCATTCATATTACCAGCAACGACTAGGTCGTTGTAGGAAACTGTTTCGGCACGTATGAAGCCTTTTTCGAAGTCACTATGGATGACGCCGGCACATTGCGGTGCTTTCATTCCTTTACGGAAAGTCCAAGCACGTACTTCTTGTACGCCAGCTGTAAAATAAGTGGCTAAGCCAAGTAAGCTGTACGATGCTTTAATCAATTGATCTAAACCTGATTCTTCAATACCAAGCTCTTCAAGGAACATTTCTTTCTCTTCTCCTTCAAGCTCAGCAATTTCTGATTCGATTTTTGCACAAATGACAATCACTTCTGCATTATCTGCGGATGCGAATTCTTTTACTTTTTGAACGTATTCATTAGTGGAAGGATCAGCTACATCATCTTCACCAACATTTGCTACATAAAGCATTGGCTTAATCGTTAGTAAGTGTAACCCTTTAACCAATTTCATTTGTTCTTCTGTAAATTCTACTGTTCTTGCAGGTTGATCTGCTTCGAAAGCCGCTTTTAATTTTTCAAGGATTTCTAATTCAAAAACAGATTCCTTATCTTTTTGTTTCGCAAGCTTACTCACGCGTACAATGCGTTTTTCAACGGACTCTAAGTCAGCTAAAATCAGTTCCAAATTGATTGTTTCAATATCATCAATGGGATTCACTTTTCCTGATACGTGGGTAATATTATCGTCAGCAAAACAACGAACCACTTGGCAAATCGCGTCTACTTCACGGATATGTGATAGAAACTTATTCCCAAGTCCTTCACCTTTACTTGCCCCTTTAACAATCCCAGCAATATCTGTAAATTCAAAAGCAGTAGGTACCGTTTTCTTTGGTTGAACAAGTTCGGTTAACTTCGCTAATCTTTCATCCGGTACTTCAACAATACCGACATTAGGATCTATCGTACAAAACGGGTAGTTTGCTGATTCAGCACCCGCTTGCGTTATTGCATTAAATAAGGTGGATTTACCAACATTCGGCAAACCGACAATTCCAGCTGTTAATGCCATTTAGGTCACTCCTAATCATTTAATCTATCTAAGAAAAATTATTAATCGATTTTTATACAAGCCTTTAACAATTATAGAGATTTGTATAAAAATAAGCAAGTTCACTAAGCTTTCGCAAAAAAATGGTAAAGACCATCCTTTACCATTGATTACGCCAATACTTTTTTTAGTTTTCTTGTAAATTCTCTTCTGGGAATCATTACACTATGACCGCAACCTTCACATTTAATGCGAATATCAGCGCCCATACGTATAATCTTCCATCGATTTGCTCCACATGGGTGAGCCTTTTTCATCTCAACAATATTATTAAGATCAAATTGTTTTTCTTCCAATTTCATCACCCTTTTCTTCACTTCTATATCCCTATTATACCTTGTCCTACGAATATATTTCCAATAAACATCAGAGGAAAATATATTTCGTGCCCTAATCACGTATAGAATGAGTGAATATTCCGTATACTATTACTACTATTCAATTCAATCGCTAAAAAAGAAAGTAAAGCGCTCTTTTCTATAGAGTGACATTGAAGGAGTGACGCTTGATGAATTTATATCCACGTATATTTGATAAGAAACCTAAATTGACCTCTCGGATTCCACACGATGAACAAAGTGCTACTAATAAACTTGCCCATGAAATCAAGCAGTTTCTCCCGAGTAATATACAAGAAAGACCGTTTGTCCTTATTTGTATCGGTACGGACCGCTCTACCGGTGATTCGCTCGGTCCTTTAGTGGGAACCTTATTACAAGAACGATCCATTCCTAACCTCCATGTATTTGGCACATTGGAAGACCCTATTCATGCTGTGAATTTATCTGAAAAACTGTCATATATTCAAGAACAATTTCCTAATGCTTTTATTATTGGCATAGATGCTTGCTTAGGGCGTGTGAAAAGTGTGGGGATTATCCAAATTGCTGATGGTCCTGTCAAACCAGGTGCTGGAGTAAATAAGGATTTACCTGAAGTTGGTGATATACATATTGCTGGTATCGTCAATGTGAGTGGGTTTATGGAGTTTATGGTATTACAAAATACAAGATTGAGCTTAGTCATGAATATGGCCAAAACCATTGCCAATGGCATCCATGAAGTAACGATGATGGAAAAAGCAAAATTTATCCCTATCGACTGGGGCAAAGAACAGACTTTATAATATTGATAAATAAATCATAGAGCTACCGATACGTGACGATTTTCGTTTTCCAGACGCAAATCGCCGCGTATTTTCTTTGTGCACATTTCTTTTCCTAACAATGCTGGAATCGACAAAAAGAAAAACATATGGAACTTACTTTCGCTTTTCTCTCCGATATGTAAAACGAATGCTGGCCCGATTAGAGTGGGAATGTGATTATTCTAAGAAGATTGAGTATTCTACTGCTTTTGCCTAACAATCCTTCTACGCATTGGGACTCGAATACTTCAATCACCCTTAGTATAGAGACTTGAAACCGAAGAAAAACGAACAATCCATGCCTACTAAGGATCGTTCGTTGCCTAAATTATAAGAAGTAATAGAAAGAAACGACAAGGGCGGTGACAAATATACCAGGTAAGAGATTTGCTACTCTGATTTTCGTTAATCCCATTAAGTTCAAGCCGATGGCAAAAATCATTAAGCCGCCTGTAGCTGTCATTTCTAGAATAAAGCTGTCCATCCATGCTTGGGGAATCCATTTATCAATTTGTGTTGCAAATAATGCGATCAACCCTTGATAAATAAAGACAGGGATGGCTGAGAAAATGACACCGATACCTAAAGTGGTCGTTAAAATTAAAGCCGTGAAACCATCTATAATTGATTTTGTATATAAGACCGAATGATCTCCACGAATTCCACTATCTAATGCACCGATGACACCCATTGCCCCAATAACAAAAATTAATGTGGCTGTGACAAATCCCTGAGAAATGCTACCTTGATGATTGGATCCAATTTTATTTTCTAACAGAATACCGACTTGATTAAGTCTATCTTCTAATTTTAACCATTCTCCAAGCATCGCCCCAAAAACGAGACTAAGAATGACCACTAAGAAGTTTTCACTCTTAAGTCCCATCTGTAAACCTAGTACCATTACCGCCAAGCCAATTGCTTGCATCACTGTATCTTTCATTTTGTCAGGAATACGATTAAGGAACTTACCGACTATTGTACCGAAAATAATTAAAAGTGCATTGACTACCGTACCTAATAAAAACATCAGAGCTACCCAAATATACTTTCTATCTTTTCATGATGTCTATCTAGCAAACGACTAAGCGGCTAGATGGATTCTTTTTGCTGATCTAAAAGATCCAGTATTCGCTCCAAATCGTCGTTAGAAAAGAATTCGATTTCTATTTTCCCTTTCTTTTTTCCTTTTTTAATATGCACGTTTGTGCCAAATCTTTCTCTAAGCGAAGATTCATGTGATTGAATAAATACATCTTTATTTACTTTCTTCTTTGTTTCACGTGGAACTTTTTCGTTTAATTGCCCGATCCATTGTTCTAACTGCCTTACATTTAAAGAGTCTTTTAACACTTTTTCGACAACCGTATCCATAAGAGATTTTTTCTTTAACCCTAACAGTGTCCGGCCGTGACCCATCGTTAATTCCCCATCAGCAATCATCTCTTGTACTTTAGCTGGCAGTGAAAGTAAGCGAATATGATTGGCAATATGCGGACGACTTTTTCCTAATCTCTTAGCCAATTCCTCTTGCGTAATATTCAACTTTTCTATTAATAATTGATAAGCTGCGCCTTCTTCAATTGGTGTTAAATCTTCTCTTTGAAGGTTTTCTAATATAGCTAATTCCATCATTTGTTGTTCCGATAGATCGCGAATAATAACTGGCATCGTCGCCATATTGGCCTCTCTTGCTGCCCGATATCTTCTTTCACCAACAACAATTTCATAGCCTTTAATGCTTTTACGAACAATGATGGGTTGGAGGATTCCGTGTGTAAGAATCGATTGTTTTAGTTCTTCTATGCTCTCTTTTGTGAAGATTTTTCGCGGTTGATACGGATTAGGACGTATTTCCTTAAGTTTGATTTCTACAATTGTCTCTTCACTTTCTTTGTCCACATTCGTAAAGAAGGCATTGAGCCCTTTTCCTAACCCCTTAGCCATTTGTTAACACTTCCTTTGCTAAGTCTAAGTATACTTCTGCTCCGCGAGACTTTGGATCATATGTGATAATTGGCTCGCCATGACTTGGTGCTTCACTTAAGCGTACATTTCTAGGAATCACCGTGCGATACACTTTATCTTGAAAATACTTTTTCACTTCTTCTATGACTTGAATCCCTAAATTCGTTCTTGCATCCAACATTGTTAACAGAACGCCCTCAATACGCAGATCTTGATTTAAATGTTTTTGCACAAGTCTTACTGTATTCAAAAGTTGACTTAATCCTTCAAGCGCATAATATTCACATTGAACAGGAATTAATACGGCATCGGATGCTGTTAATGAATTGAGTGTTAGTAATCCTAGTGATGGAGGACAATCGATAATAATATAATCATAGTTCTCCTTCACGTCTTCTAACGCTCTTTTTAAACGGACTTCTCTTGAGATGGTTGGGACAAGTTCAATCTCCGCTCCTGCTAGTTGAATCGTAGCAGGTATAATATGCAGTTTCTCTACAATTGTTGGTTTGATGGCTTTACTTGCTTCTAAATCGTCCACTAATACATCATAAATACAATAGTCTACTTCCGCTTTCTCAATACCAATACCACTCGTGGCATTTCCTTGTGGGTCTATATCTACAAGCAACACTTTTTTGCCCATAGAAGCCAGACATGCACCTAAGTTCACTGCTGTTGTTGTTTTTCCTACGCCACCCTTTTGGTTAGCTAAAGCAATCGTTTTCCCCACCTGAACTCACCTGCTTTCTTCACATGTTTGTTTTTCTACGTATGTAATCTATTAAAAACCCTATTAAAGACATCATTGTGTTTGTACGTTTGTCACTTTTTCAAAGCACGAATCTATTTTATCATGAACGTGAGGGGAAGAATAATTATTTTAAGAAAAATAAGAAAATCTTCCAGAGGCTATTTTCAGGATAAAAAAAGAGCCATATCTCGCAAAAGGTGATTTGAGATTGGCTTGGTTATTTATTTTTTCTTTTTTGGAATTTTGATGGTTATTTGATAGAATTCATCAAATTCTTCCTCTTGTGAATCTAAGTTTATGCCACTATCAGAGACCATTGAAAGCGATTGGCGAATAGTGTTGACAGCAATACGCATATCTTTACTGAAAGCTTTTCTTCTTGGTTTTGCCTTTGGTTGATCTTTTTCTAAAAGCTTTACCACTCGGTCTTCTGTTTGCTTTACATTGAGATGTTTTTCAACGACTTCAGCTAATAAACTCACTTGCTTCTCGTGGCTTTTTAATGGAATTAATGCCCTTGCATGTCGTTCCGTGATTTCTTTTCTTAAAAGGGACTCTTGTACTTCTTCTGGTAATTTTAACAACCTTAATTTATTGGCTACTGTTGATTGCCCTTTTCCTAGACGTTGTGCCAATGCTTCTTGTGTTAAGTTATGTAACTCTAGTAGCTTTCCGTAAGCAACCGCTTCTTCAATAGGCGAAAGCTCTTCACGCTGCAAATTTTCAATAAGCGCAATTGAGGCCGTTTCTGTATCACTCATATTCTTGACAATGGCGGGAACTTCTTCCCAACCCAATTTATTCATTGCACGCCAGCGACGCTCACCTGCAATAATTTCAAATTGATTGTCACCGTATTCTCTAACGACAATGGGTTGAATAATACCGTGAATATGAATTGTACGAGAAAGCTCTTCTATTTTCTCATCATCAAATATTGTCCGAGGCTGAAAACGGTTAGGAACGATTTGATCAATTGGTATCTTCTTTACCTCTTCTTGGCTTGCTAATGTATCTGCCTCTTCCATTTCCATATCTGCTTGTTCGTCTAGCTTGTCTTCATTTGTTTTTTCCTTTTCGCCTAGGCCAAAAAGGCGTGAGAAAGAATGCTTCATCACCCTGCACCACCTTTACGAAACTCCCTATAACCTATTCTCTACAAAGTAGACAAATCCTGCGATGATCTATCAATTTATAGTGATATTAAAAACCATACACGCTCAATTTCACGATTCAATCGGTGATTTATTAGGCGTTCCCGGCTTTCTTGGATATTTATTAGGGGTAGATTTTTCTTTCTTAATTACTAGAATGTTTCTTTCACTTTCTTCTTCCGGTAATGTGAAAGTGTGTGAATCTATCAGTTTACCACCAAAGGTTGTTATTGCTTTGTTTGCTTTATCTAGTTCTTGTTCAGCCCCTGCACCTTTCATAGCTAAAAAGGTACCACCGACTTTGACTAAGGGCAAGCATAATTCACTCAGTACCGACAATCTTGCTACTGCTCTTGCTGTGACAAGATCAAAGCTTTCGCGGTATTTTTTGTTTTTGCCAAATGTCTCTGCGCGATCATGTACAAACTCGACATGATCTAACCCAAGTTCTTCAGCTAAATGATTTAAAAAACCAATCCGTTTGTTTAAAGAATCTACGATTGTCACTTGGATTTGAGGAAAAGCAATTTTTAAAGGGATACTTGGAAAACCTGCTCCTGCTCCAACGTCACATACCTTTAACGGCTGATTGAAATCGTAATAAAAAGCAGCTGAGATGCTGTCATAAAAATGCTTTAAATATACTTCATCTTTTTCTGTGATGGCCGTTAAATTCATTTTTTCATTCCATTCAACAAGCGTCGAATAGTACAATTCATACTGTTCCATTTGCTGGTCGGAGAGGGAAATTCCCTTCTCCTTAAGCAAATGAACAAATTGTTCTGTATTCATGCGTTCAATCCTCTCTTATTCATTAGCGACTTTCGCAATTCTCCCTTGTTCTAAATAAACGAGTAGAATAGAAATATCTGCTGGGTTTACACCAGAAATACGAGACGCTTGTGCTAAAGATAGAGGACGCACTGATTTCAATTTTTGGCGTGCTTCAGACGCAAGCCCATTGATATCATCATAATCGATTTGATTTGGAATTTTTTTGTTTTCCATTTTTTTCAGTCTGTCTACTTGTTGTAATGATTTTTCAATATAGCCCTCATACTTAATCTGTATTTCTACTTGTTCTTTTACCTCATCATCTAACTCACTCGTTGCTTTAGCAAGTTGTTCAATATGAGCATAAGACATTTCTGGTCTTTTTAATAAATCACTTGCACGTATACCATCTTTTAATTCACTTCCACCTAGGGATTGAATTAAACCTTGAACCTCAGCATTTGGTTTTAAAATAATCTTCTTTAGACGCATTATTTCTTCTTCAATTTGCTGTTTTTTAGACAAGAATTTTTGATAACGTTCTTCACTAATCATACCCACGTTATAACCTATTTCTGTTAAACGCAGATCGGCATTATCATGGCGTAATAATAGACGGTATTCCGCTCTAGAAGTTAACAAACGATAAGGTTCGTTCGTCCCCTTCGTTACTAAATCATCAATGAGTACCCCGATATAGCCATCCGAGCGACTTAAGATTACTTGCTCTCTACCAAGTGAATGAAGCCCTGCATTCATCCCTGCCATTAGACCTTGTCCGGCTGCTTCTTCATAACCGGATGTACCATTTATCTGGCCGGCAGTATAGAGGTTTTTCACTTTTTTCGTTTCCAATGTTGGCCATAATTGCGTCGGGACAATGGAATCATATTCAATTGCATAACCTGCTCTCATCATTTGCACATTCTCTAAACCTGGAATCGTGCGCAAAATGTCTTGTTGTACATCTTCAGGTAAACTGGTTGATAATCCTTGTACATAGACTTCTTGCGTATTTCTTCCTTCTGGCTCAAGGAAAATTTGATGTCTCGGTTTGTCATTAAAACGAACCACCTTATCCTCAATTGACGGGCAATAACGAGGACCTGTCCCTTTGATCATACCAGAATACATCGGAGAACGATGTAGGTTATTGTCGATGAGCGTATGCGTTTTTTCGTTCGTGTATGTTAACCAACAAGGCAGTTGTTCAGTAATATATTTAGTCGTTTCATATGAGAATGCTCTAGGAACATCATCACCTGGTTGTATTTCTGTTTTACTATAATCAATTGAGTGACTATTTACGCGCGGTGGCGTTCCCGTTTTAAAACGAACCATATCAAAACCTAAAGCTTCTAGATGTTCGGATAACTTGATCGATGGTTGTTGGTTATTGGGTCCACTGGAATACTTTAATTCTCCTAAGATAATTTCTCCACGAAGGAATGTACCAGTAGTAATAACAACAGATTTCGCATAGTAAGTAGCGCCTGTTTGTGTAATAATCCCTCTACATTCACCATCTTCAACAATTAAACTTTCAACCATACCTTGTAATAAGGTCAAATTCTCTTGGTTTTCTAATGTTTTTTTCATTTCATGTTGATACGTAAATTTATCTGCTTGTGCTCTTAATGCTCTTACTGCGGGGCCTTTACCTGTATTAAGCATACGCATTTGGATATAGGTCTTATCAATATTTTTCCCCATCTCGCCGCCTAATGCGTCAATTTCCCGAACGACGATTCCTTTTGCCGGTCCACCAATTGAGGGATTACATGGCATAAAGGCAACCATATCAAGATTGATTGTGACCATTAAAGTTTTTGCCCCGATTCGAGCTGAGGCAAGACCTGCTTCAACTCCTGCATGACCGGCACCGATAACAATAACGTCATATGAACCTGCTTCATAAGCCATTTCATTTTACCTCCCTTTTCTTATCTATATATCAACGGTTTTTTCTTATTTTCCAAGACAGAACTGAGAGAATAACTGGTCAATTAAACTATCTTGTACACTATCTCCAATAATCTCCCCTAGAATTTCCCATGTTCTTGTCAAATCTATTTGTACGATGTCGATTGGTGTACCAAGATCAACACCCTCTATTGCATCATTTATTGAATTTAACGCTTGGTGTAAAAGAGCAATATGTCTTGAGTTAGAGACATATGTCATGTCTTCTGCTTCAATAGAGCCAGTAAAGAATAATTCAGAAATCGCCTCTTCAAGCTCGTTAATTCCTTGTTCTTCTAAAAGAGAGGTTGTCACAAGCTTCTGATTAGCTGCGAGTTGTCTCACTTTTTCCATATCAATCTTTTGTTCTAAATCGGTTTTATTCACGATGACAATTACATCCATGCCTTCGACTGCTTTAAACAAATTGATATCTTCATCCGTAAGCTCATCCGAATAGTTCACAACGAGTAAAATAAGATCCGCTTCTTTTAATACTTGTCGTGATCTCTCTACCCCTATTCTTTCGACAATATCTTCTGTTTCGCGAATACCAGCCGTATCTACTAATTTTAACGGTACGCCTCTTACATTCACGTATTCTTCTATTACATCTCTTGTTGTACCTGGGATATCTGTCACGATCGCTTTATTTTCATGGACTAGACTATTTAATAACGAAGATTTACCAACATTCGGGCGTCCAACGATGACCGTTGATAAACCTTCACGTAAAATTTTCCCTTGCTGGGATGTACGTAGCAACTGCTCGATTTCCTTTTGAACGAAGCTTGCCTTCTCTAGTAGTAAATGATGTGTCATTTCCTCAACATCATCATATTCGGGATAGTCAATATTCACTTCCACATGGGCAAGTACTTCAAGAATCTCTTGTCGTAACCTTTTTATTAAATTTGACAATCTGCCTTCCATTTGTCCTAAGGCAACATTCATCGCCTTATCCGTTTTCGCTCGGATTAAATCCATCACTGCTTCCGCTTGCGATAAATCAATGCGACCATTTAAAAAAGCACGCTTTGTAAATTCACCTGGTTCAGCTAAGCGAGCACCATTTGTCAACATCAATTGCAGGACGCGATTGACAGAAACAAGTCCACCGTGACAGTTAATCTCAATCACATCTTCTTTTGTAAATGTCTTTGGACCCTTCATGGCCGAGACCATTACTTCTTCAGCAACTTGGTCTGTCTTCGGATCAATAATATGGCCATAATGAATCGTGTGGGAAGGGACTTCTTTCAAACGTTTATCTCCCACACTTTTAAATAAATGGTCCGCTATATCAAAAGCTTCAGGTCCGCTCAGCCGTACAATTGCAATTGCGCCTTCACCCATAGGAGTTGATATAGCAGCTATTGTATCAAGTTCCAAGCGGCTTCACCTCATTTCATTTTTATCTATAGTTACTTATCTTTAATCTATGAAAAAATTATTTCCCAAAAAAACAGAATATCATATGCAAACAATTATTAAAAGCGAGATCATCATCGTCAAAAATCCCCCAATTAAAGAAAATACCTGTTATCAACAGTATAGACAAATTTTTTTCTTCTAAAAATTATCCACAGAATCCAAGTCGTATTATGCTCTATTTTAACTTATCCACATGTGAATAACAATCATTCAATGCTGAATTCATTATTTTCCTCTTTGACCATTTCTTTGATAAAAACAGCTCCGAATGTTTGCTAACCTCTTTCGTAAGTTCCGAAAATGATTCAGAAGTAAATGGGTTTTTATCCAAAAAAAAAGAGCGTCCGCTTGGACACCCATGTAGTAGGAGTTAATTTTTAACTGGTGAAATCACAATATGTCGATGAGGATCATTGCCATCCGAATACGTTTCTACTTTTTTTACATGAGATAAAGCAGAGTGGATCACTTTTCTCTCATAGGAAGGCATAGGCTCAAGTGATACCTTTTTACCGGTTTTGATTGCCTGGCTTGCCAATCTTTCAGCAAGCTGCACCAACGTATCCATCCTTCTTTGGCGATAATTTTCTGCATCTAATATGATATTAAAATATTGATCAGAATATCTGTTGACGACAAGCTGTGTAAGATACTGCAAAGCGTTTAATGTTTGACCTCGTTTACCTATTAATAAAGCAATTTTATTACCAGATAGAATAAATTCAACATTTTTACCGTCTCTAACAGTTTCAATTTCAACCGGCGCGCCCATTTTCTCACTGACCTCTAATAAAAATTTCTCCGCTTCTGCAATCGGATCCATTTTCATCGTTGCTTTTATCACTGCAGGACGGGATCCGAATATACCAAGGATCCCTTTCCTTCCTTCTTCGAGAATCTCTATTTCTACGCGATCCTCTGTTGTTTGTAATTGAGCTAAAGCCGAATGTACTGCTTCATTGACGGTTTGTCCTGTAGCAGTTATTTCTTTCACTTTTTCGCTCCTCCCGCAGGTTGTGTTTCTTTAGATTTTTTAATATCTGGACCTTTAATGAAATAAGTTTGGACAATCATAAATAAGTTACCAACTACCCAGTACAAGGAAAGTGCTGCTGGGAAATTAATCGCGAAAACAACGATCATGATTGGCATTAACCATAACATCATTTTCATTTGCGTTGCCATCATTTCATTTGCACTAAAGTCTTGTCCAGCCATCATCATCTTCTGTTGAATGAATGTTGTAATACCCGCAACAACTGGCAAGATATAATATGGATCGGCATCTCCAAGGTCAAACCATAAGAAGTTATGATTAGCAATTTCACGCGTTCTTGAAATCGCATGATAGAATCCAATAAGAATCGGCATTTGTACAAACAATGGTAAACAACCCGCCAATGGGTTTACACCATGTTTTTGCATCAATTCCATTGTTTCTTGTTGAAGCTTTTGTTGTGTCTTTTGATCTTTAGAACTATATTTTTCACGAAGCTTTTGCATCTCAGGCTGAACTGCCTGCATTGCTTTAGAACTCTTTGTTTGTTTAATCATCAATGGTAGAATTACTAGACGAATCAGAATTGTTACGACAATAATCGACAAACCATAGCTTCCGCCCATAAGACCTGCAATTTTAATAATTAGCCAAGATAGCGGATAAACGATGTATGAGTTCCAAAAGCCTTCACTCTCGGAAGTAATTGGCTCATTAAATTCCGTACACCCTGCTAAAAGTACGGTGACTAGAATTAGACCAACCAATAAAGGTATTCGCTTTTTCAACCGTTATTTCCTCCTTAATGCCTAGATAATATTGTTACAGTTTTTCTATCATCTCTTCATTTTGCTGAGAATCGAATAAACTGATTTTACTCATGGTATGTATTTTATCATCTTTTCCTCATATGTCATATGAATATGAGATGTCTTTACCAAATTTCATAAAAAAAAGCTCTTTTTAATGACATTATGACTTATTATTTCCATGTTTATGTGTTTTAACAACCCGAGAAAGCTTCAAAACATGCACTAAGCTTTTCTTAATTTCAAAAAAGCTCATTTCAGCAGTCGGCTTTCGTGCAATAATAATATAATCATAATTTGGTTTTAACTCTTGATCCAGCTCATGGAAGGCCTGTCTAATATAACGCTTGATTTGGTTCCTTTTGACAGCGTTACCAAGCTTTTTACTAACAGATAAACCTATTCTAAAATGAGACTGGTCATTTCTTTGTAAAGAATAAACAACAAATTGCCGGTTAGCAAATGACTTACCTTGTTTAAAGGCTTCTTGAAATTCTTTATTCTTCTTTACTCTAAATTCTTTCTTCATGTCATTTACACCTTCTTTTCATACATTGACCGTAACAGCCCATGTATAAATAAGTCTTATATTCTCTATTTGCGCAATCGATCAATCATGCGTTTACTCACTATTTTTTACACTATTACGTGAAAAAAGACCACTGATTTTCAGTGGCCTAAGCAGATAATACTTTTCTTCCTTTACGACGGCGGCGTGCTAGAACGTTACGTCCGTTCGAGCTGCTCATACGGCTGCGGAATCCATGAACTTTACTTCTTTTACGTTTATTTGGTTGATAAGTTCTTTTCATTATATGACACCTCCCTGAGGAATAGCTGTTAAAGACAGTCTTATTAATTATATAGATGCTACCTAAAGATTGTCAACTATCCAACGGATGATTAACCTTTACGCGCAACTTTTTAAAAAAACATCACTGTACTGAATTTTACTTTGTTTCGTCTCTAATGTCACCCTCATTTCAATAGTATTTTTTGGTTATTGGAGAAAACCATTGATGGGAAAGCCTGAATGGCGATGATAGAAGGGATCTTTACTCATACTTTTTTCTGTTTCTATTTAACCTTTTCGCACGTTTTTTGGATTTAGACTTTGGCTTTCTCGGTTTCTGAATCAAACTTCACTTCTCTCTCCATGTTTATTCATTTGCGATTTCCCCCATCAAGCAACCATATTAACCAAATGACCATAATGATCATTCGATAAATCTCATCGAAAGTTAAACTTATGTGTCATTATGTACCCATATTTCTTTTTCCACAGCCACTAGAATTTTTTTCTCATCCGTTCATTGACCATGTTCCCGTTTATAAACGAAGACTGTCTTTCATCCATTTATCCACGTATATAGAATTCAGCATATATTTTTACTTGTGGATACTTTTTTCGACAAATTTATTTTATCCACACTACATATAGACAAGTTTTTCACAAAAACACTACCTGTGGACAAATGTTATAAACAGGTTGTTTCGCTTGTGGATAAACATCGAAAAAACGTTGCACGCTCTTGTTATTTCTGTTATCATATTTGTGTTTTCACACTTAATAACTGAACGGTATATATTTTATTATCCACAGATTGTGGATATCATGTGGACAGGTTATTCAACCCCTTTGTAAAAGGTTGTCCACAGGTGGTGGATATTGTCGAAATGCCGCCTTTTTTCCTTATTATATATTTTTCCACATCTTATTTTATTCATTTTTTCTATATAAAGATTCATGTGGGCGTTTTCTGCCGTTATTTTCAAAGAAAAGGAGGGATCATCATTGGAAAATATATCTGACCTATGGCAACAGGCTTTAGCAAAAATAGAAAAGAAAATTAGTAAACCAAGCTTTGAAACCTGGATGAAATCAACTAAAGCACATACTCTTCAAGGAGACACATTAGTGATCAAAGCACCTAATGAATTTGCTCGAGATTGGCTAGAAGAGCGATATTCTCTCTTAATTTCTGAAACAATAGAAGAAGTGACTGGGGAACAACTCGAAGTTAAATTTATTATTCCGCAAAACCAGGACGAAGAAGAGCTTGAAGCCATCAGTCCGGCCAAAAAGAAGCCTGTCGAAGAGGAATCCCAAGACATTACCTTCAATATGTTGAATACAAAAAATACATTTGATACTTTTGTTATTGGATCTGGGAACCGATTTGCTCATGCTGCTTCACTCGCTGTAGCAGAAGCACCTGCAAAGGCCTATAATCCACTGTTTATTTATGGTGGCGTTGGTTTAGGGAAAACACATTTAATGCATGCAATTGGTCACTATGTATTGGATCATAATCCAAATGCGAAAGTTGTCTATTTATCTTCTGAGAAATTTACCAATGAATTTATTAACTCTATTAGAGATAATAAAACCATTGATTTCCGCAATAAATATAGAAAAGTAGACGTGCTATTAATAGATGATATTCAATTCCTTGCCGGAAAAGAATCAACCCAAGAGGAATTTTTCCATACGTTTAACACATTACATGAAGAATCAAAGCAGATCGTCATCTCGAGTGACCGGCCTCCGAAAGAGATTCCGACACTTGAGGATCGCCTTCGCTCCCGTTTCGAATGGGGACTGATTACAGATATTACGCCACCAGATCTAGAAACAAGAATTGCGATTTTACGTAAAAAGGCAAAAGCTGAAGGGTTAGACATTCCTAATGAAGTCATGTTATACATCGCCAATCAAATTGATTCTAATATTCGTGAATTAGAAGGAGCACTTATTCGTGTTGTTGCCTACTCATCACTTATAAATAAAGATATTAATGCAGATTTAGCAGCAGAAGCATTAAAAGATATTATTCCGAGTTCAAAACCTAAAGTCATAACGATTCATGAGATTCAAAAGGTTGTCGGAGGGTATTATAACGTTAAATTAGAAGATTTCAGTGCGAAAAAACGGACAAAGTCTATTGCTTTTCCTAGGCAAATTGCTATGTACCTATCTAGAGAATTAACCGATTTTTCCCTTCCGAAAATTGGTGAGGAATTCGGAGGTCGAGATCACACAACAGTGATTCATGCCCACGAAAAAATCTCTAAATTACTTCATGCAGACACACAATTTCAACAGCAATTAAAAGAAATTAATGAATTACTTAAAGTATAATTGTGAATAACTACCGAATGATTATGCACAGTCTGTCCACATGTGGATAGGCTGTGTTTCCATTCATTTTTCTAGTTATCCACATACTAACAAGCCCTACTAATACTTCTATTATTTTAAAATAAAAAATATATGTATATACATTGGAGGTTAATCATGCGATTTACGATTCAGAGAGATCGCTTAGTTCAAAGCGTTCAAGATGTTATGAAGGCCGTTACTAGTAGAACAACTATTCCCATTTTAACTGGAATTAAAATTGTTGCATCTGACGAAGGTGTTGCTTTAACAGGTAGTGACTCAGATATTTCTATTGAGTCATTTATTCCTAAAACAGAAGAAGATGAAGTCATCGTTAATATTGAACAACCAGGTTCAATCGTGTTACAAGCAAAATTCTTTAGTGAAATAGTAAAGAAACTACCAACAGACCAAGTTGAAATTCATGTAGAAAATCATTTACAAACTGTTATTACTTCTGGTAAATCACAATTCAACTTAAACGGTATTGACGCGGATGAATATCCTCATTTACCACAAATTGAAGAAGATAATGTTTTCTCTATTCCAACTGACCTTCTAAAAGCCATGGTTAGGCAAACAGTTTTCGCAGTGTCCACCTCAGAAACACGCCCAATCTTGACAGGTGTAAACTGGCAGATTGAAGGAAGCGCTCTATCCTGTATTGCAACAGATAGCCACCGCTTAGCATTGAGAAAAGCGACAATCGAAACAGAATCAGAAGCATCTTACAATGTTGTTATCCCTGGGAAAAGTTTAAATGAACTAAGTAAAATTCTCGATGACCACAACGATACAATTCAAATTGTTATTACAGAGAATCAAGTTTTATTTAAAGCGAAAAATTTATTATTCTTCTCCAGATTACTAGAAGGGAATTACCCAGATACATCACGATTAATTCCAAATGAAAGTAAAACAGATGTTGTTGTTACAACGAAAGCATTTTTACAAGCGATTGATCGTGCCTCTTTACTTGCAAGAGAAGGTAAGAATAATGTCGTTAAACTTTCTACTGTTGACGATGAAGTAATTGAGATCTCTTCTAATTCCCCTGAAATCGGAAAAGTAATTGAGGAGCTTCCGAGCATTTCGAAAGAAGGAGAAGACCTTAAAATTTCGTTCAGTGCGAAATTTATGATGGATGCTTTAAAAACATTAGAGGGTACAGAAATAAAAATTAGCTTTACTGGTGCGATGAGACCATTTATTATTACACCACTTAATGATGATTCAATCTTGCAATTAATTTTGCCAGTTAGGACTTACTAAAACTTTAAGTGGATAGAAATCCGAACAATCATTCATGTACATGAGTGCGTTCGGATTTTTTTATTACGCGTCCAGAATTTTCGCAATAAATGACTTCAATACTTAATAAAAGATTTACTTTGTGTATCACTCAATAATTTAGTAAAATAAACTACTAGATACTAAAAAATAGAGAAGTACGATGTCAAATAACTAGAAAGAGTGCAATGATGAACAAAATACAAATTGAAACGGAATATATCACTTTAGGGCAGTTTCTCAAAGTAGCTGATTTAATTCAGTCAGGGGGAATGGCGAAATGGTTTTTAGGTGAATATGTTGTATTTGTTAATGGAGAACAAGATCAGCGTCGTGGAAGAAAGTTAAGAGCAGGCGATGTAATCGAAATACCTGATCATGGCACATTTACAATTTCGAACAATTAAGGATGTAACCGCCTATGTATATAAAGCAATTACAAATAAAGGATTATCGCAATTACAATGAACTGTCGGTACAGTTTGATAACAAGGTTAATGTCATTCTAGGTGAGAATGCACAAGGTAAGACAAACGTGATGGAATCTATTTATGTTTTAGCCATGGCGAAGTCTCATCGCACCTCAAATGATAAAGATCTTATTCGTTGGGATCAGGAGTATGCTAAAATAGAAGGTAGAGTAGTAAATAAGCATGGTTCTCTACCCATGCAGCTTGTGATATCTAAAAAGGGTAAAAAAGCAAAGTGTAACCATATTGAACAACAAAAGCTTAGCCAATATGTCGGTAATATGAATGTTGTGATGTTCGCGCCTGAAGATCTCCATTTAGTAAAAGGGAGCCCTCAAGTAAGGCGTCGTTTTATTGATATGGAAATTGGACAAGTATCCGCCGTTTATCTTCATGACATTAATCAGTTTCAGAAAATACTCCAACAACGAAATCATTATTTAAAGTTGCTACAATCACGTAAACAGACTGATCAGGCTATGCTTGATATTTTAACTGAACAATTTATTGAGATGGCTGTTAAAATTATCGCTAAGAGATTCGAGTTCATCTATTTGCTAGAAAAGTGGGCAATGCCAATCCATGAAGGTATTTCTAGGGGACTTGAAACATTAAAAATTCAGTATAAGCCTTCTGTTGATGTATCAGAAGAACAAGATTTGTCGAAAATGAAAAATATATACCTAGAAAAGTATGAAAAAACAAAAACAAGAGAAATCGAAAGAGGCGTTACATTGTTCGGTCCGCACAGAGATGATTTGTTATTTCAAGTGAATGGGCGCGATGTGCAAACCTTTGGTTCTCAAGGTCAACAAAGAACGACAGCATTATCAGTGAAACTTGCTGAGATCGAACTGATTCACGCTGAAATTGGAGAATATCCTATTCTTTTATTAGATGATGTACTATCTGAATTAGACGATTATCGGCAATCACATTTGCTTAATACGATACAAGGGAAAGTACAAACATTTGTAACGACCACTAGCGTCGATGGAATAGATCATCAGACTTTAAAAGAAGCAGCTGCGTATGAAGTGAAGGCGGGCAGCCTTAAAAAAATTCAATGAGGTGAGGCCTTGTATATTCATATTGGCGAGGATGTATTAATACGTGCAAAAGATTTGGTTGCCATTATTGATAAAGAAAGTGTCGGCTCTTCTATAAATGCAGAAGAGTTTTTGCAGCGTGATGACACTTCTTATACTAATTTGGCAAAAGGTGTGTACAAATCAGTTGTGATTACGACCGATCATATATATTACTCTCCTCTTGCTTCGTCTACTTTAAAAAAGAGGACGAGGAAATTGATTGTTTAATGTCGATGATGAGGCTAATAGAGTAAAAAAGAATGATATGCAAAATGGAAAGTGTAGGTGATCGATGTGTCAATGGATCAGGAAGCAATGGGTCAACAATCCTATGATGAGAACCAGATACAAGTATTAGAAGGTCTTGAAGCAGTTAGAAAACGTCCAGGTATGTATATCGGATCAACGAGTGGAAAAGGATTACATCATTTAGTATGGGAAATTGTCGATAATAGTATTGATGAGGCACTTGCTGGATATTGTGATGAAATTAATATAAGTATTCTCGAGGATAATAGTATTAAAGTCGTTGATAATGGACGTGGGATTCCTGTTGGGATACAAGAAAAAATGGGAAGACCAGCTGTAGAAGTTATTATGACTGTTTTACATGCCGGAGGAAAATTTGGTGGCGGAGGCTACAAAGTTTCTGGTGGTCTTCATGGTGTTGGTGCCTCTGTTGTTAATGCTCTTTCTACTCAGTTAGAAGTCTTTGTTCATCGGGACGGGCAAATCTACTATCAAAAATATGAACGTGGTGTACCGAGCGCAGACTTAAAAGTAATCGGTGAATCAGAAGTGACTGGCACAACCACGATTTTTAAACCAGATGGTGAGATTTTCACAGAAACATTAGAATATGATTTTGATACATTAGCTACGAGGGTCCGCGAATTAGCGTTTTTAAATAAAGGGTTAAAGCTTACTCTTTCAGATGAACGTGAAGAGAAAAAGACAAAAGAATTCCACTATGAAGGTGGGATTAGGTCTTACGTAGAGCATTTAAATAAAAATAAAGAAGTACTTCATGAAGAGCCGATTTATATTGAAGGCGAAAAAGATGGGATCACTGTTGAAATATCAATGCAGTACAACGATAGCTATACAAGTAATATCTATTCTTTCGCCAACAATATTCATACGTATGAAGGCGGAACACATGAATCCGGATTTAAAACAGCGCTGACGAGAGTAATTAATGATTACGCTCGTAAGAATGGTGTGTTTAAAGATAATGATGCCAACCTTACAGGGGAAGACGTTAGGGAAGGTTTAACAGCGATTGTTTCAATTAAACATCCTGATCCTCAGTTTGAAGGACAAACGAAGACGAAATTAGGGAATTCAGAAGCAAGAGCGGCAACAGATACGGCTTTTTCGGAAGCCTTTGAAAAATTCTTGTTAGAAAACCCGTCTGTTGCAAGAAAAATTGTCGATAAAGGTATGATGGCTTCAAGAGCTCGGGCAGCGGCTAAAAAGGCGAGAGAACTAACAAGAAGAAAGAGTGCGTTAGAGGTTTCTAGTCTTCCAGGTAAGCTTGCTGATTGTTCTTCGAAAGATGCGTCTATTTCGGAACTATATATTGTTGAGGGTGATTCAGCGGGTGGTTCAGCTAAGCAAGGACGAGACAGACATTTCCAAGCAATTCTACCGCTTCGAGGGAAAATCTTAAACGTAGAAAAAGCACGTTTAGATCGAATACTTTCTAATAATGAAGTACGAGCAATGATTACTGCGTCTGGTACAGGAATCGGTGAAGATTTTGATATTACGAAAGCAAGATATCATAAAATCGTTATTATGACAGATGCCGATGTAGATGGGGCGCATATTCGAACGCTATTACTAACATTCTTTTATCGTTATATGAGACAAATCTTAGATGCGGGCTATATATATATTGCGCAGCCACCTTTGTATAAAGTTCAACAAGGGAAGAAGATCTCATATGCTTATAACGATCGCCAATTAGATGAGATTATGAAAGAGCTTCCGGCTACGCCGAAACCAAATGTCCAACGTTACAAAGGTTTAGGTGAGATGAACCCAGATCAATTATGGGAAACGACTATGAATCCGGAAACGCGAACGCTCTTACAAGTCAGCTTAGAAGATGCGATTGAAGCAGATGAAACGTTTGAAATCCTTATGGGAGATAAAGTAGAACCACGCCGAAACTTTATCGAAGAAAATGCGCAGTATGTGAAGAATTTAGATATTTAATGAAAGTCAGGATAGAGTTGGTTCTATCCTGCTTTTACATAGATATTGTCAATAAAATGTAGCCTAAGCAATAAGCTTTGTGCGATAGGGAGGTACCTATAGATGGCTGACACGCCTAAGTCCCAAATTAAAGAAATTAATATAAGTGAGGAAATGAGAACGTCATTCTTGGATTATGCAATGAGTGTTATCGTTTCCCGAGCCCTACCCGATGTACGTGACGGGCTAAAGCCTGTGCACAGAAGAATATTATATGCAATGCATGATCTTGGTATGCACTCAGATAAACCGTATAAAAAGTCTGCCCGTATTGTTGGGGATGTTATCGGTAAATACCACCCACATGGTGATTCAGCCGTATATGAAACAATGGTAAGAATGGCACAAGACTTTAACTATAGATATATGCTTGTTGATGGACACGGTAACTTTGGATCAATTGATGGCGACTCGGCTGCTGCCATGCGTTATACAGAGGCCCGTATGTCCAAAATATCAATGGAATTATTAAGAGATATTAATAAAGATACCATCGATTATCAAGATAACTATGATGGAGAGGAAAAGGAACCGGTCGTCCTTCCTGCTCGTTTCCCTAATCTACTTGTAAATGGTACTTCTGGTATTGCTGTAGGAATGGCTACAAATATCCCTCCTCATCAATTAGGCGAAGTCATTGATGGTGTACTTGCATTAAGTGAAAATCCGGAAATTACAATTCCAGAGTTAATGGAAATCATCCCCGGACCAGACTTCCCAACAGCAGGACTTATATTAGGCCGTAGTGGAATTCGGAAGGCTTATGAAACAGGTAGAGGCTCTATTACACTTAGAGCAAAGGTTGAAATTGAACAAAAATCAAATGGGAAAGAAGTTATCATTGTTAATGAAATCCCATACCAAGTGAATAAAGCAAGATTGATTGAAAAAATTGCTGACCTAGTACGTGATAAGAAGATTGATGGCATTACAGATTTACGTGACGAATCTGACAGAGATGGTTTACGAATTGTTATTGAAGTCCGTAAAGATGCCAACGCAAATGTGCTGTTAAATAATTTATATAAACATACAGCATTACAGACAAGCTTCGGTATTAATTTACTTGCTTTAGTGGATGGACAACCAAAAGTATTGAATTTAAAGCAATGCTTAGAATATTACCTAGCCCATCAAGTTGTTGTTATAAGAAGAAGAACAGAATTCGAATTGCGGAAAGCGGAAGCAAGAGCGCATATTTTAGAAGGTTTACGAATTGCATTAGATCATTTAGATGAAGTCATTAAATTAATTAGAGGGTCAAGAACAACGGATATTGCCAAAGAAGGCTTAATGACACAATTTGAACTTTCTGAGAAGCAAGCGCAAGCGATTTTGGATATGCGTCTACAACGTTTAACTGGTTTAGAACGTGAAAAAATAGAAGAAGAATATGCTAGCCTCATTCAATTAATTGCAGAATTAAAAGCAATTTTAGCAAGTGATGAAAAAGTGTTAGACATTATTCGCGAAGAACTGACAGAACTAAAAGACCGTTTTAATGATGAACGCCGTACAGAAATTGTTTCTGGTGGTCTTGAGCATTTAGAAGATGAAGATTTAATTCCTCAAGAGAACATTGTTATTACACTTACACATAAAGGTTATATTAAGCGATTACCAGTATCTACTTATCGTGCCCAAAAACGAGGTGGAAAAGGGATACAAGGAATGGGAACAAATGAGGATGATTTTGTTGAACACCTATTAACTACCTCAACGCATGATCATCTCCTCTTCTTTACGAATAAAGGAAAAGTGTATCAAGCTAAAGGATATGAAATTCCTGAATTTAGTAGAACAGCGAAGGGGATTCCTATCATTAACTTGTTAGGGATTGAAAAGGACGAATGGATTAATGCTGTCATCCCAATAGAGGATTTTGTGGATGATTGGTTCTTGTTTTTCACAACAAAACGAGGCATCTCTAAACGTTCACCATTATCTTCATTTGCTCATATCCGTACAAACGGCTTGATTGCTTTAGGCTTAAAAGAAGAAGATGAATTAATCTCTGTACGTTTAACAAATGGAGAAAAAGAAATCATTATCGGTACGAAGAATGGTCTCCTTATTCGTTTCCCTGAAGATGCGGTCCGTTCAATGGGACGTACAGCAACTGGAGTAAAAGGGATCACTCTAAGTGCAGAAGATGAAGTAGTTGGAATGGAAGTCCTAGAAGAAGGAGACAACATTCTAGTAGTTACGAAAAAAGGTTACGGTAAACAAACTCCAGTTGATGATTATCGTATTCAGGGTCGTGGCGGTAAAGGAATTAAAACGGCCAATATTACAGAAAAAACGGGTGATCTCGTTACGATGAAGGCTGTACGTGGTGAGGAAGACATTATGTTGATCACTACAGGCGGTGTCATCATCCGTATGGGAGTAGAAGATATTTCAACTATGGGAAGAAACACGCAAGGTGTAAGACTTATTCGAATCGATGAAAGTGTGAATGAATTCGTCTCAACTGTTGCAAAAGTTGAAAAGGAAGAAGAAAAAGATGGAGAAGAGCGAGCAAAGCCACTGGAAACTGCAGAGGAATTGCCTGAAGCTTCTATCGACAATGAAGAGGAAAGAGACTAAACCAATTGTTTAAGTCAAAGGAATGCCGGACTACAATTCAAATGCTAAAGTTTGAATTGAGTTCGGCTTTTTTATTAGAATGAGATAATTTTGAAGTCTCCCTAAAGTATTGCTACGTACTTATTAATAAGGGATTTTAGAGTGTGAGCGGCTGTATTCTTTGGTTGAAATCCTCGAAATATTATTTTATGAAAATAATTTATGAATAAGGCTTGCAAATTGTGGTTACTGCTGATATACTTATTCAAGTCAGCAAGAGGAAGACATGAAGAATTGATTGACATCAAAAAAAAGATGTTGACTCAGATGACACGATATGTTATATTAATAAAGTCGCTTCTAAGCGATTGAGATTGTTCTTTGAAAACTGAACGAACATAAAACGTCAAGCGTAATTCTAAAAAAAGCTGATTTATCAGCAACAAAGCACCATAGGTGCAAACGAGCTAATCAAACA
>NZ_JACSQT010000001.1 GCF_014836495.1 Cytobacillus stercorigallinarum | reverse complement strand
TTTCTTTGCACAAAATAATAAAATTGAACATTTTGAGTATTTTTAATAGTGAAAATAAATTAATGCAACACTAGTGATATATTACCAAAAAAACCTATATTATCATACTATTTATTATATTCAGGTAATAAGAGTAACAATTACGATATTTTATATAAAATGATTCCTTCTGTTTAGGTTCCTGTCTTTCCCCTCTGACTTCAAAAATTTTATTAAATTCTAACATTTATCTTTTTTCTAGAGATAATCTTTGACAAGTTGAATAAAATGATGTAAATTACGTAATGGGCGAACAATTAATATGTTAACCCAATATAATATTCGTATTTAGAGGTGCTAGCTATGGAAAACGTATTTGATTATGAAGACATTCAATTAATTCCTGCTAAATGTATTGTGACTAGTCGTTCTGAGTGTGATACGGCTGTAACACTCGGAAAACATAAATTCAAACTCCCCGTTGTCCCTGCAAATATGCAAACAATTATCGATGAAAAAATTGCTACTTATCTTGCTGAAAACGGTTATTTTTATGTCATGCACCGCTTCCAACCTGAGACGCGCAAAAACTTTATTAGAAATATGCATGCGCGTGAACTTATTGCTTCTATTAGTGTTGGTGTAAAGGAAGAAGAATATGGATTTATTGAAGAATTAGCTCATGAAAAAATTGTACCTGATTATATTACAATCGATATTGCTCATGGCCATTCCAATGCAGTCATTCAAATGATTCAACATATTAAATTACATTTGCCTGATGCTTTTGTTATTGCTGGTAATGTAGGTACACCTGAAGCTGTCCGTGAATTAGAGAATGCCGGTGCAGACGCAACAAAAGTAGGCATTGGACCAGGAAAAGTTTGTATCACAAAGATTAAAACAGGTTTTGGTACTGGTGGCTGGCAATTAGCTGCACTTCGTTGGTGCGCAAAAGCAGCAAGCAAACCTATTATTGCTGATGGTGGGATTAGAACACATGGAGATATTGCAAAGTCTATCCGTTTTGGCGCATCAATGGTCATGATCGGTTCATTGTTTGCCGGTCATGAAGAATCACCTGGTGAAACAATTGAAAAAGATGGTAAGCTTTTCAAAGAATATTTCGGTTCAGCATCTGAATTCCAAAAAGGCGAACGTAAAAATGTTGAAGGCAAAAAAATGTACGTTGAGCATAAAGGTTCTCTTGTGGATACATTAAAAGAAATGGAACAAGATTTACAATCTTCTATTTCTTATGCTGGTGGAAATAAGCTTGAGAGTATTCGTAATGTAGATTATGTAGTAGTTAAAAACTCAATCTTTAATGGTGATAAAGTTTATTAAACAGTACGATTGCGCTAAGAAAATTATTTATTTCATCCTGCCAAAGATTTGAATCAATGGCAGGATGAGTACGTTTATTTTGAAGTGAAAACAGGTTTTCTTTTCTCCATAAAGGCCTGTGTTCCTTCCTTTTTATCCGCTGTTGCAAATAAGACCGCTTGTGCTAATTTCTCAATTATTTGTCCTGTTTTTTGATCGGTTTCTGCCCCATATTGTACGGCCACTTTAGCTAGCCTCACCGCTAATGGACCTTTAGCTAAAATTTGCTCTGCTATCTCTTCTACTTTACCCTTCAAACAATGCAATGGAACAACTTCTGTTACTAAGCCATGTGTCATCGCTTCCTCAGCAGAAAGAAATTTTCCTAATAGAATCATTTCTAACGCCTTTCCTTTTCCAACCATTCGCGATAATCTTTGCGTTCCACCTGCACCTGGGATAATTGACAAATTCAACTCAGGCAAACCAATCTTGGCATGATCAGCCATCACTCGTATATCACATGCTAATGCCAGTTCACATCCTCCACCAAGGGCAAGACCATTTATCATGGCAATTGTCGGCATGTCATACGCTTCAATTTCATCATAAATTTCTTGCATACTACCTGATGCAAAAACATCTAACATTTCTTTCTCATTTAGTTGGGTAATGTCTGCACCTGCCGCAAATGCCTTCTCTCCTTCTCCTGTAAATACGACAAGCTGGGACACTCCATCATGTTTAATTTCTACGAGAGCATCTCTTATTTCGCTAAGCGTTTCTTTACTTAATCTATTTCTTACTTCTGGTAAGTTAATATATATATAGGCGAGCTGACCTTCTTTTTTTACAATAATATTTTCATACATCAGATTTCCTCCTTCTTATTTTTGAAGGTTTTCAATCAACATAGCCATTCCTTGACCACCACCGACACAGAGAGAGGCAATGCCAAATCTCCCCTTCTCTTTTGCTAGTGCATGCATTAAAGTAACGACAATTCTCGATCCAGTTGATCCAAGCGGATGTCCGAGAGCAATTGCTCCGCCATTAATATTTACTCGTTCAGGTGGTAGCATCAACTCTCTTTGTACAGCAATGGCTTGAGAAGCGAACGCTTCATTTATTTCAAATAAATCTATGTCTCTGATATGAAGCTTTGTTCTTGCCAATAGCTTTTGTATAGCCGGAACCGGTCCAATCCCCATGACTTCAGGTGAAACACCGACAGATGTCCAATCATGAATGATTGCTTTTGCTGATAATCCCCTTTTATCAGCTTCTTGTGCTGTCATAAGCAAGAGTGCTGAGGCGCCATCATTTCTTCCACATGCATTTCCCGCAGTTACGCTACCACCTTCTTTAAATACCGGCTTTAAGCTAGCAAGCTTTTCTCGTTTTGTCTCCGGTCTTGGATGTTCGTCTTGAGCGAAAGTGATTTGTTCTCTTTTGTTTTGTATTGTTAGTGGGATGATTTCTTGTTGAAATGCATTCCTTTCTAGCGCCTTTTTATACTTTTGCTGACTTTCATAGGCAAACTGGTCTTGATCTTCTCTTGCAATATTGTAGCGCTCAGCAACATTCTCTGCTGTCATCCCCATCCCTAAATGAGCGCCATAAATTTCTGGCGGTTGTTGACCATTCTCTTTATTGGCATCCACTAGTATCGTTTGGTCACCGCCAAACCGTGCGCCTCTAATAAAAATGGGGGAATTACTCATACTTTCCGTACCACCTGCGATAACAACATTTGCCTGTTTGGAGTAAATTTGTTGCATACCTGAAGCGATGGCCTGCATGCCTGATGCACATAATCGATTCACTGTAAAAGCGGGAGAGGTTTCTGGAATGCCCGCTCTTAAAGCGGCTACTCTTGCCACGTTGGATGATTGCGAGGACTGTCGCACTTCTCCTAAAATGACTTCTTCTACAGTCGATGGGCTCATATTGACACGTTTAAGCAATCCAGTTATGATATCGGAGGCTAAGTAGCTAGAAGATATATTTCGCAATGTTCCTCCATACCTTCCAATCGCTGTTCTTACGCCATCTGCAATGACGATTTTATTTGAGTCCATTTTCTTCCCCCTAGTTATATTCTTTATTTAATTGAGCAGCAATGATATTTTTTTGGATTTCTGATGTTCCTTCATAAATCCTCGTAATTCTCGCATCACGATAAAACCGTTCAATAGGAAAATCTGAAATGTATCCAATCCCACCATGTACTTGTACGGCTTTATCAGCTACACGGTTATATACCTCTGAGCCGAATAATTTAATCATTGCAGCTTCCTTGATTACTTTCTTGCCTTCATCAACCATCGTAGCTACTCGGTACGTAAAAGAGCGTAATGCTTCGATATCGACAGCCATTTCCGCTAACATATGAGCAACGGCCTGATGCTCAATAATTGGCACATTGAACTGCACTCGTTCTTTTGCATACATCATTGAAAGATCTAATAATTTTTGAGCAGAACCTAAGTTTCTGGCCGCCAATCCTGCACGACCGTTTGCAAGAATCGTTAATGCATTCACATACCCTCTTCCTTCTTCACCAAGGACATTTTCTACTGGGACTTCACAGTCTTCCATAATTATTTCTGCTGAATGTGAACCGCGCAGGCCCATTTTATGTTCTATCGCTCCGACTTGAAAACCAGGAAAACTTTTTTCTACAATAAAAGAAGTAATCCCTTTTGCACCTTTAGATGGATCGGTGACAGCCATAACCGTAAAGACATCCGCTTGCGGTGCGTTTGTAATATAGTGCTTTAACCCATTTAAAATATATTTATCGCCTTTACGTACGGCCGTCGTTTTTAAATTAGTGGCATTCGAGCCAGCCTGTGGCTCTGTTAATGCGAAGGCACCTATCTTCTTTCCTGTTGCCATATCAGGTAAGTACTTCTGTTTTTGATATTCATTTCCCATTTCCACAATGCCAACTGATCCGATACCCGTATGTCCACCAATCAAAGTGGTGAATCCATTATGCGTGGCCCCAATTTCTTCATACAATGCACATTTGCCTACCATCCCAATGCCTAACCCACCATACTCTTCTGGAATACTTAAACCAAATAAACCTAGCTCTTTTGCCATTTCTACAATTTTATCTGGGATGTAATCCTCTTTTTCGATTTGCATCGCAACCGCTTCCACTTCATTTTGCACAAACTCTCTCACACCTTTTTTCAACACTTCAATATCTTCACTTACTGTATAACTCATATCAACTACCTCCTTTTATTTTTGAATATTCTCTATTTTCTTCCCGTGTTGATCGTATGCATACCATCCTTTACCTGTCTTTCTACCTAATTCACCTTTTTCCACTTTTTCAACTACCGACTGTTTAGGACGATCCACTTCGAGCCCTGTTTCAGCATATCGTTGCTTCCTTACCGCATAATTCACATCAAGACCAGTTAAATCCATTAAAGCAAATGGACCAATAGGATGACCTAAAGCCTTTTCCACAACGTAATCGATTTCTTCAAAACTGGCATATCCTTGTTCATATAAATAAAGCGCCTCATCCATAAGTCTCGCTAAGATACGATTGGCAATGAAACCTGAAATTTCTTTTTGTAAAAGTACTGGTTTTTTGCTAATACTTTGAATGAATGTCATCGCTTGCTGTGCAACTTCCGTTGAAGTATGCGGACCTTGAACAACTTCAACGAGCTCCATCACAAGTACAGGGTTAAAGAAATGGATATTACATACACGATTTTGATAGGTTAACTTATCTATCAATTTAGAACTCACTATGGTAGAGCTATTTGTCGCAATGATACAATTTTCTGAGACAATCTTTTCTAAAGTTTGAAATAATGATTGTTTTGCCTCTAAATCTTCAATAATAGCTTCTATGATAATGTCTACATCATGTAACTGATTGATTTCAGTAGTAAATGTTAAATGATCGAAAGCTTTATCCACCTCATCACGAGAAAACTTTCCTTTTCTCACCCTCTTCTCTAACTGCGTTTCTAACACTTCTTTCGCTTTTATTAAACGATCATTTGATATATCTTGTAACACGACATCGTAGTGATGAAGCGCTGCTACAACAGCAATTTGGGCACCCATTGCTCCCGCTCCAACAACACCCACTTTTTTTATGTTTGTCATTCTCGTTTACTTCTCCTTTCTAATTCTTCTTTCACGAGTAATCTTTTTAATAGTTTACCAACACCATTTCTCGGTAGATGACTTCTTTCTTCAAAATCTCTCGGTACTTTATAAGGTGTCAATTTCGTATAACAAAATGCTTTAATTTCTTCAAGATGGAGCGTATAACCTTCCTTAGCCACAAGAAACGCTTTTGGAATTTCTCCATTTTCAGAATCAGGGATGCCGACTACTGCCACTTCAGCAATAGCCTGATGTTCATAAAGGACATTTTCCACTTCTTGAGGATAAATATTAAACCCTGAAAAAAGAATCATTTCTTTTTTGCGACCGACAATATAGAAATAGCCATCTTCATCTACTGTGGCTAAATCACCTGTAAACAACCACCCTTCTTGTAACGTAGAAGCTGTCTCTTTCTCATTGTTCCAGTAACCTTTCATTACTTGTGGACCTTTAATGACCAATTCACCAACTTGATTCATCCCTAAATCTTCCTGTTTTTGATCAACGATACGACAATCTACATCAGGAACAGGAATACCAATGCTGCCATGTTTATGTGTGCCATTTATTGGCGTACGATGTGTCGTTGGAGAAGTTTCCGACATACCGAAGCCTTCTAAGATGGTACAACCCGTTAATTGCTTAAATTGCTTAATCACTTCCACTGGCAATGGCGCTGATCCAGATGAACATATTTTAAGAGAGTTTAATCCTGCAGATCGTACATCTGGATGATGGATAAAAGAAAGATACATTTTAGGGACACCCGGAAACATGGTTGGTGAGTATTTCTTCACTTGAATTAAAACCTCATCAACGTCAAATCGCTCAAAGAGCAAGATTCGTGCGCCTAAATAGATGCCTACATTCATCGCGCTTGTCATCGCATACACATGATAAAGCGGGGTTGCTGCTAATATCGTTTCATTTCCGAAAGCCACTTTTTGTCGATACATCACATAGCTTTGGTAAACATTTGCAATTAAATTATAATGTGTAAGCATGGCTCCTTTAATCGCTCCGGTTGTTCCACCTGTGTATTGTATAATGGCTAAGTCGTTCTTAGGATCTATGGTCACTTCATTAAATTTAGTCATTCCGTCTTTGAATATATCTTTCATATGATGTTCTATTGGAGGTGCTGCCTTATTATTACTGACATTTGTGGCGTACATTATATGCTCTAAATCATACACTTCCCTAATTTTCTGCAGTGTTGTGGCAGATTTTTCACCAACAACTATTGCGCGCAATTCTGTATCATGAAACACTTGCAAAACCTCTCTTGGTGTATAGGCTGGGTTAATTGGCACGATGATAAGACCAAGTGCATGACTGGCATAATAAGCTGTGACATAATCTGGATGGTTTCCGAGCCATAACCCGATTCTATCCCCTTTTTTCAATCCATTTGTCTGCCAATACGAAGCGAGTGCATCTGTTCGTTTCTTCAGTTCCTCATAGGTGAGTGTTTCGTGATTAAAAATAATAGACACATGATCTGGATAAGAAAGCGCAGTTTCCTTTAACATTTCATAAAGTCCAATTTGAGGTATATGGAAATTTGGCAACCGATCTTCATAATACTTTTCCCATACTCTTTTTAAAGAGAGATTACTCAAGACACATTCCTCCTTTATGTGTCACATATAGTCTTTTAAAAGATCTCTTGCAATAATTAGCCGTTGGATTTCATTTGTGCCTTCATAGATTTTCGTTATTCTTGCATCACGATAATATCTTTCAACAGGATAATCAGCGACATAGCCCATCCCGCCATGAATTTGCACTGCTTTGTCAGCTACTCGATTAAACACCTCAGACGCGTAGAGTTTAGCCATTGAGGATTCTTTGACAACCTTCTTGCCTTGATCGACTAAATGAGCAGCTTTTAATGTTAATGTTCTTGCAGCTTCCGTTTCTGTCGCCATATCAGCTAACATCCATTGAATCGCTTGATTCTTAGCAATTGGCTTTCCGAACTGAATACGCTCATTCGCATATTTCGCTGATAATTCAATTAGTTTATCACAAGATCCAACTGCCCTTGCCGCTAAGCCAATCCGTCCTTCGCTTAAAATAGTTAATGCAGCTACATATCCGAGGCCCACTTCTCCTATCACATTTTCTTCTGGCACTTCACATTGATCAAATAATAGTTGAGCAGTATATGAACCTTTTAAACCCATTTTTTTATCCTTTTTCCCCACTGTAAATCCAGGAAAATCTTTTTCTATTAAGAAAGCAGTAATTCCCTTTGCTCCTTTATCTCTATCAGTAACGGCAAACACCGTAAACACATCTGCTACAGGCGCATTCGTAATGAAATGTTTTGACCCATTAAGAATCCACTTATCGCCCCTTTTCTCTGCTTTTGTCGCAAGATTAGTAGCATCAGAACCTGCGCCAGGCTCTGAAAGGGCAAAACAAGCAATTTTTTCTCCTGATGCTAAAGCAGGTAAGTATTTTTCTTTCAAATAGGGCGAGCCAAGCCTTACTAATCCTGTACTACCAATACCTGTATGTGCACTGATTAAACTAACAAAACCATTATGCGTGCGACCTAATTGTTCTAATACAGCGGTTTTCCCAACCATGCCGAGGCCTATACCACCATACTCTTCTGGTATACTCATCCCAAATAATCCAAGTTCCTTCACTTGCTGAACTAAAGAATCTGGTATACGATCTTCATCTTCAATTTGTTGTGCTAAAGGCTCTACTTCCTTCTCGACAAATTGGTGTACCATTTGCACAATCTGATCGATTTCTTGGTTTTGAACTGTGAACATAAGATCACTCCTTTGATTGCTTTATATAAATATGGATGCAAAAACCATGCCATCACTTTTATTTCACGAAAGATTATGAACGAATAGCTTTAACATAAGTTATACAGTGATTTTTTCGGCATCATTTGTATCATCCACAAAGTAAACGCTTACTTTTTTGATTCAAAAAAGAATAGAGTTGATTCACTAATGAATCAACTCTATTCCATACTTTTTAAGCTTTCTTGAAATTGTCGGTTGGCTAGTATGCAAAGCGGATGCAAGCTCGTATGTCGTTGTACATTTTTTTAATGCTTTTATAATAGCTTTTTTTTCTGCTGCTTCTACTACATCCTTTAATGTCTCTGTTTTTTCATTCTCAAATGAAAAATCTATTTCTCGCCGATATTCTGGCGGGAGATCATTCATTGTAATAATAGACTCTTGTGAGACAATAACCAATCTCTCAATTAAGTTGGCTAATTCACGAATATTGCCTGGCCATTGATAATGATATAAAAATTTTTTCACCTCCGTATGTAAATCTTTTTTGAAATGATATTTTTCATTTGCCTGTTTTAAGAAATAATGGATTAGAGGATATATATCCTCCCGCCGGTCCTTTAAAGAGGGGATTTCAATGGTAATCACATTTAAGCGATAATATAGGTCTTCACGAAAATGACCGTTATTCACCATCTCTTTTAAATCTCTATTGGTCGCAGCAATGAGTCTTACATTTACATTCTTTGTCTTTGTTCCGCCTACCCGTTGGATTTCCTTTTCCTGAATGACTCTTAACAATTTGACTTGTGAAGCCAACGGTAATTCCCCAATCTCATCTAAAAACAAAACCCCTTCATCGGCTAGTTCAAACATCCCTGGTTTCCCATGTTTATCTGCCCCTGTGAAAGCACCTTTTTCATAACCAAATAATTCAGATTCTAATAATTCCTCTGGAATCGCACCACAGTTTAATTTAATAAATTTCCCCCTCATTCTTCTATTACTTGTTTCGTAAATGTATTTAGCAAGAACATCTTTTCCTACGCCTGTATCGCCAAGAAGAAGAACTGTGGCATCCACATTAACAATCCGTTCAGCGGTTTCAAATACATGCTTCATTTTTTCACTCTCTATGACAATCGCTTGCTGATGTAAGGTAATGTTTTGTTTTAACCTTTCAATTTCTTGACGGTAAGAGAGGTTTAATTTATTTGCTTCTTTTAAAGCATTTTGTAGTTCAATCAATTGTGATAAATCTCTAATATTTGTAACAACACTTTCTACTTCACCCGTATCGTCAAAGACCGGACTACCAGTAAGGAGCAACGATTCATTGCCAGCTCGATTAAACTGTACATGTGAAATCGTTTCTTTCTTTTCTATCACCCTTTTCGTTAAAGAACTCTCGAGAATCCCCCTTTCAATTAATGCATCTACCTTCTTATTCATATAATATTCTTTTGGGATACCCGTAATTCTCTCCATTGCGGAATTGGTTAAAATGGTATTCCCCTTTCGATCGGTTAAATAAATACCGTCGTAAGAGTTTTCTATAATTGCTTCCAGTAGCGTATTTGCCTTCATCAAGTCACTTACTTTATTCATTAATTGAGTCAATTCGGAAGACGAAATCCCTATATATAAGTAGTGATCCTGGCCTGATTGACTTCTGATAAACAAAAGAAAATCTTCATCCGTTAAAAAGGCGACCCTTATCTTTTCATTACCATACGCATGCCATCTCGAAAATAGATCGTTAATATACGAAGAAGGCTTCCCTTTAATCAAGATACGTAATGATTCGCTCATAGAAATAATTTCACCAGTTAGCGTTGTCTCTACTGTCAGTAAAAGACTACGATTCTGTACAATCATCTACTATCTTCACCTCTTTACATGGTAAGAAAAATAGAGGAAATAATGTAACTATATTTCCCCCGTAATTGTTACTTCATTAACTATTCGTATTGACCGTTTTTTTTGTGTGTTGTTCAAAAAAAGAGAGAATTTCTTCAAACACCAGCTGCTCATTTTCTTTTTTAGTAAAGCCATGTCCCTCATCTTGTAATAAAATATATTTCACTTCGCGTCCTTTCTTCTTTAATGCTTGCACAATTTGATCAGATTCTTCTTTCACAACACGGGGATCATTGGCTCCTTGAATAACGAGCATCGGTTTAGTCATAAAATCCAAATAAGTAATAGGAGAATATTCAATGAGTTTCTCCTTATCTTTTATGGGGTTTCCTACCCATTGATCCATAATCGGTTTCCAATCTTCGGGAACGGATTCGATAAATGAAAATAAATTAGAAGGTCCGAAGATATCGACAACCGCTTTAAAATAATCTGGATGTCTGCCATGTAAAAGCAGCGCCATATATCCGCCGTAGCTTCCCCCCATTAACAGAATGTCACCTTTCTTTGCATAACCTTTTTCGATTAGCCATTCTATACCAGCTATATTATCTAACCTAGGACCCTCTCCCCAATCACCCTCAACCATTTTCATAAAGGACAAGCCATAACCCGTTGACCCTCTAAAATTAGGGGCAAAGATGCTGTATCCATGATTGATAAGGAACTGAAAATAGGAACGAAAAGATTTTCTCTCTGCTGCTTGCGGTCCACCATGTGGCCAAAATATAACTTGGCCATTATTTACCTTCTTATTTGCTTCAAACCATAATGCTTCAATTTCTAAACCATCAAATGAAGGATAATAAATCGTTGTTGGATCGACAAGCTCGGATTCTTCCACACCTGGTACACGATATTCAGTTAACTGCTTCCACTCTTCACCCTTTTTTAATTGATAAATATTATGCGGTTTAATGGCGCTTCTACCTAAAAGATATAAATTACCTGAGTCATGAACAACTAATTTTTCAATAATATCACTAGGAATTTCTATCTTTTGTAAGTTATGATTATCTAAAGAATAAACATAAAGAAAGTCTTCCACTCCTTTTTCAGAAGTTAAATAGATGATGTGATTACGCTTATCATAATGAATGGATGAGAAACTTTCTTGGTCAAGCCCGACAACTTTACTGTATTGTTTTGTTATCAAATTAAATGTCGCCAAATAAGTGAAATTCTCATTAAAATTGGTGATCAAATAAATGGTATCTTCCGAGGTAAATAAAGCACCCGTTACTGTATGCGCCTCTGCATCTTTGGCAGTTAAACAAAGCTTTTCACTTTCAGTATGTACATAAGCGAGGGAATGAGTATTGGCAAATACAGTAGATGAAATATATCTCTCTTCATTTGGACTCCAACCATCTAGAAACGTCATACCTTCTGTCCCCTCTAGGAAAAGTTCTTCTTTGTCCGTTTCTATATGATATCTGTACACATTTAAATAAGAAGGGTTATGTTTAGAAGAACTATAATACAAGTATTGACCATCTTTTGATAATAGGGGATTAAAATTCCTCTTTTTTTCATTATTAATCAGTTGTTTCAATTTGCCACCATCCGGATGGACAGCATAATATTGCGCACATTCATCTCCATCTTGATCAAAACCCGCAAGTATAAATTGACCACTATCATCATAGAGGAGCCCCATGCACACTTGATCTTTGAATGTTAATTGAACGGGAAATTGCTTTGGCAAATTCATTGCCCATAAATTGTAGTAGCCATTTAAATTTGTACTAAACACAACTTGTGACTCATCTGGATTGACGACAAAGTCGTTGATGCTTAACGTTTTTAGAAACTGCTTCATCTCGGGTTTCGGAAATTGAATCATAGAACCCCCTCCTAATTAAAAGATTATTCTCATAATTCAGTATACCATATTCTATTTTACCAATTAAAACCAAACAAAAGCGAACATAGTATGACATTTTTATTTCAATTCTAATAGAGTGCAATAACTACGCTGTTACTGCTCAAAATACAAATAGGACAAGAAGAGATAGATTTTCTCTTTTTTACAATTTTTTTCTTTCTTATGATTGAAAAATGTTTAATTGGTCATTCTGTTAATGCAATGAATTTTTGCATAAATCCTTCATAAAAAATGTAAGCCATAAAGAAAGAGGATACTAACAATGATTAGACTATTTGGAGGGCGAATTTTTAAAACAGGCATTTCTGTCTTTATTACTGCATTTCTATGTCAACTATTCACGTGGCCACCAACTTTTGCGGTTATTACCGCTCTTGTTACTATTGAGCCAACTGCAAAAGAATCCATTCGTAAGGCACCAGCCAGGTTTCAAGCCTCTTCTATAGCGGCTTCTTTTGCCGTTTTATTTACCTTTATTTTCTCAGATAGTTCGTTGGCCTACGCACTTACAGCCGTTTTCACTTTGATGATATGTACGAAGTTAAAGCTAGAAGATGGTCTGCTTGTTGCCGCTTTAACCGGAATGGCTATGATATCCATTGTGCAAGAAGCTTATATGGCCACATTATTAATGAGACTTGGGGGTACTACACTAGGTTTATTAATTTCTACTTGTGTAAATATCTTTATTTTACCACCTAATTATTTACTCAAAATAAGTAAAACATCTTCTCAGTTAATGCATCGTATGGATAGTATTCTTATATATGTGACGAACAATTTCAAACAAGAAAATAGGAGCAGAAACGAAATCAAACAAATCATTGAAAAGATTGAGGAAGAGGTTGCCCATTGTGAACAGCTGATTCAGTACCAAAAAGATGAATGGCGCTTTCACAAATTTTCAAGAAAGGATGTATCTTACTTAAGACATAAACAAAAGCATATAAATATATTAAAGCAAGCGTTTAACCATTTATGCCAGCTTGCAACTCTTTCTTTTAAAGAGCTCACACCATCACCATACTTAATGCGATTATTGGAAGATACTCAATTTCATCTAAAACAGCCATTGAAACAACATAATGAAAATGACTATATCAATTTAAGAACACAATCTAAATTGAATGACAACCACCTCAAAATTGAGGAAAATATGCTCGCCATACAACAGCTCATGGTGCAGTATCAAATAAATGAAGAAAAGTTAGAAAAAATGGATGAGAGTACAATGAAAGTAGAAAATACAAGGACTTAAAGATGTAGTTTGCAGCCTTCTTCAATCTGAACTGTTGTTAAACAGAAGGCTGCTCTAACTTGTTATTTTCCGCTTAGACAGTGCCTTTTACTGTGCTCTCATTCTTTTGGCTTCTTCTAAGAGCTGGGAGCCCGCGCGTTGTTCCACTCTTTGTAAGCTATCGAAAAAAATGTTTCTCCAATTATCCTCATTTACATTTCAACAAAAAACCACAGATCATTTAATCTGTGGCGCTACTTTTTGAAGTTATATTTATATTGTTTCAGCATTCATTGCATAGTGTATATCCTGACACCTTATAGCCTTTTCTTCTAAGAAATCGAATACTCATGTTTTTTTCTATTTGTGATGAAGCAATAACGTGTACTCTCTTTCCATCGATTTCATGATAAAAGCGATGGAGATAGGCAATGGGAATATGCAAACGATGATGTGCCTGATCTACTTTTTCATTATAATCCCTCACATCGACGATACGAACATCACTCTCATGATTGTCTTGTAACACTTGTGCCTTCACACCAAAAACGGGCAAATATCTACTATATATAAAAGTCAAAAGTAAAATGATTAAGAGTATACTAATAAACGTAAGCATTTTTCCTCCTAGGATGTTGTATTCACCCTCATATTCTATACCCCTGTTGGTATGAAGTCAACAAGAAGAACTCACCATTTATCCTTTTCTAATCTTCATTCACTGAAAAATTTATAATTCATCAAATCCATTATCGACTTGATTCACTTTTGTATATTGTCTTGATTTTTGCTCAAAGAAATCTGATTTGCCTTGATCTACTTCTTCATAGGCAACAATCCAACGGAGCGGGTTTTTACGGAATCCTTCAAATGGTCGTTCAAACCCTAATTGATTACTGCGGACATTTGCATAAAATTTGATGTATGCTTCAAGGTCAGTAATAAGAATACCATCCATTTTATCACCGATTACCTCCCGTGCCCACTCAATTTCGAGTTCTGCAGCTTTTTTAAAGGTATCTTTTACAAATTGATGCAATTCTGGTGTGTCTAATTCAGGCTGCTCGTTTAAGATTTCCTTAAAGATTTTCACAAATAAATCAACGTGAATTTGTTCATCACGATTAATATAGTTAATCATCGTTGATGTAGATACCATCTTTTGATTTCTCGCTAAATAATAGAAGAAAGCGAAACCAGAATAGAAGAATAAGCCTTCTAATACTACATCATAAACGATTGATTTTAACATATTTTCCGCTGTCGGTTCTTTAACAAAATCTTTATAACCATTTGTAATAAAATCATTGCGTTCTCTTAATGTTGGTTCTGTACGCCAATAATCGAATACTTCATCTTGTTTACTTTTTGAAACGATAGAAGAAAGAATATAAGAATAGGAGTGATTATGAATCACTTCTTGTTGTGCAAGAATAATCATTAACGCTGACAGACTTGAATCAGTTAAATAATCTGCTGTTTTCCCAGCATAGTCCGTTTGAATACTATCTAGTAACGCTAGTAAACCGATAATCTTTAAAAAGGCTTCTTGTGCGTCCTCAGATAACTCAGGGAATTGCTTAATATCTTGAGACATATTAATTTCAAATGGTGTCCAGAAATTAGACAACATCTTTTTATATTTAGGGTAAGCCCAGGAAAATCTCACATCATCCCAGTTTAATACGTTCGAACATTCTCCATTAATAATACCTGTTGAACGATTCGGTGCTTCATGATTCATAATGGGACGTTTATTTAAGGTATTCATTTATTCCATTCTCCTCTCTGTGAAATCAGCTAGAGCATGATTCACAATCTTCAATATCTGTGGAAGTCGAACGTAAATAATAAGTTGTTTTCAACCTGTTTTTCCATGCGGATACATGAAGATTTAATAATTCTTTTGCTTTTATCGTATTTTTAATATAAAGATTGAATGACACTGCTTGGTCAATATGCTTTTGCCGTTTCGCATTTTGAGCAATGCTCCATTTTTGATCGATATGGTAAGCAGATTTATAATACCACGTTGTTTGAGCGTTTAAGTCTGGTGCAGTTACGGGAATACGATAGTCTTTTTTCTCTTCAGAGTATTGCTTGTTGAAGATTGGATCAATACTCGGTGTGCTGCCTGCAATTAATGCAGTGGATGCATTAGGGGCAACCGCTTGTAAATAGCCGTTTCTCATCCCATTTTCTTTCACTTTTTCCATTAGGTCTTGCCAATCAAGTTCACTTTCGCCATTCAGGTAATCTCTTTTTTCAAAATAGGCACCTGTATGCCAATCTGAACCATTGAATGCTGGGTATGCTCCTTTTTCCTCAGCTAGATTCATCGAACTTTCAATCGTTAAGTAAGCAATTTTCTCGTAAAGTCGGTCTGCAAATTCTAATGATTCAGGGCTTTCCCATACGATCTTGTTAGTAGCTAATAAATGATGCCAGCCGAAAGTACCTAAACCAATCGCTCGATACTTTTTATTCGTTAACTGCCCTTGAATAACAGGGATTTTATTAATATCAATGACATTGTCAAGCATCCTTACTTGAATAGGAATCAATCGTTCTATCACTTCTTCATTCACTGCTTTTGCAAGGTTAATAGAAGAGAGGTTACATACAACGAAATCACCAGGTGTTTTCTCGATAACAATCTTTCCATCCTTTGTATACTCTTCTACTCTTGTTGTTACACTTTGATTTTGGACGATTTCAGTACAAAGGTTGGTGCAATAAATCATGCCGGCATGTGCGTTTGCATTCATACGGTTCACTTCATCACGATAGAACATAAATGGTGTCCCAGTTTCTAATTGACTGCGCATGATAGACTTCATAATATCAATAGCAGGAATTTCTTTCTTTGATAAGTCTTCATTATTGACGCACTCTAGATATTTCATTCTAAAGGTACCTGCGCCAACTTCTTCATCATAATAATCTTCCAATGAGAAGCCCATTTTTTGTCGAACCTCATGTGGATCAAATAAATACCAGTTACCACGCGCTTCTACTTTTTCCATGAATAAATCAGGTAGACAAACACCGGTAAATAAATCATGTGTACGTAATCTTTCATCACCATTATTTAACTTTGCATCAAGGAAAGAGAAGATATCCTTGTGCCAAACGTCTAAATAAACGCTAATTGCTCCTTGTCTTTGTCCAAGTTGATCCACGCTAACAGCCGTATTATTCAGCTGTTTCATCCATGGAAGCACACCAGACGAAGCGCCTTTGAATCCTTTTATCATACTGCCTCTACTACGAATCTTACCTAAATAAACGCCAATTCCACCACCGTTTTTTGATAGTGCAGCAATGTCTGTATTACTGTCATAAATCGAATCTAAACTATCATCAACTGTTTCGATAAAGCAGCTAGATAGTTGTCCCCAATTCTTACCTGCATTTGATAAAGTTGGTGTAGCTACAGTCATAAATAAGTTACTCATTGCCCAGTAAGCTTCTTTTACTAATTGCAAACGATTTTTTTCTTCTTGATGCATAAGAATCATTGCAATTACCATCCAGCGTTCTTGAGGCAACTCAAAAATTCTTTTTTGGCGATCTTTTGCTACGTAACGGTCAGTTAGCATTTTAATCCCGAGATAAGTAAAGAGCTGATCTCTTTCAGGGACAATTTCTTTGCCTAATTCATCAATCTCTTCTTTTGTATAACTAGATAATAAAATAGGACTATAAATATCAATATCACTCAACTGTTGAATTAAAGAATGAAAATCACCATAAGCTTGGCCACTGTACCCTCGGTTCTCAGCTGCTTGTTGATAAATCTTCTTTAAATATAAATGGGCAGCCACATAGGTCCAATCAGGTTCATTTACATTTATGTAAGAAAGACATTCTAGAATTAACTGATTATAGAAACTGTCTAACTCTAGGTGTTCTAATTGTTCAGCCCGTTTTTCTAACGCACTAATTGGTAAATTACTGAATTGTTGATATAATTGCTCAAAATTGACTGTCGGTTCAATCATTGTTTTCAAAGTTTTTCCTCCTTCAACCTATTTCTATCAAATTTAGGCATAAAAAAAACCGCTCCAGTTACACCTTGAGCGGATCAAACGACAGTATAAATACAAGTGTACAATTACACTCTTTTTATGATCTGTCGTTTCATCTTCTCAAGCCCCGAAGAAATGAAACTTTTGATTAAGAAGGCAGGTATCCTGGCTTGTGTATCAACCTACTAAGAGCCTTCCCATTCTCTCTAAAAGAACAGTGGTTTCCTCTTTTCGTCACACTTACAGTTGCGGGTACAGCTCCGGATTTCCGGATTCCCATTTTAAGTCCATTTGGACTCCTTCAACCAATTACTATATGTAGTTGTCATATATATAATAAATAACTATATATTGTATCTGAGATTGTATGAGTAATCATATCACATCATTTCATAGAATACAATTTATTTCTTTTATATAAATTTCAAAATAAACTTTTCGTTCTTTCATCGGTAAATTTGAGACCATTATAAATAATAGCACTTCTTATTTATGTAAAAAAGGCTTGAAATCCATTAAAAATTGTTCAACCCTACTTTTTTACCTTCAAACTAGTAAGCTTAAACCAGAAAAGAAATCGTTTTTGGTAAAATAAATTAAACGGTCACAGAAGTGTCAAAATGTAATAATTGCGCTAAAATGGTTGCTCAATAATCAATGTTTTAACCTCTTGGTACAAATCTTTTAATCACTCTATAAAGAAAAACAAGCTAACTATTTTATTAGCTTGTTTTTCTCTTTAAATCTTTTGATAGAATGTCTTTATGCTAGTTATTTTACACGTTGCAATCGAAGTGCGTTTAATACAACAGAGACAGAACTAAATGCCATCGCAGCACCCGCCAACCATGGTGCTAAGAAACCTGCAGCTGCAATAGGAATACCGATTGTATTATAGCCAAAGGCCCAAAAAAGATTCTGTTTAATATTACGAATGGTTTTTTTACTCATCATGATCGCATCAGCAATACTATTTAGGTCACCACGCATGAGTGTGATGTCTCCTGCTTCCATGGCAATATCTGTACCTGTACCGATAGCCATGCCGATATCGGCAGTTGCTAATGCAGGGGCATCGTTAATGCCATCCCCTACCATCGCTACTTTTTTGCCTTGACTTTGCAGTTTTCTAACTTCTTCTGCTTTCGTTTCTGGTAAGACTTCTGCAATGACTTTTGAAATACCTACTTCTTTAGCAATGGCTTGTGCTGTTAACTGGTTATCACCAGTCATCATAATGACTTCTAACCCCATATCATGTAGCCTTTGAATCGCTTCGCTTGATGATTCTTTTATTGTGTCAGCTACAGCAATAAGCCCTTTTGCTCTACCGTTAATAGCTACAAGCATAGCTGTTTTTCCTTCGCCTTCTAATTCTTTCATTTGTTTCGAGAACCAAGAGAAGTCTACCCCATTCTCTTCCATTAATCTAACTGTACCAATTAGTACATCTTTTCCTATTACTTTTGCAGAGATGCCATAGCCTGGTAGCGCTTCGAAATATTCACTTTTTACTTTTTCAACATTTCTCTTCTCTAATCCTTCCACAATGGCTTCAGCAAGAGGGTGTTCGGATGACTTCTCACTCGCAGAAACGATAGAAAGAAAATGGGCTTCATTTGTTCCAGGTTCAACTATGATATCTGTTAATACAGGCTGACCATTTGTAACAGTACCCGTTTTATCGACAACAACAGTTGTAATTTCATGTGTCATCTCCAGGTGCTCTCCACCTTTAAATAGTACACCCATCTCTGCGGAACGACCAGACCCTGCCATAATTGAAGTAGGCGTCGCTAACCCTAATGCACAAGGACAAGCGATGACGAGCACAGCAATCATTTTTTCTAACGCACTAGCTACATCACCCGGTTGCAAGAAAAGAAACCATATAAAGAAGGTAACAAGGGCAATAGCCACCACTATAGGAACAAAGATACCTGAAATCTTATCGGCTAACCGCTGAATAGGTGCTTTTGATCCTTGTGCTTGCTCTACAACTCTAATAATTTGCGCAAGCGCTGAATCTTTTCCAACCTTTGTTGCCTTTACTGTTAAAAGTCCATTTTTGTTAACCGTTGCTCCTATTACTTCATCGCCAGCTTTCTTATCAACTGGCACACTTTCTCCTGTTAACATTGATTCATCAACTGCAGATTGCCCTTCAATGATTACTGCATCTACAGGAATCCTCTCACCAGGCTTAATGATAACCGTATCACCTGCTATTACTTGCTCAACAGGGACAACGGTTTCCTTACCTTCTTTTACTACAACCGCTTTTTTAGCCTTTAAATTCATTAATTTTTTTATTGCTTCTGATGATCTTCCTTTTGCGCGTGCTTCAAATAATTTCCCTAATAAAATAAGGGTAATAATAATCGCACTCGTTTCAAAATAAAGCTCAACATGATGACCATGCGTTGTACCTAGCGATTGTATGGTTAGAAACAAACTATAAAAATAAGCTGCAGAAGTACCCAATGCAACAAGTACATCCATATTCGCACTGCCAGATTTCAATGATTTATAAGCACCCGTATAGAATTGCCAACCGATAATAAATTGTACAGGGGTCGCTAATATCAACTGTACCCAAGGATTCATTAAAAAATCTGGTAGAAAAATGAATGAGGTGAATTCAAAATGCCCAACCATCGTCCAAAGTAGTGGGATAGATAGGATGGCAGCAGCAATAAATTTCCTTTGCTGCTTTTTAATATTCTCCTCCCTTACATCATTTGCGCTCGCAGTTGTTTTTAACGAAGCGCTATACCCAATCTTATCTACCCTTGCAATAATTTCTTCAACTGAAACCTGCTCAGGGTTGTATTCTACCGTACCTGTTTCTAAGGCTAAGTTCACATTTGCCTGCGCAATTCCGGGCTGTTTATTTAACACTTTTTCTATTCGCGCAGAACAAGCAGCACATGTCATTCCTGTAATATCAAACTCAGCTTTCTCTAAAACAACTTCATAACCAAGATCTTTAATCTTCTGCTGAAATGCATGTTCTTCTATCTTTTCTGGGTTATAGGAAATGGTGGCTATTTCAGAAGTGAGATTCACATTCGCTTCATTTACACCATCCATTTTACTTAACCCTTTTTCTATTCGCGCAGAACAAGCAGCACACGTCATTCCTGTAATTGGTAAATTAATTATTTTTTGTGAATCGTCTTGCTTGGACATATGCCCTACCTCACCTTTCATTGAATACTATACCCTACTACCCTATATAAACACTTAAAATAAATCGTGCAAAGCTGCACGATTAAGATTTAACTTCATATCCTTGATCATCAATCGTTTCTTTAATTTGATCAAGCTTTACAGATGAAGCATCATAAGCAACTTTGACTTCTTTTTTATCTAAATCTACTTTGACCGTGTCTACTCCTTTTAATTCACCTACACTACTTTCTACTGCTTTCACACAGTGACCACAAGACATTCCTTCTACATGTAAAATTACGTTTTCCATTGTATAAAATCCTCCTATTTTTTCATTAATTTTTGAATTGTAATAAGAAATTCATCTAATACTTCTTCGTCGCCTTCATTTATCCGATCAATTACACAGCCTTTTAAATGGCCTTCAAGTAAAATCTTAGCGACACTATTTAAGGCAGATTGTGTTGCCGATATTTGTGTAATCACATCATCACAATACGTATCTTTTTCAATTAGACCCTTAATACCTCTAATTTGTCCTTCGATACGATTCAATCGAGTGACTAAATTCTTTTTTACTTTATCTGAATGATGACTTCTTCTATCTCCATGCTCTAGGCAAATGGTTTCTTCATTCACATGATCTTTTTCATATTCCATTGAATCGCCTCCCTTATTTTCATTATATTATACCCCGGTACCCTATGTAAAGTGAAAAAATTTGCCGAATAATTTTATATTACTCAACTATAAATAAAAAGGTAGGTAGCAATATCTACCTACACTCTTGACGTATCATTACACTTCATTAAGATCTGAGACATCTACTTCTGTTCTTTCTTCTAACGGAATTCCTCTTAAATGAACTGTAACGGTCTTATCATCTTCATGTAACTTATCTATCCATACAGAAGTTCCATTGTATTGAACTTCTACATCACTCGATGATGAAAGTATTTGTTTTATTCTCTTTGTTTCCATATGATTCACCTCTCATAATTGATAAATATATTCTTTAACATTTTAGGCTTTTTATACATTTCCGTTAGGAACTCATTCGATTACAAAAAAACTTCTCGACAATATCTTACTAAGAGTGAATGATATGCAAGTTGAAGAAGTGCTAATAAATATGTAAGCGGTACTAATCGTACATTAAAGGAATTTTTCATTAAACCAACGAAACGAAAAGTGGAAAGACATGGGCAAACTTTAGATTATTTTATGGAGGGGCAGTGAACATCGTATATGTAGACAGAAAGGGTTGTATTAGTCGTTGCAAACCTCTCGAAATCTATATCATATTAGCGAAGAAATGCAAACTTCAGAAGAATGATTAAAATTATGGAAAACAACTGAGAAGTGGGAAAGACAAGAAGGACTTGATACGCATCAAGTCATAGAGTGCTCATATTGTCAAATATACGATCGGACAGACATCGATTTTAAGCCTGCTAGCTAATTTGGGGGAAATGAATGATTAATTATTGTGATAAAGGCATTTCTCCGCTTGTATTTTATAACTAGATGAATGACAAACAATAACGGATCCATTGCATAAAAAAAGAAAAGAGAGGCGTATTCATCTCTTTTCTTTTAAAACGTTTTAAAAGCTCTTCCTCTACATATTTATTTTTTCTTTAAGAGGAACCGCTGGACCAAATAGTTCAAGGTGAATATGTGAATTTTCCACACCTAACATAAATAATTGTTCTTTAATATTTTCCATAAAATTGATAGGGCCACATAAGTAGTACTCTGCTTCTTCACTTATATATGGCTTTAAATCCTCACTAGCTAATCTTCCCTCATCATCACTATATTTAACTAGGTAACGACCATTCTCAATTTCTGCTATCGCCGTTTTCACTTCATCTCCAAAAGCATGTACGTTTTTATTCTTACAAATATGAAGGAAACTTACTTCTCGCTTTGTCCCTTCTAATGCATGAAGCATACCTAATAATGGAGTAGTTCCAACACCACCACTGATTAAAACCACTGGTGTCTCCGCTTGGGATTGCAGTACAAATTCACCTGCTGGTGCACTCATTTCCAAACTATCTCCTATTTGCACATGGTCATGTAACCAGTTAGAGACCTTACCGTGTTCTTCTCTTTTGACAGAAATACGATACGTCTCTTCTGATGGTTTTCCTGATAAGCTATATTGACGGTTAAGGTCGTACTTTTCGCCAGCTATATTTATACGAATCGATACATACTGGCCAGGTTGGTAAGTTGGTAACGTCATACCATCAATGGGCTCAACATAAAAAGAAGTGATAAGATCACTTTCAGGTACTTTATTTACTACTTTAAAAGATTTAAATCCAGCCCAACCTGATGCATTGTATAAGTCTTCTTCAGTTGAAATAAAGATAGAGGCAATCACATCATAAGCCTCTGCCCATGCCTGAATAATATCATCTGTTGCTGCATCACCTAAAACTTCTTTTATAGCTGCTAATAGATGTTCCCCAACGATGGGATAGTGCTCTTTCTTAACCCCTAAACTTCGATGCTTATGAGCAATTGTAGCAACTGCTGGCGCCAATTTTTCTAAATGTTCAATATGGATAGCTGCTTGAAATAATACATTAGCGAGGGCTTTAGGCTGCCTTCCCTTTTCTTGATTAGCATGATTAAAAATATTAAGAAGTTCAGGATGTTCGGCAAATAAACGTTTATAAAAATGCGTTGTGATAGCGGTTCCATGAATTTCTAATACGGGTATCGTTGATTTGATGATTTTAATTGTCTCTTGTTTTAACATTAATATCTCCACCCTTTTCATTTTAAAGATATATTTTAAATACATCTTTAAAATATACCTTTTCTGAATTTAAAGCAATATTTTAAATACATCTTTTAAAAAGTTGTCACAATTGGTTCCACACCCAGCTATATGTATAATAGAACTATTAATAGAAGAAAAAGGTGTGATTCCTAATGCGTCTTACCAACTACACGGATTATTCATTACGAGTTCTCATATATTTAGCAACAATAAAAAAAGACCAGCTGACAAATATTAAGGAAATTGCAGACACATATCAAATTTCTAAGAATCATCTGATGAAAGTCATCTATCAATTAGGGAAAAATCAATATGTTGAGACAATTAGAGGGAGAAATGGTGGCATTCGTTTAGCCATGTCACCTAAAGAGATTAATATTGGTGAAGTAGTCAGAAAAACCGAAGAAGATTTTCATTTAGTTGAATGCTTTGATGAAAATAACAATCATTGTGTCATTTCCCCTGTTTGTGGCTTAAGGCATGTACTAAATAAAGCATTAAAAGCTTATTTAGAAGTACTAGATCAATATACATTAGCTGATTTAACGAAAAATCAATCGGCCTTAGCAGACTTTTTGTTTAAAAATTAAATGTAGACGTCAATTTCTATGCATTCTTCCGTAGTGAAAGACTAAAAAGCGGCCATAGCCTTCTATATGGGGTAGCGTTAGGAAAATGCGATTTACAATGTTAAGCTGTATTAGCAAAAAAATCGATTCCTAATGTTTAGGAACCGATTTTTTAATTGGTGTTTTAAAGTCACGCAAGAGTTTAAGTAAATTTATTCACATCTTGGAGACTAAGAAAATTAAACAAATCAAAAAATAATAGATAAACCGCCAATCTCTTAGCGGTTTATTTTTATAACTCAATTTGTTATAAATTTTTTCTCATGGATATTCAATTGTAAATCTGCTACATTATTTATAAATTGTTGATCATGTGAGACAAAAAGAATGGTGCCTTCATAACCGGCAATAAATGTTTCCAATGCTTCAATGGCATAGATATCTAAGAAATTGGTTGGTTCATCTAATAATAAAATATTATATTCTCCTAAAAATAGCAAACAAAGTTGGAGCCGAATAGCTTCGCCACCACTTAATGACTTTAGATTTTTTTGTAAATCTGTACCAATAAACTGCATTAAGTGTAAAACACTACGTAAAAATGTCTCATCGTACCCTGAGCGATTTTTCACGAATTGCAGGATTGTTTCATCATTAGTGAATTGATAACTCATTTGTTTAAAATATCCTATTTTTGCCTTTGAAGAAATTATCAGGTTATTATCTTTATTCGCAATACGGTCTAGCAATGTACTTTTTCCACTACCATTGCTGCCTGTAATCGCAATTTTTTTACCAAGTGGAAGTTGGAAACTGACGTCTTCTAATAGTACTTTTCTCTCAATTTGAAGATTAAATCGGTCGGCCAAAATTGGGAACTTGTTATGCATCTCTGTAGCTTTAGATTGACGGAAAATAATAGCTCTATTTTCTCTTACAGCCTCTACTTCCTGAAGTTTTTCCATTCGATTCTCAATTGCTTTGGCAGCACGTTGCATCGCCTTTGCACTCGTACCTTTTGACTTCGTCATAAACGACTTGTTCGGTAAGGCATTCGCTTCCTTTTTAGACATCCGCCCTGCTTGAGCAACCTTTTGAGCTTTTTTCATTTTATCTTGTGCTGCTTTTTCGAGCCGACTCTTTTCTTTCACGAACTGTTCATAGGCTTGCTGCTGTTGTTCACGTTCCAACTGTTTTTGAGCAATGTACTCACTATAGTTTCCAGAATATACACAAACCTTACCTTCATGAATTTCCCAAATAGTCGTGACTAATTCGTCTAATACAGCACGGTCATGACTAATTAATACAAGTGCCCCATAATAATAACGAAGTTCCTCTAAGATAAAAGAAATGCCCTCTTGGTCTAAATGAGTTGTCGGCTCATCGATTAGTAATGCTTCGCAATAATTGGTCAACAACTGAGCAATTTTCATCCTTGTCTGCTCTCCGCCACTTAACCGAACTGAATCTTTTGGTATATCTAATTTTCCAAATAATACTGGATCAGCGCTAAGAGATGCTGGTCCTTCAAGCTGTTCAAAATAACCATATTCAACATGACGACACACTTTCCCTTTTGTTGGATGAACCTTACCTGCTAATAGTCTTAATAATGTGCTTTTTCCTGCACCGTTTTTTCCAACAATCCCAATACGGTCAAATTGGTGAATGGCTAATCGATCAATCTTTAAGATTTCCTTATCTAAATAAGTTATTTCAACATTTTCTAATTCAAAACAAATTTTTTCCATATTTGCTACCTCCCGAAATTTTATCATTCGTATCGATAGCATGGATCGATACGAGCCTTTAAACTAAGCTCGTATCAATAAAATAATAAGAACTGCATGTCTTTTCCTCCTATCTCTATCTTCAAAACCACAAATGCTTGATGGTCCTCCTGTTGTGTCATTTAGCCACCAAATGATACTAAATGGAACAGCAGTACTACTCAGTATGAAAAGAACTGCCCTGTATAAATCGCAAAAAATTTATGCTTCCAATTTTTATTTTCCATAGTAATCGATACCTCCAAAAAAATTTTAACGTATCGATTCTGATTCGATACGAGCCATTGAAAACAAAGCTCGTATCAATAGAGAAGTAACATGCACATTTAAAATTCTCCCCATTTAAATAAAATAAAAAATCACAGACAATCCGTCTGTGATTTAGAGTAAAAGGAAGTATCCTAGCCAAACTAATGGATTATGGAATTACATGTCAACTTCCCCATATAAAGGTGTGTCACCCAAAAAGAAAGAAAGGCAGAATAATCCGTTTCTTCATATTACATATGATATATATTTAAAATGAAGATTATTAAAAAAGGACAGACTTATCCCGTTTACTCTGTATATACAAACAGAGTCTTCGACCGTATTCAATTACTGGTTCAAAGTTAGGGACCATAGTCTAGGTATCATTTTTTAAAAATCTCCTTATATCTTTTATAGTATATATATATTGTAAAGTGACTTTTAGAAAAAGTCAAAGAAAAAACACTTATTCAATTGGCACAGTTTATGCACTTTTCCACTTAATCTTCTGTGCATCAACGAAAGGTTATTCAAGTTCAATCACAATACATTCTATCCCGAGCTAATCCCATTACTCAGAAGGGAGTATATCTGCCCTCGTTGATCTTTATAAATTATATAGTTTTCGTTAACCTGAACATTTTTTTAAAATTCAGTCTCCTAATCCACTTAAGATTTCTTCTTACCTTACAATAAATAAACCTATATTGAAAAGTTTTTTAAATAAAATAAAAAAGAGTGGTTATCAAACAACCACTCGTCGTATCCTGTTCATTCAATTATCCGTTGACTTAACGATAGTCAAAAATAACAGAAGAATATTATTTGTTATAAAGGCTATTATTATTTACTACTTGTAATTCTTTTGTTGTTGCTACCATTTCACTTTCACAAATTGGGCACTTTGGTGTACTTTTAAAGTTGTCTCTCACCCAAGCATTGCATGTTTCTGAGGAACATTCCCAAATTTTAATCTCTTCAGTCTTCACTTCTTCCATGTTCTTTCTTCCAAATCCCATTGCCATTATCAGGCACCTCCTAAAGGTAGAACATATCATCCGAAAAAAATAAAAATCACTCGCTATGCCAAACCAGTATGGTCCTTTATAACAAGTGTGTGTAATATTTTTTACTTAACAAATATTAGTATAGCACATTTTTTTATCCTTGTCAAAACAAGGAAACTTTCACTTTAACATGTTGTCCTATAAAAAACAACCTTTATGTATGAATTATAGTGGAAAAAGTGTATAATAGAGACGCTGATTGCTTTAAAAGAAAGGATGAAGACATTTGCATATTTCGAGTTATACGGTTGAACAGATCAATGATCCGACCGGTATACTATCTGGAGAAAGATACGAATTCTTTTTAGATATTGATGTTGATGAAGATGATGAATTATACTCAGAACAAGGTATTCGCTTGCGCGTGTTATTTTATAAAGGTGAAGACGAAATGAAAATACTTAATTATCACTTCCAAGAGAATAATAATGAAGAGATTCTGGAATTTGGATTGGAAGAAGAAGAAGAAATATTAGTCACTAAATTCTGTAGTCAACATATCAATGCAAATGATGAATAAATATAAAATGCCTAGGGTTAGCTCCTAGGCATTTTATGATTATTCCTCTACTTGTTTACCTTCTTCAATGATATGATACATTAAATGAGCCAGGTGATGTATTGGACCATATGCTTCTTCATCCTCTTGCTCTTCTTCGTTAAATTCGAGATCATTCAAATGCAAGGCAACAAATTGGTAAAAATCCGGCAATGCAAAACTGTAACAAGCGGTTGGTTCTTCTTCTTCTCCTTCATAATGAAGAACCATATACGACTCTTGTCCATCCTTATTCAGACCATCAAAGTAAACAAAAAAGCCAATATTCGTATCTAACTCAAACAGGTGTCTTGTTCCACCTTCTGTCATTTGATTAAAATCTTCCTCTGATAGTTTGTTTACATTCATTTCATCCACTTGATCTTCTTTATGGAATTGTACTTTAAATGATTGCATACATCTCCCTCACTTTCTCTATATGATAATAGCATAAACACTTGTATTATCCTATTATTACCTCCATAACAAAAAAGAAACTTCCTCTTTTTATTTTCTCCAGTTATAATAGCTTAAAAAGGAGTGCGGCGATAATGAATATACAAGAGATCTATCAGCTGCAAAAAATTTGTGAACAACATGATGATATCGTTCTTAAATTAAACTTGGATATGATAGAGAATACGCAAACCGAAACACCTTTGTACAAGCACTCTATTGATGGTCAGCTTATCGGTTTTGTTGCGCTTTATCCCTTCGGATCAAAGCTTGAAATTTGTGGTATGGTCCATCCTAGCTATCGTCGGAAAGGGATATTTTCTTCATTATTTACTGAAGCTTTGCCCATCATTGACCAATATGAAGAAGTGCTGATTAATATACCTGGTCAATCAATTACGGGTAAGACCGTTATGTCTACATGGAACAAATCATATGCTTTTACTGAATACCAAATGGTCTACAAGGTTAGTCAACCGACAAAACAACAGCAACGAAATATTCATCTCAGAACCGCAGAATTAGCAGATTCTCCTTTCTGCAACCAACTCGACCAATTATGCTTTAACCTTTCAGAAGAGAATGCAAAAGCAATCAACGATGATTTTAACTTACATAAACAAGATGATCAATTACTAGTCATTTGCAATGGTAATAAAAGAGTCGGTAAAATACGTCTAAATATAAGGAATCAACAATTATGGATATATGGGTTCGCCATTCATCCTAATGAACAAGGTAAAGGGTTGGGGAGCGAAGTATTGCGTCTAGTCGTTCAACAATACCAAGCGCAATATTCCATTCACCTAGAGGTTGAAGTTAAGAATAACCGTGCGCTCATGCTTTATAAAAAGTGTGGATTTACGGTTTGCGGCAGTCAGGATTATTATCACTTCAAGTAATATCCTAAAAAGCCAAACCCATTTGTTATCATCCAAACCAAATCGTACATATAGTCCTCTTCAAATACATCGGTGGACTACTTTTAACTATGTAAAAAGAAAAAGATCACTCCTCATTGGAAGTGATCTTTTTTCTTTTATTGAACATTTGTATTATAGCTTTGTCACATTTACAGCTTGAGGTCCGCGTTGCCCCTCTTCTATATCAAAAGACACTTCTTGTCCTTCATCTAATGTTTTAAAGCCTTCCGTTTGAATTGCAGAGAAATGAACGAATACGTCATCTCCACTTTCTTGTTCAATGAAGCCAAATCCTTTTTCTGCGTTAAACCATTTTACTTTACCTGTTGCCATTTTTTCTTTTCCTCCTAAACATTTGAAACTCACAGGAAACATCTCCTGCATTTCCTAATATACCACAATTTGCTTTATTTTAATCAATCGCGGCCTTTATTATTTTTTACACGACGTCTTTCGCGACCTTTATAGTCACGGCCGCCGCCTTTACGATCTCTTCCACCAGATCTCGGACGATCACCAAAGCGACTACGATTACGTCCATCTCTGTTTTTAGGTTTTTTCGAACGAAGTGGTTCAACCGCTGTAATTTTTACAGGTGTGACATCTGGATCTTTTGTTAATAATTTTAATGCTGCTGCCAATACTGTCACTGAATCTGTATCTTCTAACAACGATTCAGCAATACGCTTATACTCATCGTACTCATTCTTATCAATTGTATTCATTAAACGATTAATCGTCACACGTTGGTTACCTGCAACAACATCTTTAAACGTTGGTACTGGTTCTTTCTTCATTTTTGTCTTCGTTACACTTTCAATAATTTTCAAGTGATCGATTTCTCGTGGAGAAACAAATGTAATAGCTAAACCTTTATTTCCAGCTCTTCCTGTACGTCCGATTCGGTGCACATAGCTTTCAGGATCTTGAGGAATATCAAAGTTGTATACATGTGAAACGCCTGAAATATCGAGCCCACGTGCGGCAACATCTGTTGCTACCATAATATCAATTGTTTGGTCTTTGAAACGACGAATAACTTGATCACGTTTTGCTTGGGGAATATCACCATGAATACCTTCTGCAGAATATCCACGTTTAATTAATCCTTCAACTACTTCATCTACACGTTTTTTCGTTCTACCAAATACAATCGCAAGTTCAGGAGATTGAATATCTAATAAGCTACATAATACATCGAATTTTTGTTTTTCATGCACTTCGATATAAGATTGTTCAATATTCTTTACTGTTAATTCTTTTGCTTTTACACGAACAATTTGTGGATCATTCATAAACTTCTCAGCTAATGTTTGAATACGTCTAGGCATTGTTGCTGAGAAAAGAAGCGTTTGGCGTTCATGCTCAATTTCACCAAGAATTCTTTCAATATCTTCAATGAATCCCATATTTAGCATTTCATCCGCTTCATCAAGAACAACTGATTTAATATTATTAAGACGAATCGTTCTTCTTTCAATATGATCAATTAAACGGCCAGGTGTTGCAGCGATAATTTGCGGACGATTTTTAAGTGCGCGAATTTGTCTACCAATATCTTGACCACCGTATATCGGTAAAGTTCTGATTCCTTTCACTTGTCCAATACGATTTAATTCTTCTGCCACTTGCACAGCTAGTTCTCTTGTTGGCGCAAGTACCAAACCTTGAATGCCATCTTCTTTCGTTACTTTCTCTAACATTGGGACACCAAATGCCGTTGTTTTACCTGTACCTGTTTGGGCTTGACCAATCATATCCGCACCAGCTAATGCAATAGGTAGTGATTGTGCTTGAATAGGGGTTGGCTCTTCAAAACCCATATTAGAAAGAGCTTTTTCTAGCTCTGTACTTAAACCAAAATCCGAAAATTTTACCAAGATAAATCCTCCTTGTATTTCAATCATACATCAAAATAATCTATAGTATGAGTGTATCCAGTTTCTATTAATTTTTTTCAATTTATAAGCAATAAAAGCAAAATCATTTTAACGGTGTAAGAACAGTTCAATAGTCGTTCACATAAAAAGATGATGCATGAAAGGCCATGCATCACCGCATTATTATGCTTTTACAACGTTTGCAGCTTGAGGGCCACGGTCGCCATCAACGATTTCAAAAGTAACTTCTTGACCTTCTTCAAGAGTTTTGAAACCTTCAGTTTGAATCGCACTGAAATGTACGAATACGTCTTGTCCTTCTTGAGACTCGATGAAACCAAAACCTTTTTCTGCGTTAAACCATTTTACTTTACCGTTATTCATGATAATACCTCCAAAAAATAATCACTAAAAAGTCATAATTATATAAGCTTATAGAGAAAAGTGGAATGCCTCGTACTTTAATTTTCTTATGAAGTTAAAAAGGCCGTAACTAAAAGAAATGAAGAGTACAATCGCCTACATTTCTTGCAGTTACGACCACTTATCCAAATAATATATAACGAACTTTACAGCGTATATTTTATACTACATTGTTTTATCGCTAAATGTCAATAGTTATTTCTCACTGAACCGTTTTCTCTGCTGAAGCTACTGTGTGTTTTAATAACATAGATATCGTTACAGGGCCTACTCCACCAGGGACAGGTGTAATAGCAGATGCTTTTTCATAACAGCTATCATAATGAGCATCGCCAATATTTCCTGGGTTGTATCCAGCATCTAAAACAACAGCCCCTTCTTTTAGCCAGCTTCCTTGGATAAAATTAGGTTTCCCTACAGCTGCAACAACAATATCAGCTTTGCTTAAATGTTCACTTAAATCTTTTGTTTTAGAATGACAAGTCGTTACAGTTGCATTGCGATTGAGCAGTAATGCAGAAACAGGCTTACCTAAAATCGGACTTCTTCCAACCACAACTGCATTTTTTCCTTCAACAGGAATATCATAATAATCAATGATTTCCATAATAGCAGCAGGTGTGCAAGATGGATAAACACCGAAACCAAGTGCAGTTTGACCATAGCCAAGACTGGTGACACCATCCACATCCTTTTCGATGTCGATCGCTTCAAATGCTTTTCTTTCATCTATATGTGCAGGTACTGGATGTTGTAATAAAATGCCATGTACATTTTTATCATTATTTAAATCCTGAATCGTTTCAATGAGTGTTTCAGTAGAAATACTTGCATCTAGATGTATTCTCTTTGAAAGAATACCAAGTTTTTCACAGGCATTGCCTTTCATGCGTACATATGTAGCAGAAGATGGATCGTCTCCCACTAAAATAGTAGCTAAGCAAGGCGTTACTCCTTGAGCCGATAATTTTAATACTCTTTCTTTTAACTGTTCTTTTACGTCATTCGAAACTTTTTGTCCGTCTAGTATCGTTTTTTCTTCCATGTCCAATCCCTCCGAAATACAAAAGAGATAAGTAGAACTTACCTCTGCCCAGACGACCGGCTAAACATAGACGCAGCTCCCCAGCGGTTATTTCCGCAATGTCGTCAGTTACTGCGATTTCTTCAGCTTCCTCTTTATTATAACAGAAAACACATATATTTCAACAAAAATGGAGCTTATTGTTCGTCTTTATCATATTGCGCCATAGGCTATTTTCTTGCTTCTATATTTGATTATTCGTTGATTATGGCATAATTTTTGTTGAGAATCAAAGTTAATGCTAAGACCGACATACATAATGATGGGATATATTTTAAAGAATACTTGAATGACTTTATCTTTACTATATCGGATAAATCAAAAAGCGAACCGCTTCAATGACGGTTCGCTGGTTATATTTGAGATTATTTAATTTCAATAAGTTCTTTACCTAAAACAACGAAAGCCCTACCTCTCTTCCATCCTTGCAACCCCGAAGTTGCGCCAGTGAGAATCAGGTTAAATCTTCATTTGTTCTTGAGAAAAGTAACTCTTTTTTGAATTGTATATTGGGGTTTAATTATTGAAGTAACCATATAAAGTTCATTTATGGGTAAATAGAAGATGATTTAAGAAGAATTTCAACTTCTTCATGAAGTTGTCCACAAAATAGTTCTTAATTATAAACCTTGCTTAGCGAACTTTACTCTAAAGAGTAACTTTCACATCAAGAAAAGTCGTATGACTACCGACTATCTTTCTATCTCAAATACCAAATTCTATTATAGTACTTCGGTAGATAAATGTCAAATTCATTGGTTATACGACAGGATAAGAGAAAGACTCACAAATATACCCCGTCGTCACCCAACATTTTTTTCACCCTTTGTTTGTCGCCCATTCAATCACTTCATTCAGTTCGTTTGTATATGATAGTGTTTGTTCAACTGTCCAGTCAAGTTCTTCAGCCATCATTTCAATTACAGCATTCTTATATGTGAACACAAGCATAATGTTAAACAACAATGCGCCTGTTCGGCGAAAAAAAAAGTCTACAGGCGAGACCGCCATTTCATAATCAAGTGCATATTTTAACTCCAACCATAAGACTCGTGGCATAAGGTGCTCGTCTTTATGATATTGCTTAACTAATGAGAATAAAACCGGTGCATTTGAACCATAACGGCTTAAAAGATAAAGGGACTCCTCTCCTTTTAATCCAACTTCTATCCCTTCCTGTTTCTTTGCTTCGATAAAAGTAGGGAAATTTTTTGCTCCACCTACTCTCCCGCCTGACAACGGTAGATGCTTTGTCATACTTTTTGAGAACAATAGCTGATATTCTTTTTTTAGCATAGACGAAACTCTGTCTACAATTGTTTCGGCCATTTTTCGGTAACCCGTTAATTTACCACCAGCAATCGATATTAAACCATGCGCTGACACCCATATTTCATCTCTTCTCGAAATTTCTGAAGGCGACTTCCCTTCTTCATGAATGAGCGGACGTACTCCTGCCCAACTGGATTCAATATCTGCTTCTGCCACCTTTACATTTGGAAAAACCCCTTTAATTGCGTTCAGCAAATAGAGCCTATCTTCATCTGTGATCGAAGGGTGCGCAGGATCATCTTTATAAAATGTATCTGTTGTTCCAATATACGTTTTCCCTTCTCGAGGAATAGCAAAAATCATTCGACCATCTTCACTGTCAAAGTAAATAGCTTGCGCTAATGGGAAAATGGAATGATCGATAACAATGTGAACACCTTTTGTTAATTTTAAAGATTTATTTTCCATTTGTGCATCTTTATCTAAAAGTCTCTCTACCCAAGGACCGGTAGCATTCACACATTTTTTTCCGAAAACTTGATAGGATTCATTACTGAGCTGATCTTGTACCTCAACCCCATTAATCATTCCATCCCTATAAATAAAATCGGTTACTTTAGCATAATTAATCACATCAGCCCCACGATGAGCCGCTTCTTTTATCACTTCTATCGTTAACCGTGCATCATCTGTACGGTACTCCACATAATAACCACCACCGAGTAAACCTTCTTCTTTCAGTAAGGGTTCTTTAGATAACACCTCCTCTTTATTTAACATTGTTCTTCTTTCATCTCTTTTTACTCCCGCAAGGAAATCATAAACCCTCAATCCAATTGATGTTGTGAATTTACCGAAAGTCCCTTCTTGATAAAAAGGTAAGACCATCCATTCTGGTTTTGTGATATGAGGGCCGTTTTCATATACAATCGCCCTTTCCTTTCCTACTTCAGAAACAACATGAAATTCAAATTGTTTTAAATAACGTAGACCACCATGCACAGTTTAGTCGAACGACTTGAGGTTCCTGCTGCAAAGTCCTGCATTTCAATTAATGCGACTTTCATCCCTCTTGTCACAGCATCAAGGGCGATTCCAGCTCCTGTAATACCTCCACCGATAACAACGAGATCATACTCATTGTTAGTTAAATCATGAATGGTAGTAGAACGATTCTTCGCAGAAAATGTCATTTTCGTACCCTCCTATTTACTTATGGTGTCGCAACTTATTTAAATGCCATTATTGCGCTTATTGCACTTTTAAGGTGTACCTACCCACCTTATGCTGCGTAACCTTCCCTATTTTCCTCCACCCATCCAGGATGGGGGAATTTGGACACGATGTACAAGGTCTCCTTCATAATTGAATAAAATTGCTCGAGAGCTCTTAGGTAAACTTCCAATAGTTCACTCCCCTATTATTTATTTGAAAAATGCTCATACAAATGAAAGACCATAATGGTGAGCATTAACCAAATCGCCCCGACTAAAAAACCAGCCGCTACATCACTAGGATAATGGACACCTAAATATATCCTACTTAAACCGATGGCAAAAATCAGTAACCCCATGATAATCGCTACAGCCCACTTCATACTTGTCCTTTTAGTTAAATGAATAATGACAAAAGCGAGTGATCCGTAAAAGATAAACGATCCCATTGAATGTCCACTTGGAAAGGCATATCCCGTTTCTTCAATTAATGGTAGGATAGCTGGTCTTTCTCTTTTAAAATAGTGTTTAAGACTCCAATTTAAAAGTGCCCCCACCCCCGATGCCAAACTAATATAAATAGCTAACGCATACTTCTTTTTTAAGACGAGGAGGACCATAACAATCAAAACTGCCGCGGCAATCCACCGTACAGAGCCAAGAAAAGTGAAACGATCAATCATGGTCGTTAATGTCGGAGTTATATTTTGTTGGACAATATGGATGACCTCCATATCAAACCAAGCAAGATCGTTGGTTGTGTAATCGAACACGATAAACAAAAACAGACTTAAAAATAGAATAAATAGTATGATGTTTGTTGTTATGTATACAGTTGGTTTTTTCATTGCCCATTCCTTTATGTTTTTTAGAAAGTTGGAGAAGTCTAGACTTCTCCAATTGAACGATCAAATCTATGCTTCCTTCTTTGTTTTTGCAGAAGTCGTTGATTTTTTCTTTTTTGACTTCGTTGTTGTTTTTTCTTTTTTTGGTTGTGATGGTTTTGTTTGATCGATGGATGCTTGTAATGCCGCCATTAGATCCGTAACATTGGATTTCTTTGGTTGCTGTTGATTTGTTGTTACTACCTCTTCCCCATTTTTCTTTGTTTCAATCAAGTCTAGAAGTGCTTGGCGATAGTCATCAGTATATTTCTCAGGTTCAAACGTTGTTGTTAGTTGGTCTATTAATAATAATGCCGTATCTAATTCTTTTTTGGCTATTTTTTCTTCCGCAGGAATATTAGGCACATCTGCAAAATTTCTCACCTCATCAGGGAAATGGATGGTTTCCATTACTAAAGTGTTGTGAAAAACTCTTAAAAGAGCTAGCTGTTCTTTTGCACGAATGATGATTTTCGCTATTCCTACTTTTTCAGACTCCTTTAAAGCTTCCCTTAATAAGGCATAAGCTTTCGATCCGCTATCTCCAGGTGAAATATAATAAGAGCGGGAAAAATATATCGGATCTACTTCATTTATTTTAACAAAATCTAAAATCTCCACCGCTTTATCTTCATTTTCTTTTTTTAACGCTTGTAATTCTTCTTCATCAAGGACGATAAACTTCCCTTTCGTGTACTCATATGCTTTTACTATATCACTTTGATCAACAGATTCATCACATACAGGACATACTTTCTCATACTTAATAGGTGAATGACACTTACTATGCAAATTACGCAATTTAATATCTTTATCTTCAGTTGCCGCATGCAATTTGATCGGGATATTCACTAAACCGAAACTTATGCTTCCTTTCCACATTGTGTGCATCAGTAAACCTCCTCCATTCTTATTAGTTGTATTTTTTCTCTGTGGATTATTCATATACACGTACATTGTTGGTAAGATTAGCTACATCTCTTTTTATATGTCTTCATGAAGCATTATCTTTACAAAAAACAATGAAAAAATCAACAAACACCACAGATTCAACTGTGATGTTTGTTGATTTTTTTAATAAACCGGATAAGGTGGGTATGGTGGATATACAGGATAAGGTGGATAAACCAGAGGTGCTAATAATGCGCCACCCAATAAGCCTGTCGCTACACCGCCTAAAAATGGACCACCAAAACCAAAACCGGGTCTCCCAAAACCGGGACCGCCAAAACCTGGGCCTCCCCCGAAACCAGGACGACCCCCATAAGGCCTTCTATAAAAATGAGTCTGTGTAGCTGCCGGGTAAAAGTGTTGAGTCAATAGATAACCTCCTCTATAGTCGTTCTCTCTATATACTCCTTATAACCTATGTAAAACACCTAAATTTGCTGTAGGCAAAAACCTACCCTTAAACTTTTTAAAAAACAAACGATTGAATGACTGGTTGCCTCATCGTATGATCTTTTGTCCATTCTAAAAAAGTAACCTTCACATTTAAAACCGGGGATAACCATTCATGTTTTTTTAATAATCCACTATAATTATGGAATGGACTTTTCTCCTGAATAATTTGGTTTGTCACTTCTGTCACTTCACGCCAATCTTTTAAAGTAAGCTTGCTCGAACCTGCACTGCCGATATAAATGAGCTCACCCTCTTCATTATATACACCTAAATCAAGTGAACGAATAAGTGATCCATTATAAGTTGCCCCTCCAACAACAGCAATAAGGTCCTGTTCTTTTTTCTTTTTTAACCAGCGTTCATCTTTTCCACCTAATATATAATTACTATTTAAATCTTTACATACAATGCCCTCTAGCCCTTGCTCTATGACTGCTTCATATAATGAATGGCAGTCTCTAAAACTTTGGACAATTTGAATCTCATTTGTTGGCTGGATCATTTCCCTTAACATATCCTGGCGTCTATGTAATGGGGTTTCAATCAGCCATTTACCGTTATAATATAAGAGGTCAAATATCATATAAGTAATTGGAATTTCTGTTTGTAATTGATTGATCGTTATTGTATTTTTCCGGCGATCTCTTCTCATTACATCATAAAAAGAGGGTACACCATCTTGAAAAGCGATTACTTCTCCATCTAAAATGAAGGAATTCCCCTTAATCAATGATGGCAATCGTTGTATTTCCGGATATTGGAGGGTGCGCTCATTTCCCTTTCGATTAAAGAGCGTCAATTTCTCTTTTTCATAATAGGACAATATCCTTGTACCATCCCACTTTACCTGCGCAATCCACTGATCGCCTTTTGGAATCTCATTTGTCATTTTTGGTTCAAAAGGAATAATTGGCTTCATTGGATTGCTCCTCACTTGTATGTCTTTTTTTAATCTAACCATACTATGACCATGTGTAATACGTTTTATGAATAGAAAACAGAATGAAAGAAAAAGGATGTTGAAGGTCAATATGAGGAAAAAAGGTCGTTTCTTTATTACCGGCTGGAATATTACAACTAATCAGTTTGAATATAGTATCGTACAACAAAATGAAGTAAAGGTAATGGGTGAATTTTCTGAAGGTCTAAATGAACAGGAATTGGCTATTTTAGTAAAATTGATCCAAAAAAATGGAAGCAAAGTAAATCAAACAAAATACACCATCTCCCCAAGCATTTGTATTCAACTTTGCTTTCGAGACATAATTGAGGATACTTTTATACTGCCTCAATTTATGCAATTCTTACCGAATGAGCAATGGGATACATGTACATGGGAGAGATTATTGATAGAAAATGCTAACATCGATCCTTCTATTGAAGTGACCCACCCGGAAAAACCGTTATGGGACAACCCAAAGATTAATAAAGAGCAACTCATTGCTTATCTTGTTTCCGTCTCTCCACGGTTGTTACCGTTTGTGAAGAATAGATTGTTAACAACCATTCGCTATCCACATGGCTATATAGGGAGAGAATTTTTCTATCAGAAGAATAAACCTGATTATGCACCGTCATTTGTTACTTCTTTTACAAAAGACGAAATCGACTATATCTTATGTAATGATTTATCTACACTTGTTTGGCTAGGTAATCAATTAGCACTAGAGTATCATACCCCTTTTGAAACAATTGACAGTGAACATCCGCTTGAAATTGTGTTCGACCTTGACCCACCTGATGAAACACATTTTTTACTAGCTGTTACTGTTGCACAGAAACTAAACAAGATTTTTGAGGAATTAAATATTATTGGCTTTCCAAAATTAACGGGTGGAAAGGGGATACAAGTACATATCCCAATTATGCATCATCATTTTTCTTATGAGGATACGAGACTGTTCACTTCATTCATAGCTTCCTATTTAGTTGAAAAAAACCCAGATTTATATACGACAGAAAGGATGAAAAAGAATCGCGGGAAAAAGTTATATATCGATTATATTCAACATGCAGAAGGAAAAACGATGATTGCGCCCTACTCTCCAAGAGGCAGAGAAGGAGCAATTGTAGCAGCCCCACTCTATTGGGACGAAGTGGACAAACAACTGCAAAGGAAGAACTTTACATTAGACAACATTAGTAAGTCTCGTTTAACTGATCCATGTCCAATGGCAAGCTTTTTCGAAACCAAAAATGACACAATCGCAAACATTATTCATTCATTAAAAAAAGGATAAGGCTATACACAAGTGAAACCTTAGTAAATGTGGTTTACTCGTCATTTTAGAAGCTACAATAGCAATGCAAATATCATATGAACGACCTGCAATTGAGATGCAAAAACAAAAAAACCGAAACAACACTATTTACGCTTAGTGCCGTTTCGGTTCAAAACTTATTTCTTTCTTAATAATCATACAAGGGCTCTTAAGCATTTAATTGCTTGGTTAAAAAAGCAGAAGCCTCTTGTTGTAACTTCGCATATTGCATCATTTCTTCAATATATTCTTCTGAGCTATCGATGGTAAATGTCCCCGGGTGATTTATATCTACTTCAATTGTACATTGATAGACAAAGCTGGCGTTACCAATCAGATCGATTGTAAAGGTATCATTTTGCTTATGAACAACACAACGGACCTTACCACCGTTGTTATAAACCTCAATCGGTTGCTCATAGGTATTGATACTTTGCATACAAGTAACTAAACTTGAAGCGGACATCGCTGTTCCGCATGCATTTGTAAAGCCCACTCCTCTTTCATACGTACGAACAAAGATGCCACTTTCTGGAAGAGGTTTGACGAAACTCACATTTACCCCATCAGGAAAGTAATCATTTTCTCCGTTGACATACAAACTTAATTCCTCTTGAATATCTGATTGCAACTCCTCGTTTTCGACAATAGCCACAAGATGGGGATTAGGAACAGAAAGAGCAGTAAAAGCGATATCTTCTGAAAGCTCTTCAATCTTTTCATTAATTAATTGATGCTGATCAATGTGAAGTGGCAAAGTAGCAACATCAAAAGACACCGGAGAAATTTCTACCTTGTAAGTAGGGATATCTTTATAAATATCGTCTTCTTTACTAACTTGAAGGGTAACTTTCATCGTATCAATTGTCGCCTCTTTGATTTTCAATTTCTCACATACATATCTCGCGACACAACGAAGACCGTTACCACACATGGAAGCTTCAGAACCATCTGCATTAAAAACTCGCATTTTCGCATCAGCATCTTCACTTGCTAATATAAATAAAATCCCATCCGCACCAAGTTCGCTGGTACGATTACAAAGACTAATCGTTAAGTTCGCTCGTTCTTTATCACTCCAGCCAAACGACTGCTCCATCTCATCAATGATAAAAAAATCATTTCCCGAACCGTGACATTTAATTAATTCTAATTTCATCATAAACCCTCTTTCTCTTTTAGGCTCTTCATTTAACTTCTATTCATGCTATAACCATTATTCATGTGAATATAACCGTTAATATTATTATAACGAGAAAAAGAAAGAGGGAGCAAAGAAAATTAATTATTAACGAAAATGTTTATTGAAATTACTCATTTCAATCGCATTAACAGCTGCCTCCCAGCCTTTGTTACCTGCTTTTGTACCCGCTCTCTCAATCGCTTGTTCAATAGAATCAGTTGTTAACACACCAAAGATTACTGGTATGCCTGTTTGCAATGAAGTCGCTGCTACTCCTTTGGCTACCTCTGCATTCACATAATCAAAATGTGGCGTGGCCCCTCTAATGACTGTTCCAAGGGCAACGACCGCATCGTATTTGCCACTTTCTGCGAGTTTTTTTGCCGCTAGGGGAATTTCAAACGCACCAGGTACCCAAGCGATCGTAATATCCTCCTCAGCTACATCGTGACGCTTGAAGCTATCCAATGCGCCATCTAATAATTTTTTTGTAATAAACTCATTAAACCGCGATACAACAACGGCTACTTTCATTCCCGTACCAATTAAATGTCCTTCTAGTATTGTATTCATTCTACTTCACTCCTATATTAGTTTGTTAATAATTGTGATTGCTTATAAGAGATTAATTGTTCAATCGTAATCATCTTCAAATCATATTTTTCTGCTACTTTCTCTAACTCTGCTACTCTAGCCATTTCACCATTTTCTTTCATAATTTCGCATATAATCCCGACTGGACTTGCACAAGCCAACTTCGCTAAATCAACTGCCGCTTCCGTATGTCCTGAGCGCTCAAGGACGCCACCATCCTTCGCTACAAGGGGGAAAATATGACCTGGACGATTGAAGTCTTTTGCTTGTGTTTCTTCGTCTAACATCTTTTCTACGGTTAAAAACCGTTCAAATGCGCTTATACCAGTCGTTGTCTCTTTATAATCAATACTGACTGTAAAGGCGGTTTGGTGACTGTCTGTATTATTAGTAACCATCGGATGCAAGTCTAGCTTTTTGGCGATTGACTGCTCAATCGGCACGCAAATAAGCCCTCTTCCCACTGTTGCCATAAAGTTGATCGTTTCAGCTGATGCATACTCGGCAACAGCGATAAAATCACCCTCATTCTCACGATTCTCATCATCACAAACGATAATCACTTTTCCCTTTTTCAAGTCAGCTATCGCTTCTTCAATTGAGTGACTCATATGTTCCCTCCTAACTTAAGAATCCATTATTCTCTAATAACTGATGGAAATTTCTTTCACGTTTTGATGTGTCTGTAAAGGCAACTACGTACTTTGCAAATAAATCATATTCAATATTAACGGGATCATTTACCGATTTTTCACTAATCACCGTTTCTTCAGCTGTATGAGGAATTAGCGCAATCGTAAAATATCCATCCCCAACCTCCATCACTGTTAATGAAGTGCCATCAACAGCAACAGATCCTTTCGGTAGAATTAAATGCTGATATTGCTCGGATAAGGCAACCGAAAGATAAATCGCATTTTCTACTCTTTGTTTTTTTAGAATTTTTCTCGTTTCATCCACATGACCGCTTACATAATGGCCGCCAAATCGTCCACCTGCTAACATCGCCCTTTCTAAATTCACCTTGCTCCCTACTTTTAATGAGGAAAGCGATGTCGCATGAAAAGTTTCTGGCATCACATCTGCTGTAAAACTTCTTTGTTGGAATTCGGTCACTGTTAAACAAACGCCGTTCACAGCGATACTATCACCGATATGGATATCATCCATAATCTTTGTAGCATTTAACACTATTTGAATAGTAGATCCGCGCTGAATCGTTCGTTGTACAGTACCGATTTCTTCGATAATACCTGTAAACAGAATGATCAACCTCTCTGTATAAGATTTGTTCGTTTTAATAAAAGTTGGAATTTTCCGCTCGGGGCAAAGACGCGGTATCGGGAGAGTTTGTTGAATATTACAAAAAAAGTTCGACTCACACTTATAGTTATCCCATTTCATCACCACCATTCTTAAAAAAGACTCATGAATAAATAAACCCGTATACGAATACGTATACGGGAAAAGTAATCATGGCCAAATAAACGTCAAAATCAACTGTTTTTGAACGTTTTTACACACACGCATCCTTCTCCCATCCAGACTATACTGTCGGCTTTGGAATTACACCAAATCCACCGTTCTCATTCCTGAGCCCGGGTCACGGACTAAGAGGTCACCCTCATCACCGCCGGTTGGGAATTTCACCCTGCCCCGAAGGATATTCTATGAAATTACAAGACTACTATTATGTATAATAGTCTCTACATCTAGCATATCTTTAAATCTTTATGAAAGCAATACTGAATCTCAAAATCATTCTTTCTTCACTCAGTACAAAGGTCATCAGTCTATATATTTAAGTGTTCCACTTTCTGCAAGAAGGTTTACAAACAGTTCATCATTGATTTGCACACTATTGGCTTCAATGAAAAAATTGTCTTTATTATTTACTTGAAAATAGAAATTGGTTTTTGCATGTAATTTCTCGATTTCTTTCAGATCTGATTCTAAGTTTTCAATTTTTATATGACCAAAACCATTGTTGTGATAACTAATTTCGCTTAATAAATTCGCCTCAGTAAAACGACGGTCATTTAAACGTATCGTCCCTTCAATAGCCTCTTGATAAACAAAGAACGACATCACTTCCTTTATAAAAATGTAGGTTTTCTTAATCTGTTGTTTATGACAACTGAGTAATTTTAAAGAAATGGTTTCATTCAAATAATCAATCTGTAAATCATCTAAATCCCAATATTCTGCTTTTTCGGCAAATAAGGTATTTATTCTATTTAAATCGCTAGACATCTTATCACCACTTTACTTTTTTCTTTTCACCTGTGTAAAGCACAATTTACCGCCATATTTTAGTCATAGCATTTTCTTTCTTCCCTTTTATTTAATTCCCTTTCGCTTCGAGTATTTCAATAAACCTTTCAAAATTGTCATTGAATCTTTGTTGTTCATAATAATCATCATTCACTGAACTATTGCTCTCAATCGCTCCAGCAATCGTACACGATCCCAGTATAAAGCAAATTCCAATAATCCATGCAGCATTAAGTAAATCTTTCCTGTTTATATTCATCATTTTCCTCCTATCCTTTAATCATTGGACAACGGATACATATAACAGTTTTTTCGGTAAATAGTACGAAATTTATTTTTTTGAAGACGATAACATTATTTGCTAATTTTCACAGAAGATTAATCATCTTCGTAGAAAGTATCATACATTTCAGGAAATAGTTCTTTTAATCTCCTTATCGTATGCGCATTTGCAACAATATCCAGTACATCAGAACTAATATAAAATAAACAATCGTGATGCACAAAACAAATATAAAGCGAAGTATGACCATCAACCATTTTAAGGGTATAGCGAAAAAACGCGGATGATTTCACATGATTTACCGTTGTATAGACAAAATAACAACCCATTTCTTCTTGCCAAACTACTTTATTAGACCAATTATTAATCTTGAAAAATCGACGTAAATTTAACTTTTCTCTCCTTACCCTATTGCTATCAATATCTTGATAACCAGAAATAAACGTCATATCTAACTTTTGCTCTATAGGAAATAGGTGATGAAATAAGCTTTTTGCTAAACCGGGATATTGTCTGAATGTCTCCAAACCAAACCGAATTCGATTGTCCTTCACTACTTGAAAATAAGGCGTTGCGGCGTTCGTCATATCAACTCCGAAATTATTTGCAGGGATCATTCTACCACTCGATTCTTCACAAAATATAATGATTACCATAATTATACACTCATTTCTAAATAAGCGACTATATATTTTTTTACACGTTTTTCCATCACCTGCGTTCACTTAGAAAATAAAAAAAGCACGTGTTCATTCCACCTTAAAGCAGAATCGACACGCGCTTCATTCAAACACTATCTTATTCTTTATTTAATTAACTCTAACTCAACAGGAATAAATTCTTCCACTGTTTCACCATCGAGTACTTTTTTGGCTGTTTCTAAAGCTTGCTCGCCCATTCTATCTGGTTTTTGAGCGACTGTTGCTGCCATGTCGCCACCTTCTACTGCCGCGACGGCATCATCTGTTGCGTCAAATCCAACAACAATGACATCTTTCAATCCAGCAGCCGTTAGTGCTTGATAAGCACCAAGCGCCATTTCATCATTATGAGCAAATACAGCTTGAACATCATTATTGCTCTGGATGATGTTTTCCATTACTGTTAAGCCTTCTGCACGATCAAAATTCGCAGATTGTTTTGTTGCCACTTCCACATTGTCAGATGCTTCAATTGCTTCGTTAAAACCTGCACCTCTTTCACGTGCTGCCGATGAACCAGGGATCCCTTCAAGTTCTACTACTTTTCCTTCTCCACCAAGTTGTTCAATGATAAATTCTCCTGCCATTTTACCGCCTTCTGCATTATCAGAAGCTACGTGAGCGACAACTTCGCCACCTTCAGCACTTCTGTCCACAGTAATAACCGGGATATTTGCATTATTAGCTGATGTAATGGCAGAAGCAACCGCTGCTGAATCGGCTGGGTTCACAATTAATAAATCTACCCCTTGTTGAATTAAATCTTCAATATCACTCACTTGTGTTGCTGGGTCGTCTTGCGCATCTACTGTTTTAATCGCATAACCAAGCTCTTTTGCCTTTGCTTCTGCACTATCACGTAGTGTCACAAAGAAAGGATTATTTAATGTAGAAATTGATAGACCAATTGTTTTTTCACCTGATGCTTTTTCATCACTACCAGTTGCTTCATTATCATCAGCCCCATTATTTAATGAACATGCACCTAATAAAGCGACTACTAAAACCAAAGTTAGAAGCTTCCATATTTTTTTCATGTGAGTATTCCTCCTTCATAGGTTTGCAAATCATATATGTTAAGCAGCTTTCTTTCTATCAATTAGTACAGCTAATAGAATGACGCCGCCCTTCACCACTTGTTGGTAGAAAGATGATACGTTTAATAAATTCAAACCATTATTTAGTACACCAATAATCAAAGCACCAATTAATGTACCAAAGATCCATCCGCGTCCGCCTGAAAGACTTGTCCCACCAAGTACAACAGCCGCAATGGCATCTAATTCGTAACTTGTACCAGCTGTTGGCTGTGCAGAGTCAAGACGAGAAGTTAACGTAATTCCGGCTACAGCAGCAAATAGTCCTGAAATCGCATAAACACCCATTTTCAAGCGATCCACTTTTAAACCAGAGAGCTTAGCGGCTTCTTCATTCCCACCAATCGCATAAACACCGCGACCAAACGTTGTTTTCTTTAATAAGAAGTATAAAAATAAATATGCTAACAGCATCGTAACAACAGGAAATGGTACACCGAGAAAATAACCTTTACCAATCATTTGAAAGCTAAAAGCATCAGATAATCCAGTAATTGGTCGACCTTCTGTATAAACAAGTGTCAACCCTCTGAAAATTGTCATTGTCGCTAATGTTGCAATAAAAGGAGCGACTTTACCTTTTGCAATAATTACACCGTTGACAAGTCCCATTAAAGCACCTGCTAATAAACCGAGAAGAACGGCTAATATTGGATCCATACCACTTGCTAACATACCTGCAGTCAGTGCCGAAGATAGCGCTAAAATCGAACCGACTGATAAGTCGATACCACCTGTCAAGATAACAAATGTCATTCCAAACGCAATTAAAGCATTAATTGAAACTTGTCTTAGTACGTTAAGTATATTGTCAGCTGTTGTAAAGCTTGGACTCATAACCGATAAAATAATAATAATGAGTAATAAACCTAAAACCGGTCCTAGCTTTTGAATGGAGCCGATGCCTTTACTAATTTTGTTCATGCTTTGTTCCCTCCTGTTGCTGCTTCCATAATTTTTTCTTGAGTCGCATCCGTTTTTTCTAGAATGGCAGCTACTTTCCCTTCATGAATCACCATAATACGATCAGACATGCCTAGTATCTCTGGCAACTCAGATGAGACCATAATAATGGAATGGCCCTTCATCGTTTCTTCATTCATAATCGTATATATTTCTTTTTTTGCTCCTACATCGACACCACGTGTAGGTTCGTCCAAAATTAACAGTGTTGGATCGATTCCTAGCCATTTTCCAAAGACCACTTTTTGTTGGTTCCCACCACTTAAATTCTTAACTTCTTGTTCTGGACCAGCTGTTTTAATTTTTAACTTCTCTATCATTTCTTTGGAGAAAGCTTTTTCCTTTTTAGTAGACATAATGGCACTTTGCGAAAGCGCTTTTAAATTAGGAACGGCTAAATTCTCCCTTACACTTAATCCAAGTATCAGACCTTCATCTTTTCGGTCTTCTGTAATAAAGCCGATACCGGCAGCAATTGCTTGCTTTGGTGCACGAATGTGTAGTTCTTGACCATTCAAGTATATTTTCCCAGACGATTTCTTTCTTGACCCAAAAATCGCTTCCATGATTTCCGTTCTCCCAGCTCCCATTAAACCGGCAACTCCAAGTATCTCACCTTTTCTAACATCAAATGAAATGTTAGAAAAATGACCTTTCACACTTAAGTTCTCCACCTTGAAAAAAACATCACCAATTGTTGCTGTCCGAGCTGGGTAACGCTCACCAATTTCTCGACCAACCATCATTTTCACGATTTCATCGAATGAGGTGTCTGTGGTATATTTCGTTCCTATTGATTGCCCATCTCGTAAAACTGTAATGCGGTCACACATTTTAAAAATCTCTTCCATGCGATGAGATATATAAATGATTGCCACATTCTCTTTTCGTAATTGATCGATAACAGTAAATAATGTATCAATCTCTCTATCTGTTAAAGCGGCTGTTGGTTCATCCATGATAAGAACCTCAGAATTGGCAGCGATTGCTCGTGCAATTTCGATCATTTGTTGTTGTCCAACAGAAAGTTCTCCAGCAGGCAGTTTTACATCCATTTCAATCCCTAAACGCTTTAAATACTTTTCTGCTTTTACATTCATCTCTCTCGTCTTTAATAAACCGAAAGTATTTAATTCTTTACCTAAGAACATATTTTCAGCCACTGTTAAATAAGGAATAATATTTAACTCTTGATGAATGACAGCAATGCCATTTTTTTCTGCATCTTTTGGTGAAGAAAATACAGTCTTATTCCCTTTATAATATATATCACCTTGATTGCTTTCATGGATACCTGTAAGGATTTTAATTAAGGTTGATTTCCCTGCCCCATTCTCACCCATAAGTGCATGGATTTCCCCAGCTCTTAAGTCAAAATCAACGCCTTTGAGCACTTCCACTGAATAGAAGGATTTATGAATATTCTTCATTTCTATTATTGATGATTGCTTCATTAAAAAATCACTCCTGACGTTAAAATGATGTTAGCGTAAGGGGATGCTTCTCCAGTTCGTATTATCGCCTTTGCTTTTTTTGTTTCTTTCTTAAAGGTTTCATGCGACACATAGTCACAATGAGTGAACTTGTCTTTTATTGTTAAGAATAGCGGTTGATTATCTGTCTTCATTTCATCTGCTAATGTGACTCGCTCAATCATTAGTTCTTTTTCCAATTCATTTAAAACGTCTAGAAAAGAAGGTGTTCCTATCTTTAGAGCAAGGTCGATTTTTTTCACGCCATCTGGAATAGGTAGCCCACAATCAGCAATCACAATCGTATCTGTATGGCCCATATCACTGATGACTTTCGCTATTTCACTATTCAGCATTCCTTGTTTCTTCATGATGATTCACTTCCATTTTTTCAATTTCGGCTTTTATCGGCATCCCTACTTGGGCACCCAGTTTCGTTACAGATAAACCTGCAGCCTTTATAGCGAAAGTAATGGCCTGGTCTAATGTTAAACCTTCATCAAGGGCAACAGCTAAAGCACCATTAAATGTATCACCCGCTCCAGTCGTATCAACTGCTTTTACCTTTACAGCAGGAATGGTCATGAGTTCTCCTTGTTTAAAGAACGCAGCCCCTTCACTTCCTTTTGTAATGACAAGTTTTTCTTTCAGTAATTCAATTGCTTCCGCATCATTTTTATACGCTTCGAATAATTGTTTCGCTTCATATTCATTCGGTGTTAAATAGGTCACAAGCTCAAACCAATGCGAAGGAATATGATGGAAAGGAGCAGGATTTAAAATGACGCCAACATTGCCTTCCGCCGCAATTTCTAGCACTTTTTCTACTGCAGATAATGGAATTTCTAATTGCAGAAGCACCCATTCACTCGCTAAAATATCATCGCGATAAGTTTCAATGACTTCACTAGTCATTAAATGATTGGCACCAGGTACAACAATTATTTTATTATCATGGTTGTACACTGTAATGCTTGCTGTTCCAGTTCGGACACCTTTTTCTACTTGGATACTTTCCGTATTGATTTGCAGCTCATTAAAATAATCCATATATTCCTGACCAAAAGGGTCATCGCCTACTTTACCAATCATTTTCACATTCGCTCCAAGCTTAGCTGCAGCCACTGCTTGGTTCGCCCCTTTACCACCTGGCACAGTAAAAAATGATTCTCCCATCACGGTTTCTCCCATTGATGGATTTATATTTGTTACCGTGACTAGATCCATATTGATGCTTCCAATTACTGTAATCATCTAATCACTCTCCTTCTGTCTTTTTAATGCTTTGTCGTTTCTCTCATTTTTAATTCTGTCGGGAAAACAATATGGTCCTGACCTTCTTCATTACCGTTGATTCTATTCAAAAGCATTGTTGCTGCTTTTTTGCCCATCTCATATATTGGTTGAGCGATAGTTGTAATTTCTGGTGAAACAGTTTCTGTCCACTCAATACCATCAAAACCGATAATCTGGAGTTCGTTCGGTACTTTTATTCCAAGCTTCGTGCATGCCTTTAGTGCACCCACTGCCATCACATCATTACCAGTAAATATGGCATCAATATCCTTATGTTCGTGAAGAAGACGAAATGTTGCTTCTTGGGCTGTTTTCATTTGATAATGCCCTTCACTTATATACATAGGTCTATCAAGAGCCATCATGACATCTTGATACGCTTTCTTCCTTAGTTGGGAATTGATAATATTTTCAGGACCACTAATATGGGCGATTTTCTCACAGCCGTTTTCAACTAAATGCATAACCGCTCTTTTCGCTTCCCGATAATTATCAATGGTCACAGAAGGAATACTTTCATGAAACACACGGTCCAGTGCAACTACGGGTATTTGTAAATTGGCGAGATGATTTTCATTCATATGATTAGACACAATGATCACACCATCAATATAATTTTCCGCCATTTTATTTAGATACATTAGTTCTTTCTCTAAATTGTCATCACTATTACATAAAAAGGTTGTGTACCCTTGTGCTACCGTCACATCTTCCACTGCACGAACAAGTTGAGGAAAGAATGGGTTAGTAATATCCGGGACAATGTAGCCAATCATTTTTGACTGTTTTTTAAATAAACTCCGCGCAACATTATTAGGGCGGTAGTTTAATGCTTTGATTGCTTCTTCTACTTTTGTTTGTGTTTCCTTTTGGACATAGCCTTTTTTATTAATCACTCTCGATACAGTTGCAACAGATACATTTGCGTACTTTGCTACTTCTTTAATTGTGGCTATATGAATCATCACCTTACATAAAATTCCTTGTTATATACTGTTATTATACTTATTTCCAAAGATAGTATGTAACCCGTTACATAGAAATCATTCATTATTTGTAACGTTATTCCCACATGATAAGGAAATGTATGTAACGGGTTACATATTTCAGAAATAAAACAAATATCAATTAATTACTATTCATTTGATATGTAACGCGTTACACACAAATCTGTAACCGTTTACACATTTTTAGTTTATCATCTATTAAAATTTTGTCAACTTTATTTTCATCTATCCTTTTTATAAAGAGGGTTTCTGTTCTATCACAATTTGTTTATATGGTCCTTGAATGGTAACTTTCATGAGTTGCGCAGCCATATATTTAGCGGTATACGGACAATCATTTTTTAACCACCATATAATTACCCCTAAAAACGCAGAGGCGTAAAAGCGAATAGCCATCTCTCTCGGTATGGTTAATAAGTTATCATCTGGTTGCATTACGGTCATGCCATCTGCAATAAATTCGCTCAACACAGTTGTTAGTTTATCTCGAAAATGAGGCATTGTACTTTCAGATAGCAACACTCTATATATATAATCATATGCGCCAATTTGGGTAAATAATTGAATAAAGCTTTCATTTGGTGTTTCAGCAGCATACGTCCCTTTACTTGCAATGAAAGAAGTCTTCATGGCTTCTTTTAATTCAACAATCATGTCATCCGTACTTTGTTCAAGCAAATCATATTTATCTGTAAAATGGAGATAAAAAGTCGCTCGATTTAGCATCGCTTTTTTTGTAATTGCCTGCACCGTCACTTTTTCAAAACCTTGTTCTTCTATTAAAGCAATTAAGGCGTCAGTCAACATTCGCTTCGTTCTTACTACACGTGGATCTACTTTTTCTTTTTTCGACATTCTTCTACTCCTTGTATTAATTGTCCTTAGTTTTAAACAAAAATGAATAAACTGTTGAGTATGCGACAATCTCAATTTTTTTGTTCATTGCTGTATTTTTTCATCTGTTGTTATAATCAGATTATCAACGGATTGTTGATAAAGCAACTAGTTGTATTAAAAATCGTACGATATGCTCTAAGATTTTTACCAAATGGGGGTTATTTATCATGAGAAGATTAGAAGGAAAAGTAGCCATTATTACTGGTGCAGCTAACGGGATGGGTGCAGCAGAAGCAAAGTTATTCGCGAAAGAAGGCGCTAAAGTTGTAGCGACTGACTTACAAATGGAAACCTTAAATAAAGTAGTTGCAGAAATTAAAGAAGCAGGTGGTGAGGCGATCGCCCTTGCTCATAATGTGACATCTGAGGAGCAATGGCAAGCAGTTGTAAATAAAACCATTGAACAATTTGGTAAACTCGATATCTTGATTAACAATGCGGGTGTCGCTTCTCCTAAAACACTAGAACAAATGTCAATGGAGGAATGGAATAAAATTTTAGATATCGACTTAAATGGTTGTGTAATCGGCATGAAATATGTCATCCCTGAATTAAAGAAAAATGGCAGCGGTTCCATTGTCAATATTTCTTCCATCGGTGGCATAGTTGGCATGGCAGGAACAAGTCCATATACAGCAGCTAAGGGAGCATTACGAGTCTTATCCAAATCTGCAGCAGTTGAATATGGAAAGGAAAATATTCGGGTCAATTCTGTACACCCAGGAATCATTTCAACACCAATGACCGCTCCTTCCATGGAATCTGCCTTACCGTTCTATCAAACTTATACGCAGTTGCCTTATTTCGGCAACCCTGAAGATGTCGCTTACGGTGTCCTTTTCTTAGCATCAGACGAAGCAAGATTTGTCACTGGTACAGAGTTAGTGATTGACGGCGGTTGGACTGCCCTATAATAAAACTTATACAAAAACGAGCCGTGACTTATTTCATCGGCTCGTTTCGTTTTAATACACATTCGTTTTATTTTTTTTTGAACTAAGGCCAGCATCTACAAATAATAACAACGCTGTAATGATATGCATAATCATTCCGACAACCGGAATCCAACCAATAATAGAAGTAATGATACCTGTGATACTACCGTACTTGTTTACTCCATCTCTTGCAGATAGTACAAGTGTGATTACATGAAGGAAAAACATAACAATGAGTGGCACCCAACCATTTGAGAGAATAAAAATCCCTCCGAGAAAAGGAATGCCAAGAAACGCTTCACATGCACCTGTTATCCATTTTAGAATTGTTGATGTACTCAATTTTCCACACCCTTAATGCTTAATCTAATAACATATTATCATACATTTATACCCACACATTCGTTTTAGAAAACATCCTCTATGGTAAACGTAAAATTTCCTTTTCCAAGAAGTCTTCATTTAGCGCACCTAATACTTTATTTCGAATAATCCCATCCGAATCAATGAAATAACTCGTTGGATAGGCAATCACCTCATAGTCATCTAAGACAATGCCTTCAGGGTCCATTGGGATGATGAACGATAGTTCTTTCTCTTTCACGAAATCAGCGGCATTTGTTTCGTTTCTTTCCGTTTTCGTCATATTTACAGCTATGACTTCAAATCCGTCTTCTTTATATTCTTTATAAACTTTTTCCATATAAGGCATTTCTTCTTCACAAGGTCCGCACCAGCTTGCCCAAAAATTAAGTAATACTTTCTTTCCTTCATAGTCACTTAGTTGAAATGACTCACCATTCAGTGTTTCCAACTGAATTTCAGGTGCCTTCTCACCAATTTTCAAGCCAACAGCTACATTTTCTGGGTTTTCTATTTCCTCATATTGGTCAATTTGTACTTGTGACAATAAACCTTTGTCCTTTAGAATAGTCCGATCTACGATCAATAAAATAATAAGTAATGAAGCCGCAATGATTAAAAACTTTCTCATAGAACACCTCAACTTAGAACACTTTTCAAAACTGTCTTAATCATACTATAGTTGAGACAACTTTAGCGAATCTTTTACTTTAATGTTGAATGTTTTTAACATATAGGATTAATAAACTATAAAAAATTAATTGTTCATCTGCAGTCAGAGGTTGATTCATCGTTAAAAAGGGGGTGTTGTTTACTTTGAACGATTCCGTCCATTCTCTCGGAATCCATCCTTTCTGTAATTTCCCTAACTCCCTCCCATTCTCAGATTGAACCAATAAATTCATAAAAGTCCTTTCATATCTTAGCGTATAAGCTCGGCTATCTTTTTGACAAATAAAGCGCTTATTATTGTCATAGTGTAGAAGAATCGTTTTACCGTTATATTCTATCTGGATATTAGGTTTACGCACTGTAATTGTAGCAAGCACCTTATGATCAACAAATAATGCATAGCGATTTCTGTATATCCAGCGGTCGACAAATGTAGGCAAAAACCAGCGCCATTTATGAAAAGCTAAATCACGTATCTCTCCAACCGTTCTACCATCTCTATTAAATAATAATAGTCTTAAATTCGGCGCTGGTAAAAACCCTATAAGAAATTCCCTTTGTGAGAATAGATTGATTTGCTTACTATTTGTTAATGTATGTGAACGTACCTTTGCTTGATTATTTGCTAACACATAGCTTTGATAAGACATCCCACTATATAAAACAAAGGGCAAACACCACCAAAGAAGCCCGCTGATCTCCTGAAAGAAACTATGATAAATGACTAATAACCATAGTGGTATACATGCAAGTAAACTACCATTAAGAGAGGCTTGTGCTGATTGTTGATAATATTGCTGAATATTCATGAACTTCCTACCCCGATTCTCTCATAAAAATGAATTACTACCAATCTATTATAGAAAGAAGGAAATCATGAGTAATATTCATTTTTACCGCTAATCAAAAGAAAAAAAGACAATTCTCCTCTTTCATGAGAGAAGGAAATTATCTTTTTTCACCAACTTTTCAATTCTTGATAAACTAGCTTCTGCATCCTTATAACCTTGCTCATAAAAGGCAGATAGTTTCTTTAAGTCTCGTTCCATTCTTCCCACATCCACCGTCTCAGGTCTAATGATTACCACTTGTCCCTCTTTTTCTTGCTTCTCTAAATAGTCAACGGTTTCGTTATACATTTTGTAACGATTCATCATTGCTCTTTGAAGCCCTGGATATTGTGGATATTTTCTTCGTAACAAAAAACTCATTCTTGACGGTTTTTTTCGGTAACCTTTTGGACGTGTTAAAACAACAACAGCTTTATCATATCCATCTGCTTGTGCTTTTCTAATGGGTATAGAATCAGAAATACCGCCATCGAGTAGCATTCGGTTATTAAAAGAAATTTCTGGGGCAATAAAAGGTAATGAACTTGATGCCTTTAATAGGAGCAACAAGTTTTCTCCATAGTCTTTCTTCCCATAATAGACAGCTTCTCCACTCAAACAATCGGTTGTACCAATTATAAACTCACTTTCTCCGTTAAAGAACGTTTCATAATCATAGGGAACGAGCTTATTTGGAATTTCACCAAAAATAAAGTCCATCCCAAATAATTGTTTAGATTTTCGATAATTTCGCAAGGATAAATATCTAGGATCAGATACATACTCCACACTTACCTTCTTGTTACGGCCCTTTTGTTTCGATAAATAGGAGGCAGCATTGGCTGCTCCTGCAGAAACACCAATTACATATGGAAAAATCATACCTTTATCCAAAAATAATTCCATAACACCAGCGGAGTAAGCCCCTCTCATTCCTCCACCTTCTAATACAAGGGCTGTTTGATGTAAGTTCATGCTCTCAACGTATCCTTTCTAATTAAAGTCCTTGTTCTATTATAACAAGCTTGTCTTGTCTATTCTACGAAAGAGAGGTATGCCATGAATGATAAAATGTTGAAAAAACGAAAATAACATAGAGTACTCTGTCCTAGTGAATATAAAAAAGTTTGCTAAGAAGCTACCCCACTACTTTTATTAAACACGGTCAGCTGTTCACGATTAATAATGTTATTTAAAAAATAATAAAGTTGTTTAAAAATGAAGAGCATACATCGTGATCTTGTCCGTTCTTCTTGAACTACCGGGCAGCATTCCTGTAATAAGTGAAAATGAAATTTGATAGAAAAAAGACCTCTTGATAAGATAAATGTGTCCTAAGCCGGCTAGCTAAAAGGGACAAAATATCTATTCGGAGGTCTCAAAATGAATTATAACCAAAATCATAAAATAGCTCAAATTACATCAAAAACCTTAATCATTGGTATAGATATTGCCAAACATCATCATGTAGCTAGAGCACAGGATTATCGTGGAATAGAGCTAGGTTCTACTTGCTTTTTTGATAATACTCAAGAAGGAATTAGGACATTTATTAATTGGATTAATCAAATAAAAGATTCATACGAAATGGAGTCTGTCATTACTGGAATGGAGCCAACAGGCCATTATTGGCTTAATTTAGCTCATATTCTAAAGGAGGAACAGATTAAGTTCGTCACGGTCAACCCCTTACACGTCAAGCACAGTAAGGAACTAGACGATAATTCTCCCACTAAAAATGATGTTAAAGACGCAAAAGTCATTGCACAACTAGTCAAAGATGGTAGATACTCCGAACCAACGATACCACAAGGAGTTTTCGCAGAACTGCGTGTGGCTAAGAAATTGCGTGATCTATTAAATGTAGACTTACAAATAGTGCAAGGACAGATACACAACTGGATTGATCGGTATTTTCCAGAGTTCTTTACCGTTTTTAAAAGTTGGGAAGGGAAGGCAGCTCTTCATTTATTAAAGCTGGAAGCATTACCGGAAGAACTGGTGAGATATACAGAAGAAGAATTACTAGAATACCTTAGGCAAGCAGTGAAGCGCAGTATAGGGATTAAGAAGATTCGTGCCTTAAAAGAAGCAGCCAATCGCTCGATTGGCATCCGTCAGGGTGCCATGATGGCTAAAATGGAGTTAAGAACGTTAATTCAAAAGTATGAACTCATTCAAAAAAAGTTCGAAGAGCTTGACCAAACTCTGGATACACTACTTCAAGATATTCCAGGCGTTGATCAAATGTTAAAAATAACAGGAATTGGCCGTGATACAGTGGCGGGTTTCTTCGCTGAAGTAGGCGATTTGAGTGAATACAATCATCCTCGCCAGATAACTAAACTGGCTGGACTTAGCTTAAAAGAAAATACATCAGGTCAGCATAAAGGGAGAACCAGAATAACCAAACGTGGTCGAAAGAAATTACGAGCATTGTTATTCCGAGCATCTATGATTCTAGTAGCCAAGAACAAAGCCTTTAAAGCCCTACATTATTACTACACAATGAGACCTGACAATCCGTTAAAAAAGATGCAGTCTTTAATTGCCTTGTGTAATAAGCTCATCCGTATACTATTCTCTATTGGTAAGAAACAGTTTGTGTTTCAAGAGGAGAAGATGTTGAAGGACATCCCTCATATGCATGCATTTATCCAAGAACCAATAGCAGCTTAATCACTATTAAACTAACGATTAACCAATAGATTTAACAAGATGAACAGACAAAATCAGCATGGGATTAGTTGGCAACGCAACTAACGTAAGGACTTAGATCCTGTGGGGCAGCATGACCGACATCCACCTTATGGAAAGGTTGAACGAAGGAATGTAGGAGCGTAGACTCTGTGAGATTTGGGAGGGTAGACCTCCATAAGAGATGTGGACATCCATTGGTGCGTACATACCTATTTATCCAACTTTTGGGAATCATCTGAAGGTTGGCTAGTTTCCTGCGCTCATTTTCTTCGTAAACAGCTTGATTGTGTACTTTTCACTCTAATCAAATCTGTAAAGTAAAACAAGTTAGATAGCAATACGGTGAAAAACTGCGTAATTAAGAGATAAGTGTTTGTTTATTGAGGGAGGTTAGTTGAACAAGGAATTTAAACTATGGAAGAAATAGTATATAGTAAGTAAAGTTTTTTATATTCCAAACGTATATTTTAAGGTTAATATTTTTTATTGCGGAGGGGTTTTATTGCAAACACTTTTTAAATATAACTGGATGATACGAAAAGATTGGTATAACTGGTGTGAAGATTTAAGTGAGGAAGAGCTTTTGCAAAATCGAACTGGTGGTATGGGCAGTATATTACATACACTTTTCCATATTGTTGATGTCGAGTGGAGCTGGATACGTCTATTACAGGGAAAAGCGGACTTTCAGGAGAGTTTTGATTATTATAACAGCTTGGACAAGATTCGAAAATTGGACGCAGAATTTCATATGGAAGTAGAGAACTTTGTGAACAATTGGGATGCAAGTATGGAAAATCAATTATTTTACGATACCCTGCCAGATGGAAGAATTGTAACAGATACTTGGGGTGAAGTTATGCGCCATGCCATTGCTCACGAAATTCACCATATAGGACAATTATCAATTTGGGCAAGAGAATTGGGAAGGAAACCGGTTTCTGCAAACCTTATCGGGAGAGGACTTTCCTCTCATTCAACAAAATAATTTATTAAAGGGTTTGCAGAGGTAGCATCTGTTTTCTTGTTGTACTAGGAGGCAGTATAGCACAATAACCAATAATATGAATTAATAATCAGAAAGTAAAAATTACTTAGTGAAAGTGAAAAAATTGAGGAATAAAGTTTACTTAGTTTTATTGTTTTCTTTAACACTTGTTGGCTTGCTCTTTATAACGAAAAGCACATTTAAATCTAATGTTGGATATACAACCTTTAAACCAACAGGAGTTAAACACGAATTTACTAGGGTTGATTTAGAACAGAAACAAGTGGTTGGTACGGTCTCATATAAAAATAAAACATATATGACTGTCGTTGTGGATGTAACCTCGAATACCTTTCAAGTCGAGGGAAGTGTTGATGAATTAGGAGATTTATCAATGAGCCAAGATTCTTACATAAATCTGTTCAAGCAGCAAGCTAAATATTTCATTGAAAAAAATATTGATAATCCTAAAAAGCATTATGAAGAATTAGAACATCAATCGTTTTAAACAAACGGGTGATTAAGTATAAGTAGGAGGGTTGCTGAGACAGCTTTTTTCTTTGTCGTTATTAACATAATACGCAGGTTACTTGAAGAATAACATGGGTTATTATGGTAATGTAGATGTAAATGAAGTTGTCTAAATGAAGATAATTATACAAGCATTTATTGGTTCAATTATAATTCATATAATCTATATAGTCGGTATGATGTTAGACGGTTATATCAAAACAAGAAACTACAAACCAGATATATCAAGTGCGTGGGAAAAAGTAGAGACACTTCAAAGTGAGTAGATTTTGGTAAAGCTAATTCTCCTTTTCTTTACTTGTTTACTTTTATAGGAGTAACAGTGATTTGCGGAATTATTATATCTTCTTATAAAAAATTGTTGAACTAACGGGTGCAAGAGTTAAAGATGATTATCGCTGGAGCGTTCTTTTTTTCTTGTTTAACAAACAGGGCAGGCTAGTCGAACAGTGTTGTTTAAATTGTGTTTAACAATCGGCCATATTGAGAGTGACAAGAAAACAGAATGAGTGACTTAAGAATAAATGTTATTTACACTTTGCTGAGGAGGTACTTATGAAAACTCACTATTATTTAGGTTGGTTTAACAATTTTTTTTCAGAGAATCTGGGCAGGGCGTTACAGGAGGATATAACTGATAGAAAATCGCTTGCTATGATTAGCTCGAATCCATCTGTTTTTGAAGATGATGGTGCTACTGAACGGTCGTGGCTTGACCAGGCTGGCATTATGTTTAATGAATATCATTTAATTAATTATCGCTTACAGAAGGAAGATGCCCAAACGATAATTCAAAATGCTTCCGTCATTTTTTTGTTGGGTGGCAATATCCTTAATCAAAATGGTTTTTTGATGGAGTATGAATTATCGGATTCGATTAAAAAAAGCAACGCCGTTGTAATGGGAGCAAGCGCTGGGGCAATCAACATGTCCGCTAAATGGTTGTGCTCGAAAAACTTTGGAGATAAAGTTGAAATGAGCTCTGTTTACGACGGAATCGGTCTTGATAATTTTTCCGTCCTGTCTCATTTTGATCTTGAAAATAACATGGCACTGGTTCAAAGCGAACTATCTCCCCTATCGGAAGAAATAAATATTTATGCGTCAAACAAAGATTGCGCTGTACGTGTAAAAGAAAACAAAATCGACATTTTTGGCAATGTATATTTAATTTCCGACTCAAAGATTCAGAAATTGGATGAGACGCTCTAGTTCTAGCGAAACGCTATGGCTTAATTGAATTAATTTTTTTATGCACCGTCTCTATTTTAAATATAGTGAAGGAGAACTGGCACGAGTGTTGAATTGCGTCTATTTTTCTCCTTCACCCTTCCACAAAATATTTAGTTAAAGTAATTAAATTCTTATTGAACTAACGGATGCAAGAGTTAAAGATGAGGATTGCTGGAGCGTTCTTTTTTTCTTGTTTAACAAACGGGACAGGTTAATTGAATACGAATGAATCAGAAGATCGTCATTAAAGTCGATCTTCTTTCTTGTCACTGTTTCAGATAAAAGAATAACTAACCGCTGGAATCAATTTATAGTAATAAATTTTATTAATTGGAAAATAATAGTACAAAGAATGAGGGATAAAAGGAAATACAGGGGAAACTTCGCTCGAGTCGATACCCGCTTATAGAGTCATGAGGTTTGGGAAGTCTTGCTTCAGCTTTCGTGCCGGACATGGCACTGCTAAAACCAGTTTGTCCAAATTATATATTTTCTTATCTTATGAATTCAGGCTGATCAAGATAAGTCTTCTTTTCTAATTCTGTTTAAAGGGTGTGTAAGATTATGGAATTTTTCACTTCACAGGAATCTTTAACTATTGTCCAATGGATGCTCCGGGCCATTGTTGGATTTGTGTTTTTCGTCATACTTGTCAAATTAATGGGTCAGCGTTCCCTTTCCCAAGTAGGACTTCTCGATTTTGTTATCGTGCTGATTATTGGAAATATTATTGCCCATCCGCTGTCCGATGAAGGATTAGGTCTGGAAGGGTCGATGATTACAATGAGTGTTATTTTAATCTTGTATATAATCGGAATCTACCTAAGTTTGCATTTTAGACATTTTAGAAAGTGGTTTATCACCGATCCGATTCCATTAATAGAAAATGGAATGATTAATAACCGTAATATGAAACGTGCCCGAATTTCACTTGATGAACTGCAGACCGAATTGCGAATGAAGAATATTGAAGAAATCCAAAAAGTCGCACTTGCCTTATGGGAGCATGGTGGCAAGGTTTCCATCTTTCTGAAGACGGAACATATGCCTTTAACAGCCGTCACATTTAGCCAACCTGTCAAACCTTTTTATTTTCCAAATGCCGTTATAAAAGAGGGAACGATTGATTGTAAACAATTGCATCAATTAGGCAGGGATGAAGAATGGATTCATAAAAACTTCAAGATACCTATCCAAATATAACCATCAAAGATATTCTGCTTGGTACCGTAGATGACAAGGAAGACCTATGTATATTCCTATATAATTCCTGAGCTTCCTCATGATCTTATTTTCCTATGAGCAGGTGCAACCGACAGGATGTTTTCCAATTTAAATAGCTGGAATTTTTTGTTTGCATAGCAAGAAGCAAGAATCGCGGACAATCCTTTTTTTCTTTGAAGAAGTTAACTAAAAGAAAATGTTGAGGCTAAGCTATTTTATTAGATGTTTTTATATTTATATAAGCGATCTTTCGACATGAATAAATATATAGGAGATGGCTTTTCTCTTTTTGATACACTATTATGAAGAAAAAAAATAAATTGGTAGCACGAAAGCTTTTTCAATAATTTATAATATCGGTTGTGGATGGCAAATGTTTCAAACCCTAATTTCCCACAACTTTATTTAAGCATTGTAATGCCGACTAATCCCTTTATTTCATTAACATTATCATGCAATTGTATACATTTAGCTATTAATAGAAGTGATTCCTTAACTTTTTTATAGATCATTGGAGCTTTTCTGTTTCACTATCAAATTCTTGTATCTGCCTTAGTAATTCTACATTATGTAGGTGGATTCTTAGAAGTACATCATTTTATTTATTACTGTTCCGTCCGTTAACGTTATTTTTTCCTTTGTACCTTGTTATACGAACACGCATAATGGAATGATATTTCAAAATTAAACGTGTTTATTATCTCTATACATCAGCTACCCTATCGTTGACACCCAAACCTACTTAAATCAAAGAATCACCGAATAAGCATTCCTCTATGAATGAAGCAATCATTTACTTTGTTCCTTATTAGTATATATATTATTCTATAAGCCAATAATTCGGCTTACAATGGAAAGGCCAAAAAGAAAACACGAACATTGATTTGTTCGCGTTTTCTTTTTGGCCTTTTATATTTACTCGTTTATTAGAGGATACGGATGATAAACGGGATGCGATACTCTTCCCCTTCAAACGCCTTAACAGCTGCAATAATGGTAAATACGATAAACGCAATGCCAAATATCGCTGCTAATAAATAACCAATGAGCACTAACATCAAGATCGTACTAATGATTCCATAAACAAAGTAAGTAATGAGGAAGTTAAAATACTGTCTACCATGATAGTCTACAAGCTTTGAGCTATCTTTTTTTATAAGCCAAATAACAAGTGGTCCTATAAATACAGTAAAGAAACTAATAATATAAATGCCCGCAGCAAGTATTCTGTCTGTTTGTGAATCTTTCATTGTTGTTTTCCCCTTTCTCTTATTCCTTCTTGTACTATATACCTATTTTACGATGATTATTATAAAAAGTTTCAAAGTTTTTATTTTCAAATTTCTGTTCTTCTATTGGACAACTTGAATACATTTATAAAAGCGAGAGAAAACAAGTTGATACGTGAGTTCCCCTGATTTTTACTACTAGGAAAAAAATAAACAAATAGGTGATTTATATGATGTCAAAAATCGAAGCATTTATTCTTGGAATCATTCAAGGTATAACAGAATTTCTACCTATTTCAAGCACCGGACATTTATATCTTGGAAGACATTTATTTGGTCTTGATGAAGCAGGATTATTTTTAGATACCATGCTTCATATCGGTACCCTTTTAGCTGTCCTTGTTGTTTATAAAAATGAGTTATTAGAAATCATTAAAAATCCATTTGGAAAGTTATCGATGCTGCTTGTCATTGGTACAATCCCTGCTGTCTTTGTTGGTTTATTATTTAATGATTTATTTGATTCGATCTCAAAAACCGGTGTCACCATTGGCTGGGAATTCATTCTTACCGGAATCATTCTGTGGTTCTCTGATAGTATTAAAAATGGTGCGAAAAAGATGAAAGATATTAGCTATGGCGATGCATTATTTATTGGGAGTTTTCAAGCAATTGCCATATTCCCTGCTATCTCACGATCCGGTTTAACCATCGCTGCGGGGCTCATCCGTAAACTCGATCGAGAAACAGCTGCCTACTTTTCATTTTTATTATCTATACCGACCATTGCAGGAGGCATTGTGCTGCAATTTGGAGAAATGTATGCGGGTCATATCGAAGCCATTAGCTTTGGCAGTATGTTAATTGCCACACTTGCATCAGCCATTTTCGGTTATATTGCCGTTGTTTGGATGATTAATTTTCTAAAGAGAAAATCACTCAAGATATTTGCCGTTTATGTTTGGATTTTAGGATTAACAATCCTATTTATGCAAATGGCAGGCATTTTTTAATATTGCTTCTCATGAGTAGGGTATTGATTTCTAATTTATCACTTTAACAGTATATTTGATGAAATATTATTAAGCAGAAAAAGGACTGGATGCTGATGTCGACGATACTTTTTAAAAATGCCATTGTCTATCCCATTACTTCAAAGCCTTTCCACGGAGATGTATTAATAAAAAATCGTATAATTAAAAAGGTCGGTAAAGATATTCAAGATTTGCATGCGCAAGTAGTTGATTGTTCTCATGGTTTTCTGCTACCTGGTTTTATTGATGTTCATACACATATCGGATTATATGACGAGGGGACTGGCTGGGCAGGTAATGATGCGAACGAAACAACCCAGCCATTAACACCTCATATTCGTGCAATCGATGGCGTCCACCCTTTCGATCCTGCCTTTCGTGATGCACTCAAAGCTGGGATTACTACTGTTCACGTAATGCCAGGCAGTGCGAATATTATCGGTGGCACCACATCTATCTTGAAAACGTATGGTAATAGCGTTGAAGAAATGCTTGTAAAAGAAACTGCGGGATTAAAAATTGCTCTAGGAGAAAACCCTAAAAAAGTTCATAGTCATAGCAATGATCATTCAATTACTAGAATGGGTATTATGGGAATGTTAAGAGAAGCGTTTTATAATGTTCATGCCAATCCAAATGAAGTAAACCTGCGCACATCCCCTATAATTAAAGCACTTACACAAGAAATACCTGTGCGAATTCATGCCCATAGAGCAGACGATATTTTAACTGCACTACGATTTGCTAAAGAGTTTAATTTAGATATACGAATTGAACATTGTACAGAGGGCCATTTAATTACTCCTTATTTAGGAAAGAACCTCCAAGTGAGCGTTGGACCGACCTTAACAAGACGATCAAAAGTAGAGTTAAAAAACAAGACGTGGGACACTTATAGAATCCTCGATAAAGCTGGTGTCTCCGTTTCAATTACCACCGATCACCCTTATACACCTATTCAATACTTAAACATTTGCGCAAGTATTGCTGTTCGAGAAGGTTTATCCGAACAAAAAGCATTGGAGGGAATAACCATCGCTGCGGCTAAAAACTTAAAAATTGATCATAACGTTGGTAGCATTGAAGAAGGGAAAGAAGCTGATCTTGTACTCTGGAGCCACCACCCTTTTCATTTTCTAGCAAAACCAAAATGGACAATGGTCTCAGGCAAATGGGCATACACAAATGCAGTTGACAAATAAAATGATAATAAGGAAGATTTATCTTTAAATGAGAAGCTCTGCCTCCCACCCCTTTCTAAATAATGATATGGTATCTTCTCCATTTATCTTCTATCCATCACACTTTTTTATGGTCCTACCTTGCTTTACCTCCATGTATCTGTATCTTTTTCACCTCCCATCCACTGGTTGTTTTATGCAATGTCACCATTAGAATCAGGCATGCAAAAAATGGTGAAATTTGGCGAAAAATAATCTTTAAAATAAGGCAAAAAATCTATTCCCTTTTTGTATTTTTTTTAGTATTATACTTTCATAAAATAATATTTTTAGTCGATAATATCTTTTGTTTTTGGATATTGGGAAGGCAAATGGTGCGCCACCAGTTTACTGGTTCTAGTGGGTTCGATTCCCACCCCGAAATTTTTTAGCTACATTACAAAAAATTTCGAGGGTGGGCCTTTTCTGTCTTTTTGGCATGGAGTAGGTTTACTCTCACGTGGAGGGATAACCAATGCTGAAAAAACGTGACCTAAATGATTGTCAAGTTTTATTCGAATTGATGACGCACCCCGATGTCTTCCCTTTTGTGCGTCATAAAGCTCAATCTTATGAAGAACTGTTGTTTATTACGAAACAAACGCTTGAAGCTGAGGAACAAGAAAAACTCATCTCTCGCACCATTACAGATGAATGGAATAATCCAATAGGTACCATTAGCTTATATGACATTGAAAATCAAGCTGGCTTTCTCGGCACATGGATTGGTAAACCCTATCATGGTAAAGGTTATAATCAATTAGCCAAAGATGCTTTCTTTAATGAACTTTTTTATGATTTAAATATTGAAACCATTTTTATGCGCATAAAAAAAGAAAACATTCGTTCATTAAAAGCTGCCCAGAAACTACCTTATGCCATTTATGCCAATGAATCACGTAAAAGTTTGTATGAAAAAATAAATGAAACTGGCGAGATTTACGATTTATTTGAAATTCCTAAAGATCTTTATTCTCTTCATATGCTTAGAGAAGGACTGACAGTGGAAGATACAACTCATCTAAAAGAAGCTTAAAAAAACAAGGGAGCTTACTATAGCTACCCTTGTTTTTTATTCGCTAAAACCTGTTGATAAATTTTTCTCACTTCATATGTTTTGTAAAGTTCTAATTTCCGCAATTCAATCGGGTGTCTATTGATTCCATATTCTTTGAGTTTTGCAATATACCAGCCTTTTGAACCTTGATATGCCATCCTCATCTCTCCTACCGTTCTTTCTAACAATATATGTGATAAGAATAGGAGACATGCTCATTAATGAAGATTTTTTCCTAATACATCCTTTGCTCCAGTAACTGGAATTACACTACCAGTGATAAAACTAGATGCCGGTTCAGTAAGAAATGCGATTACCCTCGCTACATCCTCTCCTGTACCAGGGCGTCCTACAGGGGTGCGATCATCATTTACTGTACAGGCATTGTTTATATCACTCTCTTTCCACTTGCCAATAATATCCCCCGGACAAACCATATTTACTGTTATGCCGTTTTCTGCTTCTTCCATTGCAATCGTTTTTGTTAATGAGACTGCACCAGATTTTGCTGCCGCAAAAGCCGAACGATACATCCATCCTGGGGCAGTTTCGGCGCGATCAAACCCTATTGTTATGATTCTCCCCCACCTTTTCTTTCTCATGAGTGGAATAACCGCTTTTCCCAATATAAATAAAGCTTGCAGATTTCCATTCATTAAATAAGACCATTCATCTAATGAATATTCAATCATTTTCTTTTTTTCGTGAATATACGGGCCCGCGTTATGTATCAAGATATCAATTGAATCTGTTTTCGCTAACGATTGTTGGATGAGATGATTACATTCATCATCATTCGTTATATCTGCTCTAATTGCGATATTTTTTGTCCCATATTTCTTAGTAAGTGCTTCACAAAGTTCATTTGCTTTTTGTTCGCTATGTCTATAATTAATAATTACGTTTATTTTTTGTTCTGCTATTTTCCATGCAATACTTCTACCGATACCAGTTGACCCACCAGTAATTAACGCTGTCTTCGTATTCACAAAACAACCCCTTTTAGTTAGAATTTTTTAAATTATTATTTAATTTCAATACTAATCAGTAAAAAGTAATGTTGCAAGTGTTTTGTATTGATGTTCCTTTAACGAAAATGGAATTGTTGCATAAATTAAATAATAGGCGTTTATCATCATCGGAAAGATCATCTCTTTTTTTGGAAGGGTGAAAAGTATATGTTCCCTTGGAATCAATTCCCATTTAATAAAGAAATGAAGGCCAAATTCGAAAAACTAAACCAAAAAGAAGTCAATGAGTATGTACAAGGGATGCTCGGAAAGGTCTTTCCGAATGACCTTCAATATTCAACAAAGCAAGAACAAGAAGAAACTCAACATACAACAGAAAATAAACAATCACAAAGTAAGTTAAGATTTCGTGTCTTGGAGACACATAAGTATGTGTTTGTAAGAATAGAAATCCAAAAACGAGAATGGTTAAAACAATTAAAAATGTATCATACAACCAATCAACTCATTCTCGAACATATCCCAAAAGACAGTGACCAAACACTTATTACATTACCGACTCTTGTTCATAAAAAGGGCGCTAAAGCAGACTTCCAAGATGACATTTTAGAAATCCAACTTTATAAGTTAATTGACCGGCAATTATCTGAAATTCATGTCGATGACTATTAGTTTGGAGTGGAAATATGTGTTACTACCTAAATACCCTAACAACAATGCTTTCAATCATTAAAAATGGATTACCGATTATAAAAAAACGAAAAAAGAAAATTTCAACTGCAGTTGCTGGTATGGCTGGATTAGTTTCTGCCTCACGCCTTAAACAGGCAGGGCATACGGTCAGGAATAGCCGTGTAGGAGGAAGAATATACACGCTTAGATCTTCCTTTTACGGATGGGGATGATCTGGATATGGGTGCGATGAGAATCCGTCATACACATAAACTTTTTGTATAACAATATTTAGCTAAATTTCAATTGCCATTATCCCAGCCTTTACACTATTACATGAGGCAGTAGAACCCTTTATCACACTATATAATCACAGTACAGAAGAAGACAAAAAAAGAATAGTCTCAGAATACGGTAAATATTCCATGGTCGATTTTTTAAAGTTTAACCCCTTAGAAACGCCTTTATCTTCAAATGCGATAAGATTAATTAGTATTTTTATAGGAATTGAAGGGTTTCAAAATTGATCATTTATGTCGATTTTATCTATTGTCCTCTCCCCTACTCTTGCCAAATGGAATTACCATCGAACCTATTTTTTTCAATCAAAAAATAGAAAGAATCAAACAAAGTGGGAATAAAGTAGCCATCTACGTTAATGATACATATCAACATACTTTTAAATTTACTTTACTTCAATTGATAGCTTTACTACCCCAAAATAGCATCAGTCAAAAAAATGGCAGGCAATTAGAGAATTGTAAAACATTCCTTCAATGAAAATTGGGATTGAATTTAGTAGCCCTTTTTGGAAAAGGTACAACTTTGGTCATGTTAAAACTGATGTACCGATTCATTTTAGCTATGTTCCTAATAGGGTAAATAATGATAGACCAGTTGTTTTACTTGTCAGCTATAGTTGGGGCAATGACGCTTTATTATGGAATAGTTTGTCACAATTAGATATTACGAGGGAAGTCTAGAAAAGCTTAAGTGAAGTATATGGGGATATTGTCTATATAGAATACCTCAGAACCGTTACATTTAATTGGAGTAGAAATTCTTTTTCGGCAGGTTGTTTCACGTTATATTCACCAGGTCAACAAAAAGATTTCGGCGAGGAAGTAAGTAAACCAACAGGGAGACTTCATTTTTCTGGGGAGCATACATCTCTTTCCCTGGATGGATTGAAAGTCGGGTATTCGTGCAGCAGCAGATATTCATAAGAGGGAATAGTCATGATATAAAAGAAGCGGTGAAAAGGCCATAAATAATACTAAGGCCTTTTCACCGTATGAACTTATTTAAATGGCAGTATATCCACTGTCTACTGTAAAAGTTTCAGCCATAAAGCTTTGCCACTCTCTACGTTCATCTCAGCATTGACAACGTTTGCACCTTTTTTCACCAAACGCCTTCATAGCCAATCCCTAACGCTAACTTTTTTGATTTTTTAAACTGATGTAGCACCTTGTCCACCATCGATACGATAATATGATCCTGAAATAAATGAAGCTTTTTCTGATGATAAAAATACCATTAGATCGGCAATTTCCTCAGCTGTTGCATATCTTTTCATTGGTACAGAACTTTCAAATTGTGTACGGGCATTATCTGTTTGTTCAGGCATAGCGTTTGCTTCAATGGATCTCATCATTTGTGTATCTACACCAGATGGCGTAACCGCATTTACTCTTACACCATAATCAGCAGCTTCTAGTGCAGCCGTTTTGTTTAACCCGATTACTGCATGTTTAGATGCAACATAAAGCCCCATACCTGGTGCACCTAATAAACCGCCGTTTGAAGCTGTATTAACGATTGCTCCACTTTTTTGAGCTTTCATCACAGGTAAAACATATTTTAATCCTAAAAACGCACCGAAAACATTTACCCCAAATACTGCATCAAAATTTTTCTTTGATTGCTCATCTAAGATGGCAAAATCGCCATTGATTCCAGCATTATTAATAAATGTATCGATACGACCAAATGCTTGTTGTGTATCTTCAACATATTTTTTTACTTCTTCTTCTTTTGTAACATCAGCTGATAACAATAAAATCTCCTCAGCATCAATAGAAGCAGCAGCCTTTTCTAATGCCTCTTTAGATAAATCTACTAGTGCAAGCTTGGCACCTTCTTTAGCAAAAGCTTTCGCTGCAGCTAATCCAATCCCACCTGCGGCACCTGTAATTAGAACTACTTTGTTTGAAAAACTCATCTGAAATTCCTCCCTTTTGTTTAATCCTAAATAATCATACTACTAAAATTGTATATTGTCGACAATTTTGATTATTATTAATAGGATGCCCATAAGTGGACATCCTTATTCTAACGTTTCTAATAAAAGAGCTGGTACTACTTCCTTCGCTTCGGTAATCTTATTTTCCATCAGATTTTTAGTGATTAATTTCATTCTTGGATGAAAACTGTTCATTGTATCCATTGTCCATTTCACTTGGGCAAATACGGTTAATATATAAACAGATTCATAATAAAATTTAGACAGTGCTTTATTGTTCGCCACTTCAAAAAAGAACGTTGTTACACCCGTGGATTTCATTTGATAACCAATGAGATCACCTGCAAGAAACGCTTCTTCCGCTTCATTGAGTTTTAATATTAACGTCTCTTTCGTTTCATCATGCCATCGATTCGAAGTCATATCTAGTGCCATTTGAATGAGTCCAACCATGACATGTGTATATTCTTTTATATCTTCAGCCGTAAAGGATTTTACAACTGTCCCTTTTCGATGAATACGCTCGACAATATTGTCTACTTGAAGTAAATATAATGCTTCTCTCACTGGTGCTCTACTTGTTTTTAGCTCTTCTGCTATTTTCTCTTCAATAATTTTATCTCCAGGAATATAAGAACCTTTCATAATTTCCCTTAATATGTATTTGGCAATTTGTTCAGGAAGCGATTCCCCAAATCGTTGTTTATTATTAAATAAAAAATCCTTCAATCCATTCACTCCGTTGTTTAATTACTCTTTATACATACATTATATCATTTAATTAGAACGATTTGGAAAATGAATCATAAATGGATGAGTAAGCCGTGCGATATCTTTGTAATCGGATGGTCGTAAAATGAATATGAAACGCATGCAAACAAACCTTACTTTGCCAAAACAGCTAAAGTCTAAATGTATTTATTTTTTGAGGAACAATAAAAAATGAGCAACGCCCGCATCGTATGATGCAGGTGTTGCTCATCTTGAATGATAAGAAGTAAAACATATTTGTCCGACTATTATTTACCGATGAACATTTGAGTCCAGTAATTACCGTTCTCAACATAACCTACTCCAAGGTGAGTATAGCTAGAGTTAAGAATATTTTCACGGTGACCTTGGCTATTCATCCAAGCTTGTACTACTTCTTCTGGTGTTTGTTGACCTTGGGCAATGTTTTCACCTGCAGAAGTATAAGAGATTCCAAATTGTTTCATCATATCAAATGGAGAACCATATGTTGGGCTGTTATGATCGAAATACCCTTTTGCTTGCATATCACGAGATTTTTCACGCGCTACATTACTAAGTTCCACATCAAGTTCTAATGCAGGAAGACCAGCATTTGCACGTTCTTTATTTGTTAAATCAAGTACTTGTTGTTCATATGCACTAACTTCAGATGATGCCTCTTCTGATGGTGCTTGTGTTTCTTCAGCTACTTCTTGCTCTGGTTGTGCTGCTTCTTCAGCTGGTTGTTCTGCTGGTTGTGCCGGTTGTTCTTCAGGTTGTGTTGGTTGTTGAACTGGCTGTTCTACTTGTTGATTTTGCTCTGGTTGTGCTACTTGTTCTGGTTGTGCTGCTTGTTCTGGTTGTTCTGGTTGTGCCGCTTGCGCTTTACCTTGTTCTAATGCTGCTTGTGCTCTTTCTTTCGCTTGACTTAAGATGTTTTGAATATCTTTTTGATTCCAATTCACATTATATTTACTCATGCAATCTTGCATCACTTTATTAATATAATCTTGGTTTAACATATTAGAAGTTTGATAGACAAAAGCCTTTGTTTCTACTTTTACTTGAGCTGGCTCTGCCGCTTCTGCCTTGTTTAAACCTGGTGCTGATACTAATAATGCAGCTGCTGCCGCTACTGAAAAAATAACTTTCTTACTCATAATCTATTTCCTCCCTAATGGATGTTTTTTGTTGTTTCTTGCTGTGAGATAATCATATCATAGGTTTTTTTGTAATATTTTTGGGAGGAAATAGAAATGAACCATTCTTTCTTGCATCTTTCTAATAATAGAAAGAAAAAACGTTATGATGATTAGGTTTTTTTGATTTTTAGAGAATAGGTTTTTTTATCATTAATTGGTAGTGACACTATCGTGTTTCCATTTATATACTAGAATAATATACTTGACAACTTGAAAAAGCCTTTTTCTCTTTTACTTTTATTACATATACGTAACATTCGTGATATTTATTATGCAACTATAATGAAATGATATCAAAGGCTGAAAACCTTGATGTAAGGCGGTTTGTAGCATAAAACTTTTCTATAACTTGCCTCATGAACAACAAAAGATATTCATTAACTACGACAAAAAAGGCCACTCTTCTTTATAGAAAGAGTAGCCTTTAATATTAATCATCATTTACCATTGGAAGTATAATTTGTATCGTAGTACCAATATTGTATTCACTTTGAATAAGCAAGCGTCCTTCGTGTAAATGTACGAGTTTCTCCACAATGGCTAAACCAAGTCCTGTACCACCATCAGCTCTCGTCCTCGCTTTATTCACTCGATAAAATCTTTGCCGGATTTTATCTAAATCTTCTTCGGGTATCCCAATCCCCGAGTCTTCCAATTGAATACAACAGCCATCTTCTGTTTGGAAAAGATCAAGTAATAATGTGCCCTCATCAGTATATCTAATCGCATTATCAAAAATATTTTGCATAATTTGTTCGATTCTACCTTCATCTGCAATGATAATGATATCCGGATCAAGATCAACTTCTATAGATAAGCCTTTTCTTTTAATTCGCGGACGATACTTTTGCACGACATCTTCCAATAGCTGGGCTAGCGGTATTGGCGCTTTCACCAACCGATAGTCATCTGTTTCGAGTTTTGACAAATCTAATAAATCACCGACAAGTCTTTCCATCCGAGTTGCTTCCCGATAAATCAGCTCAAGGTATTTTTCTTGATCTTCTTCATTAGTTACAAGACCAGACTTCAATGCATCACTATATCCTTTGACATAACTAATGGGTGTTCTTAATTCGTGAGACACATTAGCAAGAAATTCTCGCTTTTTATCATCTTCTTTTTGAATAGAGGTGGCCATCGAATTAAAAGCACTAGCCAGTTCACCAATTTCATCTTGTTGATTTGTCGCTAACCGCACATTATAGTTCCCTCTAGACACTTGTTCAGCTGCTAACTTCATTTCCATTAACGGGCTAGTCATTCTTTTAATCAGAAAAGTACCTGTCATAATGGCGAATAGAAGAAAGATGAACGCGGCAAGCATCCAAAGATAAGCGAAATCCTGTGTAATATCAGAAATTTTCTCTAACGGTAAATAGACATAAATAATACCAGCGAGGCGATTATCATCTAATAATGGGATAATCACACCCATAATACGAGTATCAAATCTTTCTTCAAAACCCGTTTTGTAAATTGGGGTTCCTTTTAATAATTGCTCTCGTTCTTCTCCGTTAATAAGCGAATCATACTTCATTTCAAATGGAAAGCATGCACTTAATTCCCGGGGATTATCTACCATGATAATATCGGTTTCTGATTTATCATTGTACCAAGCTACTTTTTCTTTTAAGTCTGTACTTATTTCTCCACCTTTATAATCAGACGCTAAGGCTAATCCTTCTTCTAATAATGTATCTTCTACATTTTCGACATATAATTTCTCATAAAACAAATAAGATAATAGGTAGGAATAAACAATTGTGATAAGTATCGCTATCGTCACTGTTAACCATAACTTTTTGGCTAATGTGTCGGTAAGGTACTTCATTTGTCTGGTACCTCTAATTTATACCCTACACCCCATACAGTTTGAATGTAATCTGCTATACCCAATTTCATCCTTAATGTTTTAATATGGGTATCGACCGTTCGTAAGCTACCATCATATTCAATTCCCCACACATGTTCAAGGAGCTGCTCCCTTGAAAGCGCCTGGTTAACATGTTGAATTAAATAAGAAAGCATTTCAAACTCTTTTAAAGTTAAAGAAATTTTTTCCTCTTCGACAAGGACTCTCCGCGCTTTTTTATCAATTGATAACTTCCCTATTTTTATTTGCTCGGATTCTTGTTTCACTTTTCCAGATCTCCGAAGAACGGCATGTATTCTAGCTACAAGTTCTCCTGGGCTTAGTGGTTTAACAATATAATCGTCACCGCCTAATTGCAGCCCCTTCACTTTATCCCATTCTTCTCCTTTTGCTGACAGAAAAATGATTGGAATATCTGAGTTCGTACGTATTTTTTGACAAACTTCATATCCATCTTCATTTGGCATCATAATATCTAAAATGACTAAATCAATTTCAGCTTCCTTCAATATCATGTAGCCTTCTTCACCACTCTCAGCGGTAAAGCATTTAAATCCCGAATTCTCCAAATACATCTCAATTAATGTTCTCATATCTGGTTCATCATCAATAATTAATATATTTACTTTTCTCATGAATCCTCGTTCTCCCTAAGCAAAATTTGAAACGGACCTTCGCCTACTTCTATCGATCCTTTCAGTTTTAGTGTCTCTGAATCGATAAATTGTAACTCAGAGCTATCATACCCTGCGACCAATATCATATCTCTAACGGTTTCAATTGTGAAAGGATTAGCTGTTACGCTCATTTCACCTAATACTTCACCAGCCTCATTTAACTTATAAAGCAGATTTGTTCCATGGCTCACAACAAATATCGCATCATCAGCTTTGGTAAAATCAACTGGCATTGAAGGAACACTAATTTTTCTTAATGCTTTTCCGGTCTCTCTATCATAAACATGTACATATTTTTCAATATCTAATCCTTCACCATGTCCACCGACCCATATTTCGTCATCTAATGAGAACAAACCTGTTGCATGTGTATGTATTTCATAGTTTTCTTTTATTTCCATCGTTTCTAAATCAATATTTGTAAGGACATTCTCATCAAATCCTATAATGATGAGTTCATCACGAGCTTCATCATGTGTCATTTCTAGTGGTCGATCAAAGATATCAATATCACTTGTTTCTTCTCCATTACTATTAAAAAATCGGACGCTATTTTTTCTCTCATCTAAAGCAACTATTGTGTCAGCTCCTAGTTCCTCAACGTCCACAATCCCCTCACCAATCGTCCACTGATGAATCAGTTCCCCTCTAGATAATGAGTAAAGATCAATGGTGTTTAACTTTTCTCCATACAGTAAAAGAGTGTCGCCATCTGATAGTACACTTCCTCCCGTGTATGCTTTATTGACCTTCCATGAACCGATGCTTTTTTGCGCCTGTATGTCTATAAATGATAGACTCATTTCCTTAATATTGACTGTTAATGCAATATCCCGATCAGCTGGTATATTTGTGAATTCTTCCTGTCTACAGGCAGTTAAGAAAGAAGAAATCAGTAAGAAAAATATGAACGCCTTGTAATAACGCATATAAAGTTTCTCCCCAGTTTCAATGTTTTTATAAGTCAAGGATACCGAATGGTTGTGTTAAAAGTGTGAAAACATTCAATCGATTGTAGCGAAAACTTTAAAATGTATATCAATGAGTGCTACTTTCATATCAGAAGAAAGTGAGGAGTCATTGATTCTTTTAATTGCAGCAATTAACTTTCTTTGTTTATCTTTTCTCACTCGTGGGTGTGCATTTTCATCTCTTAACTCTTTTTCTATCGCTATCATTAACACAGTATCTGCATTTTCTTCTCCTGTTGCCAATTCTCTATTTTTCCATAATGAACGGTAGCTTTGTAAAAGTTCGTTACTATTCATATTTCATCCACTCCTCTCTTATTTGAATCTACTTGATTCATACATAAATTTCAATTAAAGGTTAAAAATAAAAGTAATTCATCTATAGGAAGGGGCTAGTCAATGACTACACCATATTGCTGTCCATCATGTAAAACAAATCGGTCACGCTTTAACATTATCGAACAACACCCGCGTTCAGTTAAGCTTGACCCACAATCAGGCTCTGTACTTGAAGAATATGCAGCTGAAAATTTAACTGCTTTCCATTTAAAATATAATGGTCCAACAGTAAGGATTCAATGCGGTGCATGTGGCCTAATAGAAGACGAAAAAACGTTTATTAAGTTTGGAGAAAACCAATAAAAATTAGGGTGCAGGAATTGAAGAAGGCGTTCAAAATCGATACGATTAAGAATGCCTTCTTTTTTATTATATCGTTTACTATTTCATTTAAATTCACAAGCGATTTTTTTGTAAGAAATGATTAGCATCGACTTGCCATGGATCCAGTGGGGAAAATCTAACTAAACGAATGGAACCACGATAGCTCTTCTTCCCTTTATTCTTTATATACCAATCGACTTGAATCGGTAGATTAACGACTAATGCAGTATTTCCTTCGTCTAGTTGACCAATTGAAGCTAACTTTACATTTTCAATCGAACGGATTGTCTTGTCATCTATCTTGTTTAAAGTGACAAGCGACAGAAGATACGCATCTTGTTGTTTCAAGCCTGCTATAAAGGCAGCTGATACTCTTTCCGGCTCCGATATAGCCATATACTCATCAAGTTTACCAGCAGCTTTGAGAATCATCAATTTATGAGACAAATCCATTGAATTGGTGCGATGTGTCGTACTGCCGAAAAAATGTATACAAAAATGACCTGGAAAATTATTTGATAAAGCACCTGCCCCGTGTGGCATCCCGTGCATCGAAGCAGCAATCCACTCTCCATCACTAATAACGATAATCGCTCTTCGCTTCCAACTCCATTTTCCATTATAAATTTCCTTCATTATCTTTGTATCAGCTTTCGTTAATGGTTGAACATCTGCATGTTCACTCCCAGCTCTTCGTTGGACATCAAATCGCTTACCAGTATCGACATCTAGCACAGTAAACTTCTTAAACTTCGGTAAATGTTCTTTCGCTTCTTTCCAAGGCAACATCTGGATCGGTAATCCAATTTCATCATCCACCATACTATACATCTTTGCAGGGGACACTAAATAAAGCATGACAAACAGGGAGACAATACACAATTTTTTCATCTTTTATCACTCTTCTTTATTAGGTTTCATCGTAAAGTTTGCCTAAACATGAGCAGTTATATGTATAGTAACTTTTGGGTGGATTCCTCCAATGATTAAACCAAGTAAGAAAATCAGCATCGAATTACGTCTTTTGATTAAGTTAACAACAACAGGCGTAGATAATTTCTTCATAAAAAAACTGAGTAAGACATCATCCTACTCAGTTTGAATCGATATTTTCTTTTGGCTTTTCTAGAGATTGTAGTGCGCTTTCGATTTTATCCCAATCCATATTTTCTCCGATGAAGACCATGTTTAAAGGAATATTCATTTCTTCTTGAAAATAGACAGGCATCCCGTAAGAAAATTGGAAAAGCTGTGGATAGGCTAAAGATGAAAACTTAATATATCCCTTCATACGGTAAAGTGTGTCGGGTAATTCTCGCAAAAAACCTTCAAAAGCAGATCGATCTACAGCTCCTTTAAATTGATAAACAAACGTACTTAAATGTAAATCTGTTCCAATCCTACTGCTTGATTGCTTTTCTTTCGGCAGTAAGGACAATTCTCTGATTCGTTTTATTGGTACTTTTGCGTTTTTTGTCAACAATGTAAACGCTGTGGAATTAATACTTTGAACTTCTTGGATGACTTTTGCTTGTTCATCTTCTGTTAACAAGTCAATTTTATTAACGAGCAGACAATCTGCATGTCTAATTTGCTCAATTAATAGCTGTAGCACTTGTGGTGTCAATTCTTTTCTGTTTCGCCATCTTGCACTATCAAGGATGGAGATAATACCTTTAGGGACAATGGAGTTAGCAAAAAGTGGTGAGAGCACAGCATCTAACACTTCCACTGGATGTGCTGCTCCTGTCGCTTCTATATAGATAACATCTGGTTTTTCAAGCGTTAATAAACCTTGTAACTGACCTTCTAACTTGTCCTGAATGGTACAACAAATGCAGCCATCCAATAATTCTTTTAACGGAATGTCATCATCTATTGCATCTGAATCTATTGACACTTTTCCTAATTCATTCATTAATACAGCCACTTTTCTGCCGTTCTCTTTTTCATCCTGTAGCAACTGCTTTAAAAGTGTGGTCTTTCCACTCCCTAAAAATCCAGCTAATATATAGATCTCTGTGCTCATGTTTATTTTTCCCCTTAAAATCTATTCTGCAATCGTCTCTTCAATCATATTACTGAGTTTGTTTTTCATTATTTCATACGTATCATCGGTTATATACCCTATTTTTTGAAACTCTTCTTGCTTACATTTCCATACTGGAATATATCCATGTGGGAAATATTCATCCTCTTCTTCTAATCCCACTTCAATAAAAGATTGGTAGTCACTTTCTAAACATTGATCAAGTTTTGCTACTTTTCCTTTTTTACAGCGAATAAATTCAATCACCAAGTGTTCATGTCGTTCGTAATGTCTTAGCATTTCAGCGATTAACATTTCACAAGTTTGTTCGACATGAACGACCTCCTTCTTTATATTATCATTCATTTGAACAATCTGCCTCATGGAAACCACACCTCTTTCATTGAACCATTGTAAAGGATATAAGAGATTGGCACAAATATTACGGTTGCCCATTGACCTCCGTGACATTCTTCCCTTCGAAAAACTGCTTGAGGGCAGAGATATTTTCTTCATAATCCATATCTAACACAGCGCCAGCATGCGGAGAATTTTTATCCACAAATGAATCGTCTACCGGTATCCGCATTGTTTCTATATCTGTTATTGGATTCAATAATACAGAGGTAGCCATCGCAAACATTTGATCAATATGTAAATCGGTATCAACATTTGCCATCATCATTTTCATCATTTCTGGTGATTTGGCGATTCCTTCAATAGATGTCATATGATTTTTAAGTTCTTCCTTTAATAAGGCAAGCACTTCCTGTTGTCGCTTTACTCTTCCATAATCGTATTCATCATCATGACGAAACCGAACATAATCTAAAAGCTGCTCACCATTTAAAAAGTTTTTCCCTGGCTCAATATTCATATTCATATCTTCAATCATTGCTGCGGGAACATCCACTTCAAGCCCATCTGGCGCAACAGCATTTAGAATATTTGCAAATCCTTCAAAGTCAATGACAACCGAATGATCAACCTTTATTTGAAAATTTTCTTCGATTGTTTGCGAAAGTAATTCGGTTCCCCCTAAAAAATAGGCATGGTTCAATTTATGGTATCCTTTTTCATAATTCGGGATCTCTACATAACTATCGCGCATGATTGAGACAAGTTTAACTCTTTCTTCCTTTGGTTCATACCGAGCTAACATAATTGTATCAGATCTTGAATCTGCTTCTCCTCTAGAATCAACACCAACAAGTAAGAATGTTTTTGCTTCTGAATTATTCCATGTTGTTCCCTTCTCTTTTTGACGATGATCTTTTTCAGATATGCCAGATGAACAAGCTGCTAATAGCAAAGCTAATAAAATAATGAAAGATTTTCTCATGGTGCATCCTCCTTATTTTTCCTTTATTCATTCAGTGTAGGGATAGATGAACATCTTTATACTTTAAATGAGGGGAAAAAGTTATTTACGTGATTGCTTTCCTAGAGTAGTGGGGTTTTCATATATAAAAACAAACCAACAACCTACATACAGTGTGTTGTTAGTTTGTTCGGCGTCTAATCAACTTGATTTTTTTCTACTGTCACTATTTCTTCTTTTTTCATTCCTGCTGAGAAGAAAATGATACTACTTAAACAAATGACGGCTATCACAAAGAAAGCAATTGTCCCCCCACTAATACCAATCAAATAACCGCCAATTATTGGACCAATAAAACTACCTGTATTCCTAAACTGAGCAGCACCAAAATACGTGCCACGTAATTCCTCAGAAGCCAACTGATCAATCAAGATACTACTTGCTGGGAACGATAATATTTCTCCTAAGGTAAATAAGATTACACCGATAACTGCCATTATCCAATGAGTGGATATAGCAAAAAAGAACAAACCGACAGCTACAAGAGCTGAACCAATAATCATAGACTTTAAAGGGCGAACTTTTTCCATCAGTTTGGCAAAAGGTAATTGTAATATAATCACAAGGATAGCATTAATGGATAAAAGAAATGAATAAATGACGACCCCATTCTCTAAGCGGTTGTCAAAGTGTTGTGGTAAGTTAGAATCCATTTGCGAATAGCCAATCGCGAGTAATATTCCACCTAGAATATAATACAATAGCGACCTATCCCTCCGTACAATGTGAAAGGCAACAGGTAAGGTAACATTTTCTTTTTTCTCTAAACGAGGAACAGGCTGTATCGTAAACACTAAAATGAACATATATGCTAAATAAATACCACCAGTAATATAAAAGGTGAGAGAAGCGTTTGTTAATGCTAATAAAGCACCGATTAATGGGCCAACAGCCGCACCAATATTAATTGCGACATATCTTAAGGAAAATACCTTCATTCTTAGTTCCTTTTTTGTTAAATCAGCCATCAATGCTTGTGCCGTTGGTTCAAAAAAGGAATTACACAAACCAAGTAAAGCATTGAGTAGCAAAAAAGCAAGAGCTGAGGAGGACAAAGCAAAACCAAAATAAGCTGCTGCTGTCCCTACTAATGCAACAAGCATAATTGGCTTCCTTCCAAATTGGTCAGATAAATGGCCTCCTATAAAACCTCCTATTGTCGACATTAACGGACCCATTCCGATAATGAGGCCAATTAAAAACGAAGGATAGTCCTGATTCACTAAATATATAGATAAAAAGGGCAACGTCATAAATGCCGCCCCACGAGATAGGATGGTACCAACTAGTAAAATCCATATCGTGCGATGAAACTGGTTAATATAATCTTGCAATCGTTTAATCATGGTGTTTATCCTTTCGATTCTTTTACAATCCATCCTTTAACTAAAAACAAATAAGATACTAGAGCTAAGATTTCTGCAATAGCAATAATAAGTGCCATCGGCCATGAAGATGATTCACCCGCTATCCCAACTAACGGAGCAGCCATACCACCAAGCAAGAACGTCATTAAACCAATTAAGGCTGACGCACTACCAGCATTTTCACCTTGTGAAGCCATTGCCAAGGAAAAAGTTGAAGTATTAACTACCCCAACAGCAGAAACAACTAAAAATAATGGAATAAGAACACCCCAAATACCTAAATGGAAAATTTCACTTAGAAGTAATGTAACCCCTCCAACTAATGCAATCGACAATCCACCTACTAATAAAGTTCCCTCATGTATTCGCTCTGAAAGTTTTCCCGTTAATTGGCTGCCTAATATAATACCAATTCCATTTATTGCAAAACACACACTAAACAATTGCGGAGAAAGACCATAAATGTTTTGCAATACAAAGGGGGACCCAGATATATAAGCAAACATAGCCGCACCAACAAAACCTTGAGATAAAGCGTATCCCATAAATTTGCGATCTTTTATGATTTTGCCGAAACGGCTAAAGGAAGCAAAAACGCCTCCATTTAACCTTTTATCTGCAGGCAAGCTTTCTTTTAACGAAAACATAACCAATAATAGGCTAAGAAATCCGATGAATGTTAAAACCAAAAATACCCCTCGCCAAGAGGTAATCGCTAATAACTGCCCACCAAAAACGGGTGCTAAAATAGGTGCTGCCCCATTTATTAGACTAAGTGTGGCAAAAAATTTAGTTAATTGTGTACCACTGTATAAATCTCGTACAACGGCTCTTGATATAACAATTCCTACAGCCCCCGCTAACCCTTGAATAAACCTCAATATGATGAACAACTCAACGTTTGGGGAAACCACGCAGGCAACTGAAATGAGACAATATAAAATAAGTCCAATTATTAACGGTCGCTTACGACCAACCATATCACTAACTGGCCCAGCAAAAATTTGTCCTAAAGCTAAACCAACCATACAGGCCGTTAAGCTTAATTGTGCATATGATGCACTTGTATGCAGGTCATCTGCTAGATTAGGTAATGCCGGAAGATACATATCTAAGGATAATGGTCCAAAAGCAGATAATAACCCTAGAATAACTGCCAGCATAAGACGCTTACTTCTACTCTCCTCCTTATGGTTCATTAATTCACTTGTTTCGTGCATCACACATCCTTCTTTCCATATTCAATACAATTTTAGAATATTGCTAATTTACCACAAAACCGTTAAAAAAACATCCGTCTTTTTCAAATAAATTCGTCATTCGAAATAAATATTCTTGAATTTTATTACATTTCATCGGCTCTGCTTACGTTTGGTTTTTTCCTGAGTGCTGTGATTTTGCTCGGCTTTCATTCCTGTTTTAGCTTCTGAATGACACGTAAACTCTTTTTGCTTTCTCTCAGCATGAATTTTAAATGTCACAGCCAACATCCATCATATCGTCTGTTCAATTTTGATAATTAAAAAAAGAAGCGGCCTTACCCCTATAAAACATAGGGCTAAGACCGCTTAAACGATATTAGACGTTCTTCGTTATTATTTCATTTCTTCTTTTAAAACTTCTACTGCTTTCTTGATTTGAGTATCGTTCTCTAGTAGTTTTTCACGTAAAGCTTCCATAAGTTTCACGGTTGTTTCACCTTCAATAACACCTGTTTCTTCCAACTCATGATCCTTTTGGAAAGCTTTCACTGCAGCTTCTGTTTCTTCATCAAAGAATCCATCATCTTTATCAAGATCATATTCCAGTGCTACTAACATCGCTTGTGCTGACTTAATTTGACTGGATGATTCCGATATTTTTAATGGTTTCTCAGGATTAATATAAGGTAAGGAAGCATATTCAGGCAATGACACTTCATAATCTGGCTCAATACCCTTTTCATGAATCCAGTTTGCATCTGGCGTCAGCCATTTTTCTGTTGTAAATTTCATATTTGAGCCATCAGTAAAATCTTGAGCACGTTGTACAGTTCCTTTACCAAATGACTTTTTACCGATTAAACTTACATCAGCCGATTCATGAACGGCAGCTGCTAATATCTCTGAAGCACTAGCACTACCTTCATCAATCACCACGACTAGAGGCGTCTCCATTTGCTTTCCATTAGGTGCCTGCACAGCCTCTCTATTCCCATTGCGATCTTCAATTTGGAATAAGATTTCACCCTCTGGTACAAACAAACTAGAAATTTCAATTGCTTGATCTAATAATCCGCCAGGGTTTTGTCTTAAATCTAAAACAAGCCCTTTCATACCTTTTTCCTCTAAATCATTTAACACATCCACAAGTTCTTGCGCTGTATTTTCAGAAAAGGAAGTGACCTGGACTTTGGCAATATCATCTTCTAACATTTCTCCATATACCGTTTCAAGAGGGATTGTATCTCTCGTAATTGTTACATTCATCGGTTCACTGTTGCCACCACGACCAATTTCCAGTTCTACTTTTGATCCTTTTTCACCTCTTATTAAAAGGACTGCTTCTGAAGAACTCATTCCTTGCAAGCTCTTGCCATCAACAGATACAATCTGATCATTTGGTTGTAAGCCAGCATCTTCTGCAGGAGACCCTTTTAATGGTGAGACAATGACAATTTGTCCGTCTTGTTCCGTAATTTCTGCGCCAATCCCTTCAAAAGAAGAGGAGATGCTTTGGTGAAAATTAGCCGCTTCATCTTCGTTCATATAATCGGAATATGGATCATCTAGTGAATCTAGCATCCCATTGATAGCCCCATTAATTAATTCACCCGAATCAATTTCTTGGAAATAATTTTCGTTCAAGGAATCATAAGCTTGATATAACTTTGAAAATTCACTTCTTTCATTCGTTCCTACATTAACGGCCTTCTCGTCACCGAAAGACAATGCTAATGTTGTGATTCCAGCTGTAACAAAAACGAGGATGAATACAAGCATAATAAATGGGAATAATTTCATTTTTATTAGCTTAGGCTTATCCTTTATTTCCTGTTTTTCTTCATCATTATTTACTTCATTAGACAACCCTTTCACCACTTTCATCACTGTAAGCTGTGATGCTTACTCAAGTTTAAGATTTTATATTGGCGTTATCGGTATCAATAACTATATTACTGTACTGCAAATTATATCTCATTTCTTTGGAAAAGAGGAAGAATTTTCTTATGTATTCCTTTCATCTCAAGAATTCAGGCTTCTTTTATGTATCAATTAAATGAGGAAAGACTTCTTCTATATAGTGAATCTCATTTGTTCACTTCTAATTTTCCCAAACCCCACATAATCATTACATAAATGATGAAAGGAGAATGAATGCATGATTCCTGGTATATTACTATGGTGCTGTTTTGCTTTATCTATTATCTTTCTTATCTCAGGAATATTTAATCATTCTTATGTTCAAGCATTATTAAGTTTCATTTTGTTCCTGCCAATGAGTTGTTATTTATTTCGTATTGATCATTTTTTACAATACTTTTTTCTATTCCCTATTGTTCCATTGATCGCTTTTGGGTACATTTTTATGAAGAAGCGTACTTAAATTTCTTTTACCGTATTAAAGTATTCTTCTAATGTTAAATCTTTCTCAAAAATGACTTTTGCTGCTTCTTTTCCGACATAGCGAAAATGCCAAGGTTCAAATTTGTACCCCGTTATTTCTTCTTTTCCTTTTGGATAACGTAAAATAAAGCCGTACTTATGTGCATTCTCTTTTAGCCATTTACCTTCTTTTGTATCTTCGTAATCTTGAGTTAACGTGTAATCAACTGAAGGACTTGAAATGTCCATCGCTAATCCTGTTTGGTGTTCACTACTTCCAGGTAGAGCAACTGCTTCCGAAGCTTTTTCCTCACCTACGCTATTTACCTCTGCTTGGAAAACTGCTTCCTGTCGATCATATGAACGATACCCAGATACAGCAAATAACGCTATATTTTCTTTTTTAGCTGCAGAGAATAATTCTTCTAATGCATCTGCGGCTTCTTTTCTAAGGTAACTTTTTTCAATATCTTGATCTCCAAAAGAATATTCAACATCTGCACGTACAAGATCTTTCGGAGCATAATTTGCCGGTAAAGCAAAGTCTTTATTCACCATTACCATTAAGTTGGTTGGGTTTGTTATAGTTGGAGTTCCATCTACATCTTCAATCTGATTAAAAAATTGAGAAGCTAATGTTAGTTCCTCTTCATTTTGTTCACCTTGTTCGGGAGGTTGTTCAGTTGAATTGTTTTCTGTTTCTTGTTGATTGTCCTCTTCATTTTCTACAGGCTCATCTACTGAAGTTGGTTCTGAATTAGATAGAAAAGGTATTTTTTCTAAATAAGGATCTAATTGACTGCAGCCTCCTAGAAAAAGAGCAACTGTAACTGTTCCTACAAGTACTTTCTTCATTACTTTTCCCCTATTCTCTTTCTTTATGTCAACGTCTATCATAACACTTTATATGATAAATTGCGAAAGAAGAGAAAGGCTTAGTCTATGAACCTTACTATGAGTGATTCTACCAATAACAAAAGAGAAAAGGGTCATTTTAAGTAGCTGCTGAATCAATAGAGAAAACGAATCAAATAAACAGATCTGAAGATATATTTGCTTTTACTTTTAGCTTAAAGGCAAAAGAAAAACGAGTGACTACGAAAAACAATCACTCGTTAACCTATCGATTTATGAAATTGCCGCTTCTAACGCTACTTCAATCATTTCATTGAAAGTCGTTTGTCTTTCTTCAGATGTAGTTTCTTCACCAGTAATAATGTGGTCACTTACTGTAAGGACAGAAAGGGCCTTTCTTGCATGCTTAGCTGCTAACGTGTAAAGTGCTGCTGTTTCCATTTCGATAGCAAGAATTTGATACTGGGCCCATTTTTCATGTTCAGCATTATCATTGTAGAACATATCAGCTGTAAAAACATTCCCAACTTTCAATTCCAATCCTTTACTTACACCGCTGTCATAAGCTTTGCGCAATAGATCGAAATCAGCTGCAGGTGCATAATCAACACCACCAAAAGTTAAACGATTCATTTGGGAGTCAGTAGAAGCTGTCATCGCAAGGATCACATCTCTTACTTTCACATCTTTTTGGATGGCTCCGCATGTGCCAACACGGATCAAGTTTTTCACATTATAACTATTTATCAATTCGTTCACATAAATAGAAAGGGAAGGAACGCCCATTCCAGTACCTTGAACAGATATTCTTTTGCCTTTATAAGTGCCTGTATAACCAAACATATTGCGGACTTCATTATAGCACTTTACATCTTCTAAAAAGTTCTCTGCAATATATTTTGCCCTTAGTGGATCACCTGGTAGTAAAACTGTTTCTGCAATTTCATGTTCTTTTGCTCCAATATGTACACTCATGATATTCCTCCATCTGTTAAAATCGTGAATTATCTAAAATATAGCATAGGATGAGTTGTGATGGAAATGAAAAGAGAAGCAAAGTTTTACACTACACTTCATTACCTAACCATTATTCGGTTCACTAAGGCCCAACCACCCGACTTTAATTGATAATAATATTGTCCTCTTCTACCTTCATCAATATATAAAATATCTCCCGTTGATAAAAATCTCCCTTGGAAATCAAAAGGCATGCGATCTAGGACATTAAATTGCTTAAATACAGTTGATAAACATTCTTCATGATTTATACCTTCAATAAGTGTGCGGTAGACTTCTCGATAGCCCCGTGTTTCTCTGTATTTTGGAGTTTGAAAAATGGTAACATCATATTCTTTTGTTCTAGGTTTTACAAAAGGCTTGATCATATATACCCCTCCAATAAATGATTATTTTAAACAATATATTAGCTTTTTCTACGTTTATTTCCTTCAAAGAAATTCGCCTAATTTTGTCGATTAAAAAGAAATTTTATTTTGAAAACGCTTACATTTTTGCTTTTGTTTCATAAACTAGTATTAAACATAGTGATTGGTACAAAAGGGAGGGATAATTTGAAACGAGAGAAAATTCACTTCCGTCAATTCTTTTTGCTGCTTGTTTGTGTTTCCATCATTTGCAGCTCTTTTCAATGGCTATTCCCATACAAAAACTATACAAAAATTGCTCACCGTGGTGACGTTGCTCAAGCACCTGAAAATACAATGGCCGCCTTTCATTCTGCACTAAACAATGGCTTTGACGTAATCGAATTAGATATTCATTTAAGCAAAGATAAAAAAATTGTCGTCATACATGACGCATCTGTTAACCGGACTACAAATGGTGAAGGTTTAGTGAATGATATGACAATAGCAGAGTTACAAAAACTCAATGCAGGTAGTTGGTACAGTCAACATTTTTCTGAAGAGAAAATCCCATTATTACAAGAAGTGTTAGATGAGTTTGCTGGTAAGATCGTTTTGTTAATAGAAATTAAGGCTGGAGCAGAAACGCCAGAAATTGTAGAACAACTAGCAAACCAATTAAAACAAACCGTAAATGCTGGTGTACCTGCAAAAATGTTACAAATCCAATCCTTTCATATTGATGCATTAAAGCAATTCACGGAACGCGCTCCTGACTTTCCCATTGGCCTTGTTTTATCCACGCCTATTAATTTGATTCAAATGTATTCCTATAAAACAGAAATTAGTTTTTTATCGATTCATTATTCGAATTTAACACAATCATTCATTCAACAAGCTAAACATTATGGATATACGATCTATGCCTGGACGATTGTTACTCCATTACAGTTCAAGCAAATGCAATTATTAGGTGTAGATGGGATTATTTCGAATAATTTGGAGCGGAGAGAAGAGAATAGATATTTTGCATTTCTTCAATCATTTATAGAAGGTCATAGACTTTTAGAAAGATTTTTTGTGTAAATATTAAAACCCAACCAACAATTGATCCATAAAGGAACATCATACAGTTGGTTGGGTTTTTGTGTTTATCGTATTTTCTTACTCTTCCGAATCAAAACTTACATCTTCATCGATAATACACTTTTTGATTAAGTATTCAAAGGTAATATCAGCTAATTCATCTACTTCTAGTTCTACAGGAACGAACCCTCTTTTAGTCAACTCATGAAAGAAAAATTCAGCAATTTCTTCAGTATCTATAAAAACTTCAATTTCCTTCATATGCGACTCCCCCTTTGTACAAATTGTATGTGACACCTTTATGAAACATGCAACATTTGAATAGAAAAAATTTTTTCATTCTCTTGTCATTAAATCTAGTAAAAGTACATAAATATTTTCTATCACTAGTTTTGAAAGGATGATTTTATGGAAAAGTTCACAGCAGTCTGCAATCGTTTTATAGAAGATGTAAATAATGAAGAAGGGAAATCACTACAACTAATTGATCGGTTATTACGTTTTTTATTCATCGCTGTTTTACTAGTAGGCATTCCTATCATTTCAGTGGCAACTATTCAACTGTTTCATCTTTTGTAAGATTAACCTTTTTTACTTTCGTTGTGATAGTTTCCAGTTTTTTTAATATTATTTTCATCGCTTTTTCATATTCTTCATCTTGAAAAAAGTTGTACAAAAAAGAATAGTCATTATATATGTCTAGCAAACCATCTATGATTTGTTTCTCTTCGTTGGTTGTAAGATCCGTTCGACTTACTTCAACATTTTGATTACAAAAATCCTCGTTATTCTTTATTTCGGTAATTGCTTGTTGGTTAATAAGAAACAACATGCCTAATTTTTCTATAAATTCGTCCGCCTGTTCGGCATCAGATAATAAGGAAAGCTCCTCTTCACCAGCCTCAAGCCACTCTCCATCAGAAATTCGAGATAACTCATAAATGACGTCTTCCCATGCATCTTCTTTATACCGCCAAATCTCGGTACGAAAGCCCACTACTTTGAAAATCTCAGTACCATACCCCTTCACTTGGACGAGATCCCCAAAAAAGTATTGATACTCAATATCTACATGCTCTTTATCACTTACATCTCCTTCAAACTCTGAAAGTGGCTGTAAACTTGACTCCAAGTATAGACCATCACTTTTATTCACTTCATAAACATACATACCGTCAAGCCATTTTACATCTGTTACTTTCCCTACCGTTCCATAAATTGTAATCACGACTGTATCACCAACTTCATATTTCGGTTTTTTACGATTAACCATTGCCCTCATCCTTTCCAATAGTCGTGACTTTTAATTAAGATAGTATATGCATGAAAAGGCATTTTCGCTCGTATACAGGGACGTCCAAATTTTTTAGGGCAATGTTCATCTTTTGTTTATTTACGAAAAAAAACTGAATAAGATTTTCCCTCACTCAGTTTTTTATTCTTCATTTATTCTAATTTGATTAAAGCTTTTTAGTATTTTTTTAGCCTCTTCACATATAATGGACATTCTTTCACCTCATATATAGAAAAGGATCACCACTTTCCCGTTGAGGATAAAACTTAATTTGTTTATCTTCAAGTAATTGTACTATAGAGAAATAACTAAGCTCCTCTGCAAATTTCTTTGTCCATCCTGCTTTAGCAGCTGTATCTCTGATTGGTCCTTTCATCCCTACAAAGTATAAAGAAATCCCGTTTTCTTGATTTAATTGCTCTATCATTTCTTCTAAAGATTTAAAGGAATGTGCATCTATATCATTTACTCCCGAAAAATCAACAATAACTAATTTCGCATTAGGTTTAATCAATATAAGCTCGTTTAATTTATGCTCTAAATATGAAATATTTGAAAAGTGTATAGACGAGTCTATGCGGGCGATAATCAAATCATCTCGCGTTTTAGCATCTGGAAATCGTTTTATATCGCGAAACACTTTCTCCTTTTCTAAATATCCTATTTCTATGACCCTAGGCTTAGATATCTTAATAAATAAAATGCTGAAATTAAAAACAACCCCAATAACTATTCCCCATTGAATACCAATAACTAATGTCGCAGCAAAAGTAACTAACCAGCTCCAACCATCAACTGCCTTTAATTTAAACCATTTCCTTAATTGCTTGAAATCTATTAATTTATAGACCGCAACGATGATAACTGCAGCTAATACAGCATTAGGGAGATAATAAAAATATGAAGTGAAATATTGTAGAGCAATGATAATGAGTATGCTAGTAATTATTGAGACCATTTGCGTAACTCCACCACTTTGATAGTTGACTGCACTCCTTGAAAAGCTACCATTGATCGGAAAAGTCTGAAAAAAGGAACCGAAAAAATTTGCACATCCTAAAGCGGTTAACTCTCGATTAGGATTGATTTTATAACCTTCTTTTTCTGCGATTGTTTTTCCTATAGAAAGTGACTCCATAAACCCTAATAACGCAATGGTAAGAGCAGGAAGGATTAATTGCCTAACTGCATCCAGCGTAATTGTTGGGAACACCGGAGTAGGGAAACCGCTTGGTACCTCTCTCACAATTTGAACACCTCGTTCATGTAAACCAAAGGCATAGACACTTATAATGGAAAAAACAATTAAAAGTAACGCAGCCGGAATTCTAGCATTTATTCTTTTTAGTATAATTAAAAATACTATGCTGCAGCCGCCAATTAAAAGTGTTAAAAAATGAATCTTCGGAATCTCATTGACTAACTCCTTTAATATTAGATGTATTTGCAGGTGAGTTTCTACGGTAATTCCTAATAAATGCTTTAACTGACTTAATCCAATAATAATAGCAGCTGCAGAGGTGTAGCCTCCTAAAACCGAAGGAGAAATATAGTTAACAATCATCCCCATTTTCAAAACAGCTAAGATAAGCTGAAAAATCCCAACCATCATTGCTAAAAAGATAACAAGAATAATATATTCAGAAGTGCCTGGTTTTTCAATTACAGATACGCCGGAAAAAACCAGTAATGAGGTTATCGCAGTTGGCCCAACGGATAAATGCCTAGAAGATGCAAATATTGCATATATGATTAATGGCAAGGTGGATGCATATAGACCCATAATTAGTGGGAGGCCCGCTAGCATCGCATAGGCCATCCCTTGGGGAACAAGCATGACAAAAAGCGTCATCCCTGAAATGAAATCTTTTTTTAGTGTTTGTAATTGGTATGATCTAATCGAAATGAAAGAATTATATTTTTTATCTAACATAGCAACCTATCCTTTTAATGTATGAAAATTGAGCTTTCTATAAATGGGATGAGAGAGATTTCCTTGGGACTGCCTAAGATTAGAAATAGGGCATTTTCTGCCCTATCATTAAGGAGTGACAATATTTATAGAATGATCAAATTGATCGAGTAGGTTTAAAAATTCATCCAGTTTTGTCTGGTCACCAAATAATTTTAGTTTATTTGAAGTAATAGCTTCCACTGGGTCAAGGATTCCACTTACAATCGCATAAAATGTCGCCTTATTACTAATGAATGAAAGATCTGGATTTTCATCTAACTTATTTCTCTTATTTAATACACAATTTTCGAGATAAATGGTGTATTTCTCCTCTTCATCAGATAGAGAAATATTCATGGTCATTTTTTTATTTGCTGCTTTCGGACCATTTAACCTTACAGAAAGTAATTTAAAAAATTCATCAAACGGCATTTTAAGCATCATAACCGGATTACCTTTCGATGTTGCCCTTTTCTTCCTAGTCCCATTTCTTAGTTCTGATGCCCCGATAAGATAAGCGTTACGCCAATTAGCTGATTCTGCCTGATATCCTAATTGTTCAAAAGCATCTGCTAATAAATCTTTAGCTTCCGTATTTTCTGGTTCAGCCATCACTACATGCTTTAATACTTGCGCAACCCAACGATATTCCCCATTTTCAAAATCAGCTTTCGCTTGTTTGATTACATGAGTAGAGCCAGCCATGTACTTTACATATTTTTGACCTGCTTCAACTTGTGGAAGTGGATCCAAATCAGAGGGATGACCACTATAATAGCCTAGATAGAAATTATAAATCCCTTTAGAATTATGCTTTAAAGTACCATAGTATCCTCGATTACCCCAATATTGGTCCAACGTCTCAGGAAGCTTGAGCTTTTCTGATATTTCTTCCATTGTATACCCATGATTGGCTAGTCGAATGGTTTGGTCATGGATATATTTATAAAGATCACGTTGTAATACCAAATGTTCAAGCGCTTGCTCTTTTCCCCATACTGGCCAGGCATGTGCCATGACTAAAGCATCAATCTCTTTGTTTATCGATAGCTCAATGGTTTGGTCGATTGCCTTCACCCATTCTAGCGTATCGCGAGTTTTTGCCCCCCTCATCGTATAAATTTGATGCATTGTTTTATTCACATTTTCTGATACAAATAATACTTTGTAATCCTGAATGTAAAAATGCATTTCTACAGGTGCTTCAGTATTTGGTGTTAACAAAAATTCGAAGTTGATACCGTCTATTGTTAATTGCTCTTTCTCTTCTTTTATTTCTCTATTGGGCATCTCAAAACCATTACCTGAGTCGAAAACAGTTCCGATGCCTGCGGATAAAAATCCTTTTTCTCCCACTGGTAGCCCTATACCAAACTGATAGGATGCACGCCTAGACATGATTGGGCCTAAAAGGACATTTTCACTAAACATCTCTTGTGTAAAATGTTCAGGGACAATAATAGGAATAGTAGATGTCTCAGCATATTGGAGTATTGACTGTGTACCCCCAAAATGGTCAGCATGGCTTTGACTAATGATAATGGCAGTCACTGGCCTTTTAGGTCGATGACTATAATATAACTCCATTGCCGCATCTGCAGCAGAGTTACTAGATGAAGTATCAATGACAATGACTCCGTTTTTGCCTTCAACAAAAATCACTGTTGCTAACGAAAGTCCACGAACTTGATACACACCTTCAACGACTTTATAAAGACCTGATTTTGCCTGTAATTGTACATTCCTCCACAAGCTTGGATTGACAGTATCAGGAGATGGATGATTTTGGATATTTAAACTTTCTATCCTATTCTCATACGAAGCTATTAAACCCCTATCCGCATCTTCGAAATCTTGCTTGTTTTCAAAATTTAGAGATGTTAAAAAATCCTTATTTGCTTTTTTTGTAACAGCAGTAGCATTCTTTGGGCGCTTGGATAAATGACTTGTCGGAATAGTACCTGACATTTATATACCTCCTAAATTAGTCCTCATATTTTTTAATTTATTTGTCTTTCTTTATCTTTCCAAAAGTCCTTTTTCAATTCTTTTTTATCAATTTTCCCTATTTGAGTTAATGGTAAATTTTCTTTGAAATAGACTTTTTTAGGGACCATATAACTAGACGTTCGCGCTTTACAAAACTCAACCATTTCTTCTTCTGAACACTTCACCCCATCATGTAAAACAACAAAGACTGTTACTAATTCGCCCCAATCTGGGTCAGGGACACCAATACATGCACTCATCACAACTGCAGGATGTTGATTAACAACTTTTTCAACTTCAACAGAATAAACGTTCATTCCACCTGAGATGATCATATCTTTCTTTCTATCAACAATATATAAAAAACCTTCTTCATCGAATTGGCCAATATCTCCTGTATAAAACCAGCCATCTTTGATTGCTTCGCTTGTTAAATCGGGCCGTTTATAATAGCCTTCCATTAAGTACGGTGATTTTAAAATCACTTCTCCCTTTTCATATGTTTTAACATCTTGACCTCCATCGTCTATTATTCGTATTTGAGTCATTAAACAAGGTTTTCCACAACTTTGGAGAAACTTAGCCCCTGTCTCTAACGCTCGTACGTGATCGAATTTGTGCATTCTTGTAATGAGAACGTTCGCTTCAGTTGCTCCATACTGTTGAACAAATACCGGACCAAACAACTCTATCGCTTCTTTTAACCTTTCGGAAGAAATTGGCGAAGAACCGTAGTGAATGCTTCGTAAAGAACTAACATCAAATTTCATTTTTTTCGCTTTGTCGATAATCCGATAAATGATCGTTGGTACTGTGAAAGTAACCGTAATCCTCTTCTCTTGTACCGTCTTTAAAAATGTGTCCGCCTTAAACGTATCAATATAAACATGCGCTCCACCGGCTAACGCCCGTAGCATTAAACTTCCCGCTGAATGCTGAAGCGGGGTCGTTAATAACACTTTATCGCGGTCATCCATTGGAAACTCTATGAAGCTCGCAATAAGTGCAGCAGCTTTCCCTCCTTGAGAGTGCATGACACCCTTGGGCATCCCAGTTGTCCCACCGGTATAGGAAATCATAGAGATATCTTCAGGTGACATGTCTGGGAACGACGACACGTTTTCAACTTTTTGGATTTCTTGTCTACTTATCGTGATAAACTCTTCTGGGTATTGTAGATTAAAACCCGCCAACCCTATTACTTTTACGGATTGCTGTTGCTCTTTTTTATCATTCACATATTTTAATACTGTCTTCATATGCATTTCCGTAGCCATAATGACAAAATCCGTATCAGAATCATTTAAAATAAAGGCAACTTCACGAACGCCTAACTTAACCCCCATTGGAATCGAAGTTGCCCCGCAGCGTGCAACAGCTTGGCTAAAAAGAACGAATTCCATACTATTTGGAATAAGATAAGCAACGTGTGAACCTTTTTTCACACCAAGACTAACTAAAAAACTTGCAATTTTGTCTATTTCTTTACGTAATTCGCGGTAGGTTAGGGTTTCATTTGTTGACATGAATGTTACTGCAGGATGTTCTTCAAATCGTCTTAATGCTTTATCCATATAACCTTGAATAGTTTCTATACTCATCCGTATCACCTATCCTTTATTTTATTTTTCACTTCACCTGTAACAATTCTTTCGCGATTGTATTTCTCTGAATTTCGGAAGTACCAGTTAAGACTCTAAACATTCTTACGGTACGATACATTTGTTCAATTGGATGGCCTTTCATAAGCCCTTGACCGCCGAAAATTTGCACTGCTTTGTCCAACACACGTCCAGCCACTTCAGATGTAAACAGCTTTACCATTGAAGCAGTTGCTCGGTCACCTTCCCCATTCTCAAGTTTTTCGATAGCATCGTACACCATACATCTTGCAGCATAAATTTCTGTCGCCATATCTGCTAGCATATGTTGAATAGCTTGAAACTCACCGATTGACTGTCCAAACTGCTTACGTTCATTTGCACGTTTAATTGATAAATCTAATGCTCTTTGAGCCACCCCAATATATGTAACACCCCAAATGGCTCGATTTTGACTGATCCTCTTTATTCCAAGTAAAAATCCTTTCCCTGATTCTCCAAGGATATTTTCAGAAGGTACTCGACAATTATTGAAAATCAGTTCCCCTGTTCCATGCTCTCCTGAAATGGGAATTTGTGTTTCCCCTAATTCATAGCCCGGTTTTTCATTTGTTTTTCTATCAACTAAAAATGCGGTTATGCCAGCAAATTTTCCTTCAACGACTTCTTTGCAGATCACAATAGCAAAATCGGAATAAGGTGCTGCACTAATAAAGTGCTTTATGCCATTTAAAATGTACTCATCTCCATCTTTGACAGCTGTCGTTTGGATGGCCTTTGCATCTGAACCTGCTCCCGGCTCAGTTAAAGCGAAACAACAACTCGTTTCCCCTTTAATTAATGGATTGACATACTTTTCAATCTGTTCTTTTGTGAATGATTCAAGCATCTGCCCAATTCTTAAGACACCGCCTTTTTCACCTAAAACAAATCCCCATAAAGCAGATCCTGACCGAGCTAGTTCTTCTTTCAGCAAACATAACTCTTTTAAACTTACATTTTGACCACCATAATCGTTTGGTAGAGTAATCCCATAAAAACCTAATTCAATGGCTCTATTTCTCACCCATTGAATCGCTTCGGTCGGAACGAGCTCTTCCGTTTTAATATTCATTGCTTTTTCATATGGAAGCAGCTCATTATAAATAAATTCACGCATTTTAGTAACTAATTCTTGTGATTCACTCGTTATAACCATATATACTCCCCCCTAATTATGTGTAGACATCTATATACATCCTATATAAAACCAAACGATGATGATTGCCTTTTTTATTTACATGTGTTTAGAAGAAGATTTTATTTCTGTTTTATTTTTCCTCATATGTGGAAGTACTAGAACGATAGCTGTTGCTATTAGGAAAAATAGTGAGATCGGGCTTTTAAAGAATACGGTTAAATCTCCTGTGGCTGTTAAGATTGCCTTCCTAAGATTATCCTCAAGCATTGGTCCTAAAATAAAGGCAAAAAAGAACGGAGCTAAAGGGAAATTCGTTTTTCTAAAAAAATATCCAACCAAGCCAAAAATGATCATAAGCCAGATATCAAAAAAACTATAATTAATCATATAAACACCAATAAAACAAAATGCGGCAATAAATGGGACTAGGAATAGTTCAATTTTTTGGATTAACAAGGCAAAGGCAGGCACAAAGGCAACGTTTAATATTAATAGCAATACATTTGCAATGAAAAAGCCTGCAAAAGATGCCCACACGATGGTTGAAGAATTTTCAAATAGAAGCGGCCCAGGCTGTAAGCCAACCATAAGGAGTCCACCCATCAATATGGCTGCAGAAGCGGAACCAGGTATACCTAAAGCAAATGTAGGAATAAGTGCACCACCTACTGACGCATTATTGGAAGCTTCTGGACCACTCAATCCAGCAGGAGCACCTTTGCCAAACTCATCAGGTTTCTTCGACATTTTTTTCTCGACAGTATAAGACAAAAACGTGGAAAGGAGAGCACCAGGTCCCGGTAAAACGCCCACGATAAATCCGATAATTGACCCTCTTATCATCGAACCCGTGTTACTAACAACCTCACTTACTTTTGGAAATAAAGAGGAGAATTTTATATTTGTCTTCATCCCTCTTGTAGTTGCTTTCTCTTCAAGCCTAAACAGTACTTCTGAAATTCCAAAAAGCCCGATACCGATGACAGCGATGTTCATTCCATCCCATAATTCAACAAAGCCAAAAGTTAACCGTTCCTCACCTGTAACCATATCTGTTCCGATTGTGGATAGTAATAGACCTAACAATGTGGCGATTATTGGTTTTAATGGGTTTTTCTGCGTTAATCCACAAGCTACAATTAACGTAAATAAGATGAGTGAAAAATATTCAGCAGGTCCGAACATAAGTGCATATCTAGCAAGGATAGTGGTCAAAAATACCATTCCCACAAACCCAAAAACTCCCCCAACAAAAGAGGCAATCGCGCTTAATGTTAAGGCATACCCCGCTTTTCCTTTTCTCGCCAATGGGTAACCATCGAATGTTGTCACAATGGCGCCACCATCACCAGGTACGTTAATTAAGATTGAACTAATCCGTCCCCCATACATCGATCCTAAATAAATACTCATTAATAAAATTAAAGAACTTAACTGGTCCATCTTAAACGTTAAAGGTAAAAGAAGGGCCATGCCGGTAATAGGACCCAAGCCAGGTAATGCACCGATGATTGTGCCTAAAGTTACGCCAATTAAACACCAGAGCATTGCTTCTGGACTTGAAAGCATCGTAGTAAATCCAGTTAATAATTCCGATAACAAATTCTCACCCCCAAAAATCAATCATTTTTCATCCAAAGATTCCCAATGGCAACGGACTGTCTAACCACAATTCAAAAATCACATACATCATAATTAAAACGACAATGGTAAAGGTAAATGCTTTAAACCAAGGTATTTTCTGTACAAATGCTAAAATGGTGAACATAAAAACCCCTATACTTGCTAGCATTCCAATAACGTACGATAATCCAATTGTCACTACCAGAAAGACGATAAGGAAAATTTGTTGAAATCGGGTTTTTTTATCCACCTGCTCCTCTGCCTCTTTTTTCTTTAATCTCATTATCTGAAAAAGGTGGAAGCAAAGAAAAAGGAATAATAAAATTGAAATGATCCGTGGGAAAAGCCCTGCGCCTACTGCTCCCAGATTAGTCGAATATACTGGTAAACCAAACGACATGATGAGAAAAACAGTACAAACAAACAGTAAAAAGAAACCAAAATAGCGCTCAACGAACATGTGAAACCTCCTTTTGAGGAACTACTAATTAAAATAAATTATTTACATCTAAATTTTGATTATTTTTCCAAATTTTCTAAATATTTTTTAAATTCTATCCCCTCTTCCTCAATTAACTTTGTATATTCTTCTGTATTTAAATAATAAGAAGACAATCCACGGTTCTTTAAAAATGTTTTCCACCTATCTGTTTCAGTCATTTTCTTAAGGTTTTCTGCCCAATAATTAACAACTTCATCTGAAACGTCTCCTCCTGTCCAAATTCCTGTATATCGATGGAAAGCAACTTCCACTCCTGATTCTTTTAAAGTAGGGACATCTGGTAAATCTTTGGAGCGTTCGTCTGAAAGGACAGCTAACACGCGCACTTCACCTGTCTTGATATAGTCATTAATTAATGGAAGTACACCTAACGTCGTATCAATTTGGCCACCTAGTACAGCCGTTAACCCTTCAGAAGCTCCTTCCATTGGAACGAAGTTTAATTTATCAATACCTGCGCCTTGTTTAATCAGATCCCATTTAAAGGCTTCACCACCATCAATTGGACCGAGCGTACCAATAGTTACATCTTTCTCCGATTTTAATGAACTTAATAACTCCTCTATCGTTTCATATGGGGAATCTTTGTGGACATAGATAAATAGTTCACTAGTAGCCAGGGAAGCAATTGGTTGAAAATCAGAAAACTTTAAATTAAGCCTTGGGTCCCAACCTGGACCATATTCAGGGACCACTATTAACTTGTATGGATCACCTTTTTGCCTCGCTAATTCTTCACTTGCAATACGACCTCCAGCACCTGTTTTGTTTGTGATGACAAAAGATTGGTTTATCATCTCTTCATCATTAAAAATTTGTGCTGTTGTACGCATAATTAGGTCTTGACCACCACCAGGAGCAAAACCAACAAGTGCATCAATAGATTTATTAGGATAATTCTGTGGTAAACCCTCATTTTCTCCTTTTTCTTTCTCAGACGAAGATGCAACATCTGATGAATTACACGCAGATAAAACTAGCATTACTAATGTAACTAGCAAAATAACAAAGAATGAACACGCTTTCATTTTTCTCATTAAAATACTCCCCCCTTATTTTAAATTTATTTTTTATCAGTAAATTGATAACATTTCTAAAGTCGGCTTATCATTGTTATCTTTACTGTTACTTCTAATTGTGAATTGATAACAGTCTGTATTTAGATACATGAGCCCTGCTACAAGAGGAGAAGCGTCTTTATAGTAAAATACTCGGCTTAATGTCATGAGAGGATGATTATTCGGGACGTTTAACCTATTTGCTATTTCATTCGAAACAGGACGTACCCCTATTGAACACCTTATTTCCTCAAGACCCAGCTGAGAATTATCTTTGCTTGTTTTTAACAATGTACTTAATGGTTTGTCTTCCACCTCTTCTATCATCTCTTCTGTAAAAACTAATTCAGGGGATAAATAGGTAATGTTAAAAGCGATCGGCATATCTTTTAAATAAAATATACGGTATATTGTACGTATCTTAGTATCCATCGAACATTCTAGTGCTTCGGCAATATTTTTTGAAATCTTTTCTTCACCGTATTTAACTAATTTTATTTTCACATTTAGACCTTGACCTGTTAAAGTTTCATAAAACCCTCTAAAGTTTTGCACGTCTAATACATCGTTCATAATGTCCGTTTGAATGATTGGAAATTTAACATACATACCTTTTCCTTGTTGAATGATAATGAGGTCTTCTTCTAATAAAAGTTTGATTGATTTTCGAACTGTTAATCTGCTTACCTGATATTCTTCTGTTAATTCATGTTCACTAGGTAATCTCTGACCTGGCTCAAAGATGTTTTTTTCTATTTTCTGTTGAAGGTCTTGCGCAATTTGTTTATACAAAGGTATATAACTTTCACGATTAATAGTCATTCTAACTCTCCTCACATATATACATGTATATAGATGTTATATAAAAAACTTAAAAAAAATGAATGTTTTGGAAAACAGTTGGATTAAGATTTATAATAAGTTTAATTCATCCTAAGTTTAAATTCCCACTTGCTTTAGTAGCTTCAAACTCCCCCACATATTTATACATGTATGTAGACGTTATATAACAAGTCAAAAAAATAAATGTTTTGGAAAACACTTGGATTAAGCTTTATAATAAGTTTTGTTTATCCTTAGTTTAAATTCCCACTTGCTTTAGTAGCTTCAAACTCCCCCACACATTTATACATGTATGTAGACGTTATATAACAAGGTAAAAAAAATGATATAGTGGTCATTATGATTAGTGTAGAGCAAAACTTGCGTTAATCATTAAACCTATTCCTACAGCCTTTTTCTCAATATCTCTCTTTTCTATCACCCTTCCTAACGAAGATTTGGGTGTATGCACAGTTGATTAACTAACATTTTATTAAAAATATTTAAAATTGTCAATTTATTCTTAATATTATATTTGAATATAGACAATTCATATAATCTTGTCATTCACTTCTTATGATGATTATGATCCTCCATCTTATCAAAGATGTTATGTTACTAGATTGGGTTATAAAACATGTCGGCAATACTCAAAAGTCACTGATAAATAAAAGCACCCTATAGGTAGATTCTTTGACGTCTCTACTCTATAAGGTACTTTTTAAATTTACTCTACCAGATTTTATTACTTCCGTATTGCTAGAAATACCCTACTTTCTTATTTGAAACGCCATTAAATAGAATCATAGGGGAAGAAAATGGGTAATACTAAACATTTATCCCTTATTATTATATCGTTCCCACGCCTCATCAAAGACAGTCATCGTTGCTAAATAAGATCCGTTTAACTCAAGGTAAGAACTGATTTCTTGATAGTTCTTAGACATTTTAGGAAAACTATGATCATGGTAAGCATCGTTTGCAAAAATACTTATTTCATCCTTTGGTTCAGGATGGCGGTAGGTCATTAAAAAATGGTAAAAAGATTTTGCCATCGTACCAACTTCCTTTAATCCGTTTTTCTACATCATGAAGGAAAGTTAATAACAAATCAAGCATTAGGTTAATCTAACTGGGAGAAATCAAAATAATTTCTCTTTAGCAATCGCGGTCTTGCCATCAATTCCGCAAAAGAAATCTCTTTATCTATTGTTTTCGTATCAATTAAAAAAAGTTGATCTTCAATTTCTTTTACTTGCTCATCTGGTTGATATTCCATATCACAGTCGTGACATAAAATAGAGGGTGTTTCGGTAATTTCTATTGCTCTTGAGCCATCGGGGAGTTCCCAAAACACACTGGCTTTTTTCTCTTCAATATGTTTACTATCACACCATGTACAATGGCTGTGCATTGTTATCACCTCACTCATTAGAAGCTGCCGTTTCCGATTCTGACCTTTTCTTTTGTTCTGCTTGGTATTTCTTTTCTTTTAACTCGTCACGTTTTTCTCTACGATTCTTCAAATTACTATGAGATGGATCATGGTCATAATGATCCCGGCGATTTAATCTAGATAGTCCTTCTGGGACAAGATTAAATGCTTCATCATTCAATAGGCCTGCCACGCCAACTTTTGATTTCATCTCTTCCATATCTCCATATACACCTTGGAAATAATCATCAGCTTTACCTGCGACATAGTTTTCAGGCTCTGGATAAGTCGTAATTACCCCCTCAAAGTTTCTTAAGACTACTTTATCCGCACTTTGTGAGATCAAGTAATTCGGCTGAAGGGCAATTTTCCCTCCTCCTCCTGGCGCATCTACAACAAACGTTGGCACAGCATATCCTGAAGTATGACCTCGCAAACCTTCAATAATCTCTAACCCTTTTGAAACAGGCGCACGGAAATGGCCAATCCCTTCAGATAAGTCACATTGATAAATATAATACGGCCTTACTCTAATCTTAACTAAGTCATGCATCAGCTTTTTCATAATTGGTACACTATCATTGATACCTGCCAAAATAACTGATTGATTCCCTACTGGCACACCAGCATTTGCTAACATTTCACAAGCCTTTTTCGATTCTTCAGTAATTTCAATCGATGTATTAAAATGGGTATTTAACCAGACTGGATGATACTTTTTCAAAATATTACATAGATTTTCCGTAATTCTTTGCGGGAACACGACAGGTGCTCTTGTACCAATTCTAATAATTTCCACGTGATCAATTTCTCGCAAGCTTTTTAAAATATATTCGAGGATTTTATCATTAATTAATAGGCCGTCTCCTCCTGATATGAGGACATCACGAACTTCAGGTGTGTTTTTAATATAATCAATTGCATCATCTAATTGTTTCTTCGGAACACCCATGCCGATTTGCCCAGAAAACCTTCTCCTTGTACAATAACGGCAATACATAGAACATTGATTGGTTACTAAGAAGAGGACGCGATCTGGATAACGATGAGTCAATCCAGCTACAGGCGAATCCTCGTCCTCATGAAGTGGATCTTCCAAATCATATTTGGTTTTATGAATTTCTTCTGAAATGGGTACCGATTGCATGCGAATCGGGCAGCGTGGATCGTCTTGACTCATCAGTGAGGCATAATAAGGTGTAATATTCAATGGAATGGTTTTCGTTGATATTTTAACGCCTTCTTCCTCTTCAGGCGTTAAATGAATAACCTTTTTTAAATCATCTAACGTTCTAATCGTATTGGTTAGTTGCCATAACCAATCGTTCCATTTTTCCTCAGGTACATCTTTCCAAAGTTCGATATCCTTCCAATGCCTTTTCGGCTTATACAAAAACTGTTTCACATGGTTTCCCCCTTCAAAGTAGTCGTCAATCTTATTATGCAAATGCTATGCCAACAATTTCATTCTAAGAATAAGATATGCGAATACCTACAACGTGGCTACTAATGGCAGGGACAGACCCTAGAAGGGCTTTTCACAATCATTGGCCATAAAAAAATGCCGATTATTCGGCACTAATAAAATGGAAATCATAGAAGAATATGTTTATTATGTAGAAGCTTTATCTTTCCATAAATTAGATGCGATAATCAGCACTCTCTAAAAATCTATGCGGTTTTCAACAGATGCCACTTCAAGCCTCTGTAGTTTATATTGAAGCGTTTGCCTTGGGATTTGTAGCAATTTAGCTGCTTTTAATATATTTCCCTCTGTTTGGTTGATGGCTTCCCCTATTAATTGGTTCTCCAATTTAGCTAGCGCTGGACGCAGGGCAAGATCAGTTTGTTTAATAGAATCTTTCTCTTCTTGTAAATATTGTTTGAGCATTAGAGGGAGATCTTGAACTGTCAGTGTTGGACCATTACATACATTCATCATATATTCGATTGTATGCTTCAATTCCCTGACATTTCCTGGCCATTTATATTTGAAAAAAAACCGCTGGACTTGTGGGTTTAGACCGGTAATATTTTTTAAAAATTGCTCGTTATATTGTTTAATGAAATGATCAGTTAAGAACACAATGTCTTTTTTTCTCTCTCTTAATGGCAATAATTCAAACGTAAGTACATTTAAACGATAAAATAAGTCAGCTCGTATGCTCCCTTCTGCTAGGGCGATTTGAGGGTGAATATTCATTGCCGCAATGACGCGAAAATTCACATATGTGTTTGTTGTGCTTCCTAGTCGCCTCACTTGACCATCTTCTAACACACGTAATAGCTTCGCTTGCAGCTCAATAGGCATCGCATGAATTTCATCTAAAAATAAAGTGCCTCCATCAGCCAACTCAAATAATCCCGGTCGGTCCGTGGCGCCAGTATAGCTTCCTTTCGTTGTCCCGAATAAGACACTTTCTAATAACGATTCTGGAATCGCCGCACAGTTTTGGGCAATAAAGGGGGCATTAGACGATAGTGATGCCTCATGTATGCCTTGAACAAATAATTCCTTTCCACTTCCACTTTCCCCAATTACAAGCATCGGTGACTGTGAACGCGCTAGTTTTTTTGCTTCGTTTTTTACTGCAATCATTTTCTCATCTTTTGTTAATAAGCTATCAAGGGTATATTTGGTTGCATGTGAATGGCTTGTTGCTTTTTTTCTTTTGCTCTTTACTTTTGACCTTAAATCAATCAAGCTATCATTCAGTTCTTTAATTCGCGAATAATCTTTCGCAATTTCAACCGCACCAGCAACTTTTCCATCAAGTTCAATTGGTAAAGTAGTATTGACGGTTTCAATTTGTTTTCCATATAAGTTCACATAACTTTGCTGTTCATTAATCATTGGTTGCTGAGTGTGCATCACATTAAACAATGTGCTCGTATTTTTGTTTAACGAGGGAAAAACGTCTAAAAGTGGTCTTCCTAACACTTCTTCTATTTTCAAACCATCATGTTTGGCAGCTATCTCATTGTAGTAAATTGTACAACCATGTTGATCAACAACATGAATCCCTTCATCTATGCTATTTAAAATTGCTGATAGGACCTCTTTTGAAATACCGTGCTCGCTTGTCAATCTCATTCCCCCTCTATGCCATAAATACAGATGAGGTGCCGAAAATTTGTCATACACTGCCAATTTTTGGGCAAATTATTTTAATATCGTTGTTGATAAATCTTTTACCCAAACATTCATATCCTCGAGTTTATTAAAAATATAACAATTCTTTCCTAACCTTCCACGATAGACGTAGCCTAATTGGTGCAAAGCTGCATTCATGCCAAAAGATAAAGAACGCGCAATCGAATAAGCACAAAAGATCCCCTCATTCGCAAGTTCCTTCTCTAATCTCTGCAATAACACTTTCATTAATCCATGCTTACGATGTTCCACTAGAGTGGCACAATCCGTTAGCTCTGCGTTTTTATAATCATTATTTACTTCTGCTGAAGCAGCGCTTACAATTTTATCTGCATAAACATAACCAAAATAAATCGTGCCATCTTTCATTGTTTTCTTAATATACTCGGGGTCATGAAGAGGCGTTGGATATACTTCAAATATAGCCCGATAAAGTGTAGCCAACCCTTTGGCATCATTTTCTGTCATTCTTCTTAATCGATAGTCTGCGGGTGGGATATTTATTTGAAACTCCTTTGACAATTTACAAACATTTTCAACAATCTCATCTTCTTTTAACCAGTCATCGCTTCTTCTTCTTTCTGTTTGATAATATTTACAGAAAAAGAATAAGTCAGACCCAAGAAAATAGCGATTAATAGTCGCCTCACATAGAAAACCATTCTGTATCAGCGTATTAAAATCCTCTTTTCTTGCTTTAATTATTACCTTTTCTATCTCATTATTATCATAAATTTCCGTTAATTTATTAATGATTGCGGACATATCACCACGATAATCATCAACCCTAATCCGTTTATTATAGAAATCCTTTACAACATCAATCACATAATGATTTGTACACAGTTTTTCTTGTATGATTTCAGCCATTTTTCTCCCTCCATTGTAGAAAAAGCCCGGCTTTCGCCGAGCCTTCATATACTATCACTCTTTTAAATAGTTCCTTACTCTAAGCGAAAGCTCACTAGTTTCATTTCTTCTACCGCATATTTTATGCCTTCTCTACCTGTTCCACTTCCTTTACGCCTACATATGGCATATGATCGACTCTAAATGTTGGGAAATCATTGATTATCACACCACCAACATCTACCCTATGCAACTATCTATTTACTCTTTAACAATACCACACCATGAAATAATAGAGAGCGCAATGACCTCAGCAGCCTCAAATACATCATCTAAAAAAATATATTCATTCGCATCATGAGCAGAAGCAGTCACACCTGGACCAATAACAACAACAGGTGTATGACCAACGTTTGATAAGATGCCTCCGTCCGTTCCCCACGGGGATGCCTCAATTGTTGCTTCTTTATTTGTAACCCTTTCAAAAGCTTTACTGACAGTGGTGATTAAAGGATGATCACTTTCTAGATTTCCCGGTTGCCATCTGCCTCCAAACCATTGAATACTCGGTGAATTTTCAGATAGCCATCCATCTTTTTCACACACCTCATCAATGGCAGCTTCTAATTCTTTCTCTACATCTATCATTCTCTCATGTGGAGCTACACCGATTCTGCCTTCAATTATAGCTTTATCAGGCACAGAGGATGGCCATTCACCACTCTTGATTTTGCCAATATTCACAGGAACAGGAATGGGGATATTTTTATATAAAGGATCATCGATTCTCGCATTTCTCACTCTCTCAAGCTGTTGAAGTCCTTCAATGATTAACATCGCTTTTTCAATGGCATTGACTCCTTCATATCTAGTGCCCCCATGTGCTGATTTCCCTTTCACAGATACACGAAACCACATCGAACCTTGTTGCTTAGGAAAAACTTTCATATTTGTAGGCTCAGGGATTATCGCACCGTCCGCTTGGTAACCTCTTAAAACAGCTGCTAATGTTCCTGCTCCCCCACTTTCTTCTTCTATCACACTTTGAAAGATGACATCACCTTTCAGTTTAATATTCGAAGCAATAATCGCTTCTAAAGCAAGTAATAATGCGGCTGTTCCACCTTTCATATCGGTTGTGCCTCTACCATACATTTTACCTTCTTTGATACGACCACTAAACGGATCATCCGTCCAGTCATTTAAATCCCCTTCTGGTACAACATCAATATGACCATTTAAAATGATTGATTTCCCGCCCCCTGCCCCGTTTAGAACAGCTACTACATTCGGATTACCACTATAATCCTTTCTATCAGAACAATAGGCAGGATGTCTAAGCAGCTCCTCATCGCCAATTTCCCAGATATCGAGGGCAAGCCCTAATTTACGACATTTTTCTATAATAATCGCTTGGGCACTACTCTCGTGTCCGCGCGTACTCTTTTCTTGAACAAGCCTTTGTAAAAAACGTGTGCCTCTCGCTCGATTTTCATTTAACCAGTCTTTGAGCTTTAAATCTTCATTCATCGAAGCCCCACTCCTTTAAAGATTTCGTCGATGGTGAAAAATGATTCATATAAGAAAAAAAGTGTTTTCTTCTCAGTTATTCGCTAACGCTAAGTATTTTCCTTTGCCTAAGAGAAAATAATCTTGTCATGGAAGGACACGGTGGCAGCAGTATGTTGTAATACTTCATCGATAGTATGAGGTTTAAAGACCTCATGAAGAACTAATCCACGATTTTTCTCAATCGCAAAAACTGCCATATCCGTAATAATCATTTTGACACAACCGGTTGAAGTTAAAGGAAGACTACATTTTTGCACAATTTTCGCTTGACCGTGTTTATCCGTTTGATTCATAACAACAATCACTTTTTTCGCTTTTTGGGCAAGCTCCATCGCACCACCCATCCCTGGTACCTTTTTACCCGGGACAATCCAATTAGCTAAATCACCGGTTTCACTCACCTGTAATGAACCTAAAATGGTTAAATCCACCTTCCCCCTACGAATCATGCCAAAAGCAACTGAGCTATCACAATAAGAACCGCCTGCAACTAAAGAAACAGGAAATCCGCCGGCATTGCATAAGTTTTCATCTTCTTCACCATGGATTGGACTCTGCCCCATCCCAATAATGCCATTCTCGGCATGAAACATGACCGGAAAATCCCGGGGGAGATGATTAGGTACTAATGAGGGGATCCCTATACCGAGATTCACCACCATGCCAGATTTGATTTCCGCTGCTGCTCTTTTGGCCATACGATTTCGCATGTCTATTGCCATGCCCATTTCCAGTCCACCCCCTCAGATTGGATGATATAATCAACAAAAACACCTGGCGTAATGATTTCCTCTGCCTGTAAATTCCCAACTGGAACAATTTCTTCTACTTCAGCAATGGTAATGTCTCCTGCCATTGCACAAAGTGGATTCGTATTTCTTGCACTTTTATCAAAAATAAGATTACCAAATGTATCTGCTTTCTTAGCATAAACGATACTAATATCCGCTGTTAACGCTGTTTCAACCATATAGCGCTTTTCACCGATTTCACAAAAACTCTTGCCCTTTTGTACGATATCATTATCGGTTGCAATATTTGATAAAATTCCTGGCAACCCCATACCGCCAGCTCTAATACGCTCGGCCAGTATCCCCTGTGGAGAAAACTCAACCACCATCTTCCCATCAGTCATTAATTCACCGGCAATCGGATTTGAGCCGATATGAGAAGTAATGATATGAGACACACGGCCAAGGCTTACGATTTTCCCAATACCAATATGAGGAAACCCAGTATCGTTACCAATAAGCTTTAACTGTGAGACCCCTTTTTTCTTAATCGCTTCAATTAGTGTCGGCGGTGATCCTACTCCACCAAAACCACCATACATTAATGTCATACCGTCAAAAAATAAATGATTGACCTCTTCAATGGATGAAACTTTATTGAGTACCTGTGTCACTCTTTATCACCTTCTAACTTTAAGTCGACTTCGTTTAAATAAAAGTTCGTAAATTGCTGTAAAGTTTCTTTAAAGCGCTGAATTAAGTCATCCATTTCTTTATAAGTAATAGTCAAAGGGGGAGCAATCATAACTGCATCCCCGTTCACACCGTCTGAACCTGCACCAGCCGGATAAACAAGTAAGCCATGCTGTTGAGCAATACTAATCATACTTTCTGTGACTTTCATTGTTCTTGGGAAGGGCGTCTTCTCTACAAAGTTCTGGACAAATTCTATCCCTAGCATTAAACCCCTGCCTCTTATATCCCCTATAAATGAAAAACTTTTTTGTAGCTGTAACAACTTTGCTTTTAAATATTCACCTTTTTTCTTCACTTCAGGTATAATCTTATTCTTTTCCAAATATTCTATGACAGCGAGTGAAACGGCACAGGCTTGAGGGTTAGCACTCAAAGTATGCCCGCCCATAATTGTCTTAGAACCTGAGACAATCGGTTCCATCACATGGTCACCGACTAAAGTAGCGGCAATCGGCGTGTATCCCGCTCCCATCCCTTTACCTAATGTAACGATATCTGGTTCAACACCCCACTGCTCACAAGCTAACATTGTGCCTGTGCGTCCAAATCCAGTCATCACTTCATCCGCAATAAATAAGATTTGATGGCGCTCACAAATCTCTTTAATAATCTTGTAATAATCTTTCGGTGGAGTGATAGCTGCCCCAGAGGCTCCAATAATCGGCTCCGCTATAAAAGCAGCAATATGCTCACTCCCCATTCTTCTAATGATATTATCTAACTCATTTGCACAAAGGTAACCACACTCAGGTGCTTCTTTATTGTATGGACACCTATAACAATAAGGAGGTTGGATTACTGGAAAATCTTCTAGTAGGGGAATAAACCGAGCTCTTCTCCCAGTATGTCCTGACATAGAAAGCGCGCCTAACGTGATTCCGTGATAACTCATCCATCTAGATAAAACCTTCGTTTTCGTCATCACACCTTTTTCTTGCCAATATTGAATACTAATTTTCATGGCTGTTTCTGTTGCTTCTGACCCGCTATTGACAAAGAAACACCAATTCAACTCAGGGAAGGATAAACTTGCTATTTTCTTGGCCAACTTTTCAGCTGGCTCACTTGTGAACTGTGAGCGATATACAAAAGATACTCGTTTAGCCTGTTCGGTCATTGCATCAATGATTTCCTGGACACCATGACCAATATTTGCCGTAATCGCTCCTGATGAAGCATCGAGATATTCTTTCCCCTCACTATCGTACAAATATACACCCTTGCCATAATCAATCATTGGATACTCTGCATCTATTACAGGTTTGATTAAATATGTGCGGTCCATCCCCATCCCCCTTACTAATCGAGCATTCAAACGTGCATAAAGAAAACCCGCTAAAACCTACGAGTAACATGTGAGGTAAACGAGCAATGAAGTATGATTATTTTTTTGGAGCGGGTATTTGCCTACACAAGTCATGAGTTTCCTTTTCAGATATGTGGGTATTTCTCGGTTCCACACACAAGTCATGAGTTTTCTCCTCACATATGTGGGCATTTCTCGGTTGCTCACACTAGTCATGAGTTTTCTTCTCACATATGTGGGTATTTCTCATTTGCTCACACTAGTCATGAGCTTTCTCCTCACTAATGTGGGTATTTCTCGGTTGCCCACACTAGTCATGAGTTTTCTTCTTACTAATGTGGGTATTTCTCGGTTGCCCACACTAGTCATGAGTTTTCTTCTTACTAATGTGGGTATTTCTCGGTTGCTCACACTAGTCATGAGTTTCCTTCTCACATATGTGGGTATTTCTCGATTGCCCACACAGGTCCAGAGCTTTCTTCTCACTAATGTGGGTATTTCTCATTTGCGCACACAAGTCATGAGCTTTCTTCTCACTAATGTGGGTATTTCTCGGTTGCCCACACAAGTCATGAGCTTTCTCCTCACATATGTGGGTATTTCTCATTTGCTCATACAAATCAGCTTTATTTATGTTTTTATTTCAATTGTATGTATGAGAAATGTAAAACTTTCTTAAAGATTGAAAAGATATTTTTAATTATCTATGGGATGAGCTGAATATAAAATTTGATGAAGATCTTATTAAATGCGTAACAGGTTTCAGTCGAAGTGTGAAGTCAGCTTGCTTTTGTGTAGGGTACTAATCACTTAACTAATAAAAAAACAGTGTACCCATTTCATGTGTACACTGTCCCCTTACCTATTCACCGACAAAAATCTCTACATTTTCTTTTTCTGCTTTGATGGTAGCATACGACCCAAATGGAATCGTCGCTGCTTGATTGGTATGGCCAAAGTCAATATTTGCAATAATTGGAATACTACTGATTTCCTTTTTCGATTCAATCATCTTCCTTAAGAAATAATCTGTAACCTGTGATTCTTTTTGAAATCTCCCGATAAGGATCGCTTTTATCTCATTCGCATTTTTTTGTTGTAGCAAAGATTGCAACCCCCGTTCAAAAAGGAAAGGATGTGATTCATCATTATCCTCTATAAAAACAATCGCATCTTTCAATGAGGGCATATATTCCGTCCCTTGTAATAACGTTAAAGTTGATAAATTTCCACCAATTAATTTTCCACTTGCCTCTCCTTCTTGAAGAACGAGGTAGCCTTCGGATGCAATATAATGCTTTTCCTCTTGCTCCAGATGCCATGGATCGTCACTCCATTTATCTGAAGGCTCAATTTCATACAATCCATCAGTCGTCACTGCTTGAAGGAAACTATTAAGTGTATATTCATACCCATATTTTATACCAAAATCAGCAAAGAAAGGGCCGGAGTATGTAATTAAGCCCGTTTGATGATGGATGGCAGCTAGCAATGCTGTTATATCACTATACCCACAAAAAACTTTTGGATTGTTTTTAATTAATGAATAATCAATGGCTTTTAATAATTGATTGGCATTATAGCCGCCTATCCCTGCTATAATGGCTTTGACATTCGGGTCACTGAAAGCATCATGAATATCTGCCACTCTTTGCTCAATACTAGTACTAAAAAAAGCATCATGTTCGAGAACATATTTACCATAAGTAACAACAAATCCTAAATTAGTTAACCGTTCTTCTGCTAGTCTTCTTTGTTCGCCCTTAATAACTGCCATGCTTCTTGAAGGGGCAATGATTCTTATTTCATCCCCTGGTTGTAATCTCTTTGGAAACATCTATGAACACATCCACTTTTTTCTTTCTATTTTACAGTAATTTTCATCGTGATGTCGACAACACACATAAAATCTCAACTTGGTACTTAACTAAAAATAAGTGGATGTAAAAAAAAGAGAGGCTCATAGCCCCTCCTTAATCTTTATTATTACCAGTTACCGCACCAGCTAGCACCGATGATTACTAACAAGATAAATAATACTACGATTAACGCAAAGCCACCAAATGCTCCATTTCCGCAACCGCCGTGTCCACCTACTGGATACCCATAATAAGGTTGAACTTGTTGTGCACAAGGATCGCATCCATATCCGTAATTCATAATCATTCCACTCCTCTTTTTGTTTTAGGCATTTTCAAAATCATCATATGACATAGGTTCTTGTCCTGCATGTGTTTTCGCCTAATTTTTTCTGAATGACAGTTTTTTTCTTTTTACACTAGACGTAAAGCGTTTTCATCTCATACAATTTAATTAAAAGATAAATTGGGTAATCTAAAACTGTCATATCTAAAGGAGTATTAAGAATGAAAAGACAATCACTCCTCCTATGTTTCATGTTATGTATTGGATTTATTTTTTCATTTCAATTCTTTCAAGAACCTAAAGTAGAAGGAGATCAATCTGTAGAGAATTTTTATGAAAAAGTAGGAAGCGAAAAAACCATTAACTATTTAATCATCGGTGATAGTATTGGTAGAGGTTCAGGAGCATCAGCGCCAAATAAAAAATGGTTTCAAATATGGGAAAATAAAATGAAAGAGGCATATAATGTTGATTTTAAACGGCATATGGTTGTACAAAGTGGAAGCACTGCTTTTGAAGGGTTAAACAAGCTGAACACCACCCCGCACCTGGGAAGCATCGATTTAACTTTTATTGTTTTCGGTGAAAATGATCGGAAATATATGAACGAGCAACAGTTTGCGCAATTTTATGAAGGTCTCCTTAGACAAATAAAGAAAGATTATCCTGATACAGAAATTTTCACACTAACGGAATCACCTTTAGATAATGAATTATTCATTCAAAAGATAGCAGACATCTCAGCCCATTATTTGGCTAAGAACATTGATTTACGCCCTGTATTTAGTGAATCACCTTATTCTGCTTTTGAATTAACTACCGATCTTGTACATCCTAACGATAGAGGATATCAACTTTATGCCGAAGCAATTTTTCAAGAAACACAAGCGTTAATGAATCAGGATACACAAATAGCAGTACTTGCTGCTCCTCTTCATGAAGACGTAAATATAGCTTTACAACAATCTTCTGCCTACACACATGCCAGTCATCCATATAAAGGGATTTATTGGTATAGTCAAAATGCTGGAGATTCAATCGAATTTTCCTTTTCCGGAACTTTTCTCGGGATGAAAGTGAAGAGTCATCCTGCAGGAGGAATGCTAGATATCTATATTGACGGACAGCCTGTACGAACATTGTCAACTTGGTGGCCACTAGAAAGAGAAAGACATCTATATATATCAAGCGGTTTAGAGAAAGGGATACATCAAGTTACATTTACTGTATCCAAGCAAAAATCTATCTTTAATGAATCGGGTAAAGCAGAGATATTTCTTTCCACGATCATTACTGAAGGGACGAACTAAACCGTTTTTATGAAAAATGTGAATGAGCTCTCCTTCCTTTACACACATTAACAAAAAAAGGACAGGGAGAGTTTTTCTCATGTATCGATGTTTAGTATTACTTGTTTTTATAGCCTTCATTAATTTCAATCATGCGCTTGCCTCTTTTTCTCCAACAGCGGCAGAATTACAAGAACAACATTACATTCTTGACCAACTCAACCATATCTTAGATGAACCCATTATCACGACTAAGGAAGAATCAGTTGAACTTGCTCATCAGCTTTTCGAAAGTTTAAATGAAGAACAAAAAGAAGAAATCATTCTTCCACTAAATGAGACCATTGCACATCAATGGTCAAACTTACCCATTAATCAAGCAAGTAGAAACGGGGTGCCATTGTCTCAACTAAATACACAAAGTTTTATACTCGCCATGTTATTACTACAAGCGAATCTGAGCCCGCTTGGCTTTGAACATATGACAGAAATCATTAAAGCTGATTACTTTTTATCAACAACTATAAAGAAACCTCCATTTAAATGGGGGGCACAAGAATATTATTTCTCTATTCACGGAAACCCTTCCTATACAAAACCTTGGATGATTCAATTAACAGGTCATCATCTTGCAGAGAATATTTTCATTAACCGTTCTAAAACTACGATTACCCCAGAGTTTACGGGGACACAACCTCTTATCTTTCAAATAAATAATCGTACGCACCATCCTATGAATGCAAAAGTAGATGCTGTCCACGCCCTCCAATTATCTTTAAATAGTGAACAAAAACAGCAAAGTAAACTTAATGAGGCGTTTAACGACATTTTACTAGGTCCCGGATATGACCATTCGTTTCCCAATCAAGAAGGTTTACTTATAAAAACTCTAAATAAGGAACAACAATTACAAGTAAATCACATGATTAAGGAATGGGTTCATCATGCCCCTTATGAAGCAAGAAAGGCATTACTACACACGTATTTATCACAGGAACAACTAGAGAAAACGACAATTGCTTGGGCTGGTTCGACTTCAATAAAGCGACCAGGTAGTTACTTTCGTATTGATGGGCCGCAAATTTGGATTGAAATCTATAGTAAAGAGGGGGTTGCCAATAAAAAACAGGCACATATACATTCTATATGGCGCGATAAATTAAATGATTATGGGGGGATATTGAAATAAATAACTTCAGTCTATTTTTTCTGTATCTTCCCTGTAATAATCTTAGCTCCTTCAATGACTGTTTCAACTAGCTCTTCTTCTTCATAATCATCAATACGAACAGATGGAATCGTAATAGATATACTTGCTAAAATTTCATTTTGAGGATTAAATATAGGTGCACTATATGAAATCGCACCTTTCACTCTCTCACCATTACTTTTGGCATATCCTTTTTGCTGTATAGATTGTAGCTCCTGAAATAATTCATCTTTATCAAAAGTCTTCTCACTTGAGAGAGGTTCGAATTGAATATTTGCTAAATACTCTCTTTGGACGGCCGCTGGAAAATAAGCCAATAATATTTTTGCTGAAGCGCCTGCATAAAGTGGTGATTCTTGTCCCACCGTAATCATCGTTTGTAATTGATGACTGCTTGCGATAAAATCTATGCACTTTCTTTTTTCATTTTCAATCACATTTAAACTAATGCACTCTTCTAATTTCGCCCACATTTCTTTCATTACTGGAGCGGCTATATTTAAAAAACTTGAGTTTTTTTCTACTAAACGGCCTAAAAACAATAACTCTAATCCTAACTGATATCTTTTTGTTTCTTCATTTTTATGTAATAATCCTTCAAACACGAGTGTAGAAAGCAATCTTTGTAAACTAGGCTTAGAGAGGCCCGTACGTTTATGTAATTCTGTTAATGACAAAGTTTTATGCTCATAAGAAAAAGATCGTAAAATTTGTAATGCTTTATGTAAGGTTTGCATCGAATAGTTCTTTTTAAACATTTGATCATTCATAGATGCATCCATCACCTCTTAAAAGATATTTACTTTACAATAAATTTACCATTTTCAAAACCTTTCCACAAGCGAAAAAGATTTCTTGGGAAATGAAAAGAAGGATTCAACAAAATGAATCCCCCTTGGTCTAAATACACGCATCTTAATCTTCTTTAGCAAATAATTTCAGATAACGCCCATAGCCCTCTTTCTCCATGTCTTCATATGCTATGAATTTTAATGAAGCAGAATTAATACAATATCTTAATCCATTCTCACCTGGTCCATCATTAAACACATGGCCTAAGTGAGAATCCGCTTCCTTACTGCGCACCTCAGTTCGAACCATATTATGGCTATAGTCTTCTTTTTCTAATACTTCTTCCTCTTCTATTGGCTTTGTAAAACTTGGCCAACCACAACCTGCATCATACTTTTCAGTTGAACTAAATAACGCCTTACCTGATACGATGTCAACATAAATTCCTTTTCTAAATTCATCCCAGTATTCATTTCTAAATGGTGGTTCCGTTCCATTATTTTGTGTGACATAAAATTGCATCTCATTTAATTTATTCTTCAAGTCTTCTTTTTTACTCATTTTTTTCACCCCAATTTTGTTTTATAAAACCTGCTCTACCTGAGCCTTGATGGTATGCCTGGTAATGAGTTGGATTTTTCTTATAATAATGTTGATGATACTCTTCTGCAGGATAGAAAGTCTTTGCTGGTAATATCTTTGTCACGATCGGATCTTTAAAGGGCCCCTCTTTCTCCAATTTTTCTTTTGAAGCTTCGGCTAATTGTTTCTGCTGTTCATTATAATAAAAAATTGCCGTCTGATAAGATTGACCTCGATCGTAAAATTGACCTCCAGTATCGGTTGGGTCAATTTGTTGCCAATATAGTTCAAGTAATTTTTCATACGGGAAAATCTCCGGATCAAACGTAATTTGCACCGCTTCATAATGACCAGTCGTCTCCGAACAAACCTCTTCATAAGTTGGATTTTCTTTATCACCGCCGGTATAACCAGATATCACCGCTTTAATGCCTGGTAACTCATCAAATGGTTTTACCATACACCAAAAACAACCACCGGCAAATGCCGCTTTTTCATCATAATTATTCGCCATCTTGTCACACCTCTTTTTTTATATTCCTTAGCTCTTAAAGAAATAGCTTGTAACACTAAGATAATGAAAAGTGCGTTTAGATGCAAATAAACGACCTTCCATTACTACTGATGTTCTCCGAAAACTTCCTCACGATCATTTTTAATCGCATGAAACATTTTGATGAATACAATAATGAAAAACCTAAAAGGAGGTTTGCTTATCTAATGGAACTGCAATCCACTTCAGAGCAAAAGGACATGTCATCACCTGTCAATCCACTGAAGCAGAACTTGACGGATTCATTTGGCTATATTCAATTCACTCATCTCTCTCCAAGTAGCAAATTGATAGATATCTTTATAAATGGTGTCAAAATATACAAACAAATTTCTTATAAACAATTAACTAATAAACTTGCATTACCTGCTTCTAGTTATCATATTGATATTTATCCAACTGACGTTATGGTCTCATCTCTTCTTAGTAGAAAAATTGAAGTTCTCCCCGAAACATTGCATAATATCGCACTCTCTGGTGAAGCCAATGACATGAAATATACCGACACACCAACTAGTATCGCTATAAAGAATTCTTCCCATGTAAAATTCATTCATCTTGTAGCTGATGGTCCATCATTCAGACCGGTGATATTAACGCCCAAAAGTGAGGAATTGCCACTCATACAATATAAGCAATCGAGTAACTGGATGAATCTCTCGCCTAGCATACTACAGGGCTGTATTTACGGTTACCCTTATAGAGATTATCTCACTTCTTTTCGTTTCCACTTACAGCCCCAGAAACAGCACCTCATCTATATCTTCGGCTCTGTGACAGGAAATCCACCATTAGAACTAATGGTACTGATTCAATAATTTCATATAAAAAGCCTGTAGCAGGAACACTTATCATAAAGAGTTCTCGCTACAGGTAACTGCTCTACTTTACCGGAACTAATAAAGTAAAGTCAATTTCATCTTCTTCTAAATTGAAGTCATTTACATTTACTTTTATATCGCTTTTTAGATCCATCTCTGTTAAGGCTACATAGATTTTCTCTTCATTTGGTTGGATGACTACCCAATCTGGTGTTTTATAATGATTATTAATTAGCTTGAGTAAGAAGGAGATCGGTAAATCCATTTGGCCGATGGATAAATCCTTTTGTTCCAATACAACATCGCCGTTTGGTAAGACAGAGGGTTCAAAAGACATTCTTAAACGCAGCTGTTGACTGAATACTGGTAAGGTCCCATATAAATTTACTTCGTCATCTAACCTTACTTCATAGTCAAGTCCTCCGTCTAAAATTTCCTCCTCTAAATAATGATTAATTACTAGGTTTAAATCATTTTTATTTGTTGATATATGAAATGGAGCATAATCCGTCTCATTTAATTGCACACTTTCATAAGGGTCATCCTTCGCTGGAATACTTACCATAATAAATAAAATGATCGCAAAAAGAATGATTAATCCCAGTAGCCCTAAGAAAAGCACTTTCCATTTATTCCCCTTCAATGATGCTCCCCCTTAATTCTCTTTATTTTCGATGACAGTTTTAATCCCTATTTGATCTAAAACTTGATAAATTCTCCCTGCCATTAATTCATAGCCACGATCATTCGGGTGGAAATGATCTGTAAATAGCAGATTTTCTTCACTCGTTTCAAAAATATCATCTATCTTTACAAAATACATATTCTCATACTCACCTAATACTTGTTGGCTCGCGATATTCCACTGACGCATAATAAGACCAAGCTCTTTAATGCTCGAAAACCATTCTAAAAAAGGGTTATATAATCCGACTAATAATACTGTGCTCTTTGGATTATATTCTCGAATGGTATGTAAAATCGTATTTAAATTATCTTCAAATATATCTTGTTCCTTTTCAAAAGCTGCTACATTTAATTTAGTAAAATTAGATCGGACTACTTTCATCATATCATTGCCGCCAATAGTAATAATAACGAGATCCGATGCTGTTATAGCATTTTTTACTTTTTCCATATTAAGCCGTTCTAATAATTGGTTTGAGCGATTCCCTTTTACACCATAATTAATAAAGCTTGTATAATTAATCGAACGATGCTCCTTTAAAAGTTTCTCCAAATATGGAATATATCCGCCACTTTCAGTCGTATCGCCAACCCCTTGAGTCAATGAATCACCGATTGATACGACATTTAAATCGATGGGGAAAAATTCTGCAGGAATATCTTGTTTAGTTAAATCCTCCATTTGTTTTGCTGCAGCGGCATCATTATCATTTGACATCGCATTTGTATTACAACCAGCTAATAGGACCATCATTGATAGTAATAAGGTGAATATTCTTTTCAATTCTTTCTCACCTCTTTATAAAAGTATGCTTCATTATATCATGCAATGGTAATGACATAAAAAAAGTGTGATTACTTATTAATATTAAATTATACTTTTTTAACCACAGTTAAACTTAAATGAAGAGAATAATTTAAATAATTTCCTTCTACCGTTTACATTTTTCACTCGATGGTTTAGGAGATGATGTTAAGAGTAATCCTTGAAGAGGTAATAGTAGCCATCAAAAAAGAAGCAAGACCAAGCTTGGCGTTTACACTTTTAAGCTTGGGTTTGCTTCTAAGATCTGTTTGCAGAAATTATTGTATTTTTTTTATATCGGCAATGATCTCGTCATAAGGGACATCAGATACACCATCATAATCCTTCATGACCACACCATTTTGATCGACTAAATAGATGGAAGTTTGATGAATGACTTGATCATCATTCTTTGGTTTTTTTACTAGTGATTTGAAAGAATCAACAGCAAAGCTTTCAATTTCCTCTTGACTATAGCCCGTTAAAAAATGCCAGTTTGAAAAGTCTATTTCATAGTTGTTCGCAAAGTCTTTTAATGCCTCAGGACTGTCTACAGTGGGGTCTACACTAAAAGAAACAAACTCTACATTTTCAATACCTTCTTCTTTAACCTTATCTTGCAATTGACTCATATTAAATGTCATTGGCGGACAAACCGTTTCGCAACTAGTAAAAATAAAATCAGCTATCCACACTTTCCCCTCTAAATCACTTAAACCTACACCTTGATTATCTTGATTCGTATAACTGAAATCTTTAACATCATAGTTTAGTGCGTTTTCTATACCACTTTGGCCACAAGCGGCTAAAATAACTATTAAGAGACCAAAAACCGCAACTAATTTTTTCAACACCGTCACCTGCTTTTATGTATTTATCAATTCAACATTAATGTACCAAATGAAATTGTTTGAATGAAGAAAAAAGTATGACATCTATGTGAATAAAGGAAAATAATGCAAATGCCTCTTCTATTCAAGCGAAGAGGCATTTCCTCATTAAAGAATTATTCGATGTGATAACAAAAACCAATGGCGCCTTCGCCAGTATGAGTACTAATGATTGGTGTTGTATCCTCTATTGTTACATGATTAAAACCTGTTAATTCAGTGATGACTTCTTTCAGTTTTCTTGCTAATTCTAAACCACCAGCATGGGTAATACCCACACTTTTAATCGTCTTTCCTTTTGCATCTTCTACTAATTGTTTTGATAAAAACTTTATTACTTGAGAGTGACTTCGTACCTTTGTTATCGGTGTATACACGCCATCTGCTAATGAAGCAATCGGTTTAATATTTAATAGAGAGCCGATTAAACCTTTACCTTTGCCTATTCTTCCACCTTTAATCAAGTTTTCCAAAGTGTCTACAACAACATAAAGTTTCGTATTATCTTGAATTTCTTGAATTCTCTGGATAATACGCTTGTAATCTTCTCCTTTTTCTGCCAGTTCAGCAGCAGCTATGACTTGAAATGCCAACGCTTTTGAAATGAACCGGGAATCAATGACAGTTACATTGGCCTCTGTTAAATCTGCGGCCGTTCGGGCAGAATCAACTGTCCCACTCATTCCCCCGGTCATATGGATAGAAATAATCTCATCGTATCCATCTCTGGTTAGTTGATCATACAATTCTACAAATGTCCCTGTTGCAGGTTGGGAGCTTTTAGGTAGCTCATCTGATTGTCGCATTAAATCCAGAAATTCTTGTGGTGTAATATCTACACGGTCTTCATAAGATTGTCCATTAATATTGATTGATAATGGGACAACAGCTATATTTAACTTTGTAATCATTTCAGCTGATAAGTCAACAGTTGAATCCGTTACAATTTTAATTCTAGTCATTCATTCACGTCCTATCATAGCAATTCAACCTTCATTATACATGTATATCACTACGATTAAAAGATATTATGTTGAAACGTCTTTATACTGTCAAAATTACAATAAAAAAGATTATTACATCTATTATTCATTTTTTAAGATAGGAAAACTAGACAAATAATCTCGTAATGAATGTTAGCGCAAATTTATGATTTTGATTGCTACCTTTCTATCTAGATGGGCTATCTTTATACCACCCCCCACGTGTTCAAAATCTAAAAAAAAAGACCCCATTACGGGATCTATCATGCATTACTTTTTAATTCTTTAGTTTGAAATACCATCTCAACATCTGACCATTTCATCACACGTTTTAAATACTCTTTGAATGAATATACAGTTGTCTTACAATGATCCATATGATAAATCTTCGTTACAAACTGCTGCAGCCGGATGTGTACCAAGAAAAAACAAGGGCTACCCTTATCTACTAAAGGAATATCTGTAATCTTCACCTTCTGTCCAAATACATTTCTGAACTCTAGGCTTTTACATATCAAAATATCAATCCTCATTTTCACCCGTTTAATGGTATTATACATCATTTCATTTGATAATTCTTCTAGATTTTAGCTTTTATGAAGAACTTTCCAATGCCTCTAACTGTTCTTTCTTTAACTTTCTGCGATAAACGATTTTCGATAAGGTAATGCTTATTTCATAAAGAAAAAGAAGCGGAATACTAACGATAATATCCGACATTAAATCCGGTGGTGAAATAATAACAGAAATCACAACAAGGACAAAATAAGCATATTTCCTGACTTTTGTTAACACATATGGGTTAATAATACCGAGTGACGTTAAAAACATCGCCACAACTGGCAATTCAAATAGTATGCCAAAAGGTAAGGTCATATGAAATATAAACTGAAAATACTTATCTACCGTAAAACTCATTTCCATCATACCTTCACTTAACCCCGTCAAAAAGTTAAACAATGTAGGCATAATGACAAAATAACCAAAGCTTAGCCCAGCTAAAAACAACACAAAAAGAGCTGGAATGTAAGCTAATGTAATTTTTCTCTCTTTAGACACAAGTCCAGGTTTAACAAATTGCCATAATTGAAATGCTACAACTGGTATTGTCCCAGCTATGGCAATAACGGAAGCAATCGTAAAATACACCCAAATGATATCACTCGGTCCAAGTACAATTAACTGTTCTTTCAAATCACGAACAAACCATTGGTAAATATGGTCGACGAACAGAAAACCGACAATAAAAAACAATACAAATGCCACTATACAAAGAATTAACCGCTTTCTTAATTCCTCTAGATGTTCAATATAATTCAATTCTTCTTGTTTCATAACCTACTCCTGCTTCGTTTTCATTTTACCTGACAGCATTGTTTCCCTTCTAAAGAAAAACAAAGTGGAAAACCTACACAAAAAACGAGAAACATGTGGTTAGGTCAAAGTGGTTTATTACCTTGACTAATACATGTTTCTAATTTTCATAATTATTCATTTTCAATTATAATATGTAACCCTATCGATTATGCCTTTTTATTGATTCTCTCTCGCTCAGCATCATCGTCATTGGCTAAATCTTTTGTCGATTTCTTAAACTCTCTTAATGTATCACCAAGTGCACGACCAATTTCCGGTAATTTCTTCGGACCAAAGATGATGAGTGCCAGCACAAGAATGAGAATAAGTCCTGGAAAACCTATATTTGAAAACATGAAAAACATCCCCTTAAACTGTTGTTCAAGCCATCCCCATTATAGCGTTATTTTAAAAGAAAAGTCAATTAATTCCTAACAATCATTAGACTAAAAGATGAAACAAATTCTCATCATTGTTAATTTCTTGGTAAGAGAATCCTTTTTTATTCATGCGCTCGATTAAACTATGATTATCACGGCGATTCTTTAGCTCGATACCGACTAGAGCTGGGCCACTGCCTTTATTGTTCTTCTTCGTATATTCAAATCTAACAATATCATCCGTAGGACCAAGCACTTCATCTAAAAACTCGCGTAATGCCCCTGCTCTTTGGGGGAAATTAACAATAAAATAATACAATAACCCTTCGTACAATAAAGATCGTTCTTTAATTTCCTGCATTCTTTCAATATCATTATTGCCACCACTTAAAACACATACAATTGACTTTCCTTTAATCTCCTCTTTATAAAAATCTAAAGCTGCAATTGGCAATGCTCCTGCTGGTTCGGCTACAATTGCATGCTCATTGTATAATTCTAATATCGTTGTACAAACTTTTCCTTCTGGGACACTAATAATGTCATCTACATATCGTTTACAAATATCAAATGTCATCTCGCCAACTTTTTTGACAGCTGCACCGTCGATAAATTTATCAATTTCATCTAGAGCCACCACTTGATTTTGTTGAACGGATTCCTTCATTGAGGAAGCTCCTTCAGGCTCGACACCAATCATTTTCGTTAATGGTGACACACTTTTAATGTACGTGGACAAACCTGACATTAATCCACCACCACCAATACTTGCGAAAACATAATCAATTGGCTCATCGCAATCATTAAGCATTTCAACAGCAATGGTTCCCTGACCAGCTATCACATGTTCATCTTCGAACGGATGAATAAATGTGCGCCCTTCCTGATTACAGCATGCCTGAGCTTCAGCGAATGAATCATCAAATGTATCGCCAACAAGAATGATTTCAATTGAATCTTTGCCGAATAATTCAACTTGGCTTACTTTCTGTTTAGGTGTAGTTGCCGGCATAAAGATTTTCCCGTTAATGCCTAATCGATGGCAAGCATAGGCAACTCCTTGTGCATGATTGCCTGCACTCGCACAAACAACCCCGTTCTTTATACGTTCCTCTGGCAAAGACATCACTGAATAATAAGCACCTCTTAGTTTGAAAGAGCGGACATGTTGCAAATCTTCACGTTTAATATATACATTGCACTCATATCTTTCTGACAAGCGATTATTTTTTTGCAGCGGTGTATGGGCAACGATATCCTTTAAGTGCTGGTACGCAATCAAGATATCCTCCAATTGCACCATTTTCTCTTTCACTGCTCTCTGTTCCATTTGGCAACTCATCCCTTTTCCTTTTGTAATTTGTACATTATAACATGAGAATAATAGGTTGATGCACAATTTTTAAAAAATTCTTGTTTTTACAAAAATGAAAACGGTTACTTTATTATTCGCTTTTCCAAAAAAAAAAACACGAAACCGATTCGTGTTTTTTATGGCTACATATAAAATAAAGAAGCCAGTCCATTTTATTTTCTAACATACACTTGAAATTCGTAATCGTAAGCATTTTTCTCGTCTTTACTTCGTTTCTCTACGGATACTTGTTTCCATTCAGTGAGGTCGAATGATGGAAAGCTTGTGTCACCCTCGATTTCAGCATGAATTTTAGTAATATAGAGCTTATCTGCATAAGGTAAAGTAGATTGATAAATTTGCGCTCCGCCAATAACAAAAACTTCTTGCTGTTTTTCTTGACTGTATGTAATTAATTGTTCAATAGAATTTAATACGGTTGCTTTCTCCGGAGAAAAATCGGCATTCCTAGTAATGACAATATTCTCCCTTCCCGGAAGTGGTTTTCCAAGTGAGAGCCATGTTTTCCTCCCCATCGCAACTGGGTGACCTAACGTCGTCTTTTTAAAAAACTGCAAGTCCCCAGGCAAATGCCACGGTAACTGATTATCTTTTCCTATCACTCTATTCTCACTCATTGCCCAAATTAATGAAATCATTTTCATATCCTCCAATCGGCACTAGCAATTAATAATAAGTTTAATATAATTCTCTGCACTTGAAAAGAAGAACAAAAAGAAAAGGCTGGGACATAACTCAATGAGCTAACCTCAAAAAAGAACAATAACAAATTGATTTTAAAACATCATTTGCAAAAAAGGTCCGTTCCATTGCGACACAGTCACTCTCTTTCCGTGGGAGGGGTGTGGGGTCTCAGCTTTCCCTCTATTTCCCGCAGGAGTCGAGTGTCTTCCGCTCCATTTCACCATCCTTTTCATATAAGGGTTCAAATCAACAAAAAACCGAATGATTAGATGCTAGACACTCCTAATCATTCGGATAAATCATTAGCTAGAATACTTATGTCCCAACCTCGTTCTTCTTAAACGGCAACGGGTGCTTTAATTGTTGGATGAGGATCATAGCCCTCAATTGCTAAGTCTTCCATTTCTATATCAAAAATAGAAGTTTTATTGTTTTTAATTTGTAGTTGCGGTAGTGCCTTCGGTGTTCTTGATAATTGCTCCTGTACTTGTTCAAGATGATTCGAATAAATATGCGCATCACTAATTGTATGAACAAAATCGCCAACCTCTAAACCACACTCATGAGCGATTAAATGAGTGAGCAATGAATAGGAAGCCACGTTAAATGGAATCCCCAAGAAGGTATCCCCACTGCGTTGTAACAGATGGCAACTCAACTTACCATTGATGACATAAAACTGAAACATGGCGTGACATGGAGGTAAGGCTGCTTTGCTTCCTTTTCCACCTGCATTGATAACATCTTCAGGATTCCATGCATTCACAATGATTCGCCTGGAATCTGGGTTCGTTTTGATCTGTTCTATCGCATCTTTTAACTGATCAAGCTCTTCACCAGTTGAAGCTGTCCAATTTCTCCATTGCTTACCGTATACATTTCCTAAATCTCCGTATTTTTCAGCAAACTCATCGTTAGTAAGAATTCTTTCACAAAACTGCTGTAATTCTTTCTGATAGCTTTCATTAAACTCGCTATCTATTAAACAACGTCTACCAAAGTCTGTCATATCAGGACCGTTATATTCATCTGATTCGACCCATTTTTTAAATGCCCATTCATCCCAAATATGGTTATTATGCTGCAATAAATAACGAATATTTGTATCACCTTTAATGAACCAAAGTAATTCACTTGCAATTAAACGAAATGGAACACGCTTTGTTGTAAATAAGGGGAACCCTTGACTTAAATCGAAACGCATTTGATAGCCGAAAACACTTAAAGTTCCAGTACCAGTACGATCTTCTTTCTTTTGTCCATTTGTTAAAATATGTTGTAACATGTCTAAATATGCCTGTTCTGGATGTTTCTCCATGATCCTCACCTCTTAAACTTTATATCTTAATGATTATGAACCATTTGTCTAATAAAAGAAAACGTTTTTGGCGCATATTCATACAAATAACTTCTCGTTTCTACATTCAAATAATAAAGGGCAAAACTTTCAGCAAAATATTCTTCGGAAAAAGTAGCGAAGTAGGAATCATTTGGGAATAATCGTGGTTGCTCCTCTTGCCAAATACGAATAAATTGGCTATTCGAACGGATTTCATCAAAGATATAACGATCAATGGAATGAGCCAGCTCATGCAGTTCCAAATTAACTGAGCCGTGGTCCATCCCTTGATCACTATGCCCTATTTTGACAAGCACTGTTTTCCCTCCACCAATGCCAGGAACTTGATCCCATGTCGTTGATGAAGTATATCCGCGGGGAATCATTCCCGTTAGATGTTTTACGCTAGGGTTCTCTGTCAATCTGCCTGAAAAAAGCTTAATCTTTATATTTTGATTATCTACTTTTTGTAATAAGGTAGATGGTAATTGGTCCAAGCGGGATATGATGGCAGCTGCTTCTATTTCATCAAAAGATTCTGTAGGTAATAGGACAATCTCTCCTAACAAATCCGCTGATGTGAGATCAACTGCTTGCTTTAGTTCTGAAGAATAAGGATAGTTCTTTAACTGAATCGCACCAATATCAGCTTGTGAACTTCCCATTAATGTTAAAGAAACAACTAAAAATAAGCATGTAAATATCCACTTTTTCATAGCTGTTCCTCCCTTTTCTATCATTAAACATACCTTTATTAGTCTATTAATTATATCATAGATTTTCATGAAATATAAAAAGGACTAATCAAAGATTAGCCCTTTTTATCTAGTAACCTTATGAATAAGAACGGACAATATCGCTTAAACTCGCAGCTTGCGTACCATTCCCTACCGCTGCAAATTTCCAATCTTGACCATGGCGGTAAATCTCACCAGCAACTAAACTTGTTTTTCCATCATAATTTTCCGTTAAGTTAAAGTGAATTAACTCTTGACGGTTATTTGAATTAACAATGCGAATAAAAGCATTCTGAATCATACCAAAATGTTGTTTTCGTTTTACACAATCATAAATATTAACAACAAATACAAGTTTATGGATATGACTTGGAATGCGACTCAAATCGATAAGGATTTGTTCATCATCACCATCTCCATCGCCTGTTAAATTATCACCGGTATGTTGAATGCTTCCATCACCACTTTTTAAATTACCAAAATAAATGACATCTTTATTGCTACGTAATTTATCATTATCGCCAAGCATAATAACTGAAGCGTCACAATCGATGTCGACACCACCACCGCCGCCTCCAAAGAGACCAGCTAATAGCCCACCACCACTTTTTTGCTTTACTGGATCCCATCCTAAACCAACAAGTATTTTTGAAAGACTTGGATTCCCTTTTGTTAAATCTACTCTTTGTCCCTTTTGTAAACTAATTGCCATGTTTATCTCCCCTTTGTTTGTTTTTTTATCTCTTGTTCTTCATATTGCGAAAATTATCTTGCAACTGTTCTAATTTTTTCGTTCCTTCTTCTCTTAATTTGCGATTCTCTTCCTCAATCGACTTCGTTTCCTGCATCCCCTTCATGATGATATCCCAAGACTGTTCAATTGTTTCAATCTTAATACTTGGTCCACCAGCAAGCCTTGCAATTTCTGTACTTTGTTGTGATATATTTTGCGCATTTCTAACTAACATTTCATTTGTTCTGCGATCTAACTCACTCATCGAATCAGCAACGAGTTTTTGCCTTTTCGCTGCCATTGCTTGAATAAGACCGTTTTTAAAGATTGGGATTGTCGTCACAAAAGCTGAATTAATTTTCCCAATTAATTTCGTATTCCCTCTTTGAAGCATGCGGATTTGCGGTGCCGTTTGTAATGCAACCATTTTCGCCATTTCTAAATCGTACACTCGTTGATCTAATAATTCGACTGCATTTCTTAAAGTATCTAATTGCATTGAGGCCATTTGATCACCTGCAATTGCTTTTTTCTCTAATTGTGGCAATTGGGTGGCTTTCAGTTCATCAGATTTCATCTGACCAGCAACCGCATACTGTTCAAGTGAAAGGTAATATTGATAGTTTTCTTCATACATCCTATCTAACGTAGTTGTTGCTTCAACCATTTCGTTTTGATATTTAGAGATTTCAACATAGATTTTATCGATTTCCTTACCCATTGTTTGGTATTTTCCAAACAACTTTTCAATCAGTTTTTCGCCTTTTTTGAAGAGTTTATCAAAGAAACCCGGCTTTTCTTTTTCAAAATCTTTTGGGTCAAACTGATCCATAATTTTTCCAAGCTGTTTCAATAACTCTCCTGAGTCCTCTACTTTTGTTGTTCTCATATTGCCGAGAATTTGATCAGAAAACTTGGATATTTCCTCAGCAGGTTCTTTACCAAATTCTAAAATTTGAATTTGATCGCGCTCGTCTATAGAGGCTGAGAGTTGTTGAACCTCTTTATTTTCTCTTAAAGCTAGTTTAATTTGACTTGCAGATGCTTCTGTTAACTTGTCTTCTGGGTTTGTTGAAATGACATCCAAATTCGTTTGCATATCAGAAGAATTCATTTATTTCACTCCTTTATAACTTCTTGAAAATTTTAGTTAGTGCAGATTTTAAGAAAGATGGTTCTTTATACTCTAATTCAAAAATGACATCTTCTAGCCAATGAACATCATATAAACGCTCATCAATATAATTCTCAATATCATTATGTCCTGCTGGATTATATACAGTAATATCCACACCGAACTGATTCATTAAAAGTAGCAATACGGCATCATGGCGACTCATTAGGCCATTTAATTCATTGTTATATAAGATTAGCTTAGGTACATCTTGAGAATAATCAAAACGTTGAATGAGTTGTAGCATCTTACCTTGGAGTTGCATACTTTGAGCGAAAATATAAACCTTTAAATCTTCATCAGATTCATTTCCTTGTTTTTTTAATAATGGCTTTTCACAAATCTTTCTAATTGCATAGGCTATGCCTTGCTGTAAGCCATGGGGTAAATGCTTATAACTCCAAAAATGGGCAGTCATCATTTTGTCTGCATCAACTAACCCGTCTTGATCAAGGGCATTACGATAATGGTAGCGATAATCGCTATTTACACCATTTGAAAAAGGGAACGAGCGAATTAAATAACTATGATCGTTTTCTTCAAGTGCGTGAAGCCTTTCCCAGTACTCTTTGCGGTCTCTACTGACACCTTGAATTTTTGCAAAAACATGCGGAATTTTCACAACCTTGCTTGTCACTTCAAAATTGGGGCGAATCATCGCCTTTTCTTTAACAAGTAGAAACAGCTCATCATAAGTTGTTTTTAACGTAAGTGACAACGGCAAATATTCTCGTAATTGCCATGGTTTAAAAATGCCTGATCCGTCTTGATTAAGAATCGATTCAATTTCTTTTGATGCACGATACGCAACGGTCGATTTTCTTCGCCGCTTTTCAGTTGGAAAAGGTTCCGCCTCATTCTTATTTTGAAAATGATGTACCGGAGTATTTTCCCAGTCTAATTGAAACGATGCCAACGCATCTTCTCCACTAGGTGATATGTAAATCAGATCACAACCGAGCGAAAGTATATAGTAAATGAAATAAGCATGCGTTTTTTTATATGGACCATACCAAATAAATTTCGGCAGCATCACTGTTAAATCAGCCTTTGTTAAACTTTCTCCCAAATGGTTATGTGACCATTTAATCAGGTCAGTTAAGATTCTACGCAAATCATTATGCCCCAGCCCACCTTCCTCCTGTTCAGAGAAAAGTTGTAATGTTTCAATTAATGCTTCGCGGATTTTACGCTGAATGGCTGGTACTTCAGAACGAAGTAGTAATCCTTCGCCATCTAAAAATGCTACAAATCGATTAATTGAAAGCTGCTGGTCTTTATGGATATTAATAACCTTTTGAATGGACTTAAAATGTTCATTATTCATCGCTTTGTCTAAATGGTCTTCACCAATTACTGAAATATCGATCGTTGGATCATTAGCTAGTTCAAACAGTTCATTATAATAGGCATCCTCGTCTAATGGTACGCCTAATAACCGAAAAAAGATTTGATTATAAGTAAGGGTACGATTAGCAACGTCATACATCGGCCTTTCATTTAGTGGCATTTTTAATGCTTCTTTATACCCTTCATATGTGACTGGCATTCGGATATTTTTCACATGACTATGAGTGACATTCATTGACTGATCCCTTCCCTTTAATACATTCGTCTTACAGGCTCATTTTGTATATATATTGTTGATTTAGAAACAATGATTATAAACACGTATCCATATCATCTTAACATAATTAGTTACGATTTGAAGCTTTAGAATAAGGGCTTCTGCCATTTTCACCCTTTGCTGTCGTTATGCATATAGTTGCATTACTAAGGATAACTGTGTTTGCTTCAAATAAAAGGATAAATGTAATCAAAGGATGGATTAAAAATGAGAATGTTAGCTAAGCGTTCCAAGTTACCTAATATCGATTCAGAATTAAAGATGCTAGAACGAACTTTAAATTCTTCTATATTTATGATTTTTGATTTACTCTTTTGGGCTGTCTTTCTTTCGTTATTCAGCTATACAGTTCACCAATCCATTTTCTACATGAGCATGATCTTTATTTTCTTTATAACGGCTGGATTGATTGTATTTTTTGTCGTAAATCGGATCTTTCGCCTGTCTGATCCTCAGGATTAGTGACTGTCTGAAGTATTTTAGTAAGAAATTCTTCTGTTGCTAGCATCCCTTTTTCCTTCGTTAACCAATGGGAAGAATTCTTTAGATGTTGCACAAGTTCTCCATGAGCAGGAACAAATGATTGATCACAAATTTGTAAAAAGTCATAATCCAATAATGAATCTCCTGCTCCGAATAAATATTGGGCCCCTTCTTTTTCTACGATGTACTGAAGTGCTCTACCTTTACTTATCGGATTTGGCATAAAATATAACTTCCTACCTTGCAAAGAAATACGCCATCCAAGCCCTTCTGCAGTTAAGCGTATTTTAGCTAATTGGCAATCTGACAAAGTCTCCATTAGCACATAGTAGAAGAACCAGCCATCTGCCTCGCGCAACCTACCCTGAATCTTAAAATGGAAGAGATGACTCAATAATTCGTCTTTCTTTCCACTTTTATCAGGGACTTCTCGTTTGATTCTTTCTTCCCATTCAAGCAAAGGCTTATCATTATATAGAATTTGTGCACCATTGGCAACAACTGCATAACGATGGTTGAAAGGAAGTTGAATCCGCTCAAATTGTTGCAGTGTTCGTGTCGTAATTGGTACGAACAAAAGATAATTGCGAATTTGTTGTAATAACTTAATGGCATGATCACCCATCACAGATAAAGGTTTATTATTTTTATATTCGATAACAGTCGCAGTTTTACTTGGGGTTGTTTCCAATTGCGTTATCGCTGTTTCTGAATAGATTAATGTTCGATCTAAATCTGAGGCAAATATATCTCTCATCATTGAGCAACCTTCTTAATTAGCCCACAACATGTATAGCTCATTTGTGGATAATGAACCAATTCAATCTTTCTTTCCTTTGCAAGGGCAAACAAATGTTTTAAATAAGGACTGTTTTCATCTTTTATCAGTATTTTCCACGGTACCCGTCTTAAAGCTACCCTCGTCGTTTCACCTACACCCGGTTTAACGAAATGGGAAGATTCAATACCGAACTCCTTTTGGATGCTCAGTATTTCATTCATACCGGAAAAGGTTGCTTCGTAATTTTCATCTATCATTTTCCTTGCTTCGTGATTTGCTATAGAAACAACCTTTTGAAATTGCTGAGTGATCTTGTCTAAATAGATGTTTGATAAATCTTCATCTAATAGATGGTGATAAAATTTCGCCCCATGAAAATCCTTGTCGCCAATCCATTGATCGTTTAAAACCGTTCTGCTGATTAGTCCAGAGACAGTCGAATTTAAGCAAGCGCTCGGTATTAAAAAGTCTTCTCTCGTTCCAAACATGGTTGTGCAATGGCCAGGGTCGGCTAAGACAGCCAACGTATCATCAATTTCCACCCCATATTTATGAAAGAATAAGTGGCATGCCTTCGTTAATTCTATCGAAATGGCGCCTTTCCCTGTCCAACCGTCTACGAATTGGATGATCCCTGTTGAATGTTTCTCTAAAATATAATGAAGGGCATTTTCATCGATTCCTCTATCGCGAATAATAGATATACTGTAATGTGGCAAATCTACTTGGTATTTAAAAAACAAATACCTTTTAATTAAAATGCCTATTGGTGTACCTGCTCTCGCTAGTGAAACCAACACTGTCTGTTGGCGTTTAGCTGCATAAATCTGTTCTGCAACAACAGCTATGTTTAAAGCCACTTTCTCTTTAAAATCGTCTAAAGAACGAAAGAAAAGATCGATATACGCTTTTGGTGGTACGTATTCTATTGGTAATGTTTCACTATAATGAGCACCTGATTGAATGGCTTGTTCTCTCTTTTCTGTTGTATCCTCTAAACGGATATGACTTAAATCCTTTAAAAGAAAGGTTACCTCTCTTCGGTTATATGACCCAAACATGGGCTGTCTGGCGACAATAGTCAAATCACCTCACTCCTTTCAAAAAGACGACTTGAATACTAGGAATCTTTAACTGTTGTAAAAACTTGCTTAAAACCTGTGCATCTACTAATCTTTCAAAAAAGATAAATACTTCATCATATGTTTGCGGTGGAATATTATAAATATAATTCATCACTTCTTCTACTTCAGGGCTAGGAAAAGTCATACCAAAGCGTGCGCCATAGGATGATTTATTTTGGACATGAATAGGGCTACGGGTTGTACTTTGATACTTAACACTCCCAGCCATTAAGCTAGCTATTTTCATTGGCAAATACATAAACTCACCTGTACCGATACATAAAATATGTTTACCCTTACTCCTTTGATTAAGAAAGGTTGCAACCTTCTCTGCTTTTGCATTTAATAAATGATTCTCGTTACTATCTAACCCAAATCGACCACTTTCTGAAATATAAGGAACAGTGTTGAAGGGAGTTTTTTGATTTGCCGTAGGATAATACTTAGAAGCAAACAGCATAGGGTATTCTTTTTCTATGTAAATTTCATTAATTTCTGAAGATGGATGGTAAAGATCTACACTTTCTTCTTCCTTAATAACTGGATTCCCATCTACTTCAACTTCGCCAGCTAGAAGGGATATATGACGTATAGTGATATCTAGTGCTTCCTCTAATTCAATAAATGCATTCTTGTTGGCCTCATCTCTCCAATCAAGAATAGAAACGACGGTATAATTTCTCCTCGGAAACTTTTCATGCAATGATGTGATAATATTTCGAGCAGTCTTTCCAGTCGTCACCTCATCATCTACTAATATAATTTCCCGACTATTTTGCAACAAATGGGCATCGATATAACAACGATGAGAAGTAGCGTGTGAATGCTCTTCCTCAAAATGAATGATCGATTCAATGTTTAGAAGATCTTCTCTCGTGGTATGAAAATAATCGGCATTCGTAAACGCTTGGAAGAATGCTTGGCCGAGTGCGGTCGCAGTTTCTGCAAAACCAATAATGATGGGGGAATATTGATCGCCAATAAATGCCCTGTCACTAAATTTCCTTTGCTTATCTTTCAGTACATCCACAAATGGTGATGAAGGTGAAAGGTTTTTCCCTTCCACTTCCTTAAGGTAGCTTTCTGCTAATAACATTCCGGTTGCTAATCCTTTTTCCGGCGAGATAGGCAGATGCTTGCCTAACACTTTACTTACGAATAAAAAGGATCTTTTTTTATTCTTTCTTGCTGCCATCTGAAATAATTCATTGAAATTAAAATGGTAAGGATTATAATTGATATTTAGCTTCACCTGCATGGGCTCGATCACGTCTATCATGTGATAAGTGTTGGAAGAAATCAATTGTGTTGTATTGTTCATTTAGCACCCCGTAAACTCTTGATTTTAACTCAATATTTTTTGCCCAATAATAATGGGGCTTCATTTCGTTCATTTTGTTCTGACTCGCACTTTTCATCACACCATGGGCACCGTTTGCATGATTTAATATATCTATTGCATCATTATATTCTTCATAAGTCACAGTGTTTAAAGCTTGAACCGGCGTAATTTGCGTGGGATGAATAATCGTTTTTCCGATGATACCATTACTAATATCGAGCAATATTTCTGCTATAAACCCTTTCATTTCTTTCGGCAATTTGTTCATAAAAGACGAAGAATCCATCAGTTGCTCCGTTTGATTACTTAATATATTGACTTGTTCTTTAGAAACAAAATGCTCCCAAACAGGTCCAGAGAGCAAGTAAGTTTTAGGTGCCCTTTGGAAAAAGTTCATAATGTCTGCTATACAATCTCTCAAGACAGCAATATCATACAATGAAGTGGAAGTGTTTCTTCTTATTCCTAATAACCCACAAAAATCTGTCGCCCCAATCCGGATATTCAAAATTAAGTGAGCGTACTTATCGAATATTCCCTTTAGTTTTTGTAACTCTTCCATTCTTGTTTCTTTAAATAGAACTTCTTTCGTTTCAAGGATTGGCATCGCATATAATTCATGACCACTATTTCGTAAATCACTCACTTGTTGCAGCATTTCTTCACCATTGCTTGAAGAGAATTTTGGAATGACAATACCTGTTAGCAACTGCCATTCATCTTTAAATAAAGTAATTAACCGCACTAACTGTTCATTATTTCTTATGCGAATAAAAAGCAATGGCAATTCTTCTAATGTAATAAAGCCTCTAGAAATATCTTGTCGAAGTTTATGTAGTGAATGCTGTAATTCCTTTTCCGCTACTTCCACTTCCAGATCACCAATACTATCTTCCAAGCAAATGACAACTGACGTTAGACCAGCATGCTTTTTATTAATCAAATCTTGATGGATAGCAGGACGTGTGGCAGGCATATAAAGCGTGGCTGCTAATGCATATGCGAGCTCATTCTTCGTTGTGTATTTATTAAATGTCGTCGGTTCTTTAAAAAAGTACTGATCTAGTGCAGCTTGAGATAAATCTGTAAATAACCTCATATGCCAACTCCTTTTATTAAATAGTAGAAAATTTTAAGGTGGGGACCATGAAATATATGCAATTATTATAAGATATTGGAAGAGGTTGATGGAGTAAAAAAAGGGATGAAGCCATTCATCCCTTCTACTTATGAGCCTGCTGCTTCAGTACGTTTTCTCTTCGCGTGTACAATAAAAGTAATCGCAAAAACAATTACAAGTACGCCAAAGAAATACATATGATCAATGTGAATACCTGCTGCACTTAACAACATCTTTAAAGAGATTAATAGAATAAGAATATAAGAGCTTGTTTCAAGTTCAGGGACACGGTCAATTAATTTTAAGAACACCCCTGCAACACCCCTCATCATAATGATACCTAACATACCACCGACAAGAAGTACCCATATTTCTTGACTTACACCTAATGCTGCTAAAATGCTATCAATTGAAAAAGCAATATCCATTAATTCAACGGCAATAACGGTTCCCCAGAATGTGCCAAACAGACGTATTAATAAACCTCGTTGATTGATTCCTTCCAACGCTTTTTCATCTTCTGCTTCTTCTGCTTTCTTTTTGTCGATGAAATATTTAATGGCTAACCAGCCTAAGTATCCGGCTCCTAATACTTTTATCCACCAAAACTCAATTAAAAATACACCTACACCTATCGCTAAAAAACGGAAGAAATAAGCGCCAAGCAAACCATAAAAAAGGGCCCTTTTCCGTTGTTTTGGTGGCAGGTGCTTAACCATTACTGCTAAGACAAGCGCATTATCCGCTGAAAGCAACCCTTCTAAAATGACCAATGTGCCAATCAGCACCCATGCATCTGGTCTAGATAATGCCTCAACCCACATATCCCAATCAAAGAAACTTGAATAGGTATGTAGAATTCCATCGATAATTTCCATAGTGAATTTTTCCTCCTGATCAACTTTATGTACTATTGTTCCTCACCTAGTATATACGAATATGCACTAGAAAAGTTTCAATTTTCGAAATTAACTCATCCATTTTGGCGGGGTATTTTTATCCCAATAGATGGATCCGAGTTCATGGTGAGTTTGAAATTGATCATATGCAGTATGATAATGGAAATTAAACCAATAACCTTGTTGCGGCGGATGATCTCTTCTGACATGAAAACGAATGACATCTTTCTGTTTGGCCTCATCTGCTATATGAAAAATCCGTTCTGAAACGCCCGCAGAAGCCGTTTCAGTAATACTCAAATGATTTAGATTCTCCTCTGTATACTGCTCAGCTACTTCTGCAATCGCCTTTTCTATATTAGGTAGAATCACGATTTGAAATTCTGATTCAATGACCGGTTTAATTTTTTCGCCAAACTTTTCGAAAGAATGCTTTTCCGCGGAGTGAACCATTTCCTTTATAAACTCCTCCCTCGAAACTTGTGAAGCTTCTTCTCCACTTATATCTGGTAGGCTCTCAGCTAAAACTGCTTTTCTTGGTGTCTTATCTTCTTCATGCTGAACAGGTAATAAACTCGTTGGTGTCACCAATCCAAATGTAAGAATTGTCACCATAACCACTAATGATTTTCTTAACCAACTCGGCAAGTGTATCTCCTCCTCAGATGACTTTTATTATTTATTTAAAAATGCCACTATTCTCAATACGAGAAACAACCTCTAGTAATGTTTCTTCTGGTTGGACAATCCCCATGCGCACATACCCTTCACCCCATTCACCAAAGGCAATTCCAGGTGTTACAACGACACCTGCTTTTTCAATTAATTCAAGCGCGAATGGTTTAGACTTCATGCCAGCGGGTAATTTTCCCCATACAAACATCGACCCTTTTGGCAAGGCAACATCCCAACCTACTTCTCGTAATCCATCAATAAATAAATCTCTTCTCTTTCGATAAACCGCTCTCAGATCATCAAGAAAAGATGAATCATCAGCCAATGCCTGTACAGCAGCCATTTGAATAGGATAAAAAACGCCATAGTCAAGGTTAGACTTTAGGTTACTTAATAGAGAAATAACTTTACGATTTCCTGCAGCATAAGCCACACGACAACCTGCCATATTAAAGCTTTTAGATAACGAGTTCATTTCAATGCCTACATCCATTGCACCATCAACTGATAAAAAACTAATTGGCGCCTCTTCAAAATATAATTCAGAGTAAGCAAAATCATGGAGAATGACAATTTCATTTTTTTTCGCATAGTCTATGGCTTGTTCAAAGAATTCTTTTGTTGCCAGAGCAGGAACGGGGTTCCCTGGATAATTTAGAATCATTAACTTCGCTTTTTTACTAACTTCTTTTGGAATCTCACAGAAAGAAGGTAAAAAACCATTTTCTTCTTTTAATGGCATGCGGTACATTTGTCCCCCTGCTAGATTAACACCCGCTTCGTACGCTGTATAACCTGGGTCTGGGACGAGTACGATATCACCAGGGTTACAAAGCACCATTGGTAAATGGACCAAACCATCTTGTGAGCCCATCAATAACATTGTTTGTTCTTTTGCATCAAGGCTTACATCGTATTTTCTACTGTAATACTTCGCCACTGCCTCGTGAAACTCCGTAATCCCTTTTAATGTGTACCCATAAAGTTTTGGATCACTTGCCATTTCGCCGATGATCTTTGTTATAAATGGGGGTGGTGGCAAATCAGGACTACCGACACTTAAATCTATCATTTCTATGCCTTCTGCTAGTTTCTGTTGCTTGATTTCAGCTAATTCCGAAAAAATACTCTCTTGGAATTGCTCCATTCTTGCTGCTACTTGAATATTCATGTTCATTGCCTCACAAAATTTTTCTTCTATTCTACCATATTTTATCACTTTTTGGGCATTTGTTCATGATTAATTGCTGCTTTTTTGGGGGATATATACAAATAAGACAATAAGAAGGGGGAAGATACATAATGGATTCAAGCTGGATTGCGCTTGTTGGCGGGTTAGTATTACTTGCTTACTTTGTTTATATGTGCATCACTGATTAAAAAAAAAGATGGCCTTTAGTGTTTGATTGCTGTAGCCATTAGGAAGGCAACAGCAATCCCTTTATCTTTTTTCCCACACACCGTAATGGAATTTCGCTGATTTTCGTTTGATTTGCTGAAAAGCAAAGGCTTGGAATCTTTCACTACGGAAATGATCCTTCAATATCACTCTCTCTTTAGTCACGCGCTTCGCCTCATTGATCATTTCCTCAGTCAAATCACCTTTGTAGGTAATCGAGTGTAATGCATTGATATTTGTCGATTCTTTTATGGTTATTTCAAACATGGGGTCAATATAGACAACATCAAAGGAAGCATCAGGTAAGGATTTCAAGTAATCAATGGCTAAAGTATGAACGACTTCGATTCTTTCCATACTGCTTTTCATGACTGCATGATCGTTTGGCCATTCTTTGAGACCTTGACCAACCAAATACGCTATCACCTTACTTGCTTCTAACCCAATTACCTTCCCTGTCTCTCCTACAGTATAACTTGCCACAATGCTATCTGATGCGAGCCCAAGTGTACAATCAAGGAATGAAGATCCCGCTTTTAGTTGACAAATGTCTACAAAAGGGTCATGTTCCCCTTTTTGCAAACGCTTCAGACGAAACATCGCGGAACTAGGATGAAAGAAAAAAGGGTTTTCCTCACCGATTTTATATAGTTCCATTCGCTCTTTTCCAACGACAATTCCGTTCATTTCATATTGATTGACCATACTCTTAATTGTTCTTTTACTTCTATGTATGAAGGGGAGGTTGAGCGTTGTTGCTACCTGTTCTGCCTTATTGGTTTCGTTTGGATTTGTCCTTGCTGATGTCGTAACAAACATCAAACCACCTACTTATTTTAGTAAAATAAAAAGCAACAGTCAGGATTAGAGTGCTCCTAACTGCTGCATTCAATCTTTTTTATCGTGTGATGCTTTTTATAATTTATTATCAAACGCTGCTAATAAATTGTGCATGATTTCTTCCATAGAGTGATCTTCAATATCATGACGTGGAATAAAATGTACCACTTCTTTCCCTTTAAGAAGGGCCATAGATGGAGAAGAAGGCTCAATACCTGTGAAATATTCACGCATTTTTGCTGTTGCATCTTTATCTTGACCAGCGAAAACCGTCACTAAGTTGTCTGGTTTTTTCTCGGCATTTAATACCGCCTGAGTTACTGCTGGTCTTGCTAATCCTGCTGCACAGCCACAAACAGAATTCACGACAACTAATGTTGTACCTTCTGCTTGCTCCATATAGTCGTTTACTTCTTCTTCAGTTGTTAGTTCGCTAAAACCGGCCTGTACAAGCTCAGCTCTCATCGGCTTCACAACTTGTTTCATATACTCTTCATAAGCCATAGACATAAATATTCCCCTCCTTTACAAATGATTGCACAGTAAGCATACTATATTTCAAGCCTAGATTGCAAAGTTATCGTTCTCAAATATTAACGGGAAATTAAATGATAGAAAATTGGAAAACTCCAAATAAAAGATATTCATGACTATACAGAAGATTCTAGGTCCATTACAGGTGTCAACTTTTTGGCAATAATGTTCGTGCGGGTAGCTTCCTCTGACTACCTGTTGGATTTCCAAGGGCATCTTTACAATACTTTCCTAACAGACTCAAATAAAAAAGAACACCCGATTACAGGTGTCCTTCAAACTCATCCATTTTTTCGTGATTCCGTCATTTGCTTCCATACAGATCCTTTTGCTTCTTCGCCTTGCTCAATTCTTTCAATTGCTAGTTTAATTTGCAGACTTACTTCAAATTCTTGATCATTTTCAGCTGCTTTTAAAGCAGGAAGCGCTTTTTCATCGCCTACTTCGTATAAGAACATTGCTGCACGCCAGCGCACAAGCTTGCTTTTATCAGATAATGCTTCCATCATTTTTTCAGAAGCTTCAGGGAAGCCAAGATCTGATAAACAATCTCCCGCCGTTCTTCTCACTGTGACCGATTTATCTGTTAGCGCTTTATATAGATAAGGTAACACTTGAACGTCTTCAATCATCCCTAGATAAACAGTTGCTAATCTTCGCACAGATGCTTTTTCATCTTGAAGAGCAAAATCAAGTACGGCTAAATCATCTAACGTAGGATCCGCCATTTGTTCGAGCTTTTGATAGCGTATACGCCAGTCCTCGACTTTTAAGTCATCCGGGGTAAGTGTAAGACGTACTCTCGGTGCCAATGCTTCTTCTGATTCTGGACTTTGTGCTGCAGTGATGAGTGTTTTCACTCTTTCTTCTGGGTATGCTGCTAAAATTTCATCCACCACTTCTTTCCCTACTTGTTCGAATTCACCATAACGCACACCCAGTTCTTTCCACTTTCTCACCATAACTACATTATCATCAGGTGCTTGTGCTTCAGCTACAGCTTTAACATAAAGTTCTGGTAAGCCAAAGCGCTTTTCTTCTGTCCCATCTGTTAATTTCACTTGCATTGGGATGCCCTTATACATTTGCACAAAAGCTTGTACTTCGCCAAAATGTTCATTTACTTCCGTTCCCCCAGCAGTCTCAGCTTCTTCACCAAAGGCTGCTCTCACTTGTGGAAGTAAATCTTTCCAATCGAATTTCGCATTTCGTTCGACTGCAAGAAAATCGGCAACATGATAGACACCTTTAATCCCATCTATTTTTAAGATATCAACAATGACTTCTGGCGCGCCTTCAGCCTGACCTACTTTGTAATTATTGCTTGTCCCCATAGGCAGTTCTTTATCTAAAATCACCTTCATCGTATTCGGACTTGGTGTAGGTTCAATCGCTTTTATAATCAATGAAATCACCCTTTACTTTAATTCTTCTCTCATGATTATTATTCTAACATAAATCATCGTCTACTTTCATTTATCTACAATCATTAAGCATCTGCCCATTCAGACAGATAACTCCAACGTTCGATTAGATATTCTAAATCATGATTTAGCTTTTTTTGTTCATCCATGAGCTGTTGCGCTTTCTCGAAGTCACTACCAATATTGTTCATATCCTCATCGATTTCTTTCAAACGACTTTCAATCGCTTCCATTTTGTCATCGATTTGCTCCCATTCTCTTGCTTCATTATAGGAAAGCTTTTTCTTTTTCGGTTTACTTTCTTCCTTTACTTCTACTATTTTTTTCTCTTCTGCTTTTTTACTTGATTCTTGTTTTGATTTTTCAAGGTATTCACTATAATTCCCATAATAACTAGTTATTTCTCCATTACCTTGTAATACAAGTAATTGAGTGGCGACTTTATCGAGAAAATAACGATCATGTGAAACTGTTATAACCACACCAGCAAAACTTTCTAAATAATCCTCTAGCACCGTTAACGTCTGCGTATCAAGATTATTTGTCGGCTCATCTAAAAGCAATACATTCGGTGAAGTCATTAAGATTTTCAATAAATATAACCTACGCTTTTCCCCACCTGATAGTTTTCTAATTAATGTGCCGTGCATATAAGGCGGAAACAGAAAACGCTCAAGCATTTGTGCAGCAGATATCGTTTTTCCATCAGTTGTCTCGATTACTTCGGCCGCTTCCTTTAAGTACTCAATTACTCTTTTGCTTTCATCCATTTCTTCGCTTTCCTGTGTGTAATAAGCGATTTTAACCGTCTGACCGATGATTCTTTCACCATGATCTAACGGAAACTTGCCAGCTAAAATATTTAGAAAAGTTGTTTTCCCTGTCCCGTTTTGACCAATAATGCCTAGTCGGTCACCCGGCTTCACTAGCAAGTCATAGTTTTTTAGGATGGCTAAATCACCATAATATTTCGTCGCTGATTTCAACTCAAATACTTGCTTTCCTAAACGACTACCACTTAAAGACATATCTAATTTTTCACTTGAAGTAATATTTGTCAATTTTTCATCTAATTGATCAAAACGATCGATTCGCGCTTTTTGTTTTGTTGTCCGCGCCTTGGCACCGCGTCTCATCCACTCTAACTCTCTACGATATAAATTCCGTTGTTTATCGATGACAGCTGCTTCATTCTCCTCACGAATCGCTTTCGCCTCAAGGAATGCTCCGTAATTACCTTTATAACTGTATAATTGTCCCCCATCAAGTTCAAACATCCGGTTTGTCACACGATCAAGGAAATAGCGATCATGTGTTACAAGCAGAATCGCTCCCCGGTAGCGGGTAAGGTACTCTTCTAGCCATTGAACCGATTCATGATCAAGATGATTCGTTGGCTCGTCGAGAATTAATAGATCACTATCTTGTATCAACGTTTGCGCTAACGCTACCCGTTTTTTTTGTCCACCTGACAATTCACCAACTTTTTTTTCAAAGTCGGTAATACCTAGTTTTGTTAAGATCGTTTTGGCGTTTGTACTTGCCTCCCAGCCATTATTAGCATCTAATTTTTTTTGTAATTGGAAAAGATGCTCCTGTACTTCAGTATGATCTGGATGTTCATGCAAAGTTATTAATGCTTGCTCATACTCTCTTAAAAGCACGAGTAAAGGAGAATCGCCTGCAAATACTTGTTCAAGTATAGTCAATTGTTCGTCTAATTTAGGTTCTTGTTCAGCATAGGAGACTGAATAATCCTTAGGCGCAATAATCTCTCCAGCATCAGGCAAATCAATACCAGCGACGATTTTTAACAGTGAGGACTTTCCTGTTCCATTTACTCCAATTAAGCCTACGCGATCATTTTCGCCAATAGTAAAATTAATTTGCTTAAATAGCTCTTTTTCACCGTAAGTTTTTGTTATATTTTCTAAAGATATATTTTTCATTTCGACCATCCATTCATTAATCTATCTAAACCAGCTATTTTGCGGTTAGGCTATTAACTATTCTAATAGCTAATTGTAACATGAAAAATGACGATTCGTGATATATTCATGCTTAACAACTTTACTCATACAATTTTTTATATAAAAAAGGCCGAGACATTAGGGAAGTGGATTTATCTACTAAGCTCAGCTTTTCAGCCTTGCCATGTAATAAATCCATTCACCTATTGCCTCAAACCTCTAATATTGATCTAATACTATTAATGTTTGTTGTGTGTGATCAATTAAATCAAGTAAGTCTTCTAGTTGATCTTCTGTTATCAATCTGTCAAATTTGACCACTATCTCTTGTGTCCATTCATTCTCTAACTTTATTAACCGTTGTTGAATAGTGCGGCGATTCCCCCATTGTTTAACAACTTGCTCGTAAGCTGATTCTAACTTATTTTCATCCTGCTTCTGCAGGATAAAAGAAATGGAAAGATGAGCGCCAATTTCATTTGCAAATGGCTGCGGAGCCTGCAACTCCGCCGTGATTTGCTGCAAATTTGCCTGTAAGGTTATTTTAGCAGATAAAGTGTGAGTAACGGTTGTATCCGTAAAAGTGATGTCATAACATCGGCTAAATTTCGCTAGATTCATCCAATCATTTCGATCGATTATCTTCATTTCACCGGTTAGATCAAAATCATAGAGATGCCCCTCTAAAACAACCTTCATATTATCAAAAGCTATTGGGTCAAACAATGTATCAATTCCCCTTTATATTGATTAAAATAATCCTTTCGCTTGTCCATGTTTATCCACATCCATTTGCATCGCCGCAGGTACTTTAGGTAACCCAGGCATTGTCATCACCGCTCCTGTTAATGCCACAATAAAACCGGCACCTACAGAAGGCTTTAATTCTCTTATAGTTATCGTAAAGTCTGAAGGAAGACCTAATTTTGTGGCATCATCGGATAATGAGTATTGGGTTTTAGCCATACAAATAGGGAGATGAGACCAGCCAAAGCGTTCAAAATCGGCTAATTGTTTCTTTGCCAACGGAGTAAACTCCACTCCACTAGCACCATACACATTTTTAGCAATTGTTTCAATTTTTTCTACTAAGCTGTCATGTAAATTGTAAAGTGGCGTAAACGAATGGTCTGTTTTTGCAATTTGTTCTAAAACTTTCTCTGCTAACTCTAAACCACCTGTACCTCCTTCTGCCCATACTTCGGTTAGAGACCACTGCATATTTTGCTCCTCACATAACTCTTTAAAAGTCGCAATTTCATCTGTAGAATCACCATTAAAGCGATTAAGTGCGATCACGTACGGTAATCCAAAACTCTGAACTGTTTCAACATGCTTTTTCAGATTAGCAAACCCATTTGCTAGTGCAGCCGTGTTCTCTGAAGCGAGATTTTCCTTTGCGACGCCCCCATGCATCTTAAGTGCACGAATCGTTGCCACAATGACAACTGCATCAGGACTGACACCCATATTTCTCGCTTTTATATGTAAAAATTTCTCTGCTCCTAAGTCGGCGCCAAATCCCGCTTCTGTTACAACATAATCAGCTAACTTCAAAGCAGTATTTGTCGCGATAACACTATTACAACCGTGCGCAATATTCGCAAATGGTCCACCGTGTATAAGTGCAGGTGTATGAGCTAAAGTTTGGACTAAATTAGGCTTTATCGCCTCTTTTAATAACAGGGTTAAGGCACCTTCCGCACCTAAATCAGCCACCGTAACCGGTTGTTTGTTCCTATTATAAGCAATAATCATTTTGCCTAGTCTGTTCTTCAAATCACCTAGATCTTTTGCTAAACAAAGAACTGCCATTACTTCAGAGGCAACTGTAATATCAAAGCCATCTTCGCGCGGAATACCTTGGGCAGGACCACCCAGGCCAACAATGACATTTCTTAGCGCACGATCATTTAAATCCATCACTCTTTTCCAAATGATTCTTCTCTGGTCAATTTCAAGATCATTTCCTTGTTGGATATGATTATCGATTAAGGCAGATAAGGCATTATTTGCTGTTGTAATCGCATGGATATCACCTGTAAAATGAAGGTTAATATCTTCCATCGGCACGACTTGTGAATATCCGCCTCCTGTCGCTCCACCTTTAATGCCCATTGTTGGGCCTAGAGATGGTTCTCTCATGGCTATCATCGACTTCTTGCCTAGCAGACTTAATGCATCACCTAATCCTACAGTAACAGTTGATTTTCCTTCTCCTGCAGGTGTGGGATTAATGGCTGTAACAAGAATTAATTTCCCATTTTCCTTTTCTTCAACTCTTTTAAGTGTTTCAGCCGTAAGTTTCGCTTTATATTTACCAAAATGCTCTAGATCATCGGTCGTAAGTCCGAGCTTTTCTCCAATTTGGTTAATTGGTTTCATTGTTGTCTCTTGGGCAATTTCAATATCTGACTTCACATATTTCCCCATCGCTCTACCTCTCCTCTATACCAGTTGTCACTTGCAAGCGTTACTATTGTATCATTTCCTAAATCTAAATAATGATATATGAAGAGAAATTTTCAAATTAATTATAATTTTAAGGTTTCAAGGTTGCTCAATAAGTTAAACGTCTTTATAATAAGTTTATTGAAATTTCACACAGTAGGGGATGATCGCTTGCCAATTACCATTCCACAAGGACTTCCAGCACGGGAAATTCTCGAGGAAGAACAAATATTCATTATGGATGAAGGTCGCGCTAAGGGGCAAGATATTCGCCCATTAAACATACTTATACTTAACCTCATGCCGCAAAAAGAAAAAACAGAAACGCATTTATTAAGGTTATTGGGTAATACACCACTTCAAGTGAATATTACCTTGTTAAAAACCGTTACACATCAATCGAAAAATACAAGCCACATACATCTTGAGCAGTTTTATTCAACATTTTCTGAAATCAAACAAAAAAAATTTGATGGCATGATTATTACGGGTGCCCCAATTGAATTACTCTCCTTTGAAGAAGTCGATTATTGGGAAGAGTTAAAAGAAATAATGGACTGGACGAAAACCAATGTCACAAGCACACTCCATATTTGTTGGGGAGCGCAAGCAGCACTTTACCATCATTTCAATATTAATAAATTTGAGCTACCAGAAAAATGTTTCGGTGTCTTTGATCATGATGTAGAAAATTGGTCAGAAAACTTATTACGCGGGTTTGATGACACTTTTGTCGCACCCCATTCAAGGCATACGGATATATCATTAGAAGAATTAAAGAATCATAGCAAGGTCAAAGTTCTTGCTGCATCACCTCAAGCGGGTGCTTTTATTATGAGCGCCAATGAAGGTAAACAAATTATGATTACTGGTCATCTTGAATATGAAGCAACCACACTTGCTGAAGAATACGAGCGAGATCGGGCAAAAGGATTACCCATAGCCATTCCGAATCACTATTATCCCAATGATGACCCAACCAAGGCGCCAAAAAACAAATGGCGTTCGCATGCCCATCTATTATTCTCCAACTGGTTAAATTACTATGTTTATCAAGAAACACCCTATGAATGGGATTAAAAATAGCCAATCCGTGTGGCGTCATACGGATTAGCTATTTTTTATTTTAAATACGTTGTGAATGGGAAATGATTTTGAATGAGTAGGCATTTGAAAGATGAGTGGATTCGATTCTGACAAAAACAAGTCAAAATAGCCATCTCAAAAAGAATTTTGATTACTTCCGCATTGAGCATAATATAACGATTATAGAGCGATTCCGCTTAGGAACTGGATTTCATTATGGCAGCATTATCAGATCGGTTTTTTTCCAAAACGGTGTTTCTCCTTTTTGCACTGCTCCCTTAGGTCATTTTCATTGCTCGTCTCTCTTTTGAGGCAATTCCGCCAAACAACCATTTCATTTTTCCCTAAATGCTAATTCTGCTGGACATAGCCACCTTCTTCAAATGGTTGGACAACGACAAAACCTTCGCCTGAAAATTTCATTTGTACTGAGTCCCCGCTCCCACGGCCGACAAATGTTTTGAATGAGACATCCGCAACGAATTCCGGTTGCAAATGGCCAGACCAAGCGACCGTTGCATGGGGATCTGTTAATACTGGTTTATCGTGCGTTACCTTTAGTGTTAATGGTTCATAGTGAGTCGTTATTGCAGCCATTCCCTCCCCTTCTAGGCGAATATTGAAAAGCCCACCTGAAACGATGCCTGCTACTTTTCTCATCAGCTTGACGTCCCACTTCAAACTTGGCTCAAACGCTAATAAATCATTGGCACTAACACATAATGTATCATTATGAAAACGGATAATAGAAATCTTCTTTCCTTGGTCCGCTAAATAGAGTTTCCCTCTACCTGTTGCCTTCATAAGAGCTGTGCTTTCCCCAGAGAAAGCACGTTTGAACATTTTCCCAATTCCATGTTCTAAAATACCTTCGCGAACAAATTTGATTTGGCCTTCATAGGCAATCATGGAACCTGCTTTTGCCCAAATCTGTTGTTGTAAGTTTACTTCTAATAAGCGATCCGTTTCTAACTCAAATAACCCTTGACCTCTATCTTCTTGCTCTGTTTTCTCAATAAACTCTGATAATGAGTACCTACTCATAAGCTCACTCCTTTTGAAAAATAAAAATCCACATAAATGATAATGATTGCTGCAATTGAAGAGGTAATCCTCCTTTAGGTAATAACTCTGCAGCTTTTTTATATACACCTTGCTCTGCCACCTTTTTCATTGGAAGTCCTTGCATGAGCTGTTCAAACTCCCATGGCATCATCGTGTTACAAATAACCTTTTCTCCTAGTAATCTCGGAAAACTATTGTTTCTAGGCCCGGCAGTTGGTCCAAGTATCCCAAAACACCCATACCCACCCGGCTTCAATACTCTCACAGCCTCTTTCATTGCATGATACGGATCTTCCGTCCATTCCATAGAATTAATTGCCAACACACCATCAAAATGATGGTCAGCAAATGGAAGTGCCGATAAATCGCCTTTGATAAAATGGTTTTCATTCGTGTCGTTCACACGTTTTGCCTTCATTATCATTTCATCAGATACGTCGACCCCGATCACTTTGATTGCATGTGTTGAAAGCTTATAAGCCCCCATCCCATCACCACACCCAAGGTCACATACATGATTATTCGCTTTTAAATATTGGAGGAAGAGTGGGATAATTTCCTTGCGGCTCCCTTCATTCCACATACTTGCCGATCTTTCATGCCAGCTATCCGACCGTTTATCCCATTCAGTAGCGGATGCCTTTTTCCAATCAAATTCAGCCATCAAATATTCACCTAACCCTTTTTATACCTATTTCGAATTAAAAAATTTAATTTTCTGTCTATATAAATGATAAAAAAAAGCAGAGTTATCCACCCTCCATAACTCCGCTTTTATTCTTCTTCATTTTTTCGTTGTACAACTCTTAGTGACTCTACTCTATCTTCATTCTCTTCGAAAAACTGTACTAAATCACCAATGCGGTCAATCGCATCCCAACTTAAATGATGTTCAATTCCCTCAACATCTTCATATATATGCTCTTCTTTCACACCAATAATACGAAGCATTTGCTCTAATAATTCATGGCGATAAACAAGACGTTTGCCTATTTTTTTTCCTTTTGTCGTTAATACTAAACCACGATACTTTTCATATACGAGATATTCATCTTTATCTAATTTCTGCACCATTTTTGTGACTGAAGAAGGGTGGACAGATAATGCTTCTGCGATATCAGAAACGCGTGCATAGCCTTTTTCTTCAATTAACAAATAGATTTGTTCTATATAATCTTCCATACTAGGTGTTGGCATGTGGATCCTCCCAAAAAAGGCTAACATCTATGATAAACGATATTTGTTACATACAGTATAGCCACTTACTTTATCAAAAAAAAGCATAATGATAGTGGTTTCATACGTAGATATAACGCAAATGAAAAACCACTACTTAAAATATTACTATAAGAATCCTCTTGAAACAAGGAAGATATGGGAATAGACGGAAAGAGTTAGTTTGGAAACTTAAATTTTATTTTATTTTCTTTATTATCCCATAGCAATGCTGCGGCAAACAATTTGTCCTTCCCTTGGAAACCTTCCAGCACGTCTGTCTCACCACTTTTTAATAGTTGTTTAACGATTTTTTGTGTCATTGACTTACCAAGAATTTTCTTAGATAAGGTAAATGTACAATTCTTTTTCTGATAGTTGCTGCAACCAAAAAATTTACCCTTGTCTACCACTTGACCTTCACATAATGGACATTTGCCTAATGGCGATTGTCGCTTTTTCTTAAATGTTTTTGGGATAAATTGTTCTTTGTCTGCATCAGAGAATATCCATTCATTCGTTGCTTCTTTCGTAGCGGCAATTAAATGATGGACCATTTGACTCGTTTGATCCATAAATTGTTTAGGTGATGCCTCTCCTTTAGAGATTTGCTTTAAGCGTTGCTCCCATTTCGCCGTCATTTCAGGAGATGCTAATATCTCTTTACCCACCGCAATAATGAGGATCTTTGCTTTTGAAGTGGCATAGACCATATTCTTTTTCACATCAATATAACCACGATCTTTTAGCATCGTAATAATGCCAGCTCTTGTGGCTTCAGTTCCAAGTCCTTCTGTCTGCGTTAATACCTGTTCAAGTTCTTTATCATCAATATGTTTGCCTGCTGTTTTCATCAATGTGATTAATTGACCTTCAGTGTATCGTTTAGGAGGCTGTGTTTTACTCTCTTTTACTTCTGTTTTTTCTGTTATACCATTATCTCCTTTATTTAATAAGGGGAGATTCACATCTTTATCTTTCTCAACTGGAGAAATCACTTGGCGATAGCCTTGATCAACAATTACTTTTCCTTTAGAAATAAACATCGCTCGCTCATCAACCAAAGTTTTGATTGTCGAGTACTCGATTATTGCTTTCTTATGGTGAGCTGCGATGACACTTTTCGCAATTAGGTCATAAAGTTTTTTCTCCTCAGATGCAAGTTTAGCAAAGTCTGGAATTTGCTCAGTCGGAATAATGGCATAGTGGTCAGTGACTTTCTTTTCATCCACATAGCGCTTATTCTGCGCAATCGATGAAAACGGCAATGGAAAGAAATCCTCATAATCTTTTAATTTTGCATAACGAGCCAAAATTTGTGGTAATGTGTTTGCTTCCTCCGTGGTAATATGCCTTGAATCGGAACGAGGATAAGAAACCCATCCTTTTTGGTATAACTTTTGGAGAATATCAAGTGTTTTCTTAGGTGAGAATTTATGACGCCGATTCGCTTCTGCTTGAAGTGCTGACAAATTATACAATTGAGGCGGTAGAAATTCTTTCTTTTCCTTTTTTATATCTGCGATTGTTGCTTCCTTCCCTTGACAAAACAAAGCAATTTTCTCAGCTAATGCGCTGTCCATAATACGACTATTACCTTTATCTTCCCATTTCCCTTTATATTTCTTTCCAGTGATGTCAAAGGTTGCTTCTACCTCCCAAAAAGGTTCAGAAACAAACGCTTCAATTTCAAGCTCCTTCTTTACAATCAATGCTAATGTAGGTGTTTGGACTCTCCCAACCGAGAACACATCTGAGAATCCTTTTTGTTGTAATAATAAAGTATATAATCTAGAGGCATTCATTCCAACAATCCAATCAGCACATGACCTCGTATATGCTTCAAAAAAAAGATTTCTTGTATCTTCTTCATTTAATAACTGTTGAAACCCTTTTTTAATGGCATTCGGCGTTAATGAAGAAATCCATAATCTCTTCATTGGCAAATTTGACTGTGCTTGACGCAATATATTTCTTATAATCAGCTCACCTTCTCTACCTGCATCTCCCGCATGAATGACTTCATTCACCGCTGGATGTGATAAGAGCTTTTTAATTACATGGAATTGCTTTATTTTATCTTTGGAGACTTCATGCTGAAACTGGTTAGGTAGAAGAGGGAGTGTATCTAATGTCCATTTTTTCCATGTTGAATGATATACTTCAGGAGGAGAGAGTTGACATAAATGGCCGATTGCCCATGTAATATAGCCACCGTCTGTCAAGATCGGATTAGGAAGAATTTCGATATAGCCCTGGTGTTTCTTTTTGGGGAAAACAGATGCGAGTGTAGCTCCTTGGTCTGGTTTTTCTGCAATAATTAGTTTCATTCTTACTCTCTTTTCTATCAAAATAGTATGTTTCTATCTTACTAAAAAATGAGAAGAAAGCAAGAAGTAAAGCGTTCGATGTTGTAAGTCGGTTACTAAAAAAGATTTATTGCATCCCCCTACGTGTAACCCCTTTTTCAACTAAAATAAAGGCTGTTATCCAATATAACAGCCTTTATCAAATATGAACACGATTTAAGTAGCGTTGGTTCTTGTTCGGAATCGTTTTTGATTGATTTTTTTACCTAATAGTCCTTTTGTTGGTGAAAAGATAAACACGAGCGCGAATAGGACCCCACTCATCATCGCCATTGAACCAGAGATTGAACTGTCAATCCAGGTAGCTACATAATAACCACTAATCGCTGCTAGTACGCCGAAGAAAGCACTTAAACACAGCATATGACTTAACTTATTAGTTAATAAATAAGCAGAAGCACCTGGAGCGATTAACATCGCCACGACAAGTATGGCCCCAACACTATCAAATGAAGCGACAGTTGATACTGAAACCATGCCCATCAATAAGTAATGAATAAACATAACTGGCATACCAATAGCTGCAGCTAGGGCAGGATCAAAAGATGTAATTTTTAGTTCTTTATAAAATAACATCATTAAAATAATATTTAATATCAGTATACTCATTAACATGATGAATGCTTTTGGAAGCGGTGGTAAAAAGGCGATCTCCACCATATCAAATGGAACAAAGGCAATTTCGCCCATTAAGGCATGATCGACATCTAAATGGACACTATCAGCAAACACTGTGATAAGTATCACGCCAATGGCAAAAAAGAATGTAAATACCACACCAATGGATGCGTCTTCTTGAATGCCCTTATGATTAAGAAATTGTATAAGCATAGCCGTAAATAAACCAACCACTGCAGCACCTATGAGCATATAAAGACCATTCATTGATTGACTGATTAGAAAAGCAAGCACTATCCCTAATAAAACCGTATGACTAATTGCATCGGCGAGCATCGCCAACTTCCGTAAAATGAGAAAACAGCCGATTACGCCACAAGTAATGCCTACTAATGATGCAACAATCATTATCCAAATTTCATAACTCATCTACTTCACCTGCCCTTGTTCACGAAGAAGCTGGTGATTAGTCATTCTCCGTTTAATTTTAAGTGTGATTATACCACGGGCTGGTGCAAACAGAATGGATAGAATAAAGATAATTGTAGCAGTTACTACGATAAATGGGCCAGTTGGAATCCCTCTATCTAGTGAACTAATTAAAGTACCAATCACACCTGATATCGCTCCGAATAAGCCAGAAATCATGACCATTTTACTAAGCGAATTCGTCCAATAACGGGCGGATATCGCAGGTGTAATTAATAAGGCCGCCATCAGAATGACACCGACTGCCTGGATGCCGATTACCACAACAGCTACTAAAAGTGTCATAAATAAAAAATTCAACGCGCTAACCGGTAAACCTAAACCTTTAGCAAATTCCGCATCAAAAGTAATCAGTTTAAATTCTTTAAAGAAAATAATAGTCACGATAAGCAATAATGCCGCAGCCCCTGCCATTAATTTCACATCACTACTGACCATTCCTGCTGCCTGACCAAAGATAAAAGAATCTAGACCACTTTTATTGCCAGAAGGCATTTGCTGTACTTTTGTTAATAAGACAATACCTACGCCAAAAAACGTGGATAGAATTAAACAAATGGCAGTATCTTCTTTTAAAATAGAAGCGGAGGCAATGTATTGAATACAGTAAGCCGCTAGTAAACCTGTCACGGTCGCTCCTATTAAAAGGATGATGAGTGACCGCTCACCTGTTAACATAAACCCGATACAAATTCCTGGTAATGCAGCATGAGCTACGGCATCTCCGATTAAGCTTTGTTTTCTTAGTAAGGCAAAACTTCCTAAAATACCGCTTGCTAAACCTAGAAGAAGCGTACCAATTAACACCCACTGCGTATTTGCTGCTAGTAGCATTTGCCCTATTTGTTCCATCACTCATGTCACCTCGTTTGTTCCACCATTACTTTTCCTTTATCTAAAAAAGCAAGCTTGCCCCCGTATGTTTGGTGTAATTGTTCTAATGTAAAGACCTCTTCTGTTACACCAGATGCTATGACTTCTTTATTTAATAAAATACAATGATCAAAGTATTCTTCAACTGTTTGTAGGTCGTGATGAACAACAATGACCGTTTTCCCTTGATCTTTAAGATCGGTTAATAATTGTATAATCGCTTTCTCTGTCGCTGCATCCACACCGACAAAGGGTTCATCCATAAAGTAAACTTGTGCATCTTGAACGAGCGCTCTTGCTAAGAATACTCTTTGCTGTTGTCCCCCGGACAATTGACTAATTTGCCTATTGGCGTAAGCATCCATTCCCACTTTCTTCAAACTTTCTTTTGCGAGTGCCATATCCTCTTTACCTGGTCGTTTAAACCAACCGATATGGCCATACCGCCCCATTAAGACAACATCCAATGCACTTGTTGGAAAATCCCAATCCACTGATCCTCTTTGGGGCACATAACCAACAAGACGATCTTTTGCTCTGTAAGGTTTTCCGTATATTTTTATGTCACCCGACACTTTAGGAATTAGGCCCAATATCGCTTTAATCAAAGTAGATTTCCCAGCACCATTCGGTCCGATAATTGCAGTTAAACTCCCCTTTGGTACAGAGAATTGAATATCCTTTAATACTGCAGTTTTATCGTAAGCTACGGTCAATTTTTTTATTTCTATTGGATTTGTCACTCTAATCACTCCTATATACACTTACATAAAAACATTGTTTATTTTAATGATTGGACAATCGTATCTACATTATGTTTATACATACCAACATAAGTACCTAGTTCAGTCCCCTCTTCACCCATAGCATCAGAGTATAATTCTCCTCCTATACTTACCGTATGACCCTTTTCCTTCGCTCCTTCAATCACTGCATTAATTGAACGTTCGGATATACTTGATTCCACAAATACGGCATTGATTTCTCTATCAGCAATCGTATCCACTAAATGTTGCACATCCCCTAAACCATATTCAGCGTCTGTACTTAACCCTTGTAAACCCATAACTTCCATATCATAAGCATGACCAAAGTAATTAAAAGCGTCATGTGCAGTGACTAGAACACGTTTCTCTTCTGGAATTGATTGAATTTCTTCTGTAGCATATGCTTTTAATTCTCTCAGCTCTGTAAAATATGCTTCTGCATTCGCTTCATAATCATCTTTATTTTCAGGATCCACTTCAATTAAAGCATCCTTTGCTGTAGTCAATGCCTCCATCCACAAATCAATATCGAACCAAATATGTGGGTCTACCGCATTTTGATTATCTTTATCAGCTAGTAAGTTAGATTGTTCTAATGAATCGCCTACTGCCACAACAGTTCTTTGCTCGCCCATTTTCTCTAATACTTCAAGCATTTTGCCTTCTAAGTGCAAGCCATTATACAAAATCATATCTGCATCTTGAAGAAGACTAATGTCACTTTGCGTTGCCTTATATAAATGTGGGTCTGTTCCTGGTCCCATAAGACTGTTTACTTCCACATGTTCACCACCGATATTCTCAATCCCATCAGCTATTTGAGCAATTGTCGTTGTTACTTTCACTTTATCGCTTTCAGTATTTCCTGCTTCATTACTTGAACAAGCGGCAAGCATAAGCACCATTAAACTAAACATCGTAACTAACAATCTTTTCATGTCTAACCTCTCTCCCTTTATATTCCTTATTTGATTATATGCAGACTTTTTTAACAGATGCACTTTTTTTAACTAAATCTATAAAAGTTTCCTATGTGCAACATTTTAACTCATGGTGAAAAAACCGTCAATAAGTAAACATGACAAATCAAAAAAACCCGCAAATAGCGGGCTTCTCAATTTTTATCATTGACCGAAAACTAAATAAGGTTCGGTTTATCCATTTCAGGAACAAGATTTTTCTTATAAGAGAATTAATACTACTAGCGCTCATCTGTTTTCCTCGAAACAATTCCATTCTTAATATGGAACCAATCGACTTCATTGATAATATTAGCAACAGTGAGGATATATGAAGGGATTGTCTCAATGGAAAAAATAATCGCACCGATATCTTTGTCGAATAAAATAAAGGAATCCCCATGATTATAGTGCAAAATTTCATGTCCCATTTTAACAATCGATTGAAAAACAATATTCTTTTCTATATCATCAGCATCCACATTAATAGAAAATCGCAAAATCCACTCCTTCTCATCGATGCGAAAACGATACATATGTCCACCTCTTTTATTGATTTACCTATCATATGAATGTTGCAATTAATTATGACACTTTCTTCCTTATATCATCAAATACATTATATTTATCTAACCTAATCATTCTTTCCCAAACCAATCATAAGAAGTTTATAATCTTTTAAAAAATAGCTACTTCTAACTCTAAAATACCCATTCTCTACCCCATCATATGAGTGCAATACCAGACCCTGGCGAAGAAACTGAAATTTTTACAATATTTTAAAGAAAAAACTTTCAGATTTCTTGACGGAATTCGATTAGTATTGTATATTTAATACATCATTTAACAGAATATATTTCCTATATTCCATGATAATATTGCAGTATGTTTATGTTGGATGAAAATTTTTTCTGAAGGCTTGGAGCCTTCAAAGTTTTAGGAGGAAAAGTTCACATGCAAAACGGTAAAGTAAAATGGTTTAACAATGAAAAAGGTTTCGGTTTCATCGAAGTTGAAGGTGGAGACGATGTATTCGTACATTTCACAGCTATCACTGGCGAAGGCTTCAAATCTTTAGAAGAAGGTCAAGAAGTTTCTTTCGAAATCGTTGAAGGTAACCGCGGACCTCAAGCTGCTAACGTTGTAAAACTTTAATCTGTATATAATCAAGGCTGGCAAAATTGCCAGCCTTTTATTTATGTAAAATTTTTGCCAATATTTTGGATTTTTTCTCCCACCGTACATTTGGTTATACAAAATCGGTGGGCAAAGTTTCTTCCATATTCTTTGCGATGATATTTATATAAAAAACAATCCTCACAATAAAAATCAATGACTTGATCCACTTCTTTTACTAATTTCTTTTTCTCATCCACAATAAACCTTCCTTCCTATAATAACTGCATTTTACTATAGATTTTTTTCCCGTTTAAACTTTGTGTCGCTAACTTATGTGCTTCTTGATTTTCCTTTCTTACAATAGGAGTGTACGTTACATTTAATGATAATAGGCTTACCTTTTCCTCAATCCGATCTAACCAATCATTTAACACTTTCTCATAACAGGGCCATTCGCCAGCTAATTGCATTAATAATCCTTTTGCATCTCCTCTTACTTCACAACTCTGGCGACTAACATTTAATTCTTCTAATTGCGAAAGAGCAAAAAAAAGGGCAGCATACTCCGCTTCATTATTTGATTCTAATTCGTGAAAACGCTCATTTGCTCTTATACGGTACTTTTTCTTTCCTTGTCGATAGTAGATAACGGCGCCTAAGCCTGACGTATTCGTTTCATTATGAAAGCCACCATCAAAATAAATCACTAAATCATGAGGTTCTTCCTCTACTTCTTCTAATAGCTTATTTAATTCTTTTATTGTCCAAGATGTACCGTTTTCATCAAAACACTTAATTTCTGTCCATTTCGGATGATGGGAAAGCTCTTCTCCCATATCAAGAGCAGACTCACCATCTAACCATTCGGAAGTAAATAGATAGCTTTCATTATTTTTTAGTTTATACACTGCATTCAATTGATATTTCATTTATTTTAACACGCCTTTTAATAAAATGATGATTCAACAATAAGCTGCTTGTATGCTACACTACTTGTAGTTTGTATTTTTCATCATATGTCTTTCTGTAGCAAATTATTTCTTCATTGTTATACGATTATTATGAACGTTTCTCCTTCATCACATGACAAAGAACTTTCATTATTTTATCATAAAAGGAGGATTTGCATTGATTGAAGTATATATAGACGGTGCAAGTGCTGGTAATCCTGGCCCCAGTGGTGCAGGTATATTTATAAAAGTGAACGGAAATGTAGAGAGGCATAGTATTCCACTTGGAGAAATGGAGAACCATGAAGCGGAGTTTCACGCTTTGATTTTAGCATTAAGAATTTGCTTAGATAATAATTATCGAACCGTTTCCTTTCGCACTGATTCACAAGTTGTCAATGCGAGTATTGAAAAAGAGTTTGCCCGTAATAAAAAGTTTGCTCCCCTTCTTGATGAGGCGCTTGAATTAAGTAAGCAGTTCGATCTTTTCTTTATGAAGTGGATCCCAAGTGTGCAAAATAAAGCTGCGGACGAATTGGCAAGAGTAGCCATTCGGAAAAACAAAAAATAATGTGGCAGTCAACTAAAATAGCAGACCTCTCTCTTCTACTTGTTGCCTTCATCTGGGGATCTACTTTTGTTCTTGTACAAAACGCTCTCCAATCTCTTAGCGCCTTTTCTTTTAATGGTATCCGCTTTCTTATTGCTGCATTTTTCTTAACAATAATAGCGATTATTTTTTATAGGAAGCAGTGGCAAAAACTAACTAAACGTACACTAATGGCAGGTATCTTATTAGGTTTGTGTCTCTTTATCGCTTATACATTTCAGACCATTGGACTTCATTATACTTCTTCTAGTAAAGCTGGCTTCATTACAGGTTTGAGTGTCATTCTTGTACCTATATTATCGCTTTTTATATTAAACATAAAGATTACTCGTTATGCTTTTATTGGCGTATTTGTCGCTACAGTGGGACTTTACTTACTAACAGTACAAGATATCTCTCCTTTTAATAAAGGTGATGGTTTTGTATTCATCTGTGCATTAGGTTTTGCTTTGCACATCATATTAACAAATCTATTTGCCCAGGCTCATTCAGCCATTATTTTAACGATTATACAAGTAACAACTGTCGGTTTACTCTCTATTATTGCAGCCTTATTCTATGAGGGGTGGTCTTATGATAGTGAATTATTATTCAGGCAAGAGGTTATCTTCGCTTTACTCATTACAAGTATTTTTGCTACCGGGCTGGCTTTTTTAGCACAAACACATTTCCAGCAGTTTACCTCACCAACAAGAGTTGCTGTTATATTTGCAATGGAGCCTGTTTTCGCTGCATTTACAGGCTTTATCTTTGCTGGAGATCGTTTATCGATCATTGCCATATTTGGTTGCCTATTCATTCTACTCGGTATGATATTAGCTGAGTGGCCGCAAAAAAATCGATTTACTGACCTGCCTACTGAAAATTCAATCACAAAAAAATGAACAAGCCTTCGCATCACCGCTTGTTCATTTTTTATGTTTTAAATCGATATATGCAAACTGGTTTTCATATAGTTAATTGCTTCTTTGCGGTTTGGAATATTATTTCCCATAAAACGCTCTAACAGTGATAAATAAAAACTGCCATCAAATGATTTTTGCGCCTTTAATGTCATCTCTATTGCTGTATTTACTAATTCATCTGGTGCATTTGTGTAATGTTTACCGAAGTATATAAAGCCTATACTATCTTCTTCAAGCTGAAATCCTTTACCTTCTAAATGGCATAAATATTCTTCTAACGATTTCAATGGTCGCGCCAGTCCCCTCTTTTTCTCCTACTCAATACCTATATTTTAGCTTATTTTCCGACAAGTTTCTACAATATTAAGTGAAGTATTCTAACTTTGCTTCAGGAAAGAATTTTACCATATTTTGATAGAGTGTTTCTTTTATATCTTCCTCTTCTTCTTTTTTATAAACATATTTTCCAATCCCATACCTTCCCCATTTATATCGTCTTTTTTCTTCATCTAGTTCAAGTTTTGTCATTGGGTAGTTTTTTTCAATGACTCTTTTCGCTGGCTTAGTAAAACGATGTTGAATAAATTCAAAAGTTAAATCTTTTTTTGCTTCATTCGGCAACTCATCTGCTAACCGTTCAAACATTTCATAATAACCTTGTTGCCAACCGTCATGTAAATAAATAGGTGCCACAATAAACCCGAGTGGATAACCAGCTCTCGCCACTTTGCCAGCTGCTTCGATACGATCTTTCAGTCTTGATGTTCCAGGTTCAAAAAACTTTATTACATAATCAGCATTCACACTAAAACGAAAACGTGTTTTACCATTATGGTTCGCATCTAATAAATGATCGACATGATGAAACTTTGTCACAAATCGCAATTTACCATATTCTGATTGTCCAAAATGTTCAATCGCTCTTTTTAATGTGTGAGTAATATGATCAATGCCCACAATATCAGATGTACACGATGCTTCAAATCTTGTTATTTCTGGTGCTCTTTCCGCCATATATTCATCAGCAGCAGTTAGAATCTCGTCTACATTTACATATGTGCGAATATAAGGTTTACTTCCCATTGTTGTTTGTAGATAACAATAATGGCAATGTCCCATACATCCAGTCGCGAATGGAATTGCATATTCTGCTGAAGGCTTTGATGTATCAAACTTTAACGTTTTCCTTATACCAACAACTAACGTAGATTTAGCGACACGATACTTTTGAAAATCATTATCCCCTGGTATATTTCTGACTTGATTATGGGAAGTTGTATACCTTATTTCTACATCAGTATTTTCAAACCGCTTCTTTAATTGTTGGCCAAGTGGATAATCCAGAGCTTTCGGTTCAAAATAAACAAGTTTTGGCTCAAATGGCTTCAATCGCCTATCCCTCCTTGAAGGGTATCATTAAAATAGTTCCCATATGTTTCATATGCTTCTTCCTCATTTGAGAAAACAGCCACATCCTCTGTTAGTGGATAAAAATTTTCATATAAAAACAATGCCAACTCACCTGGTTGTTCTGGATGATTGACGACCGCCGCAGCCTGAATATTAGCTACATCTTGTGTATGCGGATTACGGTAAAAAACATAAACAATATCACCAGCATTATAATTCATCATAACGTCTCCCTTAACTAAATGATCTATCTTACATTTTGTGTCAGTTTCTTAAATACTTGCTATAATAATTTTGGTAAATTTATTGTGAGGAAGAGCATTATGCGATGAATGAAAAGTTTTGTTGGAAGAAAACGTAAAAAAAGCCATCAGGAATGAATTATTCCCAATGGCTTAAATGTTATATAACTGCAGGTTGACGCAGTAATTTAGCAATACCTCTTAGTTCAATTTCTTCAAGCTTCTGATTAACTTTATTTAGATTATATTTCCATTCAGCTTCTAATAAAGTACATTTAACAGGAACATCACATTTAATTTCTGCTAATTGTCTGCTTAAATGTAGCATGTCCAAATCTTGCTCAATTTTAGTTTTTTGCCCTTTTGTTAGTGCTTCAATATTCTCTAATACGCCTTCTATATGCTCGTATGTTTGTAAGAGTTTTAGTGCGGTTTTCTCACCAATTCCCTTTACTCCAGGATAATTATCGCTTGGGTCACCCATAAATGCTTTTAAATCGATTAACTGCTTTGGTTGTATCCCTTTCTCTTCATAAAAGCTATCTGGTGTATGGACTTCATAATTACCCATCCCCTTTTTTAAAAGGGCAACCGATACATTCTTATCTAATACTTGTAAAATATCACGATCCCCTGTTAGGATCACGACCTCCGCTTCTTCTTTTAAAGCCTGTGAAAGCGTGCCAATACAATCATCTGCTTCATAACCCGTCACGCCGATATTTGGAATATCAAAGCTCGCTACCATATCTTTCGCCAGCTCAAATTGTGGGACCAATTCAATCGGTGCATCTGGTCGATTTGATTTATACCCGTTATACATATCTGTTCTGAATGTTTTACTGCCCATATCCCAACAAACTGCCACGTGGCTAGGGTTAAAATGGTTCACACCCATTAAGAAATGTTTCATAAATCCATATATGCCATTCGTTGGCGTTCCTTTGGAATTATACATAAATTGACCAGTAACAGCTGTTGCAAAATATGCTCGAAATAATAAAGCCATCCCATCTACAAGAAGGAATCGCGGGTTTTGTAGTTGTTGATCTTCGTTCAAAGTTGTTCCTCCTCCATCTCAAGTATCATTATTATAACATAGATATAAAACGTGTATTGCCTGCGCTTTGTAACGTATTTCTGCAAAAAAAGAGAAAATCCGTTGTCATCGCAACCAGTTAAGGTGACAAAGATGATCGGATTTCCCTATAGTAATTATTTCATTTTCGTAGCAACCGGATGCTCTTCATAAGAAATCCAGTCACTAAAGCTACCAGGATAGAGTTTTACATTTTTGTATCCTGCTTCTTTTAATGCTAAATAATTGGGAGAGGCCGTAATTCCTGAACCACAATAAACAATAATAGGCTGATCTTTCTCCATTTCTGAAAAACGTTGCTTTTGCTCATCGATTGATTTAAACTTGCCGTTACTTAGAGTGTCCAGCCAAACTTTATTGATTGCTCCAGGTATATGACCTGCTTTCTTATCAATCGGTTCAATCAAACCCAGATATCTCTTTTCTTCTCTCGAATCAATTAACACCACTTCATTATTCGGATACTCAACAGCTTCTTTTACTTGTTTGTAATCGGCAACCATATCAGAATGAATATTTACTGTAAAATGACCGTATTCAAACGCCTGAACGTTGCTTTCAGTTGGATAATCTGAAGCTAGCCATTCGTTATAGCCGCCATCTAAAATATATACTTGTTCATGACCAAAATAATGAAACAGCCACCAACAACGAGCGGCAAAAGATCCTTCCCCATTGTCATAAACGACAATTTTTGTGTCATTTGTTAATCCGACTGCTTCTGCCTTCTGGACAAATTGCTCTGCTAAAGGCAGTGGGTGTCTGCCGCCATGCTTTTCTACTTTTGATGATAAATCTTGTTCAAGGTGATAATAGACAGCGCCAGGAATGTGACCGATGCGATACTGCTCGATTCCTTCTTCAGGCTTAGCAAGATTAAATCTACAATCAATCACTCTCACATCTTTTAGATGTTGGAAGAGCCATTCTACGTTAACTAAGCTGTTCATCCCCGTCACCCTTTCTTTTTTCGATTAGTCTTTTCACATGTTCCTTAGGCTCCCAGCAGTTAAACTTGTAATTAGGCTTTGTTTCATAACCTAAACGTTCACAAAAATAACTCATTCCATTTTCTTTTTTAATGGCTAAGAAGTTTACGCAAGTTGCACATACATGAAAGGTATTCATATCCTTCAAACATGCCACCTCCAATGCCTTAATAGGCCCTCAAACGTTCTTCTGTTGCAATTAGCTGTTCAAGTGGGAAGTCTTGAGATAATGTTGCTAACAATCCTTTATAATACTCTTCTGTTTCGGTCGTTAAATCAGACAGTAGTTGATGATAAACAGCTGAAAGTTTTTCATCATAATAATCTTTGAGTTGTTTAGATGCTTCATGTAAATATATATCTGTTGGTTCTTGCAAGCTTTCCTCAAGATTCTCTGCTAGTAATTTTCTTTCATTCTTCTCAAAGAAGTTTTTAGGGTTTTTAAAATAACTCATTGCTTTTTTAAATGTAGTGCGATCCACCTTACTGAAAGCAGACTCAAAATTCACCCCTTCAAAAGAAGGATTTTCTGGACGACTAAAGGTGACATCGCGATTCATTTGGTTTACTTGGTTGCTTCGTTTCTCATATGTTTGTTGTAATAACTTTCCTATATATACTTCTAGACGAATGGTCGTCGCTCGCAACTCTTGGGCAAAGTCATATCCGAAGCTTTGTAAAAAGTCCTCTAAGGCTACTTGGAGTGCTTTTTTCATATCACGGCCATCCTCTTTTAATTGTCCTGGATTAAAAGATTCTTTTAAGAAATCATTAAATCGTAAGAATACTCGTTGTTTAATATAAAACACTAGTTCATCCGCTTCTTGATTTAAAGCTTGAGTTAACAAATCAAGGTCGTCTTTAGCAATTACTTCTTTAATATTCGCTAGTTCATTCGTCAAGAGTTCTCTTTTTGCTAACTTTGCCTCTTTACTTTCTTTAGAAGATTCAATAAATGAACGCAATTGGTTCATTACTCGATTCCACTCAAGTTCAGCAGCAGATAATGAGAGTGACATCAAATCGTGATTAATAAATCGATAAAAGCTTTCCTCAAAACCCTTCATACCAGAAGAAAGTTCATCACCTGATTGTTTTTCGAATAATGCCTGTAAACTCGATAACCCGTGTAATGTTGGTCTTCTAATACCGTATTGAATGAGCTGATCATGAACATATTGCAAGACATCATTTTTCTCTTCTTCATCACTTGCCAGGTCAATGGCGTTGACAACAAAAAACATTTTATCAAGTTCAAATGCATCTTTAACCCGGCCCAACTGTATGAGAAACTCACGATCGGCTTTAGAGAAAGCATGATTATAGTACGTCACGAATAGAATGGCATCTGAGTTTTTAATATAGTCAAAAGCTACTCCTGTATGACGTGCGTTGATGGAATCCGCTCCTGGAGTATCAACTAGTGTAATGCCTCTGTCAGTCAATTCACATTGATAAAATACTTCAATCATCTCAACAAAACATGATTTTTCTTCTTTAGCAACATAATCAGCTAACTCTGTGAGGTCTGTGATTACTTCTTTACCAAGTTTTTCTTGGAAATTATGATAACCTTTGGCAAAGGCAGCAAGAAAGGCAAAATGCGTTTTTTCATGGGCATCAAAATCGTGATGTTCTTTTAAAATCACATCAATCTTCCCGATAGCTTCAGTAAATGATTTCGCCTGTTGATCAAAGACTTGTAGTGAGCGATTAATATCTGCAAACATAACTTTTTCACTTTTCACAAATACCTTAACCGTACCATGAGGGTACTCAGGAGTAACAGGCATAATTTTATTAATGGCAGCAGTTGTTGGATTTGGCGATACAGGTAAAATCTTTTCACCAATTAATGCGTTGGCAAAAGAAGATTTTCCAGCACTAAAGGCACCAAACAAAGCGACAGTGAAACTACGTGATTGCAGTCGGTCAGCTTTCTCGACTAGCTCTGCTGAGATTTTTTGAAAACCTGGGATATCTCGTAACTCTTTTGCGGTATGCTCGAGCTTACTAATCAAAGTCTCGATATCAGCTTCATGATTATTTTCTTCGTTTATTTCTTTTTCAACATTTGAATGGCTACTTGCTACTTGTTTATCATCAACAAACTCTTCTTCACCTTCGCGAATAATTTGGACCTCTTCATCCTTAGGTCTCATTAATTCTTGTACGGAAGTTGACACTTTTTTATGGTCTAGTTCTCCTGCCAATAATTTCTTGATTTCTACTTTTTGCTCTGTTTGTTTTGCTTTAATTGACTGTAGTGTAGTAAGGGCCTCACCGAAACGAGCATGAGCATCCCATTCCTCTTTCATCTCAAGGATTTTTTCATTAGCTAACTCTTCTACCTCATTCAAGTACAACTCTTTCCAGTTGATTATTTGTTTCTTCGTTTCTTTTTTTACAGCATCAGATACATCCTTTGTATATTGCAAAACATAATCACCTGACAGCCTAGCCCCTTCTTTAATTGCTGCCGTTAACAGGCTTTCTGGTAGAGTGATTTTAATGTTTTGAGCTTGTGCCTGTAAATCATTATTGTGAATTTGATCTTCTTTTAATTTTTTTAGGAATAACTCTTTCACATGCCATTCAATTTGAGATTGGACTTTTTCCTTTAAATCATCAGATAAAAGATGTAGCCTTGTACTTCGTTCTTGTTCAGTTTTAGCCTTTGCAAATAATAGTCCAACTTTAAAGCCAGGTTGCATCGATTCTAAATAGTTCTCAGCTAATTCTCTCGTTTGAAACGGCATTAAATAAGCATTATTTAAGATATCTTCCATCTCATGATTCAAATCAATTTCAGCCTGATATTTTTTTTGCTGCAAAGTTTGTTTCGATAACTTTAATTTTTCAATCTTCTCAAATACGAGCGCTCGTTCATCTTCAGGTAGATTTGCTAAAACTTCCTCATTTGCTGCTATTTCATGAGCGTCTTTTTCTTCTAAGTAGACAAAGTGTTCTTCAGTTAACTTTTGTAATGAGTGAAAAACAGATTGTGGTAAGAGCGTATCTTTTTGGCCAATTTGTTCATAGATAAATTTCTGCAGAGCAGAAAAATCATTATGTTGTAACGCTGGTTTCTTCAGCGATGTATAGAAGATTCTTTCAGGATGAACGCCCCATGAGGCGAAAGAATCCTTTACACTTTCAGTAAAATGTTGAAAACTTAATTCTTCTTCTCGATGTTTATCTATTTGATTGATAATTAAGTATACTTGTTTACCTGCTGCTGTTAAGTCTTTAGTGAATAAGAAATTGAGTTCTGATTGAACATGATTATAATCCATCACATAAAAGACCATATCAGCTAAATGTAAAGCCGACTCAGTAGCAATTCTATGGGCATCATCTGTCGAATCAATTCCTGGTGTATCCATAATAACCGTATCTTTTGGCAAATTTGTATCCGAATGGCTAATTTCTACAGTATGAATGAGGTCGCCATCTTTACTATACTTTTTAATCTTTTCATAATCGTAAGGTGCAGGATAGAGCTTTGGCATCCCTTCTTTTAGATAAACCTTTGCATAGTCCTCTCCAGACATCACTTTAACTAAATTTGCACTCGTTGGGATTGGGCTGGATGGCAGTAAGTTTTCTCCCACAATTTGATTGATCATACTCGACTTACCCGCAGAGAAATGTCCACAAAATGCAATCGCGTATTGTGAATCTCGTAATTTATAGACGAGGTCTCTTGCTCTAGAAGCAGAAACATTATCTCCATTTTGTTCAAAAAACAATGATAATGCTGCTATTCTTTCAATTAATTCATTTTGACTAAGTTGTTTACCCACTGTTTGAACCATAATTAATCCCCTTGTCACATCAATTTACTACTATTATAATTGCGCAAGCTTTTTTCCTATATAGGTATTAATATATTATAAATATGGGGTAAAGTGAACCTTTCGTTATGAAAATTGGTATTTTCACCAAAAAAAAGAAGAAGCCTCACTCACTAAGGCTTCTTCCAATATGTAATAAAGGGGTAAACGCTATTTTAAGATTTTGCTTCTGGCTTAGTAACACCATTCAACACATATTTCATTACTGCACCATATACAGCGACAGTGCCAATCACAAAAAGAGCTGTCAAATGTATCACGCCTTTCATTAATTGAGAATAAATATCATCTTCAATTAATAATTTATCATAATCGAGAATGATTTTCAATACTAAAAAAATACTTTTTTCATATTTTTCCTATTTCTTCATCTCTCTTCAATGGAAATGCTTCTTCATATTTCGTTAATGCTTTCAATGCCTCTTCCTCTGCTGGAATCCGAATAGCTAAAATAAAGAAGTTTAACAAAGTAAAGACGAGTGCAGTGTAATAAGCTTGAAACAATAGTGGCAAAATCAAAAACTCCATAGCAACGACTAGATAATTCGGGTGTTTTAGCCAACGGTATGGTCCTTTGGTTACCACTTTCGCGTTAGGCAAAACAATAATTTTAGTATTCCAAAATCTTCCTAACGAAGATAACGCCCATATTCTTACTCCTTGTGTGAGTATAAATAGCGGCAACAAATAGTACCAGTAAGAAGATAATCCTTTTTCGAATACAACTACCTCAACTGTAAGAACAATAAAAAACAAACTATGTACCATAACAATCAGCGGATAATGACTTTGACCAAATTCAATCCCACCTCTTTTTTTCATCCAATCCTCATTGTATTTTGCAATGATTAATTCGATACATCGTTGGATGATGACAAATAGAAGAAAATAAAAAAACATTCAATTCACCTCCATTTTAATAAAAGCAATTCTGAGCTAAAACCCGGTCCTAAGGCTGTTGCCAAGCCTATATCATCCTTTTTTCCATGTAGAAGAAATCTTCGTAAGACGTACAATATTGTGCTGGAGGACATATTACCGAATTCCCTTAGAACATCTAGTGAAATGGCGGTCATCTCAGCAGGAATTTGTAAAGACACTTGATAAGCATCAATCACTTTTTTCCCACCTGGATGTGCAATAAAATGTTGCAAATCGGAAATCTGTAATGAGAATTGATTTAAGAATTTCTGTACATTTGGCTTCAGCCAGCCTTCAATAATGGTAGGAATATCTCTTGAGAATATGACATACAAACCATCGTCCTTCACATCCCAACCCATTACATCAAGCGAATCTTTTTTGGTCGTTGATTGTGTCCCGTAAATATGGGGGATTACTGGAAATTTCTGATATTTTCTATAATCACTCTCATCACCAGCGATTAATGCACAGGCAACACCATCAGCAAATAAAGATGTCCCTACAAGATTACTCTTAGAGCGATCATTTCTTTGAAAGGTCAAACTGCATAATTCAATGGTTAATACTAAAACTTTTGCTTTGGGATAAGCTAAGCAATATTCATAAGCCCTCGATAAACCCGATGCACCACCTGCACAACCTAATCCCCAGATTGGGATTCTTTTTGTTTGTTCAGAAAAGGGTAATAGATTCATTATTCTTGCCTCAAGTGATGGTGTAGCTAAACCGGAACTAGTAATCGTAAAAATCGCATCTATCTCTTGATACTTAATCGGTTGACTAAGAAATTCCCTCGTTGTTAAACATTTTTCAATCGCCTCACACCCAAGTTTTACTCCCGTTTCAATAAAGGCATTATTTTTATCAGCAAAGCTATGGTCCTCTTTAAACCAATCTAGTTCTTTGGCAAAATGACGTTTTTCAATTTGGCCATTTTGGAATACTTTTAATAAACGATCAATATCTTTGAAAGATTGCCCAAATAAGTGGCGAGCAAATGCTACCACTTCATTTTGGGTAATTTCATTTGGTGGGGGTACTTCTGAGATAGATAAAATTGCTGGCATAAGGAACTCCCTTTCTGTCTAGGTACGGGTATTTTTTCCTTAATAAGGATATTTATGCATTGTTTGGTTTTTAATCTTTCCCGTTCATTTTTCATAAAAAAAAGCCGAATGAGTTATCTCATTCGGCTTTGAAAGATGTGTTTTGAAGGAGTTGCTGTGCCCTTTTATCATATCTTAATATGGCTCTTTTGGCATTACGCAAACTTTACCAATTACATTGACTCATTTATTGCTTTGCTTATGCACATCAATAATAATCGTTTTATCAATGATTTGACCACAAACACGGCAAACCCCTTGTTCTTTATATATGGTTTTACAATAATCACAATAATATTGTTGCATCTGCTCACATCCAATATCTCTAATAGATTATTTTATGTAAGCTATGATGAATATGTTTCTATTATGAAGCTTTTTTCAACTGAGCATTTGTTTCATTTTTTGGTTTATAGGAGATAAAATAAGCTAGGCCAACAAAAACAGCCCCACCAACTACATTACCTAAAAAGGCAGGTATGATATTGCCAATGAAATCTAACCAAGTAAACGAACCTGCAAAAATCGCAGCTGGAATAACGAACATGTTGGCAACAACGTGCTGGAATCCAATTGCAACAAAGGCCATAACTGGGAACCAAATAGCTAAAATTTTTCCTGCAAAATCATGAGCACCATAAGCTAACCAAACAGCTAAACATACGAGCCAATTACAACCAATCGCTGAAACAAATGTTTGTAAGAATGTATCATCAATTTTTGCACCAGCAATCGCTACTGTTTTATCAAGATATGGACCTGTCTCTGTTAAACCAACGACATGTCCAAAGAAATAGGCAACAAACAGCGCACCTACAAAATTGGATAATAACACCCAAAACCAATTATTCAATAATTGCCCAAGACTAATTCTCTTTGAGAACAAAGCACTCGCAACTGACATCATATTACCTGTAATCAATTCAGCCCCAGCCAATACTACTAATACAAGGCCTAAAGGGAAAACAGCTGCACCTAAAAACGATCCGAAACTTCCCCACTCTTCTGGTAAATTCCCAATTACACGAATGTCTAATAAGAATCCTAATGCAATAAATGCACCACCTAAAAAGCCTAAAACCAACAGCGACAAAAGTGGTGTTTTCGTTTTTGCAACACCTGTTGCAATCGTTTGTTCCATAATTTCTTGCGGTTTACTAAATCCCATTCTAACTACCCCCTAAATAAAAAAGGCAGCACTCAGTCATCCCGTACTTTTGTAAAGGATTTCAAAAGAATGCTGCCTAACCCTTCTGCAATCCCCTACAGAAGTATCAGTCATCATATTTATATTGTTTGTAAAAAGAAATAAAACAGTACTTGCCTTATATCCATTTACTCATTGCAAACTATATGCTACCAAAAAACAAAAAATTTTACTAGACTATTTTTATTTTTTCGTGTAGCGAAGTATTTTTTATAAGAGGATTCGTTCAGGATAAGTATAGATATTCATGTTGCCATTACGAATAAATCCAACAGTGGTAATGCCTAATTCCTCGGCTGACTGCAAAGCAAACTCTGTTGGTGCAGATTTTGAGAGAATCATTTCACAACCAATTTTCGCTACTTTTAAAAGAATTTCCGAAGAGATTCTGCCTGTGAAAACAATGATCTTACCTTTCATGCTGATGCCCTCTCTTAAACTGTATCCATATATCTTATCAAGAGCATTATGCCTACCAATATCCATTCTGCTCAAAATCATCCCGTCTTTGTCACAAAGCGCAGCGCTATGAACACCACCTGTTTGTTTAAATGTAGTCGCAGAAGCTTGTAATTGTTCCATTAACTGATTACATTCATTGACAGTTAATCGGATGTTAACATCTTTCATTTTCTTAGCTGTTAATGCATCATTAACAAAAACAAATCCTTGTCTACTCATGCCACAACAAGAAGTAATATATCTTTTATTTTGGAAGTTTTGTATATAAGGATTGGTACGATCGGTTGTTACATGAACGAACCCTTCCTTTTCTTGTACCCATATCTCTTTAATATGCTCGTAAGATTTTATGATACCTTCTGATGCAAGGTAGCCTATAACCATGTCCTCAATATATTCTGGTGTACATACCATAGTGACGAGCTCTTCTCCATTCAGCTTAACCGTTACAGCATATTCGGTAACAATGGTGTCTTCTACCTTTTCAACTTTATTGCCAGTCACTCGTATAATTTTACGACTCGTTTCCACTTGCTTCATCTTTTCACCTCTTTCTATGAATCTATGATATTTTTATCGAATACAAATACAGATATCGCCATATTCTCTTCCACTTTAATATCAGAAAATAAATGTAACAGCTTCGCACCGACTAGTTCTTCCATTCCCTCAGGTGTACCTTCAGCATATACATCTTGAATCATTTTTGTTCTTGCTGAATGTACCATTTCTTTGCCACCTTCTGTACGAGAAATAAATTGTTCTGTTGGTGTAAGATTACCGTATAAAGTCGAAACGGCCATATTCTCTACAAATACTGTATGTATTTTCTCCGGCCCCTTACCAAATAAGTCTTTCCTTAATTTACGAATGATATCATTAAACTCATGCACCATTTTTGACATCTTCTTTACCCCTTTATATAAGATTCTGTCTCAATTGTATAATCATAGTACAAGCTTTTAAAAAATGAAAGGGGCTGTTGAATAGAAAAAATTCGCCCTATGATTGTATCACTTTTTCACTTTACCAAAATTACCCTATTAAACTGTAATCGTTATAAGATTAAATTCATTATTGTTAAATTTAATTTTTAGCGCTATAATAGCTAGTGGAATTGTTGGAGGGGTAATATTTTCATGTTGTCTCTCTATCAATGGTACTTTCTACATACTAAAAATGGTATGGATTGGTCTAATAGCAAGCGTTGTTATTTAACTATTCCACCATGGATTATGCTCGCTTTTTGTAAGCGGTATAGTACATGGTGGTTTTTTTATTGGTTTAAGCAGAAACACTCACTTTATTCTCTTTAAACCTTTGTTTGATCAAGTGTAAGGGGGAAACAAAATTGACTTCCAATGTAAACATTACAATTAATGGTGTGGAATATGAGGGGCATGAGGGGCAAACCATTCTCCAAATCATTAATCAAAACCAAATTGAACATCCACAGATTTGTTATTTACCTGAGGTAGACCCGATACAAACATGTGACACATGTATTGTAGAAGTAAATGGGCAGCTTATGCGCTCTTGTTCGACTGTAGCAGAAAGTGGAATGAGTGTTAGCTTAAGCTCAAACCGTGCCAAAGAGGCACAAACAGAAGCGATGGATCGTATTTTAGAAAACCATCTACTCTATTGTACAGTTTGTGATAATAATAACGGAAACTGTAAAGTCCATAATACAGCTGAATTATTAGAGATTGAGCATCAAAAGTATCCTTATACGCCTAAGGAAGATAAAACAGCTGTCGATATGTCACATCCTTTCTATCGTTATGACCCAAATCAATGTATTGCTTGCGGACAATGTGTAGAGATTTGTCAAAGTCTACAAGTAAATGAAACGCTTTCCATTGATTGGGAAAGAGAAAGACCAAGAGTCATTTGGGACCAAGGTGTATCCATTGATGAATCTTCATGTGTTTCATGCGGACAATGTGTAACGGTTTGTCCATGTAACGCCTTAATGGAAAAATCAATGCTCGGTAATGCAGGATTCATGACAAAAATTGATGATGAAATCATGACGCCAATGATTGACCTTGTAAAAGAAGTAGAACCGAACTATGGCACAATTTTTGCTGTTTCAGAAGTAGAAGCTGCGATGCGTGAAGAAAGAATCGAAAAAACGAAAACCGTTTGTACTTTCTGTGGTGTAGGTTGTTCATTTGAAGTTTGGACAAAAGACCGTGAAATTTTGAAAGTGCAACCGAGTCATGATGCGCCAGTAAATGCGATTTCTACTTGTGTGAAAGGTAAATTCGGTTGGGATTTTGTTAATTCTGAAGAAAGAATTACAAAACCATTGATTAGAAAAGAAGGCCGCTTTGTAGAAGCGAGTTGGAACGAGGCATTAGACTTAGTAGCAAGTAAACTAGGAAATATTAAACAAGAATTCGGCAAAGATTCAATTGGCTTCATTTCTTCTTCAAAAATTACAAACGAAGATAGCTATTCATTACAAAAGTTAGCTAGACAAGTGTTTGAAACGAATAATATCGATAACTGCTCTCGTTATTGTCAATCACCAGCCACTGATGGCCTATTCAGAACGGTAGGTATGGGCGGTGACGCTGGAACCATTAAAGATATTGCTGAAGCAGGTCTTGTCATTATTGTCGGAGCAAACCCAGCAGAAGGTCACCCGGTTCTAGCTACACGTGTGAAAAGAGCGCATAAATACCATGGCCAAAAACTAATTGTTGCAGACTTGCGTAAAAACGAGATGGCCGAACGTTCTGATATATTCATTAGTCCAAAACAAGGAACAGACCAAGTTTGGTTAATGGCTGTAACTAAATACATGATCGATCAAGGTTGGCATGATGCCGAATTTATTAAGGAAAATGTCAATTACTTTGAAGATTTCAATGATGTTTTAGAGAAATATACGTTAGCATATGCTGAAGAAACGACTGGTTTACCACAATCACAAATCATCGAAATTGCCGAAATGATTCGTGATGCTGACGGTACTTGTATCCTTTGGGGTATGGGTGTTACGCAAAATACTGGTGGTTCTGATACTTCAGCAGCTATTTCTAATCTGTTACTAGCAACAGGTAACTATCGCCGCCCAGGTGCCGGAGCTTATCCATTACGTGGGCACAATAATGTACAAGGTGCATGTGATATGGGTACCCTACCTACTTGGTTACCAGGTTATCAACATATTACAGATGATGTCGCTCGTGCGAAGTTTGAGAAAGCTTACGGAGTAGAGATATCAGGTACACCAGGTTTAGATAATATTCAAATGTTACAAGCGATTGAAAAAGGTGAAATGAAAGCCATGTACCTTGTTGGTGAAGATATGGCACTCGTTGATTCTGATGCGAACCATGTGGATAAAGTACTATCTAGTCTTGACTTCTTTGTCGTGCAAGATATCTTCTTCTCTCGCACAGCTCAATACGCTGACGTTATCTTGCCTGCCGCACCATCGCTAGAGAAAACAGGTACATTTACAAATACTGAACGTCGTGTACAAAGATTGTACCAAGCATTACCAACATTAGGAGACTCTAAACCTGACTGGTGGATTATTCAAGAAGTAGCTAATCGCCTAGGGGCAAATTGGACATATACTCACCCTAGTGAAATTTTTGCTGAAATGGCGAGTCTTGCACCACTATTCTCTCAAGCAAGCTATGATGTACTAGAAGGTTGGGGTAGCTTCTTATGGGGAAGTCTTGATGGCGCAAGCACACCATTGTTATATGAAGATGGCTTTAACTTCCCAGATAAAAAAGCACGTTTCGCCTTATCTGATTGGGCAGAACCTGCATTCTTCCCTGAGGAATATGATCTCCATATTAATAATGGCCGGATGCTTGAACACTTCCATGAAGGAAATATGACCAATAAATCAAGAGGTCTAAATGCAAAAGTTCCAGATGTATTTGTGGAAGTATCAGAAGAACTAGCAAAAGAGAGAAAACTTTCGGATGGCTCGACAGTAAGACTTGTCTCTCCATTTGGTGCAGTTAAATTGAATGTCCTTATTACAGACCGAGTGAAGAAAAACGAACTATACTTACCAATGAATTCAGTTGATAAGGATTCTGCTATCAACTTCTTAACTGGTCCTTTATATGATAAACGAACACGTACACCGGCTTATAAACAAACGAAAGTACGTATGGAAATTTTAAATAACAAAGCCGGCGACAAACCATTACCAAAAACGAACCCGCGTAATAAAAAACGTAATCCACAAAACGGTGTGGAAGTTCAACGTAAATGGAATCGCGAAGGCTATGTTCATTTAACAGATCAATAAAGATTGGAGAGATGATTCATTATGGCAGCGCCTATTACTGAAATTCATCGAGAGAGAAATGAAGCTCTTGAACAAGAGCAAAAGCTTAACGAATTAAAATCATTACTCACTGAAAATGATCAAGCAGTACAAAGTATCATGGCTCTTATTGGCGAATTACAACAAGCAGGAATGCTTGATGCAGCCAATTCCATGTTAAAAGGGAAAGAACAAATTGCTAAAGTAGCACTTGGTCAAGTAACAAAAGAACCTGTAACAAACTTGATTAACACATTAATGGGTGCAACCGGTGCCCTTATGCAAGCTGACCCTGAACAAACAACAAAGCTCATTAAAAGTGCAGTATCAGGCATGGACGAAGGGAAAAACTTCCTACAGGAAGAAAAGAAAATTGGTATTATGCAATTGGCCAAAGTATTAAATGACCCTGATATTAATCGTGCTATCGGTTTCGGAGTCCATTTCCTTAAAGGCATGGGTAAAGAATTAAAAGAAGATAAATAATGAGAAAACCTCCCACTCGATTGTTGTGGGAGGTTTTTTATGATTGTTGAACCTTCTTTATCCCCTAACCTAATTAAGATAAAATAAAAATTAGAATCACACACTCCTCTCCTAATGCAACATATGTAACTAACCACACGCTTAAGCTATTCCCTATAACATTACTTGAGTTTATAGCATTTTACAGATCTGGGTGACTTGCTCATCCATTTTCCGTGCTGAGCGACCTGTGAGATACACCCACTTTTTTATCCCCCTTTGGGTGGGAGGTATCAGAACAAAATTTCAGGTCCCCTTTGTCTCTATTATTTTCACCGACAATTAGTTGTTCTTTTTATAAAGACAAAATTGATAGTCTTAAATTTAGCATATCTCTCTCTTTTTCTTCATAAGCATTTTAATAGAAAGGATGGATGATATGCAAAAATCACAAGGCTATCAGTTATTTCTATTTATTAACACTACTGCTCTCTCCATTACTATTGCTTGCATCTTTTTAGCAAGTACTGTCGCACTCGTCACAATAAAGATGTCTTCTGATATTGCTAGCTCTGTCATCAATGGACCACAATCGCATTCCATTTATCTTCACTTATTAAAAAGTGCTAACCAAAGTTTTATAAGTGAGGATGCGATTGAAGAAGTGTCTATCTCTGACCTTGCTTTTAAGTTTGCAACAAGTATTACACCTGAGGATCCACGAACATTCTTAGGTAGAGAGCTCCCTTTATTCTCCTTTTTCGATGGTAAAATTCACATCGCCGGAAAAGGGACAGACTACACAACTTTACCCATTGAGTCAACAAACGTACCAATGGATAAATTAATAAAAGACAAAGAGACGATCGGAAACGATGATGATAATAAAGATGACGAGCAAGATGGAACAACGTCACCTAAAGAAAAAAATGTGTATATTTATCATTCACATAGTTATGAATCTTACCTTCCATTTATAAAAGATGCACAAACAGCCGACGACGCTGTAAGTAATAATGAAAAGTATAATGTAATCTCAGTCGGTTCCAAGCTACAAAAAGATTTGCATGCAGAGGGTATCGGTGTTGAACATAACAGAACAAATATGACAGAAGCATTGCATAGTCAAGGATTACAGCATAATGATGCTTATACAAGAGCAAGAGATTTCGTTTCTGAGGCATTGGCTAGTAATAAAAACTTAACTTATATTATTGATATTCATCGAGATTCGCAGAGAAAAGATGTCACTACTATTGAGATTAATGGTAAGAGTTATGCCCGTCTCTTCTTTGTTGTTGGTGAGGAGAGCAAGAATTTTGAAAAGAATTTAAAACTGGCTGAAGATCTTAATAAAAAACTGGAAAAAAAATATCCTGGCCTAAGTAGAGGCGTTTTAAAGAAAGATTACTCAGTAGGTAATGGTGTCTACAACCAAGACTTATCTGATCGCTCCATTCTCCTAGAAGTCGGTGGTGTCGACAATAACCGTGAAGAACTTGATAATAGCACAGATGCCTTTGCCGATATATTTAGTGAATATTACTGGAAACAAAAAGAAGTAGAATCTCAATAGTTTAAAAGCGACTATTCACTTTATGGGTAGTCGCTTTTTATTGATGAATATATTTAACAGAGCTACATTTCATCCTACTTACGATTGAAAACTCTTTTCTCTAATTGGCTTCATACTTCTTTCAAATTTTACAAATTTGTGATGCAAATCAAATGAAATATCCCTTATAATGAAAGTTGGTAACAATTGACTAATTATATTAACAGAGGGGCGTATTCGTATGTTTAAAAAAATTGCTTCAGATGCATTAGGGTTATCAGATATCGGGAAAATTATAAAACCAGAGGATTTTGATAAAACACAATCAGATGATTTTGTACGTCATGAAGATAATGAAAAAATCTATTTTCTTATTATGACGAAAAGTGATGAATATTGCTTTACCAACTTAGGTTTAATTCATATTGATGGCCAAAATGCAATCTCTTCAAAAAGAGTCATGAAGCGTTATCCTTACTTCCAATATGACATCAGTGACGTAAAGCTAGAAACAGCTGGTAAGATTGACTTAGATGTAGAGATTAAATTTAATCTTGGTAGTATCCCATTCAGTATTGATGTAGATAAAAAGCAAGTAGATGAATTGAAAGACTTATATAAAGCATTATTATATATTGCCGAAAAAGTGTATGAGAACAAAATTATGCTAAAAATGGCCAATGATAGTCTTGATAAGGCCGTTCAAGTTTTACATAATTCGAGAATCGGTGAACAAGACCTAGCCAAACAATTCCAAGCCCTCACAGAATTTTCATTTAATTGGCTTGACTCAAGTAAAAATCAATTACATGAAAAAGACTTCGGTTCAGTGTTCGAAAAATATATTAATAACTAAACAGAAAAGACTCTTGCCTATTATTGGATTCAGAAGTTTGTAGTACATATCGAAGAAAACGAGTTTTGCTCGGATAGCTTTGCAAGGTTTCCTATAGATGTAGAAGCAAAACCAATTTCGTTTTATATCAAAGCTGGGCGAAGCAATCGACTTTTAATGCATTCGATTTGAACCGCCAACATTTCTATAGAGGCAAAGAAAAGCAGCTGACTTGAATATCAGCTGCTTTTCTTCACTAATTAAGAAGCTTTCGGTTGCTCAACTTCCTCTTCATTTACTCCACTCTTTTTTCCAAGCATATTAAAAACGATATTTAAAATAATTGCCGTTAAACTCCCAACCACAATTCCGCTTTCAGTAATAATACGGATATTTTCTGGTAGATTCGCAAAGATCGTTGGAACAAATGTAACCCCTACACCTAGACCAACAGAACAAGCGATAATGAGTAAGTTTTCTTGTGAGTTAAAGTCAACTTTACTTAACATTTTAATTCCTGATGCTATAACCATACCAAACATGGCAATCATTGCTCCACCTAGCACAGAAGATGGAATAACAGTTGTTAAGGCACCGATTTTAGGTACTAATCCTAAGATGACTAAAAATGCACCAGCAACATAAATGACATTTTTTGTCTTCACACCTGATAATTGAATTAATCCAACATTTTGTGAAAAAGTTGTGTATGGAAATGCGTTAAAAATACCACCAAAAACGATCGCTAACCCTTCTGCACGATAACCGTTTGCTAAGTCTTTATCTTTCAATTTTTTATTTGTAATATCACCTAACGCGAAATATACACCCGTAGATTCGACAAGGCTAACCATTGCCACGAGAATCATTGTAAGAATCGGAATCAAATCAAAAGTAGGCATTCCGAAATAAAATGGCTGTGGCATATGGAAAAATGACGCCTCGCCAACCGCTGAAAAATTAACTTTCCCCATAATAGAAGCAATAATCGTACCGACAACAATACCAATTAAAATAGAAATAGCACGTACAAAGCCTTTAGTAAACTTATACAATACTAGGATAACGAGAAGCGTTGTAAAAGCTAAAATAACATTTTCCGTTGAACCAAAATCTGGACTACCTTCCCCGCCGGCCATATTATTCATCGCTACAGGAACTAAAGTTAATCCGATAATTGTCACAACTGATCCTGTTACGACAGGTGGGAAAAACCTAACCAATTTGCCAAAGAAAGTAGCAACCAATATTACAAACAAGCCTGAAACAAGAATGGCACCATAAATGGATGTAATACCATAGTTTCCGCCGATTGTGATCATCGGCCCTACTGCTGTAAATGTACAACCTAAGACAACCGGCAAACCGATACCAAAGAATTTATTCTTCCAAACTTGCAATAATGTAGCAATCCCACACATCATAATATCAATGGAGACAAGATAGGTTAATTGCTCTGCTGTTAAACCTAGTGCACCACCAACAATTAATGGGACAATAACTGCTCCAGCGTACATCGCTAGCACATGTTGTATTCCTAGGGAAGCTAATTTCAACGGATTTTGATTCATTTTGAGGATTCCTCCATCTCTTCAACTTGTGTAAAAGTAACCTTGCTACCCGCAAGCGATTGAACAATTGCTAAAGATTCAACTTTATAACCTTTTTCGCGTAATTGTTTTCCCCCATCTTGGAATCCCTTTTCAATGACAATGCCCATACCAGCGATGGATGCTTTCGCCTTATCGACGATATCCGCCAAGCCTAGAGCTGCCTGACCGTTTGCTAAGAAGTCATCAATAATTAATAGACGGTCATTTTCACTAATGAATTTTTGCGATACTGAAATCTCATTGGTTTCTTGTTTTGTAAAAGAATACACCTCTGCAGTTAACAAATCATTGACCAATGTCAAAGATTTTCTCTTCCTCGCAAAGACAACAGGTACATTCAAATATAATCCAGTCATTACAGCTGGAGCAATTCCTGAAGATTCTAATGTAAGTATCTTCGTCACGCCTTCATCTTTAAACCGAGCTGCAAATTCTTTGCCTATTTCTAACATAAGCTCAGGATCAATTTGGTGATTAAGAAAAGAATCTACCTTCAAAACAGTTTCTGAAAGTACTTTTCCTTCTTGTTTGATTTTTTCTTTAAGCAGCTCCATAATAATCCCCCTTGGCTATAATACAAAAAAACCTAAAAGTCATCCGCTTCACTTTCAACTTGAGTGCAGCAAGGACCTTTAGGTTTTAAAGGTGTGGAAACAAGAGCAGATAAAAAGACTACTCCTCCACTTGCTCACCCATAGTCAAATAATTTACGGTTATTCGGTAGAAACTCGCGGACCCTATTTCCGCTATTATATGAATGACAACTATTAAGTTAATTAAATTGAATTACTATCATTATATCATGCGACTTTGAAAATTCAATAGGATTATGTTAGAAAAAACGAACAATATAGAAATTCATTTAATTATCATTCGTATATTATTGTAAATTTTCTAAAATCTCATGTTACGCTCATCCTAAATATTTCGCCAAACTAAATCATTTCTACCTAAAAACCATCTAAACCTACTTCAATGAATAGATTCAGATGGTTTAAAAACTTACGAAACTATATTATTGAGTGAATTCATCAATGGCATATCGTTTCCTTTTCTTTTGCGGTAAGTTCACAACAACAACTGAACCGACAATAAAAAGGGCACCAACTACTTGTAGCCAAACAAGGCTTTCATTAAATAATAGTATACCCATTATTGTAGCAACAACCGGTTCAACTGTGGAAATGACTGCTGCAGTACTTCCTTCTGTCTTCTCTAACCCTTTTGTATAAAGAATATAAGCAAGGACTGTTGGTATAAGTCCTAGGCCAACACTTAAAAGCAATACATCCGTTTGCCTGAAGAGTGTAATTTTCTCCCATAAACTTGTTATTGGTATAAGCACAGCAGCTGCGATAACAAAAGTAAAAAATGTTACGGCAAACGGAGAATAGCGGTTGAGCGCAAATTTACCAAATATCGTATAAAGTGCATAACCAATACCAGAGCCTAAACCAGTAATAATACCTAAAATGGTTATTTGACTTTCTCCTAAAGCTAACCCTGCAATTAATATACAGCCTGCCATAGTCATTATAACGACGATGATTTTATTTATTGTCATTTTCTCTTTTAAAAACATAAATGATAGAATGGTTACAAATGCAGGTGCAGTATAAAGAAAAATAACTGCCATGGAAATACTCATCTCACTCATTGTCGTGAAATAACAAAAATTGAATAAGACAATACTACAAATTCCTGTCCCGAGGAAGTAACGCACATCACCTACCGCATGCAGCTTCATCTCTTTTCGATAATGTACAAAACCAATGAGTAGCAAAAATAAGACAGCAAATACTGCACGAATCGCAACGATTTCCATTGATGTGAATCCAGCGGAAGCTAGTCCTTTAACAAATAATCCGATGATGCCCCATAAGCTTGCCCCCGCGGCAATCATTATAAAGGGCAGAATCCGCTTCATCTGCCTCCCTCCATTTCTAACAATCTCTAGTTAAGTTGATAAATTTCACGATATTTTTCCGTTAAATAGTCAATTAAATATTGGACATTTAAGCCTTCACCTGTAGCTGCTTGAATGATTTCTAAAGGTTCTTTCAAACTGCCAAACTGATGGACATTTACAGTTAACCATTCTCGTATCGGTGTAAGATTGCCCGCTTCTACTAATTGATCAAACTCCGGGATACTCTGCAACATGCTTTGTTTTAATTGTGCTGCATACATATATCCTAGCGCATAGGATGGGAAATAACCGAAGCTACCACCTGCCCAATGGACATCTTGCAAGACACCTTCTGCATCATTTTTAGGCGTAATCCCTAAATATTCTTCATATTTTTCATTCCATAATTGCGGCAAATCTTTCACTTCGATTTCATCATTAAATAATGCCTTTTCTAGTTCATAACGAATCATAATATGAAGCGGATAAGTTAATTCATCTGCTTCTATACGAATCATAGATGGCTTAGATTCATTAATCGCATGATAGAATTCATCTAATGTAATGCCGTCAAATTGATCCGGTGCATATTGATTGAGCAGTGCAAAATTATGTTGCCAGAACCCTTTATGACGACTGACAAAATTTTCATAAAAAAGCGATTGTGATTCATGTATACCTGTTGATGTACCTTGATGGAGGGGAGTATTTTCTAGCTCTTTAGAGATATTTTGTTCATAAATCGCGTGCCCACCTTCATGAATCGTACCGAATACTGCCATGCGAAAATCATTTTCGTCATATCTCGTTGTGATGCGGTAATCTCCAGAATTAATACCAGTTGCAAATGGATGGACGGTATCATCTAATCTCCCCGCCTCAAAGTCATAACCCATTTGATTAAGAATTTGGATTGTAAATTCCTTTTGTTTTTCCTTAGGGAAAGTTTCATATAGGAAATCTGTTTCTGGTTTACTTTGTGATTGAGCAACTTCTTTTACAAGTGGCACAATCGATTGTCGTAACTGACCGAACACTTCGTCTAATGTTTTCACCGTCATCCCTGGTTCATGGTGATCTAATAATGTATTATACTTATGTTCTTTGTAACCCCAATAATTGATAAAACGTTTATTATAATCGACGAGTTTTTCTAAATACGGCAAAAACATCGAGAAATCTGACTTTTCTCGTGCCTCTTCCCATACTGTTTCAGCGTGCGATTGAATAGATACATATTCTCTAAATTCATCAGCAGGAATTTTTTTATTCAAATCATACTCTTTTTTACATACTTCAACTAACCTATTCGTTCGCTCTGAAAGTTTATTTTTTGCCTGCTCATCACTTAACTTCCCTATGTATGCCGCCATTTCTTCGCTCGTACACATGGCAAAGATCTCAGAAGACAACATACCTATCGTTTCAGCTCTTTGTTCAGCACCTTTGCGCGGGGCACCTGTTCGTAAATCCCAATGCATAAGAGAAACTGCTTCCTTATAAGCCATCACTTTTTTAACAAATGCTAAAAACTCATTTTCAACATTAGTAATCATCGCATCCATCGTCATTCCCCCTTCTTATTACTAGGTTTATTTTAGCATAATCTATTCTATAAAAGCTGATGTTTTATTTATCTTTATTAGCTGCTACATAATTAAAAATAACAATCAAAGTATTTATTTAGCCCATAATAAAAGAGAGACCTAAATTGAAGTCTCTCTTTTATTTTAACCATTATTAACCATCACAGGCAGTATATTCAATACCTTTTCCTTAACCTCTTCCGAATGATTTTCGTCAAATAAAATATGCACATTACCATGATCGTCATTCGTACGAATCAGGCGGCCTATGCCTTGTCTCATGCGCAGCAACATATAAGGCATGTCCACTTCTTCAAAAGCATGACTTGTTTGTTCCCTTTTTGACTGGAAGACAGGGTCATTTGGTGGAAATGGTAAGGAGAAGATAAAGACATTTTCAAGTGATGCACCTGGAATATCCAACCCTTCCCATAAATGAACCGACGCAAGAATGGACTGCTCTTCATTTTGGAATTTTGAAACGAGCGTACTGATTTCTGCTTCTCCTTCAAAATAAATCGGGTAGGTAAGTTTTCCTTCTGCATAGTCTTTAAACAATGCTAGCTCTTCTTTTTTTGAAAAAAGAAGTAAACTACCGCCTTGCACTTTATTTAATTGCGCAATCATATAATCCATTTTTTGCCGATGGTCGCCTGGCTTAAAGAATGGCGCCAAGGCCGTCATGTTATTTTCGTAATCAAATGGTGAATCTACAGTGAAAGAAAGAAAATCATCAACGCCTAAGCTTTTCGCCATATAGTTAAATGATTGTTCCTCAGATAATGTCGCTGATGAAAAGATAAAAGGAATGTCCTGGGAGAATACTTCTTCTCTCATAATTTCTTCTACCAATCTCGGCATAATGATCAATGTTCTTTCTTCTTTCTCCTCTTCAAACCAAGCGATACCACTTTGGTCTTTAATAAATAGTGATAAAGAATAGGAAATCTGCTCAAGATACTCTTCAACAACCTTTAGTTCATATTCATTAATGACATACATTTCACTTTCAAACACAAGTTCTTCTTCTAGCTGACTAATAAGGGCAAATAGCTTTTTCGCCTCATCCATTAAAGCTTTCTCTCGCTTAATCATTTGTTTTTCAGAGCCAGCAATTTTCTCAGTCGTTTGTGATAGTTGGCGAAAGAACATTTCACTTTGATAAATGGTATCTTCAATTGTATGCAATGTTTTTTCACGTACATCGTTCGCCATTAATCTCGTTAACAACGACTCTAAAATTTGTTCAGTTAGGCGATAGGTTAAAGCTTTTTGGGCAGCATATTCTAATAAGTGGCCTTCATCAAAGACAACACTAGATGCTTCCGGTAAGAGTGGTAACTGTCCTTCTCTCTTTCTTGATTCTTTCGTCCAAATATGTTCCATATAGAAATCATGAGAGCAAATAATGATGTCTGTTGATTGGCGGTAATGGTCACGATGTAAGGTTTGACCACAACGGTGACGTTTTTCACAAGTGAAACAATCTTGTAAGGAGTCCCAACCAACCTGCTCCCATTGTTCATCTGTCAGCTCTGGATAGCTTTTGCGATCACCATAAGGCGTAAACTTTTTCATGGAGACACTTTCCTCAACAAATGATGGAAGGCTTTCATGTACCTCCATAAAGATATCATCACTATCAATAGACGCAAGTTGTTTATCTAATTTATTCAAACATAAATATTGCTCTCTTGATTTGGCTAAACGAACATCAATATTTAAATTTAAAGCTTTCTCTAACTTAGCAATATCTCCTTCTGGCTTTACTAATTGCTCAATTAACGTTTCATCAGCACAAGCAATAATCGCCGGCTGGTGGCGGTACCGCGCGTAACAAAGGGCATATAATAAATAGACAATCGTTTTTCCTGTGCCTACTCCTGCTTCAGCAAATACGACTTTACGGTCTTTCATTGCATTTTCTAATTGAAAAGCCATATAGATTTGTTCATCGCGTATATCAAATCCACTCTCTGGAAGTAGATCATAGAATACATCACCAATCCAATCCCCAAGTTTCTCGTAGAATGATTCTGTTTTTTCAACCGTAAACGGCATCTGACTCTGTTGCATGACGCTCCCCCGTTTTCTTCTTTTATGAACCCTATAGTAGCAAAAAAAAGTCGAAACCCCTCAATCATACAAGGTTTCGATTAGCGATTACTACCTTTTTAATTTATTTTTGATAATGAATACGATAATGCATGCCTAATTTCTTGTTGGGCAGATTGCAATTTTTTTAGTGCATCACTATCTTCTATTTGATCTGATGATATCGCCTGTATAGATCCATCAATTGCTTGCATTATTTTGTGAAAATCAATTTGCGTATCTTTCATTATCATGACCTCCATGAACCTTTCGATATATGTATTCTATTCACTTTTATCACATCATATACCTGCTTTAAAAGAGAAATACAATCATAAATTTCATGGAGAGTCTATTAGTTTTTGCGTGGAGGACGCTTGCCCCAATATTGATAATAGTCTGTTTTAATAAAACCATTAAAAAGTTTTCTTTTCTTTGTTGCTGGCTTTCCGAACATTTGTTCAAATTCCTCATCAGAAGTGAGGATATAAATAGACCATGTATCAAGTAAAGACAAAGCTTCGCCCATTTCTTTATACATTCTTTGCACTGCTGGTTTATCACCTAACCGTTCACCATATGGCGGATTTCCAACAATGACACCATAATCCTTCGTTGTTGTAAAGTCACGTACTTGCATCTGTTTAAATTGCACAAGATCGCCAAGACCCGCTTCGAAGGCATTTTCTTCAGCAATTTTCACCATGCGATGATCAATATCCGTGCCAGTAATATCTAGTGGTTGATCATAATTAGCAAGATCTTCCGCTTCCATTCGTACCTCATCCCAAACTTTAGTAGGGATAATGCCCCAACCTTCTGAAACAAATTCTCTGTTAAATCCAGGAGCGATATTCTGTCCTATTAAAGCAGCTTCAATAGGAATTGTTCCTGACCCGCAGAAAGGATCTACAAATGGTTTATCTGGATGCCAATTAGTCAGCATGATAAGTGACGCTGCCAAGGTTTCTTTAAGCGGTGCTTCACCTTGTCCAGTTCGATAACCTCTTTTATGCAATCCACTTCCACTCGTGTCAATTGTTATCGTTGCCACATCCTTAAGAAGAGCGACTTCAATCTTGAATAACGGACCATTCTCTTCTAACCAACCATTCGTTTTATAATGGTGCCTCATCCGCTCGACAATTGCTTTTTTTACAATCCCTTGACAATCAGGAACACTAAATAGTTTGGACTTAACCGATTTACCCGAAACAGGAAACTCTGCATTTTCTGGAAGAAATGCTTCCCATGGTAAGGCTTTTGTTTTCTCAAATAATTCATCAAATGTTTTTGCTTTAAATTCTCCCACTTTGATTTTGATACGATCCGCAGTTCTTAACCACATATTGCTTCGGGCAATCGCATGCGCATCACCTTCAAAAGTGATTTTTCCATTATCAACTTGACATTCATAGCCTAGCGCACGAACTTCCTTGGCTACAAGCGCCTCTAGCCCCATTGCAGAGGTGGCAATCAATTGAAATTTTGACACAACGTTCATCCTTTTATCTCTTATTCGATCTCGCTCAACAGCAAGCTTGCATAACTTTATTTGATTTAATAACTTAACTGAATTCTAATCTTAAATTGAAAGAAAAGCTCTCCTTATATTAGGAGAGCCTATAATTTCTTTTTTTACATTAATTCCGTTCTGTAAGCCATGTTTTGTTCTACGTACTACAAACGGCAATGTATTGCCTCGTACATAGTGGTAATCATCTATCTACAGACGATACGCCTGTCCTTCCCATCAGTTCATTTCCTTTAGGAAAGTGCCCCTACCATAATTTGGGTTTCTCACTCGCGGGGTTTACCTCGTTCCACTCTTCTCATTTCTGAAAAGACTTCGTCACTGTGGCACTTTTAAAGGTATTCATACCATATCTTAAAAGACTTAGGTATTTTCCCTGCCGTCAACTTTTAAAGTTGCCCTAGCTTATGACTTCGCCAGGCACGAACACTACTGGCATCTCAGCCTGTGTGAGCATGGACTTTCCTCTACAATTTCAAAAAATTGCAGCGATTACCCGAACGTTATTAATGATACAACGAATATTATATGTAATATTCTTATGAATAGCAAGGGCTTTTTTGAAAGTCACTAATGTTTAATTAATCGTACAATTTACTTCCAAATACATGCTTCTCTAAATTTGATAACCTTTTTAGAATATCAAAGTTTGTTGTACCTGCTGGTTGCGAAACGGCTTGAGGTCTTTTATTATTAGACTCCTCAAGTTCTTTTCTTAATTTCAAGTTTTCATGCTGTAATTCTTCAATTTCAGCGTGGAAGGTTTCATAATCTTTAATAATTAAATCTAAGTATTTATCTACATCTTCAGGTTTGTAGCCTCTCATGGCCGTTTTAAATTCTTTTTCTAATATATCCTTACTCGTTAATTTAACTTTATCAGATAGCATTATACTCACCTCTAGTATCGCCAATAGTATTCTTTATTTTTTCAAATAACAACACTTTTGTCAATTTAATTTATCGGTTTCACGCGTTAAAATCCTTCTTGGGTCATTTGATCTTCTTCTACTATTATCTGTATATCATAAAACGAGATTTGATGTATGGCGTAATTTTCTTTATTTTGATACTTTAGTGCCTCTTCAAATAAATATTTGGGAGACCCTTCTTTTTCCGTATCATAAAAAAGGATAAGACAATCACTCTTTATTAGATGAAAAATGTTTTTCATTCTAAATTGATTAGGGTTTTCATAAGGCTTATGTGAGACTGCATCAACATAATCAGCTCTTGCTACAATTGATTCATACCATTCTTTATTATCCTCTTTCCAATTCCCCTCTACATTTAAAAAAGGCGTGATTACAGCTAACTGTAAGTGTTCATATCCTTCCTCCTGCAATTCGTAAACGACCTCTGCTGCCCATAGCTCCGTTCCAAGCTGCCCACTAATGAGCACCCACTCTAATCCTTCATCAAGTAATATAAGCAATTGTTTTTTAATTGCCCTTTTGATATACGTTACTGCTTGTTCATCTTTTTTAAAAATTCCTAACTCGAAAGGCTTATAACCTGAGACAGTGGTTACTTTTACCAACTTTAACTTCTCCTTACAACTATTTCAAATTCATATTAGCCTAATTTTAACATATTCCCTCATTTAAATCGAAGGATTATAAAGCAAATACAAGGTATCTTTCGTTTCAACATCAGATGACCTGGAAATCTCAGTAACGCGTGATACAACATTCCACTATCTTTATTTCTATTCCCGATTCAATCGTGTATGCTCGAAAAAGATTCTCAGTTTTCCGATAATTACTGGAGATTCCGAGCTCGATCGGTTAATCCATACATGTTGCGTATTCTTTTCTCACGCTTATTTCAATTGAATTTTTTGAAAAATTTTCAAAAAGAGGTTGGGACATAACTAAATGAGCTAACCTCAAAAAGAACAATAACAAATTAATCTTAAAACATCATTTAAAAAAAGTCCGTTCCATTGCGCTCACGTACTCTCGCTTTCCGCGGGGAGGGGCTGAGTCTTCTAAGGCATTGCCTGTGTCTCAGCTTTCCCTCTATTTCCCGCAGGAGTCGAGTGTCTTCCGCTCCATTTCACTATTCTTTTCATATAAGGGTTCAAATCACACAAAAAACCGAATGATTAGACTAGAACTCCTAATCATTCGGATAAATCATTAGCTAGAATACTTATGTCCCAGCCTCTTCGTGCTCCATTTTCAAAATCCCCTAAACCTTCTATTAAAAGGATGAAGTGGGAAAGGGCGATACGGTACTTGCCCATGTATAGCCGGTACTTCTGAAGAAGGATGATCGAAATGTACATGCTGATAATTAATATGTTTCACTGTTGTCGTATGACTGGGATGAAAATGTGGAATAATAACGGTCTCATAAACATGGTTAACATGATGGTTAGTTGGATGAACAATCGGTTGCAAATCATTTGGTTTATGTGGAAATTGGTGCATAAAATCTCTCCTCTCACTAGATAAAAAAACCTTTTTTTTCATTCTATGAGAAGTTAGGAAATCTGCCCTGAGAAATCCACCTATAATCGCACCCAAATTATATAAATAGTAAACTATAAAAACTATCCTTCATCGTTGACATAAAAACAGCTGTAATGATAACGACAAAAAAGAAAATATATAAAATAGCTCTGTACATTTAAAAATCATCCTCGCAATTAGCATTCATTTCATACACGGATTATTGTACAAGGAAATATCTGATAAAACAACTAAGAAAGTTGCCCTTTTTAGTGGTTTTTTTTTACAAATAAAAATACGATTAACGCAAACGACGTAAGTCTAAAGTCTTATAGAATTTCAGACATCAAACAGACGGCAAAAACCTTCTCACTTTCTATAATTAAAATGAAGAAAGAAATGGAGGTTTTTCCAATGACAAAGAAGTGGCCAAATGGCGCAGCTGTTGCCCAAGTAAGAGTCGCACGTCCGACTAATCAATTAACAGAAATAAAACGGTTTTATTGCAGAGGTTTAGGGTTACAACAGATAGGATCTTTCCAAGGTCATAGAGGATATCAAGGGATAATGATTGGTTTACCGGACTCTAGTTATCACTTAGAAATCATCCAACACGAATCTGGACAGCCGGTTCCTTCACCTACAAAAGAAGACCTATTCGTTTTTTATATTCCTCAATTATCAGAAATGATGGATATAAAAAATAGATTACATAGCTTGGGGTACCACACGGTTTCACCAGAAAACCCATACTGGGAGGAGAAAGGTTTCACATTTGAAGACCCTGATGGCTGGAGAGTTGTTATAATGAATACATCAGGGATATAAATAAAGATCTCCACCGGGACAATTACTCCTCCCGGTGGATGCTTTTCTGTAATTTCCTTATTAGTCTTTCACGACGTTTATATAGCTCGTCTTTATGCTTTTTATATTTCTTGTTCGTTTCTATTTGCTTTAAAGCTTTATCTGTATATTGGATCGCTCGCAAGGGATCTGGCATCCGGTGTTCATATATTTTTGCCAATTCAACACATGCACTAAGCCTTTCTTGGTCATCTCCATCAGAAGAAACCATCTGCCATAACTCTGCTGCTTTAGCCCATTGCTTTTCCTTTTTTAATTGCCAAGCTAGCTGATGTTTCGCCTTCATTCCTGCCTCATCATTCATTTGTGCTAATTCTTCATACCCCACTTGCGCTTTTTTGATTTCACCAATAGCGTTAAACCATCTCGCCGTCTCATAGGCTTCTCTTGAGGTTTGCTCTTTATCTAATCCTAGTAATTGGTTAGACAAGTGGATATATAATGTGATCAGTGAGAGAATGTCTGTTTCATTATGTTTCATGATCCCTAACATACCTTCAGGGTTTTTAGTATCTAAATAATCATAGTAAATCATCGGTGCAAGATAACCTGGGATATCATCTACTCTTTTTACTCCTAATACTTCTCTTTCAACAATAGATAATTTCGTCCGCTCGAGTTTATGTTTCCATAACCTTCTTGAAGCATGATATAAATCAAAATGCCCGAATGGCGGTAGTTTGGGTAAATGTTCACGAATTAATGTATGACGTGTTTGTAATTGCGGCCAATCGAACGCCTTACCGTTATAGGTCACCATTGTTGTATAATCAATCGATTCTAAGAAACTTTTATAGAGAGCGATTTCTCCTCCAGGGTCAGGTAATATATGTTGCTTTAATGTGACTCCTTTTCGATTCAGGCTCGCATAACCTAATAAGAAAATCGTATTACCCACTCCGCCTCCAAGCCCTGTTGTTTCAGTATCAAAAAAGAACAAGTCCTCTGCTTGATGACCTTTCGCTGTTAACGGGTGATACTCGGTCGTTTCGTTCCATTTTTCAATGACATTGTATAATTCTTGAAAGCGGTAATTTCCATGTAAATAATCTAGGGGATAATGAATTTCTCTAATGAGACAAGTACTACCTTCTATATCACGATAAGGAGAAACATCATGTTGTTGCCAAATGTCTTGGTAAGGGAAGACGGGTAGACATTCCTCCTGCTCTATTTTTACTTTTTTCTCGGTAGTATGAGACATATGTGATTGTAAACGATTCAATTTATTTTTTAATGACACACTACTCACCTACTCCTTATAGCCATGTTTGAAATAACTTTAAAACATCTCCTTTACCCGTCTCAGAAGAAAGATCTGTGCCAATACACGAAGGACAGCCGGCCTCACAAGGACATCTCTCAATCATTGAGATGGCTTCTCTTATTAGTTGATCAATTTGATCGTATACTTTCTCACTTAATCCTACACCACCGGGGTATTTATCGTAGAAAAATAATGTTGGTTTTTCATTATGAATCGCTTTTACTTGTGGGACGACATGAACATCCGTCTGATCACACATGACGAATAATGGAACAATTGCTTTTAGGGCATGAGCGGCACCTATTAATCCTTGCTCCAGTCGTTCTTTTCCAAACATCAACCCTTCTGCAAAAAATGTCACCCACGTAGCACTTGTGTGCAATTCTTCTTCGGGTAATGAGATTGGTCCAGAGCCGATGTTATCATGGGTATCAAATTTAATTTTTTTAAATATCGTTGCCATGGCCGTTACACTCACATCACCATAGCCAATCTGCTCGTTGCCAATTCGCTTTGTTTTATCTTCCTCTAATACCTTTAATTCGACGGCTAAGTTGGCATCTGTATAATAATCGACGGCTACTTCTCGTACAAAAGCCTTTTTCTCTTCCCAATCTAAATACTCAACTTGAAATTGTGTACCTTGGTGGAGATAGATGGCTTCATCATGTAACAATGTCATCGCAGAAAAACGATCCATCTCACCAATCACCTTGACATTCGCCACATCTGATTGATCGATAATGACAACATTCTCTTGCGATGCAGACCGCAAACTAACATTATGCGCTGGGAATGAATCATTCATCCAATAATACTTTTGCTGATTTTCATGCAGCACCTGTTCTTCAGTTAAATAGTCTAATACTTCCTCGGTTTCAAAGCGACCAAATGACTCTCCTTTCTTAAAAGGTAATTCATAGGCAGCACATTTAATATGATCGATGAGAATGATTAAGTTATCCGGATTGATTCTTGCTGTTTCTGGATTTCGTTTAAAGAAATAATCAGGATGATCAATGATATATTGATCTAATGGGTTTGAGCTAGCAACCATAATGACGAGTGATTCACTATGTCTACGCCCAGCTCTACCAGCTTGCTGCCAAGAACTAGAAATTGTCCCTGGGTAACCAGTCATAATACAAACTTGCAGCTGACCAATATCGACACCAAGTTCGAGTGCGTTTGTACTAACCACTCCATAAATTTCTCCATGACGTAGACCTTTTTCGATTGATCTTCTTTCAGAAGGAAGATAACCCCCACGATAACCTCTGATTGCTTTCGGACCAATTTTATGTTTGACTAGCTCTTGTAAATACTTGAGTAATACTTCCACTCTTACACGACTTTTAGCAAAAATAATCGTTTGCACTTTGTTCATTAGCATTTCACTCGCTAGCCTTCTAACCTCGAGTGTCGCACTTCTTCTTATATTTAATGGTTTATTTACAATCGGTGGATTATAAAATACAAAATGTTTGCGTCCGCTCGGCGCACCATTATTGTCAATTAATTTCATCTTCGCTTCTGTTAGCTCCTCTGCAAGTTCAAGGGGGTTGGCAATGGTCGCAGATGTGCATATAAAAACGGGTTTACTTCCATAAAACTCACAGATTCTTATTAATCTCCGTAGAACATTGGCTACATGAGAACCAAATACACCGCGATAAATATGTAATTCATCAATGATAATAAAACGAAGATTTTCAAATAATGATACCCATTTCGTATGATGTGGGAGAATAGCTGAATGAAGCATGTCCGGATTAGTCATAACAATATGGCCCGCTCTTCTCACTTTTTGTCTAATATTTGAAGGTGTGTCACCATCGTATGTATAGCTATTAACGGAAAGAGATGACTCTTCAATCAATTCATTGATTTCCATTTTTTGATCCTGAGCAAGTGCTTTTGTAGGAAATAAATAGAGTGCCCTTGCTTGTGGATCATTAATAATCGTTTGTAATACTGGCAAATTGTAACATAACGTCTTTCCCGACGCTGTCGGTGTAACGGCAACAATGGACTGCTGAGCCATAACGGCATCGTAACTTGAGCGCTGGTGAGTATACAGACGGGAGATTCCTCTTTTTTCTAAGGCGCTCATTAAATGAGGATCTAATCCAATCGGCATATCCGCCACTTGCGCTTCCTTCTCTTCCAATGTATGCCAATACGTTATTTGTTCTCCAAATTTATCGGATTGCTTAAGCTCTTTAATCAGTTCTTGTAAATTTTTTTTCACCTTCACGTTCTTCACCTCATCCTTTTATTTTAGCGAATAAACGTTCGCTGAAAAAGGGTTTTTTCTATTTATTTAGTAGAATATTATTCCATCTCTCCTATTAGAGTTTTCAAATCACCCAAACTTTATCGAGTGCATAGAATAAAGGAAATGTTTGATTTATTTGGGAGGGAGTTACATGAGTGAAAAAAGAAAGGAGCCGTTCGGGGATTTAATGAAATCCATGAATCAATTTTTTCATGAAAAACCTGTAAAAAACTTCATGCAGACAATGGACGACTTTTTTAAAAGTCCGTTTCCTTTCGCTACTTCTTTTCATATAGAAGTAAATGAAAACGCTGATGATTATATTATAAAAGCGGAACTGCCAGGCATAAACCGTGAGCAAATTGAATTGAATGCCATTAATAATTATATTAAAATTACGATCCACCGCCTCGATATTGAAACGAGTGAGGATGACTTACAGCAAGTATATCAAAAAAAACAAGCATTCCAACAATCAACAAGGACGATCCCCTTACCTTTTATTATCGATGAAAGCACCATTCAAGCTTCTCACGCCAATGGCTTACTTATCGTAAAAGTGCCTAAACCAAAAGGTAAAAGGATCAACTTAAAATAATATAATGACCGTAAAGAGGCTGGGACATAACTTAATGAGCTAACCTCAAAAAAGAACAATAACAAATTAATCTTAAAATATCATTTGCAAAAAAGTCCGTTCCATTGCGCTACAGTCACTTGCTTTCGCGGGGAGGGGCTGAGTCTCCTAAGGCATTGCCTGTGGGGTCTCAGCTTTCCCTCTATTTCCCTCAGGATTCGAGTATCTTCCGCTCCATTTCACTATTCTTTTCATAATAAGGGTTCAAATCACACAAAAAACCGAATGATTAGACGCTAGAACTCCTAATCATTCCGGATAAACCATTAGCTAGCATACTTATGTCCCAACCTCTTCTGTATTTAACCACCGACTAAACGCCCCTGAAGGTACACTGAAGTAGTCTCGTGTAAACTGAAGGAAAATTTCAGTATCTACTTCTCTTCCGGCAAACTGTTCATAAAAGGAAGATAAATATTTTTCACCGACTTCTTCGGGACTCATCCCTCTATAACCGTAATGTTCTTCGATTAATTCGATTATTTTCCATGCAGGTTGTGCATTTAATACAGCTTCATGTTCAACCTCGATGATATTGGTATTGGATACTTGGCTTCCATTCACATGCTCTTCTAACGCCCCTAATTCTTCTTGTAAGTAAGCCAAAGCCTGTTGCTTACTTTCCTCACCTTGATCGACGCTATATTGATAAGCAGCTAAATGAGATAGACCCGATCCAATCCAGCTATCATTTTTAGGGTCCTGACTGATAGCCGATGCATAATAAAGAGCAGCCACCTCTTTAGCTATCATATATGAATCCTGCGCTTCTTCTACATTCAATATGACCATCCCAGGCAAACTCTCAGTTTCCAAGTTATCACTTATGAAAATATCTACTTGCTTAAATGGTAGAGGTGCTATCGCTTCTTCAAAATAATCAATCACCGTTATGATCTCTTCTTCAGCTGATTCCTCCAGTGATGGAGACTGTTGCAAAAAGCGAACCTGGGTATCCTTCTGTGTAACCCTTTCGTTTTGATCCCAATTATCAGACACAATAGAAAAGGAGAAATTCTTCACATCATCAATGGAGACCGTCTCCTTGTCATTCTCAATAGCAGAAGATATAAATGTATATCCTGGTTGAAGATCATAGCTTACTTTAAATGAAGATAATAATGCATGATGATGTTGAACATATGGATTATCTTTTGTCGCTTCTGACCATTTTCCGTTTTTAAATGGTGCTAATGCAAAATACCAGTCTTGGAAAATATCAGCATCTTCTATTCCTGTCATTCTATAGTTAAATTGCACATCAAATTGATTCTCGCCTTGCCATTTTTCCGGTAACGAAATGTAATAAACGCCATCCTTTATTTCGTACGGTAGATTTTCCTGGTTTACAGTGATTTCATTACGTTCTATTTGGGCTATATCTCTCGGTGCAAAAAAAAGTAGCTCTTCCCATTTATCTTCTGATTGGTTCTTAACTGTCACTTCTTCTTTCACTGTAAACTCTTTATCACTTACCATCGAAAGCGCTAAGGAATAGCCCCCTTCATTTTCATTTGTTACACCAATTTTCGAATCACTATATTGATGAACAAGTATACCCCCAATAACAAATAATAAGAAAAGGATAGCGAAACCCACTTTATGTAAACTAAAGTTTAAAAATCGCTTTTCACCTAATCTTTTTCGGCTTGGTTTCCCTTTTGGTTTAATTCCTGTTTTAATCCAAGGCATTCTAGCATAATCTGATAGGAATTTATTTTTTAGCCCTGCGGTTAACAAACTAAAGGATATCGTAGTGATTAACAAAATGATAAGTGGCACCATTAAAATATATTGATTGCCCATCAAATTATCTCTCGCTTGCCCAACAAGACCTGATAATTCTTTTGTAACCGATAAGTAGATAACAGGATCATTTCTAACAATTGTTCCGCCGATAAAAATATTTAATAAAGCTAACTGACCCATGATTGTAATCACATAAACAATTTCCATTGTGAACATCACAAGTAACGATTCTTTTAATTGTGGAAATACGTTACGCCATAATAGCCTCCACCTCTTTGCCCCAAGAGTAATGGATGCCAAAACAAAATCTCTTTTATAAATTTCAGCTGTTTTTTGCCTAACAGAAGATACAATACTTGGAATGCCAACAAGTGAGGCAATAACGATGAAATACGCTATAAGAATAGGCGTTTCCAATACAGATCCAAAATTAATAGGCAATAAGCAGAAATATAAAATTAAAAATGCAGGTACATAACTCCAAGCACCTTCAAAAGCGATAATGAAAGAAGGCGTTTTTTTCCATGTACCAATAAACATACCTAGTACTGTACCGACTATCATTTTTATAGCAGCAACCGCAATAGCGATCCACACCGTATATCGCAAACCATATAGTATCATTGACAATAAATCGTATCCCCACAGATCTGTTCCTAAAGGGTATGCCATTGATTCAAAAGGTTGTAATGGTGGTGAAATGACATCGCCATCCATATACTTCACCTCTAATGCCATAAAGATGGAGTGGGGTGCTATTTTCGGACCAAATATCGTAAAAAATAATACAATCGATACACTAATTATCCCTAAATACAATGCGTAATTTCGATTATATAACTTATTCATAAATAAACCCTCGTTTAAATAAATAAAGTAAAAGTCTCATAGCGGCAAAGACAAGAAGCGAAATGAATAGCATGCCAAATAGGCCAATAGCAATAGGCTGCGGATCACCAGAACTTTGAAAAACAAACTTTGTTAGACCTGACACGTTGAGCAAATATTCCACAATAAATAAATTACCGATGGCAAGGGATAATACTTTCACCAAGTCAGCTACAAGAAACGGCTCAATATTTTTAAACACATGCTGAAAATTAATACGATCAATTTTCAAGCCTTTAGCTACAGCTGTACGAATATAATCTTCTCCAGCTATTAAAAAGTACCTCTCAGAAATCAATTTAAATAGATAAATAGAAGGGGCAATCGCAACGAGAACCATCGGGAACCAAATATTCAATGCACCCCCATTCGGTAAAAAGGAGACGACTCTAATGCCTGTCCATTTATAAATATTCACCGCCAAGAGTAGAGCAAAAATAATAAAAATAAAATCAGGAATGGTCGAGATGATATTCATAATGAGACGAAAAATTTTTGTTAAGTAGAATCGACTTAAGAAAATACCGAATAATAAACTGAAAAGAATGGAAATAAATACGCCTACAAAAACAATATAAAAGGAAGTGAAAAAATTATCGCCAATCTCTGAAGCAATCGACCTTTGCTCCATTCCTACATAAAATGTACCTAGGCTGCCAGTGCTTAATTCTTTAAAGAAATTTCCTACTATTGAAGGAAATTGGGAAAAATTCAAACTAACCGTACCATTTGTAGGATCAACTAAAACGATTGATGGTAATGTTGCAAGAAATAAAATAAGAAAGATGACGATAATCATTTGCTGGATATAACGAACCATTTCTTTCCCCCTTCTGCTTCTTTCGTCATGCTAACTATTTTTCATCTTTCCAACATCATTGTCAATATTTTTTTACAATTCTCCTATTTCCGAATACAAGACTTGTCATCTAAATTGATATTTATTAAATTCCCTTTCATAACGAAAGAAAAACAGCAGCCAAACTTCCGTGCACTCACTCTTTTTTATGATGGCATATCCGGAACAAGCCATCATAAAAAGCCATGTGCTCTTTTGCCGTCACATGGCCAAAGTAAGTATATGTCTGCATTAATCCAATTAATAGTTACTACCTTAAAGCCTATTGCCGATTTACTTATCCATCAATGAACCTTATGATCATCCTATTAGACTATCAACCCTACACCTTAAAGAAACCACCGACCCCTTTTACCATTGAGGAAACTTGGTTTACAGCATTCATCATTTGCCCCGCTGTATCCATCATTTTATTAAAATCTAGTGAACCATCTTGGGACTTAAAGCTATTCATAATCGATTGAACATTACTTGGTTGTTTCGCAACAAAAGATTGTTTTGGATACGGGTTCATGGAGTTATATTGGTTTGGCATGTTAAAAGATTTATTTACCGGCTGCTCATTTGGTTCGAGTGGATTGTGAAAGTAATTTGGACTCTCCTGTAAAGGGTAGTTTGGTTGGTGATTATTTACCTCTGATTGCGGCGGATACATATGACCATATGGAAGGGTCTGATACGGATAATTCGTTGGATAAGCATAATTTAGTTGAGATTGATTCCATAATGGCTGTTGTTGTCCATTCATTATCGGGTGTGGAACGGACTGCATTACTGGCATTTGTCTTATTTCAGCAGGGTAGGACATATTAGATTGGTAAGGTGCATAATATGGATTAAAGCTCCATGCAACAGGCATATTTCGTTTACTTCTCTCATTTCTTTTACGGCCAAACATGGGCAAACATCCTCCTTATTCATCATCATTATACTGTATGATGAATAGGCGAATTAGGTGATTATCCTTAATGATATTTGCATTTATAAAAGAAAATCCTTATTTCGCAATCTGTCATTAATTGTTGAACTTTGTCGGAAGTTTAAATTTTTGAAAAATAAGCAATCTATTTATTTCGTGTTACTATATATTTAAAGATTTGTTTTTTCCTACATTTCTTTAAAACTTCATATTTCATCGCATGATTGGATGAGTATCCTTTTAAGATTATTTCATTATTTGGGGGAGGAAGATTCAAATGAATGTTCACGAGCTAAAGCAGAAGTTTCAACAAGTGAAGGAAGTTAAGCCAGATCACGCGAACCAACTACTAGATTTCTCTAAACGAGCTTATATCCACAATGAAATTTCCATTTTGGATTATCGAAATCTAGTTCGTGAATTAGAATCATTAGGTGCTGTCATTCCTGAAAGTTTTTTTAAAGACGGATCCCTAATTACTATGAAATAGGAAAAAACATTCATAACTCAGAAGGAAAAAAGGAGTCACTTTTATAGTGGCTCCTTTTTTCCTTCTATTATTTATACTGAAGCTACTCTCCCTTTTCCAATCATTCGGTGTAAGAAAGAGTCGAAATGATCTCAAGGCGTCCGTTGAAATGAAGTTAGGACCTTTAAATTATTCGTCCTGAGTCTTGATCACACTTCACTTTCTTCTACGATTCTTAACAACGTCTCAACAACAAATTTTGCAGACTGCAATTGATTGGTAAATCTCGATTTACTTGTTTCAGGGTAAAAAGCTTGAATCGAGCATGTTTCAATTTGGTCATAAGCAGAATTGATTTGCATCGGCCATAACTTCTTCGTTGCTTTTGTCTGTAAAAATAGAAGTGCTTCTTCCTGCCATACATCTAACTCTTTTTTCACCTTATCGGCATAAGGCTTAACTTCGTCGAAAAAATCCGCTTTCTTATTTTCTTTTCTACCATCTATATAGCGCTTCTCAATCCATTCCAAATGCATTAAGATTTCATTTGAGTGTTTGGCTAGCTTGTTCATCATGTTCATCTCCAGTCATTCTGTAAAAATCATAGATGAGCTAACCTTATTGTAGCTTACGACTATACTACTCGTAAATGATTAGCGATAACCAAGTTTGTATTTCACAAAATGTGAATCCGTCGTATCTTGTTGGTGAAGCTCGTCCATCGGAAAACTTTCTAATTCCACTAACTTTTCATGACACGCTTCTACTTTTTCGATTTGTTCTTTTTGTTGATTGAACTTTAATTGTTGTAGATTCTTTTGCACAGCTGTCTCTAAAGCCTCCAATTGATTATAAATATCCTCTAGCATGAGTAATAATTCCTGTTTTTCAGTCATATTAGGTTTCATTGACAAGTCATGCCTCCTTTAAGGTCGCGTCTTTGATATAATGTACATTCGCTTTCCTATTTTTATCTCCTTTGCGATTGACAAAACTAGAACTGATTCGGCAAAGAAAGAAGGATTTTTTATATAATGACCTTCTTTCGACAGCATATGAAAAAACGTTTGAAAATATGTCTAAACGGCAACACTGAAAAGAAAATGAAACATTTTCACCTTCTTTTACGTCAAATATTACAAAACAAGTACACCTTGTTATATTAGTGCTTTTTGACCACCCGATTACATCTTGCTTCTGGTATGATAAGGTATAGTTTGTGAGGTGAAGTCTATGGCATTTCATTACCCGAACGGGAGAAAATACGTACCTGCAGAAAAAAGCACAATAGAAAAAAGAAAACGAAAGAATCCGTCATATGGTAAAAGAGGTATGACATTGGAGGACGATATTAACGATAGCAACCAATATTACTTAGATAGAGGGATCGCAGTCATACACAAGAAGCCAACACCAGTACAAATTGTTCAAGTGGATTATCCTGCAAGAAGTGCAGCTGTTATTAAAGAAGCATACTTTAAACAGGCATCTACAACTGACTATAATGGCATTTACAAAGGTAAGTATATTGATTTCGAAGCAAAGGAAACTAAAAATACCACCTCATTCCCTTTTAATAACTTCCATTCTCATCAAATTGAACATATGAGGAACATCATAAAACAAAGGGGCATTTGCTTTGTCATTTTACGCTTTTCTACCACTGACGAGTTATTTTTACTAGAAGCAAAGGAACTACTCGCTTTTTGGGAGCGGATGAAAAATGGCGGAAGGAAATCGATGACAAAGGATGAAGTGATAGAAAAAGGCCATCGCATAATACTTGGCTTTCAACCGAGAATTGATTATATTAAGATATTAGATAACATTTATCAGCTTGATAGCTCAACATAAGGTTTGAGATAGAAAGGAAGGACTTATATGTCAGAACAGTATAAATCTAGGGAGGAGCGCCGAAAACAACAACAGCAATCACCTAAACCGAAGAAGAAAAAATCAGGAAAATCGCTATTTAAGAAGATTTTCCTCACATTAATTGCACTCGGTATTGTTGGAATGATTGCAGGCGCAGCTACATTTGCCTTTATGGTTAAGGATGCTCCCGAGTTAGATCCGGCACTATTAAAGGACCCTATTCCATCGGTTCTTCTCGATATAAATGGTGAGAAAATCACGGAAGTCGGTGCTGGAAATTTAGATTATGTTGAATATGAAGATATACCCGACCTTGTTGAAAATGCTTTTCTGGCAACAGAAGATGTTCGCTTTTATGAACATAACGGCATGGATTTAATTCGATTAGGTGGAGCAGTTATCGCCAACGTAACAAAAGGTTTTGGTTCTGAGGGCGCTAGTACGATTACACAACAGGTCGTAAAGAACTCATTCTTAAATAATGAAAAGACAATTAGCCGGAAAGCACAAGAGGCATGGCTTTCATTCCAATTGGAACGAAAATATACAAAGCAAGAAATCTTTGAAATGTATGTGAATAAAATTTACATGTCAGAAAATAGTCACGGTGTGTTAACAGCATCACGTTTATATTTTGGTAAAGATTTGGATGATCTGGAGTTACATGAAGCCGCATTACTTGCAGGAATGCCGCAAAGTCCAAACAACTATAATCCGTTTACACATCCAGAAAATGCCGAAAAACGACGTAACATTGTCTTATCTTTAATGAACCAACACGGATTCATTTCCGAAGAGCAAAAGACTGAAGCACAATCCATTCCTATCACTGAAGGGTTAGTTCCTGAAGGTGAAAGAGAAATAGAAGATGATACACCATATGATTCATTTGTCGATGTTGTCATTGATGAAGTAACTGAAAAATATCCTGACCTCGATATCTTTTCCGATGGTTTAACAATTCATACAACAGCAGACAAAGATATCCAAAAATATGTTGCAAATATCTTAAATAGCGAAGATGTCATACAATATCCAGATGAAGAATTCCAAGCGGGGATTACTTTATTAGATTCAAGTAATGGTGAAGTTCGGGCGATTGGCGGCGGACGTAATCAAGAAGTAAAGCGTGGTTTCAACTTTGCTACAGACCAAAAACGTCAAGCAGGTTCAACATTTAAACCGATCGCCGGATATGCACCTGCCATTGAATTTAATCAATGGGGCACTTATCACACACTTGTTGATGAGCCATATAAATACAGTGAGGGAACCGAAGTAAATAACTGGGATAATTCATTTAAAGGGACAATGACGATGCGCCAAGCATTGGCAGAGTCAAGGAATATTCCTGCTGTTAAAGCCATTCAAGAAGTAGGTACTGAGCAATCAAAGGAATTTGCTAATCGATTAGGCTTTAACTTTAAAGACGACTATTATGAGTCCTCTGTACTTGGTACAAATGCCGTTTCTCCAATGGAAATGGCCGGTGCTTATAGCGCATTTGCCAATGAAGGTTTCTATACAGAGCCTCATACTGTCAAAGCCATTGAAATGCGTGATGGTACGAAGATTGACACTACACCTGAAAGTGAAGCGGTGATGAATGATTACACTGCCTTTATGATTTCGGATATACTGAAGACGGCTATTTCAAGTGGTACCGGTACAACTGCTAATATCCCAGGTTTACCAGTTGCCGGAAAAACAGGAACAACGAATTATGATGCTGCAGATAAAGAAAAATTTGATATCCCTAACGGTGCTACACCAGATGCCTGGTTTGCAGGTTATACAACGAATTATACAGCCGCCATTTGGACCGGATATGAAAATAGAAAGAATTACCTAGCATCAAACGGTTACGACCAGAAGATTGCCCAAATGCTCTTTAAAAACATTATGCAATATGCTTCAGAAGGGAAAGAAACAGCTGATTTCAAAATGCCTAACTCTGTTGAAAAAGTGGCGATTGAAAAAGGTAGTAATCCTGCAAAACTAGCAAGTAAATATACGCCAAGTGATCAAATTATTACAGAGTACGCTGTCAAAGGAAACGCACCAAAAACAGTCTCTGAAAAGTTCGATAAACTTGAAGCACCGAATGGTTTAAATGCCAAATACAATAAAGAAGCCAATACGATTGAAGTCGTATGGAATCATAAAGACAAAGACAATAGTCAATTTGTGGTGACAGGCGCTATTAATGATGGCAGTGCCCAAGAGTTCACGACAACATCTGAAACATCACTTACGATTGAAAATCCTGAACCTGATAGCACGTATACCTTCACCGTAAAAGCGGTTCAAGGTGATAAGGAAAGTGATGGAGCCCAAACATCTGTTAACATACCAGCCAATGAAGAAGAGCCAGAAGAAGTCGAACCTCCTGAAGAGGAAACGCCTGGTGAGGGACAACAACCACCTGGAGAAGAAGAAGGTGGCAATGACGACGAGAATGGTAATGGCGAAGGTAATAATGGTGGCGAAAACAACAATGGCAACGGGAATGGTAATGGGAATGGCAATGGAAATAACGAAGGTGAAGGCAATGGTAACAATAATGGTAATGATGGAGGTAATGAAGACGGTAGCGGAGAGGACAATCCACCTCCAAATGAAGAAGAACCACCGCCATCACCACCAGATGATGACAATGAAGAATAATAAGTTAAAAAGGCAGAGAAGAGCTCCTTCTCTGCCTTTTGTATGTCTCTATACGTATATATTCCCCTATTACATGATGTAAATGATCAGTACAAAAAAACACTCTTTTCTATTTTGAGTGTTTTTTCTTTACCTTTTTTTTAGCATATAATTTATTTACTTCTATCATCAACTCGGTTAATTGAGAAAAAGCTAAATGAAGTGAAGGCTGCTGCATAATAAATTGTAATCGATCGCTGAAGTTGAATGGAACTATTGGCAAACGTATACCGATTTGTTGATCACAAAAGGACACCGGTTTTTCATTTAACCAATACACATATTGTACTAAAATCGCGACGCCTACAACCATGAGCTGCCCCGCTTCCTTCTTATTTCTTTGTTGATGGGCATATTTGATGCTATCCGATAACTCTTGCCATTCTCGATTAATCGTTTCGCTTACCCGTTCTAAATCCTGCCAAGGTTCAAAAGAAGCGAATCCTCTGTAATATTGTTGTTCATAATAAAACGGCACAAACTCCCTATCTGACTTCTGTATATCGTTGAAAAAAGGGTGCTGTAGCTCTTTAGGAATCTCATTCATATTTACGCACCTAAACGCTTCATTCTCTTTTTACCTTCTCTACAAACATCGAGAACGGGACATTCCTGACATTTTGGATTTTGCGCTTTGCAATGGTAGCGTCCAAAAAATATTAAGCGATGATGGGTCACTGACCACTCTTCTTCTGGTATTTTTTTCATAAGCGCTTTTTCTACCTCAAGAACTGAATCCTTCCACCTACAAAAACCAAGACGTTTACTTACCCTTTCCACATGTGTATCAACAGCTATTGCAGGGACATTAAAGGCCACTGATACAACCACATTCGCTGTCTTCCTACCGACTCCTGGTAACTTTGTTAATTCATCCCGATCAGCAGGAACTACACCATCATAGTCATCAATTAACATGCGACATAGTTTTTGAATGTTTTTTGCCTTATTTCTATATAAACCAATTGAGCGGATATCCTGTTGTAATTCTTCAATTGATACATTTAAATAATCCTCTGGTGTTTTGTACTTTAAAAAGAGTTTGCTTGTCACTTTATTCACTAATACATCGGTACACTGCGCTGATAATGCCACTGCAATGACAAGTTCAAAAGGATTTTTATGAACGAGCTCGCAGTGAGCATCTGGAAACATTTCTCCCATTTTATCTAAACAGTATCTAATATCCTTCTTATTTAACATATATCATCACCATTCAAACTATTGTTCTAACCAATTATAAAAAGGTAGCGATTCATTTCTCTTGTCACTATTCTCTACACTTTTCATTCTCTTCCCTTGGTTTTGTCTAAATTTCTTCCCTTGATTTGTTGCTTGCTCTACCGTTTTTATCCCATTCTTTTTCCACTCAAACAAGATGCGATCAATATAGCGAAAATTTAATTTACCAGATATCACTGCTTCTTTTAAGGCAGCTTTGATGATTTTCGCCTCATGATGGTCATCATCTAACCAAAGTGCTAGCGTTTCGCATTCAAAAGGAGATAACGGCCTGCCAAATTCACTTTCAAATACTGAATACAAATCAATTTCATCTTGTTGATTTTCTTTTGCTTCATTTCTTTTATCTGCAATCATAAAAGCATCCGCTAATTTTTCCCAAAATTGATCTAAACAGTATCTTTCAAAGCGAATACCTTCTTCACTATAACCTTCATTTATCGTGATTAACCCTTTTTGTATTAAACGGCGAAGCATCCCTGCACATTCCTCGGCCGAATAGTTCATTACTTCTGCAAGCTCAAAAGGAGTCGGGAAGTCATTTCCCTTTTCACTAATTGAAATCAAATGGAGAATAAGGACCACTTCTTCTTCTTTTAAATTCATTGCTTTGTATTGCGTTAATAAAGCTCCAGGAATCGTAATGTCCTTTTCCTGTAACCATTTTAATAATATCTTCTTTGGCATCATACACACCTCCATACAAGTATATCATGAACCCTTTTAAGAAAAGTATAGAAATGTATTCAAATTAAAAGGTGTAAAAAAGTGAAAAAAGAGCCACAAAATGACTCTTTTTCGTTTAATATTGTTAAAAGCTTACGGGTATAAGCGGTTTAAAAGTCTTGGGAATGGAATCGATTCTCTCACATGCTCCACGCCACTAATCCAAGCAACTGTTCTCTCTAGACCTAAACCAAACCCAGAATGAGGAACTGACCCGTATTGTCTTAATTCTAAGTACCATTTGTATGCATCCATATCTAATTCATGTTCTGCCAATCTTTGTTTCAAGAGCTCATAATCATGGATACGCTCTGACCCGCCTATAATTTCACCATATCCTTCTGGAGCTATTAAATCCGCACAGAGGACAACATCTTCTCTTTCAGCATCTGGCTGCATGTAGAAAGGTTTGATTTTTGTTGGGTAATGTGTAATAAATACGGGTTTATCATAGCTTTCGGCAATCGCTGTTTCATGTGGCGCGCCAAAGTCTTCTCCCCATGTGATATCATCAAACCCTTTTTCTTGTAAAAACGTAATGGCATCATCATAGTAAATTCTCGGGAATGGAGCTTGAATTTTTTCTAACTTAGACACATCGCGGTCTAATGTCTTCAATTCAACTTGGCAGTTTTTAACAACAGCTTGGACAATATAGGAAACATATTCTTCTTGTACTTTCAAATTGTCTTCAAACTCATAAAAAGCCATTTCCGGTTCAATCATCCAAAATTCAATAAGATGACGTCTCGTTTTTGATTTCTCAGCTCGGAATGTTGGTCCAAATGAGAAAACTTTCCCTAAAGCCATTGCTGCGGCTTCCATATACAATTGACCACTTTGAGATAGGTATGCATCTTCATCAAAATACTTGGTAGCAAATAACTCTGATGTCCCTTCAGGTGCACTACCTGTTAGGATTGGTGGATCCACCTTTGAGAAACCATTTTCATTAAAGAATTCATATGTAGCACGAATGATTTCATTTCGAATTTTCATTACAGCATGCTGTTTTCGTGAACGTAACCATAGGTGACGGTGATCCATCAAAAACTCTGTCCCATGGTTTTTCGGTGTAATTGGATAGTCGGTTGATTCATGAATCACTTCTACATCCGTAACGAGTAATTCATAACCTAAAGGTGAACGATCATCTTTTTGCACTTTCCCTACTACAAACACACTAGATTCTTGTGTAACCGATTTTGCCACTTTAAATACTTCTTCAGACACATCAGCCTTTACGACCACACCTTGGATAAAACCAGAGCCATCACGTAGCTGAAGAAAGGCAATTTTCCCACTGGAGCGTTTATTAGCAATCCATGCACCAATTTTTACTTCTTGATCAACATATTTATATGTTTCAGCAATTGTCGTTTTATTCAATTTAATACCCCTTCCAAAAACATTTACCAATTAAGTTCAAGTCGCCTTTATTATACCCTTCTCTGATTCTCTAGGCAACTTTTCATCAAACATACCTCTAGCAAGAGAAAAGGAAGTGAAGGGCTCCACTTCCTTTAATGATTACTGCAATTTATGATTAACAAATTCATGGATTCGACGAACAGCGGCTTCTAATTGCTCAAGTGATGTCGCATATGATAATCGAATATTTTTCGGAGAACCAAAGCCAGAACCAGGAATAACAGCTACCTTCGCTTCTTCTAATAAACCTTTTACAAACGCATCAACATCTGCAAAACCTGTAAGTTTTGCTGCTTCTTCTACGTTAGGGAAAAGATAAAAAGCACCTTGTGGTTTAATACATGTGAAACCTGGAATGGCTACTAATTGTTGATAAATTATATTTAAACGCTCTTCAAACGCATTTTTCATTTCTTCTACTGGTTGTTGTGAACCATTGTACGCTGCAATCGCCCCGTATTGAGAAGGAGTAGTTGGATTAGATGTACTATGACTCGCAAGGTTTGTCATTGCTTTAATAATGGCTGTATTGCCGGCAGCATAACCAATTCTCCAACCTGTCATTGAATGAGACTTTGATACTCCATTAATGATAATAGTCTGCTCTTGCAATTCTGGACTGATTTGTGCGATCGAAATATGTTGATGCCCATCATAAGTCAACTTTTCATAGATTTCATCAGAAATAATTAAGATATTATGTTTCAAACAAAATTCACCAATCGCTTCTAGTTCCGGTTTGCTATAAAGCATGCCTGTTGGGTTACTAGGTGAATTAATGATAACTGCTTTTGTGGCTTCTGATATAACGGTCTCTAACTGCTGAGGCGTAACCTTATATTCATTTTCTTCAAGACCATCAATAAATACTGGCTTTCCGCCTGCTAGTTTTACTTGTTCTGGATAACTTACCCAATACGGAGTTGGAATAATGACCTCATCACCTTTATTTAAGATGACTTGAAATAAAGTGTATAACGCATGCTTAGCACCACTTGTAACAATTATATCTGAGGCGGGAATATCAATCCCTTGATCTTGTTTAAACTTGTTAGAAATAGCTTCTTTTAGTTTTGGTAGCCCTGCCGCTGCCGTATACTTCGTGTACCCTTCATTCATCGATTGAATAGCTTCATCAATAATATGCTGAGGTGTATTAAAGTCTGGTTCACCCGCACCTAAACCGATAACATCAATCCCTTGTGCCTTCATTTCTTTTGCCTTAGCTGTAATCGCTAAAGTTGTAGATGGTGTCAGTGATTGCACTCTTTGTGCTAGTTCAAAATTCATTTTCCTAATCCTCCAGAATGTATAATCTATCATTTTATATATGAGCTGGCCATGGAATAGTCAGCCGAACCACTTAGTTAAAGATTTTCTAATATTTTTAATTCTTCGTTACCTGTCTCATAATCTATTACATAATAATTAAGAAGACCTTCCCCGGTTTTATAGGAAATCTCCCACAAAGGGATTGATTTTTCCATACCAAGGTTGACAGAAATAATCTCATTGGGATTTTTTTTATTCATTACCTTTTCGATTGCTTCTTCTTTTGAAATCCCATCTTTTTTATTTTTTATGATTATTTCATCCTCAGAGTCTGCTGAAACCCATACATACACTTCTTTATCTTCTTTTGTAACCCCATCAATAATGTAATACGTTTCATTACCATTATATAGCGTTACTCTTTTTACGGCCTGTAGATCTGCCTCATTTTCCGCTTTTTCTTTTGCCACTTTTTCCGCTTGATTTATCGGCTCCATTGCTTTTATATAAACTTTTGCCGAGAAACCGATAATGACAACCATGATGGCAAGTACGATAATTAGTATTTTTTTCATTTTTTTCACTACCTATGTACGATATATTGTAAATACAGCTTTGCTATCATCATCCTTATCCAATGCTAAGCCGAACATTAAATCTTTTTCTTTTAATGTTCTGTTTAAACTATCAACAATTTTATATAAATCTGGACTATTTTGAATCGTTACTGTTGATAAGATTTCAATCTTGCTTTCCATCTGTATTTCCTCCTTGACAAGTAAGGCCCATATTCTCTGTTACGTCTAATAGTATACCAGTAAAAGTGGTTTGCATAAATATTAGACGATTAGTTTTTAAAAATTATAACCATTCTTCAATGATATGAATCGTTTCATTCAAATCACACTCTTTTGCTTCAATAGGCGGTATCGATTGCAGAAATGCTTTTCCATAACTTGCAGTTTTAATTCTTCTATCAAATACAATCACAACACCCCTATCGGTAGTCGTTCTTATTAAGCGGCCAAACCCTTGTTTAAAACGAATCACAGCTTCCGGTATGGCGAGCTCTTTAAAAGGATTTCCCCCATCTCTTTTCAGCTTTGCAGCTTTCGCACTAGCTACAGGGTCATCTGGCGGTGCAAATGGTAGGCGAACAATAATCAAGCAAGATAAATCTTCTCCAGGAATATCTACACCCTCCCAAAAACTACTTGCTCCTAATAAAATCGCTTTATCAAACTTTTGAAAGTTTCTCGTCAATCGCGAACGACTACCTCCTGATATTCCTTGAGCAAAGATCGCATAATCACTGAGAAAGTCCGATTCCTTTATAAGCTGATACGTTTCCTTAAGCATTTCAAATGAAGTGAATAAAATGAGCATACGCCCCTTTGTTACTTCAGCAATGGAAATGATTTGCTCAGCGATACTGGCAATATACTCTTCCATTTTCACCGTTTTAATATCTGGTAAGTCTTTTGGTATAATCATTTTCACTTGTTTTTCATATTGAAATGGTGAAGGGATTTGCCGACTAGTACAAGGTGAACCTTCTAAGCCTAATTCTTTCTCCATATATTGAAACGACTGATTAACGGTCATTGTAGCCGAGGCTAAAACAACACTTTTCTTCTTTGTAAAAAAGGACTGACTCAGTCGGTCAGAGACATTTAATGGTTCCGCATAAATAGAAGTGACATTCTGAATTGCACGTAAATCAACTTCTACCCAAGATGCGAAAGGTTGGTCTTGAGTGTTTTTAAAAAAGAAGTGCAACGAATGGACATAACCTTCTAATTCCCTGACAGCAGATGAGACATCCTCTAATAAAGGCTTTGACTTTTCTGCAATAGGAGATGATCCATTTTGTATAGCATGTAGCCTTGCTGTCAACATTTGAATAACCTCTTTTAGAATAGAAGAAAACCGCTCCACTTGGATGTTAATTTGACGTCCATATTTAGCGATTAGATTTTGAACATTCATTTTCACTCGTACCAATTTACTCTTTTTATGACTAGATTTTTGCACAAGATTCGAAATGAGGTAAAAGAACTCATCCATTTCTGTATGTAAACTCTCCATCATCTCATTTACCTCAAATGAATGAATCACCTCATTAGAAACACCGACTTCTTCTAGCAATTGCTCAAGCTGATAGATCCACTCTTTTTGCTCGAATAACCCTAATTTATTAATCGTGAGCCGAACAGTCATAAAATCTAGCATACGTCCAAAATAAGGAGATGCCGCTTTTACAAAATGATGAGCCTCATCAATAATTGCATATTGATATGATGGCAAAATATCATAATCACTGATGGTATCAGAAAGTAACATACTATGATTCGTAATAATCAATTGTGCTGACTCAGCTTGCTTCTTTGCACGATTATAAAAGTCTTTCTCTCTAAAGTCCTTATCGTTAATAAATAACATCCGATTATTTTTAATTTGGTTCCAATACAATTGACCACCACTAGATAAATTAAGTTCGTCGACATCCCCTGTTGTTGTTTCCGTTAACCATACTAGAATTTGCATCTTCGTTAAACAAGTATCATAGTTATCATCTTGACTTCTTAGTGTATGAATAAACTTTGCTAAACTAATATAATGATTTCTTCCTTTTAGAATACTTGCCTTGATTGGCATTGGTATCATTTGCGTTAGTAAAGGTAAGTCCTTCTGCAGCAATTGGTCTTGAAGTTGAGTTGTGAATGTACTAATCACAATTCGTTCGTTTTCCTGCAAAGAAAAAATAATAGAAGGCAATAAGTAGGCCAATGATTTACCTACACCTGTTCCAGCTTCAATCAGTGAATGTTGTTTAGAAATAAATGCCTTATAAACGGCATCCATCATTTCATATTGGCCCTCTCGTGATTCAAAAGGTTTAAACACTTTTTGCAAATAAGCTTCTTTCTCTTCCTTTGTATATGGATACAAGATACTGGATTTATTCAATTTCCCTTCTTGCGTATTTTGCCTTTTACGAAGAGCGATCCCATGATCAATTTCTAAATCGCTAGGAAGTGATTGATGGCTCTCTTCTTTCCATTGAATCCAATCCTCTAAATATAAATCTAAGTCACTTTTTAAGCCAAAGGAAATATCTTTTAATTGCTTCAAAGTAAGCAATGGTAAGCTTTTCATTTTCTGTTCTAATATTAAAAGTAATTCTGCTGTTACATAAGCATCGCTATCCGCTTGATGTGGTCTCACATGAGAGAGCCCTAAGTTTAACGATAAATCAGATAGCTTATAGCTATCCTCACTTGGTAAAAAGATCCTTGCCAGTTCAACAGTATCTATAATTGGCCCATAAAAACCTGCTAAACCAGCCATTTTAAACTCTTCCTGTAAAAACGATAAATCAAAAAGGACATTATGTGCAACGAAGTAGGCACCTTCAAGCATTTGCTCCACTTTCTTGGCAATCTCAGAAAATTTAGGTGCTGAGGCCACCATTTCGTCTGTTAGTCCGGTTAGTTCTTCTATAAATGGAGGGATACTGTGACTAGGTTGTACAAGTGAAGCGTACTGTTCAGTAATCTGTCCATTTTCAATCACTACTGCTGCTAATTGTATAATTTGATCACCTTTTTTAGGTGAATTTCCTGTTGTTTCTAAATCTACGACAACATATTTATTACTCATGGTTACACCTCGAACATTCTGTCACACAAAACGTTATCATAAAAAGGATAAAAGAGAAAGTTATCTTTCTTTATTTAGCAAAAGAGAGATTTTACTCATCTAAAAAAGAAAGCCTTACGTTTTTAGTAAATAAATTATTATTCATAACCCATCTATTTACACAAGTCCAATAGGTCATTTACTTCTCTTCTGATTATTTTGCCAAATTGTATATTTAATCTTCTTATTCACTCACGTTTTTCAAGAACCTCTCACTAATCTCTTCCCAGTTATCAAGGAATGAGTCTCTATTCAGTTGATCCAGTTCAAGAAAAAGTTCACGTGCTTCTTTATCGACTTGTAAATAGTATGCCCGATAGTTTTCATCTAGGCGTAGGAAAACATCAGAATCTATCTTTTTTTGCTCTTTTAAATAATTGATAGCCAGTTGTAAATGATGATGCTCTCTATTCATCTTTTCCTGCTCTTCGTGATGCCAATCATTTAATTGCTTTTGTACCGTTTTATTAAGATTATTAATGGCAGCATTGCTATTTCTATGCCATTCTGACCATACTTTAGCCATTTCTGTGGTTCGCTTAAATTCTGCCTTTAAATCCTCTTGATTTTGGACATTAATAAACTTTCCATTTGCAGCCCTTGCCATTTCTTTCAACTGCGTTAATCCATCGTTATTAACTTGATAGCCAATGATTTGAACGACTGGACTTAAGTTGGAATCACTCAGTTTTTCCATTGCCTGTACAGGATTTCCTCCACAGGTTTCGACTCCATCACTCACGAGATAAATAATATTCGTATTCTCTGAACCATCCTGTGATTCTAAATTAACCATTGCCTGTTCAACTGCCTTTGTCATTGGTGTCCATCCCGCTGGGTCAAATTCATCTAAGGCATTTGTAAACTCTTTACTATCATAGGCTGATAGAGAATAAACTTGTTCTACAGTACTGCATGAAACCTCTTTATCTGCTTCATCTCCTGTTCCTTTATGTCCGTAAACAGTTAATGAGACTTTAGCTTTTTCTGGCAAACTATCAACAAATTGATTAATGGCTTCTTTTGCAAGTTCCATTCTTGTTTTTCCATTTTCTAGAGCACCCATACTACCACTAGCATCAAGTAAAATAGCTACATTATAATTTTTCTTTAATTGGTTTTCCTCTTCTGCAATGTTTGGATCTGCAAATTTCATTGCTTGCCATTGTTCAATCGGAACATTTGGCATACTTAAATTCTCTTTAAATAGGGAAAAGACTTTCCGTTCATAAGCATGAATCTCTTCTTCTGTAGCCTCTATCGTAATAGAGGGCAGCTGATCAAGTGCCGACTTTACTTCATCGGAAAATTCCTTCATTGCCCATTCTCCCGTATAACCATAGTCAACTGATTCCTTAAACGATTGGGGAATAGGTAATGAAGTTTGAGGAACTGGATTTTCTCCAACTTTTGTATCGTTTGCTGTATCTGCTACACCCTCAGTTGATTCATCCCCACCAATACCTTCTTTTTTTGTATCTCCCTTGCTACAGGCAACAATGATAAAAATCGTTACCATTGCTAATGCAAATAATAAGACAGTTTTTTTCAGATTGACCTCCTCCTTCAATGGTTTATTTCTCTTTATCCCTTCATATTCATATGAATTATTTTACCATTATTGACTAAAGCCGTTGTCATTTTGTATAAAAAGAAATAATAAAAATAACAAGTCTGCAATGACCCTTATCTGCTCATTATTAGAACAGATAAACACAATAAAAAGCACAAACAAATCCTTTTAAAATACAGAATTTGTTCGTGCTTATTAACTAAAGCATTTTTCGGCAGTTCAGTCACTTTTTTTACAAAATCGTACTAGCTGGTTCCTGGTAAAGCATATCAATGATTTGATTATCTGCGCCCATAATCGCTACTTTTGGTTGGTGACTTTTAAGTTTTTCCTCTGCAACTTGAGCATATGAAATGATAATTACGATATCCCCTTGCTGAACGAGACGTGCGGCAGCGCCGTTAACACAAATAACACCACTCCCTCTTTCACCAGGAATAATATACGTTTCGAATCTTGCTCCATTATTGTTATTAACGATTTGTACCTTCTCATTCGGTAACATATCAACAGCATCTAAAATATCACTATCAATCGTAATACTGCCGACGTAGTTCAGGTTAGCTTCTGTTACTGTTGCTCTATGAATTTTCCCATTCATCATTGTTCTGTACATATTAAATCCTCCTCTATGACCTCATGCTGTGATGATGATATTATCGATTAAACGGGCCTTGGAAAATTTTACGGCCAACGCAATAATGATTACACCGCCGACTTCTTCGATTGGCTGTAATTCTGGGTAAGAAAGAATCTCAACATAATCAATTTCACCACTTGTCTTCTCATTGAGCATCGTTTTCATTACATCAATTATACGAGACGGATTTTTTTCTCCTTCTGTGATGATTGCTTCCGCTGCCTGTAAACTTGCAAAAAGCACAGTGGCTTCTTTACGTTCTCCTGCTGTTAAGTGTACATTTCTTGAGCTCTTTGCCAACCCATCACTTTCTCTTACCGTATCCACTGCAACGAGTTCAATCGGGAAATTAAAATTTTTCACAAGCAAATCTATCACTGCAAATTGTTGGGCATCTTTTTTACCGAAGTAAGCTCTTTCTGGTTGAATAATATTAAATAATTTAGAAACAACCACAACCACACCGTCAAAATGACCAGGTCTTGAAGCGCCACAAAGTCTCTCTGTTCTTGCTCCGACGTTCATTGTTATCTCTTGCATCTGTGGATACATTTCTTCTGCTGTTGGATGAAACAGATAATCTACCTTTACTTCTGCCGCTAATTCCATATCTCTTTCTAAATCTCTCGGATAAGTGGCCAAATCTTCCTCTTCCCCAAACTGGAGCGGGTTTACAAAAACACTCATGACGACGATATCATTTTCCAAACGTGCTTTTTTAGCTAATGTTAAGTGGCCTTCATGCAAATAACCCATTGTTGGGATAAGCCCGATTGATCTCCCTTCCCTTTGGAAGTCTTTGATGATTTTCTGCATTTCTTTGATGCTCGTCACTTTTTTCATTGCTTTCCTCCGTAGAGACTTAAAAGTTCTTCTTCTTTCATATTAAAAGAATGTTTATCCTCTGGAAATTGTCCACTCTTTACCTCTTTTACATAAGCAGAAATGGCCTCTTCCATCATTTCTCCACTATTTAAATAGCGCTTAACAAACTTTGGTACGCGCTCAACGCCGTATGTGAGAATGTCATGGTACACGAGTACTTGCCCATCTGTATGCACACCAGCACCAATCCCAATTGTCGGGATATTTAAAATTAATGATACCTCTTTAGATAATTGTTGCGGCACACATTCAAGAACAAGAGCAAAAGCCCCTGCTTCTTCACATTTTCTTGCATCATTGATTAGTTTTTGAGCTGTTTTTGCATCTTTACCCTGTACTTTGTACCCACCTAACACACCAACTGATTGTGGCGTTAAGCCTAAATGTGCAACAACGGGTATACCTGCATTTGTCATTGCAGTAATTTTATCTATTACTTCATCTCCACCTTCAACCTTGACGGCATGGGCACCCGTTTCTTGAATCAGTGTTCTCGCATTTATTAGCGCTTCTTCCATAGAAATATGGTAGCTCATAAACGGCATATCTACCACGATAAAAGTGTCTTTTGCCCCGCGCTTTACAGCTTTAGCATGGTGAATCATATCATTCATTGTAACTGGAATCGTTGAATCATAACCTAATACAACCATTCCTAGTGAGTCGCCGACAAGAATCATATCGACATTAGCTTGCTCTGATAATTTAGCCTGCGGAAAATCATACGCCGTGAGCATCGCTATTTTCTCACCCTTACTTTTCATTTTCAAAAAATCAGTCGTTTGTTTCATCCTACTTCCTCCTTTTTTAATAGGAAGAGGTGATGATCTACTGATAATGAGAAAGACATAAAAATAACCTTCTACAAAAAAAGTGCAGAAGGATAGTGTATGTTCTCATTATTAAACTCATCCCTCTGTCCTGGTCCTAAATGGATCTAGGCAGATTTCGTGTATATATGATGGTCAAGCAGGTGCAGTTCTTACCGATACTGCCCACACAAAGTATATCAACATTTGCGTTAACTTTCTATAAAAATATCTATTATTCTAATTCAATATCTGCAGAATAAATTTGATGCTGCACACCAGCCTCATCTTCTAAAAGCAATATTCCCTCATCTGTAATACCAATCGCTTTTCCCGTTATCGTGCCAGATAGCGTCCGCGCTTTTATTCTTTTTCCTATACTAATGGCATAACTTTCCCATAAAATTCTTATCGGCTGAAAACCATGCTGTAAATAGAGTTGATAAAGTTTTTCGAGTTTAAATAACAGTGATTGAATAATTTGTGCGCGGGAGATTTCTTCTTTCTTTTCAATTGAAAGGGAGGTGGCAATCGATTGAATTTCCTTCGGATAGTCATCCAATTTCTGATTCACATTAATGCCTATCCCCATAATAATAGAAACAATTCGATCTGCATCTGCTTGCATTTCTGTTAATATCCCTGTTATTTTTTTGCCATTAATCAACACATCATTAGGCCATTTAATTTCCGCTGTTAAACCGGTCACTTCCTCAATCGCTTGAACAACAGCAACAGCAGCAATAAGTGTTAATTGTGGGGCGCGATGAGGAGGAAGTTGCGGCCTAAGAATGATGCTCATCCAAACACCAGTATATTTAGGAGATATCCATTTTCGATCCATTCTTCCCCTACCGCTTATTTGTTCTTCTGCTACTACAATCGTACCTTCACTTGCACCATCTGTTGCTAATTGATGAGCTACTTTTTGGGTGGAGTCCACTGTTTCTTCATAATGGATATGACTACCAAGTATATTTGTTTTCAAACCATAACGTATTTCATCAGCAATCACTTTTTTTGGTGTAGCAACAATGCGATATCCTTTTCGTCTCACCGCTTCAAACTCAAACCCTTCTTTACGAAGATTTTCTATATGCTTCCACACGGCTGTGCGTGAACAACCGAGTAAATCAGCAATAGCTTGCCCAGACAAATATTCATCTTGGTGAGTCGTGAAGGCATTTAATAACTTTATCCTTATTTCTGATTCCATTGAAACAGCCACTCCCTGATCTCTTCTTTATTATTTTGTAATTCTCCAAGTATAATTGCTTCCTCAATTTTCGCTAACCATTCCTTCAGCCAAGGACCAGCTGATTGCTGACTCCAATTGATAATATCATTGCCATTAACCGCTAATTGTTTTCTTGAAGTAATCGCCAATTTGTTATACATTTCTACTAAATGATCAGGATATTCTACTCTTTCATGATTGTATACTTGATGAAGCTTTTCAGCACTCACTGCTACTGTTAAACCACTGTGATAAATAGTAGTAGCTTGAAAGGGTTTTGAAAGTCTTTTTTGGAACCACTGATAAAGATTGAGTATTTCTTTCATGTCTTTACTTGACATCTTCCATCCTTTTAATCCTAACTTTGCTTCATGCTCACTAAATTGAAAAACCTTTAAGAGCAGAACCCATATTTCGGGCAAAGATAATGATTGAAGAGGATAGGTGACGAGCTGAGAAAGTGCCTTCTCCTTTTGCGAAAGCATCGGTAAATGGCGATGTAAGTTTGAGTCTTGTAGAAGCGTCAAGGCATCCACTCGATAATCTCCTTGTAATAATTTATTAAATTCAACGAGCTTCCTTTCAACTGCCACATGTTGCAGTAAATGCGCTTTCTTTTTTAATGCATAATAGGTACCTTCTTCGAGAGCGAAACCTAATTGACTTTTAAACCGAAGCGCTCGCATCATTCTTAAGGCATCCTCATTAAAGCGTTCTTCACTTGAACCAACGGTCTTTATTTCTCTGTTTTTGATTGATTCTCTTCCAGCGAAGGGGTCAATTAATTCACCACTTTTATCCATCGCAATGCTATTCATCGTAAAGTCTCTTCTCTGTAAATCCTCTTTTAAATGACGGATAAAGCGGACTTCATCCGGTCTTCTAAAGTCGCTATACGTTGACTCTGCCCTATATGTTGTGACTTCATATGCTTCACCTTTATGAAGAATAAGTATGGTACCATGCTCAATACCTACATCAACGGTTTTAGAAAAAATCGCTTTCATTTCAATTGGTGTAGCAGATGTAGCGATATCTACATCTGCTATTTCACGACCAATTAGAAGATCTCTTACTGCACCACCGACAAAATAAGCTTCATAACCTGCTTCCTCAAGCTTTTCAATAATTGGAATGGCTCTTTGAAATATCGGTTTCATTATTTCGCCTCACTTAATAGATCGAAATAGAGCTGCTCGTATTGTGAAACAATCTTATCGGCATGGAAACTTGTCAATACAGATTCTTTTGCTTGTAATGATAACTTTGTATGTAATTTTTCATCTTGTAAAATATTTAATGCGACTGCTGCAACACTCTCAATATCACCGAGTTCACAAATATAGCCATTTACACCATTTTGGATAACTTCCGGAATACCTCCAACATTTGTTCCTATACATGGCACATTGCATGCCATCGCCTCAAGCGCGACTAAACCAAAGCTTTCTTTTTCGGACAATAAAAGCATTAAGTCACTAATGGAATAAAGTTCCGCTAAGTTATCTTGTTTGCCAAGAAATATGACTTGTTGTTGTAAAGATAATTGATCTACTAATTTTGAAATATCACTCATCTGCGGACCATCCCCTACAAGTAGGAGCTTAGCTTTTATATGTTGTGCTATTTTAGCAAATGAATGAACAACATCATCTACCCTTTTCACACCACGAAAGTTAGACACATGAATAATCACTTTCTCATCATCAGCTATTTGAAATTCTTCTTTCAAATAATCTACATCTTTTTTTACATATTCACGCTCATCAATAAAATTGTATACAGGAACAATTTTTTTCTGCGGATTGATTAAATCGTAAGTTTGCGCAATCAATGCGTTTGAAACAGCCGTCACAACATCCGATTGTTCAATTCCAAATTTTATCGCTTCCGTTAATGATGAGTCATAACCAAGAACCGTAATATCTGTTCCATGTAAAGTTGTAACAATTTTGACATCACGACCGCTCATTTGCTTCCCTAAAATGGCACATATCGCATGTGGCACCGCATAATGTACATGAAGTAAGTCAAGATTTTCTCGTTTGATCACTTCTGCCATCTTGCTTGCTAACGCGATGTCATAAGGCGCATATTGAAAAACGGAGTATTGATTGACTTCTACTTGATGGTAAAAAATATTATGATATATCTTATTTAAACGAAAAGGAATGCTTGAAGAAATAAAGTGAATTTCATGTCCTCTTTCTGCCAGCATTTTTCCGAGTTCTGTGGCAATTACCCCTGATCCACCAACAGTCGGATAGCAAGTAATCCCTATTTTAAGTTTTTTATTCATTCTTACACTCCAAATAAATCGTTTTCGATCATCAATGGTTTTTTCACTTTAAAACCTTCTGCATATTTGACGCCAACTTGCTGTCCAAATAGGCGTTCTCTCGCTTCAACCATTTCCACATAACCATTTGTTAACGGAGTATCGACAGCTCCCTCCGTTTTCGTGAATTGACTTTGGTAAGCATTTAAACTGGCGATTTTTTTATCTATGGTTGCTGTTATATCTATCGTAAAATCAGGTTGGTGAAATCCATTAATCATATAATAGTAAAAGCTTTTCACTTTATGATGCGTTTGATACTCAGTTGTTTGATATTTACGAATACCTGCAGAGAAGACCGCTTCTTCGACAATTTTTGTTGCATTCGCATGATCCGGATGTCTATCCATTTCATATGGCGCAAATACAATAGTCGGCTGATACTTCCTTATCATTTCTACGACCTGTTTGATACGCTCACTTGTTAAAAATAAATGTCTATCACCTAAATGCAGTCCTTCTCTTACAGCCACATTTAATATTTGCGCTGCTGCCATGGCTTCTGTTTTCCTCAAAGCAGGATAACCATTAGAAGACAACTCGGCTTCTGTTAAATCACAAATCCCTACTTTATAACCTTTTTCCACATACTTCGCGATTGTTCCTGACATGCCGATTTCTACATCATCGGCATGCGCTCCGAAAGCAAGTATATCAAGCTTTGTTTCATTCATCTCTATTCACTCTCTTTTATCATTTCTCTCCAGGAAAAATCTCCTCTTTCAAGTCCTTTAATTAAAACTTCCGCGGTGCCCATATTTGTCGCTAATGGTACAGCGTAAACATCACATAATCGGATTAGCGCGGTAATATCTGGTTCATGTGGTTGTGCGGTGAGCGGATCTCTAAAAAACAAGACGAGATCCATTTTATTTTGCGCAATCATACTTCCAATTTGCTGATCACCACCAAGTGGTCCAGATTGAAAACGATGTACAGTTAGATCTGCTTCCTGCTGCAACCTTAAACCAGTCGTACCAGTTGCAAATAATTGATGCTGTGAAAGAATACCTTGATACGCTTTGGAAAAATTCACAATATCATTCTTCTTTTTATCATGAGCAATTAATGCAATGTTCATCGGCACCGCCTCCATACTTACTCCATAATATTTTCTAAACCGTAAACTAACGTATCAATTTTAACAACAGTGTCGACAGCTAATGCAACACCACTCATAAATGATTCGCGATTGTATGAATCATGGCGAATTTGCAGTGTTTGTCCACTAGAACCAAACATTACTTGTTGATGTGCAATTAAGCCAGGAAGTCTAACGGAGTGAATATGCATTCCATCAAAATCTGCCCCACGAGCACCAGCTAGCGTTTCCTTTTCATTAGGATGTCCTTGTTGCTTGCTCTCTCTTACATCACGAATCATCTCAGCTGTTTTAACAGCTGTGCCAGATGGTGCATCTAGTTTTTGATCATGATGCATTTCAATAATTTCTACATCATTAAAGTATTTAGCTGCCATTTGTGAAAATTTCATCATGAGCACAGCACCAACAGCAAAGTTTGGCGCAATAATCGCACCTAAACTGGAGTCATGACATAAATCCTCTAGTTCTTGTAAGTTCTCTTTGGTAAACCCAGTTGTACCAACAACTGGTCTCACGCCATAGGTAAGCGCTGTTTTTGTATGATGCATACCGACTTCTGGCGTGGTTAAGTCAATAAGAACATCACAAGCTTCATTTTTAAAACATTTTTCTATATCAGAATAAACAGGAACATCGATTCCCTCAAAGCCTTTAAAATCACTTAAAATGCCACCATCATTTTTATGATCTACAACTGCTACTAATTCATAATTTTCTTTGTTCTGAACTAACTTAACTGCCTCGCTCCCCATTCTACCTCTTGGACCTGCGATCACGATCTTAATTGTCTTCATTATTTCTTCCCCCTTCTTCCATACGTGTCCATCTATCTTTATCGCGCGTTTGAAACTTATGCATCACTTGGTCATGCGCTTTCGTTAAATCTATATTTAGAGAATTAGCAAGACAAATTAATACAAAAAGCATGTCTCCCATTTCTTCTTCAATTGCCTTTTCTTTTTCTGTACTCTTTTTTGGTTTTTCACCATATGTATGATTGACTTCTCTTGCCAGCTCCCCTAATTCCTCTGTCAATCGTGCCATCATAGCAAGTGGACTAAAATACCCCTCTTTAAATTGCCCAATATAGACATCTACTTCCCTCTGTAATTCTTCCATTGACTTACTCATTTACTTCTCACCTCATATACATACCTTTTTATCATTCTATTCACACTCTCCATGTTAGCTAAACATAGCCATTTTTACAATTCCTATCGTTTATTTCTTTATTTCAATCCGATAAAAATAGTATGCGTATGAGAGAATACGCTGCCTCGCACCTATCCAAAGTGTGATTGCTTATCCTCTATTGAATCTATATAATGAGATGGCAAGTAATATATTTCATCATGTTTCGGAGGGCACTGTGAATGTTTGGATTAAAAATGAAGAACATAATCCTTATTCTGTTTGGCGCTAGTATATTCTCTTTCGGTATTGTTCACTTTAATATGCAAAACAACTTAGCAGAAGGTGGTTTTACTGGTATCACGCTTTTATTGTATTTCTTATTTGATTGGAATCCATCTTACACGAATTTGATATTGAATATTCCTTTATTTTTCATCGGATGGAAACTACTAGGTAAAAAAGCATTTATCTATACGATTATTGGTACGGTAGGCGTTTCACTTTTCCTTGAAATATTCCAAAGATATCAAATACATATGCCATTAAAGAATGACCTTACTTTAGCTGCACTGTTCGCAGGTGTTTTTATCGGGGTTGGTCTCGGTATTATTTTTAGATATGGTGGAACAACGGGTGGCGTTGATATTATTGCACGACTCGTTAATAAGTATACCGGTACTTCCATGGGGAAAACGATGTTTGTGTTTGACTTTTGTGTGATTACAATATCACTGATTTTTTATCTCAAATATTATGAGGCAATGTATACTCTAGTTGCCGTATTTGTTGGCGCGAAAGTGATTGATTTTATTCAAGAAGGTGCTTATTCTGCAAGAGGTGCAATGATTATCTCTGAGAAAAATGAAGAAATTTCTGCGAAAATTCTCTATGAAATGGAGAGAGGAGTCACCGTTTTAAAAGGCCGGGGGTCATTTACTAAACTGGATCGTGAAGTATTATATTGCGTAGTAGCTAGAAATGAACTAACTAAATTGAAGAACCTTATTCATTCAGTTGATCCTAATGCATTTGTCACCGTATCACAAGTGCACGATGTCTTAGGTGAAGGATTTACATTGGATGAAAACAAAAAACCTTTAGAACGCTGAGATTACTTCTAAATGACAAAAAAGCAACTACCTTAATTGAGCAGTTGCTTTTACATTTAAAATAAATTAATCGTCGTTGTTCATACCAATAAAAGCGAGAACGAAACGTAGTAATTCCATAACAGCAATAACGGTTGCAGCTACATAAGTTAGAGCTGCTGCATTTAATACTTTTTTAGCGCCCGACTCTTCATCATTTCTTATAACACCAGTGCTAACCATGACATTGAGTGCTCTTGATGAGGCGTTAAACTCAACAGGTAATGTCACTACCTGGAATAATACAGCTGCAGCAAAGAAAACGATACCAAGTAACATCATGCTAGTAGAAGTAAACAACAAACCTGCTAAGATGAAAAAGAAAGATAGGTTAGAACCTATGTTAGCAACAGGAACAAGGGCGTGCCTAAAACGTAAGAAAGAATAACCTTCAGCATCTTGAATGGCATGACCCACTTCGTGTGTCGCCACAGATACGGAAGCAATGGAAGATCCATAATAATTATCCTCAGATAATCTCACGGTTTTATCTCTCGGATCATAATGGTCTGAAAGTTGTCCTTTTACTGGTTCGATAGAGACATTATAAAGCCCATTTTCATCTAAAACTTTTCTAGCCGCTTCCGCTCCAGTCATATTTGAAGAAGTAGATATTTGTAAATGTTTCTTATACGTCTTCTTCAAGTACATTTGAATAGCAATCGGGACAATCATAATAATGATAAAGTAAATCAAAAACGACATAGGTGAACCTCCTAATAAAGTATAAGCTTCTCATCTACATGTGCATCATGTAGACAAACACTGGAAGAAATATTCACATACTAAGCTAACAGCTTTCAGTTAGCCACTTAGTATGACAGAATGGCTTTGTAAATAGTGAAAACACGACTTTACATGGATGCTTGCTTCTAAAAAAACCTTGATAATTGGTACATTCTTGCTTACAAACAATTCAAAAAAAATGGGCAGCTTCGTCTCTAGATGCCTCAAGATGAAAGTCCATTTTCTTGCCATCTCATTCTCCCACTACCTTTTCCTTCTGTGATTTATCTAAGGAAAAGCTCATCATGTTTATGCTTTGATTATATTTTACCTTTTTTTAATAAGACAATTCAAGCGTTTAGCCTTAGCTCTCTGGATTTTTTTCTTTTTTCTTTCCACCCTTATATTTTTTAAAACCGACATACGAAAGGGTTAAAATAATAATACTCCCCGTTGAAATAATCACCCACCATAATGATGGATCAGCTTCATCATCTGTAATGGTATCAAAAATATCTTCTAGCTCACTATTCAATAATTCTAGCTCTCTTTTACCATCATCTTTCACCATTACATCTCGGCGATATTGATCAATATATTGAATGCGTGTATGCAATTGTTGAATAGTGGCTGGCTCTACTTCCAATTTTAATGAAGGGTATATCGTATCATAAAGAGAGAGAAAGGTATTGTACTGTGTATGAAAACTCTCGCTATCACCCGCTTCTATCGACTCTCTTACTTCCCCAAGCGTACTTAACATCGGTTCTTTCATTTCATGCCACATTGGTTCTTTCGCAGGGGATAGGACGTCCATTAATATCCGAAGTTTTGTTGCTTTTTGTACTTTCGTCTCATATGAGCTTTGTTCTTTATTTATTTCTTCAACTACTTCTTGGTGAACAGATGTGACAGTTCTCAAAGTTTCCCTCGTCATCGCAGTTGATGTGCTTGTAGCCAATACAAATTGGTCTGTGAAATAATTCAACATTCTACTCGCGTCTTCATATTTTTGCGCTTTAACTAAGTGTAGAACTTCATCTGATAAGAGATCCAATTGATTCATCATGCCATCTTCATTTTCTGTCTCTGCTACTATCATGTAAGGGAAAATGAGTGCAATAACTAAAATAATAGCCACAACTCTCCATTTCATACGTACCTGTCCTCCTTATCGGATTGCTAATAGCATTGTATGATGATGTGGACAAGGTTAGACCATCAATCAATAGATTTATCTATGAAACACTAGAAGCAATAGTGGCAATAATGAGGAAATAAAGCTAGAAGGCTTCTGTAATGAAGTTCTAACTTTATTTTTTATTAATAAAAGGTTATCGATGAATGGAAGGCATTTTCAGTTGATATTTTCCTTTCCGCATACATAGTAGATAGGTCAAGCCTAAAGAAAAAATGCTAAGCCAAAAAGTAAAATAACCGATTTGCGGAATATATTCATTAAGTACAGAATATCTCGGTAACATAAAGAAAACGTAATCAATCACATCATTATGCAAAGTCCAGATAGCTGCTATCATTAGATGCCAAGCTTTTATGCGATAGAAAGGGGCATAGAGCACACCTTGTACAGCCATAGCACCATGAGAAATAATAAGCATGAGTGCCGTTATCTCCACTTCACCAGTCACTTGAAACACAAGTAAATTCATCACAACTGCCCAGATACCGTATTTCACAAGTGTAACAATCGCAAGCGCTTCAAAAATAGGCCAATTTCTACCTAATAAAAAAGCAATAAGAACAAAAACGAAAAACAAACTAGCAGTTGGACTATCAGGAACAAATGGGAGGAATATTGCCGGTGTATCAACTAATTGCCACATATACCAATCGTAACCATATACAGTCCCGGCAATATTGATGATTAATAGAAGAATTAGAAAGCTCCGATTTCCCAATATCGTATAAATTTGTTTCATAGACTACCTCACTTACTACTTTTTATGGACGATACGAAAAGAAGCTGACAACTGCTGGTCAGCTTCTTTTTCACTTTTATTCAGATTCTATGCTGTCGATAAATTCGACCACTTTATCAAGTTCTTCATCACTGCCTGTGAATATACCTCCTGGCATAGCTCCACGACCGTTATGAATAACGTCTTTAATCTCTTCAGGTGATAATTCAACATCAATTAAAGCAGGTGCACCTGCACCACCTTGCAATTCATTACCGTGGCAAGTTAAACAAGTATTCGCTTCCATCAGCTTATACCCCTCTGCCTCGGTATCAACTTCAGCATCTGCAACGATTTTCCCTTGTTCTGCAGCAGCCTCCCAGTCATGGTGAGCAACTGACTCCCATGTTAGGAAGGTAACCCCCGCCAATGCAAGTATCATAAAACCTGTGGCAAAAGGACGTTTTGAAGGTCTACGTTCAGGACCGCGATCGATAAATGGTGCCAATGCTAGTGCACCAAATACTAATCCTGGAATAATAAATGCACCAATAACATTATATGGTCCTGATGCATATGTGTATTTAAGCAATTGATATAAGAATAAGAAATACCAGTCTGGTAGCGGAATATAAGCTGTATCACTCGGATCCGCGATCTTTTCAAGCGGTGGTTCGTGCGCAATTGTTAAACATAAGAAACCTACTAGGAAAACGGCTCCTACCATCCATTCTTTCAGTAAGAAGTTTGGCCAGAAAGCTTCTGTTTTGCCTGGATATTCCGAATAATCTTTCGGAATGAAAGTCTTACGTTCAGCAGATATACGGGAATCACCTACGAATTTCATTCCTTTTCCGCGATGCATGTAATAATTCCCCTCCTTTTAATAGAAGATTTCATTTTACAATGGACCAGAAATACCTTGTTTACGAATCATAATAAAGTGAGCAGCCATTAAGCCAAATAATACTGCTGGTAGGAAGAAAACGTGAATGGCGAAGAATCGTGTTATCGTTTGAGCTCCGACAATAGATGCGTCCCCAGCAATAAGTGTTTTTAACATTTCACCAATAAATGGAGTTGATTCGACAATTTGAATGGTAACTTTTGTTGCAAATAAAGCTTTCATATCCCATGGTAATAGGTAGCCCGTTAATCCAAGTGCTAACATAACAAAGAATATTCCTACTCCAACGAGCCAGTTTAATTCACGTGGTTTTTTGTAAGCACCTTGGAAGAATACGCGTAAAGTATGTAAAAACATCATAACAATAACTAAGCTAGCTCCCCAGTGATGCATCCCACGAACAATTTGTCCGAATGCTACATGGTTTTGTAAATAATATACAGACTCCCAAGCATTTTTGATATCTGGAACATAGTACATTGTTAAGAACATTCCAGACAAAATTTGAATAACAGTTACAAAGAACGTTAGACCTCCGAAGCAGTAAACAAACGCCGAAAAGTGATGCGCAGGGTTTACATGCTCAGGTACTTCGTGGTCAGCAATATCTCGCCAAATTGGCGTAATATCCAAACGTTCATCAACCCAATCATAAATTTTATTGAACAATGATTACGCCTCCTTATCGCGGTTCTGCCTTACCTAAGTGTAAGAACCCATCTACTTCTTTTGTTGGAAAAACATCAAGTGCTGCAATTGGTGGTGTACCTGGAACGTTTGTACCATCTTTTGTATAAAGACCTCCGTGACAAGGACAATAGAAATGATTTTCATTTGCCTTATCTCCATTCCAGTTTACTGTACAACCTAAATGTTTACATACAGGTGATAATGCGACAACTTTATCATTCTCATCTTTGTAAACCCATGCAGTACCAGTTTCTTCCGAAGAATACCAGCCATCTTGTTGTTCAAACGAATAGTCAACCCTAGTAGGCTCTGTTGTTAAATCAGAAATCTTCTGATTTGTTGCAATAAAATCACTATCACCTTTCTGTTGTAGGACCGGATCTACTCCAAACCGCACCATAGGTAACAACATTCCTGCTGCCATGAATCCGCCTACACCTGTGAGTGTGTAATTAAGGAATTGACGTCTTGTCACACGATTTTTGCTCATACTTTTCCCCCCTCTATTATGAAGTTAAGTCCAACGGACAAAGTTCAACACAATATAAAACTAGGACATACCAATGATATATCAATCTTTATGGAAGGTCAATATAATCCTTCACTGAATCATCACAACTATGAGATTTATGTGACTCTTCAATCATTATTCTGCCATTTCTTCACAAATACATTCAGTAATTGTTTTACCTGATCTTCTAAAATTGAAAGCTTGTACTGATCATCCATGTTATCAAGCGGAATTGAAGGCATCCAAATTAACCCTCCATCTAACTGTTCTTCTACAGTTTTCCAATCACTATCAGAAGTTATGTAAAAAATATGTTTAAAATTTTGAGAAATTAATTCTTTTTCCCATTCTATTAAATCTGCAAGCCGTTTTTCCTCAGAAATTGTCTTTAAATAGCTCATTCCCGGTAACATAAGAATTCTGCCTTTAAATTGTTTTTCTAGTTGCCCAGATAAGAGGTTAATAAATTCGGTCATTGCCACGGTTTGCTGGATATCATCTGCAAAAGATACGGGATAAAGAGGAAGTATGACTGTATCAATATAATCTCTTTCTTTCAAAAACAATTGTATATCCTGTGTATGCCACTTCATCCTAATCACTCCAATTACTCCTTATTATTCCTTATTTATCATACCACGGAAATGACCTTCTATCAAAAGGCAACAGTGACTATTTTTTGAACATTTCAGAATTCATTAAATATATACCTAATAGCTATATTTAGTAGCACCCTCTGTAGCTTCATTAGTCTAAATTAAAACCTCCCCATAGCAATTAAACTCAAAAAAATTGGAACTAAAACCTTATAGTAAGACTTTCCTCATCCCCACCCTGTCTCAACAGGTTATAAAGATGAAAAAAAGATATGACCCTATAAAAATAGGGAGCATATCTTTTTTGTTCGTTCGTTCTTTCTTTCTATAGTTATAAAGAAAAAGCCTATGTTTGAAGTTTATTCAACTTCGCTGTTAATTGAATAAATCTTTCTTTATCTTGTTTATCTAATGCCTCATCAATTTCTTTTAGTAATTTTTCCTTTTGAAAGCGCGCTAAGCTCTCTGTTAAAAACCTTTCAGCTATCATACGGTCTTTTTCACTTATTCTTAATGTCTTTGGCATAAAAGGATTTTCTTCTAACACTGCTGCATATTGATGAGCTTTATTGGCAGCGTGGAAGTTCAACTGAATAAATATATCTTCTTCTCTATTTAAGCGGATATCATGAAATGACTTTTCTGCATCAGTTGTCATTACATTCTCTTTGTAAAACCGAAAAGGCGCTTCATCTACACAATGTGTAGACATGATTAATCCTCTCGGACAATACTGAGCCTGTTCCACAAAATGAACCTTCTCCATTAATTGATCATGACTCATTAAGTAGTTAAGAATCCAAACACACTCTCTTCTTTTTAACTGATAATGATTAAGAAACCAACGAATAAAGTCTTTCTTTTCATTGACAGATACAGGGGCCGTCATTTTGATTCCCTCCTCTGCTGCAGCTTTTAATTTTTTTCATTTAGCTTCAGGTAGACTTTCTGATGATGCAAACCTCTACGACTCATCTGAAAGCCGCTGCAGGATATCCTGATATTCTTCGTTGTGAGGTTCCAAACGAGTAAGCTTACTAAAAAGTTCGGCAGCCTCCTTTCTTTTTCCTTCTTCAATTAAAAAATATCCATAGTCTGCCAAGAAATCCGGCTGCTGTTTAAAATAAGTATATGCTTCATTGTATTTGTTTAATGCCTGTGAATATTCTTCTATTTCTTGATAACTTTTAGCTGCATCCCATAATAGTTGTGGATCAGTAACATCAGCGCTTTGCATTAATTCTGCAATTTCTATTACATCATGAAAACGCTCGTTATTCATAAAAACTTTATTAATCACAACAGCAGCATCAATATATTCTGGATCAATTGCTAAAGCTTCTCTAAGCAGGTCAACTGCTAGTTGTTCATCTGGAATCTTTAAGGCTAGCTTACCACCATAAAAATAAAGCTCTTTATTATATTCATCTTGTTTAATTCCCAGTTTTACTGTTGCCAAGGCTTCTTGCACCTGTTCTTCCCGTTCATACGCCTTTGCGAGATGCAAATACAGCGAGTGAAATTCTGGATCTATTTCCTTGAGCTCATTGAATTTCTCAATGGCTACTTGATTATAACCAGCTTGTAAAGCGGTGAATGCATAGCTAAATAGCGTATGTATTTCCAACTTTTCTTCAAGCGCTTTTTCATAATAAGGTAACGCTTCCTCAAAAGCACCCCCTGCACTTAAACTTTCAGCCTTTCTTTGGTTAACGTTAACACCGCCAATAAGCTCTTTCTTTGTCAGTACTTTTTCATATAATTTAACTGCTTCTAAAAACTTCCCTTGTTCTGCACTCAATTCACCTAAGGCAAAATCAATAATTGGCTCTTCCGGAAGTATCGCTTTCGCCTCTAATAACTTCCTTTCACTGACCTCGTATAAACCTTCCATCTGATATAAATCTGCCAACAATAATAATGCTTGTGGATAACTAGCATCTTGTTGATTTACTTGCTCTAATACAAGCACGGCTTCTTCTTCATTTCCTAGATCAATGAAGATTTCTGCTTTCATTACAAGCAGTTCGCCTTCCTCAGGGTATGCATCTAATAGCCTCTCGATTAATTGGTGTGCCTCTTGTAGAAACCCATATTGCATCAGTTCTTCCGCTAAAACAAACCTTTCTTCATGTGTACCGTGAGAAAGAATTTCTGTATATTTTTCTAATGCCTCATCATGTAACCCATTTTCTAACAAGGCAATAATCTTCTTTACTTTATCCATATCAATTTCCTTTCAATACAATTATGATAACTGGTAGTATGATGGTGTCTTAATCATGATCCTCTTACCATATCCTTCAAGCGGATGATGCCAATCACCTGCCCGTAAGACTCTCCCACGTAAACATGAGATGACCAGCCTCTCTCTATGATAATGATATACATCTAATTCTTCAATATATGTGATTTCCCTGCCTCGTTCGTAAAAATTATAATTCGCTTCTGACCCAGGTTGTAATTGGGTTTTAAATGGGTATAAACCGATTGTTGCTTGCGTTTGCTCATTGATTAACTCTCCATTATTTAATGGATAAGCCACATATGGCAGGCGATGCTTTTTCATATAATACACCCACTTTTGTTGCAATAAACGGTCGTCTTTCTCATTCTCAACATCCTTAAAAATAGGGATTAAGGTACTAAAGTAAGGAAAGAACGCTTCTTTCACCCAACCCCACGGCATTTCGTCTAGATCATTGAGTCCCGTTATTTCCACAAAAACAGCAGACACTTTTTCTTTTTTTAATAATCTTATCATGTCTGGCTGCAGTGAAGCCAACGGCATTTGTACTCCTATCAAATAATCAATTGGAGAAATTTTCAACTTCTCATCTAATAGTTGGATAGCTGAATGCAATTGATGTTTATAGCTTATTTCCACCTTCGTCATAAACACTAGACATCCCTTTAAAATCAGCTCAGAAAGAAAGAAGTTAGGCATATCGTACGGTATTGTCTCGACATACTTTACTAGTGGAGGAGAAATCACATACGGCTCTCCGTCTAATTTCATATACTTATATTGCCTATAGGGTGCTTCTCTAACGGAAAGGATTTTCTCTTTATCGATAACATAGGAGGTAGGAACATAGGCGCCTCTGCTTTTATTCTGCCTATAAGCATTTTCAATTATATATACCATTTATCATCATCCTTCTCTCATCTTTATAAACAAGCTATGATGAAAACAATAATATATGTTCGTTTTTAACCATTTCGCACAAAAAGAAAAGCTTATGGTACATACCCTATGTCATCATTGGGATGTACCACAAGCCAATAGATATGATTTACTTTAATAAATGATCAATATGATCAAAGAAGCTTGGATAAGAAACAGCGATAGCATCTGGCTGATAGAGTTCTATAGCACCGTCCGAAATTAATGAAGCAATGGATAACATCATACCAATACGATGATCACCATAGCTTTGCACCGATCCTCCTGAAAGAGAAGTTTGACCTTCAATAATCATCCCATCATCAGTCGCTTCAATATTTGCACCTAGTTTTTTCAACTCATTTACAACGGTGTCAATACGATTCGTTTCTTTCACTTTTAATTCTTGCGCATCTTTAATAATTGTTTTCCCAGTAGCTTGAGTCGAAAGTAGGGCAATGATTGGTATTTCATCAATTAATCTCGGTATCATTTCTCCGCCAATTGTGACACCTTTAAGTTCAGATGTTTCAATCATAATATCACCCGCAGGCTCCTCTTGACCGTTTCTCTCATAAGGCTGAATCGTCATTTTGGCACCCATTTCTTGAAGTACATCAATGATACCTGTTCTTGTTGGATTTAGACCAACATTTTTGAGGGCGATTTTACTATTAGGTACGATAGCTCCTGCCGCTAGGAAAAAGGCCGCTGAGGAAATATCTCCTGGTACGATCAGATTCGTTGCTTTAAATGATTGACCACCTTCAACCGAAATCGTTCCATTATCATTTGTCACCTTACCACCGAAAGCATGGATCATTCTTTCTGTATGATCTCTCGTTTTTTCAGGTTCAATGATTTTTGTTGTTCCTTTTGCTTGTAATCCAGCAAGTATGATGGCAGATTTCACTTGAGCACTGGCTACTGGTAAAGTATAGGTGATTGATTCAAGCTCACCACCTGTAACTGATAAGGGAGTAAACTCACCTGATTGACGCCCTTCTATTTTAGCGCCCATTTCCTTTAATGGTCCAACCACTCTTGTCATAGGACGTTTACCAATTGACGAATCACCGATTAAAACACTATGAAAAGGCCGCCCAGAAAGAATACCCATAATGAGACGAATGGTTGTTCCAGAATTACCTACATCAAGCACTTCTTCTGGTTCTTTTAGGGCGTCCATCCCTTTACCATGAATAATGACTGTTTGATCTTCACGCTCAATTTTAACGCCAAGTTTTTTAAAACAAGCAATTGTACTAAGGCAATCTTCACCAGCTAAGAAATTCTTAACGACTGTTTTACCTTCTGCTATTGAACCAAACATAATCGACCGATGAGAAATCGATTTATCTCCAGGGATATGAATCTCACCTGATAATCCATTATGTATAAAATCCAAACTCTTTACACTCACTCTTAATCACCCTTTTCTTAACATTGTTACATGCCAATTGTATATTCAAAAGATGTTTCTCTACCTATGCAGACGATTGCACGATCACGATCCTCTTCCGTTTGAAAGCTAATCACAAGCACGCCAGTTATTTCTTCTCTCGTTTCTCTAATACTAATATTTGTAATGCTAATCTCTTCTTTTGCTAAGTAGCCAGTAATTTCCGAAATGACCCCTGGATAATCAGGAACATCGACAAATAGGTCATAAAAGGCCGGAATGGCTCCTTTTTGTTTTTGTGGCATTTCATCACGAAAGGTTTTGGCAGATTGGAAATATTGAAAGATCTCTTCATTATCCGCACTCGTAAGCATTTCATGAACATAGTTCATTTCTTTTTTCCAGTCTTCTAATAAAGCTAATAACACCTCATTATTCTGCAGGAGAATATCACGCCACATCGCCGGGCTACTAGAAGCAATTCTTGTAATATCCCGAAAACCACCTGCAGCAAGGCGGGGAATTAGTTTTTGTGTTTGACTACTCTCTTCGGCTTGACGAACGAGAGAAGCAGCAATAATATGTGGGAAATGACTAATCACACCTGTTAAGTAATCGTGCTCATGTGGTGTCACTGTAATAAACTTAGCCTTGGTACTAATCAGCCACTTTTTTAAACAACTGATTTCCGCTTCCGTAATATGTGGTTCAGGCGTTAAAAGATAGAAGGCATTCTCAAATAAAAGTCGTCTGGCTGCAGATACACCACTCTTATGTGAACCGGCCATCGGATGACCACCAATGAATGTAAAACCTTTTTGTTTTAAATGATTGGCAGATAATATGATTTCTTTTTTCGTACTCCCCGCATCTGTTATTATTACATTTCTTTTAAGATCCATATGTGCGAGCTCTTCTAAGATTCTTTTTGTCTCATTTACTGGTGTAGCAATAATAATCAGATCAGCCTTCTCAGCACCTTCACGTATAGTTAATACTGCCTCATCAATGACACCCAACATCTTACCGAGTTTTAACTGTTCTTTATTTACATCATAACCACTACATTTGGCTTCAAGATGAGTATGCTTAATTGAAAGTGCAATAGAACCACCGATTAATCCTAGACCAATAACAAATACTTGTCCATTCATGTTTTAACACACCTCTTGTTAGAAAACTCATTGATTGACGAATGTATGAGGGTAAATTGATAAATTAGAAAACACCATTACCCTACAAATACTTTTTCATGTAAAACAATTTCAGAGACGAAAGCCGCCTCTGAAATAAAAGATTCCTCATTAAGATACTGTTTTGATTTCCGAAAGAAATTGAGCCATTGCTTGTATAACACCGTCATTTTGTTCCTTCGATCCAACTGTTACACGCACAGCTGTTGGAAAACCTAATGCTTGACCTGATCTAACAATATAGCCCTTTTCTAACAGTGATTGAAAAACACGATTTCCGTCTACAGCAAAGTCAATTAAAATAAAATTCCCTTGGGATGGATAGTAATCTAACCCGTTTTCCTCACAAAATTGATAAAATTGTGCTAATCCACTTCGATTCTCTTGTCTGCATTTTTCAATGAACACATCATCAGATAACGCCTGTATAGCCACTTCTTGACCAAAGCGGTTGGCATTGAATGGTTCCCTGACTGGATCTAAAGCGCGAATGAGTGGTGCTTGAGCAATCCCGTAACCAATACGTAGGCTAGCAAGGCCATAAATTTTAGAAAAAGTACGAAGAGCGATGACATGTGGAAAAGCCTCAACAATTTTAATAGAATCATGATAATCTTCTGCTGTTGTATATTCACAATACGCTTCATCTAGTACAACTAATACATCTTCTGGAACTTTGCTAATAAACGACACTAGTTCATCATTGGGAATATAGGTGCCAGTTGGGTTGTTCGGACTACACACCCAAACGATTGCTGTTTGCTCATCAATTTGCGCTAACATATTCTCAAGATCATGCTGCCCTTCTTTTAGCGGTACCTCACGTACCTCCGCTCCTTCAATGATTGCATTATGTTTATATTGAGGAAAGGTTGGTGTAGCCATAACCGTATTTGTTTCAGGACTTAATAATGCACGAGAAAGCATCATAATTGTCTCATCCGAGCCATTTCCAAAGATTAATTGATCCTGATTCACTCCAAGATGGCCAGCTAGGGCTTCACGCAAATTTGTAGCATAGCCGTCCGGATATAAAGCAAAAAATGCAGAAGGTTGCTGAATTGCCTCTGACGCTTTTGGTGAACAACCGAAGGGATTTTCATTAGAAGCAAGTTTTGTTATTTCACTTAGTCCATATTGTTTTTTTACTTCATCTATAGATTTTCCAGGTTGGTAAGGGGTCAAATTTAATATTTGCTGCTTCCACTTCATTTTCCTCATACTCCTCTTCTTTATCTATTTAATTCTTCTTGTTGTAAATCCGGTCGTAATGATACTGCATTTCCTAAATAAATGTGGGAAATTTTTTCTTGAGCAATTTCCGTGTTCACATGCATCATTACCCGAATACATTTTGTTAAGCCTTTTGGAACAGGAATTTCTCTCATGCACATAACAGGCACATATGTCCATCCCTCAATTGCCCGTAGCGCCTTTGCTGGAAAGGCTTCTGTGATATCATCTGTTACTGAAATAAAAACGCTAACGACTGAATGTGCATCTATCTGGTTCTCCTTAATCATTTCCCGTAGCAACTGCTCGGTAGCTGCCACTATTTCGTTTTCTTCATTCTTTTCAACAGTAACCGCACCTCTCACCCCACGAATCACCTTTCTCCCCCCTTATGAAAGCTTGCCAATTCTTGTAGTATGATTTCATCGGAAATATCCTCTAAAACTGGGTTGCCGATGCTTGTTAACAACACAAACTTTACTTGACCTGCGACACTCTTTTTATCTTGTTTCATTCTTTTTAACAACTTTTCATGACTTATATGAGCAGGAATCGTTGTTGTGTAGCCTAAAACCTGTAACCATTGTGTAAAATCATCTACATTAAATGAAAGATTTAATTTTTTCTGACTTAATTTAAGAGCAAAAATCATTCCAACTGCGACCGATTCACCATGCGTCCAGCCACCGTAGCCCATTTCAGCCTCAATCGCATGACCTAATGTATGACCAAAATTTAAATATGCGCGCACACCTTTTTCTGTCTCATCCGCTGCGACGAACTCTCCTTTTATTTCTATGCCTCTTGTTAAAAAGGATGAAAGTAAAGTAGGAGAAAGTTCATCTAGCGTATGGAGTTCATTGCGCATCTGTGCATAAAACACTTCATCATGAATGAGTCCATGTTTAATTACTTCAGCGAACCCTGAACGTTTTTCCTGTAAGGATAATGATTGTAAAAATTCTAAATCGTAGAAAACGGCTTCCGGCTGATGAAAGGCACCAATCATATTCTTTCCTAAAGGATGATTAATGGCTACTTTACCACCTACCGCACTATCGTGGGCAAGAATGGTTGTGGGTATTTGTATAAAAGGGATACCTCTCATAAACGTAGAAGCAACAAACCCTGCCAAGTCACCAATGGCGCCTCCACCTATAGCAATAATAAGTGATTTCCTATCGAGCTTTTTCTCAAGTAAAAAACCAGTAATATCATAATAGACATCGAAAGTCTTTGCACTTTCTCCACTAGGTGCAATGTAAACGGAGAAGGGCAGCTCATTAAAAGCTGCCTTTAAGTCGTTCCAATAAATATCCGCTACCTTTTCATCAATAATGATACCAATATTGGTGACTTCCTTCATATTTTCTTGAATGAATGCATGTACACCGTGAATAGCGCCGCTACCAATAACGACAGGATAAGAGTGATCTTGAGTTGAAATTTGCAGCTGCATCATCTTAAAACTCCTTTGCATACCGTTTTTGATCGTCAATGATATCCTTTAACGTTTCAAAGCGATCTGCATAGAATTGTTCAACAATCGCACTCGCTAACTCCCAAGCAATTACATGCTCTGCCACTACTGCCGCCGCTGGTACTGCACAACTATCTGAACGTTCAATACTAGCATTAAAAGGTTCTTTCGTATCAATATCTACACTTTCTAACGGCTTATATAGAGTTGGTATAGGTTTCATTACACCTTTAACAACAATCGGCATACCAGTTGTCATGCCGCCTTCAAAACCACCGAGATTATTGGTTTTACGGTAATAACCTTTCTCCTCACTCCAAGCAATCTCATCATGTACTTGACTACCAGGCTTTCTAGCGGCTTCAAAGCCAATACCAAATTCGACACCTTTAAATGCGTTTATACTCAACATGGCGTATGCAAGTTTAGCATCTAGTTTACGATCATAATGAACATAACTACCTACCCCCGCTGGCATACCTTCTACAACTACTTCAACAACACCACCAATAGAATCACCATTCTTCTTGGCATTGTCAATCGCCGCCATCATCTCTTCTGCTGCGACATTGTCTAAACAACGAACTGGAGATTCTTCAGTTATTGTTTTTAATTCTTCCATTGAAGAATAAGTTTTCACATTTGAGACAATGCCACCAATTTCCACCACATGTCCTACAACTTCAATGCCTAAAGATGATAATAACTTTTTCGCTACTGCACCTGCTGCTACTCGTACTGTTGTTTCTCGAGCTGATGAGCGTTCTAATACATTTCTCATATCTCTATGACCGTATTTCACAGCACCATTTAAATCCGCATGACCAGGTCTCGGTCTGGTTATTTTTCTTTTTACTTCTTCTAATTCCTCCGGTTCGATTGGAGCTTGCCCCATAATTTTAGTCCAATGCTTCCAATCATCGTTCTCAACAACAAGGCCAACCGGTGATCCTAATGTGTATCCATGTCTAACGCCGGATGTAATCTGGACTGTATCTTTTTCAATTTGCATTCTACGGCCACGACCATATCCTTTTTGCCTTCTTGCAAGTGACTCATTAATATCTGTTTCTAATAATGGCAAACCTGCAGGCAAGCCTTCAATAATTGTTGTTAATTGGGGTCCATGTGATTCCCCAGAAGTTAAATATCTCATTTCCCTTTCCCCCTTCAACGCTTTAAAGGATTATGTATCAATATAACATATGAACATCTATAAACATAGTATAAATTTAAAAATAATCTTTTATTTCTATAAAAAGTTATGGAACTAGGTAGGACGAAAAGGCTAATTATTTATTACCGACAGCCCGCTTGTCTTTTTATAAAAGAAAGATTGCTGATTTTTCAAGTCATATAGAGAGGGGTTAAATATTTGTTCTGTACTTCCGACAAATAAGTATCCACCATTTTTAAGAGCTTTACTAAATTTGCTATAAATCATCGCTTTTGCTTCTTCGGTAAAATAAATAAGGACATTACGACAAATAATTAAGTCATAATCTTTTAAAAAAGAATCGGCAAGTAAGTTTTGCTTTTGGAAGACCACGGTTTGTTTAATCTCATCTGATAGAATAAATTGTTTTCCTTCTTGAATAAAATACTTCTTTTTCATTTCATCAGGAATCTCCTGTAGAGATCGCTCATGGTAAATACCTGTTTTTGCTCTGAGTAGTGCAGATTCATCAATATCAGTAGCAAAAATTCGAATTTTTGAAAGAGGTAAGTATTTAGATAAGATCATGGCTAATGTGTATGGCTCCTCGCCTGTTGAACAGGCCGCACTCCATAGCTTCAATGGCTCTTTCTTCTGTAACAATAGAGGTAGTATTTCTTTTTCTAACACTTCCCACCTCTTTCGATTTCGATAAAACTCAGAGACATTTATCGTCATTCGATCTAAAAACTCAGCCAACAGTTTTTTGTCTTTAACCATCGCAAGATACAACTGGTTAAAAGATGTATATCCCTTTTTATCATAAAAAGCTTGAAGTCGTCTTTTCATTTGCGTTTCTTTATATTGAGCCAAATCAATGCCCGTATATTGTTTAACCTTTTCAATAAATTGCTCATATTCATGTTCGTACATGAGGTGTACACCTCCCTTATAAAGCTACATTTTCTATCTAGTATAAAACAAAAGTGCAAATAATGTTGAAATTTTTTTGAATTGCCGTAAATAATTCAATCGGCTTTTATAAAAAGAGTAAAAAGAGCAAGGGAAGGTTTATCGTTACTCTACTCTTTCATAGGACAGCTTCATGAATTACTCATAAACGACTTTGCTCAAGTATCTTTCTCTTTGTCACACTCAATGGATGTACCAATCACTTTTGCTCTGCTATCTTCCTCTTCTTCACGCTCGTTGGATGGGCAAAACCGATTTGCTTGGCCAGTTTTCTCCTTTTCACTACTTACAAGTCAGTAGTTTAAACAAGAAGGAACCACGTCTGTTCTTGCCCAACTGTGTGGGTACACGACAATTTTTTTATGCAAAAAAAACGCCTGGCAATTGCCAGACGTTTTTAGCGTGAATAGATTAGTTAGACCAATCGTTGATTAACTTTTTGTATTCAACAATTTGCTCTTCTTTAAAGAAGAGACCGATTTCACGTTCTGCACTTTCTTTTGAGTCTGAACCATGAATAACATTCTTACCAACAGTTACTGCGAAATCACCACGGATAGATCCAGGTACAGCATCTTTAGGGTTCGTTGCACCCATCATTTGACGAGCTGTAGCAATCACATTTTCACCTTCCCAAACCATAGCAAAAACGGGTCCAGAAGTAATAAAGTCTACTAATTCACCAAAGAAAGGACGCTCTTTATGCTCTCCATAATGCTCTTCTGCTAGCTCAGTAGGAATACTCATTAACTTCGCACCTTTTAGTTGGAAGCCTTTCTTTTCAAAACGAGAAACAATTTCTCCAATTAAATTACGTTGTACACCATCGGGTTTAACCATTAAAAAAGTTTGTTCCATTTTCAAACACTCCTCTTGCTCTATGTATTATTAATCATCCATAATCCATCAAAAATATTATCATTGTTTTGACAATTAAGCAACTCTCAAATGATAAAATGACAGTTACGGTTAAAACTTTCTTTTACCAATTGTTTTAGCAATATCTCTCAGTAAATTTTTTGCGCGGTTTTGTGGAAGCTCAGCAATCAATTCTAGTGCTTTTTGAAGATATAAATCACTTAATGTCAAGCTTCGATCAATAGCATCGGAGTTTTTTATCAAATCTAATGCGCGCTCAATTTCTGCTTCTGTTGAATGGTCAGTTATTGTTACTAAGTAGTCTTTTATAGCAGGTGTTTCCATAGCAAGCAAAACAGGTAAAGTTATATTACCTTGCTTCAAATCACCACCAGCAGGTTTCCCTAGCTCTTTTTCTGTCCCCACAAAATCTAGCACGTCGTCAATAATTTGATAACTCATTCCAATATAATAACCTATATGATATAACTTTTTATGTAACCCGTCCTCTACATCTGCTGCGATTGCTCCTAATTGACAGCTCGCTGCAATGAGTATAGCTGTTTTTCTTCTTATTCGACGCAAGTACTTTCGCAGATTTTGATTAAATTGAAATTTGTCCTCAATCTGTTCAATTTCACCTAAACATAATTCCACAAGCGTGTGAGCTAAAATTTGGTGCGCAATCGGCTTATTAATGTTAGAGAGAACATCAAGGGCTCTCGCAAAAATATAATCGCCGGTATACATAGCAATCCGGTTATCCCACTTAGATTTAATTGTCGGCTGTCCGCGACGCAAATCTGCATCGTCAATTACATCATCATGAACAAGTGACGCCATATGGATGAGTTCTAATGAAACCGCTACATTTTTTATGTTATTAATATCATAATTGCCAAATTTACCACCAAGTAAAACAAATACTGGTCGCAATCTTTTTCCACCAGCCTGTAATAATGAAAGGGATGCCTCATGAAGCAAAGGCGATTCAGCCTGTATAGTGTCCTCTAATTCTTTTTCAATAATATTGATGTCAGCATTCAAAAAAGAATAGATCATCTTTAATTTCATATCGATACTCACCCAGCTTTAAATCCTTCATGCACATTCATACTTGTCAATGATGAATTACATTTCAGAACAAATTATTATTTATGTCCAATATGGACCGCTGCAACGCCACCAGTATATGGCTTATACTCCACGTCACCAAAACCTGCTTTCTTAAACATTCCTGCTAATTCTTTAATGCCAGGAAAATCTTTTGCAGACTCTTGTAACCATGAATATTCCTCATAGCTTTTTGCAAAAATTTTACCGAATACCGGCATAATAAAACGGAAATAAAAACGGTAACCTTGTTTAAAGCCAATCATTGTCGGCTGAGAAGTTTCTAAGCAAACAGCTATACCACCAGGCTTTACTACACGGTACATTTCCTTTAAGACTTGCATATAATCAGGAACATTCCGTAAGCCGAATCCAATTGTTACATAGTCAAAGCTATTATCAGGGTATGGTAATTCCATCGCATTTCCATGGACTAATTCTATGTTCTTGATTGGGTGATTGCTCACCTTCTCTTCACCAATCTTAAGCATATTTTTGCTAAAATCTAAACCAATGACTTCCCCTTTTTCACCCACAGCTTCTGATAGTGCAATCGTCCAATCGCCGGTTCCACAACAAATATCGAGCGCTTTTGCTCCAGGCTTTACATCCATTCGTTTCATCGTATCTTTCCGCCAGCGCAGGTGCTGTTGAAAACTTATGACCGAGTTCATCTTGTCGTAATTACCATATATTTTTTCAAATACTTTATGCACACGTTCTTCTTTCGATTGTACCATGTATTTAACCTTCCTCTACAAATGACTGAACAGCTTCTTGTTGATGGCTTTTCATCCATTTTAGTTTTTCTCTAAATAGCTCTGTATGTTCGCATTTATCAATGGATTTCTCAATTTCTTTAAAGGATAAGGAGACGTATTTATCACAAATATTTATAAGACGTTGTTTATTGTTAGGCAAATTGAATGGTACATTTTGCTCTGTCTCAAATAATTTAGATAAGGCGTCAAATAAAATGGATGGTTTACTAGCTAAAAATCGCTTTTTCTCGAGTAATACTCTATTTATAAAAACAAGATTTGCTGCTAATTCACCAAGCTCACTTCTATTGTAAAAGTGAGTGATACGATCAAATAAAGAGGACTCCGTCTTTTTTAAAGACTCCATTAACGATTCTACAGTGTCTCTATCATGGCTATAAACAGAAACTTTATGTTCATTTACTTCCATAATTCCTTCAGCTAAAGTTCGTATCATAAAAATATCATCTATTTCAGCTAAAATTTGGTAGTATAATCCACTATAATATGTTCCTGCTAAAATGGTGAGCTGCCTTCCCTTTAGACGCTCTAATGGCAGAGGATCATTTTGAACGCTTTCATGTGTATCAAGGGCGATTTGCACAAGCATGGTCGTTATGATATATTTATCTGCTTTAAATTTCGGTATTTGCAGGTTATCGACAATAAACATGATTAAAAGAAGCTTGTCTTCGTCAATATATGGCTGTCGTATGATTTTCGACATATAAGGTTGACGAGTTTTTTTCTGCAGAACTTCCTTTAAATTCATTAATCGTGTATTCATATCTTGTAGTTTGGCGTTCTTGTTTGCATTCATTATATATTCCCCCGATACGGGCAATCCTTATGATCGACATATGAACCAATCATTTACTAAAGATTATTTATAGTAGCACTTCCCTTTTACATTGCCCAAAAAGTGACTTAATTGTTCTCCCTTAGACATAAAAAAAGCCTCTCACTTTTATAAAATCATTGCTTCCATTCCTTTTTTAAAGCTTATTTAACTTGAATGGTAGAGCACTTGACATCAATGATAAGCCAGTGACAATTATATCATAAAACAAAGTGACTTGTTAGGGGAATATAAAGGAAAGGCATATAAATTCATCGCAATCATATGTTCAAGCTTTCTTTTCACTTTCTACTTCTCCATATGCCGTAACGATGGACGCATGTCCCCGTATTTTAATAGCAGAAGTATGCTCAGTAAATTGAGCAATCATGACTTCACCCTCATCTAATTTCTCAGAATGATGAAACCTCGTGTCTGAGCCTCTTGTTAAACCAATCACATTCACGCCATCTTCTTTCGCTTTAATGACGACATATTCATTACCAGGATTTGTTCTCTCCATTTTGAGTCACCTCTATCCTATTACCCTTTTATAAATGACAACACTTCTGCTCTTGTATTTCCATCTTCCGCAAAAACACCTCTCACTGCAGAAGTGACTGTTTTACTACCAGGTTTTTTTACACCCCGCATCGTCATACACATATGTTCTGCCTCTACGACTACCATCACGCCATGAGGATTTAATTTATGTAAAATAGCATCTGCTACTGTAGCTGTAATGCGCTCTTGAAGTTGCGGTCTTCTTGCAACAGTTTCTACAGCCCTTGCTAACTTGCTTAACCCTGTCACTTTACCATTTCTAGGAATATAGGCAACATGCGCCTTCCCAAAGAAAGGGACAAGATGATGTTCACACATTGAAAAGAATGGAATATCTTTTACAAGGACAAGTTCTTCATGATCCTCACCAAAAACGGTTTCAAAATATTCTTCAGGGTCTTGGTGTATGCCCGAAAATACCTCTTCATACATTTTGGCTACTCTTTTTGGTGTATCCAGTAACCCCTCTCGATTCGGATTTTCTCCAATAGCGTCTAATATAAGCCTTACAGCTTCTTCAATTTGAGCGCGATTAACTTCTGACATTCAGCTACCTCCTATTACGGAACTATAAACTATTATCTTATATGCTAGCATAATTATTTCTTACCAGACAAAAAGTTATAGAAAAAATAAAGGATAAACTTTCTTCCTTTTAGGATACTATTATATAAATGAACACAAGTACCGTCAAACTCCTATTTAGTTTTTTTTAAGAATAAGTGATACGTTATGTACATATGGCAGGAAAGAACAATAATTTTTTATAACCCACACATTAAACTATTCATTCACTCATGATATGGATTGTACATTGTTTTTTGTAGAGAAAATTAACGAGGTTAGATTATCCATATAGGTTATCATTCAATTACTGGGGGCTCGTGCTATGATCCTCTGATTAATTGACTATTTGTTGCCAATTAATCTTAAAGTTATAAGAAAAACCGCGAAAAGATTCGCGGTTCTTCCTTAAGCAATTAATTATGTAATTAATTACTTTACTGCATCTTTAAGCGCTTTTCCTGGTTTGAAAGCAGGAACTTTGCTTGCAGCGATTTCGATTTCTTCGCCAGTTTGTGGGTTGCGGCCTTTACGTGCTGCACGTTCACGAACTTCAAAGTTACCAAAACCAATTAGTTGTACTTTATCACCATTTTTAAGTGCATCAAGCACTGTATCGAAAACAGCATCAACTGCTTTAGTAGCATCTTTCTTAGAAAGCTCGCTAGCTTCTGCAACTGCATTAATTAGTTCAGTTTTGTTCATTACTTTCACCTCCTCCCAAAAAATATCGTAAACCCAGTAAAATAAAGATTCCTTACATTCATTTGTAAACAAAATTACTGAATTCTATACGTTGTAACGCATTTTTGTTAAAGCAGAAACTTATCATATCTCAAAAAAAGAAGAATTTCAACTTTTTTGCTGCAAAAAGCCTTATTTCATAAGGGTTCTTACCGTTACAACGTTAATTCTGCTTAAAAGATTATCATAATCAAATGAGCATATCAAGGATATTTCATGATTTGATGGCAATCTTTTCTTATTTGAAACAAATTTGTAATAAGGAGAGATAAAACCCGCCAAATCCAGGCTTAAAGCTTGACAAATTTATAGTGATAAAAAATGTAAGCTCTTTCATTTTTGTATAATTGTGCTTTCTATAAAGGATAAAAACAAAGCAACCACACTGTATTTTTATGCATTTTTATGTAAGTGAAAGGCTGAATGATCTTTTTTTAGGTGACTTAAAATTAAACTTCTACTCTAAAGTTCGCTCTTCTTTCATTGATAGATAATACTTTATTTATCCACAAAAGTATACGAATCCGTTTCATACTGTTTTTCAACATAAAAAAAGACAACTTTTCATCCGAATAGAATGAAAGTCGCCTTTTGTTTCTACAATATAATGGCAATGAGTCCCCCAGAGCCTTCGTTTATAATTCTTTCTAAAGTCTCTTTGAGTTTATATCTAGCATTCTCAGGCATCAATGATAATTTTGCTTGGATTCCTTCTCTAACAATCGAACTAAGCGATCGACCAAAGATATCTGAATTCCAGATTGAAAGCGGATCATCTTCAAAGTCTTGCATTAAGTAACGAACTAGCTCTTCACTTTGTTTCTCTGTTCCGATAATCGGAGAAAACTCAGATTCGACATCAACTTTGATCATATGAATAGATGGGGCAACAGCTTTCAAGCGAACACCAAACCTTGAACCATGCCTTGTAATTTCAGGCTCATCTAAACTCATATCAGACAGTGATGGAGCTGCGATACCATATCCTGTCTGTTTCACCATTCTAAGCGCATCTGAGATTTGATCATATTCCGATTTTGCATGGGCAAATTCTTGCATCAGTTCAAGAAGATGATCTTTGCCACGTATTTCAACACCGACAATTTCTTTTAATACTTCATCATATAAGTCATCTGGGGCATATAAATCAATTTCAGCGATCCCTTGACCCATTTCTATCCCGGCTAAGCCCGCACGATCAATAAATTCGAAATCACTAAATTGATGTACAACACGATCAACATCTCGTAACCTCTTAATATCTTTTACAGTCTCTTTCACGGCTTCTTGATAACTCTCACGTAACCAATGATCTTCGTGAAGAACCATTACCCAACTTGGTAAGTTTACATTTACCTCTAAAACAGGGAATTCGTACAATGCTTCTCGCATCACGCTATATACATCAGATTCCCTCATTCCTTCTACACTCATAGCAAGTACAGGGATATCATATTTCTCTGATAGCTTCAGACGAAGGTCCTCAGTTGCCGGATGGTGTGGTTGCACACTATTGATGACCATAATAAATGGTTTTCCTACTTCTTTAAGCTCTTCAATGACTCTTTCCTCAGCTTCAATGTAGTTTGCACGAGGAATTTCTCCGATTGTACCATCTGTCGTAATGACGACACCTATTGTAGAGTGTTCTTGAATGACTTTTCTTGTACCGATTTCGGCTGCTTCGTGAAATGGAATGGGCTCCTCATACCAAGGAGTATTGATCATCCTTGGACCATTTTCATCCTCATATCCTTTTGCTCCTGGGACTGTATAGCCAACACAATCGACAAGACGGATATTAACCTCCAACCCTTCATCCACATGGACATTAGCAGCTTGATTCGGCACAAACTTTGGTTCTGTCGTCATGATTGTTTTTCCTGCTGCACTTTGAGGGAGCTCATCCTGGGTTCGTGCTCGATCAGCCTCGTTGTCCATATTTGGGAGGACTGCTAGCTCCATGAATTTCTTAATAAATGTCGATTTACCAGTACGGACTGCACCTACTACTCCAAAATAGATATCACCGCCTGTTCGTTCGGCAATATCTTTAAAAATATCTACCTTTTCCAAGTGATCCCCTCCTGAATCATGAGTTAGTGGGATAATATTATCCAATAATTTATATTTGTACACTATATATCTATGATGTTGTCCGATATGAATATGCCAACTTTTTTAAAAAAAATCCCCTTTCTCACTTTTTCTTTATGCAATCAATAGTTGCTCTTCATTATCGTATGAAAAGAGAAAAAACCCTCCCTCTACAATATATTTTGTAGAGAGAGGGTTATGACTAATTCACTAAAAATATTGGTTCATTCTTTTTTTCATCTATCGTATACGGTAATGAATAAGATGGCACGAAAGGTGAATCTTCAACTAAATGGTAGCGAATATCACTGTTCTGAGCTTTAATATCCCCTGCTTCCATCAGTTGCATTAAGTCGGTACGATAATCAACGAATACTTCTCCATCGCCTGTCACCACATACGATAGTTCGTTACCACTAAACGGACTAACAGCTTTCGGTTCATCATTATAACCGATTTTAGTAAAATCTAATGAGTATACATTTTCACCGATATTTTCCTTATAAGGTGGGTATCCTTCCATGCGAATGCGGAGAGTAATATCTCTTATTTCATCAGCAATTCGTAAATCTGACAATTTCACTTTCGGATCATCTTCAACATCTATCAGTACATATTGAAAAACGCCTCCGGATTCAAATGCATTGCTAGGATACTCAGCGATGTACTTTGGTACAAGTTTCTTAAAATCAATTGGATATTTTTGAAAAACCGGTGTGCCTTCTTCCGTCGTTTTTATAGGTAGTAGACCACCTGTTTCCTCTTGATATTGTTTGATGGCTGTTTGTACGCGATTAATTTCATCTTCGTAAGGAATTTGATTTTTTGCTCTTTCTTCTTCTGGATACATACATCCAGATAAAAGAAGGGTTATGAGTATAAATAAGCTACATAAATAGCTCTTTTTTTTCATATACATCAACCTTTAATTATGTATTTTCGGGGGTAGCCCCTTGCGATGTTCTATTCTGAAACTGGACCGCTAAATACGACTAGAAAAATAATGAGACCACTTACTACCATAAAACTATAGGCAAATAGAGCCGTTACCCCTTTTAACACCCCATTTTTCAACTTAAAACGACTTAAATAGATAAGTAAAATAGCAATAAACATAAAGCCCATTGAAGCGAGGGCAATCCACATTTTCATTAAACCTGGTGACATCTCATTCACTCCTTTTTCCGAATTGTATTATACCATACAGTTCGTTCGCTTTGACAGCATTATCAGATAATTTTATGTATTGCAGTAAAAGGAAAGCGATTATTTGACTGATTGAACATTCTCATTCTTATGAATAAATTATGTAAAAAAATAACCGAGGAATAAGAAGGGGCTCTCTTATCCTCGGCAAATGACTAAAATACCCTATTCACCCTGTTCATTTTACCAGTTTGCTTCAAGGCATTGTATGCAAAGGATAAGCCGCCCGTCTCCTCATATGCCTATATTTTTTAAAACAGCATCAAATTATTAGTTATCTTGATTGTGAGCCATAAAAATATCTGCAATATCTTCCATTTCATTTGTTTTTGTACGCGCCATTAGACGGTCAACTCCGTCTTTAGCATCGATATCATTAAATAAAATGTCATATAGAACAGATGTTATGGGCATTTGCACATCATATTTCTCTGCTAATTGATAGGCTGCCCTTGTTGTTCGAACGCCTTCAACGACCATACCCATATTTTCTAATACTTCATCTAAGTTTTTGCCTTTGCCTAGAAGGTTCCCTGCTCGCCAGTTTCTAGAATGAGTACTTGTACAAGTCACGATTAAATCACCTATGCCCGCTAGACCTGAGAAAGTTAACGGTCTTGCGCCCATTTTTACACCTAGTCTTGTGATTTCTGCTAATCCTCTAGTTACTAGCGCTGCTTTCGCATTATCACCATAACCAAGTCCATCTGAAATACCCGCTGCTAAGGCAATAATGTTTTTTAATGCTCCACCAATTTCAACACCAACAATATCCGGGTTTGTGTATACTCTAAAGTTTTGATTAATAAATAAATCTTGGACTTTTTCAGCTGCCTTCATATTTTTAGAGGAGACCGCTACAGTTGTCGGGTGGCGCAAACTAACTTCTTCAGCATGACTAGGTCCTGATAATACAACCACATCTTTTAAAAGATCTGTAGGTGTCACTTCTTCAATCATTTCAGAAATTCTTTTTGAAGTATCTGGTTCAATCCCTTTACTCACATGTACGATTGTCAATGGTTCTTTTCTTACTTCAGCAACATTCTGTAAAACTTCCCTAATTGCTTTCGTAGGTACAGCTAGAATGATTGTTTCAATACCTTCTAATGCTTGAACAAGCTCTGTATAACCTACAATATTTTTTGGTAAAGTAATCGCAGGTAAATACGCCTCATTTGTATGCTTTTCATTAATTTCTTTAATTTGTTTTTCCTTGTGACCCCATAAACGCACTTCATGGTCATTATCTGCTAGCACCATCGCAAGGGCTGTACCCCAACTTCCGGCACCAAGAACAGCTATTTTTTCTTTTTGACTCATCTTGCATTCACCTCATTTCAATTCATTTCGCATATTTTAAAAAAAGGAATGGAAACACCTATCTGAAAAAAGCGTTAGTCGAGCGGAAGAATAGTCGTTTTTTTACCTTTACTAAAGATCCGTTGGGCTCTTCATAATTATGTAAGAGACAGCTATTTTGAAATGATGAGTCATCAAATCATACAGCTGCCCGCTTTTACTATGCTAATAGTGAATAATTAATTTATTTGCGTTCTCTTGCAATAATTTTAATTGGTGTCCCTTCAAATCCAAAAGCATCTCTAATTCTGTTTTCAAGAAATCTTTCATAAGAGAAATGTAGAAGCTCTGGATCATTAACAAATACAACGAAGGTCGGCGGTTTAATTGCTACTTGGGTAGCATAATATATTCGCAGTCTTCTTCCTTTATCTGTTGGTGTTGGGTTCATTGCCACTGCATCCATTATAACATCATTTAAAACATTTGTTTCCACGCGCATCATATGATTTTCACTAGCAATGTTCACCATTGGAATCAATGTATGAATCCTTTTCTTCGTCAATGCTGAAAGAAAAACAATCGGTGCGTAATCAAGGAATTGGAAATGATCCCTAATATTTTGTTCGAACTTCTTCATTGTTTTCTCATCTTTTTCAACCGCATCCCATTTATTCACAACAATAATGACAGCCCTACCAGCTTGATGTGCATAACCTGCAATACGTTTATCTTGTTCAATGATACCTTCTTCACCATCGAGAACAATGAGAACCACATCAGAACGTTCAATGGCTCTTAAAGCACGTAACACACTATATTTCTCAGTGGTTTCGTACACTTTGCCTTTTTTACGCATACCTGCTGTATCTATAATGACATACTCATCACCATTATACTTAAGCTGTGAGTCAATCGCATCTCTTGTCGTTCCTGCTACATTAGAAACAATGACGCGATCTTCTCCTAGAATAGCATTTACTAAAGATGATTTCCCTACGTTTGGACGGCCTATAAGCGAGAACTTAATGACATCATCATCGTATTGATTTTCGTCATGATTAGGGAAGTTCTTCGCTGCCTCATCTAACAAATCACCTAATCCTAGGCCATGCGATCCTGAAATCGGAAACGGTTCGCCAAAGCCAAGGGAATAAAAGTCATAAATCATTTGTCTCATTTCTGGATTATCAATTTTATTGACTCCAAGAACAACAGGCTTTTTCGCTTTATACAAAATTTTCGCTACTTCTTCATCCGCAGATGTTACACCTTCACGACCGTTTACTAAGAAAACGATCACATCAGCCTCGTCGATAGCGATTTCAGCTTGTTGACGAATTTGTTCTAAAAAGGGCTCGTCCCCAATATCTATGCCACCTGTATCAATAATATTAAAATCATGAGTTAACCATTCTGCAGAACTATAAATACGATCTCTTGTAACGCCAGGAATATCTTCAACGATTGAAATTCGTTCACCAACAATTCTGTTAAAAATAGTGGATTTTCCTACATTTGGACGTCCGACAATTGCCAGTACTGGTTTTGTCACGAACATCACCCCTCAATTTCATTAAAATACTTGCTTATATTCATTAATGTAAGCAAATTTGATTTAAAAGAAACCCTTCAAATAATGAAGGGTTCAACTATAATATATTACCAAACAGCCACCTTCCTTACAAGAAGAAGCTACATATTCATTATTAATGGCGGACAATCACATACATTTCTTCAGTCAGCAAATGAGCAATCCCATCTAAAATGGCTTCTAAATTTGTAGCGATCACTTCCATTTCTTTTTTATCCTCACAATGAAACACCGCTGCACCACTAGGGACTTTCTTTGGATTTGTTGTGATAACTGCAAGTACAAATTTATTGACTTCCATCATTTATCCCTCCCTATTATTTCGGCACATGCATTTCTTTTGGCATTTTTATTGCATTTTCCAAAGTTGGTACTTGACCTATAACTTTAATTGCTTTTTCAACCGTTTTTTCCTGTGGTAGGATGAATACCCCTACTCGCCCATCATCTAAATCCCTTTTTGCTAGTGGCACAAGTGCTGGAGCACCTGAATCTGTCACTACCCCTAGAGCTGTAGAAACATCATGTAATATCGCTTGCCTTTGTCCTAAGTTTGCAATTGTTGTATTGACATTAAAATTTTTCGGGATCAGAATAAACCCCATTCCATACTTTAAAACTTCTTCTTGTCTTTCCGGAAGTCCAATGTTCATAATATAAATGTTGTCAACATATAATCCGGCACCGTCGAAATGGGGTTTCACAGGTTTAATTTCAACGATATCTGATAACTTACCACCACTCATCATTGCTTTTGATAATACGACGGAAATAGCAGCAGCGATTAGTGCGACCCACAGATTAAATAAGAGGTAAAATAATGTGGTAATTAGCGATGTAAACATGACCAAATAATTCCTACTTTCAAAAGCAATGGCTATTCCTTCTATATAGGTCCTACCTCGTGGAACCATTTCATAACTATCCAATTCAGTTAAAGTATTTCTTTCCATATTTCTAACCTCACGGAACTGTGAAGCAGCAACGGTTAAGAAGGTGATCGCAGTAAAATCCTCCTCCATGATTGACGGGATGGCAACACTTCCTAATCCAGCAGCAATAAAACCTAAGGCAATATGAATAATCTTCCCATGTAAATAGGTTGGATACTGTCGATAATCTGTTCTTAACATATATATTCTTGTTAATGTGCCTGTCAATACACCTAAAACAACTGGATAGATATATTCATTCATGATAATTTTGCTTCTCCTTTACTAATGGGTTTAAGTTTCTTTCGAGATAAGCAGCCAAATATTCAATCATATTCCACCCAGAAACAACGACAAATGCCATACTTAGGACATCAAGAAAGCGAAAAGATCCAATTTGGAAAGGAAATCCATACTTTTGAATAATAAGCGCAAATATTACCTCTCCGTTCAATGCAGCAAACATTAATATACAAATACGGCTTAACGCACGCTTATGAAGAAATATGACTAAGCATGCTAGAATAACAGCTAAAATCCAGTCACGGTTAAAAACAAACCAGATTGGATCAAACATCTCAAAGCATAGAAAAGCACAGTAAGCAAATGAGACAATGAGCATACATGTAACCAAATAGAGAGGATGACCACATTTCGTTTTAATATAAAGACAACTAGTGACAATATAGAGAAGGAAGAAGCTGACCCCAATTTCTGTCGTTCCTATTGAAAAATGATAAGGCGTAATGATAATAAGCAATAATAGTGCGACTGACGCTAAATAACGATAGGTATTTGCCTTACTGACGAAAAATGTGACAATAATCCAGAGTGACCAAGCAATCCAATAAAAGAAAAGACCTTCCATATACATACACCTCCTACTATCCCCATTATGGGTAGAAACTATGTAGTTTAATCTATTTGAATAAAAAATCTCTGGTTTCTTATCTTAATAATTAGGAGGTGTTTATATGGGAAAAGATCGTCAGGAAAAAAAACTAAAAAAGAGCAAGCGAGTCGAATCAGATCGTGACCAAAGTATTCAGTACGATGGGGCAACAACAATGCAAAGTCCAGAAAACGCTCGTCAATTAAATAATCCCAATGAATAACTCAAAAGAACGGCAAACCGCTTAGTAACGGTATTACTCTTTAATGCAACTTTTATTAAAATATTTCCCCTAATTACGTGTTAGCGCGATTTTTGTTTTAGACAACAAAGTCGCGCACATCTCTTTAATATGACTTTTATTAAAAGGATCCATTTAAACCTAAAAAAGAGACTACTCTTGTGAGCAGCCTCTTATTTTAATCTGAATTCTTATATTGAATGAATCGTTCTTGTACTGTATTTATGTGTATCAATTTGTCGCTGTTGCAACCACTCAAGCACTTCTCCCTTAAAAATAAGGGGGGCATGTTGTAATTCATCAAGATTGCAGGCACCGATAGCTGTCATAATCATCTTTAACTCTTCATGAATGGATGTCACTTCTTCTATTACTGCTTCGTAACCAGAATCCACTAATATCTTCAAGAAATACCCTGCCATTCCCACACCGTTAGCGCCAAGAGCAATCGATTTTGCAATATCCATACTCGTCTGAATTCCCCCAGATGCTAGTATCGTAATGTCACTACCATGTGAATGAGCTTCGACAATAGATGTAGCAGTCGGAATCCCCCATCCATCAAAGAACGACAGTCCCCTCTCTCTTCGTTCGTTCTCAATTTTAGAAAAATTAGTGCCACCATATCCACCAACATCTATGATATTAACGCCCACACCTTCAAGCTTTGCTACTGCTTCACGACTCATACCGAACCCTACTTCTTTGACGATAATTGGCACATCTACGTGGTTTACAATCTTTTCGATACGTTTGAGGGCATGCGAAAAATCACGATCTCCCTCTGGCATCGTTAACTCTTGAACGACATTTAAATGAATTTGTAAAGCGTCAGCCTGAATCATCTCTACCGCATCTTTTGCTTGATTGATTGTGGCTTCGCTACCCAAATTTGCAAATATAAGCCCTTCTGGATTTTCTTCTCGAACAACTTCATATGAAGTACGTTCTTCCTTATCTTTTAACGCTGCCATCTGTGAGCCTACAGCCATCCCTACGCCTGTTTCTTTTGCCACCCGCGCGAGCTGACTATTAATTTCAAGTGTCTTTGCACCGCCGCCGCCGGTCATTGCATTGATAAAAATAGGCGAACTAGTTTTTAGTTCGCCTATTTTCGTTCCCAAATGAACCTTTGAGAGAGATGTGTTAGGTAAGCTTTGATGTACAAAAGAAACACAATCAAATCCAGCGTTACTCGTTTGACCAGTTGTTAGTGCATATTGAATATGATCCCATTTTCTCTTTGCTCTCGTCACTATACTACCACCATTATTTATTTAATTTCTTTAACTGTTCACCAATCATTTCGCCTAATTGGAATCCTTTAGACTCTTCAGGCAGTTCATAATCAGTTGGTTCTTCTTCTTTTTCTACAAGATCTTTAATGCTTAAAGAAAGTCTTTCATCTCCCTCATTCACATCAAGAACTTTCACTTGCACTGCTTGGCCTTCTTTTAATACTTCATGCGGTGTAGCGATATGTTTATGGGCAATTTGAGAAATATGAACAAGCCCTTCTACTCCAGGGAATACTTCTACAAAAGCACCATAAGATACAAGTCTTTTCACAGTGCCTTCTAATACACTTCCTTTAGGTGCTTTTTCAGCAATACCATCCCAAGGACCAGGCAGAGTATCTTTAATAGATAGTGAAATTCGTTCATTATCCTTATCCACACTAAGGACTTTTACTTTCACAGATTGACCTTCCGCAACAACATCTGAAGGCTTCGCAACATGTTCATAAGAAAGCTGTGAAATATGGACTAAACCATCAACACCGCCGATATCAACGAAAGCACCGAAATCTGTAATTCGTTGTACAGTTCCATCAATCACGCTTCCAGCTTCAAGCGATTCAAGTAATTCTTTCTTTTGCTTTCCTTGTTCCTCTTCAACAACTGCACGATGAGAAAGAATTAAACGGTTTTTCTCTTTATCTAACTCAACAATTTTAAAAGCTAATGTTTGCCCTTTATAGTCTGAGAAATCTTCAACGAAATGTGCTTCAACTAAAGAAGCTGGTACAAATCCGCGGACCCCAAGGTCAACGACTAATCCACCTTTAACAACATCTTTAATTTCAGCATCAAAAACTTCACCGTCATTGAATTTTTGTTCTAGTTGTTCCCAAGACTTTTCAGCATCTACTTTGCGCTTTGATAGTACGAGCGCTTCTTCTTCTACTTTTAACACTTCTAATTGTAGCTCATCACCTTCTGCAACAGCATCACTAGCTGTTTCTACATGAAGACTTGATAATTCACTAATTGGAATAATACCATCTAATTTGCTATTTTCGATATCGACAATCACTTGCTTCTCTTCTACTTTTGTCACTTTACCATTGACTTTATCGCCAACTTCAAAATTTGCTACTTCAATTTCATTCATTTCTTCTGACATATGTATTCCTCCTTAATCCAATGGCTAATTTCATTTTCCACTTATAAAATGCAATCTTACTAAGTGTAAATTGCACTAAATAAACTAGAGTTGTAAAACCACTTTGATCCTGAAATATAAAATGCCTTTTTATAAACTTCTTACAAATAGCACCTTTTGTCAAGTAAGAAGGTTTAGCGATTCTGTTCGATTAATTTTTTTATTTCATTCATAATGATATCCGTTGTTTCTTCTGCATTGACTTTTTTTGCTCGGATTTCATCCATTGGAATAGGCTTTCCGTAAACGACTTTTAATTTCCTAAAAGGCTTATACGGGCCAATGATGGCACAAGGTACGACAGCAGCATCTGAACGAAGAGCAAAGAACCCTGCACCGGCAAGACCTTTACCAACTTCTCCAGTTTTACTCCTCGTCCCTTCTGGAAATAAACCTAAAACATTTCCTTCCTTAAGAACCTTCAAGCCTTTTCTCAATGCTTCACGATCACTCATTCCTCTTTTTACAGAAAAAGCATTCAGATGTGGTAATAACTTCCCTAAAACCGGTGCGTTAAACAACTCTTCTTTTGCCATAAAGTGAATGTCTCGTGGTGCTGTAATCCCTACAATTGGCGGATCCAGGTTATCAATATGATTGCAACATAAAAGGACGCCACCTTCTGCCGGGACATTCTCCCTACCCTTAACATCCATGCGATAAACGGGCTTTAGCAAGCCTTTGACTATAGAGCGTGCAAATGTATATACACTCATATGATTAAATCCTTTCCTCAACCAACTTCATAATGCTATCAACAACTTCGTGAATGTTTAGTGATGTTGTATCCAATTCCACTGCATCCTCAGCTTTTTTGAGCGGTGCAACTTCCCTTTCCGAATCTAACTTATCTCTATTAGCAATTTCCTCTTTTAAAAGAGCTAAATCAGAAGGAAAACCCTTTTCTAAGTTTTCAGCGTGGCGGCGAGCTGCTCGCTCATCCACTGATGCTAAAAGAAATACTTTTACTTCTGCATCAGGTAAAACATGTGTACCAATATCACGACCATCCATCACTACACCACCTTCTTGACCGAAGCGTTGTTGACGAACAACCATTTCTTCCCTTACCAGCTTATGCTTTGAAACCGTTGACACTGAATTAGTTACTTCAGCTGTTCTAATTTCAGTAGAAACATCTAACCCATCTAAAAGAATACGTTGGCCAGATTCTCCAGGATTTAAAACAATCTCTGTCTCTTTTAACAAATGAATTAATGACTCTTCATCATTTATATCTATTTCTGACTGCAACGCTTTAAATGTTAATGCGCGATACATCGCCCCTGTATCTATATAAATATAATGAAGCTTTTCAGCTATGATTTTGGCAACTGTACTTTTCCCCGCTGCTGCAGGTCCATCGATGGCAATTGATATTTTATTCATAAACCCTCCTGAAATACCTATACAAATATATTCTTTACGTTTTATATTCTATCATAAATTTACTTAATTAGTTGTAATGATTATGTGTCTTTAATAATACCCTCCTCTAAGAAAGAGTCTATTTATTGATTAAATTAATCCGGTAGTTTTAAAAAATAAGAGAAATACTAAAAAAAGGATGTTCTTAAAAAGAACCATCCAAAAGGTTTGTCGTTCAAGCTATTGTTTCTGTTGGTCTACTTTAATAAAATCAAGTTAAGGTCTATTTATATTAACTACCTCCTCATCATGATATTCTATATGATGATTCACGCCTTCATATCTTGTCACTTCATTAAAATGCGGAAATAGGTGTAAATAATGAAAAATGGTTTGAAATAATAGTAACAATCCAAGATGAAAAATGACTAATAGGATGAGTGTACGTTCAAATATTTTCACCCTTCCACCTCCTACTAATCATTATGGAGACACAAAAAAGATTTTATGCTGTTCTACTTAAGATTGTTTACTTTTTTTCATATGAAATAACTGTTGTTCGATGCAAAATCTCATCATTGCTTGTCTATCTTCTGCATTTAGTTGCGGAAATTTAAAAGAGATAACGAGTCGCCCATCAGCTAATGGCTCTTTCCTTACATATTCTGAAGCTAAAACAAAGGAACGCTTATTACCTTCAATCACAAGAGAAAAACGCAATAAATAAGGGGATCGTTTATACAAATTTTTAAAATCATTAACAACTACAGCTATTCCTCCTGCACTTATATTTCTACTTATCCCTAGAATGGAGTGAGATGTCCCTTCATCTATTGGTTGGATTTCAACAGATTCATTGACGTCTACTCTAACATACTCCCGCATCTGTTCCTTCTCATGAGTAAATTCTTTTGCATAAGCAATTTTCAATAATGGTGTTGACTGCTTCATTCGGCCAACCACTCTTCCAGAGAAGAAAAACATTTTCCCATTTGCATTGTAAGCAACACACTTAATTCTTCTTCCATCTTCTAAGTACATTTTCCGATTCGTTTGTAAACAAACAGGATAATGTATATGTATTACATCCTCTTCTATTTCAGCAATTCTAGATATGTACTTGCCTTCACCTGATAAATAATATTCTATATACAATTGATCACCTGGCGACAATGAATTCCCTCCTAACCTTTTCTACTTTTCCTTATTTTATCACTTAACCGTTACAAAAGAACTATTTTTTAATTAATATTAGATGCGAATCATAACAACTTGGTATAACCACATTGTCATGACTTTGTTTAGCCAAAAGGTATCCATAAAACAAAAAGAACCCTTGCTAGGGTCCTTTTCTGCCTTATACTACATCTTCATAAATCGGTTCTGCATTTTGCAACTTTTCTACTTTTTCTTCTCTTCCATTTTCACTATTAATATAGATGCGGTATGTATCCTCACCTAATGTCCCAGTAAATTCATAACAAAGTACTTCTTCATTACTATCATTCAAAATAATCGCTAAACGGTCATCCATAATTTTAAGTTGACTATTGATTTTTGTTCGTGCTTCCTCTTTTGATAACTTTGCTTGAGGAATATCTCGCTTATGATGTGATTTCAAATAATCCTCTGCTGAAAACCCTAAAATTTGCCCATTATCTAATGCTACTTTCATCTTAATTGAATCTGGGTAAATTCTTACATCGTCCTGTTTAGAAACAAATGTAAACACGCCCATTTGATCATATTGCACACTTTCAAAAAGATCCAGATCTTCAAACTCATTGTCCTTTAAAAATTTCACTGCTGATTGATGGGCATCTTCCAGACTGATTTTTTGTTGTTTTACTTCTCTTGCTGTGATAAGCCAAATAGGATAACCGCCCTTTTTAGTAATATCTAAATTGGTTTCTACGCTTTGTTTAGGAGACTTTAGAGATACACTAAAAAATCCATAATCCGATCCTTCACCATTTTCTGCAACGGTTGCTTTCACATCATCAGGGGATTGCGCATATTTCTTCGCTTCAGATACAGCTTCTTTTTTAGATATTTCTTTTCCTTCTAAGTATTGATAGTTCTCATCTTTCTTTTGCATATTTACAAATGCAGGACCTAAATCCGTCTCATCGTATCCCTCGACAGTTTTTTCAACTGTTTGAAAGCCGTCAATAATTGTATTATCTGCTGCTTCATTATTTGTAGCAAGCGCTGTTTCGACATCCATCCAGCGTAAGTCATTTTTGACGACCATATGCTGTACATTCCGTAATTCCGACTGAATATCTGCTGCTTGTTTGTATAAACCTTGTAATGACTGATATTCTTCATCTGTCAATGGGTCTTTATCCAAATCTCTAATCGCTGCCTGATAACTAAACTCACCAATTTGAGCTAAAAATTCTTCCGTTTTATTAAATGGTAAAAGTGATAGTGGCAGTTGACCTACATCTGAATGTGCTTGAGAGGTAATTCTCCACACATCCGCAAGTGCAGGAGACAGTGAACTTCTAGAATTCATTGCCAATGTGGACCCAATTTTATCGTGTAATACATCGATTTCATAAGTGAGTTCATGAAATGCACGTTGATAATTGTTTTCTGCGTTAATTAATATCGCATTTTTCTCACGATGTTCTTGATAACCCCAGACAGCAGTTCCAATCACACCAACTGAAAGAACAGTTATGAGTATTCCTTTTAACACGTGACTTCACTCCTTATTTACAGAATATATGTTGTCCAATTTTCTTAATTTGTGGTCTTGTCCAAATCCAAGGACTTGTTGCGGTATCGGGATTAAAGTAATAGAGGGCATCTCCACTTGGATCCCAGCCATTTATTGCATCTATCACTGCTTCTCTCGCTGTTTCATTAGGCGTCAACCAAATTTGCCCATCTGCAACAGCCGTAAATGCTCTTGGTTCAAAGATTACGCCATAAACCGTATCTGGAAAAGACGCACTTTCTACTCTATTCAAAATTACAGCCGCTACCGCTACTTGACCTATATAAGGCTCGCCACGCGCCTCACCGTACACAGCATTTGCCATTATTTGAATGTCGTTTTCCGAGAACCCGCTAGGAACATTTGCCGAAGTTGCACCACCACCGGAATTTCCACTTGATGCATTTCCATCATTTTGATTTGACCCACCATTATTAGCAGGTGCTTGTTGATTTAAATCCGTACCGCCATAATGTGTAAATGAATTCCCTTGATTAATTTGATTTTGTACATATTGCTTATCATAATTAGACGCACTTACCAACTTGTTCTTTGTACTAGAACCAGCAAGCCCATCTATATCCAAGCCAAATTCATATTGAAAATTGCGTAATGCCCAATATGTCCCCCAACCGAAGACACCATCGATTTTACCATTATAGAATCCTAAATATTGCAATCTTGCTTGTAGCTCAATGACATCATCACCAATCGCTCCTTGTCTAATCACTTGATTCGAAAAAGCATTTGCCGACTTATCCAATTCAGCCATTGGAATAGCCGTCGCTATAAGCAGTAGTATTAGCATCACTTTAGTAAACATCAATAGTTGTTTCATCGTACTAACCTCCAAAAATACATCTTTTCATCTGTTAAACATTCTAGGTAACCTACTATGGCGTTTTGCAGGCAAATAATGATGGCAGGAACAGTTCATCCTCGATCTCATCTTTTTTCACCGTCACTAATCATCGAGGAAGCTAACAATACATCTATTTTTTGTTCCAATTGGCTTTTTATTCAAATTCCATGAGAAAATCATTTGGATAAATATAGCATTTACAGATTGACCATTAATAAAAGGCTAGGAACATCTTTTTAAATGAACGAAGACGTTGAGATTTAACGATTGATAAAATTTTATATCTATGTTAGATCTTCTAATGAAAGAAGGAATTCATTTACCTTTAGCTTTAGCTTTTATTCGAAAGCCTAGGCTGACAAAAAGAAAAAAGGTGGATTTGAGTATACTCAAATCCACCTTTTTCTTTATCTGAAGCTCATTCTCTCATAGCCTCTTTTTAAACAAGTTTAACCATAATTTGTTCTTGTATCTTCTAACGATTGATTATATTTAGCACTTAAAATTCTCGCTTGTTTGGCTTTTTTTAACCCCATCCACCAAAGAAAGATCATAAATGGAACAATAAAGAGCAACCAATTTTCTAATGTTAATAAAATGTAATCATATGTTCCATGCAAAAGGAAAGGGGTTGCCAAAGATAAGCATAGCCATTTCCCCTTAGATGTTTTCGAAAACTTTCCTTTACCTAAATAATAGCCCATAATTACGCCAAAAAGGGCATGACTAGAAACCGGGAATAGCGCACGACCTAGCGCATGCTCAATTCCAAGTGTCAATAAATAAAAAATATTCTCCAATGTAGCAAACCCAAGTGATACTGCTGCGCCATAGACAATACCGTCATATGGTTCATCAAAGTGCACATGGGGATAAATAATTATAAGTAGGATAAACCATTTAAAAAATTCCTCGAGCATACTAGAGGAAAGAAAAGCAGAAACAAAATGAGAAGTAAACACTTGTTCTTCTTCAAATACATATTGGATAAACATTATGGGAAACACAAGAAGTGCCCCAAATAAAAAGGTTCTAAAAACCATCGAAAAGGGCTCAGTCTCATATTGATCTTTTAAATAAAAGTAACTTAATAATGCCAAGCCAGGAGCAATGGCAGCAGATATTAATCCTAGCATAGGCTGTTCCTCTTTTCAAAGCTTTTCTTTAATCGTATCATGTATAGGTAAGATTGAAAATGGATTTACCAAAATAATTACATATTAATTGGAGGGAGCAAGTTGGATAAAAAGAAAATACTCCTAATTCATACAGGTGGGACCATTTCAATGAGTGAGGATGTTGAAACAGGGGCTGTTTTAACAAATGAAGAAAACCCGTTAACAAGACAAACAAAAGAGTTAAATGAGCTTGCGCACTTGATTGTCGAGGAGCCATTTCAATTACCTTCTCCACATATTACGCAAAAGGAAATGCTTATATTAAGAAACTTGATTCATTCTTATAAGGATAAAGTATCTGGTGTTGTCATAACGCATGGAACCGACACACTGGAAGAAACCGCCTATTTTCTTGACTTAACAGTAAAGGGCTCTTTGCCGATTGTCGTTACAGGGGCTATGCGTTCTAGTAATGAAATTGGCTCAGATGGATTATATAACCTGATTTCCTCCATTCGTGTAGCCATTTGTGATGAGGCGGATGGAAAGGGCGTTTTAGTCGTACTGAATGATGAAATTCACACAGCTGAAAATGTCACAAAGACACATACGAGCAACGTCTCGACCTTTCAAAGTCCTCAATATGGACCCATAGGTATAGTCACTAAAAGAGGTGTACTTTTTCATCATCTCCCTGTTCAACATGCACATTTTGAAATCGAACAAGCAGATAAACAAGTAATGCTCATTAAAGCTCATGCCGGTATGGACTCTACTCTATTAGGAGCCATTGCACAAACTACATGTGATGGATTGGTGATTGAAGCACTAGGACAAGGAAACCTTCCGCCCGCAATGCTTCCTGGTATAAAAGGTTTACTCGCTAGAAAGATTCCTATTATTATCGTATCAAGATGCTTTAATGGCATCGCCCAAGACGTTTATGGTTATCCTGGAGGGGGCAAAGAATTAAAAGAACTTGGCCTCATTTTTTCTAATGGATTAAACGGGCAAAAAGCCCGTATTAAACTTTTAATTGCTTTGGAAAGTAGGATGCCTTTCGAAGAACTGGAAAAAATGTTTCAACTATAAAAGCTGATTTAGGGTATTTTAATGAGTTAAAAACCAAACTGTTACAATATTTCATCTACACATAATCTCATACCAATGACAATGGCGAGAATTTTAATGATAGTAACCAACGAAATATTAGCACAGAGATAATCACCCTTTACAAAAGTCAAATTAATATTCACAAAATAAATCCATACAATTTGAAAACCCGAACAAAAGCAAAGCACTATTGAAAAGTGTTTTGCCAAAAAGTTCGGGTTTACTTACGCGCATATTCTCATCTGAGCTTGTTTGCTTATTGCTCTTTCTCTTTTATCGCTTTGGCAATCATTTCGCCATGATACCTACCATTTTCGATAAATATTTCATTTGCATTATTACCTGCTGCAATCACGCCAGCAATATATATTCCTTCTACATTTGTCTCCATTGTTTCAGGATGATGTTCAGGCTTTCCGGATTCTTCGTCTTTTTTAATGCCTATTGATTGTAAAAAAGTATGGTCTGGATGATAACCAGTCATGGCAAAGACAAAATCATTCGCGATTTCATTTATTTGCCCATCTTTCTCATAGACAACAGAATTTGCTCTAATTTCCTGAACATTTGCATTAAATTCCATTTGAATATTCTCATGACGAACAAGTGAATCAAACTGTGGTAAAATCCACGGCTTCACGCTTTTTGAATATTCCTCTCCCCGATAGAGAACTGTCACATTTGCACCAGCCTTCTCTAATTCAATGGCCGCATCAACACTGGAGTTTTTCCCACCAATGACCACAACATCTTTATCAAAAAACGGATGAGCTTCCTTAAAGTAATGAAAGACCTTATCTAACTCCTCACCCGGAATCCCCATATAGTTTGGTTGATCATAATACCCCGTGGCTATAATGACATAAGATGATTGATATTCCGCTTTATCTGTTTGCACCGAGAAGACATTTTCTTTCTTTGTGATGCTTTCAACCTTTTCATAAGCATTTACATTGATTGCTTTCCGTTTAACCACTTCTCTATAATAGGTAAGTGCTTGATTTCTATTGGGTTTATGTTCAACCGTTACAAACGGTATATTACCAATTTCTAATTTTTGACTAGAACTAAAGAACGTTTGATGAGTCGGGTAGCGATAAATGGCATTAACAATGTTGCCCTTCTCAATGACTAAAACATCTTTCCCTAACTCCTGTAAACAAATGGCTGCGGCTAATCCACATGGTCCACCACCAACCACAATTGCATCTTTTTTTTCCATGATGATTCACCTCTTGGACTGACCCGTATGATATTTAATATATGTAGAAATGAAAAAAATCTCCTAATGTATATAATAGGAGATTTTTTCCCTTCTTTCAAATGTAATAAATTATGAAAATTAAATCCAACCTCTAAATCTTGACGCTTCAGCCATTTTACGTACACCAACCATATACGCAGCTAAGCGCATATCTACTCTACGAGTTTGAGCGGTTTCATAAATATTATTGAATGATTTCACAAGAATTTTTTCTAATTTTTCTTCTACTTCTTCTTCAGACCAATAATAGCCTTGGTTATTCTGCACCCATTCAAAATAGGAAACTGTTACACCACCGGAGGATGCAAGTACATCAGGTACAAGAAGAATATCTCTATCCGTTAATATTTGCGTCGCTTCTAATGTTGTTGGACCATTCGCAGCCTCTACTACAATACTTGCTTTAATATTATGTGCGTTTTCCTCAGTAATTTGGTTTTCAATTGCTGCAGGAACCAATACGTCACAATCGAGCTCAAGTAGCTCTTTATTTGAAATCGTTTCATTAAATAACTTTGTTACCGTTCCAAAACTATCACGGCGATCAAGTAAGTAATCAATATCTAAACCATTAGGGTCATGAAGCGCACCGTATGCATCAGAAATACCCACGACTTTTGCGCCTTCATCATGCATAAACTTCGCTAAGAAGCTACCAGCATTACCAAAACCTTGTACAACCACGCGAGCACCTTTTAAATTAATACCCTTTTTCTTGACTGCTTCATGGATACAAATCGTAACCCCTTTTGCTGTTGCTGATTCCCTACCATGAGAACCACCAAGTACAAGTGGCTTACCAGTAATAAATCCTGGGGAATTAAATTCATCCATTCTGCTATATTCATCCATCATCCAGGCCATAATCTGTGAATTTGTAAAGACGTCTGGAGCTGGAATATCTTTTGTAGGACCAACAATTTGGCTAATCGCTCTTACATACCCTCTACTTAATCTTTCAAGCTCACGGAAGGACATATCCCTTGGATCACAAACGATACCACCCTTACCTCCGCCATATGGTAGATCGACTATTCCGCATTTTAAGCTCATCCATATAGATAGTGCCTTCACTTCTTTTTCTGTTACATTAGGGTGAAAACGAATTCCCCCTTTTGTAGGACCGACTGAATCATTATGCTGAGCACGGTAACCCGTAAAAATCTTCACCGTCCCATCATCCATCCTAACAGGAATTTTCACTGTTAATAAACGCATTGGCTCTTTCAACAGTTCAAAAACCTCTTCTGGATATCCAAGTTTTTCCAAAGCTTTGTGGATTACGATTTGAGTTGACTTCAAAACGTCCATTTTATCTTCTTGATTCGTATGATCAGTACCTTTATCGGCCACTATTTGAAACCTCCTAGAAAAATTCACATTCTTTAGTTGTCCGCTTTCAAGACATAGTATACACCTTTGCTCTATTTATGCAAGAAGAAAAAACAATTTTTTCTTATTTTTATGTAAACGCTACCAAAGTGATAATATTGCCTATTTTCCTTATTTTCAAAAATATTTACATCTATTTTATTTTGCCTTTTTTAGCTGATTTCATTCATAAAATACTTATATGTATTTTATCAAGATCAATTGAATTAATCTTATCAATAGACAGCATATTACATCCTATTCCCAAAGTTTTAAAACTATAAACACAAGGGAGACAGAATATTCAAGCAAATAGAATCATCACATCCTATTTGCTTGAAGGCAATAGCATTATTTAAAGTAAAATTTAATTTTTTCTAAAGCATGGTCTTTAATTAATTCTTTTCCGTATTCTTTAATGATATATAAACTAACAAAAGAAACCGTACCATATTCAGCTAGAATGGAAATAAGTTTTTCTTCCGCTTGTTTTCTATTGCATTCAATCATTAAATAATAAAGGTCGTTATAGACATATAATGAATTAACTACTTCTTCTTCCCATATTTTACGGTGACTTAATGAAATAATATTCTCAAAATCAGGAAATTCATATAAGATATAATTTTGTTTGTCTACATCTACTTGAAAATCAATGATCCCATCCTTAAGCCATTCTTCTTCCGCTTCTTCTTGTATCGTCACAATCATAACCATTCCTTGTATTTGCATTGAAAAAATCTCGATACTGATGGTGCCATATATATCAAGGTCAAATTCTTCACTTGCTTCCTCAAGCATATCTTGAAAAAGCTGATGCCATTTTAAAGAGTCCTTCCAAATATCTTCCTTTGACAAGCCTCTTTCAAACAAATCATCTAAAGTAAGCAAAATTTTAATTTTATTATCATTCAAACGCTCCAATTGCATTTTTTCCTGCCCCCTGCCCAGAACCGACTCTTGAGATTAGTGTATGGTATATACTTTAGTTGGTGAGTCGTCCTTAACATTTCCTTCTAAACTTGGATATAAAGAAAGAATATGAGTTTGTGCAGGTGCGCCAAGCCTTAAAGGCAAGGCTGTTGTCCCATAACCATTACTGACAAAATACGGTATATCATTTTTATATTTCATTCCGCCTTTTTCATAGGGTCCCCTGTTAAAAATACGAATTTGTCCCCCATGGGTATGTCCAGAAATCATAAATGAAATTTGGTGTTCTGGTAATAAATAGTCCACAATACCAGGATCATGGCTTATGAGAATACGACAGCCATTCCCAGCATCCTCAATGGCCAGATCAATCCGATCTCTTTCCCTACTAAAATCATCTGTTCCGAGTAACACGATACGTTCACCATCTGAACCTTCAAAACTGACTGCTGAATTATCAAGGATTTTCACTCCGAGATCTAATAGCAATGCATCTAGCTCATGAAAATCCACCTCATAATCATTATTCCCCCATACAAAGTAAGTCGGAGCAATAGATACAAGCTTTTCTATATTCCGTTTCGTCCTCGCCAAAGGTACTCCCTTCTCTGTTAAATCTCCCCCAATGCAAACGATGTCTACCTTTTTATCTTTAACAACTTGAATCAACTTTTCGGATAGCTCTCTACGATGGATATCAGAAATAAAAAAAATATTTAATCCTGCAAGACTTTCTGGTACACCTTGTATTGCCACCTTTCTCACTTCAAGTGTATCTTTATGTGCCTCCTTATACATATAAACGACGACTCCAACGAAAATAAACAGGAAAACACCCGCTAATAGAATATACATGACTCCACCTCTTCTTATATGTACGAATATATAAGTTAGTCAAAAAAACTAAAAAAAGGATGCTCTAAAAACGAACAACCTAAATATGACTTATCTCGTTTCTACAAACTTAATACTTCTTGTGAGCTTGACCAATTGCCGTTGTGATGGCGGGTTCTCGACTGTGTACCTTTGTAACAAGTTCTTCGATTCCTACAATGCAATCAAAAATGGGGTGCGTTTTAGTCATCTATTTCCCCTTAAGTTCTCTGTTTCTTAAGTGTTACCAAATAACAAGTATGCTATTGCTCCCTATGCTTCGATGATGATTATTTGTTCTCATGAAACAAATTAATATCATAATTTTTCTTCATCATATTAAATACATGATGCCGATTTTTCCACTCATCCTCTTTTTTCCACAAGTCTTTACTCTTATCGATGATCTCGCATCTAAGTGCATGATATTCTTTTTCAGCTTTATCGCGCTTCTTTTGTAATACGACCATATATCCATAAAGCCCAATCAAAGTTACCATGCTATATAAATTGAATGGTTGATTAATATAAACAGAAAAAACAGAAGCAAAAGAATAGGAATAAGGTAAATAAAATTGATAATACACAAAGATGACATAAGCAAATGTTAGAAATACAACTAGCCACATAATAACCAAATGCCACTCTTTCAATAGATCATATTTCGCTTTTCTCTCAACTACTTTTTGAAGCATTTGTCTCGTTGCTTGATCTGTTCGTTCATCCAGTTGCTTAATTGCCGGTTCCATCGAACTCCCCCCAGTCATAGCTATGCTTGCCCACAGTATATGATTGGAGGAGTGGATTCATGACTAGTCGAGTGGAATCTTTAATACTTGGCCAACGTATATTTCTTCAGATGGTAAATTATTAGCAGCCTTAATTTTAGCAATCCCATCTGGGGACTTATAATAGTTCATGGCGATTCTATACATTGTTTCTTGTGATTGAACCGTATGCTGCACAACTTTTGTTGTTTGTTTTTTTTCTTCCTCTTCTTTCGCCTTTTGTTCCGCTAATGCCTTCTCTTTTTGTTCAGCTTCTTCCCGTGCTTTTTTTTCTGCCTTTTCCTTTTCTTTTTGCGCTGCTTCTTCTTTCGCTTTCTTTTCGGCTTCTTCTTGTTTTTTACGTTCTTCCTCTTCTTGTTTCTTCCTTTCTGCTTCTTCTTGTTCTTTCAATTTTGCTTCTTCAGCTTCGTTCTCCTTTTCTTGATCTTCTTTATCATCAGGGACGGCTGCAACCTCTTGTGATGAACCGTTATTTTTGTTATTTGATATTCCGACAGTTTCAAAATCCTCTTTTTCAGCTGATGTTGAAGACTGTTCAGCTAGCATAGGAACAAGATAATAAACAGACAAAGCCACTATTGGAACCATAATAAAAAATGCAGCAAGTAAACGAATCAGTGGGTAGTCTAATTTTTTTTCAAATGTTTGTTTTTCTTCTCTTGTACTGCTGATTTCCGCCATCACCAACTCATCATTTAAGTTGGCTTTTTGTAATCTTTGGCGATCTCTCTTTGCCTTCTCCCGATACGATGCCTCTTTATTCATCTATCTTCCCTTCCTGCTCTTTGACTTTTATAGATATATAACCCCAATAAACAATCAATAATAAAGTGCATGATAATTGTCGCTAACAAATTACCTGTCATTTCATATATCCAACCAATGAAGAAACTCAATAAAACGACATTTATAAATAAGAACCATTGAAATAAATAACGATAATGAACAAGAGCAAATATCACACTAGTCATTATCAATCCAAAATGAGTTTGCAGCACACCTCTAAATAACACTTCCTCACTAAAGGCAATTATTAATGTAATCACTACGATTTGGACTGGTGATAGTGAGCTGAATATCCTTTTATTTACCCCGCCATCATTATAATAGGAGGGAGGGAGCGTTCTCATCCCAATTATATCAAGAATTACAATGATTAATCCTGATAATAGACCAATCATAATAGATGGTCCATCCCATTGAAATAGCGCAAAAAAAGAGTGCCAAGACTGAAAAAGAAATAGACCAATAACTAGTGCAATAAATAGCAATAATACTTGTGTTAAATATAAATGAAATCTTAATTCTTTATCGGATAATAAACGGATGGTTTCTTCATACTTACTCTTCATTTTTCGAAGTCTCACTCAATAAAATTTCTTGCAAAATCTCTTCCCAATTTTCATATTCAGGCATTGTTTCACGCTTTTCAGCTTGCAAATTAGGATAGTTGCTACCATTACAATGATCGCAGCATTCTACTATATTTATTGTCGGTTGTTCACCAAAATATTGTAAGATTTTTTCTCGTCTACATGTGGACATATGAATATATTGATAAACAGTATGAATGGCTTCAAATTTAAGCTGCAATTGTTTATTCATCATCTCCTTTAGTTCATCTAAGGAAGTCGCCTCCTTATGATGAAGGATAGCATTACGATGAAAATCCTTTAATAATCGCATAGATGTTTCACTAAGATTAGCAATTGCTATAATTTCCTCTTCATATTTTTCCAACTCCCACCACCTTAGGGAGTCTTCTAAAAAGAATTGGCGTAATTTTTCCATTTGGCTATCGTTAATTAGTTCGGTTTCTACCAACTGCCTTGGTAGCTGCTCATCAAAAGGTGCATATAACAATAAAGCAAGACTAGTTTGGCCATCTCTCCCAGCTCTACCAATTTCCTGTAAATACGATTCCATATTCATCGGCATATGAAAATGGATAACATAACGAATATTTTCTTTATTAATTCCCATACCAAATGCACTTGTTGCACATATCACATCTAGTTGGTTATGGATATATTGTTGCTGAATAAGTATTCTTTCTTCATGATTCAATCCACCATGATAAATGCTCACTCTTTTTATACCATTCTCTTTTAATGATTGGGCACAAATTTCAGCCGTTTTTTTACTAGAAAAATAAATAATACCTGGACCGTGTAATGCGCTAACCCTCTTAATTAACACATCTATTTTCTCTTGATAACTTCCGACTTTCTCAACATGTAAAGAGATATTTGGTCGGTCAACTGAATAAAGAATATCAATACTGTTTTGCATATTTAAAGATTGCTTAATATCTTGTTTCACCCTATCAGTTGCTGTAGCCGTTAACGCCAATATAGGCGGATTCCCTAAGTCTTCCATTACAGTGCCGATCGCTAAATAGTCCGGTCGAAAATCATGGCCCCATTGAGAAATACAATGCGCTTCATCGATAACAAGTAATGTAATATTAATCTCACTTAACCTCTCCATGAATAATTTTGATTGTAGCATTTCAGGTGAAGTAAAAATAAACTTATACTGGTGCAAGTTTTTAAGTGCAGACATTTTTTTTTGGTAATTTAAAAAAGAATTAAATGCAATTGCCCGTTTTTCCCCTATCAATAGTAATTGGTCTACTTGATCCTGCATTAAGGAGAGAAGTGGAGAAATAATTAAAGTTGCACCTGGAAGCATATATGTAGGAAGTTGATAACATAATGACTTCCCAGAACCAGTTGGAAGCATGGCTAACGTATGCTTACCAGCCAAAACCGCTTTTATTGTTTCTTCTTGTCCATCTCTAAAAGACGTATAACCAAATTTTTCTCTCAGTAAATGTTTCATCATACGCTCACCGCACTTTTATGTTTAGCTAGTACAAGCCGTATCTGAAAATAGCTTGCTTCGGGAACGGATTGACGGATATATTTTAACTGTTTTATTCCATTTGTTGAAGTTTTCATAATGTTTCTTTGCACTTCTGGTGGGACATATATATCTATATCAAATGACGAATCAATGATGGCCAATTCCACAATATGGTCTTCAATTGTTCCTTGTTTTAATTGTCTTATTTTAATAATATCCTCAATATCGTATCCTTGATTTAAATAAATAGCTGTTTTTCTTGTTGATTGTGTTAGGTGTATCCACTCATTTTTCTCTTCTGTCTCTAATAGTTGCTCGAGTAAAGGATAAGAAGTCTTTCCTTTTACTTCAGTTAAAATCATGTGAATCACATTTGTAAAATGTAAATGATAGGTTAACACTGACATTTGTAACTGTTCAGCTGCCTGATGTGCCGTTAAACCAATTCGCTTACTTCCTGTTAACCTTAGTATAAGAATTAGAGGGTCTATTTTTTTATTCGTAAAAAGATGTTGTAACTCCTTAAACAATTGTGTTGCCAACTCATAGCGATTGAATCTATTTCTTTGAATAAAGTTTTTTATCCAATCAAGATGAGGTTTATTATTTTGGATTGGGAGATACCTCCCGTTATATGCGACTAGGTTAGAAATCACTTGAACCATAAGAGAAAGACGCTCCCAAAATAATTTGTCCATTCGATTATATGACCAGCCATTGAGATATATAGGGAGGATTGGTTCCGCATGCACTTGGATATATATATCCCCTTTTTCCGTTATTCGATAAGTCCCCTCATTGAGACAAGTAACATAATTCTTCTCAATAAGAAAATCTAATATTTGGTTAAATTCCTCTCTTGTCAAATGGGGTAATACATGAAAGTATTGCTTCAAGTGAAATAAATGAGCATCTTGTATTGTTTGAGATGACTTTTTGCCATTAAGCAAATGTAAAATGGCATAAGCCGTTCTCTGATTCTCAATTGATTTTAGACAAAATAAGACCAATTTCTGAATAACACTCACATTTCTCTCCCCTTTATTATGACTAATTAGTTTTTAGAATAGCATTTTCGTGATGAATTTGCAGATTTTTTCGACATTATTTAAATTTTTTTTGTTGAATTTTATTGTATCATGAAACCGTTATATACGTGATAATATCAGTCAATTTTTCCTCATGAACAACTTGAAAAGTCCCACCATAGACTATTCTAGATGGTAGATTTTTATTGAAATGTTTACAAGACAGATTTACAATAGAACATGTGGTAAGTGTTTCGGCAGATATTTTCGTGCTTTAACATGAAAAAGATTTTAAATAGGAGGTTATTCCATGGCGAAGTATACAATTGTTGACAAAGAAACATGTATTGCTTGTGGCGCATGTGGTGCGGCAGCTCCAGACATTTATGATTATGATGATGAGGGCATCGCATTTGTAACATTAGATGATAATGAAGGAATTGTAGAAATTCCCGATGTTCTTATAGAAGATATGATGGATGCATTTGAAGGCTGTCCAACAGACTCAATCAAAGTCGCAGACGATTCCTTTGATGGTGATCCGTTAAAATACGAATAGAACAAAACAAGAAAACGGACAAATCCTATTATTCACGGGTTTGTTCGTTTTTTAATGCGAATAAAGATCCTTCTTCCAAAATGAAACCAATGGGCTTTTCTCTTCTTTAGCTAAAAGATTAAATAATAGTGATCGAAAGTTGCCCATGAGTCTATTTGTGCTTTTCGAATGGTGAAACAATGGATAAGTAGCCATTCTACTTAAGCGGCATATGTTTATATATTAAAAGGCATCCAACTTTTCAAAGTTAGATGCCTCCTTTATAAATTAAGCAATCGTATTTAATGATCTTTGTTTATTAATCCAATTACCCATCTTAACAAATACAAGCATAAATACCGATGCCATTAAAATTCCTTTAATAAAGTTAAAAGGTAGAATAAACATGACTGCAGTTGAACGCATTTCTGGTCCTGACATTGCGGGCATATTTAAAAACATTGTATAGGCTGGTAAAAAGACGAAATAATTTAGCAAACTCATGGATACAGCCATTACACTTGTGCCAATTATTAACCCTATGGTCATGCCTTTTTTGGATTTCATCTTTGTATAAACATAATAGGTCGGCAAAATAAATAATAATCCTGCGACAAAGTTAGCAATATGACCAACAGGTACGCCAGTAGCGCTTCCAGTCATAAAATAATCCAACACATTTTTAAACAATTCGACCAGTATTCCCGCAATCGGACCAAATATTAATGCAGCCACTAAAGCAGGAATATCACTAAAGTCAATCATCAAAAAGTTCGGAAACGGTGGTAATGGAAAGTTTAACAACATAAGAATATACGCAATACTACTTAACATACCAATTGCAACAAAAGCTTTGACATTTAACTTCTTCAATTTTTCCTCTCTCCTTTTAGGCTATCTCTCCTATAGAAGAAAGTTCAGCAAATAAGCGTCTTTGCAAAATAAAACCCTCAAGTAAACTTGAGGGAGAATTGAACAAAGACATTCTTAATAAACGTTCGTGTAGTACACTTTGAACGTTAGCAGAACCTCCATCTTCTCCCATCCAGACTTTACTGTCGGCTTTGGATTCTCACCAAATCCTGCCCAATACAAACGCTTCATGCTAATTGCACTCCACTTTTAGGCTCGCGGGCTTAAAGTATTCAATACTTATCACCGCCGGTCGGGAATTTCACCCTGCCCCGAAGATAGACCATATTTATTTGACAACTTCATTATACTGAAAAACAATTCATTTGTGAAGCCTAAAATCGTACATATCTTGAATTAAAAACATTCCCTCCATTATGGACATCTGTCCTCAATAGATAAAAATTTTCTTCCCTCGAAGATCGTTTTATTTTATTACATTAAAGCGTTTCCATTTTAAACACAAACAATAAATCCAATTGACAGAATAATATTCGTCTTGTAAAATAATCAGATAATTAAGTAACCAACTTAGGAGGGTTCATACATGTATCAAATATTAGTGGCTGATGCCATTAGTGAAGAAGGCTTATACCCTTTACTTAACGACACAAATGCCGAAATTATTCAAAAGAAAACCGACGATCCAGAAGTTGATTTATCAACTATTAAGGCTTTGTTAGTACGTAGTGCTACAAAAGTAACGGATGAATTAATGGCGGAGATGCCTAACTTAAAGATCATTGCAAGAGCAGGTGTGGGTGTAGATAATATTGATGTCCCAGCAGCAACTAAAAGAGGTATTATCGTCATTAATGCACCAGACGGAAACACAATTTCTACGGCAGAGCATACTTTTGCTATGATGGCCTCCCTTATGAGAAATATCCCTCAAGCGCATAGCTCAGTTAAGAATTTGGAATGGAAAAGAAATCAGTATGTAGGTACTGAACTATTCGGTAAAAACCTTGGGATTGTTGGTATGGGAAGAATCGGGAGTGAAATTGCCAAGCGAGCAAAAGTATTTGGTATGAGTGTGTTAGTATTTGATCCCTTTTTAACGAAAGAACGTGCAGCAAAACTTGGTGTAGAATCTACTACATTAGATGAAATACTGCAAAGATCGGATATCATTACGGTTCATACTCCACTTACACCAGAAACAAAAGGGATTATTAATGAAGAGGCATTGAAAAAAACAAAAAAAGGCGTTCGCTTACTCAATTGTGCACGTGGTGGTATCATTGACGAGCAAGATTTAGCTAAATACGTGGCTAATGGACATGTTGGGGGAGTTGCACTAGACGTATTTGAAACCGAACCTCCTGGTGAACATCCACTTTTAAAATATGATAATGTAATTGTAACTCCACATTTAGGTGCATCAACAAAAGAAGCACAATTAAATGTAGCAACACAAGTTGCTCAAGAAGTACGGACATACTTTGAAGGAAATCCAGTATCTAATTCAATTAACTTACCAGCGATTTCCAAAGACATCTATGAAAAAATACAACCGTTTTACCAAATTTCTAAACAAATCGGAAATATTTTAACTCAATGTGTTAAAGAAGGGGTACATGAACTCTCTATTACTTACTCGGGTTCAGTGACAGAATTAGAGACTGCATATTTAACAAAAGCAATGCTATCTGGCTTCTTCAAAGGGAGAATAGATGTTAACGTGAATGAAGTAAACGCATTACTCACTGCAAAAGAGCGTGGTATCACTGTTGGTGAAAAGATTTCTACAGAAGCATTTGGCTATGACAACTGTATCTCAGTCACAGCAAAAGGCGAAGAAAATGCATTTACAGTTAGAGGTACCTTTATTGATCATTATGGACCTAGAATTGTCTATTTGAACGGCTTTAATATTGACTTCTTACCAGAGGGCAATCTTCTTTATATTCAACATATGGACAGACCTGGTGTTATTGGCCACGTAGGTCAAGTACTTGGAGATCACCATATTAATATTGCAACAATGCAAGTGGGTCGTAAACAAGCAGGTGGCGAAGCAATTATGGTTCTAGCTTTTGACAAACCATTAAGTGAAAATGAGCTTTCCTTATTGAATAACTTAGATGAGATTGTTTCTATTAATCCTATTATCTTATAATTCCTTCATGTAAGAGTGGTCTTTATTCGACCACTCTTCTTTATTTTTAGATAACCAAAATCAATAAAAAATGAACAGATTCAATTAGAACCTGTTCATTTTTTATTTGATAACTATTTATCATTATACCCTAGCCTAACGGATATTCTTTACGTTCACCTTTTGAAAAAGTCATGATGGATGAATAACCAATTTCTTTTGCTAATGCAAGCGATTGATTAAAGTCTGCACCAACATGCTCGGGAAAATGAGCATCAGATGATAGAACGATTGGTATATTCTTCTCATAACATTTTCGTAATAATCTTGGATCTGGATAAAGCTCACCTACAGGTTTTCTTAAACCAGCACTGCTTATTTCCACACATGTTTTTGATTGTGCTAAAGCATCAGTTGCTCTTTCGTATTGTTCTAAGAGAAACGCTTCATCTTGTGGAACATATTTAAAAATCTTCACTAAGTCAATATGGCCAACAATATCAAATAGATTAGATTGAGCCAAAGTGACTATCTGATCATAATATTTACGATATACATCGTATAGGTCGCGTCGTTCCCATTCCTTTTTGTATTCAGCTAAATCGATGCCAAAGTCACCTACCCAATGGACAGAGCCAATCACATAATCAAAATCATAAGATTGAATGAATTTCTCCATTTCCTTATGCTTTCCAGGTGTATAATCCATTTCAATAGACATCTTGACATCTATTCCTTTATCCCATGCTTGATGAAATAATGACACATAATCCTTCATATCATAATATCGTCTTTCATTCACCCATTTATTTTGCAGAATATCTGCCGTTTGATAAAAGTGATAAGCATGTTCAGAAATACCGAATGAACCAATATTTTTACTATTAGCAGCGTTTGTAAATTGTTCTAAATAGTCTAATGTAAGTGTACCGTTCTCTAAATGATTATGATAATCCGTTAACATTTTGCCTGCCTCCTCAATTGTATGTAACAATTATACGCCTTAAAAGAGGCATGGACAATGAGATTTAGACATTTTTTTGAATAATCAAACCTTAATTCATTTTGATTGAAAAATAAAAACCATGTTAATTTTTATCATATTAAATGTACCTTTGCTTAGATGCATTCCTTTTTAGTTTAAGGCATCTTTAATATTTGGTAAGGATATATGTTTTCCGTTCGCAAACCATTCTTATTAATCAATTCTGTTACCGACACATTATATCTTTCACTAATCGACCATAACGTATCTCCTGATTTCACTTCATATGTATCCATATTAGTCCCATTCATTTTTCCTGAAACAACCAGGGTATCCTCATCATGATTCAATACTAAAAAAGGATCAAGCGCATTCTCCTTTGAAAAGGTCCACTCGTTTGCGTGAACTTCAAAATGCAAATGAACACCAGAGGAATCACCAGTATTCCCCATTTCTCCTACTGTATCACCTGCTGAAATCACATCACCTTCAAATACTAAACGCTTTTTCAAATGAGCATAAATGGTTTCTGTATCGTTATCATGCTGTATAAACACAACATTACCATATGTATCAGAGAAATATGATCTCGTAACTACCCCACTATCAACTGAATGAATGGGTGTACCTATCTCAGCAGCAATATCAATCCCTTTATGATGTCCTCCCCTAGTTCCATATGTATCTGTGATGACCCCTTCTACTGGCCATACCCAATTCTTTGTTTTTTCTGGCCAAGAGTCTGCCCAAGCTTTATTTTCACCACTGAACAATAAACAAAGAATACATAGACTTCCGAACATAAATAAACGGCTTACTTTATACTTCAAAACTTGTGCCTCCTAAAGCGATTATATACTATAGACAAATTAATTATTTCTATGATAAACGACAAATCCTACCAAAAAACACATCCATTACTATGTACGAGTTTTTAAAAAATATGTATACAAAAAATAAATTTTACTTTTTTATTTGGCACTTTTATCAATATAATCTTTGTTAAAGACACAAAAAAAGTTGGTAATAATAGACTTTACTAGTCATAATTACCAACTTTTTGTTCTTTATTATGGCAAATCCCTTTTATTAGGTGCTACTGGCACTTGAATTTCTTTTTCTAAATCAAACCGACCAATTTGATCAATTTCGGTATTTTCCAACTTAACCTCATTATATTCAAATTCCTTGGCCGTTAATAGAATTGCTTCAATCGTATATAAAGTTTCCTCATCATTCTTAATATCAGCATCATCTTCAAAAGTGATTAATAATTGTTCATCGGACACGACTTCCGTTTCAAAGTCAATGTCATCAGGTATAGAAGCTTTCAAGTTATATGTTTCAATACCTGTTTTCATCGCTGCAAACGCATCTGTCACCGAGTTTATTTTTTTTCTAAACGGAACAAGGAAAGGCGTTGTCCACTCTTCATTAGGATAGTAAAAATAGTAGGCAGATTTATTAGGCGTATCTACTTGATTTATTTCTTCTGTAAAGCCTTCATTTCCCATCTCTACCCCTTGTTCACCATCTGTTAATAAATCGATCTTTTTTATATTAAAATCAGCCATCATATCCGTTAATATTTCTTTAATTGTTTCTGATTGACTGCTTGTAGTAATATTTGTTGCAGCATGAAAATCAACTGTAAGCACTTGATTTGAAGAATCATAATGAAAGTCCGCATCAAATGGGTTTAGCTCCCCTAATCCCCATTCCGCTTCTTTTAATTCTGACATATAATTAATGAATAATTCCATTTTAGACAGTTCTGCTTCTTTATTTACCATCACACTAATGGGGATAAAATTTTGAACATTATGATCTGGTATAGAATATGTTAAAACTTCCTCTTGACCTTTAATATCTTCCGCATAGACTGCAGTTGGTTCAATCACTGGTTGTTCATTACCATCATCGGCATCTCCTGCCTGTTCATTTTGAGCATAAATATCCCCTGTCTGGTCGATATCTCCTTTTGGCGTTCCTTCTTCATTCTCTACCTTATCTTCCGTATTTCCTTGCGTAGGATTACTTTCATCATTTGTAATCTCATCATTTGTAATCTCATCATTTGTGATTCCATCGTTTGCATCCTTTGGTTGAGTGGCATTCGATGCGACTTGGTTCTCTTGCTCGCTATTATCTACATCACTTCCGGCTGAATCTTGAAAGTTAATCATGGTCGGAACGAGAATACATAATAATAAAACTGCAACTGCTGAAGCTACAGAGGGGGTTAGCCACCTTTTTCTTTTCTTCTGCTCTTTATATATCATCATTTGTTGATACATATCTTGCTTACTTATGTGGTTGGTGATTTTAGGAAGTTGTTTCAATAGTTCTTCGATGTGATCATCTTTCCAATCTTGTTTTTTCACTATTTAACCCCTCCTTTTCCCACATGTCAGACATGTTTTTCTTCAGAGCCTTTAATGCTCTATGTTGCGTAGTTTTCACTTTACTTTCCGTCCAACCTAACGTTGCTGCCGTCTCAGCAATGGATAATTCTTGAATATATCTCATTATAATAACCGTTCGTTGATCGACTGAACACTTCTCCATGCACCGATAAATCATTTGGATTTCCTGGCTTTGCATAACAACTTCTTCTGGCATAGGGTGTTCATCTTTAATCTGTTGCTTTGACCAATCAAACTTTTCAATTATTTTTTGTTTCCAGCCTTTTTGTTTTCTAAATGAATCAATTGCCACATTCCTTGCAATAGAGAATAACCACGTTTTTTCACTACTCTTGCCTTCGAATTTATCATATGATTTCAAAACTCTTATATATACTTCTTGCATAAGATCTTCTGCCAGCTCTCGATCTCTCACCATATAAAATAGGAATTGAAATACATCCTGATGGTATTTTGTATATAATTCATCGAAAACGGAGTCCAATAACTTCCCCTCCCCGTTCATAAATAATAGTCGTTATTAGAATTAAAAAAGTTACACTCTAACTATAGTATTAATGAAATTAAAATGGAAGGATTTCTTTAGGAAATCTCTACTTGCTCATTTCGCTTCCTGTTACCTTTTAGTATCAAGCTGTTTTCGGACACAAGTTGGTTACATTCTGTCTGAATCATCGGAAAATACAATGTTATTCATATGTCGTTTTGACAGTAGCTATCTTTTCCTTAGTGTTAAATTTGGCCATAGAAAAACTGCACCTCCAGTTGTTAGATTATGTCTAACTACTGGGGTGCAGTTCAAGAATGTTCGTTTACGAATTACTATATTTTTTTATGTGTGGAATGTTCCTTATGAATCAAGAGAATTCGTCAAGAACAGTGCTAATCATTCATGACTTTTCGGAAGAAAGATGGAAAATGTCGTACCATGTCCAATTTTACTCTGAACAGTGATTTGACCCTTATGTGTATCGACAATATTCTTGGCAATTGCAAGGCCCAGTCCTGTTCCAGATCTTCCTCTTGTTCGTGCTTTATCTGCTTTATAAAACCTTTCAAATACAAATGGTAAATCTTCTTCTGGAATTCCAGACCCAGAATCAACAACCTCTATCATTAGCCCTTTTTCGTTACTATGTTGAACGACCGTGACTTGTCCACCTTCAGGAGTATGTCTAATCGCATTATCTATCAAATTGGTCAACACTTGCTCCATACGATCAGGATCAAAGCTTGCCCACACCCCTTTATCTTCCAATGACTCAGACAATGTAATTTTCTTTTCAGCCGCCAGTCTTTGAAACTTTCGGGTGACTTTTAGGATAAAGGCTTTTACTTCTACAGCTTCACGAATAAGCTGAATATGGCCTGCTTCCATTCTTGCGATATCTAATAGTTCATTCACAAGTCTACTCATTCTTAACGATTCATCATAAATAACTTTAGCCATTTCTTTCTTCTCATCCTCAGTACCAGCGATGTCATCGACAATGGCTTCACTATATCCTTGCATTAAAGCAATGGGTGTACGTAGTTCATGAGAAACGTTGGCAATAAAATCTTTGCGTAATTTATCAAGTTGGCGTTCCTCTGTCATATCACGGATCACTGCAACTGCACCGCGAATATAGGTTTCATTATATAAAGGGCTAATAATCATTACCCAAGTTCGCCCTTGAATCGTCACTTCACCTATACTTTCACTTTCTGTATTTACAGCTGTTTGGAACAACTCCATTACATAAGCAGGTACACTATTCGTGAGTCCATCTTCACGTTCATAGGACCAATTCCGCAAAAAACGATCCGCAGGTGGATTGGTTATGACAATCTCACCATCTTTACTAAAGGTGAATACACCGTCTGCCATACTGCTTAAAATGCTAGAGAGTTGTTCTTTCTCTTGACTTAGGGCATCAATATTATATTTCAACTGCCGACCCATTCGATTAAAGGTAATCGCTAAATCACCTATTTCATCTTTAGAAAGATAAGGTACTTTCGTATCGAAATTCCCTCGTGATGCTGCTGTTACAGCTTCTTTCATTTTTCTAAGCGGGGCAGTAATCCTCGTTGACAAGAAGAAAGCAAAAATAGTTGTTAAAATAATCGCTACTCCTGCAGCTAACAAAGTAAACTTAGTCGTTGACTCTGTTGTTTCTTGCATAACCTCTAAAGATTGATATATAAATACTGCACCATCATTTTCATTTGAAGGCGGAAGTGGTACCCCACTAATCAGTATATCAGGATTATCTATATTACCTTCTGCACCATTCGTTAAATAAGATGACACCTTAGTCACTGATTCATTTTTTGTAAAAACAGCTTTTAAATCTGGGTCTCCATGTAAATAGGAAAGTGGCAACTCAAATGTTTGACTTTCATTAGGAGAATAGTACACTTGATCATCAGCAATAATGATTACTTTTGTCACTTCATCTACTAACTCCCAAGCAATTTCTAGCCCTATTTCACGATCATGTTTCTCCAAGATCATTGCTATTTTATTAGCAGTCGCCTTCAATCCCTTTTCTGTTTGGTCAATATGATAATTCTCAAAGAATTGCAGCAACATAATCGTTAAAATAAATAAGACAAACGAGACCAGTATAAGAAAGGTTGCCCATAGTTTTCCTACAACACTATGCCATAACCTCATTCATTTACAACCTCAAACTTATAACCCACTCCCCAAACAGTAACAATCATTCTAGCAGCTTGCTCTGATACTTTGTTTAATTTTTCCCTCAATCTTTTTACATGTGTGTCTACTGTACGCAAGTCACCAAAGAACTCATAATGCCATACTTCTTTTAATAACTGTTCACGATCAAACACTTTATCTGGGGCTTTAGCTAGAAAATAAAGCAACTCATATTCTTTAGGCGTTAAGCTTACTTCTTTACCATCCGCTAATACACGGTGAGCATCATTATCTATGGTTAAATAAGGAAAAACAATGATATCTTTGGCCGTTGTTTCTGGTGGTACGTAAGAAGATTTAGACGATCTTCTTAGCAATGCCTTTACTCTTAATACCACTTCCCTAGGACTGAATGGCTTGACGATATAATCATCTGTACCTACTTCAAATCCTTGGACGCGATTTACTTCCTCTCCTTTTGCCGTTAACATAATGATTGGGGTAGTTTTAATTTCTCTTATTTCTTTACAAACTTCTATCCCATCTTTCCCCGGCATCATTAGATCTAAAAGAATGACATCATATTCATTTGTTAAAGCTTTTTCTAAGGCCTCATCACCATCTTCTGCTTCTTCAATAACATAGTCTTCTCTCTCTAAATACATTTTTAATAATCGGCGAATTCTCTCTTCATCGTCTACAACTAACACTTTTACTTCATTATCCATTTATAGCACTCCTTTAGAATGAAGATTATTTTCATAGAAAAAAGCCTTCACTTCACTACATGTGAAGTGAAGGCATAAATCTAGCACTACCTTAATGCTCATTTCTATTTTAGCAAAATTTTCACGATCCTGCATAGGAATGCAACCCGGCAATAACTAGGTTAACCACAATTAAGTTAAACATGATAATAATAAATCCAATTACACCGAGCCAAGCAGATTTTTTACCATGCCAACCTTTTGATAATCTGAGGTGAAGGTATGCTGCATAGAATAACCAAGTAATTAATGCCCACACTTCTTTAGGGTCCCAGCCCCAAAATCGCGACCAAGCAATCTGGGCCCATATCATGGCAAAAATTAACGCTCCTAATGTAAACACTGGAAAGCCAATAAGAACAGATCGATAACCAACTTCATCGACTAAATCTAAATTTACTCTCTTTGTTAGCGGCTGTAAGGCTAACGTTATCCGTTTTCTAGCAATTAACCTAAATAGTAGATAAATAATCGTCCCTGTAAACAATGACCATAAAACAGTATTTAACTTTTGGGCATTAATGATCCCAGGAGTCTCCACCAAAGGACTAAATTTATCTGGTGTTAAATGTTCACCTTCATGTGGTCCAACGAGAGCAGGCAAGTGATATTCTAACGTTTCTTCTACATTATTATTATCAATCCAATGAAACTCTGACTTGTAGCCTGTTGCCCCAAATACGGAAGAAATGATAATGAAGCCGAGTGTACAAACAACCCCAAAAAGAACAACTTCTAACCATATTGCCTCTTTTGTTTTTTTCGTATGATCCACTGCTTTAATTAAATAGATTAAGCCAGCAACAAAGCTAATCGCTAAAATCGCTTGTCCTAACGCCGCTGTTGTTACATGGATATGTAGCCAATTACTTTGAAGAGAAGGAACCAGTGGTGTGATGTCCCTTGGAAACATGGCAGCATAACCAATAAGGAGAAGTGCCACTGGTAAAGTAAATAACCCAAGGGCAGGAAGCTTATAAACAAAATAAATGACAATAAACGCTCCAACTAAACACATGCCAAAGAATGTTGTAAACTCAAATAAATTACTTACAGGTGCATGTCCCGCTGCTACCCATCTTGTAATAAAATAGCCTAATTGACATATAAATCCAGCAATCGCAAACGCAACACCTATTTTCGCCCACTTATTTGGTCCATGATCTTTTTCTCTTGCTTTCTTGTCCTTAATCGAACCGGCAAAAAAAGCCGTGCCTACTAAATAGAGCAAAAAGGCGATAAATAATAAATTTCCACTTAATGCAACCATTATTACTCCTCCTTACCCTTCTTATTTGTTGTTTCATCTGATTGGTCAATCGGTTCTTGAATACCACTACCATCAAATACATGGGTTATCTCTCGTTTAAGTCCGTGCCAGTTTTTATTCGTATGGCCCGCAACTAAAACTTGGTCTCCTAATCTTCTAATCCATATTCTGCGATGATTCCAGTACGCACCTTGCACGACACCAATCATGAAGATGAGACCACCTATAGCAAGAATAGGGAGTGTTAAATCTTTTCTTACGGTTAAAGCACTAACATTTTGCGTGTCTACTCCTTTGAAGGCCATCTTTAAGTCATTATCACCATATGGTTCAATCGTTTGTTGAATAGCAACGAAACTAACTTCTCCATCTGGATGTTCAGGTGAGAACATTTTAAAGATAAACGCAGGGTTGTTCGGCACGCGTGATTTTGTCACTGGCTCCGAATTTTCATCAAATTCAAAATCAGGGAAATAGCTCATTAGCTCAACACTGTATCCATTTTCAAATGTGTATTCATCTTGTGGGTTATGTAAGTCAATCGTCATTTGACCAAATTCTTCATTCGTCTCTTTATTCGTTAAAGCAAACGACATTTCGCTTAGCTCACCTAGCTTATAGCTTTGTTGATAAAGAGCAAACTGTTCAAACTTTAAAGGTTCATTCACCCTTAATTCGTAGTCTTCTACCTTTTCTAGCTCTGGGTCTTGTCCTGCAATTGTTTCTCCAGATTCTTTGTAAAGGCTCACATTTGTTTGAAAGTTCTTCGCAACTGTACCATTGTTTTCGATCGCTGTTGTAAACGCTTCACTTTCTTTATCTTTTTCATAAGTTTCTAAAATAAATTCATGATTTTCCAGATAATATTCACCTTTTGTTTCTGGAATAACAACTGTTTCACCTTCACGAATCCATAGCAATTCGTCCACATACATTCCCGGCACAAACCGCAACATGCCACCGATTAAAAAAATGATCAACCCAATATGGTTTATATAAGGGCCCCATCTTGAAAATCGGTTTTTCTCGGCAAGTATACTTCCATTCTCTTCTCTTATGTTGTAGCGTTTTTCCTTTAGTTTCTCCTTGATTTTCTCAAATGAATCCTCTTCAATAGAAGCTAAGGTTGTGGCACTATATAATCTTTGCCGTCTTAAAAACCCTTCATGCCGATCAACTCTTTGTTTTTTTAAGGCGCGGTAAAGAGGTACGACACGATCGAGACTACATATAACAAGAGATACGCCAATTGAAGCAATTAGCAATAAATACCACCATGAGCTATAAAGGTTATGAAACCCTAGCGTATAATACACTTCCCCAGCAAACCCGTATTGATCTTCATAATAAACGGATGCATTTTCTGTAGGAGGTATGTACATTTCTTGTGGAAAAATGGTACCAATCGCTGAAGCGGCTAATGTAATAATGATTAAAGTTACCCCTACTTTAACAGAAGAAAAAAAGTTCCATATTTTATCGATGATTGTTTTGTTGTACGTTTGTGACCTTCTCGCACTGCCCTCATAACGCATATCAACAAGCTTTTTACTTTTCTCTTCTTCAACTAACACACGACCGCATGATTCACATAGGACTGTGCCATGAGGATTCACATGGCCACATTCACACTTTACTTGTTTCATCATAAAAACTCCCCAATAATTACGGTTTGATTTGCGTCATAAAATCTTTTACCATTGGTTCTGTCAAAGTCCCCGTATGATATTTCACGACTTCCCCTTCAGGATTAATGAGAAAAGTCGCTGGCAAAGGACCGATGCCATATGCTGCCTTTACATCTTCATTTTTATCAATGACTACCGGAAAAGTCATGCCATGTCTTTCAATAAACTTGTTCACCGCTAAATTCGATTCACTAATGTTTACAGCGATTGTTTGTACCCCTTGATTTTTAAATTGCTCGTATTGATTGTTGATAAATGGCATTTCTTTTTCGCAAGGCTTACACCAAGTACCCCAAAAGTTCAAAAAAACGCCTTGGCCTTTATAGTCTGATAGTTGATGCTCTTTTCCATCCATATCGACCAATACAAAATCAGGAGCTTCTTTACCTATTTGTACTTTATGCACATTTTCCTTATTAAAGTTTGCATATAGCGTGTAAGCAACGGCTGCAAATAGAATCACTAATATCGCTGTCCTCATAACGAGCCGTCGTTTTTTCATGAAAAATTCCTCCCAAAGTTAAGACACAAATTTTTAGCATTATTTTAACAATTTGGTATTTATTATATCACTAGTATGAAAACAGTCCTTGTAAACGGTGTGAAGGAAATGTGACAACTCTATGACTTTTTCATTTATTTACCTGTACTCTTTTTAGCTAATGCCCTAAATTGCTTTACTTCATGTGCAGTAAGTTCTCTTGCATCACCTGCTGACAGCCCGTTTAATTGAAGGAATCCATATCTTTCTCGTTTAAGCTTTTGCACTTGATGACCGACAGCCTCAAACATTCTTCTCACTTGACGGTTTCTGCCTTCGTGAATCGTTAATTCGATAATCGCTGTTTGTTTTTGCTTATCACTGCTAAGCACTTTTACACGTGCAGGAGCCGTTTTTCCATCTTCTAAGCGGACACCTCTTTGTAAATGATTTAAAGTTTCTCTAGAAGGAATGCCCTTTACTTTCGCTACATATACTTTTTCAATTTCATTTCTTGGGTGCATAAGCAAGTTCGCGAATTCACCATCATTCGTCAATAATAATAATCCTGATGTATCATAATCTAATCGACCCACTGGATAAATTCTTTGTTTCACATGTTCAAAGTAATCGGTTACCACTTTTCTACCTTTGTCATCCGCAACACTTGATAATACACCTCTTGGTTTATATAGAAGGAAATATACCGGCTCTTCACCCTCAACCGGGATACCATCAACTTCGACTTTATCAGAAGGTGTCACTTTCACCCCTAATTCCTTTACAATCTTACCATTAACCTTTACACGGCCATCTACAATTAGTTGCTCCGCTTTTCTCCTAGATGCAACCCCTGCATGGGCTATGACTTTCTGTAATCTTTCCATTATCAGTCACCTCAAAATCTCTATTACTGTACTTATGAATTATGCCATAAGTTCAAGTTTTTTCAAAGGGCGCATTTTTTAACCAAATGGATCATGTTTAAACGAAGCATACAATAGTCATTCCCTTCTTTTTAAATTTGAACAGTTAGCAGGCAATGCTAACATAAAAGAAGCATAGTAGTAAGATTTCTAGAAAACAAAGGTTCTATCATTGGTAGACGTCCGAACTGGAGCACTCTCAACAAATTGTCTGGAAGTTATATTGATAAGGAAGGAAAATAAAAGGTAAAGGTAAAGGTAAAACAGATGATAGCAAGATAACCAACGCCACTCCCTGCTCTTTAGCGAATTGTCGTAAGAAATCTGCGCATCTGGTGTCATGCATACACTTGTGGGCCGTCATATAAGTGAGTTACGCAAATTCTGGTTGCTCGTTCATCTAGTAGATTTCTCTGAAATTCGCTGCGCAAAGCTGGCCTGATTGTACATATGCGAAGATAATTGAATAACCGTCATGTGCACAGATTTCCCTTAATCCTTTCTAGTAAAGAAGTTGAGCCAAACATACTTCCTCTTATCTTTTAAACCTACTTAGAATGTGACTTCTTAAGGCAAAACAAAAAGCCAAACAAAATCATAAAGAATTTTGTTCGGCTACCTATAAGGCAAGTATTTTTCTTTAAAGGGTATAGCCAACCAAATGACACAAAACCCACTTTAATATATTTTTTGGGAATAAAATCCTGGTTTTAGGTACGCTAAGGGTTGTAACTAAAATTGATTTACAAGTAAATTCCACTGAACAACAGTTATGTAGCGTTTTAAAATTTTCACAGGTGGTACCCCGGAACTATTTTAGGCAAACATGATTAACACAATAAGGATGGCAGCAATAAAACCGGCTAAGTCTGCTAATAAACCTACTTTTAATGCATCACCCATTTTTTTAATACCAACTGCGCCAAAGTAAACGGTCAATACATAGAAAGTTGTATCTGTACTACCTTGTATAACAGAGGCCATTCGACCAATTAATGAATCCGGGCCATGTTCAGCAATTAAGTCCGTTGTCATTCCTAATGCGGCATTACCAGAAATCGGACGAATAATAGCTAGTGGGATGACATCTGCCGGAATACCAATGGCAACAAATACCGGTCGAATAAAATCAAGGAAAAATTCCAAAGCGCCTGAAGCTCTAAATATAGCAATCGCCACCATCATCCCTACTAAAAATGGAATAATGGAGATGGCAATTTTAATGCCATCCTTCCCACCTTCAACAAAGCTCTCATAAGTGGGCACTCTTTTAAATGTTGCATAAACTAATATAAAGCCTATAAGAACGGGGATAAACCAAAGAGAAATCAAAGATACTATTTCCATTTATCTCATCCTTTTCGTGATCTCCTATAATAAAAGTATCTATCAATCAAAATTGCAGAAATGGTCGAACAGATTGTCGCTATAAGGGTCGGACCAACAATATCAGTTGGACTAGCTGACCCGTAATTCATACGGATGGCGATAATCGTTGTTGGAATTAACGTAATACTAGATGTATTAATGGCAAGAAAAGTAATCATCGAACGACTTGCTTCTGTACTTTCTCCATTTAAAGCTTTTAGTTGTTCCATTGCTTTAATCCCTAGGGGTGTAGCAGCATTGCCTAACCCGAACAAATTAGCCATCATATTTGATAATATATAGCCCATTGCCGGATGATCTTTCGGCACTTCCGGAAAAAGTCTTGAAATAAATGGTTTAAATAGTTTAGCCAGCTTGTCTAGAAGGCCTGCATGTTCAGCTATTTTCATCATTCCTAGCCAAAAGACTAATATGCTGATTAAACCAATACATAATGTGACCGCTTCTTTTGCCCCTTTAAATATCGCTTCATTCACATCACTAATGGTTCCATTAATCATGGCAAAAACGATACCAATAATCGCTAACCCTGCCCAAATAACATTAATCATGTGGTTGCACTCCTAAAATACTTATAAATAAATTTTTAAAGTAATCTAGGAAGCTACCCTTTTCTGTTTTCGCTCCTTGCTGATTATAATAAATAGGCATCGTTTTAATTGACTCATCATTTAAGTAGATGACGGCTTTTCCGACAACTACTGGTACCTCTTCTCCACTTTTCCAACTTTCCTTTGGTTCAACAAAATTATATTTTACGCGAAACGCCTCTTTTTCCTTTTCGGTTACCGGATAGGAAAACGATGAACGGAGTGAAACCTTGTTCTTATAAAAGGAATAGTCAACACCTTTAATCTTTCCTTCACTCACTACCTCAACTTGATCATATTGATCAAATGCACCTTCATACATGGCAATATGATCATTCCAATCATCTGGTCCATTTAACGTAACTGCAATGAGATCAAGATTATTCTTCGTCGCAGTCGTTACTAGCGTCCTTTTTGCTCTTTTTGTATAACCTGTCTTTCCACCTGTTGTATATTTATAAAGCTGTGTCAATAAACGGTTTTTATTGTTCCAACTATAATCCCTGTTTTCAGAGCGATAAGACTTCGTCCCTGCTATTTCTTGATATGTTTCATTTCTCATTGCATAACGAGTGAGTAATGCCATATCATACGCAGTTGAATAATGATTTTCATGGTCATCTAAACCATGTGGATTTTCAAAATGGGTATTAGTCATGCCAATCTCTTCTGCTTTTTGGTTCATTAAATAGACAAATCCATCCAAACTTCCACCTACATACTCTGCAATTGCGACCGCCGCATCATTACCCGAGCGAAGCATCAAACCATAAACTAAATCTTCTAATTTGATTTCTTCTCCAGGTTTTAAATAAATTGAAGACCCCTCTGCTTTCAAAATCGTATCGGTTACTTTTACTTTTTCTTCAAGCTTATTTGACTCAATCGCTAAAATCGCTGTCATAATTTTCGTTATACTAGCAATCCGATTTTGATCATTGGCTGCCTTATCATAAATGATTCTACCTGATTCCTGTTCGATTAATACTGCATTTCTCGCACTAACAGAGGGTTTCGCCTCTACTAGTTGTGGACTTAAACTAAGCAATAAGGTGAACATTATGAGAAAAGTGATTAGTTTTTTCCATTTCTTCATCGCACAAACCCCGTCTCATTTTATGGTTTGTACAATTCTATGCAGGACAAGTTTTGTTATGACAGATTCATGGCGATCGGTTCATAAATTAGGTAGTCTGAATTTTATCAACCGTTCATCGAAAGGAGTTGAACTATACATTCAAATTGGGGTAAGGATACGGGTATTGTAAACTGTTGGATCACTTGGACTTTGTTGACTGACTATAATTGAGATCCCGCAAGAGTTGAGAGCTCAACTACTCTTGCGGGGGTGTTTAAAAAACATGAGTAACTGCCTAGTTTTCTTCTGCTATCTACTTATTAAAAAGGTTGCCATTTTATTTCATGTGCTGTTTGAAGCCTTCTTGAAACATTGTCCCAGTTTACAATATTCCACCAATTGTCAATATAAGCGCCTTTATCATTTTTATATTGTAAATAATAGGCATGCTCCCAAACATCTAAAACTAGTAACGGGATCGTGTCCCATTGTGTTAAGTTTTGATGTTTTTCAGATTGTAATATTTCTAAATGTCTAGCTCTTGGAGACCAAACAAGAATTGCCCAGCCTGAGCCTTCTACTTGCTTTGCCGCTTCTGTAAAATGTTTTTTAAAAGCTTCAAAGCTACCAAAGTATTTCACTATTTCCTTTTTCAATTCCCCCGTTGGTTCTCCACCACCTTGCGGACTCATGTTCTGCCAAAAGATCGTATGCAAATAATGGCCTGAACCGTTAAAAGCCAATTCCCTTGACCAATGTTTAACTAGAGCGAAATCGCCCAAATCTCTCGCCTTTTTTAATTCTTTTTCTGCTTTATTCAGTCCATCTACATAACTTTGGTGATGCTTATCATGATGTAATCTCATGATTTCTTCTGAGATATACGGTTCTAAAGCATTATATCCATAAGGTAAAGGTGGAAGCTCATGTTTCCCCGCTGGAACACTCACTTCATTGACATAAATTTGCCCAAGAGATAATCGATGATTGAAATACCGTTCCATCTCACCATGAAGTTCTTCCACTTTTTCGTGAATCCCTTCTATTTCTTTGTCCCCCATATTATGGTCAATTGTCTCCATAATGGCTGTCATATGATCAAGTTTGTCCCATAGCTCATTGCTCTCTTCAATATTTTCACTCTCCAAAAAAGCCCTCATCTCTTCATTCCATTGAAATACACTTTTTAAGTACTCATTCATGCGATGATTCAAGCCAAATCCCTCCTCTTCATTACATCATATGTATAGGAAAGATAAATAATATCGTTTTTTAGTCATTCTACATCCTGCTTATCATTTGAACGCTATAGACACAAAAAAGCACGGACCAATTTGTCCGTGCCTTGCTCAATCTAGAGCATTTCTTATTTATTTTGATTGCATCATTTTTGTACGATAGTCTGTTTCGTAGTATTCTAGTTCTTCTCTTATCTTTTGGAAATCACTTTCTAATCCTCTAAATAAGTTCTCAAGGCGAACGGGTACTTCGTGATGAAAACGAATTGAATTCTTTCCTGTATAGGCTGAACGACTATTCTCATACCATGCATCATTTTTAGGTGAAAAAAACTCTTCAATACAATGATGGTAAAGTTTATACAATGTTTGCTCAGCTGCTCCCCGCTGAAATTGATCACTCATGAGTATGATGCGACATGCTTCATAACCTTCCTCGCAAAACACTAGAAGCTTTCTCAAATTGGATAAAATACTTTTATAATATCGCTCATCACCCTGTCCTTCCTCTTTAAGTACCAACAAGGTTGTTTCATTTAAGAAGTTCTCAAAAGTGCTTACCGTATTACTAAGGAATTGTTGCACATCTTCCATTTGTGATTCAACTATAGAATTTCCCATCATTTTCCTCCCGTTTATGCTACTCTTTTCATCAGACAATTTTTATATCAGCTCTTCATTTATTCTGCATCATTGTTTCTATTATGTTAGGTATTTGCTTAAAATCAAACCCTGCAAATAAGCTTATAAAAGCGGTCTCATCACTTATAAATAACCGTTTTCTCAACTTCAATTCCGGGTGATTGAGAAGAGAAGCCAGCGCAGCAATATCTTTAAAAGTTTTATCACCTACTGACTGTTCATATGATGTCAATTGATCAAGCTTTTCTTCAAAGTACTGCAAATAAGTTAATGTGAATTTTCTTTCCTCTCCATCTTCCTCATAAATGACTTCACTTTTATTAAAAAAATCTTCGAAGGAATTAGGAAGAGTTTTTTCAAGCGACCATCCTTTCGATTGCAGAATGAACAATCAGAACCCTCCTTCAGATTTAATCTACTTCTTGATGAGTATCTTCGTGATTGATAATAATGAAGTTTGCTGATAACATGATTGTTATTAAGGGAAATACTTTTCTTTTGTACCATCTGACATTATGTATATATGCCTTTGATGTTTAATTATGCTTAGCAAGTAAATCAACCTTAATGTTTTTATATTAACATAAATGAGCTGTTGATTGTTCAGAATTATTTCACTTATACATTATTTAATGTATCAAAGAACAAATCAGCTTCTGTTTGCTCAAATTCTTCGTCTCCTTGATCAGGTAGCTTGGGTAGCTCTTTTAAACTTTTTAATCCAAATGTATCTAAAAATCCCTTTGTTGTGCCATACAAATACGCCCGACCATTACCTTCAGCTCTTCCTACTTCTTTGATTAATGCTTTTGCCACAAGTGTTTGTAATGGTCTTTCTGTCTTCACTCCACGAATTTCCTCGATTTCAATTCTTGTAATGGGTTGCTTGTAAGCAATAATCGCTAATGTCTCTAAAGAAGCTTGCGATAAAGAATGGGAAGAAGGCGCCTCCACTAGTTTCTTTAAATAGTCCGCTAATTCCTTTTTAGTTGTTAATTGATACGACCCACCAATTTCAATGATTTGTAATCCCCGTCCTTGGTTAGTTGCTAACTCAGTCATTAATTGATTTATTCTTTCACTTGCTTCTTGATCACTCACTTCAAATACCGAAGCGATGGACTTCAAAGTAAGTCCTTCATCTCCTGCTGCAAATAAAAGCCCTTCTAAAATGGCTTTCCAATTTTCTTTCTTACTCACTTACTTTCCCTCCGCTACTTCTACATACAATTCTGCAAAGTTATTATCTTGTGTAACAAGCACAGCCTGTCTTTTCATTAGCTCTAGAACAGCTAGAAAAGTGACGACAACTTCTTCTCTAGAATGTGCAGTAAATAAATCATTGAAATTCTTACGACCATTACTTTTCCTAAGTGTACGTATAACTTCGTCTATTCTCCTTTCAATTGGAATTTCCTGTCTGGCTACTTTCGTTGCAAGTGGTTCTTTCCATTTTTTCCTTCTTAATAACTTTTGCAGAGCCCCTAACATATCGTAAAGCGATACGTCGACTTGGGTCTTTTCCATTTTCATTTCTTTTGCCATGTCAGAAAGATCGCTCGGTGCTTTTGTGTATAATAAGCTTCTCTCTTGTTCAAGTTCCTTTAAGTCCTCGGCTGCTTCTTTAAAACGGCGATACTCTATTAATCTTTCAACAAGTTCATCTCGTGGATCTTCTTCCATTTCCATATCGATATCTTCGTCATAATTGTCTTCTTCGTGCTTTGGGAGTAGCATTTGACTCTTAATAGCGAGTAACGTGGCAGCCATAACCAAATACTCACTTGCTATATCCAACTCTAATTCTTGCATGGTATGTATATAGATTAAATACTGTTCAGTAATTTCTGCTACTGGAATATCATATATATCAATCTCGAGCCGATTAATTAAATGCAATAATAAATCGAGCGGCCCTTCGAAGGCGTTAATTTTCACATTATAATGCTCCATCTGTTCCACCAAAATTTCTATAAAATTATTTCTTCACTCTATACAGTATAGATGATTCAACGTAGCGAATCCAACATAATTCTTTTCGCCAACAACGGACTCCTTTACCAAGTGTAGAAACTTACTTTTTATTTTATCCTAAGCCCAAACATGAGACAAACTACTCACATACAATGAGAAGGTAATGACAATTAGGTACTATTGGAGGTATAAATATGTCCAGAGAAAATTGTGGTGACAATCATCATAGGGAAGATGAGTGCTATGGTGGCGGCTTCGGTGCAGGCTTTGCTTTAATCGTTGTTCTCTTCATCCTACTTATTATCGTAGGCGCTTCTTGGTTATTTTAATGAAAATGAACATTGCCTGGCATGGTATTTGCCAGGCATTTCTTTTTTCCATCACTATTATATGATACCATGAAATTAATCGATTTTAAGGTTAAAAGGAGGAGTGACTTTGCATTCCCAAGCTTTTATTGACTATTTAGCCCATTATCACGGAGATCGTGATTATTTTGAATGCCACGAAATTTTAGAAGAATATTGGAAAGAAGTAGACAATCGCAACAAGCAATCTATCTGGGTTGGCTTGATTCAAATCGCTGTTGCTAATTATCATCATCGTAGAGGGAACTTTCATGGTGCAAAAAAAACATTGCAAAAAGCAGTATCTATTCTCTCGTCCTATCAAAGAGAAGTAATACAACTTGGTATTGACTATCAGCAACTGTTAAATGATATACACAAAATGCAAGAAGAAATTGATAAGGGCCGTCCTTATAAAAGCTATTACTTTCCTATAACCGATGCTTTCTTATTAGATGAGGTCAAAAAGACATGTATTTCTAAAGGTTTCGAATGGGGACAGGAAAGTAATCTTGAAAACGAAGACATCGTCCATCGACATATGAAAAGAGATCGGTCGAATGTCATCGCAGAAAGAGAGAAGGCCCTCCAAAGACATCATCGTTAAAAGGCAGCGATATTATTCGCTGCCCTTATTTATCTCTTCACATTTCTGTAAAAAGGCTTCTGTTAAATCATCCGCTGTTAGTTCTTTTTGTGGATAAGTGTCATTTAATGCTTTAATCATCGACTTACCGACCCCTTGCTGACGATGAGAAGGATTGACTGATATATGACGAACTTCGATATTTTGATCTGCTATGCGTACACCAACGAGCCCAATAATATCTTCGTCTTCTTTCCACAAAAACAATTGCAGATTTTCTTCACTTTCATACTCTTTAATCGTCTGTAATAACTGCTTTAATACTTTTTCTTTTGGCATAAAAGATAAAAGTCCCATAGCAATCTTTTCAAAAGACTTTTTATAGCGTATTAACATGATAACCCCTCATTATTAGTAAAACCGTTTATTTGCTATTATTTCCATATCTTAACTAACTTAAACTATTTTATCATATGTATCTATTGATTGAAATGGAACTTGTTATGATTGCGGGGCAATAAATATCCAATAAATAAGCCCCCATATAAAAGCTATACCTAAAATAAAGACAAATAACATAATATTACTTTTTTTATCCATACTTTCTTCAGTAGCTCCCTTTTTATATACATTCATCCTTCATTGTACATGAAAGGTTTCTACATTCCAATATGTTAAATGAAGGAGTTCGCCAAATAAGTAGAATCATAGGTGAGTCCCTATTATGACCCACCTATGATTTCTTGGTTCATGTTAATTACTGATTAACCTTGTTTTTTAAAGGTAAATCTAGACGTGCCATATCTTCAAATGATTCTCTTTTAATGACTAATCGATCTTCTCCATCTTCCACAAACACAACAGGCGGACGTGGTATACGATTATAATTATTTGCCATTGAATAACCATATGCACCTGTACAAAAAACAGCCAGCAAATCGTTGTTTCCAGCCTTCGGAAGTGGTAAATCCCAAATAAGCATGTCTCCAGATTCGCAACATTTACCTGCGATAGAGACTTTTTCCTCTACATCATCTAAGACACGATTAGCTAGTACAGCTTCGTATTGTGCCTGATAGAGAGCGGGACGGATATTATCACTCATCCCTCCATCAATGGCCAAGTATTTTCTTACAGTCGGAACATCTTTTGATGAGCCAATTTGATAGATGGTTGTACCAGCATCACCGACGAGTGATCTTCCAGGTTCAATCCATATTTCAGGTAAAGTCATCCCGTGATGGTTCGTTTGTTTTTTTACTTCCTTGATAATTTCCTTTACATATGTTTCTGGGGCGAGTGGTTCATCTTCCTCTGTATACCTAATTCCAAAGCCTCCACCTAAATTAAGAACTTTGGATTCATAATTATATTTTTGGCTCCATGTTTTCAATTTGGCAAAGATTTTTTGTGTGGCAAGGATAAAGCCAGTTGGTTCGAAGATTTGTGAACCAATATGACAATGGAACCCAAGTAAATGGATGTGTTGGGAATCGAGGGCGATTTTTAATGCTTCCTCTGCCTGTCCATTTTGTAAGTCAAAGCCAAATTTAGAATCTTCCTGCCCCGTTAAAATATAATCATGTGTATGTGCTTCTATACCTGGAGTAATCCGTAGTAACACATCGACGCGCTTATTCATTGATAAGGCCACTTCTTCTAATAAGTTCATTTCATGGAAATTATCTATGACGATACAACCAATATTATAGGAAAGTGCCATTTCTATTTCTTCACGGCTTTTATTATTCCCATGGAAATGAATGCGGTCGACCGGAAAGTCTGCTCTAATGGCAGTGTATAGTTCTCCTCCAGAAACCACATCTAAAGACAGTCCTTCTTCTTCCACCAACTGAATCATCGCTACAGAAGAGAAAGCCTTACTCGCATAGGCTACTTGTGCCTTCATATTATTTTCCTCAAACATTTTCTTAAACCCACGTGCTCGTCTTCTTATTAACTCTACATCATAAATATAAACAGGTGTGCCATACTTTCTAGCCAAATTTACTGTATCAACACCGCCAATTTCTAAGTGCCCTTTGTCATTTACCTTTGATGTACCGTGAAAAAACATGCCTTCCCCTCTTTCGTCTATTACTTCTCTACACAATAGAATTGATGCTTATTTTAATCGGACTAAAATGAAGAAATAGACAGAATCCTTAAGAAACTGTCTATTCTGTTATCCTTTAACCCTTTATTCAGTTGAACATACTTTACCATAATTCCCATATGCCTGCAATCGCCATTTACCCAATTATTTTGGCGGCTGCTTAAAACGATTGCGAGAATGGGTAATACTTGGTCGAATTTTTGACCCTGGTACTGCTCTTCTAAAAATAATATGAACAATAGCGCCAGGACAAAATGGAATGAATGGCCATAAATATGGTGTTCTAAATGAACGCATAGATACGAGAAAAAGAATAAATAGTGTAATTCCCACTACTAAACCAGGTGTATGAAAAATCGCAACTAATATTAATAAGAACATACGAATAAGTTTATTTGCCACACTTAATTCATAGCTCGGAGTGGCGAAAGTACCAATTGCGGCAACAGAAACATAGAGAATAACTTCTGGTACAAACAACCCAACGGTAATCGCAATTTCTCCTATTAGTATTGCAGCTATTAGTCCCATGGCCGTAGATAATGGGGTCGGTGTATGGATAGCAGCCAACCTTAAAAACTCTATCCCTAAATCTGCTAATAATAATTGAATAAGAACAGGTATATTCGTCTGTTCATTTGGCCCGATATAATCAATAGCATCCGGGAGCAACGATGGTTCTAAAACAAATAAAAACCACAATGGTAAGAAAAATAAGGAAGCTGCAAGCCCAATAAATCTCATAAATCTAACAAAAGTACCGACAGCCGGAGCTTGCCTATATTCCTCTACGTGCTGCAAATGATGAAATAAAGTCGTTGGGGCGATGATAACACTCGGCGACGTATCTACAAAAACAACGACATGACCTTCCATCAAATGAGTGGCGGCAACATCCGCTCTTTCAGTGTACCTTACAAGTGGAAATGGATTATAACTTTGATGGAGGATGAATTCTTCTACCGTTTTATCAGCCATTGGTAGCCCGTCGATATCGATTTCATTAATTTCCTTCCTTAACACATCGACTAGGTTGGGATCAGCTAACCCTTCAATATAGCCCAGGGAAATATCCGTTTTTGACCTTACACCTACATGAAGCATTTCAAACCTTAAACGTTCATCTCGAATTCTTCTTCTTGTTAGGGCCGTGTTGACGATTATATTCTCTACGTAACCATCACGAGAACCTCTAATTACCTTCTCCGTATCAGGCTCTTGTGGTGTTCGTCCTGGATAACTTCTGACGTCTATTACTAAAGCGGTACCTTCACCTTCCATCACGACAACAATAAGCCCTGATAATACTTGGTCAACAAGCTCATCAATTGTCTTAATGCGGTCAACTGCTTGATGAACGATACGGTTCTCTACAATCTCAAAGAGATGGGTCGATAATTTTTCTTTATCATTAATCCCTACAAGCTCTTCAACAATTTCTATAATGAATTGTGTCTCAGTTAAACCATTAATAAAGTATAAATGGACATCCTTTTTTAATACTTTAAGCTTTCTCACTCCAAGGTCAAAGCTCGTTCCAAGACCTACATGGTCCTGCATGTATGCTTCAATTTCCTTGACAGATGTCGGCAATGGTTTCTTTCTTATTTTTTCTTTTTCGCTCATAACATACCGCTCCTTTCCAATATAAGTTTGACAGCTTGTTTCGTAATGGGTGAACCGGCTTCTATTGAATCAACTCTTGCCATTTTACCGATATCACCAATCCCGACGATAAATGGAATATTTAATGTCTCAAGGCAATAAACGGTATCCCCTACTATTCTTCCTTCATCCATATCTGCTATGCCAGATTTATCGACACCATATTCTGTTAATTCACCAAATCGATCAATGCTTACATCCACCTTTGTCCATTCCTCATGGTGAGTCCTTGACGCCACGGCAATTGCACCGATTACTTCAATATCAGGATGATTGGCAACGAAAGTCATCGCTTTCTCCCCTGGGCCTTCTCCGATATACCCACTATCATCAAACATGATATAGACAGGATCTGAATGTGCTTTTTTAATCAAATGCACCATTTCTTCACCTGTCAATATAGTTGGATTTCCTTTAGAAGCAGAGATACAGCTACCACCAATATCATGAGCAATGAGCTCTATCGTTCGCTTTGCAAACTCATCTCCATCTGTAATTAATATGACTTTTCTCCGTTCTTTCATCGCCATGTCCCTTTCTAAGTTAGAAACCTACAGATTGACATAATATATCCATTGAAATAAAGATCCTATAATTTTCCCAAAAACAAAAGCCATTAATAAATAGACAATTTTCCCTTCTACACCAATGCGTTTAGCTAATATAGGGAAGACATTCAGCACTTCCGTAAGCGCAGCTGCAAGCATTCCAACAAAAATTCCACATAATAGGCCAATCGGAATTAGTATTAGAGAGGTAGCTTGTAGTACTGGCTCCCACATGGAAGCTGCAGCTCCAGCAATCACACCACACACCGCTGCCCATTCATAAGCATGAATCATCTTCATTGTTTTTGTTAGTTGCGTAAGTCTTGGAATAATTCCTAGGACAGATAAGAAAGCAACGACTCCACCACCTACAGCAATCCCACTCGCTAAGCCTATAAAGATGGCAAAGATAATTTTACCGCTCATCAATATTCTTCATACTCTCTTTGTTTTCTTTAAGGGCAACATAATTATCCAAATCCATTTGATAATTAAACATCTCTACCTCGAGAGGACTAGGCTCTTCATTTATACGCTTTTTAAATACATGATTGAAGAAGAGAATCATTCCTAAGCCCAATCCAATTGAATATGGGATTTGAAAGATCAATGGCCGACTATCGACTTCACCTGTAATCAATGTATAAATCTTTAGTTGAACTTCTTGCATACTAACATCTTCATGGAAATTCATGATGGTAAGAGCGGCACCAAAGAATAATAATAACCATATAAGGATAAACAATGGCAGTGAGACTTTCCTTCTTTTCACGGAAACTTCAACAATAACCTGTGTCGGCCCAACCGTTTGGATTTCCAAATCGGGAAAAGATTGTGTAATCTGCTTAATTACCTGCATAACATCAATAATGATGATATTCTTATCTTCTTCCGACACGCGGTATAACAAGAGTTTAGCTAATTTATCGTAAACTTCCTCATCTGCAATAAGCTGTGCAACATCCGATAAAACGATAGGTTCGTGCGGTTTAACCTGCAATCGATGTCGCAAGCGTAGATAAACGATTCGTTCCATCCTTTCACTTCCCACACAAAGATTTCCTTGCATATAGTATGAGTAAAGGTATTTCACTTCATGAAATCCAATAATTTCCTCACACAGATAATGCTCTCTCCTATAAATAAACGTCGGCTTCTCCACTTAAATAAAAGAAGCAAATGAAAAAGCATATAGACTACAAGTCCATATGCTCTTTCATTTGCTTCAATATTTTCTTCTCTAGCCTCGAGACTTGTACTTGTGAAATACCAAGCCTGACAGCTACTTCTGATTGTGTTTGATCTTTGTAATAGCGTAAATAAACAATCAGTCTCTCTCTTTCATCTAATTCATTAATCGCTTCTTTTAAAGCAATCTTATCGAACCATTTCCCCTCGTCCCCATCATCGATTTGGTCGAGTAAAGTAATAGGGTCACCGTCATTTTCATATACGGTTTCATGAATAGACGAGGGAAGTCGACTCGCATCTTGGGCCATGATAATATCCTCTGTTGGGATATTAAGGTATTCTGAAATCTCTGATACGGTCGGCACCCTACCTAATGATTTCGATAACTCATCTTTTGCTTTCCGAATTTTATTCCCGAGTTCTTTAAGTGAACGACTGACTTTAACTGTTCCATCATCTCTTATAAAACGTTGGATCTCACCAATAATCATGGGAACAGCGTAAGTAGAAAATTTCACATCATAACTCAAATCAAATTTATCTACCGATTTCAATAATCCAATACAGCCTATTTGAAATAAGTCATCTGGTTCGTATCCTCGATTGAGGAAGCGCTGGACAACTGACCATACTAAACGCATATTTTTTTGGACAATCAGGTCTCTAGACGCTTGATCACCATTTTGACTTTTACCAATGAGCTCTTTTACTTCATGATCTTTTAAATATTGCGTCTTTCCTGTTTTAACCTCCACATCCATAGCAAGACTCCTTAATTACATAGCATTTTACTATTTGATAAATGCTTCTTTAAACGGACCTCTGTGCCTTCACCTGGGTGTGATACAATACTTATTTCGTCCATAAAATTTTCCATAATCGTAAAACCCATGCCAGATCTTTCTAGCTCTGGCTTTGTTGTATAAAGAGGCTGTCTTGCCTCTTCTATATCCATAATACCGAGACCTTCATCTTTAATCGACAGTTCTACTATTCCTTCTTCAATGGTTACCGAAATGTGTACAATGCCATCTGGGCTCATATCATAGCCATGAATAATAGCGTTCGTTACCGCTTCTGAGACCACCGTCTTAATTTCTGTCAATTCATCCATTGTTGGATCAAGCTGAGCAATAAAAGCTGCCACTGTCACTCGAGCAAACGATTCATTTTGACTGAGAGCAGTAAACTGCATCTGCATAGCATTTTTCATTTACGCCACCCCCAATCGTTGCAGGGCAAACGCTTCAGTAGGTTCTAAGCGAATAATTTTAAATAAACCAGACATATCAAAAAGTCTCTGGACAGATGGAGAAATCGCACAAACAACCATTTCGCCATTTTTTTGTTTTACTTGTTTATATCTGCCGAGAATTACTCCAAGTCCAGAACTATCCATGAAAGTTAATTGTTCCAGATTAAGAATAATATGATGAATATCGTGTTCCTCAATCATTTTTGTTGCTTTTGTTCTTAATTCATCCGCAGAGTGATGATCAAGCTCCCCGCTTAAACGAATACATAATACGTTGTTTTTTATTTCTAAATTAATTGCTAGACTCACTAACCATAGCCTCCTTTGTAATCAGTTGTCTCTATGGATTAGACAGGATTGACACAATTAGAATATCAATTCTGTCTTTAGTGAGTCCAATTCTATACTATTTACTGTTTTTCCTTCATGAAGACAAAACTAGTGTTTATTCGCTAAAACAGGACTTGTCTTCACTCGGTTCGACATATTACTCTGATACTTTCGTAAACATACCCATTGAACGCTTAAATAAAGTCCATATGTTGGCTTTTTTACTATCTTGGCTTGCGACTAAAGGACTTTCAACCATTGTTTTTCCTTCTTTTTCAAAAATAATCTTGCCGACTTCATCACCTTTTTTAACAGGAGCTTTTATATTTTCATCGAGTACAACCGTTTGTTTCACGTTTTTAATATCTTCACCTTTTTTAGCTAATATTGAAATCGGTTCGCTTGTTAATGCTTCTACTTGTTTCTTTTCCCCTTTTGACACTTTCACTTTTGCCACTGCTTGATTTCTTTTATACATGGCATGAGTTTCATATTTATTAAAAGCATAGTCTAGCATTTTTGTCACTTCTGCATTTCTCTCTTTTGAACTAGGTGCCCCAAAAACAACCGCAATAACGCGCATTCCATTTTTCTCTGCTGTCGCCGTTAGACAATACTTTGCTTCTTGAGTAAATCCAGTCTTAAGACCATCTACACCTGGATAGAAGCGGACTAATTTATTTGTATTTACTAACCAGAACTTTTTATCAGTGTCTTCACGCAAATAGGCCTCGTAAGTACCGGTAAAATTTGTAATATCTTCATACTTCAGTAATTCCTTTGCCATCATCGCCATATCATGAGCCGTACTAAAATGATCAGTTACCGGGAGGCCAGTAGGATTCTTGAATACAGTGTCCTTTAAACCTAGCTCTTTTGCTTTTGCATTCATCATTTTGACAAACTCATCTACCGTACCGGCTAAACGTTCTGCTACAGCAACAGAAGCGTCATTTCCAGAACCTATAGCAATTCCTTGTAACATTTCTTTTGTAGTCATTTCCTCTCCAGGCTCAAGGAAAATTTGTGAACCACCCATTGAAGCAGCATATTCACTTGTCCTAATCTTTTCATCCCATTTAAGTTTGCCTTCATCGATTGCTTCCATAATTAAAAGCATTGTCATAACCTTCGTCATACTTGCTGGTGGTAATTGAACATCACTATTTTTTTCATACAGAACTTTACCTGTATCTCGCTCAATTAAAATAGCTGACTTTACATTTTTCACGACTTCTTCTTCCGTCATTTGTTCGCTTTCACGCGCAAATACTTGTGGCGCTATGGTAGAAACCATGAGAATACATATAAAAAATACACTTACTATTCGCTTCATCGCACAAACCCTCCATTCTTTATAGTTTCCATGATTACCATTTGTTGATAATTTATACCAATAAAAATACCAGAAAATACATTTTATGAATGAAAAAAATCAGGAAGATGAGAGGTGTGGAATGAGATATTTTATACTTTGATGTGGGAAGTAATCGAAGGAAATATGTAAAGAAGGAGCATCTTTTTAGTTAAGTTATATTAAAAAAAGCTTAAAGGTTTTATTTCCTTTAAGCTTTTTCCAGTATATCTTTATTCAGTGATGACTTGATGTATCAATGTTGGTGCCGTTACTTCTTCTGACACTATTTTGATATTGTTAATAAGGATATTTTTTACTTCTTCAACATCTTCCATATTGCTATGAATTGTTAATAGCGCTTCTCCTTTTTGAACAGAATCGCCAACTTTTTTATGAAGAAGGAGGCCTGCAGCGAGATCAATAATAGATTCTTTTGTTGCTCTACCCGCACCAAGCATCATTGCAGCAGTACCCAGTTTTTCTGCAGCAATTTCTGAAATATATCCACTTTGCGCAGCTTCCACCTTTATTTGATATTTTGCCTGTGGAAGAAGAGATGGATCATCAACGACTGCTACTTTTCCCCCTTGAGATTGGATAAAGGTTTTAAAAGTCTCTAACGCTTTACCACTACTGATTGCTTCTTGTAGTAGCGCGCGCGCACTTTCTAACGTATCGGCCTTTTTCGCTAATACAACCATTTGACTTCCAAGCGTTAAACATAAATCAGTCAAATCTTCCGGCCCTTCTCCTTTTAACGTATCTATCGCTTCTTTTACCTCTAAGGAATTACCAATTGCAAGGCCAAGTGGTTGACTCATATCTGAGATGACAGCCATTGTCTGTCTGCCAACATGATTACCGATTTTCACCATTGTTTTTGCTAAAGCAATTGATTCTTCAATTGTTTTCATAAATGCACCTGAACCCGTTTTCACATCCAAAACAATTGCGTCTGCACCCGCAGCAATTTTCTTACTCATGATACTTGATGCGATTAAAGGGATACTATTTACGGAAGCGGTCACATCTCTTAACGCATAGAGCTTCTTATCAGCTGGCGTTAAGTTTCCACTTTGACCTATGACAGCTAGTTTATTACGATTAACTAAATTCATAAATTCATCATTGTCAATCTCCACATGAAATCCATCGATGGCTTCTAATTTATCAATGGTTCCACCTGTATGCCCTAGTCCTCTTCCGCTCATCTTTGCAACCGGCACACCTACAGCAGCTACTAAGGGCCCTAATACGAGCGTAGTTGTATCACCTACACCCCCGGTTGAATGTTTATCCACTTTGATTCCATCAATGTTTGCAAGATTAATTTCATCGCCTGACTTAACCATTGCTGTTGTTAAATCGGCTGTTTCTCTTTCATCCATTCCTTGAAAATAAATCGCCATTGCAAGTGCACTTGCTTGATAATCAGGAATTGTTTCATTTGTATAGCCTTGAATAAAATAGTTAATTTCTTCTGTCGTTAAAGACTGTCCGTCCCTTTTTTTCTCAATGATGTCTACCATTCTCATCTTAATAGTTCCCCCATTAAATTTAAATTTTTGTCACGATTCCTTTGACGAAGCTTAAAAATTGTTGTTTTACTTTCTCCGTTGTTTCTATCACTTCTTCATGATTTAATGGTTGGTCTAATATACCAGCAGCCATATTAGAAATACAAGAGATACCAAGTACATTCATACCAGCATGATTCGCAACAATAACTTCCGGAACAGTTGACATACCAACTGCATCACCACCGCAAATTCTAAGCATCTTTACTTCTGCAGGTGTTTCATAAACTGGTCCTGTATTGGCTACGTATACTCCACTTTGTATGTCTAATTGTTGTTGTTCTGCAACCTCTTTAGCGACTTGTATCATTTCTTTATTGTATGCTGATGACAGATCTTGAAAGCGCACACCAAAATGGTCATCATTAGGACCTATAAGAGGATTTACCCCCATATTGTTAATATGGTCTGTGATGATCATTAAATCACCTGGTGAGAAAGTTTCATTCACGCCTCCAGCAGCATTTGTCACAATTAGTTTCTGTACACCCAACTCCTTCATTACACGGACCGGAAACGTAACTTGCTGCATAGTATAGCCTTCGTAATAATGAAATCTTCCTTGCATAGCAACAACCGCTACTCCGTTTAATTGACCAATAACCAGTTGACCTGCATGCCCAGCTACTGTTGATTGCGGAAAACCCGGTATATCTTTATAAGGAATTTTTATCGCATTTGTTATATCGTCAGCAAGTACCCCAAGTCCAGAACCTAATATAAGGCCGACTGTTGGTGTTTGATCTATTCTAGATTGAATTAATTCTTTAGCTGCTATTACCTCATGTAAATTAGTCATTATTTCCCTACTCCCTTGACATTTTTAAGAAAGCTCTCTCCAATCAATGGCATCTTCACTTGAAAATTCTCTGCAATAGTCGCGCCGATGTTAGCAAATGTCTTGCCTTGAGGCAGTTCTTCTCCATGAGATAAGCGCTTAGAATAAACAAGTAATGGCACATATTCTCTCGTATGGTCTGTACCATGATGTATTGGGTCATTTCCATGATCCGCTGTAATAATAAGAAGGTCATTTTCATCTAACTGTTCGAAAAGTTCAGGTAAACGAGCATCGTATTCTTCTAACGCTTGACCGTACCCTAGTGGATCTCTTCTATGACCATAAAGAGCATCGAAGTCTACTAAATTCAAGAAACTAATGCCTGTAAAGTCTTGTTTTGCTGTTGCAACTATCTTGTCCATGCCATCCATATTTGATGTGGTTCTAATTGCTTCTGTTACGCCTTCTCCATCATAAATATCATTAATTTTTCCGATGGCAATGACATCTAGATTAGCATCTTTTAACTCATTCATTACTGTTCTGCCAAATGGCTTTAATGCATAATCATGTCTATTCGCTGTTCTTGTAAACGCGCCAGGTTTACCCACAAATGGTCTAGCAATGACTCTACCTACCATGTATTTTTCATTTAAAGTCAACTCTCGAGCAATTTCACAAATACGATACTGTTCTTCGATTGGTATAATCTCTTCATGAGCGGCGATTTGTAACACAGAATCAGCTGATGTATATACAATAAGAGAACCTGTCTCCATATGCTCTTCCCCTAATTCGTCTAAAATCACCGTCCCGCTCGCAGGTTTATTACCAATCACTTTTCGACCTGTCTTTTCTTCTAATACATGAATTAACTCATCTGGAAATCCATTAGGAAATACTTGAAAGGGTTTATCAATATGAAGACCCATTATTTCCCAATGACCTGTCATCGTATCCTTCCCTACAGAAGCTTCTTGAAGCTTTGTAAAAGAAGCCTCGGGTTGCGCGACTTTTGCAATCCCTTTTATTTCGTTGATATTACTTAATCCGAGACGTGCCATATGCGGCATATGTAAACCGTTCATTTTCTCGGCAATATGACCTAACGTATGTGCACCTTCATCACCGAAATTTTTCGCATCAGGTGCTTCTCCTATTCCAACAGAGTCCATTACAATAAGGAAAATACGTTTGTATGTAAATGTGTTCACATTCAACACTCCTTTCTAACTATTTCTTAACTAAAGAAAATCACTACTTATCATACCCTAAAAAGGCATTCATCAACAGCGAAGGATAGTGTAAAATGTCTAAAACCTAACAAAAGAGAACTGTCATTGAAAGGCCTCTATCCTTAAGAAAGATCTCTTTCGTCAGAAGTCTGACATCTATATTTATATTGTACTGAAAATAAAAAAAGAAAAACAGTCTTTTGTATCACTTTTCACTGTTTTCCTATATATTTCCTGTTATGCTCTTGGGTGGAATTGTTTATATACATCTTTTAATCTCGTTTTTGACACATGTGTATATATTTGTGTCGTTGAAATATCTGCATGACCAAGCATTTCTTGTACCGCTCTTAAATCTGCTCCATTTTCAAGTAAATGGGTGGCAAATGAATGCCTTAAAGTATGAGGTGTTAACTCTTTTTGAATACCAGCTGCTTGTGCTGTTTTTTTTAAGTTTTTCCAAAACCCCTGCCGTGATAACCCTTTACCATGGTGATTTAAAAACAAGTACTCTGTCGGGTGTTTTGGTGATAACAACTGTTGTCTGCCCTTATCTAAATAATCTTGAACAGCCGCTTGTGCTGTTTTTCCTAATGGGATGATTCTTTCTTTATTCCCTTTTCCAATACATCTTAAAAAACCCATCGTGAGATGAACATCATTTATTGTCAAATGGATTAATTCACTGACACGGATTCCTGTTGCATAGAGCACTTCTAACATGGCTTTATCCCTTAAATAAAAGCGGCTACCATCATTCGGGAGGTCTAGCAATCTTTCAACTTCCTTCATATTTAATACTTTCGGCAAAGATTTTTCCGCTTGTGGTGTTTCAATATGAATAGATGGGTCATGGTCTACTATTTTTTCACGAAGTGCAAATTGGTGAAATGAGCGTATAGACGCAATATGTCTTGCAATTGTTTTAGTGGACTTGCCATCATCCTTAAGCTGAGCTAGAAACTGAACAATATGAACGCGTTCAATTTCATTCATCGATTGTTTCAACATCTTCTTCTCAATAAATAAAATATAACTTCTTAAGTCTCTTTCATATGCCATGATCGTATTTTTGGCTAGGCCTTTTTCAATCATTAAATAGTGGATAAAATCCTGCAGATGATCATTCATCAAATCATTACTCCCCATTTAAATAAAACAGAATCAACCGATCCAACCAAGAAGAGTCCGATGCATTCGCACTTGCTGCTACCTTCACAGCCGCCCCACTCGGTTCATCATAACGATGATAATCCTGATACTCTTCATTTAACCACATAATACCATAATAAAAAAGAATTGTGCTTCCTGTAAAAAGAACGAAAACCTTAATGGTTTGATAGACTAGTTTAATCCACGCACTCATCATTTCTCCCCCAAATAAAACGTCTTATTAGAGGGTATGCCATTTTGGACAAGATTTATACCTGTTTCCAATGAGGAATCAATTAAGTTCATTCAATCATTCCAACTTCTAGGTCGGTGTAGACTCAAAAAGTGGTGGACCTTATCTTTATGTAGTATATAAATTAATTCAATCATATTTGTTGCTAAGTTGCAAAACCAGCTTGAGGCACAGGTTAGAGAAAAATAAGAAAACCCTTTCCAATTAAATTAGAAAAGGTTCGTGTCTTAAGCTCCTGGCTCTTCATCATTTTTTTTATCTTGACATCGATAGCAGATGCCGTGAAAAGTAAGACGGTGGTCTTTTATTTTGAAATGCCAACGCTTCTCAACAACTTCTTCCACATCTTCTAGTAAATCTTCTTGAATTTCATCTACTGCACCGCATTCTATGCATACAAGATGATGATGGAAGTGAGCAGCACCCTCTTGACGTAAGTCATATCGGGAAACGCCATCACCAAAATTAATTTTATCAACAATTTTTAATTCAGTTAGTAATTCAAGTGTTCGATAAACAGTTGCTAAACCGATTTCTGGCGACTTTTCTTTAACAAGGAGGTATACATCTTCCGCACTCAAATGGTCCTCTTCATGTTCTAACAAAACGCGAACCGTGGCTTCACGTTGTGGTGTTAGCTTATAACTGGATGAATGCAACTGTTTTTTGATTCTGTCAATTCTGCTTTCCATACCGAAAGTCCCTCCCTCACCACTAACATTCTCATTATAACAGATAGATGTATAGAATCAAACTAAAATCATTATAAAGAGGACTTTATAATGATTCTTATATTAGAATTGTTATAATAGCTAAAACAACATAAAAGTACAGAACCTAAACGTAGGCTCTGTACATAATGATCTATTCAAGTCAGTCATTATTACTAAATTCATATGATAAAAGAATTATAGCATTCAAACCTTATATAAGCAATCGGTGATTTAGAGGAATGAATCAATGACTGACTTCATTAACACCGGTGAAACAAAGGCCTCAATAGCTGATGCACCGGCTAATATAATTATGGCAATAAGGAAAGAAACTAAGTATTTACCTAGCAAGGGCATAAATGCATTATTTACTTTCTTCATAAACAGCCGACGGATCATCTTCATTGAAAATGAAATCGCAAAAGTAGATGTAATAATAAAAATTGGAATGATAATCATATTTTGTGGCAAAATCGACACAAAAGATAGTAAAAACCCATGCCACTTTAATTGACTTACTAAAAAACCGACAGTAAAGCCAACGACCATCCCTTTCACAAATAGTAAAACTAAAATAAGCGGTAATCCAATAATAGATATCCCCAATAGCCATATAACACCTATATATTTTCCATTATGGAGTAAGCTTTGTTCAAATATGTGAGCAGGTGTCGCCATTTCTTCATTTGAAACATGACCAAAAAACTGTGTCAAATATTGAAATAAATCCTCTTTTTGCGTCAAACTTAAACTGTTTACGACAACCGCTCCAAATATGACACCCATTAGAAACAATATAATAACAAACAAATAGATTGAGGAATGCTCACGGAAATGATTTGCTACGACGTTCTGGTACATTTTTTTTATCATTGCTCTTCCTCCTGAAAAATGATTTCACTTACTAGAATGTATGCTAGACTTTGTGAGTTCATGACAGGAAGATACGAAATACTTTAAGTAATCTATTAAAATTTTTATTGTAAAAAAGATGTTATTTATTTAAACTTTAAGAAAGTTTTGTCCACTTGGTGTCAAAGGATAGTTGCGCTAGTAAATTAAAAAGGAGAAGAAAGAATGAACCCCCTCTTAGTAGATTTTCCAGAGAAAATAGAAACGGCCCGTTTGTATTTTAGACCCTGTTTGCCTGGTGATGGCAAGATCGTGCATGAAGCCATTGCAGTGTCACGAGATTCACTAAAAAAATGGTTGCCCTTTGCTGTAAAAGAAGAGACTGTTGAAGAAGTAGAAGCGGGAATACGCGCATCTTTTGCGGAATTTATTAACCGCAGTGATTTCCGTCTCCATATCTTTCTGAAGGAGAATCATCTTTTTGTTGGCTCAATCGGCCTTCACCGGATAAATTGGGATATTAAAAAATTCGAAATTGGCTATTGGTGTGATAGCCGCCAAATGAAGAATGGCTATATATCAGAAGCAGTAGAGGCGTTGACAGCTTTCTGTTTTGAGCATTTCAAAGCAAATAGAGTAGAAATCCGCTGTGATGAAAAAAATATAGCTAGTCGGCGAATACCCGAACGTCTCGGTTTCCCATTAGAGGGAATATTACGCAACGATAGCTTAGCAACAGATAACATATCTCTAAGAAGTACATGTGTGTATGCAAAAGTAAAAGTTGTTGACTAATTGAAACCTCAACATAAAAAGGTAAGGACCTTGTCAAAAATCTTAGACAAGGTCCTCACATTCTCCCTATTAATTAACTCGCTTTTGCCGATTGAATTTGGTCGTGGTCCTTTTTTACTTTATGGCCCACATTACCATAAATAATCCCTACAATGATAATACAAACCCCTATCCACTGAAGCGGGACAAGATCTTCCTGTAAAACCAAAACTGACATTAGTAAAGCAACTGGTAATTCTGACGATGTCAAAATTGTACCTAACCCAGCTCCCACATGAGGCATTCCAATTGCAAATAACAATGGTGGTAACGTAACACCAAAAAGTCCTAGAATCAATCCGTACGGCATAATTGCTGTCACAGTTGCTGTATCGGCTAAGAAAACTGGCGGGAAGATAATCATAGTAATGAGTAATCCACCAAAGGCAAAGATTGCACTTCTTTGGATCGGCGGTACTTCTTTCCCGACCGTACTACTAATATAGGCGAAGATGGAGAAAGATAATGCTGCAAGCATCCCCCATCCTGCACCAACTAGAGAAAAGTCATTAAAGCCTTGTGATAAAATTCCTGTTGCCAAGAAAGAGCCCACAAGTAACAGCAAAATCGCACGTAACTTTTTCATTCCTGGCTTTTTTCTATCAATAATAAACTCGATAGCCGTGCCAATCCAAACAAACTGAAATAAGAAAATGATGGCTAACGACGCATTTAAAGACTGTAAGGATTGATAATAAAAAATACCCGTTAAACCAGTTGGCACGCCACATAATACGAGAAAGCCAAAACGCTTGAAGCTTATCTTCTGTTTTTTTGTAAACAAGAATATAAGCCAAATCAATAACGTCCCAGCTAAAAATTGACTTCCAGAAACTTCAGCAGGTTCGAACCCCTCACCGTAGGCCAGCTTGACAAATGTTGATAACACACCAAAGCAAGCACCTCCGATAAGGACTGCTAAAGGATACATTGATTGTTTCATCAGTATTTCCTCCTAAATCTACCGGTTGTAAATATCGTTTAAAAAACATAAGAGCAGTTTTTAAAAAATACAAAAAGCCACACATCGATGCTACTTGCATCAATGTGTGGCGAAAAAAGAGTGTCTACTCTTAAAAAGTCCACAAATCCGTACCGGTTTTGGCATTCAATTATTAATACCAATGTATCTTATCTCTAACATGGGTAGTCTGTCAAGTCTAGTATTTTAATCAAGGCGAACTCTACCATATCTTCCTCCGCCACCTACATCAAATTGTACGCTACCTAATCTCGCCTGCTCAATCAGATTCGCTGCTTGCTCAGGTATGACTTGTTGCAATGAACCAAGAGGGACATCATGGATGATAACCATTTCTGTGCCATAATGAAGAAGTAGCTTTTCTAATGTCTTCACCCCAATCCCGGGAATAAACTCTAAAGGAATTTGATGGATATATGGTGGTCGCTTTCTCCCTTGAGCCGTTGAAGTTACATTTGCTAACTCTTGAATACGATTTTTTACGCCTTTAATAATTTTCTTACTACCGCAGTTACTGCATTGTACAGCCCGTAGTGGTTGGGCCTCACCACATTTTGCACAGACCGTCTCATGATACTTACCAAGAAGCGGATCTAATCCATAATTAGCTTCAACTGTTCTTCCATCCGTTTGTTGCAAAGCCATCGTTAACTCCTTAAAACTTAATTCTTGGAGTGAGATCCTTTGGTATTCTCTTGCAATTTTCGCTAATGAATGCGCATCAGAATTTGTTATAAATGGATAGTCATGTAACTCTGCTATACGGTCTGCCATTTCTGTATTGGCACTCAAACCCAATTCAATTGCATCAATCCATTGGGGGTCAAATACTTCCGAAAGTGAATGCTTTACCCCTTTTCCATATAAGCTTTTAAAAGGGGTAAACACATGGGCAGGAATAAACAAACCATCTAATTCTTTTACCTTTTGTTGAAGCAACCGCCCTTCTATATAAACCCGCTGTGAACTCAGTTGGATATTCTTCATTCGAAATGACAACCAGTTAGAAAAAGCTTTCATGTGGCTAAGTGTTGGGAAAAACGACAGTACATGGATGGGACCGTGGCAATATTGATCATATATCTCGAGTTCTGAACCAAGAATAATCATCATATCACCAAATAATAATCCGCCATCTTCATGCTCTTGTAACACACCCTCGTGAAGTAAACCCTCTATTTCAGTTATCACTTCTGGAGAGTGACAATCGATAATCCCAATGATGTCTAACCCTTTTTGACTTTTTGCATGATGAATAATGTTTGTAAAAGTTAAGGTTTTTGAACCTGTGATTTTAACCGGCTTACCAGTAGCGGTTCTCCCAATATGAATATGCAAATCTGCATAATAAGATTTCATTTTTGCTGCAACGCTTCTTTTAGTTGCATATATTGAACCGCATAAGCGGTTTTCGCATCATAGATTTTTTGCTCTCCTATTAATTGGACCGCTTCTTGAACGGAGACTTCTTTCAGATTAACAAATTCGTCTTCATCAAGAGAGGCCGAATTTTCTATCACATGTAAACCTTTTGCCATATACAAATGAACAATTTCATCAGCAAAACCTGGAGAGGTATAAAAAGAAATAAGCCACTCTATTTCATCACACCCATACCCTGTTTCTTCTTCTAATTCTCTTTTCGCACATTGTAAGGGGTCTTCGTTTCCTTCTAATTTACCTGCTGGGATTTCAATAATCGTCTTCTCAAGCGCTTTACGGTATTGTTCAACCATAACCATGTTTCCTTCATCCGTTAGTGCTAATATTGCCACTGCACCTGGGTGCTTGACTACTTCTCTTTTCGATATTTGTCCGTTCGGTAGTTCAACCTCTTCTACTTGGAGTCGAATAACCCTACCGTCAAAGATTTTTTCCGTTTTTAACGTTTTTTCTTCTAGGCGACTCATTTTCTCTCGTCACTCCTGTTCTATCCGATTATTCTGCTCATACATTTTAACATACTTATGTTTAGGAGAGCTCATGATGAAAATATACGTACATGAAAAAGGTGTTACCTTTGTTGGTAAGGCATGGGAAATTAAAGAAAAACTAAAAGTTTATCAAAAGTCATTTTCTTATGTTAGAGAATGGATAGATGAAACAACAAATGGTGATTATGACAAGAAGCCTAAGAATAGCGAACAGCACTCATAAATTCTCCATGCCATAAATCAAATGATTTGTTTAACCTCTCTCAGTATCGGTAAAATAGATAAAAAATACTCAGAGAAGAGCGGAGGTTCATAATGCAAAAAGTACAGTTAGGTAAATCACCCTTAATGGTTACTCCTCTTGGTCTTGGTTGTATGTCACTTGGAACAAATAAAAAAAAGGCCCAAGCGATTATTGAAACAGCACTAGAAGAAGGGATTAATTATTTTGATACAGCCGACTTATACGACTTTGGTTTAAACGAACAGCTAGTTGGAGAAGCGTTAAAACGCGTACGAGAGGATGTCGTTATTGCCACAAAAGTAGGTAATCGATGGACTGAAGGAAAGGAAGGCTGGCACTGGGATCCGTCAAAAGATTATATAAAAGAAGCCGTAAAACAAAGCTTAAAACGATTAAGTGTAGAATATATTGACTTATATCAATTGCATGGCGGGACGCTAGATGATGATATACTTGAAACAATTGATGCGTTTGAAGAGCTTAAACAAGAAGGTTTTATTAAGGCATATGGTATCTCCTCGATCCGTCCTAATGTTATTCGTGAATATGTTAAGCATGCCTCTATTGATACAGTAATGATGCAATACAGCTTACTCGATCGTCGTCCAGAGGAAGAAGTTTTACCACTATTAGCTGAAAATAATATCAGTGTCGTTACGAGAGGCCCACTAGCTAAAGGATTATTAAGTGAAAACTGGATGGATAAACTATCGGAACAAGGGTATTTAGATTATAGTGAAGCAGAATTGCGTGCCCTCCTCACTGAGCTTAATGCAAGGTTTACTGAAACACGCCATCTACAAGAAGCAGCCATCCAATATAACTTGGCACATATTGGGGTTTCTTCTATCATTGCCGGTGCCTCTTCGATGGAACAGGTAAAAGAAAATGTTGCAGCCGTCCGTGCAGAGCCATTATCTAAGGAAGAATTAACTTTCATGGAGCAACTAGCTAAACTGAATAAGTACGAGACACATCGTTAAGCCATACTTAAATCAAAAATGAGAAAAGATGACGTACCTTTGGATGCGTCATCTTTCTCGTAATCTATCATTTAAATTCTTTCCAATTTAAGTTACTTTCACCTAAAAGCTCTTCAAAGCTTTTATTTTTCTCACGTAATTTACGCTCTTCGGCTTTTCTACGTGATTCTTCCTCAAGCTTGATTTCTTCCGCTTTTTTTAGCTCATTTTTCTTCCCTTGCAGTCCTTTGACAAGCTCAGGGTTTAGCATATCTCCTAAAGTAAGCGGCTTATCTTCATTTATTTTCTTTGATTGTGCTCGCTGTTTTTTCTGCTTCATGACTGGTGTCCTACCCCCTCATTCTTTCAAATAGAATGTATGGTTATTATAGCATAGAACCCTCTCACCTTAAATTATTCTGCAAGCTCTATCACAGTTGCTACACCTTGGCCGCCACCAATACACAATGTTGCTAATCCTTTCTTTGCTTGGCGTTTTTGCATTTCATGAATGAGAGTAACTAAAATTCGTGCGCCACTTGCACCGATTGGATGACCTAGTGCAATTGCCCCACCGTTTACATTTAAGATGTCTTTCTTAAAGTTCAATTCACGATCAACCGCTAAAGATTGAGCCGCAAACGCTTCATTTGCTTCAATTAACTCCAATTCTTCCATTGAAATATTTGCTTTCGTTAATGCTTTCTTGACCGCTTCTACTGGACCAATTCCCATAATACTTGGGTCTACTCCAGCATTCGCATTTCCTTTAATGGTAACAAGCGGCTTAATTCCTAACTCTTCCGCTTTTTGCTTACTCATTACAACCACTGCCGCAGCGCCATCATTGATACCAGATGCATTGCCTGCTGTCACACTTCCTTCTTTTCTAAATGCTGGGCGTAGTTTACCTAATTTTTCTGCTGTTGTCCCTTTCTTCGGATGTTCATCTTGATCAAAGATGATTGGCTCTCCTTTACGCTGCGGAATTTCTACCGGAACGATTTCATCTTTAAAGCGACCAGCTTCGATGGCTTGCGTTGCTTTCTCTTGACTCTCAGCCGCAAATAGATCTTGTTCCTCTCTAGAAATCTCATATTTATCGCATAAGTTTTCAGCCGTTACACCCATATGATACTGATTAAATGCACATGTTAAACCGTCATCAATAAGGGAGTCATATAAAGTAGTATTACCCATTTTAAAGCCATCACGTGCACCTTTTAGAATATAAGGTGCTTGGCTCATATTCTCCATACCACCAGCAACAATAATGTCTGCGTCTCCAGCAACAATTGCTTGCGTTGCTAAATGAACCGCTTTCAATCCGGAGCCACACACTTTATTAATAGTCATCGAAGAAACGCTCTCGGGTACACCTGCTTTTATAGCTGCTTGTCTTGCTGGGTTTTGGCCTAATCCTGCTTGCAGCACATTCCCCATAATGATTTCGTCAACCGCTGATGCTTCTACCCCTGCTTTTTTTAATGCTTCCTTAATAACCACTGCTCCTAGATCTATCGCTGATACTCCTTTTAAACTCCCATTAAATGTTCCTAGCGCTGTTCTTGTAGCGCTTACAATCACAACTTCTGCTCGTTCCATACTGTTCTTTCCCCTCCATGGTTTCATTGTTATGAATCTACCTTTCTATTATGCCATACTTTAGTTAATTCTTGCATTTCTGAATATTAAACCACTACAATAAAGTAAACGCTTTCTATAAAAGGAGGAATATCATGTTCACATTGCCGAAGGAAGTAACGATTATTGAAGTGGGCCCGAGAGATGGACTACAAAATGAAAAAAACTTTGTGCCAACAGATATCAAGAAACAATTTATTCAAAAATTAAAAAGTGCTGGTGTAAAAGAAATGGAACTTACCTCATTTGTTTCGCCAAAATGGGTACCGCAAATGAGTGATGCAGCTGAAATTGTTGCCGATACACTTACATCACATACGCGAGATATTGTCCTTGCTCCCAATCGAAAAGGGATTGATCGTGTTTATGCCACTGATTGCCAGGCCGTTGCTACTTTTGTAGGAGTTAGCCAAACGTTCAACAAAAAGAATATTAATAAAACGACCGATGAAAGTGTCGCTGAAATTGTGCCAATAATCAAAGAATTAAAAACAAAAGGATATTTTGTACGCGCTTGTATTTCCACAGCATTTTATTGTCCTTACGAGGGAAAAGTAGATGTAAATGATACAGTAAAATTATGCCAAGCCTTTGTCAATGCAGGAGCAGATGAGTTAAGTGTGGCGGATACCATTGGAATGGCCGCTCCGCATGAATCATTTGATGTATTTAAAAAATTAAAAGATGCTTTTCCTACAACACTCATAACCGCTCATTTCCATGATACACGAAAATTAGCTCTTCCTAACATTCTTGCCGCCCTTCAAGCTGGTGTCGACCGCTTTGATACGTCTGCTGGCGGACTCGGTGGCTGCCCTTTCGCTCCCGGTGCTGCTGGAAATGCGGCTACGGAGGATGTTGTATATATGCTAGAGAGAATGGGGATCTCAACCAATATAGACTTGCAAAAGCTAGTTGAGGCGATTCATCTCGTCAAGCCACATATGACAAGGACAATTGAAAGTAGTTATTTTCAACTAAATGCCTAAACTATGCGTCCATCTTATGACACGAACCGGTGTTTTAAGATGGATATTTCTTTTGTCCAAATGGTAAAATAAAGGAAAACACCATGGAGGGAGAAAATGAAAAGAATCCTTCGCTATAGTTTATTACTGCTAACTGTTATTCTCTCTATTGGCACCTATTTCACAAATAAATTAATGTACATTCGTAAAAAAGATAACGCGGTTATTGTTGAAAGAGAAAGCACTGCTGGCAGATTAGATATCTCAGCCTATGATCAATTAGAAAAAGAAGAACATTTTATCCATTCTCCTTTAGGTTATTCTCTTAAAGTTGTCGTTGTCGCACCTTACCCTAGCAATAGATACGTCATCATTTCTCATGGGGTGACAGAGAATAAAACGAACTCTATAAAATATATGAACTTGTTTTTATCTCGCGGTTTCAATGTTGTTATTTATGATCACCGAAGACATGGTGAATCTGGTGGGAAGACAACGAGCTATGGCTATTATGAGAAATATGATCTTAAAGCAGTGGTAGATTGGCTCAAAAGACAGAATGGTCCCGATGTACTCTTAGGTATTCATGGTGAATCAATGGGGGCAGCGACAATGCTCTTATATGCTGGGAGCCTTGCTGATGGTGCTGATTTTTATATTGCTGATTGTCCTTTTTCTGATTTATCTGGTCAACTTACTCATCATTTACGTACGACCTTTAAATTACCACCTAAAGTGATCTTGCCAATTAGTAACGTGTTTCTTAGATTGCGTGATAAATATTCCATTCATGATGTGTCACCACTCGCGGTCGTATCTTATATTAGTAAGCCTGTTCTCTTTATCCATAGTAAAGATGATACATTCATTCCACCTGTTATGACGGAAATGCTTTATGAACAAAAAAATGGACCGAAAAAACTTTTCATTGCTAAAAATGGCGCACACGCTCAATCATATAATGAAAACAAAGAAGCCTATGAAGCAGCCATCGACTCTTTCTTTACGGAAAATGGGATCCCCTTTCAAGTGGAAGATTCACCTGCCCATAAATTTGAGCGATAGTCTGCCATAAGCTGATTTTTAACCACAAATTTCCACTCTCTATGTTTGACTAGACTGCAGCTTTTATTTTTACTTGTATGCCCATTTCTCTTGATAACGGACAAAGCTCTATATGGTTGCCCTCACACGAACCGCATAGAAAATCACATTTGCTTAGCATAGCTTTTCTAACCTATTATTCCTCGGGTTTATGGTGATAGCCTTTGTCATCATAAGCCTCTTCTTTAAGAATCCATTCTTTTCTCTTTTTTTGCAGTTCGAACTTCATATCATTGATCTCACTTTTATCTTTCTTCCAGAGTACTTCATAACTAAACGCTTCTTCACCGTATCTTTGCCAATCTTCTTGTAATTCTTTGTTCATATGACGAGCATCATTTAAGCTCATTTTAGAAGTAAGCCAGCGATTTTTTACATTTGGTACAGCATCGATAAATTTTTTCCCATTGCTTTCGTTTTTTATTCTGATCACACCATAATAGGTTTTCATTTCTTTATATTGTTGTTTTAATTCTTTCTTACGATCGGGTTTCAATAGTATCCCCTCCTTAATCATTTACCCAATAGGCTTTGCCATCTGGTGTTCGGTTCATATATCCATAATCGATTAAATAGCGTCTTACAGTGACATGATCATTGTATATGCCTACTAATATTTCTTTGATTTCTTCTTCGGTGTATGTGCGCCCAGTAACAAATTCCTTGATGATGCGACTTAAGATTGCAATTTTCTTTTTCTCTTTTTTCGGTAATCGTTTTAGCTTGAGTGGATGGAGGCTCTCGAAATTTTCTTTTATGATTTGCTCTCGTTCTTCTATTGTCATAAAGTAGCGTTCATCGACCATTGTTGCACCGTTATGAATAGGGATGATTTCTTCCTGAAGATGACCTAGAAATGCATTTTCATATTGTGCTAAATATAGTTTTGCTTGCTTTGCCTTTTCACGAAATGAAAACTTTTGATGGCGAATCGTTGAGTGAGATACATTCATCTCTTCTGCAATTTGGGCATCTTTTTTACCCGATTGAAAAGCGGTTAACAACTGCTTTTGTTTATCTGTAAGCGTATTATATTTACTTTCATCTGAAAGCAGCTGCCGGAAATTCCCTCCATGCTCTTCTGTTATATGCCACTCTACAGCTTGTTTTCCTAAAAACATTTCTTCAGCAAATTGATACACCCGCCCCGCTTCAAAAGACTGTTGGCAATAATTACATACGAAAACTGCCTCTTGCGATAGATATTGATATCCTTGCTTTAGTTCAGTGACAGTTAATGATTGAATATCCATATTACCCTCCTTATATATAAACATATTTTAAATTTGTTTACTAAATTAGTCAACAAAAAAAGAGAAGATTGCTGTTCTTCTCTTTCTCATTTCGTATAATCCATAAAAGCCATACGCGGATTCAAGTATTCATGATTATTTTTTAATTGAAAGCATCTCGCCTGCTCACGGTAATCAATCGTTACCTCTTCTGATAAAAAGACCTCTTTAGACGGCTCAATATAAATAGACATAAAATCTGTTTGTACTTCGCGGTCATCTGGCTCTAGTTCTTTCACAAGCCACAAAGCACTTACACCGCTTACAACACAACCACATCCTTCAGTATCGTATTTCAATTTTAAATAGCCATCTTTATTCTTTAACTTTTCTGTTAGTTTAATTGCTGCTCTTGGTGTAATTGTTATCTTCAACTTTAACGCCCTTTCTTTCTATGTTAACCATGATTATAACAAGATAAATGATTGACTAAAAGCTGCAGTTCATTATATACCACCCAACATCCTACCCCCAAAGCCATTCATCTACTTGGTCATATTATTTATTTAATCTTTCTATATCCAATCGAAGCTTTTCTTGGCTTTTAATAAACCAAAGTTCCTCTGGATATTGCGCCATAATGGCATTTGCAAATTCAACAGGATCATTCCCCATAATATCCTGTAATGGAAGTTGTTCAATCGAACTTTCTTTAAATAATTGAAGCGAATTTTCTAACACTTCCATAAAATTTTCTCCTTTGGCAAAATTCCACATATACTGTTCTAACGCATGAAGGGCGTCCTTGTAATTTTGTGGCAACTGCTCTTTTTCAGCTTTATAATCGTTATATCGCTTTTTACTACCAATTAATTTTTCAAATAGGTTTTTCATTTGCTATCATTCTCCTTTAATTCATTTAACTTTCTAGCGAGAAAAAACCATTTCTCCCAAAACTTATCGAGCTCACACTTTCCGAAGTCATTTAACCTATAAAATTTCCTTGGTGGACCGAGCTCCGATTTTCTTTTTTCAACATGTAGCAACCCCTTTTTTTCAAGTCTAAGCAATACCGTGTAAACAGTGCCTTCTGCAATATCTTCAAATCCTATGTTTTGTAAATATTGGGTAATCTCATAGCCATAGGTCTCCCCCTGCCCTATTTTTTGTAGCACAATCCCTTCTAGTACACCTTTCAATAATTCAGTTAGCCCTTTCACTCGCTAAACCCCTCTTTCATTCTTAACTATATAGTAATACTAAGTAGTGTATCTAAACGTATTCAGATTTAGCTCTATTGGTTTCAATCTATTTAGTATCACTAAGTACCACTATATAATATTACTAAGTAGATTAATTGTCAATGTTTATTCCACAAATAAAAACCACCTGAACTTTTTTTAAAACGTTCAGGTGGTTACCACTTACCCTTTCTAAAGGATTTCTTGTTGGTTCTTTTTATTTAAAAATAATACTAAACCGACGAGCCCAATACCGATAGCGGTTAAGATTGCTGCAGCTACATATGCGGTTGTGAAACTTCCAGTCGTTTCCTTAAAGTAGGAAGCGATTCTTGGACCTACGAAAGCTCCCCCAGAATAACCAAGGAAAACGATGGCATAGTTCATTCCGAAATTCTTTGGACCAAATGACTGACTAGTTAAAGGCGGAAACACAACAAGTAAACCACCAAACGCAAAACCGAGAATAATGATACAAATGGTGAAGTACACAAGTGATGTCGCCATCGTTAATAGTAATAATGCTGCAATCGTCATCACTAAATTAATTATTAGAGCAGTATATGAACCGAATTTATCATAAATGACTCCAAACGCTAAACGTCCAACAAAGTTCGATAATGTGCTAATACTGACAATGACTGCACCAACTGTCGCTGTTAATCCAACTTGGTCTTGAGCAATTACAGAAGCAGAAGATACCATCATTGTTCCTGCCGTACTCGCTGCCACTAAAGTTAAAAATAAAAGATAAAACAGTGGAGTAGCAAGCATTTGCTTCCAATTTAGATTGAGGATTGTCGCCTTTTTCGTTTGACTTTGTTCTTCTTCCAATGGTGATGTCCACCCTTTAGGACGGAAGTTAGCTGGTGCAGTGTACATTAACCACCCCACAGCCCAAACACCGATAAAAAAGACGATCCCCAGTATACGGAATGATACGAGCACACCAAAATGTTCAATGATAATCGCTGCAATCGGAGACAATATAAATGGACCAATCGCTGCACTTGATAATAGTAACCCTGAAATCTTTCCGCCCTTATCAGGGAACCAGCGCATAGCTGTGACTAATGCCGAATTATACATCATCCCTGCTCCACTACCAGCAATTAGGCTGAAGGCTACATATAGCATAGGAATGGTTGTCACTGAAGCAGTTAAAAACCAGCCTAATCCAAAGAGTAATCCTCCAATATACATCAGCCACTTGACCCCATAACGGTCAGTAATCATGCCGGCAAATATGGCAACAATGGCAAATATTAAAGTGTACAATGAGTAAGCTAAGTTATAGTCCGCACTTGACCAACCATGTAAATTTGTCATCGGTTCCGAAAAAACGCTAAAAATCGCAATCGAGGCGACGAGAAAAATTATAATCCATGCACTAGTGAAAATAAACCAGCGATTTGGTGCTTTCTTTGATGTTGACATGTTTATCCCCCTTTTTCAAACAATCGCTTCATTTTTACCTTTAAAGACAGATAGCCATTAAGCTTTTACTGCTTAATGACTATCTTTTTAAATCTTTTATACGATTGTGTAGCCGCCATCAATTGGTACAACTGCACCGTTCATAAATTTCGATTCATCTGATGCTAAAAATACGGCTAGATCAGCTACTTCATAGTCATTACCGAAACGGTCTAACGGTATTTTATTTGTTGGACGTGTTTTTAACATGTCTGCTGTTAATGGTGTACGGATTGTTCCTGGTGCAATCGCATTAATTTTGATCCCCTTTGATCCATAGACCGCAGCAATATGTTTCGTATAACCGACTACCGCATGTTTTGATGCCGTGTAAGCGGCTCCACCCATTTGCGCAACAAGACCTGCAATGGAAGCAATATTGACAATTGTTCCTTCACCGCGCTCTATCATATTTGGTAATACAAGGTTTGTAGTCTTATAAATGGCTTTCATGTTAATATCAAAAATTAAATCCCATTGTTGCTCTGTTGTTTCTAAACTGTTCGTGTATTTATCAAAAATACCAGCATTATTGATGACAATATCAATCTGACCGTAGTTATCCATAGCTGCTTTTACCATATTTTCTAAATCAGCTTGTTCTGTTACATTGACTTTTACCGCTAAAGCTTCCCCATTGTTTTCCTTTATTTCGGCTACTACTGCTTCAGCACCTTCCATATTTAAGTCGGCAACAATTACTTTCGCCCCTTCACTAGCAAAACGTAGGGCTTCAGCTTTACCCATACCAGATGCTGCCCCTGTAATAATAGCTACTTTATTTTGTAATCTCATCACTGTCTCCCCTTTGAAAGTAAATTAAATTAGGATAAGTAAGTGCGTATCCCTTTGTCCTACGTTTACTATTGTAAATTAGGCTTTTAATAACGTATAATACATATTTATCTATGTTTTATAACTTTGAAGTTATGAAAGAGGTGTATAGTTTGGAGCTTTTACAGTTACGCTATTTCCAAAAAGTAGCTCATTTAGAAAGCATCACGAAAGCAGCGAATGAATTACATGTATCTCAACCCGCATTGAGTAAAATGATTGCAAGGCTTGAACATGATTTGGGAGCATCTCTTTTCGATCGCCAAGGACGAACCATTCGCTTAAATGATTTTGGTCGCTCATACTTAAATAGAATCAATCGTGTATTTTTTGAATTGGAGGAAGGTGAACGTGAAATAGAAGAAATGGTAACGACACAACAACGTATCACTTCTGTTTCCATTGCCTTGCCACATATCTTACCCTTCTTTATTGGAGAGTTCATGAAAGAGCATCCAAATGTTCATATTAAACAGTACACTGGCTCAGCCGCAGCTATGAAAAAGCAATTAGAGGATGGAGAGATTGATTTTTGTATTTCTATGAGGCCCATCGAAGGAAGAGAAATTGAGTGGATGACCTTACTTGATGAGGAAATCTTTTTATCTGTTCCACCTGATCACAAGCTCGCCCACCGATCTTCTGTTCATTTAAATGAAGTATGTAACGAGGTATTTATTAATCGTCCGATGGGTTATGATTTTAGAGATTTAACGAACCAGTTTTGCTCTGAAGCAGGCTTCATTCCCCATACTCCGATTGAATTAGAAGAAGCAGGGGCTATTTTACGATTGATTGAGCTCGGTTTAGGGATTTCTTTTACCCCACAGTTATCATTATTACAAGAGAATTTACCGAAAACCGTGCAAATCCCGATTACTGCTCCCCGTTGTCGACGTCATATTGGACTCGCCTGGCATAAAGGACGTTATTTCTCTCAGGCTGCGACTGATCTCCATCAATTTTCGGTGCGGTTTTTTAAACATATCGCTCTTACTTATTTTGACGATCAGAGTGTTGGCGATTGATATGGAGGAGAGTTAACTTAACTTTCTTCTATATGAATGATTTCTGGTAGGAAAATGATCTCAATACTGTCATCTTCCTTTACTACTCGAAGCGATTGTTTGAATGTATCTACATAATGAATGCGCCCGGAAATGGCTACTTGTTCTCCTCGACGGAACAAGGTAAATGTTAACAAAGTATGAAACGCCATGGCCTCGCTAATCATCTCATCGAACTGTTCATATTGTTGTTCATCTAACTGAGGCTTAGTTTGTTTATGGTGGCTTTCATCATACTCTCTTAAAAGCTTGACATGTTCCGGTAGCATCATTGATACCCATTTCTTATTCCCACGATCACGAAGCATCATTTATTCCTTCTTTCTCATTACTATTTTTTATGGCCACCGACAAGTGTGGCTCTATGTCTCGCTGTACCTGCGTCGGTATAAGAAACCGCTCGCAATAAGGAAGCAGATCCGAAGCGGGCACGAATGCGATCGACGGTATAGCCGAGCTTGCGCTTGTTAAAGCCATTTTGATCAAATAAACTAAGCTGATACTCGTGATCATCAGTTATTTGACCAAGAGAAATAGTAATCTTACGAACCGTTTTACCGTTATAATGTTCATCTAATAAAGCTAAACAAATATGATAAATAGTCATGGTTACATTTGTTGGCTCCTCCATTGTCCGAGAACGATAAAATCCACCACCAAACTCATCCTTGCTATAGCCAAGCCCAAAATGAACGGTTCTCCCTGCCTTACGATGTGTGCGTGCCCTTCTTGCAACCTCCTCACACATTTCTAAAACAACATGCTTGATTTCTTCTTTATCGGTATAATCTCGAAGCAAGATTTGACTTTTCCCAAAGCTAATTTGACCTTGTAAAATCGGAGCACCGATTTCTGACAAATCTATTCCCCATGCGTGATAATAAAGCTGATTGCCCATAATACCAAACTTTTTTTCTAGTGTAGTTAGATTAAAATGGGCAAGCTGGCCAACCGTAAAAATCCCCATGCTGTTCAAATTTTTTTCCATTCTGTTGCCTATACCCCACATTTGACTTAATGGGGAAATCGGCCAAAGTTTTTCCTCTACCTGCTCATAAGTCCACTCAGCAATGCCGGCCTTCTTTGCTTCTAAATCAAGACAAAGCTTTGCCATTAACATATTGGGACCAATCCCGACAGATGAAGGTAGCTGAAATTCCCTTTCGATATCATCTTTTATCTTTTGGGCAATCGTATAGGCGTCGCCCCATATATGTTCTGTTCCGTCAATACAAATAAAACTTTCATCCACACTATAAGTATGAACGGCTTCTTTCGGTACATAGCGATGAAATACACGAGTAATTTCCATGGAGACACGTAAATACGTAGCCATCTTTGGTTCTTCAATAATAATGCGCGGGTCATTGGGGACTTCAAATAGCCGCGACCCTGTTTTTATGCCAAATTCTTTCTTCATTCTCGGTGAAGCAGCAAGAATGACACTGCCTTTACGATCATGATTTCCCGCTACTACAAGATAACATTCCATTGGATCTAATCCGCGCATAACAGCTGAACAACTGGCATAGAAGCTCTTCATATCTATACATAAAATTTGTTGTTTTGGCATGACACTATAATCAACCATCAGATTGCCTCTTCTCACCATAAAATAAGAACTTATGTTCTGTTTATTTATACCCATAATATTAACCGAATATACGTTCTCTTTCAATGGAAATTTTACGACGAATTTCTTATATTCGACTAACTAGACAAAACCTGGGATTGAATAAGAATAGCTCTATCATTAGCTGAGATGGACTAAAAGTGAAACAAACTCTTGTAAAGTAGAAGGCTGCTCCCTTTCATTATCCCATGCATAAATATTCGACATATTATGATATTTTACCTAAATCAATAATCAAAAAAGTTCCCAGTTTTCCCCTCTGTTATTTGACGTGCCTATTATTTAACGGAAATGTTTAATGGATAGTCGAAAAAACCTCTTTTGCCGCTATCTTTGGCAATTTCACTATTCTTGCACGAGCAAATCGCTTTTATAACCAAAATAAGACATAAAAAAACATGAACAAAGAAATTGCTCATGTTTCATGTTTTCTAATGATTCCTAGCGATTAAATGGGACCCAACCTTCTCTAGAGAGGATAGCTTCCCATAATCCGTTCGGAATGTCATATTTATCTCTTTCTTTTAAATTCAGGGCATATTCTATTTCCTCAAGACGATCTTCTTGAATATATGCAGCCCATCTTGGTGAAATTAACAATTCTCTACCTAAAGCAATAAGTGGGATATTTCGTTCTCTAACGGCTAATGCTTCATCAGGTGAATTCACTTGTCCAACGGCCATTAAAGGAACGCGACCATTAATCACTTCATTCACCAGTTCAATTCTTGTGCGCTCTGTATCCGCCCCGCGGTGAGGAGTAGATAGTGCATGCATAAGAGAGATGTGCAAATAATCGAAAGGAAGATTTGATAAGGCATCCACTAGTTGAAAAGTTTCCGTCATTGTTAAACCAGGTGTCGATGGCTCTTCAGGTGAAAAGCGATAACCAAAAATAAATGGTCTCTTCGCATGCTTATCAATCGCCCTTTGGCAAGCTTCCGCAACAGCCAATGGAAACTTCATCCGATTTTCTACAGATCCACCCCATTCATCATCACGTTTATTCGTATACGGGGAATAAAACTGCTGTATTAAATACCCGTTTGCACCATGAATTTCTACTCCATCAAAACCTGCTTCAATCGCTCTTCTTGTAGCTTCTCCAAAGGCTTCGATGATTTCTTCAATTTCCCCTGCCGATAGGGCACGAGCCTTTTGATTGTCATGATCTATATCTGAAGCAGATACGACATCACCATCTGGAACAAGTTCAGTAGGACATGAAATGCCGCCGTGATGAATTTGTATCACCGCTTTTGCCCCTTGTTGTTGAATCGTCTCCGCTAGTCTTTTTAAACCCGGAATAAACTGGTCATCGTAAATACCTGGTTGACCAGGAAAAGCTTTACCATTTGGCGTCACATTGGCGCAAGCAGTAATAACTGTACCTAAATCCTTTGCACGTGCCTGGATAAAGACTAATTCTTCTTCCGAAATGGAGCCATCTTCATTAGAAGAATAATGTGTCATCGGTGCTAGTGCAAGTCGGTTTTTAACTGTTACGCCGTTAGGAAATGTATAGGATTCAAATAACGGTTCATATTTTGCTTTCATATCTATCACCTTTTTTCTATAAATATCTTCACGATTTCACCATATAGATAAAAATAGCCCAATGCAAATCATTCAACTTGAAACATTATTTTTTATTAAACGCACCACGTCCAGCCCATTCGAATAATCGGGGAGCAATGGCAAAAACTTTACTTCCTAAATTCATCCACCTAGGGAGATTTACCTCTCTCGTTGGCGTTAACATCACATCCACAACTTTTCGCGCAACATACTCCGGCTTTAACATATACCGCTGAACATTTTTCACATATGTGCCTTCTTTATCGGCTATATCAAAAAAATTCGTCTCAATCGGGCCTGGATTCACTGTTGTAATATACACACCTTGAGGAGCAACTTCCATCCGTAAGCTATTAGAATAGCCTAACACCGCATGTTTCGTTGCCGAATAGGTACTTGATTTCGGCGTAGCAATTTTCCCAGCTTGTGAAGCAATATTAATAATATGACCGCCTTTGGTCGCTAACATTGACGGCAAAACTTGCTGTGTACAAGCAATCAAACCTAGCACATTCACATCGAACATGCTTTTTACTTCTTTCATATTTGCATCATGCGCATAAGTGAAAATGCCGTATCCCGCATTATTCACAAGTACATCGATTACTTTAAATCGTTCGAGAATGAATGGAAAAACTTCCTCTACCTTTACAAGATCAGAGACATCTAAAGAAAAAATATGAATATCAACAGAAAAGCGTTGCTCAAGCTCTTCTTTCATTGCAGCTAATTTTTCTGTCCTTCTAGCCACTAAAGCAAGATTGGCTCCTCTTTCCGCACAAAGCCTTGCCATCTTTTCGCCTATCCCACCTGATGCACCTGTAATAATAATGTTCTTCCCTTGTAAATCCTTTACCATTTTATCACCTCATTTGGCTACTATAGAAAGACACGCCATTCTTCTTATACTCACTTACTTCCCCAATTGCAAGCAAATAGTCGAGCTGACCGATTGTTTCAGATACCGTAAGAGGTAATTGCATTTTGTAAGCTTTCGGAAATAGGCGTTTGCATATATCAAAAACCGTCATTGATTCTTCCATGAGCCATTTCTTAACCTTCATCGCACGTTCATGCTGTGCTTTTTTTCGTTGAGGAATGATTTCATTTACATTTGTGAAGACTTCTCCATGACCTGGCAATACAAGCGCAAGCGGATAGCGGCTTAATTTATCAAGAGATTCATTATATTGTAATAATGATTTTGGGCGCTCAGATTGGCCTGGTAAAGGGGGCTCCATTAACGGATTCGGAGAAATATGAGCCAACAGATGGTCGCCACCAATATAAACCCCATCACTTTCTCGCAATAAACCAATATGACTTTGTGCATGACCCGGAGTTTCAATGACACGCCATCCTTTTAACCCTGGAGGTTCGTCTCCTTCACAAATTTCTTGAGCTAATGAGCGATCACAAAAATAGGCAAGCTCACCATGCAGTCTTGTCATTACTTTATCGTAATACTGAATCAAGCCAAACTCGGTGAGAACCTGTTGGTAAAAATCATTATTTTGCTGTAGGAATTCCTCTGTCCGATTGAGCCATCGCTCATTTAAAGGATGACCAATAATTTGCATATCCGCCGGAAAATAATCAAGCAGACCAACATGATCTGGATGATGATGAGTAAGAATCACTTGCTCAATATCTGACAGTGTTAAGCCTAATTCATTCAGTTCTGACTGCAACGCTTCCCAAGCTTCCTCTGTTTTAGGTCCAGCATCTATAAGGGTTAGCTTCTCTCCTTTGATGACATAAAGGTTAACATCACCTACAGGAAAAGGAGTAGGAATCACGAGTCGACCAATATCATTAATCCATTGTGCCATTTTCATACCCTCCAACAATCATTATATTTAAATAAAATATGTGTAGAACAATCAAATCTTTAAACATATATATATTTAATCTTAGCTTTATTTCACAACAATGTCATTATTTTCACATAACTTTTAACAAATTATCTCTAAAAACTTATGAGAATGTTATTGACAATTTCCCTTGTTATCCCTCATAATCACAATAAATTAATGATTTAACGCGATGAATAAGAATAGTAGATGCACATAAGGCGAAAAGAGAGTGAAGCTCAATTAGGCTGAAAAGCTTCACCGTCCACTAGTCCATCGAACCTACCTTATGAGTGTTAGCAAAACTAACCGTAGCCGGCGTTAACGGATTCGAGATTGTCTGTTCAACTCAGCGAACATGACAAATGAAGGTGGTACCACGGAAGCATGTCCTTTCGTCCTTTACAGGATGAAGGGGCTTTTTTTATTGACCTTGACGGAGTTTGCAAGTAGAACCTTATCAACATTATCAAGGAGGAAAAAAATGAAAATCGCATTTATTGGCGCAGGTTCGATGGCTGAAGCTCTAATATCTGGCATCATTACGCAAAAGTTGGTAAGCGGAAATAATATATGGGTAACAAATAAATGCAATCAAGAGAAACTCTATGAACTACAACACTCTTATGGTGTCAACATATCTTATGACATAAAAGACATCCTCTCACATGTAAATATCGTCTGCTTAGCTATGAAGCCAAAAGATGTCGGAGAAGCGATTCAAAGCATTCAAGCTTATTTACGACAAGATATGTTAATCGTCTCCGTCTTAGCAGGGGTATCTATTACTTCTATTGAAGAAATGGTAGGAACGAACCTAGCTATTGTTCGTGCCATGCCTAATACTTCAGCAACAATTGGTAAATCTGCCAGTGCATTAGCCATGAATAGTAATGTAAACAATTTACAATCACAAGCGGTTAAAGGGATGTTTGAAACAGTTGGTTTAGCGACCATCGTAAAAGAAGAAGACTTAGATGCTGTTACAGGATTATCTGGAAGTGGTCCAGCCTATATTTATTATCTAGTTGAAGCGATGGAAAAAAGCGCAGTGGAAATGGGACTCGAAAAAGAGGTAGCGAAAAAGTTTATTATACAAACTTTAATGGGTGCTGCAGAAATGCTTGAAAGATCGCCAAAAGAATCTGCACAATTACGAAAAGAGGTCACTAGCCCTGGAGGAACAACAGAGGCAGGATTAAAGGTACTTGAAGCACACGCGGTACAAGAAGCCTTTGTAGAATGCATTAAAGCAGCGACGGAACAGTCTAGGAAACTTGGTGAGATTTTTGCTAATAATATGAAAGTTTAAATGTAAACTCATTCATGTAAAACTATGTATAGAGACTAAGAACATATGAGTGATAGTAAATCATTCCAAAAACATGTCCTAGTCTCTAATCATTTTACTTAAACAGATTAAACAAACCTGAAGAATCTAAAAAGACGATCACAATCACAATCGGAACCACATATCTCATCAAAAAGAACCAAACGTTAAATAGACCCGTAAGCGATGTCGAATTCATCACAATCTCGCTTTTTAATAAATCTTTTTTCATTCGATAGGAGACGAATATAGCAATGAGCAGCGCACCGAGAGGTAGAAGAATATTGCTCACTAAAAAGTCGACACTATCAAAAATAGATTTCCCAAATATCGTTATATCGGATAAAACACTATAAGACAGATTAGAAGGAATACCAACAATAAATATCGCTAATCCGAATAACCAAGCCACTTTTGTCCTATTTTTTGTCGCACCTTTCGTGACAGAAGCAACGGCAATTTCCAACATTGAAAAAGCAGAAGTTAATGTAGCAAATAAGAACAAGGCCAAGAATAATAATAAAAATATTTTCCCGAAAATAATTTGATCAAATACAGCTGGTAGTACGATAAATAATAGTCCAGGGCCAGCAGTTGGCTCATAACCTAATGAAAAGACGGCAGGAAAAATCGCCAGGCCGGCTAGAATGGAAATAAACAAATTCATTGCCACAACAGAAAGTGCTGGTTGTACCAAACTTTCTTTCTTTGATAAGTACGAACTATATGTCACCATCACGGAAATCCCCACACTCAAAGAGAAGAACGATTGACCCATGGCATATAGTAAGCTTTCAGAATTCAATAAAGAGAAATCCGGTTTCAAGAAAAATTCAATTCCTGCTGACGCACCATCTAATGTAACCGAACGAATAATAATGATCACAAACAATATAAATAGTGCAGGCATCATGATTTTATTTACTTTTTCAATTCCCTGCTGTACACCCTTGGCAACAACGGCAACGGTTATAATTAAAAACAGAGCCTGCGCACCTAAAGAAAGATAAGGGTTAGATACCGTCTCATTGAACAAGTTCTCATATCCAGACATCCCTACACTTGTATCACTAGCGACACCATAATATAAATATTGAATTACCCAACCACCGATAACACTATAAAAAGAAAGCAGTAGGAATGAGGTGAATACACCTAAGTAGCCGACCCAATGCCATTTTGATTGAGGGGCAATCGTTCGATACGCAGAAATTGCTTCTTTTCCCGTGCTACGCCCGATGACAAACTCAGCAAGTAATAACGGCAAACCAATAAATAATGAGAACAGAATAAATAACAAAATAAAAGCGCCGCCACCACTTTCACCTGCTGTATAGGGGAGTTTCCATATCGCTCCTAAGCCAATCGCTGAACCTGCCGAAGCAAGAATAAACCCGAGCTTAGAAGACCATTGTTCGTTTTGCATGATTTTTCCTCCTTTAAGTCTTTTATCTATATTCTCTTCTAACGATACTTAAAACAAAAAAGCCGCAAAGCTCATAAAGGGACGTGTGACTCACGCGGTACCACCCTTTTTGAAAGCTTGCGACTTTCCACTCGAATTCATAACGGTATTGATGACCGTCCTTACTGTCTTCGGCCGAACATGACAGTAAAGAAAAAGCTCCAAGAATGAAATTCATCTTATTTATAGTTCAGCTCACACCAACCGCTGACTCTCTTTACTAGGGAAATAAGGTTTACTAGTTTCTCTTCATTGCTTTATAAATATAATTTTAAAAGTATAAATGTGATTATAGTACGATTCCTTGCTATAAGTCAATAACCATTTTTTAAAATTTTAAGATAACAATGAAACAGCCATTTCTTCCTACTATGTTTTAATAGGTTCCACTGTCGCGTTTGCTTAAAAACGATAAGCAACGCCATTTACTGCTGCCGACGGATATCTATTTCTTTAAAATCTTCAGCCATTACCGTTGCAGAGAAATCTGCCCTTGCCTGCTCTTCTAGTTGTGCCCACTCACTACGTTCATAGCGTGAACTGATATGTGTGAGACATAATTGTTCTACGCCTGCTTGCTGGGCTACAGCAGCTGCTTGCGCAATCGTTGAATGGTAATAATCATGTGCGAGCTGTTCCTCACCATTCGCAAAGGTTGCCTCATGAACAAGTAAATTTGCATTGCGTGCTAATTCAATTGCCGCCGAACAAAAACGCGTGTCACCTAAAATTGTCACGATTCTCCCCGTTTGTGGTGGTCCAAGATAATCTTTAGGATTAATTGTGCGACCATCCTCAAGAATAACTGTCTCACCCTCTTTAATTCTTTTAAAGATAGGACCTGGCTTTACACCATCTTCAATCAATTGATCAGCCATTAAAGTGCCCGGCAGATCTTTCTCTACGACACGATAACCGAAAGATGGGATACCATGGTCCAGTTTCTTTGCTGTCACAATGAATTGATCATCACTACAAACAATCCCCTCGTCTATTTCAATAATCTCAAGAGGGTATTGCAAGTAAGTTTGACTAACCGAAAGAGACACTTCGATATATGCTTTTATTCCCTTGGGACCATATACTGTTAGCTTTTCCTTGCCGCCTTGATGCGAACGACTAGCTAAAAATCCTGGCAAACCATATATATGATCGCCATGAAGATGAGTAATAAAAACCTTTTCTATTCTTCTTGGCTTAATTGTTGTATGTAAAATTTGATGTTGTGTGGCTTCACCACAATCGAACAACCATATTGCTCTTCTTTCATCTAAAAGCTTTAAAGCGATACTCGTAACATTTCTCGCTTTCGCAGGGACACCCGCACCCGTTCCTAAGAAAAAAACTTTCACTGCCTTTTCTTCCTTTCTCCTTATTCATTATTATCATCATACAGAAAAACAACTTAAAGCTAAAGAGCTACAGTTATTTCCTTTTAAAAAAGGTTGCTGTTTTTCACTTTAAGCGATAAAATTTTATATTTGAGTGGGTATATATTTCATCGTTGAGATGAACCTAAAAAATAGAACTTTTTTACATAGAAAGGAATATCGTTGTGAATAATTCTGAAAATCCAACTGCTTTGATTATGATATTCGGTGCAACAGGTGACTTAGCGAGGCGCAAACTATTTCCGTCACTTTACCGATTGTTTAAAAGAGGAAAACTATCTAAACGCTATTGTATCATTGGCGTTGCTAGACGAGAACTAACGAACGACGCTTTTCAAGAAAGTGTGCGACAATCGATTGAAGAAGCTGAAGGACACCATGATGACCTTCAGGAGTTTATTACACACTTTTATTATCATTCCCATGATGTCACAGATTCCAGTTCTTACTTAGCCCTAAAAACATTAGCCAATGAGTTAGATACACATTATCAACTAGAAGGTAATCGCATTTTCTACTTAGCGATGGCCCCAGAATTTTTTGGGACAATTGCCGATCATTTAAAGGCAGATGGGCTAACAGATGTTGATGGTTTTAAACGGTTAGTGATTGAAAAACCATTTGGTCATGATCTCCCTTCTGCAATAGAGTTGAACAATCGTCTTCGCCAAGCGTTTGCTGAGGAAGAAGTTTACCGAATTGATCATTATTTAGGAAAAGAAATGGTCCAAAATATAGAGGTTATTCGCTTTGCCAACGCTATATTTGAACCACTATGGAATAATCGCTACATATCTAATATCCAAGTGACATCAAGTGAGGTATTAGGTGTCGAAGAACGTGGGAGATATTATGAAAAAAGCGGTGCCCTTAGAGATATGGTGCAAAACCATATGCTGCAAATGGTTGCCTTACTTGCTATGGAACCGCCAATTAAACTGACAGACGAGGAAATTCGTTCTGAGAAAGTAAAAGTGTTCCGTGCTTTGAAAACACTTGAAGGAGAGGCTGTAAAGGAGAATTTTGTTCGTGGCCAATATGGACCAAGCAAAAAAGATAATGAGCCAATTAACGGTTATCGTCAAGAACCGATGGTCAAAGCTGACTCCAATACCGAGACTTTCGTTGCCGGAAAACTGATAATTGACAATTTCCGTTGGGCTGGCGTTCCTATTTACATCCGTACAGGAAAAAAGATGGCAACGAAGTCGACAAAAATAGTCGTTCAATTCAAAGATATTCCAATGAATTTATACTATCAGCATGAAAAGACGTTAAACCCTAATTTACTCGTCATTCATATCCAACCAGAAGAAGGAATTAGTCTTTACTTAAACGCACAAAAATCTGGTGACACAATGAATGCTACACCAGTAAAGCTCAACTTCTCCAATAATAGTGTCGATCATATGAACACACCTGAAGCTTATGAGCGCCTCCTGTATGACTGTATGCGCGGAGACGCAACAAACTTTGCTCATTGGGATGAAGTCGCTTTATCTTGGAGCTTTGTCGATAAGATATCACAAGTCTGGGAAAACCAACAAGCAGAGCAATTTCCAAACTACGAAGCAGGAACAATGGGTCCAAAAGCGGCTGACGAGTTATTAGAGAAAGATGGCTTCCACTGGTGGCCGGTAGAAAGCGGCGATTATCGTTAAAAATAGCGTGCATAATATAAGCATGGCGTAAGGGGAAAAAACCTTATGCTGTGCTTTTATTTTTAAATTTAAAAAACACCACAATAAAATAGTGGGTCTTAGAAATGTATAGTAGGATCGCTTTTTTTATAGTTTAAAAAATAATGGGTACTTAAATCGGGGCATTTGGTGGAATGTTGAGTGATGCGTTGTAAGGAATTAAAATATTCTAACGAACAAGAATGTGGCAAATAAATTTCCCAATGCCTTGTAAAAGTGTCACGGCACATTGGAAAAAAGAAAACTTATTGTTATGACTGTATTAGGTATTCGAATGATTGTATGGAGGAATTTTAAAAACATCCACTATATTTAATGAAGTATCTCTGTCTAAAAAGAGATACTTTTTTATTTCGCCAAAAACAGAAAGTATATTGCGAAACAACAGCAATACATTAATTAATAATAATAATTTATTGTAATACGATAAATTTCATATTAAGATAATAATAACGATAAATAAGTGAAGTGCTTTTTATGGAAAGAGGAACAACACTCTTTTTAACGATAGTTGTTTTTCTTATTGGAATTACGGTACTTGCTTTGTGTATATTTTTGTTGCCTTGGTTAGCAATTTATGCCGCAGAAATGTATCCTGAGTTTGCTTATTTGTAATATCCCATTTTAAACGGGCTATATATAACAGTCTTCATTGCTTTGTATCAGACTTTAAAACTTTTAAATTACATTGATAATAATAAGGATTTCTCGGAATTATCTGTAAAGGCTTTAAAATATATAAAATACTGTGCAGTTACGATCAGTATCTTATATGTTATAGGGATTATCTTTCTTGTGTCACAAAATGCTTCCCAACCGAGAATAGCAATTATGGGATTAACAATTATTTTTACTTCTTTACTTCTGTTATTATTGCAGTTTTCACTGCGGTTCTTCAAAAATGATTAAAAAATGTAGATATAAAATCGGAAAATGATTTACCGGTCTGAGGTGAAAGCATTGGCAATTATAATCAATATTGATGTGATATTAGCGAAAAGAAAAATGAGTGTAACAGAACTATCCGAAAGAGTCGGAATCACTATGGCAACATTTCTATTTTGAAAAATGGAATAGCAACAGCAATTCGATTATCACTTTAGAAGCTATTTGTAAGGCGTTAGACTGTCAACCCGGCGATATTCTAGAATACCGAAGTGATATTGACTATCAAAAATGAACAATGTGATTATTAAATTAAATGATTTAATTACATAGGAGTAGTTTATGAAATATTCTTTATTTAGATTTATCGACGTTATTGAGGCGTTTGCTATCTATCTAATCTGTTTTTCTACAAATTTAATATTTATTTATGTACAAACTTTGGATTTAGGAGATTCTTATATTTTAGAGTCTTTTTTAGAAAGTATTATAGAGTATCAACTTGTAATAAATATTTTTCTTACATTTATTATGATAGTATTTCACTATCAATTTTTAAATCGTAAGAAAACAGAAATATCCTGCCGAATACTCGTAGGAGATACAATGGTAAATGTTGTGATTCGATATATCTTGAATAGTCTAACTATATTAGTGTTTAGTTTTTTACTGTCACTCTTATTAAACTTCTATTTAGAGTTGAATGTAACCAGTAATCTCTACTTAGTTTTTATTTTTATTATATATATATTAATTAGTGCAGGTAAGGTGGAAAAAGAATGAGAATTTTACGTTTTTTTATACTTAGAATATTTTTAAAAAGACCGATACTTGTTTTGGGTATGATAACATTACTTTTTTTAGCCAATTATCTTTCTTTTACAACTGTTCGTTCAGTTATATCAACTTTTCAAGGCTATGGAGAAATGGAAAATCTAAATCAAGAGGGAACTATTATTGCTAATCTAGACCCAGATAGTGAAGCTGATTTCAATGAAATTAATATAGTAGATACACAAAAAGTATATGAATACTTAAACAACAATTACACTTATGCTTTGCGAGTCGATGGTTTTGTTACTTCATTACCTAATGAACATAAGATGGAAGTTCCTTTCAATTATATCGATGAAGAGGCTTATAAGATAAATCAATTGAAATTATCTCAAGGAGATCACTTAAACTTCAATTATAAATTTAATAAAGATGATATACCTATTTTAGTAGGTGCAGGTTTGGCCACAACATATCCTGTAGGGTCAAATATTGAGATTACAGATCCTGTGACCCAACAACTAGTTAATTTAAAAGTTCAAGGAGTCTTGAAGAAGAATACTCAAAGTTCTAATTTTTATGCTCCCAACTCAAAGAATTATCATAACTTTTCAATTTTTCTACCTATTAATGAAGAATTTATTCAAAATGCGGGTCTTGACCTTCACGTTAATGGTTTAATGGACCTTGTGCTTCTTGATTCGACAAAAGAAGAAGCAATGAATTTAAGAGAAAATATCAAGGAAAATTTAGGTTTAGAGTTTAACTTTTTTAATCAACAAGAAAACTTTGATTTCTTTGAAGATTATTATTTAAATTCATTAATAATCATCTGTACTATCACCCTTATTTTAACTATAATCATTGTTGGTCTAGCTATATGGAATAATTTGGTGAGTGTTCGATTAATGATAAGAGATTTTACAATCAATTTATTAGTTGGATTAAGTTATTCAAAACTAAAAGCAATTTTCTATAGCTATTTTGGAATATTGTTCTCTATTATTCTAGTCATATTATCTGTGATAACCACTTATAATAGATACGGCTCTTGGTTAAGAAACGATTCAACTTTTGCTACTTACGGAATATTTGGCTTAATAAGCATGGATTGGATGGCTTTACTTATTGTTCTTTTTATAGATGTTATTATTGCATTTGCGATTGTTGAACTTACAATAAAAAAAATTAAAAGTATTCCGATATCCGTAGGGGTGTTACAATGAATAGTATAATTAAGCTAGAAATCCAGAAAAAAACATTTAAGAAGAAAGGTTTTTCTATTCTACATGACTTTGATTTGGAAGTAAAACCTGGGGAAAGACTTTCTATTATAGGAGAGTCTGGAGTTGGAAAAACTTCTTTGCTTAATATCCTTGGCCTACTTGATACAGACTATCAAGGGAATTATAGGCTTTTTGATTCACCTGTGAAGGATATATCACGAAATAAACTAGCTGAGTGGCGTAATCAAAAAATTGGGTTTGTTCTCCAAGAGTCCTCGCTTATTAATTCTTTAACCATAGAGGATAATATTAAATTGCCGCTTATGTATGGTAACGTTGAAAAAGACCTAACTGTCCAAGATCACTATAAACGAATTATTAATAAAATTGGGATTGAGCCCATTTTGAAAAAAAAACCACTTGAGTGTTCGGGTGGCCAACGATCTAGAGCTGTTTTTGCTAGGGCTGTAATTATGAATCCCAAAATAATTTTATCAGATGAACCAACTGCGTCTTTAGACTTAGAAAATAAAGAAAAAATTATCAATCTACTTTTTGATATGAATAAAGAATTTAATACTACTGTTATTACAGTGACTCATGATTTAGATGTAGCCAATCGTCATGAACGAATAATTACTCTCAAAAACAATGAATAAAATGGGATTCTATATAATAATCATGTCATTCATACTTGGCATGTTCTTCGTCAATCTTGGTGTTTCTCGTAGGAAACGGAATTTTTTTTATATAATTTTTTCATAGTTCATGTCACAATGGATATATGGAAGCTTTACAAAGATGCAGTAAATATAATCTTACCACCACAGGCTAAAGTAGTTGTAGATAAGTTTCATGTATTCAATTACTTTTAAAAAACTCACTAACGCTTATACAAAGTCCATAAATAGCATTATGGGTAACGGCTATTCATTTGAAGCGTTACGAGCCAAGATATTGTTTAATGAGAACCTTCATAAAAGAAACGTAAGCCAAGATTTAATTCAAGTGCTTTAACAAGGCTATGTTATACGATACTTTCAATTGGGATGAAATAACAGACCACGTCATAACAGGCAACTATGGTGTTGACTTTTCCACACTTATTAATAAATTGGAAAAGGGTGACTTATAAGCCCTTTTCCACCATAAAATCCGAATACCCAAAATAGTTGTGGTGTACATGTTTTCGCTCATTCTTTCTCTTTTTTTAATTGCTGTAAAAAATCTTTATTAAAGCTTGTTGACGTACCGATATTGGCTTTTTTCTTTTGTATAGCCTCAAGAGACGCTGCCTGATCAACAATCGATGGGCCGTACTTTTTTCTCAAACTTTCAATGGTTTGGTAAAGAGGCTCTTTTTTGGCATCTTCTTCATAATGAAATAAATCTAATTGTTTCACAGCTTGTCCTTTTTCGACAAGGTCCGTACCAGTTACCCCAAGCAACCTCACAGCATCACCACTCCAATGCTTCATAAAGAGACGCTGTGCCTGATCATAGATTTCTTCCACTGACTGAATCGCAAAACCGATTTTTTTGCTCCTCGTAATCGTATGGCGATTTTTATAACGGATCATCACACTAATACCAGTAGCATAAACTTTTTTTCGTTTTAGCCTCGTAGACACTTTAAAAGCAAGGTGATTCAACACTTCAAAAAGTTCTTTCTGCTTACTCATATCCCGCGGGAGTGTCGTTGAGTTACCAATACTTTTAAATTCCTCTGCAGCCGCTGGGTCAACTGGACGTGCATCTATGCCATTTGCTCGATCTTTTAAACGCTCACCATTCACGCCTAATGAAGATTTTATCATGAACGCGTCTGCATTGGCTAAATCACCAATCGTATAAATACGCATACTCTCAAGCTTCTCACTTGTCTTCTGACCCACACCATGCATTTCTTTTACAGGAAGAGGCCACAATTTACTAGGGACATCCCGTTTTCTTAAAATTGTAATACCAAGAGGCTTCTTCATATCAGAGGCCATTTTGGCTAAAAATTTATTTGGTGCAATGCCAATACTACATGGTAAATCTAACTGCTCTTTTATACGGTTTTGAATAATTGAAGCCACTTCAATAGGTGTGCCAAACCGTTCGCTAGCAGTAATATCCATATATCCTTCATCAATAGAGACAGGTTCTACAAGATCTGAATAATGATTCAGCACTTCAAACATACCAATAGACGCTGCTCGATACCTTTCAAAATTAGGGCGTAAAATAATTAAATGCGGACATAACCTTTTCGCTTCCCACAATGGCATCGTTGTTTTTACCCCAAATCTTCTTGCTTCATAGCTACAAGTAACAATAATCCCTCTACGCTCCTCAGGATTTCCAGCAATAGCAATAGGCTTCCCCTTTAATGTCTGATCATAGGCCATTTCGACAGATGCATAAAAACTATTCATATCAACATGTAAAATCACTCGGCCTGCTTTAGGATACATTGATTTCACTAAAAGCACATCCTTTAGGTTTGTCCCTCCATTATAGCAAATAGATTATAAAGCCGCCTCTGCTTCCTTAGAGTCTGTTATATATTCAGCAATGGAAACAGTCCCATCCAATGAGGTCAAGAAGCAATGACTATCAATAATTGTAATTAATCTATTCTTTAAATTGGCAATCCCTTTTAAGTAGTCGAGACGAATATGTAAAAGAAGTCCTGGCTTTTCAATACGCTCTTCTGCTATATCAATAATCTCTTTCGTTTCCGCAACAAGTAAACCGTATTCAAATTCTTCCCCTTGAATGATGATGATTCTTTTATCTTCACTTTCTTCAATAGCTTGATTATAAAATATCATTTCGATATCAAGAACCGGGACAAGCTGTCCTCGAGAACGTATCATACCTTTCACATAATGTGGAAGTTGCGGCACAGATGTAAAACCTTCTGCTCGTTCTATAGCAATGACTTTATCAATAGTAATCGCATACTCTTCCTGCCTACATCGAAACACAATATATTTATCCAAAAGATTCACTCCTTCTTTTGTTCATAGTAAAAATATATCATATATTTTGTAAAAAAGAAGAGTGGGGAATAAGGACTATTTACCTACTTGAGAATTATCTCTTTGATAAGATACTGGAGGTTCCCTTACACTATCGGGCGAAAATCATTTAGTCAATCTCACGAAGTCCATTTTTGGTTGTTTAAGAATGTACAAATAGGTACTACGGTGATATATAACCGCAATTTCAGCTGCTTTTCTAGTGATTTTTTTGCGCGAAACTGCTCATTCATGTTCACAAAACCACTCTATGAATGATTTTTAAACCACAAAAGAAAGCCGCAGCGCATAAATTAAAATGTGCGCTGCGGCTTTCAAGTTATTCTTACTGAGTGGAGCTCTGCGCTATCACATGGATTTAAGCAGCTACTTCCTCAATAATTGCTATAACCATTTCTGCTAGTTTATTGAGCTCTTCGATAGACATTCTTTCGTTCGTTGTGTGAATTTCTTCATATCCAACAGCCAAGTTTACTGTAGGAATATCAAATCCAGCAATAATGTTGGCATCACTACCGCCACCGCTATGCAACAATTCCGGTGTACGCCCTATTTTTTCCGCTGCCTTTTTAGCAACTTCGACAACATGGTCACCGTCTGCAAATTTGAATCCTGGGTACATCACTTCAATATTAACTTCTGCTCTGCCACCCATTTCTTCTGCTGCACTTTCAAATGCTGCTTTCATTTTCTCGACTTGCGCTTCCATTTTTTCAGCAATGAGAGAGCGAGCTTCGGCTAGAACGTCGACATGATCACATACGATATTTGTTTGTTTTCCGCCTTCAAAGCGACCAATATTGGCTGTTGTTTCTTCATCAATTCTACCTAAAGGCATTTTAGAAATTGCTTTTGATGCCATCGTAATTGCAGAAATACCTTTTTCTGGCGCCACACCAGCATGTGCTGTTTTGCCAATCATTGTTGCTCTCACCTTCGCTTGTGTAGGAGCAGCAACAATAATATTACCTACTTTTCCATCGCTATCAAGAGCGTAGCCAAATTTTGCTTGAATAAGAGAAGAATCCAATGCCTTTGCACCAACTAGTCCAGATTCTTCACCGACTGTAATAATAAATTGGATTGTACCGTGAGAAATATTTTGCTCTTTTAGCACCTTGACGATTTCAAGCATTACCGCTAATCCCGTCTTATCATCGGCACCTAAAATTGTAGTGCCATCTGTTACGACATAACCATCCTGAATTGAGGGTTTGACACCGTTCCCAGGTACAACCGTATCCATATGAGAAGTGAAATAAATAGGGTCAACACCTTCTTTATTCCCTTGAAGTGTACAAATTAAATTGCCCGCTCCATGTCCTGTCACTGCAGTCGTATCATCTTCAAATACTTCTACACCGATATCACGGAATTTCTTTTTTAATACTTTAGCAATCTGTGCTTCATCCTTTGTTTCAGAATCAATTTGCACAAGTTCTAAAAACTCATTTAACAGTCTTTCTTCATTAATCATCCGTCAATAACCTCCAAATTTCACGAGCCTTATTATACTTTTAATAGTTCTCTTCAACACTATTAAGTATACTCCTAACGAAACTTATCAGCAAATAAACAATGTTTTATCATAAAATTTGTCTACTATCGTTCTATAAAGGCATATTTCCATGCTTTTTAAACGGACGTGTTTCCTTTTTATTTTTTAACATATCTAATGCCTGGATGATTTTAATTCTTGTTTCTCTTGGATCGATGACATCATCGACCATACCACGACTGGCTGCGACATATGGGTTGGCAAATTTTTCACGATACTCTTCTATTTTTTGCGCTCTTGTTTGCTCAGGATGTTCACTCGTGGCAATTTCCTTAGCAAAAATAATATTGGCTGCCCCTTGAGGACCCATTACAGCCACTTCAGCGTTTGGCCAAGCAAAAACCAAATCTGCTCCAATAGATTTACTATTCAGCGCTACATAAGCCCCTCCAAACGCTTTTCGGAGTATGACGGTTAACTTAGGTACCGTTGCTTCTGAATAGGCATAAAGAATTTTTGCGCCATGACGAATAATTCCCCCATGTTCTTGCTTAATCCCAGGAAAGAAGCCGGTTACGTCCTCAAATGTAACTAATGGGATATTGAATGAGTCACAGAAACGAATAAAGCGGGCTGCTTTGTCAGATGAATCAATATCTAACCCGCCAGCCATTACTTTAGGTTGATTACATACAAGTCCAATAGACTCGCCCTTTATCCTCGCTAAGCCAACTACAATATTTTTGGCAAAATCCGGCTGCACTTCTAAGAATGAATCAGCATCCACCACTTGATCGATTACTTTACGAACATCATAAGGTCTAATTGCATCAAATGGAATGATATCCGTCAAATCCGGTCGATAATCATTTGTTGATTCATCTTCTTTTCTTGGTGGGCGCTCTTCATTGTTTTGCGGGAGATAACTTAATAAATCCCGAACTTGCGCAATTACCTCTTCTTCTGTCTTTCCTTTAAAGTGGGCATTGCCACTAATCGTATTATGTACGTTTGCTCCACCTAAATCTTCTGCAGTGATTTTTTCTCCAGTAACGGTCTCAATTACTTTTGGCCCTGTAATGAACATTTGGCTCGTTTTCTCGACCATAAAAACAAAGTCGGTAATAGCTGGCGAATAGACGGCTCCTCCTGCACATGGACCTAAAATAACCGATATTTGTGGGATAACACCAGAATAAATTGAATTTCTATAAAAAATCTGTCCATAGCCATCTAAAGATACGACACCCTCTTGAATACGGGCACCACCAGAATCATTTAAGCCAATAAACGGGGCTCCGTTCTCTGCAGCTAAGTCCATAACATTCACAATTTTTTTTGCATGCATTTCCCCTAGTGCCCCACCAAAAACGGTAAAGTCCTGTGAGAAAAGAAAGATTGGACGCCCGTTTACTTTTCCATAACCAGTAATAACCCCATCACCAGGACCTTTTTGCTTATCTAAGCCAAAATCATTGCTACGATGTTCAATGAACGGGTTTAATTCCACAAATGTACCAGCATCGACTAATAAAGCAATTCTTTCTCTTGCTGTTAGTTTTCCTTTTTCATGCTGTTTTTCAATTCTTTCGTCCCCGCCACCAAGCTCTACTTCTCTTCTACGATCATAAAGTTCATTGATTTTTTCATAGATGTCTGCCATTAGCTTGTCATTCCCTTCTTTTCACATAATTCATATAAAACACTGCCAGTTGATTTAGGATGCATGAAGGCTACACTCGCTCCTCCTGCACCCATTTTTGGTTTATCTTGAATCATTTGAATGCCTTTTGCTTTCATTTCTTCGATTCTCTCTTGAATAGAATGGACGCCTAATGCCACATGATGAAGACCTTCTCCTCTTTTGGCAATAAACTTCGCTACAGCGCTTTCATCTGTTTGTGGCTCTAATAACTCAAGTTTCGACTCCCCAATTTGTATAAAAGCTACTTTAATGCCTTCACTCTTCACTTCTTCTATTCCTAACAAAGGTAATTGCAATGTTTCCGTATAAAAAGGTAATGATTGCGCTAATGATCGAACAGCGATACCAATATGATCAATTTTTTTGACCAACGAAATCCCCCCTATGTTATGTTTGTAAATATCATTATTTTCTAACTATATATAATTATAATAATTTTCCACGAATATGTCGAATATACAAGAAAAATAACTCTCTGTTGTTCAAATGAGAAAATCCTAGTAAAATAAAGAAGAATACCACTCAAAGAGAGGGTGAAAGAAATTGCCGAAAAAAACAATGAAAATCATAGTCTATTTAATGATTTTCGTTATGCTCGCATCGACACTTTTAATGGGGCTAACGATGTTCTTCTAATATAAATTAAGAAAAGCATGAAACAGTTGTAACTTAACAAAAAAAGGACGGCTCAGCACTCGGAAATTCCGAATGTTGAGCCGTCCTTTTATAACACGTCATATTTTTTTGCTAATTGCTCAGTTGATTTATCAGTTGAAACAATTAAAATTTTCGTTCCAATAGGAATTCTATCAAATAAAGCCTCAACATGATCATTCTTTAGGCGAATACAGCCATTAGAAACATAGTGACCAATCGACTCCGGGTCATTAGTGCCATGAATGCCATAAATCCTACCATCTGTCTCTTTCGCATCAAAGCCAATCCAGCGTGTACCTAACGGGTTATTTTTCTTCCCGCCTGGAATATCTTTTTTTCGATAATAAGGATTTTCCGCTTTTACTACAACTGTAAACATGCCCTCTGGCGTTAAGCTATCCGTCTTTCCAGTAGCAACATGAACAACCTGTTGAATCTCTCTATTATCGATGAAAGTTAGCTCATTTGTGCGCTTATTTACAATCACAAAAGGATCCCCCGGTAATGGGTTTGGTCCAATGGGCCAAAGGGGAGAAAACATTAATATTAGAAAAAGATGACTCATTACTTTTAGCAATAGAATCACATCCTTTTTCTCTTATTGTTCTCCCGTGACCGTATTTTGATACAAGCTCTTACTTCCTTTTAATCCCGCAAATTGACTTTTAATGAAGAGGTATTCTTCCATTTCTTTGATAAAATAAAGCAAATCTGCACGCGCTTCAAATTCTTCTCTTGTCTGTGGCAATGACATTTCAGCGAATTGGGCCCGCATTTGGTGTAACTTATCGATAAAGAGACTGGCCGTATTTCCTGGATGGATGTGTTCGGATAAATCCTCAATAAAATCAGCTATCATCTCTGCCTGCTCAACATTTTCGTCAATTGCCGTCACTACTGGCAACACATGCTCAATGATCTCAAATTGTTTCTCTCTCATTTTGAAATAACTATAATAGAGACTCTCGTTTCTTAATACATGGTTCTCCACTTCTCTGAATGCTAACGCTTTTGCTTCTTCAATTAATTGATACGTCTCGGTGATTTCCTTACCATCCCAAGTACTTTCATTTGTTCGTAAATAAATGACAATTTCATCAAAAATCAGTTTGAAATTTTGCTCAATTTCCACCTGGTATTCCTTTAATTTTACGTCAAGGCTAGGCATGTATAAATTGGCTAATAACGCGATTCCGACCCCAATAATAATAATACCTATCTCATTTAAAATCAGTCCCAGTGTCACTTGTTCAGCTGAATAAATATGTAGAATAATAACGGAACTTGTTACAATTCCATCGCTAGCTTTGAACATCACCGCTAATGGAATAAACACAAGTAAGACGATTCCAATGACTAATGGATGATAGGCGAGTATTTCAAAGAGTAGAGACGCAACAAATATGGCAATGAAACACGCGAATACCCGATCCCATGAAGCACGCAAGGAATCTTTTTTTGTCACCTTCACACATAAAATCGTTAAAATACCGGCAGAGACATAGTTTTCCAAACCAAGCATTTGTGCAATCATAATAGCAAGTGTTGCTCCGACTGCCGTTTTCACTGTCCTATAGCCTATTCTGAATTTCATCTTATTACTCCTCGTATGTTCATCATGCTAGAGCATCAAGTACGTAGCGTTCTTGCTTATCTACTTTAGTGATTTTTTGCTTTTATTTCTTCTCTAATCTCCAAAGCCCCGCAAAACAATTGATTATAACACACTAACCAAAAATACGAAAGAATATCGCACCATCTAACATGATATGTCTTATTATTATACAATAATCACATTCTAATAATAAAAAAATAAGAAATAAAAAGGAAAAAGGCCTTTATCGGCAAAAATATGACAATAAAGACGCTTTACTATTACTTGGGAATCTTTCTCAAAGAGACTTCTTGTTTAAAACCTCTAAGAACAAAGAGCTTAATATAAACTAGGTGGTATTTGATCATCTCTCCCCCTTATTACTGATGGTGGAGTATTAAATATATAATCTGGTGCAGGTTTTAATTTCGGTTTTTTTGCAAGAGGGACAGGGTTTTCCACATAGTTGAATGTACCTAGCTTATCCATACTCGGTCCATGTGCCCATCTTCCTTCTGCACTTTCATTCCCTTCTGAAAAATTAAATAAAGTATAAGAGACTTCTTGTTTTTCAAGTTCTCTCGGAAAGGTACTTGGTACAACGACATTTTCTTTTTCTTCCAATTCTTTAATAGCTGCAAGCCATTGATTTTGATGCATAGTATCCCGTGCAAGAAGCCAAGAGAGCATATCTTTCACACCTTTATCATTTGTCGCAGCATATAAACGCGCAACTTGTAACCTTCCTTGTGATTCCGCATTTAAATTCGCTCTAAAATCAGCAAGTAAATTACCACTAGCAATAATATAATCTGCTGTCCATTTTTTTCCGTTACTATCAGCTGGCATTGCACCTAATCCCGAGACAATGGCATGCTGAGGATTCATTCCCCCTAGAATAGCCCCAATAATAGGATCTTTAGCAGCTGTTTCTAAGTCTCCTACTGGTGCTCCATCTAATAAGCGAGCAACCATTGTGGCTAACATCTCTATATGTGCTAACTCCTCAGCCCCAGTATCCATTAATAAATCTTTATATTTCCCATTGCCTCGAACGTTCCAACCTTGAAAGAGATATTGTAGTGCAACAGATATTTCTCCAAACTGCCCTCCAATTACTTCTTGCAGTTGTCGAGCGAAGATTGGATCAGGTCTTTCTGGTTTTGCATGGTATTGTAATTCCTTTATATGATAAAACATAGACATTACTCCTAATATTTTATTTATAACACTGTAGTATATTTATCAAAAATGATTAGGTGTCTGTATATATTATTACTTCAAAGTTTGATTTGCATAAATGCTGAGGAACGCTTCTTAAACTGCGCTATCAGCAAACCATTGCTTAGAACTTTTCAATGATTCCTATATAGCACGAATGGATTTTTTACGTATCAATCAATAAATTATCATGTTTAAGAAGAAGCTATAGGTTTTAATAAGGCAAACTTCGAATTGAAAAATCATATTCCAATCGTTCAACTTGGTTGCGTTGAAAGTGCTTGTATTGCACTAAATTTACTAGAAGTAGTTGAAGTTAAATGAAAATAGGCTGTCGAGATTAAATAATCTCGACAGCCCTAGACAGTTCTTTTCCATTTTATAGCACTTTTTGTAAGAAATCTTGTGCACGCGAAGACTTAGGATGGGAAAAAAATTCGTTAGGCGGGGCATCTTCTACAAGCACGCCACCGTCTAGAAATAACACTCGATCCGCCACCTCACGCGCAAACCCCATTTCATGTGTAACAATAGCCATTGTCATACCTGAATGAGCGAGCGTTTTCATTACATCTAACACTTCTTTTACCATTTCAGGATCCAGTGCTGAGGTTGGCTCATCAAACAGCATAATTTCTGGATTCATCGCAAGCGCGCGGGCAATCGCTACCCGCTGCTTTTGACCACCTGATAATTTGCTAGGATACTCCTGTGCTTTTACAGCTAATCCGACTTTTTCTAGTAAATCCATAGCGGTATTTTCCGCTTCTGATTTTGTTGTTTTCTTCACCTTTAACGGCGCATAGGTTAAATTCTCCAATACAGTCATATGCGGAAATAAGTGGAAATGTTGAAACACCATCCCTACATTCTGTCGAACTTTTAATATATCTGTTTGCCGATCAGTAATATCCGCACCTTTAATCCATATCTTCCCGTCTGTCGGCTCTTCCAATTTATTAATACAACGTAAAAAAGTTGATTTACCAGATCCAGATGGACCAATAATAGCAACAACTTCACCATTATTAATCTGCGTTGAAATACCTTTAAGCACTTCATTCTTCCCAAAGGATTTATGCAATTTTTCCACTTTAATCATTGGATCTCAACCGCCCTTCAACTAATTTACCTAAGAATGTAAGGATCGTTACTAGAATATAGTAAATGATTCCGGCAAGAAGAAGTGGTTCCATAAATTGATACTGGTTCGCTCCTACTTGGTACGCCCGTCGCATCACATCCATTACCCCAATTGTCGTTACGAGGGCGGACTCTTTCGTTAATGTAATGAATTCATTCATTAGCGCTGGTAAAATGTTCTTCATTGCTTGGGGAAGAATAATATTTACCATTGTCGGACGATACGGAACGCCTAAAGCCATTGCTGCTTCTTGCTGTCCTTTATCAATTGCTTGTATGCCCGCACGAATAATCTCAGAAATATAAGCGGCCGAGTTCAATGCAAATCCGATAATGGCAGCCGTTACACCCTCTATTTGGAACCCAAGTACTTGTGGTGAGCCAAAATAAATAATCATCAATTGTAGAATTAATGGCGTACCTCTAAAAACGGAAGTATAAGCATTGGCTAGCCAGTTTAATAGCTTAATTTTACTAATCTTACATAAAGAAAGGATAATTCCTAATAAAAACCCTAAAATACCCGCTAAACAAACAATCTGTAATGTGACACCGAGCCCTTGTAAAATGAAAGGTAGAGAAGGGAGGACAGAGGTAAAATCTAAATTCATATATATTGCCATTCCTCTCAGTCATTAATATTTTGAATTCATTTGCTTCACCCATTGAAGGGAAAAACGCCCAGAAGGTGTTTCCCCTCTGAACGTTGATTTAGGTTTATTGTTCAGAGAACCACTTTGTGATAATGTCCTCAATTTCCCCGTTATCAATCATTTCTTGTAAGGCTTTATTAAATTCTTCTGTTAACTCACTACCTTTTGGTAAAGCAATTGCATAACCACCGTCAGCATCCTCAATCGTGACACCAGCTAAATCTTTCTCTTTTTCAAGGAACCCTTGTGCAACTGTATCTTCAATAATAGCTGCTTCAAAGCGACCTGCTTTAATCTCTTGAATGATTTCAGGAATACGATTTCGACTTTCAACCTTCATATCTATTTCTTTAGCTAAATCATTTGCTTTTGTCTCTTGAATAGAACCTAATTGTACACCGACAGTTTTTCCTTCTAAATCTTCAGCTGATTCAATACCGCTACCTTCTTTGGAGATAATCATATGTTTAGAAGTATAATAGATTTCAGTGAAGTCAACATTCTTTTTTCTATCATCCGTCGCAGACATTGCTGATGCAACAAAATCAACTTGTTCAGAGTTAAGTGCTTGAATCAGTCCACCAAAATCCATATCTTTAATTTCTAAATTGTACCCTAGCTTTTCAGTTACTGCTTTTGCGATATCAGCATCAATCCCAATAATCTCTTCTCCTTGTGCTGTATCAATATATTCAAATGGTGGATAATCAGCAGACGTACCCATTACTAATGTTTTTTTATCGTTATCACTAGCCGCTTCTTCACCTGATCCACATGCAGCTAAAAATCCTGCAATTAATACTAATAACGCACTTAAAAGTATCCATTGTTTTTTCACAATCTTTCCTCCTAAAATTATATAGTATGAAAATAAATTTCGTTTCTAATCAATTAATATTTATTCATCTATATGTATTTTAACACATTTGTATGAATATGCAATGATATATTTGCATAATTATATTTTCGCAATATTTATTTGATTTTTCTAACTATTTTACAGTATAAAGGAAGGAATTGTATATGAAAAGGAAAATTTACTAGTTTTTATTTCTCTCTAAAAAAATAAAGGAAAAATCCCCTGTGAAATGCAAAAAAAATAACCGTACGAAACGGCTATTCTTTCAATGATAGAATGATTATTTTATACTTCTTCACAATGTTCTTCGAATGATGCTTGAAGCTTTTGAACAACTGCCATTGGATCGTGTCCCTCAATATCATGGCGTTCAACCATTGTAATAATTTCTCCATCTTTTAACAAAGCAAAAGAAGGTGAAGATGGTGGGAAACCTGTGAAATAAGAACGTGCCTCAGCAGTCGCTTCTTTATCTTGACCAGCAAATACTGTTACTAAATGATCTGGACGCTTATCATAATGAATAGAATGTGCTGCGGCCGGACGAGCAATTCCTCCTGCACACCCACAAACAGAGTTAACCATTACGAGCGTTGTTCCTTTTTTATTTAAGGCTTCTTTCACATCTTCTGCTGTTCTTAACTCTGTATATCCTGCATGAACGATTTCTTTACGAGCTTGTTGCACAACATCATTCATAAACAAATTAAAATCCATACTCATCATTTCATTCCCCCTAAAGAATAATTAGGATCTATTGTCCTTCATACGTTTTATTCATTTACGTATAATTATATCATACCAAGGTCGTGAGTTTTTTTACAGTATAGAAACTTTTATCTTTTAGTTTTAAATGAAAAACTTTGGGGTAATATACACTATATAACCCTCCCCCTGGGTGTTCCTGCTAGTAAAGCAGGCTTATATATACTAGAACTGCCCCTATCACGGTGAAGGGGCAGCTTTTTTTATTCTTTTGTATAGCGCCTAAAAAGTTCCTCGACAACCGATGTAACGGTTCGGTTACCTGCAATCACATCATTTTCTATCTTAGGCAACATTTCTTTCACGATAGGTGAACCAAAAAAACGATAATGAAGTTGATCTGTGATCATGGAATAAAGCCATTCTTTCGCTTGTTCCCTCCTTCTTTGTTCGAAGACACCTGATGCTTGTGTATTTACGATAAATTGTTGAATCACTTGCCACACTTCTTTTATACCTTCTTCATACAGAGAGGAACATACATAAGCCTTAGATGGCCATCCTTTCGTTGCAGGTTGAAGGAAATGAAGAATCTTTTCATATTCAGCTCTCGTTTTTTGGGCTGCATATTTATTTTCTCCATCTGCTTTATTAACGATAACCGTGTCTGCCAACTCCATAATGCCCTTTTTCATTCCTTGCAGTTCGTCACCAGCTCCTGTTAAAACAAGGAGCATGAAGAAGTCAACCATATCGCGTACAATCACTTCGCTTTGGCCAACGCCGACCGTTTCAACTATGATGACATCAAAACCAGCGGCTTCACATAAAATCATCGTTTCTCTTGTTTTACGATGGACACCACCTAGCTTTCCTGATGTGGGCGATGGACGAATAAATGCATGCGGATTTCTAGCAAGTTGCTCCATTCTTGTTTTATCTCCAAGAATACTGCCACCACTTAATTTTGAACTAGGGTCAACAGCCAATACAGCTACTTTTGCACCTATCTCATCACATAGAAATGAACCAAAAGATTCAATAAAAGTACTTTTTCCTGCACCAGGTACCCCAGTTATGCCAATACGTATAGATTGATTTGCGTGTGGCAAAACTCTGTGTAACAACTCTTGAGCTGCTTGAAAATGATCCTCGGCATTACTTTCAATTAATGTAATCGCACGGGCAAGCGCACTTCTTTCACCCGCTAACAAGCCTCTTTCCAAATCATCAATTGGAGGTGGTGTTTCTTTTTTCTTTCTAAATGACCTTCCTCTTGTTAGAGAGGATTCATCCCGCGTAGAATCTGTAAAAACTTGTTCAGAAGGCCCTCCACGCTTCTTATATATGTCCATGTTCATTCGCCACTTCCTCATACCCTAGACGATGATAGATTTCTCTTATTACTTTTTGTGCAGCCACTGGAATGACTGTTCCTGGACCAAAAATAGCAGATGCGCCATTGGAGAGCAAATATTCATAATCTTGAGGTGGAATTACACCACCTACTACGACTAAAATATCTTCACGCCCTAGCTTTTTTAACTCAGCTACTAATTGTGGTAACAATGTTTTATGACCGGCAGCAAGAGAACTAAACCCAACCACATGCACATCATTTTCCACTGCCTGTATCGCTGTTTCTTCTGGCGTTTGAAATAATGGCCCGATGTCCACATCAAATCCCAAATCTGCAAAGGCTGTAGAAATGACTTTCGCTCCTCTGTCATGTCCATCTTGTCCCATTTTTGCTATTAAAATACGAGGTCTTCTCCCCTCATTTTCTAAAAACTCATCAGCCAGTGCCTTTACTTCATTCATTTCCTCTTCATTAGAAAAATGGGAACTATATACCCCACTAATAGAGCGGATCATCGCTTTATGTCGTTTGGCAACTAATTCAATGCTATCAGAAATTTCTCCTAATGATGCCCGCACCCTTGCAGCCTGAACGGCTAAGGCTAAGAGATTTCCTTCACCTGTCTCAGCTGCTCTCGTAATAGCTGCAAGTGCTTCTTGTACCTTATCTTCATCTCTTGTCGCTCTTAAATGCTCTAGACGTTCTATTTGCTTTAACCGAACTGCGGTATTATCAATATTTAGAATATCTAGCGGTTCCTCCTGCTCAAGACGGTATTTATTCACACCAATGATTGTTTCTTTATTCGAATCTATCTGTGCCTGCCTTCTTGCAGCCGCTTCCTCAATCCTCATTTTTGGTAACCCTGTCTCAATCGCTTTAGCCATTCCACCAAGTTCTTCAATTTCCTCAATATGTGACCAAGCTTTCTCTACCAACTCATTTGTTAGACTTTCTACATAATAGGAACCGCCCCAAGGATCGATTACATTGGTTATTCCTGTTTCCTCTTGCAAAAACAACTGTGTATTCCGTGCGATTCTTGCTGAGAAATCGGTTGGTAAGGCAATCGCTTCATCCAGTGCATTTGTATGTAGTGATTGGGTATGTCCCATCGCCGCTGCATGCGCTTCTATCAAAGTTCTTGTCACATTATTGTATGGATCTTGTTCTGTTAAGCTCCAGCCGGAAGTTTGCGAGTGTGTTCTTAACGCCATGGATTTCGGGTTTTTAGGTGCAAAGGTTTTCATCATCTTCGCCCAAATAAGCCTAGCCGCTCTCATCTTTGCCACTTCCATAAAGTAGTTCATCCCAATGGCCCAAAAAAAGGATAATCTAGGGGCGAAGGAATCAATATCAATCCCTGCTTTCATCCCTGTGCGCACATATTCAAGTCCATCCGCGAGCGTGTATGCTAATTCTATATCTGCAGGCGCGCCTGCTTCTTGCATATGATAACCCGATATACTGATACTATTAAATTTAGGCATATAATGAGAAGTATATTCAAATATGTCTGCAATGATTTTCATTGACATTTCTGGTGGATAAATATAAGTATTTCTCACCATATACTCTTTGAGGATATCGTTTTGAATCGTCCCCGCAAGCTTTTCCTGGCTCACGCCCTGTTCTTCAGCCGTGACGATATAAAACGCCATGATCGGTAAAACTGCTCCATTCATTGTCATGGAGACTGACATTTGGTCTAAAGGAATGCCATCGAATAATACTTTCATATCTAAAATACTATCAATAGCTACGCCTGCTTTTCCGACATCGCCAACCACTCGCGGATGGTCAGAATCATAGCCACGATGTGTGGCAAGATCAAAAGCTACTGAAAGCCCTTTTTGCCCCATCGCTAAATTACGACGATAGAATGCATTGCTTTCCTCCGCTGTTGAAAACCCAGCATATTGTCTAACAGTCCAAGGTCGATTGACATACATCGTTGGATAGGGTCCGCGTGTGTAAGGTGCCATTCCTGGCATATCATCTAGGTGTTCCATCGACGTTAGATCATTATGCGAATAAACCGATTTAATATTTATACTTTCATTTGTTTCAAACACATCACCATGTATGTTTATATCATGTTGTTGTGCTTGGTTACTTTCATTAAATAATTTCACTTTCGTAAAATCAGGTTTGGTCATTTCACTTCGCCCTCCCAATCTTCCACAATGGTGCTTAGAATATGGTAGCAATCACTTTTCATATGGAAAAACTCGGTGACTCCCGCTTCTTTCCAACGCTTCTGTTCCTCAACTGTAGGTTGACCAGCCAAATATAGTTTAAATTCTCTTTGTTTCTCTGCCATTATTATCTTCGCAGCAGTTAAGAGACTGTCATCATATTGATCGTTTGCTCCACAAATCACGTAATGAGAGAAAGGATTATTTTCTATTTGTTCCTTTAAGTTCTCTGTATGGATAATTGGAATAATATGGGATCTAATCCCACCTGGAGCTAAAAAACCGGTTACAAAATCCATGCGCGCCTTATGCTTTTTTAAATCTCCAAGACATAATAAACCCACCTGAGTATCCACGCCATTCGCCTTCATTGTTTCTACTTGATAGCGCAATTTTTCATATGGAATGGATAAACGGTTGCCTAGCGTCACTGCATTCTTCAACGGTAATTCATCTAAATTTGCATATTTGTTCGTGCCAATTATACTTTGTTTACGCGTGAAAATGTCTGAAAGCCGCTTTTTTTGCACATGCGTAATTTGTTCTTGGATCCAGGCTGTTTCGATGGCAACTTCCATACCACCTTGATCTTCTATTGCTAAAAATAAATCCCAAGCTCTTTCAGCAATTTGATTCGTCATTGATTCAATATAATAAGACCCTCCTGCTGGATCAACTACTTTATTCAAATGCGCTTCTTCTCTTAAAATCAACTGTGTATTTCGAGCAATTCGATTCGCTGTAAGAGAGGAATCTTCACTAGGCTCATCAAATGGTGAAACGTGTAAATAATTGATCCCACCTAATATAGCCGCAAAAGCCTCATTCCCTGCCCGTAAAAGATTGACATAAGGGTCGTACAATGTTTTCGTATATGGGGAAGTTTGAGCAGAAATCGTCATGTTCATATTCTCCTCATTTAGCCCGTATGCTTCTAAAACTTTATACCATAGGATTTTTGCCGCTCTTAGTTTACTGATTTCCGTAAAGAAATGGGCGCCAATGGCAAAGTGAAACACGACCTTATCCACTATTTCTTCTATAGAGAAGTCTTCGCTGAGCAAGCGCTCAATATGAGAAACAGCAGAAGCAATAGCAATTGCTAATTCTTGAACCGCATTTGCACCCAATTCATGATAAATGGTCGTTTGAATTAAAATGGTTTTTAGCTGAGGCGAAGACTTCTTCGCCTGTACAATTGCTTCTAACCAATCATGATCGTAACCTTTACTAGCTTTCATTAAACTGGCTAATGGATCTTTCCCAATAAACCCTTTCCAATTTTGCTGACCAATCGTCTTGTATAAATCTAGTAAAGAATTTTCCGTCATCAAACATAATGGATATTCTTCTAAACCTTCAACAATCTCTTCGACTTCTGAAAGCTTGTAGAGATCCGGGTTCAATGAAACTGCTGATTGCCCTTTATTTAATTCCTCTAATAATTGTCTTTTCACTTCTTTTGCCGATGTAGAAGAAAGCCGTTGCGATATGTACCATTCTTCTTCAAGATAACCTGAAGAGCTATACCCTCGACGGAAATCTGAACTTCCTGGAAGTGTATGTTGAATGGGTGAAGGTAGATCTTCTCGTGAATAAAGCGGTTTCAGTTTAATCCCTTCATAAGTAACTGTTGATAAACGATCGATGGACCCACCTTTTAATGATTCCTTTGCTTTCTCCTGCCAATCGTTTAAAGTCGGCTTTGCAAATGTCTCATTTCTCATTTTATTTAAGTTCATAAAATATCTGTCTAAAAAAGACAGGACCTCCCCTCATCATAGCGATCAAAACATTAATAAAATTCTAATAAATCATATTTTTATTGTATTATAGATAGGAAAAAGCTGCAATCTTTTGTAGAAATCCATCATTTTTATCTTGGGGTGAGTTTTATGAGGTTATTTTCATAAAAAAATGAGAGGCAGCTCGCCTCTCATTTTTTACGATTACTTCTTAGTATACAGAAGTGTTTTCTTTAGAAGTATTTTCAAGAATTTCTCTTACACGTTGCATGAATTGACCACATACTAATCCGTCTAGAACACGGTGGTCAAGAGACATACAAAGGTTAACCATGTCACGAACAGCAATCATACCGTTATCCATTACAACCGGACGTTTAACGATTGATTCCACTTGAAGAATAGCTGCTTGTGGGTGGTTGATGATACCCATTGATTGAACAGAACCGAATGAACCAGTATTATTTACAGTGAAAGTACCACCAGACATATCAGCACCTGTTAATTTACCTGCACGTACTTTACCAGCTAGCTCACCAATTTCACGCGCAATGCCTTTGATTGTTTTTTCATCAGCATTTTTAATTACAGGCGTGTAAAGAGCATCTTGTGTTGCTACGGCAATATTTAAGTTAATATCTTTTTTACGTACAATTTTATCGCCAGCCCACATAGAATTGATTTGTGGATATTCTTTAAGTGCTTGAGCTACTGCTTTTACGAAGAAAGCGAAGAAAGTAAGGTTAAAGCCTTCTTTTTTCTTGAACTCACCTTTAATTGAGTTACGATACTCAACAAGATTTGTTACGTCTACTTCCATCATTGTCCAACCATGAGGTGCCTCATGTTTGCTCTTAAGCATATTAGCTGCAATTGCTTTACGTACACCTGTCACAGGAATTTCTTCATCTCCTGGTACAACTGGTACATTTGTGCCTGCTGCTTTAGCTGGCTTAGAAGGTGCCGCTTTTGGTGCTTCTTGTTTAGGCGCTTCTGCTTTTGCTGGTGCTTCTGCTTTCGGTGCATTATCAGCAGTTGGGATATTACCAGACTCAATAATTTTATTTAAGTCTTTACGTGTAATTCTTCCGCCAGCTCCTGTACCAGCCACTTGGCTAAGATCAATTCCGTGCTCTTGAGATAGCTTAAGCACTGCTGGAGAATAACGTCCAGCTTTTGGCGCATCCGCTGCAGGTGTAGAAGCTTGCGATTTAGCTTCTTCTTTCGGCGCTTCCTCTTTTGCAGGAGCAGATGATCCTTCTGTAGCTTGCGCATCACTGCTTCCGCCTTCAGTTTCAATCGTTAAAATGACTTCGCCTACTTCATACGTGCCATCTTCTTCAGCAATTAATTCTTTGATTACTCCATCAAAAGACGAAGGAACCTCAGCATTTACTTTATCAGTCATTACTTCTGCAAGTGGATCGTATTTATTTACTTTATCACCAACAGATACTAACCATTTACTAATTGTACCTTCTGTTACACTTTCACCTAATTGAGGCATTTTGATTTGTTCGATAGCCATTATTAAAGTGACCTCCTTATTACTTATCACATCTATTTAGAATGCGGCAAAAAGAGTCGGATTTCCGCTCTCATTGCCACTTTTTGATTAATATTCAGCTAATTCTCTCATTGCTTTTTCTACTTTATCCGGGTTAACCATGAAGAATTTCTCCATTGTTGGTGCATATGGCATTGCTGGTACATCTGGACCTGCAAGACGCATAATCGGTGCATCTAAGTCAAATAGGCAGTTCTCAGCAATAATAGAACCTACTTCACCCATAATGCTTCCTTCTTTAGTATCTTCTGTAAGAAGAAGGACTTTACCCGTTTTAGAAGCTGCTTCAATAATTGCTTCTTTATCTAATGGATAAACCGTACGTAAGTCTAAAATGTGAGCAGAGATACCATCTTTCGCTAGTTTTTCTGCTGCTTGAAGTGCAAAGTGTACGCATAAACCGTAAGTGATGATTGTAATATCTTCACCTTCACGTTTCACATCAGCTTTACCAATTGGTAGTACATAATCATCTTCAGGTACTTCACCTTTAATTAAACGGTAAGCACGTTTATGCTCAAAGAACATAACAGGATCGTCATCACGAATCGCTGCTTTTAAAAGTCCTTTTGCATCATATGGAGTAGAAGGCATCACAATTTTTAAACCTGGTTGGTTTGCAAATACAGCTTCTACTGATTGAGAGTGATAAAGGGCACCGTGAACGCCGCCGCCATATGGTGCACGAATAACCATTGGTGCACTCCAGTCGTTATTAGAACGGTAACGAACTTTTGCCGCTTCTGAAATAATTTGGTTGACAGCAGGCATGATGAAATCAGCAAATTGCATTTCTGCAATTGGACGCATACCGTACATTGCTGCTCCAACACCAACACCAGCGATTGCAGATTCTGCAAGTGGTGTATCTAGCACACGGTCTTCACCAAATTTTTCATATAAGCCGTTTGTCGCTTTAAAAACGCCACCTTTACGACCAACGTCTTCTCCTAGTACAAATACTTTTGGGTCTCTTTCCATTTCTTCGCGCATCGCTAAAGTGATCGCGTCAATATAAGACATTACTGCCATGTGTTATTCCCCCCTACTTATTCTGCGTACACATATTTCAATGCATCTTCTGCATCGGCATATGGTGCATTTTCAGCATAATCAGTTGCTTCATTCACGATTTTCATAATGCGATCGTTCATTTCTTTTTCTTTTTCATCATCAAAGATGCCAATTTCTTTTAAGTATGCTGCAAAAGTAATAATCGAATCTTTTTCTTTTGCTGCAGCTACTTCTTCACGATCACGGTAGCTACGGTCATCATCATCAGAAGAGTGTGGAGTTAAGCGATAAGAAACCGTTTCAACTAATGTAGGGCCTTCACCTTTACGTCCACGATCTGCTGCTTCTTTAACTGCTTGGTACACTGCTAATGGATCGTTACCATCTACAGTTACACCAGGCATACCGTAACCGATTGCACGATCTGATACTTTTTCACATGCCAATTGTTTTTCAATTGGTACAGAGATCGCATACTTATTATTTTCACACATGAAAATAACTGGTAATTTATGAACACCTGCAAAGTTTGCTCCTTCGTGGAAGTCTCCTTGGTTAGAAGAACCTTCTCCGAAAGTAACGAAAGTACAAAGATCTTTATTTTCCATTTTTCCAGCAAGTGCAATACCTACTGCGTGAGGAACTTGAGTTGTAACTGGAGAAGAACCTGTTACGATACGGTTTTTCTTTTGTCCAAAGTGACCTGGCATTTGACGGCCACCTGAGTTAGGATCTTCCGCTTTAGCGAATGCTGATAACATTAATTCTTTCGCAGTCATACCGAATGCAAGAACAACGCCCATGTCACGATAATATGGAAGGGCATAATCTTTCTCTCTGTCTAATGCAAAAGATGCACCTACTTGCGCAGCCTCTTGTCCTTGACATGAAATAACGAAAGGAATTTTACCTGCACGGTTTAAAAGCCACATACGCTCGTCAATACGGCGTGCTAAAAGCATGGTTTCATACATTTCTAATACTTGCTCATCACTTAAACCTAAAGCTTTATGACGATTTTTAGTTTTACCCATTTCAAAACCTCCTAAATATATATAGAAGAACGTGGAACGCTCTTATATTCTCCACTTTATAAAGTAGGCTTCTAGATATTTTAAAAACAAATCTAGAAGTCCACTTTTATTACCCGAAACGCTTATCCGTGAATCGCTTTTCCGTCTACTGCTAATGCAGCTTCTCCGATTGCTTCAGATAAAGTTGGGTGAGGGTGAATCGTATGTGCTACTTCCCATGGTGTAGCATCTAATACTTTTGCAAGACCTGCTTCTGTAATCATATCTGTCACATGTGGTCCAATCATGTGAACACCTAAAATGTCATCTGTTTCTTCATCAGCAACAATTTTCACGAATCCATCAGACTCACCAAATACAAGTGCTTTACCAATAGCACGGAACATGAATTTACCGACTTTTACTTTATAGCCTTGTTCCTTTGCTTGGTCTTCTGTGATACCTACACTTGCAGCTTCTGGTGAAGAATAGATACATTTAGAGACAAGATCATAATCCATTGGCTCTGGATTTTGGTCTGCAATATGCTCAACTGCATGAATTCCTTCGTGTGAAGCAACATGTGCAAGTTGAAGGCCACCAATTACATCACCAATTGCATAAATATGTGATTCTTTTGTTTGGTAATGTTCGTTTACAACGATGCTACCTTTTTCTACTTGGATATCTGTGTTCTCAAGGCCAATACCTTCAGTGTTCGCTTGGCGCCCAACAGAAACTAGCAGTTTTTCTGCTGAGAATTCTTGTGTTTCGCCTTTTACTTCAGCAGAAACCGTTACTCCGCCATCTTGTTTCAATGTTTCAGGAAGTACTTTCGCTTTTGTAACGATATTCACACCACGTTTTTTAAGTAGGCGTTGCATTTCCTTACTTACATCCTTATCTTCGGTAGGGATAATACGGTCAGCAAATTCTAAAACAGTTACTTCAGCACCGAAATCTGCAAGCATAGACGCCCACTCAATACCGATTACTCCGCCACCTACGATAATAATTGATTTAGGGATTTCTTCCATAGATAATGCTTCATCAGAAGTCATCACATTACCGCCAACTTCTAGACCTGGTAATGTTCTTGGGCGAGATCCTGTTGCCACAATTACATTTTTAGGGACAAGCATTTCATTCTCATCACCATTGTTCATTTCAACAGAAATCGTTCCTGCTGTAGGTGAGAAGATAGATGGTCCTAGTATACGTCCGAAACCATCGTAAACATCAATTTTCCCTTGTTTCATTAAATGTTGAACACCTTTGTGCAATTGATCAACAATTTTACCTTTTCTTTCTTGTACTTTTGCAAAGTTTACTGATACATCACCAGTAGAAATACCGAACTCATCACTATTTTTTGCAGTCGCATACACTTCTGCACTTCTTAGTAATGCTTTACTTGGGATACAACCTTTATGAAGGCAAGTCCCGCCAAGATTTCCTTTTTCTACTAACGCTGTTTTAAGACCAAGCTGAGAAGCACGAATAGCAGCTACATAACCACCTGTACCTCCGCCAAGAATGACTAAATCATATTCTTGTGCCATTAATAAACCCTCCTATTACTACTTACTTAACCGTTGTTGTATTTAATTCATCAATCGAGTAATTCTTAGCTTCTTCTTCGCCACGAAGAACACGTAGTGCACCTTCTGCAAGTGCTTGAAGCTCATCTTCACCAGGTTCAATGATGACATCTGCAATCCAGTTAACATAGCTTGAAATATCATTTACAAATGCTTTCCCATAAGCTAGTCCACCTGTTAAAATGATCGCGTCTACTTTACCTTTTAGTACCGCACTTGCTGTACCAATTTCTTTAGCAATTTGGTAACCCATTGCATCGTAAACAAGCTTCGCTTTCTCATCGCCAGCTTCAATCATTTTTTCAACTTTCACAGCATCGTTTGTCCCAAGGTAGCCAACAAGACCGCCTTCACCAACTAGCATACTCATGATTTCTTCACGGTAATATTCACCAGAGAAACACATATCAATAAGGTCACCAGCTGGAACTGTTCCTGCACGCTCTGGACTGAATGGTCCTTCACCGTGAAGTGCATTATTCACATCAATGACACGACCTTTTTCATGTGCACCAACAGAAACACCGCCACCCATATGCGTAACAATTAAGTTTAGGTCTTCGTATTTTTTACCTAATTTTTTTGATACTCTTCTTGCTACTGCTTTTTGATTTAATGCATGGAATATGCTTGTTTTATCAATTTGTGGGAAACCAGTAACGCGGGCGATCGGAGCTAATTCATCAACGACAACCGGATCGACAATAAAGGAAGGTATATTTAGACCTGAAGCAATTTCGTAAGCCAAAATCCCACCTAAATTGGATGCGTGCTGACCAGCATAACCAACTTTTAAGTCCTCAATCATTTCTTTGTTAACCGCATAAGTACCACCAGGAATTGGACGAAGAAGTCCTCCACGACCGACAACTGCGCTTAGTTTTGAAATGTTAATTCCTTCAGCATCTAATGTTTCTAAAATAGCGTTTTTACGGAACTCATATTGATCGAAAATTGTTTTAAACTTTTTAATCTCGTCTGTATCATGTCTTAATGTTTTTTCAAACACTGAGCTATCATTATCGAAAACACCGATCTTCGTAGAAGTAGATCCTGGGTTGATGACGAGCATTCTCTTGATTTGATCTTGCACAACTGACCCTCCATTATTTATCCTATTTTGACATTACATAAGGAAGTAGCTCGCGCCGACTTGGGCGCTCGCCACTTCAATATGAACCATTATTACTTGCGGCGGCTTAAGATGTGATGACCATTTTGAAGGAATGTGCTACGAGATTGTTTCATTGTCGCAATTCTTTCTTCTGCCATACGGTCAGCAGCTTTATAAGTTGGAATATTTTCTTCTTTAGAAATTTGCATAATACGGTCAATTGTATCGTATAGACCTTCAACTTTTTTCATAGCACGTTCAGCATTGTAACCATAAAGTTCGTCAGCAACGTTAATTACACCACCAGCATTGATTACATAGTCAGGAGCGTATACAATACCCATTTCGTGGATTTGATCACCGTGACGTTCTTCTTTTAATTGGTTGTTAGCAGAACCTGCGATAACTTTTGCTTTAAGTTGTGGAATTGTATCATCGTTTACAGTTGCACCTAATGCACATGGAGCATAGATATCACATTCAACACCATAAATGTCATTAATTCCTACTGCTTCTGCACCGAAATCATCAACTGCACGTTGAACAGCTTCTTCGTTAATATCCGTTACGATTAATTTTGCTCCTTCTTCATGAAGGTGTTTACATAAGTGATAAGCAACGTTACCTACACCTTGAACAGCAATTGTTTTACCTTCAAGAGAATCAGTTCCGAATGCTGCTTTTGCTGCTGCTTTCATACCTACGTATACACCGTAAGCAGTTACAGGAGACGGGTTACCAGAAGAACCGAATGCTGGAGAAATACCAGTTACATAATCAGTTTCTTCATGGATAAGGTCCATATCAGCCACAGTTGTACCTACATCCTCTGCAGTGATATAACGTCCGTTAAGTCCTTGAATATAACGTCCGAAAGCACGGAATAATGCTTCATTTTTATCTTTTTTAGGATCGCCGATGATAACTGTTTTACCACCACCAAGGTTAAGTCCAGCTGCAGCATTTTTATAAGTCATACCTTTTGCAAGACGAAGTGCATCTTCAATTGCCGCTTCTTCTGACTCATAAGTCCACATACGTGTTCCACCTAGTGCAGGCCCTAAAGTTGTATCATGAATAGCGATGATTGCTTTTAATCCTGATTCTTTATCTTGGCAAATAACGACTTGTTCGTAATCATATTTCTCTAGATATTTAAAAATTTCCATGGTTGTAAATCCTCCTTGTTTTTAAAAAGAAAATATATTATTTAGCAGAGCAAATAGCTAAAGCAAGTGAATATAACTTACTTTCTGCTGAGTCTGCTCTGGAAGTTAATACGATTGGTGCTTTTGCACCTGCAATCACTGCACCAACTTTTGCTTGAGCAAAGTAGATCAATGATTTGTATAAAGCATTTCCAACTTCGATAGTAGGGACAAGTAAGATATCTGCTCGTCCAGCAACATCACTTGTAATACCTTTATGCTCGGCAGCTTCAATAGAAACTGCATTATCAAGTGCTAAAGGTCCATCAACGATGCAGTCTTTAATTTGACCACGCTGATTCATTTGCGTTAATGCCGCCGCATCTAATGTTGCTTGCATATTTGGGTTTACTACCTCAACCGCAGCAATTGGTGCAACTTTAGGCATTTCTACCCCAATACTCTTAGCGATACCTACTGCATTAGCTGTTATTTGCGCTTTTTGACTCAAATCAGGCGCAATATTCATCGCAGCATCAGTAACAATTGTAAATTTGTCAAAGTTAGGAACTTCAAACACAGCAACATGTGAAAGAACGCTACCAGTTCTTAAGCCATATTCTTTGTTAAGTACGGCTTTTAGAATAACTGCTGTAGGAACATTTCCTTTCATCAGTACGCTTGCTTTTTTTTCTTTGACAGATTTAACCGCCATTTCAGCAGCTAAAGCAGCTGTTTCAGCATGCATAATTGTTAGATGGTCGCTACTAGCGATATCCGCATGGTTGGCATTCAGTATTTGCGTAATCTTTTCAGAGTTACCGAATAACAGAAAGCTTGCCATGTTTTTCTTTAGTGCACCAGCTACAGCTTCTAACACTTCTTCGTCTTCTGCTGCAGCAACTGCAACTACATTGCCTTCATATTGGGTTGCTTTCTCTATAAGCGAATCCAATTTCATCTGTCTCAACCCCTTTACTTCAAAGTGCGTGCAAGTAAAAAATTTTTTTTGCTGCACTCATCTTTTTATTATGCAATTACCGTGCCAAAATTAAAATGCGATGAAAACGCTTTATTAGGAATAAATACACCGTGAAATTTATTGCAAACCATGCAAATCATTGCATGCTTTTATTTTCAATTTGATATTTTTCTAATTTATAGTATAAATTTCTTACCGATAACCCTAAATCCTTGGCAGCTTGTGTCTTATTTCCACCTGCTTGTTTCATTGCTTTCGTAATAATTTCTTTTTCAAAACCTTCTAGCTGCTTTGCTAATGGCTCTCCTTGCTGAATAGATACATGCATTTCAGAATCAGCGAGAACAGGGATATCACTATTCGTTAATGTAGATACATGTTCACTGTCAATATGTGTTTGATAACCCATAAATATAATCGCTCTTCCAATAATATTATCTAATTCACGGACATTACCTGGCCAATCATATGCCATTAAAACCTTCATTGCTTCTTCTGTCACACCTTCTACATTACGGCCATATTCAATATTAATTTTTTCAATTAAGCGATCCACTAATAAAGGGATATCTTCTTTTCTTTTTCTTAAAGACGGAATATGAATTGGCATTCGATTCAAACGGTAGTATAAATCCTCTCTAAATCCGCCGTTCGCAATGGCTTTTTCCAAATTAACATTTGTCGCAGCAATAATTCGGACGTTAATCTGAAGAGGCTTCGTACCACCTACTCGGGTAATCTCTCCTTCTTGTAACACCCTTAATAGTTTAGCCTGTGTGCTGGCAGTTAACTCGCCAATTTCATCCAAAAAGATACTTCCTTTATCCGCTTCTTCAAACAAGCCCCTTTTCCCGCCTCTTTTCGCACCAGAAAAAGCACCTTCCTCATAACCAAATAATTCACTTTCCAATAGTGATTCCGATAAGGCAGCACAGTTTACACGAACAAATTTATTATATTTACGGTCACTTGCATTATGAATGGCATGTGCAAATAATTCTTTACCGGTACCAGACTCGCCCCTAAGCAGTACGGTTGCTGGTGTTTTCGCTCCTAGCTTAGCCTGTTCAATAGCAATTGCCATTTCATCCGACTGACCAATAATATCCTCAAAAGTATACTTAGCTTCTAAATTTCTAATAATTTGTCTCGCTCGGTTTAATTCTCGACTCATACTTTGTAAGTCTGAAACGTCATGCAAAACCCCGACGCTTCCTTTTAGAATGCCATCTACAATTACGGGCGCTACATTGACAATGACCTCTTTTCTCTTTGGGCCAACCCGCATTGGCACACCTCTAATGGCTCTGCGTGTTTTTAGTACCTTCATGTGAACACTTTCACCTTCTGAAATATCAGCGGTTGCAGGTTTACCGATCACTTCTTCTTCTGCTAATCCAGTGATTTTTGAATAAGCCGGGTTAATAATTAGGCCTTTCCCATCTTCATCTACAACAGAAATCGCTTCATCGCTTGAATGAATAATCGCTTGAAGCATTGTTTTTAAGTTTTTCAAATCAGTAATTTCTTCTGCTAGATTAACTAATTCCGTAATGTCTTTAAAAATAGATACCGCACCGATTAATTGACCGTTGTCACCGATAACAGGAATTCTCGTTGTAATAATTTTCAACCCACTACCTAAAACAAACTCTTGATTTGTTTCCACTCTTCTTGAATGCAATACTCTCGGCAGTAAGCTTCCATTAATCACTTCCCCAATTTTTTTACCTAGCACTTGTTTTTTATTTAATCCTGTCATTGTTTCAGCACTTTTATTAAAGAGAATAATTTCTTCATCTGGATTGATGACTATCATGCCATTATCAGTCGTATTAAAAATGAGGTTGAATTTATATGTTTGATTAGAAAGAGCGGATATGAGCTCTTCCTTTTGCTGCAAAAGCTTGGCCATTAAATAAGCAACACTACCAGGGATAAAAATAATTTTTTCTTTTATGGAAGATCTAATTTCTTTACTTACTTCTTCATCTCCTGTTACTTCAATAATAATATCAGCAGATTGTTTAACAATTTGACGCCAATCATAACCTATTTGCACACCATCTTCACTCGCAAGTTTAAGTCCATTTGCATGAGGATTAATGTCAACAACCGCTGTTACTTTTAACATTTCTGTTTCTTTTAATAATCGATAGATAGAGGAGCCGCCTTGACCTGCCCCGATGATAATTACCTTTTGCATACCTTCACCCTACCCTGAATATTCTTTCAAACAAACTATGCAATTTCTTTCATTTATAATGTAACCTTATTTGCACTTGTTGACAAATATCTTATCCTGTTAGTGTAAATATTTATTCACATATGACTTTCAAAGGAAATCTTCCTTTAATAAACGTTTTGTATCATATATAATGAGTTTATTGAATATTTTAGCAGCGGAAGAAAGGAATAATATGATTAGACTAATTGCTTTAATGATACTTGTACTTCCCGGTGTTTTAGCGGTATATGGAATTAAATTAATGAGGGATATGGTATTTGGCATTTTACAAAGCCCTTTTCCTTCTTTACAATTGCAATTTGTGTGTGGATTATTATTTGTAATATTAGGTATTGCCTTTATTGCTGGATTTATTTTACATCGTGATCGCAAACGAAATAAAGTGCAAGATCGTTTTAAAAAAGAATCATAAAAAGCGTCAGCATTTTTCATTATGCTGACGCTTTTTTTGTTTATTCGAGCGAACGATCTGTTCACAAGCCTAGCTTTTTCAAGAAGCCTTATGTTCTAATCTTAACTTGTCTGCCACCATTGCAATAAATTCTGAGTTAGTTGGTTTGGCCTTTGTCATGCTGACTGTATATCCACTGATATATCAAGAGTTTGAACAGTTCGTTTGTTTATTAACTTCATTTATTTATGGGTATGTAAAATCTGTATTAATTGGTTAAATTTCGCTTACACTTTTTATTATAATATCAGCCTGTACATACGTCAATCAGAACTGTGTCTTTACTGAAACATTATTTAGCCCAGTCTCATAAGTTTATTATCAATAAACAAATCACAGATAAGTTCAACTTGCTGGTCGGTTAATCCCGTAATATTACCCTGTTCATCCTGGCAAGCAAAGATGGCATTACCGGCCACCACGGATTCCGGTATATTATTCTCATTCAGAATTATAAAGTTCCCCTTACTGCCGTCAACCAGGCCTTTTCCATTTATGTAAATATAGATACCATGAGAAAGTTCAATGACATCCACTGAACCACCCAAAATATTATGGAAACTTTCAAGTGAATTTTCTAACGTCACAGCTTTTAAATCTTCTCCTACCATTGCCGTAACTACCTCTATCCTTATAGTCTTTTCAGTAATATTTGTGTTCATTTATAATTTCCCCTTTAATTTACATTGTTAATAGCTGAATCCATGCAGATATACCTGTAACAAGCATGATTATAATACATAATGAAGAAAATCCGTATATAAACATTGCTTCAACAAAGCCAATTCTTTCTACTCCGAAAAAATACAGGTTTAACTTTCGATATGATTTTGGTATTATATTCAGTGACAAGGTTTTATTAATCCTTTCGGAGTTCCCTTTGTATGCCAGTACAGGGGAACTTTTTGTTATTTTGAATATTAATATTCATTTTGTTTTTTTTACAACTATACTAGAACTATATATTTGTTAGTTCGTGTACTATCTCTAACAACCTTTACTAAACCAGCTTCCTCCAATGCGTTCAGGTTGCTTATGACTGTTTTCCTTGTCAACGAACTGTAGTAACTTATTTCATTGAAAGAAACCCCTTCTGAAGCTTGCAGTGCTTTCAGAATAACCAGTATTAATTTCTGCGAACTGGTCACCCCTTCACGTTCCAAAACCTTTAGTATTTCATCCATTATTTCACCACCTTAAAATAAGCCAATGAAAAACTGCACCACCCATATAATTCCTGCCACAACCGCAGCCAAAACACCGATAATAAGAAGTGCTAAAAACCCTTCAAACACTAAAGCAAACATGGCAATAAAGAAAATTATAACTAATGCAGTAAAGAATATCTCAAGCAATAGCTTCCCCCTCCCTAGTACATGGTGTGAAAGTATAATTCTTCCCTGTCTTATTTCATGTCCATTCGACAGTACCCATTGATGGGCATATGAAAGAATTCTTGTGTTCAGTTTGTTACATTAACTAGTATAATAATTACACTAATAAAAGTCAATATGTTGAATTAAAAAAGTTAGTTACGATGCATTTTATTGATATAAATGGTTCTACTTAACCTCGTGTATTTTCTAAACTTTCTTTTGGAACATTTAAAAGTTCAACAACACTGCATCTTGAATAAAGTGACAAGTTGTACCTGTGTAATTTATCTTTTTTTCCATTTCCGTAATCTGAAGCTTTTCTTCAATTTCTTTGATATGACGATTCTTGAAATTATTCAGTTTTGTATTTGCTTCTAACACTGCCATAAAGTCACCTGAAGCAACAGCTTTGCCTACTTCAGCCTGAAGCCTATCTTCTTCATTGAGATCAACAGTCTTTACTTCCGTAGTAACCTTTTCTTCTATATTTAACAGCTGTGTTCTGACTTCCTTTGCGACTTCAGAATCTCTAAGTAACATACCTACACGTAAAATTGCACGTCTTGGGTAGTAGTTACTTACCCCATATGCAATTGTTGTCCCATCATCTAGTTTGTAGTGTCCCTTATGTGATTTAGTCCTTAACTTATTGTTAACCACTAAATCTTTCCCCTTAATAGAAACCATTCCGTCAGAAATGATTTCATCCTTATGCCGAGATAAAATCATTGATATGACATGCTTACCCACCTCATAAAAGTCTGCTACTTGCTGTGTTGTAGCCAATTCTGTATTCGGTAAAAGTAACAAACCTTTCACACGGTCTAACACTTCCACACGTTCCATGTACTGTTCTCTTACACCTGGAATAGTTTTCTATGGTATAATTCAAGTAAAATTAATGGGGAATGTGATTCCAGTGAATGAAGAAAGATGTGTTGAATTACTAAATGAAATTAGCAACCGTTTCGATTCAATGTTTGCTGAAATTAAAAATGATGTGCAGGATATTAAGGAAAGTGTAGATAGGATTGAAGCTAACTACGGGGTAGTATCAGAACTTTTAAAACTGAAACGCTGAGAATCAACCTACAACGCACTTAACTTTTATACTGTGTATCAGTATCAAGTAAATGCAATTCATAGACAAAAAAAAAGAAACCCTGTCAGATGGCATTTAACCTACCTGAACAGGGTTATTGTGTGTCTTATTATTATTAGCTAAAGCATCGTTAATCGTTTCATACGGAATGGCAAAACCTTCTAACATTACACCTGCGGTCATGTCTGCGAATTTACTTGTCATCACAGGCTTATATTGATAGCCAGCTTCATTAAAATGGTGTTGAACTGTGGATTCTGTTTTTAGAATTCCATCACACATATTACCGATATTGCCAACTTCCTGAAGATATGCAGTTTTGAGTTCCTGTATCCGTGCATATTTCACTGTTACTTCCCTTGCGACTTCTGACAAATACTCGTCCTTCAAGGCTTCTATCTCTGCGATTATCTTCAGAATATCTTCTTTTTTATAGCTTTCTACATTCGATATTTCATCTGATACCGCATTCAACGCTTCTTCAAACGGTTTTACTTTCTCACGTTCTGAATGCACATCAGCTTCAGGTATCATCTTTAATTTGTATTGCCTTGTAATTTCAGATAAATCCGAGTACGCATTCTCATATTCCCAAAGTGCTGTATTATATTTACCCTGTAGATCAGCCAGGCTTTTATCATAGCCAGCAGTAATCTGCGATAGTTCTTGCTGTAATAACTCCACTCTTTTAATAGTCTTTGGTTTGTTATCAGTCTTGTTACTCTCACCAGGTACTTCTCTTTTACCTTCCTTATCTTTCTTGAACAGTCGTTTCAGCGTTTCTTTTACTTTCCGCAACATATGTATATCCCCTTTCAAATAAAAAAATAGGTGGAACTGTGTAGACAGACCACCTTTGATTATCGTTATTTATTTAATTGCTTCTGCTAACTCCCTATCTACTGTACCTTTTACATATGCATTCTCTATTTCTTCTTTTGTGACCGTGCAACCTGGTCTGTACGGTGCATATGCTTCAAGGAAGTTATCAGGGTTTACATAGGATGTATAGCTATACGACTTCATGCCAAGTTCAACTTCTAATTCACTTACCCAAACCCCCTGATATTCAACAGGGAAAATTTCTTTTGCTTCTGCATGTATTGCCTTTAGGTAATCGTATTTCATTGCCAGCATCTTCTTCTTTTTCTCTGCGACAAATATAGCCTTCTCTCTATTATATTCAGCAGATAGTCCTTTTGCTTGACTGTAAACCTTCTTCAGTTCATCTTTCATCAATCCATCAATATCAGCAATTTTCTTCTGTGCCACGTGCAAGACAGCTTTCTTATCGTCAATTGCTTTACGTTCTGCCTGGTACGCTTCGAGTGACACAAGATTTAAAACATACGATTTATACAGTTCATGGATATTATCTTCTCCTTCTGCAATTTCTTGTGTAAGTGTTTCTACTTCTTGCTGGGCATTCTCTTTTGCTTTCTCATATGTCTCATGAATTTCCTTAATCTCAGTGTGCAAGTCTTTCAATTGCTGAACTGCTGTTTTTGTTTTAGCCATTTATCTCTTCCCCTTTATCGTTCATCTTTAACAAATTGACCGTCATTATTTATTACATAAGAAGCTTCACCATCAAAGAAAGCAACTAACTTTTTTTCCTTATGACTTCTTTCAGCTTTTTCTAAGAACAGAAGCCGTTCTTCTAAAAACTTTTTCTCTTCAATGATATTATCAACCAGTTTCTTTTTCATTTCATCCAACTTTTGCGGGTCATATATGATTGGTTCAGTATTAGCCATTTATCTCTTCCCCACCCCATCTAATTTTTTGTTTAACGCTGCGAGTTGCTGTGTGAGTTCAGCAAGCTGTTGCTGTTCAGGTGATAACACCGGTGCAGGCATATTTGCTAATTCTTCAGCTTCCTGTTGCTTCCTAGTTTCAGCTTCTAATTGTCTTGCTTCTTCGTAATATGAGGAAATGTCTTTTAGTGGTTGCTTACTATGTTCAATACGCTGTAATATCTTTTTTCCTTCTTCTGTGATTTCCTGTTGGGCTAATGTTACTTGTGTCATCTAAATATCTCTCCCTTTTCATTTCGCTTTGTATGTCAGTACTAACCTTTTAATCTTTGTAATAGTGCGTTACGTTTGTCTTCTACTGTCTTATCTTGGGCTTTCTCATGTTCTGATACAATACCTAACTCCTCCATGTTACGTTGGCGGTCTGCTTCAACTACGTGTTCAAAGAGTTTAGTGTATAACTCAATCTCACGCACGCCACCTTTTTCACTTAACGCCATGGACTTAACCTTTTGTTTAATTTTTTCATGGGTTTCCCATTCGCTATCCGTAACCAGGCTTCGCCTTAACGTAGCAAGATAACTCTCGAATACAGGTCTCTTTTTCCAGTCGTACCAAGTTTCTGTACTTTTATTGTGCTTCCTGCAGAAGTCGGCAATCTTAATCCCAGTAGTATACCTTTCAGTTACGAAAGCCTGGGCAAGCTTAACTTGTTCATCCGTCAACCCTGTAGGGACTGGGACATTCTTCATACCTTGCTTCAATTCTTCATTTGTCACGTATACTCACACTCCTTATTGGTTCACGTGAATTTTTGTTTGGTTTATTACCGCTTTAGGATTAACGTGTTGCCACCTGGACACTTTTCTTTGTGCATTTTGCTGATACAAGTTAGACTTCAATATGTCCTCCAGCAACACTATACAACGCTTTACGTTCACTGTTTTACTTCGTAAGGTCATCTCAATTTCTTCTAAATCAGCAATCAATTTGTATTTGTTCATCTTACAGTAAGCTTTGTATGTACCGACATGAATTTGTTCAGTGCCGTAATTCACATAGTAAACGAATTGCTGGTTGCGGATTTCTGTAATAGTCTCAGCTAGGATGACTAGTAAGATTGGCTTATATTGTCTGTGATTATCACCTTGCAGAACCTTATAAAGATAATTAAGGTTGTCCCGTATCTGTTCCACTGTACTCATTCCTTTCTTTTAAAAAATTGATATCTTTTTCTGTAATCCCAGCTGAACGTAGAACTGATTTAATTTTTTGTCTAAGTGCTGGTTGCATTTGAACAGAACCGGCTTCAATTTTGCTAATGACCGAGTAATGTATAGAAACTTTCTCAGCCAGTTCCTTTTGCGATAGACCAGCCAGTTGTCTTATCTGTTTTAATAACTCCGGATTCATATGTGTACCTCCATTTCGCTTAGGTATATAAAATGCAAATTTCTTGCTTAATAATTAAATAGAAAAAAGCCAGTCGATAATTAACCCGACCAGCCATAGAAACTTTATACTTTTGCCTTTAGTAGAAAATCAGAAAGGAAGCGAACTAGGTTCATCTGTGTGTATCTTTTCAACAGCCTGTTACCGTTCCTATATAGTAGGTACAGAAACCAGGCACATTGTACGACACACATTAGAAAATAATTTGAATTTCAGTTAATTTCCTTCACTCAGACCAGGAAAATAATAGTCCCCAAAAATATTTTAAAATTTTTTATGCTGGAATTACGCTATATCTTCTTGTAGAATCCAGGTATACCCCTTTCAAAACCTACTTATGAGGTAATCGCAGGGTTCTGAAAACAGTTATGAAATAATCAGAAGGAGATTCTGAACGTGGAAAAAACACTTGAACTAATTCTAGAAAAGCTAGGTAAAATGGAAGCTGACATTAACGGAATCAAAACTGAACTAGGTGAAGCAAAGGCTGACATTGCAGGAATCAAAAATCAAATGGATGTAAGCTTCATGGAAGTGAATGAGAAATTGGACAGAATAGAAAAGAACCAGGAGATCAACAGAAAGTTACTGGACTAAAAAATATTATATGTAATCTTAACACGCAAACCCCTAGAACCTTATACCCCCATCCCCCGGTGTACCCCCTTCACAGAAATTTCTATGTAAATTATTTTGAAGATTAATATTCAATTAAACTTACAAATATATTTCTGATAAACTTCATGAATCATTCAAGTAAATTAAATAAATTAATTCTGTTTCAGGAACACGAAATTATTTTAATCAATCTGATATGGGAACACGAAATTATTCAACGTAACAATCAGGGTTTGTTATTTACATTCTACTGTAAAGGTTCGTGTTCCTTAATGGAATCAGAACAAATATATAACTGAATTAATTGCTGAATAATAAGTGTACAAGATGTACCTGTATAAGCTTCATATATGCTTATAGTTCGCTGGTAGATACCTATGGCACCTTTCCTATTAGCTACAGATATCTATCCACCAATGCCCTGGAGAATAGCCCGGAGATCGCCCGGTTAAATACAGTCAATAAATGATATGCCCCCGGCTTAAAAATAAGATGTACCCCCTTTTTTAAATTACTGACACCACCCCTTCTTTAATCATTTTATGTATTGTATATTCATTTCTAGTTAACATAATAACAGCTATAGGAAGTTAATGAACTGTATAAACATTGATTTAAAGCCTTTTCACAATGTACTGAATTCATACGTTTATGCAGGATTTTATACAAACGTTGATATACCAATACTTTCAGCATCCTTCATTAGTTCAATAAAGTTTGTGAAACGGTTGCTTAATGAATAAACGGACAACTGATTTTATCGTGTCTGAACTGAACATCCTTCTTGTTCCAGGTGTAAAAAAGGATGTTTATTTTGGACATAAGAACGGAATTTCAAACTGTAAGAAAACAATTTCTGAACCAACTTGAAAAGAAAGAATGTTTTAATTGTGGTACTACTTCAGAAGCTTTTCACGTACATCATATAGTACCTTTAGCAATTGGTGGCACTAACAGATTAACTAACCTTTCTTTACTGTGTGAAGCCTGTCACGGGCTTGTACATGGTGCTGATTTTACCAACCGTAAAAAATTGCAAGCTGAAGGCATTGCTGTTGCTAAAGCTAAGGGTAAGCATTTAGGACGTCCAGTACTAGAACTTCCTAAGGAATGGGACAAACTATATAAAGAATGGAAAGCTGGAAAAATTACAGCAGTTGCATTTATGGATACCATTGGAATGAAAAAGGCAACATTTTATAAAAAGGTAAAGGAATACGAGTTGGCACTTTAACAGGTGTCAGCTTTTTTTGTGTCCTGGAAGTAACCATAACAATAAACTGTAAAGGGAAATACTTGACACCTATTTCGTTTCCCACAGGCACGGCTTGTTTCATGGGTAAAACACCACTGTTCTCCACCAGTTAATACGCATAATTGTTCACACTTTAGACACATTCATCCCCTGAACATACAGATTCATGCAGTTGTATTACACGTTTAACGTATTCATCCTGGTGTACCTGTTCAGACTGTTACACCTGTTTAATAATCTTTAACACCATTTACCACACAGCCCTTACTGCTTGTTAAAGTTTCTTAATACTGGATGTACTGAAGATACAGTATTAACAGTATTACCGTTATACAAAAAACATTCTTGGTTCGTTCGCTTCTCTCACTCCCAAGCTATTAATAAAAATACCACTGAAATAACCTACTCTGATAATAGCACGTTTTATATATCTTCCTTTAAGGGATGAACGCTGTAACCCTTGATATGACTGGGTTTATAAAGAAAATAAGCACTTTTAATGTGCTGGTTAACCTTTATCCTTGTTCAGAACCTTTCAGAATCAAGTTAAGTTTTTATTTACTAATAGGGAAAGTGTTTTTCTTTCCTTGCGAAGCAACCTATTCTTTTATTCTTTTGTGTCTGTTACTTCTCTTTCTGTTGTTTAAGGTGTGTAAAGAACTTTTTAACAATGTAGGAAAGAAGGAAGATATAGATGCAGAAGCTAGTTCAGGAAACACATTACATAAAGGATACAAAGGATAAACCAACGCAGCCACCTATTAATGTTATAGATTCAATTATGGGAAGTGGTAAAACTTCATGGGCAATTCAACATATGCAGGAAGCTAACCCCGAAGAAAAATTCATTTATATAACACCGTTTCTATCAGAAGTCCAGCGTGTTAAAACTTCAGTTACGAATAGAAAGTTTGTAGAACCTACCAACAAAGGAAAAGGGAAACTGGACAATCTGAAGAACCTGATACTAAACGAAAATGATGTTGTTTCTACCCACGCACTTTTTCAGAACGCTGATGAAGAAATAATTGAACTTCTTAGAGTCAGTAACTACACCTTGATACTAGATGAAGTCATGAATGTTGTAGAAGAATTTCAGCTGAATCAAGACGATTTTAAACTATTGATTAATAGTAATATGGTTTTTGTTGAAGAAGCTACCGGTGTTATTCGCTGGAATGAAAATAGTGAGTACCAACAAACAAAGTACAATGAGATTAAAACATTATCCAAAACTGAAAACCTGATTTATTTTGAAAACACCATTCTTTTTTGGTCGTTCCCTGTTTCGGTATTCCATGCCTTCAAGGAAGTTTATATTTTAACTTATCTCTTCCAAGCACAAGAACAGAAATATTATTATGATATGTACAATATGACCTATGACTATAAGGCAGTACAGAAAGTAAATGACAAATATCTGCTGGTAGATCATGAAAGCAAAGAACCTTATGATAAATCCCTTTTGAAGTCGCTGATTAACATCTATGAAGGGAAATTAAATGATATTGGTTCAGAACCATTTACTTTGTCCTGGTCATGGTATGAAAAAGATAAGAATACGTCTTTAGTTGCAAAGATGAAAAAGAACCTTTATTCATACTTCAGAAACAATGTTAAAACACCTACACCAGTTAATATGTGGACATGCTACAAAGACCACAGAAAGCACCTGAAGGGTAAAGGATATACAAAAGGATTTGTATCCCATAATGCACGTGCTACAAACGATTTCAAAGATAAGGAATCCCTTGCGTATGTCATCAATCGCTTTATACACCCATACAAATACAAGTTTTTTAAATCCCGTGGTGTTGAAGTAAATGAAGAAATGTATGCATTATCAGAACTAATACAGTGGATATGGAGAAGCCGTATCAGGGAAGGTAAACCCATTAATTTGTATATCCCTTCCAAACGAATGCGGACATTATTAATAGATTATTTGGAAGGTGGACTGTAACTATGGGTATAAATATGACACAGCCTGGCACTTTTAAAAGCAAGTTTCATAAACAGGCTTCAGTATTGTCTGAAGGGTTTACTCATAGAGACGCAACACCGCCAAGTATGCCTGCTTATTTGAATAACTTTAGAAAAATAGGCATTTACAACCTGGTTGACCTGGAAAAGGAAAAGGTAAAGTACTACCAGCCTGAAGGAACCACTGATTAATTTCAGTGGTTCTTTTACGTTTATATCTTACTTTCCTACCTGCACCTGCACAAAAGAGTAAGGAAGCTTACCTCATGACAGGCTTCCCCACTTTCTTTTCTGTTTTAGTTAGTAATACTGAACGGCACGTTCCCCTTCTACTTTTCCAATTCGTTACGACTGTTGGATAGTTGGCGGGGATTTTTTTACTTACCAATCTATTCTTTACTTTCTATTATCCATTTCAGCTATGTATTTGGCAGTCTCCATCTCCGAACTAATCCAATAAACGCTTAAATTTATAAGTTTTTTTAAATCTTCAATATCCCTATCTTCCCATACTCTGTGGTAATGTGTTTCGTCATTTCCTAACCAAGTCGCACGTTCTGCAACTTGCTTAATATTATCTGAAAGGTAATTGTTAATGCACTTACTTAAAAAGGTTTTCTTAATAGTATCTTCATCTTCCTTCTTATGAGTAATCAAGTAGTCTTTTATTAAAAACTCTAAAGATTTTCTATATCCCATCCCAGCAACATGGTTTAAATTTAGTGATTCAGCACCATTAGCTTGATTATATATTTTGACAAATAAAGGCGATAGTTGACTGATCTCATCATTAAATTCAATTTGTTTTGGATATTTGGGATAAGAGTTCACTAAAGTATAAATACCAAAAACTGCAGTAAGTTTACTTAAAAATAAATTTCCGCAGACCTTCTTATTACATTTAAAAATAGCTTCAATAGTTGACTGATTTACCTTATACGCATTAATAAACTTAGGTTCTTGAACCGTATTACACCTTGGACAACTTTCGGGAAAATTATCAAGGACTACTTCATATTCTTCTTCGTCATCATTAATATCTAATCTTTCATAAGTTATTGTTCGCATATTATTTAACCACTCCTTTTTACCCATTAATTCGACACCATCTGCGAAAACCCTTCAAAATGGTATATTTTTCTTAATATTAGTTGGTCTGATAGATACATTTACGGTGTTAATGGGTTGTAAATACAAAATAAAACAATAATGCTAAAAAAGGTGGAAAAGAAAAATGAAAACATTACTCAACTTAAACAACGAAGCACACTTGAAATTGCTACAGGACACTGCATTTAAAGCTATTGACGGTATTAGTATACAGGAAGTACTTAACCTTCAGAAATCATTCAAAGATGACCCGTATATGTACTTCAACCAAGTTAAACTGAAATACCTTCTACCACTCGGAATGCTAGGGTTATCCTTTAAGATTAACCAGGAAGTAGAACACGCTTTATTTCAATATATCAGCTATGTACTGCACGAACTGGAACTAGATCGCCATATGGATTCACCTGAAGCCATCCTTAATTTTTCATAACTAACCCACGGGGAACTGCGTAAAGTAGTTCTCTTTTTTTATATACCAGGTTATTCATTCAGCCAGTCGTAGAACGGAAGTGTTCGAGTACGTTCTTTAGGTTCTCTTACCTTCGGTTTCTGCTTCTTAACTTCACACACACGTCTAATGTCCTGATAGATACGGGTAAATAAGGCTGGTATACTCTCACGTACCACACCACCAGCTATTAGGAATTTATTTATTTTAATAACAGCCTGCAAGGTCTGTATGTAGCTTTTAGGGGTACAGTTACTGCCTATACGCAAGCCAAGGATGGAAGCATTCTGTTTTAACTGCTGGTGATACTGGCCGTACTTCAGTTCATTGTACAGCTTAAACTGTAGGTCATTTGTGTAATAGGTATTAATCTGTTCTAGTTCTTTTTGGTGGTCAGTAGTTTCTGCCAGTTCGTTTTCTATGGCATTCTGTATGTATATTTTATTTTCTTGTTTATTTATATTCAGGCTAATAAGGTTAAAACTTGGATTTGTACCTTCAACCCCTTGTATTCCAACGGTTTCAGCGTTTTCAAGACCTGCAATATGACCTGCAACCTGTTCTGCAATTGGTTCTGCATTTTGGTCTATCGAAGAAACCGCAGCGGGAACATTTTCACCACTTTTACCATTCTCAACTGCTTCTATTTCTGACAAATCGTCAATAAAGAAAACTTCATGCATTATCTGCTTAAAATTTGCATGTGATTTTAACACAAACACATATTTATTCTGTCCGTCTGCAAGCCCAGCTACTAGAACCAGCCCACTTTCTTTTAAATGACGCACAGCAGTATAAACTGTCCTCACAGAACAGCCTACTTTATTAGCCAGGGTTTTACTTTCAATTTTACAGATACCATTCCCACTTAATAAATACATGATGCTGTCCAATACTTCAGTACGCTTAGTGTTTCGTGGAAACAGTTTATAAAAACTTTCCCCTGCTTCAGTGATGGCTTTTTCTAGCTGATCTAACAGTGATTTCTTTACTTTTGTTGAAAGACGCTGTCCTTCCATGTATTTCTGTATATCATAATTATATGCAGTGATTATTGCACTAGCTGATTTCATGCCAAGTTTCCCCTTATCTAACCGGAAACCACACATTTACATTCTCTAAAAAAGGGTATAACAAAGACACCCTTGCAATCGTCAATTTTTTTTAGTAAAATTGATTTTGAAAGTAATTGTACGGTTTACCGTATTTTTTAATTAAATGAAGGTGCATGTACGGTTTACAGTATCTTTTTCTTTAATTGAAGGTAATTGTGCAGTTTACGGTATATTTTGATTTTGAATGTTTGATTTATTGGGATGCGTGCTGTGAACACACATCCTTTTTCTTTTGCCTTTTAACGGCTATCCCGGTAATTCCCCTATATCTTCAGACTGTTCAACGGTGAATGCTTCTGATATTTCTGTCCGATCTCTTTATCAGTAAAATCGAGATAAGCTTTCTGTGTCACTTCCACGCTAGAATGTCCAAGGATTCGAGATAAACTAACCCAATCACCGCCATTAAGCAGATAATACTTTGCAAAGTTATTCCTTAGCTGGTGGGGATGAATAGATACGTCTACTTTTTTACCTGCTTCCCTTAGGGTTTTTTCAAAATTTCTTACTTCCAGTTCAGTTCCACGTGTAGTCGGAAATACAAATTCACTACTTGAAAATCTGTCATGATACTGTAGCCAACGTTTTAAATCAGTGGACATTCTGTATGAAAAGTACACGTACCTTTGTTGTCGGTTCTTTGGATTTTCAATTAATATAGCCTTGTTTTTAAAGTCGAGATTTTCAGGTTTGAGTGACAGGCATTCGCTGATACGCATGCCTGTATCCAGTAACAAGCGTGTAATAAGCCAATTTCGATACCCGTGGAAGGTTGTTATATCAAACTGACGTAACACTTTTACAATATCTTCACTGCTTAACAATGCCTTTTGCTTTCGAACGGGTTTAATATTTTCGATATTTTCAACTGGATTTACTTTAATTTCTCGTTCAATGTTATACAGGTAGTTAAAAAACACTTTGATATTTCTCAAGTAATTTGCCACTGTAGTATCGCTGACAGGCTTGTTAAAATCAGTTCTACTATCAGGGTGGTTTACCATTGCTGAAGCACTATCAGTCACTACAGTGTATTTACCGCGTTCTCGCAGGTACTTTATGTAATGCCTGATATGGGCTGATTTAATTTTTTCCACTTCATTGATCTCAAATTTTTCCGTCATATAAAGTGCAAACAGCCTTAAAGTTTGTTCGTAACTGCGTAAGGTCTTCTGTGACAGGTTTTTACTGGTGCAATACAGCATAAAATTATCAACTTGCAGTTCTAAATCTGATAACAACAAAAAAAGACACCATCCTTTACTGGTAAATTTACATACCAATAAAAAATGATGTCTTTCGGTAAACAAACGAATTATTCTTAGGTCAGAAAAGAAGTTTATCGGCCAATACACACTTGAGATACTTTAGTGAAAAAGTACATAAAACCCAGTGCTACCAGTCCGCCTAGCTTTTTCAAGAAGCCTTATGTTCTAATCTTAACTTGTCTGCCACCATTGCAATAAATTCTGAGTTCGTTGGTTTGGCCTTTGTCATGCTGACGGTATAGCCAAATAAAGATGAGATGGAGTCAATATTCCCTCTGCTCCAAGCCACTTCAATTGCATGACGAATTGCCCTTTCCACCCTGCTAGCCGTTGTATTATACTTCTTGGCAATGTCAGGATACAATACTTTCGTAATCGAACCAAGTAACTCAATATCATTATATACCATAGAAATGGCCTCTCGTAAATATAAGTAACCTTTTATATGAGCAGGCACACCAATTTCATGTATGATACTTGTAATACTGGCATCAAGATTTTTAGGTTTTGCCTCTGCTTGCGAACGGTAATTGGTTGAAGAAGGTGATTTACGTATCATTGGACTTGATTTACCGCTCACTTGGCGAATATGACTAGCCAGATTATCCATGTCAAATGGTTTCAATATAAAATAAGATGCACCAAGATCAACAGCTTTCTTTGTCACGTCTTCTTGACCAAAAGCGGTTAACATAATAACACTAGGAAGAGTTTTCAAGTTAAGTTCTCTCATTTTTTCGAGAACTGCCAGTCCATCAAGATGCGGCATTATGATGTCTAATACAAGCACATCTGTTTCAATTTCATCAAGAATATTTAAACAGTCTTGTCCATTATGCGCCACTCCGACTATTTCCATATCCTCTTGAGATGAAATATACTCTTCAAGCAAAGCTACTAGCTCTCGATTGTCATCAACCACACACACTTTGATTTTTTTCACTAATTTTTTCCTCCTCAACCCATAGTTGAATCTATTTTCTATTTTTTTGTCTCTATTTGCTAAGTGACAATTTCGACAAAGGGGATAAAAATCCTTTACTAAATTTTATTTTTCTTTAAAAAACTAATAAAATCTTAAGTTTTCTTTGTTTTTCTCTATTATTCGACTATAATCGATGTCCTTCTTTTTCATTGTCGAAAAATCTTTGTTTCTTCGTTTATTTTAACATATATTTGTCATGCTTTTCTTCTAGAATCGAAATACATGATTAAAATCCAACATACCAATAACTATTTATGTAAAAACAAAAAAAGCGGGCAAAACCGCTTTTTTGTTTAAGATGCTCGCTCTTCTTGATTTTCGTAAATATTAATTCCCGCCTCATTTAACATCCATTCAATATGCACGCCATACCCACTCGTCGGGTCATTAACAAAAACATGTGTCACCGCTCCTATAACCTTGCCATTTTGAATAATTGGGCTACCACTCATTCCTTGGACAATGCCCCCTGTCTTTTCAAGCAATTCATCATCAGTAACCTTGATGACCATTCCTTTTGTAGCAGGGAATTTTTGTGGAATCGTACTAACAATTTCGATATCAAACAGTTGAACTTTGTCATTTTCAACGACCGTTAGAATTTGTGCTGGCCCTTCCTTCACTTGATGCGAAAGAGCAATTGGCATCGGTTTGTCCATTAGATCATTATTCAATCCACGATTAAGCTTGCCAAAAATTCCAAATGGGCTATTTCGATCAATGTTGCCAATGACTTCTTTTTCATCTTTAAAGCGGGCTAATTTTTCTCCCGGATTCCCATTACTCCCCTTTTCAATGGAAGTGACAGTAGACCGTAATATTTGACCATCATCGACGATTATAGGCCTTTTTGTATCCATATCTGAAATAACATGACCAAGGGCACCATATTTTTTTGACTGGGGATGATAAAAAGTCATCGTGCCTATTCCAGCAGCTGAATCACGTATATATAATCCAAGCTTAAAGTTTGGTTCATTTTTATCTTTCAATGGTAGTAATTCTGTCTCAAATTTCCCTTCATCGCGCGTAACTGATACTTTAAGGGGTTTGCCACTATCTCCGGCTGCTTGAACGAAAGGAGCAACATCAGACATTTTTTCAATTTTCTTACCGTTTATTTTTGTAATAATATCACCTATTTTAATACCTGCCAAATCTCCTGGTGACATCTTTCCATTTATTGTATTTATTTGGTGATGTCCGACCACCAAAACGCCAACTGTATTCAATTTTACACCTATTGATTGCCCACCCGGTATAACTTTAAAGTCCTTTAAAACTTCCACATCTACTTTTTTTATCGGGAAACCAGCCAAATCAAGAAACATTTCGTTCTTGCCCGGTTCATTAGCAGAGAGTGTAATGACTTCTTTATCTTGAACAACCGCCAATTGTTCATCGGGTGTTTTTACTGTTGCATTTACAGTTTCCGCCATATTATACCGTGCTTGATCACCCTCAAATACGGTAAGGTTTATAGGAATGTGAATATACTCTTGAAAAGGTTTAGAAAATCCTATACATATGATTGAAACAAGGAGAATTCCACCAATTATTTTTCTTAATATATCTCTTGTCATTTCAACACTCTCCTCGCTTCTTGTTTCATGGCTACATATATAATTTTGCCTGCTTCAAGAGCAATTATAACTGGCAACTTAATAAAAAAAGCTACCCTCCATTGGATAGCTTTTCATGGTATTTTTACATTTTTGGCAAGACTCAATAGTTCCTTCGCATGCTCCCTTGTCAGTTCAGTCATTTCCACACCAGAGATCATACGACCAATTTCTTTAATCTTTTCCTCTTCATTCAATGGCTTTACAGTTGTTTTTGTACGGCCAGCTTTGAGTGTTTTAGAAATAAATAAATGCGTATCTGCCATTGCAGCCACTTGTGGCAAATGAGAAATGCAAAGAACTTGCGAATCAATTGCTACTTGATGAATTTTTTCGGCAATAGCTTGTGCGACTCTTCCACTTACCCCTGTATCAACTTCATCAAAGATAATCGATGTTACCCCTTGATGTTTAGAAAAGATACTCTTTAAGGCAAGCATAATTCGGGAAAGTTCCCCACCTGAAGCAATTTTTGATAATGGTTTTAACGGTTCTCCCGGATTAGTGGATAAGTAAAATTCGACTGTATCAATACCTTTTTTATGAAAGCTTTCTTTATCCGTAAAAAAATGGACCTCAAATACAGTCTTTTCCATATAAAGTGCTTTTAATTCATGATGAATCATTTTTGTTAATCGTTCTGCTGCATTTCTTCTTAATTTGCTCAATTCCTGTCCTTCGACAAGTAAGTCAGCTTCTAATTCTTTAACCTGCTTTTGCAAATGTTCAATATGTGTTTCCTTGTTGGTTAATGTTTCTATTTCTTCTTCAATCTTTGCTACATACTCTAATATTTCCTCTATAGATGGGCCATATTTTCGTTTGAGCATATTGATTTCATTTAATCGCTCTTCAATTTCATTCAATCGAACAGGATCAAATTCCATAAAATCTAATTTATTCCTTAAAATAGCTACTGTGTCCTCTAGTTGATAAAAACTGTTAGCAACTGCTTCTTGCAACTCAACTAACTCCTCATCCACTTCCGCAGATTGTTGAAGGTGATTCATAGCTAAACTAATCCAATCCAGCCCTTTTTGTTCTCCTTGCAAGGCATTATAGCTAATTTTTACGCCTTCATACATCTTCTCAAAGTTAAGTAAGCGGTTTCTCTCTTCTTGAAGGGCGTCATCTTCATGCAATTTTAAATTAGCGTTTGTTATTTCTTCATATTGAAATTGAATAAGATCCAGTCGATGAGCCATTTGCTGTTCATTTTCTGTTAATGTCTTGATTCTTTTCATTGTTTGCTCGTATTCTCTATAGACATCTTCGTATTCTTGTCTGCTTTTAGCGATTTGGGGGCCACCAAATTGATCTAATAATGGAAGATGCAAATTTTCATTCATTAACTCTTGGTGTTCATGTTGACCGTGTATGTCAATTAAGGTACTGCCTATTTCTCGGAGAATCGAAATAGTTACAAGTTTCCCATTTATACGACAGACACTTTTACCTGATTTGGATATATCTCTCCTTAGAATCAACATGCCCTCATCAATTTCAATACCAAATTCTTGCGCCCGTTTGTAACATGGGTGTTGTTCGTCATCTAATAGGAATAAACCTTCTATCTCGGCTTTCTCTTCCCCGTGTCTTACATATTCTGAAGAACCCCTGCCACCAACGAGCAGATGAACGGCGTCAATAATAATTGATTTCCCTGCCCCTGTTTCTCCTGAAAGAACAGTCAGCCCTTTATTAAAGGCAATGGTGATTGATTCAATAATAGCAAAATTTCTAATTGATATTTCATTTAACACTGACACTTCACCCCAGCTTATAGCATTTCTAAAAACCTTTTGGAGATCACTTCAGCTTCTTCAGGTGTACGACATATAATTAAGCAAGTATCGTCTCCACAAATTGTTCCTAATATTTCATCCCAATCTAGGTTATCCATCAATACCCCTATCGCCATTGCATTTCCGGGTAATACTTTCATTACTAGTAAATGACCGGCAGAATCTAGACGAACAAATGCATCCATTAAATTACGCTTTAGTTTTTGTAAAGGGTTAAATCGTTGATCAGCTGGTAAACTGTACTTATATCTTCCATCCAAAAGTGGAACTTTCACTAAATGCAGTTCTTTAATATCTCGTGAAACTGTTGCTTGCGTTACGTTAAATCCAGCATTTCTTAATTCTTCTACTAGTTCATCTTGGGTTTCAATATCATTGTTCGTTATTAAATCCCTAATCTTAATATGTCGTTGTCCTTTATTCATTCTACTCACCTCTATGAATACAAAGCGTTGCCTAAAACAAGCAACACGATTCTCATTATCTTTTAATTCATATGTTAGCTGATTTTCTCTATATTGTACAATTTATTCTGCATAATTTGTGTTTTTTTGGCAAAAAAGATTGTTCGTAAAGAGAATTTCAGGCAAATACCTTTTATGTCCTATGATGTTTGACACAAAAGAACAGGCCGGAAAATGCTCCCCTAGCCTGCTCTTTTCAGTCTGTTTTTATTCTGTCTGTTTAGCTTTTAACTGTTTGTGGGCTTCTTTTACTACTGATTGGATATCAATAGAATGCGTGGCATGCATTTCCTCTTGTTCATGTTGCCATTGCAAATGAGCGAGGAATTCAATATTACCATCTCCGCCTGTAATTGGAGAATATGATAAGCCTTTAATTTGGTATCCTTCTGTTTGAGCGAAGGTTAGAATTTTGGCAATTACTTGTTCATGTACTGATGAATCACGGACAATTCCCTTCTTTCCAACCTGTTCTCTTCCTGCTTCAAATTGAGGCTTGATTAATGCAATCACGTCACTACCTGGTACTAGTAATGTTCGCAAAACAGGAAGAATTAGTTGTAAGGAGATAAATGAGACATCAATGGAAGCTAAATTTGGCATTTCCCCGACTAAATCAGCAGGTGTAACATAGCGAAAATTAGTCCGCTCCATTACAACCACGCGTTCATCCTGTCTTAGCTTCCAGGCTAACTGATTATATCCAACATCTAGGGCATAAGACATTTTTGCACCATTTTGCAATGCACAATCTGTAAAGCCCCCAGTGGACGCCCCAATATCTAATAAAATTTTATCTTCAACTATTAAATCAAATACTTCTAATGCTTTTTCGAGCTTTAAGCCACCTCTACTGACATAAGGCATAGCTTTCCCTTTGATTTGTAATGGAATATCACTTTTTACCTTCTCTCCGGGTTTATCTAGCCTTATTTCATTACTATAGACGATGCCTGCCATTACCGCTCTTTTCGCTTTCTCTCTTGTTTCTGCCAAGCCCCGTTCTACAAGAAGAACGTCCACCCGTTCCTTTTTACTCATTTTCTCTTCATGCCCTTTTTTGTTTTTTTTCAGCTAATCTGCTCATGCGTTTTACAATTTCTTCAGATGTTAAATCAATCTCTTCTAATAATTTATCCACACTACCATGTTCAATAAAATGATCTGGGATACCCATTCTATCCACTTTCGCATGATGGTATTGATAATCATGAGCAAATTCTAACACGGCACTACCAAATCCGCCTTGTAAAACCGCTTCTTCAACTGTCAAAATAGGCATGTTCATACTTAAAATATCATGTAACATTGTCTCATCTAATGGTTTAATAAAGCGGGCATTGACAACTTTTACTGAATAGCCTTTCGCTTCAAGAAGAGATGCCGCTTCCATAGCCATTGGAATGGTTGTACCAAATGTTAAAATAGCTGCGTCTTTACCTTCTTTTAACACTTCCCATGAGCCAATTGGAAGTGCCTCCATCTTTTCATCGATTTCAACACCAAGTCCATTCCCTCTTGGAAACCTCATTGCGATTGGACCATCATTGTATTGAATAGCAGTATATGTCATATGACGGCCTTCATTTTCATCTTTAGGCATCATCAGTACCATATTTGGTAAATGCCTTAAAAAGGCAATATCGAAAACACCTTGGTGCGTTTCTCCATCAGCACCTACTAAGCCAGCACGATCGATCCCAATAAAAACATTTAAGTTTTGTCTAGCAATATCGTGGACCATTTGATCATAAGCTCTTTGTAAAAATGTCGAATAAATAGCTAAAAATGGCTTCATTCCCTGAGTAGCAAGCCCTGCTGCTACTGTAGCCGCATGTTGCTCCGCTATACCAACATCAAACATCCTATCTGGGAATTCACTTGCAAAGCCTTCTAACTTAGAACCGACAGGCATTGCAGGCGTAATAGCAACAATTCGCTCATCTTCTCTTGCCAATTCTCTAACTGTTTCACTCACTAACTTACTCCATGCAGGTGCGGTATTAACAGGTTTCAGAAAGTCTCCTGTTTCCGTTTTATAAGGGCCAGTTCCATGCCAAGTACCAACTGTATCACGTTCTGCAGGCTCATAGCCCTTTCCTTTTTTCGTAATCACATGTAAGAGAACAGGGCCTTCTGTTTTTTTGGCATAATTAATGTTCTCAAATAATTCTTCATAATTATGACCATCAATTGGGCCAAGATAAGTAAAACCGAGTTCCTCAAAAAACACGCCAGAAACAAGTAAATACTTCAAGCTATCTTTTAACCTTTCAGCTGTTGAAGCAATTTTACCACCGACAGCTGGAATCTTTTTCAGAAAAGCTTCCAATTCATCTTTTGCCCATTGGTATTTTCCCGCAGTTCTTAGACGACCTAAGACATTATGAAGTGCGCCAACATTAGGGGCAATTGACATTTCATTATCATTCAGAACGACAATCATGTTTTTCTGCTCGTGACCAATATGGTTGAGCGCTTCTAATGCCATTCCACCAGTCAGGGCACCGTCCCCTATTACTGGTATCACATGGCTATTTTCTTTTTTGATATCTCTTGCAATGACCATACCCATTGCACCTGATAAAGAGGTGGAGCTATGGCCGGTTTCCCATACATCATGAGGACTTTCGATCATTTTAGGAAACCCGCATAATCCTTTATACTTTCTTAGCGTATCGAATTGGCTAGCTCTACCAGTAAGGATTTTATGAACGTATGATTGATGTCCCACATCCCATAAAATTTTATCTGTTGGGCTATCAAATGATTTATGCAGAGCAATAGTCAATTCGACAACACCTAGATTAGGCCCAATATGACCACCAGTAACTGACAATTTTTCAATCAAAAAATGTCTAATGTCCGAGGCCAGATCCTCTAATTCCTCATTAGAGAGCTTTTTTAAAAAGCTTGGGTCTTTAATTGATAACAGATCCATAAGGCGGATCACTCACTTTCATTACTTATTCATAAATTAAGTCTATTTCTTCTCATTTCCTTTTCATGATTAGTACTAGATTACAGCAAAAATAAAAATAAGCCAAATGTTATCTCTTTTAATGGTTTCTTTCAGCTATCATATCTGTAATTTTTTCCAAGTAGTAAGTATTCAAACCTGTTTTTGCTAATTTTTCTTTAGCTAGCTGGGTGTGTTCATCAAGCGCTGCTTTTGCACCTGCCATTGTAAGTATGCTTGGGTAAGTACTTTTCGCATTGGCTTCATCACTACCTACCGGCTTGCCAATTAACTCCTCAGAGCCTTCTAAATCCAGAATGTCATCTCTTATTTGAAAAGCTAAACCTAAATGAGTGGAAAACTCGATTAACAGCTGCTTCTCCTCATCTGTAGCACCAGATAAAATCGCACCAGCGATGACACCAAAACGCAGCAACTTTCCGGTTTTATGTACATGAATGTATTCTAGTTCAGGAAGCGTAAGTGTCTTCTGTTCACCTAACATATCAGCCACTTGGCCACCAACCATACCTTCTGCACCTGCTGATTTTGCAAACTCTTTTATTAAAGCTATCTTCGCTTCAGGATTAGCAAATGCTTCATCCGTTTCCGCAATTAATTGAAAGCTATAAGTTAAAAGGGCATCCCCTGCTAATATTGCATTAGCTTCCCCAAACACTTTATGGTTTGTTGGCTTTCCTCTTCTTAAATCATCATCGTCCATACTAGGGAGGTCATCGTGAATAAGGGAGTATGTGTGCACCATTTCAAGTGCGCATGCACTGTTAAGCCCTTTTAGCGTTTCTTGTCCATAAGCTGCTAAAGTAGCAAAAAGCAATAAAGGTCTGATGCGTTTGCCTCCAGCCGACAAAGAATATTGCATAGCTTCTTTTAGCACAGCTGGAGATTCTAAACTCTCAACAAGAGAGGCCATTTTCTCCTCCAGTAGTGTTTTATGATGTTGTGAAAAAGCTTGTAGTGACTCACTCATTCTCCCTACTCCTCCTCCTGAATAACAAACGGCTGTTTTTTTCCATCATCAGTAATTATTTCTGTTAATTGTTCTTCTACATTTTTTAGTTTATCGTGACAAAGCTTGGAAAGTTCCATCCCATTTTTATAAATAGAAATGGCCTCTTCTAGAGGGACATCCCCTTCCTCTAACTTTTCAACAATCTGCTCAAGTTGTTCCATTGCTTCTTCGAAAGTAGGTGTTTTCTCTTTAGCCATTACCTTTCACCTCGATTATATTCTTTACTTTAGCTAAAATCGTTCCATCTTTTACCTTTACTTTTACTTCATCATTTTGTTTGACTTGGTGAATTGATTTGATGAGTTCTTCCTTTTCTGAATACAATAAACTATACCCGCGGTCCATAATCTTTAACGGACTTAACGTCTCTAACTTAGATAGAAGATGTGAGAATTCCCTTTGCTTTCGTTCATTCACAACATTCATGGAACGGGATAACCGTTTATTGATTTCGATATATTGCTTTCTGCTTTCTATGGCTAATGAGTGTGGTGGTGTTCTAAGCAAGCGTTTTCGCTGCTGATCGACTAGTTCCTGCTTATGTTTTAATAAGCGGATCGTACTTTTAATTAATTGTTCTTTCGTGCGATCAACTTGTTCTAGTTTCTGCTCATACAGTTTTTGAGGATAACGAAAAGCATAAGATTTCTCTACTCTATGAAGACGTTCAAATTGCCTTGTTAACTTCTCCCTCGTGGCTCGAATCATCCGTGCTTGTTGGTTATGGATTCGTTCACTTAGGTCATCTATATGAGGAACTGAAAGCTCAGCAGCACCTGTAGGGGTGGGTGCCCGTAAATCTGCGACAAAGTCTGCGATGGTAAAATCCGTCTCATGACCAACCGCCGATATAATTGGGATAGAAGAGGCAAATATCCCTCTAACCACTTCTTCTTCATTAAATGCCCATAACTCTTCAATTGAACCTCCACCTCTACCAACAATTAACACATCAACCTCTTTCCTTTCATTCGCTCGATTGATTTGTTGAGTGATGGAAGGTGCGGCACCTTTTCCTTGTACAAGTGCAGGGTAAATATAAATAGGGACAGAAGGATATCGGCGTTTCAATGTTGTAATCATATCCCTGATTGCTGCACCAGTTGGTGAAGTAATCAGCCCAATCGCTTTCGGGTACTTTGGAATCCGTTGCTTATATTTCTCAGAGAACAATCCTTCCTTTTCAAGCTTCTGTTTTAACTGTTCATAGGCTAGATAAAGGTCACCAATCCCATCAGGTGTCATTTCTTTCACATATATTTGATATTGTCCACTCGCTTCATATAATGACAAATCACCGGTAACCAGAACATTCATCCCATTCTCAGGGACAAACTTCATCGTCTGATTGTACCTTGAAAACATTACTGCAAGAATTCTTGATTTTTCATCTTTTAATGTGAAGTACATATGACCACTTGAATGGCGCTTAAAATTTGATATTTCACCTTTTACCATTACTTGTTGTAAATGGGGATCTCTATCAAATTTCCGCTTTATATATTTGGTTAATGCGTAAACTGTTAAATATCTCTTTTCTTCCATTCTTATCTCCTTCTTTATTACAACGAATTAATTGTAATAGGAAAGTTTAAGCAGAGGATTCAAATGATGAAATCGCTATAATATATACTCTTAATTCGTACGATGATTATCTTTGATTTTTGATAATACGCTATTGATAAACTTTGGAGATTGGTCGTCTCCATACATTTTTGCGATTTCAATGGCTTCATTAATCACAACATTAACCGGTATATCTTCCTCGCTAAAAGCAAATTCAAAAGTGCTAAGACGTAGTAAATTACGATCAACCGTTGCCAAACGATCCAGTTTCCAGTTCTCAAGATTGTTAGATATTAATTCATCAATCGCTGCTTTATGATGAAGAACACCTCTTACGAGATGGTTTAAATAAGAATCTTCTGGTTGTTCATCTAACACATGATGAATGGCCTCATTCATTTCCGCTCCACTTAAATCGATTTGAAATAGCGCTTGCAATGCTTTTTCCCTTGCTGTTCTTCTTTTCATTTCTTATTTCTCCTTTATCATTCAAATCTATTATATAAATCTCCTCTTGGATTTCTTTATCGACACATAAAAAAACACATAAGAAGATAATAGCATAACTGACTATGATTCGCACAGTGGTGTCAATAATTTTCCTCTATTTTTCCTTACAGTCTGATGAACTTTAGAAAATGCTCCCATTGTCATTGATAGGAATAGGCTTTTAAAAAATAGTTGAAACAAATCTTGAAGCCACGGAGCAGATTAATCAACATAAAAAAAGACGACTAAAGACATCGATGTCTCTAGTCGCTTTTTTTGTCTTTTTATATTTCTTGTTCGTATTCATCTTCTTGTTTTTGGTTTTCAAACAGAATACCAACTACATGAATATTAATTTCTTTCGTTTCAAGCGCTGTCATATTGAATAGAGCTTGACGAATATTATCTTGAATACTTTGTGCAACGGTTGGAATAGATACGCCAAATTTCATTAAGCAGTAGACATCCACTTTTATGCCTTCTTCAGCTAATTCGACTTTTACACCTTTTCCATGGTTTTTCTTGCCTAATTTCTCAACGACACCTGATGCGAAGTTTCCACGCATTTGTGCCACACCTTCCACTTCAGATGCCGCAATCCCTGCAATTACTTCAATGACTTCAGGTGCAATTTCCACCTTACCTAACCCTGTTTCCTCTTGGTTCATTTCTAGAATATTTTGATCGCTCATTTTGAAACCTCCAATTATTATTCAGATTTCATAACGTCATTCAATTCCAGGAATTTCGTGTTAAACTCCCCTGCAACAAAATTCTCATTCTCAAGAAGTCTTAAGTGGAACGGGATCGTAGTGTGAACACCTTCAATAACGAATTCACTCAATGCGCGTTTCATTCTAGCAATTGTTTCCTCCCTCGTGTCACCATAAGTAATCACTTTGGCAATCATTGAATCGTAATACGGAGGAATCGTATATCCAGGATATGCAGCAGAATCAACACGAACACCTAAACCACCTGGTGGAAGGTACATCGTAATTTTCCCTGCAGAAGGCATAAAGTTTTTCGCTGGGTTCTCTGCATTAATTCGGCATTCCATCGCCCATCCACTATAAGTAACATCCTGTTGGTTCATACCTAAACGTTCACCAGAAGCAACTTTAATTTGCTCCTTAATCAAGTCAACGCCTGTCACCATTTCTGTCACTGGATGTTCCACTTGAATACGTGTATTCATTTCCATGAAATAAAACTTGCGGTTATGATAATCATAAATAAATTCAATTGTACCTGCACCAGTATAATTTACAGCTTCTGCAGCTTTTACTGCAGCTTTCCCCATTTCTTCACGTGTTTCACCATCTAGAGCTGGAGAAGGCGTTTCTTCGAGTAGTTTTTGCAATCTTCTCTGAATGGAACAATCTCTCTCTCCAAGGTGAATCGTATTTCCATAATTATCTGCTAGTACTTGAATTTCTACATGTCTAAAATCTTCGATGTATTTTTCTATATATACACCTGCATTACCAAAAGCAGTTAATGCTTCCTGCTGTGTAATGTTAATGCCTTTTGTTAACTCTTCTTCATTACGTGCGACGCGAATTCCTTTACCGCCACCGCCAGCAGTTGCTTTTATAATAACAGGATAGTCTATTTTTTGCACCAATTCAAGCGCTTCACTAATGTCTTCAATTATTCCATTTGAACCAGGTACGATTGGAACACCAGCTTCCTTCATCGTTTCACGAGCAATATCTTTCGTACCCATCTTGGCAATTGCTTCTGGAGTTGGACCAATAAATGTAATATGACACTCGCGACATAATTCTGCAAAGTCACTGTTTTCAGCTAGAAAACCGTAACCTGGATGGATGGCATCGCAATCGGTTAACTTTGCCACACTTATAATACTAGTGAAATTTAGGTAACTATCCTTCGAAGAAACTGGACCGATACAATAAGCTTCATCAGCAAGCTGAACATGTAAAGCTTCTTTATCACCTTCTGAATAAACAGCCACACTTTCAATACCCATTTCGCGACATGCACGAATAATACGTACAGCGATTTCTCCTCTATTAGCGATTAATACTTTTTTAATCATCGACAAAAGCCCCCCTTACTCAGGCTTCACTAAAAATAATGGTTGCCCGTATTCAACTAATTGACCATCTTTAACTAAAATCTCCACAATTTCTCCATCTACTTCTGCTTCGATTTCATTGAATAATTTCATTGCTTCAACAATACACAGAATGGAATCTTTGGTGATTTTAGAACCAACTTTTACATATGCATCTGCATCTGGTGAGGATGACTGATAAAAAGTCCCAACCATAGGAGAAACTACTTGATGCAGATTTGAAGTATCTTTATCTTCATTCTTTTCATTTACTTGTTCTACTTTTTGAACTTCCGTTTGGACTGCTGCTATTTTCTGAGGTTGTTCAGGAGGCGTTACTACAGCCTGTGCCTGTGGCTGAACTACTGGTACTGCTGCAGGTTGAATAGCAGTGATATTTTTCTTCATTTCTACTTTTGTACCTTCATGTTCATAAACAAATTCTTCAATAGTAGACTGATCAACTAATTTAATCAATTCACGAATTTCTTGGACTTTTAGCATTCTTACACCCCTGTTCTTCATTTACGCTTCAACTTTAATTGATGAATTACTAGTTATGTAAAACAATTATGACTAGCTACTATAATCATACGCTATGACCTAATGAAAGTTCAACACTAACTTTAATAGTAAATATTATCCAAATAATAAGTATTCCTCTAAAACACTACATATATTACTTTCTTTCCTTCTGAAATACTTAGGAATACGAAAGAAAATATAAGTTTCTATCTCTTACTAACCTCGGATTATTTAACTATGTAAAATATCTCATAAGTCATGGGCGTACAAGAATATGCTATTATCGAATTATTATAACTATTTTATCATTTCCCTATAAATAAATGCAAAAAAACTGAGCGATTGTATGAATCGCTCAGTTTTAGACTATTTACTTACTTGAAATTCTACTGCTACCATAGCTTGTGTACCTAATTCATTCATTACTTCTCTAATAATCTTGTTTGCTTCAGTTTTTGATTGCTCTTCAGCCTTTACAACCACTTTCACATTGGCACCATCAGCTTTTACAAGAACATCTTCGTAGTTCATTGATTTTATCAAATTCTCTAACATTTCTTCCTTTGCAGCTAATTCATTAAGTGAATCAAGTTGATCCTTCGCTTCACTTCTTTCCTCTGCAGGTAATTCTGTCGAAGCTGCCACTTCTGTTAATCTTTCTTTTTCCATACTTCTTTCGTTCATTTGATCAAGTCTCTCTTGAGCAAATTCTTCATCAGATGCTACATCTGAAACAACTGCACCACCTGTTTCTGTATTTTCATTTTCTTCTTGGTCATTTCCCGCAAGATTCATTTGTCCGTCTGGAGAAGTTAAGTAATAAATGGAAAGAACAACGACTAAACTCAACATAGTTAATAACCAAACTGTTTGCTTTTTTAATAACATCGATAAATCCCCCTTAATCCTTATTTTTTCTTCGGTAAAACAGAAACTTTATGTGCAGGTACATCTAGTACACGTGAGACAGCTTCCACAATCCATGTTTTCACTTGAATATTATCAGCACCTTTTGCTACTATGAGAACGCCTCTTATATCAGGCTTTTTTGTTTCTATGACAATTGGGACTTCTTTCTCTCCTTCACGGATGATGACAACCTGTTCTTCTTTCGATTGATCTTCCACCACCCTTTTGCCACCTTCTCTATCCGTCTCATCTGTCACTTGTCCTTGATTCGTTGTATTTTTTTCTAATATTTTTTTCTCTGTGGAATCAACATTTACGACAACAGAGACATCATCGACTCCAACTATTGTGTCAAGCGCTTCTTTAATCTGTGCTTCATATGCCTTTTCATAATCAGCAATCGAATTGGCAGACTGTGGTTTAGATTGCCCAAAGACTTCTTGCTCTTTCTCAGCTTGCTCATTCTCGGAGTTAAAGACAGAGACTTCATCAGACGGCTCATTATTAAAAAATATATTACTGATTAGCATAATCGCTGCACCAAATAGGAGAACAATCATCAAGTATTGAACTTTACCAGGTTTTTTTTCTCCATCTTTTTCTTTTGTTAGCCACTCTTTCAGCAATGTAATTGGCCCTTTTTTACCCATCGTTTTTCGCCATCCCCCCTTCTTCTAAAAATACTTCCATCACTTTTTCATCGATTTCCCAATTAGTAGACAGAAGAGAAGTAATATCACCTGGGACAGTAGTTGTTGCTTCTGATTCAATCGGTTTTCCTGTGTCTACTTCTACATTTTGGACAACTTCAATCGCTTCTTGTTCCCCTTCTTCTACTGGTTGTACTTGCACATAGACTTTTTGAAGGTTTTCAGGGAACTCAAGCTCGGACCTATCGTCTTCAATCATTTCTATCTTTGTAATTTCTAAACCGTACTTTTCTACCAACTCCTCATTCGCCGATGCTTTCATGGCTTTTTCTACGTTTTCTAAAGCATATGCACGAGAGGAGGCTTGTATTTCTTTTTTTTGCATTTCTATTGAATTTTCTATTTCTTCTTTTGAAGAAGTAGACTCAATGGATGGTAGCGACATAATTGTTTGTTCAAAATCACTAGAAACAAATTTAAAAATAGGCGTTAAAATAATCGCTATTAATAATAAGCCCGTAACCATTTTTGTGTATTTCTGTAGCTTTGAACTCGGAAGAATCATATCAATAACAGTTGCTAGCAAAATAAATATGATAATTGTTGTGATCCATTCTTTTAAAAATTCCATTAGCAACCCTCCCTATCTCACCATCATCGTGAGATTTCCAGCTACGATCACGACAGTAATACTAAGAAAAAACATAAGAGACACAATGGCTAATGCTGCAAATACATACATCACACTTTTACTGATTATGTCTAAACATTTAATAATCGGCCCTCCGCCTAATGGTTGAAGAACAGCTGCTGCAAATTTATATATAAACGCAATCATTAAGATTTTGATTGCAGGAAAAGCAACTATAATCATCAAAATGGCGACACCCGCAATACCGACAGTATTTTTCAATAATACAGATGCCGTCACTACCGTATCCGTGGCGTCTGTGAACATTCGACCGATTACAGGGATAAAATTACTTGTTACATACTTTGCCGTTTTTAGTGTGACACCGTCTGTAATGGCTGTCGAAACCCCTTGGATTGATATCACAGCCAAAAACACAGTAAGGAAAATACCTAGTAAGCCCACACTCCAATTTCTCAAGAGATTACCCAATTGCGTGACCTTATATTGATCTGACAAAGTACTGACGATATGGAGTAACGTGGCTAAAAAAAGCAAAGGAAACACAACATATTGAATTAACACACCACTCGTATTCATTAAGAAGAGAATAACTGGATGAAAGAAGGCTGCTGAAATGAGTCCACCCGACGAGGCAATTAATGCTAGCAGCAAAGGAATGAGCGCTAAAATGAATGAAGTCATCTTATGGACAGTATCACTTGCATACTCCATCGCGATATGGAAACTATTCAGCGCTAAAATAACCAATACCATCAAAACGATCGCATAAGCGACTTTACTTACGGTTCCTGATTCGAAAGCATTTTGCAATGATTGCAGAAACATGCTAAATACTACTAGTAAAATTAAGGTTCCTAACAGTTTTCCATTGACAACAAATTCATGAAAAACGAATTTAAGTATGCCTAATGCCCATTGATCAAATGAAAACTCTTTTTCACCTTTTATGAAATCATAGATGCTACCCTTTTGACTTTCCGGTAAAAACCCACCATATTCATTGGTGATATCTTCCCAGAATCCTTTTAATTCATCCAAGTGGAGCGTATCTATTTGCGATTCTACAATATCTTCCGGATTAAAAACTTCTTGAGCCTCTTCGGTTCGGTTCTCATCTGCCTTATCTGTCTCTTCATCAGAGGCATGTACAATGTGGCTTGTCATGAAAATAAACAACATACTAAACAGCAATGTTTTCAATATATAGTGCTTCATCTTTACACCTCTTTATTTAGGGAAGGTGCTACTCTCTTATGATGTTGTCATTTTCTATTCACACCGCATGGGTGGCTCCTTATTTTTCTCTTTACACTTATTAACTTGGGATCATCTGAATAATTGTTTCAATCAGTACCGTTAATATCGGGATAGCCATTGCTAAAATAAAAATTTTCCCTGCCATCTCAATCTTTGCCGCAATCGCACCTTGACCAGCATCTTTCGTAATTTGCGAGGCAAATTCTGCAATATAGGCAATACCCACTATTTTCAATATGGTCTCTAGGTACACCATATTAATATTGGCATTAACAGCAATGCGCTCGATCATATGAATAATCATATAAATCTGATCGACAAGATATAGAAAAATCGTACAACCAACAAAAACCACTAAAAGAAAAGCAAAGTTAGGTTTTTGTTCTTTAATAATCAGTGCCAAGAATGTAGCTATTAAAGCAATTCCTACTATTTTAAGAATATCAATGGCATACCTCTCCCTTCTTATTGAAATAAGAATACTGATTTGATTTTTTGAAAGAGGTTATCTACCACTGATGCAACGAGAAATAAAATATAAATAAATCCAAACAAAGTGACCCATTGGGCATATTCTTTCTTTCCAACTTGGTCAAGAATTGTGTGTAAAAAAGCGACGACAATCCCAACACCGGCAATTTTAAAAATAATCTCGACATCTAATCCCATTATTTTCTCCTCCTACACTCAAACATGAGAAATTTCTCTACATTAATAAAATAATTAGCAGAAGTCCTGATAAAAACCCAAGGCTTTTCGCCATTCTTTCGTATTTTGCCTGTTTCTCATGCGCATCTACTTCTTCACGTTCAAGATGGGCTAATGTCAGCAAAATTTGCTTTTGTTGGGAGATGCGATCATGTCGCCCTAATGTCTCTCCAAATTGTTTCATGATTTCAAATTCACTGTTTTTCAAAGCGGTTTTTTTCCAAATGTGATTCAAGCTATTCTCCCAGGCTCTCATCACTGTCGTTTCAGTTTCTGTTAGCCGAGCAGCAAAATCAGCAAAGAATAACGAAATTGGATGACTTAACTGAGAAGCGAGCCGTCGTGATGCTTCATGTAATGGTGTGTGGCCATACATAATTTCCGCTTCCAATGATTGCAAGGCACTCTTTAGCTGTCTTAGTTGACGCGGTCTTTCACTTAATCGTTTCGATATCTCAAACCCTACGAGAGTAGTAGCCACGATGATGAGTATTGCTCCCAATATTTTAATCATGGTCCAAATACCTCTTGCCTTCCATGTATCCGGATACCCTTACCGTCTTTGACAGCTTGTATATTTCCCGGTCCAGCGCGCCTATTCAGTTCAACAAAACGTTCAAATATATTTAATTGAAGTAAAGGTGCCATTAACGGACGCTTTTTTATATCTTCATACGAAAATCCGTGAGTAGTAGTAATTAACTTTATACCGGCATTAACTGCTTCTAGTACCGCTTCTACATCTGCCTTGCTTCCCAATTCATCGACAACAAGGACATCTGGGCTCATCGAGCGAATCATCATCATCATACCTTCAGCTTTTGGGCAAGCATCTAAAACATCCACACGCGGCCCAAACCTCATTTGTGGTATACCATGAATACTACCAGCTATTTCAGACCTTTCATCGACAATGCCTACTTTTTTAGCAGTTGTGTATTTATTTTCACTAGAGACCATTCTCGCTAAATCCCTAAGCAAAGTGGTCTTTCCAGTTTGTGGAGGACCAATAATAACTGTATGCATCCAACCATTCTGATAAATATGGTGAGCAACAGTTTCTGCAATCCCGATTTTTTCTTTGGCAATACGAATGTTAAAAGAAGCGACATCTCTAATCACTTTTACTTGTCCACCTTCTAAAATAACTTTACCTGCCAGTCCAACACGGTGTCCGCCCTCTATCGTGATATAGCCTCTGCGCAACTCTTCCTCTAAAGTATAGATAGAGAAGTGACCCATCTTATCTAATAAATGAATCGCATCCTCTTCCGTTGCTTGATAAGGTAACAATACATAGTTACCATGTGTAACAACTTCAATCGGACGATGAGTCCTAATTCTTATCTCCTCTATTTCTGCTAACTGACGAGTTGGTAATTGCCGTAACTGTTGTGAGATTGAACTTGGTAAAAATGCTAGAATTGTTTCCACCTCGAAAGTCCTCCTTTTCCTTTGTCTCCATAGGACTTGCTCTTTTCTATTCTCAATGTATGCAAGATGAATCTAACGTATGACCATATAGCAAATAATTAATATTAAAAGAGAGACAATAATTTACAAGACAATCTATTAAAGAGGATGTGAATGGTGTGAAAAAATTAAAATTCTTATCTACACTGTGTTTTTCTTTATTTCTACTAATAAATACTTCGTCTGTTACGGCAGAGGGCAACAAGCCTACTAACATGATCTATATGATTGGAGATGGAATGGGGGTGGGCCAACTAGAGATAGCGCGTGAATTAGAGAAAGGCAAAGAGGGTCAATTGTTTCTGACTTCACTCCCCTTTAGTGCGCTTGTTCAAACCTATTCTGCGAATCGGGTCGTAACTGATTCTGCTGCAGCTGGTACCGCCCTCGCAACAGGGAACAAAACAAATAATGAAATGATCGGAGTCACACCTGATGGCAAGGAGGTCAAAAGCATCCTCGATTTATTTAAGGAGCAAGAGAAAAAGACTGGTATCATCTCAACCAATGCCATCACAGATGCCACACCTGCCGCTTTCACAGCAAGTGTTCTTAATCGCTGGGCAGACCAGACAGATATTGCACAGCAACAACTCACACTTTCTCCTGATGTCATGTTAGGCGGTGGAGACGTTTTTTATGGTCCAGCATTGTTAGAAAAAGCAAAGGAGTTAGGTTATACGATTGTTCGAAATAGACATGATTTATTAAGCAATCAGGAGGGTGATAAATTGCTAGGCCTTTTTGCTCCGTATCATCTATCATTTAAAATAGACCGCAAATATACAGATGGCAACGAACCCAGCTTAAGCGAAATGACAAAAACAGCACTACAAAGGCTTGATAATGCAAATGGTTTCTTTTTAATGGTTGAAGGCGCAAGAATTGACCACGCAGCCCATTCAGCTGATATAGCAAGTGTTTGGAGAGAAACAGTAGAATTTGATGAGGCTGTGAAAACGGCTGTCGAATGGGCGCAAAACCGTTCAGATACTTTGATTGTTGTTGTTGCTGACCATGAAACAATGGGCATTTCTGCGACCGAACCGCTAAAGAGAAAAATGATAAAAAAAATGCAAGCTTCACCAGAATATGTACTTTCACAAACAAAAAAGGGCGAGGACGGGAATTTCATTACCTCTCACTTAGTAGACAATTTATTTAAATATACAGGGATTGTTTTAACAGCGGAAGAAGGCGAACAGCTCAATGTGAGATTAATGAACGCTCGGGGGAAAGTATACAAAAAAAATAAAGCCGCCTGGGAACTCGGTAGCTTTATCTCAGAAAGATATAATACAGGGATCGTTAATCAGTATATCCGTGGCATGAGCAGTGCGGGTGGACATACTGCCAATCCAGTTCCATTATTTGCATATGGTGCAGGTGCCGAACATTTTCATGGTATGTTGGATAATACGGATATTCCGAAGAAAATGGCAGAATTAATGGATTATCATTGGAATTAATGATGGAAAGTAAATCGAGGTTGGGAAATAAGTATGCTAGCTAATGATTCAACCGAATGATTAGTATTTTTATCATCTAATCATTCGGCTCTTGTGTAATTTGAACCCTTATATGAAAAGAATAGTGAAATGGAGCGGAAGACACTCAACTCCTGCGGGAAGTAGAGGGAAAGCTGAGACCAGGCAATGCCTTAGGAGGCTCAACCCCTCTCCGCGGTTAGCGAGTGACTGTAGCGCAATGAATCGGACCTTTTTTCCAAATGATGTTTTAAGATCAATTTGTTATTGTTCTTTTTGAGGTTAGCTCATTTAGTTATGTCCCAGCCTCTTTGTCTTGGTGAAAAACCTGTTTTGTTTTTTGTATAAAAAACGTGAGTTTAAACATTCGTACATCATAACAACGTAAAAAAGACATCTGAGAATCATCTCAAATGTCTTTAATAGTAAATCAAGTAGCCGCTGTTGCCGCCGATTTATATGGAGTTTCATACCTGCTCCACCAGGTGGGTGCTTGCAATAATTTTCCTAACGTCCTAAACAATGTAGGCATGTTATTTCAATTATGATCTTAAGCTCCCTAAATTAACGTAAAGGTTGAAACTTCATATACAAACGAACAACGCAGCAAGTTGATTATTATATTACTATAAGATCAAGAAAATAACAAGTCATCACACTTGATAATTAAGCACGAGATACATAAGAAGCATCTGTTGTGTTAACAATCAGCTTATCGCCTTGGTTCACAAAGAATGGTACTTGCACACTTAAGCCTGTTTCTAAAATAGCTGGTTTTGTACCACCAGATGCCGTATCACCCTTGATGCCAGGTTCTGTTTCAGTTACTTCAAGTACGACCGTATTTGGCAATTCAACACCTAATGTTTCACTTTGATATAAAATAATGGAAACTTCCATATTTTCTTTTAAGAACTTTAATTCATATTCAATTGCATCAGCACTTAATTCAATTTGATCATAAGATTCTGTATCCATAAAGACGTGTTGATCGCCATTAGCATATAAATATTGCATTTTACGATTATCAATTTGTGCTTTAGCTACTTTTTCACCCGCACGGAATGTTTTTTCTTGAATAGCTCCTGTACGGAGATTACGTAGTTTTGAACGAACGAATGCCGCACCTTTACCTGGTTTCACATGTTGGAAATCCATTACGCGCCAAATCCCATTATCTACTTCAATGGTTAAACCTGTTTTAAAATCATTTACTGAAATCATGCAAAAAGTTCCTCCTACTATTCACTCATTAAAGAATAACTAATTCTTTTGTTGATGTATTAAGGTTTTCATTACCCTCTTTAGTTACAATCGTATCATCTTCAATTCTAACGCCACCGATGCCTGGTAAATATATACCCGGTTCACAAGTAACAACCATTCCTGGTTCTAATACGATGTCAGATTTAAAAGAGAGCGCTGGTCCTTCATGGACTTCTAAGCCAATACCGTGACCGGTAGAATGACCAAAATATTCACCATAGCCTTTTTCTGAAATATAGTCTCTTGTTAAAGCGTCAGCTTGCTTTCCAGTAATTCCAGCTTTAATCCCTTTCATACCGCGTAACTGTGCCTCTAAAACAATATCATATACTTCTTTCATCTTATCGCTTGGTTGACCGACAGCAACGGTTCTTGTTATATCAGAAACGTATCCATTATATAACGCACCAAAGTCAATTGTAACAAGCTCGCCTTTTTCGATGACTTTATCACTCGCTACACCATGAGGTAGAGCCCCACGAACACCTGAAGCAACAATCATATCAAACGAAGATGAAGTCGCTCCTTCTTTTCTCATAAAAAACTCTAATTCATTTGCCACTTCTATTTCTGTTTTACCAGGTTGAATGAAGTTAAGAATATGAGAAAAAGCGCTATCCGCTATTTTCGCGGCTCCCTTTAATATCTTAATCTCTGATTCATCCTTTATCAAGCGTAACTTTTCAATTTCGCCTGATACAGGAATTAATTCAGCATCAATTGCTTCATTAAAAGTTTGGTATGAAGCATATGTAACATAATCTTTTTCAAATCCTAATCTCTTAATACCTAATTGCTTTACGATCGATGCCACTTCTTCAGGGATCGTTCCTTTATGTTGAACAACTGTATATCCAGTACATTGCTTGCTAGCTTGCTCTGTATAACGAAAATCAGTAATGAACAACGCATCGTTTTTGCTAATTAAAACCGCTCCGGCAGACCCTGTAAAATAAGAAACATAACGTCTGTTATAAGCACTCGTAATCAGCATAGCATCAATACCTAATTGATCAAAACTACTTCTTATTCTATCTATCTTTGTCATCTCTTCTTCTCTCCCTTATTAATCTGTTAGTGCAACTAAAGCAAGCTCATAGCCTTTCATTCCTAAACCAACGATTTGCCCCTTTGTTACTGCTGCCATGACAGAATGATGTCTGAATGATTCTCTTTTATGCACATTGGAAATATGTACTTCAATAACAGGGACATCAATGGCTGCAATGGCATCACGAATAGCAATACTATAGTGAGTAAAAGCTCCTGGATTAAATATAATGCCTTCATATTTCCTATTCGCCATATGGATTTGATCAATGATTACGCCTTCGTGATTAGATTGCACACAAGTAAGCGCAACATGTCTTTGTTCAGCTAATTGTTTTAGATTATTTTCAAGCGACTCTAATGTGTCCGAGCCATAAATCCCTGGTTCACGTTGGCCTAAAAGATTTAAATTCGGTCCATTGATGAGCAATATTTTTTTCATGGCGCCACTCCTACGAATACTGAAATATTCAATATGGCTATTTTATCACAAAATAGAGAACACTCACTATAATAAAGCAAATAAATGCAATCAATCCTCTAACAATTTATGCTTTTCCCATTTCTTGTTCTTCTTTCATCTTTTTTTGTTCTTCATTTTCATATGAAATGGAATAACCGACAAATACACCGTACAATACATATAAGCAGACAGATGTAATAATCGTATTTATTTTCAAATCTCCTACAGGCGCAATATTAGGAAACATCGGATTTAGTACAAAAAAAACAAGGGCAAACAAAACAATTCCATAAAGGGCACCAAACCACATTTTCTTCAACCTTCTCATTGTCCAATAATAAATATAAGCAGCTACAATTGAGACAGCTCCAATTAAAATAATCGAAATCACTGTGCCAAGCCACCCATCCTTCCAATCACCTATTGTCCATGGTTCTAAAATAACTCTTGGTCCTACTTCAGTTAAATTAAGAACATATGCGATGTAACCAATTGTACTCCAAAAAACACCTCCGACAAATCCAGTGATAACAGTTAAAGATGTCATTGATAATGGTTGTTCCCGTTCGTTTTGTTCCAATTCATGTTTATCACTCATATGATTCACCTCCGTGCTTATTATGTCCAAAGCAGGGAGAAACCATTGCATCTTTCATAAAATTGTTAAATTCCGTATTTTTTTCTTGTTTTTTATTTATTTGTAGAGGGTTTCACAGTGAAAATAGAGAAATTTATATATAAAATCTTATTGATTGTACAAGATAGTCTAAGATAATATTTTTCTTATATAAGTTCTGCTTGAAATCTCAAATATTGGGTAAGATAACTTTAAAAGGGTGCTATAAATTGATTTTTTGCTCTTTCGAAGTTTAAAAGCTTACAAATATGCTCATCATGCTCATAGGGAGGTGGCTTTCTTGAAGAATCGGAAATCCTTATATATTTTTGGCGCACTTATTTTTCTTGCAATAATTGGGCTTGGTTCTCAATTAATTAAAGACCCAGCCGGATTATTTCGAGGTATAGCCATTATGGCGCTTGTTGGGGTCGTTATCTATTTTGTCGTCCAGAAACTTAGCGGGTCATCAAGTCCCAATAAGAGTGAGCGAAAAGCATTTGCGCAAGCCGCTAAAAAATCAAAAAAACGTTTTAAAAATAAAGAGAATCAAACTTCGTCAAGCCGAAGAGGTAAGCCAGGCACTTTAACTTCTATAAAAAAATCAAAAAGAAATACCTCTGTACATCTAACAGTCATTGAAGGAAAAAAAGGCAAAAAGAAAAATCGGGCTTCTTTATAAGAGGTCCGATTTTTTATGTCTGATCGCAGGCAATAGACAGATTTTAGGTTTTGTTTTCAATAAGTCCATGTGGCAAGAAATTCTTTCGCTCTTTCCCTCCCAACTTTCAGTAAATCTTTCTTCCCTTCCTCAGTTAACTCAAACTCTGTCGCTAAAACGCCTTCTGTAGGAACAAAAATAACATTCTGTTCATGACTTCTCGAAATATAACGAGAATCATGAGCATCCTTCATTGTTTCAAATAATGCTTCAAACATTTGAATGGCATTCTTTATTCTTCGTGGAGGCTGTTCACTATTATTATTACTCAATTTTACCCCGAGAACCGGTCTCGTTTTCTTCACATTATCTTTATCGAACAACCACATAGGGAAGTTACTTAAGACGCCACCGTCCACAATTAGATTATTACGCTTGCCACGGCCACCAATTTTCACAGGTTCAAAAAAGTAAGGCATACTACAGCTCATCCTCACTGCCTTGGCTACAGAAAAACGATTTGGGTCTATTTGGTACTTCGGTAAGTCGTCTGGTAGTACAAGTAATCTCCCATTTGATAAGTCTGAAGCAATAATGCGGAGAGAGAGCGGAGACACGTCAGCAAATGTTCGAATCCCCCTTGCTGCTAAACGGGCTTCTATCCATTTTTCTAATTCATTTCCCTTATATAATCCTAAACTCCAAAATAAAAAAAGCCATTTTGCTACAGCGATAGGAATAAGGGACTTTCTATTATCTAGAAACAGTTTTAAATCCAAATCGTCCATCATTCTTTCTATCTCTTCACTTGAGTAGCCAGCGATAATTAATGCAGATATAATTGAACCGGCACTTGTTCCAGCGACACGTTTGAATTGGAAACCTTGTTTTTCAATTTCCGCAAGAGCACCAATTAGAGCAAACCCTTTTATGCCCCCTCCTGAAAAAACACCATCGATTTCCATGTATACAACCACCCCATTCTAATTTGCATACATCCTTTTGCAAAAAGAAAAAAGCATTATAATACATTTGTAATCACTTGAGCTTGGCAATAGTCCGATTTTTACGAAAATCACGAAACCGACGTTTGGTAATAAAAGGGCTCAGAAGATACCCATTGTTTAAAGATTTAAATAAAACGGACTTTCGCTTAGAGGACAATATTATGAAGCAAATGTTGATGAGAAAACAACTGAAGACATTGAATGTTAAGTCTCTAGGTTGAGGGGAGGGGAGTTTTCGAGCATATAATTAGATTTATGGTGGTGCTAGCATTCTTTTTTATCTCACGTTTGATGATCAGTGGAAGGCTTTTACTCATGAAGGCTGAGGAAACTTCCTTGCTCTGCTATCTTTGTTCTTTTCACTTTCGATGCACGAGCAAATTCCTTTTGCTCTGCTATCTTCTCGAATTCTTGCGAAGTTGTACGCGCAAACCTGTTGCTAGAGACTAATTTTTCATTTTCAACTAAACAAACCATCTTGTGTTGTATGTACTTGATTCACCCCGTCAAGCTACTTTTCTTGATTTTACAGACAGAAAAAAAGCATGAACAAATTCACTAAGTAATTTGTTCATGCTTTTATTTAGATTAGTGAGCTAAACTACACTTTCATTCCATGCTTGCAGCTTATAACCCACATTTTAATTGAGCATTACAATTGGTGCATGTATTACAGCCGCCAATTTCTTCTACTTTCCCTTGTCGGCATACAGGGCAAGTATTACCCACTTCGGATCCAATAGTGACATCAGTTGAACGTAAATCATTGATTGTATCAACAAGTACAACATGCTGTTTATTGGATGATTTCTGTTCTAAAGTTTCTTCCTCAAAAGAATTTTCTTCAGCTTTTAAAGTTAATACTTGAGAGTCTCTTGAGCCATCCACGTATACAGTTCCGCCTTTTGCTCCGCCTTTGTATAGACGCTCATACACTTTTTGCACTTGTTCTACACTATAACCTTTAGGCGCATTCACTGTTTTACTTATAGAGCTATCAATCCAACGTTGAATCACACATTGCACGTCAGCATGTGCTTCAGGCGCTAAATCCATTGCAGCAATAAACCAGTTTGGTAAGTTTTCAGGGTCCGCCTCTGGGTGACGATCTAAATATTCTTGCACAATATCAGCTTTTACTTCAATGAATTTACCAAGTCTACCACTTCTAAAATAAGAGAATGAGAAATATGGTTCTAATCCTGTAGAAACACCAACCATTGTCCCTGTTGAACCGGTTGGAGCAACTGTTAATAAATGAGAATTACGAATACCCGTTTCTAGAATAGCCTGCTTGATATCAGCCGGCATTTTTTCCATATATCCTGTTTCGATAAAGGCTTTTCTTAAGCGGTTCGTTTCCTCCATTGTTTCTCCGTTTAAGAATGGGAAGCTGCCTTTTTCTTTAGCGATTTCTACCGATGCACGATAAGCCGTTGTTGCAATCGTTTCAAACACTTGGTCAATTAACACATTACCTTCTTTAGAGCCATACTCTGTTTCACAATAAATTAATAAATCATGCAGTCCCATTACACCTAAGCCAACTCGACGTTCACCTAAAGCTTGTTTTTTATTATCTTCAAGGAAATAAGGTGTAGCATCGATAACGTTATCTTGCATACGTACGCCAATCTCGACAGTTCTCGCCAACTTGGCAAAATCAACTGTTTTATTTTCCTTGTCAGCCATTTCAGCTAAGTTCACTGCTGCTAGATTACAAACACTATAAGGAGCTAATGGCTGTTCGCCACAAGGGTTTGTTGCTACTACCTTTTGGCCATAGCTTTTCGCATTGGTCATATCATTCGCGTTATCAATGAAGAAGATACCAGGTTCAGCTGAATAAGTTGCACAAATATTAATTAAGTTCCAAAGCTCTTTTGCTTTAATTTTACGATATACACGAACACCGTGACCTAACTTTTCCCATTCACGCACATCGCCAACTTCATGCCATTGTTGGTTGTAGTTGTCCATCTGCTCACGATCATAACTCTCTACATCCGGGAAACGAAGTTCATATTCGCCATCATTTTCAACTGCTTCCATAAACTCCTTCGTTAAACAAACGGAAATATTCGCTCCAGTAAGGAATTCAGAATTATGGACAGCATATGTTCCACCTATTAATAATTTTTCTTCTGCATCTTTAATGATTTTCTCATTAAATCCACCTAAACCAGGAATGGTTTTATAATTAATTATTCCTTGATACATGGCAATCTCTTGCTCTGTAAATGGAGTGAATTTTAGTTTTTCCTTAGCATAACGTTTAATTGTCTCATCTTCCGTATTTTCAAGTAAGAAACGAAGGATTCTTGGATTTTGCATTTTAGAAATAATAAATTCAATAATATCAGGATGCCACGTTAACTACCGTCCCTTTCAGGATATTTACACTGCTCTTAGCAGTCGGACTAGACTATATCATCACCCTTATGTAAAGGGGGCCGGGCGCTATTTGAGAGTTTATTGTTGGGGCTCACTCTCTAGTCGTTGAACCTTCACCACTACCTATGCCCAGTGGTGCTTGGCTGCGGATTGTCCCATGCAAAACATTTTTTATAGCGTTCACGCTCACCGTTGCCAGTCACGTTGTCGCAGTTTTGCCTTTAACAGGATATCCCCGCAATTCACCCGATTTTCTAGTCATTCATTGGTTTGAATGACGCGGACTACAGCATCAATTAATCCGCCAACATTATCATCTGTGCACCTCTTCTTGAACCACCTTGTTCAACGAGATGTGTTAACTTCGCAATATCATCTAACCAAGAAACAGAACCGGAAGATTTCCCATTCACTCCTTTTGCTAGTGTATTACGCGGTCTTAATGTCGAACCATTCGTTCCAACACCGCCACCTCTAGACATGATTTCCATGACTTGTTTACGATGCTCAGAGATCCCTTCACGAGAATCTTGTACAAACGGCATTACATAGCAATTAAAGTATGTAACCTCAGTATCTGCACCGGCACCATACAAGACACGACCAGCTGGGATAAAGTTCAAATCAGCTAATTCCTGATAAAACTTTTCAAACCATTCTTTCTGTTTTTCTTCAGTCCTTTCGACCGAGGCCAATCCTGTTGCATTGCGCTTAGCAATTTGCTCGTAATACACTTCTAACGGCTTCTCTATAACGTCTAAGGAACGTTCAATGATTCCCGTTTCTACCTCTTCTTGTTTATCGAGTACGCCGCGATAATCTTGTTCAACTTGAACAACTGCTTTTTTATTTTCCCAATCAATCTCTACAATGTAGCCTAAGCCTCGCGCAGGAAACTTTGGATCTTCCTTAATCGTTAGAACAACAAAGTCACCTTCTGATAACGTTACTTTTTCTGTATCTTTAAATGTATATCTATCAAGCATAACTAGGCGGGAAACACCTTTGTGGGTTAATTTCATCTCTGGAGTAATAGGATGCACTTGTGGAAATAAGCGGATGTCCTCATTTAACCTCTCAACATTTAACTTTAATTCTTGTCCAACAGCAACAGACATTACGACAACTCCTTCAATCATTAAAAATTTATTTCTCTTTATGTTTACATCATATATGCTTTTAATATTGTTTTTAGAGAATACCCTTACGTTATCACAAATAAACCTCAATAATCAACATATAGTACCTACTTTATAAAATCTGACACTATATATTGTGTTATTTTTATTTTGTCAAATATAAGAAAGAGGATAAGCACTCGAAAACGTGAGCAATTATTTATTTAAGTGAATAAAATAAATGATTTTCACCAATTTTACGGCTTGCACTTTAAGTCGTTTCTCTCAAACCTAGTAGACAAAACAATTCGACTCTACTCTGTTAAAAGAGCGAGTCGAATTTATTATCGTTTAAATGTCCATTCATCATTTTCATATCTTTCTTTTGCCAGCTTTTCAACATAAGCCATTTCTTCTGCATTAAGCTCATAAGGCTCTAGAATGATATCAAGTCCTTCTTCAAACCCCTTTTTAAAAGCCACTACTGCATCTCCATAAGTAATTGTTCGATCGGTAAGTTCATTAATTGCTACCGCTTTACTACTAAATGCTCGTTGCATTCTTTCTCTCACGCGATCGCTTGAATAGTTAAACAGACTAAATAATTTATCCTCATCTAAATCAAGTAAGATGGAACCATGTTGTAGAATCACACCTTTTTGCCTTGTTTGGGCGCTACCTGCTACTTTACGACCTTCTACAACTAATTCATACCAACTTGGTGCATCAAAACAAACGGATGAACGAGGATTCTTTAGCATTTCTTTTTCTTCCTTTGAACGAGGTACAGCAAAGTATGCTTCTAATCCTAGTTGTTGAAAACCTCGTAATACCCCTTCTGAAATCACACGATAAGCCTCAGTAACTGTTTTCGGCATTTGTGGATGTTCTTCAGGAACAATTACACTATAAGTCAGCTCATGTTCATGAAGAACACCACGACCACCTGTAGGTCTACGAACAAAACCTAAGCCATTTTCCTTTACAGCTTCAAGGTTAATTTCCTTATCAACTTTTTGAAAATATCCGATAGATAGTGTGGCTGGGTTCCACCCATAGAAACGAATCACTGGTGGTATTTTCCCTTCGCTATTCCAATCTAATAAAGCTTCATCTAAAGCCATATTAAATGATGGAGAACCCATACCTGAATGGATAAATCGCCATACTTCCTTCCCCATAATAACCCTCTTTTACTTCTATTTTTAGTAAACGTTTAAGCGTATTTTAGTCTATCAAAATTCGACCAGAAAAAAAAGTCATACATTCTTCTTTCCATATTGTTGTAAAAAACAATTCGTTCTTGCAACCGATAAAGCGATCAAAATTTGAGCGCTTATATGGAAAGATTATTTTGCCTTTGCTAAATGGGCAAAAAAGTGTGCTTCATTAAGTTTTCATTACAATTTTCTCGTACTTGTCCTTTACTAAACCTATGAAAAACTTATATAATATATCTTGGCGTAAGCAATGTTTGAAAGGAGCAAATATGATTTGTCTACTCTATATTTTTTATTAATTATAATCGGTGCTATTATTGTCTACACAGTAATCACAAGGTTGTATCAAAAGAGAATTGTAAAAACATTATCAGAACAAGAATTCAGAGAAGGATATCGTAAAGCACAATTGATTGATGTGCGCGAACCAAATGAATATGAAGGTGGACATATTTTAGGTGCTAGAAATATTCCCCTATCTCAGTTAAAAACAAGACTTGTTGAACTTCGTCAAGATAAGCCTGTCTATTTATACTGCCAGAGTGGAATGAGAAGCGGTAGAGCCGCTCAACTATTGTATCGAAAAGGATACAAAGATCTCTCTCATTTACAAGGCGGCTTCAAAAAATGGGGCGGGAAAATTAAATCTAAAAAATAGATCTCTCAAACCGCCCGACTTAAAACGGGTGGTTTTTTCCCATTTTGTCATTTGTAAAAACCCTCTTCCCTCTGAAAAAATCCCATATAACAAACCACGTTAGACCATTTATAAAATGCAAAAAAGTCCCCCATATACCTACTAATAAACTGACCATTTTTCCTTTTTATGAGAAGAATAAGCTCAGTCCTTTCCTTTCAATCTACTATCTATTACCTCCTGTTACGATAAATGTCCCGATAAAAAAACGCGAACAAATACACATAAATGAATTTGTTCACGTTTTATATAGACCTAGTACCTATTTGTATGAGTGATTTATATATCAGTCTTTTTGATAACGTAATACTGGTTTTCTTGCTGCTAGAGTCTCGTCTAGACGACCAATTACTGTTGTGTGAGGCGCTTCTTGTACGACCTCAGGGTTTTCCTCAGCTTCCTTGGCAATCTGGAGCATCGCATCAATAAAGCTGTCGAGTGTTTCTTTAGATTCAGTCTCTGTTGGTTCAATCATCATACACTCTTCAACATTTAACGGGAAGTAAATAGTCGGTGGATGATAACCGAAATCAAGCAAACGCTTCGCGATATCAAGTGTGCGTACACCTAATTTTTTCTGGCGTCTTCCACTTAGTACAAACTCATGTTTACAGTGTTTATCATATGGTAGATCGAACGCTGGCGCTAGCTTGCGCATCATATAATTGGCATTAAGTACTGCATTTTCAGTAACAGCTTTCAAACCATCTGGCCCCATCGAACGAATATACGTATAGGCACGGACATTGATGCCGAAGTTACCGTAATAAGGCTTTACTCTTCCAATTGAATGTGGACGGTCATAATTAAATGTGTAACCTTCGTCTGTTTTCACTAAGATTGGTTTAGGTAAATAAGGAATTAAGTCTTCTTTTACCCCAACAGGACCTGATCCGGGTCCTCCTCCACCATGGGGACCAGTAAATGTTTTATGCAAATTTAAATGAACAACGTCAAATCCCATATCACCTGGTCTTGCTTTAGATAAAACAGCATTTAAGTTTGCTCCATCATAATACAGTTTCCCGCCTGCTCCATGGACGATTTCTGCCATTTCAAGAATATTTTCTTCAAACAAGCCTAACGTATTAGGATTTGTTAGCATAAGCGCAGCTGTATCATCGCCTACCACTCTTTTTAAATCTTCTAAATCGACCAAGCCTTGATCATTAGACTTAACTGTTAAGGTTTCGAAGCCCGCCACAGTTGCTGAGGCAGGGTTTGTACCATGCGCTGAATCTGGAACAATGACTTTTGTACGGTTAAAATCACCATTTGCTTCATGATAGGCACGAATCATCATCAACCCAGTCCACTCCCCATGGGCTCCTGCTGCCGGTTGTAGAGTGACTTCGTCCATTCCTGTAATCTCAATTAAATGCTCTTGTAAATCATATAACAACTCCATCGCACCTTGAACAGAGCTTTCGTCTTGTAATGGGTGTAAATGAGCAAAGCCGTTAAAGCGTGCTACATTCTCATTTACTTTAGGATTATATTTCATCGTACAAGACCCAAGCGGATAAAAACCAGAATCTACTCCGTGGTTACGCTTAGATAAAGCCGTATAATGACGCATAATATCAAGTTCAGATACTTCAGGTAGATCCGCGTCCTCTTGACGAATATATTCGGCTGGGAGCAAATCAGATAATTCTACTTCTGGAATATCCATCTCTGGAAGGCTATAGCCGATTCTCCCTGGTTTACTTAGCTCAAAAATGAGCGCCTGGTTTTCGTTATGCACGGTAATCCCCCATTTCTGCCACAAATGTATCAATTTCTTCTTTTGTTCTTAATTCAGTTACAGCAATAAGCATATGATGAGCTAATTCATTATAATCTCTTCCTAAATCATAACCACCAATAATATTCTTTTTAAGTAATGCTTGATTTACCTCACGAACCGGGCGATTACATTTAATAATAAACTCGTTAAATGAACTACCCTCAAAAGTAATATCAAATCCTGCTTTTTTAAATTGTTCTTTTGCATAATGCGCCTTTTGGATATTATCTATCGCCATTTGCTTGACACCTTTTCTACCTAGAGCTGTCATAGCAACAGATGCAGCTAGCGCATTTAAAGCTTGGTTTGAACATATATTAGACGTAGCTTTATCCCTACGGATATGTTGTTCTCTTGCTTGAAGTGTAAGTACGAATCCGCGTTGTCCGTTTTCATCAACCGTTTGCCCTACTAAACGTCCAGGTACTTTTCTCATAAGTTTCTTTGTCACCGCAAAGTAACCACAGTGAGGGCCGCCAAACGCAGTAGGAATACCAAAGACTTGCGCATCGCCAGCAACGATATCTGCACCAAATTTTCCAGGAGGTGTTAACACACCTAAGGATAGGGGATTACTTGAAACAACAAATAAGGATTTATGCGCATGAATCACTTCTTCTAATTCAGCAAGTGGCTCCACTCTTCCAAAAAAGTTAGGATATTGCACGACTACTGCGGCAATGTCATCACCAATCATATCTTTTAGTGCGCTCATATCTGTTAATCCATCTTTGTTTGGGATCTCAACTACATCAATATATTGGCCTTTTGCATAAGTTTGAACTACAGCTTTTGATTCAGGGTGTACCGTACTTGAAATCAATACTTTTTTACGTTTTGTATGTCCCGTTGCTAACATAGCAGCTTCCGCAAGTGCCGTCCCACCATCATACATAGATGAATTCGCTACATCCATTCCTGTTAATTCAGATATCATTGTCTGGAATTCAAAAATCGCTTGTAACTCACCTTGGGAAATTTCCGGTTGATATGGTGTATAAGCAGTATAGAACTCTGAACGAGATAACACATGATCAACAATCACTGGCATATAATGATCGTAAACACCTGCACCTAAGAATGAAGTATTTGTTTTTAAATCTGCATTTTTTTGTGATAGGAGCATCAATTCCTTCATTAAAGCAGGTTCCGTTTTAGCTGGTTTAATATTATATTCCCCTTGAAAACGTACGCTTTCAGGAATATCACTAAATAAATCATCAATTGTATTGACTCCGATTGCTTCAAGCATTTCTTTTTGATCAGAATCAGTCATCGGTAAATAACGGTGTTTCATCGCTTCTCTCCCCCTGATTAGTTAGTTCTTTTTCTCTTTTTTATAAAACGGTGTTGCCACTACTTTGGCACGTACACGCTTATTACGAATTTCAACTTCCACTTCAGAATCTCGCGCTGTGTATGAACTGTCCAGAAGGGCTAAGCCGATATTTTTCTTTAAAGTAGGAGATTGTGTACCCGTAGTAACTTCACCAATCAGTTGGTCACCAGCATAAACTGCATAACTATGGCGAGGAATCCCACGATCAATCATTTCAATCCCAACAATTTTTCTGCTTAATCCATTTTCCTTTTGTAAGGTTAATGCCGCTTTTCCAATAAAATCTTCTTCCTTGTTCACTTTTACGGCAAAGCCAATACCTGCTTCAAGTGGAGAAATTTCAGAAGACAACTCTTGACCATATAAAGCTAAATTTGCTTCGAAGCGAAGGGTATCTCGGGCACCTAATCCACATGGAAGAACTCCTTCTTCTTTTCCTGCTTCTAAAATCGACTGCCATAAAAGGACTGCATCCTCGTTTTTACAATAAATTTCAAAACCATCTTCACCGGTGTAGCCAGTTCTCGAAACTAATGCACTTTTACCATTTATATTTACTGATTGCTGAAATTTGAAAAAGCCAATTTCACTTAAATCAATATCCGTAATTTTCTGTAAGACAATCTCAGCCACAGGGCCTTGCAAAGCCAATTGTGACATTTCCTCAGAAAGGTTTTTAAGTTTCACATTTCCTTCTAAATGGCTTTGTAACCATTGATAATCTTTTTCTATATTTGCTGCGTTTACGACTAAAAGGTATTCGTCTTCATTCATTTTATAAATAAGCAAATCATCTACAGTTCCACCATTTTCATAACACATGGCTGTATATTGTGCGCCAAACGGTTTTAGTTTCGCAACGTCATTTGTCATCATTTTCTGAAGATAACGTAAACTATCTGGACCCTTAACCTCAATTTCTCCCATATGTGATACATCAAACAGACCCGCTTTTGTACGTACCGCTTCATGCTCTTCTTTAATACTAGAAAATTGTACAGGAAGGTCCCATCCACCAAAATCAATCGTTTTTCCACCATACTGTTGATAAATGTCATGTAGTGGTGTCTTTTTCAACTGTGACATTCACTCATCCTCCTTTATATTTCTGAATTTTTTCTAAGATGAATATTTGCAAACTGGCCATAGAAATACTTGGCTTGTCGCCAAATGTTACGGCAAAAGCTCAATGCTCTTCGCTTAACTCCTTTAAAGAAGCTAAGTGTTCTAAAGCACACAAAAAAGGACAGAGAATCTCCTCAAAACCTATCATTTGAGCAGATTCTCTGTCCTTTCACCTGAGAGTTTACGGCGATATTACGGCCTTTCCCCTTTGGTGGCTCGCTTAATACCTTGAGCTCTCTCCAGAGTTGCGTCAAGCAAGTGTTCTTTTGCCTGAGAGATTCACAATACGGTGATTGTTTGCTCCTTCGGCGCTGCAGCGCTGCAGTCTCTCCCCTTGCCATCATTCGCGTTTATAATTTTTTCCATTTTTGCACATACTATAATTAACTGCTTTAGAGAGTCGAAGCTTACAAAGACGTATTGTACGTATTTGCAGAATTAACGTTGAAAATTCACAACTTTCAAAGCTACTTACATCCTACCATCGTATCATTATTTGGGCAATATTTTTATTTAAAATTCTCATGTTTTTTCAACAAGACTTAAGCCTAATACGAACGTTAATAACAAAAAAATTAATAATGTTCGTATAAAAAGGAGAGAGAACAAATGACTTTACAAATAAATTTTGATGCAACATGGCAAGATGAATTTCAAAACCGCATTGATAATGATGGACCATGGGGGAACTGGGATTTATTCAAGCTTACTATTGAGGTTGAAAATCAAACGGTCATCCCAGCGTTTGATGGACTGCAAGTAGACAAACATTTATCAAACCTCACCCCTCTACCACATCAACTAGAGGTCGCCGAACAAGTAGTGGAAAATATGAATGGTAAAGCGATTCTAGCTGATGAAGTCGGTTTAGGGAAAACGATAGAGGCAGGGTTAATATTAAAAGAATACATGATCAGAGGGCTTGTTAAGAAAGCTCTCATCCTTGTACCCGCTTCATTAGTGTCTCAATGGGCAATCGAATTAAACAGTAAGTTCTTCATCCCGGCTGTCGCTCAAAAAAAGAGCTATGTGTGGGAGCAATGTGATGTCGTCGTATCATCAATCGACACAGCGAAGAGAGAACCGCATAGAAGTTTAGTCTTCGAACAAAATTATGATTTGATTATTATTGATGAAGCACATAAATTAAAAAATAACAAAACGAAAAACTATGAATTTGTACAGTCTTTAAAAAAGAAATTTTGCTTACTACTTACAGCAACACCTATACAAAATCGAATTAGTGAAATCTTCAATCTTGTTTCTTTGTTAAAACCAGGTCACTTAGGCACAGAAACAGCCTTTTATGAAAAATACAAAAAAAATGCACGTTCTCTAGATGATGATGAAGGCTTAAAGGAACTAGTAAATAAAGTAATGATTCGTAACCGTAGACAAGATACTGGTATTGAATGGACAAAAAGGCATGTCGAAACCGTTCCCATCCATTTTTCAAAAGAGGAAAGAGCCTTATATGATGCAATTTCTTCTATACACAGAGAAGGTAATTGGATGACTGATAGCCAATTCTCACTGATGACTTTACAACGTGAAGCATGCAGCAGTCGTGAAGCGGTATTTTACACTTTAAGAAATATGTTAAAGAAACAAGAACAACCTTCCGTTGCCTTTCAGCAAAAAATTGAAGAGTTAATTGGGTTAGTCGAAAATATTCAACAAAATGCAAAAGCGCAAAAAGCATTAGAGATCATTCAACAAATCAATGATAAAGTCATTATTTTTACAGAGTATCGCGCCACCCAGCTATTTCTACAATGGTTTTTAAAACAGCATAACATTACGTCTGTTCCTTTTCGTGGTGGATTCAAACGAGGGAAGAAGGATTGGATGCGCGAGTTATTCCAAAACCACGCGCAGGTGTTAATTGCCACAGAAGCAGGCGGTGAGGGTATCAACCTACAATTCTGTAGTCATATCATTAACTTTGATCTTCCTTGGAATCCGATGAGACTAGAACAACGAATTGGTAGAATTCATCGTCTCGGTCAAAAAAACGATGTCCATATTTATAACTTCGCTACTAAAGATACAGTCGAAGAACATGTACTAAAACTATTGTATGAAAAAATCCACCTCTTCGAAAAGGTGATTGGCGAGTTGGATGATATTTTAACAAAGCTACAATTTGGCAATATTAATGATCACCTAGTTGATATTTTCGGACACTCGGCTTCAGAAGGAGAAATGCGCATAAAAATGGATAATTTAACATCTATGATTGAATTTGCTGAGTCCGTAAAGGAGGAAGATCAACATGCAGCAACATGAAATCCACCATTTTCTATTAAGATACTTTCATGCCAATCAGTGTAAAATCCTTGAAAATAAACCAGGCTATTTAGTCATTCAGTTGACAGTAGAACTAGACAAAGAATTAATGAATCGCCCCTTTTATTGGCACTATTTAGAGAAAACAGGCGGTGTTGCAAAACCTATGGAGCTTACCCTTATAACCAACCCATCCCTAGCACCAGATGATATAAAGGGTGAGGTCATTCACTTTGGATCACCTCGTTTGCATCAAATTTTTCAATCGACGAAAAACTTGGCTGGTTATATCCGTTTGTATGAAAATTACGAGGCCCCACCAGGAACGCAAACCGCCCTGCGTCCTTGGCTAGGGCTAAATCTACGGATATCGTACCAATGTGATCGTAAGAAAGATTTGTTCAAGTCAATCGGCCTGCACTTAATTAACGGGCAAATGGTTGAACAATTCCATGATAAGCTCCTTCATTTATCACTTACTCCTAAAATACCCGACTTTAGCTTTACATTGTCACCATTTATCAAACCAAATAGCGGTGTGATGCGCGTGGCGAATTTTTTGCAGTCGGAAATTGAAAAAGAAGATCACACATGGGCAGATGAAGCAAGAATAAGGTGGCAAAAGGACCTGCAATTATTAGAAAGGTTTTATGAAGATGCAGATGAAAAAGGAGAAAGCTTCGAAAACGAAATGGCTGCATTACAAGAGCAGTATGAACCACAAGTTCATATCTCAATTGTTAATGGTGGGTTATTTTATTTAACTGATGAGGCGATTAGTTAATAATCGACCGTGGTGTATAAGTAGGGGCGGTTTCTTTGGTCAATTATACAGACCTTTAAAAGGCCCTTTTATTTACTTTCCAAACAAAGAAAGATGAAGAAATCCATCTAAATAGGTGGTATTTCTTCATCTTTTTGCTCAGTTCGATTCATGATTGCTTCTTTTCGTTCTTTTCAAACCATAAAACAAAAGGTAAGGTACAATTCCAAACCAACGGAATAGAAGGGGTGCTTTTTCTTGCTTTCTTTCTACCCTTTGTTTCTTCCTTTCAGATTTCGGTTGTTCCATATATTGGACAAATGTCTGAGTAATAAATTTGACATAATCATTAGAATTCATTGGGCATCCCTGCCTTTTTAGCTACTAGTCTTTCCAATTCCTATGCCATTTATTCATTATTTCTTTTCGATTTCTATCCATTTAATCACATCTCTTTCAATCAATGAATAATACGCCATCGCTTTTACGTTCGCCACACCGTTTATTTCTACTTCCAGATTGATTTTGATGAGACTTTCTTCTTGGTCTTCTATCTCATAAAAAACTGTTCCATGATTGAATGAATACTCTCCTTCTATTGGTAGCTCACCATTCAAATGAAATTGTTCATCTAAATAAATCATCGATTGCTTAAAATAGTACTCCTGTTGTAAAAGGATACCACTTAATTTCATCATTCTTTTTTCTCTTAATAAAAAATCTGCTTGAATGGTAATTACCAAAGAAAGCAAAACAATGAGTAATAATACAAAAGGATAAAAGAGGCCCTTCTCATTCATTATCCCCGTCACCGCTAGTGCTCCTTATCTTCATTTGATAAAAAGAAGACCGATACTCTTCCTGGAAAATATTTCTATAAACAATCATCATGTTATCTTCTGTCACCTCAAATTGAACGGATTGAAGCTTTTGTAACACAACTTCATGTCCTGTCCCATTCACACGCCTTCTTAACTTATCACCATATTTCTCATAGCTAATAAATTGATTGTCTATTAATAACATAAGCTCTCCTCGATTATCTAAGGATACCTCCTCAGCAATGCGTACTTCTTTTTTTAATTGCTGAATAAATACGAGCCATTCAATCTTTTGCTTTCTTTCATCAATATTCTCGTTAACGGAAATAACTTTAAACATAAGTGGGATAAAGCTCACAATGATTAAAAAGCAAGCGAGAGATAGGAGTGCTTCAATTAGCGTAAAGCCGTTCCTTTTAATACTTTTCACAGATCATCACTTCTCGCTGATAGAAATAAGAGATACAAATATTATTAGCATCACTATTAAAAAGGCGAAATGACATTTCGTCTTTTCTCACCGTTCTAGGTAGCGCCCTATCATTGTCCATCATTTCCTCATATAGAATTTGAGTGGCTTCATATCTCAAGTTTTCAATATGTGCGTCAGTATAGAGATGTATCATGACAGGAATAAAAAGAGTGGCGATCAAAAGCATAGCCGATAAGGTGAAGAATAAGTCAATGAGCATAAAACCATTAGTATGCTTCCACATAAAACCTCCCTCTCCCTATTTGAAAAACAAATTTGTACTGATTAGCCGAGCTTTTGATTTGCAAGTAACCAAAACGGTTAATTTTCCCACTATTTAAGAATTTAAAATGTAGTGGCATTGTACCGCTAGTAATGAAATACTGCTCACTATATTTCTGACGAAAAAAAATATTTTGCCCATTAGAAAAGATATACTCATGCTCATCGGTTAAAAGATAAACACTAACGGTTGTTTGATTTACAATCGCATATTGCTGAGCATATAGAAGATCACCTTCAAACATGGCAAAGAAAGCTAGATCATCATACTCTTCAAATTGGTGCTCTAAGTTTATAGCAGTAATAAAAAGAATGACACTAAAAACAGACCAAACAATTAAGGATTCAATCAAAGTAAATCCTGACTGTGAATTTATTCGTCTTTCTGTGCCGTCACAATGCCGTTTATTAATACTAATGCTTCTCCGGTCGGACATGTTGTTTCACCTTCATTTAAATACTTTTCCGTCACAAGTACATCCAATGACTCAGGAAGCTTATTATTGGCTAATTCATACGATTGGACTTGACTCTGAACCATTTTTGTAAAAGCACTACAGCCTTTTTCGTTTATTGCCGATTGGTTTTTTGTTATGTTTGGAATCGTAATAATTAGGAGTACAGAAATGACTAACAAGACAATCATCATCTCAATCATGGTAAACCCTTTTTCATTATTTATGTTTTTCATCATACACCCTCCATTAATTGAAACATTGGTAACATTACTGCTAAATATAATGAAATGATTAAACAACCAACAATAAGATAAATAGCGGGTTGAATGACTTTCATTAACTGATCTATCTTTTCTTCTAACAGCTCCAAGCAATAGCGGCTAAAGAATTGTAGTTCTTCTTCTAGTTTTCCATTTTGCTGCCCATGACGAATAACTGTTCTTAAATCTAATTCTAAAAAGGGAAACACCTGAATCAATTCATCTAATTGTTCACCATTTTCAAGCTTACGACGCAAATATTGACCAACTTCCTTCATTAATGGTTGTTTTTCACTTTTAGCAAATAAGTTCAAGGAAGTTGTGATAGACATCCCACCTGCAAGTAGATAATGCAATTGAATGGCAAAGTAATGGGTATTAAAAAGGGTGACTAGTTTGCCAACAATCGGTAGGCGAACAACAAGCGATACTTGTCTGATCATTGAAAATCGTCGAAAAATAAAGTAGTAGTACAAAGAACTTAGTAGTAACAAAGTGAACATCACAATGAAGAATAGAGGAGCAGCAGACCCAATCCATTGAAGAAGTACCATAAAGGCATTTTCCTTTACATTCATCGACTGGAAAAGCGAGGTAAAGCGAGGTAGAATGATTTTTTCAACGAGAGAAAATAGGAGAATGGTGACAATGATTAAGAAACATGGATACATTAATGCCTTTTTTATCTTTCTCATATCCTCTCCCCTCTTTTGCATCATATCACTTCCATCAATAAAAGCTTGTTGTAACCCTCCATGTTGCTCAGCAAAAAAGACATACCCAACTAGATGTGAATTAAAGTTCATCGACCCTAGGGCAGAGTGCAGATGGAAACCTTCTTTTAACTGATAAATAACCTCTTGTAATTGCAGCTTTTTCTCTAAGGGTAATTGTAAACTCGCCGAAGCCATCGCTTCTGAGAGCGAATAACCCCTGGACAGTAATTCTCCTACTTTCTTAAGGAAGTCGCATTGCTCCTTTAATGTCCATTTAACCTTTTTCATCTAAAATCCACCGATTAAACTCACTTTCTTTTACATACCCTAATGCTACCCCTTTTTTCAAAGCTGACTTGAGCGAAAAATATGGTTCATAATTGCTATCGCTACCTTTCGCCGCCTTCAATGCTCGATTCAATTCCCTCCCACTTAATAATTCAAACACGCCAGCTCTTTTTAACCTGCCACAGCTATAACAGAAATCGGTGCATTCTCCTTCACAAAATGGGCAGGTTAATTCGACAAGCCTCTGTGCTGTTATGGCTACTAACGTTTGTTCAATTTGCTTCCACGCTACACCAAACTCCACTAAACGATGAATGGCTCCAATAGCATTTCTCGTATGCATAGTCGTTAATACTAAATGCCCAGTTAAAGCTGCTCTCACAGCTATTTTCGCTGTTTGTGCGTCGCGTATTTCCCCAACCATAATAATGTCCGGGTCATGCCTAAGGATCGCTTTTAAACCAGTGGCATATGTTACGCCTGCCTTTTCATTTACTTCGACTTGCAGTAAGGAGTCAGTCTTTTTCTCAATCGGATCCTCTAACGTGATAATACTTCGATTTAATAGGGTAGAATTGTCATTTAGCAAACTATATAAGGTTGAGGTTTTTCCACTACCAGTCGGGCCAGTTAATATGATCATCCCGTGTGCATGTTTAAGCATAGCAAGGATTTTACGGGACATCGTTGGAAATAGTGAAACATGATGATGAGAAATATGGGTCGATTGAGGCAGTATACGGATGACAAGACTTTCATTGTACTGAGAGGGTAATGTGGAGAAACGTAAGCCAATCTCATATCCTTCAATATCTGTAGAATAGGCGCCATTTTGGGGTTTTCGTTTTTCACCAATATCCATTGAGGCAATAAACTTGAAATGAGAAATTAAGCGGTCAGATTCATAATGAGGGATATAATGCTTCGGGACAAGGCGCTTGCCATAGCGGTAATAAATGATTGTGTTTTTCTTTCTGGGGACAAAGTGAATATCTGTTACTTCTGTTTTCACAGCTTCCCTTAAAATTAAGGTAGCCATGCGTTGCATTGAGACCAAGTAATTAGTCACCACCTTTTTTAAGATATTTTATTATTCGCCAAAAAAAAACATTTTCCTGCATGATTTTAGTCCTTTTCTTTAACTTTTTTTTGAACATTAAAGAGATTCCTTCTACCCTCTCCTCTTTCATCACACTTTACTATATAATGGTATTAATAAATAGAAAATATCCACAACTGACTGACAGTTCAATCGCTACTTTAAAAACCTATTCATTTCATTGCAAAAAGAATAATGACAATCATTTAGAGGTGAGAATAATGAATGAAACTTTAAAAATTACGAATACATTATCCGATCCAACGAGATACTATATTTATCAGTATGTTCTAAAAAAACATTTCCCTGTCACTGTAAAAGAAATTGCTAAAGAGTTTTCTATTCATCCGAATGTTGCGAGATTGCATTTATCAAAACTCGCAGAGATTAACATGCTTGAAGCGAAAATAGAAAAAACTGGTCAAGGTGGCCGACCGAGCAAGCGCTATCACCTAACTGATAGCGAGATTGGATTACATTTTCCTTATCGTAATTATCAAATGTTATCAGATATTCTTCTAGAAACAATGATTACACTTGGGCCAGAAGGAAAAAAGGCATTATATGTGACAGGAAAAAAATATGGCGAGAAATTGATGGAAACCGCATTACACCGGCAAATGGTTACAAAAGAGGACTCATTTGAAAGAAAATTAGCTCTCGTCATTGAAGCAGCAGAAGTCGCTGGTCTTCAGCCAGAATTTAAATTTGATGGCAAAAAGATCATGTTTGAAATGTTTAATTGTCCCTTTAAAGAAACCGCAAAGAAAAATCAAGGTGAAGTGTGTCAAATGCATTTTGAATTTTTAAGAGGCATGTTTGAAACGGTTTTCTTAGATATAGAATTAAGGGAATTGGGTAATATGTTAAATGGATGTGTTTCCTGTTCTTATGAAGCTGTCGCAAAATAAAAAACATACTGTTTACTTTTAACCAAGTATTACCTTATAATTATTGAGTAATGGACATATGTGTGTGTTAAAGGAGGGATACATATGGATCGCATGTATAGAGTGATGGGATTCTGGACTGCTATTTTTGCAATTATGTTTTATGTAGGTGATATGTATACACCAGCACTACTATTCCTTGGCCAAACTGGTTTCTTTGTGCTACTAGGCTACTTAAAGCTTACAGAGCGTATGTACATTTATATTTTTGGCGCATACTTAACTGTTGCCTTTATCGGATTCACATATTGGACTGTCTTTATGATGGTACCAGGTATGGGATCACACTAAAGCACACATAACAAACATAATAAAAAGAGGATGACATGTCATCCTCTTTTTATTATGTTTGTTATAGATTCTTTTTCTGGAGAACGAGCTGAAACGATTGACTGATTCCACTATCCATTAATAAAGTTCGAATATCACGATTTTTCTGAGCCTCATTTGAAAATAGATCTCCACTATGATTGGATAATTCATCTAAAATGCCAGATGCGATTAAAAACTCATCTTGCCGCCATTTCTGCATAAAAGTCAACCCATACTTCTCACCAAAACGTATCCATGAATCCCAGTGAACATCATGGGTGATATCCATTTCACCAGCGTGTGCAAGGATATTGGGAATAAGCTGATGTTTCCTATATCCCCTCAGGCTGCCATCTTTTCTCGTCGGCTTTAACCAATCATCGTCTGTGTAACCATAATCAGCTGTCAATACAAGTCCTTTTTCTAACACTTCGCTGATCGATGCGCTTATGCCATCCATAAATAATGGAATTTCGATTCTTTGCCCATTGTATAAGGAAATCGACATTTGCTCGATGTATGAAATGATTTCCTGATTTTCTAGAGGAATAAAGACTTCATTGAGCACATTATGATTGGAAGTAATCATTATTTCAAATAAACGATCATCTTTTTTTTCTATTAGATGAACAGGTTGCGCATCAAGTAGTTCATTAGAAAAAACAAGCCCTGAAAACGTATGACATTCATCTAATGATTGAAGAAAATGAAGTTCTACACTGTGATATTTACATAGTTTTTCCTTTTGCAACCTTCTATGATAGGGGCTTTCATCGATCAATAAATAAACAAGTGGCTCATCTGTCATCTCTTCCCATTGATTAATAAAGACTTGAGCGAATGAACCATCACCTGCACCAATTTCTAACACGGCTGCCGGCAGTTGGTTCACTCTCACCTGCTCTATAAACCATTTAGCGATTATTGTTGCATACATAGGTGACATTGTGGCTGATGTATAAAAGTCCCCAGCTACACCAATCTTTTTATCACCCTTCATATAATATCCAAAATCAGGATGATAGAGGGCTAACTGAATATAATCGGCGTAAGTAAGCCGTTCCATCCTATTTTCTTCGATATAACGGATGATTGGATTCATTATGAAAAACCATTCAAGAAAGGGTTAGTGTCCATTTCATTGACAATAGTAGTCGCTGGCCCATGTCCGGGCAAGACGAGGGTATTTTCAGGTAAAGTTAGTAATTTATCATGTATGCTTTGCAAAAGGGTCTCATGATGACCACCAGGTAGATCCGTTCGTCCAATACTACCCTGAAAAAGGGCATCCCCACCAAAAAGCAAGGCAATGTCTGCGAAATAAAAGGAAACACTACCAGGGGAATGACCCGGTGTCTCTAATACTTTGAAGGAAAAACCTGAGATATCTAGCTCTTGCTCTTTTACAAATAACTCATCGGCAGGTTGTAAACGAAGCGCTGGGCCCATTTGAAATCTTGCTGAACCATTTAAGGCTGGGTCTGTTAGCCAATCCTTTTCTTTTTCATGTATGTAAACAGGTATTCGGTACTTTTCTTTTACTTCATCTACTGCACCAATATGATCAAAATGGGCATGTGTTAAAAGTATCGCCTTCGGATGCAATTTTTCATCAGCTATTATTTTTGTGAGTTTTGTTGCCTCTCCACCTGGATCAATAATTAAGCAGTCCTTGTTTTCTTTTATAAGAAGATAACAATTCGTTTGTAATGGACCTAATGGTAACTGAGCGTATTTCAAAGCAATTCCTCCTTCGTTATTTTCCTTTATTGTACACAACTCTAAACTCTACGAGAAGTAAACATGATTAATCCGGCTTGATGTATTTTCCTTAAAATGTTATTATCTGAAAAGTTCGTAGAATAGACCTCGACAAATTTTGAAAAAAAGTATAAAATATGATGTGAATGTAAAAATAAGTATTACATACGGTTCCAAACCTTTGCAAGGAATGAGCATAAACTCATTTGTTGATTGAATGAAAAGGGGGCTATAATCATGGGACTAGTCATTATTACTGGTTTAACAGCTATTTTAGCAATTTTCGGTCTAATCAGTGCACTACGAAACAAAAATCTTCTAGGGATTGTATTCGCTTTCGGAACAGCTGCCGTTTTCGGATGGTTTGCTGTGATGACATTAATTCATAGCGGATTCCCGGCTGTCCATTAAAAGGGCATGTAAATAAAAAGTCTGCCTCTTTGAGGGCAGACTTTTTATTTATCGTTCATCCTCTTGCAACAATGATTCTACCCGTTTAACTTTATCCGCCATCTGACGTTTTACATCTCTACGGTCATCAATACGAATATTTGTTGCCACCCGCGCTAGTCCTTTTTCAAACGGAACTTCATGCATAGCTTGGATAACCTCGAATAACACTGGTAATTCTCCTTCAATAAGGGTATTCATCGGTGTCAATTGGTAATCAATGGCCCCAGCATCTTTATATTCTTTTAAGACCTTTTGAATATCTGCTACATAAGCTGATACACTTGGACTCTCCGTTCCTATTGGAATAATTGTTACGTCTACTATTGCCATGTTGTCATCTCCTTTAAGTATCAATATTAGTATGCACAAAATAAAGTGCGAAGAAAATGAATCTGCTCAAGATTCTATAAGTGAAATGACTTCTTTTTCATCTAATAGAATGACTTTATCTAAATAATGTCCATATAAACAGGCATTGGCTTTATTAGAACAGGCAAGAGGTTCATTGTCCATATCATCTAGTAAGACAGTCTGTTCTCCAGTTTTCATATCCGTAGCAATGAAATCAAAGTTACCTTGATACGTATCTGCATCTGTACTATACTCAGGTTTAAAATACAAAAACTCTTTATCCAGCATGGCATATTGTGGGACCATCCAACCGGAAAAGCTTGTTAAATGAGGAACCGAAAAAGATAACACCGATTCAAATTCGTTATTCATAAATGTGTATCTTGCCTCTTCATCATGATTTTCATTTACACCAATGGTCATCATTAAATCATTAAATGTATCAACAAAATACACATTTTCTTTCTTCACTTCCGCCGTTCCTGTCTTTTTTTGTTCTTTTAATTGTGTCACGATAGAAGGACCATTCGTACTCCAGTCCAAATAAACAAATGAATCAGCACCCACCCAATGGACAAACGGCTCAGCTATAGATATTTGTTCCATATTTTGTGTTTCAGCTGATACCATATAAGAAGTGTAAGACCAGTCCTCAGCAAAACTAGAAACCAATAACATTGTTGGATCATATTGATTCCAGGAAACAGCTAGTTCGGTGCCATCTATTAACTCCTGCAATAGGTAATCACCTTCATGATCCACTATAGCAATACGCCATTTTTGATTACTTTGCTCAGACTGGACAAATATATATTGTTGATCTGGGCTAATATAGACATTATTAATTGGTGCTTCACCTTCAAAAAACAACTCTTGTTCTCCGGTATACATATTATATTTAAAGATTTTGTTCAATGTTTCATCTTTGTGATTGAGGAATAATAGGTGCTTGGCATCTAACCAGCCAAAGAAGAAAATTTGATCAGATTCTGAAACAGCAAGAGGTATAATTGCTTGTTTTGAAGTTCGGTTCTCCGTCATATTCGTTTCTTTTACAGGTGGCGTATCACCTGTTTCATTCACTTGACAGCCAGCTATAATCATTGTGGAAAAAAATAAAAGCAATATGAACATATAATCTTGTTGTTCCGCTTTGTGCTTCATAAACTTGGCTTGCCCCCCATCGCAATCTAGTGCACTTTTATCTGAATAGACGCGAGAAAAAGCCGTTTCCGGCTTTTTCTTCGCTCTCTACGAAATTCTTCCTAATTAATTCCCAAAAACATTGTAATCAATAGTAAATTTTATACTGATTATGGAGGAAATACAAGCAACAACTATTTTTTATTAAAGATAAAGTGAAGCTAAAAAGACACCAAGCATTTCTTCATACATGTCTTCATACTGTGATAACGGCAGAGGGTTCACTCCTTTTCCCAGTTCCATCGTAAATCCTGGCCGTCGATACTCTTGGATAAACCAATCTCTAAATCCAGCGAAACTATCTACATACTGAACCGAACGATAACCGCTCACTCGTTCAAATTCGTCTGCAATCACTTTTGAATCAGGGGGTTCTAGTCCTTCAAATCCCCAGTAAAATTCTTCACCTTGCGTGTGGAAGGCTAATAATAAGCTAAAGTTATTATTCTCTACAAGATTCGCCATTGCTGTCGCTTCAGGCTCGGATAATGGTTCGTATCCAGGAAAGTCTCGAGATGAAGGTACATCTGGCTTTCTTTCCTTTTCATATTCCCAATTTGCAGGATATTGTTTATTCAAATCTACTCCTCTAATATTCGCCTTCCATAGGGAAAAATCATCTTTTTGTTCATTAATTGCTAGTATTTCTTCTTTATAGGCTTCTGGCGGTCCCCCTAAAACGAGGTCTACTCCATCTGGATTGACCATTGGTACAATGGATAACTCAACACGACTATAAAAAGGTAAAGTCTCCATTCCCCTTAAAGGTTTCGCATTAGTCATAGATAACAAGTAGGCATTTATTAAAGACATGAGCACAGGTGTCGTAATCCATTCATTGGCATGAAATGATGCATTATAATGGACTTGCTTTTCACCCGTACCAATTCTTATCTCATATAATGGTTTGCCTGCCACCGAATAACCAATCTCATTTATTTTTATAAATGGATAAACTTCTTTTAATTGTTTGAGATCGTCTTGTAAAGTTTTAAAACTATAACTTTTTTTCCTATCCATTAAAGGCATAATCACTCTTTTTGGTACTAGAACTGTTTGATTTACTTGTAGATTTTGAGGCTGCAACTGCTGATTCAATAATAGCAATGCATCGACAGGGAGATTATTCTTTGATGCTATTCGCCATAGTGAATCACCTTTTTGAAGTTTAATAGTAGATGTATGAAAGCCAGGAATTTGAATGCTTTGGCCAATCTGTAATGAGGAAGGGTCCACTTGTGGATTACTATCAATGACTAAATTGATTGGAACCATAAACAGCTGACTGTAATACCATAAAGAATCACCTGACCTAACTTTAATCTTCACCTTTTATCCTCCTCTCCATCAGTTCATACATATGATGGTTGAAAAGAAAAGATGACTTCACTCACTATTACAGAAATCTTACCTTATAATTAATTGCTTTGCACTCCATGCGGCACCCACTACTCCTGCATCATTCCCTAAAGTAGCTAGTTTCAATAAAGTAGACCCTCGCGTCTCAGGAAATAAGTTTTCGTTATAATAGAATTGTAATGGGTCCAGTAATAATTTCCCAGCTTGAGAAACGCCACCACCGATGATAATCACCTCAGGGTTTAGTATTGCTGCTACATTCGCTAAGGCAATGCCTAATGGCTTCATTGTTCTTTGAATCACTTCTTTAGCAACTACGTCATTCTTACCTGCAAAGTAAAATATATTTCGAACTGATAAATGGTCAACTAATAATGTGTTTTTGTTTGAATGAATGATTTCCTTGGCCACACGTACTATTCCAGTAGCTGAGGCAATTGTTTCTAGACAACCCCATTTCCCACAATTACACCGCTCACCATAAGGAGAAACAGCATTGATATGACCTATTTCACCAGCAGAACCCCCATTCCCACGCGTTAACTGACCATTACTAATAATGCCACCACCGATACCCGTACCAATTGTTACCAGCACAATATCTTTGTAGCCGGTGGCACTACCTACCCAGCGTTCTCCTAACACTGCACAGTTGGCATCATTTTCTAAATTCACTGGAAGCGCCATGTAATCGGATAGTTCTTTTTGTAAGGGATAGTGAGGTGGCAAATTTATATTTGTTGCTGAAAGCAAAACTCCATTTTTTGTATCTACCGGTCCTGGTGCACCGACTCCAACAGATAAAATCTGCGCTTTTTTTATTTGCGCCCTCTTTCTATGGTTTTCAATTGACGTTGTGATTTGCTCTGCTAAACTGTTCTCTGTATAATCCTGCTTCGTCTTTTCTTGCCATTTCAAGTGAATGTCGCCATCCTCGTTAACAAATGCAAATTTAATTGTTGTTCCACCTATATCCACACCAACAAACACAACAACACCTCCTAGAGAAGTAATGAGCGCAATTATTTATTCTCTTCTTTTCTTTTTCTCTTTTTCTCTCTCAGCCCTTAAGACTAATAAAGCATCTCGATATGTATCTACTTCAATTATTTTTGCTTTATATAATTCACTCACTTCAAGCTCCATCATTTCAATATCCAATAAACGTTCACCCATATAAATAATGGCACCATAAGCTTTTAACAACTGTTGTACATCATAAAAACTTTTCACATTCATTCCCTCGATTCTTTCTTTCATAAAGCAAAGTATAAACGAAAAAAAACTCTTCCTCAATCATTAAAACAGATGAGAGAAAGAGTAATTCTTACGATTAAAAGAAAAGTCATCATTTATCGATCAGGATCTTTTGGATGCAACATTCTCGGACGTCTATTTTTCAAAGGCATTGGTGAACGTAAAAGGACATCTCTAAAGGCTCTTAAATTAAAGGGAATAAACGGCCATAAATAAGGGACTCCGAACGACTTCATTTTAGATAACCAAAGGACAAATAGCGTAATACCGATGAAAAAACCATACATATCAAATACGCTTGTCAGTAATAATAAAACAATACGGACAATTCGATTAGCTAATCCTAATTCATAACTTGGCGTAGCAAACGTACCAATTGCTACAATGGCAAAATAAAGAACAACTTCACTTGTAAATAGGCCAACTGAAACGGCCAAATCACCAATCATGAGTGCTGCTACTAAGCCAAGCGCAGTAGCAAGACTCGAGGGGGTATGAATGGAGGCCATTCGGAGCATATCAATACCTACTTCAATTATTAAGATTTGCAAAATCAAAGGGATTTTCCCTGCCTCTTCTGGTCCTATAAACGAGAGGGCATCTGGTAATAAACTTGGGTTCGCAGCAAATAAGAACCAAATTGGTAAAAGAAAAAGTGAAGCCCATACAGAAATAAAGCGAACGAATTTTAAATAAGCACCAATAATCGGTTTGTTTCGATATTCCTCAGCATGCTGCAAGTGATGCCAGAAAGTAGTCGGTGTGATAATTACACTCGGTGAACCATCCACTATGATACATACATGACCTTCAAATAAATGCGAGGCTGCTGTGTCCGGTCTTTCTGTATATCTTACCATTGGAAAGGGATTCCAATGCTGACCAGAAACATATTCTTCAATTGTCTTCTCAGCCATCGGTAAGCCATCTGTGTCAATTTTAGATACACTATCCTTGATTTTACTCACCAACTTAGGGTCTGCAATATCTTCAATATAGGTAATGACAATATCGGTTTTTGACCGTCTTCCGACTTGCAAATACTCCATTCTTAATGTCCGATCTCTTACCCGTCTTCTCGTTAATGCTGTATTAAAAACTAATGTTTCAACATAACCATCCCTGGCACCTCTTACAACCCTTTCAATATCAGGCTCTTCTGGTCCACGCGCCGGATAAGACCTTGTATCAATTAATATCGCTTCATCTGCCCCATCAATGACCAATGCCGTTTGACCAGCTAATACGGCATCGACAATTGCATCAAGATCACTTTCTGTAGCAATTTCAATATAAGGGATATATCTCTTCATTAGCTTCGGAACGGTATCTTCTTCTAATTCTTCTCTTCCAAGCTGTGCAAGAAATTCCATTAAACGATTCATAATATCATCTTTAGCGAAGCCATCAACTAAATAGATCGCCATGTCAATCCCTGTATATTCAACATCTATTTGTAACACATCAAAGTTCTTTCCGATTGCTAATGCTTCTTTTAAATAGGATGTATTATCAATCAATTCCTTAGATACTTTATGATGTTTCTTAGTTTCCATGAGTTCACCTCATTCAAATATATTCCTAACAAACATCATAGACATACTAAAAAGGAATCATACCCGCTTAAGAGGTTGATTCCTTCTTACTTTATGTTAAACAAACAAGTTTTTTAAGTTTCTAAGGAAAGATGTAGAATTTCCTAGGAAATATTCCCTTCCTGTCGAAATCTTTTATTTGCTTTCATTTAGATTGTCTTGTAGCTTGCGATAATCTTCTGAGTCGTGTAATTCTACCGCTTGATCCAGATATTTTTTCGCTTCATCCATTTGTCCTTCTCTTAAATATAATAAGGAAAGATTATAGTAAGCTTCATGGAATTGTTCGTTTTCTTCTATAGCCAGATGCAAATGACGCTTCGCTTCCTCTATCTCTCCTAATTGAATTTCCGCATAGGACAATAAAAAATAAGTTTGTGCAGTTGCACCTTCTTTATCAAACGGAGTAAGTTCTTGAATCATCATTGAGTAATTTTCTTTTTCTAAATGATTTTGTGCTTCTATCAAAGCCATCTCTTCTTGTGTTTGATCATTAGGGTTGTGATAGCCATAATAGAGACCCCCACTGATGAGTAGAGCCGTGAAACAAGCAATCAATAGTTGAACAACCCTTTTTCTCTTCTTAGGTAAAAGAACGATTCCCGTTGCTAAAAACCCGCCGATTAAACCACCAATATGACCAGCGTTATCAATTCCTGGTATCATAAAGCCTAAAGCTAGGTTAAACACAAGAACAATGATAATGTTCATACCCATTGTACGGAAAAATAATTTGGGTTTCATTATTCCAAAGAAAAGCAACGCGCCAAAACAGCCAAATATCGCTCCACTTGCTCCAGCAGATACGTTGGGACTCGTAATAAAACTTAGCAATGATCCCATAAAACCAGATAACAAGTAAATAAATATAAACCTTGTATTGCCCATTATTCGCTCAACAGCAGAGCCTAAGTAAAAAAGAGCGAGCGTATTCATCAATAAATGCAGGAAACCAATATGTAAAATGATAGGGGTAAAAAATCTCCACCATTCACCTGCTAAAATAAGCGGATTATATTTTGCACCACTCTCAATCAATACCGAGGTATTTGTACTTCCACCTTTCCATTCCAGCCAAAAGAATGCTAAAACTTGTAGTGCGATAAACAAATATGTAAAAATGGGCTTACCTTGACTAAAAACCTCTTTTTCTTCTTTCGCTTTATTTGCGGCGAACCTTAAAGTTTGGTTTTTTAAGTTTTCGATTACTTGTTCATCAATTTCATCGTCAGATGTTGCTTCTAAGGAGAAAAGAGGTTTCTCAAAGTATGGATGAAGTTGTTTCACTACCTCGTCCAACCTATCCACTGTCATAATGACAGATTCAACAGTTGTCTTCTCCATTTTAGAATGCTTAAAGGGCTTGTTAAGCTTATCCTCATAATCATCAACTGGTACAAATGGTGAAATATATACATTGAGCACAGTCATTTCTTTATGCCTTACTTGTTTTCGAATACGCTCACCATTAAACGCAACTGCTTCTATATCTCTTTGTAACCAGTTACTCCAATCTAAATTCTTCCTTAGCAAACGGATCACTTTCGTCTGTTTATTTTCTAACTTCTCAATCCAGAGTTCATCTTGTTTTTCAGAAAGCTGAATGAAGCGATATTCTTCTTGATGTAGTAAATGATAGGCCAATGACCAAAATAAATAAGCTTCTTTACTATTCACTTTTTCCCCCCTTCCTTACAATTATATATCTTATTATAGTGTATGTTTCTTTTTAACAAAATAAAAAGCCCTTATATAAACAGGGCTAACATCGTCATATACGTTCTTCATTATATTGTGGTTGAGGAAAAACTAGCTTCATTGCTTTCTCTCTTAAAAAAGGGCATTTTAACACGGCAGCAATGATAAAATTTTGCCTCGCTAAAAAGCCAACTAGGCGATAACGGTACTGATAAATAAAAACACCTGACAATACAAACAGTATTAAAGTCATTATTTTTCCCATTTCATTCCCTCCTGTCTATCACTATTATGCGAATCATTCTCTGCAATTATCCACCTGCTACAGTCACAAAGAACAAAATACCTAATAAACTCGCAAGACCACAAGATGAAAGGTTAACAAGATCATTATTAACTACTGTGCGACCGCCTAAATAGACCGTTTGACAATGACAATGCCATTTCGATTCGACTACCATATCACAAGCTGGACAACGATAGGTTACCTGAATAAAAGCACCCAATAACGTATCCAAGATATTTCCGAGGAAACCAAAGACAAATATCATAAGCATAGTGGAAAAAGATAATGAATAGGACAACATAGCAATCATAGCAATAGAGAAGGCACCCATTATGGCAGCAAAGGTTCCGAGGAAACTCATTGCTCCTGAAGTACCTGGCTCTACCTGCTTCAGATTCTTAATAGACAAAGGTTTTCTTTTACTTAAAGCACCTATCTCTGAGGCCCAAGTGTCAGAATTTGCACTCGCAATGGTTATCGTAAAAGCAATGAAAAAAATAGGAGAAGGAAAAATAATAAAAAGTACACTAAATAAAGCAGGTAATCCACCATTCGCAAACACTTGCTGCCAATCTCTTGTAGAACCTTTTTCATGACGTGCTTCGATTTGTTGCTTCTGCTTTTTCTTGTATTTTGACAATAAGCTTGAACTAATGAAAAAGAAGCCAAGGAGCAGTAGTCCCTTCCATCCAAAACCTATGCTAATCAATACACCAACAACAATTGCTGCTAAGGCGCCTGACATTGTAAGAAGTTGAAGAAGATAGCCTAAAAAAGCGGCAATGAGTACAAGAAAAATAAATATCAATTCTTTCACTCCGTAACTGTAATAATCTTTTGAACAGGTAAATCATGGGGGTCTAATGGCATTTTATTAACCACTTGCTCGGGAAAAGCTAATGAAAGGGTAACACCGTTATAATCTACTAAATAACGATCATAATACCCGCCACCAAAACCAATTCGATCACCCTTTAATGTATAAGCAACGCCTGGAACAATTAATAAGTCAATTTCAGAAGGCTGAACACTCTTTGTTTTGTCTTTTACTGGTTCTTGTAATCCAGAATAAACGACTTCTAGGTTGTCATAACTTGAAAAAATCCTAAAATCCATTTCCTTCGTTTTTGGTAAGCATTTTGGAATAGCCACTTGTTTTCCTTCCGACCAGGCCTGATTAATAATTGGAAAAGTATCGACTTCTGGGAAGCGTGATATTGTAAGAGCAACTACTTTAGATTGTTGCCAATGAGATGTGAGGAATAATTGCGATGCTAATTTTTCTGATAGTGATGTATATTGTTCATTAGTCATTGCTGTTAATTGTTGCATAATCTTCTTTCTCAGTTGTTTTTTATCCACCATTTTACTCTCCTCTACCATCAAATATAAAAAACACTTATTTAAACTCTCTAATCTTACCCAGCATCATCCCTGTGATGAAACCATAAAAAAGGAGACAAAAAAAAGCAGCAGGAATCTACCTACTGCTTATTTTGTCTCACGGTGTGTTGTAGAACGCTTTTCTCTTGGGCAGTATTTTTTTAGCTCAAGACGATCTGGATTGTTTCTTTTATTTTTTTTAGAAATATAGTTACGATCTCCGCATTCTGTGCAAGCTAACGTAATATTTACACGCATGTCATTTCCCTCCAAACTACTAAGCACTAGTTCGTTTCATACGACTTTTATATAATATCACTTTTTAGTTTGAAATGCTAGTATGTTTTTTTAAAAGTGTTTGATTTACTTGTAATAGCTGTTTTTGACAGTCATCGGTAATTGACCATGCTGTCCCTTCCATAGCGGATTTTCCTGTTATTTTAGCGGTATCCCCACATAAACTAACTACTTTTCCTTTTCCTATTGGATTGTATGATAATGTTTGTTTTCCGCCTTTGCCATATGACCATATTTTGTTATTATCCACTAGGGCTCGTTGCATCACTGTGTTTTCCTTCATTTTCACACCGTTCAATTGACCATTCACTAAGAATAATTGGCGATCAATCATATGATATATCAACTGTTCAATCGGAGAAATAAAGGAAAAATGTTGGTCATACTCTCTTGGATTACTATGCGCTATAAGTACTTTTATCTCTTTACTCGTGGATAGTTCATTGTAAATGTTGAAATTTAACAGAGAAATATGATGATCTATTCTCACCGTTTTTGTACGTATCGATAAACCCTCTACTTGATGTTCTCTTTCTTCTGCCATATCATTCATTTCGATCCAATAAACACTGTTACCTACGGCGATACCTAACGTTTGATGCAATAAATTTTCCTGAATTGACTGATTCCAATACTCAGTTGTATAAGGCATTTGCTCGATTATTTTCACATTAATCACCTTTTCTTTTGGAATTTATTCACTAGTCCGTTATTTCTATACACCTTTAACGTTTGTTTCGCTACCGTACCCCAGCTAAACTCTGTCTTGATTCTTTTTTGAGCTGCGCTTACGATTTGGTTTCTAAAGTTAGGTTTTGATAGTAGACAATCTATTTTTTTTTCAAGATTGACAACATCCACAGGATCGAAGAAAAGCCCTGACTCATTTTCAATGATAATTTCTATTAATCCCCCAGTTTTAGCTAAAAGTACTGGTAGACCAGCTGCCATCGCTTCTAAAGCCACCATTCCAAATGGTTCGTACAAACTAGGGAAAATAGCTAAGCTAGCATATTCCATCCAGATGTCACGCTCATCATCGTTAACAAAACCAATAAATTGAATCCATTCATCGATTTGTTTAGCATGCACTTTTTGTCTGTAATAAGATAATAACGGGCCTTGTCCAGCGATAATGATTTTTAAGTTTGTATTTTTTTTCTTTAACCTTTCAGCAAGGACAATAAGAATATCGAAACCTTTCTCTTCTACCATCCTCCCCATTGAAAAAAGGTATGGTCTATCTTGAGTAAAATGAGAATGCAGGTTCTTATCTTTTTTCATTGGCTCACTTACACCATTTGGAATGATGGAAAGGGTCGAAGATGGCTGTTCGTATTTATATAGCAATTCATTTTTCATAAAATGACTACAAACTACGAGATGATCGGCAGATGCCATTAATAATTTTTCTTGTCTATCGATAAAACTTTGTCTCTCTGTATAAATTCCATTATGTCTACCTGCCTCAGTTGAATGAATAGTAGCGATAAGCGGTATATCCATTGCCTTCTTTAAAATGATACTACAAGCTGCAACAATCCAATCATGGGCGTGAATCAAATCTATTCCATTCTCCTTAATCACTTCTCTTGCCTTCTCTTCCATCGCTAAATTCACCGAAGCTACCCAATGAAGAAATGAATCAGTTCGCATAAGTGGTGCCACACGATGAATGACTACATTATTTTGTACTTCAAAGGCTTCGTCAATTGTCTGCCTTTTCACTGTTAGCACATGAACGGACACCTTTTCTTGTGCGAGTGATTTCGCTAATTCACTTACATGGCGACCAAGGCCACCAACAATATACGGTGGATATTCCCAAGTTAACAGTAAAATACTCTCAGTCATTGCTTCACTTCATAATAACTATACCCACACACTTGATGGGTCCAGTCAGCATTTATTTCTGATGATAATTGGACAGTTCCCGCTCCACTACCTATTTCAGTAGTATGTAAAGGAAGATAATTGTCATCCATTAACTTCAAACAAAGGGTGATGCGGTAAGAGTGATATTTTGTTTTAATGGCGTTTCTAATGATTCTCATCGATTGGTATGGTGGAATAAAAAACTCATATAGATCGGAATGATTTTTACAGTATGATTGAAGCTGAATAACTTGTAAGCAACTTCTTATATCTTTGTTGTAGTAGAGCGAGAGAAGATCATACTTTTCTTGCCTAATCTTCCAACTAATATAAATATCTTTGTTGATAATTTCTGTTTTTAAAGGTAATTCTCCTGACGAATGTATCATGTGATTCTGACTGATTTCCATTTGCTAACCGTTCCCCTTGTCAGATTATTCTATATATTAATGGTAGCATTGAATGGCCAAGCCCACAATAAACAGATTTTGTCGCTTTATGCTATCTATCGCTATACTTGCCCTCTTGATAAGCATTTTTTCTTCACCGACTTATTTCACCATTTATTCGACAGATATCATGATGATTTACTCGACAAATTCCATAGGGGATTCTTCAAAGTTAGCACGGCTTGTCGATATATATGGTAGAATAACTTTGATAATAAAGCTTTGAGGTGAGAATCATTATCTATCTATTTGCCGTTTTATTCGTTATCGCTATCCTGCTATTTATTTTATCCTTTTTTCTTAAAGATCCTTACCGTTCCTTAAAAGACGAGATTGACCAATTATCAATCCAACATATAAAAGAAATATATCAAATAAAGAAAAAATTAAAACTGTTAGAAGAAGAATTATTGATAGACGAAATCAAACTTCCAAAAGCCTCTGAGTTATCTAGACCTCTGAAGAAGGAAGTTCATGATATTATTAAAAATCAAGTTCTTTTACTTCATAAGCAGGGACTTTCAACAGCGCAAATCGCTAAGCAATCTTCTTTATTGGAAGATGAAGTATTAGCCATTATCACAGCTAGTCAACTTAAAGGTGAAAAAGTATGAATAAATATCTTTTAAGAGCCTTTTCAACTGGTGTATTTTGTACAACCCTTATTCTTCTTATTGGTTATATGCTAATGAATGACGAGAACAAGGACAAGCAAATGATTGATAAGACAAAGGCTCAAACTTATGTAAAAGAACAAGGTTATCATGTTTTGACGGATGATGAGATTGATAAACTCGTTGAAGAAAAATTAGAACTTAATAAACAACAGGAAGAATTACCTAAAGAAGATACTACCATTACAACAGAAATAAAAATCGAGAGTGGCATGCTTCCGCAAGAGATTGCGAAGCAACTTGAAGAGGCGGGCATCATTGAATATAGTGAGGACTTTACTAGCTTTTTAAAAGAATTCAATTATAGTCAAAAGCTACGTGTTGGTACATATAAAGTAAATAATCAACAGTCGTATAAAGAGCTTGCTGATTTATTTAGCAAATCATAGAAAGCGAAACCCTATCTCAATAAATCTTACTAGGCTGCAATTACACTCATAAAATAGAGTTAATTACAGCCTTCTATTATTAAATTACAGAAAAATATAGTTACCACTTCGTTCAATACACCCGTCCAATTTAGAAATTGACACTTAACTTCCCCGCTTGATCTATTAAATAAAAAAGGTTCCTTATCACAAAAAATCCCTACTACTTTATTTCAATTTTCTAGTAAATGAAACAGAATTTACCTTTACATGCAATAAAGATGTTAGTTGTTCAGATAAATAAATGGGCGATTCTTCAAACTCTGTATCAATCCAATGCTTAATAAAACCCAAAATAGTATACGCCTGGTAATTTGTATATAATTTATGATCTATCACAAAATTATCATCTCCTCCAAAGTCTATTTGAATATTATTAACATATTGCTTAAGTGCTTTTATAAATTTATTTTCAAACGTATAAGAAACATCACTTTGTAATAGAGACTTATAATAATGTCTATATTTAAATATATGGTTAAATAATTCTTTTGTAGAAGGTAAAATACTTTGGTCAATTTCATAATCTCGTTGATTCAAAGTACTATTTTCCATCTTGGAGATTAAGTCCCCAATTGCTTCGTCCATCACTTCTTTTAGAACTTCTTCTTTTCTATAGTAATGGTAATAATATGTGCTTCGATTAATATTTGCAGTAGTTGTTAAGTCAGTTATTGTAATTTTATGAAAGGGTTTTAGTAGTAATAATGTAACCAGAGCATCTTTAATCCTTTGTTCAGTGATTAGATTTTTACTCATTAACTTATCCACCTCTCCTTATAACCCCAACAAATATAAACCTTTTTGTTGGTTGTTAAAGAAAACAAAAATAATTATAGTGGTATTGTAATCGATTACAACAATGTTTAAAAGCTAAATTCTATAATTATCTAAAGGGGACTTTTATATGGGTAGATTAACTGGAAAAGTGGCTATTATCACTGGTGCAGCTAGCGGAATGGGTTTGGCAGGTGCACAAATTTTCGCAAAAGAAGGCGCTCAAATTGTAGCAACTGATATAGTTGAAGACGCTTTACAAGTGAAAGTTGAGGAAATTATTAATAATGGTGGAGAAGCCATTGCATTAAAATTAGATGTTTCAAGCCAAGAATCATGGTTAAATGTCGTTCAAACGACAATAGAGAAATACGGTAAGATTGATATTTTAGTCAATAATGCAGGAATTCATATGGCTAAAGGAATTTTAGAAGCAGAATTAGATGACTGGAATAAAGTGATGGCCATTAATACAACGGGTGTATGGCTTGGAATGAAATCCGTTATACCTTATATGCAACAGAATGGCAAAGGGTCAATTATTAATACATCTTCCATTGCAGCAATTGTGGGTGGAGTCGCTGATGCACAAGGGGCAGCGTACAGTGCATCCAAAGGCGCAGTTAGAGCACTTACTAAACATGGTGCTCAGTGGTTTGGAAAAGATAATATCCGAGTGAATTCCGTACATCCTGGTGCAATCTTTACAGGTATGGTTGAGAAAGCTGGAATTAAAACACAAGAAGAAATGGGAGAGAACTATAAAGGTTTAACTCCATTACCTCCTTATGCTGGAGAATCATTGGATATTGCAAATGCATACTTATACCTTGCATCAGACGAATCTAAATTTGTTAATGGAATAGAATTGGTAGTCGACGGCGGTTGGATCAGTAACTAATTTTAAATCAAATAAATAAGATTCACATGATGTTCTTATAAATAAAAGAACGAACCTCTATGATGAAAGAGGTTCGTTACTTTTATCAATCATTCAAATCAAATTGCTTACCTTTCACTAAATAGAAGATATGCTCAGAAATGTTAGTGACATGATCTGCTGCACGTTCTAAATATCTACAAACAAAAGATAATTGAGTAATTTGCGGAATTCGCTCGGATTGCTCACCACTTATTCTTAGTAAATCAACAATCGTTTGCCCATACAAATCATCCACTTCATCATCCATGTCAGCAACAGCTTTTGCTTTTTTAAGATCTTCTTCATTGAAAGCAGATAATGAATCGTTTAACATCGTTAAGCAAATCGCATGCATTTGTTTAATATGAACAATTGGCTTCACATGGTCTTCTTTCCCAATTCTAATAGTGGATTTAGCAATATTGACAGCAAAATCAGCAATTCTCTCAATATCCGTTGCTATCTTTATTGCGACAATAATTCTTCGCAAGTCAATAGCTACTGGCTGTTGTTTTGCAATCAATAAAATGGCATAATCATTAATTTCTTCGTACAATATGTTTGCCTTTGTGTCATTTTCCATAATCTCTAAAGCTAATTCTATATCATGATTCTCAAGTGCCTGAATCGATAAAGAAAGTGCATTTTCAGCAAAATGACCTAAGTCTAATAATTTCCCTCTTAATACTGCTAATTCTTCATCAAACTTCTCTCGTACTGGCAATATAATCAGTCTCCTTTACTTAATTAACCGAACCTACCGGTAATATAATCTTCCGTTCTCTTATCAGTTGGATTAGAAAAGATTTTATCTGTTTCTGCAAATTCTACTACTTCACCATTTAAGAAAAAGGCCGTTCGGTCAGATATTCTAGCTGCTTGTTGCATATTATGTGTCACTATGATGATACTATATTCTTTTTTTAATATTTGTACAAGCTCTTCTACCTTTAGTGTAGAAATCGGGTCTAATGCAGAAGTAGGTTCATCCATTAGTATAACATCCGGTTCGATCGCCAGACATCTTGCAATACATAGTCTTTGTTGTTGACCACCTGATAATCCGTAAGCGTTATCCTGCAATCTATCTTTTACTTCATCCCAAAGTGCTGCTCCTTTTAAACTCTTTTCAACAATTTGATTCAGCACTTTCTTATCTCTTATACCATGAATTCTCGGACCATAAACAACATTTTCATAGATCGATTTAGGAAAGGGATTCGGTTTTTGGAACACCATGCCCACTTTTGTTCTTAATTCCTCTACTCCGTAACGTTTATCAAAAATATTACGTCCACGATATTGAATTTCTCCCGATGTTTTTACTGATGGCACCATTTCAATCATACGGTTCAACGCTTTAATATATGTCGATTTTCCACATCCTGATGGTCCGATTATCGCTGTTACTTCATTTTCATAAATATCTAAATTGATTTGTTTTAATGCATGATTACTTCCATACCATAGATTTAATTCTTTTGTTTGATAAACTTTATTTTTGGCATGAAGATTTTTGTCGTTGAAAATTGAATCGGCAGCTTCTTTTTTGGGTGCAACCAATGTACTCATATTCTCCACTCCTCGTTTAAAACCTTTTTTGAAATTTATTTCTGATTAACACAGCAATAGAATTCATCACAATTAACATGATTAGTAAGACAATAATGCCCCCCGCTGCAACGGCATGAAACTCTTCTTGCGGTCTACTCGTCCAGTTATAGATTTGCATTGGTAAGACAGTAAACATATCGAATACAGATTGAGGTAAAAACGCTAAGAAAAGTGGTAAACCAAGCACTACTAATGGTGCCGTTTCCCCGATTGCACGAGAGAGAGCTAAAATGGTTCCTGTTAATATGCCAGGTAATGCAGCAGGCATAACCACCCTTACAATTGTTTGCCATTTATTAGCTCCCATTCCAAATGATGCTTCTCTTAGCTCCATCGGTACACTTCGAATCGCCTCTTGAGATGCGACGATTATGATTGGTAATACTAGTAAACTCATCGTTAAGCCTGCGGCCAATACACTTGTCCCTAAAGTTAATGCTCTCACAAAAACCGTTAATCCTAATAATCCAAAAACAATCGACGGAACACCAGCTAAGTTAGAGATATTAATCTGTATCAGTGAGGTAAACTTATTTTTACTCGCATACTCCTCTAAGTAAATGGCTGTTCCTACACCAAGTATAAGCGTTACAGGGGCAACAACGCCCATTAACCAAATCGTCCCTATTAAAGCTGTTTTAATACCCGCTTGTTCTGGATTACGTGAAGGTAAGGATTGCAAAAACTGCCAGTCTAAATATCCAATTCCTTGAGTGATTATGCGATACAATAATATCGCAAGAACCACTAATGCCAATGCAGTCGCAAACATGAACAAACCTTTAAAAACGGAATTCTTCCATTTTCGTGGTGACATTTTCTTTAGTACTTGATCATGATTAATTAATTTCATACTAGTATTCCTCCCTAAAGCGCTTGGAGATGAATTGGGCGAGCATATTCATGAACAAGGTGAAAATAAACAATGTAAATCCAACTGCGTAGATACTATAATAGATGGTCGTACCATATCCAGCATCTCCCTGACTGACTTGGACAATATAAGCCGTCATTGTTTGAATACTACTTGTCACATCAAAGCTTAAATTAGGCGTAGAGCCTCCTGCGACAGCAACAATCATTGTTTCACCAATCGCTCTTGAAATGGCTAATACAATAGAAGCGACTATACCTGAAACAGCGGCAGGGATAACAATTTTAATGGCCACTTCAAGTTTGGTTGCCCCTAATGCATAAGCCCCTTCTTTCATCACTTTAGGTACAGACGACATGGCATCTTCTGATAATGAGGCAATCATTGGTGTAATCATAATTCCGATAACGATCCCTGGGCTAAGCGCATTGAATATTTGCAGGGATGGGATCATTTCTCTAAGCACCGGTGTCACAAAAGTGAGAGCAAAAAACCCATAAACGATAGTAGGTATGCCTGCTAATACTTCTAAAATAGGTTTAATAACTCTCCTTGTTCGATCACTCGCATACTCACTCAAGAAAATAGCTACAGCGAGACCAATCGGGACTGCCACAACTGCAGCTATAAGAGCAACTTTTAACGTTCCTGATATTAGCGGTAGAATCCCATATGAGCCCTGTGTTTCAGAAAATGGGTACCACTTTTGTGCGGTAAAAAACTCTTTGATACTAACGTGACTGAAAAAAGTCGTTGTTTCCACAAATAATGTCACAACGATCCCAATCGTCGTTAATACTGACACAATCGCCGTTAATAATAAGATAACTGGAACAATCTTTTCTGACTTTATTTTATTTTGACTTTTAGATTTTTTTTGTTGTATAAGTTCTTGCACAGAAATCGCTTTTTCTTCTTGATGTAAATTCATAGTTGATCCCCCCTTCATTACTATGATGATTTCTATTCATCATTCAAATACTTATTTTAACCCTTCGATAGTTGATAACCCTGCTTCGTATTCCTCGTCTTTTAATTTCACATAACCGACATCTTCTGAAAGTGCTCCTGCATTTTCTAATGTGAATTTAACGAATTCATATGTTTCTTCATTTTTTAAGGATTCGTTTTTCACGTAGATATAAAGTGGACGAGATAATGGTGCATACTCACCTGATTCAACCGTGTCATGAGTCGGCTCAACCGGGCCATTTCCGCCATCAATTGGGACAACTTTTAGCTTATCTTGATTCTCAACATAATAAGCAAATCCAAAGAACCCAATCGCATTTTCATCCCCAGCTACACCTTGAACAAGGATGTTATCATCTTCTGACAGTGTTGCTTGTTCGACAATCGGCTCATCTTCCAGAATGATTTCATTAAAGTAATCATATGTTCCGGAATCTGTTCCTGGAGAATAAAATTTGATTTCTTCATCCGGCCATTCTGGTCGTATATCTGACCATTTTTTTGTTTCACCCGAATCGATCCATAATTCTTTCAATTCTTCGATAGTAAGTGAATCGACCCAATCATTCTCTTTATTCACAACGACTGATAATCCATCGTTGGCTAGCTTTAATTCTGAATACTCAATTCCTGCTTCTTCCACCTGGGTTTTCTCTTCATCTTTAATTTCTCTTGACGCGTTACTGATGTCCGTTGTACCTGCTATAAACTGTTTAAATCCCCCACCTGTTCCAGAAGAAGCGACCGATACTTGTACGCCTGGCTGATTCATACCGAATTCTTCAACAACAGCTTCCATAATAGGATAAACTGTAGAAGAGCCATCAATTTTGATTTCCCCTTGTAACTGTTGATTCTCTTCACTAGCTGTTTGCTCTCCATTACTAGAACTGTTCGCACCGCCATTTGCTCCACATGCCGTTGTAAAAGCAAGAACAGAACCAATCATTAATGTTGATGCCACATACTTGAATCGTTTCTTCATTAGAATATTCCCCCTAGAAATCAGTTGTTTTGTCCTACAAACCCATCATAAGACCTAAACGTTAATAGGAAATAAATATCGTGTAAATATTCTGTAAACCAATATGAAGAAATGTAAAGTGACATTTAGCAATAATCATCTATCATTTTTATTTCAAACGATTGAGTGAACATTACCTGCAATGCTTTAAAGGCAAGGATAATAGACAGGGGAATTTTTGAGGGACTCTTTGGTAAAAGAACGAAAATATAGAGGTAGTTGTATAGTTATCGCTGAGCCTTCTTTACCATTTTTGTAAAAACCAAAACAAAAGAATAAAAATAACTCGGATTCACACTTTAAAACAGTGTGAATCCGAGTTTGATTGTAATGCTTGTATTTTTCAAAACAAACAGGCTTATTCTTCCTCATCTTTGTTAACATCAATTACTTCTTGTTTCGTTAAGTCTTCTGGTTTCTTACTTTCTTCTTTCGCACGTTCTTCTTTTAATTTAAAGTATTCGTCCATGACGCGTTCCGCAATAATCATGTTTGCTTTATGGCCACTTCCACCTTCATAGGCCCAAGGGACCATGACAGCAATTGCCACTTCTGGGTTATCAGAAGGCGCATAACCAACATAGCTGATATTCATTACTTCAGGTGGTTCATCATAATTACTACGTAGTGGTCCATCATAGAAAGCCTCTGCTGTTCCTGTTTTACCTGCAGGGTTATAATCTTTATCACCAAAGAAGGATAGTGCTGTACCTTGTTGTTCTTGTGCAACTTGACGGAACCCTTCTTTTACACGTTCAATCCAAGATGCATCCATATCAAGTTTATTTAAAACTTTCGGCGATATTTCTTCTACAATAGGGCCTAACTCTTCATTTTCTAATAAAGGTTCTCTAATTTCTTTTACTACATGAGGCTCCATTCTATTCCCGCCGTTAGCAATCGTGGACACATACTGGACAAGCTGCATATTAGAGTACGTATCATACTGTCCAATCACTAAGTCCAACATAAATCCAGGGAGTTGACTCATTCCTTTAAATCCTGTTTGTTCATTTGGTAAATCAATCCCTGTTCTAACGCCTAAACCAAACTGAGCAAACGATTCTCTAATTGTATCAAATCCCTTAGGGTCTAATGGCAATGATTTATTATAGCGATATGTGCCGCCACCAATTCGAATGGCTGTTTCAAACATATACACATTGGATGAAACCCTTAATGCGTACAAATCACTAATAGGCCCGAACGTTTTCCAAGATTTTTTCACAGGTGTACCAGCAATTTTTAATGGCTGGTCATTAATAACTGTTCCAGGCTGAATTACGCCTTCCTTATAGCCCGTAAGAATCGTAGCCCCTTTGACTACAGAACCGGCATTATAAGTGGTCGTTATATTCCCTAATGCATCATCCGTCATTCTTGTTTTGCCTGTTTCTTCATCTTTCACGAGCCTTCTTCCAGCCATTGTTAAAATTTCTCCGCTATATGGATCCATTAAAACGACATAGGCTCTATCTAAAAGACCCGTTCCTCCCGTTTGTTTAGCCGCACGCAACTCTTCTTCAATGATCTTTTCTGTGGCTAATTGTAAATCCATATCGACACTTAAAACTAAGTCTTTCCCCCGTTGCCCTTCTGAAATTGTCACCGTTTCTAGAATCGTACCACCTTTATCAGTGACATTTTTCACTTTGGCTTTTTGACCATGGAGGACTTCTTCGTATTGATATTCAAGATAACTTTTACCTACGCGGTCATTCCTTGAATAATCTCTCGCTAAATAATAATCAAGCATTTCTTTCGGAATACCTTCTTCAGAAGATGAAACAGAACCAAGGACAGATTTCAACGTATTATCAAAAGCATAGTAACGGTCCCAATCAGTCGTTGTATCAACCCCTGGAAGATAATCTAAATTTTCACTTACTAGGGCAAACTCCTTTGCAGTTACTCCCTCGTTTTTAACAACTTGTGGAGTAAAGGCATATCCACTAGAGAATTCCCGATAGATAGCAAGGACTTCCAAATCCTCTTCCGTTAGTTCATTCAATTCTTCTTCCGTAATACGATCTAAAGTTAGTTGGTACACATCTTTATCGTAATCGGCTTCTTCGTTCTCACGAATACTATCCTTTTCTTTATCTGTTACCTTTTTTTCGGCTCGATCAGGATTAATCATAATCCAATAATCTTTTTCATCTCGTTCAGTGACTTTTTCTGTATCTTTTTCAATTAGTTCCGCTAATTTCTCAGCAGTATCAAGCATTTCCTCTTGACTAGCTCCATTATTCGTATATGTAATGGCATTCTGCGGGATATTATCGACAATAATCTTTCCTGTGCTATCAAACATCTTTCCCCTAGGAACTGGGTTATTTACAGTGATTTCTTCTGTTCTTTCAATTTCTCGTTTATAGTCATCACCGTAGACAATTTGAACAAATCCTAATCTAAAAATAAGTACAGAGAACAACACAAAGACAATTAAGAAAAGCATGTTCAACCGAAAGGACACACGATTCTTCTTCTTCTTCTTATTCAATTGCTAAAACCACACTTCCCTCTTGATTACATATACTTATTTTAAAAGAAAATCAAAAATAATTCTATTCATAACTATAAGGAAATGATAGTTATTTTGAATATTTTCTTACACATCATTCAATATTCTTAATAAAGAAATAGATCATACTATGCCCAATCCCTAAAATGATTAGTAATATCGGCAAAATCACATGATCATCAAAGGAGATTACACCCACTATAAAGAACAACAAAGATAATATTCTCCCGATGTTCAAAAATAATTCCCTGACAACAATATATTCAATTCTCATTTCTGCTGCCTTCCACGCAGTGCCTATTACATCATAAGTCATTGAAGAATAAGGAACGAATAATAAAGGATAGGCGACTGCAATCAATGCAGCATAGAACAAAAGATTAACGTAGGTGATTTGAAATACTAACAGGAAAATAGACAGAAATAAAAGAATACCTCCAACTAATACCGCTCTTTTTCTATGCTCTTTCTTAATCCACCTTGAAGCGATATAATAACAAACTAATGCGATACCTGAATTTATTAACCCGAATGTACCAAGTGCTAATTCGCTACCAGTAGCTATAAACACAAAGACAGAAACGACAAACGCATATGTACCTTCACGAAACCCTTGGAAAAAATGGGCATTTGTAATCCTCTTCCAATTTTTATTATATTTTCGTTCCTCTATAATTCGTTTAAAAAAATACTTTCCACTTGCTGGACGCCTTTTAATTGAAAAACTTAAAAATACGGCAACGGCAAATAATGCCAACGAAACGCCAAATATGACCGAATAACCAGTAAAAGCCTTCATTTTCGAAATGATTAATCCGGCAGAAATAGGACCTATCATACCACCAAATGATGTAAGTAACCCGAGAAAACCATTAAAAAAGTCTCGATTTTCTGGATCCGTTATCTCAAATGTTAATACATTAAAGGCAAGCCAATAAAAACCAGAACCTATCCCTAATAAAGCACCTAATAAAAGGAGATAAGACGACGCTTTATCCCCTGCAAGAAGCACAGAAATATAAAAAAAGGCAAGAAATATAACCCCTAACCTTAGCACAATCACACGATCTACTTTTTTCGCCCATTTGCCCGCAATGATAAATGTAATAGGTTGCAGAACAACATTAGCGAGGTTATATAAGCCTAAATCCAAATATTCACCAGATTGCTTCCACAAAAAAATATTCACAAAAGTATTGGATAAGGCAATACTTAAGGAATATAATCCTCCGATTAGCAACAACAAAACAAGGTCTCTTGTCGGCTCAATATTTCCAATCACTCTCTGCCATTTACTCATAAAAAAAACTCCCCTTCGATTCTACAAATAGTCTCCTTCAAAAACAATGGAGTTATGCAAAAAAAGGGAAGATCCGTATTGAAAATTATTTCGTTTCTTTTGGCTTTTTTATTAAATACAATGAGAATGAAATGACTAGGTAGAGATGCAAAAAGCGCTATTCATTGGAATAGCACTTTTTTACATTAAAGATTTTTCACTTCGCTTCTTGATACCTTTTGCTTACTTCGTCCCAATTGACAACATTCCAAAACGCTTTAATATATTCAGGACGTTTATTTTGATAGTTTAAATAATAAGCATGCTCCCAAACATCTAGTCCAAGAATCGGTGTTTTTCCTTCCATTAATGGTGAGTCTTGATTAGGTGTGCTTGTTATGGCAAGTTCACCCTTATCAACAACTAACCATGCCCAACCCGATCCGAAGCGACCAGTAGCTACTTTATCAAATTCATCCTTGAAGTCGTCAAAGCTACCAAATTTACTAGCTATCGCATCTCCTAATTCGCCTGTTGGTGTACCCCCACCATTTGGTGAAAGAATTTGCCAGAATAAAGAATGGTTAGCATGTCCACCGCCATTATTTCGGACAGCTGTACGAATATCTTCCGGAATATCATTTATATGAGCAATTAAATCTTCTATCCCTTTCGATGTGTATGCACTTTTTCCTTCAATGGCATTGTTCAAGTTAGTCACATAAGTATTATGGTGTTTCGTATGATGGATATTCATTGTTTCCTTGTCGATATGAGGTTCTAATGCATCATAAGCATACGGTAATTTTGGTAGTTCATAAGCCATGTAAACATTCCTCCTACTAAAAATATAATCATATGCAGACATAATTTAAATGTCCTCTCCTATTTTCTATACCACTCTGCCATAGAATCAAACATAAAAATTAAATTTTTTATAGAACCACAAATAAGAAATATATGACCATTATCGCTTGAACAATTCCTTTAGTAATGATGCTACTAATAAATCCTACGAGTGATCCGAATCCAACTAAAACTGCTTCCTTAAATGGACGACGATGTACAATTAATTCAGCAATGATTGCTCCGATTATTGGCCCGAGTAATATACCTGCCACCGGGATGACAAAAGGACCTACTAGTATTCCAATGGTGCTTCCCCATATTCCAGCTTTTGTGCCACCATATTTTTTCACACCAACCATATTGGAGATATAGTCGGCACCAAATAGTAATATAACAAATAAAATTTGGATGGACCAAAATAGCACACCAAAAGGTTCAAAGGAATAGAAAAATCCATAAACAATAAAACCAGCAGCAATAAACAGCACACTCGGAATAATTGGATAAATCAATCCGATAAAAGCTATAACAAATAAGATAATGATGAGCGTCCAAGCTAAAATATCCATAAGTTCCCTCCTATTCACAACAAACTCATATCTTGCAATAATTAAAACATTAAAATGGCATCTTTTCCATCGAAAGCTTTTAAAAAAAGAGGTAAGGATTGATTCCTTACCTCTTTATGGTACTTAATCTTCGCCTAATACAGCCTCTGCAATATTAACTGCATGATCACCGATTCGTTCGAGATTACTTAAGATATCCACATATACAATGCCTGCTTGTCCAGAACATACGCCTTCACTTAAGCGAATGATATGCTGTTTACGTAATTTACGCTCCATTTTATCTATTTTATCTTCTTTTTGAACCACATGATGTGCAGCTTCTTTATCATTATGGTCTAGCGCTTCTAATGATTCAGAAACCGTAGAGATCGTTAATTGGAACATATCATCTAAATCTTTCATAGCGGATTCCGTAATACTTACCTTATTTGCTTTTTTATAATCCATTAATTCAACGATGTTTTCGAAATGGTCACCTATTCTTTCAATATCTCGAATCGTATCCATTAGTACCGTATGCTCAGCCGATTCATTATTTGATAAAGAACTTCTGGAAAGTTGAATAAGATAATCTGTAATTTGTCTATCTAGATTGTTTATTGCACTTTCGATTTGATAAGCTTTTTCACCATGTTTAGGAGAACCATCTATTAAAAATGATCGTGTTTCATTTAATCCTTCAATAGCAAATTGTCCCATTCGAAGAACCTCTTCTTTTGCTTGTCCAAGAGCAATTGATGGCGATTGCTGTATAAAAACAGCATCTAAATGTTTGGCTTTTTGTTCTATAACGGTGTCTTCTCCTGGAATTAGCTTTGTCACAATAAATGCTAACACAGCGACAAAAGGAAGTTGTATTAATGTATTTGCAATATTAAATGTACCGTGAGCAAACGCAATGGTAAGCTCTGGGTTTAAACCAAGATTCGCTTGGAACATTTCAACCAATAAAGTAAATGGTTGAAGTAAAATTAAAAAGATAGTTGCCCCAATTAAATTAAACATCACATGTACGAATGCAGCACGTTTAGCAGCAACTGTAGCTCCTAGAGAAGCTAAAATAGCAGTAATCGTTGTACCGATATTATCTCCAAACAATACCGGAAGAGCTGCATCTAAGTCTATTAATCCCTCTGCAAATAACCCTTGCAAGATACCAATGGTAGCAGTTGAACTTTGTACTATAACGGTAATAACCGTTCCTACAAAAACACCCAATATTGGAATTTCACTCATACTAACTGTCAGGTCATGGAAACTTTGCAAATTACTTAATGGCTTCATTCCACCACCCATTAATTCTAGACCATAAAATAAAGCGCCAAAACCAAAAATAATTGAGCCTATATTTTGCATACGATTGTTTTTAAAGAAGACTAGACATAATACACCAACCGCTAAAATTGGCAACGCATAATCACCAATATCTAGCCCAATAATAAATGCAGTGAATGTTGTACCAATATTCGCACCCATAATTACACCGATGGCTTGACGTAGATTCATAAACCCAGCACTAACTAACCCTACTGTTAGCACTGTCGTTGCAGAACTACTTTGAATAAGCATCGTTACTAACATCCCTGCTAGTACACCCATTAATGGGTTTGTGGTAAATCTATCTAAAATATCTCTCAGACGATCTCCAGCTGACTTTTGTAAACCTTCTCCCATCGTTTTAATTCCGAGAAGGAAGATACCTAATCCACCGACAAACTCAAAAATCATCTTTTGAATATCTATTTCCAAGCTATTCAACCCCTAGAACTTTTTTCAATACTATTGTAAACCCCACACTATTATTAAAGCTAACTCTATTAATGTAAATAGTGTAACGATTAAATTTACAAACCTTTAATATTATCCTCCTTTGTTACAATTAGATGACAAAGGTTTAATTATTCAAAAAACTTATTATTCTTGTATGACGAAAGTATTGTCGGTAAAATGAATAGAATATAATGAAAAAAATAAGGACGTGGAAAATTTTTGAATATCCTAAAACAATTTATAAGAAGTATTTATTCACCAAAAGACATTGCAAACTTTCGTGAACAAGGAATAGGAAAGACAATAGGTTATGTTTTTTTCTCACTTTTCTATCCATTATCCCCACTATATTTTTTCTCAGTACATCCGTCTTTAATGGTGTACAATCAATGGAAGCAACCATAACGGATGATCTACCTGAATTTGAGATTGCGAATGGGACATTACAAGCAAATGAAACGGCACCGATTACTGTTGAGAATGATGGTGTGACCATTATTTTTGACTCTAATAATATTGTAAAGAAAGATGAACTATTGCAAACAAATGACACCATTGCCATTCTACAAGACGAAATGGTGTTCATTAGCGGAAACAATCAACAATCCTATAGCTATAGCATGCTTGGTGATGTCAATATTGATAAATCAGCCGTTATTGAATTAATACAAAAAGCCGATTCTTGGTTAGTCATATTCATTAGTATCGTTGCTATTGTACTGTACTTATTTTCTGTAGCAACGCGTTTAATAGAAATATCCATTATTGCCTTACTCGGTATAATGATTGTGAGAATTGTGCAAAAGACCATTCCTTATCGCTATATGTGGCGAATGGCAGCCTATAGTATCACATTATCAACAGTTTTCTTTATTATCATGGACACACTACAAACCGTTGTACCAAATGGAGCACTTATTAACTGGTTAATATCCATCATTATTCTCATGTTAGCTATCAAAGAAATACCTCATCAAAAAAAGGAAATATCTGAATAATAGTGGAATCTTACTGTAGACGCATATAACGTCTACAGTTTTTTTATGTACATATCTGTTCTAATAAGATGTGGACATGCATATGTATGATAATGATTATTCAATAATGACGGGAGCTTGTAAATATGAGAAGAATTTCAACCTTCATCTTAATTATTATCATTTCATTTGCTGTATACGTCGATCTTTCTAAAGGAACTCTCCCTAAACGGATTGCACCCGTGGCTACAGAGGTAACAAATTTAGAAAAAGGAGAACAAGAGGTAGGTCTTGCTTATTTCGAAAAAGAAGTGACTCGAGGCGATACCGTACTATCCATTATTGAACAACAAAATATGAACATCGAAAATCTTCCAATTAATGTTATCGCTGAAGATTTCAGTACATTAAATAATGGATTAAAACCTGAAGAAATTCAATACGGTTATACCTATAAATTTCCTTCATATAATAATGAAAACTAATTGCTTAGCATCTATTTCTTGTCAATTCAATCACTTCATTGATACAATAGTTGATGATAAGAGCTTACTTTGAGAAGTTCAAATATATTTTTTATATATAAAGGAGCGAATCTCCATTGAGTGAAATGATACATCGTACGAAAACTCGTCCGGTAAAAGTGGGACCACTAACGATTGGCGGAAGTAATGAATTATTTATTCAAAGTATGACTACAACGAAAACACATGATGTTGAAGCAACTGTTGCGCAAATTAAACGTTTAGAAGAAGCAGGATGCCAAGTTGTTCGCGTAGCTTGTCCAGATGAAAGGGCAGCTAATGCGATTGCTGATATAAAAAAACAAATTAATATTCCACTTGTTGTCGATATCCATTTTGATTATAAGTTAGCTTTAAAAGCCATTGAAGGTGGAGCTGACAAGATTCGAATTAATCCAGGTAATATCGGAAAACGCGAAAAGGTGGAAGCAGTCGTAAAAGCGGCTAAAGCGAAAGGAATTCCTATTCGTATAGGTGTAAATGCCGGTTCATTAGAAAAACGGATTTTAGAAAAGTACGGCTACCCTACAGCTGATGGAATGGTTGAAAGTGCACTTCACCATATTAAAATTCTTGAAGACCTAGACTTCCATGATATTATCGTCTCCATGAAAGCATCAGATGTCAATTTAGCGATAGAAGCATATGAGAAAGCAGCACAAGCGTTTGATTATCCACTACACTTAGGGATTACGGAATCAGGTACATTATTTGCTGGTACAGTAAAAAGTGCAGCTGGCTTAGGCGCAATTCTTCATAAAGGGATCGGAAATACGTTAAGAATTTCATTAAGTGCTGATCCTGTTGAAGAAGTAAAAGTGGCTAGAGAATTGTTAAAAGTATATGGTTTATCATCGAATGCTGCGACACTCATTTCTTGTCCGACTTGTGGGCGTATCGAAATTGACTTAATTAGTATCGCGAACGAAGTGGAAGAATATATTTCAACAATTAAAGCCCCAATCAAAGTCGCTGTTTTAGGCTGTGCCGTTAATGGCCCAGGTGAAGCAAGAGAAGCTGACATTGGAATTGCTGGAGCACGAGGTGAAGGTTTATTATTCCGCAAAGGGAAAATTGTTCGCAAAGTACCCGAAGATACAATGGTCGATGAATTAAAGATTGAAATTGATAAAATAGCTGAAGAGTATTTTGCCAAACAAAAAGAAGAAGAAGAAAACACCAAAGAAACAGTTTAAATAATAAACGCCTAGGGATATTCCTAGGCGTTTGTCGTTTCTTTATTTAAAAGAATGGCATAATAAAAATTCCTACTAAGAGCGATACAATACCAATACCAATCGCCCAAGTGCCAAATCCTCTAGCTCCTTTGCTATTTGCAATAATACCAAGTACGATCCCTGCAGCTCCAAGAAATATCGGCATAATGAATAGTGAAAGGATTGATAATACTAAAGCAGTAATACCTACTCCTCGGCCACCACTACGCGTTCCTTTTCTATCATCAATATCCCTTCCCCTGTCCTCATCATAAGTTACAGGAGCAGCAATTTCGGCTGCAGTTTCTTCTGAATAATCGCTTGAGACTTCATACTGGTTCTCGTCAACTTTGTCACGACGAAGCTGATCTTCATCATTTTTACGCATCTGATCTGCCATCATGATCCCTCGCTTTAATGGTATCCACTTTTTCTGTGGTGGAGCATTTATTATTATAAGCAAGCGTTACACTTTTACTTGTGTTAAGATTTTCTAGTAACAAAAAGGCTTTTATGGTTTATATAATGAAAAGTTTCCGCTAAAATTAGGAAGTAAAGATAAAATGAAGTGAACGGCTATCTGTTCAAGTTTTAAAGGAGAGCAATGAAATGAAAAAACGATTCGGAATTGATATAGATGGAACTGTCACGAGTCCAGCGGCAATGATTCCTTTTATGAACAAAGCATTTGGGCTACAACTTACTTTAGAAGACATTAAACAATATGACTTATATCCGCTTGTAGATATAGAACGTCAAGCATTCGATCAATGGTTTAAAGAAAATGAACCGGAAATTTATCGCCAGTCAACCATTGTACCTAACGCAAAATCAGTCTTAACAAAATGGAAAGAAGAGCATGAACTATTTTTTATTAGTGCGCGCTCCACTCATTTGATGAACGTAACTGAAAACTGGTTTACACAGAATGACATTTCTTTTGATCATATTGAACTTATTGGCTCGCATGATAAAGTCTCAGCGGCTAAACAACATCATATTGACTTATTCTTCGAGGATAAACATGATAATGCTGTGATGATTCATGAGGCGTGTCAAATCCCCGTCATATTGTTCGATACACCATATAACCGCTTACCGACTCCAGACGGCGTAAAACGGGTGACAAGCTGGAAGGAAGCAGCCATATGGGTAGAGAATTGGTTAAAAGTATCAGTGTAATATTTTCACATAAAAAACCCCTCATCATAGAGGGGTTTTTACAGTTAACAACATTCTGGGCATTTCCCGTAAATTTCAAATTTATGCCCGGAAACATCGTATCCTTTTAAGTTTTCTGCCAAAGTATTCATCGGACAAGTATCAATTTCTTTCGTTTTTCCACAATCCAGACAGATAAAATGATGATGATGATTTTCATGAGAACAAGTAAACCGAAAATGTTTTTCACCAGATAACTCGGTCATCTCAAGAATATCTAAGTTCACAAACAAAGATAAATTACGATAAATGGTATCAAAGCTCAACCCCGGATAATTTGGTTTCATTTCCTCTAAGACTTCTCTTGCTGTTAAGTACTTATTACTATCTGCAAATAGTGCAAGCATTTCTTCTCTCTTGCCTGTATGCTTATAGCCTCGATTTTTTAACAGCTCCAATGCTCCACTCACATTCATGACTGATTCACCCTTTTTTTGCAATTATACTTTAGCTGGTCTAGATGTCTTTACTTTCTTTAAAAGTATCGTTACTAACAATATTAACACAGCAATGATTACAATGGTTCCTCCAGGGGCAAGATCTAAGTAAAATGCTAAAAATAAACCGCCAAGTACTGACACTTCTCCAAAGATAACTGACAATAAAATCGTTTGCTTAAAACCTTTAGCAATCCGCATACTCGCAGCAACTGGTAAAGTCATTAAAGCGGAGACGAGGAGAATTCCAACGATGCGCATAGATGAAGCAATAACAAGTGCCACCATAACAATAAAAATAAAATGAACTATTTTTACTGGAATACCAGATGCTTGGGCATGCTCCTCATCAAAAGATAATAAGAATAGTTCTTTATATAAAGAAACAATAATTGCTATAATAATTACCGAAATAATGATAATAAGCCATAAATCTTCCCTACTTACTGCGCTAACGCTACCAAACAGGTAACCAAACAAATCTGAATTAAAGCCATCCGCTAGTGAAATAAATATTACACTAAGACCGGTTCCCCCAGAAAGAATAATAGGAATGGCAAGCTCCTGATAATGCTTGTACACAGACCTTAATTTTTCAATAAAAATCGAACCTGTAACGGAAAATGCCATCCCCATATAAACAGGATTGACTCCGATAAAACCGGTAAGTTTCTTTTCAAGTAATAAACTTGCTGCAATCCCTGCTAACGTTACATGACTAAGTGCATCTGCTATCAGTGATAAGCGCCTCACAACAATATATACCCCAAGTAAAGGAGCAATAACACCAATAATCATACCAGTTAAAAAAGCATTTTGTAAAAACTCATATTCAAAAATAGCAGCAATCATCCTCTCACCCCTTCATGATGATGGTGGTGATGATCATGGGATAAGATATGAACATCATGTCCATAAAATGTCGACATTTCAGCTTTATCAAGACGCTCAAATTCCTCCGTTTTCCCATGGAAATGAAGTGTTTTATTCATACATGCAACATGTGTTACTCGGTCAGAAATCGTCCCTATATCATGGGTAACAAGTAAAAGCGTAATGCCGCGGTTTTTATTCAGATCTTCAAGCATATGATAAAAAGATTGCACATGTTGAGCATCTACACCAACGGTCGGTTCATCTAATATAAGTAATTTAGGTTCACTAACTAGCGCCCTTGCAATAAACACCCGTTGTTGCTGACCACCAGATAATTCCCCCACATTACTCATTTCATATTCACGTAATCCAACAGCATCTATAGCATCTATAACATGACGCTTATCTTCCTTTTTCATCCATTTAAATAATCCAAGTTTTTTTGTTAACCCACTAGCAACAACTTCAAATACTGTTGCCGGAAAACCTGTATTAAATGAATTTGCCTTTTGCGAGACAAAGCCAATTTTTTGCCTGTCCTTAAACTGATTCATTTCTTCACCAAAAAGGGTGATTTTCCCGTTTTGTAATTTTAATAAATTCAATATTAACTTGAGAAGTGTGGATTTTCCAGAACCATTTGGACCAACAATAGCTAAGAAGTCCCCTTCATTTACGGTTAAATTTACCTGCTCTAATACATTATTCTTTTCATATCTAAAGGAAACATCCTCTATTTTTATCACTGGCTCTTGCCGTGTTTCCATCTTATTCACCTTCGATTTAAGAATCATTACGATTTAGTACAAAGAGTAGTATACATGAAGTTCCTAGGCTTGTAAAGGCGTGAAAAGAGGCTTGTTTCATCAATTTTTGTAGAAAAATAGGCAAATTATTCTCAAGAGGTGCATACAGTTTAATGAGGAGTGATGCACATGAAAATCTTTGAGAACATCATTAATCACAAAGTCAATCACATTACCGCAGATGAATTATTGAAGTATGGAAAACAATTTAATATCTCAGTTAGCCGCTCAGAAGCGGAGCAAATCGCCCAATATCTTCGCGGTAAAAAGGTGAATATCTTTAATGAAAATGAGCGGAAGAAACTTGTCAAAGAAATTGCCAATATTGCAGGTGTAGACACCGCGAAGTCAGTCAACCAAATATTTCTTATGTTTACTAATTCTTAATTCTATTACAAATACGATTGACACCTGCACCTGCGCTTTACAGACGATCGGAAGGGCACAGAAGAAGCATCGAGGATACCTCCTCCATGCTTTTTTATTGTGCTAAAATATCTTCTAATAGATTTTCATTAAATTCTTCTTTACGTAACATATTTATTTCAAATTGATAGGGTGGTTTCTTATTTTTCTTGTCCTCGCCAACATAAGGTGTTTCTAAAATTTTCGGTATGGACATAAGTTGTGGATGATGAACAATATTGTTTATGGCCTTAAAACCGATATGACCAAACCCAATATTTTCATGACGGTCTTTTCTAGCTCCCTGAATGTTTTTACTATCATTAATATGAAGCACCTTTAATCGATCGATACCAATGATTTTATCAAAGTCATTTAATACGCCATCAAAGTCATTAACAATATCATATCCAGCATCATGAGTATGACATGTATCAAAACAAACAGATAAATGTTCATTATGAGTCACACCATCAATTATTTTCGCTAGTTCTTCAAAATTCCTTCCACATTCTGACCCTTTTCCAGCCATTGTTTCAAGCGCGATTTGCACATTTTCATCGCCATTTAGTACTTCATTTAAGCCTTCAATGATTCTTGCAATACCGGTTTCTGCCCCTGCGCCGACATGTGCACCAGGATGCAAGACAATTTGTTTTGCCCCAAGCGCTTCTGTACGATCGATTTCAGAACGTAGAAAATTCACACCTAACTCGAAAGTAGCTGGGTTTGTTGTATTCCCTATATTAATAATATAAGGGGCATGAACAACAATATCACTTATGCCATTTTCCTTCATATGTGCTAGGCCTGCTTCTATATTTAAATCTTCTATTTTCTTTCGTCTCGTGTTTTGGGGAGCACCTGTGTAAATCATAAATGTATTCGCACCGTAAGACGCTGCTTCTTCACTGGCTGCTAGTAACATTTTTTTTCCGCTCATCGAAACATGGGATCCAATTTTCAACATATATTATCCCTCTCTCTTTTATTTTCTTTTGATCCTTCTTTCTCTCTTCTTTATCTTTTCCATTTCCCATTTGCGCTTTCTCTTGTATCCCGGTTTCACTTTTTTCGGTTTTTGTACAAGTGAACTAGCTTTCTTATCAATCTCATCTGTTTGACGTTGTCTCTTTTTCCTTTTATTACGATCGTCGAGCGTTACCCAATTACCTTTAACAAAATCTATATGAGTAAAAGTAACACCCATTTTCTCTAATTTATTTAATGCATCTTCATCTGTTGGATCATAAATCGTTAAGGCAATACCTGAAGTGCCTGCTCTTGCTGTTCTACCTACACGATGAATATAAAAATCTAAGTCTGAAGGTAATTCATAGTTAATTACGTGACTAATTCCTTTAATATCAATACCCCTAGCAGCTAAATCAGTTGCTACGATATATTGGAATTCGAGATCAACAATTTGCTTCATCATTTTCTTTCGCTCTCGTGGATTCAAATCACCATGAATTCTTCCGACTTTCAATCCTTTAGCCATTAAACCATCGGCGACTTCGTCTGCCTTTTTCTTCGTATTCGTAAACACGATGGCTAAATACGGGTTAAAAGACTGTAAAGCATCAAACACAAGATTTACTTTGTTGCGGTGTCTTGAAGGTAATAGTTGATGCTCGATCTTTGCTGCAGTTGGTTGCTTCGGCTCCACATGAACATATTTTGGGTTTTCCATATATTTTTTCAGGAATGGTTTAAGCTTCTCTGGGATGGTAGCTGAAAACACAAGCATTTGTAATTTCTCTTGCATATGTGAAGCAATTTGATCAACATCTTCTAAAAAGCCCATATCCAACATTAAGTCCGCCTCATCAACCACTAACAATGAAGCTGTATGAATCAACAATGCCTGCTCTTTAACTAAATCATTGATTCTTCCCGGTGTACCAACAACTATTTGCGGCTGCGTTTTAAGCTTTTCAATTGTTCTTTGTTTATCTGTACCTCCAATAAAGAGCTTAACTGCGATAGCTTCTTCACTATGACTAGTGATTTTTAAAACCTCTTGATAAATTTGGTTGGCTAGCTCTCTTGTTGGTGCAGTGATAATTGCTTGTACACCTTTTTTGTTTGTTTCAATCTTTTCTACCATTGGCAGAATATAAGCATGTGTTTTACCCGTACCTGTCTGGGATTGACCAATCGCACTTTCTCCTCTTAAGACAGTCGGTATTAATCTTTCTTGTATATCTGTTGGTTCATAAAACCCTAACTTCTTTACTGCTTCTATAATAAAAGGTTTAAACTCATACCTTTCAAATCTTGTTTCATTCATTTTTTTTAACTCCTCATTATCATGATGAAATGATCATAAGTACTTGCACTCATCATCACTTAAAATCGCAAACATTTACTCCATCATATTATTATAATAAAATTCCAGGTAAATAACCAGTTATACTTGTTATTCCTCCCTATCCTTTTATGAAAGATAAACCCATTTCTTCTTTTTGCATACAATGAAAGTAAAATCCCCTTTTTGAAAGGAGGAGATGTGATGTATCCAAGAATGGGACCAAATCGGGGGCAAAGACCAGGCTTTCCTCCACCACATCAAACACCACAAATGATGCAAAACTTTTCAGGTAGACCACCGTTTCCACCCAATATGACTCCATATGGACCAAATCAACCAAGAAATAGTGGTGGGATGAGAAACAACGGATCACCAAGAAGTGGGGGTCTATTATCTAAAATCCTTGGCGGAAGAGGTGGTTCTGGTGGTCAGGCAGTTGTAAACACTGCTACTAATGCAGCAACTGGATCTAGAGCCGCTGGCGGCGCAGGCATTCTTCAAACGTTAACTAACCCGACAAATATCAGCGGCTTTTTAACGAATACACAGAAATTCTTAAATACTGCAGGGCAAATCGCTCCAATGGTTCAACAGTACGGTCCGATGGTCAAGAATATCCCTTCAATGTGGAAGCTTTATCGTGGCCTTAAGAATATGAATTCGACAACTGAAGAAAAAGAGGAAGAAATTGAATCTAGCTCACTATCTCCGATAAAGGATAGTCAACCTTCTCCCTCAGCAGTGAAAACTAAAAAAGAGAAATCAGTCACAGTGGAGTCTTTAGAAGACGAGCCAATTCAACAACCCCCTACAAAAGCTAGTGGTCAGTCTATACCGAAACTGTATGTTTAATCATGCTTACCGCTCGCCGTGTTGGCGAGTTTTTATTTTATCTTAAATCGCTCATTTCCTTAATATGTGCATTGAAGACATTGTTTAAGTACCAACATGCGTGCGGTATCTTTACCATCACCCTCATGTCTTATTTTCATTCGCACTTACGTAACTATAAATTCTCCTTTTTGTGTTATTGCTTTATGTCTTATATAATAGATTAGAAGAGATGGATCATTTCATTCATCCATTGTTTTATTTACAATTATATAACACAAAATATATGTTTCAGATATAGGGAGGATATTCAATGAACGTCATCAAAATATCACCAAGGGGCTACTGCTATGGTGTAGTAGATGCAATGGTGATTGCTAAAAACGCATCACTCGATAAAACCTTACCGAGGCCGATTTATATCCTTGGCATGATTGTCCATAACAAACACGTGACTGATGCATTTGAAGAAGAAGGCATTATTACTTTAGATGGTAAAAACCGTGATGATATTTTAGACCAAGTCGAAAGTGGGACGGTTATCTTTACCGCACATGGTGTATCACCTAAGATAAGAGAAAAAGCTAAAGCAAAAGGGTTAGTAACTTTAGATGCCACATGCCCGGATGTGAGTAGCACGCATGATTTGATTCGTCAGAAGAAAGATGAAAATTATCAAATTATTTATATTGGTAAAAAGGGACATCCTGAACCTGAAGGAGCTGTTGGGGTTGCACCTGATATTGTTCACTTAGTTGAAACGATTGACGATGTTCTGGCGTTAACACTAACAAATGAAAAAATTCTCGTTACAAACCAAACAACCATGAGCCAGTGGGATGTCGGCGATATTATGGAAGAAATCAAAGAAAAATATCCTCAAGCAGAATTTCATAAAGAAATTTGTCTTGCTACTCAAGTTCGCCAAGAAGCAGTTGCAGAGCAAGCAGGAGCTGCAGATGTCCTTATTGTTGTTGGAGATCCGAAAAGTAATAACTCGAACAGGCTTGCTCAAGTTTCCGAAGAAATTGCTGGCACGAAAGCCTATCGTATTGGCGATATTTCCGAGCTTAATTTAGATTGGATTAAGGATGCTCAAACGGTTGCAGTGACAGCCGGTGCCTCTACACCAACGCCAATTACAAAAGAAGTGATTTCTTTTATTGAACAGTATGATCCAAAAGAAGAATCAACTTGGCTTACAGAAAAGAAAGTACCTTTATCTAAAATTCTTCCAAAGATAAAAAAGCCAAAAGTTGTACAAAAGTAAGCAAAAAGCCATCTCAATCTTGAGATGGCTTCTTCTATCTTCAATTATACAAATGTAAAGGGGTCTGTATGTACTTTAGAAGCAATAAACTCCACCTCTAACCCTTTTTCAGTACATTTTTTCTTCATATATTCTGCAACACCTGATTTCATCACTTTTTCGACGTTATGACCAGGGTCAATAATATTTAAACCTGCTTGCATCGCATCATGCGCAACATGATAATACATATCTCCCGTAACGTAAACGTCTGCACCTTTCATCTTCGCTTTTGCATAATATTTATTGCCATCTCCACCAAGAACGGCTACTTTTTTTACAATTGATTGTAAATCTCCCACAACACGCACGCTAGGCACATCCAACACCGATTTCACATGCTCGGCAAACTGTGCTAAGGTCATTTCTTTAATATCACCTATTCTACCAAGTCCAAGAACTTCTCCTTGATTAGCTAAAGGATAAAGGTCATAGGCCACCTCTTCATAAGGATGAACCGCTAGCATTGCTTTGATCACTTTCTTCTCTATATTAGATGGGAATATTACTTCAATTTTATTTTCTTTCACCTTTTCAAGTGTCCCCGATTGTCCAATATGCGGATTAGCTTCCTTGCTTGGCAGAAATTGTCCATTTCCTGCACTTGAAAAACTGCAATAACTATAATCTCCTAATGCACCTGCACCAGCATTACCTAAAGCTTGCTTTACTGCTTCCTCGTTCTCTTCAGGTACATAAACAGCAAGTTTCATTAAAGGTATTTCATATGTTGGTACAAGTACTTCTGTATTCTTCAATTGAAGTGCAGCCGCTAACAAATCATTTACGCCACCATTAGCGACATCCAAATTCGTATGAGCTGCATAAACTGCGATATCATGCTTAATTAATTTTGTATAGATTCTTCCTGCAGGTGTATCACTGTCTAATTTCTTCAAAGGACGGAAAATCGGTGGATGATGAGCAATAATTAAGTTAACACCCTCGTCAATTGCTTCATCAACCACTTCTTCTAACACATCAAGTGCTACCATCACTTTGCTTACTTTTTGGTTCAAGCTACCGATTTGTAATCCAATAGGATCTCCTTCCATGGCATACGCTTTTGGTGAAAACTGTTCAAATAATTGAATGATTTCATGTCCATTTGCTTTCTTCAAGATAGTACCCCTCCAACAATAGCTATTTTCTTCTGTAAAGCAACGATTTTGTCATTATTTTCATTTGATGATTTTGCTGCCTGAATTTGCCTAATTATTCTCTCCCAATTCGTTCGTTCATGTTTCCATTTTTTTATAAAGATTGCGGATTTTTCCTGCAGTAAATACGGCCCTAACAAAAGTCCCTCTTCCAAATCACCGTATCCTTGATTGATATCGCCTTTCTCAGCGATTAAAATCTCATAAATTTTTCCATCTTCTTCGATTATTTCTTCATTTATTAATGCCCAGCCATTTTCACGCAGCCAAAGTCTAATAGAAATGCTACTAATATTAGGTTGGAGAATTAATCGTTTTACACCACCTAAGTGATTAGAACCTTCTTCCAAAATGGACGCAATCAGTGTCCCACCCATACCGGCAATTGTGATTACATCCACTTCATCGTCCGCTAAAACCGAAAGTCCATTTCCTTTTCTCACGGAGATTTTGTCTTCTAATTTGTCTGCTTTTACTTGTGCTAACGCTGATTGAAACGGTCCTTCAACAACCTCGCCAGCAATCGCAGCTTGTGCAATTCCTTGTTTAACAGCATAACAAGGTAGGTAAGCATGATCCGAGCCAATATCGGCTATTTTCGAACCTTTAGGGATATATTGAGCAACTGTTCTTAATCGATTAGATAATTGATTTGTGTTCATTCTTTTTTCCACCACTTCTATGTATTAAGTTCTGATTATAGTATAAAAAAAGTCCCTTGCATATGCAAAGGACTTACTCGCTTATTCCAAAGTCATTAACCATTCAGCCATTTCTTGCTCTTTACCAGAGACAAGTCCCCCTGGCATTGCACCTTTACCATTTGTTAATACATCAACGATTTCTTCTTCTGAAAGCTTCTCGCCAACACCCGATAGTGCGGGTCCTACACCACCTTGATATTGGTCACCATGACAGCCAATACAGGATTGTTGGTAAATTTCCTCTGGTGACGCTGCTACCTCTTCTGTTGCTTCCTCGTCCCCTTCACTTGTCAGTTCTTTGTGATCACCTAATCCTTTAAATGAAACAAGGAACATTGCGCCAATCCCAAGGATAGCAATAAGAGCAAACGGTATTAACGGATTACGATTCAATGTTTAAACCTCCCTTATGTAAGAACTTCACAATTTAAGTAAGTATATACAAACAATCTCTATTTTACTGTAAAAAACGCTATTGGAAAAGCCCTAAAACGAATTTGTTATCAGCAATTCAAAATTATTTTAATAAACTGGCAAAAAAGTTTACTTCCTGTCATTTATTTTTTTACCATTTTACCCCTTTTCATTCCTTAAAATATTTTATGTATAACTTGTTTGATTAAAAAGAAAAACTATCTAAAAAATAGTTTTGATTACTGATGAAGGTCATTTTATACACGTAAAGTCTCAAAAGACCAAGCACTCTAACTATTCTTAGATAGCATTTTCCATTCATACAAAAAATATACTCCAATTAACAACCAATCTGTCTGGCAATAACCATACGTTGTATTTCTGAAGTTCCTTCTCCAATTTCTGTTAACTTCCCATCACGCATATATCTTTCGACATGATATTCTTTCATATAGCCATAACCACCATGAATTTGAACGGCCTGATCAGCGATTTCCATACAAATCTCAGATGCATATAATTTACACATTGCTGCCTCTTTGGAAAATGGTTTTCCTTGATCTTTCAGCCAAGCTGCTTTATAAACCATATTTCTCGCCAATTCAATTTTCATTGCCATATCAGCTAGTTTAAATTGAATAGCTTGAAAATGGGATAACTTTCTACTAAATTGTTCACGCTCTTTAGCATACTTTAGCGCCTTCTCATATGCTGCTTGAGCAATTCCTACTGCCATGGCACCGATGCCAATTCTTCCTCCGTCAAGAGTGATTAAAAATTGCTTAAATCCTTCACCTTTTTTACCGAGCAAGTGCTCAGTCGGCACGCGCACGTCTTCTAATATCAATTCAGTCGTATTGGATGCATTGAGTCCCATCTTCTCATAATTATCCAATACAGTGAACCCATTTACATCGGTAGGAACAATAATGGCACTGATTTCTTTATTCGTACCATTCATATTAGTGATAGCTGTTAAAGCTAAATGTTTTGCATAACTAGCATTTGTTATATAGCACTTATTCCCATTGATAATATATTCCCCGTTCTCTTCTACTGCTGTTGTTCTTGTCCCACCAGCATCTGAGCCAGCATTCGGTTCAGTTAAACCAAATGCCCCAAGGCTTTCACCGGTACAAATAGGTGTTAAATATTTATGTTTTTGTTCTTCTGTACCAAATAATGAGAGAGGTGCGCCGCCCAACGATATATGGGCAGAATACGTTATACCTGTTGAGGCGCATGCTTTACTTAATTCTTCAGTAACGATGGCAAAACTTATTGTATCGGCTCCACCACCACCATATTCTTCCGAAAAAGGTAAACCCATCATACCCAAGTCTGCTAATTTCTTAAACACTTCTAATGGAAATTCTTTTGTTCGATCTCTTTCTAATGCACCAGGTTCCACTTCTTCCATCGCGAACTCTTTAATTGTTTTAAAAATCATCTTTTGTTCAGATGTAAGATCAAAATTCATATAAATCCTCCTTCTTATGACTTTTGAATACGCTTTCAATTCCTATTATATAATTACCTCTATAATATTCTCAAGATTTAAAAAATTTAAAATTGCGCATAGTTATGTTTCGATAATAATTTCAGCATTAGAAATAAATTAAATCGGTTTAAGAAAATCTTGTTTTATTTCTTAATATAATAATAATTATCTAAAAAATAAATAATTTAAGAATTTTTTACAAAAAGTGATTTGCAATATAATTAACTATTCAGTAAAATAAACTGTAAATATAAGTATGGATATGACCATACATTTGTTTATTTATTAATATATGGTATCATATACAAATAAAGGAATTACCTTACTGAACTAAAGTGAATATCTTGCACTCAAAAAAAGATAGCTTACCCATTAAGAGTAAACTATCTCGAGTTGAGTTCTATTCTAAAAAGTCTTTCAGTCTTTTACTTCTGCTAGGATGTCTTAATTTCCGAAGGGCTTTCGCTTCAATTTGACGAATCCTTTCTCTAGTGACGCCAAAGACCTTTCCAACCTCTTCTAGCGTCCTTGTTCTTCCATCATCTAGCCCAAAGCGAAGCCTTAGGACATTTTCTTCACGGTCTGTTAAAGTATCGAGTACATCTTCTAACTGCTCTTTCAATAATTCGTAAGCAGCATGCTCAGATGGAGAAGTAGCATCTTGGTCTTCAATGAAATCTCCAAGGTGAGAATCATCCTCTTCACCAATCGGCGTTTCTAATGAAACTGGCTCTTGAGCAATTTTTAAAATTTCACGTACTTTATCTGGTGTTAAATCCATGTCTTCAGCAATTTCTTCTGGAGAAGGTTCACGTCCCAAGTCTTGTAGCAATTGGCGTTGAACGCGAATCAACTTATTAATTGTTTCAACCATGTGAACCGGAATTCGGATGGTTCTCGCTTGGTCAGCAATCGCTCTTGTAATGGCTTGACGTATCCACCATGTTGCATAAGTACTAAATTTAAAACCTTTACGATAGTCAAATTTCTCTACTGCTTTTATCAGACCCATATTGCCTTCCTGAATCAAATCTAAAAACAGCATGCCACGACCGACATATCGCTTGGCAATACTTACAACGAGACGTAAGTTAGCCTCCGCTAAACGGCGCTTCGCTTCTTCGTCGCCTTGCTCAATCTTATTCGCAAGAGAAATCTCTTCTTCTGCGGTAAGTAGGTCGACACGACCAATTTCCTTTAAATACATTCTTACAGGGTCGTTAATTTTCACTCCAGGAGGTACGCTTAAATCATTTAAATCAAACTCTTCTTCATTTTTGGCTAATTCTTGCGCGTTGGGATCTGCATCGTCATCATTATCACCAACTAGTTCCACACCTTGATCACCAAGAAATTCATAGAACTCATCCATTTGGTGAGAATCCAACTCATAATGAGACAATCTTTCTGCTATATCATCATAGGCGAGAACACCTGTCTTCTTTCCAGTTTCTAAAATCTGCTCTTTTGCTTGTTCTAGGGTCAATTCAATTTCAACCTCTTTCGAACGGGCCGATTTTTCAGCCATTTGTCCCCCTCCTTCCAAAAAATCACAAACCTCTGGGACAGCATAACACTTAAATGGTTATTATGGTAATCATTTGCTTTTGCTTATGCAGTCTTATAATATAATTAACACGATGAGAGATGATCACTTTTCTAATGATTTTCTTAATTGTAGAATCTCCATCGCAATTAATGCCGCTTTGGTATAGTCCTTTTGACGTTCTGCTTCTTTTTCATCTTGAATTTTTTCTTTTATTTTAATCATCTTTTGATGATTTAACACATGCTTAATATAATCAGATAATTCCTTTTCAGTAAAATCTTCATTGATAGGCATCATTACAATATCTGCTACAATGTGACGCAACTCTTTGTCTTTAATAAATTGCATAAAATTACTTGTATCGGGCACATGGCCACTTTCATAATATGCTAGAAGATAAGTATAAATCGCTTGGTGCTCATCCACATTAAATTCATTGCCACCTAACATTTCCTGAACCTTTAATGTCATATCTTGATTATTCATCATATGAGCTAACAACATACGTTCAGCATTTTGAAAAGCTGGTCTTAATACACTATTTGACTTTTGTTGTAATAAAAACGGTTCTGGCGGTAATGACTGTGGTTGATTTTTCGTATTTTTTTGCATTGAATAAAATATTTGTTTTTGTTGCTGTTGCAATGCATCTAATGAAATTGAAAATTCATTAGCGATTTGTCTTAAATAATGGTCTCTTTCTACTGCTTTCGTTAAACGACTTATTTCTGTTAGTACTTCTTCTATATAACGAAGCCGTTCTCCTTCATCATTCAACCTTTTTCCTAGTCTTAAATATCTCATTTTAAAGGACATATAAGTAAGACTAGCCTCAATGACCTCATTTTTAAACTTTTCTGCGCCATATTCCTTTATATAATCATCAGGGTCAAGCTCTTCCGGAAGCCAAGCAATACGTACATTACAACCGACTGATTGAAGCATATCTAAGGCACGATTAGCTGCTTGAATTCCTGCTTTATCCCCATCATAGCAAATCGTCACATGGTCAGTACTTTTTCGTATTAATTGGACATGTTCTTCTGTAAGGGAAGTGCCCATCGTAGCAATTCCATTAATGACACCTGCCCCATCAGCAGCAATGACATCGGCAAAGCCCTCAAAAAGAACAGCTCTTTGCTCTTTTTTAATGTGCTTCTTTGCTCGATTAAAATTAAAGACCGTTTTGCTCTTATTAAAAATGACCGTTTCAGGACTATTTAAATATTTCGGGTCTTCTTCCCCCAATGACCGGCCTGAAAAAGCGATAATATTCCCTTTTTCATTATGGATAGGGAACATAATACGATGGCGAAAGCGATCAAAAAAGTTACTATCTCTCTCCCTTTTGATTAATAGACCTGCTCTTTCCATGAGATCCAAGGGAAATTTTCTTTTCTGCAAAAATTTACAGACAAAGTCCCATGAATTTAAAGAGTAGCCAATTTTATACTTCTCAATTGACTCCATTGTAAATCCACGTTTTAGTAGGTATTCTAACGCTTCTTGACCATCCTTTGTGTTTACTAGCAAATGATGGTAAAATTTACATAATAATTCATGCGCATCATACATTTGCTGCAATTCAGGTGATTGTTTCACATTTTTGTCTTGTGAAGAAACGTCAATATCAATAGGAATATTTGCTTGTTTTGCTAAGTTAACAACAGCTTCTTGAAAAGAAAAACCTTCTAAGTCCATTAAAAATGAAAAAGCGTTTCCTCCTGCATGACAACCAAAGCAATGGTAAATTTGCTTATCAGGAGATACGGAAAATGATGGTGTATTCTCTCCATGAAAAGGGCAAAGTCCAAAATAATTTCGGCCTTGCTTCGTTAAATTCACATAATCCCCAATGACATCAACAATATCAACTGAATTTCGAATTTGATCAATCTTTTCTTCAGGAATACGTTCTGCCATAACGACAACTCCCCACTACATAAAGAAGTATTCTAGAAAAAAAGCTAAAATCCTTCAATTTTCGACAATATTTTTGTCAATTCATTCTTAAATCGCTGTCGATCCTCTTCCTTAAACGGTTTAGGTCCTTTTCCATAAACGCCTTGACGTCGTGCTTTTGCAGAAAGGTATCGCATATCTAATGCAGTATGGATTTGACCTTCCTCATATACATTACCCCTAGGCGATAAAACATGAACCCCATTTAAAAGGAGTGTAGAAGCAAGACCTATATCCTGGGTAATTACCACATCTCCTCGTTTGGAGTAATTTTGGATATATAAATCGACAGCTTCTTTACTGGAATCAACGAATGTCCATTCATCTGAGCGATACTCTGCTTTCATATGTGCATAGGATGCTATGAATTTGTAAGCAACCGAATGAACATGTGCCAATTCGACAATTTCCTGCTTTACCGGACAGGCATCAGCATCAACTAAGATGGTTGGTTCATCTGATGTTCTTATAATTCTACATCACTCCAGTATTTCCTCCTTATAAAGAAATTTCTTTATAATGGAAGGATTGTCGAATTTTTTTATATAATTCCCTTGACTTCTCCCAATAAATAGTTTATTCGTTAAAAGTCAAGTCTAAACCTATTTTATCATTTTTTATCACGATTTTTTATTATAATATATAAAACAGATAATTTCCAGACATATGTTTATAAGAATGCTTCCACTAACGCTCTCCTGTTTCAGCAGCGTAAATGGCAATTAAATATCTTTTAACCTGGTTCTCTACAAAGAAAAGGCACATAATCAATTACATTATGTGCTAATCCTTTAAAAGATTTTTACGATAATGATCTAGTACAAGATTTGCTGTTTCTTCAACCGCTTTGTTCGTTACATCAATCACTGAACAACCTATCTGATTTACAATGCGATCAAAATATGAAATCTCATCTTTAATTCTTTCTATATTTGCATAACTCGCGCTATCACTAAGTCCTAAAGATATAAGCCTTTCTCTTCTAATATGATTTAATTTTTCTGGGCTAATCTTCAAACCAAAACACTTCTCTTTTGGTACAAGGAATAACTCTTCAGGAGGGTCGACTTCTGGTACAAGTGGCACATTCGCCACCTTTAACCTTTTATGAGCTAAATATTGTGATAATGGTGTTTTCGATGTTCGAGAGACCCCAATTAAAACGATATCGGCCTTTAAAATTCCTCGCGGGTCTCTACCATCATCATATTTAACTGCAAATTCAATTGCTTCAATCTTCTTGAAGTAATCATCATCTAATTTTCTTACAACACCCGGTTCGTATAATGGTTCATTTCCATAGTTATTTTGAATTTGATCCATTATCGGTCCGATAATATCGTAGGCGAATATATTTTCTTTTTTAGCTGTTTCAAGCATATAATTACGTATATGTGGCTTCACTAACGTATATGCTATGAATCCTTTGTCGAGTTTGGCTAAAGCAACTACTTCATCAATATGAGCTTGTTCCTCGACATATGGAAAACGTTTAATTCTTACATCCCCATTATTGAACTGACTTGCAGCCGCCTTTATGACAAGCTCAGCCGTTTCACCAACAGAATCAGAAACTACATAAATAATTGGCATATTACCCATACTAGCATAATCAACTCCTTATTTGAGCTCTTACTTATTCACCCGCTAGTGCAACAAATGCTTTTGTTAAATTAGTCTTTGTTATTCTTCCAATAACCTCAAAGCCTTTATCAGCTTCCTTCACAACGGGCATACCATCAATCTGCTTATCAATGAGTTGTTGCGCTACATCTATAAGTAAGTCTTCTTTCTTACACATTGTGATGTTTGGCATCCTTGTCATAATGATATTTACTGGTAGTGCACCGAGCTCTTGCTTTCCGATACTGGCTCTTAACAAATCTTTTCTAGATAGTACACCTACTAGTAAAGAGTCCTTATCGACCACAAATAATGTGCCAACATCCTCTAAAAACATTGTTACAATGGCATCATAAACCGAAGTATTTTCACTAATAACAACCGGAATAGATTGGTAATCCTTCACAAATAACTTTTTCATATTCTCAGTTAAAAGTTGAGCACCCGTTTTCCCTGTATAGAAATATCCTACTCTTGGTCTTGCATCTAAATAGCCAGCCATCGTTAAAATAGCTAAATCCGGACGAAGCGTAGCTCTTGTTAAATGTAATTGATCAGCGATATGTTCCCCTGTAATTGGACCATTATCTTTCACGATTTCTAATATTTTTTCCTGCCGTTTATTGAGTTCCATTGATCTCACCACCTTGAATTGGAGCGTCTTCTAAGTAAACCTATGCATATGTAGAAGTTTTCCCCAAATAAGCAAATTATGAACGAGCAATAAGGTTATACTTTTATATAATTATTATATACTATTTCTCAGAAATGAAAAGAATTTGCTTGTTGATGTAAATGAGAAAGGGCGGAAAGAACCATATGGCAGCAGTTAAAGGTTCTTTCCTTTAAATCATTTCACAAGTATATGATTCATTTGTGCAAACGATTGTATCATCGCAGCTAAATGGGCCATGAAACTTAAACGATTCGCTTTCACTTTTGGATCTTTAGCCATTACCATTGTATGTTCAAAATACATATCAATTTCTGGTTTTAATGATACAAGATAGCGGAAATAATCCTCTGCACTCGTAGAATCATCAAGGTTATTTCTTACTTCAATGTATTTATTATACAGCTTATGCTCATCTTCATTCTCAAATAGTTCTATTTGAATATCTTCTATACTTTCTGCTTTTTGAGCGATATTCAAGACCCTACTTAATGCTTCTATTTCACCTTTGAAGCTGTCATTATCTTTGTTTAAATGCAAAACTTGTGCTCTTTCAATCATCGCTGGCACTGATGTTAATGCGCTGCCTAATACAGCATCAATTAAATCATAGCGAATAGCTTTTTCTTGTAAAATATATTTAATTCTTAAACGGAAAAAGACTAATAACTCTTCTTTTATTTTCGCATTCTCTTGTTTATTAATGCCCGCATTTTCTGTAAGGTGAATAGCTTGATTAAGTAACTCCTCAAGCGATACCTCCCACTTCATATTTAGCAATGTTTGGATGATTCCAGTCGCTTGTCTTCTTAACGCATACGGATCTTGTGAACCACTTGGGATAATCCCAATGGCAAAACATGAGGCAATCGTGTCTAATTTTTCTGCAATAGATAATATCGCTCCAGGTACAGATTTTGCAGTAGAATCATGTGCGTTTCTTGGCATATAATGTTCATTAATTGCCCGAGCTACTACAGCATCTTCTCCTTTTTGCAAGGCATATTTCTCACCCATGAACCCTTGGAGTTCTGGAAATTCATACACCATTTGGGTCACAAGGTCAAACTTACAAATTTCTGCAGCCCTGTCTGCTACTTTTTTATCCTCTGATGAGAGTGATAATAATTGAGCGAGATGGTTCGTTAATGCTCGTACACGATCTACTTTCTCAGACATCGTTCCAATTTCTTCATGATAAACGATTTTTTCTAATTTTTTCAAAGAAGCTGCAATTGGTGTTTTTTGGTCTTCATTATAGAAAAATGCAGCATCTGATAATCTTGCTCGTAGTACCTTTTCATTTCCTCGAGCGACATTATCCAAATGTTCGTGGCCGCCATTCCTCACTGTTATAAATTGAGGCAATAAGTCTCCACTTTTCGATTTAACAGGAAAATAGCGCTGGTGTTCTTTCATTGAAGTCACAAGTACTTCCTCTGGTAATGATAAGTACTCCTCTTCAAAACTTCCGAATAAAGCAGTCGGATACTCTACCAAGTTATTTACTTCTTCAAGTAAGTCTTCATCCATTGGCACGAGCCAATTTTGTTCTTCTTCTATTTTATTGATTTGCTGACGAATGGCTGCTTTTCTTTCCTCAGCATCTACAATTACATATTCTGCAAGCAGTGCTTTTTCGTATGATGTAGGACTTGTAATAACAACATCTTTTCCTAAGAAACGATGTCCTCTAGATGTGTTACCTGTTTGTACATTTGTTATTTCAAAAGGAATCACCTTTTCACCAAACAATGCCACTAACCATTTAATTGGTCTAATAAAGCGCATTTCTTTGTCTGCCCACTTCATATTCTTAGGAAAGTGCATAGAAAGAATGAGCTCTTTTAATTCAGGAAGTAATTTCAATGTTTCTTGGCCCTTGGTAAAGGTTTTAACATGCGCATATTCCACACCTTTGATTTCTTTAAAGAAAATATCATCAGGTGTCGCTCCTTGACCTCTACTAAAGCCAATCGCTGCTTTTGTCCACTCACCTTGGTCATTCATCGCGATTTTTTTTGCTGGTCCTTTTGCTTCTTCATGGACATCTTCCTGTGCTTCCTCCACACCCTCTACAAGAACAGCTAATCTTCTAGGCGTAGAGTATGCTTTCATTCCTTCAAATTGAATACCTTTTTCGACCAACCAAGTTTTTATTTTATCCGCTAGTTGGTTCATGCTATCTGTTACAAAACGGGCTGGCATTTCTTCTAAGCCAATTTCTAATAGGAGATCTTGTTTACTCATGGTCTATTCCCTCCTTTTCTTGAATCATTGGAAATCCTAATTTCTCACGTTCTTCATAAAATGTTTTCGCAATTTTTCGAGCGAGTGTACGACATCGACCAATATACCCCGTTCTCTCAGTGACAGAAATCGCACCTCTTGCATCTAATAAGTTGAATGTATGCGAACATTTGAGAACATAATCATATGCAGGATGAACGAGTCCCTCCTCCATTTGGCGATGAGCTTCTTTTTCATAAACATTAAAGAGGTTAAATAACATATCAACATCTGAAGTTTCGAATGTATACTTTGAATGCTCATATTCTGGTTGTCCAAAAATATCTCTTACCGTAAAGCCGTCTGTCCATTCTAATTCAAATACATTTTCCTTGTCTTGAATATAAGAGGCAAGTCTTTCAATACCATATGTAATCTCAACAGAAACAGGCTTACACTCTAATCCTCCGACTTGTTGGAAATAAGTAAATTGCGTAATTTCCATCCCATCAAGCCATACTTCCCAACCGAGTCCTGCACAGCCTAAAGACGGGTTTTCCCAATTATCTTCAACAAAGCGAATATCATGTTTTAATGGATCAATACCTAATGCTTCTAGAGAAGCTAAATATAGTTCTTGGATATTGTCTGGTGAAGGCTTCATAATCACTTGAAACTGATGATGCTGATAAAGACGGTTTGGATTTTCACCATATCGGCCGTCTGCTGGTCTTCTAGAAGGCTCTACATAAGCAACATTCCACGGTTCAGGTCCAATCGCTCTTAAAAATGTATACGGACTCATTGTACCTGCACCTTTTTCCGTGTCATAAGCTTGCATTAAAATACACCCTTGATCTGACCAGTGCTTTTGCAATGTTAAAATCATATTTTGAATATTCATAAGCCACCTCTTTCTTTACTTTTCAGTCACCATAGACCGGTATCTACATAGATAAACACTTGCTTTTTAGCCATTTGGGCGATAAATATTTTTTCTTTAAAAACATAAAAAACTCTCGTCTCTTATGCCTTTAATAAAGACATAGGGACGAGAGTTAACCCGCGGTTCCACCCTATTTGCTACTCAATTTCACGTAGCCTCTTTTACTTCACCTGTTGCTCCAGAGCGCCCTTCGTTCACTTTCTATTCTCTAGCTCACACTCTCCTAGAGTCGCTTGTATAGAGGGAGTGAAGTACTTTTCTCCTTCATTGCTAAACATAGCTATAATTTAAAGAAATAATAGCTGAATTTCTTTAGAAAGTCAATAGCTCACTTACTTATTATTGCATGAATCCTTTCATATTGGTCATTTGATTTAAAAACCTTTTTGTTTTTAATTGCAAGCCTGCATATTCATCGTAGTATGTTTCTATTACTTTTTTCAATTCAAGTTTTGTTTGTTCTTTTACCGATATATTCCCAAGCCTTGACATGTCCATGTAATAAAAAATGCGAAGTAATCTAACAGTAGCGGGAGAAAGCTTTAAATGATATGGATCTTTATCCAAACAGTGATGACAAATGAAGCCATTTTGACTAATAGAAAAGGCAAATGTCCCTTCCGTCCGTTGACAGACGGCACAATGGTTAAGCTCAGGATATAATCCAAATAAGCCAAGCATTTTCATTTCGAAAATATGTGTAAGAATTTCTGCATCATAGCCTTCATCAATTGCTTGTATACACCTAAATACAAGTTCGAAAAGATAGGGGTTAGGCTTCTTCTCTTCCGTCCCTTTATCCAGTAAGTCTACTATGTAACTCACATAAGCTGTTAGAAAGATATCTTCTTTTATACTACGCATTGAAAGTGAAATATCACCTTGTTGAAGGGTCCCAAGCCCTCTGCTTCTTTGTATCAAATAAGTGCCATAAGTAAAAGGCTGGGTGACAGCAGCAAGCCGACTATTCGGCTTTTTTGCACCGCGTGCCATCACACCAACCTTTCCCCACTCTCTTGTAAAGAGTGTGACAATTTTATTTGTTTCGCCATAATTGACTGTTCTAATGACAATGCCTTCACATTTTTCAAGCATTACTGTCACCATCCTTATATGATGACAACCTATGAAATCGGAAAATCAAATTCTGCTAGTTCTTCATCTTGTTCTACGGGTATATCCTGGTAATCTTTTTCAATTTCTTTAAAAAGAAGATATGTGTCAATATTACCTGTTTGAGAAAACACTTTCCAGGTAAAATCTTTCATAGATAACCCCACCTTTATTGTGTTTTTACTAGCAATTAAATCTATACTCTTATCATAGCCTGTCTTCTGAAAATCATAAGACGAAAAAATTGTTAATTAAATAGATGCATAAATCTTTGATTTCACCAATAACCTATGTTGACAGGTTTAATATTCATCTTCCCTAAATCCAAAGTCTCTTAACTGGGTCATTTTGTTACGCCAATCTTTTTGAACTTTAACCCATAACTCGAGGAAAACCTTACTTCCCATGAGATTTTCTATATCCACTCTCGCTCGTTGTCCGATCTCTTTGAGCATTTTCCCTTGTTTACCAATGACAATACCTTTTTGAGAATCTCTTTCAACAATAATCGTGGCCATGACGTGAATAATATCCTTCTTATCTTGCCGCTCAATCTTATCGATGACAACCGCTAATGAGTGGGGAATTTCTTCGCGTGTTAAATGTAAAGCCTTTTCACGTATCAATTCGGAAATAATAAACCTCTCAGGGTGATCTGTTACTTGATCAGCAGGATAGTATTGCGGCCCCTCTGGTAAATATTCCTTAAGCTGCTCTAGAAGACGATCAACATTATTTCCTTCTAAAGCGGATATCGGCACAATTTCGCAGAAGTTATATTTCTCTTTATAAGAATCAATGACAGACAATAAAGCATCCGGGTGAATTTTGTCAATTTTATTGATGACAAGAAAAACAGGTGTTTTGACTGATTGGAACTTTTCAATAATGAACTCTTCCCCTCTGCCAAATCCTTCTTCAGCATTCACCATAAATATTATCGCATCGACTTCTTTTAGCGTATTTTGTGCAACTTTCATCATAAAGTCACCTAATTTATGTTTAGGCTTATGAATCCCTGGTGTATCGATAAAGATATACTGTGCATCATTTGTTGTGAGTACACCTTGTACTTTGTTTCTTGTTGTTTGTGGTTTATCACTCATAATCGCAATTTTTTGTCCGATGACACGATTAAGTAGTGTAGACTTTCCTACATTTGGTCTGCCGATAATGGAAATAAACCCTGATTGATGTCCTTGTTGATTATTCATGTAAATCCTCCGATGAAAAAGCTCCTGGTAATAGTTGCTCTACTGTTAATTGTTGTGTATCTCCGTTTAAGTTTGTTAGAACGACCGGCATCTCTTTAGAACATAATTCAGAAATTACCTGTCTGCACGCGCCACATGGTGATACTGGCCTGTCAGTATCTGCAACAACTGCTAACATTTTAAATTCTGTTACGCCATCAGAATACGCTTTAAACAGCGCTGTTCTTTCAGCACAATTACACATACTATATGCGGCATTTTCTATATTACATCCGTGGAAAACTGTACCATCGACAGCCAAAAGAGCTGCGCCAACTTTAAATTTTGAATACGGTACATATGCCCGGTCCCTTGCTATTTTCGCTTCTTCGATTAATTGATCAATGTTCAATTGTTTCTTCCTTTCCGAAATGGCCGATTGCCTTCTTTTATTTTACACTATTTTTTTTGTAAAATCATGGGTTGTTGTCATTTTGTAATAAAATAATTGAATTTTCAGTAAATAAGCCTATTTATTAAATTTGCGTGTGCTCTGTCATTTTAGCTTAAACATCCGTACGATACAAACTGTTTACCTTCATTTCATGAAATGAAGAGATGAAAATGTGTTTTTCTTGTATGCAGCTATATTTTAATCCATCTTGTACTTTTTTAAAACAAACAGGCAAATAGTCTTAAAACGTGAAAAAAGCATATAACCGCACATAGCGGCTATACACTTAAAAGATCTTTGGTAAAAAAATTGAAAGGCCAATGATTACCGTTAAAACGGCAAATATAAGAACTGCCCCAGCTGCAATATCTTTCGCTTGCTTCGCTAGCGGATGCTGCTCTGTTGTTACAAGATCAACAACACGCTCTATCGCTGTATTCATTAACTCAAGTGCAATCATCCCAGCTATTGCAAAACTTACCAATAGCCATTCTGTTTTAGTCAATTCAAAAATAATCCCGAAAAAAATAACTAGTACTGCCATCACAAAGTGGATTTTCAAGTTTCGTTCCGCTTTTAAAGCGGTAAAGACCCCGATAAATGCAAAATAAAATGACGAGAGTAATGATTGTTTTTTGCGTGAATTTTTATCTCTGTAATCCGAATTCATCTAAAATTTCCTTTTGCCGAGTAAACATTATTTTCTCCTCCTCGGTTGTTTCATGGTCATACCCAAGTAAATGTAGGAAACCATGTACAGATAAAAATCCTAATTCTCTCATAAAACTATGGCCATACTCTTCTGCTTGTTCCACTGCTTTAGGAATAGAGATAATAATATCGCCTAACATGCGAGGCAAACCTTCACCGATAAGAGGGATTTCCCCTTCCCCCATTTCTTCCATTGCAAATGAAATCACATCTGTGGCCTTGTCTTTATTTCTATATTCACGATTGATTTCTTGTATGCGTGCATTTTCAACAAACGTAATAGAAATCTCCGTATCTTCTTCAACCACTTCTTTTACAGCTGCAAATTGTAGCAGGTTTTCAATCTCTCTTGTTTGCGCCTCTGTAAGTCCTTCTGTTTCATCGATAAAGTCAATGTGTAATGTCATGCTTGTGTCACCTTCTGATTCGTCATTTCTGGATATTCAATTCGTGAATGGAAAATTCCATTCAATGTTTCGTTAAATGATTTTGCAACTACCTCTAACTCTTTTAATGTTAAATCGCATTCGTTTAACTGCCCATCTTGAAGTCGGTCAGCAATGATTTTACGAATAAGATCATCAATTTGTTCTGGAGTAGGATGAGACATAGAGCGCACAGCTGCCTCTACGCTATCAGCTATCCCTATCACAGCCGATTCCTTCGTTTGTGCCTTTGGCCCAGGATAGCGGAAATCATCCTCTTTCACTTCGACTCCACTTTCTTTTGCTTTGTAGTAAAAGAACTTAAGTAAAGTCGTGCCATGATGTTGTTCAGCAATGTCAATAATTTCTTTTGGCATTTTATGCTTCCTTAACAAATCAGCACCATCTTGCGCATGTGCAATAATAATATTTTTACTCGTTAATGGCGGAAGCTTATCATGTGGGTTATCTTTGTTTATTTGGTTTTCGATAAAAAATTGTGGCCTTTTTGTCTTTCCTATATCGTGATAATAGCAACCAACTCTCGCTAGAAGTCCATTGGCACCAATAGCTTCACAGGCAGAATCTGACAGGTTAGCAACCATTACACTATGGTGATATGTTCCTGGCGCCTCTGTTAGAATTTTCCTTAAAAGCGGATGATTAGGGCTCGATAGTTCGATTAGCTTCATAGCAGAAAGGATCCCGAAGCCTGCCTCAAAAAATGGCAAGAACCCGATTGTAAGAACAGCTGCGGAAATGGCTGATATAAATCCAGAAACCATATAAAAACTGTACTCTACAAGATCCACTTGACCATTTCTTAGCAATAACAATGCTAAAATCACTAAAATATTAACGACAGAAACAAGCAGGCCAGCTTGTAAAATTTTTGATCGTTGGTTTTGTTTGCTTAAAAATAATACGCCCGCTATTCCACTACAAGTGATATAAATGGCAGCAGTTACATGAAACGTTCCAGTAATAGAGCCATTAAAGATAAGGGAACCACAAATAGCAATAATCACTGAATAATAAAGGGCCAGTTTTTCACTAATAAGGATTTTAATTAACATCGAACCCATTGCAGCAGGAAATATATAGAGTATATCAGAATACTCAAATGCCTGTATATAGCTAATCCCCTTCATAAGTAATAAGGAAATGATGAAAACAATACTATAGACTAACAAGAAATTTTGCTTCGCTTCTTGCGGTTTATCGAGCTCATAAAAATAATAATAAGTAGCTGCTAGAATGATGAGAACAACTAACGCTAGTCCAATAAAGGGTTGGATGCTATTTTCACTATCTAACATGCCTACTAGTTCAAGTTGACGATAAACTTCCCTACTAATAAGTTGATTTTGCTCAACAAGAATTTGTCCTTGTAATATTTTGACTGGTTCAACGGATTCAACAGCTGTTTGTCTTTTCTCTTGTGTTTCCTCCGGAGCGTAAAATTCATTCTGGTAAATAGCATACCTACCAAGCTCTATCATAGCAGTTTTTAAAGTATTATTGAGTGATGTTAAGCTAATTTGATCTTGCACACGTTTTTTAGCGTTTTCTACCCCATCAGCAGGGATCCTTTGTTGCATTACGTGATTAATCTCTGTAATTGTAACATCCTTTGCAATGGATAATTGATTAGGGCTTGCTTCTAATAACGTGATCAATACGGTATCTGAAATTTCCTTAGTCACTTCTTCGGTTAATTGTGATTTTGTGCGCTCAAGTTTCTCATCAAGACTAACTAGCTTAGGTTTTTCATCCTTTTCGCTTTCTTTCGCCTTTTCTGAAGCTTGCTTGTTTTCCTCCGTGGCATCTTCATTTACTTCCGAAACGGTATCAAAAATTGATGTAATGAGATCCACTCGATTTTGGGCAATTTCTTTTTTTACGACATAAACGTCCTCAACTTGGTTTTCAGCTTCTTTCTTTTTCTTTTCGGTACTTTCTTTATCTTCAATCGTAACAGGCGAACGAATCGTTTGCTCTGCTACAGAAAAAAGACTTAATTCCAATTTCTCTGGTCGTACATTTGAAAACATTGTTGCGTACATAATGATTCCAAGGAGAACAAAGAGCAAAACCCTAACAAATGTCATTTTTAATAAGTTTCTAATTTTATGTATGTAGTGCTGGAGTTTATCCATTAGCTAGACCTCCAATCCTAAGTATCTCTGAGAAATTCTTTTCTCCTTAATTATGTAAAATCATAACAGTTTTTTTTCAAGATTACACTAATATTTTTAATTGATGACAATTTGTAATCATCTCTATCTTACCCTATTCATCCATATACTCCAAATAACAATCAATCGTAATTCCAGGGAGATTGCCCGTAGAAATCAAGCAAAAGCGCGCATCATTCCTTTAAATATCGCCCCATACACCCTTTTAGGATATGCATTTCACCTTACAAGTACTTCCCATATATGATGATTTTAATAAGGCATGTATGATTTAAGGCACCCTGAAAATTCAATCATTTATAGGTCACGATAAAAAGAACAAACTCTGATTCAAAAGCAGAATTTGTTCTTAGATTGTGTTGCTGAAAACAGCCATTTATTCAGCATTTTCTTCGTATGCTTGGATGATTTTTGCCACAAGTGGATGTCTGACGACGTCACTTTGTTCTAAATGAATAAAACTTATTCCAGATACACCATTTAATATTTGTTCACTTACCACGAGACCTGATCTAGCACCACGAGGAAGATCTATTTGACTTTTGTCACCAGTAATAACCATTTTTGATCCAAAGCCTAAACGTGTTAAGAACATTTTCATTTGCGCTTGTGTTGCGTTTTGCGCTTCATCTAAAATAACATAAGCATCATCTAACGTACGTCCCCTCATATAAGCAAGTGGGGCAATTTCAATTGTTCCTCTTTCAATTAACCTTTCTGTATGCTCTGCTCCTAGTATATCGTGAAGCGCATCATACAAAGGCCGTAAATACGGATCAACCTTTTCTTTTAAGTCTCCTGGTAAAAACCCTAAGCTCTCCCCTGCTTCTACAGCTGGACGAGTAAGAATAATCTTTTTCACTTGTCCATTCTTAAGCGCATTCACTGCCATTACAACAGCTAAGTAGGTTTTCCCCGTCCCTGCAGGACCAATACCAAAAACTAAATCTTTCTGTCGCATGGCCATAATATATTGGCGCTGACCTAAAGTTTTAACTCGAATCGACTTACCTTTTGCATTTTTCATTATTTCTTCTTCATAAAGTTCTTTGAAATATTCTAATGTGCCCTTCCTTGCCATCTCCAAAGCGTAAATAATATCCCTACCACTTATTTGAATACCTTTTCTAATAACATAGAGAAGTTGCTCAATTACGTCACCTGCAATGGCCACAGCATCTGTCTCACCTGAAACATAAACAGATTCGCCTCTTGTAACAATCGATACCGCTAATTGCTCTTCAATTAATTTAATATTTGTGTCGCCATTCCCTAATAGGGCAATAGCTTCATTTGGGTTTTCAAAATGCACATTTAATGTCTTTAAATCTTCTGTCATTCTTTATCTCCTTGGATTATTGGTTGTTCCTCAGCAATATTCTCAATAATTTGGAAATGTATTGATAATGTAACTTTACCATTCTCTATCGATTGGTGCAAAACATTTTCCCCTTTAATCGTAGCATCTTCATCTAGCTGCTTTTTAATCTTACTTCTAGCTAATTTCTTCGCCTCTAAAATCGCCTCTTTTTCATTAAAAACTTGTGTCATCACTTCTGCTTCCCTGTAGATATTTTTTGTCATTACAATGGGTAGCTCCCATTTTAAGAATTTAACTTGCCGCTTGTCCTCTTCTTTTACATAGTGGTCAAAATCTATATTTCCAAAGCCCCATAAAGGAATCTTTAATGAACCGAGCTCCAATGTGTGTTTTACTTTTTGATCGCCGGTGTATACGTTGGACTTTTTCTCTAATGGATAGGTTACATTCGCTTTATACCACGTTTCCGCTAACACTTCTCCTTTGGCAGGCACTATTTTCTTTTTTTCATCATTTCCAATTAGGCCGGAAACTAATAATTGACCTGGTTTAACAAAGTCATTAATTTTCGCCTTCGCTTCTCCCTCTTCAATAAACATACCGACAATCGTTCCTTTTTTCTTTGCCACTAAATGCTGTGGACTTAACAATTCTGTTTTCTTTGGTTCATTTTTTTCTACCACTTGAAGATGATAGGTTGTCCCTTTCAGCTCTACACCGACCCAAGTAATTTCATTCACATTTTCAGTTAAATACCGTTGTATACCTTCAGGTGTATCGATAAAGAATTGTAGTTTCCCTTTTTTTACGCCAATTTTCTCTAACTCTTTTTCCATCTTATATTCTGTTGCTGGATTTGCGCCTTTAATTTCGATCCCCCACACCATATTTGACAACAAAATCACAACGACTAAGAAAGCAATTGCCCCAAAAAAGAACCCACTATTACGTAGCATACGCTTTTTCATGAAGGGCAATCCTTTGCGACCGACAAACTCAAATTTGCAGTCAGCAGTTCTTGCATATTGTCTTAAAGTCGGTAAATCATCTAACTTCATTTGAAATGTAAGGACTTGGCTTCCATGAGCTTTAACATTCCATACGGATACACCAGCTCTCGTTAAAGTATTTAAAAATCTTTCACTCCCTCTACCGCTTGTCCTAACTGTGACGATTCCTTTTAAAAAAAAGAGCCATTGATTTTTCATCGTATCCTCCTCATATTTGAGCAGGTGGAAATCGCTAACCCTGTAATAGAATAGCGACCCTTCCCACATCAAATTTACTCAGCTACAAAAAGAACATGCTCAATTGTTCCCTGCAATAATATTTCTTCAGGCATAATTGTTTTAATGACAAAGTTATTCCCTTTAATGAGCAGTTGACCATGCTCTAATAACAACCTTACTTCTTTATCTGAAAAACCAAGTAAGCCGCGGTGGTTCTCAATATAAATATGAATTTGTCCAATCATAGTAATGCGGGGCAAATCCATCATGACATCTTGAGGAAGTTCCATATTTTTTGTCATCCAGCTTCTTAGTCGTTCTCCCCATTTTTTTGCCATAAAAAAAGAACCCCCTTTCATCTCATATGTATGAGAGAAAGGAAGGTTCTAGCACTGAATTCAACAGCAAATTTTATTTTCTTTTCATCGTTCGATGTGGGTTTCTTGATCTCGGTTGTCCGAGAATTTCTGACCAAACAACCGCGTCAACTAATTGTTTATTAGAGACTCTCATACTAGGTTGATCTACTTTGTTATTGGCCACATCTTTATTTTTTGTTGCTGAAAGGAAAGCACTTGCTCGTTTTTGCGCTTCTGCTTTTTGTTTTCTTAAATCGGCCAGTCGCTCTTCTGCTTCTTTTTTACGATCTGAGACTTCTACACTAGCTTCTTGCACAATATCTTTCGCGTAGCGTTTTAGCTTCTCTTCATTGCGATCATAAACAGGTGGCACTTCTTCTTGTTTCTCAGCATCCTGCATCATCTGACGCCTAGCTTCTTCTTGCTCTTCGACAGACATTCCACGTGGCTGCTTTTGTTTGTCCGGCTGCTGGTCATTAACTTTCTTACCAAATAAGGAAGTAATGATCCCGATAAGAAAAATCAATAATAAAGGATTTTCCAATAAAAAATCAATCATGAGATAGAACACTCCCCTCTAGAGGTGAGTCCGATTAGGACATTCAATCTTTCTTCGGCCCTTGTTTTGAGTCATCTGATACTTTACTAATCGAGTCTCTCATTTCTGTATCAGCTTCAATATTTTGGATATTCATATAATCCATCACACCAATATTGCCACTTTTTAATGCATCTGCCATTGCTAAAGGAACTTGAGATTCTGCTTCCACGACTTTCGCTCTCATTTCTTCGACTTTCGCTTTCATCTCTTGCTCTTTGGCAACAGCCATTGCACGGCGTTCTTCCGCTTTGGCTTGGGCAATGTTTTTATCAGCTTCTGCTTGCTCTGTTTGTAACTCTGCGCCAATGTTTTTACCGATGTCTACATCAGCGATATCGATGGATAGAATTTCAAATGCTGTACCAGCATCCAAACCTTTTGCTAAAACAGTTTGTGAAATCATGTCAGGGTTTTCCAATACTTCTGTATGTCTTGTAGAAGAACCAATGGTAGAGACAATCCCCTCACCAACACGGGCAATGATTGTTTCTTCTCCAGCACCCCCGACTAGTCGGTCGATATTGGCTCTTACAGTAATTTTTGCTTTTGCTTTAACTTCGATACCATTAATCGCTACACCAGAAATAAACGGTGTTTCTATTACTTTTGGGTTAACACTCATTTGAACTGCTTCAAGTACATCACGACCAGCTAAGTCAATTGCCGCACTTCTTTCAAAACTTAATTCCATATTGGCACGATGCGCTGCAATTAAAGCATTTACTACTCTATCTACATTACCACCTGCTAAATAATGGCTTTCAAGTTGATTCGTATGAACTTCTAATCCCGCTTTATGTGCTTTAATTAAAGGATTAATTACACGGCTTGGAATTACTCGTCTTAATCTCATTCCAATGAGGGTGAAAATACTTACCTTAACACCGGCTGCTAATGCTGAGATCCACAGCATAACTGGTACGAATGTGAAGAGTATAGCTAGAGCAATAATGGCTAATACCACAATCACGATCGTCATAATAGAAATAGGTTCCATTCAATTACCTCCTAAAAATACTTGGTTATTTATCTAAATTTGTTAATTCACGGACGACTACTCTCGAGCCCTCTGCTTTGATGACTTCCACTTTTGCATCTTTTTTAATAAATCCACCTTCACTAACGACATCAATTCTTTCATTTTCAATGACAATCGTTCCTGATGGACGTAATCCTGTTAAAGCGTAGCCTTGTTTTCCAATTAGCTCTGAACGGGATTTATTTGAGATGTATCCTCTTTCAGTATTTGTAGAATCGCTTAAAATTAGTTTTTTAAAGAATTTCATTTTTTTACCAAACACCTTTACCATTAGAATAGAAACCGCAATAGATAATATAGCCGCAATCATAATGGAGGTTGCCATATGTTGCACATCAGCACCTGCCATGAATAAACTCCCAATTACTGCAGCAATCCCCAACACTCCGGCGATACCACCTGGGAGGAAAAACTCTGCGATAATTAACCCAATTCCAATAATAAATACAATGAGTGATTCATACCCGGCAAAGCCAGCAACCATATGACCGTAAAAAAATAAACCAAGAGCTGTGAGTCCCATTATACCTGGAATACCAAACCCAGGAGAATAGAGCTCTAGCAGTAATCCAATACTTCCTATAGATAGAAGAATAGGTACAATGATTGGATGTGTGATAAATCTAGCTATTTTCTCAGCAAAACTTGCCTCGATAGACCTTACCTCTGCATCTTCATAACCTAAATGTTCTAAAAGCTCTGCTTGCGTAGCAAATGTCCCTTCTGAATATTCCACCTGTTCTGCTTGACTAGCTGTTAACGTCAATAATTTTCCTTTCGGTGCACCTAATTCAGGTAAATCGATTGAATCATCTGCCATTGCTTGAGCAATCTCTGGATCTCTCCCACTTTGTTCAGCCGCTGCCGTCATAGTAGATAACCATGCTGAAACTGCTTTTTTATCAGCTGTGTTACCTTCTTGATCGATAATCGCTGCCGAACCCATTGTAGCTCCCGGCGTCATATAAATCTCATCCATGTTTAATGAAATATACGCACCAGCAGACAATGCTTGTTTATTCACAAATGAAATCGTTTTAATATTTGTAGATGATAATACTCTGCCAATTTCCTTGGCCGCTTCTACTTCACCGCCAGGCGTGTTTACTTCGAAAATAATCGCACTTGCTTGATTTTCTTCAGCTGTAGTCACCGCTCTATTGATAAAAGCATGCAATCCTTTTTCAACAGTCTCTTCTATTGGTACGACATACACAACCTCGTTATCAGCCTTGCTGATCGGTGTCATCATGACGAAAAATGCCCATAAAAACGAAAGGATGATTGTCGCTTTTCTCATTCTCTTCTCCCCTCCCCCCTTATACAGAAATACCTATGATTGTTATACGGCTGGCGCGTGAAAAGGTTTCATTTTTCTTTACTTATTTTGATTATGATTACATAAAGTAAAAAATGTGACTATGTAATATGTATAAAAAGAAACCTTACTCCTAGTATGGCATCTTTTAGACAAAATAAAAAGACCGTAAGCTCGAAAGCTCCGGTCTTTCCGTACATCTTTTTATGAAAGGTGTTGTTGTACAAGTTTATTAATAAGTGCACCGTCTGCCTTGCCTTTTAGCTTTGGCATAATGGCTGACATCACTTTACCCATTTCAGCTTTCGATGTAGCGCCTGTATCGGCAATGGTTTGTTTAACGATAGCAGATACCTCTTCATCAGAGAGCTGCTCAGGCATATATAACTCTACGTACTGTAATTCAGTACGAATTTTTTCAACTAGATCTTCACGACCTGCCTTGTCAAATTCATGGAGGGAATCCTTGCGTTGCTTTACTTCGCGAGAAAGGACAGTAAGTTCCTGATCCTCGGTAAGATCTTTTCCTTCCTTGATCGCCTCATTTTGCAATGAAGCTTTGATCATCCGAATCACAGTTAACTTATCTTTTTCTTTGTTCCTCATCGCTTGTTTCATATCTTCATTTAAACGCTCGAGAAGACTCACTTACATACACCCTCTCTTAAAACTTGCGCTTTCTTGCAGCTTCAGACTTTTTCTTACGTTTGATACTTGGTTTTTCGTAGAATTCGCGCTTTCTTGCTTCTTGCAAAGTACCAGTTTTTGATACTGAACGTTTGAAGCGACGAAGAGCATCTTCAAGCGATTCGTTTTTACGAACGACGGTTTTAGACATTCTCTTTCCCTCCCTCCGAGCACAACACACTTACATGTCAACATGGAATACCATGTACTTTGCAATTATAATATAACAGCGGTGTGAGGTCAACTGTATTTCACCTAGTCTTTCGCTGTTTAAAGATAAATGTACGTTTGTCTTATTTATTTTTATTATTTATTTTTTTGATTCTTCGTATGCATGTCCCTCAATTTTTCACCATATGCTTTTCTAGGAGGGACAAAGCATGACTTCATTTCTTATTTTTATAATAATGATTGCTGTTTTTATTTTTGGCATGACTTTATTGCGAAAAGGGCTATTCTATTTATCAGCAGATTCAACGAAACGCTGGTTAACAAAGTTTACAAATACACCGCTTAAAGGGATGATGGTTGGCATCCTCTTAACAGCTATTATGCAGAGTAGTTCTGCAGTTATGATTATCACCATTGGTTTAGTTGCTGTTCACTTACTTACTTTCCGCCAAACGATTGGTATTATTTTAGGGACAAACATTGGCACAACTATCACCACAGAGTTAATTACTTTCAATATAGAATCTTTTATTTTACCGATTGCTATTATTGGCATGTTATGTGCATTAATAAGGCGGCGATCCTTTCAGAGTATTGGCATTGGATTAATGGGCATCGCTTGCGTATTTGCTGCGATGAGGGGGTTTGAACATTTAGCTTTTTCCATTAAAGAAACCCCATGGATAAGAGATTTTCTTATCACATTAGATCAAAGCCTATTCTTAGCCGTTATAACCGGTATTGTTCTTACTGCGATTATTCAGTCAAGTACTGCCACTACAGGTATTCTGATGGGGTTTTTAACAGCAGGTGGGATGGACCTCAGTACAGCGATTGCTATCATGCTTGGTTCCAACATCGGCACTTGCGCCGATGCCTATCTCGCCAGTATCGGTGGACGTAAGGAAGCAAAGTTAACTGCTTATGCCCACATTTGGTTGAATATAATAGGTGTATTGCTCTTCTATCCATTCATTGAAATGCTAACAAATTTTGGTATTACTTCAACAGACGAGATTGATAGGCAACTTGCTCATGTCGGTGTCCTTTTTAATGTCATCACTTCCCTTCTCGTTCTACCTTTTGTCAAACCTTTCAGTGACTTGATTATTCGCCTACATGACAGAAAACAGTAGTGATATTGTTGTTCTATCATCCTCCACAGTCAAAAAGAGAGCCGAACATGTAAAATGTCCGGCTCTCTTGCAACAACTATATTAATAATCTGTTGTAGCTGTTAATCCATTTACGATAGCAATGCCTGAGCTTGCACCGATTCTAGTCGCCCCAGCATCAATGACTGCTTGTGCATCTTCAGCACTTCTCACTCCACCAGAAGCTTTGACCCCAATATCAGGACCTACCGTTTCTCTCATTAATTTCACATCAGCAACCGTTGCGCCACCAGTTGAGAAGCCAGTTGATGTTTTAACATAATCCGCTCCTGCTTTAACAGCCAATTGACACGCGATTACTTTTTCTGCATCTGTTAACAAACAAGTCTCGATAATTACTTTTGTCAAAGCCTTACCTTCTGCCGCCGCCACAACTGCACGGATATCCTCTTCTACAACATCTAATTTGCCACTTTTAAGTGCGCCAATATTAATTACCATATCAACTTCTTTGGCTCCTTGTTTGATGGCTTGTGTTGTTTCAAAAGCTTTCACATCTTTATCCGATGCACCTAACGGGAAGCCAATTACTGTGCAAACAGCCACATCTGATTCCTGAAGAAGTTTAGCCGCTTGTGAAACCCATGTAGGATTTACACATACAGAAGCAAAGCCATTCTCTTTTGCCTCCTTACATAAAGTATCAATTTGCTCAGCCGTTGCATCAGCTTTCAATAATGTATGATCAATCATTTTTGCTATATTATTTGTCATCAATGAAATCTCCTTTTTTATAAAATACTTTCCTACTTATTTTTCTCTAATAGTTGTCCGTACCTCTGTTATCATATCATTTTATGAATGAAATATCGAGAATCTCTTTAGTAAAATGAGACAAACTGATTAAATGTAGGTTCTAAAACATACTTAAGACTCTTTTTCAAGATGTTAAGGTAATAATTTATACCTAGTACTTTATTATCCTTATATTGAAAGGCTGTTATTCATGTAACATATATATTGAATAATGTAATATATATGTTACAATTTAGAAAAGGAGTGATACAATATTTGGATAATAAGGTTAAAATTTCTCGTATTCACGTAAATTTGACACAACAAGAACTCGCAGAAAAGATAGGGGTTACTCGCCAAACCATCAGTTTAATTGAAAAGGGCAAGTATAACCCTTCTCTCAAATTATGTCTGGATATATGTTACGCAGTGAATAAAACATTAGATGAAGTATTTTGGATAGAAAAAGGTGGCTGATACACAGATGAAAAAGATCACAGATGAACGTTTAGTCTTACAAAACTTAAAAAATATACGAATTGCATTTATCATCCAGACCATTGGCATTCTTGGAATTTTAGGTTATGACTTAGTTACAAGTGGGTTAGATGAAATGAGGCAAAACCCACTATGGACAATATTTATAATCACCGGAGTTGTTTTAGCATATTTATCAATGAGTATTAGTACAGACCATGAAGATCATAAAATAAACCCGCGGAAAAGTCTCATTATCTCATTAGCCATTCTTATTTTCATTTCAACAATTGTTGGTTTTTTGGTCTCTGTCACTGAAGGATTTTCTATCATCAACGGAGTCATCGTGGGTGTCATTCTATTTATTTGTGGCTTTATTCCTATCATTTATATTTATTTTTTAAGAAAAAATCGCCAAGAGGAAGAAGCCGAATAAAATATTGGTTGTTGTGTGTTTATTTGATATAAATTAGATGATTGCTTATGGTTCTTTTTAGTTTTCTAGATTTTAATATTCGCCATTATAAACATTTAGGTAAAAAAGCTGACCGGTCAATGAACGGTCAGCTCTGATCATTTATACTGCTCTTTCTTTCATCTCATCCATGACACGAATAAATTGCCCTTCGTTATAAGGATAACCTGCTTTTGTTATTTTTACTTTGACTAATTTACCTACCATCTCTTCTGTTGCAGGAATGACTACTTTTAAGTAATTATCTGTATAGCCTACGTACAAATTCCCTTCTGGCGCATCTTTGTATTTTTCTTCAGGGATGATTTCGAGCACTTCATCTTCAAAACGACTTGCGTACTCTTTCGCTAGTTGATCAGATAAATGAATTAAGCGATGTACTCTTTCATTTTTAACTTCTTCATCAATTTGATCGGTCATTCGTGCTGCTGGTGTGCCCGTTCTACTTGAATAAGGAAAAACATGCAGCTCTGAAAATTTATGTTTTTTAATAAAATCATACGTCTCCATAAATTCTTCTTCTGTCTCACCAGGAAAACCGACAATGACATCTGAAGTGACTGCTAAACCTGGTAAGGCTTCTTTTAAGCGCTCAATTCGTTCAGCGAAAAACGCCATCGTGTACTTACGACGCATTCTTTTTAATACTGTGTCTGAGCCTGATTGAATCGGAATATGCAGATGACGGACAACGACCTTGGAGTTTCTGATTACTTCAATCACTTCATCCGTAATTTGACTTGCCTCAATAGATGAAATACGAATCCGTTTAATGCCTTTAACTTGTTCTTCTAAATCCTTTAATAGCATAGCTAGATTATAATTCTTAAGATCCTCGCCATAACCGCCAGTATGTATCCCAGTTAAGACAATTTCTTTATAACCAGCTTCCACTAATTGTTGCGCTTGATGAATCACTTCTTTTGGATCTCGAGATCTCATTAATCCACGAGCCCAAGGAATGATACAAAAGGTGCAGAAGTTATTACAACCTTCTTGTATTTTTAAAGAAGCACGCGTTCGATCTGTAAAGGCCGGAACATCTAGTTCCTCATAAACTCGATTTTTCATAATATTGCCGACCCCATTAATTGGTTGGCGTTCAGTTTTATACTGCTCAATATATCCTAACATTTTCTTCCGGTCCTGTGTGCCAACGACAACATCCACACCCGGAATGGCCATGATTTCTGCCGGAGATGTTTGTGCATAGCATCCTGTTACACAAATGACAGCGTCCGGATTTTTCCGAATGGCTCTACGAATAACTTGTCTGCTTTTTTTATCACCCGTATTCGTAACCGTACATGTGTTAATCACATACACATCAGAGGTAGATTCAAAACCGACACGATCGTATCCTTCTTCTTTAAACAATTGCCAGATGGCTTCTGTTTCATAATGGTTTACTTTACAACCAAGTGTATGAAAAGCTACTGATGGCATATATCTTCACTCCATTAATTCAAAATGATAAGAAACAGCTGAAAGGACATAGGAAGGTGCTGTTTCAGTTCTTAATATTCTTGGTCCTAATCCACAAGAAATAAACCCTTCATCCTCTAAAAGCGAAATTTCTTTCTCTGTCAGGCCACCTTCTGGCCCAAATATAAAAAATAAAGAGTCTCCTCGGGACATCCCCTTGAGTACTTGGTGAAAAGCTGATGATTCACCTTGTTTACTGCTTTCTTCATAAGCGACACATTTATAATCATAATTTTTACTTATTTCTAGTAACTGTTGTAAGGACTGTGGTCCATCCACATGTGGTACTATGATGCGATGAGACTGCTCGGCCGCTTCTTTAGCGATCTTTTGCCAACGATCTTTCTTTTTATTCGCCTTTTTTTCATCTAACTTTACAATGGAACGAGCTGACATAAAAGGGATAAACCGATGGGCGCCAAGTTCTGTGCCTTTTTGTATGATCCATTCGAGCTTATCCCCTTTAGGCAATCCGCTCACGATGGTAACATCAACCGGTAATTCGACATTTTTCTCTATCCATTGTACAACTTCTAACTCTACCACTTCAGAGGTAATGTTAACCAGTTTGCATTGAGCTGCTTTTCCATCAGGGTCTACACAAATAATTTCGTCACCTACGTTCATTCTCATTACGCGGGTAATATGATGATAATCATCATCTGTAATAAAAAAATGATCATTTTCTCTATGATTCACAAAATATCGTTGCATATATATAACCCCTTACTAAACGAATAAATAGGGGGAATTCATGACTCCCCCTAGTACATTACTGCTTCTTACCTATAATGGCAACCCAATCTTCCATTTGAATCGTTTCAACAATATCAAAACCACTTGATATCATCGCATCTTTAACAGCTTGTTTTTTCTGCTGAATAATGCCAGAAGCAATAAAATGACCTCCTGGTTTCACCACTTGTGCAACATCATCTGTAAAGCTGACAATTACTTCTGCTAAAATATTAGCGACAACTACTTCAGCTTGTACATTAATATTATCTAACAGATTGCCTTGAGACACCTCTACAATATCCTGCACTTTATTTAACTTGATATTGATTTTTGCTGAACGTACAGCAACTTCATCCAAATCGAGTGCAGTAATATGCTCAGCACCGAGCATCGCTCCAGCAATACTGAGCACACCTGACCCCGTACCAACATCAATAATATGATCACCAGGTGTAACAATATGCTCTAATGCTTGAATACACATCACTGTTGTTGGATGCGTCCCTGTTCCAAATGCCATTCCTGGGTCCAATTCAATAATGAGTTCATCACTACTTACTGGCGTGTATTCTTCCCAAGTCGGGACAATCGTGAATCGTTTAGAAATTTTTACAGGGTGATAGTACTTCTTCCAAGCAGTCGCCCACTCTTCTTCGTTCACTTCACTGATGCTGACCTCATTTTTACCAATATCAATGTTAAACGATAAAAGGTTACTAATGGCATTCTTTATCTCTTCTACTGTTTCACCTAAAAAGCTATTAATCGGTAAATAGGCTTTAACGATTACGCCTTCTTCTGGATAATCATGTGGATCGAGCTGGTAGATTTCGCCGTATTGATCTCTTCGTTCTTTCGTCAATTCAAATGGATCTTCAATCACTACACCACTTGCACCTGCTTCATGAAGAATATTTGAAATCGGCTCGACTGCTTCGTTCGCCGTGTGAACACTAATCTCTGACCATTTCATCTTACTACCAACTCCATTTCACTTATTCACCCTTAAAGGCACGCTTTACTTTTGAGAAGAATCCATCTTCTTGTTCACCTTGAGGTACTTTGCCACTCACTTCTGCAAATTCATTTAATAGCTGTCTTTGTTTATCTGATAATTTCGTCGGTGTTACCACTCTAACAATTATATGTTGATCACCAGTACCGTAACCTCTCACATTAGCTACACCTTTTCCTTTAAGACGGAATTTCGTGCCTGTCTGTGTTCCTGCTGGTACTTTGAGCTTAACCTTGCCGTGAAGCGTTGGAACTTCTACTTCATCCCCAAGTGCAGCCTGGACAAATGTAATTGGCATTTCACAATAAATATCGTCGCCATCCCTCTCAAAGAACTCATGAGCACGCACGTGGAAAACAACATATAAATCACCTGCTGGTCCACCGTTTACACCAGGTTCCCCTTGACCAGATACACGAAGCTGTTGGCCATCATCAATACCTGCTGGGATTTTTACACTGATTTTGCGACGTTTTTTCACTTTACCGTCGCCACCACATGTCGAACATTTATGTTTAATCTCTTTGCCCGTTCCATTACAGTAATTACATACACGACGGTTGACAATCTTACCAAACGGTGTGTTTTGCTCTACATTTAATTGACCGGATCCGTGACAATGTTTACATGTTTCCGGTTTCGTCCCAGGTTTCGCACCTGAACCATCACATGTTTCACACGTTTCTTCACGTGGAATTTCGATTTCAGTATCTTTACCAAAAGCGGCATCTTCGAAAGATACCGTCATATTATATTGCAAATCAGCACCTTGTCGCGGTGCATTCGGATCTCTTCTTCTCGATCCTCCACCAAAGAAAGAACTGAAGATATCTTCAAAGCCACCAAAGCCTTCGAAGCCACCTCCACCACCAAAGCCCTGGTTTGGATCTGTATGACCAAATTGATCGTAATGCGCTTTTTTCTGATCATCACTTAATACTTCATAAGCTTCTTTCACTTCTTTAAACTTTTCATCCGCACCAGGCTCTTTATTAATATCCGGATGATACTTCTTAGATAATTTTCTGTACGCTTTCTTTATTTCATCCTTAGACGCACCTTTACTAACGCCAAGGACTTCATAGTAATCCCTTTTATCCATGATTACCACTCCCCGATCCATTTCACATAAAAATAATTGTATCATCCCACCAACCCAAAAGGCAATAAGAAAAGCGAAAGCGGCTTGCTCTGGAGCGACAAGCATCTTCATGTGCGCTGCCATCCAACATGTCCACTTAGCTTCACCTATACGGGTGAGGATACATAATTTTTATGACTATTTTATGTTCTTTTCATTAACAAAGTGTGGTTTATTGTTTAGAAATAAGAAGTAAGCTGACGATTGCTTCCTTACTTCTTATTTCTAAACGAATGCCACTAAAAGAAAATTGAATGCAAAAATAAAGCCAAAGCCAAGTAATACCTGACTTTGACTTTTGTTTGGACTTTAAAATTATTTTTTATCGTCGTCTACTTCTTCGTACTCAGCATCTACCACATTATCGTCTGCTTTTTTAGATGCATCGCCTTCTGCACCTTGAGCTGCTTGAGCTTGTTGTTGTGCTTCTTCATATAACTTCATAGTCAAAGCTTGAACGATTTCTTGAAGTGCATCTTTCTTCGTGCGAATGTCTTCTAAGTCACCTTTTTCAATGGCAGCTTTCAATTCATCCTTCGCTTCATTTGCTTTTGTCACTTCTGCTTCTTCTACTTTACCTTCAAGGTCTTTTAATGTTTTTTCAGTAGTGAAAACTAATTGATCTGCTTCATTGCGAAGTTCAACTTCTTCTTTACGTTGTTTATCCGCTTCTGCATTATCTTCAGCTTCTTTCACCATACGATCGATTTCTTCATCTGAAAGACCTGTTGAAGATTTGATTGTGATAGCTTGTTCTTTATTTGTGCCAAGATCCTTCGCACGAACATTCACAATACCGTTTTTATCGATATCAAATGATACTTCAATTTGTGGCACACCACGTGGTGCTGGTGGAATATCTCCTAATTGGAAACGACCTAATGTTTTATTATCTTGTGCCATTGGACGTTCACCTTGAAGTACATGAATATCAACAGCAGATTGGTTATCAGCAGCCGTAGAGAATACTTGTGATTTAGATGTTGGGATAGTTGTATTACGCTCAATTAGCTTCGTGAATACCGCACCCATTGTTTCAATACCTAGTGAAAGTGGAGTTACGTCAAGTAAAACAACGTCTTTCACATCACCAGTGATTACACCACCTTGAATAGCAGCTCCCATCGCTACGACTTCATCAGGGTTTACCCCTTTATGTGGATCTTTACCTGTTTCTTTTTTAATCGCTTCTTGTACAGCTGGAATACGCGTAGAACCACCAACAAGAATAACTTTATCAATTTCTGATGGAGAAAGGTCAGCATCTTTTAACGCTTGGCGAGTTGGTCCCATTGTGCGTTCAACTAAATCTGCAGAAAGCTCATCAAATTTTGCTCTTGATAAAGTAACTTCTAAGTGAAGTGGTCCAGCTTCTCCTGCTGTAATAAATGGTAAAGAAACTTGCGTAGAAGTCACACCTGAAAGGTCTTTTTTCGCTTTTTCAGCTGCATCTTTCAAACGTTGAAGTGCCATTTTATCTTTAGCTAAATCAATACCATTTTCTTTTTTGAATTGTTCTACCAAGTAGTCAATGATCACTTGGTCAAAGTCATCTCCACCTAGTCGATTATCCCCTGCAGTAGATTTTACTTCAAATACGCCATCTCCTAATTCAAGGATAGAGACGTCAAAAGTACCACCACCAAGGTCATAAACTAAAATCGTTTGATCTTCGTCCGTTTTATCCATACCGTAAGCAAGTGCGGCAGCAGTTGGTTCGTTAATGATACGCTCAACTTCTAACCCTGCAATTTTACCAGCATCTTTTGTTGCTTGACGCTCAGCATCATTAAAATAAGCAGGAACAGTGATAACAGCTTTATCAACTGTTTCACCAAGATAATCTTCAGCATAACCTTTTAAGTATTGAAGGATAGCTGCAGAAACTTCTTGTGGAGAAAGCTCTTTACCTTCTGCTTCTACTTTATAATCTGTTCCCATATGGCGTTTAATTGAAATAATTGTATTCGGGTTCGTAATTGCTTGTCGTTTAGCTACTTCCCCTACTTGACGTTCACCATTTTTGAAAGAAACAACTGATGGAGTTGTTCTATTTCCTTCAGGGTTTGGAACTACCTTTGCTTCGCCGCCTTCAAGCACGGCAACACATGAATTTGTTGTTCCTAAGTCAATACCAATAATTTTGCCCATGATCTATACCTCCATTACATAATATGTAGTTATTGATTTACTTTAACCATTGCCGGTCGAATGACACGGTCTTTCAGTAAATAACCTTTTTGAAATTCTTCAACGACTACATTAGAATCGTAGCCTTCTTCCTCCACCTGCATAACAGCTTGATGGAATTGAGGGTCAAATACTTGGCCTACAGCTTCAATCTGTTCAACGCCTTCTTTTTTCAGCGCCTCAATTAAACTGCGATAAACCATTTCCATTCCTTGTAGCAATGATTGCACGTTACTATCGTCTGTATTAGTAGATTGCAGTGCTCTTTCAAAGTTATCAAGGGCTGGTAATAAATCTGATACTAAGCTTTGTGCTCTATATTTTTCAGACGCTTCGCGATCTAATTTCGCACGACGTCTGCTATTATCAAAATCAGCTTGTAATCTTAAATAACGATTATCGGCCTCTTCCACCTTTTTCTCAAGCTCTGCCACCTTAGCTTCCAGCGCAGAAACCTCACTATTTACTTCAGATGAATCACCTTCAGATTGAGTGTCAGCAGCTTCACCAAAAACTTCTTCTGGTTGAATGTTTTCTTGCTCGGATTTGTTTACCTCTTCTTGTAGAGTCTCTTTTTCTTCTGCCAACTTTTTCACCTCCCTTAAATGCATTGGGTTCATAGTTAAAGGGGTGGAAGCGAAATTCCACCCTTATTCAATATTTCCAGGGTTATTCGTTTTGATACAGCCTAGTCAACTCATAAGATAAGCCTTTACTTAAAAATTGTAGCAAACTAATGACTCTGGAATATTCCATTCTGGTTGGTCCTAATATAGCAATCGTTCCTAATTGTTCTACACCAATAGAATAGCTTGCAGTAATTAAACTACAATTATCCATCGCAGAATTTTTATTTTCGGTACCAATTTTAACGCGGATACCTGAGGAATGATTACGTATTAAATCATAAATCCCTTCTTCCTGCTCAATCATATAAAGTAAGTCTTTTACCTTGTCTATATCATGAAACTCAGGTTGACTTAATATATTCGTTTTCCCGCCAAAGAACAATTTCTCATTTGCAGGCATTTGAATCGTATCAATAATTGAGTGGTAAAGAAAGTCATAATGTTGGATATGCTGGCGTAAAACGATGGCAACTTCTTTATAAATCGTTTGATTCAGATGTTCAATTGGTACACCTACTAAACGATCGTTTAAGATATTGACCATCATTTCAATATCTGCTGGGTTCATGGATTCAGGAAAATGAAACATTCTATTTTCCACATGCCCAGTATCTGTCACAATAATTGCAATGGCTGTGTGATCATTCAATGGAACGATTTGAATTCTTTTTAATCTATTTTCCTTCACTGCCGGACCTAAAACGATGGAAGTGTAATTCGTCATTTCAGAAAGAATTTTAGCTGATTTTTGCACGATTTTTTCTAATTCGTACATTTTATCACTAAAAATGCTTTTCATTTGTACAACTTCACTTTTATTAAGTTGCTGCGGGGATAATAGATGGTCGACATAGTATCTATAACCCTTCTCAGAAGGGATTCGTCCTGATGAGGTATGAGTTTTTTCTAAAAAACCAAGCTCCTCTAAATCAGCCATTTCATTCCTAATTGTCGCCGAGCTAAAAGAAATTTCATCTTTCTTAGATAATGTTCTTGAGCCAACCGGCTGTGCCGTCTGAATAAAATCATCAACAATTACTTGGAATATCAACAATTGACGATCTGTTAACACAGTAATCACCTCTGTTAGCACTCTCATTTAATGAGTGCTAAATCTAATAATAAATTATCAAATCTAGGAGCGAGTGTCAATCATTTGCGCCTTATCTCCATCATAATTATTAAAAGAAAGACAACAAACCATCTTTCAAAGAAGTATGTTGAAGGTACCACTCGTATAATAGTCGCTTAGACTGTTATGATTTCAACATATTCTTTTCTCGATACAACTGATAAATAGAGCGGTAGCCTTTTACAGCTTTGTTCATTTAATAAATGATTGAAAAACTTCGTTGCCTAATAATCGGCCTTGCTTTGTTAATTGAATAGAATCATCTTTTATTTCTAGTAATGACTTCTGTTCGTGTGCCATTAATTCTTCACGAAATACCTCCATGATATCTATATCAAATTTCTCCTTAAAACCTTTCATCGAAACACCTTGTGTTTTACGAAGTCCAAGAAACATTTCTTCCTCCATTTTCTCCTTCTTCGTCACTTCATGTTTGTCCATAATAGGCAACTGATTTTGATCTAATGGTTCCATATATTTTTTTAAAGGGCCGTAATTAGAGCGGCGATAACCATCTACATAGCTATGGGCGCCAGCACCAAACCCAAAATAAGCTTCATTATTCCAATAGGTTAAATTATGTTTACTTTCAAAGCCAGGCTTAGAAAAATTACTAATTTCATACTGCTCAAAGCCATTCTCTTTCATCTTTTCCATCAATAACTCATACATTGCTGCTTCAACATCCTCCCCAGGAGTATGAAGTTTACCTTTACGCATCAGGTTATAAAATACGGTTTTCGGCTCTATAATCAGCGAGTAAGCAGAAAAATGTTGAACATCTAATTGAAAGGAAGTGTTTAAAGTTTCTTGGAAGTCTGCCATCGTTTGAGTAGGCAAGCTGTATATCAGATCTATACTCATATTCTTAAAACCAGCTTTTTTTGCAGATTCCACTGACTGATACACATCTTTCGCTCGATGGACTCTACCAATTTTTTCTAACAATTGATCGTTAAATGTTTGTACACCTAAGCTTAAGCGATTGACCCCATGATCGAACAACAACTTAAGTTTTTCGTATGATAAGTCACCTGGATTAGCTTCAAAAGTAAACTCATACTGACCAGCAAGAGGTAATCTTTTACGAATCGACTCTAGAAAAGTGGCAAGTTGCTTTTCATTCAAAGCAGTCGGTGTCCCTCCTCCGACGAATATAGTCTTAAAAGGAGCGTATTCACTGCTGTTCATCGTGATTTCCATTTCTTTATCTAAATATTGTAGATACTCATCTACTGGTTGTCCCTTTAAGAAGACTTTATTAAAATCACAATAGTGACAAATATGTTCACAAAACGGTATATGAAGGTATGCCGCTTGAATCATTACTTTCACAACCTTACTTTTTTAGGTTTCTCATCTTGATGAGTTTAGCAAAAACAATCTTTGGACTTTCCATTCTAGTCTCTTTGTTTCTGCTTCTATTTTAAAAATTTAAAACGGAAAAAAATAGGCTAGGATACGCCTATGGGAAAGCATACCTAACCTATCCTAATAAAGCAATTTATTTTATTTCTTCGTATTATTATCGTCCATTTTTAATACAGCCATAAATGCTTCTTGCGGTACTTCAACCGACCCAACTTGCTTCATGCGCTTTTTCCCTTCTTTTTGCTTTTCAAGCAATTTTCTTTTACGGGAAATATCTCCACCATAACATTTTGCAAGGACATTTTTACGCATCGCTTTTATTGTTGAACGAGCAATGATCTTTTGCCCAACTGCTGCTTGAATAGGGACTTCAAACTGTTGACGCGGAATAAGTTCTTTTAATTTTTCAACAATCACTTTTCCTCGTTCATATGCAAAGTCTTTATGAACAATAAAGCTAAGAGCATCCACTTTCTCTGCGTTTAATAAAATATCCATTTTCACAAGCTTAGATGGGCGATAACCGATTAATTCATAATCAAAAGACGCATACCCTTTTGTATTTGATTTTAATTGATCAAAAAAGTCATAAACAATTTCTGACAGAGGTATTTCATAAATAATATTCACACGTGACTCATCCATATATTGCATATCAATGAAATTGCCGCGTTTTAATTGACACAGTTCCATAATCGCACCGACATATTCATTTGGTGCCATCATCGTTGCTTTTACATACGGTTCTTCTACTCTTTCAATTTTTTGTGCATCCGGCATATCTGAAGGGTTATCAACTTTTAACTCCGTTCCATCTGTTAACACCACATCATAGATTACACTTGGTGCCGTTGTAATTAAATCAATCTTAAATTCTCGCTCAATTCTTTCTTGAATAATCTCCATATGCAGCAAACCTAAAAATCCACAACGGAACCCAAATCCAAGCGCCTGCGAAGTCTCAGGTTCGTACTGAAGAGCAGAGTCATTCAGTTCGAGTTTTTCAAGTGCTTCACGCAAATCATTGAATTTCGCACTATCAATCGGATAAAGTCCACAATAGACCATCGGGTTCAGTTTACGATAACCAGGTAACGGTTCTGTTGCACCATTCTTTGCACTTGTAATCGTGTCACCAACTCGTGTATCGCCTACGTTTTTAATTGCTGCCGTTAAGAAACCAACATCTCCAACTGAAAGCTCATCCATTGGCGTCGATTTAGGTGTAAATACGCCAACCTCAGTTACTTCGAACTCTTTGCCTGTGGCCATCATTTTTACTTTGTCGCCTACTTTAACTGTTCCATCAACGACGCGAATATAAGCAACAACTCCACGATAAGCATCATATAAGGAATCAAATATTAACGCTTTAAGAGGCGCATCTGGATCTCCAGTCGGTGCCGGAACCTTCTCTACCACTTGCTCTAGAATCTCTTCAATCCCAATCCCTGCTTTGGCAGATGCTAAAACAGCTTCAGAAGCATCAAGTCCAATGACTTCTTCCACTTCATTTCTTACACGCTCTGGATCGGCACTAGGTAAATCTATTTTATTAATCACAGGTAATATTTCTAAATCATTGTCTAACGCCAAGTATACATTAGCTAACGTTTGCGCCTCTATTCCTTGAGCAGCATCGACGACTAATACTGCACCCTCACATGCTGCTAAACTTCTGGACACCTCATATGTAAAATCGACATGCCCTGGCGTATCAATTAGATGGAAAGTATAAATTTCTCCATCCTTAGCTTTATATTTGAGTTGTACAGAATTTAATTTAATCGTAATGCCACGTTCTCTCTCTAAATCCATCGAATCTAGGAGCTGATCTTTCATTTCCCGCGAAGTAAGTGCATTTGTTTTTTCCAGAATACGGTCAGCCAATGTGGATTTCCCATGGTCAATATGAGCAATAATGGAAAAATTACGGGTCCTAGATTGCCTATTTAGTCTCTCTTCTCTATTCATGTAACTTTCTTCACTCCTATATAAAAGCGCAAATCACACATATGTGTATGGTTCACAACAGTTTTCACTAGTAAGCACACTAATGGTCTGGCTACACAAAGACTCTATATACGATCATCTTTGTTAGCCAAGTTTCTTAGCACTTAAAAAGTGGATGATATGTACTTCATTTATTTACTTGCTTCTCTATCTAATCGAAAAGACATACATATTTTTGATTATAGCAGTACAAAATGGAAGATTCAACGAAATTCATGAAAGGGTGTACAGATTCAATCGGAGTTTCATTTCTATTTTTAGAATAGAGAAGCTAGTTGGGGGATTGGTTTCATCTGACATCATTGACCATTTTTATAAATCCTAGGCGGATCCTTGAATCCACCTAGGGAATGCTCTATTACTCCTCATCTTTTGCTTGTACCTTATCAACTACCATATCAATGCCTGTTCTTGTTATGGCTTGCGTTCCTTTTGATATGGACTTACCAATAGATGAGAAGAGATTAAAGGACTTCATCTCCTCTAATTGTTTCTGCTTACCTTGTAAATCATGTGTGGATGCGCCCCTATCATCCCCGACTGTTAGGGTACTCATCTCTACCATTGCATGATTCGCTTGCTTCATACCAAACAAAACAGAAATAAACATGAGAGATATGATAAATATAGCTGCGATCATAAATCTTTTCATTCGAATCACCTTTTCCTTATTCTAGTAATAGATTGTATGAAAAGAATAGAAAAGATAGAACCTTTTTTATCTCGTATAAAAGCCTGTATTCTCTTGGTTTACTTTCGTATGGAGGGCAGCATTTAATCCATTAGCTAGTAAATTAGCCATATCTTCTATAAACACATCTACTTCTTTTGGGGTTACCATCAAGTTATGCCCCAGTGGAGATAGAACTTCCCCGATTAATTTACGTTTTTCTTCCTCAGGTAATGTACCCACAATACCCATAAATGTTTGTCGCTCATTCTCCTCAGGTAAATCTTCTTCAGATAGCTTGCGCTTTTCTCCAAATGTCATGCCAGCCGGTGTTAAAGAGCGAGAAGGCTTGTCCCCATCTTTTAGTTCCTTCCCAAAATGCTTGAGGATGAAATCTATTGTGTCACTTGTAATCGAAACAGCATCAACAACAGTTGGCACACCAATAGCAATAACCGGTACACCTAAAGTTTCTTTACTAATTTCCTTTCGCTTGTTGCCAACACCTGATCCAGGATGAATGCCTGTATCTGAAATTTGGATAGTAGAATTGACCCTTTCAATAGACCTTGCTGCTAGAGCGTCCACAGCAATGACAAAATCCGGCTTCGTTTTCTCAACAATACCAAACAAAATGTCACTTGTTTCAATACCCGTTAACCCCATTACACCAGGCGAAAGCGCGCTAACAGGACGATAACCATCTTCTACACTCTCAGGCTGTAACTCAAATAAGTGCCGAGTAATTAGTAAGTTTTCACATACTTCAGGTCCAATCGCATCAGGTGTAACATTCCAGTTCCCTAAACCAACGATTAAACACGAATCATTAGGGCCAATGCCAAGGTCTTTAATAAAGTAGGCCATTTCTTTAGCAAATAGCTTTTCCACTTGCAGTTGTGTTTCCGTATCTTGTTGTCTAATCCCCTGTACCTCTATTGTTAAATATTTACCTGGTTTTTTCCCTAGCATTTCACTTCCTTGTTCTGTCACTTCGACATAAGAGGTTTTCATGCCATTGTCTTCTTTTTCTTTTATAATAACGCCTTCGATTTGGGACTGATTCTCTTCACCGTGTATTCCTTGATTTTCTAATACGACCTCGCGAGCTTCTATCGCTAAGTCCGTTCTTATACCATATTTGCTTAAATCCAACTTCTCATTCAAAGCGAAACGACCACCTTTTTTGCGTATTATAGTTAGTTTTAGGATGACCACCACTTGTTCAAATCATGCATGTTTTATATGTGAACAATATGTTTCTACAGTGAAGGAGAAGATGGATTTCCTCGTTTTGTATTGATTTATTGTCTCAGCTTTGATAGAATATCACTTGTTCTGAATTTATAATAATGATGAATACAAATATCGAGTTCATAAAAATTCGATGCCTTTTTTGTAGGAGGTGAATGGAATGCCAAATATTAAATCTGCTATCAAACGTGTTAAAACAAACGAAGCACGCAGTGCACGTAACATTCAAGCTAAGTCTAACATGCGTTCTGCAGTGAAAAAATCTGAAGCTGCGATTGCTAACAATGATGCAACTGCTGCTGAGAGCTTTGCACAAGCTGCAAGCAAACTAGATAAAGCTGCTGCAAAAGGACTTATCCATAAAAATGCTGCTGCTCGTAAGAAATCTCGTTTAATGAAAAGAATGAATGCTGCAAATGCTTAATTTGTAGAAATCATAAAAAGCTATCCAAATGATGGATAGCTTTTTTTCATTTCATATAAAGATTAAGCCCGATGGAAAATACATGAGGTATTTATAAAACTTCAATATCTCGTTTATTTAATTTAAATAAAAATAACTCAATTAATAATTGCTTGTTCATTCCTCCGGTTTTCATTTGATAATCAGCTTCTGCAAGCACATCCATGATTTGCGATAACTCTTCTTCACTAAAAAGTCTCGCTTGACCGGCCGCAAGTTTCACTCTAAAAGGGTGAGTTTTAATATATCCAGCCATCTGATTTTGCCCATAACCTCTTCTAGACAATTCTTTCACTTGGTAAATGAGACGGAACTGATTTGTAATTACTGCCAAAATTTTAATAGGTTCCTCATTTAACTTTAATAAATCATAAAAAATTCTTAATGCTGCTTCTATGTCTCTATGGACGACTTTATCAACTAGTGTAAAGATATTTTGTTCTAAAGACCGCGACACTAATTGATCGACCATTTCAACCGTAATGCGTTTTTCATCATTACCGTATAAAGCTAGCTTGTCCATTTCGCTCGTTAACATAAATAAATTCATACCTGAAAGTGTAAGAAGAAGATTAATTGCTTCTTCATCAATCTGTACGCCATTTTTGGATGCACGATCACGCATCCATACATGTAACTCTTTCTCATTCAATTGTTTCGCTTCTAACACTGCAGCATTTTTTTTGATTTGCTTTGTTAACTTTTTTCGCTCATCTAGCTTTTCATACGCACCAGAAAATACGAGAATAGTGTAAGGAGCAGGATCTTTCAAATAGTTCTCAAGTACATTTAATTGATGCTCCACCTTTGCTTTCCCTTTATCCGCTGTTAAAAAATATGGATTATGTAAAATAATAAGACGGCGCTCTCCCATGAAAGGAAACGTTTCAGCGTCTTCAATTGCAACTTCAATTGGCGTTTCTTCTAAATCATAGGTAGATAAATTGAAGTCAAGTTCTTCTGGCAGTAACGCATGATTGATTAATAATTGTTTCGTTTCATTGATAAGGTAAGGCTCAGTTCCGTATAGCAAATATACAGATGAGAAGCTTTTTGCTTTAATTTGCTTCCATATATCAAAAACCACTTTTCTCGCTCCGATCATATTTTATAAGTACTATCTATCCTATAGAAGCAAATCGATTTTGACAAGTGGAATGAAAAGAATGCACGCTGCTTATAATACCAATAAATACAAGAAAAGCGCTTATTAAGCGCTTCTCAAACAATCTATATAGAAACGCTTGCAAGCAAGAGGCCTAGGATTCTCTTGCTGAAGCGGTGCACCCTTATACTTATAATATGGCATGACAGTCGCTAAATTATCGCTGACAACTCATGTAAGTAAAGGAAAAGCATTGCTAGAAGTGTAGATTTTTTCATGGAAATCACTTATACTAATTAAGGAAATAGGAGGGTTGACTGTGAACGAATTTGAAAAAAATGTCCAATCGAAACGTCACGATATTGGTGACTCCGCAATGGGATTCGTTGCTTCTTTCGGATTCTTTACCATTCTATTTGTCATTGCGGTCGCAATTAAAGCAATCGGCGCATAACCCTTGAAGGCTCATAGGCAGATACATACTTCTGTCATTTTGCATTATTGACTTAGAGCTTTCAGAAGAGACTGCATTTCGCTTTGCAGTCTTTTTTATTTTTTGAAAAGAAAGTTAAATTCGTTCGATTGTCTAGGCATAAAATATCCTATGGTAGGACAGTTGAAAAGGTTCCGTTCCCCCTGAAAAAAACATAAGAAATTCCGCCATGATGATCCGTTCTTATTATTGGAATTTGATGATCACTTAACCTCTGCAACACTTCCTCAGTTGGATGACCGAAACGATTGTTCCTACCAACTGAAATAACTGCTAATTTAGGTTTTACCCCATCGAGAAACTTCTCAGTCGTCGAAGTTTTACTGCCGTGATGCCCCACTTTTAATACATCAACAGATAACCTCCCATATTTACTGACTAGCTTCTCTTCCCCAGCTTCTTCTAAATCACCAGTAAATAACCATGTTAACCCCCCAATGACAGCATAAAGCACGATAGACCCATCATTTTTATTATTTGCTGTTTTATCCAAAGGCATAAGAATTTGAAATTTCTCATCCTTCATACGCCAACGAACACCTGCGCTTATCTCCTGTACATTAACGTGTCTTGTTTGAGCTAACTTTAAAATCTCTGTTTCTAAAGCACTTCTTTCATTCGTAATCGGTAGTAATATTTCTCTTACTTTAACCATAGACATAACAGCTGGTGCACCTCCCATATGATCACTATCACCATGAGTAAGAATAAGCTTATCAATTTTCCTAATTCCTTTACTTTTTAAAAAAGGCACAACAATATCTTCTCCAGGATCAAATGCTCCGGTTCTTTCCTGCCATTCCTCTTTTTCAAATGAAAGTACTCCCCCAGTATCAATTAAATAATTCCCCCTATTATGAGGTAAACGAATGAATATACTATCCCCTTGCCCGACATCAATAAAGGAGACTTCTCCAGTAAAAGTAAAATAAGGAGTAAGATAGTGAATGAAAAAAACGAAAAAAGGTGCAATGCTTGCTAATAGAAAATTCTTCCTTCCCTCACCTTTCTCCCATTTTAAGAAGAAAAGAAAGATTGCAAATAAATAGAGTAGAATAAGCCACAAAGAGGGCCTTCCTAAGGTTAATACAGCCTGAGGAAAATCTGCTATTGTTAAACTTAACTCATTCATTCGCTCTAGTAATGTATTTATCCATTGAATCGGAATCCAAGCCCAAGTTCCGACAATCAAATGATAAGCCAATAAGAAAAGACATAACGGGAGAAGAACAAAAGAAAAAATGGGTACAAAGATGATATTAGCTACAAGGGAGAAAATTGAGATTTCAAAGAATGAATAAAGTAATATTGGCGTTGCCGCTAACTGACAAATAAAAGATATCACAAAGAGTGATCTTATAGGGGAGGTACGTCTTTTGAGGAGAGAATAAGAAGACAAAAGCAAAACATAAGTAACTGCGAAAGAAAGTTGAAAACCGACGTCATAAAGCGTAAATGGGGTGATAAATAAATAACAAACAAATACAATACATAGTACATCTTGCGTTCTCATAGCTGACAAAAATATTTTAAATAGCGCTGCGAAAATCAGCATGGCTACTGCTCGAATAACTGAAGGTGTTCCTCCGGCAATCACGCCATAGATCGGTAACAAAACCACTAAAATTATCAACATATGTTGCCTTGTCACACCTAACCGTAAGCCCACAAACAAGAGCATTCCAGCTAACAAACTAACATGCATACCTGAGATAGCTAATAAATGAATAACCCCTAATCTTTGATAAGCTGTTTCAACGCTTGCATCTAATTGCGAGCGGTCTCCATAGACTAATGCATTCGTTAGTGGAGCGGTTTCACTCGGAAAGTACTTATTCACATATTGAATCCCTTTCTCCCGCCATTGCCAAATTTGTGTAACGATATTCGTATTACTCATTTGGCAACTTCGTAAATCAAATCGCTCTGTTTGAATTTGCCAGTGAATACCTTTACGTTGTAAATATTGTTGATAATCAAAACTATGGAAATTAGTTGCTTCTTGCGGTATTTCTAGTTTTCCATTCACGTTACATATCAGACCTGTACTCGTTATCTTCTCCATCGAGTCTTTTTCTTCCTTAGATTGAACGTAGTATGTAAATAAGAGTTTTTCATTTGTAAGTTGATCTATCGCTTGGGCCGAAAGACGATCTCCATCAATGACCCATCCATGAGTAAAGGTCAACCGGAAATCAGTTCTTTCGCTTATTATATCTGTCACATTATCATAAGAAGCAACATAACCTCTAATGAAAAATAACACACTACATAAAATAAACAATAATGTCAGTCTTCGAGAAAGATATTTTGTAAAAATACTAAAGAGAAAAAACAGGAAAAGGGGAATGAAATACAAATAAGAGGAGAAAGAAGATAAGAGTGAAAAAGTCGCGACAAGGGAGCAAAAAAACCATTTCCCTGGCAAAAAAATTCACCACCCATTTAGAATAGTATCGTTAAATCCAAGAATATGAAACGGTTCGCTGCCTAAACAAACCGTTTCATCAGTCAATTATTTTAAAATAGTTTCTACTTCTTCTTTTAATTGATCATATAGAGCGTTCTCGCCTTTTAAGTCTTTAATTTCAGCCAATAACTTCTTAATTAAATCGTTCTTTTCCGTTGCTTTTACATCTAACTGTTGCTGATCGAAAGGAACTTTCTTTAACGAAACCCCCGCTTGTTGAAATAGCTCTATTCCATATGGATGATTTTTATAGTCCTCTGCATAGTATACCTTTTTAATACCTGCTTGAATAATTGCTTTACAGCATTGTAAGCAAGGAAAATGTGTTACATAAATTTCTGCATTCTCTGTTGGTACACCAAATTTCGCGCACTGCAAAATGGCATTCATCTCCGCATGTATCGTTCTTACACAATGATTGTCAATGACATAGCAACCTTCATCAATACAATGATCGCTACCTGTGATTGAGCCGTTATACCCACCTGCGATCATTCGTTTATCACGAACAATTGTTGCCCCTACAGTTAATCGTGTACATGTACTTCTTAATGCTAGCAAATGGCTTTGTGCCATAAAATATTGATCCCAAGAAATTCTGTCCATTGTACGTCTCTCCCTTTTTTCATACATCCTCATGTTTTAGTTTAATCACACCATACATGTATGGTCAAATCCATTTTCATCTAATCAATCAACACTTATCAGATCTTTTAGTTTTTCAAAAGTTTTTTCCCCAATCCCTGATATCTCTTTTAAATCTTCAATAGCTTTAAAAGAGCCGTTTTCCTCTCTAAATGAGAGAATATCTTCTGCTTTTGTAGGACCAATTCCTGGCAGTGTTTCAAGCTGTTCAACAGTTGCCTGATTCAAATTGATTTTCCCTTCGTTTCCATCGTTTAATGTCGGTAACGATGAAACACTCTCTTCCCCCACTTTTGGAATATAGATAACCATTTCGTCTGTCAGTTTCTGAGCAAGATTCACTTGTTGTTGATCCGCTTCACTTAGAAACCCTCCCGCAACTTGAATAGCATCTACAATACGCTGGGTGTTTTTTAACTCATAGACACCTGGATCTTTGACTTCTCCTTTAATATCAACCATCACATCATCTGAAGAATTCACTTCTTCTTGAGATGTTTCTACCCCTTCTTCAAACCCCTTATCCTCAAGCAGCCATTCATTTTCCACTTCACCCGTATTGTCTTGATTTAGAAGTGGGGAGAGCGCCCACATACTTACAGCACCAACAATGAATCCAGCAACCATTACAATATACAAGGCGTATTGCTTCACCCATTCCATTATCATCAATTCCTTTCATTAGACATAATTTCATCTGTTGCTTCATATTTTTAATAGGAGTCATTTTTGTTAGTGAAGGAGGGATTTATTTTGAATATCGGTATAATTGGCACAGGCAATATGGGGAGAATTTTGACAGAAGCCTTGCTTGATAGCAAAGCTGTTTCCCCTTCTTCCATTACCATTACAAACCGTACCATTGCAAAATCATTGGAGATAAAAGAAGCAAATCCAACTATCAATGTGGCACGAGACGCACTGACAACTGCTAAGATGTCTTCACTTATTTTCGTTTGTGTCAAACCACATGATGTTTACGAAGTCATTCAAACCATTCAACCGAATCTAAATAGAGATAAATGCGTCATCTCTATTACAAGTCCTATTGCGGTAAATCAATTAGAGTCTGTCTTGTACTGTTCCAGTGCAAGAGTCATTCCGAGCATCACGAACCGAGCATTAGCTGGTGTCTCCCTAGTCACATACGGAGATCATTGCTCAAAAGAGTGGCAGGAAAGTATTCAATGGTTATTCGAACAAATTTCTGTCCCTACCATTATTGAGGAAAAAATCACAAGAGTGGCTTCAGATATCGTTAGCTGTGGTCCCGCATTTTTTAGTTACTTAACACAGCGATTTATAGATGCCGCCGTTAAGGAAACAAAGATAGATAATGATACTGCCACAAAATTAGCTAGTGAAATGCTGATAGGATTAGGAGAATTGTTGCGCCAAGGACATTATACATTACCAACTTTACAAGAAAAGGTGTGTGTAAAGGGCGGAGTGACCGGTGAAGGTATAAAGGTGCTTGAAAAAGAGATAGGAGATATGTTTGAACACTTGTTTCAAGCGACTCATTCAAAGTTTGCTGAGGATATAAACCTGGTTAAAACGCAATATACAACTATTTAATAGTTCGATAAAAAATGCCAAAACCCTTCTAACAAAAAAAGAGTCTCGGAATTTTTTCCGGGACTTTTCTTTGTTTATATTAGATTATTTCTTTTTACAAATAAAAAACAATCTTTCAGCATCGTTTATTTCTGTACTTTTCTCATTAAAATCAACGAAAAAACTAGTTATTTCAAAACCCGCCTCTTTCAACCAAAGCCTATATACGTCGAAATCATACGTTCTCTGAAAATGGCATTCATCATATCGTTTGTATGTTCCCATTTTTTCATCTAGGACGAAGAATGACAAATCATGTTCCACACTATGTGGGAATTCCCCTTCATAACTTTGCCAAATATAACTTACTTCTTCTTCATTTAAGGCAAAAGTTTGATTAACAAACAAATCGTCAATTTTATGAACGGTATGTACGTCAAACATAAACAAACCGTCATCAGCTAAATGTTCATATACTCCTGAGAAGGTAGATTTCACTTCATCTTCTGATTGGAGATAGTTCAATGAGTCACAAAAAATAGTAATGACATCATATACACCAATCTCTTCTAATCTAGACATATCCTGTTCTAAAAACTGAATCGATAGCGCTTTGTTCGCTGCTTTGCTTTGTGCAACCGCAAGCATATTATCTGATAAATCAGCTCCAGTCACTTCATAGCCTCTATCAGCCAATCGCAAAGAAAGCTCACCTGTTCCACAAGCAAGATCAAGGAGACGCTTACCTTTTAATTGATGAAGATCACACTGTGATGCAACAATGGACACCCATTTTTCATAAGGTGCATCTACCATTAATCCATCATAGAGATATGCAAATTGCTGATAACTCATTATGGTTGCAGCTCACTTTTAATATCTTCTATTTTCGCATCGCCCCAAAGACGTTCCAAGTTATAATAACTTCTTTCATCGCGATGGAACACATGTGCAACAATGTCCCCTAAGTCAACTAAAACCCAGCGTGCTTCTTCAAACCCTTCCATTCTTTTAACTTCATAGCCGTTTTCTTCAGCTTTGTCTTTTACTTCTTTAGCAATAGCTTGCACTTGCTTATCTGAATTCCCGTGACAAATAACGAAATAATCCGCTATTAACGAGATTCCTTTCATATTTAGTGCCACGATATCTTCTGCTCTCTTACTGTCTACTGCTTTTACAACTGTTGTAAGTAATTGTTTTTCTGACATATCATCAACCCTTTCTATTCATCACTAAATCATTGTACATCGTTAATGTGAGCGGATAGACTGATTGATTTTTTTTCATTAGAAAAAGAATAGAGTTTTTCACAGCCTGAATCAATGCTTCATCCAAATCATGCTGTGCAAGCTCCCTCACTTCTTCAACACCAGGAAAATGCCTACCCGGCTCAATATAGTCCGCTAAATACACAACTTTCTCTAATAATGACATATTAGCTCGTCCTGAAGTATGATAGCGTATTGCCTCTAATATTTCACAGTCAGCAATACCAACTTTCGTTTCGACCAAATATGCGCCCACTGGGGCATGCCATAACTCACTACTGTATTCTAGTAAATCTGAAGGCATACCCTGTGCTAAGATACACGCTTTCATTTCTTCCTTGGGATGAAATTTAGCATAATCATGAAAAATGGCGGCCATTTCAGCCTTTTTCACATCTGCTCCAAATCTTTCCGCCAATTCAATTGCACTGTTCATCACACCAATTGTATGTTGGTAACGATGATCTGTTAATTGTTCTTTGACAATTTCTAATGCCAGTTCACGATTCATATAGGTGATTCTCCTCCATGTATGTGCGGACATTTTCTGGCACTAAATACTTAATGGTCTTTCCATTTTTCATGCGTTCTCTGATCAAAGTAGATGAAATACCAATCTCGGGAATCTCAACATAATCAACGGGATATGTGGTCGTTAATTCATAATCTGGTCGCTTTACGCCTACAAAAGTGACTAGATCGAGCAAATAATCTATATCACGCCATTTATGCAGATACTCAACCATGTCCGCGCCAATAATAAAGAAAAATTTTGTATCCTTCTCTCGTTCATGTAAAATCTTGATCGTATCAACAGTATAAGAAGGACCTTTTCTTTCTAATTCTACTAATTCCACTTGAAATTGTGGATGATCACTAACCGCTTTTCTTAATAATGCTATTCTATCTTCATTACTCAGAAAGTAGCTTTTTTCTTTATGTGGTGGCTCTTGGTTCGGCATAAACCAAATTTCGTCTAAAGCTTTTGCATGTAATACTTCATTAGCGATAATTAAGTGACCTAAGTGAGGAGGATCAAATGTACCTCCTAGGATTCCTATTCTTTTCATCCTTTTCCCCCCAAAGGTTCGTTTAAGGTAATTTAATTTGTTTGTTCTCTTTTGATTGTTTATAAAGGACAATCATATTGCCTATTACCTGTACAAGTTCCGCTTTTGTTCCTTTACTTAACAATTCGGCTACAGTATCCCTATCTTCATCACAGTTTTGTAAAATGCTTACTTTTAATAGTTCTCTTGCTTCTAATGCCTCTGCTATTTGCTTCACCATATTATCATTTACGCCACCTTTTCCCACTTGGAAAATCGGGTTTAAATGATGTGCTTCTGATCTTAAATATCTCTTTTGCTTACCTGTTAACATAATTTCCTCCTAATTGTTGCTCCACATTTCTTCTCATTCGTTCCGTGTCTGGCATTTGAGAAGTCCATAATTCAAACGCTAACGCACCTTGATAAACAAACATATCTAACCCATTTTGCACACGCGCTCCTTTTGCTTTTGCTTCTGCTAAAAAGGCTGTTTCAAATGGATTATATATAATATCGCTAACAAAGACGTCTTCACGCATAAGATGAAGATTAAGTGGTTTTTCTCCCATTCTTGGTGACATTCCGATCGAAGTCGTTTGAATGATACAATCATATTCGTCAAGTTTATGTGCTGCATCATCCAATGTCAATGCTCGCATATCTACATCATACGGACAATCAGCAATCAATTGAACCGCACGTTCAACAGTGCGATTGGCAATTGTGATGTGGGAAACGCTCGCTTGCGCTAAAGCATAGACAATAGCTTTAGCAGCTCCACCTGCACCTAACACTAATATTTTATTTTCTATAAACTGTGGTTGATGGTTTTTCAGTCCCCGGAGAAAACCCGTTCCATCCGTATTATAGCCAATTAACTTTCCATCCCTGTGAATGACAGTATTTACTGCCCCAATTGCTTCTGCTAAAGGATCTAGTTCATCTAAATACGCCATAATACTCTCTTTATGTGGCACAGTCACATTAAATCCTGCCACACCACATGCCCTTAAACCCTTAATTGCATCCGATAGATTTTCCGATTGAATATGAAATGGTAAATAATGGGCATCCATTTGGTAGTACTGAAATAAATCATTATGCATCACAGGTGACATCGAATGTGCAATAGGGTCCCCAATTACTGCATAAAACTTCTCCACTCTTCTTCTCCCCTTTGACGATAAGGATTATATCAGTGATTTTCTAAGTGTAACATTAACGCCCTTAGGTACATATGCAGCTATTTTACATCCTGCTGTAGGTACTGTTATCCAGCCTAAGCCTGAATAAACGATATCTGTCTTATCTTCTTTTATTGTAAATTCATGACGGATGAGCTCAGGAAACTCGTCTAATTCGTCCTTACGGGGTGGTGTCAACATTTCTCCAACATGTTTTTCGTATAATTCATCCGCTTTTTCTAATTTTGTCCGATGAATCTGGATTTCATTAGAGAAATGACAAATAAACGATGTCCGGTCACCATGAATAAAATCAAATCGACTTAATCCACCAAAATAAAGGGTTTGACCATCATTTAATTGGTATACTTTCGGCTTTATTTCTTTTTTCGGTGTAATGATTTTCAAATCACGCTTATCAATATAATGTGCCATTTGATGATGATTAATAATTCCTGGTGTATCGATGAGGGCTTTTCCATCCTCTAAAGGAATTTCAATCATATCTAATGTTGTGCCTGGAAAATGAGAGGTAGTAATGATATCTCCTTCTCCAGTTACCTCTTTGATTATCCTGTTAACAAATGTTGACTTCCCAACATTCGTACAACCGACAATATATACGTCTTTACCTTTTCTATACCGATCAATCTCTGTCGCTATTTCTTTCATTTGCTGACCTTTCGCAGCACTCACTAAAAAGACCTCTTCAGGTTTCAAACCTAGTTCCTTCGCCTGCTGCTTCATCCAGTTCATTAACTTCTTATGATTCACCGATTTTGGTAATAAATCTACTTTATTACCAACTAATAACACTTTATTATTACCTACAAACCTGTGTAAACCAGGCAACCAACTGCCATTGAAATCAAAGATATCAACAACCTTGACAATTAAGGCATCTTTATTACCTAAACCATTTAGGATTTTTAAAAAGTCGTCATCTGTTAAACTGACATCCTGTACTTCGTTATAGTGTTTCAAACGAAAACAACGCTGACAAATGATTTCTTCTTTTTTTAATGCTGAATTTGGCGCATAACCTATTTCATTCGGATGCTCAGTTTGAATATGCACACCGCATCCTATACAAACGTATTCTTCTTTCAAAGTTAATCCTCCCAATTAATCATACCTTTTTTCTTAAACCAGTTGAGTATTCTTCTTTCTATCGTACGATTGATTTTCGTAAAAAAACCGTCTGTTTTTGCGACAGGTACTACTAAAATCGTGTTAAACCCACTTCTATTTCCACCTAATACATCTGTTAATAACTGATCACCAACGACAACAACTTCATGCCTTTCAAGCTGCATTTCTAGTAAAGCGCGTTTAAAGGCTCTTCCCATCGGTTTTCTCGCTTGATATATAAAAGGTGTTTTTAAAGGATCAGAGAAAGTCTTTACTCTGCTCTCATTATTATTAGAAACAATCGTTACTTTAATATCACTTAAACGCATTTGTTCAAACCAATTAATTAATTGTGGAGTCGCATTAGGTCGATCCCATTCCACTAACGTATTATCTAAATCAGTAATAATACCTTTAATCCCTTGTTCTTTCAAGATATCTGGCGTAATTTCAAAAATATTCTTTACATGTTGATCCGGTAGAAAATTCTTTAGCACGACCGTTTAAACACCTCATTCTTCATTATTTCAAGCTATCATCTTATTCTGACCTAATATGACATATCACAATCAAATGGTCAATTAGCATTATTCTTTATTCGAAAATGAATAAGCGAATAAATAGAACGAAAACTTTTCGACAAATTCCAACATTACCATTTTTGTGGATAACTTTATACACATTATACACTGTGAGATTATTTACTCGAACAGAGATATGAACAGTTTAATCACACTTTATCCACCTTTTACTGTGGATAAACGAACGGTTGTTCTATTCTACTCATTCTGCTATGGTAGAAGTAACAACAAGAACTTCTTTTAAATAGCCCTATTCTTTAGATAAACGAGAATGAATGAGCCGTAATGGAGGTGTGATCCTACATGCGAAAGTTATCTGATGAGCTTTTAATAGAATCTTATCACAAAGCTATCCAACTTCAATTATCATTGGATTTCATCCGCCTTATCGAAACCGAAATTCACAGAAGATCCTTATCAAATAGCATAAAAGCTTCTTCCTAGCAGAACCATCGCCCTCCACAATTGTAGGGCTATTCTTTTTGTCTACACAATATGACCGATTACTTCTCCAACTTTTATTGGAGCTGGAAACTGTATAGTCGGTACCAACTGAAAGGCATCTTTCTGAAATAACAAAATAACTGTCGAGCCAAATGAAAAATAAGCAACTTCTTCACCTTTTTTCAATGTGTCATTTTGATACGTCCGCTCAATTGAATTGACAAACATGGCCCCTACTTTAACCATCGCTAATTCGCCACCGTCATATTGAATTTCTGATATTTTGCGATAATTTTTAGATAAAGTATCTTTTCCAAGACTTAAACCCCATTTATTCACTGGATAAGATTTCTTTCCTAATGTCCATTGTCTCATTACTTGACCATCAACGGGACTGTGAATGCGGTGATAATGACTGGGACTTAAGTAGAAAATCATATACGTCCCACCTTTATATTTCTCCGCTTCTTCAACCCCACCAAGCATTTCCGCAATGGAGTAATCTTTCTCCTTCACAGTAATCACATGTTTACTATCCACCATACCTATATCCTCAATCATTGCATCAACAGGGCTGACAATTGTATCCTCCCCTTGATGAATAGGCCGGGCATCTTCCTTCAATAGACGTATAAAGAATTCATGTAATGTCTGAAATTGATCCAAATCGCCTTTAATTTCATCTTCATTAATACGATACGTCTTAGAAAACGGTTTGATTAAAAATCTACTCATTTTAGATCTCGCAAATTTATATAAAATCGATGAGGTCATTCGACCATTCGTTAATTCAATCAATGTTCGATAAATCGCTTGCTTCATCTTTAACACCTTTCTATACTTTATTTCCAAGGAATAAGCACCTATTACACAAAGGTGTCACTCTTAATTTTAGGTTTCTCTAATTAATACAACCAGTACATTTCTTAAAGTTCATCTATCATCTGATTCTTTTCATAAATAAAGTCAATTGTGACAGTGCTTTTTTCTTTTGCATTGAAGCGAGAGTTATCTTTCATGTATAACAAACCCACCTCACCGTCTGCTATTATATCACTTGTTAACAGTCCAGCCTATTAAAATTATCGTATGGAATGATGATTGTAAAGAGGAAAGAAGGAATATGTAGTAAACTTAAGATGATTTACATAGATAGAAGGAATCATTCTAAGGAATTTGCGAAGATAGTAAAGATCATTTTTTTAGATGCTAAGCCTCAATCGTATAGAAGTAGTCATTACGCATAACCTCTAGTTAGCCAATGAAATATATGCTTCCATCAAGATATCTATTTGATCTAGGTAATTTTGAAACGATTTATATGACTACCTCCTTCAATAAAACTTTCTAAATCCCAAACCTAAGGATAAGTTGTATAGGGGATCGAATTATTCATACTTTTACGAACATTTCAGGATTAAAAAATACTCCCCTATAAGTAGCGAGCTTATTACTTGTCTACTTATAAGGGAGAATATCTTTGTGTTTTTGCGTTTACTTTTACTAAATTATGTGAATGTAAAAATTTATTTTGCTTCGATTGCAGGTGTTTTAATTGTCTCCACATGATATAGACTGCCTTCAGTTTCTAAAATAAATTCCGGTTTTGGTTTTCCTCTACTTGCTTTATGTCCAGCAATATGCGCTTCGCTCTTCTCCCAGTTCTTCCAATCCTGTTCGGATTCCCAACGGATTTGCAATATAACTTCTTCATTTCCTCGCCTTACTTTTTTCACCATAATTGAAATGTCAATAATCCCTGGTTGTTCATCAATAATGCCTTTTTGGCTGAATTTTTCCACAAGATGATGCGCATTTCCTTCAGTTACAGTAAATTTTTTCATTTGAACGAACATTTAAATCCACCTCTACCCTTAATGATATAACTTCATTTTAATCAATAATGATTATCATCGTCAACCGTATAATCTCCTTCATTACAATCTTACCTCTGTTAGTAGATACAAATGCATTCTGCAAAAGGGAAAGTTTGATACGTGCTGAGCAACTACAATATAGGCAGCTTTTATTTAGGATAATTGGTTTTGTGCCTATGCTACCCCCTCTTTTCGGCTTTCCTTTTGGATACTCCGATTTCCTTTGCTCACTTTCATTAGGCGAGTTTTGTGAGAATCATTATAAGAAATCTTTTTTTGGTGGTCAAATCGATTATATGAAGACATCACATGATTCATTTTTATGATTTTATTTGTGTAAATGCTTAAACATCCCGTGACTTCACGAAGTCTATAAAGAAACCACAGCCTGGAAACTGTGGTAAATGCATACGTTATTCTTAATTCTTCTTCTTCTCTTTTTCCGCTCGATAAAATTCATGAAACATTTTCATTAATGCTCGTTTTTCAATACGAGAAACGTAGCTCCGGGAAATACCTAATTCTTTCGCTATCTCCCTTTGAGTCTTTTCCTTCTTTAAATCCAATCCAAACCGTCCGACAATGACTTCTTTCTCTCTTTCATCCAATACATCAATGTATTCTCGCACCTTCTCAAGTTCCATATTCAGTTGAATCGTATTAATCACATCTTCTGATTCAGACTTTAACACATCAATCAACGAAATTTCATTGCCTTCTTTATCCTGCCCGATTGGATCATGAAGAGAGACATCTTTTTTTGTCTTCTTTAATGCTCTCAAATGCATGAGAATTTCGTTTTCTATACATCTCGCGGCATAAGTAGCAAGCTTTGTTCCTTTGCCTTCAGAATAGCTTTCAATCGCTTTAATTAACCCTATTGTACCGATGGAGATAAGATCCTCAGCATCTTCTCCTGTGTTCTCGAATTTTTTTACAATATGTGCGACAAGTCGAAGATTATGCTCAATCAGCATATTGCGTGCGTGTGAATCCCCTTCTGCCATTTGCCTTAAGTATTTTTTTTCATCACTTGAAGATAAAGGCTGAGGAAAAGCATTATTCTTCACATATGAGACAAGAAAAACAATTTCTTTAACTAAAAATCCAAGTGCTGTCATAATTCCAGACATAGTGCCACCCCCGCTAGTTGAACTTTTCGCCTATTAACCATTTCTATGTAGTGGAAAAGCTGTTATTGTCTGTCCTAGCGTATTAATTTTCAATTACATGTTTATTGCTTAGTGAGAAATTGGACGAGGTGTATTTGAATCAGTTAATATGGAGGTATAAGAAATGGATAGAAAGTGGGAGCGTTAGTTTGGGTGTGAATCGTTTAGTATTAGGGATTGTTTTTCTTATCATCGCCATGGTTAGTATTGCTGAAATTATATTTGAAGGCTTTTCATGGAAACCAGTAATCATTTTTGTCATCGGTTTATTTTTGATTATGTTTTTATGGAAACGACCTGATAAATAAAATCATGGTGGGACTTCTAAAAGCTAGAAGTCCCACCAATTTTGTCTCTATATTTTCCTCTTTTGATTTCTATATTTTTTCGTAAAATAAACGGTGAATAGAATTATTTTTATCGCCACACACTCTCCCCCTACAAAACCTTGTTAGGTTGAGTCCTTCTCAACCCAGAAATAAACCTTTCTTCCTTGTAATAAAAACATCATGATCTCCTCCACCTTTCTTATTTCCTTTATCTTAGTAAAAATTTCGATAGATCTCTTCTTGTCGTGCTTTATGGTCTTCAAGAAGACGATTTACATATTCATCATGCATTCGTTCTTCAACCGAGCGTTTTCTAGCTTTAATTGTCACCGTTAGAAAAATTAGATTTAATGTCATCCTGCAGCACCTCCTCTCTTTATCTATCCAAAAATGAACACAAAAATGCCGCAAAGGAGCACTCACCCCCGTACGGCATTAAGAAACAAACATAAAAATGCCGCAGGAGATGACAATTCCTCCCTGCGGCATGGATAGACAAAAAATTAAATGAAGCGATCCATTCCAAGTAGGTCGAAATTGTTTTGTATTTTAGTTTCATTTACTGCTGTAGTTAAATTGCATAAGTTTTTCATTGTTTCCGACCTCCCTTTTCTTTAGGATATTTTCGCTTACATTGGTAAGTATATCCAAGAAACAGCCATTTGTAAACGGCTTTTTGCAAAAAATTTGAAAAAGGGCGAAAATATTTATTTTTTTCACCTTCGAACGTCCTCCCTCTTCTTGAAAACAAAAAAATGCCCACCCTTAGGTGAGCATTAAACTTACTTTTCTAAAGCTAGCTTTAAATCTTCAATTAAATCCTCCACATCCTCTAAACCTACAGAAATTCTTACAAGTCCGTCTGTAATACCGAGCTCGTCACGACGTTCTTTTGGTATAGATGCATGAGTCATTCTTGCTGGAACGGAGATCAAGCTTTCAACAGCACCGAGGCTCTCAGCAAGAGTAAAGTATCTCACATTTTCAAGTAGCTTATCAGCATTTTCTTCACTGCCAACATCAAAAGAAACCATTCCACCAAAGCCATCAGCCTGTTTCTTGGCGATGTCGTGATTTGGATGAGACTCTATTCCAGGATAATACACTTTTGATACTGCTGGGTGCTGTAAAAGAAACTCGACAATCGCCTTTGTGTTACTTTCTGTTTCTTCCATTCTGATTCCTAATGTTTTAATCCCTCTCATTAGCAACCATGAATCTTGAGGTCCTAACACTCCACCGGTTGAATTTTGAACAAAATGCAGGTCTTCTGCTAACTTCTCACTATTTACAACCACTAACCCTGCAACCACATCGCTATGTCCTCCTAAGTACTTCGTCGCACTGTGTAGCACGATATCTGCACCTAACTCAATTGGTGTTTGCCAATATGGAGTTGAAAATGTATTATCAACAATTGTTAACAGATTATTTTCTTTAGCTAATTTCGCCGCTGCTTCAATATCCGTTATTTTTAGAAGTGGATTTGTTGGCGTTTCAATATATACAGCTTTTGTATTTGGCTTTATGGCAGCTGTGATATTGTTTAAGTTACTTGTATCAACAAATGTCGCTTCAATACCGAATCGATTAAGCACTTTCGTAATCACACGATAAGTTCCCCCGTATACATCATCAGTGAGAATGATATGATCACCACTATCAAAAAGCATCACAGTAGCAGTGATTGCTGCCATCCCTGAGCCAAAAGCAAATCCTGCATGCCCAGCTTCTAAATCTTTAATAAGCTCTTCCAACGCATGTCTTGTTGGGTTACCTGTCCGTGAATACTCAAAGCCTTTATGATTACCTACCCCATCTTGTTTATAAGTACTAACTTGATAGATAGGTACAGATACTGCCCCTGTTGTTGGATCACCGGCAATACCGCCATGAATTAATTTTGTTTTTCTTTTCATGTCAAATACCTCCTTCATAAATCTTTTTACTTAAATAACGCTCACTGCCATCTGGAAAAATCACCACGATATTCGTACCTGCTGGAGCATGTTCTGCTTCTAATAACGCTGCATGTAAAGCTGAACCAGATGAACTACCGACAAGCATTCCTTCTTTTTCAGCTAATTGTTTTACTCTATAAAAAGCGTTCTCATCACTTACCGTATGAATGTTATTAAAATAAGTGGTATCCATATAATCAGGTAAAAACTCCATACCGATTCCCTCTGTTTTATGTGGCCCAGATTCACCACCATTTAAGATGGAACCTTCTGGCTCGACAATGACGGTTTTTATTTGTTGTCTTTTTTCTTTTAAGTAACGAGCAGTGCCCATAAAAGTGCCACCAGTACCTGCACCAGCTACAAATATATCCACATTACCATCCAGATCATTCCATATTTCAGGACCTAAAGTTTTGTAATAAGTATCCGGGTTCGCCGGGTTAGCAAATTGCTGAGGACAAAATGCATTCGGAATCTCCTTTAAAAGCGCTTCCGCTTTGGCAATAGCACCTTTCATTCCTTCTTCTGTAGGAGTCTGAACGACTGTGGCTCCTAAAGCTCTCATCAGATCTTGTTTTTCCATACTAAACTTCTCAGGTACACAAACGATCACATGAACATCTTCTTTTAATGCTGCTAGCGCTAAACCTATACCTGTATTGCCTGCTGTTGGTTCAATGACTGTTCCGCCTTGTTTTAACTTACCACTTTCAAAAGCATTCCTTAATAATTCTTGTCCTAGGCGGTCTTTTACACTGCCACCGGGGTTCATGTATTCTAACTTAGCAAATAAACGCACACCTTTTGGTAAGTCGAACTGCGATATTTCTACCATTGGCGTTTGTCCAATCAATTCATGAATGCTATGGTAAACCTTCATAACTTCCCGTCCTTTATTGATTATTTACTTTTGATTCCTTCTACTATTTTCATAACAAGATTTGCAGAGTGTAAGGCTGCTTTCTCTAGGAATTGATCAAAAGAAATATTAGATTCTTTACCAGCAATATCAGATAAAGAGCGAATAATCACAAAAGGTGTATCAAAGGCATGAGCAACCTGAGCAATCGCTGCCGCTTCCATTTCTACTGCTTGCAATGCCGTGAATTTATCTTGTATAAGTGCTGTTTGCGCTGGGTTGCTAATAAATGAATCTCCAGTCGCAATCAATCCTCTTACAACTGTTATCCCTTCTAATGCTTTACCACTCTCTTCAGCAATTTCCAATAACGGCTCATTTGCAATAAAGGCAGGCGGTTGTTGTGGTACTTGACCATATTCATAACCAAATACAGTTGCGTCGACATCATGATGTCTAACTTCAGATGAAATAACGATATCACCTACATTTAATTCAGGATTGAACCCTCCAGCAGAACCTGTATTGATGACATAATCCGGCTTGAACTTCTCCAAAAGAATGGTAGTTGACATCGCCGCGCTCACTTTACCAATGCCAGAACGAAGAAGAACCACGTCTGCTCCGTTCATTTTACCTTCCGTATATTCACAGCCAGCAATCACTTGCTGTTGCTTTTCTTCCATTTGGTCCCTTAAAATTGTTACTTCTTCTTCCATTGCTCCGATAATAGCTATTTTCATTACTTTCCCTCTTTCTAAGCTTTGACACCTTCCATAATCCAAACAAAATCATTGCAGCGATTAAATGAAACTGAAAAGCCATTCACCCGCATCATCTCTCTTAACACGGGGATTGTCGTATAGTATTCTCGCTTTAAATCTTCTGCTAGTTTATGGTAACCCTTTTCAGTGGCATCAGTAATAGCCTTTTGATACGCATCAACAGATTCATACATTGTATCCGCAAACACTATTTTACCACCTGAAGGTAACAACTTTCCATACTGTTCAATTGCCAAAGACTTTTCTTCATCTGTTAAATGGTGAAAGGCATAAGAACTGACTATGGTATCTACGTTTTCATCTATTTGAAAGTTTAAGAAATCACCATCTAGCACTTTTGCTTTATCTTGTAACTTGTTGATAGCAATCTCTCTCATTGATTTCGATGGTTCAATTCCGATAACAGTTAAATCACGTTTTAATAATTTGGCTGTTAAATTACCTGTACCTGGACCAAATTCTAATACATTACCTGTTGCTCTCTCAGCCACCTCTTGCAGCAACTGATCATAGTATAAGAAAACATCCTTATACTCTTCATCATGGCCTGTTACTGTATCATCATATGTTTTAGCCCACTCTTCAAATAATTCAATAAACTCTTTCCCCATTTTGCACCCTCCTGCGCATAATTACAATATCAATAATTCCTATAAGTATACTATGAATTAATTTGTAACATGTTCCCAATTTACCATACCCCCTCTTTAATTTCAAGAAATATCAATATTCACTTTCCTCATTGCACGGAAAATGAAATTTACTTAAAATGAGGAGTGATACACTATGAAGGGATGATTAATTTGAACTTTCAATTAGATTTTATTGAAGATAAAGTAGAATTTTTCGAAGCAACAAAGCTAAACGATTTAGAAAAGAAAATAAATGACCAAATTGAAACAAATAAAGCTATTATGCTAGAAGTTCATCATGTCGCTCACCAGATGCATATGGATGAAAACGGCAGAAGATTTTATTCAGCTGTTGTTCATTTTAAACTGAAGAGAAAGTAGAGGAAAGATTCTATGTGAAGCGATTACAATAATCTGATACTTCCGTTGTTGTCGGTGGACTTAGAAGCCACCACTATCTATAAATCCAGCCACTAGCGCAAGACACTCTTTACAAAATTGGATGAGACAACAAAAATTGTGGAACCCCTTAAGTAAACTTAAATACGCTCATGGAATATATCCATTTATATAATGATGACTGCTCCCATGCTTTCATTGCTCTAATATACAAAAACGCGAACAAATTGATATGTTCGCGTTTCACTCTGGCTAGCAAAACCAGTTTTTCTTATATATTATTTAATTCTTCTACCTTCGTCGGTTTCCACCCTTTTCCGTCTACCCATTCAATATATACACGGTACATTTCATCTTTATTAGGTGAAGCGACTGTTCCAACAGAACGATTGACACCGTCATTACCAAGGAAATAAACAGTCATAGCTGAACGGTCTAATCCGGTAGCATAAGTAATTGCACGAAGCATTTCATCCCAATCGACATGACTCTGATCATATACAGCTGTCGGATGTTCGTCTTGTACTGTACCTACAGGTTGCCAAGCTGGATTTTCTACTGTTCTTTTCACATCCGCACTACTGCCGCCTTCAGTTACAATCTCTTCCTCTTTTACTTCTTCTTCATTTTTTTCTTCTTCATTACTTTCTTCAGTTGACTCATCTTTATTCTCTTCATTATTTTTATTTTCTTCTTCTTCACTGCCATCTTTTAGACTTTCTTCATCTGTTGCTACATCTTTTTCATCACTGTTATTTTCCTTAGAAGTTTCTGCTTTATTAACTTCTTCATTTGCAGCAGAATCAGCTAATTGGTCCTCCTCTTTTCCACCGGAGAAAATAATCGTACCAACAACGATGATGAGCAGAATAACAACACCGATTAAGCCATTTAAGATAATGTTTGTTTTTTTCCTTTTTGATCTTTTATCATAACGGGATGAATCATTATCAGTATTATTCAAAGGAATACCTCCTAATTTAAAAAGAAATATCATAGCTGAAAACATTTTAACATGTCTTTTAAAAAACTTGAAGGGATAACCATTACGTGGAATGATCTAGTCTATGTATTTCTTTCACAATATCAGCGAATAAAGAAAGTGGTGATGGGTCGGTACTTTTTGCATCCAATTGGACGGTTACTAATGCATATTTCGGTTGATCGTATGGAAAATAGCCAGCAAACCATTTATTTTCTAGCTCTTGTCCATTCACTTTTTTTCCAGTTTCCCCCGTCCCCGATTTGCCTGCCACTTGATACGGTAAACTTTGTAGTTGCCTACCTGTTCCCATACCATGATTGACAACTTCAAGAAGCAGCTTTTGTAATGATACGGCTGTATATGGCTTGATATTTTCACCAACTACTTTTTTAGGCTGAAAACCCTTTACTTTGGCGCCATTTTTATATTCAAGTTGCGAGGCGACACGTACCATCTGCTTTTCTCCACCTCTTGCGATTGTGGCCATCATATTAGCCACAGCTAACGGTGTACTGCGAACATCTAATTGACCAATGGATGTTAGAGCAATTAGATTTGGATCTTTTCTATTTCGCGGTTCACTAAAGACCTGGCCTTGTTCTTCATCTGCCATTTGCTGAAAGTCTTTAAAATGATAGAAATCTCCTTGCCATCCTACTTTTATCGAAAGGCCTAATTTATTGGCATAGTTATCAATCACCAATGGATCGATAGACATCAGTTCTTTGCCGACCGATGCAAATGTATAATTACAACTTCTTGCAAAACTATCTTTAAAATGGAGCATACCGTATTGATAATTTTTATCTATTTCTCCATTGATTGACCGATTACAATCAAACATACGATTTCTTGCATCTAGCCCATAATCTATCGCTGCTGCAGCGATCACTGTTTTAAATATAGACCCTAGTACTTGATTTTGTACCATAAAATTATTCGTACCTTCTTCGCCATGAGCGAAAGGATTGACTGGGTTCATTTTCGGACGAGAAACCATTGCAACAACTGAATTATCCTCAATATCTATTAACACCATCCCCCCTTTGATGACATTGTTTTTATCGACAAGCATTTCCATTCGTTGCTGCCATTCAAAATCAATCGTCGTTCTTATATTCATTGGATAAAAAGGATTCGCAGGGTGAACATATTTTACATTCGAGCCAAATAATGGCCTTCCTTTTCCATCAACATGATAAATAAGCTTTGTTTCACCTTCTCCAGACAAAAGTTCATCAAAGCTTTTTTCCATCCCAGTTGCACCTAGTCTTGTTATGTTAGATAGATGTTTTTCAGGATATCTTTGGGTTAGGAAGAAATCTCTATTGGCAATCCCTAATAATTGTTCTGCTGGTCTCTCATAAATCGGATATGATTTTCTCACTGCAAACACACCCGGTATTGCCAACTGATTAATCGCTTCCATTTGGTCATTAGACAAAATGAAGGGTTCTCGCTCACCATACACAATAGGATTTTTTATCGCTTGAACTTTTTGACGGAGTTGATTTTTATCAATTTTAAGAATTTCAGCGACACTCGAAGCATCCCAATCTATATCTTTTAGGAACGGAAAAAGAATTAAGACCGTTTTATAGGCCACAGTTAATTGTTTACCATCCCTATCAAGCAGATTCCCTCTCTCAGCATCTATTGCTATTTCCATAGAACGTTGTGCGACACTTTGACTAATCAAATTAATGTCTCGATTTGTAAAATGCTTTGTTTCAAACAACTGTATTTGAGCCAGTCTACCAATAAGTACGGATAAAGTAATTATCATGACAGAAACAACCAGAATGACTCGTTTTCTTTGCATAAAAAACACCTCGTCAAAAGTGTTGACGAGGTGTTTCTATTTCAAACGCTAAAAGACGATAATTTTATTAGTTAATACTTGTGATCTTAACACTCATTTCTCCACCTGGTGTTTGCACAGACACTTCTTCTCCTACTTTTTTGCCAATAAGACTTTTAGCAATCGGAGAATCATTGGAGATTTTACCCTCAAATGGATCTGCCTCTGCACTACCTACGATAGAATACGTTTCTTCTTCACCATCAGGTAATTCCATAAAAGTAACAGTTGAACCTAAGCTAACTGCGTCGCCTTTCATCTCATCCTCAGTGATGATTTTTGCATTACGAATCATATTTTCAAGAGTCGTAATACGGCCTTCTACAAAAGCTTGTTCTTCTTTAGCTGAATCGTATTCTGAATTCTCAGATAAGTCACCAAAACTACGAGCAATTTTTATACGTTCAACCACTTCTTTTCGCTTAACGGTTTTTAAATTTTCTAGTTCTTGTTCTAATTTTGTCTTACCTTCTTGTGTCATTGGAAATACTTTCTCTGTACTCACAACACTCACTCCTTTACCCTATATAACCAATTATTGGTCAAAAGTATGTATAAAATTTATAAACAATGCATTTACAGCGCGTCCTTTATCGAACGCGCCTACCTATGCAAACGTTTGTAGCCGTATTATTTTTCTATGCTATTGTGTCATAAAAAAGACTTTTCTTCAAGAATTGTTTGAATTTTTGTGACCATTAGATCAATCGCAACTTTATTTTGTCCACCTTCTGGAATGATGATATCGGCATATCTTTTAGTCGGTTCGATAAATTGATTGTGCATTGGACGAACAACGCTGACATATTGTTCAATGACTGAGTCAATGGAACGTCCTCGCTCCTTAATATCACGCATAAGCCTTCTAATAATTCTTAAGTCAGCATCTGTATCGACAAATAGCTTCATATCCATTAAATCACGTAAACGCTCATCTTCAAGGACAAGTATCCCCTCTAAGATAATCACATCTTTTGGTTCAACAACGATGACCTCATCTGATCTCGTATGAATAGAATAGTCATATACAGGCTTTTCGATAACCTCGTGATTCGTTAAAGAGATGATATGCTCAATTAATAAGTCAGTGTCAAACGCAAGTGGATGATCATAATTGGTTTTCAAACGTTCTTCAAAAGGTAGATGTGCTTGATCTTTATAATAATAGTCTTGTTCTAACATCAGAATAGAATGACCTTGAAATCGATTATAAATTGCTCTCGTTACACTTGTCTTTCCAGAGCCTGATCCACCAGCTACACCGATGACAATCGGTTTTCTCTTCATCTTTATCAATCTCCCTAACATCGTAGCTTTTTGCTACTGCTTAACAATATACACCTTTTTGCTATGATTGCCAAACATATGGTACTTATACTTGTAATTATTCGCTATCACAACAAAACTTATTTCTTTCTACTTATCGCAACGCCATCACCAATAGGCAAAATCACGGTATGGTAACGATCATTTTCCATCAGCCATTGATTAAATTGGTCAATTTTTTGCACTAGGTTGCGAATGCGTTTTTTTTCTATTTCTGCCTTTTCATAAACGAGGCCTTTAAATAACACGTTATCGGTAATAATTACACCTGCATCATTTAAATATTGACTATATATTTCGAAAAACTTCTTATACTGTCCTTTTGCTGCATCAATAAAGATCATATCATAGTCACCTAACAATCGAACCTCATCTTCTTGCTCCAATGCATCGCCTTTTATTAAAGTGATTTGATCGCCCATGCCGCTTCTTGCAAAATAGTTCTCTGCCTTTTCATAGCGCTCCTGATCCCTTTCCAATGTAACAATATGGGCAGATGGACAAGCTTCAGCCATTCGTAATGCGGAATATCCGATTGCAGTCCCAATCTCTAATATTTTTGTTGGTTGTTGAATTCGTACAATCTGTAACATGGCTTCGATACCTTCTAGTTCCATAATCGGCACACGATTTTCCCTAGCGTATTCTTCCATTTCCATGAAGAGGTTTGTTCGATTCGGTATTAATTTTTGCATATATGTAATTAGCTCGTCATTTAGCAATTACTTTCACCTCTATTAATTTAACTTCCATCCTTTGCATATGCAAGAAAAAAAGCGCTCACATTAGTAGATTGTCCAAAAAAGCTTAGACCATCTAGCTTTTTGCATGATACGCCGCATGAAAAAATATATAAAATGCTTGTGCTATTTTACCACAAAAAAAAGAGGAAAGCTATGAGATTTCATCATAAATGATGATCAAACATCATTTACATCCTTTTAGCTTTCCACTATTTTTTAATTATTACTAGTTATGTGCTCATTTTTCTTCACATTATGTTCATCCAATGTTTTAGAGAATAAAACTTCTCCTTCTGGTGTAGCTAGGAAATATAAATAATCTGTTTCTTCCGGATTCAATGCAGCTTCAATAGAAGTGGAACCTGCATTAGCAATCGGTCCAGGTGTTAGGCCATTGTATTTATATGTGTTATATGGATCATCTATTTCTAAATGCTTATACAATGTTCTTTCCTTGTGCTCACCATGTGCATATAAAACGGTTGGGTCTGTTTGTAATGGCATATCTTCATCCATACGATTATAAAAAACACTTGCTATCTTATCGCGGTCCACTTGTGCAGTGGCTTCTTCTTCGATTAAAGAAGCCATTGTGAGTAACTCATGGACAGACATCTCATTTTTCTCCATTGCTTCAGTGTACTGAGCAAGTACTTCACTCGTCTTTTTAATCATTGGTGTCACAATTTCTTCGACGGTTGCATCTTCTTTATAGTAATCATATGTGGCAGGGAATAAATATCCCTCTAAAGGGTATTTAATATTCTCAGCAAAAACATCATCAGTAATGACACTTGGAAATTTCTCCTGCATGTTCTGAACAAATGCTTTATCATTTAATTCTGCGAAGACTTCATCAGCCTCCATACCTGCTTTTTCTGCAATAATTGCTGCAATTTGTTCCAACTGCTTGCCCTCAGGAAGCGTGACTTTAAACACAACTTCTTGATCTACATTTCCAGTTTTTAGCTCTGATATCACTTGCCCTAATGTCATTGCAGGTGCTAGTTCATAAGTTCCCGCCATAAATCCTGATTCATTTTTTAGCTTTACATAATATTTGAATACTCTAGCATCCTTTATTATCCCATTCTCTTCTAGTACTTGACCGATCCCTGAGACGGATGAGCCAATCGGAATTTCGACATTTTTGACTTTGTCGTTATCTGGATTGACAGGCTTTAACGCAGAATTCACATAAAGGAACCCACCTAGCCCTCCGACACCTATGATTACAAATAATATGATAGCTGTAATTAACACGATTTTACGGACAACTTTCGCTTCTGTTTGCCTCTCTATCAACTTTTTTTTCATCTTACCTTTTTTATCATCTGTCATGGTAAACCTCCTTGCAACCATTTCCCCTTACTATTCATACTTTCTTTCTCTCTAATGTTGACACTGTATCAATAGCGGAAAATAGCTCGCATACATCTCGGATTATTATACTATACTTTCTGTCATAGGATAGCATATTTAGACAAAATTCTTCTAGTATGAACAAATCAGTTATGCTGTGATCCTTAATCAATAACAATTTACTAATAATAGTGAGTTAAGTTTAATAGAGAATAAAATCGAAATGTGGGTAAAGGTGGAAGTTTGAGGGGTTTATTTGAGGCAGGTTTATTTTGTGTGATAAACATTTCTTGGATTAACCTTACTCGCTAGTTTGTTGCGCAAAATGAAAGCATCTAAAGTAAAAGACCCACTGAACGCGGGTCTTTTAAGCTTACTCTTCTTCATTTTCTAAAAATGTATTTAACATCTCTTCGATAAGGTCCCATTCTTCATCCGTTTCAATTGGCATTAATTCACCATCTGTATTATCTTCACTTGGAACAAATGCGGATGCATGAATTTCAACCTCTTCTTCATCTTCATCTGCACCAATTGGATAATAAAGAACATAAGATTTGCCAAACTCTTCAGAGTCAAACGTAAAAAGCACTTCGCAAAGCTGCTCGTTACCTTCCTCATCTACTACTGTGATATTATTTTCTCCGTGATCCATTTCTTTCACCTCTTAATTCTGGCTATCTAAATAACCTTGTAAAATCATGACTGCCGCCATTTTATCAATCACTTTTTTCCTTTTTTTGCGACTGACATCTGCATCAAGTAAGACTCTCTCTGCAGCAATTGTAGTGAGACGCTCGTCCCAATAAATAACCTCAACACCGAAACGCTTGTTAAGTTCATTTCCATAGAACTGACTCGCTTCTCCCCTAGGCCCTATTGTACCATTCATGTTCTTAGGAATGCCAACAACAACTTTTGTTACTTCATATTCTTTGAGCAGCTCACCAATACGTTTAAACCCGTACTGATTTTGTTCCTCATTAATTTTCACTGTTTCGATGCCTTGGGCTGTCCAACCAAGACCATCACTCACAGCCACGCCGACAGTTTTTGAGCCGACATCTAATCCCATTGTACGCATATTATCCCTCTCGTTGCTGTTTTAAATACGACTTCACAAGTTCTTCAATAATTTCATCCCGTTCTAACTTGCGAATCACATTCCGTGCATCTTTGTGACGGGGTATGTAGGCAGGGTCTCCAGAAAGCAGGTAACCTACAATTTGATTAATAGGATTGTACCCTTTTTCCTGCAGAGCATCATGAACATGGAACAATACTTTATTGACATCTTGTTCAAATGGTTCCTCAGGAAAATTAAATCTCATCGTTTTGTCAAATGAGCTCAATTGCTACACCTCACTATTCTGTTCTTAAGCGATAAAGCTACCTATCAAAAAGAGAAGGATTGATAGCTACACCAAGGTCATTAAAGAAGAGGTTATGGTTAACCTCTTCTTTTTATGATTCGCTTTGTTTACCTACATTCTACACTAAACTATTCGGTAATCAAACGGATTTTACCCATTCCTCTACAAATTGTAACGCCACTTCTAATTTTGCTGGGTCTTTTCCACCAGCTTGCGCCATATCTGGGCGTCCACCGCCACCGCCTCCGCAGCGAGTAGCCACTTCCTTAATTAATTTACCCGCATGATAACCATTTTTAATCAAATCATCTGTCACACCGGCAATTAAGTTAACTTTTCCTTCATTCGCACTTCCAAGTACAACCACTGCTGAAGCAAGCTTTTGTTTTAATTCATCTGCCATATTTCGCAAGTGGTTCATGTCAGTCGCCTGAACTTTTGCAGCTAATACTTTAACACCATCCACTTCTTTCACTTGGTCAATCAAGCTTCCAGCTTCAATATTACCCAATTTAGTTGCTAATGATTCATTTTCTCTTTGCAATTGCTTGATTTCTGCATGTAAGCCGTCAATTTTTACTGGTACATCTTTTATATTTGATTTTAATTTGGCTCCAGCCTCTTTTAATACAGAGATTTGCTCTGTCATCATCTTATAAGCGCCTTCACCTGTGACTGCTTCAATTCTTCTTGTGCCTGCACCAATCCCGCTTTCAGATTGGATCTTGAACAAACCAATTACAGCAGTATTCGGAACATGACAACCACCACAAAGTTCTAATGAATAGTCGCCGATTTGAACAACTCGTACAATTTTCCCGTACTTTTCTCCAAATAAGGCCATTGCTCCCATTGCTTTCGCTTCTTCAATACCTTTTAGGTCAATTTGTACATTTAAGCTATTCCAAATTTTCTCGTTAACAATGGCTTCGATTTTCTCTAATTCTTCTCCTGTTACTTGTCCAAAGTGAGAAAAGTCAAATCTTAGTCGATCTGGTTCAACGAGAGAACCTGCTTGATTTACATGAGACCCTAATACATCTTTCAATGCTTGATGAAGAAGATGTGTCGCTGTATGATTTTTTACGATTTTATTACGATTAAAATAATCAACCGTTGCTTTAACCGATGAATGAGCTTTTAATACTCCTTCAGTAATAACTGCACGATGGAGATTTTGTCCATTTGGAGCTTTTTGAACATCTTTTATTTCAACCTTTAAGCCACTCGCTGTTAGCGTTCCCTTATCAGCAATTTGTCCACCACTTTCAGCATAGAAAGGAGTAGCTGTTAATATTAACTGAACCTCTTCGCCTTGAGAAGCTTCGTCTACTAGCTCTCCACCACTTACAATTGATGCGACTTCAGTATCAATCGTCAATTGCTCATACCCAACAAACTTACTATCTACCGTAATGTCACCTAGGACACGATCTTGGACTTGCATACTATCAATATCTTGACGAGCAGCACGAGCGCGATCTCGCTGATTTTCCATTTCTTTTTCAAAGCCATCATGGTCGATGGTCATGCCTTCTTCTTCCGCATACTCCTCTGTTAATTCAACAGGGAAACCATACGTATCATAAAGACGGAAAACATCCTTTCCATCGATAACGGTATGCCCATTCGCTTTTTCTTTTTTCATTACTTCTGAAAGAATAGCTAAACCTTCGTGTAACGTTTCATGGAAGCGTTCTTCTTCATTTTTTATGACTTTTTGAATAAAAGCTGTTTTTTCTTTTACTTGTGGATAGTAATCAACCATTATTTCTGCGACTACTGGTACTAACTCAAACATGAACGGACGATGAATATTGATTTGCTTCGCATAACGAACCGCGCGACGTAATAATCGTCTTAGGACATATCCTCTTCCTTCATTTGATGGAAGAGCGCCATCACCAATCGCAAATGCGACTGTACGAATATGGTCAGCAATCACTTTAAATGCGACATCTTGTTCCGCAGTTTTTCCATATTTCTCAGCGGAAATATCTTCTGTCCCTTTAATAATTGGCATAAATAGATCTGTGTCAAAATTCGTCTTTACATTTTGCACAACTGAAGCCATACGCTCTAAGCCCATGCCTGTATCAATATTTTTCTTTGGTAGTGGTGTATATGTGCCATCTGGATTATGGTTAAACTCAGAAAATACAAGATTCCATACTTCCAAATAACGTTCGTTTTCTCCACCAGGATAGAGCTCGGGATCATTTAAGTCGTTACCGTACGCTTCTCCTCTATCATAGAAAATTTCTGTGTTCGGTCCACTTGGGCCTTCTCCGATATCCCAGAAATTCCCTTCTAAACGAATAATTCGCTCTTCTGGCACCCCTACTTTTTCTCTCCATAATTGGTACGCTTCATCATCCTCAGGGTGGATTGTCACAGATAATTTCTCTTCTTCAAAACCAATCCATTTTGGGCTCGTCAAGAATTCCCAAGCAAATAGAATCGCTTCTTCTTTAAAATAATCACCGATAGAGAAATTCCCAAGCATTTCAAAGAATGTATGGTGACGTGCTGTCTTACCTACATTTTCGATATCATTGGTACGTATTGATTTTTGTGCATTAACAATCCTTGGATTTTCAGGAATGACTCGACCGTCAAAATATTTCTTTAACGTAGCTACACCACTGTTAATCCATAATAATGATGGATCCTCATGCGGTACTAAAGAAGCACTTGGTTCAACTGCATGGCCTTTTTCTTTAAAAAAATCTAAAAACATTTGTCTAATTTCTGCGCCAGTTAAATGTTTCATAAAAAAACCTCCTAAAAATAGATGTAACCATAAAAAAAAGCCCTCATCCCCAATACAGGGACGAGAACTGAAACTCGCGGTACCACCCTGATTGTGAAAGAAAACTCTCACCTCTCAAAGCACCTTAACGCGGTGAACGGCAGTAGTTAACTGCACTCCGGATTAGCTTTCTGTTATCCTTCATCGAGAAATTCTCTCAGCCATGGAATTTCCTCTCTTTCAAATGGACTATAACATACTTCTTCCATCAACATCTTAACATTATTTAAATAGATATAGTCGAATTATAGCTAGTTTTTTGCTCTTTTGTCAACATCTCAATGTCTAACAGTATCAACAAATACAGCTTAAACTATACCTTATCTGTGTGATGTCGGTTCATTAACAATTTACGCGCATGTATAAGACTGATTTTTAGGATTGCCAAAATCGGAACAGCCATAATTAAACCAATGATACCGCCGGCTTCTCCACCAGCTAATAATGAAAGCATAATTATGAGGGGGTGCATATGTAAGCTTTTCCCTACAATTAATGGAGATAATATATTCCCTTCCACAAATTGCAATACGACAATAATGATTAATGTAATAATCACCATTTTTACTGACAGTGTTGCTGCAATTATCACCGCTGGGACTGCACCAATAATTGGCCCAAAGTAGGGAATAATGTTGGTTATTGCAATAATAAACCCAAGCAACAATGGATACTTCATACCGAACACCCAAAATAAAGTAGCTGAAATTACCCCGATTACTAAACATACAAGGAGTTGTCCACGAATATAACCACCGAGCGACTTATCAACATCTCTTACAAACAAAACAGCCTCTTTGCGCCATCTTCTTGGCGTTAAGTACCAGACTGCTTTTTTTACATCTGTATAATCTTTTAATAGGTAAAAGGAGATAAATGGGATAATGGCGATGATTAAAGCATAATTAAGAATCTCAAGCAATATATTGATTGCCTTTGTTAATAATTTATCTAATGCTGCTTCTATATCGTTAATCCCATCCTCCACACGTAATTGTAATGTTTCTGGCCATTCAGATGTGCGATCTTGAATCAAAGCAATAAAAGATCGATATTGCTCGGCAAACTCTGGCGCATGATTAACTAAATCATTTAGTTGATGAATAAAAGCCGGAATACCCTTATACAATCCGTAGCCTACACCACCAAAAAACAACAAATAAATACCAAAAGCTGCTAATCCTCGGTGCATACCTGCTTGATGTAACTTTTCAACAATAGGATGTAAGAGATATGTAAAAAATGCCCCAAGTAAAAACGGAATCAGCACAACTAACAGTAATTTCAAAAGAGGGAGCCATAATTCTTTTAATTGGAAAAAGATAAAAAGTAAAATAAGAATAAGCAAAACAAAGCCTAAACGGTACAACCATTTTATACGAACGTCCATACACTACGCCTCCCTTTAATATCTTGAGAAGAGAGCATATGAATTATACATACAAGTTAAACAAGGAGAGAATCTGAAAATAAAACTAACACCCATACGAAAAACGCCCCCAATCATTTGATTGAGGACGATATAACAATTAAAACATTTTCATTACTTTTCTTTGTATCTTTTTCATATCTCTTTTTGAGACGATGTTATTTTTCTGCATATAGCTATATGCGGCTACTCCTGCACCGATGACTGCTGCTGAGGTTAACATTTTATTCATTATATGACACCTCTCATAAAATTTTTTTATGAAGAAAAACGACGCTCTTCTTCATCAAATAAGTCATCTAAAGAACTTAAAGACCCATCTTCTTCCACTTGGTGAGTGTGAATCATTCCTTTAGACAATGAGAGTTCGATAAAGCAATTCCAACAATAATATTGATTAATGCCAATCTTACCGACATCTTTACTTTGACAATTAGGACATTGAAGCATCATGGAAAGGACACCTACCTTATTCTACATTTACAATAATGGCATCCTTTCCAATCGCTGGTGCGCAACTAGCTTTAATTACTTTCTTTCCTTCAAGTACATCAGAAAAGAAGCCATCTGATAGTTCATACCCTACGATTGTGCCCATTTCTTCATTGAAATATACATCTTGAAGAAGTCCTAAGCGATCGCCCTCTCTTGTCATCATCATTCGGCCAGCCAAGCGATTTTCACTAGCAATCGTAAAATCACTATGCTTTGGAATAGCTGTTAATACATCACAACTTTCAACCATCACACCATCCCAACCAAATGAATACACATCTTTAATATCTAGAAAAAAGGATTTGCGAATAAATGAGTGGTTCTTCACCCATAGTCCCTTCACTAATCCTTCGGGTGAGATGAAGAGATCATTCACTTCACCAATTGCTCTACCGTTATTCAACACGATAACCGACAAGCCTCTTAATAAGGAAAATGTTCGCAAAAGTTACTCCCACCTTCTTTGAACATTGTTATTTTGTTCAAAGAAGGTACAGCTCATTCTTTTTCAAGGTTGGCAATTTGTTTTATGTATACAAGGGTAAAAAATAAGATGAGAAAAAATCTCTCATCTTAGTCTATTCAGCCTCTAAAAAATCATAAGGTGTGATATTTTCCATTCCTATCATCGGGTCGACTTTCATCAAGTAATCTTCATATGTTAATGATTCATCAATTGCTTCAATTGTCTCAACTTCTACGATCTCATCTTGTAATTTCAATCGTAAGTTAGATCGTCTTGATTGATCATCTAAACGTTGTACACCCATTTTTAACGCTTCTTCATCCCCACATAATATCAGGAATTGCTTGCTTCGTGTAATGGCCGTATATAATAAATTTCTCCGTAGCATCCGGTAGTAACTTTTAACGACCGGAAGAATAACAATCGGAAACTCACTGCCTTGTGACTTATGAACAGAACAACAATAGGCATGTGTGATTTGATTTAAATCCTGTTTTGTATACGTAGCTTCAACGCCGTCGAAAGAAACAATGACCATATCTTGTTTTTCTGTGTTCTCTTTCGCATAAAATATTGAAATGATTTCACCCATATCACCATTATACACATGGTTTTCAGGTTGATTGACTAATTGCAGAACCTTATCCCCAATACGATAGACGACATCACCAAAAGCAATTTCTTTTCTACTACCATCTTCATTAGGGTTGAAAATTTCTTGAATCATTTTATTCAGGCGATCAATACCTGCCGGACCACGATACATCGGTGCAAGGACTTGGATATCCTTTGCTAAATAACCTTTTTTCTTTGCATTTCGCACCACTTGTTCAATGACCGTACCAATTTGACCTGGCTGACATTGAAAGAAGGAGCGATCTTTTTGTTGCTGGGTAATATTTTGTGGCAATCTTCCCTTTTTCATTTCATGTGCCAACTCAATAATGGAGGAACCTTGCGATTGCCTATAAATATCTGTCAACCTTACTTGAGGAATGCGTTCAGAAAGTAATAAATCTCTTAATACTTGGCCTGGGCCAACTGATGGTAATTGATCTTCATCACCAACAAGAATGACTTGCATTTCTTCAGGTATCGCTTTAAAAAGTTGATTGGCTAACCAAATATCAACCATGGAAGTTTCATCCACTATAAGGATTTTCCCTTCAAGCGGGTTTTCCTCATGATGGTCAAAACCCTCACTTCCATTCCAGCCGAGCAATCTGTGAATCGTCACAGCTGGTAAACCAGTTGATTCTGCCATTCTTTTCGCGGCTCTTCCAGTAGGGGCAGCTAGTAAGAAAGGAAATGGCTCTTCTTTTTTATAGTCTTTCGGATTTAAACTACAACCATGTAATTCACCATACAATTCAACAATCCCTTGAATAACCGTTGTTTTTCCCGTACCTGGACCACCTGTTAATATCATCATTGGCGACATTAACGCTTTTTGAATGGCATCTTTTTGAGATGGCGCATATTGTACAGAAAGTCGCTCTTCTAATTGTCCTAAAGCAAGAAGAAATTCCGACTCGGGAAACTGTTCATTAAACTCCGTTTGATTGAGTATACGTTTGATATTTGTGACGATTCCCTTTTCAGAAAAGAAAAGAGAAGGTAAATATAACTGCTGTCCCTCTGCAATTACTTTTCCCTCTTCACCGAGCGTTATGATTGCTTCACTAATCGCCTCATAAGGGATTACCTCAGTCGCTTTTTCTTCTAATAGTTTTTTGACAGCAGGTAGTAATTCTTCTGCTTCTGCATATACGTGACCTGAGTGTGCACTTTCACTATCAAGCATATATAAACAGGCTGCTTTAATTCGGTCAGCGTGACTACCTGCCATTCCCAATTGTTGTCCAATTTCATCTGCCCGATGAAAGCCAATCCCTTCAATATCCTCTACGAGTTGATAAGGATTTCTTTGCAAAATATCTATCGCTTGATCTTTATATGTTTGAAAAATCTTCATAGATAGTTGCGGTCCAAAACCAAGTTGATTGAGGTGGATCATGACTTGTTCAATTCCTTGATTTTCCACAAGTGTGTCGTATAATATTTTTGCTTTTTCACTTGCTAATTTTGGTATCCCATCTAATAATGAAGGATTATTTAAGATGAGATTGATCGCATTTTCCCCAAGCTCATCGACAATACTTTGTGCCGTTTTCTTCCCAATCCCTTTAAAGAGATCACCTGATAAATAATTAACGACGCCTTCTTTTGTTTGGGGCATTTCTTTCTTATACTGCTCCACATGAAATTGCATCCCAAACTTCGGATGTTCCTTCCATTCCCCTAAAAAAGTATAGGTCTCCTCTTCATGTATTTTCGGTATATAACCAGTAATGACCGCTTCTTTCTCGTCATATTGTGCATTTGTCTCTAAAACCCGTATACGCAAAACCGTATAAAGATTACTTTCATTATGGAAAATAGTCACAAGATGCTTGCCTTTTACATACGTTTTTTGTTCAGCAAATAGATCTAAAGAATTCTGCTCATCCATCCCTTGTGCTCCTTCCTTTTTAAGTGCATCTTGTTTTTTATTTTATGACTGTTTTTCAATCATTTTCTTACCGTAGCCCGCAAGCATATGGTCCGGTTGTATATCCAATGCACGATTAAAGTGATCAAGTGCCTTTTGCACGTCTTCTTTAAAAGCATAAGCTACACCGAGATTATAATGAGCATCCGCATGTTCCTCATCTAATTCAATACAGTGTTGTAATTGCTTAATGGCTTCATCTATTAATTCTAATTGTGCTAAGCAAAGGCCATATTGGAAAGCCGCTTCTGCATCCTGTGGATTTAATTCAGTTGCACGCTGCAAGTATGGTAATGCTAGTTTCCCTTGCTCTAATTGCATAAGAGAAATACCTAACATAAAATAATTGTCTCCATGGTCAATTCCTTTTTGCATCGCTTTTTCAAACATATTTTTTGCTTCATCAAATTGTTCTTTTTCAAAAAGTAAATTTCCGACGCTATAATAAGCAACACCCGCGTTTTCATCAAGTTCAATTGCTTTTAGAAAAAACTTCAACGCACGTTCCCCGTCGCCAACGGCTGATAAAACATTACCAAAATTGATATAAGATACCGCATCCTCAGGGTTCTCATCAATCGCTTCCATAAAAATCTTAGCTGCTTCTTCCCATTTTCCTTCTTGCATATATTGAATACCTTGTTGGTTTTTATCCATTATTTATCGACTCCATTTCATCTCTTTCTCTTCGAAATAGTATAGCATATTTTTCTTCAAGACTTCATTCACAGGCTAAAACGGTCCTAGTATAAATTGGGTGTGATAGTCAATTGACCATAAATGATAGTTAAAAGCTGATCATGTGTTTGCGTGGCTAAATTTATTTTTTCCAAGTTTAGATGAGCAATTTGTTTGCTCGGCTATCCTCCAGCTTTTCTAATAAGTGAAATGAGCAAAAGTTACCCTCGACCGATTTCCGATAGATAGCAAAGGAATATGTGCGTTTCACGCTAACGTCAGTGACTCGTTGAAGAAGCAGCAAAAAAAATAAAAAACCAGGCAAACAATCTGCCTGATTTTTTATCCTACATATGTGAGCTGCTTACTATCAATATACACTTCATCAATTGTTGCCCCACCTAAACATTCATCACCGTTATAAAAGACAACTGATTGGCCAGGGGTAATCGCTCTACTTGGCTCATGAAACTTAACGCGCACTTTATTGTCTGCCAAACGTTCCACCGTCACACTATTGTCTGTCTGACGATATCTAAATTTAGCTGTACATTCAAATGTTTGTGGCATTTCTTTTTCAGATACCCAACTTACATTCACTGCTACAAGGGAATCGGAATATAGTTTTTCATGGTGAAAGCCTTGTCCTACATAAAGAACATTTCTTTTCAAGTCTTTACCAATCGCAAACCAAGGCTCTCCTGCTCCTCCGATTCCTAGGCCATGCCTTTGACCAATGGTGTAATACATTAAACCATCATGTTTACCGACGATTTTACCATCAAATGTCTCCATATTACCTGGTTGAGCTGGCAAGTAGTTACCTAGGAATTCTTTGAAGTTTCTTTCACCAATAAAACAAATACCTGTACTATCCTTCTTAGTAGCTGTTGCTAAATTTGCTTTTGCCGCAATTTCCCGTACCTCTGACTTTTTAATATTGCCAATTGGGAACATGACTTTTTTTAATTGATCTTGCGAAAGCTGATTAAGAAAATACGTTTGATCTTTGTTTTCATCAAGGCCGCGAAGCATTTTCACTTCGCCATCTCTTTCTTCTACACGCGCATAATGCCCTGTAGCTAAATAATCAGCACCTAAATGCATCGCATGTTCTAGAAACGCTTTAAATTTAATTTCCTTATTACACATGACATCAGGATTTGGTGTTCTACCTGCTTTATATTCATCAAGAAAATAGGTGAACACTTTATCCCAATATTGCTTCTCAAAATTAACAGCATAGTATGGAATACCGATTTGATTACATACGCGGATAACATCTTCATAATCTTCCGTCGCTGTACATACACCGTTTTCATCGGTGTCATCCCAGTTTTTCATAAAAATGCCGATGACATCATAGCCTTGTTCTTTGAGAAGGAGTGCAGCTACCGATGAGTCTACGCCACCGGACATACCAACAACGACTCGTGTATCTTTTGGCGCTTTTGACATGATCTTCACCTCTCATTGCTTTACTTATTTATGCCTGAAATCGTTGTACGATTTTACTTATTTCTTTTCCAGCTACACTTGCTTGTTCTATTGTATTACCATAGCCAAAGCTGAATCTTATAGAGTTACCTAGGCGCTCATGTCCTTTGCCAAACATAGCGACCAGTACATGTGATGGGTCTATAGATCCTGCTGTACATGCAGATCCACTAGATGCAGCAATCCCTACTAAATCTAAATTAACAAGCATAGCTTCGACATTTGTTTCTGGAAAGCTTAAGTTTAATACATGAGGAAGCGTTTCAGCAAGTGAACTGTTTTGCACAAACTTTACTTCATTTTCTATCAAGGTTTGTAAGAACGTTTCTCTTAATTGTTGAAAGTGCTTGCTTTTAACCGCTCTATCTTGTTGACTTATTTTCACTGCTTCTAGAAAACCAGCAATAGCAGGTACATTTTCCGTTCCAGCTCTACGCTTTCTTTCTTGCTCGCCACCAAAAAATCTTGAAGGAAGGGAAATCTCTTTACGACAATAGAGAAATCCAATCCCTTTAGGACCATTTATTTTATGAGCTGATACAGAAAGTAAGTCAATATTTGCTTCATTCACATCTATAGGCAATAGACCGTATGCTTGTACCGCATCTGTATGAAAGACCGCTTGATGATTAACGAGAAGCTTACCTATTTCAGCGATGGGTTGAATGGTACCAACTTCATTATTCGCAAACATAATGGTAACTAAAATCGTATCCTCTCGTAACGCTTTCTTAACGGTGTCTACTTCAACAACCCCTTCATTGTTGACTGGTAAATACGTTACTTCAAACCCTTCTCTTTCAAGTTCTTCGCAAGCATGTAATACTGCATGATGTTCGATTTTTGATGTAATGATATGCTTACCTTTATTTTGATTCGCTCTAGCTACGCCAAAAATAGCATGATTATCAGATTCCGTTCCACCACTCGTAAAGATGATCTCATTTGCATTAGCACCAATACTTGATGCCATTACCTCTCTTGCCTGATCAAGTACTTGTCTCGCCTCTCTACCAAAAGAATGAATGCTTGATGGATTCCCGTAATCCTCTTTCATCATTCGCGTCATTACATCAATTACTTGTGGATGCATCGGACTTGTTGCCGCATGATCCAAATAAATTCTTTCCACTCTTTTCACCTTCTTGCTAATCTGTTAAATATAAAACATATAAGCATCGGATTCACCATTATCTTTATGGTTTGCTAAATCCTCAATCGTTGTATTATCCAATACCTCTTTCACTGCGTCACGTATACGCATCCATAATTCTCTTTTGGCCGGTTCTTCATTTTCTATCCCTTCAACTGGGCTAATCGGACCTTCTAATACGCGAATAATATCGCCTGAAGTGATCTTCGATGGCTCATCTCCAAGAATATATCCACCATAAGCGCCTCTTATACTTTTAACGAAACCAGCATTTCTTAAAGGAGCAATTAATTGTTCTAAGTAGTGTTCCGATAAATCATTTGCTTGTGCAATTGTTTTTAACGAAACGGGACCTTCCCCATATTTCTTAGCGAGTTCAATCATAATCGTTAATCCATAACGACCTTTTGTCGATATTTTCATTCCCGACACCTCTATTCATCTTTATTCTCTCTCTATAAATTCCATCGTTACCTGTTATGAGGCAATCGATACTTTTCTTTCCTTCATCCGTGCAAGTAACTTATTCGTAAATCTTTGACATTGTGGTAATGCTACACCAACTATCGGGCCAGTAGCCAAGCTTAAAACGATTGTTCCCCAAAAGACAGGACCGCCAAGCTGCCAACCGATAACTAACACAATAATTTCCATACTTGACCTTATATAGGCAACTTTCCAACCTGTTCGGCTCGTTAATGCCATCATCAAACTATCCCGTGGCCCAGTACCTAAACGAGCTGATATATACAAGCCCATACCATAACAATTAATTAAAAGACCACAAGCAAACATGATGAACTTGCCCCATATCGTTTCGGGAGTGGTCATAAATGGTAATAATAAATACAAATCAATGAAGATACCAATGAGTATCATATTAAGGTAAGCGCCTGCTTTTGGCATCTCTTTACCAATGATCGCCGCAACAGCAAGTACAAAAATACCAACAATGATAGACCAAGTGCCAATTGATAGCCCTAATTGATAATACAAACCTACATGCAAGACGTCCCAAGGTGTTGCGCCTAAATCTGCAACAATAAGGAGTACAATTCCTAAACTCATTACTAATAAACCGAGTAAATAGATGATAAACCTCGGTCCTGTTTGCCCCATTTTTTTATTATTGATCATTTTCCCAAGCCCTCACAGGATAGATTGTCTTTCTTTCATCTTTCTTCTTATGCCCTCCATTGAGGCTAAAATATATTCTTTAAAATGTAGATAGATAAGTTAAAAGCATTTATTCTTCACAACATATAAATAGACCTTGCTATTATAGCACATTTGCAAGCGTTAATCATTTTAGCTTTCTTATTTTTATGATATGTTATCAAAAGGAACAGGATAAGCTTCTTATCTAATTAGGAGTGATATAGTTGAATATCAAACCGTTAGCTTTTCGAATGAGACCAAGAACAATTAATGAAATTATCGGTCAAGAACATCTCGTGGGGGAAGATAAAATTATTCATAGGATGGTAAAAGCAAAACAATTGTCCTCGATGATATTATATGGTCCTCCAGGAATAGGAAAAACTTCCATTGCTAACGCAATAGCAGGTAGTACTCAATTCGCATTTCGCACTTTAAACGCAGTGACAAATAATAAAAAGGATATGGAAGTCGTAGCAGCAGAAGCCAAGATGTCAGGTAAAGTTATTTTATTATTAGATGAAGTTCATCGTTTGGATAAAGCTAAACAGGATTTTCTTTTACCTTATTTAGAAAACGGCATGATTACATTAATTGGTGCTACAACAAGCAATCCTTACCATGCGATTAACCCAGCCATCAGAAGTCGATGTCAAATTTTCGAACTAAAGCCATTAGAAGTAGAAGAAATTAAAATGGCATTAAAAGTAGCGATTACGGATGAAGAAAGAGGATTAGGTAAAAAAACGATAGAGATAACAGATGAAGCATTAACACATTTTGCAACATCATCTGGAGGAGATGTTCGCAGTTCTCTTAATGCCCTAGAATTAGCTGTGCTTTCAACTGAACCAAGTGACTCTGGCACCATCCTCATCACACTTTCTGCTGCTGAAGAATGCATGCAAAACAAGAGTATGGCACATGACAAGGATGGTGATGCACATTACGATGTTTTATCTGGATTCCAAAAATCCATTCGTGGAAGTGACGTGAATGCTGCCCTTCACTATTTAGGGAGGTTGATTGAGGCTGGGGATATGGTAAGTATTACAAGAAGGTTATTGGTCATTGCTTATGAAGATATCGGACTCGCCTCTCCCCAAGCTGGACAAAGAACATTATCAGCCATTGAATCAGCGGAGCGGTTAGGTTTTCCTGAAGCAAGAATTCCGTTAGCGAATGCCGTGATAGAACTATGCCTTTCACCGAAATCTAATTCGGCTATTATGGCGATAGACCGGGCATTATCAGATATACGTGCAGGCATTAGCGGGGAGGTCCCTGATCACTTAAAAGACGCCCATTACAAAGGAGCGAAAGAATTAGGGAGGGGAATTGACTATAAATACCCCCATGATTATGAAAACGGATGGGTAAAGCAACAATACTTACCTAATAAGCTGAAGAAGAAAACGTATTATGAACCGAAAATGAACGGTAAATTTGAACAAGCTCTTTCCACTGTTTATAAACGACTACAACAGTAGCAATGCTGGAAAAATTCGCCCAAACCTAAATGTTTGGGTGGATTTTCTTACTTTGTTAACAATAAAATGCTAGGTGCTTCCCTATATTACTCTCATAAGTGCAATATCATCGCAACACTTTTCGCTATCACTTATTTTTACTCAACCACTCATTAAAAACTTATTGTTTTGTGTCGAAGATCGTTGTCGGAATCTCTTGTGAAAGTAAAATAAGCTCGGACACAGTTACCCCTTTAAAATCATTATTTTTCATCGTTTTCAGGATTTCCTCTAGCGCAAACACCGTCTGTGAGCGATCACCACCAGAATCATGTAAAACAATTACATCCCCAGGCTTCATCGCAGTAGATACGTGGTGGTAAATCGGATAAACACCAGGGTTCATCCAATCTTTAGGATCTTGATGCCAAGACCACATCGTTACTAAATAACCTTGTTTTGTAGCCGTATTCATAATCGTATCATTGTAAATACCTGCTACTGGCCGATACAATGTCATTGATTTAGAAGTAATTGCTTTCACAACTTCATCTGTCTTTTTTAGTTCTTTTGTCAATTTTTCTTCAGTAATCATGGCATTATATTCGTGGTTATACGTATGATTAGCGATTTCGTGACCTTCATTATTTATACGCTGGATCACCTGAGGGAAATCTTTTGCTTTTTTCCCCACGACAAAGAAAGTAGCCTTTACTTGATATTTCTTTAATAAGTCTAAGATTTGTGGAGTGTATACGGGATCTGGGCCATCGTCAAATGTAACCGCTACGTAGTTCCCTTTCATGTGACAAAAATCCCAAATGGCTTGGCCCATGTACTCATATTCAACTCTTTCTTTTGTCGATGCCTCGCTCACATTAAATGGTATAAACACAATCAATATAAAGACGAAAAAACAACATCTTATCCTCATGAGCCCCACACTCCTTCAATCATTATTGTGACCATTTCAACCATAAAAATAAGCTGCTGAAAATTTCAGCAGCTTCTATATCTTAGCCAGCTATATCTCGTTTCTTAAATATGGTAAAAGCAATGATTTGGAATATCAGAAAATACACAACCAACATGATAATGGAAAAAGTCAAAGTCATACCTGGTAGCATCGGCGTTCCTTCAAGATACTGAAACAAATCAGTATTAGCAAATAAGCTATATTTCGCCCAATCATACTTCAACGCAATAAGTTGTGTCATTTGCCCACCAGCGAACATAAGGAAAATAGATAAACCAATCGCTAATGAACTACTTCTGAATGCTGATGAAATCATAAAGGCCATCGTAGCTAGCATAATATTTTGAATGGAAGATAAAACGTACACATTGAGTAAATGCAAAAACATTGACTGTTCTTTTACTACCCCATCTTGATATAAGAGATACGGTTCACTATCAGCTAAGCCAAATAAAATGAGTCCTAATATCCCGGAAAATGCGAAAAGTACAAAGAGTAAACTAAAGCCAAATAGTAGCACAGTTATGTACTTTGAGAGAAGAATTTTACTTCTGTTAATTGGGCGAATAAGAAGTAGTTTAATCGTTCCCCAATTAAATTCATTTGCCACAATCCCTCCAGCAATAATAATCATAAATAAGCCGGCAAAATCTATTAGCGAAGACATATCAGAAATAAAACTAAGTGCCTCGTAATCTCCATTTGGTGAAAGATTGTTTTCGATACGATACTCATTGATCGCTATCATCTTTTCATAACTATCTTTTACTTCTTGAGGAAGCATCTCCCCAGAATTCTCTAACTCCTTCTGGTAGGAGTCAATCTCCATTTGTAACCCTTTTTGCCATTGGTCATTCGCAGGGACTGTTCCTTGTACATCTTGATATTTCATAAATGCCCCTGCCACAGCGACGATGAATAAAAGAATACCAATCATGACATAAGTGCCACTACGTTTAAAGATTTTTACCCATTCATTTCTAATTAATGAGAACATGACTTATTCCGCCTCCTTCTGTAGTGTTGTCACTTCAAGAAAGCGGTCTTCCAAAGTTTTCGTTGTTTCTTGAATACGATATATATTAATCCCATCATGTACCCACTCTTTTACTAATAAAGGAATGTCCTCTTTTTGCGCTCGGAGCATGAGCGTATTTCCCTTCACTTCTGCTTGCTGATTTGGAATTAATCTATCAACGGCAAGCATCGCTTCTGTCGGATGATCAACGTCGATTTCATATTCCTTTGCTCCTCCTTCAACTTGTTCATGAACAGACTGAATCGTAATTAATTTACCTTTTTGAATAATACCGACTCGATCACACATCATTTCCATTTCTGAAAGAAGATGACTAGACACAATGACGGCCATTCCTCTTTCTCTTGCTAACTTCCTTACATGGTCACGGATTTCCCGAATACCAGCGGGGTCTAGTCCATTTGTTGGCTCATCCAAAATTAACACTTTAGGATCATGTAACAAACATTGCGCTAGCCCTAATCGTTGCCGCATCCCTAGAGAATAAGTCTTCACCTTATCATGTATTCGATCAGTTAAGCCAACAAACTCTACCGTTTCCATAATTTTTTCTTTCGTAATTCCTTCTGACATCTTTGCGTAATGCAGAAGATTTTGATATCCACTCATAAATTTGTACATCTCTGGATTTTCAACAATCGCTCCTACATGTTGAATCGCCTTCTCAAAGTTTGTTTGCACACTATTATCAAGAATTTTAATATCGCCTTCACTAATGCCAATTAATCCAACAATCATCCGAATAGTAGTTGTTTTACCAGCACCATTAGGGCCTAGAAACCCAAAAACCTCTCCTTCCATTACTTCAAAACTTAAGGAATCGATAATGGTTCTCTTTTTAATGACCTTTGTTACATTTTCAATTTTAACTACTGCTTTCATTTCTTTACCTCATCCCTTATATTTTTCTTTCATCCACTCTTTAATAGACAACCCTTTCTCTTCTCTTATTGTTTCGACATGATACTGACCAAGATAACTTCCATTCTCTATCATAATCAATTCATCAAGGACTGGCTCTACTTCTTCTATTTCATGTGTAGCCATTAGCACTGTTTGTTTCTCAAAATCAATAAAGCTTAATAATCCCTGAACTAACGAATCCCGAACCATTGGGTCTAATCCTGAAAATGGTTCATCTAATAGAAGAATAGGTGCTTTTCTAGCAAGAGCCAATACTAACTTTAATCGCCCACGGTTTCCTTTTGATAACGACCTAATTTTCATTGAATCGTTTAATTTCATAAAATGTAAAAGTTCGATTGCTTTTTCTTGATCAAAATCAGCAAATTGACTCTCATAAAAATTCAGCATATCTTTAACCGTAAAAGAAGGATAAAAACTGTCTGCCTCTGTTAAATAAATGACCTTGGACGCAATTCTTCTATTGGCAAGCTCCCCTAATACATTGACATCACCACTTGAAGGGTACGTAAGGCCAGAGATGAGTTTCAGGATAGTCGATTTTCCACTTCCATTGGGCCCCACTAGGCCAATTATTTTCCCAGGATGTATAGTGAAGCTGATATCTTTCAAAACGTGATTAAAGCCATATTTTTTATTCACCTTATGAAACTCAATCATCATGATCCTCCTTAAGGAATTGAGATAGCCCTTGTTTCATTTCCTCGTTAGAAAAGCCTAACTCTCGCAAATGATTTACATAGGATTGGATGATTTGCCTTTGCATATCTCTTTTTAAGTTCATTAACTTGGCAGTATCTTCTGTTACAAATGTTCCTTGCCCACGCTTCACCAAAACGACTTCCATCCTTTCTAGCTCTTGATACGTCCTTTGAATCGTATTTGGATTCACCCCAAATGTAAGTGCCATCTCACGAACAGAGGGTAATTTTGCCCCTGGAGCTAACTCTTTTCTCACAATCTGTTGACAAACCCGTTCCATGATTTGTAGATAAATCGGCTGTGATGAATGAAACTCTTCCGCCATTTTCACACCTCAACCTTCTTTTCGAGCAACCAAGTCGAGGTAATGAATAACAGAATAGCTGTAAAGAGGTATAAAAGGATTTCTACAATGGAGATTGTACTATCAGCCATATTGAAGGTGAACCCTTCTGATTGGACAAAAAAGTTGAAATGTAACCAATCTATATTTAAATCAAGCTCACTCATATGGATTAATTGTTTGTACCAATCGCTTTCACCTATCAAACCAGAAATGAACATTTGCACAACTACTATGACAAATAAAAATATTGGGCGCACCCTTCCTAAGATCGGTACATTTTTTAAGCTATAGTAAACGAACCAATAAAAGCAAAACCATAAACCAAAATAGAGTGACGAACAGGTGATAGATAATAATAAGAAAACTGGTAGAACAACTGGGATGTTGTCGTAGAAAGAGGCACCAGGGTTATAAAAATAGCTCCCAATCACCAAAAAGATGGTAATGACTATAGACATCACAAAATAAACACTAATGGCCACTAACTTACTCATTAATAAGTAAGAACCCGGGTTTGGGTTATGCAACCACCCTTGCGTCTTTGTTTCCATGCTTAACGAAAACAAAATAAAAATGGGATAAAACAAAATATGCGCAAAAAACAAAGCAAACAGAAAAGCTGGTAAAATATTTACTTCATTAAAATAATGAGACAATGCCAGACCAATTAAAACGGTAAAAAGCAATGTTACAATTACGCCGTAAAAGTGAGATTTCAATATCTTTAATTCTTTTACCAGCAAGCCACGAAAAGGATTCATATTTTCCTCCTTTTTACATCCAGTGTATTAGTAAAATAGTACACCGGTACTTTATTTCTGTCAAACCAAATGTATGATTCTTTTTTTAAGGTAGAGGATAATAATAAATATTTTGATAAGGGAGGCTTTCGATGACATATGCACCTTGGCAAGAGCCCGATGATCAACTATTAGAAGAATTGGTTAACGAGTATAGTCAAAATGGTGATTCTAAAGCAGATGCCTTTCGCATGGCAGCAAAAAAATTAGGCAGAACAGAATCTGCCTGTCAAACGAGGTATCATACTATGAAGAAGAATAGAGAAGACTCTGCGGGCTTATCCATACAGAAAGTGATTGAATACTTAAAAACAACCCCTGACCTTTTATTATTATCTGAGAATAAGGCACTTATATTGGAAAATGAACAATTAGAGGCAAGAAATAAAGAACTAAATCAAAAATGGGAAGAAACTTGCCATCAATTAGATAATGAGCTCTCTCTTTACGAAGGATTAATGACTGTGATGAAAGAATATCGTAAATAAAATAAGAAAAGCTTGTAGCATCAACTACAAGCTTTTCTTATTTTATTTACTTTCGTCATTTACACGGCTAATAGGAATGTCTGCTAATAATTCCTTGACAACATAACTTGCCATAATGAGTCCTGATACAGATGGCACAAACGCATTAGAAGATGGTGGCATTTTCGCCTTACGTATTTTGGCATCATCTTTCCCAACAGTTTTTCTCACATCTTCACGAATAACTATCGGACTTTCATCAGAGAAAACAACAGGTATACCTTTACGAATGCCTTCCTTTCTTAAACGTGTACGAATCACCTTAGCTATTGGATCGGTATGCGTTTTAGAAATATCCGCAATTTGGAATCTTGTCGGATCCATCTTATTAGCTGCACCCATACTAGAAATAATCGGTATATCTCTTTTCAAGCACTCTTTCATTAAGTGAATCTTATAAGAAATCGTGTCTGAAGCATCAATGACAAAGTCAGGGTTATAACTAAAGAAATCTTCATATGTTTCTTCTGTATAAAACATTTTCAAAGCAATGACTTCACATTCTGGATTAATATCCATAATTCTTTCTTTCATCACTTCTACTTTTTGTCTTCCGACAGTAGAAAGCAACGCAATAATTTGTCTATTTACATTGGTAATATCCACATCATCTTTATCAACAAGCACAAGTCTGCCAACACCTGAACGAGCAAGGGCCTCAGCGGCAAATGTACCTACTCCCCCGATACCTAATACAGCCACTGTACTATTTTTCATTGTCTCTAAACCATCTTTACCGATGGCAAGCTCATTTCGCGAAAACTGATGTAACATCTATTTCAACTCCATTCCATATCTATCCTACAAATAATCATACCCGTAAAAAAATATATCATACTTTCCGTTAAATACAAGTATATCACTGGGATTTCTCTCTACTTCTTTATTTGGAGTTAACTGAATTTGTCATTCATAAAAAGAAGCATTTACTTTTACCTGTATTTCCTATGCTAGTACATATTTTTTATTGCCTTAAGTCAATTGAGGTTTACTTAGTCATAACAAAACACAAAAAAACCTGATGACTATCATCAGGTTTTACATACAATATTAAAGTGAAAGAGTCCCAATTATGCCGTCGTTATTGGTCCTTCATTTTGAACCCGCACTTAGCAGGTGGGTGTCCTGCTTCTCGCATCTGTAAGTCCCCTACAAATGAGGCATTTACGCTTACGTAGAAAACTCCGGACTCCCGAAGGTAATATGTTCGGTCAAAATTAGGGTAGACAACGTACACATCAGGACTCTTTATGATTGAAGTAATCTTATCATAGCTAAGATATGAATTCAAGAAGTGACGTATAGTTCAAAAATCACTTTTTTTACCAATTAATCTTGATTCTTCACATTTAAAGCGAGATGAAGATCATTTAATTGTGCCTCACTTACTTCACCAGGTGCATCTGTTAAAACACAACTTGCACTAGCTGTTTTAGGGAAAGCAATGGTATCTCTTAAGTTGGTTCTACCAGCAAGTAACATCACTAGACGATCAAGTCCTAGTGCAATCCCTCCATGCGGCGGGGTACCATAATCAAATGCTTCAAGGAGAAAACCAAATTGCTCAACAGCTTCCTCTTTAGAAAAACCAAGAATTTCAAACATTCTCTCCTGAATATCTCTTTCAAATATACGTAGAGAACCACCACCAAGTTCATAGCCGTTAAGAACTAGGTCATATGCTTGAGCTTTCACTTCTCCTGGTTGATCAGCTAGTTTGTCCAAGTCTTGTCTTTGCGGCATTGTAAAAGGATGATGTGCTGCATAATAGCGGCCATCTTCTTCGTCATACTCAAGTAGCGGCCAATCCGTTACCCATAAGAAGTTAAATTTGCTCTCATCAATTAATTCTAATTGCTTTCCTAATTTTAGACGAAGCGCACCTAGTGCATCAGCAACAACTGATTTCTTATCAGCTACAAATAGTAATAAGTCGCCAGCTTCCACACCAAGCGCTGACTGAATCGCTGCTTGTTCTTCTTCAGACACAAATTTAGCAATCGGTCCTTTTAAACCTTCTTCTTCTGCTTTTAACCAGGCAAGTCCTTTGGCCCCGTATACTGAAACAAATTCCGTCAATGCATCAATATCTTTACGAGAATATGTGGAAGCCGCTCCTTTGACGTTAATTGCTTTCACTTGCCCACCTGATGAAACAGCACCAGCAAATACTTTAAAGCTAGAATTCTTTACGATTTCAGATAGATCCGTTAGCTCCATGCCAAAACGTGTATCTGGCTTATCGGAACCGTATCTTGCCATCGCTTCATGATAGGTTAAACGAGGAAACGGAATATTGACTTCTTGCCCTTTTACTTCCTTCATGATTTTTGCCATCATACTTTCCATCAACTCAATAATATCCTCTTGGCTCATAAAGCTCATTTCAATATCAATTTGCGTAAATTCCGGTTGACGGTCTGCACGTAAATCTTCATCACGGAAGCAACGTGCAATTTGATAATAGCGGTCTACACCACTGACCATCAGCAATTGTTTAAATATTTGTGGAGATTGTGGCAGTGCGTAAAACTCTCCTGGATGCACACGGCTTGGCACTAAATAATCACGCGCTCCTTCTGGTGTACTCTTCGTTAAGATCGGTGTCTCTACATCGATAAAATCGGCATCATCAAGGAATCCTCTAATAGCCTTTGTTACTTGATGGCGTAGCTTTAATGTATTGGCCATCACTGGTCTTCTTAAATCAAGATAACGATATTTTAAACGAACATCCTCAGATACTTCTGATTTTTCGTCAATCGTAAATGGAGGTGTTTTCGCCTCATTAAGTATCGTTACTTTTTCCACACGAATTTCAATTTTACCAGTTGTTAAGCTCTCATTAACTGTCCCTTGTTGCCTTTCAATAACAACGCCTTCAATATCCAACACATATTCGTTACGAATTTTTTCTGCTAATGCTAAAGCTTCTTGTGAAACTTCCGGATTAAACACAACTTGGACAATGCCTGTTCTGTCACGAAGGTCAATAAAGATAAGACCTCCTAAATCACGACGTTTTTGCACCCAACCCTTTAATGTTACTTTCTCACCTATCGCTTTTTCAGTAATCTCTCCGCAGTAGTACGTTCTTCCAAACATCTATGATTCCTCCTAGTTTCTATATAGCGCAGTAAAGTCTTGGATAAATGAAGCAAGCTCCATTTCCTTTTGTTCCCCACTATCCATTATTTTTAAGTTAATCTTATTGTTTTTCAATTCATCTTCACCAATAACAGCTACATATTTAGCGTTCATTCGATCGGCTGATTTGAATTGTGCCTTCATTTTACGATTAGAATAATCTCTCTCAGCAGAATATCCTGCATGGCGCAATTTGTGGAGCAAGCCGACAGAATAATCTTTCGCCTCTTCGCCTAAGGTGACGATATAACAATCAATGGATTGATCAATTGGGAGTTCAACATTTTCAGCTTCTAAAGCAGCAAGAAATCTCTCAATACTTAAAGCAAAACCAATACCAGGTGCTTCCGGTCCACCTACTTCTTCTGTCAAACCGTTATACCTGCCACCACCACAAAGAGTTGTTATTGCGCCAAACCCTTCTGCATCACTCATAATCTCAAAAGCAGTATGCGTATAATAGTCTAAACCACGGACAAGATTGGCATCGACTTCAAAATCAATTTCTAATTCTGTTAAGTACTGCTGCACTTTTTTGAAGTATTGTTTGGATTCGTCATTTAAGTGATCAATAATTGATGGAGCTGTTTTCATCAATGGATGTTCGCGATCTTTTTTACAATCTAGAATACGCATCGGGTTTTTCGCTAATCTGCTTTGACAATCTGAACAAAATTCATTAATGCTCGGACTAAAATGGGCCATGAGGGCCTCACGGTGCTGTGCCCGGCTCTCTTTATCACCTAAACTGTTGATAACTAGTTTTAACTTTTTCAAACCCATTTCTTTATAAAGCGCCATCGCTAATGCAATAACCTCTGCGTCAATTGCCGGATCATCACTACCTATCGCTTCTACACCAAATTGGACAAACTGACGGAAACGACCAGCTTGTGGTCTTTCGTAACGAAACATTGGCCCCATATAATATAATTTGACAGGTTGATTTGCTTGGCCAAACATTTTATGTTCAACAAATGAACGTACAGTGGAAGCTGTTCCTTCTGGTCTCAATGTTAAGCTTCTACCACCGCGATCATCAAATGTGTACATTTCCTTCTGGACGATATCAGTTGTATCTCCTACACTTCGTAAAAATAAATCTGTATGTTCAAATATCGGTGTGCGAATCTCCTGATATTGAAATTTATGACAAAGTTCTCTCGCTTTTTGTTCTATTAATTGCCATTTCTCTACTTGACCAGGAAGAATATCCTGGGTACCCCTTGGTAAACGGATTGACATATATACCAAATCCTCCTCTTTCCTAAAGCTTAAATAAAAAAACTCTCGTCCCTTGTATTTTTCAATACAAGGGACGAGAGTTGAATATCCCGTGGTGCCACCCTAGTTGCAGTATGATAGATATACTGCCTCTTTACACAGATAACGCCTGCACACGTTCTTCCCCTAATAAATTTAAATTTTTCAGGGAGAAACCTAAGAAGTGTTCTTTCATCAAGTCATCATATAGAAATGCTTTCAGCCTATGACATTTCCTCTCTTTTTATGTGGAGAATGATTACTCTTCTTCCTCATTGGTTCAATTTATTTTATCATTTACTGTATTAAAATATCATTTTATCCTTCTTATCATAATAACCATTGTACAAGATGTCAAGTCTCTCTCTAGAATTGATAGCGATTTACGTTCTAGAGATTTTCTTTTTCAGTTTTCTCACATCTTGTAAAGAAATTCCGAAATCACTCGCAAGTTCAACCATCGTGGCATTTCCCTCAGCTTGAATAAAATCATGAAAGTCCACACCAAATAATTGGTTCTCACCGCTTTGCACATTCATTCCTTTTTCACTATATCTCACAGACAATCATCCTTTTACCATATAGTCTTTTACTCATGTTAGTATGGGCAAATCGAATGATATTTATAAAAACAATAAAGAAATAGACAAAAAAATTTCTTTTTTCCCGAATGGTTTGAAGTGGCTATTACGTTACAACTTGTTTACAAAACAGGATGATAAACCGATATTAGAAGGGAAACGGCCACATAAAAAAGAAAGTATATATAACTTCATTTATCTTGACGAGAGAAGAAATATTTGCTTATCTTGATAAATGGCAAACAGGAAGGAGGAACGTGGTTGCAAGGCAAAAAACATCTTTGGATAACCATTTGTATGATTCTAGTGATGGCTCTTCTATTACCTATGAAAGAGGCAGGAGCTGAATCAGCAGGTCAAAAGCTTCGAATTGGTACAGATAGTCTTAATGTTCGCACAGGCCCAGGATTAAGTTATGCAAGTCTAGGAATGGCGGCAAGAGACGAGACTTACACAATCCTTAACCAAGAAGGTGATTGGTATCAGATTGATTTTGAATCTGGTCAAAAAGGGTGGGTCGCCAATTGGCTCGTTGTACTAGAAACAGAAAATACGCAAGAAAAAGAAAAACAAGTAAAAAGCGGTGGTGGACAAACGGTTTCCATCAATGCGGATGGTCTAAGAGTAAGAGGTGGTCCTTCAACTGATCATCGTGTCGTTGGTGTCGTGTCAAAAGGAAAAGAATACAAAGTTGTCTCCACTGACCAAGATTGGTTAAAAATTACGACTGAGTACGGAAATGTATGGGTACACAAAGATTTTGTTCAAGTGAATGGTCCCACCCAAGAAACAAGCTCTTCATCTAATGAAGAAAAGAAAACGGTGATTAAACAAGGGGTCATTACTGGTAATTCTCTCAACGTTCGTACTAGTCCTGATACAAACAGTGAAGTAATTGGTAAATTAAATTCAGGTACAACCGTAGATATTTTATCACAAGAAAATACTTGGACTGAAATCACATTTCAAGGGCAAAACGCATGGATAAGTAGTCAATATATCCAAGCAGGCAAAAAGCAAGAAAAGCAAGAAAAACAACAAGAAACGAATGATAATGGGACGATTACCGCTAGTTCGTTAAATGTAAGAGAAAAACCGTCATTAAACGGGAACATTATCGGATCCGTTTCTCAAGGTGACAATTTTCATATTTTAAAAGAAGAAAATAACTGGATGAATATTGAACTTCCAAATGGGACAAACGGATGGGTTGCTAGCTGGTATGTGAACAAAGAGCAGAGTTCCTCATCGGAATCAAAGTCGTCTTCTTCTGTAAAAAATGTAACGATTCTACACAACGGCTCCAATATTCGCCAAAGCACTCATACGAATGCCAACATTGTAGCAAGAGCGAATCAAGGAGATACATTTGAAGTTGTGGGGACTGAAAAAGATTGGTATGAAATTAAATTAAGTGATGGACAAACAGGTTTTATTGCTGGTTGGATTGTTTCTAATGGCAAACAGGCTAAAACGACTAACCAATCTTCTTCTACTCCAGGATTAAAGAACAAAGTAATTGTCTTAGACCCCGGCCATGGAGGAAGAGATAATGGTACAACTGGCGCAGCAGGTACTCAAGAAAAAACTGTTACGATTCGCACCGCAGAAAAATTAGCTGCGAAATTAAGGGCAGCAGGATCTACTGTAATATTAACAAGACAACAAGATACATATGTTCCTCTCCAATCACGGGTAGGTGTTTCTCAAATGAATAATGCGGATGCATTCATCAGTATTCATTATGATAGCATAAACGATCGAAGTGTAAGCGGCATGACTACCTATTATTATCACGATTATCAACAACAATTTGCCGCTGATGTCCATCAAGGGATCATGTCCAAGATCGACTTGAATGATAGAGGGTATAGACATGGTGATTATTATGTTATACGAGAAAATAACAGCAAAGCCATATTACTTGAGCTAGGTTATTTAAGTAACGCAACAGAGGAAATAAAAGTAACCTCTGAACAATACCAAGAAGCTGTTTCATCAGGCATCTTCCAAGGATTACGTACACATTTTCAATAAAGATTATCCACCTGCCTTTTTTCCTTTGAGGCAGGTGTTTTTTATATTTATTGCACTAGCATATATCGAGTGCTTCTTAGTCCACTAACAAAAAGATAGGGAGAGTGTAATGTTCTTGCGATCTTTGTTGCTTTCCCCCTAGATGTACAATAAACCATTCACAGTTACTAGACCAAAAAAATAACCTAAACAAATCACATAATTAAGATTTGTTCAGGTTGGGTTTTATTTTCTATTTACTTTCTAAAATGAGGGTAACGGGACCATCATTCGTGAGCGATACATCCATCATTGCACCAAACTCACCTGTTTCCACATGGACACCTTTTTCCTTAAGCAATTCATTAAAGCGAAGATAGATGTCTAAGGCTTTCTCAGGGCGAGCAGCATTCATAAAATTCGGGCGCCTCCCTTTTCGGCAGTCACCGTATAGTGTGAATTGGGATACAGAAAGAATTTCACCTTGTATATCAAGTAATGAACGATTCATTTTACCTTCTTCATCATCGAACACTCGAAGATGAACAATTTTATCAGCTAAATATGCAGCATCTTCAAACGTATCCTCATGCGTAATTCCAACAAGCAAAACAAAGCCATGCGTAATGCGTCCGGTTATTTTTTCACCAACAGTCACTTTGGCTGCTTTACTTCTCTGAACAACAATTTTCAAAACTCTTGCCACTCCCTTTAATTCATAATTCGACGAACGGCATAAACATCAGGTATCTGCTTAATACGCTCTACCACTTTTTGTAGATGGTTTACATTATGAATAGAAATCGACATATTGATTGAAGCGGCTTTATTTTTATCCGAACGACCCGTCACTGCAGATATATTTGTTTTCGCTTCATTAACTGCCTGAAGCACTTCATTCAATAATCCACGTCGATCATAGCCAGTAATTTCTATTTCTACATTATATTCTTTCTGATCATTTAAAGCAGTTTCCCACTCAACAGGTATAAGCCTTGCTTTCGCATCATCTGTATTTATATTCGTACAGTCCGCCCGATGGACAGAGACACCTCTACCCTTCGTAATAAATCCGACAATCTCATCACCTGGTACCGGATTACAGCAACGTGATAACCTGATAAGCAAGTTATCAATACCCGATACGCGCACACCTGATTCACGTTTTTTCGCTTGAGGAAGCTGTTTCAATTCGCTCACAGCATTGGAAATATCTTTTTTACCTTCAAGGTCTCTTTGCTTTCTTAACTTTTCAGTTAGACGATTGGCTACTTGCAATGCCGTAATGCCATTGTAACCAACAGAAGCATACAGATCTTCTTCAGATGGGAAATTATATTTTTCCGACACACGATTTAGATTTTCCGCGGTCATAATCTCTTTTACTTCAAAATCCATATTACGAATTTCTTTTTCGATTAATTCGCGGCCTTTTTCAACGTTTTCTTCTTTCCTTTGTTTTTTGAAGAATTGTCTAATCTTATTTTTCGCCTGTGAAGATTGAGCTAACTTGAGCCAGTCTTGACTTGGTCCGTATGAATGCTTAGAAGTTAATATCTCAACGATATCCCCTGTTTGCAACTTATAATCAAGTGTGACCATTTTACCGTTTACTTTCGCACCAATCGTTTTATTACCTATTTCTGAATGAATTCTATAGGCAAAATCTATTGGCACCGAACCTGATGGTAGTTCAATGACATCTCCTTTAGGCGTAAAAACATAGACCATATCAGAAAACAGGTCCATCTTAAGCGATTCCATAAACTCCTCGGCACCAACCGAATCATCTTGGAAATCCAATATCTCTCTAAACCATTTTAATTTATCTTCAAAAGAAGAATTTTCATCAACCTTTGTTCCTTCTTTATAAGCCCAATGTGCAGCGATACCAAATTCTGCTATTCTATGCATATCAAAGGTACGTATTTGCACCTCTAACGGATCTCCTTTAGGACCAATAACGGTTGTATGCAATGATTGATACATATTTTGCTTAGGCATCGCAATATAATCTTTAAATCTGCCTGGCATGGGTTTCCAATGTGTGTGGATAATACCAAGAACAGCATAACAATCCTTTATGCTATTGACCACAATCCTTACGGCTAGTAAGTCATAAATTTCATTGAATTGTTTGTTTTGTAGAGCCATTTTTCGATAGATACTGTAAATATGTTTTGCCCTACCGGAAATCTCAGGTTCAATCGTTACATCGTCCAGCCGATCTCTCATCATCGCAATAACATCTACTAAATATTGTTCTCTCTCTGCTCTCTTCTTCTTCATCAAGTTAACAATTCGGTAATATTGCTGCGGATTCAAGTATCTTAAAGCTGTATCTTCTAATTCCCACTTAATTTTAGAAATCCCTAGTCTATGAGCAAGAGGAGCAAAAATCTCTAAAGTTTCATTCGAGATTCTTCTTTGCTTCTCAGCAGGTAAGTGTTTTAACGTTCGCATATTATGAAGTCTATCTGCAAGCTTAATTAAAATCACTCTTATATCTTGAGCCATGGCAACAAACATTTTACGATGATTTTCTGCTTGCTGCTCTTCTTTTGATTTATATTTAATCTTTCCCAGTTTCGTTACACCGTCTACAAGCATAGCTACTTCTTCACTAAAATGTTCTGCGATATCCTCTAATGTGGATTCAGTATCCTCAACAACATCGTGAAGAAAACCAGCTGCTACCGTAGCTGGATCCATTTCCAGGTCCGCTAAAATCCCCGCTACTTGAATGGGGTGAATAATGTACGGTTCACCTGATTTACGGTATTGTTCACTATGAGCAGACTTAGCAAATTCGTAAGCTCTTTTGACGAACTGGGCATGCTCTTCATTCAAATATTCTCTTGTCCTATCGATGACTTGTTCGGCGGTCAACACCTGATCGTTCGCCATGGAATCACCTTTATCCCAAATTATTTTTAATACCCAACCATGTAATTTCTTCTTTTCCTTATCAGTCAATAAATATAACCATTAAGAAAAAAGAAACGATTGCTACTATTATCGAAAAAAATAACATAGATGTAAAGGGATAGCGTTTTTTTTTTACAAAAAAACGTAGAATTTGTCGAAATCACTCATATTTAATCCCAATTTATCCCTAATTATCCTAAAAATATCTATCAATATAAAAAAGAGAACACATATAGTGCTCTCTAGAACTATTAATAAGTCATTAAAGTTAAAACATCATAATCCTTTAATTTCTCTTTTCCATCTAAATAGCTTAACTCGATTAAGAAGGCAATACCTGCAACAACTCCACCTAGTTCTTCTACTAACTTTATTGTTGCCTCAATTGTTCCACCTGTAGCTAGAAGATCATCCGTGATCAATACGCGTTGACCAGGCTTAATCGCATCTTTATGGATAGTTAAGACATCTTTACCATATTCCAGACCATAATCTACTTTTACCGTTTCTCTAGGTAGTTTACCTTCTTTACGAACAGGTGCAAATCCTACTCCTAAAGAATAAGCTACTGGACATCCAATAATAAACCCACGCGCTTCTGGCCCAACAACAAGATCAATCTGTTTTTCTTTAGCATAAGTAACAATTTGGTCTGTTGCGTATCTATAAGCATCACCATTATCCATTAATGTCGTAATATCTTTAAATGTGATACCGGGTTTTGGCCAATCCTCTACTATAGTAATATATTGTTTTAAATCCATTTTCTTTCCTTTGCCTCCTCAATTCACATAGGCATTCTGAAGCAGCCCATCAAACCATTCCTTTAATTGACCTGCTTTTGAATAAAGCAATTCATTTTCTAACTGTACTTGTTGTTGCTTTATGCAAAAAGCCTGTGATTCCGATAAATCTCTCTTTTGTTTTGCATCGCTAAGAGAAATCATCCCATTATCTATTTTAACAAATTCTAGTTCAAAAAACACTTCAGTCATAAAATCAATATAAGAAACTTGCCAGCCTTTAAATTTAGCTACCTCTGCTTTTCTTGTTTCAAGGTTAAAAGGCCCTCTCTTAGCAATGAGCGCATAGTACCATTTAAAATGGTCACGGTTTGGCGTCGCCACAGAGAATATATCATTTGTTTGGTAGAAATGACAATAAATTCTTTCTGGACTTTTCCCACGCAAAATAGCCTCTATTCTTTCCTTTTGTGGTGGTAAATCACAAAAAATCACATGCTTACCATCTAATATGATATTTTCTGCCTCTTCATCAGACAGAATCAACGACACATTCGGACTATAAGGTAAAAATTTATCATAATTTTCCTTATTAAATACAATCCACTCAGAGGTTTCATGATGGACATGTGTGACGATGGTGTCTAAGCGCTTGGCTCCTCTAATATCAAATAATTGCCATTCTTGTATGCGTATATCTTGGATAAAAACTTGTGGTTTCTTTATATTATTCCATTCGTTAATAGAAAGTTCCCCTACAATAGCAAGACTAGCATCCATAGAAATTTGCTCTGCGTATTCTCCAAATCCAAATCCAATACCATCCAATGTCACATCATTATCCTCTAAAGTGATCTTCAGATGTGTTTTATTTGCCCCAATTCGCTTTAAGAGACTGACATTCGCCTCTTTTAACAATACTTTCGGCTTAGGATTATCGATACCGAATGGTGCCAATTGTTGTATTTCTGCAATCATGTCTAAATTAACATCAGCTACTCTTAATTCAGTATCTAAATTAGTCATCGGTATAAAGTCTTCTTTGTTTAACTGTTCTTTAGCAAGCTGGATTAACCTTTGACGAAGTGTATCAACATCCTCAAGTTTTAAAGTCATTCCTGCAGCCATTGGATGCCCTCCAAAATGAGGAAGGATATCGCGAGATTGCGAAAGATTATGAAACAGATCAAACCCGGCTATACTCCTCGCAGATCCTTTAGCTAATCCTTGTTGTGAATCGAAACTTAAACATATAACAGGTCGGTAGTATTTCTCTACTAGCCTCGAAGCTACGATTCCAACAACTCCGGGATTCCAACCTTCTCTACCAACTACGATGACCGGGTTGTCCTCAATTGGATATTCCGCCTCCACTTGTTGAATCGCTTCTTCAGCCATTGTATGAACAATTGATTGTCGCTCTTTATTCTTTTGGTCGATTTCTTCAGCTAATGCCTCCGCCTCAAGTGCATCTTCAGTTAATAACAATTCCACTGCAGGATCCGCAGAATCTAGTCTCCCTACTGCATTTAATCGTGGTGCAATCGTAAAGCCAATGGTCTCTTCTGACATCTCAGCTAATTTGACATTGGCTAACGATATTAATGAGCGGATACCAAGATTTTGTGTAGATTGCAGCTTTTTAAGACCTTTTTTCACAATTAAGCGATTTTCATCTGTCAATGAAACAAGGTCTGCAACTGTACCAATTGCCACAAACTCTAACAGATCATTTGGCACATTACCTAATAGAGCGTGAGCAAGTTTAAATGCTACACCCACTCCAGCAAGCTCTTTGAAAGGATAACGACTATCAGGAAGTTTCGGATGAATGATTGCCAGACATTCTGGTAAGATAGGGCCTGGTTCATGATGATCCGTTATAATTAAATCGATTCCCATTTCTTTAGCCGCTTGCGCAGGTTCGATAGCAGCAATTCCTGTATCAACAGTAATAATTAACGAAACACCGATATCACTAGCATATTGAAATGCGGGAACATTTGGTCCATAACCTTCCGTAAAGCGGTTAGGTATGTAAAATTGCACATCTGCTCCTAGTGAAGTCAAAGTTCTCATCATGACAGTCGTACTCGTAACACCATCGGCATCATAGTCTCCAAAAATCATAATCGATTCGTTATTTTTAATCGCTCGTTGTATACGTGAAACAGCCAAATCCATATCTTTTAATAAGAAAGGATCGTGAAATTCTTTTTTTTCATCAAATAAAAAATACCGTGCTGATTCGACGGTATTAAAGCCGCGATTAACAAGTAATGTAGCCAAAGCAGATGAAATATTTAATCCGTTTATAAGTTCCTCTACAGAGGCTTCATCTGATTGACGAACATTCCAACGCGTTTTAGAATGTAACATACGTTCACCCCTCAACTTTTACATTATACTAGAGCGACGTAAACGTTTCAATTATTCTTTGTTGCTTACCTTTAATTGTTCAGTATGATGAATGTCACTTTTCACTTGATGGGTTTTATCAGCTTCTTTGTGCCCCTCCTTTCCTTTAAGCGCTACTATCTGCTTTTTCAACGACTTTACTTCTCTCTGTAAATTAAAAATCTTTACCAAACCTACCGAACTGACAATCAGCCCTCCCATTAAAACGGAACTTAAAATAACAAGAATCAGTGGCCAACTGCTTTCTCCAAATAGATAATTAACCGTAACTGAATCAACGTTAATAACAGCAAAAATAGCGACAATTAATGTAAAAACAATACTGAGCAATATAATCCATTGGTTTTTCATTTATTCCCCTCCTATTTATTTTCATAAGGAATCATTTGAATAAAAACGTTTTGCACTTGATGAAAAGCCATTAGTTTTTCTTTTGCTTTTTTTACAATAATATGCCCATCTTCTACTGTGAGAGATGAGTCTACAGCTATTTTCAAATCAATAATTAAGTAATGCCCATGCTCTCTTGCATGCAACTCTTCTATTCGTTTAATTCCTTCCACTTTGTCTACAGCAGAAAATAGATAACTTGATGCCTCAGGGCTTAACACATGATCCATTGTATTATGAATGGCTTCCTTCCCTAGTTGAAAAGCCATATGGAGAATCATAAATGCTACAACTAAACCGATGACAGGGTCCGCATATTCTAGCCAATTGAGCCCTAACTTTCCTCCAATAATCGCACTACCTATACCGATTAATGCAGCTAATGACGAATAAACATCCGACCGATGTTCATAAGCGTTTACAATAAGTGCCTCACTATTTAATTCTTTTCCCAGTTTAAACTTATATCTAAACATTCCCTCCTTTACTAGGATGGAAACAATCACAGCAATAATCGCATATACCTTCGGGGCATCAACTGGTTGGAATAATGATTGAAAGGATGAAATGAAAATCTCAATACCAACAAAGAATAGAAATACAGCAACAATAATAGCAGCAATCAATTCAGCTTTTCCGTGTCCATATGGATGGTCCTCGTCAGGTGGCCTTTTAGCTGCAATTAAGCCGATATAAACAGCGAGTGAACCTGCTACATCAGAAGCTGAATGTATCGCATCAGCTATTAAAGCTTTACTACCAGAATGAACACCAATTACCCATTTGAAAATAGCTAGGGCAATATTTGCCCCCATCCCTAAAATTGCTGCATTCTCAGCCCGTTTAAACCTTACTTCTTTCTCCACAAGCATTTATTAAATCCCCCTCTTAATCATTCATCTACCTATTATTTCCATAATAGCTAAAATCATAACTATAACTAGAGATGGCTTCTACTTTAACTAATTCCTCATTCTAAATAAACTCGTGACAAAAAAGCATCTGCAAATTTTATGCAGATGCTTTCTTATCTTTTTAAACTTGTGGTTCGTCTGTTTTCTGTTTCTTTTCTTTGTATGTGATTAATACGCCATGCTTTTTCAGTTGCTTCCCTTTCCATGATAGCCACATTTGTGTCGCTAGGAAGATTGATGAATAAGTACCGGCAATTAATCCTATTAGTAAGGCAATATTAAAGTTACGTATCGCTTCACTACCAAAGATCAACAGGCCAAGAACAGCTAGGACGACTGTAATAATGGTATTAATTGATCGACCCAGCGTTTGCCGTAAACTTTGATTAGCTATATGCGCGAGCTCATCAAAGGTTTTAATTTTCTTCTTCCTAACCATATTCTCACGTATGCGGTCAAATGTAACGATTGTATCATTGATCGAATAACCAACAATGGTTAAGACAGCCGCTATAAATGTAAGATCCGCCTCTAGCCTTGTCACACTAAATATAACAACAATAAAGAATGCGTCATGCAATAAAGCTAGTACTGCGGCTAAAGCCATCCTCCATTCAAAACGAATGGTGACATACAGAATAATTCCTATGGCCGCAATGGCTAATGCTTTTATTGCATTCATCGCTATTTCTTTTCCTACTGTTGGGGTAACAGTACTAATATTAGGAATACTTCCATATTCATCTTCTAATTGTGACTGATACTCAGCAATTTGTTCTTTATTGAATACCTCGTCTTTGATGCGAGCAACACCAATTTCATTATTGTTTCCGGAAATAACGATGTCGTCCGTTTCGATGCCTATTTTAGCTAAAGATGCTTGATAACCGTCTTCTGTTAACGGCTCATTAGACATTTGCTCAATTCTTGTTCCTTGTGAAAAGTCAATGCTCAAGTTTAAGCCGAATATAAAGAGCACAATCATTCCAAGGACGATCATTATGCCAGAAAAACCATAATATTTTTTCCGATGCTTAACGAAGTCAAAGCGGTCAAATTTTGTTGTTAAATCTACTGTATCTAAGTTTTCATTTAGTTGATGTATATCTTTCTTATGAACACCGAACATGCCAGGCATGTTTTTAAACAGGTTACTATTTACACATAACCCGAGTAATAATCTCGCACCGTATACTGCTGTAATAAAACTCATCAATATACTTAAAATTAAAGTCGTTGCAAAACCTTTTACGGAACTTGTCCCATAAATAAACAGTACGCCTGCTGCTAATAAGGTCGTTAAATTGGCATCAAAAATAGTTGATAAAGAGTTTTTACTTCCTGCTTTAAATGCAGCTTTAATTGAACGACCAACTCGTATTTCATCTTTTATTCTTTCATAGGTAATAATATTTGCATCAACTGCCATACCAACACCAAGAATTAATGCTGCCACACCAGGTAATGTTAGTACCGCATTCATCATATTAAATACGACTAATGTCAAATATAAGTAAATAGATAAAGTGATGACTGCAATGACTCCAGGAAGTCGGTAATAAGCGATCATAAAGATGAAAATCGCAGCAATACCTATTATTCCACCTATAATGGTTTTATCTAATGCTGACTCACCAAATTGTGCACCAACAGAAGTAGAGTAGACTTCATCCAAGTTAACTGGTAATGAACCGGCCGATAATAAATCAGATAAAGTTTTTGCTTCTTCTAAAGTAAAGTTACCTACAATTGAAACCGAATCTTGATTGAATACTTGGCTCACTTGTGGAGCTGATAAGTATTTTGGATCTTCTTTTGTCACTTCTTCAGCGAATGAATCTCCTTCTTCAAAATCTAACCAAATGACCAGTAGATTCTCTCCTGCTGGTTTGTTAATAATTTCTTGAGTAACTTCTCTAAACTTATCCGCACTCTTTAACTTAATTGAAACGCTCGGACGGCCATTTTCATCGAAGGTTTGTGATGCTCCCCCTTCAACAAGGTCACTCCCATCCATCAACACATTGTCATCCACGTCTCTAAACGTTAGATTGGCCTCAGTTGAAAGCATTTCCCTAGCTTGCTCTTGATCTGTAACTCCAGCCAGCTGCACCCTAATGCGGTTATCCCCTTCAATTTGTATATTGGGTTCACTTACACCAAGGACATTAATCCGGCGATCTAGGGACTGTGCTGTTGCAGCCATTGCAGCTTGGTCTATTTCTTGGCCATCTTTTGCAGGTGACACCTCATATAACACTTCAAATCCACCTTGCAAATCAAGACCAAGCTTTACATCTCCTAAAATATCTTTCGAAGTGAATCCCATCATACTTGCAAATAAAATAATGATTAGAAAAAATGATAGAATTCTGCTACGCTTCACCATTATGTATATTTCCTCCTCACTTTCCAAACGAGCCCAAATGTTGAGCTTTAAACGTGACTTTTCTAACAAAACAAACGAAGTAAATATGATTATAACCGTTTAAAGAAAACCTTTCTCAATGCAATATTATTATTATGAAACAAGAGGAAGGGACTGTCAATTTTATCAACGTACCTGTTTAGAGAAACGTTTATGACTAGATTACTATGTAGATTGGCAAAGCACTCGTTCTATTTTAGTAATTCCTTCATTTCCTCAACATTTTCCAGAGAAAATTCTGTGTCCATATAAGCTTCTACAGTTGTATAGTTAATAAATTCTCCGACTTTTATCCCTAAAACATCTTCCACAATTTCAAATAATCGTATCGTTGAATGAGGGGTTTTCCACTTTTTCTTCTTTAAGTATTCCCATAATTGCGTTCTTGTCACATGTTCGTATCCAAGAAAGCGAAACTCATCGATTTTTACATCAAGTGCAGGTTCGACCTCTTCGAAAAAAATATCATAGGCATGCATTGTCAACTTCAACTCTCCCTTTTTTTAAATATCACTCACTTTAATTATGAAAGCTTGTCATGCTTTGTCCATCTTCTTGCATATAGATTAATTGTATATGAATACCTTTCATTTGAGAAGGCAGGGTGTACAATGTCGAAATTTATTCAAGGAACGATTATTCTCTTATTTGCTGGACTTGTAACAAGAGTACTCGGGTTTATTAATCGGATTGTCATCGCAAGGTTCATTGGAGCTGAAGGTGTCGGTCTTTATATGATGGCTTTTCCTACATTTATTCTAATCGTAACCATTACTCAGCTTGGTTTACCCGTGGCAATTTCAAAAAATGTGGCGGAAGCGGAAGCAAGAGGAGATACAGGAAAAACAAAAAAAATTCTCATTGTTTCATTAGCTACCACATTATCCTTATCGATTCTTTTTACTCCAGCTTTAATTTTATTAACACCATATTTATCCGAGCATTTATTAACTGATAACAGGACGCTATATCCATTATTAGCTATTGCACCTGTTGTGCCAATTATTGCTGTTTCATCTGTCATACGTGGATACTTCCAAGGTAAACAAAATATGAAGCCGGCAGCTTATTCACAACTTATTGAACAAGTCGTAAGAATCACATTAATTGCTGCACTAACTAAAGCATTTTTGCCATATGGAATTGAATATGCGGCAGCTGGAGCTATGCTTGCAGCCGTTATTGGTGAATTAGCTTCACTCATTTATTTACTCGCATCGTTTAAGTTAAAAAAGAAGTTTAAGTTACGAAAACAATTTTTCCAACATATCCGCAAGGGCAAGGATACCTTTAAACAACTCATGGAAGTAGCATTACCAACGACAGGCAGTAGGATGATTGGTTCTGTCGCTTGGTTTTTAGAGCCAATTGTTGTCACTTATAGTCTTGCTATAGCTGGTGTTTCTACAATCGCCGCGACAGAAGGGTATGGTGCCTTAACCGGTTTTGCGCTTCCCTTGTTAATGCTACCGTCATTTATTAATATAGCGCTCTCCACTTCACTCGTACCTGCTATTAGCGAAGCCAAAGCAGTGAATAACTTCCATTTAATTGAGTATCGTCTGCAACAAGCATTAAGAATATCTTTAATAACAGGTGGTCTTTCAGTTGTAGTTATCTATATTCTGGCAGAACCATTGATGACTGTAATGTATGGTTCGACAACAGGCACCGAATTCTTAAAATTAATGGCGCCTCTATTCCTATTCTATTATTTCCAACAGCCACTGCAATCAGCTCTACAAGCCCTTGATTTAGCACGTGCTGCCATGATGAATAGCCTGATTGGTGCGGTTGCTAAAATTGCCGTTATCTTTATTCTTGGAAGCCAGCCTGCCTTTGGTATTACAGGAGTAGCGCTCGGATTAATTGTTGGCTTTGTATTAGTCACTCTCCTACATTTCGCCACTTTGTTAAAAGCGATTTCTTATACCATTCATATGCGGGAATACTTCATCACATTTGGCGCAATGTTCCTTACCGGTTATATCGGATATATGACCATTAAGTTCCTAAATTTCACCAGCGTACCTACTATCCTATGTGGGGGAATCGTTATGAGTTTCATATATCTATTCATCATGATTTTCACAAAGCTCATTAGAAAAGGTGATGTACAAGGCCTTCCAGGAGTCGGTCCGTTTTTAGCAAAATTTACGTTTAAATAGCCTTCATAAAAAAACTGAGTGACTAGATCTACTCACTCAGTTTTTCACCTGATTTCTCATCAATTAAATCAATATAAAATGTATTATTTTCAAAACTACATAACGACACCCTTGAAATATCATAAACCCCTTTTTCCTTTAATTGTTTCTTCAACCATTCCTCATTCTTATTGATTAGTGTTAAGTTTTCACTATTTATTCTCCCATCCATGACGAGAGGAAGGGTAAATGATGGTGTAAGGTCCGCTTGTGATGACTGATTGCTCTTTTCAATCACAGACAGGCTACCGGATACCTCTAGTATTGCATACTCAACATCAGATATAAGTGCAATATCTTTTTCACGTAGTTGCATAAGGAGATCGTCTAAATTGTAACGTAGCTTTTTCATTGCTTTCTCATCAATTTTCCCTTTATTAATTAAAATAACTGGTTTTCCATCAACAAAATCCCTCATTTTCTTACTTTTTAAGGACCAATAGGCGGAGATAATCTGTACAACCATCAGAATAAGCATAGGAAGAATATTCCTAAATAATTTCTCGTCACTTTTCTCAATTGCAACAACAGCCAATTCGGCAATCATTACTGAAATGACTAAATCAAGTATACTAAGCTCACCAATTTCCCTTTTCCCCATGATGCGATAGATAATAGTCATTAACACATACAATAAGACCGTGCGAAATATCACAATCAAATATTCTTCCAACATAGCCACCTCTTTATAAGATTAGCTTGTACAGGACTTCTCAATTTAATCAAATTGAGTAAGAAATATTTTTTTGATTTTGCTTCTATTTTTCCATACGAAGAATATGCTTGTACAAAGGAATTTTATCAAAAGAGAAAGGGGAGGTTTCCAATCGAAGAATCGAAGGCATTAGGGACTTCCGTTTTACATGGCCTAATAGCCATTTTCACATTGGCAATTGTTAGTAGTTTTATTTTCGCTCTTATATTAAGGTTTACTTCCTTACAAGAGTCTTCTGTTCAATATGTCATGACAGCCATTTCTTTTATTGCTCTTTTTACCGGAGGTTTCATTTCAGGTGGAAAAGGTAAACAAAGGGGATGGATGCTCGGCGGGATAACTGGTGCGATTTATACAATTATTATTTTTTCATTCCAATATCTCGGTTTTGATAAACTATTTAACCCTCAACAAATCGTATACTTTATTTGCTATATTCTCATTGCTATGATGGGTGGGATTTTAGGTGTAAACATGAATTCAAAGTCAACAAAATAGACATCATGTAAATGAAAAAAGCTGTTTAAAGTAGGAGATCTACTTCAAACAGCTTTTTCATTCTTAAACGGTACCTGCCGCTGATTCAGTTACTTCACGAATCGCTTGACGGTCGTATGTAAGACGGCTTCCATCGCCACACTTGATAACGACTTTGTCCTCATCGATTGCATCTACAAAGCCATGCAAACCACCGATTGTAACTACTTTATCGCCTTTTTTCAGACTATTCTGCATTTGATTAACCGCTTTTTGACGTTTTTGTTGTGGTCTGATTAAAAGGAAATAAAACAGCACAAACATAATGACTAACGGTCCAATAGTAGCTAAAATATCCATATTCTCTTTTCCCCTCCTTTCAAGTATTAGAAGTTTTTCGCGTTCGGCTTATTAAAGCCATATTTCTCGAAAAATTCTTCTCTAAAGTCACCTAGACGATCCTCTCTGATTGCCTCTCTGACCTTTTCCATTAATTTTAACAGAAAATATAGGTTATGATAAGTTGTAAGCCTTATTCCGAAAGTTTCGTCACATTTTATTAAGTGTCTTATATAGGCACGACTATAATTTCGGCAAGTATAGCAATCGCAATTCTCATCAAGAGGACCAAAGTCACGTGCATACTTCGCATTTTTTACAACTAATCTTCCTTCACTCGTCATCAATGTGCCATTTCTTGCAATCCTCGTTGGTAATACACAATCAAACATATCTACCCCACGAATCGCACCATCAATTAAGGAATCCGGTGAACCGACACCCATTAAATAACGTGGCTTATGATTAGGTAGCAATGGTGTTGTTTCTTCCAACACTCTATTCATTATATCCTTTGGCTCCCCAACTGATAACCCACCAATTGCATAGCCAGGAAAATCAAGTGAAACAAGGTCTTTCGCACTTTGAGCACGTAAATCACTATATTCGCCACCTTGAACAATCCCAAATAAACCTTGGTCGTTTGGTCGTTCATGTGCTTCTAAACATCTTTCGGCCCACCTAGATGTTCTTTCAACAGATTTTTTCATATATTCATGTGTTGCTGGGAAAGGTGGACATTCATCGAATGCCATCATAATATCCGAGCCCAGTGCGTTTTGTATTTGCATTGCCTTTTCAGGTGAAAGGAATAGTTTATCCCCATTCATATGATTACGGAAATGGACACCCTCTTCTTCAATCTTTCTAAAATCACTTAGACTAAATACTTGGAATCCACCGGAATCAGTTAAAATAGCGCGATCCCAATTCATGAATTGATGTAAGCCTCCCGCTTCCTTCACCAACTCATGTCCAGGTCGTAACCATAGATGATAAGTATTACTTAAAATTATTCCCGCTCCCATATTCACTAGATCTTCAGGTGACATTGTTTTCACCGTTGCTAGTGTACCTACTGGCATGAAAACAGGTGTTTCAAATGAGCCGTGAGGTGTGTGAACACGTCCAAGTCTCGCGCCTGTTTGTTTACATGTTTTTATCAATTCATAACGTATAGCTGTCATGACTTAACTCCTTTTCCATATCAAACTCTTTTATTTAATAAACATTGCATCTCCAAAACTAAAGAAACGATATCTTTCTTCCACTGCTTGTTTATATGCTTCAAGCACATGCTCACGTCCAGCCAATGCACTAATAAGCATAATCAACGTTGATTTTGGCAAGTGGAAATTCGTGATCATGCCATCAATCGCCTTAAATTCATATCCAGGAAAGATAAAGATATCAGTCCAACCACTTGACTCTTCAAAACGTCCATTAAAAGCAGTAGCAATTGTTTCAAGTGTTCTTGTTGAAGTTGTACCAACACTGATGATTTTATTACCTGTTTCCCGAATTTGGTTTAACGTTTGAGCTGTTTCTTTTGTCATTTGATAGAACTCTGCGTGCATTTCATGGTGATCGATGTCATCTACATTTACTGGTCTGAACGTACCTAAACCTACATGAAGGGTAATGAAAAGAACCTCAATCCCACGCGCTTTTATTTTTTCTAATAGTTCTTCAGTAAAATGCAAACCAGCTGTAGGAGCTGCTGCAGAGCCATTCTCCCGTGCATAGACTGTTTGATAGCGATCTCTATCCTCTAGTTGTTCTTTAATATAAGGTGGCAAAGGCATTTCACCTAATTGCTCCAATACCTCATAAAAAATCCCTTCATATTTGAACTTGAGAATACGACCTCCGTGGTCACTCTCTTCAACACATACTGCTCTCAGTTGACCATCGCCAAAGATAATTTCCGTGCCTACTTTCACTCGTTTGGCTGGCTTTACAAGTGTTTCCCATTGATCATCTTCAAGCTGTTTTAACAGCAGCACTTCTAATTTTGCTCCCGTTTCTTCTTTCATTCCAAAAAGTCGTGCTGGTAATACTCTTGTATCATTCAATACGAGGGCATCACCTGGCTGTAAGTATTCGACAATATGCTTAAACACGTCATGACGGACCGCTCCCGTCTCCTTATCTAATACCATTAATCGGCTACTTGTTCGATCTTTAAGCGGTGTTTGCGCAATTAATTCTTCTGGTAAATTAAAATCAAATAAATCTACTTTCATTTTGTCTCGTCTCCAACTTTTGAATAATTTAACGTGATTTCCCAACAAAATAGACAATTAAGGAAAGGATCACACTAATAATAATTGACGTTACAATTGGGAAATAAACGGTTGTATTCCCTTTTCTAAATACGATATCTCCAGGGAGCTTCCCTAAATTGAAAAAATGCATAAGAAAGCCAATAACAAATAGAACACCACCAATAATCATGAACCATTTTGGCAATTGGATGGCACCTCCATTTGAAAGTGTTCATAAACAAGCTGTGTCACAACCCGGCCCCTTGGTGTCCTTTGTAAGAAACCAATTTGTAATAAATAGGGCTCGTACACATCTTCTATCGTATGTGCTTCTTCTCCAATGGTTGCAGCAATCGTCTCTAATCCTACTGGGCCACCGCGAAAGCGCTCAATCATGCCCCTCAGTAACTTATGATCAATATGATCTAATCCTAATCGATCGACCTGTAACATCTCTAATGCCTCATTTGCAAACTGTTGGTTTACTGCACCATCCCCTCGTACTTGAGCATAATCCCTAACTCTACGAAGCAAACGGTTCGCAATACGAGGCGTTCCTCTTGAGCGACGAGCAATCTCATCTGCAGCCTCTCTGTCTATTTCTGTATCGAGTATAGCTGCCGTTCGTACAACGATTTCCTTCAGTTGCCCCTCATTATAATATTCCAGCCTACTCATAACCCCAAACCTATCCCTTAAAGGTGCAGATAATGAGCCAGCTCTCGTTGTAGCACCAACTAAAGTAAAAGGAGGAAGATCCAGCCTGACGGAGCGAGCACTTGGGCCTTTTCCGATCACGATATCTAGACAAAAATCCTCCATTGCCGGGTATAATACTTCTTCTATTGCCCTAGGCAAACGATGAATCTCATCTATAAATAATACATCACCAGGCTCAAGTGAAGTCAAGACAGCCGCTAAATCACCAGGCCGTTCAATGGCTGGCCCTGCTGTTGTCCGAATATTAACGCCCATCTCATTACTAATAATAGATGCTAAAGTCGTTTTTCCAAGGCCTGGTGGTCCGTAAAGAAGAACATGATCCAATGTTTCATTCCGCATTTTCGCTGCTTTGATGAATATGCGCAAATTCTCCTTCACCTGATCTTGGCCGATATACTGTGCTAAGGTTTGTGGACGTAAGCTATATTCAAATGAGGTATCTTGATGATCCGCTTCTCCTGATATAATACGCTCATCCATTTGTTAACCATCCTTCCATGCCTTGCCTTCTTTCTTACTTAAGCAGCTTTTGCAAGGCCAATTTAATATACTGATCGGTAGTTAATGTTTCAGCACTTAAATCTTTCGTTATTTTCTTTAATTCTTTATCAGAATAGCCGAGCGCCTTTAACGCCAGAAGAGCTTCATCTAATTCATGGTTTCGATCACTCTTTATTTGTTTCTCTTCTGTAAATAAGTTCGGTAACAAGTCTGGCACAATATCCACTAATTTTCCTTTTAAATCAAGAATCATCTGCCTAGCCGTTTTTTTGCCTACACCAGGGAATTTCACAAGAAACGCCTCATCTTCATGCTCAATCGCATGGACAACCGCTTCTGGCTGACCTGTAGCAAGAACGGCAAGTGCACCTTTAGGACCAATACCAGTAACATTGAGCAATTTCATAAACAAAGCTTTTTCCTGTCGTGATGTAAAACCATATAGCGACTCAATATCTTCTCTGACATGATGATATGTATAAATTTTTACTTCTTGATCGGTCGTATACCTAAATGGATTGGGTGTAATCACTTGGTAACCAATTCCATTATTATCTACTACAATGTATTCTGGCCCGATGAAGTCAACACGACCAATAATATATTCAAACAAAATTCATTCTCTCCCTCTCTTACATACCTCCCACCATTATACTACAAAATTGTCTTGAAGAAAAAAGGATATCTATTTACTCGACAACTATCAATATTTTTGCCTGTTCACTCATGAAAATAGTGAAATGACCAATGCAAATGAACTGCAGCTTTAAAAGATAATTATAAAAGAAAAAACCAGTCATTCAGACTGGTCTGCTTCCCGATCTTTCCCTACCAATACTTTCTTTAACTCATCTTGAACAGTGACATCAGCCATCGGAACTTTTGAGCGATAAGCGGAGCGTGAGATAAGATGCGCTGATACAGGTGCGGTTAAAAAAACAAAGAATATGACTAATATTAACCGAATACTAAAAACACCTTCATGAATAAGAAAAAAGATTAAAGTACCTATAAGCGTAAATAATACACCAATCGTCGAACTCTTTGACGCTGCATGGGATCTTGTATATACATCTGGTAATCGTAAAATCCCAATCGCACTAAGAAAACTAAACAATGTCCCAATTATAATGAGTATTCCTGCTCCTAACTCACTCGTTACGGTCAGATTCAATGACTTTCCCCCTCTCTAGGAAACGTGCAAAGGCTATCGTACCAATAAACGATAAAATCCCTAGTAATAACATGACTGAAAAGAACGCACTTGTCCGCATGAATATAGAAATAATCGCAATCGCCGCAATAATATTTACTCCTATATTATCAAGCGCCTGCACGCGATCCGGAATAGACGGACCTTTAATAAGACGATATACAGCTGCTAAAATAGATAGGACAAGGAAACATAATGCAACTATTAATAAACTCTCAATCATCTTCCTGTCACCCTCTTAATCGACTTTTCGAATCGAACCTTTGACTTCAATAGCGATTCACTCGAAGTTGGGATGTCTAGTCCATGAACATAGAAGGTCTTGTTGTCATTTGAAACCTCAACTACAACCGAACCTGGTGTTAAGCAAAGTAGAAAAGAAAGTAATGCCAATTCGATCTCACCTTCTAATTCTGTTTCAATTGTAAAAATGCCAGGACTAATATCCAACTTTGGTTTAATAACCTGTTTAACAACCTCCATACTAGATGTAAATAATTCATGAATAAACACTAGTAACAGGCTAAGAATGTTCACAAAAGTAATGATATAAAAGTTATCATCAAAAAACCTTCTTATTAAAAAGAGAATAAATATCCCTACTAAATAACCACTAAAAAAAGATAAAAAACTCCATTCATCCTGTAAAAACATCCATAATGCAGCGATGAATAAATTGACGAGAACTTGCATGGCCATACTAACTCACCATCCTTTCAAATAGAATGATATTAATCGCTATATCCTAATAAAACAGCCTCAATATAAGATGACGGATTCATTAAAGATTCTACAGCAATATTCACATAATCATATAACCCTTCAGCCCCTATCCCAAGGCCGATAGTTAGAACAACGAGTGCTACTATCGGAAACATGACGCCCTTTGTACTACTCTTTTCCATGTCTTCTGATAGAATTGTCTCTCCCCAAAAACTATTCATAAATATCTTCATTACCGAAAAGAGTACCATTAAACTCGTTATTAACCCGATTGCACCAAGCCAATAATAGCCAACCTCAAAGGTGCCTTCAGTTATATACACTTTTCCAATAAAGCCGCTCAATGGAGGGATACCCGATATGGAAAGTGCAACGACAAAGAACATCCATCCAAGATAAGGATGTGTTTTTATAAGACCACTTATATCATTCAATTTACTTGTACCTACAAGGGCAATGATCACACCACCAATAAGAAAGATGACCGCTTTTATCACCATATCATGAATTAAATAGTATATGGATCCCGTCAAACCTTCACTTGTATAAGTCGCTAGCCCTGCTAGGATAAAACCAACACCAACGATGACGTTGTACGTTAAGATTTTCTTAATATCATTAAAGGCAATCGCTCCAATGGCGCCAAACAACATGGAGATAGCTGCCATAATACCAATAATCAAATGAGTCACTTCTGGTTGATGATGAAAAATCAACGTAAAGAATCTAAAGATAGCATAAATACCAACCTTCGTTAATAATGCTGCAAAAATTGCTGCTACTGCTGTCGGCGGTGCACTATATGACCCTGGTAACCAGAAGAATAAAAATAAAGCAGCCTTTAAACTAAAGACAAATAAAAACATCATCGCTACAGCGGTAATAATGCCGCTTTGACCTACTTCACTTACACGCTCAGCTAAATGAGCCATATTAATTGTCCCCGTCACTGAATACAAATACGCTACAGCTACTAAGAAGAGAAAAGAAGCAAGAAGATTAATCAAAACATATTTAATGGATTCTCTTAATTGCTTCTTCTCTCCTCCTAAGGTAATAAGGGCATAGGAAGAGATTAACATTACTTCAAAACAAACGAATAAATTAAAAACATCTCCCGTGAGAAAAGAGCCATTCACGCCGGTAATTAAGAAGAGAAACAATGGATAGAAGTAATGCCTTTCTCTATCCTCACCTATAGAGCCAAAAGCAAAAATAAGACAAAATAACCCTACAATACTTGTTGTTAATAATAGCAATCCAGAAAACATGTCAGCTACCATACTGACACCAAATGGCGCTTCCCAGCCACCTAATTGTAATGTTTGAATCCCATCATATTTCACCTGATACATTAAAACGCCAGAAATAACTCCAGTGGCAATAAGGGTTAGTACACTAAAAATTTTATGAAATAATATACGTTGTCTAAATATCACCATCACTAAACCAATAATAAGAGGTACAATGATCGGCATTATAACTAAGTTATTCATTCTCATCACCTCTCATTTCTGCTGTGTTATCGGTTCCTAGTTCTTGATAGGCTCGGTAACTCAACACAAGGAACAAGGCGGTCGTTGCAAAATTGATAACAATAGCAGTCAAAATAAGAGCTTGAGGAAGTGCATCCGTAAAGGTTGTTGTACCTATTCCTAGCAATGGTGGTCCACCACTCTTCAAACCACCCATCGTAAGGATAAGTAGATGGACCCCATGACTGATAATCGACGTTCCTAAAATAATTCTTATCAAGCTCTTCGTTAAAATTAAATACGTACCGATTGTAAACAAAACTCCAACTAGAATCGACATTATCGTTTCCATATTATCGATCCTCACTAATCGTCATAATAATTACCATCGCTGTTCCAATAACAGCTAAAGCTACACCTATATCAAAGAGCACAGCTGTCGCCAATTCCGTTTTCCCGAATATTGGTAAATCGAAATAATCAAAAGCTTGGAATAGGAAAGGCTGATCAAATAAGATTCCTCCCACTCCTGTTAATACTGCTATAAGCACACCAACAGCTGTTAAAACTTTAAAGTCGAACGGAAAGTTCGCTCTAATTGAATTAATATCATATGTTAAAAACAAGAGCGTGAGAGCTGCTGCGAAAGCAAGCCCTCCAATAAATCCGCCTCCTGGATTGTGATGTCCGGCAAAAAACAAGTAAACAGCAAAGGTAAGAATAATGACTACTGCAACATTCGTTACAGCCCTTAAAATAATATCATTAGGCTTTTTCATTATTTCTCCCTCCTTGATAATCGTAATTTAATCATTGTGTATACGCTCAGTGCAGCTATACATAACACAAAAATCTCTAACATCGTATCAATACCTCTGAAATCGACTAATATCGCATTAACGATGTTTTTCGCACCTGCTAATTCATATGAATCCTCATAATAACTAGCAATTGGTTCAAAGATTTGGGTACCATTTGCCGATAACGCGAATACTGTTACCACCGCTCCGACTGCGATTGATATAATTAAATTCAAAGGCTTGAATGGAACCCCTTTCTTTTGCTTCTTTGTTTGCTCTTTAAATTTTGGTAAATGGAAAAAGCAAAGTAAGAATAATGCTGTTGTAACCGTTTCAACAACAAGTTGAGTTAACGCCAAGTCCGGTGCTCTGAAGATAACAAAGAACAGCGAGACCAAATAGCCTAAAACTCCGAGAGAGATGATTGCGGTCAATCTCGATTTTGCTAACAAAACAGTAAATGCCGCTACTAACATAGATAAAATAATCGCCATTTCAAAAATATTAACTGGTGCATCGTTCGTTAAATCAATTGTTATTGAATTCGAAACAATTAATGTTCCACCAATTAATAGAACAAAGAATGTGAATATATAAGCAAGATAATCACGCGTATAACCCGTCATGTATTTATTCGTTATACTTGCAGCAATACGTTGCGACGATTCTAATCCATTATTATAGAGTGCATTGATCGTTAAGTTTTGCGGGTACAGTCGATACACTTTTGTCCACTTCTTTAACGTAAGATACATGATTGTCCCTATAACAACAACGCCGATTGTCATATATAACTCAGCAGAGAAACCATGCCAAGCCGATATATGGATTTCAAGTACATTCTCTTCCATTAAAGATGGTAGAATAGCTGCTACTGCTGGGACTAACAGTAAATCTGCAATCACATTTGGGAAGAAGAAAATGACAATGACCAATGAAGCAAGAATGATAGGGGCAATTAGCATACCTATTGGAGCTTCATGCGCCTTTTTCTCCAAACGCTCTGGTTTATATTTCCCTCTAAATGTCTTAAAGACAAGAATCATACTGTATATAAAGGTAAATATACTCGCAACCCAAGCGATAATTGGAAACAGTACACCTAATGTTTCCATATTAAATGCATCCATTTCCATTACTTTAACTACAGATGCAAAAAACATTTCCTTACTTAAAAAACCATTAAACGGTGGTAGACCTGCCATGGCAAATGAACCAATTAAGGCAACTGTAAATGTGATAGGCATTACAGTCATTAAACCACCCAGACGTCTAATATCACGCGTACCGGTTTCATGGTCAACGATACCCACTACCATAAATAAGGCACCTTTAAATGTAGAGTGATTAATCATATGGAAGATAGCTGCTGTAATCGCTGCTGCATACATAGCAGCTTCATTTCCGTAACCGAAATAAAGGGCGGCTGATCCAATTCCAAGCAAGCTCATTATCATTCCCAATTGGCTGATAGTGGAATATGCCAGTAAACCTTTTAAATCAATTTGTTTCACAGCGTTGAATGAACCGTACAATAACGTAATTAAACCAACTGTAGAGATTATCCAAAACCATTCCGCTGTACCACCAAATATAGGGGTTAATCTTGCCACTAAATAAATCCCTGCTTTTACCATTGTTGCTGAATGCAAATAAGCACTAATTGGTGTAGGCGCCTCCATTGCATCAGGTAACCAAATACTAAAAGGAAACTGTGCTGACTTTGTAAAAGCACCTAGTAAGATTAATATCATCGCTGGCAAGAATAAATCATGCGCAATGATTGTTTCACTCATAGCAAACATTTCTCTAATGCTATACGTGTCCGTTATCATCGATAGCATAATAAAACCAGATAACATCGCTAAGCCACCAAAAATCGTAATCAACATCGATTTTTGAGCGCCATACCTGGATTTTTCTCTTTCATACCAATAAGCAATTAATAAGAAAGATGAAATACTCGTTAATTCCCAGAAAACGTATAGAACAAGTATGTTATCTGAGAATACAAGTCCTAGCATCGCTCCCATAAAGAGTAGTAAATACACATAAAAATTGTGAAGCGCTTCTTTTTCTTTTGATAAATAATATATCGAATATAAGATAACGAGTGCACCAATACCCGTGATAAGTAAGCCAAAGATTAAACTTAACCCATCTACATACATATCTAAATTAATACCAAATGAGGGAATCCATGGGATCGTTTCGTATATTGTTGCGCCTGAGGCAATCTTAGGAATTAATTGCAGCAAATAAACGAATATAATAATAGGGATAAGAATTACAAACCAACCTGTATGCAATCTTTTATTGAAATATTTATAAAACAATGGGACAAAAATCGCAAAAACAAATGGAATTAAAATCATGATGTGCAATATCGTCAACCGTAGTCCCTCCTCCTGAAATGACTGTGAATGTTAATGACAAAAACTTTTTCAAAAAATGGGGTGACAAACTTATTTTGTCTTATGTTAATTTATCCATTACATTAATGTTTTAATTAGGGGAAAATAATGTTTCTAACTATCTTGCCACATTTCAAAAATGGCAGAATTCATGAAATTTCATTTTTTAATTGACTGTTTCATTCGCATAGGATATAGTCATACATAGTTTATTGATATTAAATGTAAATTTTTATGAATTTCACATCTATTTCGAGGTGACAAAACATGAAAAAAATTAAAGGACGTATGGACGAAAGCATATTAGTTTGCGTCTACTATGGACCAAATGGTGAAAGACTTATTCAGCGTGGATGCAAAATTGCAAACATGATGGATTGCCCTCTATATATTTTAACGATTGACCCTAAGCCTTTTGATGATATGGATGCAGAGAAGTCTCATTATATTACAAAATGGCAGCAATTAGCTGAAATGCACAGTGCTGATGCTTTCATTTTAAAAGATAATGAAAGAAGGCCTGTTTCCAAAGTTATTGCTGATGTCGCTCGCGAAAAAAATATAACACAAATCATTCTTGGGCAAACGGCACAAAGCCGCTGGGAGCAAATTGCAAAAGGGTCTATTATTAACTCTCTATTAAGAGAAGTACCTTTTGTCGACCTGCATATTATTTCAGTATCACGATCATTAAAAGATGAAGAAGGTCATTTTGAAAAAGGTGTTCGTGCTTACCTGATTAAGGATGGGGACCATTATCGACTTACTTTCAAATATTCAAATGATGTAGAATATGAAGGTATATTCTTTAAAGATCTCGGTACCGATTTTAATAATGGTGTGTTTAAGTTTATGAAAGATAAAAAAACACTACAGGTTCAATGTACAGAAGATGTCATAAAAGATTTCAAAAATGTTGATATGGCTCCTGAATTTGACGAGGACGATGAAAAATAATCCGTTCTCTCCTCTTAACGCCTCCAATTATATGGAGGTGTTTTTTTATAAATTGACATCTACTTTGATTAGCTGTTTTTCGCATTTATCAACACCAATATACCTTAATGTTTCAGCAGGAGTATGGTGATTGTATATATTCATTAGAATGGAAATGGCAATTCCCTTCCGATAGGCATGGTAACCAAAAGTTTTTCTTAAAGTATGCGTACCAATTTTCCCTTGTACACCAACCTTTTTTGCTGCTTGGTTAATGATACGGTAAGCTTGTTGCCTCGTAATAGGTTGTTCGTTCTTTTTAGATTTAAATAAATAATCGTTGTCATTTAATTTAAATAACTTCATATAAGAACCTAGTTCTTTCAAAATGCTGTTATTTAAATAAAATGCACGAGATTCACCATTCTTTTCGTCCTTAATATATAAAAATTCTTTTAAGCCTTCTTCCTCCCATAAATCTTTAACCTTTAAAAATAATAAATCACTCACTCTTATCCCTGTATTAATCCCTAAGACAAACAGGAGTACATCCCTTTGTGAATGCAATCTTAATTCTGCTTTAATTTTGTTAATGTCTTCTATATCCTTAATCGGATCCACAAACTCCACAGGATTTCCTCCTAGAAATTTTAATGTAACTTAATTGTATGTTATCAAAAATTAAGTTACATTACAACTTGTAAGTATACGGATTAGCCTATTTATTTATATTTTTAAAATTGCTATCATTCTTTATTTTCCTTACTTTAAAGCAGAATAAACTTTTACTACTTCAAAATAGCGACCCTTTAAAAGGTCGCTACAGTCATTTATAAAGAATAGCCGCTAAAAGATTTTAAAACTTCCATATAATCATTTTTTGACTTAATTGGAATCCCTTGTTTCAATTGTTCACATTTTTTACTTTCAAGCTTTCCTAAATCAATAGAAAAGAACGATTGTATAATTTGCGCCTTTCTTGGTTTGCCATTAAAAATGGTGAGCACACCATCTTCAGAAATGCCAAAATATCCATTTGCTTTTAATAATGGCGAAATATCATTTACTTGTTGCCGAAAAACCATTTCCCCTTTTTTCATATCCATTAATTGCCACTCATCGTATTTTGCCCATAAATCTTCAAAAGACCATATCGTTTCACGCACTCGCTCCTGACTAATTTCTCCATCAATATATTCTCTTTCTAATATAATATCTATTTGTTCTGGTTCAATCTCTGTGTTTGTTAGGGATTCTTTTCCATTACTTACAGCTTGGACGCTATTATTATGAATACTAAAGGGAAAAGTGATGAGTAAGATAATTAAGGTTGTAGCACTTAATTTCTTCATTATTGCCCCTCCTTCACCAAGTATATCCAACTCTTCATACTGATATTTTCTCCACTTTTTTCTTCCTTATACGCATAGGCTCCATTGAGCATTTCATAGGACTTGTATCAAACAAAAAAAATACACGAACAAATTTATTTTACAAATTTGTTCGTGCGTCATTGATATTGATTACTTTGAATAAAAGACTTCATCAATATTCTCATTTATTTTTTCCATAGGGAGACCGGCTTTTATATCATTATCAATGATGGAAAGGCGATAGAATTGACTTTCGTTCGTTATAATTCTCACCTTTCTCTCGCCAACAAAGGATTTTACCTTTGAAAAAACATCTTGTTCAACTTGTTTTACATCCGCATCTTTATTTAGTCTTAAAGCAATTACAATCTTCCCGTCATGCTCTGCTGCTTTCGCTTCTTTTACTTGCTCTACTTGTTCTGCATGACGGATTACTTTTCCGACTAATTCTCCTTCATAGGATTGATAATAGTTAGACCTAGGTTCATGATTATACTCAATATGGCCATTATAATTGACATCTGTTTTGCTGAATTTCCCATCTCTTGTTGTACCCGTTTCATCTCCTAGAGAATGATCCATCCACTCAGTTACTGCACCATCATCATCATTTAATAGCTTTATTTTTGATTTTTGATTATGCTGTTCATTCGTATAATAACCAATCGGTACTGTCCGGTTCTCATGTGTCGTATCACTTGCATGATTATTCGTACCACAGGCAGCTAAACTCATCGACATTACAACAGCAAAAGGGACAAATAAAATCTTCCTTTGCATGCACATACCCCCCACAGGTAATATTAGAGATTTTTCATCTCTTTACTATTTTGCAAAAATCAGGGGAGGTCATACAAATTAGATTTATCCATCTATTCTTTTTTTCAGCTCTTCCACAAATAATTTCCTTTTCTGAAATTGCTCGATGGTTAAAGATAGTAATGGTCGCATTTTCTCTGGAAAAATATAGTTTCTCTCTCGAATACACCTATTCCATTCTCGAAAGACATCAGTTGGAAAAGAGAGAGCATACAGATATTGTTTACTAGTAGTAAGCTCCTTTAATTGAGGAAACTTCTCCAATTCATTTAGTTCCCAATCAAGCGTGGGTAGAATTCTGTTAGCATACTGTAAATAATCCGATTCCTTTTGGCCAATGGATATCAAGTCAAAATCAATTAAAAATAATTGGTTACGATCATCGCGAATCATATTATGATGCGCCACATCACCGTGAAGTACTACTTGATTCGTTTCTAAAGAATCTTCATTTTCCCTCATACCTGTTAAAGACCATTCTGCCCATGCTAAGTATTCTGCCATCATCTCTTTTGGCAAGAAATACTTTACAATACTTTTATTTTTTTTGAATTGCACTGTCCGAATTCTCCATTTTTCTCGCTGATGGTATGGAGGCAGTAATGTGACATAACGATCCTTTAACTTTTTTGAGATATGATGAAATTTCTCAATGAGATCTAACCCTTCTTTACGATCGATTTCTTTTTGATAAGTAAAAGGCTCTTCAGAAGGGGAAATATAAAATAAGCACCCAAAATAAATTCCTTCAAAAAATAACGGTGGATCTTTTGCTAAAGGAAGAAAGGAATAAGTACGAACAAATCCCTCTTTTATTAATGAAGAGGTAAATGTTTCTTGAAGCTTAAACTTATGAAATGAACGAAATCCTTTTAATATAAATGGTTCGTGATCTGTCTCCACTTTAAAAACATTTTGCCTAATTTGTTTGATTTCCCATATGGTCCATGGTATTTGTTTTTGTAAATAGGAGAGGAGACGATTATGTTCATCGTCTCCTTTTATATTATCCTTCGAAGTCGCTGCTTTCTTCATAGCCTCTTGGCATACCAAACGGTTGGGCACCACCCATTGGTGCATAACCAGTTGGGAAACCATGGTGCGGCATCGGACCATAAGGATAGCCAAAACCTTGATTCATCGGTGCTTGATATTGCGGGCCTCCACATCCACAATCTTGCGTACCTGCTACAGTTGGAGGCAATGGCATTTGACTTTGGCTTGGGCTTAACGGTAATTGTTCCCCTGACTCACTCACACCTTGCACCTGCGGATAAAACGGCATTCCACCATGATGCATCATATGATGTGGTGGGCATGGTGGTGGACATGGTGGCGGGCATGGATAGCAAGGTTGCTGCATGGCCGGCATCATGTAAGCCGGTTGTAACGGTAATTGCTGATCATAAGCACCACCCACTTGTGGTGGCAGTTGTGCTTGCTGATCGTAAGCACCACCCACTTGTGGCGGAAGTTGCGCTTGTTGATCATAGGCACCTCCTACTTGTGGTGGCAGTTGCGCTTGTTGATCATAAGCACCTCCTACTTGTGGTGGCAGTTGTGCTTGTTGATCATAAGCACCTCCTACTTGTGGTGGCAGTTGTGCTTGCTGATTGTACATACCTCCTACTTGTGGCGACAGCTGTGCTTGTTGTTGATTTTGATATGGTGCCAAATAGGCAGAACTTTCTTCATGATAATTCGGACTCTCTACACCCGCTACCATACCTTGTTGCTGATAAGGGTTGTAAGCTCCTTGATTTTGGGGATAATAAGGCTGTTGCATTCCAGGCTGGAACATATTTGGGTTATAAGGATACATAAGTTGATCATAACCTCCTTGGATTTGCTCCTTTCCTTTAGGAGAAGGAGCTTTGGCTGACTCAGTCGACTTAGGTAAGATATTGATTGGTTTTTTTGGTAATTGCGGCATAGGTTTCAATGGTTTCTGTTCTTCTACTGGCTTTAATGGCTTTTGCTCCTGTACAGGCTTTAATGGCTTTTGCTCTTGCACTGGTTTTAACGGTTTCTGCTCTTGAACAGGCTTTAATGGCTTTTGCTCTTGAACAGGTTTTAGTGGCTTTTGTTCTTGCACAGGCTTTAACGGTTTTTGCTCCTGAACAGGTTTTAATGGTTTTTGTTTTTCAAAATTCATCATATAGTAGTTGTTTATATCGATATCCGGCAGGATTTGTTTAGGCATTTTAGGTTTATACGGTTTTTTTACTTCTTTTTTTACTGCCTCTTTTTTCACTTCTTCTTTCTTTACCTGTTCTTTTGGCATCTCTTTTGGCATTTCTTTTTTAGAGCCTACGTTAATCTTTGTTCCTGATAATGGTGCTTCTTTCTTAACCATTCCTCCCGTGCCTGGTACTTTAATTTTCATACCTGGCATGATCATATCAGGGTTACTTAACTGAGTATTCATCTTTTTAAGCTCTTCAAAATTCACGCCGTACTTCTTCGCAATCTTCCATAGGGTATCACCCTTTTGAACAATATGGATCTTCACGCTGGTTCCCTCCTATACAAAACAAACTTTCATTGATGAGAGCTTTATACCATCAATGATTATAACGAATCGGGATAAAAAGTAGCTGCCTAACACCAATAAATAGGTGCGGGCTCATACCTACTTTTCGACGAGTCCATATATTCTATGAAGGAATGGGCAAATTGCTAATAATCTTCAAAAAAACTTATGCAGAAATCATAAAAATTATGATAAACATTATATGAATGCACCTAAAAAGGAATATTTTAATGAAAATTTCACCGATCCTAAAAATGGTTTACCATCTTATTTTTTTCCAGAAAAAAACTACCTAATGAAAGGTAGCCGTATTTCCAATCTATTTTAATACCAACATACGTGCTAAAGCTTTTTTTGCATCTGCTGCGATTTGATCATCAACCTTGATTTGATTGATAGGTTCGCCCTTCTCTAACATTTCTAAATTCCACGCTAAATGCATTAAATCAATCCGATTCATTGTCATACATGGACACATATGTGGATTTAATGAAACGATTTGTTTATCTGGATGTGATTGAATGAGACGGTTTACTAAGTTCATCTCTGTACCAATCGCCCACTGAGACCCTGGCTCACTCTTTTCGATTGCCTGAATAATCGCATTCGTTGAACCATCCATATCGGAACGTTCAACAACTTCTCTTCTACATTCTGGATGAACAATGATTTTCATTTCAGGATAGTTTTTTCTTATATCTTCAATGTTCCTTACTGTAAAATTCTCATGCACCGAGCAATGGCCTTTCCACAAAATTACTTTGACTTGCTCATATTCTCCATCAAATGCTAATCTATGTTGAATCGGATCCCAGACTGCCATTTCATTTAAAGAAATCCCTAACTTATAAGCTGTATTTCTGCCAAGATGCTGATCCGGCAAAAACAAAATTCGCTCCTTTTGTTGGAGCGCCCACTTCACCACTTCTTCTGCATTAGAAGAAGTAACAGTTGCCCCACCATGTTCACCAACAAATGACTTAATGGCAGCGGTTGAATTTACATAAGTAAGTGGTAAAATTGTTTCCCCAAATCGTTCAGTTAATAGTTCCCATCCTCTTTCCGTTTGATGGATATTAGCCATATCAGCCATGGAACAGCCCGCTCTCATATCTGGTAAATAGACTTTTTGATTTTTTGTTGTTAAGATATCGGCTGTTTCAGCCATAAAATGTACACCGCAAAACACGATAAACTCCGCCTGTGTATTCTCCGCACATAATTGTGCTAATTTTAATGAATCACCTGTGCTATCAGCAAATTGTATCACTTCATCTTTTTGATAATGATGACCTGGAATATATAGCTTTTCTCCAAATCCAATCTTTACTCGCCTCACTATATTTTCTAACTGCTCGTTAGTTAACGAACGATACTTATCTGGTATAATCGTCTGTTTTTCAACTGTGTCAAATAGATTCATGCTGTTTCTCCTCCTCTTTCACAGACATCTTCACACTAATATCGAGTGCGGTAACTGAATGTGTTAAAGTACCAAGCGAGATGTAATCCACGCCTGTTTGCCCATATGCATGAAGTTCTTCTAATTGAATACCTCCTGATGCCTCTGTTACAACACCTTTCGGCACATAAGCAATCCAATCTTTTATTTCATCAGGTGTACGATTATCAAACATAATGACATCTGCACCCGCAGCAATCGCTTCATTTAATTGCGCTAAACTTTCGATTTCGACTTCTATCTTAACCATATGTCCAACTTGTGACTTCACTCTTTCTACTGCTTTCTTTATCGAGCCTGCAAAGCTTATGTGATTATCTTTAATCATGACCGCATCATATAATCCGTAGCGATGATTATAACCACGGCCTGTTCGAACTGCATATTTCTCAAGCATCCTTAATCCAGGTGTCGTTTTTCTCGTATCGACAATGCGAGTATGTGTACTATTTAATAAATCCACCGCTTTTTTTGTTTTCGTAGCAATGCCGCTCATTCGTTGCACTAAATTTAAAATTACACGTTCTCCTTTTAAAAGTGCTGAGATTGGACCATACACTTTTAGCAATACCTCCCCTTGATTAAAACACTCACCTTCCTTTTTAAAGAATTTAAAATGGCATTCATTCGATAATAAGAGAAAGCCTGTAGTTACAACCTCTCTACCGCAAAACACACCTGTATCTTTCGCTAGAAAAGTAATTGTGCCTTTTTCATGTTCTCCAAAGATCAATTCTGTTGTTAAATCTCTTTCTCCAATGTCTTCAATGAAGTAATGCTCTAATTGCTTGCGAAGTTTCACTATATTCATCATGTTCACCTTTCTTTTCATGCTTAATTTCTTTTTTCAACCATTCTTCCACTTCAATAGGAAAGTCTTCACGAAAATGTCCCCCTCTACTTTCAGTCCGTATGAGGGCAGATTTAGTCATGCATCTTGATATTTCCATCATAAAAACGATTTCAATTTCCTCTTGTGATAAATGATCTAATGATTGCGGGAGATGATAATGATTGAGATAACGTAACTGCTTTTGTAAGTTGGTCTTATTCCTTACTATGCCGACATATTCCATCATCCGTGTTTGAATATCTTCTTTTGCTGGTAATCTTTCTTGGATATTCTCTTTTTTCATTTCAAACCGAAAATTGCTTCTTTCAACGGAGATGTTCTTACTCATATTAATTTGCTGAGCCACTTTTTTACCAAAATACAAACCTTCTAAAAGAGAGTTACTAGCTAAACGATTTGCTCCATGCACACCCGTCCTTGCCACTTCCCCAATTGCATAAAGATGAGCAATACATGTCTCACCAGCATCATTCGTCTTGACCCCACCCATCAGAAAGTGGGCACCAGGCGATACAGGTATTAATTGATCCTCGAGATGAATACCATTGGCTTCACATAATTTACTAATGGTCGGAAATCTAGTAGAAAATTGTGCCACCTGCTGAATATTTACATACACTTTCTTACCTTGCTTCATTGTTTTATAAATTGTTTGAGCAACAATATGCCTTGGTGCTAAATCCTCAAGTGGGTGAATCCCCTTCATTATTGGATATCCTTGCTCATCAACTAAAACGCCACCTTCCCCACGAACAGCTTCAGAAATAAGACCTTTCGCTTCACCATCCACGAATAATAAAGTCGGATGAAATTGAATAAATTCAAGATCCGTTAATATAGCTCCAGCTCGATGCGCAAGAGCTAAACCATCACCAGTAACAACAGAACTATTAGACGTATATTGAAACAACTGACCGCACCCACCAGTTGCTAAAACAACATGTTTGGCGAAAATGATATGGTTTTGGTCTTCTTTTTTTATTTTTACGCCGTAGCAAATTTTACTTTTAACGAGGAGCTCATAAACAAATGCATCAGTTATTACTTCCACATGTTTAGGTAATTGATTAATCATAAAATCAATAAGATGCTTCCCCGTTGCATCGCCACCACTATGCACAATTCTTTTTTTACTATGGGCTCCTTCTAACCCTAGTGATAATTGCCCGTTTGTATTCTCATCAAATGGGAAACCTTGTGCATTTAACTCATGAATTAAATCAGGCGCTTCCTTTGTTAAAGATGCCACAACCTGTTCCTCATTGTGATAGCACCCAGCATCCAATGTATCTTGCAAATGGAGTGCCCAATCATCCTCTTTACTGAGCGAAGCAGCAATTCCTCCTTGTGCTAAATAAGAATTACTCCTTCTCACATCTGACTTTGTGATAATTATCACATGCAAATCACTACGTAATTTTTGTGCTAATTGAAGAGCAGCCAAACCACTCCCAATAATAACCACATCTAAACTCTTCATTATGATCCTCCTGACAGTAAACTATTCAGGTTAAATTAACATATGTCTTGACACCTATATTTACACAGATTTAAACTGATGACAAGAGTTTTATCAATTATTTATTTCCCTTCTTGTAATAATTAAGTAAAAACCTTTACTAGAAATAAATATAGAGGATGATGGATCAGCCATAATCCATCTCCTTCTATCAGAAACGAAGGACTGAGGCCATTTATGATTTACTTAGACTATGCCGCCACTTGCCCCTTATCAAAAGAAGCGGCGGATGCATATGTAAGAACTGCCACTGAATTCTATGGAAACACAGCAAGTTTTCATGATATAGGGAGTCGAGCACATGATTTACTGGAACAATGCCGTTTGACGCTAGCTTCATTTCTACATGTTCCGAGTGATGGCATTTATTTTACGAGTGGAGGGACAGAAAGTAACCTTATTTGTATCCAATCGCTTTTAACATTAAAGAATACAAAAGGACATATTATTACAACTCTAGCAGAGCATTCTTCCATTTCTAATTTTTTGGCCATTCTAGAAAGCAATGGTTATGAAGTCACTTATTTACCATTTGATCATAACGGTCAAATTGATTGTAAACAATTCGCAGCTGCTATTAGGCAAGATACCATTCTTGCTATTATCCAACATGCCAATAGCGAACTTGGTTCAATACAACCAATCGAGGAAATCAGTAGATTATGTAAAATTCATCAAATCTTGCTTCATTGTGATTGTGTCCATTCCTTTGCGAAAGTCGATCTCACTTATGTAAGCCAGGCCGTTGATAGCCTTGCTATATCTGCCCATAAATTTTACGGACCAAAAGGAACAGGTTTTGCTTATATTCATCCAGGACATCCTATTAGTGGCTTACTACCTAATACTTCACATGAAAAAGGATTGAGGCCAGGTACAGTCAATCTACCAGCTATCGTTGCTATGACAATAGCTGCAGATGAAAGCATAAAAACATGGAAACAAACAAGAGCGCATGCACAAATCCTTCGCCAAGCTTTTATCACTCATTGTGACCATTTTGACTCTATTATTTATGAGGCACCGAAAGATAGACAAATCCCATCTACTATAGGGATGCGCATACCTGGAATTGAAGGACAGTATGTGATGTTAGAAGCGAACCGAAAAGGATATTGCATTGCGACTGGTAGTGCTTGTGCAGCAAACGCGCAAATACCATCCAAGGCCATGTCTGCCATCAGGGTTAGTGGCAAAGAAGCGAAAGAATTTTTCAGAATATCCACTGGAACAGAAACCTCGAAAGAACAATTAATCGCACTTGCCGAATTTCTAGCTACACTAAAGGAAAACATGGGATAACTTTATTTATTCTGGTTTCTTATGGTAAAATTATTGATTATCGTTATAGTAGAGGGGATTAAGAATGAGCGGACAAAAAAAGGTGCTTGGAGAAGACAGAAGGATGAGACTACTACAATTATTGAAGGAAAGAGAAGAGCCTATTACAGGTAGTGAACTAGCCGCTAAGTATCATGTAAGCAGACAAGTAATAGTCGGTGATATTACCTTGTTAAAAGCAAGAAACGAACCGATTATTGCCACAAGCCAAGGATATTTAAGGTTAAATCATACCTCACCACATCCGGTGGCGACAAGAACAATAGCTAGTAACCATTCACCTGAACAAACAGAAGAAGAGCTAAATTTGCTTGTTGATCATGGCGTCACAGTAAAAGATGTCACAATCGAACATCCAGTATATGGTGATTTAACAGCTTCCATTATGGTTTCTGACCGCAAAGAAGTGAAACAGTTTATGAAGAAAATACATTCTACTCAATCTAGTTATTTATCAGAATTAACAGGTGGCATTCATCTACACACGATTACGAGCAGCAGTGAAGCAAAGCTGGACGAAGCAGAAGAAGCATTGAAAAAATCAGGATTTCTTATTGAAATAGATTCATAATATTAGGAAATGGTACTTTATAAAAAAGAAAGTAGCGCATACCGCACTACTTTCTTTTTTCTCATTTATGAGTCAATTCTTCTATTTTCCCGAGTTGATAGGAAGGATAACTGCCTAAAATATGCACTTTGCAGCCTAATGCCTCTAATTCCGCCTTGACGCCCGGAATAAGGACATCATCTATTTTCTGGTCGATATCAATAATAAAGAAATAATTCCCTAATCCTGTTTTCATTGGCCTTGACTCGATTTTTGATAAATTTAAATTTCTCCATGAAAAGGCAGATAGCACTTGGTGAAGTGCTCCAGCACGATCATCAGGTAACGAGACCATAACAGTTGTCTTATATCCTTTTGACTTTTGCGCTGTCTTCAGGTGACAATCTTGCTTTGCCACTACAATAAACCGTGTATGATTATGTGAAAAATCATGAATATCTTGGTGAGCAATGGTTAAATGATATTCTTCTGCTGCTAACGCATTGGCTATAGCAGCAACCTTTTCATCAGGATGTTCACTTACATATTTTGCAGCTGCAGCCGTTGATGTCATATTAACAAGTTCCACATCTTTTAAAGTCGAATGTAGGAAACGATGGCATTGTGCAATCGCATGAGAATGGCTATATACTGTTTGAATATCTTCTAGTTTTTGACTAGGGTGAATGAGTAAATGTTGTCTAATAGGGATTGTCATTTCACCCACAATTGGGTAAAGTGCCTCATGAACTAAATAATCTAAAGTAATATTAACTGATCCTTCTAAAGCATTTTCAATTGGTACAACTGCTAAATCAATTTCATCATTCGCTAAAGAGTCTAAACAAGCAGGAATGGTCGCTTGTGGAATTGCTTTATCTTCTGGAAATAACCCGCGAACGGCTATATCAGTAAAAGTAGCAACTGGTCCTAAGAAGCCTATTTTTTTCATTGTGTACACCTTCCATCAGTAGCTTCATTCTATGTAGCCACAACAAATTTGAATTATGAAAATACTCATTATACTATACTTTAACACTTTAGCTTATGGATGTAAAAGAGGTTTTTTATCTTTTTATAAGATATCTTCCCTTTTATAATCGAGATCGTTTATTTGGCATGTCGATGATTGAGCACCTACGCTTTGACTTACCTAAGGTTCATACATGTATGTTTGTCACTTCACCTATTTTCATCTTACTAAGCTGTTCGTTATTCATTTAGGTAGTAATCCTTTTTTTAGAAAGAATAAGACGCATGAGTTTTAACTCATGCGCCTGAACTTAATACTTCTACTTTATCTACGAATTCTAGTTTCCTTAAATCGGATAATAAATGATCGATTCCTACTGCCATATCAGCAACATTTAGTGATAGGGTGACATTGGCCCGACCTAAAATCGGTATGGTTTGGTGGATGGTTAATACATTACAACCTGATCCAGCCACAATACTTAATAACTGTGACAATGTGCCCGAGCGATCCTCCAAATGGAAAAACAATGTAATAATTCTTTCTTTCACGATTGTATGAAAAGGAAAAACAGTATCGCGATATTTATAAAATGCGCTACGACTCAAATCTACTTTATGGACAGCGTCCCAGACAGACTCTGCTTTTCCTCTTTCAATCATTTCTTTTGCATCCAAAGTCTTTTTCATAGCCTCAGGCAATACATCTTCTCGGACAAGGAAGAATTTTTTATCTAATTTATCCTGTTTCATCTTTCACCTCATTGATATTTTAAGGTTAGTCAATAAATTCAAATTCATAATCTAATAACTTGACGATATCTCCGTCTTTTGCACCTTTTTCGCGTAATGCTTCATCTACACCCATTCCTCTTAACTGACGGGCGAAACGTCTAACCGATTCGTCTCTACTAAAATCAGTCATCTTAAACAATTTCTCAACTGCATCACCAGACACGATAAAGTCACCAGCTGAATCCCTTGTAATCGTAAATTCAACTTGATCTGCTTCATGTTTATAAAGTACACGGTGAACACCTGTATCCTCTTCTTCATGCTCAAGTGGGAATTCTGGTGTTTCTTCTACTTTATCTGCAATCGCAAATAGTAGCTCACGTAAACCAGACCTTGTAACAGCAGAAATCGGAAAAATTGGATACTCTTCTTCAAGCTGCTCCTTGAATGCCGCTAAGTTTTCTTCTGCATCAGGCATGTCCATCTTGTTCGCTACAATAATTTGTGGGCGTTCTGTTAGACGCAAATTATATTCCTGTAATTCATTATTGATTGTCACATAATCTTCGTACGGGTCTCTGCCTTCCATTCCTGACATATCAATCACATGTACAATTACGCGTGTACGCTCAATATGTCTTAAAAATTGATGGCCAAGACCCACTCCTGAATGAGCACCTTCAATTAACCCAGGTAAATCAGCCATGACAAAACTACGATTATCTTCTGTTTCTACCATACCCAGATTAGGAACGATTGTCGTAAAATGATACGCTCCAATTTTCGGCCTAGCTGCAGAAACGACAGAAAGTAAAGTCGACTTACCAACACTCGGGAATCCAACTAGCCCCACATCTGCAAGCAATTTCAATTCAAGCATAACTTCTCTCTCTTGACCTGGCTCTCCATGTTCTGATAATTCCGGTGCAGGGTTGGCAGGAGTTGCGAAACGGGAATTGCCACGTCCTCCACGGCCACCTTTTGCAATGATTGCCTGTTGGCCATGCTCCGTTAAATCCGCAATTACTTCACCAGTATCAGCATCAGTAACCACAGTTCCCGGCGGTACTTTTATAATCATGTCCTTCGAGTTTCTACCATGTTGATTTTTAGACATTCCGTGCTCGCCACGTTCTGCTTTGAAATGTTTTTTATATCTAAAATCCATTAGTGTTCTTAAGCCTTCTTCAACAATAAAGACAACATTCGCGCCTTTACCACCGTCTCCTCCAGCAGGACCGCCTTTAGGAACATATTTTTCACGACGAAAGGCTACCATTCCGTTCCCACCGTCGCCACCTTTTACATACACCTTGACCTGATCGACAAACATAAGATCTACTTCCTCCTATTCAAAAGATGCACATGAATATGAACACCCTTGACTCTCGCTGTTTATATTATCTTTTACTGACTAGCTTTTTACTATTAAATAAATCCACTTTACTTCTCTTCAAAAAGAACAAAGAAATCAAATGATATTTCATCTTCTATTAAGCGCCGCACTGTAAGCCCCATACTTGTTGATTGCTCTAGTAAAAATAAGCGAATCTGCTGCATATAAATAATTGTTCCACTAAAATCAAAAAAGAAACGGACACCCTGCTTTTCTGGATTAATTGATATAGATAAATGATTATCAGCAAATGGCTGTACAGCATCATTTAAGCAAGAGAAAAAAGACCTTGTCCAATCAGTTAAACTTTTATCATCCAGTTGATCACATTTGAATACTTCATAAACGTCATACTCTAATTGAAATTTTGGATTTTGCCAATTGTACGTAAATAAAAGTGAAGCAAATTGAGGCATTTGTAGGTTTGATAACTTTGCCTCTTGTTGCGCCTCCACAACAATTTCATCAATAATTTCTTTTGCCCGTTCCACCTTATTTAAGCTTAAATTGCCTTTAATTAGTTGTATTTTATTTAACCAATCATGCCTTGCATGACGTAGCACTTCAACAATATCCCAATCTTTTTCCATAATTGACTCCTACATCTTCTTTTATGGTCCCTGCCATTACATTGATATGGTGTTAGTATAACAAAAAAAACCCATAGACGTATGTACCCTAGCAAAAAGAAAGGTAAGAATTTTTAAATCTGCCCCTATATTTAAGGTTCCCTCAATAGAATTGCATAAAAAGATGCGGACTTTTATCAAAAGAGGACAGTTTGAGGAGATATATGTGGGATGAATGACATGAAGAGAACTCTAACCATTAATGGTTAGAGTTCTCCACTCAATCTTATGCTTCTTGAGCTGCAGGGTATACGCTAACTTGCTTACGGTCACGTCCAAGACGCTCAAATTTTACAACTCCGTCCACTTTCGCGTAAAGAGTATCGTCTCCACCTTTACCCACGTTTACACCTGGGTAAATTTTCGTACCGCGTTGACGGTAAAGAATAGAACCACCAGTAACGAATTGACCATCTGCACGCTTAGCACCTAAGCGCTTAGAGATTGAGTCACGTCCGTTCTTTGTAGAACCTACTCCTTTTTTAGATGCGAACAACTGAAGATCTAATTTTAATAGCATGAAATCCACCTCCTACTGTTTGAAGGTTATTTTTATATTTTCCGGATAGTTCTCAACGATCGTTTGCAATGAGACAACCATTCCCTCAAGCAATAATTGGACTTTCTTTTCTATATCTTGAGCAAGATCGCTCGGAAGAATACAGGATAATAGTCCAGATTCCATTTGAATCTGCGGGGTAACTCCCGCTAACTGATGGATGCTATTAACGCATCCAACTGAAACAGCTGATACACCTGCACAGACAATGTCCTCTCCATTATTAGCAAACAGGGCATGACCACTTATTTCAAATGATTGTATGAGTCCAGAACGATTACGATGAATACTTACATCAATCATCAATCATCAACCTTATGCGTTGATTTTATCAATCACAACTTTAGTGTACGGTTGACGGTGACCTTGTTTCTTATGATAGTTTTTCTTTGCTTTGTATTTGAATACAGTGATTTTCTTCGCACGACCTTGTTTTTCAACTTTAGCCGTAACTGAAGCTCCATCAACAACTGGGCTTCCAACTTTCACACTGTCTCCACCTACGAAAAGAACCTTTTCAAAAGTAACTGTTTCGCCTGCTTCTGCGTTAAGCTTTTCGATGTAGATTGTTTGACCTTCTTCTACACGGATTTGCTTACCACCAGTTTCAATAATTGCGTACATAACTGCACCTCCTCTTAAGACTAAGACTCGCCATCCCAGGTGTCCTGCAAAGCAGAATCTTAATAACCTTTTCTGCGCGGTTGTAGCATGGGCGCTACAAACATAACATCAAAATGTTATCATACACATGCTGTACTGTCAATACGATTACACTTGCATTTCTTTCACAGAACCAAATCTTTTTATTTGATAGCTTGGCTTTGGACGATCAATGAATTCGAAAACAATGTGTTTCGCACAACTATCTTCTAATTGTTGCAGTTCCTCTTTAGTGTATATCGCAGCGACATCCCTTGTCACCTGAACAAGAACCGCTTCCTCATCACGGGTCCGATACGACCACAATTCTCTCTCTAAGCGAAAGGCAACTGTTTCTGCGCGCAATACCTTACCTGTCCCATGACAAACTGTACAATTGTCTTGTAATGCTTCCGAAAGTGACACCTTCGTTTTCTTTCTCGTCAATTGTAAAATACCAAGAGGTGTAAATCCGATTACTTTTATTTGTCTTTCATCGGCGGCTAGCGCCTCTTTCATAACAGATAAAATATGGATTCTATCCTGCTCTTTTTCCATACTAATAAAATCTATAAGGATCATTCCTGCTAGGTCCCTAATACGTATTTGTCTCGCTACTTCCTTTGCCGCTAATTCATTTGTTTGTAAGACCGTATCTTGCAATTGCTGTTTTCCAGAAAATTTCCCAGTATTCACATCAATAATGGCTAACGCTTCTGTTTCATCAAAAATCAAATATGCACCATTATCTAACCATACCATTCTTTTTAACGCTTTTTCGATTTCACGTTCAAGACCATAGGCAGAAAAGATAGCTTCTTGCTCCGTATGAAGGTGAAATGTGACATTGTCTTTAGGCTGTAACTCCTTTTTGACAGTAGCATCATCCACAATTACTTCCCCACTCTTCATTTTCTGTATGACTTGACGTAATTTATGTAGAAATTGATCTTCGGTTTGAACCACACCGGGTCGTTTTATCAAGAGAGAGGCGGAATAGAGCTGCTGATATTTTGCCCGCAATTGTGTTAATTCTTTTTCCAGTACAGCCATATCAACATCTTTCGCAGCGGTCCTAATCACTAGCCCTTCCTTGTCTTCTAACAACCTTGCACAGTTTTGCTTTAAATGTTCTCGAACACTATGGTCAGTAATTTTCTTAGATACAGCAAGATAGTTCCCATAAGGCAAATAGACCATATAATTGCCTTGCAATTCAATAACCCCAGTCAGCCTCGGTCCTTTCGTCCCCGTTTGATCCTTTTCTACCTGCACAAGTAACCTTTCCCCTTGATGGACAAAAGAAGAAAGGTTACGTTTTTCCTTCTTATCATCATTTTCAAGTGCATAACTTTGTAATTTATCCTTATGCAAAAAGCCACTCTTTTCTTCACCAATATTGACAAAGAGTGCATTTAACCCTGGCATTACCTTTTCAACTATGCCTAAATAGATATTCCCTACTCTTGTTTCGTGCTGTGAAGGTTCAATATACAATTCTTCGACTTCATCTTGATCGAGCAAGGCATATCTTTTTTCTCTATTGATTGTATTGATCACTAATCTTTTCAATTGTTCTTTCCTCGATTCTAATAAACATACACTAAGTCACTTATTTGAGCTGACACATTCTTTTCCGCAAAGTACGCATGTAATAACTCATTTTCATCTAGCACACTCTTTTCTTTGTTCCCTGTCTCAACAATAATCGAATGTTTACAGCCACGTTGAAATTTCTCAAGTACTTTCATGATTGGTTCAGATTCTTGAACAACTATTGGCTTTAATTTACGTAGCTCACTATGTTTCCCATAGTATCGTTCCAATAAGAACCGCATAAATATATATCTGCGCTGTTTCCATTCATAGTATAAGGAAAAAAGTAAGAATGCAAGGATGATGCAAATATTAATATTAAATGGGAGAATCCAAAGAGACGCGATTAAAAACAATATGAGCATAAAGATAGACAGTTGCAACGCCTTTCTATGTGCCTCACCAAATGCATAAAAATAAGACAAATACAAAAAGACTAATTTCCCACCATCCAACGGCCAAATCGGAAGCAAATTAAAGAGTAAGATCATCAAATTATACTGGACAAATAATGTAAAGAACTCAGGTGTGACTAACTGCCATTCATAACATAGGAAGGCAACAGCAATCATCCAAACATGCTGTAAAGGTCCTGCTAAAATCACCATTAACTCTTCTTTTAATGGTCGATTCCCATGTTCATCCATCTCTGCAACACCACCAAATGGAAGTAACACAATGCTTTTTATTCTCCAAGAAAAAAACTGTGCGGCCACAGCATGTCCTATTTCATGTACAAAAATAATCAATAGTAAAAGAAAAAGCTCGTTAAAATGAGAAGTGATAATAGCTAAACCGACTACCAACCAGAGTAAAGGATGGATACGTATTTGCTTCAATAGTGTGATCCATTTATTCAAAAGGAATCACCTGCGAAGGATCAACAAAGTCATCCCCTTTTTTGATAGCAAAATAAAACAAGCCTTTTCCATCCTCTTTCGTAGCCGCCTCTCCTACTTCTGCTCTCTTTTCAACATAGTCGTATGCTTTCACATCAATTTCAGCTAAATTGCCATACCAAGATTGACTTTGATCCGCATGTTGGATGATAACCGTTTGTCCAAACCCGGGCTTTTCCCCAATAAATTCCACGACTCCTCCATTTGCAGCCTCTACTTTTTCGCCTATGTTTGTTTCAATCGAAATTTTTTGACCATCTTGCTCAAACTCTTGTAATACCTTGCCTGTTGCTGGTAAGCTCGGTTGCGCTTCCTCAACAGATTCTTCGGTCTCTTTCTGCTTTGGCAATAGGGCAAAGGATTGGCCAAATTGTTCCTCATACCAATTAATAACAGTGGCAAATTGAAAATTCTTATCCATTGCTTCTACAACAAAGGCTTTCGGCTTTTCAAAAATTGCTCCATCATTTTTAAACATAATGGCCACAATGAGAAATAAGCAGGCAGATACGAGCACTTTGAATAGAAACACTTCCTTTTTAAATAATGGGTGATTCGTATTTGAATGTTTAGGAGGTGGACTATCATATGAGGGAAGTTGATCAAAACCATGCCTCTCCTCATCTTGCAACCAATTCATCTTTTTCGATTTTTTTTGAACAGGCTTATTCTTCTCCATCTCTTTTTTTCTCTTAGCCATCCGTTTCCTTATATCATCAGCTCTTGAGCTCATCTTAACTTCCCACCTATTCATCATCATTTGTACAAGTCTATGACGAGAGGTTTTTAAGTATGACAGATAGATAGGAGAGAAGTTATTTAGGGTGTGCTGGCATATAGAAACAGTTGGAAGAATGACAATAAATGAAATATTTTAGCCATTGGAGTGCTTTCAACAAGAAGAAGGGTAGCGTTTTAATAGAGGGAATTTTAGCTGATGATAATTTATTAGTTTATCGATGAATACTCTTACAATTTTCCCCATTATGTCTTTTGTGTTTGACAGATAGTTTTACTGCTTTTACTCGCAGTTAGAATATTCCCATAGCGTTTTACCCCTTGTGGGAAAGATTAAAAAATCCTTAGCGACAACAGCTCACTAAGGATTTCCATTTTTATTTTACTTTGAAGAAGTTCTTTATCTTTGTAAAAACACCGGTATTCTCTTCTTGAAGTTGTTGAAGTGGTACAGACTCGCCAAGAATTCTCCGGGCAATATTTCGATAAGCAATGGAGGCAATATTATTTGGATCCATTGCGATTGGTTCTCCTTGATTGGTTGCTCGAATTACTTGATCGTTATCCGCCACAATTCCTAATAACTCCAAATCGAGATGTCTCGTAATATCATCAATATCCATCGTATCTCGGTTTTTCATGAGTTGTGGTCGAATACGATTAATAACTAACCTTGGACGTTCGATATGATCTTCTTGCTCTAACAAGCCGATAATGCGATCGGCATCGCGAACCGCTGTTGCCTCTGGTGTTGTAACAACAATCGCTTTAGTCGCTCCTGAAACTGCATTTCGATAACCTTGTTCAATACCAGCTGGACAATCAATAATAATGTAATCAAAGTCCTGCTTTAAATCGTCAATTAGTATTTTCATTTCGTCCGGATCAACCGCATTCTTATCACTTGTTTGTGCCGCAGGCAGGAGATAAAGAAGATCATCAAAGCGTTTATCCTTCACAAGGGCTTGCTGCATCTTACAACGCCCCTTAACTACATCCACTAAATCATAAATAATACGGTTTTCAAGGCCCATGACAACATCAAGATTTCTTAGCCCAATATCTGTATCCACAAGGCATACTCTTTTTCCTTGCAGGGCTAATGCTGTACCAATATTTGCAGATGTTGTTGTTTTACCAACGCCGCCTTTTCCGGATGTAATGACTATCGCTTCTCCCACTCTAGAATCCCCCTTGCAAATTCGATATATTTGGTCTTACATGTACCAATACTTGCAGTCTGTCGATAATGATTTTCCGCTCTTCATTCATATAAGCACATTCCATTTCGCGACTGTTCTCATCTTGTTTTTCATCAGGCGCACGAGAGATGCTATCACAAATACGAAGCTGTGTCGGTCTCATAATAGAAGCTGAGATCACAGCCTCATGGTTACCATAGAAACCCGCATGTGCAATTCCTTTTAGCTCACCCATAATAAAAATATTGCCACCAGCTCTTACTGTTCCTCCAGGGTTAACATCACCAATGAGTAATAAATCCCCCGGGACTTCAATCACTTGGCCTGAACGAACAATTTTTGTAATAGAAACGATTTCGTTTGCTTGCTTTTGCTTTTCAGCCTCATCCTTTGTCAGAACATTAGAAAGCACAGACTCCACAACAAGATTTTTCTTTTGTCTGATTAACTCTTTTATCTCTTCCTCTTGAGAAGAAGTTAAATAGCGATTACCTGTATGTACAAGGACAGAGATCAATTTATTCTCTTGACTTTTACTACTCTCTATTAATTTATGATTTAATTCTTTTTTAAGTTCCGCATAAGAGCATGCATCATCAAGATGGAGTGTAATCCCATCCTTCGTGCCCTTCATCGTTACATTTTGTCTTTTATTCATTTCAAGATGTTCACCTCAAGAAAGACAAGAACAGATCCATTCTGTATGCTCGCCTCATTCTGATTCTCAATACATATTGTAGGAATAAATTCGACATCAGTTTGCAAAATCCTTTTTTCTTGCAAACTCAATCTTCACTCTGGATGAAAAGAATAATTATATGGCAAAAGAAACCGGATAACCGGTTTCTAAAGTTGCCTGCAAACAGTCATTCAACTTTATTTCTGCTTTTTTCTTCCTTGTTGCTAGAACACATCTAACATTATAATGATAGTCGTTCCACATATCTTTCAAAATATTTCTTCAATGGGAAAATGACTATAATGATAAAAATAAGATTCAATATAAGTGTTGGAATGAATCTCGAAAAAATGAAATCCGAGAATCCCATTGTTGTAATACTAATAATAAAGTTGACCCCATAAGATCCTAGCTCCATTAATGCCACACCAAAAAGTGTAATGATTGTCGTCACAATAAGATTATTCTGTAAGATCTTCATTAATTGATACACAATATACGTAACAACTGGGAATAAAAATAAGTTAATACCGATAATTTCAGTATAAACAATATCAAACAGCAAACCAAATATAAAAGCATAAAGTAAACCTAGCTTTTTCGAGCCAAAAATGACTAAAAGCATAATTGCTCCAAGTAAAAAATGAGGGATAAACCATCTCTCATTTGCAAACATCTCTGTTGGAGCAACCATAAGCGCAAATGTACTTTCTATGACGAATAAGAAGATAAATAAGAGAGGGAGAAGATATTTTCTCAACTTTCTTCCTCCTCATTTAATTCTTCAAGCTCTTTTTGAATCTCTGGATTAATGCTGTTAAGTTTTGTTACCATCACATGTTGAATGTCATATAGGTCTGCATTCGGCTCAATATAAGCAGTTTGTGTAAGGCCATATTCCGCAGGTGTAACCTCAACAACTTTTCCAATTGGCAGGCCTTTAGGGAATACTCCACCATAACCAGATGTTACTACCATTTGCTCTTTTTCCACTTTTGCATCATAAGGGATCTTCGTCATAAGCAAACGTTTTGTTTTTTCATCGTACCCTTCAATTAAACCAAACGTTTCTTCTTTTTTCTCACCATTTTGCACAACAGCTGAAATACGGTTCGTTGGATCTTTAGAACTTACCAGCTGAATCGTGGACGTGAAGGTTTGTGCACTTTTCACCTTACCAATCAGTCCATTGGCTGTAATAACCGCCATATTTGCCTCGATACCGTCTCTTGTTCCTTTATTAAGGGTAAGCTTTTCTTCCCACCTTAAAGGGTTTCTACCAATTACTGTAGCCTGTATAGGTTCATAGTCGGTTAAACTATCTTCTTTTTCTAGTATTTCACGAAGCTCAGCATTATCCTTTTCTAACAATTGCACCTCTGCTTCTAAAAATGCTAGTTTATCTAATCTAGATTTCAGTTCTTTATTTTCTTCATATGTATTTTGCAAGTCTTGAACATTTTCAAAGAAACCAGCAATGTACTGTGTTGGACCGGCAACAATATTTTGCGCCCATCCCGTCATATCTTTTAAAAACTGTTCTGGCCATGTAACACTATCTCTTTCTCTTAAAGAAAAGCCTATCAACGATACGAGAATAATGATACTTACAAGCAAAATAATCAGGCGTTTATTCAGAAAGAACTGTGGCATGCTAAACACCTCGATTGTTATATTTTATGCATTAATAAACTTGAAAAACAGGGCATTAATGGCAGCCACTAATGCCGAATTTTCCTGTAGGTCACTATTCTTAACGAGAGTCTTTAGATTTATTTTTAAATAAATGAATATGATCTAACGCTTTTCCAGTTCCAATTGCCACACAATCCAGTGGGTTTTCAGCAATAAGGACAGGCATTTTGGTTTCTTCACTAATGACTTTATCCAAATTGCGTAACAACGCTCCTCCACCTGTTAAAACAATTCCACGGTCCATAATATCTGCTGCTAACTCCGGTGGTGTTTTTTCTAATGTTACTTTAACTGCATCAACAATAGAGTATACCGTATCTTTTAATGCTTTTGAAATTTCATCACCTGTAATCTCAATTGTTTTTGGTAACCCAGTTAAAAGATCACGTCCACGGATTTCAAGATTGTCTACACCTTCCGCTTCGCTAGCAGAACCAATTTCTAATTTAATCATTTCTGCAGTTCGATCACCAATCATTAAATTATAATTTTTACGAATATAATTAATGACTGCATCATCCATTTCATCCCCAGCGATGCGGATCGATTGGCTAGTAACAATTCCTCCTAAAGAAATAATAGCCACTTCAGTTGTACCGCCACCAATATCCACAACCATACTTCCTGTCGGCTCCCATACAGGTAAATTCGCACCAATTGCTGCTGCAAATGGTTCTTCAATGGTAAATGCATCCTTTGCACCAGCTTGTCTAGTCGCATCGACGACAGCTCTTTCTTCTACTGCAGTAATGCCGGATGGTACACAGACCATAACATTCGGTTTACCTGAAAAAATGCCCTTATTTTTATTCGCTTGTTTCATATAATATTTCATCATTGTTGCTGTTGTATCATAATCAGCGATTACGCCATCTTTCATTGGTCTTAATGCCACGATATTTCCCGGTGTACGACCAATCATATTTTTAGCGTCATTCCCAACGGCAACAATATGTTTTGTATCAGTTTGAAGTGCCACGACCGATGGCTCTCTAACAACGATTCCTTTACCTTTTACATACACTAGTGTATTTGCTGTTCCTAAATCTATCCCAAGGTCTTTTGTACCAAATCCAAACATTCCTGTATCTCCCTTTCTGATACTATACAATTTTTAAAATAAGGTATATTTTATAGGGCATCTGACAGTCCCTCATTCTTAAAAAGATGATAGGTAAAATACTATACTTCCCCTAAAAAATCATAAACAATATTATATCGTATCGTCAAATAAAAACATAGTGCTAGATATAACCTTTTTCCTTTAAACTGACAAATTTCTTTTCACCAATGATAATATGATCGAGAATATCTATCCCAATTATTTTACCACATTCAGTTAGTCTTTTCGTCACATCAATATCTTCTCTACTTGGAGTCGGATCGCCAGAGGGGTGATTATGCAGACAAATAATCGAGGCGGCAGACTGTCTGAAAGCTTCTTTATACACTTCTCGTGGGTGAACAATAGAGGCATTTAAGCTCCCAATAAATATGGTTTGCTTGCTTAAAACTTGGTTCTTAGTGTTTAAATAAAGACAGACGAAGTGTTCCTGAGATAGAAAACGCATTTCGTTCATTACGTAATTTGCAGCATCCTCTGGTGAACGAATGCTGTATCTTTCATCGAAGGTTAAATTAGTCATTCTTCTGCCAATTTCTACAGCTGCCATGATTTGAATGGCTTTTGCCTGGCCAATACCTTTCACTTCGGTAATTTCGCTAAGGGAAGCATCTTTTAATAAACGCAATCCATCAAACTTTGTTAGTAAGCGATTGGACAGCTGCAAAACGGATTCATCTTTTGTCCCTGTCCGCAATAAAATAGCGATTAGTTCATGATTGGATAAGCTCTCTGGCCCACTTTGCATTAACCTTTCCCTCGGCCTTTCATCTTGTGGGAAGTCTTTAATCATTAAGCTTTCCGTATCCATCCCTTTCCTCCTTTTTCATTTATCCAAACAAATGGTGAGGAAGTGAATAGCCTATTTTGCGCAACTCTCTAATCGTTTGTGATATAGGTAATCCCATTACAGCAAAATAGTCTCCATGAATTTGTTTAACAAGTGCTGCCCCAATTCCTTGGATACCATAGGCTCCCGCTTTATCAAAAGGCTCACCCGTTTGGATATAGGCATAGATTTCTTCTTCAGATAATGACCAAAATTCAACTTTAGTAACAACAGAAAAACGAGTGATTTTATTTGCTGTTAATATTGCTACACCTGTGTACACTTCATGTGTACCGTTCGATAGATTCTTAAGCATAAGATACGCTTCCTCTTCATCTATCGGTTTGCCAAGAACTTCACCTTTATGGACAACAACCGTATCTGAGCCGATTACAAAAGTATCACACTCGTTATTGTAGACGGCTCTCGCTTTTCGTTCCGCCAATGTTTGTACAATTTCATCTGGCTTTAAATTGGCATCATACCGTTCATCAACATGACTGCCTTTTACTTTGAAAGATAAATTCATTTGTTCAAGTAGTTGCTTTCTACGAGGGGAAGTGGAAGCGAGTATGAGGGTTTGTGTTTGCATGTGTTTCACCTTACTTTCATCGCATTTCAAATTGGGAGATACCCTTTTATCGTATCAAACAAAACAGCTTTTAACAATTTAAAACCCTCATTTTTATCCTTAATTTTAAAACAAAAAATAGCCCGAAAAAAAATCGAGCTAAAGAGAGCTAAACTTCATAAAAAAATAAATATAGGAAGTAAAGTAAAGTCTCACAGATTCATTAGAAATAAAATTATTCCCCAGAAAATAATATACTAAGAAACTTTTAAGTTTGAACGATGACCGTATATGATTGTAGGAAATTTAAGACTGCTTGTTGAGCGTCCTCTCCATTATGAGCTTTTAGAGCAGTAAGCATTTTATCCTTTAATGCAATTAAATCTTCATGGTTCAGCCCTTGATTCATCTCATTTAACGTACTTGAATACGTATTAATTTGTTCAGCGGACGCTTCACTTGTCAATAATCGATACACTTGAGGTGAGAGCTCTAGGATTTTCTTTTCTTCTGCAGTTAAACCTTCTACCTTAGCACCATCAATCATATACTCTTTAGCAAACACTTCTGCACCTTGACCTTCTAATTGGGCACTCATAGCCTTAGCCGCTTCACTTGTAGCTGCAACGCCAATGATAAGGGTATATTGTTCTTGATTCTCGTGGATAAATGTAGGAATACCTTTCTCCTTATACGAAGCAGCGATCCCCTCTGCACTATCCTTGGTAGTAAAAACGCCTCCTTGGACGATAAACGTATCTAAAGCAGGTAATTCTGCCGTCTCACTACCAACTATTCCTTCTCCTGATGCACCTACTTGTGAACTTGCGGCGCCCCCCTCTGCCGTTTCCCCTTTATCGAGAACATTTAACATAACCAACCCAAATCCCGTTCCGACAACAACGGCAAACAGAATGGTAAAAAACATCGACGGATTTAATTGATATTTCATTTGTTTAAAACTACTTTTCTTTTTCTTAGCTAGGCTTTTACTAGATTTGTTATTCTTTTTCTTCACTTTTTCTCTTTCTGCTAATTCTTTCTCCCAATCTACTTCTTCTTCTCCACTTGGTAAAATCCAATCAAATTGATCCTCCACTTCATTTTCTTTTGTGGCCGCTTGCTCTTTTACACCTTCTCCTTTATGCTTCGGTTGACCGTCTTGATTTAATTTTATCGTGATTGTTCTCGCCTTTCCGTTATGCTTGTCCATCTTTGTCCACTTCCCTCCCTCTTGCCTTTTACTATTATTTTCATCACTTTATCATAGGAGAAAAAAAAAATAACAAGACTTTTGTCGTCTTGTTACAGAATGATTTCGTCAAATTCCATCATGGATAAAAACTTTGTCTAAGACAGAATAAGACTTGCCAGCAGCTTGGCCATTGACAATTTTAGGATTATTCTCTTTTACATCAATAGCGGTAGGGAAATGTTTAACTAATACAATCATATGTAATCCCTTATGCCATCCTTCACCTGAACGATCTCGATTGATTCAATGGCTGTATACCGATCTAAATGCTGAAATTCCTCTGTGTATAAAAGCCAACCCTCATAGCTTTAAGATTGCAAGTGTATGCTAATGACGGTCTTTTCTAATCTATTTGGCCACTTTACTTCAACAATACCTTCCTCTGATGCTGTCGAAATATCATTGATTGTTTCACTATTTGCCGCTTCATCCGGTTTAACTCTTTCAACATTAATTGCCATTTGCGTAAGCTGAATGTTATTAACCTTTGCCGCTTCATCTTCAATGATACCGTTTTATTGTTAGTTTTAGAGAAACATCAGTTTGCTTACTTCGCATCACAAACGCTTTTTCTTAGGAAAGATCAAGCCAGCAATTAAACCACTTTGTCAAAACTAGAAGATTTGTAAATAATACAGCCATATTTCTTCAGCAAAAAAGTAAGCAGATAGCGCTCCTGCTGCAATAAAAGGGCCAAAGGGGATGGGGTTGCCTCGTTTGACTTTGCCAACTAGCATAGCTAGTAAACCGAAAACAGCGCCGTAAATCGTTGCAAGGAAAAAGGTGAACAAGACAAGCTTTGCTCCAAGTGCAAACCCTAATAACGCAAACAGCTTAATATCACCGCCGCCCATCCCACCATTACTCACAACAGCAATGGCAAGAAGCAAAAAGAAGCCAATAGCGCAACCAACCAAACTATCCCACCAAGGTGAAAGTGGCCAAATCAATCGTTCTATTAGAAAAATGACTGCAAAACTAAGCAAAATACGATCCGGTATTAACATATATTGAATATCCGAAACGAAAATAATCATAAATAAAGAAATCAACGTGAGAGCAAATAAAAGCTCTGGCGTCCAACCTAATGTGACAAGTGCAAGCACAAATAACAGCCCTGTTAACAGTTCAACGATAGGATATAATGGCGAGATTCTCGCACCACATTGACGACATTTCCCACCCTGAATTACATAAGATAACACAGGTATAAGTTCAATGGCTTGCAAGGTATGGCCGCAGTTAGGACAAGCTGACCGCGGTTTTACAATCGATTTTTTCACTGGTACCCTCAAACCGACAACATTGTAGAAGGAGCCGAGGATGAGGCCCGTAATAAATAAGTAGATTAGTAGTAAAATGGGATTGACCTCCTAACTTTTTTCCTTAACACTTTCTTAAGATAAGTACGGCTTCATTATTTCCGTTAAAAACTAATCTTTCACCTTTTATTAAGAAAACTTTGTATGTGATATTGCTTTTCTCTTTTTCAACTTCAACATAAGAATCTGCTGAATTTTTAGTTTTCTTCTTTAGATCTTCCATTTTTTTAACTAACCAACTTCAGCTATATTGTTTTTCTTGAATAACATTCTCAGATGTAATCATCAACTAGCCGAACTAAACATCTGCCTTGCATTAGCAACATGGGTATCCTTTTTCTATTATCAATGAACCCTCCTATACTCTCACACAGCAATGGTTGCTAATATGCCGAGGATGACAACGCGGGCTAGTCGTTCTACGAGCGTGAGTCCTCGTTCATTTTTACACTGTTATTTCTTTGTTTCAACATGTTCATCTGTTATTCTATCTTTTTTATCCAAAATCAGGTATACATCACTAGTTATATTATACTATTTTTCTGTTAAATCAATAGATATTTTCCCTCTAAATGGTAGATAATATTCGACAAAATAAAAAGGAAACACTTCTTTCACAAACGGCAACCCTATTAATAATTAGCTTACTTACGATAAAAGGGGTACGTAACAATAGCCAGTCTGTACAATCTTTGATTAGTTTATTATCACGAAATAGCAAAATCGCGAGCACAAGCATGAACAAGAATAGGAGAATCATATACCAATTCATCGTAAGGCATACGATAAATATCGTAATGGCTGGAAGTTCTGCGTTGAAACTGGCGAACATTTGAACAAATCTTGGGTCCACTGTACATTAAAAACAGCACACAAAAGTAGCAATGACACTGACAACAATAGGATAGGTCAATGCTGAAAAAAACTTGTTTTTTAGTTGAGTTTGTTTTTCATAATAATCAGCTAGCCAGTGTACGACATCATCTAGCATCCCTCCGGCTTCTCCAGCTGGTAAAAGGGCAGCGGATTGCCGCAAATACATTCAATATACTTGTCTTTCAACCCATTTTTATAGCCATACCTTATGTAATCATTTCGTTACGCTTGTCTCTATTGTATGCATACAAACTTCTCTTGATGTTTGTAACACATTGATGAGCTGATGGATTTTCTCATTACGAATAAGGTTAGCTACCGAATAATTCAGTAGCTATCATTCGACCGGTACCCGCTTTTAAGAGCACGATCCGCTGTGAAAAAACCCTACTAAGACGGATGCGAGTGGAAGGCGAATTTGCGTTTGTTATGCTTTCTTTGAAATGGCGCTTTTTTTCTTAACAAAACATGACAATTAATTGGACTCCACCCTTCTCTTCTTCAGCTTCAGCAAACTATGGTGGAGAATTGTATCACCCGAATAATATAGATTTATCCGCTTATCAAAAAGGTACGTCTTTAGATGAGTGAACGGGTTGTTACATCCCTTCTTACCCTTTTCATCAAACCAAATTAGCAGAATGGTATGAAGCAAATGGCTATGGTTCCATAATAAAAAGTGACAATTTAAAATTACTCCATATCTTGACGAAAAATACCGTTATATAAGCCGGTTTCAAAGGCAGTGATTATTGCTACCGGTATCAGTTCACAAATTCAATGGATTGAAACGGTTGAGCAGAGTTGTTTTCGCTCCATATGAAAGTGTAACCTTCTATGAGAATTTAATGGCAGGATTATTGCTAAAGATGGCGTTTATCTTATGAGTGGGGGAACAACGGTGAATACATCCCAAATGGTGATTTTATTGCTCAAGAAAAGGACTTTCTGCTTGAATAACACATAATACTCAAACGTTAATTGCTCTATTCATGCTGGTACAATGAAAGGTAAAGGGCAATCCAAAAAGCCATTTTCCACTTTTGGATGCCCTATACATAAACGGCTACAAGCCAGATTCATCGTAACCAAACATTATTGATGAGCAAGAAAACGCTTTACTTCGGAAATAAAGTATAGGGAACCTGTAATCACTAGAACGTCATTTGCACGCATGGTCGCTTTTGTTTCTTTGATTGCTGCTTGCCAATCAGCTGTAACGGAGTGCTGATGCTTTTGACTGATTGCAGACAGTTCCTCAGCTTTTGCGGCACGAGGAAATTCAAACGTTACAAAAGTAATCGCTTTCGCACAATCCTCCATTTTTTGAATCATGCCTTGAAGTGGTTTGTCCTGTAATGCTGCAAAAATAAAATAAATATCACGATCTTGGTAGCGCTTTTCTAATTCGTTACAAAGCGCAGTCATTCCTTCTTCATTATGTGCTCCGTCTAAAATTGTTAGTGGGGATGTCGCTACGCGCTCAAAACGACCGGGCCAATACGTGCTCTTCAAGCCTTTCCCAATGCTTTCTTCTGAGATCACAAAGGAAAAATATTGATTCAGAAAATCAATCGCCATTAGTGCCAAGCTGGCATTTTCTACTTGATGAACACCTGGCATCGATATTTCTAAATAGTCTCTTTGACTAAATGTATTATGAAAAGAAAAGGCCTCACCCACTTCTGTCGATACGATATGCTCTGCTTGGAATTGCTTATTTGCTTGATAAACTTTTGCATGTTTTTCTTTTGCCGTCTTTTCGATAACAGCCACTGCCTCATCCTGCTTTACACCAGTAATAATTGGTGTCCCAGTCTTTATAATCCCAGCTTTTTCAGAGGCAATCTTCTCAATCGTATCACCTAATATGGCTGTGTGATCAAGACCAATATTTGTAATGATAGATAATAGTGGATGAAGGACATTTGTTGAATCTAGTCTGCCACCTAATCCTACTTCAAATAATGCAATATCAACTGGTTCAATATGGGCAAAATAATGAATCGCCATTGTTGTTATAATTTCAAATTCAGATGGCTCTCCTAGTTCTGATCCTTCAAGCTCTACTGCAAGTGGATAAATATCATTCACTAGCTGTACAATATCATTATCAGAAATCGGCTTGCCGCCTAATGTAATCCGTTCATTAAATTGCTCTATATACGGAGAAGTAAATGTACCTACCATAATCCCTTCTGCTTCAAGGATCGAATGGATATAAGCAAGTGTTGAACCTTTACCGTTCGTTCCCCCTATATGTATGACCTTCAGTCTTCTTTCTGGATGATTCAACTTTTCCATCATCCATTCCATCCTTTGTAATCCTGGTTTAATCCCAAGACGAAGACGAGAATGAATCCAACCAATTGCTTCTTCATATGTTGTAAACATGTCTATCTGCCACCTTTATTAATATAACCATGATAAGAGGAGACGATATTTCGCCTCCCCTCCTATTATACCTTATTCACCTTTTAATTCGTTCATTCGTGCTTCAACTGCTGAGCGTTTTTCGCTATAATCCTGTTCTTTCGCTTTTTCTTCAGCGATTACTTTTTCAGGTGCTTTCTTCAGAAAACCTTCATTGCTTAATTTTTTCTGAACACGCTCTACTTCTTTATTTAACTTATCCCATTCTTTTTGCAGACGAGCAATTTCTTCGTCGATATTAATTAAACCTGCTAATGGTAGAATAATTTCTGCTCCAGTAACAATTGCCGTCATCGCTTTATCAGGTGCTTTCGCATCAATCGCTATGGTTAATTGCTCAGGGTTACAGAAGCGTTCAATATAACCAACATTTTTACTTAACACTTTTTGTACTTTTTCATCTTTTGTTTTAATGAGCATATCAATCTTCTTACTCAATGGTGTGTTTACCTCTGCACGAATATTACGTACGGAACGAATAATTTCAACAAGCAGTTTCATTTCTTCTGCTGCTGCTTTATCCGAAAGTTCCTCATTCACAGTCGGCCAAGAGGCAACTGTAATCGATTCCCCTTTATGAGGAAGGTTTTGCCAGATTTCCTCTGTAATAAACGGCATGAATGGATGTAATAATCTCATTGTTTGGTCTAATACATAAGCAAGAACAGATCTTGTTGTCTGTTTAGCCGCTTCATCTTCACCGTATAATGGCAGTTTCGCCATTTCAATATACCAGTCACAGAAATCATCCCAAATGAAATTATAGAGGATACGTCCTACTTCACCAAACTCATAACGATCGGATAGCCTTGTTACCGTTTCAATCGTTTCATTCAAGCGAGTGAGAATCCATTTATCTGCAACCGATTTTTCACCAGTTAAATCAATTTCATCATAAGTTAATCCATTCATGTTCATCAAAGCAAATCGAGAAGCATTCCAAATTTTATTGGCAAAATTCCACGTAGATTCTACTTTTTCAAAGCTGAAACGTAAATCTTGACCTGGTGAGCTTCCTGTTGATAAGAAATAGCGTAAAGAGTCTGCACCATATTTCTCAATCACATCCATTGGATCAACGCCATTACCTAGTGACTTACTCATCTTACGACCTTCCGCATCACGAACCAACCCGTGAATAAGTACATCTTTAAATGGACGGCCACCAGTAAATTCAATACCTTGGAAAATCATTCTAGATACCCAGAAGAAAATGATATCATAACCGGTTACTAACGCATCAGTCGGATAATAACGTTTAAAATCAGCACTTTCTTCATTCGGCCAGCCTAAGGTAGAGAATGGCCATAACGCTGATGAAAACCATGTATCAAGCACATCTTCATCTTGTTTCCAGTTCTCACTATCACTTGGTGCTTCTGTTCCTACATATACTTCACCTGTTTCCTTATGATACCAAGCTGGGATGCGATGGCCCCACCAAAGTTGACGAGAAATACACCAGTCACGAATATTTTCCATCCAGCGTAAATACGTATTTTCAAAACGATCTGGAACGAAGTTGACTTTATCTTCACCCTTTTGCAACTCAACTGACGCATCAGCAAGTGGTTGCATTTTTACAAACCATTGGGTAGACAAATAAGGTTCTACAACTGCTCCACTACGTTCTGAATGACCAACAGAATGAAGATGCTCTTCGATTTCAAAAAGAATACCTTCTTCTTGCAAATCTTTAACGATTTGTTTACGACATTCGAAACGATCTAACCCTTGATATTTGCCAGCATTCTCATTCATTGACCCGTCTTCATTCATTACTAGAATTCTTGTTAGATTGTGACGATTACCAATTTCAAAGTCATTTGGGTCATGAGCTGGTGTAATTTTTACTGCTCCTGAACCAAATTCCATGTCAACATAATCATCTGCAACAATCGGAATTTCTCTGCCAGTAATAGGAAGTTTAACCGTTTTACCAATCAAGTGTTGATAACGCTCATCTTTAGGGTGAACTGCAACCGCTGTATCACCAAGCATCGTTTCAGGTCTTGTTGTCGCAATTTCAATATGACCACTACCATCTGTTAATGGATAGCGCATATGATAGAATGCCCCTTGAACATCTTTATGAATAACTTCTATATCAGATAAAGCGGTTTGAGTAGAAGGGTCCCAGTTAATAATATACTCGCCTCTATAAATCAAACCTTTATTGTATAAAGCAACGAAAACTTCTTGTACAGCATCTGATAACCCTTCATCTAGTGTAAAGCGTTCACGGTTATAATCTAAACCGAGACCAAGCTTAGACCATTGTTGTCTAATATGTCCTTTATATTCATTCGTCCATTTCCACGTTTCCTCTACAAAGGCTTCACGACCTAGATCATAACGACTTTTGCCTTCTTCGCGCAGTTTTTGCTCAACTTTTGCTTGAGTAGCAATACCTGCATGGTCCATACCAGGTAGCCATAGCACATCATAGCCTTGCATGCGCTTCATTCTCGTCAAAATATCTTGCAGCGTTGTATCCCATGCATGACCTAGATGCAATCTTCCCGTTACATTTGGTGGCGGAATCACAATCGTATAAGGTTTTTTCTCCGGATCATCTTTTGCCTCAAAATATTTTCCTTTTAACCACCAATCATAACGACCTTGTTCAATAGACTGAGGGTCATATTTTGTTGGCATCGTGATATTATTCTCTTCCATCGCCTATTCATCCTTTCTCACATTCGCTTATCGCTAACAATCAAACAAAAGCAAAATAAAAAACTCCACTCGTCACAAAAAGGACGAATGGAGTTGCTTCCGCGGTACCACCTTTTTTTCAATTACAGATATCTTTAGTAATTGACTCTCGAATGGATAACGGCGTTCCCGTCTTTCGCTAATAATAGAACTATGTTCACGAAAGAAGCTCCAGGGCGACCTTCCAATGGATTCGCTTAGAAAATCTCTCAGCAATTGATTTTCCTCTCTTAAAGCAAAGCGCCAATGTACTCTTCCCTATCAAAGCTTTTCATTTGTTTGAATATAAAATAATACTACCTAAAAATAGTCACTATAGTCAATAAGGATGACCAATTTTTTTTATTATATACATGATAATAAAAAAAGGGACCAACTTATAAGAAAAATGGCTCTTATTTTAGACTTGTTATGTATGATGAAAAAAGGCGGGATGAGGATGCAAATGCACACTATATATTAATTTTTACCGAATAAGTTTGATTGCTTCTTAAAATGAATATAGGAGCCCAGTTTTTATCCATTTTGGGCTCCTTCTTGTTCTGCCTTCGCTTTTTCAGCTGCTTCTTGTGCTTGTTTTTTCTGACGCTCAATTTCATCAATCCTCATGGCTACATATTCCGTATTCTTTAATAACCAAAATTGCCTTTGTATATGTTCTACATGCTTTCTTTCATTCTTTCTCGACTTACCATTATGATATTTTTCTGCTGCGCGAATGACAGGTCCTGGATGAGCAAAATAACTTTGAAATAAAAGCATTTCATCTTCTCTAAACGGATAATGCTTAAAATAAGTGTAAATCCAATCGACGGCATCGTCCGCACGCTTCGGAAAGGTTTTTAAAGATCTTGATAAGAACGGAAGAAGATCATGCATAGGTGAACTTCTCTTCGCTTCCTCAAAATTCAAAAAATAACCATATCCACGCTCATCATACAAAAAATGTTCGGTAGAAATTTTTCCGTGTATAACAGCAGTACGAACTTTTTCCTCTTCCTTTGTTTTCTCGTACCAATCCTTTAATTTCTTCGTTGAGAAAGTTAACGCTTGAGCGATATCATTATAATATTGTGTAAACATCAACTCATAAGGAGACATATATTCCCTAGATTCACATGTTTCAATAAAACCATTTAAAAATTCACTCTGCTTTTCCCATTCTAGTAACGTATTTTCATAATGCTCCTCACGTTCTTCCTTAGAAACTTCCACTTCTTTCGTACTTAAGACATGCAAGCGAGCAAGTTCTCTAAACATTTGTTGATGACGTTCAAATTGATCTTCTTTAATCTCATTTGCTAGCCAAGGCATTAAGTAATACAGCTTTTGTTCGTGTAAAACGGCATACCTACCGTCAACCGTCGGATAAATCGGGACAATCCGGTTGTATCCCATCTGGTATAATTGTTGAATATAACGAATGAAGTCCGCTCCATGATTTGCTTTTATTTTTTTCAAAGAAAAAACACCTTTGCTAGAGTAAACCTTCTGAACGCTACCAAAACTTTCGATGAAATTAGGCTCAAGTGCATAGTGTTTTAAAATGGGACCATATTTTTTTAATCTATTTTCCTTTGCCACTTAGACCACTCACTTTCCTCCCTTACCTTTATTGGTAAGTAAACAAGTGACACTGATAAAAATGCGAGCAGACCGGTGAGATCTGCTCATAATAGGCTACCCTTATCAGCTGCTAGTTTGTTACAGCTACAGGGATATATAATACTTGGCCTTCATGCACTTCTTGATTCAATTCAAGTTGATTGGCTCTCATTAATATTTGTGGTGTCACATCATATCTTTCTGAAATAAGATCAATCGTGTCATTGGGCTGGACAATACATACCTTAACCTTCGTCAATTGTTCTTCATCTTCTTTACGAGCAAAAAATTCTGTTAAACTCATGCTTTTTTTGCCCTTTACTTTCTTCTTCTGTTGTTTGACTTCTTCCGAAGAAGATTCAAGCTCATCTTTCACCTCTTCATGCTCTTGAACCGGTTTTGTTTCTTCTACTTGCTTAACCTCAAAGATTTCTTCTGCTTCCTGCTTTTTCTCTTCATATCGATTAGCTATAAAAGAAACCTCTGGCATATCAATGGGTTCCTCTTCATGGGGCTCAAGAATAGGTAAGGAGCGATTTAAAACCGGTTCTTCTTCAACCACTTCTGGCTCCTGCTTCGCTTCAGCAACAAACACATCCTCATCTTTTTTATTTTCCTCCGGTAAGGTGAAGTTAATCTCTGTATGTTCTTCTTCACGACTGGTATCTTCTTCTTCAACTTGAGCCGTTGAACGTTCGACCGTGTCAAGCTCTAGCACATTATTCTCATCTTCGGTATATGCTACATGCTGTTGATCACCATACAAACCAGATATCGTCAAGTTGGCATGGAGCTTCATGCAACTTCTTTCAGGAAACATATAATCAAATGACTCTACTTGGACATCAATATCATCCAATCTTTCAATGCGATTATTTGGGATTGTAATATCTACAGGAAAATAGTGAGTAAACTCACATACGCCCTCTTCCCTTTCTTCCACAGATTGGATAAATCTTAATGTAGATGGTGGTTCATTCATACTTTCCTCGGTTGATTCATCACGATGATATTCACCTGTTAGTTCTAGGGCTCCTTGAATTGTTACATACTGCTCACTATCCTGAATCGTTATATTCGGATCAAGTGAAATCGAAAGTAATTGTGATACTTCCTGTCCTTTTTGAAACCAAACGGATTCCTCTAGCGAAAACCGCAAGTTCGACGGATTTCCTTGAGACATATTCGACTCCTCCTCCCATATCATCAAAAAACAATAACATCTTTTCTCTTACACTTTATGAGGGCGAAAAGTGAATTATGATTACTTTACTTAGAAAGGAGCGAGTCTTCGCTAGATTAACGATATTGTTAAAGGGGAATCGATCAATTTAGGACCTGTGAATGTTAAAATCTAACGCCTTTTCACACGGAGATCATCGTCTACATAACTTTCTCTTTGATTGTTTCCCAATGTTTGAGCCTTATCAATGCAGCTGTCTTTACCTCTTTGTTACTGATATTCTTCTCTTTGCGCGCTCTCTAAAGCATTTGTCTATCGAAAATAAAAAAGCGAACAATTCCATTTCGGAATTTGTTCGCTAAAAACTTATTTCAATTTCGCAAATGCTTTTTCAGCTGCGACAATTGTTTGATCAATATCTTCATCCGTTAACGCTGTAGATAGGAATAAACCTTCGAATTGTGATGGTGGAAGGAATACGCCTTGAAGCGCCATTTCACGATAATAAGAAGCAAAGAAGTCAAGATTAGACGTTCTCGCTTTATCATAATTAATGACATCTTCATTTGTAAAAAATAGACCAATCATTGATCCTGCACGGTTAATTGTATGTGGAATCTCATATTTTTCTGCTGCTGTTCTCAAGCCTAATTCGAGTTTATCGGCTTTCTTAATAAAGCTCGCATACGTATCAGGTGTTAATTGGCTTAATGTCGCATACCCTGCAGCCATCGCAAGCGGGTTACCTGATAGAGTACCTGCTTGATAAATAGGCCCACTTGGTGCAACTTGCTCCATAATTTCCCGTTTACCACCGTACGCACCCACAGGCAGTCCACCACCTATAACTTTTCCTAAGCAAGTTAAATCAGGTGTAATGCCGAAGAAACCTTGGGCACAGTTATAATCCACACGGAAACCTGTCATCACCTCATCAAAAATAAGAAGGGCGCCGTATTCATTTGTCACATCACGCAACCCTTGCAAAAATCCTTCTACTGGAGGGACAACTCCCATATTACCAGCGACAGGTTCAACGATGATGGCAGCGATATCTTCACCAAATTGTTCAAAAGCGTATTTCACACCTTCAAGATCATTGTAAGGAACTGTAATCGTATTCTTAGCAATCCCTTCAGGCACACCAGGGCTATCAGGCAATCCAAGTGTAGCTACACCAGAACCCGCTTTAATTAAGAGAGAATCCCCATGACCGTGATAACAGCCCTCAAACTTCAAAATTTTATTCCGTCCTGTGAACCCTCTAGCTAATCTTAGTGCACTCATCGTTGCTTCTGTACCTGATGAAACCATCCGAATTACATCAATTGAAGGAACACGATCGATGACAAGCTGTGCTAATTCATTTTCAATTAGTGTTGGTGCCCCGAAACTTGTTCCATTTTCAGCAACTTCCTTCACTGCAGAAACGACTTTTTCATTAGCATGTCCTAAAATGAGCGGGCCCCATGAAAGGACATAATCGATATATTCATTCCCATCAATATCATAGATTTTTGACCCTTGGCCTTTTTCCATAAAAATCGGATCCATATCGACCGACTTAAAGGCACGGACTGGGGAGTTTACTCCACCAGGCATGAGTTTAACTGCTTCTTTAAATGCGGCTTGTGACTTTTCATATGAACGCATAAACATCCCTCTTTTCTTATTTGTGTGAATTCAGCCATTTGGCTGCATCTTTTGCATGATAAGTAATAATTAGATCACTACCAGCTCTCTTCATCCCTGTTAGCATCTCAAGTACGATTCTTTCTTCATCAATCCAGCCATTTTGTGCAGCAGCTTTTACCATGGAGTATTCGCCACTTACATTATAAGTAACAAGTGGTAAATTAATATTGTTTTTCACATCACGAACAATATCAAGATAAGGCATCCCAGGCTTTACAATGAGGAAGTCTGCACCTTCCATTAAATCTGATTCAGCTTCTCTTATTGCTTCTAAGCGATTTGCAGGGTCCATTTGGTATGATTTCCGATCACCAAATTGCGGTGTACTACCAGCAGCGTCTCTAAATGGCCCGTAAAAAGCAGACGCGTATTTGACCGCATAAGACATAACAGGTATATGTTCAAAGCCTGCCTCATCAAGACCTTCACGAATAGCTATTGTAAATCCATCCATCATATTGGAAGGAGCAATAATATCTGCACCGGCTTTCGCTTGACTAATAGCTGTTTGCACAAGTAATTCTAATGAAGCGTCATTTAATATTTCCCCATTTTCAATCAATCCACAATGGCCATGGTCAGTATACTCACAAAGACAAGTATCAGCAACGACCAAAATGTCTGGATACTTCTCCTTAATTAATCTTGTTGCTTCTTGGACAATTCCATGTTCATGATACGCCTGTGTACCACAATCATCTTTTTCAAGAGGAACACCAAATAATAAAATAGATTGGATACCTAAAGAAACAACCTCATCCATCTCTTCAGTTAAATGGTCTAATGATAAATTATAAATACCTGGCATAGAAGGAATTTCTTTTTTAATATCTTGGCCTTCTGCAACAAAAATAGGATAAATAAAATCCTCCACATGTAGATGCGTTTCTCTAACTAGATTGCGCATATTTGCTGTCCTACGTAAACGGCGGTGACGATTAAATTGACTATTCATTGTACTACCTCCAACTTGATTAAGAAATGACTTTAATTACTTCATTAATTAAATGTTTAAATGTATATACTGTCGGTACAGCATGTACCTTCAAACCGTAAAATTCTGCTCTTTTTGCAGCTATTGGTCCGATACAACCGATGATACTCTTCCTTATTTGATCCTTCAAACCATAACGCTCGACAATTTCCATAAAATGGTCAATTGTTGACGGGCTCGTAAATAATAATATATCTATGCCCTCATTCAATAAGCGATCTGTTAATACTTGTTTACTCTCGTCAGGAAAAAAATTTTCATAAACGATTCGTTCAGTCACTCTATGCTTTGCTTCCACAAGCTTTTGCTTAATAAAATCGCGGGCGAGGTTGCCCTTAGGCAAGAAAATATTTTGTTCTCCCCCTAAAATGGCGATAAATTCATGGGCAAATGTTTCAGCAACAAATTCCGATGGCATGAAATCAGCTTTCATGTCATATTGCGCCAACGTTTCAGCCGTTTTCTTTCCTATAACGGCCAACTTTGGTAAGTTAGTCTTTTGTGACACATATGTAAAAAACACATCAACTGACACACTACTTGTGAAAATAACCCATTGATATTGTGTGAAATCGATGGTTTTTAAAGAATGGGCATCTGTTGTTTCTCTAAAAGAAATTAATGGGATAATCACTGGATGTCCACCAAGGGATCTGACCAACTCACCACTAGCCTCCGATTGATCTTTACTTCGGGGAATAAGGACAGACATTCCATGTAAGGCACTGTCCTCATGAATCATCCTTTGTCTAACTCCTCTTTAACTGCATCAATTAATGCTTTTGCACCTAATTCCGATAAATTTTCTGCAACTTGATACCCTATTGTCTCAGGATCATCGCCAACAACCATATCTTTATAAATCGTACGGCCATCCGGAGAACCAACTAAGCCAGTTAAACTTACTTCCCCATTCTCAGTTAAACGTGCAAATCCGGCAATTGGCACTTGGCAACCGCCCTCCATTTTATGAAGAAATGCACGCTCGGCAAGCACTGTTTTTTTCGTTTCCTCACATGTGAATGCATCTAAAAGTTTTCTTAGTTCATGATCATCTTCTCTACATTCGATAGAGAGTGCACCTTGACCAACGGCTGGTAAACAAATATCTGGATCAATAAATTCTGTAACGATTTCCTTTGTCCATCCCATTCTTGATAGGCCGGCAGCAGCCAGAATAATGGCATCATATTCTTCTGTTTCAAGCTTAGCAAGACGTGTATCAATATTCCCGCGAATCCATTTAATTTCTAAATCTGGTCTTTTAGCCAAGAGTTGTGAACCTCTTCTTAAACTACTTGTCCCGATAATTGCGCCTGGTTTTAAGTCAGCTAATTTCACATGGCCTTTGGAAATAAGTGCATCTCGATAGTCTTCTCTTTCCGGAATACAACCAATGGTCAATCCTTCAGGTAAGACAGCTGGCATGTCCTTCATACTATGTACAGCCATGTCAATTTCCTTATCTAACATCGCTTGTTCTATTTCTTTAACGAATAGGCCTTTTCCTCCTACCTTTGAAAGGGTAACATCCAGGATTTTATCTCCTTTTGTCACAATTTCTTTTACTTCAAAATCAACTGCAGGATTCAAACGGCGTAACTGTTCAATCACCCAATTCGTTTGTGTTAACGCAAGCTTACTTCTTCTTGAACCGACAATTATTTTTCTCATGACAGCCTCCCTATTCTTTAAAAACATATTCCTTTTCTTATTCATACCAGAAATGGAAAGACGATAACCTTCCAAATAAGAAAAAATTAATTAATACAACAAGGAAAGCAGCCACATTCCAAGTAGCAAGTGATTTACCACTCATTCCTCTGCCAACCTTTAAATATAAGTAAATACTATACAAAATGAGGACCAATAAGGAACCAAGCACTTTTGAATCCAACCATACCATATTTGGTAATTTCATATAAGCCCATTGTATCCCTAATATTAAACTAATCACTAACATAGGCACCCCTATACTAGCAAATAGATAAGACATTTTTTCTAGTTGTGATAAATTCGCAATTCGAATCAGCCTTGAACCCCACTTTTTTCTCTTCAACAAATCATATTGAATCAAATATAAAAGAGCAAATACAAATGACAATGAAAAAGCACCATATGAGAGAATCGCACCAATAATATGAAAAAAGAGGAGCTCAGACATCAATTGATTCGCCAACACATCTGATTCAATCTCAATAGGAGCAAATGTATGTAAAGCCATAATAAAAAAACCAAGTACATTTGTGAAGAAAACGATAAAATCAACTTTCATAATGCGATTAATAATTAAAGAAAATGTAATAAGTATCCATGCGTAGAAGTATAAACCTTCAAATATCGTTAATACAGGAAATCTTCCCGTATTCCACATATAGAGTAATAAGAATATCGTCTGTAATCCCCATACAAATGCAAGTAACCAGAAGGCTACACGATTGGCCTTCCGGTTACTTGCTAAAAAGTCAATAAAGTAGAGAAGTACACTCGCTGCATAAAGAACGACAGTAAATTCATGCAGGCGTGCCATATAGATATCAAACATGGACAGTACCCCTTTTTATGATTGAAAGGATGTCTGTTGCACCTTTACACGATCTGATTTTGGTTGTTCTTGTTTTTCGATTTGTTGGACAACAAGATCCTCTATATTAAATATTTTCACGAACAATTCTAATGCTTTATCAGCATTTTTATGTCCTGCCAATTCTTTTGCTTGTAATACAGGGTCTTTCAACATTTGGTTCACAATACTCTTCGTGTGCTTGCTAACCACTTTTCTTTCCCGTTCTGTTAGGTTTGGAAGCTTTCTTTCCAAACTCTTCATTGTGTCAGCCTGAATAGCAAGAGCTTTCTCTCTTAAAGCTGAGATGACAGGTACCACACCTAGAAGTTTAAGCCACTGTTTAAATTCAACGATTTCACTTTCGATTAATAATTGAATTTTCTCCGCTGCTTTTTTACGCTCTTGCAAATTCGCTTCAACAATACCTTCTAGATCATCAATATCATATAAGAAAACGCTATCTAGATCAGCAAGTGCTGGATCTAAATCACGTGGAACAGCAATATCAACCATAAATAATGGCTTACCTTTCCGCAATCTTTCTACATCTGCCATCATCTCTTTTGTAATCATATAATTGTTTGCACCTGTAGAAGAAATCACGATATCAGCTTCCACTAATGCACATTGTAATTCTTGCATTAATTTCGCCTGTCCTTCATAGCGATGTGCTAAATTTTTCGCTTTCTCAAAAGTACGATTAATTACCGTAACATTGGCACCATTTGCATGAAGATGTTGTATCGCTAATTCGCCCATTTTACCTGCTCCGAGAATTAGGACTTGCTTATTCGTAATTTGACCGAATATTTTCTTAGCAAGTTCAACTGCAGCATAACTAACAGATACGGCATTTGCGCCAATATCCGTTTCGGAATGTGCCTTTTTAGCAAACGTAATGGACTGCTTGAATAATTGATTGAAAATTGTTCCAGTTGTATGTTCCACTTGCGCTTGCAAAAAACTAGAGCGAACTTGGCCTAAAATTTGTGTTTCTCCTAGGACCATTGAGTTTAATCCACTACCGACTTTAAATAAATGCTCTATCGCACCATCATGTTCATAAATAAAAAGAAAGGGCGAAAATTCATTTTGATCTATTTGAAACCAATCGGCTAAAAATTCTTTAATATAATATCTACCTGTATGCAGTTGATCGACAACCGCATAGATTTCGGTCCGATTACATGTGGATAGAATTACATTTTCCAAGATGCTTTTCTTTTGTTGCAATGCTTGCATTGCCTCACCCAATTGAGAAGGATCGAATGTTAATCTTTCTCTAATTTCCACAGGGGCTGTTTGATAGTTTAGACCAACGACCACGATATGCATTTTTAGTAGACCCCCCAAAAAAATTGCATAATTACCTACATATATTATAACATTATCTTTACAAGCTGTTTCAAAGAAATGTGAACAGAGTATGAACACATATGATATGATATTTGAGTAGTAAATGATTAATTTAGAACTATTATAATTTGATATTTATTATCATAAACACTCCACTATGTACAATACCAAAAAACTGTCTAATATTCAAGTGTACCTAACTGAAAGTGGTGAATAAATGAAAAGTCAACGACTATTTGCCGGCATTATCTTAGTAGGCTACGGCTGTTTCTTTCTCATTCAGCAATTACAGGTTGAGAGTTTACAATCGCTATTGACCTGGCCAGTATTACTAGCTATTACAGGTTTGGCTTTTTTAATCCAAGCATATAGCGGTAATGAATATAATGCTATATTTCCCGGTGTGATTCTCTTTGGGTTTGGTTTACATTTCATCATTGTTGATCGTTTAAGCATATGGCCTAATCATATCGGTGCCTTTGTCCTTATTATTGCCCTTGCTTTTTTATTATATTACTTAAAAACAGGCAATGGCCTCTTGCAAGGGTTTCTTATGTTAGTATTAGCCATTACTTTATTATTTTATGATAAAATTTTGCAATATGCAGGTAGCTACGGTGAGATCATTTCATACATAACGAAATTCTGGCCTGCTATTTTTATTATCATTGGCCTCTTTTTCCTTAGTAAAAGAAAATAATCTATGAGAAACTTCCATTGAAAAAAACGAACAAAATGTTCGTTTTTTTCGTTTTTGTTAATTATTCACTTTTATAGAACAGAATCTAAGAAACTTTTCGTTCTTTCTTCCTTTGGATGATTAAATAACTCTTCAGGATGACCGACTTCAACAATTTTACCATCATGCATATACACTGCCCAATCTGCCACTTCCCGCGCAAATCCCATTTCATGCGTGACAACAATCATCGTCATCCCTTCTTCAGCAAGTTCTTTCATTGTTGCTAACACTTCACCTACTAATTCTGGGTCTAGTGCAGAAGTTGGTTCATCAAACAGCATTACATCCGGCTTCATTGCTAATGCCCTTGCAATGGCAACACGCTGCTTTTGACCACCTGAAAGTTTAGATGGATAAACATCTTTCTTATCCGATAAGCCAACTTTATCTAACAGGACTAACGCTTGTTCCTCCGCTTCCTTTTTCGATATTTTTTTCACTTGCATCGGTGCTTCCATTATATTTTGTATGACTGTTTTATGAGGGAAGAGATGAAAGTGCTGAAACACCATTCCTACTCTTTGTCTAATTTCATTTAAGTCATGAGAATCTTTTTCTATTACTTCACCCTCTAATGTAATGGTTCCACTATCTTTTAATTCTAGAAAGTTAAGACATCTTAGCAATGTGCTTTTACCAGAACCACTGGCACCGATTAGACAAACAACATCGCTTTCTTTTACTGTAAAATCAATATCTTTTAATACATGAAGATCACCAAAAGACTTATTTAATTTCTCTATATTAATCATAATTGATTCACTCATCTATATTCATCCCTTTCTATCGCTCACTATTAGACATTTTCTTCTCAACAAGGTTCACAATAACTGTAAATAGAAGAACAAGCACTAAATAATAGACGGCAACAATCAATAAGTAAGTCATATAATCATAATTGATTGATCCTTGTGTTGTGGCAATATTAAAGAGCTCATAGACCCCTACAAATGAAGCTAGTGAAGAATCCTTTAACGCAATAATAAATTGGTTCCCGAGTGGTGGCAAAGCGCGTCTGCTTGCTTGTGGTAAAATTATTCTTCTCATTGTTAAGCCTGCACTCATCCCTAGGGAACGACCTGCCTCCATTTGACCACTTTCAATAGATTGAATGGCTCCTCTGAAAATTTCTGCAATATAGGCACCATTATGGAAGGCTAAACCTAAAACAACGGACCAAAAACCGGAAATATTTAATGAAGTTAAACCGAAATAAAAGATAAAGATTTGCACAACGAGAGGTGTTCCTCTGACTAAGAAGATATAGAGGTCCGCAACCCACTCTAATACTTTCACTTTAGATATCTTTAACATAGCAAAAAAGAGACCGATAAAAATAGCAATAAAAATTGAGACGATTGTTAATTGAAAAGTTAGGAGCATTCCCTCAAAAAACATCGGGAAGGTGTCAACAAACGTTGTTAGTATGTCCATATTTCCTCCTTAAGGTAAAGTGTATTTTCTTTTTAGATGCAAGAGGCGAATGCATACGCAATAAACGGAGATGCATTCGCCAACAGAAAATTATTCTTCTGATTCTACAGTAATATCTTCGCCGATATATTCCTTGCTAATTTCAGTCAAGGTTCCATCTTCATGAAGCTTCTCTAATGCATCGTTAATTTTTTCAAGTAGCTCTTCATTGTCTTTGGCTACAGCAATCGCTTGCTCACTTTTTTCTAAAAGCTGTTTTCCCTCAATATTCATACCCGCACCGATCGCTTCTTTACCTGTAACAAAATCGGTAATGACCGCATCATGCTTTCCACTAGATAAAGCCTCGAGTGCTACGACATCGCTATCATAAAACTTAATATTATCAGTAACTTCTGATACTGTTTTTTGATACGTTGTTCCTTTAGCAACAGCTACTTCAAGACCTTCTAAATCTTCTAATGTTTCTATATCGCTATCCGGTCTCACATAAATTTGTGGGCCTGAATAATAGTAAGGAATCGAGAAATCAACGGCTTGTAACCTTTCTTCTGTTATTGTATGACTAGCAACAGCGGCATCAAAACGTCCTGATTTTACACCTTCAACAATTCCACCGAATTTAAATTTTTGCTGCACTGGTTCTAGTCCTAGCTCTTTTGCAACGGCTTCTGCTACTTCAATGTCGAAACCTGTCATTGAACCATCATCTTGCGTTACACTAAATGGATTAAATTCTCCCGATGAAGCATAAGTGAATTTCCCTTCCTCTGCTAAATCCATACCTCCACTACTCGCTTCTTCATTTGAGCCACATGCAGCTAATACAGCTACAGATGCAGCAACAATCATTCCTTTAAGTATCTTTTTCACTAGTAAAATATCCCCCTTGTATGTTCTTTTTTCATATATGCTATCAACCTTACCACTCTTACAAATTATTCTCAAAATTCATATTTTATGATATTTTAAGATATAAAACTGTAAGAAAGTCTCACACATCCCTCTTATCCTCTATCCTCCTTATTAAACATGTATCCTCCTATATCATCTCTATTACTAAGAGTAGAGGGGAAGGGTCCACTTGATTCACAAGTGAAATGATGTAACTCAATTTTACATACATAGTCTAATTTCCCTAAATTCTGAAAAATAAACGTAAACTTCTCAACAAATGCGCATCTTTAAACTTAAAGTGTTGATAACCATTTCATCCTACCAAGATAAAAGAAAATCTTTAACAAAAAAAGACGAACAAATCCGGCCTCATCCGGTTTGTTCGTCTTTTTAAAATGTTTGATTGTAACCTTGAACCAGGTTACATCAAACCTTTAATAACGGCCCATGCTTCCTCTTTCCCTTTGCCTGTTTCTGAAGAGAATAAGATAAGAGAGTCGCTAGGGTCAACGTCAAGTGTTTCTCTCGTCACTTTAATATGTTTCTGCCATTTTGATTTTGGTACTTTATCGGCTTTTGTGGCAATAATGATGCAAGGAATCTCATAATGTTTAAGGAATTCATACATCATCACATCATCTTTAGTAGGCTGATGTCTTAAATCCACAATAAGAACAACCGCTCGTAATTGTTCTCGAGAAGTGAGGTATGTCTCAATCATTTTCCCCCATGCTTCCCTTTCTTTTTTTGACACTTTTGCATAGCCATAACCTGGTACATCAACAAAATGTAAGATTTCATTAATAAGATAAAAGTTTAATGTTTGCGTTTTTCCAGGCTTAGAAGATATTCTTGCTAATCCTTTACGATTCAACATTTTATTAATAAAAGAAGATTTCCCTACATTCGAACGACCTGCTAATGCAAATTCTGGTAATTCTACATCTGGATATTGTTCAGGCTTTACGGCACTGATGACAATATCTGAACTTACAACCTTCATTGTTCCACCCCGTCTACTAACGCTGCTTTCAGTACTTCATCTACATGGGATACAAGCACAAATGAAAGTTCCTCACGAATTGATTCTGGAATATCATCTATATCCTTTTCATTATCTTTCGGTAAGATAATTTTTGTTAATCCCGCGCGATGAGCGCTCAGTGATTTCTCCTTTAATCCACCGATAGGTAAGACACGACCACGCAATGTTACTTCACCTGTCATGCCTACTTCTCTTCTAATTGGTACACCCGTTAATGCTGAAACAAGTGCAGTAGTCATTGTGATCCCTGCAGATGGACCATCCTTAGGAACAGCCCCTTCTGGAACGTGAATATGAATATCGAATTTCTCATGAAAATTCTCATCAATCCCTAATTCCTTTGCATTTGAACGCACATAACTAAAAGCTGCTTGAGCGGATTCTTTCATCACATCACCAAGTTTACCCGTTAAGACTAACTTACCTTTACCTTTTGATAAAGAGACTTCGATTTGAAGTGTATCTCCACCTACAGTTGTATAAGCAAGTCCTGTAGCGATACCGACTTGATCCTCTAATTCAGCCTGGCCGTATCTAAAACGTTTCTTACCTAAGAAATCTTCAACCGATTTCGCAGTAACAACCACTCTTTTTTTCGTTTCTGATACAATAATTTTTGCCGTTTTCCTACAAATACTAGCCAATTGACGTTCTAAACTCCTAACACCAGCTTCTCTTGTATAATAACGCACAACAGCTTGAACAGCATCATCTCTCACTTGCAATTGAGATTTCGAAAGACCATGCTCTTTGATTTGTTTTGGCAAAAGATGGTCTTTAGCAATATGAAGCTTCTCATGTTCTGTATAACCAGCAATTGAAATGACTTCCATACGATCTAATAATGGTCCTGGAATTGTACTTAAATTGTTAGCTGTAGCAATGAACATAACCTTCGATAAATCATACGTCTCTTCAATATAGTGATCACTGAAGTTATGATTTTGCTCAGGATCTAATACTTCAAGCATTGCCGATGATGGGTCTCCACGAAAATCATTAGACATTTTATCAATCTCATCTAATAAAAATACTGGATTAACTGTTCCTGCTTTTTTCATCCCCTGGATTACTCTACCCGGCATTGCACCGACATACGTTCTTCGATGTCCGCGAATTTCTGATTCATCACGGACACCTCCTAAAGATACCCGGACAAAATTACGATTGAGAGAGGAAGCGATTGATTTCGCTAGACTTGTTTTCCCTACACCCGGAGGTCCAACGAGACAGAGGATAGGGCCTTTTAAAGAGTTCGTTAATTGCTGTACCGCCAAATATTCAAGCACTCTCTCTTTTACTTTCTCTAAACCATAATGATCTCGATCAAGGATTTTCTCTGCTTTTTTGATGTTTAAATCATCGACCGTTTCTTTAGACCAAGGTATCGCTAATAGCCAATCGATATAATTTCGAATAACAGAGCTTTCTGCCGAACTAGAAGGGACCTTTTCGTAACGATTCAGCTCTTTTAATGCTGTATTTTCTACATTACTAGGCATATTTGCTTCTGCGATTTTCGCTTTTAAATCTGCAATTTCTCCTGTTTTACCTTCTTTATCGCCTAATTCCGTTTGAATGGCTTTCATTTGTTCGCGCAAATAATATTCTTTCTGCGTTCTTTCCATCGATTTCTTTACCCGATTGCCGATTTTCTTTTCTAAATTCAGCACTTCTTTTTCGTTATGAATAATGCTGATCACACGATTCAAACGATCTTTTATATTAATTGTCTCCAAGATTTCCTGTTTCTCTTTTAGTTTTAAAGGAAGATGAGAAGCAATAATATCAGCTAAACGACCGGGTTCTTCAATATCTGTAACAGATGTAAATGTTTCTGTTGATATTTTTTTAGATACTTTTATGTATTGTTCAAAATGACTTAAAAGAGTACGCATTAATGCTTGGTCTTCTACATCACGAGATTCAGACTCCTCAAACACTTCAACCTTTACTGAAAAATAGTCTTCATCATCTAAAACCTCTGCTATTTTTGCCCGTTTAAGTCCTTCTACTAGCACACGAATTGTACCATTTGGCAATTTGAGCATTTGTTTTACCCGAGTAAGAGTACCTAAATGATATAAATCATCGCTGTCAGGCTCATCTATCGAAATGTCCTTTTGTGTTGTTAAAAAGATTAAATGGTCATCTACCATTGCTTTTTCAAGTGCTTGTACTGATTTATCACGACCTACATCTAAGTGTAGGACCATTGTAGGATAAACGAGCAAACCTCGAAGCGGCAGGAGGGGGACGATGATCTCTTTCTTATTCGTCATATACTTGCACCTCCAAAATGCATATGTATCAAGATTTCAATTCATTTTCTTTGTACAATTTTATCTTATTTACTTCACAGTGTCGACTTTTTAATCTAGTTCGTTAGCTAAAAAAGTAAAAAAGGGCAATCATTTTGTTTGTTTTCTTCATTCTAGCTTGACAATTGCTTATTTCATTCCCTATTTATTTGCCTTTAAAACGGGGGAATGAAAAACTCCGGCAGTTGTTGCCGAAGTTATTAGTACCTCACATACTTTCCTTTTTAGCAAGATCAATTGCTGACGCATCTAATGGTGAAATTAACGGCTTTTCATGTTGATATTCTTTGTGAAGGGCGAACTCGAACACTTCATTCAACGTTTTAACGGGAACAATTTGAATTCCTTCCACTTCATTTAATATCGATTGCATATTCTCTTCAGGGATAATAACTGTCTTTGCACCAGCTTTTTTGGCTGCTTTTACTTTTGGATATACCCCGCCAATAGGCTTAACCGTACCATGAATACTGATTTCGCCTGTCATTGCTACAGTGTGATCTATCGGATGTTTATAAATAGCTGAATAAATACCAGTAGCCATTGCAATCCCAGCAGATGGGCCATCAATCGGGACACCGCCAGGGAAGTTCACATGAATATCATAATCATCTGCAGGTACGCCCATTGAACGAAGTACTGTAATCACATTCTCAATTGAGCCACGCGCCATACTCTTTCTCCGAATCGATTTTCCTTGTCCGCCAATACTTTCTTCTTCTACAATTCCTGTAATATTAATAGATCCTTTTTCTTTAGCAGGAATCACAGTAACTTCAATCTCTAATAAAGCACCAGAATTAGGGCCATGAACAGCTAGACCATTAACTAAACCAACCTTGGCTGTTTCTCCGATTTTTCTTTCCATTCTCGGTACTAATTGACTTGATTGAATGACCCACTCGACATCTTCGTCCTTAATATAATCGCGCTCTTCTTGTATCGCAAGACTCGCCGTCGTTTGAACTAAGTTAACTGATTCACGACCGTTTCTAGCATAAGATGCTAATGTTTGTAAAGCGTGTTCACTTATTTTTAAGTTCACTTTATCGGCTGCCTTTTTAGCAACTTCCGCAATTTCTTCTTCTGTTAATTCCCGGAAGAACACTTCCATACAACGTGAACGAATAGCTGGAGGCAATTCGTTAGGTGTTCTTGTTGTGGCACCAACTAACCGAAAGTCTGCTGGTAAACCATTTTTAAAGATATCATGTATATGAGAAGGAATTTGCATATTTTCTTCATTATAATAAGCGCTCTCAAGGTATACTTTCCGGTCTTCCAACACTTTTAACAACTTATTCATTTGTATAGAATGTAACTCTCCAATTTCATCTATAAACAAGACCCCGCCATGGGCATTTGTGACTGCCCCTTGTTTCGGTTGTGGGATTCCTGCTTGCCCCATTGCTCCCGCTCCTTGATAAATGGGATCATGTACAGATCCAATAAGCGGATCAGCAATCCCTCTTTCATCAAATCGAGCAGTTGTCGCATCTAGTTCAATAAAGACTGAGGATGGTTTAAATGGTGATTTTTGATTTTTCTTGGCTTCTTCTAATACTAATCTGGCCGCAGCTGTTTTACCTACTCCAGGAGGCCCATAAATGATGACGTGCTGGGGATTTGGTCCACAAAGTGCCGCCTTAAGTGATTTTATGCCATCTTCTTGCCCTACAATATCATCAAAGGTCGTTGGCCTAACTTTCTCTGAAAGAGGTTCTGACAGTTTAATTGACCTCATCTTCTTTAATTGATCCATTTCTTTACGAGACTCTCTATCAATAGAGACTTTTTGAGTACGTTGGTTTTTAAGTAAGTTCCAAAAATAGAGCCCAATAACAATTCCAAAAAATAGCTGTACAAACAATGCAATTCCCGTCCAACTCATCCTATTCCCTCCTGAACATTTTCTTGCTGATAATGGATAGTATCTCCTGCGCAAAGTTGGAATAAACAAGAATTTTAAATTCAATAAGAGGAAGCTTATGGTTACTTTAGCATTTATTATAGGTGAATGATTTAATCAAACGGGAAATTTGTTAAGCTGTGATTGAGGAAATAGATATGCAAAAAAGTGGTCAATTTTTTGATTGGTTTCATCTTCTACTTTACCTGGTGATCTTATAGTAACGACACTCGATTCGATCTTGTTACACGTTAAAAGACCCTAGCTTATTTCGGCTCTAAGGCATTTATTGAGGTCATTTATTTGACTACCAAAGAATGGTGAGCGGTATGTAGGTTTTGCTCAGTTATCTTTGCGTATTTTACTCTGGATGTATGAGCAAATTCATTTAGTTCAGCTATCTTTAAGGATTTCAATATAGATGCACGAACAAATCTACTTTGTTCAGCTATCTCTAGCATTCTTACCTTGGATAGACAAGCAACTACCTACCAAATTGATATAACAAAACCAATTATCTATATACTCACACGTCCTTCATACACAGAACTTTTCACTGCAGGTAATAGAAAAGGAACTAAACCGTAGTTTAGTTCCTTTCACACTTATGCAGAAGTTTTTCTTTCTTCTTTCACAATTGTACCATCTTCAAGTAATAGCTTTGGTGAACCATTCTCAAGGACCGTTTCTTTTGTAATGATACATTTTTTAATATCATCACGAGAAGGTAAATCAAACATGACATCAAGCATGATTCCTTCAATAATCGAACGTAATCCACGGGCACCTGTTTTTCTTTCAATTGCCTTTTTAGCAATTTCAATCAGTGCTTCATCCTCGAATTCTAATTCAACATCATCTAATTCAAGCATTTTTTGGAATTGTTTTACTAAAGCATTTTTCGGCTTTGTTAAAATTTCAATCAATGCTTCTTCATCTAATGGTGTTAAGCTTGCAATAACCGGCAAACGACCAATAAATTCAGGAATTAAACCGAAACGCAATAAGTCCTCTGGTAAAACTTTAGACAGTAACTCATGTTGTTCCAGTTCTTTCTGCTTATTATCCGAACCGAAACCGATCACTTTTTGACCTAAACGGCGTTTAATGATTTGTTCGATTCCGTCAAAGGCACCACCACAAATAAATAAGATGTTCGTCGTATCAATTTGAATAAATTCTTGATGCGGATGTTTTCTTCCACCTTGTGGAGGTACGCTGGCAACAGTGCCTTCAAGAATTTTCAATAATGCTTGTTGCACACCTTCACCAGATACATCTCTTGTGATCGACGGATTTTCTGACTTACGCGCCACTTTATCAATCTCATCGATATAAATAATTCCTTTTTCAGCTTTCTCCACGTCATAGTCTGCAGATTGGATAAGCTTTAGGAGAATATTCTCAACATCTTCACCAACATAACCTGCTTCTGTTAATGAAGTCGCATCCGCAATTGCGAATGGTACATTTAGAATTCTTGCTAATGTTTGGGCTAGTAATGTTTTACCGCTTCCTGTTGGCCCAATCATCGCAATATTACTTTTTGCCAGTTCTACATCATCTACTTTACTGTTCGAATTAATCCGTTTGTAATGATTGTAAACTGCTACAGCTAGGTTTTTCTTTGCTTGGTCTTGACCGATTACATATTCATCGAGAATGTCGCGAATCTCGGATGGCTTTGGAACATCCTTAAATTCAACTTCTTCCTCTGTTCCAAGCTCTTCTTCCACAATCTCGGTGCATAATTCAATACATTCGTCACAAATGTAAACACCAGGACCAGCTACTAGCTTACGAACTTGATCTTGTGTTTTCCCACAGAAGGAACACTTTAATTGACCTTTTTCATCATTAAATTTAAACAAATCCTTCACCCCTTGATCAAACTTCTAAGCGATATATCTTCTGCGAACTTTTGTTTATCATTAGCTAAATATTTTGAGCCAAATCACTCGCCAGTTCTTATTAAAAACGCTTGATAAAAACTAACCTTTAAGTTATGTATTGCATTGTAACACACTTCAGCAAAAGACAGGAAATAATAACACTTACCTCTAAGTTATGTACGTAATACGTTATTCATGATTCGCAGAAGGAAATCACTCAATAAAACTTGTACTTCCATAAGCATGTCCATTTTTATGTCCATCCATAAGTGGAATTTTTTTCAGGCAGTTATGTATATGATAAGGTAGCCTGCTTTTGCCGTACTACTATTATGTAATATCTAAAATTGTAGAAAACAAGGCACGATGTGATCGCGCCTTGTTATGTGTAAGTTCCGGGTTGCTACCGTTACTTTGTTATATTCATTTTAAACAGTTTTACTATTTTCTACAAGTAAATCGATTGCTTTTTTCGCTTTAATATCAGATTGTAAACCATCAAGGCTACCACCAAGCGCCATTTGAATATTTTCAGCTGTCATATTATACATTTCAGCCATTTTATTTAGTTCTTCGTTCAATTCTTCTTCAGAAACTTCGATGTTTTCTGCAGCAGCGATTGCTTCAAGTGTTAAGTTGATGCGCACGCGCTTCTCTGCGTCAGCTTTCATTTGCTCACGTAATGCAGACTCATCTTGTCCAGAGAATTGATAATAAAGCTCAAGGTTCATACCTTGCATTTGTAAACGTTGTTCGAATTCTTGCATCATGCGATCTAATTCAGTATCAACCATTGCAGCTGGAATATCAATTGTCGTGTTCTCTGCTGCTTTTTCTACTACAGTATCACGCACATGGTGCTCTGCTTCATGGTTTTTACTATCAACTAATTGTTTCTTCGTTTTTTCTTTTAGTGCATCTAATGTTTCAACTTCTTCATCTACATCTTTAGCAAATTCATCATCTAATGCAGGAAGTTCTTTTGTTTTGATTTCATGTACAGTCGTTTTGAATACTGCTTTTTTACCCGCAAGCTCAGCAGCGTGATACTCTTCTGGGAACGTAACATTTACTTCTTTAGATTCGCCAGTAGAAACACCAATTAATTCTTCTTCAAAACCTGGAATGAATTGTCCAGAACCAAGTTCTAATGAGAAGTTGTCACCTTTTCCACCTTCGAATGCTTCTCCATCAACGAAACCTTCAAAGTCAATCACAACTGTATCACCTTGTTCTGCTGTACCTTCTTCTTTAACAACAAGCTCAGCTTGTTTTTCTTGAAGGCCTTTTAATTCGTTTTCTACATCTTCATCCGTTACTTCTGTATCGAATTTTTCTACTTCAAGACCTTTATATTCGCCAAGTTCTACTTCAGGCTTTACAGTTACTTTCGCAGTGAAAATAAGCGCTTTACCTTTTTCGATTTGTTCTACATCGATTTCAGGACGATCAACTGGCTCAATGCCTGTTTCTTCAATCGCATTTGCATACGCTTCTGGTAAAAGAAAATCAACTGCATCTTGGTATAAAGATTCAACACCAAAGCGTTTTTCAAATAGGCTGCGAGGCATTTTACCTTTTCTGAAGCCAGGAACATTTACTTGTTTAACTACTTTTTTAAATGCAGCGTCTAAACCTTCGTTTAACTTCTCTGCATCTACTTCAATTGTAAGAACCCCTTGGTTCCCTTCTAACTTTTCAAATTTAGCAGACATACTATTATTTCCCTCCAAAATCTATGATCATTTCATTCACAGCAAATAGAATGAATATGTCTAATCGATTATTCATTTATATAAGGTGAATCATCTTTCTATCCACATAATACAACCATTATATTATAACATAACGTCTCTAGCTTTCAACAATGAGACTATATTTTAGGATAAGAAAATTCTTCTATTGCTTCAATATAAGTAATAGCTGCATGATAATCTTCTTCTTCGACAGAATATTTCTCAAGCATTTCATCCACAGAAAGGTCCATGCCTAAATAATCAATCGCAAGTGTATGATAGGCAGCTGCCCATGTTTTAATTGAAAATGGTTCTAATTCTACCGGATACATGAGAAATAAATGACGGTTTACAAGAGAAGCCGCATGTTCAAGTAAAATGGGATCATCTTGTTCCATCTGCTCTTCTAACTCTTTGAGCATATCGATCCTTTGGTGAAAATCCTCAAAGTCCGGCAACTGTGCAGGAACGAAACTTTTTACCGTTCCCATTTTTTCAACAATTACTTCCTTATTATATAGATGCTGTTTCAGCACATCGAGAAGTAATGTCTTAAAAAAGGGATGCCCTTCTTCAGATCGTAAATAAACAAGGATTTCTTTTACATTGTGTACAATATTCTTGTCTGCCAATTCTTTAGCAAGTATCATCTGTTCTTGTTGATCTTTTATTTCAAAAAGTTGTAGTTGAATTACCGCGTCACTCTCTACATCACTGGACTTTATATCTGCTTCAGCCATTCTACGGCTGAATTCTAGTAGTCGGCTAAGGTGTTCAAATTTCCCAGGAGGCACTTTATTCTCTTCAAATAAGTATTCAATAGTGGTGACAATTTCATCGTAGCGATGTAATTGTACTAAAATCATCAAATACATATCGACCACTTGGAGATAATCACCTATTCCATTATGAAGCATGTATTCCGCTTGTTTTTGCGCAAGTTGCAATTGACCTGATTCAAAAAAAGCGAGCACAAGACCCGTTTGAATATCCTCATCCTCACCATTTAGATCTGAAGCTTCTGTTAAAAATTCTACCGCCTCTTGAAACTCTCTGCGATGCAAAGCCTCTAATCCCTTCTCTAATAAACGCCTATCTAAAAAGGGGAAGGGAACCACTTTATTTTTTTTGTCATTACGATTTTGTTTTGTCATTTTGCCTACGTCCCTTAATTTCCTTATTTAGTGGTAAGTGTAGCATGAAAAAAGAAAAATGCAAAAGGATTGTGCAATTGGGAGATTCCGAGGAAAAACATCATAAAAGGGAGGCTGGGACATAACTAAATGAGCTAACCTCAAAAAAGAACAATAACAAATTGATCTTAAAACATCATTTGAAAAAAAGTCCGTTCCATTGCGCTACAGTCACTCGCTTTCCGATGAGAGGGGCTGAGCCTCCTAAGGCATTGCCTGGTCTTAGCTTTTCCTCTATTTCCCGCAGGAGTTGAGTGTCTTCCGCTCCATTTCACTATTCTTTTCATATAAGGGTTCAAATCACACAAAAAACCGAATGATTAGATGCTAGAACTCCTAATCATTCGGATAAATCATTAGCTAGCATACTTATGTCCCAACCTCATAAGTTCCTATCTTAATGCTTGTTCATATGCTGTGATATGGTCATCTAATTGCAAGGTGATTTCAATTTCATCCCACCCATTCATTAGCATCGTTTTCCAATAAGCATCAATTTCAAATGACACTTGGAATCCTTCATCATCACGAATCGTTTGCTTCTCTAGATTCACTTCTAATAGATAAGGCTGTTGTTTGCCTTTTTCAAGTAATTGCACAACCTTCTCCTTTGGCAATGCAATCGGTAACACACCATTTTTCAGGCAATTTTGATGAAAAATATCTGCGAACGATGGTGCTACTATCACTTTAAATCCATAATCTAGGAGCGCCCATGGCGCATGCTCCCTTGACGACCCACAACCGAAGTTCTCATTTGCAATTAAAATGGAGGCATTTTGATTTTTTTCTTGATTTAATTCAAACGTCGGGTTTAAACTACCATCTGCCATATAACGCCAGTCATAGAACAAAAATTGGCCAAAGCCCGTTTTTTCAATTCGCTTTAGAAATTGCTTAGGAATAATCTGGTCTGTATCTACGTTGGCACGGTCGAAAGCAATCGCTTTATCCTTTAAAGTTTTAAATCGAGTCATCTACTCCACTCCCTATCTTACTGGTTGTTTTTCAACCATTTTTCTTACATCGACAAAATGACCATGAATAGCGGCTGCTGCTGCCATAATTGGACTGACTAAATGAGTTCTCGCTCCAGAACCTTGTCGACCCTCAAAATTCCGATTAGATGTGGAAGCACAATGTTCACCGCTAGGGACAATGTCATTATTCATACTCAAACACATACTGCAACCTGAATCTCTCCACTCAAACCCAGCATCTTTAAAAATGGCATCAAGACCTTCTTCTTCTGCTAGCGCCTTGACCGTTTGTGAACCTGGCACAACTAATGCACGCACATCAGGATGAACTTTATTGCCTTTAATGATAGAAGCCGCCTCACGTAGATCTTCTAATCGTGAATTGGTACAAGAACCGATAAATACATGTTGAATCTGAATATCTTCTATTTTCTGTCCTTCCTGTAGTCCCATATATTTAAGGGCACTCTCAAGTGATTTCTTTCCTACGACTGTTTCATAATCACTTGATGTAGGAATGGAATCAGTTACTTTAGATGTCATCGCTGGGTTTGTCCCCCAGCTAACCATTGGGGCAATATCGGCTGCTTCAATCGTAATCACACGATCATAAGTTGCATCTTCATCCGACACTAGTGATCGCCATTTTGTCACAAGCTTATCAAAGGCTTCCCCTGTCGGAACATGCTTACGTCCTCTTAAGTAAGAAAATGTTGTTTCATCAGGGTTCACTAATCCAGCTCTCGCGCCACCTTCTATCGACATATTACAAATCGTCATCCGCTCTTCCATAGACATATCTGCAATCACTTCGCCCGTATATTCAATGACATGTCCTGTTCCAAAATCAAACCCATACTGAGAAAGCACATAAAGGATCACATCTTTTGCTGATACACCGTGTTGCCTTTTGCCATTGATTTCAATTTTTAATGTTTTCGGTTTTTGGCGCCAGATGGTTTGTGTGGCTAACACATGCTCTACTTCACTTGTACCGATACCGAATGCAATGGAACCGAATGCACCGTGTGTGGATGTATGACTATCGCCACATACAATTGTCATACCTGGTTGTGTTAAGCCTAACTCTGGACCAATGACATGAACAATTCCTTGGTCTGGATGATCAATTCCTGCCAATGGTACTTGAAACTCTTCACAGTTCTTTTCTAATGTCGTCATCTGGTTCAAAGCAACCTTATCATTAATGACCTTGCGATTATCTGTAGGGACATTATGATCCATTGTGGCGAAGGTTTTATCTGGTCTTCTCACTGTCCTCCCTTTCATTCTTAAGCCAGAAAACGCTTGCGGCGATGTTACTTCATGCACTAAATGCAGATCAATATACAATAGGTCTGGCTTTCCCTCTTCTTGATGAACAATATGTTGTTCCCATATTTTCTCTATAATTGATTGTCCCATTTTTTTCACACACCTTTTTAAAAGAAACACGGACCCATAATAGGCCGTGTCCCTTCTTCATTATTTAAGCGTACGCACCCATAATATGCATAATAGCTTCATTATCTAGTAGCATCGCTTTTACTTCCGCGATCATTTCTGTTGTCGATGTCACTTGTTGGCTGAACTCCGCAATATCACTTGTTCTAAAGCCTGCATCTAACACTTGTTTTACAGCACGTTCTACCTCATTCGCCTCTGTTTCTAACCCGAACGATTCACGAAGCATCATCGCAGCAGATAAAATCATTGCTAACGGATTGGCCACGTTTTTTCCTGCGATATCAGGTGCCGAACCATGAATCGGTTCATATAAATATGGACCATTTTCAGATAAACTAGCAGATGGTAACATGCCTAATGAACCGGTTAAAACGGAGGCCTCATCACTTAAAATGTCACCAAACATATTCTCTGTTACGACAACATCAAACTGTTTAGGATTTGTCACCATTTGCATCGCCGCATTATCAACTAACATATGTTCAAGATACACATGGGGATAATCTTTTGCTACTTCCTCTGCCGTTTCCCTCCACATCCTGCTTGATTCAAGTACGTTTGCTTTATCAATAGATGTGACTTTTTTTCTTCTCTTTTCTGCTAAAGCAAATGCTTTTTCGATTACACGCTTCATCTCTGCTTTTTTATAAAATAATGTATCGACTACCGCAGATTCTCCGTTAGCATCCATTCGTTCACTCGGTTGACCAAAATATAATCCGCCAGTTAATTCGCGTACCATCAATAAGTCTACACCTTGGATCACTTCATCTTTTAAAGGAGAAGATTTCGCCAAACTTTCAAAATAAGTTGTTGGACGAAGATTGGCATATAGATTAAGCTCTTTACGGATTTGTAATAACCCTCTCTCCGGACGGATATCAGGATTTACTTGATCCCATTTAGGACCACCCACTGCTCCTAAAAGAATCGCATCGCTTTCTTTGCAAAGTTGAATGGTTTCTTCCGGAAGTGGTTTGCCTTTTTCATCAATCGCATGGCCGCCAATCATACCATAAGAAAATTCAAATTGGTGATTATAGCGCTCTCCGACTGCTTGGAGAATTTCAACTGCTCCTTTTGCAACTTCTTTCCCGATCCCGTCTCCTGGTAGTACAGCGATACGTTTTTTCATCTTTTATCCCTCCGATTAAAAGTGTATGTTAACTATTTTGCATAGCTGGTTCCGTTTTTTCTTTCATATATATGACTCGGTTTACTGCATTTAAATAAGCTTTTGCTGATGCTTCTAGCACATCTTGAGCGAGCCCTCGACCGCTCGTTTCTACCCCTTGATATGTTAACTTAACGAACACTTGCGCAAGCGCATCTCTACCGGCTCCAACTGATTGAATGCGATAATCGAGTAACCTAATTTCACCATTCACACTTGCTTCTAATGTGTTATATAGTGCCTCAATACTTCCTGCACCCGTACCCGCTTCCTGTATCACTTGGTTATCGCTTCCGGATAATGTAACCGTTGCTGTCGGCACTTGATTCGTACCGTACTGAATTTGGATTTGAATCAATTCATAGAATCGCTGTTCCTTCGATAATTTCTCTTCTAGTACAAGGGCGACTAAATCTTCATCTGTCATCTCTTTTTTGCGATCGGCTAAATCTTTAAATACAGTAAATAGTGGTTTGATATCTTCATCTGCCACATCTAATCCTAATTCGTCTAAACGATTTTTAAATGCATGTCGTCCTGAATGTTTACCAAGGACAAGAGAGTTAGATTGCACACCAACTAATTGCGGTGAAATAATTTCATAAGTCGTTACTTCTTTTAATACGCCATCTTGATGAATACCAGATTCATGGGCATAAGCGTTTGCTCCAATAACGGCTTTATTTGCTGGGACCGGCATACCGGAAAGTTTGCTTACAAGGCTACTTGTTCGGCTAATTTCTCCTAGGTTTAATGTTGTTTGAGCATTGTAGAAGTCTTTTCTAATGTGAAGGGCGACAGCTATTTCCTCAAGCGCTGCATTGCCCGCTCGCTCTCCAATTCCATTAATCGTTCCCTCTATTTGTGTCGCACCATTTTCTATCGCAGCTAAAGAGTTTGCAGTGGCCATCCCTAGATCATCATGGCAATGAGCTGATAATGCTACTTTATCGATAGACGGGACATTATTTTTTAAATATTTAAAAATCTCTCCGTATTCCTTCGGTGTTGCATATCCGACTGTGTCCGGTATGTTGATCACCCTTGCTCCTGCTTGGATGACTTTCTCTACGATTTCTGCCAAGAAGGGCAATTCTGTTCTTGAAGCATCCTCTGCTGACCATTGCACAATGGAAAAGCGTTCCGCCGCATACTTAACGGTATTAACTGCCGTTTCCACTACTTGCTCTTTTGTCATTTTAAGTTTGTAATCACGATGAATAGGGCTAGTTGCTAAGAAGGTATGGAGCCTTGGTTCGGCTCCTCCCTTCAATGAGTCCCATGCAGCATCTATATCCGATAATACCGCTCTCGCTAAACCTGTTACAGAAGCGTTCTTCACTGTTTCTGCAATAGATTTCACCGATCCAAAGTCTCCTTTAGATGCGGCTGGAAAACCTGCTTCGATGATGTTTACATTCAGTCTTTCTAGCTGTCTAGCAATCTCTAATTTCTCAGAGAAGTTCAAGTTGACTCCTGCTGATTGTTCTCCATCTCTAAGCGTTGTATCGAATATATTAATTTGTTGCACTGCTCACCACTTCTTTCTTTTTATTGTTTTGGACAAATGGCATCATTTTGCGAAGCTCTCTGCCAACTCTTTCAATTTCATGTTCACTTTCTTTTGCATTAATAGCTGTAAATACCGGGCGATTCACTTGGTTTTCCATAATCCAGCCTTTGGCAAATTTGCCTTCTTGAATATCTTTTAATACTTCTTTCATTTCTGCTTTTACCTTTTCATCTACAACACGTGGGCCACTGACGAAATCTCCCCATTGTGCTGTATCTGAAATAGAGTATCTCATTCCTTCTAATCCACCTTCGTACATCAGGTCAACAATTAATTTGAGTTCATGGAGACATTCAAAGTAGGCGAGTTCCGGCTGATAACCTGCTTCCGTTAACGTTTCAAATCCTGCTTTAACAAGAGAAGTGAGTCCGCCACATAATACCGCTTGTTCTCCGAATAAATCTGTTTCTGTCTCTTCTTTAAATGTCGTTTCTAAGCCACCAGCTCTTAATGCACCAATCGCTCTTGCATATGCTAGTGCTAATTCTCTTGCTTCACCTGATACATCTTGGTGAACGGCGAATAATGCTGGTACACCCGCTCCCTCTTCATATGTTCTTCTTACTAAATGACCTGGTCCTTTTGGTGCGACTAATAAAACATCACTTTCTTTCGGGGGAACGATTTGATTAAAATGGATATTAAATCCGTGAGCAAACATCAAGGCTTGATTGGTTAAATTCGGTTCGATTTCTTCTTTATATACTTTCGTTTGCAATTCATCTGGTAATAAAATCATTACGATATCTGCTTTAGCAGTCGCTTCACCTACTGAGTAAACTTGAAAGCCATCTTCAACTGCCGTCTGCCATGATTTCCCCTGTCTTAAGCCGATTACTACTTCTACACCGCTATCTCTCATATTTTGCGCATGCGCATGACCTTGTGATCCGTATCCAATTACCGCTACAACTTTCCCGTTTAAGTAGTTCGCATTTGCATCTCCGTTATAGTACATTTTAGCCATTATTCATTCTCCTCTATTCATCATTTATTTTTTTATACAATTGAAAAGTTATGTTTTTGTTGCGACTGTCTTTGTGTCCCTCTAGGGAAAGCCGTTGTGCCCGTTCTAGCAATCTCTTTAATACCATATGGCTTAATTAACTCTAGGAACGCTTCGATTTTTTCAGATTCACCTGTAATTTGGATGACTAAACTATCTTTGCTTACGTCAATGACAGAAGCTCTGAAAGGCTCAATTAAGGAATAAATCTCATTTCTTGTGTGCGGATTAGACTGTACCTTTATCAAAGCTAGTTCTCTAGCAACAACTGCTTGATTTGTAATATCCGTCACTTTCAGTATGTCTACCTGCTTATTGAGCTGTTTCGTAATTTGCTCGCTTTGTTGTTCTGACTCTACATAAATTACACATGTGATTCTTGACATCCCCTCCTGTTCAGATAAACCAACTGAAATACTTTCGATATTATAATTTCGTTTAGAAAATAAATTAGTAATTCGATTAAGTACACCAGGTTTATTTAAAACGAGTAGCGATATGATTCTCTTCATTCTTTCACACCTACCATCTCATGAATCCCTTTACCCGGAGCGATCATTGGAAAGACATTTTCATCAGCATCGACACGGAAATCTAGCAATACAGGCTCTCTTGTGTGTAATACTTCAGCTAACACTCTCTCCGCTTCTTCTTCTGTCGTTATGCTATAACCTTTAATATCGTAAGCTTCAGCTAGCTTCACAAAATCAGGTTGAACTGGAATCTTGCTATGTGAAAAACGTGATTCATAGAAAAACTCCTGCCATTGTCTGACCATCCCCAGAGATTGATTATTGAATATTGCGATTTTTATTGGTAAGTTCATTTCTTGTATAACCGCTAATTCCTGTGTTGACATTTGAAAGCCAGCATCACCGACAATCGCAAGCACACAACTATCTGGATCAGCAATTTGAGCACCAATACTTGAAGGTAAACCAAATCCCATCGTTCCAAGGCCACCAGATGTAACCCATCTATCCGCGTGTTTAAAGCGATAGTATTGCGCTGCCCACATTTGGTGTTGTCCGACATCTGTCGTGACAATCGCTTCGCCCTTCGTGTTTTCATACAAGAGCTCCATTACCCGTTGCGGCTTTAACTTAGGCGATGCTTGATCATAATGGAAAGGATGAGCAGCACTCCACTGTTTTAATGTTTCCATCCATTCGCTATGAGCTGGTTCATTACATTCTTCTTGAAGAAGTGCGAGTAGCGCAGCCTTTGCGTCTGCTACAATCGGAATAACTGTCGGTACATTTTTACCAATTTCTGCTGGGTCAATATCGATATGTGCAACCTTTGCATTCGGAGCAAAATGTTCCAAATTACCTGTTAAGCGGTCATCAAACCTTGCCCCGATATTAATCAATAAGTCACATTGTGAAAGAGCCATATTCGCTGTATAACAGCCGTGCATCCCACCCATGCCAATAAATAATGGATGGTCACTTGGAAAGCCACCAAGACCAAGTAATGTATGAACAACTGGTATTTTTGTTTTTTCCACATACTGTAAAAGTTCGGTTGCCCCCTTCGAATGAAGAATACCTGCCCCTGCTAAAATGACTGGTTTCTGTGCTGCTCCTACCGCATCTGATAGTTTACGAATTTGCAAGCGATTAGGCTTTAATGTCGGTTGATAACCGGGTAAGTCCATTTCTGCTTCTTCGGGTCTTTCGGTAATCGTCGATGCTATATCTTTAGGAATATCAATGAGCACTGGACCGGGTCTGCCTGTCGTTGCAATATAGAACGCTTCTTTAATGACTCTTGGAATATCCTCCAATTGGCGAATTTGAAAATTATATTTTGTAATCGGTGTTGTAATTCCTAAAATATCTGCTTCTTGGAATGCATCTGAACCAATCACACTTGTTGCTACTTGGCCTGTAAAGGCTACTATTGGTAATGAGTCCATCATCGCATCAGCCAACCCTGTTACAATATTCGTTGCTCCCGGGCCGGATGTTGCTATGACGACACCAGGCTTACCTGAAATCCTTGCGTAACCTTCCGCAGCATGTATGCCGCCCTGTTCATGTCTAGGGAGAACATGAAGGAATTTCGCATCATAAATCTTATCGTAAATCGGCAAAACCGCTCCGCCAGGGTAGCCAAAGACGACTTCTACATTTTCCCTTTCTAACGCATCCATTAATAAGTCTGCGCCTGTAATCGTCTCAAGCTTTGTTTTCACTTCTTCTGTTAAGGCAGCTTCCCGCACCATCGCTCTTTAACCTCCTTATTAAAATAAAATATAAAAAAGCCTCCCCATCCCTCTTTGACCAAACATTGGTCAAGGGATGAAAAGGCTTTGATCACCATTCCACGGTACCACCCTTGTTCGCGTTTCAAATATGCACGCGCACTCAGTAACAGCATAATAACTGCTAAGCTTAGATAACGGGTTCCTTCGACCCGGAAGACTCTACTAATTGTTCAAGTCTCCACTCCGAGGTGAGTTCATTTTAAGACTGGTTTACCGGTTTCCAGCTTGCCCGGCTCTCTGCAAAACCTACATCAAAAAACTACTTATCCTCATCAACGCTTTTAGTTTCTCACTTTAAACCACTAAAATTTCGTTTGTAAAAATAAAAGGAAAATAACGCTGCTTCCAATTTCATTTTCGATTTATTTTGTTGTGCTTTGCTTTGTTGAGGACTATCTTACGCCCATTTTTAAAAGTCGTCAACACCTTTTCGAAAAATTATTTGATAATTTAGATTAATCTGTTTTCGTGTATCCGCTTACATCATTGATCTATTAACCTTTTAATTGGACAAAATTTTTTATTGTTTTTATTCATTCAGCAGCATGCGAGAAAAGTAAGTGAAGTTCTTTTTAGGATGTGGTATTTGAGCAACTTATTGAGCAAACAAGCACGGCGAATTGAAGCCTATTAAAAGATTAATCATGAGCATTCATTTTCGATAAATACTATACAAAGAAACTACTACCTTCAGGGATCATTTCATTTTAGTCTATTTTTTTAATATTTAATCACGTAATAACGTGATAACTTCTACCATATTCCGACTCATTTTTTCATTATTTGATAAAAACCACCAGGATTAAAGAAGATTTTTATTTATTACATCCTATCACTATTATTTTAAGATAGTATTTTTATATTTGTTTTTCTTGGGTTTACAATTAAGGATGGACAACAACAAAGGAAATAACTTGTGGGTAATTTAATACGAAATCGATTTCTAGCTCAAAACAAAAAAAGCGCTAATCCAGGTTTTCACCGGAATCAACGCTAGTGTTGGTAGATAAATATGTAGCTAATGGCGTCCCAGGAGAGATTCGAACTCCCGACCGACAGCTTAGAAGGCTGTTGCTCTATCCTGCTGAGCTACTGGGACTTAATATCAAGACAATATTTATTATACGCAGGATAAACTGAAGTGTCAATTCATTTTTAAATAAATTTATAATTGGAAGAGAACTGCTGTAATCCTAGCAGTTCTCTTGTTATGCAAATGAGAATGATTGCTGCCATTCTTGGAGTTCGATGCCGTCTCTCGTCCAAATGGAAACGACCACTTTTTCCGCTGTCCAATCTACCATCATATATGTTTTTTCTTTCGGTTGCCTTGGTAGCGAGATGCTATTTGGGTTGAGATAAAGGATTTGATCTACCATTTCAGCACCTAGTTGATGTGAATGACCAAAACAAACGATACGTGCAGCAACTTCTTTTGCTCTTAAGCTTAAACCTAATAATGAAGATTTCACACCGTACAGATGACCATGTGTAATCCATACATTGCCGTTATCTGTATCTATTAATTCTTCGTTTTTATAGCGAGCATCGGTATCGCAATTCCCTCTCACTGCGACATATCCAGCCATTTCAGCTTGGTCGCTACTTAATTCAGAGTCCCCACAATGAATCATATAGTCGACATTTTGACTGTGACGTGCTTTTAGTTCTTGCAGGATGTTACGATCACCGTGGCTGTCACTAACGATGAGGAACTTCATGTTATCCTCCTCCTTAAAGAATAGTTGGAAGATCTTTTTCTAATTGCTTTAATGCATGTCCTCTATGGCTAATGGCTGCTTTTTCTTCTGATGTTAACTCTGCCATCGCCTTGTTCTTTGCATTCGCCCAAAAGATGGGATCATAGCCAAAGCCATTGGTTCCTTTTCGTGCATAAAGAATTTTACCTTCACATGTTCCCGAAACGGTATATGTTTTCTTTCCAGGGATAGCTACCGCCAATGCACAATAAAACCGAGCATCCCGCTTCTCTTCCGGTATATGTTTCATTTCTTCCAGTACTTTATCTATATTCGCTTCATCATTTTTTTCTTCCCCTGCATAACGAGCGGAAAATATTCCTGGGCGTCCTTCAAGGGCATCAATTGATAATCCGGAATCATCAGCGATCACCGGTCGATTCATTAAGCGCGAAATTTCTTCTGCTTTTAAAACGGCATTTTCTTCAAAAGTCGTACCCGTTTCTTCCACATCTGGCATATCAGGATAGTCATGTAATGTTTTCACTTCATAACCGAGTGATGCAAACATTTTTTTAAATTCCTCTGCTTTGCCTTTATTCTTTGTAGCAATAATAATTTCAGACATATAGCGTTTCCTTCCTTTTATGTTCGTCATAAAAAATAAAGAGAAGAGGAGGCCCCTTTCCTCACTCTTCTCATTCTACTATAAAAGGATGGTGATACCAATTAATAGCTGCCAGTATTCACACTTTCAGGTCTTGAAACAGGCTCTAGCTTTTCGCCATCTTCATCAAGTAAATCAGCCTCGCCATTCACTGTCACAGCAACAGATTCCACATCTGCTTGTTCTGTGAGTGATAACGCTAAAACTTTTAATACATTTTCGCTAATGACATTTTCTTCCCCACTTGAGAAAATCGATTCATCGAAATCAAGTGTAATCGTTCCCTCTTCTACTTTCGGTTCACCTAGTAAAGCGACTTCACTCGGCAAGACAGCAGAAAGTTTAGATCCTAAAGAAGGGTCCCCTAACTCGTCAATAATCGCCGTTACATTATTGTCGACATTATTTGATACTCGTTTTGTTACTGGGACGAAGTACTTTTCCTCTTCTTCGCCACCCATGTAATAAACGGTCACTGGTTTTGTATTTGTAATATCTGTGACAACAGAGTTATCATAATTGATACCGATAGAGCGACTTACTTCTTCGCCAATCGGTGTACCATTGACTGGCATTTCTTTAATCGCATTCCCATTTATGCTTAATTTTACTTGTTCTATTTCATCAAATTGGGTCAATGTCCATGTGACTGATTGCAGGACTCTTGCTTCATCTTCTGGATTATACTCAGCAAATTCCTTAGAAAAATCAACATGAGCCACTTTATCTTTTACATCAACCGTCATTTTTGTATCAGCTGGTAACACTGCGCGGAAATTATTTGGTAAGAGTTCAGTTACTTTTCCATCTACCACTAAATATTCTAACGCTTGTTTAGCAACAGAATTCGTACTCGGTAAATCTAATGTTTGTGATACAACATAGCCATTATTGTCAATTAAGTATAATTCTGTTGGAATCGTTGTTGTCTCTGCCGCCTCATCAGCAGCTCCACTTTCCTCACCAGTTGTCTCTTCTGTCTCTACATTGGCATCTTCGTTATTAATGGACATTTCACTCGGTGGGTCAATTTTCTCTTTCTCCTCTCCACCAAATAATCCACAACCTGATAACAAAGCAGATGAAACTAATACAGCGGACACTGCGATGGTCGCTTTTTTATTTAAAGACATAACCTTTCCCTCCTAAGACAGTTTGTACTACATGTATACGAGCCTATTTACAAAATAGACCGCCTTTAGGAAAGAAAGTCTTCTATTCTTTTAGACAAATTTGGACAAAGCTTATTTAAACAAGATGATGTTTCGTTAAAACAGCCTTAATTTGAAAATAATCAATTGTATCATCATTGAGTTCATCCTTAATTGGCCTTAACTTTTCTACACCGACTTTATCTGCAGCTACAAGTACTTCCTCTTCTACCTGCTCATTGAAAACTTGGTCCCAATCAATCGAATGGCCTTCTGCTACCGCTCTAAAAATATGATTTTGAATCGTTATCGGTGAAAAAGAACGCTCTTTAGCAATCTCAGAAATTGTTTTACCTAATTGAAAGGCTTCATAGGACTGGATATGACTTCCTGTCCCTTCAGCCACCTTTTTATTTACAGATTGTGCCTTCACAAAGTGTTGCTCTTTGATCTCGATGTCATTTTTCTCAGTAAAAACTTTAATCGCTTCTAGAAAAGCTTCCCCATATTTACTATACTTCATTTCACCAACACCTTTAATCGATAGCATTGCTTCTTTCGTAGCAGGGAAATACGTACACATTTCCTTTAAAGCCGTATCAGCAAAAACAACATAGGGCGGTACACCTTGTTCTTGTGCTAAGTTTTTTCTTAACTCCCTTAAGATAGCAAATAACTCGCTATTTTCTTCTCCAGCCGAACGTTCTTCTATCTCTTTATCTTCAGAAATTTTCATATATACTTGGGCTTCTCTTTTTAAAACCGGGATCGCTTCATCTGCTAAAATAACGGTCGGATATTGTCCATCTGTCATGGAAAGATAGCCTTCCGCAAGTAAATAATTGATCATATCAACAATTTGCTTTTCTGTTTTTTCTTTCATAAGCCCGTATGTCGTAAGTGTATGAAAAGACAATTGCTTAATCCGTTTATTCGCCGATCCTTTTAACACTTGAGCTGTTAGCTTAACACCAAAGCGCTCTCCCATTCGTTTAATACACGAGAAAATCATCATCGCTTCATTCGTGATGTCAACAGATTGTCTTTCATCTAAACAGTTAGAACATTTATTACATACTGAGACATCCTGATTGGCAAAGTAAGCGACAATATAGGATTGCAAGCAACTCTCTGTATGACAATAATTCGTCATCTGTCTTAGTTTTTCATATTCTTGTTCGCGAAGGCTTGTTGAAAGCTCGCTCTTTTCTATAAGGAATTTTTGTAGGAGAATATCTTGAGGAGAGTAAAGTAAAATACATTCACTTTCTTCCCCATCTCGTCCCGCTCTTCCAGCCTCTTGATAATAAGCCTCGATGTTTCGCGGCATATTATAGTGCACCACATAACGTACATCCGGTTTATCAATCCCCATCCCGAACGCATTGGTAGCAATCATCAACGACACTTGATCATGGACAAATTTTTCCTGAGCGTGTTTACGATTATCCTCAGAAAGACCAGCATGGTATCTTTCCACTTTATAACCTTTCTTCAGAAAATGTTCATATAATTGATCCGTCTGTTTTCTGCTAGAAGTATAGATAATACCTGATTCTTCTTTTCTACTGGATACATAGGCTTCTAAATACTTGCGCTTATCTCTTCCTTTTAACACTTGAAAAGAAAGGTTCGTTCGGGCAAAGCCCGTAACAAAAATATGCTCTTTTTCTATATGCAATAAGCGACTAATATCTTCTTCTACATTTTTCGTTGCTGTCGCTGTTAATGCAGCAATCACAGGCGTATTCGTAAGGGAGAAAATCCTGTCCACAACGGAACGATAACTCGGTCTAAAATCATGTCCCCATTGAGAAATACAATGCGCTTCATCAAAGACAATCATTGACAAATGAATGTTCTCCATAATCGTTAGAAACTCCATTGATTCCAGACGTTCCGGAGCTATGTAGACAAGCTTATATTCCCCTCTTAACAGTCGCTCTTCTGTTTCCGCATATTCCTTGTAAGAAAGACTACTATTCATATAGGCTGCAGGAATTCCTGCTTCAAGAAGGGCATCTACTTGGTCTTTCATCAGTGAAATTAAAGGGGAGATAACGATTGTCACACCGTCATTCATAAGTGCGGGTATTTGAAAGGAGAGTGATTTACCACCGCCAGTTGGTAAAATGCCAAGTACATTGTGGCCATGATTTAAATGCTGAATAATATCTTTTTGACCTGGTCGAAAACTTGTATATCCGAAATACTTCTGCAAATGCTCCTCTGCTGTTTGCATATTCCACCCTCACCTCATTTTTTTATTTATTTATATTTAAAAGCATAACGCATCCCGTTTCTTTCTCGCAATCTATTCATTAAAAAAACACCAAATACAATCAATGATCGTTCATTGATTGTATTTGGTGCCTCCATATTATCCGAGTTGTATACGCTCCACATCGTTTATCTCTCTATGCAACCATTTTGTGGCAATGTCTTTGAACATCGCTTCAGAACCTGTTGTGAAAAAGCGGTGCTGAGGCTCTTCTTCACTCGTGTTTAAAAAGCCGCGATCATAAAGAATCGTGCTCGCTTCTCGAGCGGTTTCATCTCCGGAACTAATCACGTTAACACCTTCACCCATGACTTGTTTAACTAAATTCTCTAGCAGTGGGTAATGTGTACAGCCCAATATCAATGTGTCTAAACCTTTATTTGTTAACGGACCTAACGTTTCTAGAACGATTTTCTTTGCAAACACACTCTCGTACTCTCCACTTTCTACCAGTGGGACAAATTTAGGGCAAGCTAAGCTATGAACGACCGTACGATTATTGATCCCTTTTAAAGCGAGTTCATAAGCACGACTCTTCACTGTTCCCGCTGTACCAATGATGCCAATAATATGATTTTCTGTGACTTTTAGCGCTGTTCTAGCTCCAGGAAAAATAACGCCAATGACCGGAATTGGTAGCTCATTTTTAATATCATCTAATGCCACAGCAGTCGCAGTGTTACAGGCAATAATGAGCATCTTCACTTCTTTTTCTAATAAAAACTTGGTCATTTGCCATGTGAATTCTTTTACTTCTTCCCCAGACCTCGGACCATATGGACACCGAGCTGTATCTCCTAAGTAAATAATATTTTCATTAGGTAACTGACGCATCACTTCTTTTGCAACAGTTAATCCGCCAACTCCTGAATCAATAATACCTATCGGTTGTTTCACTTTCTTCTCGCCTCAATCTCTTTTCATATCTTGATGCAACTTTCTTAGATTCTCCCTTAAATGAACGACCTCTTCACCGGAAAAATCCTTTAATACTTCTTGCAAATAATCTTGTCTTTTGTCGATTACTTCTTCTATAATTCTTTCGCCTTCCTCCAATAGATGGATTCTTACAACGCGGCGATCATTAGGATCTTTTACTCTTTTTACTAATTCACTTTTTTCCATACGATCGACTAAATCTGTCGTTGTACTAAAGGCTAAGTACATTTTATTCGATAATTCGCCAATTGTCATGTCCCCGTCCTCTAATAACCATTGTAAGGCAATAAATTGCGGAGGTGTAATCGTATAATTGCTTAAAATTTCACGGCCATGTTGCTTAATGATTCCAGAAATATATCGTAAATCCTTTTCTATATCTGCTACAACTTCATTTACATGTTCATTTCTATGTTCTCTTACGTTCATTCGCTACACTCCTATATATCATCGAAATATTCGGTTATTCCGTTACTTTTTAACCCTCATTTTATTGTCACCTTTTTCAGAAGAAAATTCAAGCGAGAACTGTAAGCAAACTAAAAAAATATGTCAAGAAAAGAAAAACGAGCATAGCGCCCGCCTAGAAATACTAAAACTCTATTACATTGATAACCGGCAATCCAGTCGGACTGCCGGTCTAAAATTATAACTCTAGCTCTCCCATACGAAGGAGCTCTACAACAGCTTGTGAACGCCCCTTTACACCAAGCTTTTGCATGGCATTAGATATGTGGTTCCGAACTGTCTTTTCGCTTATAAACAATTCACCAGCGATTTCCCTAGTTGTTTTATCTTGTACTAGCAGCTCGAATACTTCCCTTTCTCGTTTTGTGAGTAACGGCTTGTGAGTATAATCATTCTCCTTCAAGTATTGTAACCCTCCTTGCCTTTCGCCAGCCATGAATCGCGGGGTGGGTGTGTATTAGTCACCATATCATATGTATAATAAACAATGAGAGTGACTGAAATTCTTGAAGTAGCGAATGTTTATTTTTATAAATGTACGCCTGTCCCTATCTAAGATTGAGGTACATTTATTTTCTCATGAAAAGCATGCTTCATTTCATCGGTCCACGGCGCACCTTTACCAGTTAATTTAGATACCTGAACAATCGTTCCTCTACCTGTAAAGCAAATGTCACCATTCTCTCTTTTACCCATGTAATGAATATCTACCGAAGATTGTCCAATCCTGCCCGCTTTAACATAGATTAAAAGATTCTCATCGAAAAAAACTTGCTTTATATAGTCACATTGAAGATCTGCGACAACAATAAATGTTTCGTTCTCTTCCTTCACCCAATCATCCATAAGATTTAGACTTTTAAAATACTCGATGCGAGCCTCTTCAAAATATACAAATGGCACCGTATTATTCAAATGACCAAACATATCTGTCTCAGAAAAACGCACCTTAACAGGATGAGCAAATGTAAACTCTTCTTCCCATGCCACAATATTTTCTATATAATCAGTTTTTTTCATCTTTAGATCCTCCTTGAAAATGAATGAGCATTCAGTCGTTCTTTTTCTTATTATATCTTTTTTAAAGCGGATACAAAAGAAGAAATTCTTAGATATTCTTATGTTTCTTTCTCTGATTTTGTACCTGTAATGGCTTAAATGGATTATTCAAGTTAAATAATGTTTAAGATAGACCATACTAAAACGATTTGTGTGACATTTGGACAGGATGCCCTAACTACAATAAAAGCCCCAGCACATTCTTTTACGAAGGTGTTGGGGCTTACTTTAAATATATTCTATCCTAAAATCCAAACCACTTTTTAATCATTTCCCAAATCCATCTTGTGAATTCTCTTACCTTATCCTTCATGTGATCAATGATTTCTTGTTTACACTCAGACCAGCTAGTATCAGGGCCTGGAATACATGCGCTCGGCTCTTCGGGATTTTCTGGTTCACCTGGCTCTCCTGGATCCGTTGATTTCTCTTCTGCAATAATTCTTCCTTCCACATCCGGAGCCACTGGATTATGGTTTTCTAAATAGGTGGCAAACACATCATAATCCACTTCAAATAGTTCAGTCATTCTGCCCTCATCCTTGGCTGTTTTGAACATATCATATCCGTCTCCACCATCGGCTGTGAAAGCGTTGGTCGCAACGGTATAGGTTTCCTCTTCATTGATTGCTGTATATTCACCGTCTACTTTCACTTCAACGCCATGGATACGTTCACCCACTGGCTGTGCTTGGTCAAATTTAAAGCGAAGACCTGCCACTTGCATAAATTGGCCGGCACCTTCTTCAATATTTGCTACACTATGTTCTAATGCTTGTTTTATTTCTTCTCCTGTTAAATCAAGTGTGACTAACATATTACCGAAAGGCAACACAGTAAGAACATCGCCAAGCGTAATTTCACCTTGAGCAATAGATGCACGAATACCGCCACCATTCTGCATCGCAATTTGTGTTGGCACAGATTCATTAGCTTTAGAGAGCATACCATCTGCAATCAAGTTTCCTAAATTGGTCTCTTTCGTACGAACATCAGTACGTTCACCATTCAAGTCAACTTCACTGTACCCAACCACTTCTTGTTTTAATTCCTCAAGCGGTTCACTTAACTCATCAAGTTTATTCCGTGCCCATTCATCTTCTTCATAAACATATTCACCGTTCTCATCTTGACTAACAAGATCAAGTAACTCACCATTCCATTCTGACAGTACGCCTTCTTCATCAAAAATAATGTCTAAAGAGCCTAAATATTTATGATACTCATTAGCTTGAACGATTAAAGTTGGTTCTCCATCTTCATTTTTTACCACTGGCTCTTCTAATGTCGTATGAGAATGGCCTCCAACAATCACATCGATTCCCTGAACAGCTTCAGCTAATTCCTGATCGGGCGTATAACCTAAATGGGAAAGTGCTATAATCTTATTAATTCCTTCTTCTTCAAGGGCTGCGACTGTATTGCTAGCCATTTCAACTGCATCCTCAAAAACAATGGCTTCATCTGGATTCGCCAAAAAAGAAGTGTCCTCTGTTGTTAAGCCAAATAATGCTACTTTTTCGCCATCTACTTCTTTAATGATGGCAGGATAAATCTTACCGTTTTCTCCAGGATTACCAAACTCATTTACTTTTAATTCACTTAAAATCACATCATTATCAACATTCACATTTGCACTAACAAACGGAAATTCTGCATTGGAAACAAAGTCAGCCAGCACTTGCGAATCTTTGTCAAACTCATGGTTCCCAAATGTCATAGCATCATAACCTAAGCGATTCATAAATTGTAAGTCCGCTTGCCCTAAGTACATATTAAAAAATAATGTCCCAGAGAATACATCTCCAGCATCGACTAATAGTGTATTTTCTTTTTCATCTCTTAGTTGATTCACTGCAGTAAATAACCTTGGTACATTTTCTAAATGAGCATGGGTATCATTTGTATGAAGGATACTCATTGAAAATGGTCCGTCATTTTCCTCTTCTACTGCGATGTCTAACTCAACTAATAACGGGTCATGGTCACTAGCTCTACCATGCTCCTCCATGTATAGAGAATTGATATTTAAAACATCTACTTTGGCGGTTTCTACCAAATGATTCGATACTAAAATATGATCAAGTACTTGCATATTTCCTTGGTAATTATACGTGTACTGTTCGTTTTCCGGTAAAGCCTCAATCATATTCGTTAGCTCTTCACCTTTTAATGTTTCTAATACTTGAGTGAATTGAAAATCATTCATATCCCCTAATACAACCACATTCGCCTCTGGGTTTTTAGACTTTATATCTTTCACGAATCCATTTACAGCTTCTGCTAACTGTAATCTTTGTGCTTCACTCACTAATTCTGGTGGTTGATTCTTCCCAAATAGTGGTTCATCACCTGACTTAGAATTAAAGTGATTCGCAACGATAATCACATCTTCTCCATTAAATTCAAACTGTGCAGCTAGTGATTTTCTTGTATCTTGAAAAATTTCGTTCGTTGGATCAATGCGACCTGGATTCAATGTTAATTGACCGTCTTCATATGCAACCGCGTCGTTAGCCCCACCTTTTGGTGCCTCTTTTAATGTGACTCTCTCTGGATTATAGAGATATCCAACTCGAATATTCCCACCCGGTTGACCGCCATCTTGCTTGTCTTCTGGTGCGATATCTACCCAGTCATACGTCGGACCACCGCTTGCGGCAATGGCTGCAATTAATTTTTCATAACTAGCTTTTGCAGTTGTGGTCCCATCATCCGTCGGGCCATTATCATCTTGTACCTCTACAAGACCAATAATATCAGGTGAATTTAACTCATTGACCATTGACTGTGCGATTCTATTCGTCTTTTCTTGGCTTGTACCTGCATAATAATTTTCTATATTATAAGAGGCAACCGTTAATTTTTCTTCATCTTGGCCAAGTTCCGTTGTTACTACTTTTTTTTCTGATTCAATTAGATCTGGTAATGAATCCATATCCACTAACACTTTAAAATTGCTATAACCATAACTAATTACACCGGTGACTGTACCATCAAAACGATCACCCGTTTTAGCTACATAATCATCCTCTTCTAATAAAAGATGCAACCTTTCTGGATTTGCATTATCTTCCGTTAATAATATCCCGCCTTGATCAGTATAAAGTTTATCCTCTTCCTGATTGGCAATGACAGGAATTTCCCCATATTTTTGAGGTGCAACGACTTGAGGATTCTCTACTGCGATGCGCATACCTTCTAAACTCTCATAAAAATCGATACCATCTTCCTCAGGGTCAAAAGTTTGCAATTCATCATTATCAATAATATCATGAGGAATAGGAAGATCTTTTCCTAAAACAATGGCTTCTGGCAAGTCATTTCCTGATGATTCAATGTTTATCCTTCCATTTTGGGCATTGATTTCTGTCATCGCTAAATCTGTTTCTAACTTTTCACTATATCCGTCAAGAACCCATTCTTTCACAAGCCCATCCACTGCAACTCTATCTCCAACTTTCACTTGATGCGTAGGCTTGTAAACGAGTATGCCTTCTGATGTATGTAGATTATCATCTGGCGTATCATCTTGCATATAAAAATTACTGTTATCTACTACTTTTGTTACAATACCTTGTACGGCTTTCACGTTTTGATTTACATAAGGAGACTCATGCCCCGCTCCTTGTATATCATGAATCCTCAGACCTTCAATACCATCCGATGGCTCTTCCTCTTCACCATCGTCAGGGTTTCCATCAGCAAATGTAATTGCAGTTGGATTTTTCAAGCCAGGTACGGTAAAATATGCTTCAAGATTCCCAGTTATTTGTACTTTTTCACCTATAATATCAGGATTAGACTGTAAGCCAAATGTCGCTCGAAAACTACTAGACACTTGAACAGGTAAAATCTTTGACGCATCTTGCTCATTCGCATCATCAGCTATCGCAATATTATAATCATTACTGAAAGGTGGATTAAAATTGTAATTATTCGTCGAAACTGTATGACCTACTATGTAACCTTCTACTGTTGCATTACCTTCGTTATTTTCAATCGCTTCACTCACTGTCAAAACATCTTCTTGTGCTGCTTGTCCCGCTAGAGGGCTGAAGCTAGAAAATACTAACATAAAAATGATCAATAAGGCCAACCATCGATTACTAGCTAATTTCATTCTGTTCCTCCTTCAAATTATTATTAATCTTTCAACAACTGAAATATACCAGTTTTTCTATGATTCGTGTTTATTTATAACAAAAATTCTACATTATTTGTCAAAAATAAGCGGAAAGTACTTTTTTTATTAATCAAATAATAGGTATTATGTTTTATTATTATGAATTTTCAGTACAAAAGACTCAATTTGATTAATAACATTGCTTTTTAAATGAAGATACATACGTTTAACTTTAATTGAATAAAAAAAACACTGAGGCTATAAGCCTCAGTGTTCTATAAAAGCTATTACACACGGTCACTTCCAAAGAAATTTTTGAAAGATTGTAATGTTGTATCACGGTTAAGCGCGGCAATTGATGTTGTTAAAGGAATACCTTTAGGGCAAGATTGCACACAGTTTTGTGAGTTACCACAGTTAGCAAGGCCACCGTCACCCATAATTTCCTCTAAACGATCTGCCTTATTCATTTCACCAGTTGGATGAGAGTTGAATAAACGCACTTGAGAAAGTGGTGCTGGTCCGATAAAATCAGATTTACTGTTTACATTTGGACATGCTTCTAAACAAACACCACAAGTCATACATTTGGATAATTCATAAGCCCATTGACGTTTTTTCTCTGGCATACGCGGTCCTGGACCTAAATCATATGTGCCATCAATCGGAATCCATGCTTTTACTTTTTTCAATGAATCAAACATGCGACTACGATCAACTTGTAAGTCACGTACAACCGGGAATGTTTTCATAGGTGCTAAACGGATTGGCTGTTCTAATTGGTCAATCAAGGCTGTACAAGATTGACGCGGCTTGCCGTTAATAACCATAGAACAAGCTCCACAAACTTCTTCCAAACAGTTCATGTCCCAAGTAATTGGTGTTGTATGCTCCCCTTTTGTATTTACCGGGTTTCTTCGAATTTCCATTAGAGCAGAAATAACATTCATATTTGGACGATAATCAAGTTCAAATTCTTCTACATAAGGATTTGAATCAGGACTATCTTGTCTTGTAATTTGAAATAATACTGTTTTAGACTTTACTGCTGCTTCTGACACGATTAATTACTCCCCTTTCATCGAGTTTTTCTTAATGTTTCTTTGTATAGTCACGTTTACGTGGCTTAATCAAGCTGATATCCACTTCTTCGTAATGGAATTGTGGCGCTGATTTGCCATCAACGAATTTAGCCATAGTTGTTTTTAAGAATTCATCATCATTTCGCTCAGGGAATTCTGGTTTGTAATGAGCACCGCGGCTTTCGTTACGGTTATATGCACCAATTGTAATGACACGAGCTAATTGAAGCATATTTTGTAATTGACGAGTAAACGCTGCCCCTTGGTTACTCCATTTTGCTGTATCGTTAATGTTGATATTTTCATATCTCTCTAACAATTCAACAATCTTAGCATCTGTTTTTAACAAACGATCATTATGACGAACAACTGTTACATTATCAGTCATCCATTCACCAAGTTCTTTGTGCAGGATATATGCATTTTCTGTTCCATCAAGAGACATGATTTTATTCCATTTCTCTTGTTCTTGTTGAACTGCACCTTCAAATAATGAAGAAGATAAATCTTCACTTGATTTTTCTAATCCTTCAATATATTCAAGTGCTTTTGGTCCAGCGACCATACCACCATAAATAGCAGAAAGTAATGAGTTAGCTCCAAGACGGTTACCGCCATGTTGAGAATAATCACACTCACCTGCAGCAAACAATCCAGGGATATTTGTCATTTGATCATAATCTACCCATAATCCACCCATTGAATAGTGAACAGCTGGGAAGATTTTCATTGGTACTTTACGAGGGTCATCACCTTGGAATTTCTCGTAAATTTCAATAATACCACCCAATTTAATATCTAATTCTTTCGGATCTTTATGTGAAAGATCAAGGTAAACCATGTTTTCACCATTGATACCTAGTTTTTGGTTTACACAAACATCAAAGATTTCACGTGTAGCAATATCACGAGGAACCAAGTTACCGTAAGCTGGATATTTTTCCTCTAAGAAATACCATGGTTTCCCATCTTTATATGTCCATACACGACCACCTTCACCACGTGCAGATTCACTCATTAGACGTAGTTTGTCATCCCCTGGTATCGCAGTTGGATGGATTTGAATGAACTCACCATTTGCATAGTAAGCACCTTGTTGATACACGATTGATGCGGCAGAACCTGTGTTAATAATAGAGTTAGTAGATTTACCAAAGATAATTCCTGGTCCACCAGAAGCCATAATGACAGCATCTGCTGAGAATGATTGGATCTCCATTGTTTGTAGGTTTTGTGCCACTACCCCGCGACAAACACCGTCATCATCAATGACAGTCCCTAAGAACTCCCAACCTTCATATTTTGTTACTAACCCTGCTACTTCGTGACGACGCACTTGCTCATCCAATGCATAAAGCAATTGTTGACCTGTTGTCGCACCAGCGAAGGCAGTACGGTGATGCTGTGTTCCGCCAAAGCGTCTAAAATCTAATAATCCTTCAGGTGTACGGTTGAACATAACACCCATACGGTCGAATAAATGTATAATGCCAGGTGCTGCTTCTGCCATCGCCTTAACTGGAGGTTGGTTGGCTAAGAAGTCACCACCATAAATTGTATCATCAAAGTGAATCCAAGGAGAATCCCCTTCACCTTTTGTATTTACCGCTCCGTTAATACCACCTTGGGCACAAACAGAGTGAGAACGTTTAACCGGCACTAAAGAAAATAATTCTACTTGTCCGCCAGCTTCAGCAATTTTAACAGTTGCCATCAATCCGGCTAATCCGCCACCGACAACAATAACCTTTCCTTTACCCATATCTGACTCACTCCCTTAATACTAATACCTCTAAAAACCGAACAAATTATAGAAAAATGTATGTATTCATTATACGAAAGCAAAAATAGCACGAATACCTACAATTGATAATGCGACAAAAATGACTAAAGTTACATAAGTTGAAATCAATTGTGATCTAGGAGATACTGTAATTCCCCAGCTTACCATGAATGACCATAAACCATTTGCAAAGTGGAAAATTGCAGATAATACACCAACGATGTAAAATACTAACATGAATGGGCTAGACAAAATATCAGCCATCATATCATAATTTACTTCAGCACCGAACATTGCTGCAATACGTGTTTCCCAAACATGCCATACGATGAAAATCAATGTAATTACACCGGTTACACGTTGAACAAAGAACATCCAGTTTCGGAAAAATCCGAATCTTGAAGTATTATTTTTTGCTGTAAATGCAATGTAAAGTCCGTAAATTGCATGATATAACAAAGGTAAGAAAATAATAAATATTTCTAGGAAATATCTAAAAGGAAGACTTTCCATGAAATGTGATGCGTTATTAAATGCCTCTTCTCCCCTAGTTGCAAAATGGTTCACTACTAAGTGTTGGATTAGAAAGACCCCAACAGGTATAACTCCAAGTAATGAATGCAATCTGCGATTAAAAAACTCTCGATTACCCGCCATAAGTTTACCCCCTTGAATTTGTAGCATGACACGCTGAATATGTACATAACAAATCCTTCGCATCACTAAGAAAATGCAAATCATTTTCAAAACATTTATATGACATGTCCATTTTACTCCCATAGCCCATAAGCGTCAAGAAAACGGATACAGATTTTGTCGATATTACGAAAATTTTTTCTATTCTACTTTCACCCAAAAAACCATTGATATAGTTTTTTCTAACTCTATTTTGCGGTATATTAAAATAGCTTAGAACGCGCAAAAATATTCATTTATTACGCATAAACATACATTTTTATCAGGGTATTATTAGTGTTAAGATTATTCCCATAATTTACACTAGCTTTACAAACTAAAAATTTTTCCCTTTTTACTGTACGTATTCGTTTTTTCCAAGTAAATTGTATATATTAGACTTTAAGAAAGAGGGGAGATTTAGCATAATATGCCATCTCAAGAAGCCCAAATAGAAGAAACCGAAAACATGACAGAACCAATCGAACCAAACAAAGAAGTGATTCCAGCCTTTGGTTATGAATTAATTAGAGAAGAACTTTTACATGATTTGCTAGGAAAAGACGCACCAGATATTTTATACTGGGCAGGCAAGAGACTAGCCCGTAAATATCCTCTTGAAACAGAAGAAGACTTATTCAGCTTCTTTATCGAGGCTGGCTGGGGAAACTTGACGAAAAACCTCGAAAACAAAAAAGAAATCCAATACGAGTTGACAAGCGAACTCATTCAAAAACGTTGTAAGGAAAAGGCCCATGCCACATTCCAGTTAGAAGCTGGTTTTATTGCTCAACAAATCGAACAGAAAAAAGAAGTGATTTGCGAAACTTTCGAGCACCCACGTAAAAAAGGGGGGAAGGTTCTCTTCACAGTCAAATGGGATAAAAAGGACAATATCCATACCTAATAAATAGGTAAACAGTAAACAAAAAAATCCAAACTTCATTCTATTAAGGCATTGGAATGTTGTTTGGATTTTCCTGTCTTATTTAATTTTTTACTAAATCCCCGGCTAAATCAAACGTTTGATGCAAAGCTTGAGCAGCATTTAACATATGCGCTTGGTCTATCACAGCCGAGACTTTTATTTCCGATGTACTGACCATTTTTACAACGATGTTATTAGCAGCTAATACATTAAACATCTCAGCTGCTACCCCTGGGTTTGAGATCATTCCAGAACCAACAATCGAGATTTTCGCCAATTGTGATTCCCATTCAATCTGATCATAACTTAATGCTTCTCGATTTTTTTCTAGTATTTTCACAGTCTCTGTAAGATCTTGGTTTTTAATGGAAAAAGATAAGCTTGATGATTTATCATCTGTGATACTTTGGATAATAATATCGACATTTATATGTTCTTTCGCTAAGAGTGAAAAGATGGATGAAAGGCTTATTAAAGGGTCTTTAATCCCTAGTACAGATACCCTTGTAATATCATCTTCAAAAGCAACCCCTCTAACAACTAAGTTCTCTTCCATTTCCGCAACCTCCTCAATTATTGTTCCTTCTTCTCTTTCCATACTAGAGCGCACTTCAAGCTTTACATTATAATTCTTTGCAAACTCAACTGCTCTAGGATGCAGAACGCCTGCACCAAGATTAGCTAATTCAAGCATTTCATCGTACGAGATAGATGGAAGCTTTCTTGCATTTTTTACATAACGAGGATCCGTTGTGAACACACCTGTTACATCGGTGTAAATATCACATTTATCCGCTTTTAATACTGCTGCAAGAGCCACTGCTGTTGTATCGGAACCACCTCGACCTAATGTGGTGATTTGGCCAGTCTCACTTAAACCTTGAAAACCCGCTACGATAACAATTCTCCCTTTTTTTAACTCTTGTGAAACAGGTTTTGTGTCAATATCAGTGATTCTGGCGTCGCCATGTACTGATTCCGTTTTAATCCCTGCTTGCCAGCCCGTAAAGGAAGTTGCCTCATACCCTTTTGCATTTAAAGCAATTGTTAATAAAGAGATCGTTACTTGTTCACCTGTAGATAACAACATATCCATTTCTCTCTTACTTGGAGCGGTTGATAATTCTTTTGCCATGCCAACTAATTGATCAGTCGTTTTGCCCATGGCCGACACAACAACAACGATATCATTACCATTATTTTTTTCTGCAATGACACGGTTGGCTACATTTTGAATATGATCAACCGAGCCTACGGAGGTTCCACCAAATTTTTGTACAATTAAGCCCACTTTTCTCCCCTACTTTCAAATCATTCGTTTCTATTTCCTGCCGCCTGTATGTACAACCAACACATTTCTACCCATATTCGGCATAAAAAAAAGCAATGAGATGAAACCCATCCCATTGCTGTGTAGTTAAACGTATGAACAATCTACGTACACACAGTGAGATAGCCCTCCAAGACAGATAGTCTTGACAATCCTGCATTTATTCAATGCAGAACCAGCGAAGAAAATATTGAGTCTTTCTTCACTTCGGCGAACATTCCCTTTCAAAGTCCTTCAACGAAGCTCAATCTTCTAAGGAACTTTTACTAATGAAGCTCGCACCTCTACCTTCACTTTCAAGTTAAAAAGTGATTTGATATAAAGTTAAAAACACTATACCATATTTGTTTTTTTCAGACAATAACTATTCATGTAACTTCTCATAAAGATCTTGTGCTACTTTTAGTGGTAAGCCAGATTCCCTAAGGTCTTCTACACTAGCTGATTTCATTTTTTTTACAGAACCAAATTCTTTTAATAACTGCTTTTTTCTTTTTTCTCCGATACCATCTATTTCATCAAGAAGTGATTGAAAAGCGCTCTTTCCACGTACTTGTCTATGAAATGTAATGGCAAATCGATGGACTTCATCTTGAATTCGTTGCAGTAAATAAAATTCCTGACTATTTCGAGCAAGAGGGATTATTGTTAATGGATTTCCGTAAAGGAGTTGAGATGTTTTATGCTTATCATCTTTGACTAATCCTGCTAAAGGAATATCTAAACCCAGTTCATTCTCAAGCACATCTCGCACGACTTCAACATGCCCTTTACCACCATCAATGATGATTAAATCTGGTAGAGGTAGCCCTTCTTTTAAAACCCGGCTATATCTCCGTCTCGTCACTTCCCTCATTGATTCATAATCATCTGGCCCTTTAACTGACTTAATCTTATATTTCCGATACTCCCTTTTTGCCGGCTTACCATCGATAAAGACAATCATAGCTGATACAGCATCGGTACCTTGAATATTGGAATTATCAAAAGCTTCAATGCGATAGGGTGTGTAAATCCCTAGCTCCTCACCTAAGCATTCAATTGCATTCACCGTTCTTTCCTCATCACGTTCAATTAGCGAGAATTTTTCTTTTAAAGCAATCTTTGCATTTTTATAGGCAAGTTTTACTAGTTCTTTTTTCTGTCCTCTTTGAGGAATAAATATTTTCACATCTAAAAGCTGCTCAGCCATCGTCACATCAACAGAGTCTGGCAAATATATTTCCTTTGGTTTAAAATGATTAGCTTGTTCATAAAAACGTCCGAGATAGGTGAGCATCTCTTCTTCCGGCTCATTATAGATTGGGAACATAGATACATCTCTTTCAATGAGTTTCCCTTGCCTTATAAAAAACACTTGGACACACATCCAACCCTTATCAACCGCATAAGCAAACACATCGCGGTCAGTAAAATCCGTCATCGTAATCTTTTGTTTTTCCATCGTTGTTTCAATATGAATCATTTTATCTCTGAAGTCTTTTGCTTTTTCAAACTCTAGCGCGGCAGACGCTTCCTCCATTTTCGTTAAGAGTTCTTTTTTGATTTCTTTATAACCACCATTTAAGAAGCGAGTAATTTCATCTGTCATCTGTTTGTATGTTTCTGACTTTACTTCATTCACACATGGAGCTAGACATTGACCGATATGGTAGTACAAACAAACTCTATCTGGTAAGGTGTTACATTTCCTTAAAGGATAAAGGCGATCTAATAATCTTTTTGTTTCATTGGCGGCCTGCACATTTGGGTACGGTCCAAAATATTTACCTTTGTCTTTTTTTACTTTTCTCGTGGTAATTAGTCTCGGATGTCTTTCATTTGTTAATTTAATAAAAGGATAACTTTTATCATCCTTTAACATAACATTATATTTGGGGTCATGCTTTTTAATTAAATTTAACTCTAATAATAATGCCTCCATATCGGAAGAGGTTACGATATATTCAAAATCATCAATTTCATTTACAAGCCTTAATGTTTTTCCATCATGTGAACCGGTAAAATAGGACTTAACCCGATTACGAAGCACTTTCGCCTTACCGACATAAATAATTGTCCCTTGGCGATCTTTCATTAAATAACAACCTGGTTGAGCAGGTAATAAAGATAATTTATTTTTTATATGATCATTCATAATGAGCTGTCACATCCATACCTAAAAAGAATATCATTGCAGGAGGAAATCAAACCCTTCTTACTGATTTTGCCATAATCGTACTGTAAAAAACCCCGATCTTCTTAGAGTAGAAGCCGGGGTTTGTTTTTATGGTACTTCTTATGCACCATGTTTTTGAAGCAATTCAACTAATGCTTCTTTTGGTTGGAAACCAACCACTTTATCTACTTCTTTACCATCTTTAAATACGATAAGAGTTGGGATGCTCATAACACCAAATTTACCAGCAGTTTCTTGGTTATCGTCAACATCAAGTTTAACGATTTTCACTTTATCTCCCATTTCTCCATCGATTTCCTCAAGAACTGGTCCAATCATTTTACAAGGTCCGCACCATGGTGCCCAGAAGTCTGCAAGGACTAGACCTGAACCAGTTTCAGCAGTAAAGTTTTGATCTGTTGCATGTGTGATAGCCATAATATTTATATTCCTCCTAATAAATAACTAAAAAATCTTATCGAAAGTATATCATCGATTAATAATGGATGCTATTATTTTGCTCGTATAGATTACCCATTTTTTTATTGTATCATACTGAACCTTTAAAAGGGATCCAATGTCTATTTTATTCATCATTCATCTTTTTGCCAACATAATAAAGAAGCGAGTAGTACAAGTCTACCCGCTCATATCAGATATAAACAAAAATTATGCATTTACAAGTAATTCTTTAAACTCTTTCGTTAGTAGTGGAAGGACTTCAAATAAGTCACCCACAATACCATAATCCGCTACTTTAAAAATATTCGCTTCAGGATCTTTGTTGATGGCAACAATAATCTTTGAATTGGACATGCCAGCTAAATGTTGAATTGCACCAGATATACCGCAGGCAATATAAAGATCCGGCGTAACCACTTTACCTGTTTGACCGATTTGAAGTGAGTAATCACAATAGTCTGCATCGCATGCACCACGTGAAGCTCCCACAGCACCACCAAGGACATCTGCTAATTCTTTCAACGGCTCGAAACCTTCTTCACTTTTCACACCGCGTCCACCAGCAACAATGACTTTCGCTTCAGAAAGGTCTACACCTTCTGTTGCTTTTCGTACAACTTCCTTAATGACTTGACGCAAGTTTTTAATTTCTACAGATAAAGATGAAACATCTCCAGTTCTACTTTCATCTTTTTCAAGTGGTGCGATATTATTAGGACGAATCGTAGCAAAAAGAAGTCCATCTGTTACAATTTTCTTTTCAAATGCTTTTCCAGAGTAAATCGGACGGGTAAAGACTAAATTACCACCCTCAACTTCTAGATCTGTTACATCAGAGATGAGACCGGATTCTAGCTTTGCCGCAATCCTCGGTGCAAGATCCTTACCTTGGGCAGTATGTCCGAAAATAATTCCTTCAGGATCTTCTTGATCAATAACGGCAAGTAAGGCTTGGGAATAACCGTCAGATGTATATTGTTTTAACTGTTCATCCTCTACTGTAACCACACGGTCAGCTCCATATTGAATGAATTCAGCTCCTAAAGCGCTTACAGAATCACCAAATAATACACCTACTACCTCTCCACCTTCAGCAGATGTTTTTGCTGCAGCAACTGCTTCAAAAGAAACATTACGCAATGAACCTTCTCTTACTTCACCTAGTACTAAAACTTTTCTAGCCATTATTATACCCCCAACGTTTTTATTCTTTTATGCTCGTTATTAGACAACTTTTGCTTCGTTATGAAGTAGACCGACTAATTCTTTTACTTGATCTTCTAATTCACCTTCAAGCACTTTTCCGGCTTCTTTTTTCGGTGGTAGGGAAATTTCGATTGTTTTTGTTTTCGCTTCTACATCATCTTCGTCTAAATCAAGATCGTCTAATTCAATTTCGTCTAAAGGTTTTTTCTTTGCTTTCATAATTCCGGGTAAAGAAGGGTAGCGCGGTTCATTTAAACCTTGTTGTGCAGTGACAAGCAATGGTAAAGAAGTCTCGATTACTTCAGAATCACCTTCTACATCACGAACAACTGTAGCTGTTGTACCTTCAATATCTAATTTAGTGATGGTTGTGATATAAGGTATAGCTAATAATTCCGCGACACGTGGGCCAACTTGACCTGATCCACCATCGATTGCTACATTCCCACCAATAATTAAATCAACCTCTTTATCTTTAAGGAATTCAGCTAAAATTTTTGATGTCGTAAACTGATCTCCTTCTTCGACGTCATCTTCTGTATTGATCAGTACTGCTTTATCAGCACCCATCGCTAATGCTGTACGAAGTTGTTTCTCCGCTTCTTCTGTCCCAACAGAAACAACCGTTACTTCACCACCATGTGCATCACGAACTTGGATTGCTTCCTCAATTGCATATTCATCGTAAGGGTTGATGATGAATTCTGCTCCATCTTCATTAATTTTGCCGCTTGAGATTGTGATCTTTTCTTCTGTATCAAATGTTCTTTTCATTAGTACATAGATGTTCATGGTTTCGCCTCCTAATTTTACAAACATTCCATTGCTTCATAAGATTTTGACAAATAAAACTAAATTGTTGACTGAGCGTATGCTCAGTCTTACAATAACCTATTCCCAAAAAAACTTTTCAAATCGATTATTTTTTTAAACAATTTGAATTATTAAATCTATTATAATAGATTATAAACAAAATTGGTAATGAAAAACGTTTATATTTAAAAAATTATTTTCCTGAGAAAACTGGATTTCGCTTTTCAACAAAAGCAGAAATACCTTCCTTCGCATCTTCACTTACGAAAACTTGACCAAAAAGCTCTGCTTCTTTTTTCACTCCATCATAATAGCGGTTGGATTTACTATAATTCAGTAATTCTAATGCTGCACCGACAGATACTGGGCTCTTTTTGGCGATTTTTTGTGCCATTGCGTAGGCATTTTCTAACAGTTCCTCTTCAGGGTAAGCATGATTGGCCAGACCGAGTTGTACAGCTTCTAGCCCAGTTATTGGATCACTGGTTAAAATCATTTCAGCTGCTTTTGCCGTTCCTACATATCGAGGTAAACGTTGTGTACCAGCAAATCCAGGAATTAATCCGAGCTGCAATTCTGGTAGTCCCATTTTTGTATTTTCTGCAACTAAGCGAATATGACAACTCATTGCAAGTTCCAAACCTCCACCTAAAGCTGCACCATGAATGGCTGCAATAATAGGTTTCTTGAAGGTTTCAATTCTCTCAAAGAGCCCTTGTCCATTTTCTGCTAATTGCGAAAAACCTTCATCATTCTGGATAGAAGTAAACTCTTTAATATCTGCTCCAGCAGAGAAAAAGCGGCCTTCACCATGAATGAGAATCGCCCTAATATCTTGATTTGGCTCGATCTGATCCAGTACTTCACTTAATTCTTCAATCAACCCAGATGATAGTGCATTGGCAGGAGGGCGACTAATGGTAATTGTTGCAATTTCATTATCAATCTTCCAATTTAAGTATTCCACTTTTTCTTACCTCCATTATTTTTAATTACTGCTTTTGCAACCACTAATTAAAAGACGATGAACTTCAGGTGCTAACGCAGTTAAATCATATTTTTGATCATTCATCACCCATGTTGTTGCCGTTTCATCCATTGTCCCAAAGATCATCTGTCTAGCTAATCGGACATCAAGATTACTAGCAAACTCACCCGTTTTTTTCCCTTCGAGTAAGATTGAATCGATTAAGCCTAAATAACCTTTTAAGATTGCATTAATTTTTTGCCGTAAATCGATATTGGATTGTCTTAGTTCTAATTGTGTCACGATAGCTAAATGTTTGTCTTGAGATAAAATATGAAAGTGGGTTTCGACCATCATTAATAACTTCTCTGCTGCTCTTACTTTTCCTGCTATTTTCTCCTCAATCATTTCAACAAAGTGACCCATTTTGTTTTCAAAGAGGGAAATTAAGATATCTTCTTTGTTCTTAAAATATAAATAAATCGTCCCATCAGCCACGCCTGCCTGTTTAGCAATCTTTGAAACTTGTGATTGATGGTAGCCATTCTCAGCAATGACTATCACTGCTGCATCAATAATTTGTCTATATTTTGGTTTGTTCTTCTTCAAAATCATTCTCCCCCTATATCACTCTTGCGCCTAACAAAGAGTATACCGGAATGGAGATACTCGTTTCCACCTAATCAACAGAACAACCATTCCGAATGATAAAAAATGAATGAATAGTCATTCATAAAATTATATTATTATCTAATGATTGTTCTGTCAAGAATCTTTGCATAATTATTATGTTTTTAAGTTGGACAAGCTCTAGGATTCAAAAAGAATGAGCCACATGGCCCGATTATTTTATCGCCTCATTTTGCTCTTCAGCAAATTTCTTTTTATCTTCCTCAATTAAAGATCTTCTTAGGATTTTTCCTACTGCTGTTTTAGGTAGTTCTTCACGAAATTCATAAATTCTCGGTACCTTATAAGCAGCCAAATGTTTTCTAGCAAACTGATTTAGTTCATCTTCTGTAATATTGGCACCTTCTTTTTTAACAATATAAGCTTTCACTGTTTCTCCGCGGTAAGGGTGCGGCACGCCAGCTGCTACTACTTCCTGGACACCTTCATGTTCATATAACACTTCTTCTATTTCTCTAGGATATATATTAAATCCACCGGCTATAATCATATCTTTCTTACGGTCAACTACATAAAAATAGCCGTTTTCATCCATATACCCCAAATCTCCTGTTAATAACCAACCGTCTTTTAAAGTTTGTTCGGTATCGTCCGGACGGTTCCAATAGCCTTTCATGACTTGTGGACCTTTCACACAAATCTCACCAATTTCACCAACAGGTAAAAATTCGCCATTTTCAGTAGACATAATTTTTGCATCAGTATCGGGCCAAGGTATACCAATACTACCTTTCACTCTCGGTTCATCCCAAAGGAAATTAGCATGTGTCACAGGTGAAGATTCTGTTAGCCCATATCCTTCTACTAATTTACCGCCAGTGATTTCTTCAAATTTTTGTTGAACTTCAACAGGTAGTGCAGCTGATCCACTAATACAGGAATCGATCGAAGAAAGATCAAATTCTTTAATTTTGGGGTGATTCAATAATCCAATATAAATGGTCGGAGCACCTGGGAAAAGTGTTGGCTTTTGCTTTTCAATCGTCTTCAAGGTCGTTTCAACATCAAACTTTGGAAGCAAAACCATTTTGTTGGCTTCCATAATCGTTAAGATCATAACCGTTGTCATACCATATACATGGAAAAACGGCAGTATACCTAGAATAATCTCTTCGCCTTTTTTCGTTTGATATAGCCATGCTTTACACATCGCAGCATTGGAAACTAAATTTTTGTGGGTAAGCATAACTCCTTTCGGAAATCCAGTCGTCCCACCGGTATATTGTAATAGTGCTAAATCTTCATTAAATTCTATATCATATGTTTGAACTGGTTTTACTTCACCTTTTAATATTTCTGTTAATAAATGATAATTGCCTTCGTGTCTAACATTGACTGATAAGCCATATTGCTTTTTCTGGATAAATGGATACACAATATTTTTTGGAAATGGTAAAAAGTCTTTGATAGCGGTTACAATTACATGTTTCAATTCGGTTTGCGGTAGTATTTTAGTCACTCTCGGAAAAAGTATATCCATTGTGATAATAGCAATCGCTCCTGAATCCTTCATTTGGAATTCAAGTTCTCTTTCCATATAAAGTGGATTTGTTTGGACGACCACTCCTCCTGCGAATAGAACACCATAATAGCTTATGACTGACTGCGGGGTATTAGGTAACATGATAGCCACTCGATCGCCTTTCGTTATTCCGATGCTTTGCAAGTAACCTGCAACTTTTAGCGCAGATTCATAGACATAACGATACGTAAACTCTTTACCCATAAAGTGAATGGCTTTTTTTTCAGGGAACTCATTTGCGGCATTAACTAAAAACTCCTGAACGGGCTGTTCTGGATAATCAAGTGTTGATGGGATTTCATTAGGGTACAGCTTCAGCCACGGTTTTTCTTCAGACATTTACGACCCTCCCCAAATATTATATTTTTAGAACATTTAAAATTGTTCACCTTTTATTATAATATACACTTGTAAGCAAAACAAATGGAAATTAGATAAATCTGTGCCTTATTTACTAAAGGCGCCTCTTTATACAAGTCCATTTATCTTATGCTAAATAGCATAAACCATAGCCACCATGAAGGAGGAAGAACGGTTGTATAGTAAGTAAAAGTTTGGCGGTACTTTTACTGTAAATAAAAAACTAGACAACTATTCGCTGTATGGCGCATACGAATAATTGTCTAGATGTAACGAATAAATCAATACCTTTATATCATAAAGATGATGCCCGCTAAGATAAATAATACGCATAATACAAGTAATATTTTTGCTAATCTCTCCATTCAATTACGCTCCCTAAGATATGCTTGCACCGATAATATAAGAAATTCCGATTGATAATATCATAGATATCAGTCCAACAGCGATATTATTATTTTGTATTTCATCATCTACTTTTATATTCGGACTCATGAATTCAAAAACAAAATAAGCGATTATCAATAAAATAAAACCGAACACGCCCCAACCAATCATGACAAGTAAATGATCATTATGCATAATTGAATGACGAAACACATTGGCTATCCCAAATATCTTACCACCCGTAGCCATTGCCACAGCAACATTTCCTTTTTTAATCTCTTCCCAATTCTTATACTTTGTTACTAGCTCAAATACTGCTAAAAAGACAATCATACATAGAATAACCACACTAAAGTAGGCAGCGGTATGAACAAATTCATTCTCCCAAAACTGATTCATTTTAAGTTCTCCCCACAATTTTTTAATGAATTCTTTTCGCACTTACATGTTTTTCATTCATGTGTAAAGACAATCATTATTTAAATTCTACCACAGTGACACCTGTTCCACCTTCACCAGCTTCACCAAAACGAATAGACTTGACGGAACGGTGATTTCGTAAATACTCTTGTACACCTTGCCTTAGCGCCCCTGTTCCTTTTCCGTGAATGATAGACACGCGCGGATAGGCTGCTAGAAGAGCATCATCAATATATTTCTCAACTCTCAAAAGAGCGTTTTCATATCTTTCGCCTCTAAGGTCAAGCTCCAAACTGACATGATAATCTTTTCCTTTTACAGTTGCCATCGGTTTTGTTTCTATCGGCTTAGGTGCTTTAATAAACTCTAAATCTTTTTCTTCCACCTTCATTTTTAAAATGCCGATCTGGACACTCCATTCCTTTTCAGCTAGTTTTTCTAATAGTTGCCCCTTTTGACCGAAACTTAATACCTTTACTTCATCTCCAGGCTGGAATTGATGCGTTTGATTGGCACTTTTTTTCTTTTGCTTCTTCACTATTTCAGGTGCGGCGTCAGATAGACGTTTTCTTGCTTCAATCAGTTCATGCTCTTTTACTTCTGCGTGTTTTTCTATGCGCATTTGTCTAAGTTCGCTAATAATGCTCTCTGCTTCTTCTTTCGCTTTCTCTACAATAGATGCAGCTTCTTCTTTTGCTCTTTGTTCTAACACATCTTTTTCTTCATAATAGGAGACCATTTGTTTTTGCAAATCTTTATGAAGCTTCTCAGCGTTTTTTAATAAGGCATATGCTTCTTCACGTTCTGCCTCCGCTTGCTTTTTACTACTTTCCAATGAGGCAATCATATTTTCTACTTTGTTACTATCAGCACTTATATATTCCTTGGCATTGGTAATGACACGCTCATTTAAACCAAGACGTCCTGAAATTTCAAAAGCATTACTGCGCCCAGGAACGCCAATCAATAATTTATAAGTAGGACTCAACGTTTCTACATTAAATTCAACACTGGCATTTACAACCCCTTCACGATTGTAACCATAAGCTTTTAACTCAGGATAGTGGGTTGTAGCAATGACTTTAGCCCCTCTGTTATACACTTCATCTAAAATAGAAATGGCTAAAGCTGCCCCTTCTTGGGGGTCTGTTCCTGCACCTAATTCATCAAAAAGGACTAAACTATTACCGTCCACTTTTTCTAAAATATCAACAATATTGACCATATGTGACGAGAAAGTACTTAAACTCTGTTCAATTGATTGTTCATCACCGATATCAGCATAAACAGCAGCAAATACAGCTACTTCCGACCCGTCTAAAGCAGGAATTTGTAACCCTGCCTGTGCCATCAATGTGGATAGACCAACTGTTTTTAATGTGACTGTCTTACCACCTGTATTTGGTCCCGTAATAACGATGGAAGAATAGTCTTCTCCCATCATTATGTCGTTCGCTACGACTTCATTAGCGGGTATCAGTGGGTGACGTGCTTTGAAAAGCTTAATATGACCTTTGTCATTTACAGATGGTTTGCTTGCCTTTATGCTCTTTCCATATCTTGCTTTTGTGAACATAAAATCCATCTCACCTAAAACATACACAATGGTCTGAAGCTCATTATTATACTCATTCGTTAATAATGATAGCTGAATAAGAATCTTCTCTATTTCTTGTTGCTCTTTTACTCTTATATTTTGTAATTCATTATTTAGTTGGACAATAGACTGTGGTTCAATAAATAATGTTTGTCCAGAAGAACTTTGATCATGAATAATTCCACCATAATGACCGCGATATTCTTGTTTAACAGGAATAACGAAACGATCATTACGAATAGTAATAATCGCATCAGAAAGCATTTTCTGTGCGCTAGACGAACGAATCATTGATTCTAATTTATCTCGTACCCGACTCTCTCTCGTTCTTAATTGTGTTCTTAATTGGCGTAAATTTTCACTCGCGCTATCAAGGACATCTCCATTTTCGTCAATACTATTTCTAATCGCCGTTTCTAGTTCAGCTAACACAATGATTTTTTCACTATAGTTGAACAAAATTGGTATTTCATTTTCTTCTTCATCAGCAAAATCTTCAATAAAACGCTTCATTTGTCGACTTGCATGAATCGTACTAGCTACTTGCATCAGTTCTTGGGGACTCAACATCGCACCAATCTTTGTTCGTTTTAAGTGAGGAGTAATATCAAAAATCCCCCCTAAAGGCACACTGCCTCTCATACGTAACACTTGAGCCGCTTCATCCGTTTCGTTTTGCAACTTAAGCACTTCAGAAAAGTCTGTTGATGGTACTAAGTCTTCCGCTTTTTTCCTCCCAAGACTTGAGGACACATAGGTTAAAAGCTGCTCTTTAACTTTATGAAATTCGAGCATTTTCAAAATTCTATCTTGCATGAGGTAATCCCCCTTCATTTCCGTATCTAACCGTTCTCTTTACTTATGATTCTTTAAAAACTGCAATAAATCATCAGCTTCAAATGTATTAAGCACTGTATCTTTTAATAACCATGCTTTCTTTGCAGCCGATACACCCACTTCCATATGATTGAGTGTTTCTATTTTATGAGCATCAGTATTAATGACAATCTTGACATCAGATTCTTGTGCTAATTTTAATGCTTCTGTTGCGAGGTCTAACCGATTTGGATTCGCATTTAATTCAAGTACAGTATTCGTTTCTTTTGCTAGTGCAATTAATTTCTCGATATTGACAGCATATCCATCCCGTCTCCCAATCAATCGACCTGTTGGATGGGCAATAATATCAACATGTGGGTTTCTCATTGCATTTTCTAATCGGTGCATAATCTGCTCTTCTGATTGTGAGAAAGCTGAATGAATAGAAGCAATGACAATATCCATTTCTTTCAGCACATCATCCTCATAATCTAGGGAACCATCCGGTAAAATATCCATTTCTATCCCTGATAAAACTTGAAAATCATCATATTGTTCGTTGATTTGGCGAATGATTTCTCTTTGTTTTAATAACCGCTCTTTTGTTAATCCATTAGCTACTTTTAAATATTGCGAATGATCCGTAATCGCCATATAACGATAGCCTTTTGTGCGACAGGCAGCAATCATCTCTTCGATTGAATTAGCACCGTCACTCCATGTTGTATGCATATGAAGATCGCCCTTGATATCTTCATTTTCGATAAGTGGCGTGTTTGCGGTATATGTTTCAACTTCCTGCCCGTCTTCGCGAATTTCAGGAGGAAACAAAGGTAAATCAAAATGAGCATAAAAATCTTTTTCTGATTGGAATGTTTTGATCGTTCCTTTTTCTATATCTTCAACACCGTACTCACTAATTTTTTCTCCGCGCTCCTTCGCCAATTGACGCATACGCACATTATGGTCTTTTGAACCAGTAAAATGGTGAAGTGTAGAAGCAAATTCTTCAGGTGTTACGATTCGGAAATCAACAGAGACATCATATTTGTATGCCAGCACTACAGATACTTTTGTGTCCCCTGCCGCAATCACTTCTTTAATCTCATCTAATTGTAAAAGTTGTTCTTTCACTGAAGCAGGCATTGTCGTTGAAATAATAAAGTCCAAATCTTTAATCGTCTCTCTCATTCTTCTAATACTACCTGCTCGAGAAAAACGGTCGATGTTATTAAATGATGATAAAAATCCTTCAATTTCCTCAGCAATCGGAAGCATAAAAGCAAGGGGCAGACGGTCTGGTCTTGTGCCCACATTGGCTAATGCTTCGAGAATTTTTTCTTCTGTTTTCTTCCCAAACCCGGCTAAAGCTTGTACTTGATGATTCATACAAGCCGTCTTTAAATCTTCAGCACTCTTAACCCCAAGCTCTTTATACAACTTAGCAATTTTTTTACCACCTAAACCCGGCAATTGCAAAAGTGGAATCAAACCTGCTGGTACTTCTTTCTTTAATTCATCAAGGACACTAGTTGTGCCTTCTTCTACAAACTCTGCGATTACGGTAGAAGTCCCCTTACCGATACCAGGTAAAGTCGTATAATCATCTATTTCATCCAACGTTAAATCACTTGTTTCTAAAGCCGTTGCTGCTTTACGAAAGGCAGCCGTTTTAAAAGGGTTTTCTCCCTTTAACTCCATATAAATAGCAATCGTTTCTAATAAATGAACAACATCCTTTTTATTAATTGTCATAAGTGTATCGCCTCATTTACATTCATATTTTCTTAGTCTTTCCCGTTTTCTTGCTACCTATAAAATCATACAATATTTCAATAGTTCTAGACAGTCTTGACCCTTAATGGTAGCCCCATCCAATAAAAGATTGGCTTCAAATAAAGAAAACTTCTCTTCCTAAGGTAGAGAAGTTAAGAAGCTACATAATCAATCCATAACTCTTTTATCTGCTGGGAAAACACTGGTGTATGCTCAATAATAAGGTTTGCCATAAACGAGCCGTCCAGAGTTGACTGCACACTATCTATTGGCAATAATGCTGCTATGTATAATAAGATAAACATGATAAGATAAACTTCTATAAATCCTATAATACTTCCAGCCCAACTGTTTAATTGTTTTAATATCGGAAAACTTGCGAGAAAATCTAGCATACTGCCGATAATTTGTAATACAATCTTAACTGCAAAGAAAATGATTGCAAATGCAATTGCGCGATAATAAGCTGTCTCTAAGTCTGTGTTACCTAAAATCGTTTCAAGCTGTGAGTTCCCGAAGTTCGGATATGGAATCCATAAGGTTAATTTAGGAGCTAACGGCTCATAATATAGTCTTGCCACAACAAAGGCGACAATAAAGCCTAATAGATGGATAGCTTGAAGAATTAATCCTCTTCGTAGACCTATGAAAAACCCGAAGATTAACATAATAATAATGGCAAGATCAAGCATAATTCGTGTCAGTCCTTTACTCTATTTAATTCTTCTTTAAGACGTTCTACTTCGTCTTTAAGTTTCAAATAATCGTTCATTGTGTTCACAGCTGTTAAAACAGCAAGTTTACTAATATCGAGCGAAGGATTCTTTGCACTAATATCTCTCATTGTTTCATCCACCATGGATGCAACTAAACGGATGTGGCTGGAGCTCTCCGTGCCGACAATTGTATACGGGATACCATATATATCAACCCTTGTCCGGTTTTTATCAGTATTTGACAACATGTAAGCCCCCATTCTGAAGAATCCTAAACATTATCATAACACGAACCATTTTTTGAGGGAAGTCAAAGCTTGTCAAAAAGACAGAGGAATTGTCAAAATAGGAGGAATCAATGATGAGCCAAATTGTATTAAAAAAATCAACAGCAGAACTGCAACAAATGAAAACACATTACCAAGCTCTACTATCACCGAAACAGCCTCCCGGTAGTATTTTTACTGCTAAAACAAACAACTGTACAATAACTGCCTACAAATCAGGTAAAGTATTGTTTCAGGGAGCTGGCTGTCAATCGGAAGCAGATAAATGGGGTGGCTCTAGTAGTGCAGTCGCACCGAAAAAGAAAGCAAGCGCGCCGAAAGGATCTAAATTACCGGATCGTTTTGCATCCTTATCCGTTGTTGGCTCAGATGAAGTTGGGACAGGAGATTATTTTGGACCAATGACAGTGGTAGCTGCTTATGTAAGTGCAACGAATATCCCGCTATTAAAAGAGCTGGGCGTGCAAGATTCTAAGAATTTAAACGATCAAAGAATTATCCAAATCGCTAAGCAAATTAAAGAAGTCATTCCCTTTAGTTTACTTACACTTCATAATGAAAAATATAACAACATGCAACAAAAAGGAATGTCTCAAGGCAAGCTAAAAGCCCTCCTTCATAACCAAGCTATTAATAGTGTGCTTGGAAAAATGTCACCGGAGAAACCAGACGCTGTCTTGATCGATCAATTTGCTCAAGAAGGAGTCTATTATAATTATTTAAAATCTCAAGCCAATATCCAAAGAGAAAATGTATATTTCAGTACGAAAGGTGAATCTGTCCATCTCGCTGTCGCAGCTGCATCGATTCTTGCGCGCTATGCGTTTCTCCTTCGTTTCGAGGAATTAAGTAAAAAAGCTGGCTTCCCACTAACAAAAGGTGCCGGCCCTAAGGTAGACGAATGCGGAGCGAAATTAATACATATACATGGTGAAGATTCTCTAAAGTACTTTGTGAAACTTCATTTTGCTAACACCGAAAAAGCAAAGGCTCTTTATAGAAAAAAGTATAAAGCTTAAGGCAATAGGGTGAGGTTGGGACATAAGTATGCTAGCTAATGATTTATCCGAATGATTAGGAGTTCTAGCATCTAATCATTCGGTTTTTTGTTGATTTGAACCCTTATATGAAAAGAATAGTGAAATGGAGTAGAAGACACTCGACTCCTGCGGGAATAGAGGGAAAGCAAGTGACTGTAGCGCTATGGAACGGACTTTTTTTCAAATGATATTTTAAGATCAATTTGTTATTGTTCTTTTTTGAGGTTAGCTCATTTAGTTATGTCTCAGCCTTTTTTGAGACCTGTGATTCTTCCTTTTGCCCCCACTCTCTCACGCTTATTTCTATAGCGAAGTTCCCCTTTTACCTAAACTGTGCAAAAAAAGTGATACTACCGCAAAATAACGGTGAGTATCACTTTTATGATTATTTATCCGCGAAGGACAGCACCAGCTTTTTCTTCTAATGCTTTTAATACTTTGTCATGTGTTTTTACTACTTCTTCATCTGTTAATGTCCGTTCTGGATCAAAATATTTAAGTGAGTAGGCAATGGATTTTTTACCTTCTTCCATTCGATCGCCTTCATATAAATCAAATACATGAACGTCTTTTAATAATTTACCGCCTGCTTCACGAATGACAGTGCTTAATGCTTGAGCCGTTGTTGTTTGATCGACCACTAAAGCAATATCTCTCGTAATAGATGGGTAACGAGGAATAGCTTCATAGCGTAATGGATTCATTTCAGCATGTAGTAATTTCTCTAATGATAGTTCAAAAACATACGTTTCTTTTAAGTCTAATTCTTTTTCAACATTTGGATGAACTTGACCAATAAACCCGATACTCGTTTCATTTAAGAATACTTCTGCTGAGCGACCTGGATGTAGACCGTCTTTCTCCAATTTGGCAAACGTGATTTGCTCTAACAAGCCAAGCTTACTAAATAATCCTTCTAGAATTCCTTTCAGAACAAAGAAATCAACTGGCTTTTTCTCCCCTTGCCATTGGTGTAGCTCCCATAAACCTGTTATGGCCGCAGCTAAATGTTCTTTTTCTTCAGGTAACTCATTCTTAGCTGTACTTAAGAAAACAGATCCTGTTTCATAAACAGCAGTAGCGTCAATTTGTCTCGCACTATTATACTTAAGGACTTCTAATAAATGCGGAATTAAGCTAAGACGTAACACACTACGCTCTTCACTCATCGGCATCGCAAGCTTGATTGGCTCTCTTACTTCCAAGCAATAGTTTTGCGCTTTTTCTGCACTCGTTAATGAGTAAGTGATGGCTTGATATAATCCAGCACCTTCCAAGTATTGACGAACAATACGTCGTTTCTTTTGATAAGGCGTTAGACTACCTGCTGAAGCCGTTCCACCTGGCAATGTTGAAGTAAGATTATCGTATCCGTATAGGCGACCCACTTCTTCTACAAGATCCTCTTCAATCGTAATATCACCACGTCTTGTTGGCACTGTTACTGTCATTTCATTCTCTTCAACCACTGTCGTGAATTGCAATCTTTCTAAAATGTTATTTGCTTCGCTCACTGATAACGTTGTTCCAAGGACACGATTGATTTTATCAATGGTAATGGAAATAACAGCAGGTTCTACTTTTAATGTGTCAACTTCTACTGATCCCTCTAATACTTCTCCGCCTGCATATTGCGTGAGTAATTGCGCTGCTCTTTCTGCAGCTGGACGGATACGCTGTGGATCAACACCTTTTTCATAGCGGGCACTCGCTTCACTTCTTAATCCGTGATCTTTCGAGGACTTTCTAATTGCACCGCCAGTGAAATAAGCTGATTCAAGTAGTACGGTCGTTGTTTCATTACCTACTTCTGAATTTGCTCCACCCATTACACCAGCTAAAGCAACTGGTACTTCCCCATTTGTGATAACTAGGTGATCAGTTGTTAATTCTCTCTCAGCATCATCAAGCGTAGTGATTTTTTCACCTTGGTTGGCACGGCGAACAAGAATTTCTTTCGAACCTAGGCGATCATAATCAAACGCGTGTAATGGCTGACCGTATTCAAGTAAAATATAGTTCGTAATATCAACAACATTATTATGTGGACGAATACCAGCTGCTGTTAAACGAGCTTGTAACCATAGTGGTGATGGAGCGATTTTTACATTTTTGATTACTTTAGCGACATATAAAGGATTATCATCTGCTGCTTCAACCTTTACAGTGATGTAATCAGCCGCTCTTTCAGAAACAGTCTCTACCTTTGGTTGTGGTAACTTCACATCTTTTCCTAAAATAGCAGCGACTTCATAAGCCACACCAAGCATACTTTGGCAATCTGCACGGTTAGGTGTTAACCCTAATTCTAATACTTGATCATCTCTGTGTAATTGCTCTAATGCATTGGTTCCAAGCTCTGTATCTGCTGGAAACACATAAATACCTTCACTATACTCTTTAGCGACTAGCTTACTTTCAAAACCTAGTTCTTGAAGAGAACAAATCATTCCATTCGAAGCTTCGCCACGTAATTTTGCTTTTTTAATTTTAAAATTCCCCGGTAATACTGCACCTACAGTTGCTACTGCCACCTTTTGTCCTTTATCAACATTAGGAGCCCCACAAATGATTTGCACAAGTTCACCATCACCAAGGTCTACTTGACAAATATTTAATTTATCAGCACTTGGATGTTTTTCTTTTTCAGACACATAACCGACGACAACACCTTTAATTCCTTCATCAAGTGTCTCTACACCTTCAACTTCAATCCCGCTCTTTGTGATTTTCTCTGCTAATTCTTCTGGTGTAATCCCAGATAAGTCAACATATTCTTGTAACCATTTATATGAAACGTACATTTCGTTGTCCTCCCCCTTTATTCATGAATTGAGAATTGCTTTAAGAATCTACTATCATTTGTATAGAAATGACGAATATCATCGACACCATACTTTAACATTGCGATACGCTCAGCGCCCATTCCAAAGGCAAACCCTGTATATTTTTTAGAATCAAAACCTGCCATTTCAAGTACATTTGGATGTACCATTCCTGCACCTAGAATCTCAATCCAACCGGTTTTTTTACATACATTACAGCCTTCTCCAGAACAAATCATACAAGAGATATCCATTTCTACAGATGGCTCAGTAAATGGGAAGAAACTTGGACGAAGGCGAATTTCTCTCTCTTCTCCGAACATTTTTTTCGCAAATACTTCTAGCGTACCCTTTAAGTCTGTCATACGAATATTTTCATCTATAACAAGTCCTTCAATTTGCATAAATTGATGAGAGTGAGTCGCATCATCATTATCACGACGGAATACTTTTCCTGGACAAATAATTTTCACTGGACCTTTCCCCTCATGCTTTTCCATCGTTCTAGCTTGCACAGGAGAAGTATGTGTGCGTAATAAAATATCCTCTGTAATATAGAATGAATCTTGCATATCGCGGGCAGGGTGACCTTTTGGTAAGTTCAGCGCTTCAAAATTATAATAATCCTTCTCCACTTCAGGTCCTTCCGCTACGGTATAGCCCATTCCGATAAATAAGTCTTCAATTTCTTCTACAACCCTAGTTAAAGAATGATGATTACCAGTATGTACAGGGCGACCTGGTAATGTGACATCAATCGTTTCTGCAGCAAGCTTAGCTTGAATTTGCGCTTCTTCTAATTGCACTTGTTTTGCCGTTATTCCTTGCGTAATTTGATCACGTACTTCATTTGCTAATGCACCCATTTTTGGGCGTTCCTCCGCTGAAAGCTTCCCCATTCCTTTTAATACTTCTGTGATCGGGCCTTTCTTACCTAAATAAGCAACGCGGATATCATTTAATTCTTTTAAATCCATGGCCGCAGAAACCTTCTCTAACGCTTCTCCTTGCAATTCTTTTAAACGCTCTTGCATCTTTAAATTCCTCCTTTTAATACTTTTTTGGCAAAATAAAAAACCTTATCCCATGAAAGGGACGAGGTTTGGAATCGCGGTACCACCCTTTTTAATACAACAATAACAAACATGCTGTATTCGCTTCATTTCGATAACGGCAAAAAGCCGGCGCATCTTTACATCAAAAATTTTCGATGGTCCCGATGTCTGCTCCAGAGCTGAAATTTCGAGTAAGCCGCTCATAAAAATGCTTTCAGTCACAGGCATTTTCTCCCTATATGAACAAAACATACTTTACTTTGTCTCTATCATAGCTTTTACTTATTTCATTTTGCTATTTATTATATTACATTATGAGTTGACATTCAAATTGTTCTCACGTTTTTTTTACGCATTATACATTTCGCAAATAGTATAGCAATATACCTGCTGCTACAGCTACATTTAAGGACTCACTCTTACCATATAAAGGAATATACAGATTGGCGGATGTTTGGGTAAGTAAATCTTTGTTTACACCATTCCCTTCATTACCAACGAGCAAGGCAAAATCATCCAGTGGTGCAAAGCTTTGATACTCCTTACCTCCTTCTAATGCTGTACCGTATACAGGAATATTATTTTCCTTTAATGCCGTCATCCATTCATCCAACTTGCCATGGATAATTGGTAAATGAAAATGACTGCCTTGAGCAGATCGTAAAACTTTGGGATTATACGGATCCACTGTTCCGTGACCGATGATAACCGCATCCATGCCAGCCGCATCAGCTGTACGAATCATTGTTCCTAAGTTTCCGGGATCTTGCACTTCATCTAATAGTAATAATTTCTTCGCAACAAGCGAATCGAAAGATCTTTCTTCTTCTTGATAACAGACGGCCACAATTCCTTGTGGTGTTTGTGTATCAGTTAAGTCTCCAATTACATGTGCCGGTACAATATAAACGGAACAGTCTCCTATATTCCAACTTTGTGGTATATCCTTTTCCTCACTAATAATTAACTCTTTTACACGATTTTCTTTTAATGCTTCTTCAACAAGGTGAAACCCTTCAACGATAAACGTACCTGTTATATCTCTTTCTTTCCTCTTTAGAAGCTTTTTCCACTGCTTCACCTGCGGATTTTTTGCTGATTGTATGTACTTCATTTTTTCGCTCCTTCAACATCACACGTGCCATTAATATTTCATTATACCGAAAAACTCATACATAATAAATCTTAAATGAGAAACCCTATAATCGTAACGAATTCTAACGAAGGATGTGTTTACTTTTATGAACTTAAATTTACGTAATGCCATCTTACACAATGTTTCAGGTAATTCACAAGATGAATTAAAAGATACCATTGTTGATGCGATACAAACAGGCGAAGAAAAAATGCTCCCTGGCCTTGGCGTATTATTTGAAGTCATTTGGCAAAATTCATCTGAAACTGAAAAAAAAGAAATGCTAGAAACGTTAGAAAACGGATTACAATAAGAAAAAAACAGCCTATCATCAGGCTGTTTTTTCTTATTCAAAAGTTAATTTTGCAACTGTATCACTATCTAGTCGTTTAATCACAGCTGTAATTAGTTTTACTGCGTTTTCAAAATCATCACGATGAAGAATACCTGCATGTGAATGAATATATCTTGTCGCAATTGTAATTGAGAGCGCTGGCACACCTTTATATGTTAAATGTATCGATCCTGCATCCGTGCCACCACCTGGTACAGAATCAAACTGATAAGGGATATTGAGTTCATCAGCTGTATCTGTTACAAAATCTCTTAAACCTTTATGTGACACCATAGAAGCATCATAGAGAATAATTTGAGGACCGTCACCTAATTTACTTAGCGCATCCTTTTCCGTTACGCCTGGTGTATCTCCTGGTATACCCACATCAACAGCAATGCCGATATCCGGCTCAATCATGTGTGCAGCTGTTTTGGCCCCACGTAAGCCAACCTCTTCTTGTACTGTACCTACAGCATATACTGTATTTGGATGGTTTTCATTTTTCAATCCTTCAAGTACTTTAATGGCAATCGCCAACCCAATTCTGTTGTCCCACGCTTTCGCAAGTAACATTTTCTCATTATTCATCACAGTGAATTCGAAGTATGGAACAACCATATCACCTGGTTTTACGCCCCAATCTAATGCTTCTTCTCGGCTAGAAGCACCGATATCAATAAACATATCTTTAATCTCAATTGTCTTCTTACGCGCTTCTGCTGGCAAGATATGCGGCGGTTTCGAACCAATTACACCAGTCACATCACCTTTTGTAGTGACAATTGTCACACGTTGGGCTAACATCACTTGTGACCACCAACCTCCAACTGTTTGAAACCGTAAAAAGCCTTTCTTATCAATACTTGTCACCATGAAGCCTACTTCATCTAAATGACCGGCAACCATAATCTTGGGTCCATCTGCTTGACCGACCTTTTTAGCAATCAAACTACCAAGTCCATCAGTTGATAATTCATCTGCTAACGGTTCTATGTATTTTTTCACCACTTCACGTACTTCTCGTTCGTTACCTGGAACCCCTCTTGCATCAGTTAGTTCTTTTAGCATCGTTAATGTTTCATCAAGCTTAGACATATTTCGACTCCCTTAATATATTTTAAGCCCATTATACATGGTCAGTCCCTCTTTTGTAAAAACTGAAACTACTTCTTACTGTACTTCATTTCTATAGAACTTATACATATATGTGTTAACAAGCGGTACCTAACTTATTTTCCGGAGGAACCAAACCCGCCGCTGTTTCTCTCTGATTCTGTTAACTCACTCACTTGTGCAAGTTCAACATGGAAAACTGGCGCTATCACCATTTGGGCAATTCTCATATGTTTTTCTACGTGAAAGTCTTCTTTTCCATGATTAATCAAGATGACCTTCACTTCTCCTCTATAGCCCTCATCAATCGTTCCTGGACTATTTAAAACCGTTACACTATGTTTTAAAGCTAAACCACTTCTTGGCCTTACTTGTGCTTCCGTCCCTTTTGGTAACTCCATCTGAATACCTGTGCTAATTAATGCCGACTGTCCTGATGGTATGATTACCTCTTCAATTGAAAACAAATCTAGCCCTGCGTCACCCTCATTTGCACGATAAGGCATTTTAGCATCATTGCGTATCAATTTAATGTTTAATATGTTTGTCATTGTTTATCCCTCATCTTATTTTAGAATATGTTCATCGTGTTGCATGAAATACTTACTAATGGGTATATAAACCGTAAATGTCCCTCAGGCTTTCTTTCAATTGAAAAGCCAATTATTTTTTCATAACAAAAAAATTATAACAAATTTAAACAAAGTTGAAACCTTTTTCAGTCTTATTCGTAAACACTTAAAAAATGTATAAAGGAGTATTCTTTATGTTATTGATCATTCGTCTATTACTGATCATTTTGATTATTTTGCTCATATATAGCGCCGTTAAGTATGTTACAAATCCGATGCGTAAATTAGAAAAAGCCCATAAGCAAAAAAAATACTTTTTTTATGACGACGCAAATAACGCTCAGAAAAATTTCTTTATTACTTATAAAGGGGTTATGTTTGAAGGGGAAAAATATTTAGGTACAACAGATAATTCCTTTGATGTGGTTTCAATTTTTATTTGGCCTCATCAGCCATCAGAATTACAAGGACTTGTTGGTGAGGACTTTATGTTTATCGAAGGCAAATTAAAAACCCATTATATAAATGCGAAAATCGACTGGAAGAGCCCCGTGAAAGAGCTGATGGATAAAAAGCGTAATCAATGAAGAAGAGCCCAAACTTCTAACCCCAACAAATTTTTTTGTTGGGGTTAGATTTTATTTCCCTAAATAGACAGGTAATAGATTTACTACAATTGGTATATGCCTCTTTTGCTACAATCAAAACATTCCCCTCTCTTTAGCCAATAAATAAAAAGGTCAGGATCCACGACCCTAACCTTTCATTTAAGAAACTTTTTTCACCTTCGTTGCTTTAAAAAATTCTTGCCATTTTATCACAGTCACTTTCTCTCTAATTAGATAAAGAAGAATGGATAAAGAGAGTAAGATCATCACAATCATTGTTGGTGTAAATCTACTGATAAATTCACCAAACACAGTATAAAAAATAGCTAATGGAATATTTGTTATCAAAGCACCTTTGCAGAAATCACGAAATTTCGGGTTTTTTTCTAGCAAGCAAAAGTTAAGTAAATGAAAATGGATAAATGGAATCAAACGGAGAATGGAAATTTGGCCAATGGTTAAATTACGATATTCTCCAAACCATTTCTTTTTTAAATGAGACAGTTTTTCATGAAAGGTCGGGAGCTGATAAATCAATACATAAAAAAATAAACAAGATAACATTAACCCAACTAGAGATAAGATACTACCAAATAAACTGCCAAATAAGACGCCACCGGCAATACAAACAAGTGGCACAGGGATAAAAAGGAACTGCCGCAAAATGTGAAACAAAATAAACGCAAATGGCGCGAGTATACCTGCTGTCTCAATAATCCCCTTAGCAAGAGCAAGATGTTCATTCACCTGATATACGCCCACCTTCCATGAACTACAAGATTCTTGGATGTTAGTACATCATATGGCAAGAGCAATAAAATTATGCTCACTCACTCCATTATGAAGTAAACAAGGAATATCAACTGTACTATAGCTAAAAAAGGGAGACCGTATTTAAAGGAAAAATGCTTCGTCTTATGTCTATAACGCCTCATTCCCCAAGTCATCCCTATAGCTCCAAAGAAAAGAGCAACCAGCCATAGATTCTGCTCACTAATGCGGTATTCCCCCCTTTGCGCTTTTCTTTTATCTATTTTCATCATGATTGCTGCAATACAATTCATCATCAAAAACACGATTACCATTACTAACATTACTTTTTACGCTCCTATTCTCATTTCGTTATCGCTATTATAGCTAATAAGGTAGGTAGATGGCATCTTATAAGTAGGATGCGGTATATTGTTCTAACCATTCGCTAAGGTCATCACTATGCCAATATGCTCACTTCTTTACTTTTCACCCTCTAAAAAAGGAGGATTGATTGTAGAACGGTTTATTGCCCTTCCATAACAAAAAAAGCCACCCCCGAAAGAGCGACTTTTAAACTTTCTTATTTAGAAAGGTTTTGTTTTGCAACATTTGCTAATTCTGCGAATGCATTTGCATCAGAAACAGCTAATTCTGCAAGCATTTTGCGGTTTACTTCGATACCAGCTAGTTTTAAACCGTGCATTAAACGGCTATAAGAAAGACCGTTCATACGAGCAGCTGCGTTAATACGAGTAACCCATAACTTACGGAAGTCGCGTTTTTTCTGACGACGATCACGATAAGCATAGTTGTAAGATTTCATTACTTGTTGGTTAGCAACTTTATATAATGTATGTTTAGAACCGTAATAACCTTTAGCTAATTTTAATACCTTTTTACGACGTTTGCGAGTAACTGTACCGCCTTTTACACGTGGCATAATATTTCCCTCCTAGTTTGCGAGTTTACTTAAGACCTACTAACATATTGCGGATACGCTTGAAATCACCAGTAGACACAAGAGTACCTTTACGAAGCTTACGTTTTTGTTTTTGAGATTTATTCGCGAACATATGGCTTCTGTAAGCGTGAGAACGTTTTAATTTTCCAGATCCTGTTCTTTTAAAACGCTTAGCAGAACCACGGTGTGTTTTCATTTTTGGCATGTGGAATTCCTCCTCTTACTTTTCGTTTTTAGGTGCAAGTATCATAAACATGCTTCGGCCATCCATTTTCGGATGAGATTCAACTGTTGCGACTTCAGAGCAAGCCTCTGCAAATCGAACAAGAACACGCTGTCCAATTTCCTTATGCGTAATCGCACGACCTTTAAAACGAATAGAAGCTTTTACTTTATCGCCTTTTTCAAGGAATTTGATTGCGTTACGAAGCTTTGTATTAAAGTCATGTTCCTCAATTGTTGGACTAAGACGAACTTCTTTAACACTGATAATTTTTTGATTTTTACGTGCTTCTTTCTCTTTTTTCTGTTGCTCGAACTTAAACTTACCATAGTCCATGATACGGCCTACAGGAGGCTTTGCATTCGGTGCTACAAGAACAAGATCAAGATTTACACGTGCAGCTATTTCTAGCGCTTCATTTTTAGATTTGATTCCTAGTTGCTCGCCATTTTGGTCAATAAGACGAACTTCACGGGCGCGGATACCCTCGTTTAACAACATATCTTTGCTAATAGTTAGACACCTCCATGGTTTTATATGAACACAATGTTTGGGTCACTTTTCTTAAAGAAGCTTCCAGCTGCACCGAATGATTACGTTTAAGGCAAATAAAAAAGTGCGGGTGAAGACACCCACACATTACGTACAATGTTAAAATTCACGTAAACCTGCTAACTGCCTAAAAGCGTCAATCAGGTGAGAAGCGGGTGCTTCTTCTTTACTCAAACTGTATTCAAATTACCTTAGAAACTATATCACAAAGCATAATGTTTGTCAAATGGAATTGTTTTTTCACAACATAGAAAATGATATCAAAAGTTGCGGTGTTTGGCAACAATTTTTGAATTTTTTTTGTACCCACCTTTATCCAGCTCAACAACATGCATGAAATGATGTGAAGTTAAGACACGGAAAAAGGCCCTTGGTACAATCAAACACTTTGTCTGTAATAATTTTTTATCCTCTTTGAACTTCCTTCTCAATCAATTGTTTAAATTCATTGAAGGAAATCGTTTCTGATTTTTGTTCCCCATATTTACGTACATTAACCGCCTGTTCACTTACTTCATTGTCGCCGACAACGAGCATATATGGGATTTTCTGCATTTGTGCTTCACGAATTTTATAACCCATTTTTTCATTACGATCATCAATTTCAACGCGAATTCCTGCAAGTTGTAAGTCTTCTTTTACTTTTTTCGCATAATCAAAATGGATATCATTAGAAACAGGAATAACCTGCACTTGAACAGGTGCTAGCCATGTTGGGAATGCACCTTTGTATTCTTCGATAAGGAAAGCAACAAAACGTTCCATCGTAGAAACAACACCACGATGAATAACAACAGGGCGATGCGGCTTGCCATCTTCCCCAACATAAGATAAGTCAAAACGTTCAGGAAGCAAGAAGTCTAACTGAACAGTTGATAAAGTTTCTTCTTTACCTAGCGCTGTTTTTACTTGGACATCAAGCTTAGGACCGTAGAATGCCGCCTCTCCATCTGCTTCATAGTATGGCAAACCAATTTCATCCATTGCTTCTTTTAACATTGATTGTGCTTTTTCCCACATTTGATCATCATCAAAGTATTTTTCAGTATCCTCAGGATCGCGATAAGACAGACGGAAAGAATAGTCGTTAATGTCAAAGTCTTTGTATACTTCGAGAATTAAATTGACAACGCGAATAAATTCTTCTTTAATTTGATCTGGACGAACGAATAGGTGGGCATCATTTAATGTCATACCACGCACACGTTGCAATCCTGATAATGCTCCAGACATCTCATAACGATGCATTGTACCTAATTCAGCGATACGGATTGGTAATTCTCTATAGCTATGGATGCCTTGTTTATAAATCATCATATGGTGAGGACAGTTCATTGGACGAAGAACAAGCTCCTCATTATCCATTTTCATTACAGGGAACATATCTTCTTGATAGTGATCCCAGTGTCCTGAAGTCTTGTAAAGTTCTACATTTGCCATAATTGGTGTGTATACATGGTCATAGCCTAAACGCACTTCTTTATCAACGATATAACGTTCAATATTACGACGAATAGTCGCGCCTTTTGGTAACCATAGCGGTAAACCTTGTCCAACCTTTTGCGAGTTCGTAAAGAGGCTTAATTCCTTACCAATTTTACGGTGATCACGCTCTTTTGCTTCTTCAAGCAAACGCAAGTGCTCCTTTAAGTCATCTTTCGTAAAGAATGCAGTACCATATATACGTTGTAGCATCTTATTGTCGCTATCTCCACGCCAATATGCACCAGCAATACTTAGAAGCTTAAATTCTTTAATCTTCCCTGTAGAAGGAACATGGACACCTCGACAAAGGTCAAAGAATTCACCTTGTTCATAAAGAGTAACTGTTTCGCCTTCAGGAATGGCGCCAATCAATTCAATTTTATATTCATCGCCAATTTCTTCATAGATTTTTAAAGCTTCTTCTCTGCTTACTTCTTTACGAACAATCTCAATATTTTCATTGATGATTTTCTTCATTTCTTTCTCGATTTTCGGTAGATCATCAGGTGTTAATGACTCCTCCATGTCGATATCGTAGTAGAAACCACTCTCAATAACTGGACCTACACCTAATTTAACATTTTTATATAAACGTTTAATTGCTTGTGCCATTAAGTGGGCTGAACTGTGACGCATAATTTCAAGCGCCTCATCACTGCCTTGGGTAATGATTTCCACAGCCGCATCCTCTTCAATTGGACGACGAAGGTCGAATAATTCATTATTCACTTTACCTGCTATGGCTTTCTTTTTTAAGCCAGGGCTGATTGATGATGCAATTTCTTCCGTTGTTGTTCCTTTGGAGAACTCCTTTATTGCTCCATCTGGAAACGAAACTTTAATCATTTCTGACATCATAAATTCCTCCTTGTTTTTGAAAAAATAAAAAACTCGCCCCTAAAAAAGGGACGAGTATCATATACACGTGGTTCCACCCTACTTCTCACTTTAAATAAGTGACTCGTAGCAAGTTAACGGTCTTGTCGCCGCCAATACTTAATCGAAGCCATAGACATCTTTACGTATTGGAGTTCAAAGGTGGTAAGCATTCCATTCGTGTTAGGAAGATTGCAGCCTTGTCTTCCCTCTCTATAAACCGTAAAAGAATACCCATATCCTTATCATTACTGTTCATTGATAATTTCAATATGTAAGTATTATAGTTTTTAATTTACGGAAAATCAAGAGGGTTCACTTATATTTTTACACGCATGCTGTTTACGCAGATTAAATTCACTTATATGAAGGGTTTCCAATCTTTCTTCAAAGATATTTTTAATTGTACGAACTAAAGGTTGTTCTTCGTTTTCACTATATAAACATATTTCCTTAGGAGCGATTGAGAGTAATGGTGCGATTGTAACTGAATCTACATAGACAGGGTGATTAATTAATAACCTTCGATCCATCATTGCCGTTAGGTCCATTCGAGAAAGCTCTTCAAAATCCTGATTAAAAAAGCGGACTTCTTCTCCTAGATATAAGTGAATGGTAGGGTACTTATTTTCTCTATCCTTAATAAAGTCTCTTAACGTTTGAATAAACATTTGATATTCCTGTTCCATTTTATATTCATCAATGGACAGCTCGACATACTTAGTCATATCGTCTAAAAGCGGTTTAAGACGGAACTTTATAAAAGCATCATAGGAAAAAGAGATATCATCATGCACTAGGCGATCTATAGCCGCTCGTAATTGCTCATACATATCCACTCTCTGTAAAAAAGTAGATAAATCTTCTCTTTGCCCTTCTAATATGGAATGAATGATTTCAAGGATTTGTTGTTGTTCTTCCGAATCTTGATAATAAAACTTCTCAGCCATTATCTTTCTAAACCAACTATCGCATTTACTCTCCATTAAAAAAGCATAAAATGTTCGTTTCACTTCTTCAATAGACCGTCCACTACATTGCTCAGGATACATTCTTACTATATATTGACCTTCATTATGAAGAATTGTCGTTTCGCCTTCCGTATAGTTCTGAATCCGGATTGCGTGCTGAAACAGCTCCTCGGCTTCGTGCTTATTCCGGAAAATGATCTCTATCAACCAAATCCCCCCTTAATATTATCTGATTCATATATATGGGAGACTTGGCCAAAATAGAAGTCATGAAGAAAAACTATTGAAAATTATCTTTCCTAAACTCTGCGATTCGGTCCTTCGACAAGCACAGGATCGGTTAAATACTTGATTCTTTCCATCACTCTTCTCGCCTTCATCCGCTCCTCTTCCCCTCGTTGACTATAGGTAAGATGATGCTCAAGTCCTTTATAATCAAAATTCGATGTAAAAAAGGTCGGTAACTTTTCAAGCATACGATATTGTAGAATCGGTGACAAAATCTCATCCCTTGTCCAACTTGACATCGTTTCTGCACCAATATCATCAAACATAAGGACAGATGATGTTCGAATCGCTTCAAGTTTATCATTTAAAGTCGAATCACTAATCGAGCTTTTCAATTCCCTAAACAATTCTGGCACATAAACAATCATTGATGAAACTTGCTTCAGTGCAAGTTCATTAGCAATTGCACCTAATAAATAAGATTTACCGACACCAAATTGGCCATATAAATATAATGCCTTCTGACCATCACCCTTTTTAAAGTTCATACAATAACTAAGAGCTTTATTAACTGCCTCCATTCTTTTGCCATCATCGTTGTACACCGTATCAAAAGTGGCATTTAGTATATCTTTAGGTACATACAAACTCTGAATCAATTTCTCATTTTTTCTTTTTTCATCATGGATTTGCTTTCTTGGACATTTATCATATTTAATATCAATCAGTCCACGTTCAATGACGAGCTCTGGGTGGTAGCCTTGCATAAAATTGATACAACTACCTAAGCTCGGACAACGATTACATTCCTTACTTAGCTTGCTATATTCATACAATTTAATTAAGCTTCTCTCAACCATATCTGCTGATAGTTCATCCTTATGTGCCGTCAAAAAAGCACGGACATCTGGATCATTTAATGTTTCTGCTCGTTGCTTTTCATATCTCGTTTTAAAATCTTGATTACCAGCGAGTTTTTTAAGCGTATCATTGATTCTTTCCACTTATTGTCCACCCCCATTTCTTCTTTTCATCAGTTCTTGAAATTCTTTCATATTAAGATCTAAATGTTCATCTTTCTGCTCCTGCTTCTGTTGGACAGGCTTATTTTCACTCGTTTCTTCTTCAAACCAATCAGGTAAAAGCTCTGTTCTCGTCACAGCTTTTTTCGTATTAGATTTTGAAGAACGCTTTCCTACTTTTTTATTCTCTGCCCATTTTAAATATTGTTGATGTTCTTTTTTCGCTAAAGCCATGGCATTGGCTGTAGTTTGAATACTCTTTCTCGCCCAATGACTTGCAATCGTTTCCACATATGCCTTTGTCAGCTTTTTATCTGTTTTACGCATCACATAATCAATCAAGACATTCATCACGCCAGGAGGCAACTTCTGATGAAACATCACATCTTCAAGTATTTTTATTTCGGTTTTAGAAGGTTCTGCACCTCCAGATAAATCTTTCAAAAATTGAATAGGAGAAGTTGTATCAAAGTAATGAATAAGCTCCTCTTCTTTGCTTTTTGGCTTTTCAGTTATTGAAAGACTATGAACAGGCTGAGTTTGCGTGATTAATGATGGCAGTTCGTCACGATGGTTCATTTGATACCAATCCCTTGCCGATTTTCGCAATTCATCCATCTCAACTTCATCATCTTCATTCATCGCGCTTATAACAATATTCTTCATTTCCATGACATCAATATTATATAAAAACGCTAAATTACTAATGGCATCTTTTACTGTTTGCGTAAGTGCTTTTCGAGGGACAAGCGACTCACTAAGGCCCGCTTCTAATAACGAAAAATTAAATGTTTGCCATGGAATTTGAATCTTCACCGATTCCATTCTATCTACCCATTCACCCTTTGGAGAAATAGATAAATCATCATTATATTCTTTAGCGATCTGTTGCCCAGATGTATAAACCTCATGAAAGGCGGTTGTTACTTCCTTATAGTCAGAATGAAGGTTTGAATACTCCTCATCACTAAAAAAGCGCTTTAGTCTCGTATATTGCGTTTTCCCGATTTTTTTGTAAAGAAAGATATTGAGCATGCCATCTAGGAAAAATGTACTTGGAGAAAGGGGTGGTTGTAATTGATAAATAAATTCACGATTTTCTCCTTCTTTTACATACACTTTTAACAAACCGATTCCTTCAAGTTTTTTTCTTGCCTCATATATTTCTTTCAAGCTTAGGTCCATCATACTCATCAGTCCATGATGGTTACGCGAAGATGATGACCAAATACGGTTTTCCTCTACTTCCATCCATAAAGTCATATATAAACTATACGCAATGGTCCCAATAAGTGGCTGATAAAGAAATACTAAGATTTTCCGATCGTAGTCATGTAACAGCCCATTTAAAGCCACTGTATAATGATCACTTGGGATGACTTCAGTCCAATGCTGGGCCATGAAAAATACCTTCTTTCTTTCATATGTTGAAAAAAATGAGCAAAGAAGCTAAATTCACCTTTAGCCTATTTGCTCACCTTTACGCTTGTTCCTTCTTCATTAACTCTTTTAGCTCTTCTATAAATACATTAATATCTTTGAATTGACGATAAACAGAAGCGAAGCGAACATAGGCAACATCGTCAACCTTCACTAGCCTGTCCATAACCATTTCGCCAACATCATCACTTTTTACTTCTGAAACTCCGTTGCTTCTTAATTCCTTTTCAACTTGAAAAGTGATATCTTCGAGTCTTTTTAATGCAACCGGTCGTTTTTCACAAGCTTTTATTAGTCCACGCAATATTTTCTCTCTGCTAAACTCTTCTCTTGTTCCTTCTTTTTTCACGACAATCAAAGGAATTTCTTCTACCTTTTCAAAAGTTGTAAACCGATAACCACATTTTTCACATTCTCTTCGTCTTCGTATCGATTTACCTTCATCAACAGGACGAGAGTCTAGCACACGAGTATTATTATGTTGGCATGAAGGACATTTCATACAATCAACTCCGTCTCTTCTTTACATTCCTAAAATGTATCTTTACTTACTATCATATAAAAAAGGAGTTGTCAGTACAAGTAGATATGTTTTTTTCATATTAAAAAGAGTGCAATGATTCGCTTGCACTCTTGAAAACTTCTTTATTATAACACATTGGCTTTTGTTGCGTTCTTAACTTGAACAGGACCCATTCCACGAGGAATTTCTATATTCTCACGTGTATCAGCACCTAAAGCTTCTGCGATATGGTCAGCTGCGATATGAGGATTAAGATCACCGCAAGTATAAACATCAATGCTTGCATAACCATGCTCCGGAAAACTGTGTATAGTTAAATGCGACTCTGAAATAATGACAACCCCACTTACACCTTGTGGTGCAAATTTATGGAATGCCACCTCTCGCACTTCTGCTCCTGATTTTAGTGCAGCTGCTACAAATGTTTGCTCAATAAATGACATATCATTCAATTTTTCAAAATCGCATCCCCAAAGCTCTGAGATGACGTGACGACCCATTGTTTCCATATTCAAATTTCCCCCTTTACTAATTGACATGAATTTCTACTGGGTAAAGCATATAACTACCACGGGGGAAAGTTAGTCCAAAGAGGTCCTAACCCTTTAAGTAGCCATTTAGCGCCTTACTCGTTGAGAAGTTCACGATTTTTAGTATACTTTGTTTAATGTTCTTTTGCAATAAATCCTAGAAAATTTATTTAAGTGAATTTCAATTATAATTACATCTTCACATGAAGGAAAGTAGTGAATCATTGTTATTATCAACGTTTATCCCCTTCGTTAGCCAAGGAAAATGTCACAATTTATTCAAACTTTTTTAGTCATCATCTTAAAAAATTTACATCAGGACAAACAAACATTCTGATTTTGAAGAATTGACTGTATAGGTGATAATTTATGAAGTATTCACTTTAGTTTCTTTTTAGCTTTCTAGTAAGAATGTAAAAAAATAGGCAATCCTTTAAAAGGATTGCCTACATCAAATTATGCGTTCACTGCAGATTTATTTAACTCTTCCGCCACGTATTTCACTAAATCAACTACGCGACAAGAATAACCCCACTCGTTATCATACCAAGCTAAAACTTTTACTTTGTTCTCACCGATCATCATTGTGGACAGTCCATCAATAATGGCAGAGTGTGGATTTGTTGTAAAATCAATTGAAACAAGTGGTTCTTCTGTTATATCTAAAATGCCTTTTAATTCATTTTGTGCCGCATCTTCAAACGCAGCATTTACTTCATCAATTGTTACATCCCGCTTTAAATCAACAACTAAATCAACAAGTGATACATCTGGCGTTGGCACGCGCAGAGCCATACCATGTAACTTACCTTTTAATTGTGGTAATACAAGAGACAATGCTTTCGCCGCTCCTGTTGATGTAGGAATGATTGACTGCGCACAAGCTCTAGCACGGCGAAGATCCTTATGTGGGTTATCAAGGTTCTTTTGGTCATTTGTATAAGCATGTACAGTCGTCATTAAACCGTTTTCAATCCCGAATTTATCTTCTAATACTTTTGCCACTGGCGCTAAACAATTGGTTGTACAAGAAGCATTAGAAATAACATCATGTTCAGCAATGTTAAGCGCTTCATCATTAACACCCATCACAATTGTTACATCTTCATTTTTCCCTGGAGCCGTTAAAACAACTTTCTTAGCACCTGCATTTAAATGAAGCATCGCTTTATCTTTAGAGTTGAATTTACCTGTAGCTTCAACAACAATATCAATCTCCATTTGTTTCCAAGGAAGTTCCTCAGGGTTACGATTGCTAAGTAATTGAACTCTTTTTCCGTTCACTACAAGCGCATCATCTTCGGGAATCACTTCGCCTTGGAATGCACCATGTGTTGAATCATATTTAATTAAATGTGCTAAAGTTTCTGGTGGATAACTAGCATTTACTGCTACTACTTCCAATGTATCATCAAGAATGGCCTTTCTAAACACCATTCGTCCTATTCTCCCAAACCCATTAATCGCTATTTTCGCCTTCATCTTACGGCCCCTTCCGTATAAATGTTATACTTTTTTAACCATTTTCATGCTAATAGTATAACATATTAACCACAAAATGTGATGAGCAAATTGCGGATATTTTAAAGTTCCACTATTCAGAAATATCGCGTGTGTAAAGAAGCAATAAAACGCGTGACATTACGTAAAAAGGCCATCGCTACAGCTATATTTCTTTAGTGGCAAAAAAACATCCACTTATTATTGTGGACGAAAAGGGTTGAAATATTACTTCTGAAACAAGAAGTCTAAGTTGTAATTGTGTTTTACTGTTTATCTTTTAATTGTAACAGTAAATCATCTAATTGCTTCTCTGTACTTGCAAGTTCGCCATTATTATCAATTAAGAAATCCGCTAGTTGCACTTTTTCTTCCAATAGCATTTGTGATCGAATACGTGCATTCGCTTCATTTGCATCAAATCCATTTCTCTTCATTAAACGCTGAAGCTGATTTTCTTTATTCACATATACTAAAACGGTGTAATCCACCATATATGTGAGTTTACTTTCAAATAAGAGCGGAATATCTAAAACGACCATTTTTTCACCATTAGCAACGGCTTCGTCTTTTTGCTCGTTCATTCTTCTCCTTACAGCTGGATGGACAATACTATTGAGCATCATTCTTTCCTCTTCACTATAAAAAACAATGGAACCTAATTTTTGACGATTAATCTCCCCATTTTCAAGCAGAATCTCTTGACCAAAATGGGAGACAATTTCATCATAAGCAGGCTCACCTTTTTCAACTGCTCGTTTCGCTTCAACATCTGCATCTATTACTGTAATCGCTCTTTCTTTTAACATGGTGGATACTGTACTCTTGCCGCTTGCAATACCACCAGTGAGTCCGATAATTACTGCCATTTTAACATTCACACCTTTTTTATCAAATTAAATTTTCCAGATTCCAAGTATAATTAAAATTAATCCTGGTATAAACGAACACCGTTGCATCCACTGAGATTTAGAAAATACCGAGCCAATACTCATCCCACCGAAAACAAACAATGAACTCATAACCGCCACACATACAGCTAAATAATAGGGGGAATACCCAAGCATAGCCGCTCCAATACCTGCACCAAAGGCATCAAGTGATAAAGCAAACCCTAATAAAAAGGCTTCAATACCAGTAATTGTACCAGATTTATCAATATCGGCTACCATTGGCTTTCTTAAAATGTTAATAACTACACCAAGAGACTTGATTTCAAAATTCAAAAGAATTTTCTCATGCGGGAGGGCATCCTTATCCTTTTCCTTTTCAGGGCGGAAAAACTGATACAGTACCCAAGCACCTAATAGAATAAGGATGATACCGCCAATACTATTTGCAAAGGTAGGCGAGATAAACTTTGCTATTGTATGTCCAATTCCCATTGAAATGAGGAGAGTAAAGGCTGAACAACAAGCAATAATTAAAATTGATTTAATTGGAATTTTCATTTTTCTTAATCCATACGTTAAACCTACACTAAAACTATCTAAGCTAACAGCTATAGCTAGTATAATAAGTGTCATCATTTGCGTCATATAAAAGAGCTCCTTCCATGAAATGGCTAACATATTATATGGAAGAAGCCCATCCAATGTTATCTATAATCTAGGCTTAGATGACAAAAGAAAATATAATTATTTTATTTTTGGCTGACAATGTGGACAATAAACGGTTCCACGTCCACCGGCAATGATTCTCTCGAGCGGTGTAGCACAAACTTTACAGTCCTCTCCACGACGACCATACACAAAAAGCTCTAACTGAAATAACCCTATTTGGCCTTGGGAGTTCACATACGAACGTATCGTACTGCCCCCTCGTTCAACAGCTTCAGACAGTGTTGCTTTAATTTCCCGATAAAGTTTGTCTACTTCCTCTTTTGTTAATGTTTTAGCAGAGCGCTCTGGATGAATACCTGCTTTAAACAAAGATTCATCGACATATATATTACCCAAGCCTACAATTAGCTTTTGATCCAAGAGAGCTGCCTTAATAGGCCTTGCTGTCTTATTCAATGAAAGTTGTAATATCTCTGGAGAAAAGGCATCTGATAAAGGTTCTACACCTAATTGCGATAGCGGAAGTTGGCCGAGCTCTTCACCGCGTTTAAATAAATGCATGGTGCCAAATTTGCGCACATCTTTATACCTTAACTCTGTTCCATCTGTAAAGGAGAAAATCACATGTGTATGTTTATCAATCGTTTCCGATTTCGGATATACCCCATATCTCCCTTCCATTCGCAAATGAGAAACAAGGGCTAAATCATCCGTATAAAGGATCAAAAATTTCCCTCGACGCGCAACCGCTTTAAATGTTTCACCTTCTAACGCCTTTGCAAATTGAACAACATCGTCTGGTTCTTTCACCATTTTCGGCCAGTGTACTGTCACTTGGTCAATGGTTTTCCCGATAATCAACTCTTCTAAAGTTCTTCTTACTGTTTCTACCTCAGGTAATTCAGGCATTCATAATAACTCCTTTTTTTCAATCCGATTGCGAACTCACTTATTTCGCATCAAACCATGTTGGGCCGTATGAATAATCTACTTTTAACGGCACTTTTAACTCCACGGCATGCTCCATTACATCTGGAACAATTTCTTTTAGTTTTTCAATTTCTTCTACCGGTGCTTCAAATATCAGTTCATCATGCACTTGTAATAAAAGCTTGGATTGTAATTGTTCCTTCTCTAGGCGGTCAGCCATATCAATCATCGCTTTTTTAATAATATCTGCGGCACTACCTTGAATTGGTGTATTCATAGCCGTTCTTTCCGCAAAACTGCGAAGATTAAAATTCCGACTTGTAATTTCCGGTAAATATCTACGACGGTGAAGTAATGTTTCTACGAACCCTTTTTCTTTTGCCTCTTGCACAATGTCGTCCATATATTGTCTAACAGCAGGGTAGCTTGTTAAGTAGCGATCAATAAATTCTCCAGCTTCTTTTCTTGTAATAGATAGACTTTGTGAAAGGCCGTAATCACTTATTCCGTAAACAATCCCAAAGTTAACTGCTTTTGCATGACGGCGCATATTTCCCGTTACTTCTTCTTTAGAAACATGAAAGACTTCCATAGCTGTCTTCGTATGAATATCTAGATCTTCCTTAAATGCAGAGATTAGTTTTTCATCAGCTGCAATATGAGCGAGAACCCTTAATTCTATCTGTGAATAATCTGCGGCAAAAATAACCCAATCTTTTTTTGAAGGAATAAATGCTTGTCTAATCTTTCTACCTTCTTCTAAGCGAATTGGGATATTTTGTAAGTTAGGATCAGTAGAACTTAATCTTCCCGTTTGCGTTAACGCTTGATTAAATCGGGTATGCACTTTATCTGTTTCTTTATTGACCACCTTTAGTAAACCTTCAATATAGGTGGATTGTAGTTTCGCTAATTGACGATATTCAAGGATTTCTTTGATAATCTCATGTTTGGATTCTAATTTTTCTAATACATCTGCTGACGTAGAATAGCCCGTTTTTGTTTTCTTCATAACTGGTAAACGTAGCTTATCAAATAAGATTACCCCTAATTGTTTCGGAGAATTAATATTAAATGCTTCACCAGCATAGGCGTGAATTCGATTCTCAATGGCTGCAAGTTTCTCTAATAACTCTGTTCCCATTGAACGCAGACGATTCAAGTCCACTTTAATACCTGCCGATTCCATATCAGCAAGGATCAATGATAAGGGTAATTCTAATTCATAAAAAAGTGCAGACTGCTGGTTCGTTTGTAGCGAAGTATCCAACTTCTCATAAAGCGAATCCATTGCCACTGCTTTCCTTAGAATATGAGGGGCAAGTTCTTCTTCGTTTGGAATACTCCTTTTTGCTCCTTTTCCATAAAAAGCTTGATCAGATTGAATTGCAGAGTATCCGTGATTGCGCGCAATAGAAGCTAAATCTTCAATTGTTTCAGAAGGATTGATAATATAAGCTGCTAAAAGGATATCAAAATGGATACCTTTTAAATGAATACCATGATGTCTTAGTGAAACTTCAGACCTTTTCGCATCATATACAACCTTTGGAGAGGCATCATCTTCTGCCCATTTTTTAAACACTTTCGATTGACAAGCGTTTTTTGTTGAAATAAAGAAGTGTCCATTTTTGTTGGTGACTGCTATTCCAAGAATATCTGCGTAATGATAATTATCCTCTAACACTTCAATATATAATGCGCTATCTCCATCTAACTGTTCCTCGGTAAAATCTGTAACAATCTCATAATTAATTTCTTCAAGCTCAGCCGTTTGGTCTTCTGCTAAATCAAAGCTTATTTTTTCTAATAAAGAATTAAAACCGAGGTCTTTAAATAAATGATATAATTTTTCTTCATTCCCACCTTCGTAGGCTATTTTATCTAGCTCTACTTCAATCGGCGCTTCTCTTAAAATGGTTGCTAATTCTTTACTCATTAAAGCTTGGTTTTGAAATTCCTCTAGCTTTTCTTTTAATTTGTTACCACTCACTTGATCAATCGATTGCATTAAATGTTCTAATGTACCAAACTCCTTTAATAATTTGAGTGCGGTTTTCTCCCCAACACCCGGCACACCCGGAATATTATCAGAGCTATCTCCCATTAGGCCTTTCATATCAATGATTCGTTCAGGTGTGATACCATACTTTTCCTCGATATGCTGAGGGGTGTATTCTTCAATATCAGTAATTCCCTTTCTCGTAATTCCTACAGTTGTCTTTTCTGAACTGAGCTGCGTTAAGTCTTTGTCCCCTGAAATGACCTTCACTTCGAAACCATCTTGCTCAGCTCTTAAAGATAGGGTACCAATAATATCATCCGCTTCATAATTCGCTAACTCATAACGAGCAATTTGATAAGCATCTAGCAGCTCTCTAATCACCGGGAACTGTTCTGAAAGTTCTGGCGGCGTTTTTTGTCTGCCACCTTTATATTCTGTAAATGTTTTATGTCTAAATGTAGTTTTACCGGCATCAAATGCAACGAGAATATGAGTAGGTTTTTCATCTTCCAAAATTCGCATAAGCATCATCGTAAATCCATAGACTGCATTCGTATGTATGCCTTTATCGTTATTTAATAAGGGAAGAGCAAAAAAAGCCCGATAAGCTATACTATTTCCATCTATTAATACGAGTTTTTTCTTTGACATCTCGTCACCAACCTCCTTCGCTTTTCACAAAGTCATTCTATTGAATGCACCTCGAAAAAAAGCCATTATCTATTTTATATTTTATCATGTCTAAAAGAATAAAGAAAAATTAGAGGTGGAATTCATTAGGCAATTGTTCGTTATCGTAAAAGATTTACATAATTTGATGAAGTATTTTATATTTATGGAGGAAAAAACGGTAGGGATTTATAGGTGAGGGCATCACCAAAATAGGAGATGTTTAATATCATTCATTTGCATTTTACTTAGTGCTGATTCACATAACTGAACTTCAGTTTAAAAAGAGAGAGCGGGGTAGCTCTCTCTTCTTCACATCATGTGATGAAGGGGTTTTACAAGACTAATTGTAACTCCCTATTGTTAATGGCATTAAAAAACAATGTAAACTTTTTGTAAAAACTCTCATTATTCGCTATCTGGAAACTCCTTATAAAACGTGAGTAAAAAGGCCGTGCCTTTCCCACTCTTGCTTTTAACAGTAATCAATCCTTTATGTGCTTCTAATAAATGCTTAACAATTGCCAGACCAAGGCCTGTACCACCTGAATTCCTACTCCTTGCTTTATCTACGCGATAAAACCTTTCAAAAATCCGCGGAATCTCACTTTCTTTAATGCCTATCCCTGTATCAATGATTTTTATATACACTTTTTGTTGATCTTCCGTTACACGAATAGACACTTTACCTTCATTCGGCGTGTAAGAAATAGCATTAGAAACAATATTAAGGAAAATCTGCTTGATTCTGTTTACATCTGCTTCCATTTCGATAACTTCATCATCACATTTTAAATCTATGGTAATATCTTTTTCCTCTGCTCGCCTCTTAACCATCATCACTACTTCATTTAATACACCAATAATATTTACCTCTTGGATAGAAAGGTGAAATCCTTGTTGCTCTATTTTGGATAAATCAAGTAAATCTTGAATCAGTGTTTGCAATCGTTCACTTTCTTGGAGGATAATCGTTAAAAATTGTTTAAGAGTATCTTGATCATCCATTGCTCCATCTAAAAGTGTTTCCGAGAACCCTTTAATAGAAGTAATAGGTGTTTTTAATTCATGTGAAACATTTGCGACGAAATCTCTCCGCACCTGCTCTAATTTCTTAATCTCAGTAATGTCATGGAAAACAAGAAGTACACCTTTCCATACATCATTCGTGCCGATAATCGGAACACCGTAAACTTCAAAATGTTTGCGATGAATACCAATAAGTATTTGTATTTGCTTTCTTACCTTTTGCTCTGTCATAAATAATTCTTCAATAAGCTCAGTGATTTCTTTATATTCAATGACATCATAATAAAGTTCGTCCATGTATTCTGTCACATCAGCATGAAAAACTTCCCTATATGTACGATTCACAAGGTTAATATAACCTTTACTATCTATTAAGATTAGCCCACTGCCCATGTTTTCAATGAGTGTACTGAGTCTATCTTGATGCATTTCTCTAGATTTCTCCATATCTTGCAAGTTACGTGCAAGAATATTAATTGAGCTATTTAACTTACCTGCTTCTCCAACATCATTATCATATGTTCTCGCTCGATAATTACCTTTCGCTAACTCAATAGCCACTCTTGTCGCTGAATCAATTGGCCTTGTATATCTATTCGTAATAGAAGCTCCTAAAAATATAATCAAAACCAATGCTAAGCTAAGACAAATAATTAAAATCCACCAAATTTGCGAGTAACCACTTTTTACTTCATCTATTTCGGCACTTAAAAACAAATAATAGTAATCTGTACCTTCATTTAATTCCTTCCAAAAATAATGGTAATCGTCGCCTACGACTTTACCAGCCTGCTCACCAGAGTCAGATGTATCTAAAACTTCATCTATTGTTTTACGATTCATCCTATTCTTATTCACGCTATCAAATATTACTTGGTCATTTGCATCAGCAATTGTAACACTGACACCTAACCAGTTAGCAAACTGGTCGACCTTCTCTTGAGTCAGTTGTTCTATTCCACCTATTTCCTCAATCTGGCCAGCTACTAGCTGAATCTCTTTAGACAACCGTTCATCTATCACATTTATATAATAAGATTTAAACAACTGACCTAATAATAAGCCTAAACAAAGCAAAACAGCGATAATCAATGTGATAATAGCAAAAAATAGTTTTGAACGAAATGTTCTCATTCAGGCTTTGGCTCCTCTAGCTTATAGCCAAGCCCACGAATCGTTTTAATATATGTCGGTTTTTTTGAATTTTGCTCGATTTTATCTCTTAGGTGACTAATATGAACATCAACAATCCTTGTATCACCTGCAAAATCATAATTCCAAACGGCACTAAGTAATTGATCCCGAGTTAATACTCTACCTTTATTTTTAGCGAGATATAATAGCAATTCGAACTCTTTCGGTGTCAGTTCAAGTAATTCTTCTTGATAATAGACCTCATATCGTTCTGGATAAATTTTCACGCCGGCTATACGAATGCTATCATTTTCATCTTCTGCAACAGGTTCTTCAAATTGGGCTTGTGATCTTCTTAAAATAGCCTTTACCCGCGCCACTACTTCTCTCGGACTAAATGGCTTTGTCATATAGTCATCTGCCCCAAGCTCTAAGCCAAGAACTTTATCGAATTCATCATCTTTTGCAGTTAACATGAGAATGGGCGTATTCACTTTTCTTTGTCTGATTTGTTTACACACTTCAATTCCGTCTAACTTAGGTAACATCAGATCTAATACAATCAAATCTAGCTGTTCACTTAAAGCAAGATTTTTACCTTCTTCTCCATCAGATGCTGTTAGTACTTCATAACCTGCTTGTTGCAAATTATATTGTAGTAACGTTACAATCGACTGCTCATCATCAACCACTAGAACTTTTTTATCCATAAAAGCCTCCGATAAATAGATTCCCCATTAGTATAAGCCAATTTCTTTAGTAAAACCCCTTATATAAATGTATTATAATATAAAAAAAGAAAAAAAGCGTGCCACGACAAAAAACTAAGCAGTATTAATTACTTTTGCTTAGTCTTTTGGTCAACTATACCTAATGATTTCATGATTAGAAGTTTTCTATCACTTTACTGTTAAGACTCTCAAGTGGATAGGGTGGACAGACTTTCATTCGACCATATAAAACCGTTTCACCTTCCTCATTCGTTGCTTGTACCTTCATATCAATATTATGCTTCTCTTCATCTAAGTGAATAATTTCCATCAAGAATTCAATTGTAGAATAGTGATAAACAGGTTTTACATATTCTAATTCTTGCTTCAAAATATGGCTACCTGGTCCAGGAAGATATTTTGAAACACTTGATGAGACCATACCATTCAGCATAATATTGGGTACAATCGGTTTTTTATAAGGCGTTTGCGAAGCATAATCATGCTGCAAATATAGTGGATTCGCATCATCTGTTAACCCTAGATATAATAATATATCCCTATCTTCTATTTTTTCAGTAAAGGTCAGCTTCTCACCAACCGAAATTTCCTCAAGTCTCCTACCTATTTTTCTCTTTTTCCCTAACATGGATGCACCTCCGCTTTTTGTAAACGCTTGCAAAAAATGATAGTATAAACTAATTTTTCTGTTTATTTATAATTATATTAACATTTTATTTTAATAAGTAAAAGAAAAAGAGGAAAAATAATTTTCTTTTTATCGCAAAACATAAAATAAGCGAAGCTCAGTTAAAAGACCGAACTTCGCCAACAAGGCTTTCTTTATATATTAGGTTTGTGACAATATTGATATCACCTGACGAACCGACTCAACTGACTGATCTAATGCATCCTTTTCTTCTTTTGTTAGATCTAACTCGATAACTTTTTCAATTCCATTTGCACCAAGGATTGTTGGCACACCTAAATAAATCCCATGGTAGCCAAACTCTCCTTCTAAATAAGCTATTGCAGGAAGTATTCTTTTTTGGTCCTTAATCATAGCCTCTACCATTTCTACTAAAGCTGCTGCTGGTGCATAATAGGCACTACCATTCCCAAGTAAACTAACAATTTCTCCTCCGCCCTTACGCGTTCGATCAACAATTTGCTCTAAACGATCTTTAGAGATTAACTTTTCTAAAGGGATGCCACCTGCATATGAATACCTGACAAGTGGAACCATATCATCACCATGCCCTCCAAGAACAAAGCCTGTTATATCCTTGACGGAAATCTGTAACTCTTGAGCGATAAACGTCCGAAATCTGGCACTATCCAGCACGCCTGATTGTCCAATTACCCGATTTTTTGGGAATCCTGTTTCTTTAAATATCGTATATGTCATCGCATCTACCGGATTGGATAACACAATAATAAATGTATCGGGAGAATAATGCGCAATTTCCTTCGCTACATTCTTCATAATCGTTTCGTTTGTTTGAACAAGATCTTCACGACTCATTCCTGGCTTCCGGGCAATTCCAGCAGTAATAACCACGATATCCGAATCTTTTGTATCTTCATAATTCGCTGTACCAAGGATATTTGCGTCAAATCCTTGAACTGGGCTTGCTTCTAACATGTCTAAAGCTTTTCCCTTTGTCGGATTTTCCATTTGGGGTATATCAACTAATACAACATCTGCTAATTCCTTTTGTGCCAATAAAAACGCAGTCGTCGCTCCAGTAAAACCGGCTCCGATCACAGAAACTTTTTTTCGCTTGAGTGTAGACACTTGCAACATCTCCTTATGTATTCATTTACAACTATTCAATTTATAACCGCTTCTTATGAGATTAAAACATGGGGAAGTAACATAATTTCAGATATGATGGAAAGGATCTTCAACTGGATATCACAGTCAATATAGATGAGGTGTTGATTCTTTTTAATATATTTAGCAAATTATCCTATATATAAAGGAAAAGCAGGTTTAATTTTTAAATTAAACCTGCAAGAAAGTTAATTAGTCCATGTTTTTAATTAGGACATCACCGAATTCAGAACATTTCACTTCTGTTGCTCCGTCCATTAGACGAGCAAAGTCATAAGTTACAACTTTAGAAGCAATAGATTTTTCCATAGATTTCTCAATTAAGTCAGCCGCTTCATTCCAACCTAAATGTTTAAGTAAAAGTACACCTGAAAGAATAACAGATGAAGGGTTTACTTTGTCTAAGCCAGCATATTTAGGAGCTGTTCCATGTGTAGCTTCGAAAATCGCATGTCCAGTTTCGTAGTTGATGTTTGCTCCTGGAGCAATACCGATTCCACCAACTTGTGCTGCTAGCGCATCAGAAATGTAGTCACCGTTAAGGTTCATTGTTGCTACTACATCAAATTCAGCTGGACGAGTTAAGATTTGTTGTAAGAAAATATCAGCGATAGCATCTTTAACGATGATTTTACCAGCAGCTTCAGCATCAGCTTGTGCTTTGTTTGCTGCATCTACGCCACTTTCATCTTTAATGCGATCATATTCAGCCCATGTGAATACTTTATCGCCGTATTCTTTTTCAGCTAGTTCGTAACCCCAGTTTTTGAATGCACCTTCAGTAAATTTCATGATATTACCTTTGTGGACAAGTGTTACTGATTTACGACCTTCGTTGATTGCATATTCAATTGCAGAGCGAACTAGACGAGTTGTTCCCTCTTGAGAAACAGGTTTAATACCGATTCCAGAAGTTTCTGGGAAGCGAATTTTATTAACGCCCATCTCATCTTTTAAGAAAGAGATTAATTTGTTTACTTCATCTGTACCTTTTGCATATTCAATACCAGCATAAATATCTTCCGTATTTTCACGGAAAATAACCATGTCTGTATCTTGTGGACGCTTAACTGGTGAAGGAACACCTTCAAACCAACGTACAGGACGCAAGCATACGAATAGATCTAATTCTTGACGCAAAGCAACGTTTAAAGAACGAATTCCGCCACCGATTGGTGTTGTAAGAGGTCCTTTAATTGCGATTAAGTATTCATTAATAACATCTAACGTTTCTTTTGGTAACCATTCACCCGTTTGGTTAAATGCTTTTTCACCAGCTAAAACTTCTTTCCAAGCAATTTTACGTTCACCTTTATAAGCTTTTTCAACCGCTGCATCTAATACACGAGAAGCAGATGCCCAAATATCGGGGCCAGTACCGTCACCTTCGATAAAAGGAACGATTGGTTCGTTTGGTACATTTAGTACACCATTATTTACTGTAATTTTTTCTGCTGCCATAATAATTTCTCCCTCCAATTTCCTTGTGTTAAAAATAACACATTACAAACTTATCAGAATCAAAGGCTAGAAGGCAAACCCTCTAACCTCTGACTGGTAGCTTGTTTATCTTTATTTATTGTTATCATCTGTATTAAAAAAACGCAATAAAAAGTTTATCCTCTTTGTTCTACTGGAATATAAGCTTGCATTCCTGGACCAGTATAATCAGCACGAGGGCGGATTAAACGGTTGTTAGAGTATTGTTCTAAAATATGTGCTAACCAACCAGAAACACGGCTAACCGCGAAGATTGGTGTGAAAAGGTCGTGATCGATACCTAAGCTGTGGTATACAGATGCTGAATAGAAGTCAACATTAGGAGGAAGGTCTTTCTCTCCAGTCACAATGCCTTCAATTTTTGTAGACATTTCATACCAATGTGGTTCACCCGTTAATTCTGTTAGTCTTTTTGACATCTCTCTTAAATGTTTCGCTCTTGGGTCACCTTTTCTGTATACACGATGACCAAAGCCCATAATTTTATCTTTATTGGCTAATTTTTCACGAATTGCAGGTTCTACATTATCTAAAGTACCAATTTCTTTTAGCATTTTCATTACCGCTTCATTCGCACCACCATGTAGAGGTCCTTTTAATGCACCGATAGCTGCTGTAATACCAGAGTACACATCAGATAATGTAGCTACACAAACACGAGCTGTAAATGTAGATGCATTTAATTCATGATCAGCATGAAGTACAAGTGCTTTATTCATTGCTTCAACTGCTACATCTTCTGGTACTTCCCCATTTAACATATACAAGAAGTTAGCAGCAAAACTTAATTCTTTTTTAGGAGCAATTGGCTCTAAGCCTTTTCTTACACGCGCAAATGCAGCAACGATAGCAGGCATTTTCGCTTGTAAACGAATAGCTTTTCTATAGTTCGCACCCTCTTCCATTACATCTGCTTCTTCATCATAGAGACCAAGAAGAGATACAGCGGAGCGAAGAGCTGCCATTGGATGAACTTGATCAATTGGATAAGTCTTAAAATGAGCAAGAACCTCTTGTGGCAAATTCATATTTTCTGCCAATTGTGCTTTTAATTCATCTAGTTGTGATTGTGTAGGTAATTTACCATGCCATAATAAATAGATGACTTCCTCAAAACTAGCATTCTCTGCCAAATCATCAATGTTATAGCCTACATATGTTAAAGTATCATCAATGATTGAACTGATAGCAGATGTAGTAGCCACTACACCCTCCAGACCGCGTGTTGCTGTCATAACAAACCATCTCCTTCTTTGAAATATTTTCCCCAAACCCTCTGTCTGCATGAAACTTATTCATTAAGTTGTTATCAGATAAAACCTGATAGCTCTATTGGCTATTGTAGCCGATTTAATCCAGCTAATATGTATTAAGCTGGGAGACAGACTAAATGACATTCTCAGTCAGATTTCCACTGACTAAACAATCTCTGAACGTATGCTCAGTACAAACATGTACAAACATTATTGAAAGAAAATGCTTACATTTTCTTTTTGGTATAAAGTATCTACTATTTTCATAGACTCAACTATCAAACCTATTTGTACATGTATATTATAAACAATTATCTGACTTTTGTGAAACGAAAATTTCATAAAAATACAAGTGACTGATAGCTTGCAAACAATTAGTGAATATACTCAAATATCTTCATGAATAAATAGGCGATACCCGCTCCAATTAGCGGACCTACTGCTACTCCTTTAAATAGAGTAATAGCTAGAATTGTTCCTAGAACAAGAGCAGTCGTAATATGTGGATCTTCTGATAGGAGGGTAAGCCCGCCCTTTGCTAATAATGCAACGATAATACCAGAGATACAAGCAACCCAAGCATAAGGTGATTTAAATGCATCTGCTAGATCTTTGAACCCGATTGCTCCACTTGCTATAGGAGCTAATACAGCAATCGTAATAATCGTTACACCCCAATTAATACCCTTACTTTGGATAAATGAAAACACTTTTAACTCTGTACCGACTAATTTTAACAATAGGAGGACAGCAATCGCAAATATAAGAGATTGATTTTTAGCCACAATACTAATAGCTAAAAGCAATAGTAAAAACAGGAATGACTCCATATTCTATCTCACCTTCCTGTTAATGATGTTATTTTAACATAATTTCGAAAAAAGATAAAATTAATTTCTTTTTCGCCCATTATGCCACTATAGATAATTAGGACAAAAGAGCAGATTTTCGGCTAAAAGATTGAAATTAGCGTTCAGAAAACAATTTCAGATTATTCAACCTTTTTCACTTAAAATACACTAAGGAGGAGCGCCAAACAATGACAAGTACTCTCCATTACCAAATCATGAGATTCTTTTTTGTCTTAATAATCATAGTTACTTTCTTATTTGTTAGTTTTTACTTGTCATCCATTGCTTATCCTTTTCTAATTGGATTAGGTATTGCATACATCATTAATAGGACAGTCAATTTTTTTCAATATTCATGTAAAATACCACGATCTTTTTCTGTTTTCATTTCTTTAACATTACTTTTAGGTGTTATTCTGGGCGGCGCAGTTATTTTGATTACTGAATTGGTCTCTGGAGCAGCTCACCTATCAAAAGTTGTGCCAGCACATGTCCAAGTGTTTATTACCCATATAGAACACTGGATTGCCAATCAGTTTATGCCTGTGTTAAATAAACTCACCAGTTTATTTAATCATTTAGGAACAGAACAACAAGCTAGCATTATGACCAATATAGAAGAAATAGGTAAGAATATAGGACAATCATTAGGGCTTTTTCTGCAATCTTTTTTTGAAAAGCTACCAGCATTATTCTCATGGATACCTAATGCAGCAACTGCCATTATTTTTTCTCTTTTAGCCTCATTTTTCATTAGCAAAGACTGGGAAAAAATAAAACGATTTTTTCTTGATTTGACACCTGAATATGTAAGACGAAGTAGCATTACCGTCTTCTCTGATCTAAAATCAGCCCTTTTTGGCTTTATAAAAGCACAAGCGACTTTAATTTCAATTACGACTCTTATCATCTTGGTGGGATTATTAATATTAAACATAGATTATGCGATGACGATTGCCATCATCGCGGGTATGGTTGATATTCTTCCTTATTTAGGAACAGGTATCATCTTTATTCCATGGATTATTTATTCCTTTTTCATTGGTGAAACAACCATTGCAGTTGGACTCTCTATCCTGTACGTGATTATTATTGTCCAAAGACAAGTGATGGAACCAAAGATTTTATCATCCAATATTGGTTTAGATCCATTGGCGACTTTAATCGCTTTATTTATTGGTTTTAAACTATTTGGATTTCTCGGCCTCATTATTGGTCCAATTATTCTTGTCATTCTTTCTACTTTATACAGAGCAAAAGTATTCACAGATATTTGGCTTTATATAAAAAATGGAAAAGAGGAGAAATAGAAGCTAGCCATTATAATAGCTGCTAAATTTGAGTACCTATTTCCATCACTTTTTGAACCTTGTCTCCAAAAACTCTCGCCAATAAAAAAATCCGAACATCTTCGCACTCATAAATGAATTGGAATATGTTCGGATCTTTTTTTGACTATTCTTTTTTAATATATGGCATCATCTTTGTCTAAATGCTCACCATTTTATCACTTTGATGTTGCCATGATTTATACGCCTTCTAAGGAAGTGATACAAAATAATTTTTAATTTATTTCTTATAAAAGGAATCAATAAGAGAATACCTATGAAATCTGAAATAAATCCCGGTAATACAAGGAAGATACCTGCTATGAATATACAAACACCATCTAGCATGGAATCTCCCGGCATTTCTCCTCGGCGCGTTTCCATCTGCACCTTCTTCATTACTTCTATCCCTTGCCTTTTTGCTATATAAACGCCAAAAACACCAGTCAATATAATTAGAAGAAATGTTACGGCAACACCTAAAGCCTTACCAGCAAGAAGCAGTACAACAATTTCAATCGCCGGTATTAAAATTAGCGGTAATAATATATAGCGCATTTAGCCACCTCATTATATTTTGTATATATAATGATATCAAAATTATTGGCTCCCGAGAAATATAACACATTTCCATCATTGGAAATTTAAGAACAACATGTTACTTAAACGAATTCGGGAAAGTACCTATATCGATACCCCAAGCAATTGGCATATAGAAATAAATCATGACAACAACAAGGAAAATGGTAAACAGACTTAACCAAAAACCGGATTTAGCCATATCACCTATTTTTAAATAGCCAGATCCAAAGACAATAGCATTAGGCGGTGTAGCAACAGGAAGCATAAAAGCACACGAGGCAGCAATTCCAGCTGCGACCATAAGTGCATAAGGATGAATATTTAAAGCCAATGCTAAAGATGCCATGATAGGAAACATCATTGTTGCCGTAGCCGTGTTTGATGTAATCTCTGTTAAAAATGTAACAAGTGCTGTTACGCATAAAATGACAATAACAAGATGTACACCTTCTAAAACAGTTAATTGTTCACCTATCCAAGTTGCTAAACCTGAATCTTTAAACCCTTTGGCAATAGCTAATCCTCCACCAAATAGTAGTAGGATACCCCAAGGTATATTTAAAGCATCTTTCCAATTTAAAAGCTGACCATCTTTACTACTTTTTGAAGGTAAAAGGAATAATATAATGGCTGCAGCAATAGCTATTATCGTATCATCAATTCGGCTGATAAAATCAAAAGGGATAAATGATCGCGTGATCCATGCAACTGCAGTAGCTAGAAACACAACTAATACTAACTTCTCTTCAAAGGAGATTTTACCTAAATGCTGTCTTTCAGAAGAGATGATCTCTTTTCCACCTGGAAGCTCTTTTATACTCATAGGAAAAGCTATTTTCACCAAATAAACCCATGCAGCTAGTAGTAAAATACATGCAAAAGGAACGCCAAATAACATCCAGGTAGCAAAAGAAATCTCAATACCATAAATTTCTTTTACAACACCTGCAAAAATCATATTTGGTGGTGTACCGATTAATGTACCTAATCCACCTATCGAAGCAGCATAAGCTACCCCAAGCATTAATGACTTACCAAATCGGTTAGCTGATTCTCTCTCCGACTTCATGGAATCGTTTACATGAGTTATTACAGCAATAGCAATCGGCATCATCATCATGGCCGTTGCCGTATTCGATATCCACATAGAAAGGAAACCTGTAGCCACCATAAACCCAAGGATAAGCCTAGATGTACTGGTACCAACCACAGTAATGATACCAAGTGCTATTCTTAAATGTAGATTCCACTTTTCCATGGCAATAGCAATTATGAATCCACCTAAAAATAGGAAAATAGTATTATCGGCATATGAACTTGTTACTCCTTCTGATACTGCACCAGTGACAGGAAAGAGAATAATTGGTAGTAATGATGTTACTGGAATGGGTATAGCTTCTGTAATCCACCAGACAGCGACCCAAAGAGTACTTGCTAGCACCGCTTGGGCTTCTCTGGACATTCCTTCAGGTGAAACAAATAGGAGCGTTAGAGCAAAAAGAATGGGTCCTAATAATAATCCTATATTCTGTTTATTCGTTCTTTTTCTCTGTTTCGGATTTTCTCCATTATTTTCATTTGATTGATTCAATTCACTTGATTGATTCTTATTAGGCTCGTTCTTCACTGAGAATAACCGTAATAAATCCTTTATTTGATCATGCAACCTCCACATTTCCATCCAAAATCCTTGCATATAATTCAGCATATCTTCACCACTCCCTTTAATTATGTATTTATTTCTTTTAGTATCTCTATTCAAAATAATTTAAGAAATATGTTATCATTGTAATTATGATACATTATATTACCTATTATGTTATACTAATATATCGATATTGGCAACTATTATATTCTATTATGTGTTAAAAATTTAATTAGGGTATCTAAATATCTTTTCACCCCTCTACATAAAAAAAGAACTGCCGAATAATAGTATCCGACAGTTTCTTCCATGTTTATAAGACACTCGCATGTCCGTTATAAATGACACCTCTTTGTGAGTCTACTGTAATGTCTTGGCCATCCTTAATTAATTTTGTAGCCATATCTAAACCGACAATAACCGGTATACCAAGGTTCAAACCAATTACAGCACCATGGCTCGTTAGACCACCTTCTTCAGTAATTAAGGCACTACATTTTTCAATAGCTGGAACCATTTCGCGATCAGAGCCAATCGTTACGAGTATTGAGCCCTCTGTAACCTTTTCCATCGCTTCTTTCGCATTGCGAGCAATAACCGCTTTACCAAATGCTGACTTTCTGCCAATTCCTTGAGCTTTTGCAATGATATCGCCAACTACATGAATTTTCATTAAGTTTGTTGTTCCTGCTTCTCCAACCGGAACGCCAGCCGTTATAACAACAAGATCTCCCGAATGAACGATTCCTGTTTGTAGACTTTCTTCTACAGCTATATCTAGCATATCATCTGTTGTTTTTGCTTTTTGACCGACTTGAGAATACACTCCCCAAACAAGTGATAGGCGACGAGAGACGTATTCATGTGATGTGACAGCTACAATTGGATTTACTGGTCTAAATTTAGCAATCATTCTAGCTGTATGACCGCTCTCAGTAGGGGTAATAATGGCGCTAACTCCTAAGTTTAATGCTGTATGCGCAACAGATTGACCAATGGCATCTGTCACATTATGTTTATTATTTTTACTTCTCTCAGATAAAATTTCTCTATGATTCAACGCTGTCTCTGCACGTGAAGCAATATTATGCATTGTTTTAACTGCTTCTACAGGATAAGACCCCGCTGCTGTTTCCCCTGATAACATGATAGCATCTGTGCCATCAAAAATGGCGTTAGCAACATCACTTGCTTCCGCACGAGTTGGGCGAGGGTTTCTTTGCATGGAATCTAACATTTGTGTTGCTGTAATAACTGGCTTTCCAAGCTCATTACATTTTTTTATTAATTGCTTTTGTACAAGTGGTACTTCCTCCGCTGGAATTTCAACTCCCAAATCCCCGCGCGCTACCATTAATCCGTCTGACACTTCTAGAATACCTTCAATATTATCTACGCCTTCTTGGTTTTCGATTTTGGGGATAATATGAATATATTCCGCATTATTTTCTTCTAGTAATTGACGAATTTCTAAAACATCTGATGGTCGTCTAACAAAGGAAGCGGCAATAAAGTCCACTTCTTGCTCAATTCCAAAAAGAATATCCTTAGCATCCTTTTCGGTGATGCCAGGAAGGTTAACTGAAACACCTGGTACATTCACACCTTTTTTATTCTTTAACGTCCCACTATTTAAGATTTTTGCATGAATTTCTTCTTTCTCTTTATTGATAGCAATGACTTCCAGAGCAATCAAACCATCATCTAAAAGAATACTAGAGCCAATGTGAACATCATCAATGAGACCACTATATGTAACAGAGAATTTGTCTGTTGTCCCTTCCATTTCTTTCATACTTACAATAATATTGTTACCCGCTTCTAATTCAATCGCACCGTTTTTCATATCATTCGTACGTATTTCTGGCCCTTTTGTATCTAAAAGGATCGCAACTGTTTTTCCAGTTTGTTTGGAGGCTTCACGGATATTAGCGATTCGCTCACCATGCTCTGCAAAATTCCCATGTGAGAAATTTAATCTTGCTACATTCATGCCAGCATTTATTAATTCTATAATCTTTTCAATACTTTCACTAGCTGGTCCAATTGTACAAACAATTTTCGTTTTACGCATATTTATATATACCTCCTAATTATGTACGCTTAAATTGAGAGCTCTCTTGATAACTCGTATAGGTCTAAATCTAAAGTATTATGTTGGCTTAAGACATCACGCAAGCTATTGGCAACGACTTGGTTATTGTTCAAACCAACTGCTTGCCCACCTTTTCCTTTGGCAAGTAACTCCACCGCATGCGCCCCTAAACGACTAGCTAAAACACGATCAAATGCCGTTGGAGATCCTCCTCGTTGGATATGACCAAGCACTGACACCCTCGTTTCAAGTGAGGTTGCGCTCTCCACTTCTTTTGCGAATGCTACACCACTACATACACCTTCGGCCACAATGATAATACTATGCCTTTTTCCTCTTTCAAGTCCACTTTTGAGTTTTGTTGCAATTTCATCTATATCGTAATTCACTTCAGGAATAAGAATTGTTTCTGCCCCACCAGCTAACCCTGCCCATAAGGCAATATCTCCTGCATCTCTTCCCATTACTTCTATAATAAAGGTTCTTTCATGTGAGCTCGCTGTATCCCTGATTTTATCAATGGCATCAATGACCGTATTTAATGCTGTATCGAAACCAATGGTATATTGTGTGCCCGCAATATCATTATCAATCGTCCCTGGTACACCTACACATGGAAAACCCGCTTCAGTGAGGGCAAGTGCTCCTCGATAAGATCCGTCTCCGCCAATCACAACTAGACCTTCTATTTGATGTGCTTTTAAGTTCTCTATCCCCTTTTGTCTTCCTTCTTCTGTTTTAAACTCTTCACATCTTGCAGAATAAAGGATCGTACCGCCACGGTGAATAATATCACCAACGGATCCTAATTCTAGCTTCTCTATATTACCATGAATTAGACCTGTATAACCGCCATAAATACCATATACCTCAATACCATCATGAATAGCTTTTCTAACAACTGCGCGAACAGCCGCATTCATTCCAGGTGAATCTCCTCCACTTGTTAATACACCAATTCTTTTCATTTTCTCTATCACCTCTATTATGGGAAAACAATTTGTATTCTATAAATATGAACGAACCTAGGGGAAAGGAAAAAGAGGACCTATAAAAGGTTATTAAGCTTCTTCTACTGTTAAAATAGCACGAAAAAATAAACATCACAATTATAATTTATTAAGTTTAGTTAAAGAATTCTTACTTATCGACATTCAAGCCAAATGAACAAAGTGATACATTCCATTGAACCCTATCAAAGATTGTATTAACTACCTTACTTTATAGTGCAAATAAACCCTTGTTTATCTCGTGATGTTCTCATTGGTACCGATTAGAATCGTCTTCCATTTTTAAATATCATCAATAATAGGAAAAACGTGCAATTCGCACGTTTTTATTTTACCCCAATATAATCTCTTAAAAACGAATATTTCCCAATTGATTTATATTTCTCATAACGATGGTCAACTAATTGGTTTTCATCTAGTTGAGATAATTCTTTTAATGACTGATAAAGAATATCTTCAATTGCAAGTGCTTGCTGCTCAACATCCTTATGCGCTCCACCTTTTACTTCAGGGATGATTTCATCGATGACTCCAAGCTCCTTTAAATCTGGAGCAGTAATACGCATCGACTCAGCAGCTGTTTGTGCTTTCGTCGCATCTTTCCAAAGAATAGAAGCAGCTCCCTCTGGTGAAATAACAGAGTAAGTAGCATTTTCCAGCATATGAATATAGTTTCCAATGCCTAACGCCAATGCTCCGCCACTTCCCCCTTCTCCAATTACTATGCATACAACCGGTACTTTCAAACTAGCCATTTCAAAAAGGTTTTTAGCTATCGCTTCGCTTTGCCCTCTTTCTTCAGCTGCCTTTCCTGGATAAGCACCTTTCGTATCTATGAAACAAACAATTGGTCGGCGAAACTTCTCCGCCTGCTTCATTAAACGCAGCGCTTTACGATAACCTTCAGGATGCGGCATACCGAAGTTTCTACGAATATTTTCTTTTGTATCTTTTCCACGTTGATGGCCGATTACTGTAACCGGGTGTCCTCTAAACTTAGCAATCCCACTAACAATCGCTTCATCATCTCCGAATACGCGATCGCCATGACATTCAAAAAAGTCATCAAATAAATACTCTATATAATCTAATGTAGTAGGACGATTAGGATGACGAGCAATTTGCACTCGGTCCCACGGGCCTAGATTTTCATATATATCTTTTTCTAACTTGGCTAATCTTGTCTCGAGCTTATTAATCTCAGATCCTAAATCAACATCCGCTGTTTTCGTAAATTCTTTTAATTCAGCTATTCTTTTTCTTAGTTCAATAATCGGTCTTTCAAATGTTAATTCAGTTACCATTTAAGCTCACCTCCTGGCTGATGAATAGAAAGAATGTTAGCAATCTCCTCTCGCAACTTAGAACGGTGAATAACGGCATCAAGTTGCCCATGTTTCAATAAAAATTCTGCTGTTTGGAAGTCCTCTGGCAACTCCTCACGAATCGTCTGTTCAATAATACGGCGCCCCGCAAAACCAATTAACGCTTTCGGTTCAGCAAAATTATAATCTCCTAATGAAGCGAAACTAGCAGATACTCCACCAGTAGTCGGATGTGTCATAATCGATATAATTAAACCGCCATTATCACTGAATCGCTTAAGCGCCACACTCGTCTTAGCCATCTGCATCAAACTCAATACACCTTCTTGCATTCTTGCACCACCAGAAGCAGTAAAGATAATGAATGGCACTTTCAATTCGTCCGCCTTTTCAATGGCCCTTGTGATCTTCTCTCCGACCACAGATCCCATGCTTCCCATTCTAAAAGTCGAATCCATTACGGCAATAACAATCTGAAAACCATCCAATTCTCCAATCCCTGTCATTACCGCTTCATTCATACCTGTTTTCTTACGGTCTTTTTCAACTTTATCAAGATAATCTGGGAAAGATAGCGGGTTTTCTGATATCATTTCACGGTCTAACTCTTGAATTGTTCCCTTATCTAGAAAACTCTCAAACCGTTCGGCAGCGTTCATTGGGTGATGATGCCCACAATTAATACATACCTTCATGTTTTTCATTAATTCTTTCGTATACATTATCTTCTTACATTCAGGGCATTTAGTCATGATTCCTTCTGGGACATCTTGCTTCGCTGCCTCAGAAGGAATGGTTGCATATTTTTTCTTCTTTGATTTTGTAAAGATGTCTTTTAGCAAGGTGAAACCTCCTTGTAATTACAAAGTAAATAACAAAAGTGAAATTTACCTTTCCTACTTTAGTAATCATTACCATTTTCCTAAGTGGTCAGACCACTTAGAAAAAACAATTGCCTATCGACGTAAGTGCGAGAAAAAAGCTTGTCTCATCACTATACAATAATAGGCTTAAAAAAGATGGAAAACATTGTCGTTAAATGCTCGACAAATTTCTTATTAAACAATATTGAATTTTAGCTGCTTGTTCATCTTTCTGTATCATCGCATCTATTAATAACTGATAGTTTTTTGGATCAACTACAGCTGAACCGAAGTCTAGCGAATTATAATAATCCGTTAAAATCGTCCATAGACGCTTAAATAAATGGTTATCTGCTATGAGAACCATGCGATAAAAATACTCATCTTCTTGAAATACTTCAGAAGTGACCCAATTTCTAAAAGCTTCAAGTTCTTTGACGGTTGCTTTTCTCATCGCTAACCATATACAATCCCATTCTACCAAATATTTCGTTTCTTTAATATCAGTTTTTGCTTGTTTGTCTTGTAGAATAAATGTACTTAGTAATTGTACCAAATTATGACCGCGAAAATCTTTTATAAAGGTTCCTTCGCCTCTTCTCGTCTCTATTAAACCTAAAAGCTCTAACGCACGAAAAGCTTCCCGAACAGAAGAACGCCCAACTTTTAGGCGTTCTGACATTTCACGTTCTGAGGGTAGCTTATCACCTGTTTGATAACCTTCTTCTTGAATAATATTTCGCAGTTGTTTCACGATTTCTATATATAATTTCGTTGAATTTTCCAGCGAACCCACCGCCTATCGTTATTTATCTTTTCCGATAGCTGCAAGTTGTGCTGTTCTATGCTTCACTTCTTCTGGGTCAACTTTGATTCTAGCTACGCCCGTTTCCATAGCTGATTTAGCTACCGCAGATGCTACTGCAGGTGCCACTCGCGGATCAAATGGAGCTGGAATGACATAATCAGAATGTAAGTCTTCTTCAGCAATTAATTCAGCAATTGCTTCAACCGCAGCAATTTTCATATGCTCATTAATATGAGTCGCACGAACATCTAAAGCACCTCTAAAGATCCCTGGGAAGGCAAGAACATTATTTACTTGGTTCGGGAAATCTGAACGACCTGTACCAACAACAAGCGCTCCAGCAGCTTTTGCTTCTTCTGGCATGATTTCTGGTGTTGGATTAGCCATGGCAAAAATGATTGCCTTGTCGTTCATTGATTGTACCATATCAGCTGTCAAAGCGCCCGCTACTGATACACCAATAAATACATCTGCATCCTTTATTGCATCCGTTAAAGTACCTTTAACTTGGTCACGGTTTGTGAAACGTGCAACTTCACTCTTAATATCATTCATCCCGTTTGGACGTCCTTCATAAATAGCACCCTTTGTATCGCACATAATAATATCTCTTACACCATAACGGTATAGCAATTTAATAATAGCAATACCTGCCGCACCAGCACCGTTTGCAACTACCTTTATTTCGCTCATCTTTTTACCAGCAAGTTTAAGTGCATTGACAAGTCCAGCAACAGTTACAATGGCCGTCCCGTGTTGATCATCATGGAACACTGGAATATTTGTCTCTTTTTTCAAGCGTTCTTCAATATAGAAGCAATTCGGTGCTGCAATATCCTCTAAATTCACCCCGCCAAATGTTGGCTCCATTAGTTTTACCGTATCTACAATCTTATCAATATCATTGGTATTCAAGCAAATTGGAAAAGCATCAACACCTGCAAAACTTTTAAATAACACAGCTTTCCCTTCCATTACTGGTAATGCTGCTTCTGGTCCGATATTACCAAGACCAAGAACAGCAGTCCCATCAGAAACGACCGCTACCATATTGCCTTTCATTGTATAATCATAAACCGTTTCTGGTTTATCATAGATTTCTTTACATGGCTCTGCAACGCCGGGAGAATAAGCTAAGCTTAACTCTTTCGCATTTGTAACAGCTACTTTTGATTTAGATTCTAATTTACCTTTATGAACCTTATGCATATTTAATGCTTCATCTCTTAATGACATGACCTACACCCCTTAGTGCTTTCTTGGAATTCTTCACAAACGCAAATACTAGTTGTCTCTTCTCTTCTTAATGTAAAATTTCTCTTCATCACATATATCAAGAATGTTAGCTAAAACAACTAAATACCTTGAACGTTATAAAATAGCAGTCGACCGCACATTAAACATATACTAGAAAAATGATTCAGTATTCATTAATAAGAATTACTTCAGTACTAGAGACCCATTCACCTATAAACAAGGAAATGAAAGCAGTACTTTAAGCAGATTCTTTAAAAATCAACTTCATGGTGGTCTGACCAGTTTATGATAACAATATAACATATCTGAAAAACTTGTAAAGGCTAACGCTTAAAAACAATATTCTCTCTTCCAAATAATCCTTTTAAGCGTTCAGTCAATTTTTCGCTGTATGATACATACTCATCTTGACTTAATTTGATAGACCGCCGATCATTTTCATAGAATAAAACGACAGGTGATTGCCCTACTTCATAATGTAAAATTTCTTTTAACAAAGTCAATTTCTCATCTGATTCATTCTCTTTCGTCACTTTAATGTAGAGGGTAGGTGGCTTTGATTCTTCCTTCTCAATCACTTCTTCCACCTTCTCAACACTTCTAATAATCCATTGTTTTTTTTCATTCCTTACCTCAATTTCGCCTTTCATAAAAACAATATCGCCAGCTTGAATAAAAGAAGAATATTTATTATAGATTTTCGGAAAAGCGACTGCTTCCATATCTCCAGTCTGATCGCTAAGATGTAAAAATGCCATCGCTTCTCCTTTTTTCGTCCTAATTTTCTTCACTTCTGAGATATACACAACTGATTGAACAATGGCTTTTCTCTCTTGACTCTCAATGTATTGAAGTGTTTGAGATTTTAACAACGGGAAGAATGATTCATAGGTCGTTACTGGATGCGCTGAAAGATATAACCCTAAAGCCGCCTTCTCGTTAGCAAGTTTATCTAATAAGGGAATCTCTTCAACAGTTGCGTATTTCGGTTTAGGAAAGAATTCCTCTTCACTAAACATATCAAATTGTTCATCATCTGGCTGAACTAACTCCGCATGCTCTAAGGCAATATCTAAGCTAGCAAGTAGTGTCGCTCGATCCTCACCAAACTCATCAAAACTCCCGGAATGAACAAGCATTTCAAGCATTCGCCTATTGAACACTTTTCCTGACATACGTAAACAAAAATCAAATAAATCTTGGAATGCTCTACCTGCTCTCACTCGAACAATTTCCTTCCAAGCATTTACCCCAATCGTTTTCACTGCTGCTAAACTATAGCGAATTCCTTCATTTTCCACCTGGAAAGAAAAGATACTTTTATTAATAGAAGGGGGTAGGATAGAAATCCCCAATTGCTTCGCCTCATTTACATATTGGGCTATTTTCGCATCATTACCAATAGCTGAGGTTAACAATGCCGCCATGAAATGTAGCGGATAATGGGCTTTTAAATAGGCCAGTTGATAAGAAATCATACTATAGGCTACTGCATGACTTCTATTAAATCCGTAATTAGCAAACTTGACGATGTAATTATATATTTGATTGGCTGTTTCTTCTGTATATCCTTGGGTAATCGCACCTTGCACAAAATGTGCTCTTTCTTTATTCAGAACTTCTTCTTGCTTCTTACTTACGGCCCTTCTTAATAAGTCCGCTTCCCCTAGTGAAAATCCTGCCATCTTTGCTGCGATCTGCATAATTTGCTCTTGGTAAACAATGACACCATAGGTAGGCTTCAATATATCTTCTAAATCTTGATGAGGATAGGTAATTTCCTCCTCACCATGCTTTCTCGCAATAAATAATGGAATATTCTCCATTGGGCCTGGACGATATAATGCATTAACTGCAACAATATCCTCAAATGTAGTCGGTTGCAGTTTCTTTAATACATTTCTCATCCCACTTGATTCTAATTGAAAAATTCCTGTTGTTTCTCCTCTAGATAGTAATTGATAAGCTTTTTGGTCCTGAAGTGGCACTTCTTTGATTGAAATAAGTTTCCCTGTTCTCTTTTTGATAGACTGCAAAATATTTTCAATAAGAGACAAATTACGTAAACCAAGAAAGTCCATCTTTAATAAGCCACGATCTTCTAAGTGCTCCATTGAGAATTGTGTAAGAAAGACATCTCCATGCCCCCCCGTAATTGGTACCACTTGAACGAGAGGGCGCTCACTTATGATAACGCCAGCAGCATGTGTAGAAGTATGTCTAGGCAATCCTTCTAGCTTTAAAGCTGTATTAAATAATTTTTTATATAATGATGATTGATTAATCAATGTCTGCAAAGAATGTGACTCTTGCCAAGCTGATTTTAAGGTAATACCCAGTCGACTAGGTACTGCACGAGATAACTGATCAAGTTCCTTTGAGTTTAAGCCAAAAGCTCTCCCAACGTCTCTGAGTGCCGCCTTAGCTGCTAATGTTCCAAACGTAATGATTTGCGCGACATGTTGCTGACCATATTTGCCCGCCACATACTGGATTACTTCATCTCTGCGATGGTCAGGAAAATCAATATCAATATCAGGCATAGAAATCCGCTCAGGGTTCAAAAACCGTTCAAAAAGCAAATTGTAACGAATCGGATCAACATCTGTTATATAAAGCACATATGCCACAATTGAGCCGGCAGCCGAACCGCGTCCTGGTCCAGTGAAAATTTTTTCTCTTCTACAAAACTGCATAAAGTCAGCAACGATTAAAAAATAATCACTAAAGTTCATTTTCTTCAAAATAGAAAGCTCATATAAAAGGCGATTCCTGGCTTCCTCATTTCCATCAGGATACCTCTCACCCCACCCTTTCATACAGAGCTTCTCTAACTGTTGATCGGCTGTCATATCGCCCTCAGTGGGGAATTTCGGCAAGCTTTTTATGCCAAGGTCCATCTCCACATGACATTCACTGGCAATCCTATTCGTCTGGATAATAGCCTCTTCCTCTTCTACAAAAAGGTCCACCATTTCTTTGACACGCTTTAAAAAATATTGATCAGATTGTAATCTTTCCCAACTCTCGTCTTCTAATTTTTCTCCATTGCGTATAGCCAATGCACATTGTTGCGCAAAGGCATCTTCTTTATTTAAATAATGAACAGCATTTGTCACAACTAGAGGTATATGACTTTGCTCTGATAAATTCTTCAGCAACGGCAATAATTTCTCTTCCTCTTCTAGCCCATGTCTTTGCATAGAAAGATAAAAGTCACCAGAAAAAATCTCTTTAAACATACGAGCATATTTTTCAGCATCCGGATAACGGTCTTCTAGCAGGTAATTCTCAATTACGCCTTCTATACCAGGTGTTAAAGCAATTAATCCACTTGAATAGGCCCTCAACCACTTGAGCGGGAGCCCGCCTTCTGCTGCCGTTTGCAGACTACTCGTTATTTTGAGTAAGTTTTGATAACCTTGGTTATTTTTCGCCAATAATACTATTGGGTTCATCCCTTCTTCATGTTCCTTTTCAATATCGACAGTCAACCCAATAATAGGTTTAATATTATTTTTTTTACATTCATTATAAAACTCTGCTGTCCCGTACATTACATTTCTATCTGTAAGGGCAATTGCTGGATACCCTTTTACTTTGGCATCTGCTACGAGTTGTTCCACACTAGCTGTGCTCATTAGTAAACTATAGGCACTATATACTTGCAAGTGAATAAAAGACAACTTTCTCACACCCTTATTTTTCTTCTTCTTTTATTATAGAACGTTTGTTTCTTAATGAAAACTATCATTGTACATTCGCATTTGAATTCATTTAAGAATAAACATAATTTATGATGTTCGTCCATATGATGGAATAGAGAGAATTCATCACTTAAAGGCGGTTATGTAAATGAATGAGCAACCCTTCTTTGCTTCTCTTTTAGAAAGTTATTTTATTGCTCTTGGTGTTTTGATTGGCGGTTCAATCATCGGTGGCATTGCCGCATTTTTCACAGGGAAACCTCCCTTAACAGAAATTTTCAATCTATCTAATTCTATTAGAATTTGGGCAATTATCGCTGCTATTGGAGGGACTTTTGATACGGTATATAGTTTTGAGCGTGGTGTCCTTGATGGGCAAACGAAAGATATTATTAAGCAATGTCTCTTGATTCTCTCAGCATTTGGTGGAGCTCAAACAGGTGCTCAAATCATCATCTGGCTAACTCAGGAGCATTTACCTAAATGAGAATTCCCCCGTATTATCGCAGACCTTCTTGGCAGCGTTTTTTTGCTGGAATGGCTATTGGAGGCGTATTAAGTTGGTGTGTGTTCGTCTACATTTTCGGTGAATGGCAAGAGCGTTATAGTTTAGAAATCCACACTCAGGAAGCAGAAATTAAGGAATTAGAAAATGAAAAGGAGATATGGCAGAAGGAATTTAAAAAATTAAATAAAGAAAACGAAGAATTATTAACCGTTCAAGAGATCGTTGTTAAGATCGACCAATCTGCGCTTAAGAAATATAATTTAGACGAATACAGTCTCTATCAAACGGAGGATGCAATCAAAGAAGATATCAGTATTTTAATGGCGCGGGATATAAAAAGCGTCGGACAAAGTATCGAACTCGTTAAACGGATTATTGTGAATAAAACCCACCCCATTAATGGGAAACGTTACCGAGCTGATATTCAATCCATTATAATAGATACGACACTCGTATTGGAGGTTGAGCTATTATTAAATTAATTGCCCAACCTCTTTTAATTACTATATGGTCCACGATTCACAAATGTCATTTAAGGCGGAAATCACATTTTCGGCTTCATCCCAACTATATATAGATGCACCTGCTGCAAATGGATGTCCCCCGCCTTTATAGCATCGTGCTAGTTGATTAATGATCGGACCTTTCGACCTGAATCGCACTCTAATTTGATCTTCTTCTTCAATAAAAAACACCCATGCCTTCATTCCCTTTACATGGCCGAGCTCACCAACTAGAACCGACGCCTCAGCAGGTGTAGCTTCATATTTTTGCAATAAACGACTGTCCATTTTCACCACTGCCGCTCCACTATCAAGCATTTGAAAATGTTGTAGAATATAACCTTGAAGCTGAATTAAATTTGGTGCTAATTCATACATTCTATCGAAAAGCTCTGTCCGTGAGAATTGATATTTAATTAGTTCACCTGCATAAGCAAAGGTTTTATTCGTTGTACTCGGATAGATAAATCTCCCTGTATCACCGACAATGCCAGCGAAAATCAGCCTTGCTGCCTCATCTGTCATTACTAAACCATTCTTTTGTCCACTTAAAAAAAACTCATAAATCATTTCACTTACAGAGCTTGCCTCTGTATCCACCCAAAGGATATCTCCATACGGATCCATATTAGGGTGATGATCAATCTTTATTAATAGATCACCCTTTGTGTAACGTTGATCACTAATGCGCTCTGTATTGGCGGTATCACAAACAATCACTAAAGCTCCTTCATAGACTTCATCACTTATCTTGTCCATTTTACGCAAATAAACAAGAGTTTCGTCCTCTTGCCCCACTGTATAAACTTCTTTCTGTGGAAAAGAAGCTTTTATTATTTCTGCCAACCCACCTTGCGATCCGTAGGCATCTGGATCTGGACGAATATGACGATGGATAATGATTTTGTCATACATTTTGATCGCGGACAGGATTTTATTCTTCATTGTATACTCCTCTCAAATAACGCACAAGAAAGAAAAGCATCTTGCAATTATAATAATTATTCTCTCTCTTCTAGCAATTTCCTCTTACAGAAGTTAAAATAAAGACATATGTTCATTTATGGAGGTTTGTACATGCTTGTACTTGCAGTTTTTATTGCGCTATCTTTTGCTTTGTACGTATTCTATAAAGTGAAATACGTACGCTCTAAACGTCCTGCAGAAAAAGAGTGGATTTCTGCTAAATCACGTATGGCGCTAGGTGCCTTTATTTTCTTTTTCGGTATCAATCAGCTATTTCTTTACAGTGGCACGATAACATACGTCATCTCCGCTATTTTTATCATTATAGGCGGACAGTATTTGGGCTGGTATGAAAGCTTATAAGTATTTTCTTCCTCGTGCGATTGAAGAATCAGAATGGATTAAATCTAACCAAAACTAAAACCTTACAATTTTACCTGTGAAGGCTGAGGATTGTAAGGTAGTAAGTAAACTCGGTCTAGTTGATGTTCTATCTTGTAAAAGATGTATCATCAACTAGCCGATCGTGCTTATCTTTCTGTTAATTGACACATCATCATCGCTTTTCCAACCAATATCCCACCATTGAAGACTTCTACATCTACTTTTCCAAACTTTCTCCCTACATCAAGCACTCTTGGAAAAATATCAAGCATACTCTCGATTTGTACTGGTTTTAGAAAGTATATAGTCATATTTTCAACCACTAGGTCACCTTTTTTGTACATGCGTAAAACGCGATTAGCGGCTTCTGTCACTATTGTCGTGAAAACACCATATGAGATGGAACCAATATGGTTCGTCATTTGGGGTGTAACTTCACAGCGATACATCGCTTCATTTTTTGTTTTTCCATTCGCTAATACGAGCTGGTTTGTCACCGTATCATCAATTGTTTCACCAACTTGCGGTTGTCGTTGAATGACCTGGAGCGCCTTTAACACATCCTGGCGACTAATAATCCCCTCTAACTTATGCGATTGGTCCACAACCGGGAGGAGTTCAATTCCTTCCCAAACCATCATATGTGAGGAAGAAGCCACACTTGTTTTCCCACCAACTGTCATCGGGTTTTTCGTCATGACTTTTTCAATAGGGGTATCTGTTTTATGCCCCATAATATCTTTGGAGGTGACCATTCCTTGAACCTTCATATGCTGATCAACCACCGGGAAGCGACTATGACTCGTCTCTCGATTATGCTTTAAATAATCTTCAATCGTATCTGTGGTTTGCAAGCTAATCGTTTGATTGATAGGCGTAAGCACGTCTTCTACTAACACAATCTCTTTCTTAATTAACTGATCATATATTGCTCGGTTAATCATCGTTGCTACTGTAAAAGTATCGTAGCTTGTTGAAATCACTGGTAACTCTAATTCATCGGCAATCCGCTTCACTTCTTCTTCCGTATCAAACCCACCCGTAATAAGAACGGCAGCTCCAGCTTTTAACGCTAGTTCATGGGCATTCGTACGGTTTCCGACGATTAGTAAGTTCCCGGCACCCGTGTATCTCATCATTGCTTCTAGCTTCATCGCACCGATTACGAATTTGTTCAATGTTTTATGGAGTCCTGCTCGTCCTCCTAGCACTTGTCCATCAACGATATTGACAACTTCTGCGTAAGTAAGCTTTTCAAAGTTTTCTTTCTTCTTTCTTTCTATTCTAATGGTACCGACTCTTTCAATCGTACTCACATACCCTTTATTTTCAGCATCTTTAATGGCACGGTAAGCTGTACCCTCGCTCACCGAGAGTGCCTTTGCAATTTGTCTAACGGAAATTTTTTCTCCGACTGGTAATTCATCAATATAATGTAAAATCTGTTCATGCTTTGTAGCCAAGACATCACCCTCTATTTTCATCCTTCATATGCTTATTATAGAATGAAAAGTTGTGATGTTCAACGAACGAGCAATATTATTAATAAGACCTCATTCGTTTACGATTAGATGTAACTACTTTTCGCCTTGTTCTTACATTTGCCTTCGATTTCGGCTCATATAATAAGGCTGTCAAATTTCCAGCAATAACAATCAATGCAAATGCTAACCAGGAAATTGTAAAAACTCCCTCAAGACCACCGCTATAAACATCTAAACGAGGAACTGCGTAATAGAGCATAGCACCTGCCAGCAATAAACAAATAATATAACGATATCTCCTCATCTCATCCTCTCCTCTCATAATCTATATTTATGCAGAGAAGCAGGCGGAAATGACCAGTAATAGACTTCATTACTAGTGTATCTATTATGTAAAATAGTGTGGATCAGGTCCCCGTTATCTTTTCAACACTAAGCCCACGATATAAAAGAAAATTGAAATTTACTCACTTGTTTTCGTTTACGCACATTCTCTATGAAAAAAAGTACCTCGATGGGTCCCAAATTGAAATTAAAAATACCACAGACAGTCATCTGTGGCATGAACTCAGTTTCTATCATAAATACTTTCTATAACTCAACAACTTCTCCAGCATCCATTACTTTTACATCAAATCCTTTTACTAATTTAGCAAAAGCGTGTGGATCTTGTTTAATTGGCGGGAATGTATTGTAATGAACTGGAACGACTTGTTTCGGTTGTAGTAACTCTACTGCATAAGCAGCGTCCTCTGGTCCCATTGTAAAATTATCACCAATCGGGATAAATGCTAAATCAATCGGATGTCTCTCTCCAATTAATTTCATATCTGAAAATAAACCTGTGTCTCCTGCATGATAAATTGTCTTACCATCAATCGTTAGCAGGACACCTGCCGGCATGCCTAAATAGACAATTTGGTTATCCTCAGTTACGAGCCCTGTCCCATGTAAAGCTGGTGTTAATTTCACTTTACCAAAATCAAAATCATAAGCACCACCAATACTCATGCCATGTGCTTCAATACCATGGAAGCCTAAATAGTATGAGAGTTCTGCATTACATATCACTAGCGATTGATTTTTCTTAGCAAGCTCAATGGTGTCTCCTAAATGATCACCGTGTCCGTGTGTCACGATAATAACATCCGGTTGTTCTTCTTCAACTTTAAGGTCTGTTAATTCATTACCTGTAATAAATGGATCAAATAAAATGGTTTTATCCTCTGTTTGTACTTTTACAATTGAATGACCATGAAATGATACTTTCACAAATAATTCTCCTTTCTATTTTTCCTATGTAATTTTTTCAACATAAATATGAAGTTATCCTGTTTCTTCCCTTATTTCTTTCAATTTAAACAGTTCAAAAAGTTTACTTTTTCATATATAGTTGATACGCTTGCTTATAGCTTACTACATAAAGACCAGGAGGGACTACCATGAAGCAAAGAATGGATATATTATCATCATGGATGGAAGAAAACAATATTGATGTATCTTTTATTACATCAACAGAAAATGTATTTTACTTGAGCTCTTTTCACAGTGATCCTAATGAGCGTTTACTAGGATTAGCCGTTTTTCAAGATGCTGACCCTTTCCTTGTCTGTCCAAAAATGGAAATAGAGGATGCAAAAAACGCAGGTTGGAATGGCGATATTATCGGATATACAGATATCGAGAATCCGTGGACAATGATTAATGATGCCATTGTTTCACGTATTTCTACAGTTAATAAAATAGCGATTGAAAAAGAACATATGAATGTTGAACGTTATGAAGCTGTGAAAGAACTTTACCCTCATGCAAATATGGTATCCGCTGAAGAAAAGCTTCGTACATTACGCATGGTAAAGAGTGAAGAAGAGCTTGCGATTATTAAAGAAGCTACTGCACTTGCAGATTTCGCTATTGAAACAGGCTGTGCTGCCATTGCTGAGGGGAAAACAGAGCTTGAAGTATTGGCGACAATCGAATATGAATTAAAGAAAAAAGGCGTTAATGAAATGTCCTTTTCGACAATGGTCTTAACTGGTAAAAACGGGGCATCACCGCATGGTACACCTGGTATGACGAAAATTCAAAAAGGCGATCTTGTTCTATTTGACCTTGGTGTTGTTTGGAAGGGCTATTGTTCTGACATTACTAGAACGGTTGCTTTTGGTGAAATAAATGAGAAACAAAAAGAAATATATGACACTGTGCTCAAGGCACAATTAGCCGCAATATCAGCCTGCAAACCGGGTGTAAAAGCATCAGAGGTTGACTTAGCGGCAAGGAAAATCATTACAGATGCAGGATATGGCGACTACTTCCCACATCGCCTTGGTCACGGACTTGGTATTTCCGTCCATGAATATCCTTCATTAACAGAAACAAATGACTTGCTCCTACAAGAAGGCATGGTGTATACAATCGAACCAGGTATTTACGTTCCAGGAGTTGCTGGTGTCCGTATCGAAGACGATCTCGTTTTAACAAAAGACGGAGCTATACCATTAACAAAATTTCCAAAAGAGCTACAAGTCATCAAATAACACAGAGAAGACCCCGTCAAAATATAACGGGGTCTCTTTTTATATCGTAATACCAAAGACGATTGGCATCCAGTAATATACTGCTAATGTAATCACGACCACACTAACTGCATTTAGCCATATACCCGCTTTAGCCATATCAGCTACTTCCAGTTCACCCGCACTAAAAACAGCGGTATTCGGTGGAGTTGCAACAGGAAGCATATAACAAGATCCCGCCGCTAAGGCAACAGCAGCCATCATAATTAAAGGATCAATTCCAATAGCCACACCTAAACCTGCCGAAATAGGTAAAACGAGGTTAGCAACAGCAGTATTTGATAATATTTCTGTCATACCTAGTACAATGACAACAAGTAAAAGAATAATAATAAACGGCGTATACGCTTCTAATCCTTGTAATGCCACAGCAATAAAGTCATTCACACCCGAATGCTCAAGACTTGATGCTAACGCTAAACCACCACCGAACAAGATTAATACACCCCATGGTAGTTTCGCTAAATCTCCCCACTCTAAGATTCTCTCACCTTTTGTACTCGGTAAGAAGAATAAGAGAATAGCACCCATCATAGAAATACTTGCGTCAGGTAATGAACCCAACCTTCCTAAGAATGATAGGAAACTTACTTGATCTGCAACCCAAGAAATAGCCGGTTTGCCTACCCATAAAGAAACTGTTAATAAGAAGACAGTAATAACAACCCACTCTTCGGTTTTTACCTTCCCAAGATTTCTTTTCTCTTCCTTAATAAAAGAGACTTCTGTTTGGTTCTCAGCATTTACTTTAAATTTCATTTTCGTTAAATAGAAATATAAGAAAACAAACATGATCAGCGCAACTGGACCTGCAAAGATTAACCATTGCAAAAAGGTGACCTCTACATCAAATTGAATCTTAGCAATACCCGCGAGCGCAGCATTTGGAACAGCCGCAACCAGTGTAGCCAAACCGCCAATTGTTGCTGTATAGGCAACAGCAAGTAAGATCGACTTAGCAAAAAAGTCAATATTTTGTCCTTCTAAAATTTTCTTATCACGCATTTCCGAAATTAAAGCTAATGCAACTGGTAACATCATTAATGCAGTCGCAGCATTCGATATAAACATTGTTAACAATCCTGTGGCAAGCATAATACCGAGAATAATTTTATGGCTTGACGTTCCAATCATGTCAATAATATTGAGTGCAATCCTTCTGTGTAAATTCCATTTTTCAATGGCAATCGCCAGAATAAATCCACCCATATACATAAAAATAACGGATTCTCCGTAAGATCTTGAAACCACATCAATCGGGGCACCGCCAAATAACGGAATAAGAACCAACGGTAATAAAGACGCAACAGCCATCGGTACTGCCTCTGTCACCCAATACGTACCAATCATCATAATACTAGCAATAACTACCCTTCCCTCATAACCAATCATATCACTTGGTAATAAAAAGAAGACAATTAATGCAAGTATTGGACCGAGAAATAACCCAATTAATTTCCCTTTTGTGTACCCTTGTTTTTTCACCTCATTAGCCAACTCATCTCACCTTCATTCTAATAAAATAAATATTCTAAAATACTATACCATATTTATATTTAGAAAATATAGATATGTAAACGCATTCATATAAATACTATCATACTTCATCACTTCAACGTAATAACAAGATAATTCTGAAAATAATTATTTTAATACAACAATTTCCTTGCTATGATTTTCATTCAGAATAAAAACATCGGAATGAAACCATCACTTTTATCATCATGTCATTGTTACTTGATAAATTAACTTGCTCAAAGAATACGCATTAAAGAAAAAAATAACCTGAACAAACACGATAAACTGTGTTTGTTCAGGTTTCGTTTGACTTTGCATTTGATTTCGATTATTACTACTTTGAAACATACCAAAATTTTTCGATGATCTGCTGTTGTTGCGTTGGGTTTTTATATTGGGTGAACAAACTAACAACCACATAAATAATGAAAGATAGGAACACGGGAACAACAACCGGGTGCATCCCTAATAAATCCGGAAATAAACGATCAATGATAATATAACTGCCTACCCCTGCAATCATAGAAGCTAGTGCCCCATAGGCATTTCCTTTTTTCCAATAAAGGCCCATAATAATTGGCCAAATAAAGGCTGCTTCTAAGCCTCCAAAAGCAAATAAATTAAGCCAGATAAGAAGATCAGGGGGCTCTATACTGACAATATACACAAGAATCCCAATAATGGCTGTCACGGAAAGCGTCAACCTTTTAATAAACTGATCTGTTGCATTGTTGTTAATATAATTTATGTAAATATCTTTCACCAACGATGAACTAACAAGAAGTAACAATGCATTGACTGTTGAGATAACCGCTGCAATCGGAGCCGCTAACACAATCCCAGCTAACCATGATGGTAAAATGGTTAGGGTCAATTGCGGCATCACCGTATCACCTACTTCAATTCCAGGAAGCACTGCTCGTGCAAAAACACCTGTTAGGTGCATACCTAGCATAATAGCTCCTGTAACAAGTGTTCCAATAATCATCGCTGTATGCATCGCCTTTGAGTTTTTGTAAGACATTGCTCTGACAGCAATTTGCGGTAAACCAACAACACCAACACCAACCAAGATCCAAAAACTGGATACATATAAAGGCGTGAGTGAACCGTCCGCACCAAAAGGTGTAATCAGGTTAGGATTTTCAGCTGTTAATTTCTCCATAATATTCGGTACCCCACCACCAGCAATGATGGTGCCTACTAAAATAATAATGGTACCAATTAACATGATCATACCGAGAACTGTATCAGTGATGGCAACTGCACGAAATCCACCAATGACAACAAAAATGAGAACAGATAATGTAAAAATTAAAAGTGCTGATTGATACGACAATCCCATAAATGATTCTAATAATCGGCCACCACCAATCCACTGCGCCGACATAGAAGCAAATAGGAAAACAACTATACAAATTGACGATAAGATGACTACCCATTTACTTTGATAGCGTTCTCTTAAGAAATCATTTAAAGTAACCGCTTTTGTTTTCCTAGAGATAATCGCAAATTTTTTACCTAAGATTGCAAGTGTAAAGTAGCCTGTTACCACTTGTGACATGGACAATAACACCCAGCCAAGACCCATGTTATAAGCAATTCCAGGTCCACCGATGAAGCTTGACGCACTCCCATATGTAGCGACCATCGTCATCGCCAATAATAAACCACCAAGATTTCTTCCACCTAGAAAATATTCTTGTAAAAAATCGGGCCCATGTTTTAAATATTTTGTCGCATAAATACCAAAAAAGAATAGCGAACATAAAAAAATAATTAACGGTATAGCCACTCCCCAATTCATTGTTCTTCCTCCTCAAAAGGTACATCAGAGAATAAGAACTTCACAACCAACCAAACAATGACAGTAATCATTAGAAAACCTAACACGCAGCTATAGAAAAACCACGAAGGTAATCCTAAGATAAATTGATACTCTTCAACTGGCTTACTACCTAAACCGTAGGCAAAAGAATACCATATGAAAAAGTTGACCAGCGCAATACCGACACCGATAAGCGCTTCACGATTGGCAACTTTATATCTTGGATCAAGCTTTTTTTGCTCCATCTTCTTCTCTCCCTCTACTAAATCTTTCCCCTATCATACTATTCTAATATAAATTACGATTAATGGACATGACCTATATGCATTCGTGCCTTATCAACAATAGATCCATCACAAAAATTATTTTAACAATAAATATACGCTTATTGAATTTTTTGTTTACAAGCTCATATAAAAGGCGCTTGTCATATGACAAAACGCCTTTGTTTATTCAACTTAAATCATCTTCATTGTTTTCGTTCGTCAATTGTTGGCGACTAACTGCCCCACCGTTATATGCTTCCATTATTGAATCGCTAATGGATTGTTCTGCTTCATTTTCATCATACAATTGGTTCCATTCATTTCTTTCTTCTTTTTTCAAGATTGTTCACTCCTTTGTCATTATTTTTCTTTATTATTGTTTGAAAAATGGCTACATTTATTCATAAAAAGGGTATGTATAATAATAGATAAAGGAGGAGATTTAAATGAGTAAACATTATGAAAACATTTTAGTCGCAGTAGATGGTTCAGTAGAAGCAGATGAGGCATTTAACCAAGCAATTGAAATGGTGAAGAATAGTGATGCCACTCTCATTTTAGCTCATGTTGTTGATACTCGTACCAATGCTATTGAAGCCTATGATCACTCTACGTCTGTTAGAGCTACAGAATTTGCTGAAAACTTAATGGCACGTTATAAAGAAGTTTGTACACAGGCAAACGTTACTAAAGTAGAGTATTTAATCGAATATGGATCTCCCAAAATAATCATAACGAAAGATATCGCCAAAACAAAGCCAATCGATCTTATTATATGTGGAGCAACGGGGCTGAATGCTGTTGAACGTTTCTTAATTGGTAGTGTATCAGAATACATTACACGCCACGCCCCTTGCGATGTACTTGTGGTCAGGCCGAATAAATCCGCAAAGCAAAAAAGCGGAGAGGCAAGCGTAGCAGAGAAGCACTCATAAAAATAGCGAAGAAGAGCATGCGCACTTACGCATGCTCTTCTGTATTTAGCTTGGCTTTCGCTTTATCGATAGCGATTCTTACCTGGTCGAAGCCTGTTCCACCTGCGCTATTTCTTCTTTCAACAGCAGTATATGGATCAAGCACCCTATAAATATCTTCTTCAAATAAATCATTCACGTCTCTATATTCCTCAAGTGATAGATCCATTAAGAAACAACCTTTTTGCACGCAAGTAAGCACAAGCTTACCAACGATTTCATGCGCTTCACGGAATGGGACTCCTTTACTTGAAAGATAATCAGCTAATTCAGTTGCATTAGAGAAGTCATTCTTTGTCGCCTTCTCCATTTGCGTTGTTTTCACCTTCATTGTCTCAATCATGCCGACAAAGATTTTTAGTGAACCAACAACCGTTTTGACTGTATCAAACATGCCTTCCTTATCTTCTTGCATATCTTTGTTATAAGCAAGTGGTAAGCCTTTTAAAACAGTCAACATGCCCATAAGATTTCCGTATACTCGTCCCGTTTTGCCGCGTATTAACTCAGCCATATCCGGATTCTTCTTTTGTGGCATAATACTGCTTCCTGTTGCGAAACTATCATCTAATTCAATGAATTGGAATTCTTGACTTGACCAGAGAATGAGTTCTTCACTTAATCGGGATAGATGCATCATAAGTGTTGAACTTGTAGATAAAAATTCCAGAATAAAATCGCGATCACTCACAGCATCTAAGCTGTTTTCATAAATCCCTTCAAAACCAAGCAATTCGGCTGTTTGATAGCGATCAATCGGAAAAGTTGTTCCAGCCAATGCACCAGCTCCAAGTGGAGAAACGTTAATACGTTTCATGCTTTCTTCATAACGTTGTTTATCACGATCAAGCATCCAGAAGTATGCCATTAAGTGATGAGCAAATGAAATGGGTTGCGCTCTTTGTAAATGAGTATATCCTGGCATCACTGTTTCAACGTTCGCTTCCGCTTGTGTGAGTAATGCATTTTGCAGTTCTTCAACAAGCATAAGAATTGTTTGAACCTGCTTCTTTAAATATAAATGCATATCAGTAGCAACCTGGTCGTTACGGCTACGAGCTGTATGTAGCTTTCCACCAACAGGACCGACAAGTTCAGTTAATGCACTTTCTAAATTAAGGTGAATATCTTCAAGTTTAACTGAATATTCAATTTCCTCATTAGCAGCTTTTTCTTGTAATGTTTGCAAGCCAGATTTAATTTTTTCAGCATCCTCTTCGCTAATAATGCCATTTGCAGAAAGCATTGTCACATGAGCAATGCTTCCTTGCAAATCTTCTTGTACTAGCTCCTGATCAAAGGAGATGGATGCGCCAAATTCATCGACCCATTCTTCAGCAGATTTGGTGAATCTGCCTCCCCAAAGTTTCTTCACACTGTCACCTTCTTGTTGCCTTGCACCGCACTTTGTACTTTTGTTGGTAGACCCCATAATTTAATGAAACCGATCGCTGCATTATGATCAAATTCATCATCAGAAGTGTATGTGGCAAGTTTTTCATCGTATAAAGAATAAGGAGATTTTCTTCCTTCAACAATCGCATGGCCTTTAAATAATTTCACTCTTACTGTACCTGTTACGTATTTTTGCGACTCTTTTAAGAATGCTTGAAGAGCTGTTCTTAATTGAGAGAACCAAAGTCCGTTATAGATTAATTCAGCGACCTGCTTTTCAATAATTGGTTTAAAATGTGCTAATTCTTTTACAAGTGTTAAATCTTCCAGCTCTTTATGTGCTTTCATTAAAGTAGTAGCACCTGGCACTTCATAAATTTCACGTGATTTAATACCTACTAATCGGTTCTCCACATGGTCAATACGGCCAACGCCATGTTTTCCAGCAATGTAATTTAATTCTGTAATTAGCTGAGAAAGCATATATGATTTCCCGTTTAATGTCACAGGTACACCTTCTTCAAAACCGATTTCAATGATTTCTGGTGTATCTGGCGTATTTTCAAGACTATTTGTTAAATCATATGCATCTTCTGGTGGTGCTGCCCAAGGATCTTCGAGAATTCCGCACTCATTACTTCTTCCCCATAAGTTTTGGTCAATTGAGTATGGAGAATCTAACTGAATCGGTACAGGAATACCATTTTCTTTTGCATAAGCAATTTCTTCTTCACGAGACCATTTCCAATCACGCACTGGTGCTAAGACTTCTAAGTCAGGATTTAATCCCGCAATCGCCACTTCAAAACGGACCTGATCATTACCTTTACCCGTACAGCCGTGAGCAACAGCAACCGCACCTTCTTTTTCAGCTACTTCTACTAATTTTTTTGCAATCAACGGGCGAGAAAGCGCTGATACTAATGGATATTTATTTTCATATAAAGCATGTGCTTGTAAGGCTACAAGGGCAAATTCTTGCGCGAATTCCTCTCTTGCATCAATCACGTAAGAAGCAACTGCACCTACCTGAAGTGCTTTTTCTTTTACGAAATCAAGGTCTTTTCCTTCACCAACATCTAGACAACAAGCAACAACAGCGTAACCTTGATCTCCTAACCATTTAATTGCAACTGAAGTATCTAAACCGCCTGAATAGGCAAGAACAACTTTTGGATTTGACATTTTTTATTTCCTCCTTGAAGTAAGTACGTATAAATATTCAATAACTTATATTTTTATTCAACTGATTATGTTAATACTTTAACAACCTTTCCCTAAAATTGCAATAGGTTATCTACAATTTCTATAAAATATCCATAAATGCATAAACCCACATAAATATCCGTCCAATCGAAACAAGTGAAAGGGTAGAGAGGAAGCAAAAATTCCAGCATACATTACAAACTATTATAAAAAAAAGATAAAAACCTTATTGGCTTTTATCTTAGTTTCCTTACTCTCGTTTTTATTTATTTATAGCAATGATTGCTAAGAGATTATTGCCTTATAAATAAGGTCTATTACCTTCCCATAATTACTAATAGCTGACTGATCACCTGCAAAAACATTTGGATTCTTTTGAGGATCAATTACATGTGAGTGTCTTTTATTTGTTAGTAAACATATGCCAAGCTGATTTTCCTTATCAATGACCGTCATTGTTCCTGTCCAGCCTGTGTGACCAATGGCAGTGCTCGGTGCACTTTCACTAAAGAATTGATGCATATGATCGTCACTATTGATCCTCCAACCTAATGCAAAAGAAGAGCCAGGGGATGAAGGGGTTGTAAACTGATTGATAGTTGACTGATTAAAAAGTTCAATATTCCCGTAGCCGCCTCCATTTAACATCACTTGTAATAATACAGCCATTTCCCTACCAGTAGAAAATAGTCCAGCGTGCCCTGATACACCCGCCATACTATAAAATGCCTTCTCATCATGAACTTCGCCTTGTAATGTATGCTTCCTTATATGAGGAAAAGAAATGGCACCATCTCTTGTATTACCAAATAACTCGGTTGCGGCAAATTCATTTTGTCTTTCTCCTTTTTGTAAAGGATTATACTTAGTATGAATAAGGCCAAGGGGGTTATAGATTTCCTTTTCAACATAGTCGTCTAATGCTATATTCGTCACTTCTTCAATAATCATCCCTAATAGCATATAATCAATATCACTATATATTTGTGTTGTATGGGGCGGATGGTTCAGTGGTGTAGCTACGACCATCTTTTTAGTTAACTCTCTATCTTGAGAATATAGGACGCCTGCTTTTTTTGGATCGTGATAATGTATACTGCTTGGTAGTCCAGCAGTATGCTGCAACAGATCGGTTACTGTTATCGTTGCTTTTCCTTTTATCACATCATTGTCACTGTCTTTAAATGCTGGTAAATAATATTGGACAGATTGCTTCAAGTCAACTTTTCCTTGGGAAACCAACCGTTGCATAGCAAAATTTGTACTGAACATTTTTGTATTTGATGCGAGGTCAAAAATGGTTGTTGTTTTCATTTTTAATGGTTCCGATAATACGGAATGTCCAACATATTGTTTAGCAAAGCCATACGCTGATTCTTTAATAATTTTTCCATCCTTAATGATTACTAAAACAGCGCCTGGAAAACCACGAGATATTTCCGTTGTTATACATTCATCCACAACTTTTAAACGCTCACTACTGATACCAACATCTTCAGGCAGCCCTTTTTGCAATTGCCTATAATGTACTTTTTTTGCTTGCATGGTGTTTGTATTCGCTTTAGCATTAGAAGGGGATGGAGAAAGGCAAAGCAGAATAAATAGAAGAATCCAGAAGATATTTTTCATTACTTGCCATTCCTTTCTCAATATGATTACTTTTACTATATTCACTTGGCCAAGCAAATGGAAGGGTATATAGCTATGATTTGAAAAAGAAGATACACTTATAAATAATAAAGATTTTAGGGAGGGGGCAAACAATGCAACAACATTTTACGTTCAATCAAAGGTTATCTATTGATTTACCAACAATACAAAAGGATTGGGAGGCATTAACTTCAATTGAGCAACAACAAATTTTAGTTCATTGGGAAACCGTTCGTGGTAAAATCCCAGACCGTATAAAAAATATAGAAAGCATCATTAATAGGAAACAAGAAGAGCTCTCCAATGAAAGTGATTTTGAAACTTCTTGTAAACTCAATCACGAAATTGCCGAATTAGCCTCACAAATAAATGAATTATGGCTTTGGTTCCGGACTGACCAAGAGGTAACGCTTAAAGGTCACTTTTAATGAATAGGCCCGAACGCTAATGGTTCGGACCACTCTCTTTAATATAAATCTTTACGTAACTCTTTCACGACATGACTGATCTCAGGCAATATCAATTTGTTCATCGCTAATTTGACAGCACCAGAGGATCCAGGTGTACAAAACACCGCTTTATGTTTAATTACACCCGCTATCGCTCTCGACATCATGGCACTAGAACCGATATCCTCGGTATAACTAAGCATGCGAAATAGCTCACCGAAGCCATCAATTTTTTTATCAAACAAACGTTGCACCGTTTCAATTGTGACATCGCGTAAAGCAATACCTGTACCACCATTCGTTAATATTATATCAACATCCTCTTGGTCATATCCAGCTCGTACACTTTGTTCAATTGCCTCACTTTCGTCTTTGACAATTTCATAGGCATTCACTTTATGACCCGCTTGCTCAAGTAATGCAATCATTAATTGTCCACTTTTATCTGTTTCCTTATCTCTTGTATCACTGACTGTGATGACTTTACAGCCTACAGTTAACGAAGCCTTCATATGTTCCGTTACGCTCATCGTTTACAATCACCCTGACTTTTTTAATAAATAGCGATACTGATAATACTTATGAGCAAAGTCCGTTACATTTCTTGTTAATTGGTAATTAGTACCCGCGCCTATTGCCATACTGATGACTGGTATTCCTTGTAACGTCTTCTTTCTGAGTAAAACAATCGCTACCGCTTTAAACATTTGCTTCATCGGTTGTTCTAACCACGTAATATCTGTTAATTCTTCTTTTCCCTCATAAAAATATAAATCGTCATGCTGGTCTAAGTCCTTCATTAAGTCATCCCAAGCTTCTCCTTGGATTCTCCTTGGTAAGGTAGCGGCATGAAAGACTTTTAATGAACTCATCATTTCAAATGGTGTATTTACTTCGACACCATAAGTCATGGCAATTAACTGAACGGCTCTTAAATTGATGACAGCCATTGCCGGAATATCACTTCCTAGCATCATCAGCCCACCCGTTCCTGTCGCACCACCTTGTGCTAAAGAATACATACGGTGTCTAGCAATTTGCTGTTTAGCTATGTATGATAATTGATCAATCGTCAAAGTATGCATATCATGTAATGTATCAATATCCTTTTGGAAAATCCTACCTGAAGATAAAATTCTTTCTTTTGCATCAAGCTGTAATTGTGACCCTTGGATAAGTGCATGTAAATGAAACATCCAACTATCCATCAGAGAAAACACTTGTTTTTGTACATTTTCTGATAATAATGAAAAAGAGTATTCTAGATAATGTTCATATGAACGCTCAATATCATTCGCTTCGTAGCTATATAATTGATTTTCCCATTCACGGATTTCATTAAGTACCATTTGTTCACGTGTAGATAATGACATCTCCTTATCCTCCATTCGCTACTAGATTTTGTTAATAGTATAGCAAATTAACTAATAATAAGCACGTTGCTCTTATTAGCCAGACTGATTAGACTATCAGATTCTTTAGTGAAGGATAACTAAGTTAACGACTTGATATTCTTTATGGAAAGTGGAGAACGATCTACTGCTATCTTTCCTGGTCTTCTATCTGTTAATATAGCATTTCATTCCCTTAACTATTTTCTTCCAAATACAAAAACCGACTCCACCAAAAAGGGGAGCCGGAGCGAATGTTAATTACATTATGATATTAATTCAATCGTATCTCTTGCAATCATTACTTCTTCGTTTGTAGGAATGATGATGACTTTTACCGGACTATGCGGATAGTTTATAAACGCCTCACGACCACGGACTTTATTAAGTGCAGGATCCCAATAAACACCCATAAACTCCAGTCCCCTTAATACTCTTTCTCTTACAACATCACTGTTTTCACCGATACCAGCTGTAAAGATAATCGCATCGACACCATACATTTTCGCTGCATATGAACCGATATATTTATGAATATGGTTTGCGAATATTTCTAATGCTAATTCGGCACGATCATTGCCCTCTTCCGCCGCCGTCTCAATATCTCTTAAATCACTTGAAAAACCAGTAACACCAAGCATGCCACTTTGTTTATTTAACACATCTAACACTTCATCTGCTGACTTCTCCGTTTTTTGCATGATAAACGGAATAAGCGCAGGGTCAATATCTCCTGATCTCGTTCCCATCGTTACGCCAGCTAATGGTGTAAAGCCCATGGATGTATCAATAGACTTTCCACTTTCAATCGCTGCAATACTCGCACCATTACCTAAGTGGCAAGAAATTAATCGTAATTGCTCAAGCGGTCTCCCTAACAATTCAGCTGCTCGTTCCGATACATATTTATGTGACGTTCCGTGGAATCCATACTTTCTTATATCATACTCAGTATAATAACGATACGGAAGACTGTATAAGTAAGAACTTTCCGGCATGGATTGATGGAAGGCTGTATCAAAAACCGCTACTGCTGGAACATCTGGTAATGCCTGTTTGAATGCTAAAATCCCCGTTAAATTTGCAGGATTATGCAGCGGAGCTAAATCAGATAGTTTACTGATTTTATCCATCACTTCATCTGTAATCAACACGGATTGTGAGAAGTCTTCTCCACCGTGAACTACACGATGACCTACACCAACGATTTCGTCAAGTTCAGCAATAATTTCATGTGCTGTTAACTCATGCAAAAGTAATTGCACAGCTACTTCATGATTGGGAATCTCTAGTTCTTTTGTTCTTTTTTCACCGTTCACTACTATTGTAAAGACCGCATGTTCTAATCCAATTCTTTCTACTATTCCTTTTGTAATTACTTTTTCTTCTGGCATATCGAATAATTGAAATTTCAAAGAAGAACTACCTGCATTAATGGCCATAATTTTAGTCAAATGATTCACTTCCTTATATCTAATATTTCCTAAGTTATTTATAAAAACATCGTTTATTGATCGAAGTTTATCTCATCAAAAATTCATTTAAACATGAGTTACATCATATTTCAAGGAATTATAACAGGAAATAGAAAGTAGTTAAATTCGGAATATTGTATTAGATAAAATAGACTTCCGTATCACATAACTTAATAAGTATCATCTTTAGAATCTGCAAAAACGAAAAAGGACCTCGGCTATTTTTTACCGAAATCCTTCATCATTTTATGAACCTTTGTTTTCTTTAATCCAATTACTCACTTTTGTTAAAACACGATCAACGTCATCTGCTTTTGACAAGGAAGGCAGATTGACAAGTAATGACTCTTTCGGAGGTTTGACAGCTTTCCCTTTTTTCTGAAGGATAAATATACTTTTAGCTGCTTGTTCATTTTTGAATAAGTTCATTGGTAAATGTAATAAGCCTTGAATTATTGCGTACTTCTTCAAAAAGTCATGTAACTTTGGAGCTTGTGGACTTTCAAACAGACCGTTTGGAATTAATAAGAACAGAAATCCACCTTCTTTTACATGTTTAAAGCTTTGTTCTATAAATAAGTGATGGGCATACGCATGACCTTCATCAGCCTTAAGCTCATAATCTTGCGCGCGTAAATCGTTTGGATAATAGCCAACAGGTAAATCACTTACAACCACATCTACCTCATTGATAAATAACGGCTCTAAGCTATCTTGATTGTAGAAGCGGATTGGATGTTCCTGCCAGTTCGCATTCACATACGCAAGTTTAATCAAGAGGTCATCAATTTCCACACCTGTTGCTTCTACCATTTTACCAGATTGTGCATTCATCACTGTTGTAATGAGATTACCGGTTCCAACTGCTGGGTCTAATAAGGAAAAAGAAGATTGATCAATAAACTTATTTACTAAATACCCCATTAACAATCCTATAGAGTCTGGTGTCATTTGATGGTTAGGTTGAACATTTTCTTTCATGCCTTTAAGGATGGAAAGTTGAAATCCCTTTCTTAAATCTTCTTTTGTAAATTTACTCATATGAAAGGATTCATAACTTTTCTCAAGACGCTTCGTTGTCAGTTCACTCAGTTCCTCTTGAAGTATTGCACCTTGAAATACATTTTCTCCCGTTTCTGCTAATGCCTCAAGATATGTGATATTTAATTCTTCCTTCAATAACTCCGCCGTTTCATTTAATAATGTAAATACTTCTTCCACCGGCAAAACTTTCATTGGTCATCATCGCTCCCGTTCCTATACTATATCTCCTTATTGTACCTAGCTTTATCACCATTCTCAAGTGATGAAGTTTATTTCATATATTCTAACTATTGAATTCAATGAATGGTAGTTCTGTACTAGAGGAGGACCATGTTGTTCAGACGAAGCAGTGAATATTTTTTTTCAACGGGAGAGCTGCAAAGTGACAACTGATAGGACAGAAAATGGCAAAAGAAGGATTGTACTAAAAAAGCACAAGCCATTTCTGAAAATGATTCAGAAACTGCTCGTGCTTCATCAAATGATCCTACTTATTTTGCTGATTTTGCTGCTTCAATTGCTTCTTCATAGTTTGGATGATCTGTTCCTTCTCCAACATATTCTACATAAACCACTTGGTCATTGGAATCTACAACAAATACCGAACGAGCTAACAAACGAAGCTCTTGCATTACAACACCATACGCTTCACCAAAAGATAAATCTCTATGATCTGAAAGAGTTTGTACATTTTCTAATCCGGAAGCAGCACACCAGCGTTTTTGAGCAAATGGAAGGTCCACGCTAATGGTTAATACCTCAACATTGTTCAGTCCTGATGCTTCTTCATTAAACTTTCTTGTTTGTGCATCACAAACGCCTGTATCAACAGAAGGAACCACACTAATTAAACGGATTTTCCCTTTTGTATTAGCTAAAGTTACTTCAGATAAATCATTGGCTAAGACAGAGAACTGAGGTGCCTGATACCCAACTTTCACTTCATTTCCTAGCAGTGTAACAGGATTCCCTTTAAATGTAACTGATGCCATCATAACTTCCTCCTTTATTTATAAGTATGTACGTTTAAATGATAGCTTTTCAGAATCTTTTTTGCAATTGAAATGAATCCGATGAAAGGCAGGCATAAGGAAAAATCTGAACGATTCAAAACCTTTTACCTTTGAATATTGTTCAGATTTTTGATTGAAACATATTTGTTTAAAAGTCTAAATTACTTTTGTCTTGATGCTCTTTCTCTTGTGATGATTCTTCTTTATGTTCCTTCTTATTAAATAAATGTTGGATTTTATCAACTGCTTGAGGTGCTAAATCTAAGATTTTTTCATAAAGATGGGTGCTCTCATCTAAGTGAACCATTTTTACTTCATGAGAGTTAACTATAAGGAATGCGATTGGCGTGATAGAAACACCTCCACCGCTACCTCCTCCAAAAGGATGGCCTTTGGATTCACTATCATTACTATCTTTTTTGCTTCCATCCATCATAAACTCCGAGCCTCCAGCAGCAAAACCAAAGCCCACTTTTGAAACTGTAATAATCACACTGCCATCTGGTGTTTCCACTGGGTCACCAATGATCGTATTTACATCCACCATTTCTTTCAAGTTTTCCATTGCAGTTGTCATCAAGCCTTGTATTGGATGATCAGACATTCTCAATCGCCCCTTCTCATCTAGTATGTTTTAGGTTTATCACCTGATAAAATAGAAAGCTGGCTTGTCTTAAAATGAGCTTTGCCACCTTTCCAAAATTTAATCAGTTTAAATCCTGCAAGCATAGCATGCCCGATACGAAATTGAATCATACATATGAAAGAGGTTTGAGCGACCGCAAATTGAAACTGTGGTGAAATAGCAATATCTGGTCTAGTCTTTAATTTCATATAATGGCTTAACACACCAATTATACTGCCTTTAACAGACCAAAACCCACCAGTTAAGACACCCGTTAACGCTGCATTTCCTACACCAATAACTGTATGCCAACGCAGCTGACGAACAATGACCTTACTCATGAAATGGCGAATAATATGATAAAAAGAAACGACATGCTTTAAGAGCTCATCCATATCCTTAAAGCTGTTTAACAAATCTTCTGCAGTAATATTCTTCGAGTCCTCTTTCGTCTCTCCTCCTGATGCTGTCTTTTCTTCCTTTAACTTAATTTCTGCATTTTGCGGATCCACTTCCATCAAAGGGATATCAATTGTATACTTGAGCCATTTCCAAAATTTTAACTTTATACTGAGGTGACTTTGTTTATCGTAATAATAAAAATGAACAGTAATGGAGAGTTTAGAAAAAAATATTGCAAACATGAGAAGGAAAAAGAAAAAAATAAGACCAGCAATAATGATGAACCATACCATAATGAGCACCCCTGCCTTTCAAGCAATTAGTATGGTCATTTTTACCTTTGGTTAAACTTTCTCAAATTAACATCTCCAAATTTTATTGCTCTTTTGGTACCAATTAGCTTCGCAAAAGGGTTAACTCTACTTTCTTCTATGATTATTCTTATAGACCACTTTGGGTTGGTACAGCACCTGCTACATTTATTAAAATAAGTAACATAGTAAAAATTCAACAAGAGTTAATTATCAACTAAAACATGATGTAGGAATACCTTTCGGAGATGCCCTTTCACCAGATATTACTTATACATATCAAGCCACTGTATATAAAATTAGTAGTTACAATATAACCGGCCAACATGATCAAGCTCCGTCCCATGAAATGTATATTTTTATACCAAACTCTGATGTTTCTAATAGAATTCATGCTATTGCAAATAAAGGGATTAAGTATTTATGGCCATATGAACCAAATCACAGGTTTAATTCTCATATTAACAATAATAACGATAAAAAAAGAAAAAGCCTTATTACATTAATTAGTAAAAAGCTTTTTCTTTTTGAAAAACAATTACTACCCTTGGTGTAGAAAAATACCATGATCTTATTTTTTAAAGCTTTTACTATTTATAGTCCTCAAGATTTCGTCAACAATAAAGAATAAAACTGATATCATTACTGAAAACAAGGTGAAAAACCATAATAAAAAAAAAGGGATAATTCCTAATAGAAGATGGAACGCAAACGTAAAGAAAAAACGTGCTTCTTTAGATTTCTTTAATATTTTTTCTATGACAATCGATAAAGGTAAACCATAAAGAAAAATTCCAGCTCCAATATAAATAGAGTAAATTATAAAGTCATCAAAAAAAATGAAAAAATCGCGTGGTTCATTATATTCACCTAATAAAATATCAATCGGAACCAATAGAGTAATTATTAAGGTAGATATAAAAAATGTTAAAAGTGAGGTAACTAATTTTCTTTTTATCATTCTTTCACCTCCTTCAACAAGATAATTATAGCACTAATGGATATTATTAGTGCTTCTTTATGGTGTGAAAAGGGAAAATACAAAGAAAGAAGCATTTCAAAACGCATTTGATGGAATGAAAGCCCACCTTTATAAGGTAATTTCACTAGAGTAAGCAGGTTAATTCAACAAAGATTTCTCTGAAAATATATGGAATATATTATTGATTTGATTTTAGGGGAAGAAACAAATGGAGATTAGAAAAGCAACTTCAAATGATATAAAAGAATTAGCATCATTAATGGACCAACTTGGTTATCAGAACTCAATAGAGCAAATGAGGATTAGGTTTAATAATATTGAAGCTACTACAAACCATTATACTTTAGTTGCAATCTATAAAGAAAAAGTTGTTGGAATGGTTAGATTTCATACTGGTGTCCTTTATAACAAAGATGGTATATACGCTCGTGTAATTGCTTTTGTAGAGGTTTCCAAATTTAGAAGTAAAGGAATAGGAAGGCGTTTATTAACTGAAGCCGAAAGCATTGCAATAATTTCAGGTGCTGATGGGATTGGTTTAAATAGTGGAAATCGTACAGAACAGATAATGCACATCCATTTTATAAAAATATGGGATATGAAGCAAAAAGCATAGGATTTGTAAAAACTCTTATTTAACTAACTAACGGGGCTTTAGTTAGATAGCCCCATATTGGTCTTGCCCCTGTCAAGTAGACAATATAAAAAGCTAAGCAGTGAGCTTGGGTTAATTACATACACTGATTATTTCACATAACAAAAAGCCACCCCTTAAAGGAATGACTTTTTATATACCGAGCTATTCAATTATCTCTCATGGACAACGGTTGTATCTGCAAATAGGTCATGTATGCCCTTCTTTTTTGGATGAAAAGCTACGACAAGGTAAGGAAGCATCATCACTGTACCTGAGATGAAGCGACCAATCCACTCTCTAAAAAGAATCGTTCCCCACGAAAGCTTCCCTCCATCTATTTGTACGACTCTTAAACCGAATACCATTTTTCCTAATGTTTGCCCGAGGTATTTCGTCATAAGAACAAAATACAGATAGAAGGTCAATGTGGTTGCAATCGCAACAGCAGAAAAGTAAGACGAGTTATCTAAAGAAACATCTAAAGCTCTAAAAACAGGGTAAATCAGGATACTATTAATGCTACCAATTATTAGCCAATCTAATAAATACGCCCAAAATCTCATCCAAAACCCCGCTAAACGATACTCTTCAGTCACAGTCATCAATTCGGAAGGCACTGCTTGTTCATAACCTTCTTCTTGTTGCAGCAATTCCTTATTTTCGGATTCGTCTTGATTATGCATGCAAATAGGCCTCCTTTCTATTCAGCATATAAATACATTAGGCGTGGGGAATTCGGCTGTGTAAGAAGCTTCATTACACCTTCCATTTGCAGATCATTCCCAGCAACTTTATTTGCTGCCACACTAAGAAGTGAGCCGAAACCAACATTATCGCTATATTGAATAACTGCAGCGTTTTCTAAGCCGACATCGTTTTTCATTTTATTAATGACATCTTCTGCATAGCCTAATCCGTCAATTAATTGTTTATCTAATGCTTGACGACCATCATAAATACGACCATCTGCTAGTTCACGGACTTGATTTTCTGACATCTCCCGCCCAGAAGCAATAACCTCTACGAATCCTTGGTAAGCATTATCTATCATTTCTTGTAAAATGTTTTGTTCTTCTTTAGTCATTTCTCTCGTTTGACTCATAATGTCTTTAAATTCGCCACTTTTGATTGTATTGAATTCAACGCCTATCTTATCCGCAAGTTCGGTAATGTTTACCCCTTGCATAATGACACCTAATGAACCTGTCATTGTATCTGCACTAGCGAAGATTTTTTCCGCCGGAGCTGAAATATAATATCCACCAGACGCAGCCATAGAACCCATAGAAATATACACAGGTTTATTCGCCTCTTCTTGAATTTCAACAATTTTATCGTGAATTTGCGCGCTCTCAACAACACCCCCACCTGGTGTATTCACTTTAATTACAACACCTTTAACAGTGGTATCATCTTTCACATGGTTTAATAATTTCATAAAACGATTGTGGTTATATGTAGAAGATGCTAATAATGAGCCACTCTCACCCGTATCCTGAATCGTCCCATTTAAATTTAATACAGCAATTTTATTTAAAGACTCTCCTGTTTCAATGATTTCTTCAGTAAAAGCATCGTCGCCTGTGGCCATCAAGTTTGAAAAGGTATCTTCAAAATTCGTTGATGCCAAGGTAGACATAAAGTTAATTCCTACTGAAAATGCAAATAAAACAGCAGCAATTCCCAAAGCAGCCCATCTCTTTGCTGTCATTCCATCATTCCTCCTTTGAATTATGTATCCTCTTCCCATAGAATAAGAATTAAGATGATTAGGTTATCTCTTCTTATGATAGCAAAAAATGTCACTTCTTCAAATCATAAGCACCTTTATTCATTTTATCTTTCCAACACATTTTTTATGAAACATTAAAGGAGGTTTTTTCATGCATCAACGACTTTTATATTTCTACCATAAACAAGACACCGAAACACTTGCAATTGTAGAAAACTTAAAACAACAAGCAAGCAATCATGGCTTTACTATAGTAACAGATCCGAAAGAAGCGACCATTATTGTTAGTATTGGAGAAGATGGCGCGTTCTTACAAGCAGTAAGGAAAACGGGATTTCGTAATGATTGTCTATACGCAGGGATCTCCACACATGGGCCATTAGGTATTTACTGTGACTTTCAATTAAATGAGCCTTCGAAAATGTTAGAAGCAGCACAAAATGAAAATATTGAAGTTCGTAAATATCCCACAATCCAAGTTACAGTTGATGGGGAAACCTCTTTTCAATGCTTAAATGAGTTCTCCATCAGGTCTAGTATTATTAAAACATTAGTGATGGAAATCTATATAGATGGTCAATTATTTGAAACATTCCGTGGTGATGGAATGATCGTTTCAACTCCTACTGGTAGTACCGCTTATAATAAATCAGTCAACGGTGCGATTGTAGACCCCATGCTACCATGTTTACAAGTAAGCGAGCTTGCCTCTTTAAATAATAATAAGTATCGTACACTTGGCTCTTCATTCATTTTAGGAGAACAAAGAACTTTAACATTAAAAATCACACATGAGGGAAATGATCACCCTATCATGGGGATGGATAATGAAGCATTAAGTATTCAGCATGTCGATGAAATAGAAATCACCTTAAGTCCACACAGTATAAAAACCGTTAAATTAAAAGACAACTCTTTTTGGGAAAAAGTGAAGAGAACCTTCTTATAAAGAATGGCCAGGACAACAAAATGAACGCGATAGAGAGGTAACCAAAATGAAAGCCGTTGAAATTTTATTATCTTAAAATTTCAACGGCTTTATTCTAAAATGGGATGCAATAGTTGATATCCACCATACTTTAGCGACCTTAACGCAAGAAGATCTCGGCATAGACCTAAGAAGAGATATTAGAACCAGCCGCTTCTTCACATCCCTATTTGTTTTCCTCTAGCTATTTTACTTTCCCATAATAAAACCCACTTTGTACGGGATAAAGAATAAATAGTCAGCGAAATCCATATAAACAAAAAGGATAAGAAATGTGCTTTAGAGAAATATTCACCATATACAAACACACCTAAAACAAGCATGATCGTTGGCGCAATATATTGTAAAAACCCTACCATTGAAAGAGGAATTCGTTGGACTCCGTTAGCAAAAAGCAATAATGGTACGGCTGTTGCTACTCCAGCGCCAATCAATAAATAATCTAAACCAACGTTTCCATGAAACAGCATCTGTTTTTGCTGCCCAAACAAACTACCCATATATAGTAAAGCAATTGGCGTAATAACCATCGTTTCAAGTGTAAGGCCAATGGCTGCATCTACTTTCACTATTTTTTTCGCTAACCCGTACAGTGCGAAGCTTAAAGCAAGTAAAAAGGAAACCCAAGGAAATGAACCATATGAAACAGTTAAAATAATCACACCAATGGCCGCTAGTGCGAAAGAAACATATTGAGAAATAGATAACCGCTCTTTGAAAACGACCATCCCTAGGAGCACACTAATCAACGGATTAATATAGTATCCCATGCTAGTTTCAATCATTTGTCCATTATTTACAGCCCATATAAAGATAAACCAATTCGCACTTACTAATAGAGAAGCGATAATTAGTCCGAACAACTGCTTCTTTGTTTGCCACAGTCCTTTTACAACAGTCATAAAAGTACGCAATTTACCTAAAAATAGCAATAAAATCAGCATAAAAACAAAGCTCCAAATAACCCGGTTAGCAAGTGTTTCGCCAGCACTAACCCCGCCTATTAACTTCCAATAAATCGGCAGTATTCCCCATAACACATACGATAAACCTGCATAAATTACACCTTGCTTAACATCTTGCGCCATTTTCTATCCTCAATTCTTTCTATATTCGAAATAAAATGTATTATACGCCTAAAAGAATGGAATAGACAATAGTTTTTAAACTATTTTAACTTTTTGTATAAACAATCTCGTCTGCTACCACAGTCATTTCAATAGTGATGTTGGGGATCTCTTGCACAGGGATGCTAAAAATATCTTCTTTTAAAATCGTAAAATCCGCTACAAATCCCTCTACAATCATCCCGCGTTCATGCTCATGACTACATGCATAAGCGCTTCCTCTCGTATACAACCACACCGCATTAAAAGGTGAAAGTGTTTGGTTGATATCATAAACCGTTTCATTCGAATCATTCACGTTTGTTCTGGTAACTGCTGCATGGATACCTAACAATGGACTTAGTGGTTCAATAGGCGCATCCGATCCACCTGCACATATTACACCCTCTTGCATGAGAGTACGCCAAGCATAGCACCATTTCATATGTTCTTCCCCAATTCGTTCAATTACCCAAGGAAAATCTGAGGAAACAAAACTCGGTTGAATATCAAGAACTAATGGTTGTTTTTTCGCTCGCTCAATAAGCTCTTCCCTTAATATTTGCGCATGGATGATTCGATCTCTATCTTTAGTATGCTGCGGATGTGCCTCTATTGCTGTTAGGGCCATTTCGAATGCTTGATCCCCAATCGCATGTATGGCAACAGGCATAGAATAAGAACGAGCTTTCTCTACTAAAGCATTTAGTTCCTCTTGCGTAAATATAGCTACTCCACTTGTTTCCTTATCATCTGCATATGGATGACTTAATAAAGCGGTTCTTCCGCCAAGGGCACCATCTGCAAATATTTTCATCGCACCAAATTCTATAAATGGATGAGGAGAAATCGCCTTCGCTTGTTGTTCATCTACCACCTCATGATGAACGAGTAAGTGTGCTCTAAACGGAAGCTTGGCATCTTTTATCACCGTTTTAAAAGTTTGATAGGTCTGTTCAAAGCCACCATAATAATTTAGGTCTTCTGTATGTCCTCCTGTAAGACCTAATCGATGTGCGTCACGAATAGCGGCTTTCATAGCTTTCATCATATAAGCATCAGTTACTGACGGTATCACAGATGTAATCAATTCTTGTGCTTGATCCTTTAATAAGCCATTCGGCTGCCCATCCTCATCTTTTTCAATTACACCACCTGAAGGACAGACTGTCTTTTTTGAGATACCCGCAAGCGCCATTGCCTTTGTATTCACACTAATCGCATGCCTACATACCCGTTTAAGCATGACAGGGTGATCATTTACCCATCTGTCTATATCACTAGCAACGATAGGTTCTGCTTCATCCCAGAGATTCTCATTCCAACCCTCTCCAATAATCCACTCACCAGGGTTGGCATCTTCACTATATTCTTTTAAAGCTTGTAAGCTCGCTTCTTTTGAAGTGAATTGCGATAAATCAAGACGAATAAGTTTTTCCCCATGTCCAATTAAGTGCATATGACTATCAACAAAGCCTGGGAGCATTACACTACCCTTTAAATCCACTAACTTCGTCAACTCATGCTGATAGAGCTGTCTCAATTCAGCTTCATTACCTGTTGCAATAATTCGCCCTTCTCTTGTAAAAACAGCTTCAACGTAATCATTTGCTGTTTGCATTGTATACACTTTTCCGCCAAACCAAAGTGTTCCCATTCCCTTTGACTCCTTTTATTATTTTTTCTACAGTATAACAAAAAAGCCCATTCTTCTATATCACTCAATATAAAAAAAGACAGAAGATTTTTATTTTCTTCTGTCTCTTTTATATTAGTTGGCCGTCGTCTTTGTAGCCTCTTGTTTTCGTAACTCTTTTCTCATAATTTTGCCTGAAGTTGTTTTTGGTAAATCTTTAACAAATTCAATCTTTCTTGGATATTTATACGGTGCTGTAAGCTCTTTAACATGCTGTTGTAAACTCGGAATTAAATTAGCGTCATTTTCATCGACATCCTCTTTTAAAACGATGAAGGCTTTGACAATCAAACCTCTGACTTCATCTGGACTGCCTACAACCGCACACTCTTTAACAGATGGATGCTTCACGAGCGCATCCTCAACTTCAAACGGTCCAATGGTATAACCTGAGCTAATGATAATATCATCACCGCGTCCTTCAAACCAAAAATAACCATCTTTATCCATCTTGGCTTTATCCCCTGTTATATAATAATCTCCACGGAATTGCATGGCCGTTCTTTCAGGGTCTTTATAATAATTTTTAAATAGTGCTGGCGTATCAACATGGACAGCGATATCCCCTACTTCACCTACTGAACATGGCCTGCCGTCTTCATTAATGATCTCTACTCTGTTACCTGGTGTTGGTTTTCCCATTGAACCCGGTCTTAACCCCATGCCTTTCGTGACACCTACAAGCAGTGTATTTTCCGTCTGTCCATATCCGTCTCTCACTTCAAGCCCGAAATGCTTTTCAAAAATATCAATGACTTCTCTGTTCAAAGGTTCTCCTGCTGAAACAGCACTATGAAGCTTTGATAAATTATATTGACCAATATGATCTACCTTTGCCATTAAGCGATATTCTGTAGGTGTACAGCAAAGCACATTGACTTCATAATCCTGCAAGAGTTGTAAATACTTTTTCGGTTCAAACTTTCCGTTATAAACAAACCCTGTTGCTCCTGAGCCTAATACAGAAAGAAACGGGCTCCATATCCATTTTTGCCAACCTGGACCTGCTGTTGCCCAGACAGTGTCCCCTTCCTCAATACCAAGCCAATGTGTAGCTGCAGTTCTTAAATGAGCAAATGCCCAACCATGGGTATGAACGACACCCTTTGGATTGCCTGTTGTTCCCGAAGTATACGAAAGAAAAGCCATATCGTCTTTCTTCGTTTCTACTATTCTAAACGACTCATTTGCTCTTTCCATTTCTTCATCTAAAGAAATCCATCCTTGCGCTTTTCCTCCAATAATGAACTTTGGAAGATTTTCTGCTTCTTTTATCTCGTTGAATTCTGATACATAAGGTTCGTAACTAACAATCGCTTTGACATCACCATGATTAATACGATATTGTAAGTCTTTAGTTTTTAACATTTCTGAGCTAGGGATGACAACCATTCCTGCTTTCAGCGCAGCTAAATATGTTTGATATGCTTCTACAAGACGAGGAATGATCACTAGAACAATATCGCCTTTTTCTAACCCTTTATCTACGAAAACGTTTCCAATTCTATTCGCTTTGTTCATTAATTGCTTATATGTAATTTCCTTTTTCTCACCCTGCTCATCTTCCCATTGAATCGCCAGTTTATCACTATTTTGTGCATAGTGCTCAACCTCTGAGACTAAATTATAAACCTCTGGTGCTAATAAATCCTCTCGTTTCATCCAAAAACCTCTCCTTTTCTCTAAATCTATGCGTCATTCTAGATGTTACTAATGATTATACTAAATTATTTAAATAATTAAAATAATTTCTCTCTCTATCTCATTGATTGATTGCCAAACACAAACTTACTTCCTTCAAAAACATAGTTAAATTCTCCTTAAGCGCTCTCTTTCTTTTTTCGCTTTATATTCTCTTAAAGATGCAAAAAAATCCGAGCAATATTATTCTCATTCGTTGAATTGAATAATTACTCGGATTCTTCTTACAATATATTTTCTTTTTTAAGATAATAAATTAATGCTCGTAATTATAATTGGCATTGCAAAGACATCGATGAGAAATGCCCCTACAATTGGTACAATTAAGAATGCTTTTGGCGAAGGTCCATATTTTTCAGTAATGGCAGACATATTCGCCATCGCATTAGGTGTTGCCCCAAGACCGTGTCCTGTAAATCCACCGACCATTACAGCAGCATCATAATCTTTTCCAAATACCTTAAATAGAACAAAGATAGAGAACAACACGATAAAGACCACTTGAATAAATACAATGAATAGCATTGGAAGAGCAAGGTCAGCAATCTCCCATAGTTTAATGCTCATCAGCGCCATTGAGAGGAATATACCTAATGTAATATCGCCAATAAAATTAATTGATTTCATATCAATGATGCGTCCATTTACTTTATCTACAATATTTCTTACGATTACAGCAACAAACATCGCTCCAACATAGCTTGGTAATACAAAACCTGTTGCTTCGGAAAATAATTCTCCTAATAATGATCCAACTGTCATACAAAAAGTAATAATGAGAACTTGAACCATAAAATGATTAGTAGAAGTTGGTAAATGATCTTTATCCTCTTCTAATGTAGTGGCAATTTCACTTGCTGAATCACTTGATTGTTTAGGTGTTAATTTGTATTTATTAATTAAATACTTAACTGTTGGCCCTCCAACTAAACCACCAGCTATTAAACCAAACGTAGCAGCAGCTAATCCAGTGGATAGTGCAGACTCTATTCCTAATTCTTCAATTGTTCCACCAAATGCCGTTGCAGCACCATGTCCACCTTCCATAGAAACGGCCCCCATCATGACACCTAGTAACGGTTCAAGACCAAGTGCGGTTGCTAGAGAAATCCCAATGGCATTCTGACATAAGGCAAGTACGCCACAGGCAATCCAGTAGAAGATAAGAAGCTTACCACCTAACTTCACTAATTTAAAACTAGCCCCTAAGCCAACCGTCGTAAAAAAGGTAAGCATAAAAATGCTTTGTAGTGATGTATCTAATTCAATATTCATTAACCCTGTTTGTTTTAAAATTAAAATAAGTAAAGCAAATAATAATCCGCCCACAACTGGAGCAGGTATACAATAACGATTTAACCAAGGCACCTTTTTTATTAATATGTTACCGATTAACAAAAGGGCGACAGCAAGAAATAATGTTGAAATTGAATCTAAAGTGATGTTCATCTCTTTGTCCTCCTGTGAAATGCACTGATTGCTTCACTCACCAATTGAGCTGCAACTGCTGCTGTTTGTCCATCTCTGTCTAATGAAGGATTAACTTCGGAGATATCAAACGAAATCGTCTTATCATTATGTGTAACCCATCGAACAAGTTCCCTTACTTCAAATGGAGTTAAGCCGAATGGAGATGGCGCACTTACACCTGGTGCGTAGGCAGAATTAACAGCATCCATGCACAGTGTTAACAAGCACACATCACATTCTTTAATAAAATCATTAATTACTTGTTTGGTTTGATTTAAACCTTCTGCATGAATGGTTTCTTCTAAAATATAGGTGACACCCAGTTTGGAGGCAGTCTCGAAAAGGGAAGCTGTATTCCCCTGTTTTTGTATGCCAATGCATAAATAATTTGCATTTTCGTCTTGATCTAATATTTGTTTAAACATCGTACCCGATGAAGGCGCTTCATCATATGATCGTAAATCAAAATGTGCGTCAATATTTATAATACCTAATTTCTTCTGTTTACTTATCGATTTTCTAACACCTAAGTAATGACCGTATAGCGTCTCATGACCACCACCTAATATGATAGGTGTAGATTTTTCATTTAGAATCAAGCTAACAAAATCCCCTAATTCTGCTTGTGCTTCTTCCAACTGCTGATGATCACAAACCACATTACCAAAATCATAAATATTGGTATCAACATCATATGGAAAAGGTAATTTAGCAACTGCTTTTTTTATGGCATTTGGTCCCTCTTTTGCTCCTAGTCTACCGTTGTTTCTTCTTACCCCTTCTTCACTTTCGAAACCAATCATTCCATAGCTAGATCTTTGCATTTTACAGCTCGGGGTGAGAAGATTTTCCGTTTTAATAACCTGATGGTATCTAAAACTCTTTCGATCCTCTAAAGAGTCAATTCTGCCTATCCATTGGTCTTTCCTTCCTTGACTGTACATTGCGAACTCCCTCACTTTTATTAAATTTCTGATTTTTTAGAGTGGATATATTTAAAAGTATCGTATAAAAAAAGTATATAAAGAGTTATGCTATAATGACCAATACCAAATATATATATATCTATAGCTTTTAACTATAAGCAGGTGAAAAAATGGACATAAGGAAATTAAATTATTTTATCACAGTAGCTGAGGAGAAGAGTTTTTCTAAGGCAGCACAAATTTTACATATATCACAGCCGTCATTAAGTAATGCCATTATAAAATTAGAAAATGATTTAAAGATGGAGCTATTCAAACGAGATACAAGAAGTATATATTTGACAGATATCGGAAAGGTTTTTTATCAAAGAGCTCTACATATAGTAAGGCAATTCGAACATTTTCAACTAGAAGTGGCAGAGATGGCCGAAACTGGTGATGGTCATATTAATATTGGTATTATTGAATCTGCCAAGTTTTGGCTATTCAAAGTCATAAAGGATTTTAAAATTACCTACCCTGATATACACTTTCAATTTAATGAAGTGCTTGGCCAAAAAGAAGTTATTTCTTCCATATTAGAAGGAGATGTGCATTTTACCATTACCAATCAACCTATGCATAATCAATTAATAACTTCACATCCGCTTTATCATGAGCCCTTTATGTTAGCTGTTTATGAAACACATCCACTTGCTCGTGAAACTTCTGTAAAGCTCACTGATATTGCTAATCAAACATTTATTATTAGTCGTGAGGGTTTCCAGACCAGAGGAGATGTGCTACAAGCTTTTATGAAGGAACAGCTTTATCCAAAAATTGAATATGAAATCGAACGCTTAGAAACTGCTTGTAAAATGGTTGAAGAAGGTTTAGGTGTGACTATATTACCTAAAAGCTACTTAGATTATAACCCTACCCCTCATATTATTGGCTTGCCCATTGATTCTATTTTTCTTAATAGAACCGTTTATCTTGCTTATCTGAAAGACAGATCCATGACGCCTGCCATTCAAAAACTGTTAAACAACATACGTCAATTTGATGTTTTTTAAATAGAAAAAAGGGCGAAGTGATTACTCCGCCCTTTTGTAGCCATCATATTAAATTATTTTTGGAAACCACCTAATTGTTGTTCAGCCATTTGAACTAAACGTTTAGTGATTTCTCCACCAACTGAACCGTTAGCACGAGAAGTAGTTTCTCCACCAAGGTTTACACCAAATTCAGTTGCGATTTCGTATTTCATTTGATCAAGAGCTTGTTGTACACCAGGTACTACAAGATTATTTGAGTTGTTGTTTGCCATGTGATTTCACCTCCTTGTGAGTATAGAATGTGTAGAATCACATGGCACTATGCAATAAATATTTGGTAATTGTTGCATTTATATTACTGATTGTCATCTATTTGTAATAAAGAGCGTTAAAAAAGATCTTCCATCTCTTTTTCTATGTTTGAATTCGGCATAATAACAAGTTTTTCGGTATTTTCAACCGCTTTTTGAATATACGGCTCGAAGTCTGTATAGCTTTCAAAATGTTGAACTTTTTCAAGCTTCGGCTTCGTTTTAGGTGAAGAAGGTACAAATACAGTACAACAATCCTCAAATGGACGAATAGATATGTCATGCGTGTCAATATTCTGGGCAATATCGATAATATCTGCTTTATCCATCATAATAAGCGGCCTTAAAATCGGTGTGCTAACCACCTCATTAATAGCATACATACTTTCCATCGTTTGACTAGCAACTTGTCCAAGACTCTCACCAGTAATAATGGATAATCCTTGATATTTTTCTCGAAGAGCGTCAGTTATTCTAAGCATTAACCTTCTTGTCGTTGTCATTGTATAGTTATCAGGTATTTGTTTCTGAATCAGCTGCTGAATCTCAGTAAAAGGAACAATATGAAGTGCCACACCACCATTAATTCGAGAGAGCTTTTCCGCTAGATCAATGACTTTTTGTTTTGATCTTTCACTTGTAAATGGAGGGCTATAAAAATGAACCGCCTCGACTTCAATTCCTCTTTTCATGGATAGATAGCCTGCGACAGGGCTGTCAATCCCACCAGATAACATAAGCATACCTTTCCCGCTTGAACCAGCTGGTAATCCACCGGCGCCTTTAATATTCTCACATGAAATATAGCTTGCTTCTTTTCTCACTTCAATGACTAAATTTATACTTGGTTTCTTCACATCAACTGGGATAGTGGGCATATTTTGTAAAATATGTGCACCAAATGCTTGGTTGATACCAAAAGTATCTAATGCAAAACTTTTATCTGCTCTTTTCGCAGTAATTTTGAACGTATCGCCTTCTTGATATACCTTTTGCATTAATTGTAATGCCTTTTCCTTCATTGTTTCTAAATCTTTTTCTACCTTTAACACGGGACTAAAAGATTGGATACCAAAGACACCCTTCAATCTTTCAATAATCTCTTCATGTGGCTGGTCATTAAGCAGAACAAACATGCGATCTCTTTGCCCCTCGACCTTGATTTCAGGAAAATCATGTAAGACTCTCTTTACACTTTTTCTTAATTTATCTATAAAATTTTTACGGTTTCTTCCTTTAGTTGAAATTTCCCCATAACGAATTAATATTCTATCGTATTTCATTAAACCTTCATTACCTTTCTCAGTTGAAATATAGTATTTTTCACTGCATGAATAAATTTTTCTACTTCATCAGCAGTTGTTTGATAGCTCAAACTAACTCTCACTGCACTCAAAGCAATTTCTTCTTTTATACCCATTGCAAGTAATGTACTACTCGCATGAGCATGCTTAGATGAACACGCACTAGTAGTAGAGATATAAATATCATTCTCTTCTAAGGCATGAACAAAAACCTCTGACTTAAAACCTTTAACAGAGAAATTAAGAATATGTGGCGCTGTCGCTTTTATTGGCGTATGGATAATGACATCTTCTATCTCATCCAATGCTATTCTCATTTGATTCATTAAACTAGGGAGGTTAGAGCTAGAATTGAATTGATCATTTGTCATCCTCAACGCTTTAGCCATCGCGACAATTCCACCTGTATTTTCTGTTCCGCTCCTTAATTCACTTTCTTGGTTGCCACCAGCAAGGAGTGGTATTAAGGATACACCTTGCCGTAAATATAAAAGACCCGTACCCTTTAAACCATGAAATTTATGGCTTGACATTGTACATGCATCAATACCATATTCATATAACCCCAGAGGGACTTTACCTACTGATTGAACCGCATCTACATGAAAGAAAACCTTAGGATATTCCTTTAATAATGTTCCAATTGCTTTAATCGGTTGGATGGTACCTATTTCATTATTGACATGCATAACCGAGACAAGAATCGTTTCTTCCCTAATAGCTATCTGTAAATCATGTAAAGAAATTCTGCCATCCTCATCTACAGGTAGATACGTCACTTCAAAGCCTTCTTTTTCTAACTGCTTCATTGTCTCAATAACAGAAGGGTGTTCGATGGTTGTTGTAATTAAATGGTTGCCACGATTCTGATATTGTTTTGCAATTCCCTTAATTGCCATATTATTACCTTCCGTACCACCAGAAGTAAACAGCAATTCTTTTTCTTTTACTTTAAGCAATTGTGCTATCTGTCTTCTCGCTTGTTGCAGTAGTTTTTCAGCTTTCTCACCAACGCCATGGAGGGAGGATGGATTACCAAAAAAGGTAGAAGAAACTTTTACAAACGCATCAATTACTTCTTTATATGGTTGAGTTGTTGCACTATTATCTAGATAAATCATTACGGCTCCTCCTTGAAGAACACTTATGCAATTTTTAATCATAGCATAATTTTGGCTGAGATAGAAATGTTATTTGTATAAGAAGAAATGAAATTTTACTATTTTGTAAAAACAAATTATTACGATACACAACAAAAAAATTTTTTGTGTATTAATACAGATTTTACTTTATCATTTTGGGTATTTAATTTATAATGAAAATAATTGGTTAAAAAAAACTCCGAAAAATCTAATCCTTTCAAAGTTTACCACCGTTATTTCAATATACCCAAAATTGCAACATTTTTATAATTCGACACAGTTCGTCAAAAGCATGGTACTATAGTTTCGGTTGAAAATTTTAGTGACTATTGACGAGCGACTTAGGGGGTAAATTGTATGAATAATAACACACTTTCATTCAAACAAATCTTTTCAATAGGTTTAATGCTCTTTGCTCTATTCTTCGGAGCAGGGAATATGATCTTTCCACCATTTTTGGGACAAGAAGCTGGTACTTCCTTATGGGTTGCAATTATTGGTTTTCTGATTACTGGTGTCGGACTACCGCTCATTGCTGTGATTGCAATTGCAAAATCTGGGGATGTACAAACAATGGCAAATCGAGTTCACCCATTGTATGGATTGATCTTTACTGTGGCAATGTATTTAGTCATTGGCCCACTATTTGCTATTCCTCGTACAGGAACCGTATCTTATGAGATAGGGATATTGCCGTTTTTATCTGAAAACGCTGCCAATTCGATTTGGCCACTTTTAATATTCTCTATCGTTTTCTTTGTGATTACGACTTTATTAGCCATGAATCCAGGTAAGCTTGTAGATGTAATCGGTAACATTTTAACGCCACTACTTCTAATTATTCTAGCTGTAATTGTAATAAAAGCGATTATTTCACCGATAGGAGACCCTCAAGCTCCAACAGGCGCATATGTAGATAGTGCCTTCTTTAAAGGCTTTATCGAAGGGTACTTGACAATGGATACGATTGCCGCTCTTGTCTTTGGTATTATCGTTATCAGTTCAATAAAAGGCTTCGGTGTTACAAAGAAAGCTTCTATTACTAAGATTTGTATTGCCGCGGGACTTATTGCCGCAGCTGGTCTAGCAATTATTTATGTAGCACTTGCTTATATTGGTTCTACATCTCCAAATACATTAGGTGTACAACCAAATGGTGGAGCGTTATTATCAGTAGCCGCCCAATTTTTATTTGGCTCTGCAGGTGGTTATATTCTCGGGTTTGCGATTATTTTTGCTTGCTTAACAACAGCCGTGGGATTAATTTCATCTTGCGCAGCCTACTTTAATAAAATTGTACCACGTGTTTCTTATAAAAAGTTCGTTATAATTTTTTCAATTTTTAGTATGGCGATAGCAAATGTTGGGTTAACGCAATTAATTAATATCTCAGTACCAGTGCTAACGTTCCTTTATCCATTAGCTATTGTGCTTATTTTACTCTCACTTATAAACAATGTATTTAAAGGGGCATCTATTGTTTATATTTGTGCACTCATTCCAACAGGAATAATTAGCATAATAGATGGATTAAATGCAGCTGGCCTAGGGAGCGAAGGACTAAATCAATCGCTTTCTATCTTGCCGTTATTTAGTGTAGGTATTGGATGGCTTGTCCCTGCAATCATTGGTGCAATTGTTGGTTTTATTATCGCTCTCAATACAAACCCGAAAGAACAGTTACAAACTCAAGAAGATTAAAAAAAAAGAAATAGTCACTAAAAAAAGCGAAGGAAAAGGGGCCTTCGCTTTTTTCTTGTGTGATAGTCATTTCTTATGAGTTTTCGGTCAGTCAATCAAGGTTCTAAATCACTCATTAATCGAAAGACTAACGATTATACAAAAACCTGAAAAAAACTGATGTAGCTTTAATGACCACATCAGTTTTTTTCCTCTTCATCTATCCAATCTTTAATCTTCTCCAACGCTCCTGGTTCAACTTCTTCAATCGCGGTTGCTGCCAGTTCAAGTGCTGCTTTGTATTCATAATTCCTAAAGGCAAGTTCAGCATTCGTAAACTTTTCCTTTAATCCTAGATGACGACTTCGATATCTATTACCATACTGAATGACTTTTTCAGTTAACGAATATGTCTCTATCATATCCTCAGTGTATTCAACTGCCTTCTCTACTGATATAAAGGCTATTTCCATATAATCGTTCACAGAAGAAATATTTAATGGCTTTTCTTCAAGTCGTAAGATAACCTCTTTAATCTGATCGTTTGCTTCTTTCATTACAAATTTATATTCTTCTGGTAATCCTGGAATATTACTTTTTGATACTAAGCGTGCTACGTCACTAACCTGCTTTTTCAACTCGTTAATTTTTTCCCTTGCAACCATTTCATCTTTACGTAGTGCTTCTAATTTTTCGCTAAAACGCGTTTGTTCTTCTTTTATAATATCCAGTTCTTCTTTTACAGCTGTCAATTCTTCTTTTAAAACTGTATGAGGGACTTTTTGTTCCTTGATTTTATCTTCTAATACTTCATATTTTTTAATAGCATTCGTCAGTAGCTTCTGAAGTTTTTCCTGTGTATCACTTTCCGTATCTGGTACATGATATGTATCGGAAATAATTCGCATTTCTTCTATTAAATCCATATGTCTTTCACTGCTATCAATTAAGAGATCTTTTGCCTTGCTTTCTTCTTTAGAAACGAAGTGTTTTGCCATAACTTCCTTTTCTAACAGTTCATATAAACTATCAATTCGTTCCTTAATTTCATCTTGGAGTTCAGAAGCAGCTTTTACGTTTATCTCTTCAACTAACTCAATAATTTTTTTAACTTCTTTTTCAATTTCAATTATATTCTTCTCTACCTGAAGGTGCTCGAGTAGGTAACCTTGCTCCTTCATTTCCTCGAACCCATCCTTTAATTCTGCTAATTGATTAGGCAATTTAGTATTGACCTCAACTAACAATACAGGAATTTGATCTATATGATCGTTCATTTCTTCCATCTTTTGATTTAAAGCAAGAACTAGTTCCCGTGCTTCAAGATAATTACCTTCATTTGTTTTTTGAGTATACAACTCGAATTCATTATGTATTTCACCTAACCTGTTTTCGAGTTGTTCACCCGGCTTACCATAGGCATGACGTTGTGTTAATAACCGCTTTTTATAATTGCGATATGTATCTTTCAACGCTTCCATTTCGAGGCGGTTCTTTTCTTCGCTCCCCACTAACTCTTTTAGCTCTTTTAAAATTTGGTTGATTTGTTCCTCTACTAAGTTCAATTCCGTTTCAATCTTATTTAAGCTTTCCTTTGCTTTATTAAACCGATATTTATCTATGTATTCTTCCGCATCAAATAAAGTCGTTTCAACCTCAGGAAGCTGTGATGTGACGATTTCGTCCCAAGCACTTCGCCACTTTTCAAATAATTCTTCTGTTTGGCCTGTCATATTTAGTGCCTTCACCTTCGATAATTCATCCAAAACAGGGCGATCCATAATTTCAAGCTTCCATGTCTCTAGTCGATCCACTTCCTTGAAGTATTTCTTCTTAAAAAAATACCCTGTAAAATAAATGCATATGAAAACTATGAGTACACCAATTACATATCCCATCTGTAAAGCCCCCTGTTCTGTAACCGAACCAAATATATACTTAAACTAATCATTTTCTTGTTCATTTCAATGCTTTTATGATACCATGTAAACGACATTTTTTGACTATTATTTTAAGATTTTATTGAAATAATTGGACAAAATTTGTATAATCAATCTTTTTACATCTTCAATTGACAGAAAAACTTCTATTTTCCCGGAAAGAAAACCGATTAAAGTTAAATTCTACACGTATAAATGATTATTTTTATTTATCTCATATATCGTACTAAATAACAATTATTTCGCTATGAAAAGGAGCTTTTCACGTGAAAAAAGATGGTCATATTCATACGCCTTATTGCCCTCATGGATCAAAAGATCAAATGAAACATTATATTAATAAAGCGATAGAGCAAGGCTTTACTGATATCACTTTTACTGAGCATGCCCCTTTACCCACTAATTTTATTGATCCTACACCAGCCAAAGATAGTGCAATGAAAAATAGTGATATTGCCAATTATTTAGATGAAGTTGAACAGTTAAAACAACAATATAAAAAGGAGCTCAATATACATATCGGGTTAGAAGTGGATTATATTGAAGGGTACGAAGACGAAATAACGGCTTTTTTGAATAAAATTGGCCCAAATATCGATGACGCCATCTTGTCTGTTCATTTCTTAAAAGGAGAAACTGGTTATCATTGTTTAGACTATAGCCCTGATGTTTTCCAAGAGATGATTAATGAATACGGGTCTATTGATGCTGTCTATCAACATTATTTTCGTACAGTTCAAAAGTCCATCTTAAGCGACCTTGGTCAATATAAACCGACTAGAATGGGTCATATTACTTTAGTTAAAAAATTCCAAAAAAAATTTCCCGTTGAACAGGAATTTGAAAAGGAACTAAGTGATATTTTAAATGCAGTTAAAGAAAAGCATTACGAACTGGACTATAATGCCGCTGGGCTCATTAAACCGCTATGTTCTGAAAGCTACCCTCCGGCATCAGTCGCACAAAAAGCCAAAAGAATGGGCATTCCACTTGTGTTCGGCTCTGACGCTCATCAAGCAAAACTTGTTGGGTACGGTTGGCAGAAGTTAAATTCCCAGTTACAAAACATTTAGCAATGTTACTTGCTGTTCTTTTGACTCTTTTCTACAAACAATATGATCAACCCATGCATGAGTTTCACGTACATACTTTTCCACAAAATAACTTTCATGGGGAACAAGGTAAAGCACTTCTGTTAAGTAATGACTATTAAGAAATGGCATAGTAAGCAGACTCTTCCATTGTAGAATTAAATACGACGCCGTGTTTAGATAGAATTCTTTCGTCTTGAATCCTTGTTCAAATATTTTATTTAAATAATACTTCTCCTTCGTTAAATAAGTGGACATAATTTCTCGGACCATTTGCGAATCGATCGACATTTCTCTAATAATCAGTCTCGTTAATTGCACATTTTCAAATTGGAAATAAAGGATATTTTCAGCAACGGCCTTTAGGGATTGAGTCGCTCCTCGGTCTAAGAGATTATACCCTTTCTCAATTTCTTGAATATATGCTTCATAATATTCCGTTAAGCATTGCTCTAACAAACCATTCTTATTGCCAAAATAATAGGATATATTAGCAACATTTGTTTTTGCTTTATTGGCGATATCCCTAACAGATGTTCCATTGAACCCTTTATGGTTGAAGAGATAGATAGCTGCATCAATTATTGCCACTTTAGCATTTTCTTTCATGCGCTCTTTCGCCTCCCTATAACAAGATTTTTGTTCATATTTCCACTGTTCTTGTTATAATAAATCTATTCTTGCATAAAAGAGATTTTCCTTTTATTAATTGTCGACAAAGTCTCCCCTTTTACCCTATGTTATGGCATAATACCTTAAATACTTAAAGAAAGCATGGTGATGCATGATGTTTAACGTCGAAAATTATCAAGGAAATAAAGAAGAAAATTATCAATTAGTTATTAAGCAACTTGCTGCACTATTAGAAGGTGAAAAAAATACAGTCGCCAACTTAAGTAATGCTTCTGCGTTATTGAATCAATTTTTAGACCGCACCAATTGGGTTGGTTTTTATTTAATGGAAGATGGAGAACTTGTTCTCGGACCATTCCAAGGATTGCCTGCATGTGTAAGAATTCCAGTCGGTAGAGGTGTTTGCGGTACTGCAGCTTCTAAACAAGAAACACAAAGAATTGCAGATGTTCATGCTTTTCCTGGCCATATCGCATGTGATGCGGCTTCTCAATCGGAAATTGTCATTCCCATCGTAAAAGAAGGAACATTATTAGGTGTTTTAGATATTGATTCTCCTGAAAAAAATCGCTTTGATGAAGTAGATGAAAAAATGCTTGAAGCATTTGTAAAAGAATTAGTGAAGTTTTTATAACTGCAAGAAATGCGAACAAATGCAAGAGAGGCTACATGCATTTGTTCGCATGTTGATTAGATGATGTTATTTGCATTGATATAACGCTTCAGAGAGATCTGCTTGAATATCTTCGATCGCTTCTAACCCCACTGAAAGCCGTAATAAATTATCTTCAATCCCCATTTTTTCTCTTTCTTCTTTCGGTACGACAGCATGTGTCATCGTTGCCGGATGTTGAATTAAAGTCTCTGCATCACCTAAACTCACAGCCATTTTAATAAGACTTAGGTGATTCATCAATGCTTGCGCTTCTTTTTGCCCACCTTTAATTTTAAAAGAGATAATGCCCCCAGGTTGCTTCATTTGTTTTGCAACAATCTTAGCTTGTGGATGATCAGCAAAACCTGGATAATAAACTTGCTCAATTTTCTCATGATCTCGTAAAAAATTGGCAAGAATAGCAGCTTGTTGACTGTGTCGATCTAATCGAATAGGTAATGTCTTGATACCTCTTAATAATAACCAAGCATCAAAGGGAGATATAATACCGCCTATATCTTTTCTTGCTTGTCTCGCGATGTCGTCCATCCACTCTTTTTTCCCTGCCACAATGCCAGCAATGACATCTCCATGGCCACACAAATACTTTGTTGCACTATGAACAACAAGATCACACCCAAGTGCAATGGGGTTTTGCAAATACGGGGAACAAAAGGTGTTATCTACTACAACAGGGATTTGTTTTTCTTTACCTATGGCTGCGACCATTTCAAGGTCAACAATATCTAGTGTTGGATTAATCGGTGTTTCGATGTAAATACAAGTGGTTTCTGGTGTAATGCAATTCATTAACTCTTCTCTAGAGCTCATAGGAGAAAACTGATGTGAAATCTGGTATTTTTCTTCTAATAAATGCAATAGACCATATGTGCATCCATATACCCCTTGCGAGCATAAAATATGGTCTCCTGCTTTCGTTAATGTTAGTAAAACAGATGAAACTGCTGCCATTCCAGATCCAAAAGCTAATGCCGATTCTGCGCCTTCTAATTCTGCCATTCGTTTTTCTAAGATTTCAACAGTCGGGTTACCTAAACGTGAATAAACATACCCTGCTTCTTCAGAGGCAAACCTGCGCGCACCTTCTTCTGCACTTGAGAATGTAAATGTCGCTGTTTGAAACAATGGTGGTATTAAACTGCCGTTATAGAATTGACTATCATAACCAGAATGAATACATTTGGTCTCTATTCTTTTCTCGTTACCTTCCAAGGATATCTCCTCCAGGATTATATTTGAAAACGCTTACATAATTATAAAAATAAAAATAGACTTAATTATTATTACAAATATTCCTATAATTTAGAATATGATACAGTCTAAGAATTTTCAACAATTATTATGATTTATAGTTGTCTAACTAAACAAAGAGGGTGGTATAAGTGACAGTAACGAAATACGATTGGCAGTTTGTGATCGATAAATATCCTTTTTAGACATAGACAATCTCATTTTTAAATCCCATCAATTTCATTTCTGTTCCAACTAACCTAACCAACCTCTTAGTCTCTATCCTTTTCTAAAAAAACAACTTTATTTTTCCCTGCATTTTTCGCTTCATATAATGCTACATCCGCACGATGAAATAAGGTTGCATAGCTCTCGTCATCATTCGCTTTCCAATGAGAGACTCCACAAGAAATACTCACGCCTGGACTCGTTAATCGACTCACTTGTTCCTTTAATCTTCTAGCGATTGAAACACCGATCTTCGCATCTACATTAGGAAGATAAATCGCCAGTTCCTCGCCACCCCATCTTGCGCCCACATCACTCGTTCTAATATGATGGATAATAATTTCTGAAACTTGAATAAGGATATCGTCACCGACTTGATGACCATATTCATCATTAATCATTTTAAAATCATCAATATCGATTAATATTAACACACCTTTTTCGTCACTTTTTAGTGACTGTTCTACTTGATTATCCAAATAACTTCGTGAAAATAATTGCGTTAAGTGATCAGTTACGACTAACTTTTCTAATTCCTCTCTTAATAACGAATTCTTAAATGCAAGCGTTGTATGGTGAATTAATGCTTGCAGTAACTTAAATGAATCAAACGGAAAGTAATAAGGCATAGGATGCAAAATCACTACAAACCCCCACACCGCCCCTAAGTTTCCCATTGGTACAGCCATAAGGGAACGGTAACTAGCTTTCGTATGGGGAATCGTTAAATCACCAATAAAGAGCGCATCTTTCTTCTCTAACATCAGTTTTTGCACATGTATGACAAAGTCTTTCGATTTCTTTGCAAAGAAGAAACTTGTGCTACCACTTAAAGGAGTCCATTTTTCACCATCTTGAGACAAGAAAAAGCCCACTTCTTCTGCGTGAAATGATTTCTTTATTTGTTCGGTCATAAAATGAATCGTCTCCGTAAAACGCAGATCAGCATTTAATTGCTGCGATGTTTCATTAATAAATTGCAAATCACCAATTAATTGTTGTGACTGTTGATGTAATTGAATATTTTCAATAATCGCTCCAGTCATTTTCGCAACTAAACCAAAATACTTTTGATCAGCTTTTGGAATCGCATATACCCCTTTAGTAATCACTTGGAGAACACCATACACCCCCTGGCTCCCTATGAATGGAGCATAGAGGACAATATCGGTTGATGTTTGTTCTATCGTCACTTTGCCTGATACATACGCATCAAGTGCGAGACTGTTTTCTTCCTGATAATCTAAATCCCTCACTGGTAATTGATTGATTTCTTCATAATCATGTGTCAACAATAAATAATATTGAAAAGAAGGATATAGCCTCTGCAGAATTTCTAACATCTCACTTAATAATACGTCCAGTTTTAAAATTCTATGAAAACTAAAACGTTCGACAAATGCAAACAATTCCGTGTAATGAAGTTTTTTATCGTATAGCTCATTCATTTTACCTTTAAATAACACATAGGAATTCAAAACATCTGTTAGCTTATTCATAAATGGCTGGTTCAGCATGAGTTGTTGTTGATCCTCCATTAGCAAAACCAAATACTCTGGTATACCATCTAACCGCTGAAGTAAGAATATCAGTAAGTGTCCATCTTTACTCGTATAAACTCCCTGTTTTTTATCGGCATAAAATGGATGGTCTTCGCGATAAATCTCATCGATAGGAATAAAAGCAGGTAAAGGCAATAACTCAGCTTGAAATTCACCTTCAATGACATATGCCTTTTTCCACTCATTCACGAAATAAAATCCTGCTGCGACACATCCTAAACTAGTAGCAACTTCTTTAACAAAAATATCAAATTGATGCTTAGAAGTGCTTTCTTTATATATAAGATCTAATAACTTACTTTTTATTCTTAATAACGCTTTTACTTCCTTTTCCTTATCCATCGTTATATCACCTATATTCAACAGGGGTTTGTTTATCACCCACATTTTAGATAGAATATGTATACTTCAGAGGTATAAAAAATCGCTCCTTAAATGGCACTTATGTCTTTATCTGCGTATAAGCATTGTCATTAACTAATGACATAAGAAAATCATCACTCTTAAATATTTTTAGTATTACACTTAGCTATTTTTTTCTATACTATAGTTCTTTTAACCTAACTAAAATAGATACTTTAGAACTATATTATATCATATATTTTACAATATCAAACATTCTTTATCATCGTTTTGCTATATTCATAAGGAAATGACTCATTTTCACTTAAGTGTTTTCAACTTAAATCTTTTACATCGAAGATTAATAATTGACTCCATGTTACACTTAGCAAAATATTGACTTCTAATGATTAAAGATTGTATAATAGTCTTTGTGTAAAATATCGCAGCTTTTGTGTGTACTTTAATGTTTCATTTTGTTCCTCTAACAATCTTTGTTGATGGGGTATTGTGTAACCCTCTGCTGCGAGGGCGAAGATACTTGAAAACAAAATGTACGTAAAGCTGACCACAACTGTTTTTATTTTACCCAAATAAAAACAAAAAGGAGGAGTCATATTATGGCTCGTTATACTGGCCCAAGCTGGAAATTATCTCGTCGTCTTGGTATTTCTCTAAGCGGCACTGGTAAAGAATTAGAAAAGCGTCCTTACGCTCCTGGACAACATGGTCCTAACCAACGTAAAAAATTATCTGAGTACGGATTACAATTACAAGAGAAGCAAAAGCTTCGTCACATGTATGGTGTAAACGAACGCCAATTCCGTAACTTATTCGATAAAGCTGGTAAAATGACTGGTAAACACGGTGAAAACTTCATGATTCTTTTAGAATCTCGTTTAGACAACGTTGTTTATCGTCTAGGTTTATCTCGTACTCGTCGTCAAGCTCGTCAACTTGTGAACCACGGTCACATCTTAGTTGATGGCAAGCGTGTAGATATCCCTTCTTACCGCATGCAACCAGGTCAAACAATTACTCTTCGCGAAAAATCTCGTAACCTAGATATCGTGAAAGAAGCAGTTGAAGTTAGCAACTTTGTACCTGATTTCGTATCTTTCGATGCAGATAAACTTGAAGGTTCTTTCACTCGTTTACCAGAGCGTTCTGAACTTCCAGCAGAAATTAACGAATCTCTTATCGTTGAGTTCTACTCTCGTTAATCTGATTCAAAAAAACCCACTATATGTGGGTTTTTTTTTTATAATAGTGATAATACTCAAACAAGATGGCACCCATCTCAGATTCAATACCTTATACATATCACCTTAAAGTTAACTTATTCTTTAAAAGTTAGATTATCTAATAAATATTTTGCAATATTCTTAAATAAAGATTGTTTTTCCAAACTTTGCAAAAGATATATTGGATTAACATGTGAAGGAAGAAATTGTTTGATGTAAAACTCAAATTCTTCATAACTTGGTTTTTCATCGGAAAACAACTGTTGCTCATTAATATGGAATTTATTTAATTCTTCTATTAAGCCTTCTGCTATTTCTGGTTGACCTTTTTTATACTCGGAAAAAACCGTTTTATTTCTAATATTTAATATAACTAAAATGTCTTTGATTAAATTAGATTGCTTTTCAGTAATATCATGATCTAATAAATACATGAAATATGGATAATCATCATTTGGAACCGCCATTTTTAACAATTTTATTTGGAATTTCAATAATTTAAGTTCTTCTTCTATTTGTTGGTTCAATATTAAACAACTCCAATTAATTTCTATTACTATGAAATATGTTTATTTACATCAGTTCTTAAAACGTTCAATATTTCAGATAACTCTTAAGATTACAGCTTCATTTCCGTACAATCAACAAACAAGTCATAATCCGGGCCATTGATAGGACCGATATTGCCATACTCCTCAACAATAAGTTTTTCTTCCTCCATCGTTATTTGTCCTGACAGACATATTTACTCTTTTACTTGTTTCATTCACATAATCGTTGCTTTTTTCATTTCCTTATCACTTGTTATTCTGGTCTAACCAATAAACAAGTGATAAGGCTACATAAAATGATTAGTCTCCTATAATTAGGAAAATTTTCTCTAACATTATAGAAATAGGCACAAAAAAACACCCTAATAGGGTGCAAAACCTTGCTATATTTGGAAACAAATAGAATGGTTACATTGTTTTTGAATTAGATATATCTTTGTTACTCTTCATATAAGTTTCCCGCTTAAGATAGATTAATAGCCCCCCTATAATCCACCAACCTGCAAAAATGACCCATTCATATGGCCAGATTAATGCAGCAGGCATTCCTGGGAAGAAGAGGACAATAAAACCGATACTTAATAGAACCGCTAACCATCCAACAATATTAGAATTCCCTGCTTTGAATGGTCGAGGCATATTTGGCTCATTTTTCCGTAGTTGTAAAAAGGCAATAGAGACGATTAAATAAGCAAATAGAACTGCCAACCCACCAGCGTCTACTAACCATACAAGCATGGGACGACCTAAGAGTGGCGCTAACATGGATAGTCCACCAATAAAAAGAATCGCATTCGTTGGTGTTTTATTTTTCGGATGTAAGCGACCAAACCAAGCAGGAATCATTTCCTTCTCTGCCATTGAGCATAGAATACGACTCCCACCAATAATAAAGGCATTCCAACTCGTTAGTATCCCAGCAATTCCTCCAAGAATCAAAATGGTCGCAAAATGATCAGAACCATATATGTTTGCCATCGCATCCGCCGTTGGTAAAACTGATGTCGAAAGAATAGATTTGTCTACTGCTATTCCTACTGCTATGACTACGCCAATATAAAATATAACAGCAAAGGCGACTGACATGATTAAAAGTCGTCCAATCGATTTTGGAGGTACATTCATTTCTTCAGCTGTCTGTGGGATAACGTCAAACCCGACAAACATAAATGGAGTCATTACTAAAACAACGATAATACCTGAAACGCCCCCTACAAAAAGTGGCTCTGCATCTGCTAAACTTCCAGTCACTCCAGCACCGGCAATGAGCATGACACCAATTAAAGCAATCACAATCGTTAATACCATCTGTAAAAAGGCAGCTGATTTTACACCAAAGAAGTTAAAAATGGTGACAAATAGAGCGCCTGCTACACCTACTAAAACCCAAGAGAGATAGACATCATAATCATTGATTGTGTACATAAAACCAACTTTGTAATTAGGAAACAAATATTCTACAACAGTCGGCAAGGCAACTGCTTCAAAAGCGACGACTGATATATAGCAAAGCGCTAACCCCCAGGCAGCAATAAAAGCAGATTTACGTCCAATACCTCTTTCGGCAAAAATCATCGTTCCCCCATTTGTCGGCATCGCCGATGATAACTCGGCATAAGCAAGTCCGACAAAAGAAACTAAAATACCGCCAACAATAAAGGCAATCATTGCTCCCACAGAACCGGCAGTATGAACCCAGTTGCCTGAAAGCACAACCCACCCCCAGCCAATCATTGCACCAAAAGACAAAAACAACACATCGAATCGAGATAGGACTTTATTTTTGTTAATAAAATTCAACCCTTTCAGATTTAATCGTAATCTAATGTTTCAAAAGTTTGTATAGACACTGTTTTGATCTCTGTGAAAAACTCAACTGCGGCTTGTCCTTGTTCTCTGCTGCCTGAGCTTGATGCCTTCATTCCACCAAATGGCGCTTGCGGTTCTGCACCTCCAGTCTCTCCATTTACTTGAACCATACCTGCTTCAGCATGTTGAATAAAATGAAAGGCCTGATGAAGATTATTCGTGAAAATAGAAGCGCTTAGTCCATATTTTGAGGAATTAGCTGCTTCTAAAGCCTCCTTGTAATTCGCTACTTTCCTTAAACAAAGAACCGGGCCAAAGATTTCTTCCTTAACAATCGTCATGTCTTCTTTCACATTTTCAAAAATTGTCGGTTGAATGTAGTAACCATTATGCCAATATCCATCAGCAAGCGGCTGCCCACCGCAAACAAGCTTTGCACCTTCTTCCAGTCCTTTTTGGATATAGGATTGTACTTTTTCATATTGTCTCTTTGATACCACCGGACCAATATCTGTCACCTCTGATAATGGATTCCCTATTTTCAATTCATTGCATATATTCTTCAATATTGTTTTAAAAGAATCATAGACTGCTTCCTCAACATAAACAATGCCCGTTGCTGTACAACGTTGCCCAGACTGTTTCATTGCACCGTCTATACATGATTGTGCAGCAAAAGATAAATCACAATCAGCCAATACAATCGCGGGGTTTTTTCCGCCTAACTCGAGTTGATACTTCTTTTGCTGAGATGCAGCAGTAATCGCAATTTGATTGCCTACTTGGTTTGACCCTGTAAATGTAACTGCAGTCATGTCTTTATGACAAACTAGCGCCTCGCCAATCGTTGTGCCTGAACCATTAACCATTTGTAGCACATCTTTAGGTAACCCTGCTTGCCACAGAATTTCAGCTACTTTTATTGCTGTTAATGTTGACTCCTCTGATGGTTTCCAAACAACTGTATTTCCAAAAACCAATGCAGGGGCCATTTTCCATATTGGGATGGCGATTGGAAAATTCCATGGAGAAATAACGGCTATCGGTCCAATTGGCACTCGAGAAGAGTAGAGGGTTTTTCCTATAAACGCAGAAGGGAGATGCTCTCCAATTTGTCTCCATCCCTCTTGCCCATAATAGCGAAGAATCGCTGCTGCTCTTCCTATTTCACCTCTTGTCTCTCTTATCACCTTGCCTGTTTCTTTTGTCGCAAGTATAGCCACTTCTTCCATATTTGCTTCTAATAGATCTGCAGCTACACGTAAAATATCGCCACGTTCTATTGAAGGCTTGTTTTTCCAGTTTATAAAGGCTTGCTTAGCAGAAGTAGCCGCAATGTCTACTTCCGCCAAGGATGATTCTTCTACTTTTCCGATTAATTCATCAATATTAGCAGGGTTATAGCGCATATATGTTTTTTTATTTGTATCAACCTTCAACCTTTTAACACCTCTCCCTTGATATTTACGATCGCTTGGTCGAGGATATTAATCATTTGCTCCACTTCTGCTTCGTTTATGATGAGGGGCGGCGAGAAAACAATTGAGTCATGATCATACGTAACTGTTCGCAAAATCAACCCTAGCTTAGCGGCTTCCTTCACAATGAGTGGACTTACATATTCATCAAAACGCTCACCAGATTGACTATCTTTGACAATATCAATCCCACCTAGTAAACCAAACCCTCTTGCATTTGTCACGATTTCATGTTTTCCTTCTAAGTACTTCAGCCCTTTATATAATACTTCTCCCATTTTTTCCGCATTCTCAATAAGACCGTCTCTTTCGATGATTTCAATATTTTTCAAAGCAACATTACAGGCTACCGGGTGACCGCTATACGTATAACCATGCAACAAAGTACCTTTTGAAAGCGTCTTGAAATCATTGTGAAGGCGATTATTAAGCGCGACACCACCTAATTGGGCATATCCACTTGTTACACCTTTGGCAAAACAAAGCATATCTGGTTGAATGGCATCATGTTCAATGGCAAAGTATTTTCCCGTTCTTCCAAAGCCTGTAATGACTTCATCGATAATCATTAAGATGCCATACTCATCACATATTTTTCTTATCTCTTTAAAGTAGCCTTCTGGAGGGAGATTGACTCCGCCTGCTCCTTGAACAATTTCAGTAATAAAAGCTGCTATCGTCTCTGGCCCTTCCTCTTCTATTAATGTACGGAATTCTTCTACACTCGAATTTACATAGTGAAAATGAGGCGCATTAGCATTTGTAAAATCTCGAAACGGTTTTAACCCTGTAGCACTTGTAGCCCCCATTGCCACACCATGATACGACATTTTCCGGGAAATAATTTTTTGACGCTCTGGTTGCCCTTTTAATATCCAATAATGTCGTGCTAATTTAAATGCCGTATCGTTTGATTCGGATCCACCTGATGTAAAAAAGACAGCATTAAGATCCCCAGGTAATATTTTTGACAACTTTTCTGCTAAGCGAATCGCAGGCTCATTACTAAAAGTACTAAAATTAGATGTAAAGGCAAGTTTAGACATTTGTTCATAAGCTGCTTCAGCCATTTCCTTCACCCCATGGCCGATATTGACATTCCAAAGCGAGGACATCCCATCAATCACTTTATGTCCGTTCGAATCTGTTAAATATACGCCCTTACCCTCTGTGAAGATATGGCTCGGACCTTCCGCTTGTTGCTGTGCAATTGAGCTAGTTGGATGGATAAAATGCTTCTTATCTAATTCAGATAACTCTGTCGTTAATAATGTTGTCATAGTCAATTCCTCCATTAGGTGATTATTTTGAATAATATTATTTACTCTGCAAGTCTTATGCCAAATATATAAAACTTATTAAATCAGGAAACTTTTTTTATGATTAATTCATTTTTGATTTATTTAATCAATAAATTAATTATTAATTATATTTTGAATTATTGTATAATTAGAGAGAGCTTTATATACAAAGGAGTGTTTATATGGAAAACTCATCACTTCATTCTTTAATTGAAACGATTGTTCTCACTTCCAATAATAATATTACAATTACAAATGGCGCCGGCGAAATCTTATATTTCAATCCAAAGCATTGGACTGTTTATGGTGTAAAGCAAGAGGATTGCTTAGGTAAAACGGTTTATGAATTAGAAGCAAAAGGCGTATTTAATCCTTCGATTACAGCACTTGTAATAAAAAAGAAACAACAAGTAGAACTGATGCAGCAAACGTTAACAGGTAAAACCATTATGACCACCGCCTACCCAATTTTTGATTCTAACAATCAAATACAATTTGTAGTGAGCTATGCCCAAGATCAAACAGAAATAAATAAACTTCATCTCCAATATAAAGAGCTAGAGAGACAAATCCAGAATTATCAACAAGTCGTAAAAGCACTTAGACAACAAGAAACTGCCCAATATCGCAATAAAAAAATGGAAGAAATCAAACGAACGATTCATCGGGTAGCCAATACGAACGCAACAATCTTGTTATTAGGTGAATCTGGTGTTGGGAAAAGTATGTGGGCAAGAAAAATCCATCAGCTAAGTAACGAAAGAAACGAACCCTTAATTGAGGTAAACTGTAGTACCATTCCAGAAAGTTTATTCGAAACGGAGTTATTTGGTTATGAGCCAGGAAGCTTCACTGGGGCACATAAGCAAGGGAAAAAGGGGTTAATTGAACAGGCACATCATGGCACATTATTTTTAGATGAGATTGGAGAATTATCCTTGTCTTTACAAGTGAAATTGTTAAAAGTACTTGTAGAGAAGAAGTTTAAAAGAGTTGGTAGTAATACAGATCGGACGAGTCATTTTAGACTGATTACTGCAACAAATCGTCCATTAGAAGAAATGGTTAATAAAGGTGAATTCCGCCTTGACCTTTACTATCGTATCAATGTCATTCCGATCGAAATTCCCCCTTTAAAAAAGCGGAAAGAAGACATCGTTTTTTTAGCCAGTCATTATCTGTCCATCATGAACAATAAATATCATATGGAGAAAGAACTTCATACAGAGACTTACGAATATTTAACAGAGTATCATTGGCCAGGAAATGTGCGCGAGCTAGAGAATTTAATAGAAAGACTTGTCTTAACAGTTGATTCTATCATTATCTATCCTAGCCACCTACCCCAAGCACTCTTTAAAAACAAGCAAATGGAACCGGACATCATTGATTTACCCCTACCAAAAAATAATGAAAGCTTAAAAGCAAGGTTAGAAAGAATTGAAAAACATATCCTCTTACATACATATAAACAATATCCTTCAAGCTATAAAGTCGCTGATTTGTTAGGCATTAGCCAAGCATCTGCTGCCAGAAAGCTCAAGAAATATCGAGCAGAATAAGAATCAAGCCAATATGAGGTACATCTTCTTAAAATAAAAAAAGAGCCTTCTTAAGTTTTAGTTTAAGAAGGCTGTTCATTTTAATATTGAATTAATGTATATTTCTTCTTACCGCGACGAATAACAGTAAATTGCCCCTCTATTTTATCTTGCTCACTCAACTGATAATCAACCTCTTGCATCCGATCACCGTTAATGTAGATTGCACCGTTCGTTACGTCTTCTCTCGCTTGTCTTTTTGATGGTGATATTTTAGCCTCTACAAGCAAATCAACAATATTACCCTCGCCGTTATGTTGATAAGAAGGAACATCTTTAAATCCTTCCTTTACTTCCGCAGCGGTTAATTCTTTAATTTGTCCACTGAATAACGCTTCAGTAATCTTCAATGCTTGATTTAATGCTGTCTCACCATGTATTTGTCTCGTCATTTCTTCTGCTAATGCTTTTTGTGCTTTACGTAAATGAGGCTCTTCTTGCACAGCTACTTCCAAAGCTTCGATTTCTTCACGTGATAGGAATGTGAAGTATTTCAAGTATTTAATGACATCTGCATCTGCCGTATTTATCCAGAACTGATAAAACTCATAAGGTGACGTTTTTTCCGCATCTAACCAAATAGCTCCACCTTCTGTTTTTCCAAACTTCGTACCATCTGCTTTTGTAACAAGTGGAATGGTCATACCGTATGCTTTCGCGCCTTCTCCAACCATTTTACGGATAAGCTCAAGCCCAGTTGTAATATTTCCCCACTGATCACTGCCGCCAATTTGAATTTTACATTGGTGATTTTCATAAAGATGCTTGAAGTCCATCCCTTGTAAAATCGTATAAGTGAATTCCGTAAAAGAAATGCCTGATTCTAACCTTTTAGCAATCGTATCTTTTGCTAACATATAATTCACACCAATATGTTTACCATAATCCCTAAGGAAAGTGACAATATTCATATTCGATGTCCAGTCGTAATTATTGACTAATGTCGCTCCATTATCTCCTTCAAAATCAAAAATACGTTCTAATTGCTGTGATAAAGAGGCAACATTTTCTTGGACTTTCTCAATCGTTTGTAAAGTTCTTTCTTCTGTCGCCTTCGGATCACCAATTAATCCTGTTGCACCTCCCACTAACACAATCGGACGATGCCCAGCGTTTTGAAATCTTCTCAATGTTAAGAAGGGTAATAAATGACCAATATGCATACTATCACCAGTCGGGTCCATCCCACAATATAAGGATATTTTTTCTTTTTCTAAAAGATCCTTCATTCCTTCCTCATCTGTTTGTTGATAAATAATGCCTCTCCACTGTAAATCTTCTAATAAATTCATGCGCTTTTCCTCCTTTATTTTATAAAAGATCAATTTTTAACCAAAAAAAATACGCCCCTGCTCATCGCAGGGACGCATTTCTTTGCGCGGTACCACCCAGTTTGAGAACACCATCATTCTCCACTCTTCACTGATAACGGAAAAACCGTTTACTACTACTAGATCAATCGTTCGCAGTAAAAGCTCAGGGAGGTATTTCGCACTTCTATTTGTATCGACTCACAGCAATCCGTCGACTTTCTGAAACAGGGATAGAATGACTACTTATGACCCATCAACGCTAATATTAAATTGAATCGTAATAATGCATTTTTATCACAAAAGAATAACCAATGTCAATATGACGTTTTTTTCATCTATTTATATCATCATACTAAGAAAAATATGAATTTTGTACTTTATGACGAACCTTGTCATATTCCCTGTTGGGTTATGCTATAATGTATTTGATTTTAGGAGGGATGAACGAATGAATGAAACCTTCAGCAAGATAAAAGAAAAAGCAAAAGCCGCATTCGGTTTTTTAACTCATAATGAAACCAAAAAAGGCGCACGTATTACATATCAAGTTATATGGAACTTATTATTAATTTTTGCGATTACCGCTATTTTAGGTGGGGCATTTGCAGGTGCCACAGGTATTGGCTATTTTGCTTCTCTTGTTAAAGATGAACCCCTTCGTTCTTATGAAAATATGCAAAAGGAAATCTATAATTATGAGGAAACCTCAAAATTATATTTCGCTGGTGATGTATATTTAGGAAATGTAAGAACGGACCTTGAAAGAGAAGAAGTGAAGTTAGAAAATGTTTCACCGTATTTGCAGGATGCTGTTATTGCCACAGAGGATGAATATTTTTATGAGCATGAAGGTGTAGTGCCAAAAGCGATCCTCCGTGCACTGTTTCAAGAAGTCACAAACGCCTCTACTCAATCTGGCGGAAGTACATTAACGCAACAACTGATAAAAAACCAGATCTTAACAAACGAAGTTTCTTTTGATCGAAAAGCAAAAGAAATCTTACTCGCATTAAGGCTAGAGAATTATTTCGATAAAGAAGAGATTCTTGAAGCTTATTTAAATGTCTCTACTTTTGGCCGTAATGCGGAAGGTAGAAATATCGCTGGCGTTCAGGCTGCTGCCCAAGGTTTATTTGGTGTTGATGCTAAAGATGTGTCGATTCCGCAAGCAGCTTTCATTGCAGGTATGCCCCAGTCTCCTTTTGGTTACACACCATTCCAACAAGGTGGTGGCTTGAAGGATGAGGAGTCTCTGCAGCCAGGCATTGATCGTATGAAAGTCGTACTGAAGAGAATGTACGATGATGAAAGAATTACAGAAAAAGAATACAAAGAAGCTAGCGAGTATAATATTGTTGCTGATTTTAGAAAACCAAAAAATGATGATGCAATTGAAAAATACCCTTATTTAACTTATGAAATCCAAGACCGCGCAAAGGAACTTTTAGCATCCATCTTAGCCGAACAAGATGGCTATGAAGAAGCTGATTTAACTGGCGACCTTAAAAACGAATATCTTATTTTAGCTGATCGAGCATTAAGACAGAATGGTTATCATGTCCACTCAACTATTGATAAAGATATTTATGAAGCTTGGCAAAAAGTAGTTAAAGATTATCCTAACTACGGACCAGCCAAAAGTGCGACCTATGTAATCGATGGTGAAGAAAAAGAAGTAATGGAACCTGTAGAAGTTGGTGGACAACTGATTGAAAACAGTACAGGGAAAATTCTGAGCTTTGTTGGGGGTCGTGGCAAGGGTGTATCATTAAATGAGGATCTTAACCATGCAACCGATACTTTAAGACCAAACGGCTCAACCATGAAACCGTTACTTGTTTATGGTCCTGCATTCGAACTTGGTGCAGCACAACCAGGAAGTATTCTTCCCGATGTGCCACTGCGATTAAACCCAGGTTCAAGTGACTATTGGCCAAAAAACTATTCTTTTACCTACCATGGTTTAGTTTCAGCAAGGTATGCACTTGAACAATCTTATAACGTACCAGCCGTTAAACTTTATACCGATATTTTAAGCCAAAACCCGGCACAATATCTTGAAAAGATGGGTATAACCACCTTAACTGAAGAAGATAAAACGAATAGATCAGCTGCATTAGGTTCATTAACAAACGGTGTTTCCGTTGAAGAGAATACGAATGCATTCACTACATTTGCTAATAACGGTAAATTCGTAGATGCTTATATGATTGAAAAAATTACTGATAAAGAAGGCAATGTTATCTACGAACATGAAACGAAAGAAGTGGAAGTCTTTACACCGCAAACCGCATACTTAACAATAGATGTGATGCGTGGGGTTATTAATAATGGGACAGCCACTGCTGTTAAAAACCGTTTAAAATTCAGTGCCGATTGGGCAGGTAAGACAGGGACAGGTAATAATTTTGAAGATGCTTGGTTTGTCGCATCTAACCCAAATGTCACTGCTGGTCTATGGAGTGGCTACGATACGCCTAAGTCTCTAAAAGCAAGTGGTAGCTTATCTTATAGCGCACGTAATAATTACTTATGGGCAGATTTGATGAACGCTACTTATGATGTAAATCCTGAGCTCATGAAACCGGATAAAACCTTTAAACGGCCTGATGGTATAGTCAGTCGCTCATTCTGTGCAATTAGTGGTTTAATCCCGTCTCAAGCATGCTCTGCAGCAGGACTTGTTGATACTGACATCTTTAATGCAAAATACGTTCCATCTAGATCAGATGATAGTCTTGGCACAGGTAGAATTGTCCATATTGGAGATAGAAAGTATTTGGCACTTGAATCTACACCAGCGGAATTTTCTGAGCCTGGTATGGTTATAGATGCCGCGTATATTGAAAAACTATTTGGCATTAAAGCGAATCCAAGTGACTTATTACCGAAAAGGGATAAATGGGCTAAAGTACTCGTGGCAGCCGATAAAATGAGTGAAAATGGCAAAAAACCAGCTGCACCAAATGCTCAATCATCAGGTAACTCCATCACATGGGGGCAACACCCTGAAAATGACGTCATTGGCTATCGTGTATATAAAGACGGTAAAAAAGTAGCCAGCATTAAAGCAGGTGACTCCTTAGGCTATAAAGGTGGCAATGGTGAATACCATGTTACAGCAGTGGATATTGCCGGTAACGAATCTTCACCTTCAAGCAAAGTACAAGTTGGCAATGTGAAAAAAGAAGAAAAGCCGAAAAAAGAAGAAAAAGCAAAAGAAAACAAGCCTAAAGAGGAACAAACAGAACAGGAAACAGAAACAGATAGCAAACCAGAAGAAACACCTGAAGAGGAAAAACCTCAAGAAGAAACTGAAAATCCTCCAGCGGAAGAAGATCAACCGGATACGAGTGATGAAGAATAAACAAAGAGAAATACGATTATTCCTGATTTAGAAGTAAAAAGAGGTGCCATTCGCACCTCTTTTTTTGATTCTATAATCATAATATCTAAATAGTTTGCTTTCCATTTCTATCAATATGCCCCAAATAAATAGATTCACCTTCATCTATCATGACTTCAGACATTGCAATATTTCCAGTGTGTTTGTTAAATATAAAACATGTATTCATAGCTACTCCTCCCCTTTACTTCAAAAGCGTTAACTCAAATACAAAAAGCGAGTCAATTAGAGAGGAATACCTCAAACATTGACTCGCAACACTAACCTCATTGATCAATTAATCTTCCATTGTAGATAAGTCGCCCGTAGGTAAATCTAATTCCCAAGCCTTTAATACACGACGCATGATTTTACCACTGCGTGTTTTTGGCAGTTTGTCACGGAATTCAATTTCACGAGGTGCAGCGTGTGCCGCTAACCCCTTTTTAACGAATTGACGAATATCTTCTTTCAATTCATCTGTTGCTTCATAGCCATCGATTAGCGCAATAAAGGCTTTAATAATCTCGCCACGAACCGGATCCGGTTTTCCTATGACACCAGCTTCCGCAACAGCTGGATGTTCGATGAGCTTACTTTCTACCTCAAATGGTCCTACTCGTTCGCCTGACGTCATAATTACATCATCGACTCTCCCTTGGAACCAAAAATAACCATCTTCATCCATATAAGCGGAATCGCCTGAAACATACCAATCGCCTGGCATGAAGTATGAATCATATTTTTCTTTATTATTCCAAATTGTATGCATCATAGATGGCCAGCCTTTTTTGATAGCCAAATTACCCATACGATTTGGTGGTAATTCATTCCCTTGGTCATCAACAATAGCTGCTTTCACCCCTGGAATTGGTTTACCCATGGAGCCAGGTTTAATCGCTAGACTTGGATAATTACAGATTAATTGCGCACCTGTTTCTGTCATCCACCACGTATCATGAATACGTTTATTAAATACTTTCATGCCCCATCTCACGACTTCAGGATTCAGTGGTTCACCTACACTTAACACATGGCGTAATGAGCTTAAGTTAAACCTTTTCACCACCTCATCCCCAGCACCCATTAGCATACGGAATGCTGTTGGCGCACTATACCAAACAGTTACCCCATAATCTTCGATCGCTTGATACCATGTTTCAGGGCTAAATCGGCCTCCGACAATGAGATTAGATGTCCCTGTTAACCAAGGTCCGAAAATACCATAAGAAGTTCCTGTTACCCAACCTGGATCAGCAGTACACCAATAAACATCTTCTTCTTTTAAGTCCAGTACCCATTTCGCCGTTTGATAATGCTGGATCATTGCATTGTGAACATGTAAAACACCTTTTGGTTTACCCGTTGAACCAGAAGTATAATGTAAAATAAGACCATCAGTTGGCTCTACCCATTCAATCTCTAACTCTTTACTTGCATTTTGCATATATTTACGGAAATCTAATAATTTCCCATTTTCTTCTACATTGTCACCAACAACAAAGATATGTTTTAAGTTTGGTAGTTTATCAGCAGGTACACGATCTAAAAGTTCAGGAGTCGTAATAAGGACTTTTGCTTCACTATCCTCCAAACGGTCTGTTACCGCTCCCTCCATAAAGGCTTCAAACAGTGGCCCTACAATGGCACCTAGTTTGATTGCACCAAGAACTGAAAAGTAAAGTTCTGGTGAACGCCCCATAAAAACAAATACGCGATCTCCTTTTTCCACGTCTCCATATGCTTTTAGTACATTAGCCGCTTGGTTTGAGAAATCCTTCATTTCTTTAAAGGTATACTTTTCTTTACTCTCACCTTCACGATAATAGAGCGCTACCTTGTTTTTCTTATCACTTTCAGCATGGCGGTCAATTGCTTCGTACGCCAGATTCATTTTCCCTGTTTCGTACCAAGAAAATTGCTTTTTCGCTTCTGTCCAATCAAAACTATTATACGCTTCCTCATAATTCTTCAAATTATGGTTCCCTTGTATTACTGGCAGCGCTTCCAATTTCATGTTTATTTATCCCCCTTTAAACTTGTTTAAACTATTATAATATAAATACTTTATTTTCACAATTTTTTAAATTATAGGTCAGGTAATTATCCATAATGAATTATTAAACTGTAACTTAAAAAGGTATAATCATAAAAAGGTGATACCGTCCATGTTATTGAAACGATTTTCCCAATCACGGCTAATCTCCTTTTCTTTCATTTCATCATCAAATACTAAATGGAAAATATATGTATATTCTATCTCATCATTTGCTCAAAAGTTATACCTTTTAAAGAGATACACTTATTTGTTTGTGCAGCCACTTTTGCAGGAGAGTCAAAAGTTCAATTACTTCCTCATTTTCAACAGTCGTTCTTACTTCATAAAAGGCAGACGAAAATATTATGATTTTTGCTCTCACCACTACTTAAAAAAATCTACATATAATTTCAAATTGTCATTAAATTGATGTTTTTTATATGAAAGCGCTTCAGCAGTTTATGTATAATAGATAGTAAGATTACTTGTTTTAGGCGGTGAATGAATTGCAGCATCTGAAAACGTATAATGCGATGAAACTGAATACAGCAAACGGAGAATTAATCATTGAAGGTCCGGTTTCTGTCGACCTTCTAAAAACTTATGACTTTCATCATGATCTTGTTGCTTTCAGACCTCCAGAGCAACAAAGGAAGGCTTTAATTGAGATTGCTGAATTACCTGAAGGAAGAATCATTATTGCTAGATTTAGAGATACGATCGTAGGCTATGCGACTTATTTGTATCCAGACCCGTTAGAAAGATGGTCAGAAGGGAAAATGAATAATCTCATCGAACTAGGGGCCATAGAGGTGATTCCTGCCTTTCGTGGAACGGGAACTGGAAAAAGTATCTTACGCGTCTCTATGATGGATGATGCGATGGAAGATTATATTGTCATTACTACCGAATACTATTGGCATTGGGACTTAAAAGGAACTGGTTTAAATGTATGGGAGTATCGCAAAATCATGGAAAAGATGATGAATGCCGGTGGACTGGTATGGTTTGCTACTGATGATCCAGAAATCAGCTCTCATCCAGCTAATTGTCTAATGGCGCGTATTGGTAAACGAGTATGCACAGATTCCATTCAACAGTTTGATAAACTTCGATTTATGAATCGCTTTATGTATTAGTTTTTCTTAAAAAGGGGGATTTTAAATGATTGTTGAAGAAATGATGAAGAAGGAAATCTTTACACTTACTGAAAATCACCTCATTGCAGATGCACTCCAACTTATGCGTGATCAAAAAATCCGCCATTTGCCTATTATCGACGAAACCAATCACCTTATTGGCTTAGTAACAGATCGAGATATACGGGATGCGACGCCTTCTATACTAGATACAGTTCAATTAAAAGAAGGCCTCTCGCAACCAATTAAACGAATTATGAAAACGAATATTATTTCTGGACACCCATTAGACTTTGTAGAAGATATTGCAGCAACCCTGTACGAGCACCGCATCGGTTGTATGCCCATTCTCAATGATAATAAGTTAGTTGGCATTGTAACTCAGACAGACCTCCTTCATACTTATGTTGAATTAACAGGAGCCCATCAGCCAGGATCACAAATTGAAGTAAGAGTGCCTAATCGTACAGGCAAGCTTTTTGAAGTAACCTCGGTATTTCGCAATTTAAAAGCCAATATACTTAGTGTCCTCGTCTATCCAGATAAAGAGGATAGTAATTACAAAATTATAGTCCTTAGAGTCCAAACAATGAATCCGCTTGCTCTTGTAGACAAATTACGTGAGGAAGGACATTCTGTACTCTGGCCTATAGATCCAAGGAAGTGAACATCATGGACCGTTCTGTTTTTTTATATTCTGATGCATTACTTAACTATCGCTTTAATGCTGAGCACCCCTTTAATCAGCAACGCCTAAAATTAACTTTAGATTTACTACAATCTATCCATGCGATAAAAGACGCACAAATGATTGCACCTAGAATAGCAACAGAAGAAGAATTATTACTCATTCATGATCCAGGTTATGTTCGTGCTGTAAAGTTAGCAGGCAATGGTGAGCTTCCCCAAGAGCAGGCAGAAGGTTACGGGCTTGGAACCGAGGATACACCTATTTTCCCTCAAATGCATGAGGCCAGTAGCTTACTTGTTGGAGGCGCATTGACTGCCGCTGATTATGTCATGCAAGGGAAGGCAGAGCACGCCCTTCATTTAGGCGGGGGGCTTCATCATGGCTTTAGAGGGAAGGCATCTGGGTTTTGTATTTATAACGACAGCTCAGTGGCAATTAAATATTTACGAGAAAAGTACAATGCCCGTGTCCTTTATATTGATACGGATGCTCATCATGGCGATGGTGTACAATGGGCGTTTTATGATGATCCAAATGTATGTACATTATCTATCCATGAAACTGGTAGATACTTATTTCCCGGAACAGGGAATATTAATGAAAGAGGTCATAGTCATGGATATGGCTATTCGTTTAATATACCTTTAGACGCTTTTACAGAGGATGATTCTTGGCTACATGCTTACGAAACGTCCTTTAAAGAAGTAGCAGCGTTTTTTAAACCAGATATTATTTTTACGCAAAATGGTGCTGATGCGCATTACTATGATCCATTAACACATCTTTCAGCAACAATGAGAATATATAAAGAAATACCAAGGCTCGCTCACCAACTTGCTCATCAATATTGTGAAGGTAGATGGATTGCCGTTGGCGGTGGTGGATATGATATTTGGCGGGTCGTTCCGAGAGCTTGGTCACTTATCTGGTTGGAAATGACTGAAAATTCAAGCGGAAAAGGAGAGCTTCCCTCTGATTGGATGGAAAAGTGGCAAAAGGAATCTCCATTTAAGCTACCACATACTTGGGAGGATTCATCGGATATCTATAATCCCATTCCAAGAAAAAATGAAATCACTGAAAAAAACGCACAAACGGTGGAAAAAGCACTTTATCCCATAAGAGAATAAAAGCAAGCACCGTTAGCTTGCTTTTATTTTTACTCATCATTAGCGCTAGCCTATTCTCCAAGATTTTCAATTTCATTGTAAATGGATGTGATGTCATTTATTGTTTGCATAAATTCTTGGTCCTGAACAAACGCCTTCGTTAATGCACCTTTCTCTAAACTTTCCTCAAGTTTAACGAGTTGCGATGATAATGCTTCATTTTGTTGCACCAACTCAGCATGAAGACTATCAATTAATTCTGGTGCCTCTGTTTGTTCAATAGTATCGATGGCTTTTTGTAACTCCTCGATATTTTTTTCCAGTGATGCTGCCACGTTCTCATCCGTTATCGCTTGCTCTGCTTGTTCTGGAAAATCGTTGGCAAACTCTGTAATCTCATTCATATAATCTTCCACATCATTAACATACGCCAACGTATTTTTTGTATCTTCAATTGGCGAACATGCAGACAAGAACAACAACATACCAAGAGCAGCAACATAAACTTTTGTCTTCATCCCTTATCTACCCTTCCTTTTCTTTAACTGTTCTTTTATGATTGGCACTGCTTTTTTCTTCAAAAACTTCACGCCTTCTTTTTGAATGAGTCTCTTTAGTAATTTTTTCACAGCCATTAGTCTTCACTCCTTAATAAATGAGTTAGTGTTTCTTTTTTTAAAGCACGACAAAAACCCTTACCAAAGAAATTTGGTAAAGGTCTCGCAAACAACGAATGTTGCCAATAAAGCCGAGGGAGAGTCCCTGTATTGACGACTTTACTGTAACTGCTACTCCCCTTTAGACAAAAGGTAGTTGTATATTTAAGTTTTCCCAATTATACCATGCCCATATTTAACCTGCAACTGATTGCAACCTTCATCTGAAAAGAACAAGTCGATGACAGTAGCCCAATCAAGCTTAGCCTTCCACTCCTTGGGATGCATCCCACTTTCCTTGTAATTTGCGCAACAAGATGATTTGACCCGTATGATACGCCGTATGCAAATAAAGATGACTCAATGGCTCACTGGCATTATTCATCACTAAATCATCCGATGCTTCTAGTTTTTTTTTCCAATCATTATATAATTGATGAATCCTCTCTCTCGTGTGAGAAAAAGTTACCCCTTCAGCCAACTGAAAAGTATTTTCTTTAGCTTCATCAACTGGTTCTTCTTTGAAGCGATGCAAGTATCTTTCATTATAATAAAGAAGATGTGTCGTGATTTCATGGATACTATGAACGTCTTCGTTCGGTTTCCAATTTGCTTCTTCATCACTCAAGTTTGTTATGCTATTCAGCAAACTAACAAACCACCCATTTTCATGATGTGATGCATTTAATTGCTCGTTTAATACCTCCCTTAATTCCATCACTTTACCCCCTTTTGCATCTTATATCCAAACATCATTTTCAGCCGTCAATGATGATTTCACCTCTCCAGTATTAATCACTCCTTTCGGTTCAATTAATATGACATGGCACTCTTCTTTTGCATATGGACAATGTTCCACTCCCTGAGGGACAACGAATAAATCACCATTCTTTAATACCACATCTTCTTCTCTCATGCGAATCGTTAATTCACCTTTAACTACCAAAAATACTTCGTCTGTATCATCATGCTTGTGCCACACGAACTCACCTGAGAATTTAGCGACCTTCAATTGATAATTATTCATTTCTGCAACAACTTTTGGAGACCAAAACGTATGAAATTTTGTTAGTTTTTCTTGAATGTTAATGGGTTGATTGTTCATTTTTATGCCTCATTTCCTTGTGAAATAACTTTATTCATTTCTTTTGCTGCACTGATTGCCTTCGTATCTTTTTCAATATCTCTCGGTTTATTTCCTTCACCCAATATATATCCTAAAAACTTCATTCCCATAAAATCAAAGATGTACTGAAATTGTTGAATCATTGGTAATCCCTTGATCGTTGGCTGATCTCCACCAACAGCTATGACATAAGCTTGTTTATTTTCCATGCACTTCTTAAAGTGTTTCATTTCGGGATCCCTGAGTGTTTGGGACCAGCGATCGATAAAATTCTTCATCATACCGGACATACTATACCAGTAAATAGGTGTAGCAAATATTAACGTTTCATATGTCATTATTTCTTGAATTAATTGTTGATAATCATCATCCACTAGAGGAAAACCGCCTTCACTATGTCGATGATCCTTTATAGCATCTATTTGATAGTTAGATAAATGAAATTCCTTAACTTTCACCCCATTTATCACTTGTTTCGTCAACCATTCAGTATTCCCGCTTTTACGTGTTCCACCATATATAACTGCTATTTTCATTACGATTCACTCCTCTAGTTTCCTATCATATTAAGTTTAATCTGTTTCTATTAATAGATACAGATGATAATATAGATATCATCAATCGAAAAATACGATCAATGCTGAAGGTGAAAAAATGGATATGAAGCAATTAAAGACCTTTCAAACAGCAGCCATTACTTTGAATTTTACAAAAACTGCAAAAATGCTTAATTTTGCACAATCAAGTGTAACCGCTCAAATAAAAGCATTAGAAGCAGAACTGCAACACCCACTTTTTGAAAGGTTGGGAAAAAAACTTGTCTTGACCGCTACCGGTAAAGAATACAAGAAGTATGTTGACCAAATGTTAAGGTTAAATGATGAGGCACTACAAAAAATAAGTGACAAACAGTTTAGAACAGCCTCCTTAACAATTGGCGCACAAGAAAGTCAATGTACTTACCGACTTCCACGAGTTTTACAATTATTTAAATCACAGTTTCCTCATGTAAAATTGACGTTTAAACCTGCCCATTCTGATGATTCAGCAAGAGCACTTTTAGATGATGGTACACTCGACCTTGCTTTTATCATGGATGTGAGAAAAACCCCTGAGACCTTACTGACAGAGACATTAATAATTGAAGAGTTAAAAATGGTGGCAGCGCCAGAGTATGCAATTAAATCAAGCGTTACCCTAAAAGATTTACAAAATGAATCATTTCTCTTAACCGAAATCGGATGTGCCTATCGCACTTTATTGGAGCAGACTTTAGCGGGGGAAAATGTCTTTTTGCATAACAGTATTGAGTTTGTGAGTATAGAGGCCCTTAAACAATGTGTAATAGCTGGACTAGGTGTGGCTTTTCTTCCCGCCATGGTCGTCAATAAAGAGCTTCACAACGGTCAATTAAAAGAAATTATTTGGCCAAACGAACACATTCAACTCTATACTCAAATAGCTTGGCATAAAAACAAACAAATGACACCACCACTACAAGCATTTATTGATTTAACTAGAAACGTATTTAAAGAGGAGAGAAAAAAAGCTATTGGTTCTTATTAATAAGAGTTAATCCTATTATCGATAGCTTGGCAGTTACTATTTAATGATCGTCTCCACTATGATGAAATAATGTCGTGACAAGTTGTAACGCAAACAATCTAAATTTGCGCATGGAAACAAAATTTACTAATGAAAAGGCTAACACCACCATCGCTCGTCTTTCACTTCTGCTTTTTCCACTCTTGTCCATCATTCCCTTATATGAAAAAACCCAATCCGATTTGATCAGATTGGGTTTTACTATCGTCTATTACTCTCATAAAAATATTTGATTGAGCGCTCAATCATCAATCATTTTCATTTATAAGAATGCCACTGTTGTTTCAACACTACATGGTTTTTTTGCATATATTGTAGACTTGCAACAAGCGCAAATCCTATCATAAGAAAAATGACAACCATGCCGATGACTCCATGCCATTCGTAGCGCGACCAGAAGAATCCAGCAACTGTACCACCGACACTAGAGCCGAAATAATAAAGAAATAAATAGAGCGAAGAGGCTTGTGCTTTGTCATGTGTTGCTCGTTGGCCAACCCAACTTGAAGCAATGGCGTGTGCCCCGAAAAAGCCAAATATAAAGATAGATAAACCTAAAAGAATGCCGATGATATGAGGTATAGCCGTACAAACTGTACCTACTATGGCCAAGGTGAAATAACTGACTAACATTTTCTCTTTACCGTAAGAACGAACAAGTTTTGCGTTAATTGTAGAACTAACTACACCGATTAAATAAATAAGAAATAACCAGCCAATCGTTGCATGACTATATGAAAATGGCTCGCTCATTAATAAATAACCAACATAGTTAAACAATGCCACATTGCTACCTAATAGTAAAAAACCGATAAAAAACAAAGCTAACAACATTGGATCTTTAAGATGGTCAATTAAAGAATGGGATAATGAACGAAGGTTTAATAATCTCGGTTTAAAGAATTTTGAATCAGGTAAACTTCGTTGAAAATACATTGTGGCAATAAAGCCAATCAGTCCCACGCCAAGGATAGCAATTTGCCAGCTGAAGTAATCTGTAATAACACCCGTAAACACACGCCCAAAGACAGCGCCTGTGGCATTCCCACTAATATAAAGGCCCATTGCCTTTCCTAAACTTTTCGGATCCATTTCCTCAGATAAATAAGCCATTGCAATAGAAGGCAAGCCTGCAAGTGTCACACCAATGAGCACACGATAAATAAGTAATATCTCAAAAGAAGGACTAAATGCCGTCAAAATACACAGAAATGAGGAAATGAACATGGAATAAACCATAATCGGTTTTCTTCCCCACACCTCTGATATAGAACCAAAAAATAACATACTAATCGCTAAAACTACTGTTGTCAGGGAGAGGGAGAGACTTGCTTCTGCTGGGGTAATAGAAAAAATCTTCGAAAACTCCGGCAGTAATGGTTGCATGCAATAGAGTATGGCAAAAGTATTAAATCCCGCAGCAAAAAATGCGATATTCACTTTTTTAAAAAGGTTGGTACCTTGCTGTATGCCGTTCATCAATTCATGTTCTCTTCTTTCTTTTAGAATAGTTCTTCTAACATATTCTTTAATATTAAACATCGTACCACCTTTGAATCGATATGTATAATGCATTATAATAATAAAAATAATGCATTTTTGTAATGGAAAGAGTGAGTCTATGGATATTCAACAATTGCTTTATTTTCGAACACTTGCCGAAACGGAACATATGACACAATCAGCAGAGAAACTATTGATTTCTCAGTCTGCATTAAGTCGTTCCATTGCAAGGTTAGAGGATGAATTAGGCGTACCATTATTTGAAAGACAGGGGCGTGCTATTCACCTTAATGGATATGGGGTTATTTTTTTGCGAAGAGTAGAGAAAATAATTCAAGAATATGTAGAAGCCAAACAAGAAATTCAAGACCTTATTCAACCGCATACTGGAACGATTTCTCTTGGCTTTCTCCATACATTAAGTACCAATATTATCCCTGATATGATTTCACAATTCCGTGATTCTTACCCTGAAACACATTTCCAACTTAGTCAGGGAGCTTCACATGTCATGTTAGAACAACTTTATAATGGACAAATTGATTTATGTTTTATTGCACCTAATGATAAAGATGATGAGGTAGGGTGGATGAAGTTATGGGAAGAAGAACTTTTTGCCGTCGTACCTAAAAACCATCACCTAGCAAAGAAAAACTCTATTACACTCGAAGAACTAAAATATGAACCCATCATCCATTTAAAGAAAGGTTATTCTTTAAGAGAAACCGTTGAGGGGCTCTTTTTAGATGCAGGGATCACACCAAAAATTACGTTTGAAGGCGATGAGGCAGACACAGTGGCAGGGTTAGTTGCCGCAGAGCTTGGGGTTTCAGTTTTACCAGATTTGAAAGGTATCAACAAAAGTAAGATTATACAAATTCCAATTAGTCGACCACATTGTTTTCGTATGATTGGTATTGCTTGGTTAGAAAGCCGTTATATGTCACCTATCACAAAAACATTTAAAAAATTTGTGTTAGACCAATATATTTCACTGGATGGTGAAAAATAGGCCATCCAGTAAAATATATTTAAAACCGATGTTGATGAAGATTCCCGTCCTGTTCAAACCAAGTTAATGCCTTTTGTTCAACTTTTTTCACATAAGCATTTTTTCCTTCTATATAGGCATGAATATCTGCAGAGTGTTTAATGGCCAATGCTTCTTTTAATGCACCATATTTTTTTGCTTCTAATGGATGAGTCCGTAAATAATCACGAAAGGCAAGATGTCTAATAATCTCTTCATTGTCTCTTGCAAAAAAATGAAGATGATGAGTACGATTATCATGTCCTTTTTGAAAATATCTTCTGCCTCTAATACCATTCTCTCCTCTTGCCTCATACCCTAATGCATTCATTTCAGTGATGTAATCATCAACCTCTGTAATATCTTTGACAACCGGTAATATATCAATAATCGGCTTGGATTTAAGACCTGGCACTGAGGTACTACCGATATGAAATATGGCTATCATTTGCTCTTTGAAGACTCGCTTTAACTTCTGTGCCTCTACTTCAAAAGCCGTAGACCATTGTCGATCATAATCAAGTACTTCTACTTTCCTCATGATTACCTCCATTATCTATGATTGAATAATCCCTCTATCTGTTCGAATAACGATTGGTGCCTCTTTAGCATATTTATTAGAGAAAATCCACCTTCTACCAACAGGAGCAACAATAATATAAACTCCATCTTCATATTCTCCGAAAAAATTTAAATATTTCTCGTGTTTAATAGATTCGTTGTTTCTCACTGGTATTCCTTTATCTTGTAATTGCTGAGCAAGCTCTAGTACATGGTTTGTAGCGATACCCACCTCACTTATATTTAAGAAATGAGCCCTATGAAAATGCGATTCATCAGCTACAGCAGACGTTTTTCTTGCAATGAATTCAACGATATTACCGGATGGATCCTCGAAATAGATCGTTTTTGCTTTTGCTTCCTTAAAGTCTGCCTCATCTTCACCCTCTTCCCTTGCCAATGTCACTCTATTACTTAACCAAACTTTCGCTGATTGAAATAAGTTAGGTGGAATATTAATAGCGAAATGATAAAAAGAGGCCTGTTCATACGCCTCTTGAATGGTTAACAGACTTGTACCGACCTGAAATGTAATCTGTTGTTTAGATTCTTTATATACATGTAACCCCATCACTTCTTCATAAAATTTTTTCGTTTCATTGTAATTACCTACATATATTGTTAGCTCTTTTATTTGCATCATTTCTCCTCCTTACTGTTACTTTCATTATACAAAATGACTGCTTTTTAAAAGTCAGTCTAGAGGTTGAAAAAAGTTACTCTTGCTTGTGTAAAATAGATAATGGTAATGCGTATACCCAGCTTTTTCTTAGACTAAATAAAGTGAAAAAAGCTATAGAATCAATGAGATGATTCCATAGCTTCATTATGATTATATTCAGGATCAAGAATAATCACTTCTACTCTGCGATTTTTCTCCCAATTTTCCGAGCTATTGTTAGCGACAATCGGCCTTGTTTCACCGTATCCTACTGCAGTAAAACGAGACGGTTCTATTTCATTATTCTCCACCAAATAACGAATAACACTACTTGCCCGAGCAGAAGATAATTCCCAATTCGATGGGTAACGATAAGTCTCGATTGGACGATTATCTGTATGACCCTCAACTCGGATAAGATTAGGCATTTCTTTGAGCATAATCCCTAACTTTTCGAGAAAACCAAATGAATCTTCAATAAGATCGGCTTGGCCCGTTTCAAACAATACTTGTTCTTGAAGAACGAGCACAACACCTCTTTCGTTTCGATTGGCTGTAATCACATTTTCCATTCCATTAGATTTTAGATAGCTCTCGACTTCCTGAACAAGTGAATCAAGTGAATGGGGTGTTCCTGTCTCTGTTTCATCTGACACAGATTCACGTCCATCCTCAGGTAATATTGATGAGCTAGATTGGAATATCCCTACTTTATTAAATGAATCTGAGACAGCTTTAAACTTCGTCATGTCCACTTGTGACATCGAAAACAGGAGGATGAAAAAGACGAGAACGAGCGTAACAAGGTCCGAATAGGTCACCATCCAAAGGGGAGCACCCTTTTTATTGTTCCTATTTCTTTTAGATCGGCGATTATTGCGCCTCATGTTCAAAGCCCTCCGTTAGCTCTAGTCGCTCCTCGATCGCTTTTTTCTCGGTTTCGGACAAATAAACACTTAATTTCTCTCGTAAAATCGTTGGATTCTGTCCCGTTTGAACCCCAATTACCCCTTCAATCACAACCTGTTTATAAAAAATTTCATCATCCGTTTGAGATTCAAGTTTCGCAGCTAAAGGATTGAAAAAAAGATTTGCTAGTAAAGTGCCATATAAAGTCGTTAATAGAGCAATTGCCATTCCGGAACCAAGTTCTGAGGGGTCATCCATATTTTTCAACATAAGGACAAGACCAATTAATGTACCAATCATACCCCAAGCAGGTGCATAATCCCCCGCTTTTTCAAAAATATTCCTTCCTTTTCGATGGCGCTCTTCCATTGCATCAATATCTGCATTAAGGATATCTCTAATCATTTCTGGTTCAATTCCATCAACCGCCAACAACACACCTTTACGGATGAATGGATTTGGTTCATTTACGACTTCTAACTCTAAAGATAATATGCCTTCTCTTCTTGCACGGTCTGCTAACTTAACAAAAGTCTCAATCAGACTCTCTATCGACCTCTCTTCTTTAGAAAAGCCTTTTTTCATTACTATAAAAGTTTTTCGTAAATCCTTCATTTGGAAGGATATAAAAAGACCTGCAACTACACCACCAATGACAATAAAGATGGATGAGAAATCAAAGAAAGACTTGATCCCTGTCCACCCACCGGAAGCAACAATTCCAAAGATAATCATGATTACACCGACCATTAAACCAACTGGTGTTAACTTGTCTAGCTTTCTCATTCTCTCTCTCCCAAATTACGAAATTAGAAAACTCGCCTATTGGCGAGTCTGCAAGAGGTGAAGACAAGTTGTGCCTTATTAGCCGTAAAGACACTTATCTTCTCACTTGACCATTTTTTCTTACCTTAACATGTAAAAAGTGAGAATTACCTTGTAAATACGGTAAACTCACTTTTATATGTCTTTTCTCTTTTTCTCATATCGGTCGGATGATTATTTTGTTGAGTTCCGCTGTTCAATTCGGTGCGGAAGTACTACTGTGTGATCTGTGACTTCTTCCTTATTCATATACTTCGTCAATAACCTCATTGCTACTGCACCAATGTCATATAACGGTTGAACAACGGATGTAAGTTGTGGTCTCACCATTAAAGCTAATCTTGTGCTATCAGAACTAATCACTTCCACATCCTGAGGTACGTGATATCCTTTATCTTGTGCACCATGAACGATTCCTAATGCCATTTCGTCTGACCCAGCAAATATAGCAGTTGGCTTGTTATCTAACTCTAACAACCGTTCAAATGCCTCTAAACCTGAGTCATATGTGTAGTCGCCTTCAATTACCCATTCCTCATGATAAGGAATATTCGCATCTTGAAGAGCTTTCTTATAGCCTTTTAATTTTTTTTCTGCATTGATTGGTTCTCTTAACGGACCAATAAGAAAGGCAATTTTTTCGTGACCTTTTTGAATAAAGGCTTCCGTCGCATCATAAGCTGCTTGTTCATAATCGATGTTTACAGAAGGAATGGTTTGCGACTTTTCAATCGAACCAGCAAGTACAATAGGTACAGGGGATTTCTCAAATTCCGCCACATGTGCTTCCTCTATATTACCGCCCATAAAAACAATCCCGTCCACTTGTTTTCCTAACATCGTGTTCAATAGATGTAACTCCTTGTCCATATTTTGATCTGAGTTACTTAAAATAATATTATACTTATACATTGTTGCGATATCTTCAATTCCTCTAGCTAACTCCGCGACTAAGGTGCTCGATACGTCGGGTAATATCACACCTACTGTTGTCGTTTTTTTACTAGCCAGACCCCTTGCGACAGCATTTGGACGGTAACCTAAACGTTCAATTACTTCTAATACTTTTTTCCTTGTTGTTGGTTTGACATTAGGATTCCCATTGACAACCCTTGAAACAGTAGCCATTGAAACATTTGCTTCGCGTGCTACATCATAAATCGTAATATTCATGTCACACACTCCTTTTACTTTTTTCTATATTAATAAAATGTATTTATGTATGTCATTCTTCTACAAACCTTATTTGTTCAGCAAGAATTGTCATTATGTATAATCATACGATACTTTTCTCATCCCTCGCAACTTCATGCTGCAATATTTATGAAAAAGTCAAAAAATAGTTAAAATCTAGCCCAGATCACGAATATCAAATGTTCTTCCCTATTGTTCAACTCCTCACATAATCTTAAAAAAATGATTAGAAAATCACAACCATCCTCACTACAAATGATTTTATAAAGATATAAAAAAAGCCGACTCAAAAGGGACCATTACCATTCCCCTTAAGTCAGCTTTATTATATCATTACACTTGAATTTGTGAAGGAAGTTTTAGTTCATTCATGAATTGATCGAATTGATTTAAATCCATTTGCTGTGCGGAATCAGATAACGCCACTGCAGGATCAGGATGGACTTCTGCCATTACTCCATCAGCACCAATAGCAAGTGCTGCTTTTGCAGCTGGAAGTAATAAATCTTTTCTTCCAGTTGAATGAGTGACATCAACCATAACTGGTAAATGTGTTTCTTGTTTTAAAATTGGAACAGCCGTAATATCTAACGTATTTCTTGTTGCTTTTTCATATGTTCTTATCCCACGTTCACAAAGAATGATTTGGCCATTCCCTTGTGCCATGATGTATTCAGCAGCATTAATGAACTCTTCAATCGTTGCAGACATACCACGCTTTAAGAGCACGGGCTTATTGATTTGTCCTGCTGCTTTTAGCAATTCAAAATTCTGCATATTTCTAGCGCCAATTTGAATAACATCTAAGTACTGCACTGCTGTTTCCATATCATTTGGGCTGACGATTTCTGAAATAACAGCTAAACCGTATTCATCTGCTACACGTTTTAAGATCTTTAAGCCTTCAACACCTAATCCTTGGAAATCATATGGAGAAGTTCTAGGCTTAAATGCGCCGCCACGTAACAACTTCAAGCCTTTAGCCTTCACAGCTTCCGCAACTGATGCCACTTGCTCATATGATTCTACCGCACATGGTCCGAAGACAAGATGCGGCTGTCCGTTACCGATCTGCTCTCCATTTATATCAACAATTGTATTTTCAGATTTTTTCTTACGGGATACTAATAATGCTTTGCGATGGTCATCTTTTTGTAATTCTAAACCAGCTTTAAAAATTTCCTTGAACATATGCTCAATTGTTGAGTTCTCAAATGGTCCATTATTATTCTCTTTAATTAGATCCAACATCGCTCTTTCGCGGACAGGATCATAACGATAGACGCCTTGTGTTTCCTTTACCCTTCCGATTTCTTGGACAAGTTCTGCTCTCTCATTTATTAAAGAAAGCAACTGAAGGTTAATTTCATCCACTCGGTTACGCAATTGCTCTAGTTCTTTACCCATAATAGTCCCATCCTCTCAATTGTTATTACATTAAAGCTCCATCCTAAAAAGCGAAGATGAGTAAGATAACTTTCTTGCTTTATTCAGATATCACTTAATTGTTTTGGTGATAATTATAATACATTTTTTATAATTGTTGTTATTATATATGAAATATATACTTCTGTCACTAATTTTTTCTTTATTAATTAGACGCTTTTAAGTAATAAAGTAAAATGATTCAAAAGGATGTGATTCTTTTGGGTGAGAAGCAACAATTTTTTTCCTTTGATATAGGAACAAGGTCAGTCATGGAACTGATGATGTGAAAGAGCAATGATAGATGGTTCACATTGTATTGTAAAGGTTTATATTATGAATGCTACCATTGTTAATGGCTCTGTTTATTGATCTCTAAACAATCTAAGACTAGTTAAGGATATCGATTTCTCTTGGCAGATTCTTTTTTTTGGATAAATTTTTACTATAGTCAGTATTACGATGAGTTAAGAAAATTACCCTTTATAAACAGCTTTTGCAAATCATCTTAGAAAAAGTGATATTAGTTGAGGAATGGAATAATGGAAGGGGAAGAAGCACAATATTTATTTTTATGGTTTCCTTATCATGGAACTTCAATATACGTTATTTTTAGAGAAGTCCTCTATTGGAGTAAATTCAACAGGGGGGCAATTTAGAATTTCACTGATCAGCTAGAAATTACACACTATAGAGTAAATGGCATGAACAGAAAAAAACATGACTCCTTTACCCCATTGAAATAATGACCCGAACGACCCACGTCCATATTAGACTTAAATCGTTCGGATAAGATATCACCTTAAGCTTGTACAGCCTCATTTAGGCTATCATATGTAATTTTACGATGGGATGTATGCCAAGCCACTTCTTTATTAACGAAAAGAAAAGCTTGGGGAGATTCGTGTTTTACTTCAAATATTTCTGCGATTTCATTTGACAAAGGACGATCTTCTTGCACAACTAAATAATAAGCTTTTACATCATTATTTTCAGTTGTGAATTGTTCATATTGCTCGTACGCATCTGCGCTGATTGGGCAAGTGTTACTGTGCTTAAGTAATAACATCTTCTCATTCGCTTGCAATGCTTGGTCAAATGCTTCTTTTGTATTTAATCTTTCCATTTAAATTACCTCTCTTATTATAATTATGGTATTCCTCACATTATTTTACTAAAAAAGGGTTACCTATGACAAATCGATTTCATAATAAAGCGGTAAAGAATCGAGGGCTCTTTACCGCTTAGTTGAAAGTTATTGATTTACTTTTTCCTCTGTTTGATCAAAGGCTACTTTCGTTTCTTCTAATCTTTTTTGTGCTTCTGCTTCCGATGTTGGCGCACTTTCTTGAGGCACTCCGTCATCTTTCGCAGTCATTTGCTTAATTTTATCTTTCATATCTGCAGACTGCTTTGAGACTGTTTGTTGTAGGTCACTAGATTTTTCTTTTGCTGATTGGACGATTTCATTGCTTTTTTCTTTAGCCACTTGAACCCATTCAGTACCTTTAACTTTAGCAGTATCAGCGAGATGGCTAGATTTTTCCTTTAAATGAGAAGCTTGTGTATTAATATCACTGATTAATTCCTTACCAGATTTAGGTGCAAGTAATAATGCTGTACCAGCACCTACAATACCGCCAATTAGTGCTCCGATGACGAAATCCTTAGTATTAATGCTATCTTCATTTTTGGCCACTTGTTTTGATTCATTTTCTTGACGATCTTGGTTACTCATTATTATCATCCTCCAAATTGAATTTATGACCTTGCTCTTTCTCTTTTCTTGCTAGGGACAGGGATAGGATCCTCAGCTGTATACGTTTGCGATGAGGCTTGCTTACGTTGTTTATATTTCTCTCTTAGTTCTAAGATGACATTCCCCCAGCTAATAGCTTGTGCAACTTTTTCCTTATTCGACTCTAGCTGCTGACTGACTGAAGATGATATATTTTGAATAGAACCATTAAAGGTTCTTACTGAGTCCCCTACTTCTTTTACGGCACCAACAACATGATTCAAGCTTTCAGATTTCTTTTGAATATCTTCTGCTAATGCATTCGTTTTATGTAAGAGTACTGTCGTTTCCTTAGTCACTCCATCTAGCTGTTTTTCTAACCCATCTAATGTCTTAGATACACTTGTTAACGTTACTTGTAACGATGAGAGTGTTTTAGAAAGATAGATGACTAAAACTAAAAAAGCAATGGCAATAATAGCTACACTCAAATACAAGATAATTTCCATTAGGTACACCTCCGTATTTTCAAAATAAAAATGATTCAAAGAAAAGAGCAAAGTATTTAATTTATTATTGCTTTTCCCCATTTATTAGAGAATAAACGCTCTTTCCAAATAATCCTTTTTATTTTATCTGTAAATATTATCATAATATAAACAATTACTTAAATGAAGCGATTAGACCTAAAGGGAAGCTTACATATCTATACTTATCTTAATAAAATCATTTATTCTGTCTTTTTCTCTATTTATTTTCGAACAAACATCCCACTTTAGGTTACAATAAGAAGGTAGTAATCAATTTTTTATTCGGAGGGATATGTAATGAAAGATCCTCGTATTGAACAATTAGCTAAGAACTTAATTAATTATTCAATTGGTTTACAAAAAGGAGAAAAGGTTCTCATTGAGAACTTCGGTTTACAAAAAGAACTTGTAACTGCTCTTGTAAAAGAAGCCTACGCCGCTGGTGGTCATCCTTTTGTCACAATAAAAGATAATACAGTTGATCGCGCGCTCTTATTCGGCGCAAATGAAGAACAATATAATATGATGGCTTCATTTGAAGCAAATGTCATGAGCCAAATGGATGCTTATATTGGCTTACGTTCTGGAAATAATATTAACGAACAAGCAGATGTACCAGATGAGAAAATGCGTATTCATGGATCAACAATCGGGCAGAAGGTACATAGAGAAATTCGCGTTCCAAAAACAAAATGGGTCGTACTCCGCTATCCAAACGCTTCAATGGCTCAATTAGCAAAAATGAGCGTGGAAGCATTCGAAGACTTTTACTTTGATGTATGTAACTTAGACTACAGTAAAATGGATGCAGCGATGGACAATCTCGTTTCATTAATGAATCAAACAGATAAAGTTCGCTTCACAGGACCAGGGACTGATTTAAGTTTTTCAATTAAAGATATTCCCGCTATTAAATGTTCTGGACAAATGAATATACCGGATGGTGAAGTTTATACCGCTCCAGTTCGTGATTCCGTGAATGGAGTTATTTCTTATAACACGCCATCTCCATATAACGGTTTTACGTTCGAAAATGTAAAACTAACTTTCGAGAATGGTAAAATCATTGAAGCCACTGCTAATGATACTGAGCGTATTAATAAAATATTCGATACAGATGAGGGCGCTCGCTTTGTTGGAGAATTTGCTATTGGTGTTAACCCTTATATTCTACACCCAATGCAAGATATCCTTTTTGATGAAAAAATTGACGGTAGCTTCCACTTCACACCAGGACAATGCTATGATGAAGCATATAATGGTAACAAATCAAATATCCATTGGGACTTAGTCAATATCCAACGTCCTGATTATGGTGGTGGAGAAATCTACTTCGATGATCGACTAATCCGCAAAGACGGAAAATTTGTAATTGCAGAATTAGAAGCACTCAATCCAGAAAATTTAAAATAAGCGTCTACCACGAACAAATTTTTGTTCGTGGTTATTTATGTATTCATTTACGAGTTAATGTTGATTCATTTTCCTGTTCCGTTTTGTAACCAAAAGGAACAGTGTGTTAAGTAAAATGAGTCTTCCACTCGACAAAAGATGAACGCTTAATTGATCTGATTATCTTTCTGGAATAACTGGGCAATTTCCTTAACAACAGGCACACCTTGCCTTGTCATCGTATTAAACATCACAAAAGTTTTTTTACATGTTGTCAGTAACTCTGCATCCTCATTATAAATTTCTTGGTATATATAAAAACTTTTATTACCTACGTTAAGCAATTCCGTAAAAATAGTTAGTTCTTCATTCACACGTGCCTCTTTTTTATAAGTAACATCAAAGTTAACCATTACTGTTCCTAAATTTTTTTGATCTAATTGTTCTCTTCCAATGCCAATTTCTTTATACCAGTAAGATACAGCCTTCTCTAAATAGACAAGGTATTTCATATAGTTCATGTGACCTAAATGGTCAATATCATCTTGTTGAACACTTACCTTTAATGTACTTTTTCGCATACTCATCCCCCGTCATTCATTTATTATTATTTTTTATATTATATTTTATCAAAATAGTAAGAAAATGAATACCATCAACTTTCATCATTCAATTGAAGAAATCGTATTTATATTGATGGGTCTTCTTAAAAAAATTCAAAAAATACGAAGATAGTTGTGTCGTTTTTGATAGCCTATGTAAGTGCAACACAATAATTACTCCGCTATCTTTGCCGGTTTCACTTCAGTTGGACGCACAAACTCACTTTGCTCTGCTTTCTTTGTCGATTCGAACTATAATTGTGCGCGCAACAAACCCTTTTCGCTCTGCTACCATTGCCATTTCTACTTCTGATCTACACACCCATTCCCCATTGCTCTAATAGATTTGAACGAAAAATGAATTTATAAAACAAAAAATTAGTCCCTCATTCTTATGAGGAACTAATTTGTTTATAGTTGCATTTCGTATGCTTTCTGGAATTTTTGAATGTCGCCTGCACCCATAAAGATTAAGACACCATCGTGATGATCTTTTAAGATATTGGTATCCTCTTCGTTTAGAATAACAGCTCCATCCACTTTTGCTTGTAAATCTTCAATAGAGAGCTTTCCGTGAATTTCTCTAGCGGATCCAAAGATTTCACATAAATACACTTGGTCAGCCAAGTTTAAACTTGAAGCAAAATCATCTAAGAATGTTTGTGTTCTCGTAAAGGTATGCGGTTGAAAAACACCTATGATTTCTTTATCAGGGTATTTTTGACGCGCTGCTTCAATTGTTGCTTTTATTTCAGTCGGATGGTGAGCGTAATCATCTATAATGACTTGATCACCAATTTGTTTTTCTGTAAATCGTCTCTTTACTCCTCCAAAGGTTAGGAGCTGTTCTTGCACAATCGACGCATCAATATCTTCGTAATGACACACGGCAATAACGCTTAAAGCATTTAAGACGTTATGATCTCCATATGCTTTGATCGTGAACGTATTATAAAAGGTATTCCTTACAAATACATCAAAGGTTGTACCGCTTGTTGACTTGATGACATTTCTTGCTTGAAAGTCATTTTCTTCACCAAAACCATAAAAAACAACAGGTACTTTTGCTTGCACTTTTTGTAATTGCTCATCATCACCACAAGCGAAAATTCCTTTTTTCACTTGTAATGACATTTCTTGAAACGCAGAAAAAACATCATCAAGACTTGCAAAATAATCTGGATGATCAAAATCAATATTAGTCATGATGCAATAATCCGGATGGTATGACAAGAAATGACGACGATATTCACATGCTTCAAAAGCAAAGTATTCAGCCAGTTTATTTCCTCTCCCCGTACCATCACCAATTAGATAAGCAGTAGGATTCGCACCTGTAAGTACATGTGCAAGTAACCCTGTCGTAGAAGTTTTACCATGCGCTCCTGTAACAGCGATACTTGTAAAATTCTTCATGAAATCACCGAGGAACTTGTGATAGCGAATGATTGGTAAACCAAGTCTTGTCGCTTCTTCTATTTCCTCATGTGTATCAGGGAATGCATTACCAGCAATAATTGTTAAGCCGGGTTGTATATTATCTTTATTAAATGGCAAAATTTTTATTCCAGCTTCCTCAAGTGCCACTTGTGTGAAGAAGTGCTTTTCAACGTCTGATCCTTGAACATTATAATTCATATCATGTAGAATTTGTGCAAGTGCACTCATTCCTGACCCTTTAATACCGACGAAATGGTAAATAGTCATATAAAGAAACCTCCAACCATCGTATATCTGTAAAACAGTATATGACATATATCTATTTTTGCTCATAATCGTTTATTTCAAGTTTCCATAATTCTTTTTTATTCACATTTAAACATTATATCATTATTCCCTTTGAAAAACTATGTATCACTCGTCCCGATCATCATAATTTTTTACAACTTATAAAGTATGGGATTTTACCTTACCAACGGCACAGTATAATAGCTTTTTCAGCATTAAAAGGATGTTTGTTTTTAGGTAATAAGAACGATGTCTATTGACTCACTACTTCCCAATATTGTCTTTCTGGTAAAATGTCCAGTGCTCTGTGCTTTAAGAAAGACCTCAAAGTATCATTTTTGCCCATTCTTTGATAGTTTGTACGTAATTCAATAAAAAAATGAACATGTGGACATAGCAGGAAAGGGGTAAAAGCAAAATCATTCTTTATACCAGGAATTCTCCTTAAAAAAACAACCATTCCTTTTTCGATAGTTAAAGAAGAATGCTCCACATTATTTAATGATACAACTTGTTCTTCCTCATTTAAGTCATATCCAATAATAGTCTTTCCATCATAGTCAGTAATTAGCAATGGTTCCATCACGGAAGCCATACATAGGGCAGCTTGAATCATTTCATATTCACGCATCTGATTTCTTTGTCTCTGTAAAAAAAGTTGAAACACACTAACCCCATGAATGGTTTGGTAATCAAAAATTAACCAATCAGTAAATAGCTGGTACAAACTTGATGGAATTTCATCTTCTTCCTTTAATTGGAGATGTAATTTGAAAATATGTTTTGCACGGACCATCTCACGGATATTTAAGTGGCGTGCACTGTACCTTTTAACCTTATCAATTAACTGAAAACTAGCTTCCTCACCTTGCAGTTGCTTTTTTTCACGAAACTTGTGCAAATGAACGATGGGTGTATTATTTTCAACCATCATGTCCCTTCCTTACCTTTCTTCTAACATCATTCACTATTTTGTTGAATTTCATTTAGTTCCATTTCATTAATGAGGACATCTCTTGGCTTACTGCCTCGATTTTCAGATACGAAGCCTTGTTCCTCCATCATATCTATTAAGCGTGCTGCTCTGTTATAACCAATTTTAAACCTTCTTTGTAACATAGAAGCTGATGCCGCCTGATGATCAATCACAAAATAACATGCTTCAAAAAATAATTCATCTGTTTCTTCAGTTACTTTCGCTTTCTTTAATAACTCATCTTGTTCAAATAAATATTGCGGTTTCTGCTCTTTCCTCACATGTGCTACGACATCATCAATTTCTTGATCAGAAACAAAAGTTCCCTGCAAGCGAACTGGTTTTGATGAACCGTTTTCTAAAAAGAGCATATCTCCTCTACCCAACAGCTTTTCAGCACCACTAATATCTATTATTGTCCGTGAATCGACTTGTGAAGAGACAGAAAAGGCAATTCTCGTTGGTACATTTGCCTTAATGAGACCTGTGATAACATCAACTGACGGACGTTGAGTCGCTATAATTAAGTGAATCCCGCAGGCCCTTGCCTTTTGAGCGATACGACAGATGGCTTCCTCAACATCAGCTGGGGCCATCATCATTAAATCGGCTAATTCATCTATGACAATGACAATATACGGCAATTTTTGATTGTATTGCTTATTTATTTCTGCATATTCATTATAACGATTAATATCTCGTACGCCCGAATGAGCAAATAGTTCGTATCTTCTTTCCATCTCTTCTACTGCCCACTTCAGTGAGGCTGTCGCCGCTTTTACATCGGTTATGACCGGACTAACAAGATGTGGTATTTGATTGTATGGTGCTAATTCTACCATTTTAGGATCAATGAGCAAAAGCTTTAACTCATCAGGGTCCGCTTTATATAAAAGACTGATCAGAATAGAATTAATACAAACACTTTTACCAGATCCTGTTGCTCCTGCAATTAAACCATGAGGCATTTTGCGTAAATCTGTGACAATTGGATCACCAGCAATATCTAACCCTAATACAGCAGTTAATGGTGACTCCGATTGCATAAACTCTTCACTATGTATGATTTCGCTAATTTGTACAGGTCTACTTTTTTGGTTAGGCACTTCTATGCCTATCGCATGTTTTCCTGGGATAGGTGCTTCTATTCTAATATCTCTTGCAGCAAGACTGAGTTTTATATCATCAGCTAAATTTGTAATTTTATTTACTTTCACTCCTGGCTCTGGTTGCACTTCAAAACGGGTAACAGCAGGACCTTTCGTTACTTGCATCACATGAGCTCGGACATTGAAGTGATGTAGAGTAGCATTTAATAATTCCTCTTGTTCTAATAACCATTCTTCATCTGTGTCCATATTAACCGGAGGATCTAACAGCCTCATAGAAGGAAAAACATAATTAGGCAGATGTTCTTCTACTTCCTCTTGTCTATAAAAGTCATTTTTTTTTACTTGTGACGATTGATCAAATTCTACCGTCTCATTGACATTTAACCTTTTCTTATCCGATTGCAACATCATTACATTAAAAGGCAGGTGACTCCGCTTCTGTGATTGAAGAGGCGACTTTTCAGTTTCTATCTCTTCTTCCACATTGACTTGAACTTCTTCCATACTATCTATGCTTGTTTGTCCTTCATTCTGCACAACCTCTTCATACATCCGTTTCTCTTCAACTTCTTCAAACTGGTTGGAAATAGGAGCGGTTTTTTCAAGTGCGACAGCAGATTGCTCTTGTGAAACGATTACCTCATCTTCTTCCTGAAATGGTACTATTACTTGTTCAGGCTCATTGTTAGTAACGACTAGCGTTTCTTCTTCCATCCTCACATCCACTTTTTCCGGCTCATCGTATTGAGACAATTGATTGTATTGTTCCTCAAGTGGAGTTGATTCTTTTTTGCCACGAGCAATACCAAGGTCATATTCAATAGGCTCTATACTTTCATATTGCTCAAGTTTCGTTTCCTCTTTTATTTGACTCTTTCTTTGACCAAAACCATATATAGGAGAAGGTATTTCTGATGGTTTAAATGGCCCAGTATTCAGCTTAATCTCCGTTTTTTTTATTTGTTTCTTTTCTAATGGACGATGACTTTCTTGCTGATTTTCAATATTTTCTTTTGTTGCATGACTTCTTCTTTGTCTTGTTTGAAGATTTTTGCTTTCTATTGGCTTTTCGTCTGCTAATTTATTTACACGTTCCCTTGGCTTTCTTCTTTCCCGTGTCTCATCTGGAATGAGAGGAAAACGAAATTCACCTTTTGGATATTGATAAATAACTTTTGCTTCTATCTCTCTATGCGTATCATATGATTCTTTAGCTTGAATTTTTTTATTCGTGTTATTTGTAGGTTTCTCTTCTTGAGTTGTATTCGCTGGATTATATTCCTTGAACTCATCGGCATCATAGCCATTAAAGTAGGCTTTTATTCTTTTAAACCAATTCATTCTATCAACTTCCTTTTCTGTTCTAACTTATATTCTATCAGTAAACCTACTAAGAATGATAGCAATTATATAATCTGAGTTATCTTTGATAAGTTTTTGATATCATTGAAAAAGATGACATACAAATGAAAAATGGACCGCCTATAGCGACCCATTTCCATGGTTATTGTTTCTTTTTATTCTTACCTAAAATAAATATCGGCTCTAACTCGCCGTCTTCATATAAGAATGACAGTGCTGTAATCGGGACATGGCCACTTGCAAAAAAGCTCATCGTCATTTGCGCCAAGATATCGTATCCTGTTTCATTCATGATATCAGCAATAATTAAGACATCTTGATGAGGAACAGCTACAGCCATATTTCCTTTGACCTTTGACGCCATACTTTTTAGAAAAGGCTCGTTTAAAATACGACTAGCGTCATACCCATCTTTTTTATTGAGGAAATAAAAATCGTTGCCAGCAACTTGATCTATTTTCATTTCTGTTGAAAGCGATCGAACATTAAACTGAGCAATTTCTTTTATTCGCTCTTTTTCCCAGCCTTCTTTTTTAAGCATTTTTTCATCAATTAAGCGGTAAGTGCTCCCTAAATCAAGCGCATAAAAAATACGCGTTTCTGCCGTATGCTCATCATATACGAAGGGAACCTCATCACCAGTTTCAAGCGGAAAGGAGGTGGAGCGAATAACGGGATAGATGTTTTTTTCTTTACCAGAAAAATGCTGTTCCCCTGTCATGGCTTCTAAGCCTTCTTCTACATAATAAACAACCTCATCAATCGCTTTTTCCTTTTGCTCTTGATATCTCGCAACAATGCCAGGCAATTCTATCGTAATCCCTTTGCCAGTATGCTTATTTTCTATACGTAATTGATCTTTTTCTCTATCGAAAGTCATTAGTCGATCATCTTTATGAAGACGCTTTTCTAATTCCTCTTTCATACGTTTACTTGTCATTTTATTCTTCATTCTTATCCCTCCTTACAGGGAAGATTTCGGTACTTAGTTTACACTAAAATGAGCAGAAACAAAAGTGTCCCGCTTCCATAACGGTTGATATGGCTATTATCGAGGTAAAACACATACCTCCATCTATCCTATATAAAACAACAGACAATTACGTGTCAATTAAAAGATGTAGCATTGAGAAATAGATCAACTATATGAAATGCAAGGTAAATTCATATGCCATTTAAACAAAAATAATTGATAAAACGTGGTGTGACCAAGAAATAATTGCGATTTTCACCCATGTACAAACTTGGATTGTTAAAATAAAAAAACGGCCCCCTGTAAGGAGCCGTGCAATCTTTAAAGCGCTGAAATAAATTGCTCAATTTCATCCTGTGTTTTACGATCCTTACTGACAAAACGACCAAGCTCTTTACCATTTTCGATCGCTACAAAGCTCGGAATGCCGAAAATATCAAGTTCCACACAAAGATCGATGAACTCATCGCGATCCACATAAATAAATGTAAACTCACTATACTTATCAGCTACTTCAGGCATAAACGGTTCAATAAACCGGCAATCTCCACACCACTGTGCTGAAAACATTAAAATATATTTTCCGTTTTCCTTTAATTGTTCGTATTCTTCGATTGACGCTAATTTTCTCATTATTTTTCATCTCCCATATCAAGCTTCATATCGCCGAATTTAATCCAGCCTTTTTTCCTCATATATTCTGATATTATCAAGCTAATGATTGCAGGTCCAATAAAATGAATTAAAATCACTTTTAATAGTACGGTAAGACTAAATCCCATTGTAGTAAAAGTCATTATTTGGCCAACTAAGCCACTCGTACCCATTCCCGCACCAGCTGCCACATTTTCCATTTTAAATACGACAGTTGATATCGGCCCTAAAATAACTCCAGCGATTGTTGGTGGCAGAAGTATAAGTGGATTTTTCAATATATTAGGCATCTGTAATTTCGATGTACCAATACCTAATGCAACGAGTCCAGCAAATTTATTTTCACGATAGCTACTTGAAGCAAATCCTACCATTTGAGCTGCACAACCAATAGTAGCTGCCCCTGCTGCCAATCCATTTAAGTCTAGCATCATAGCTATTGCAGCAGAGGAAACTGGTCCAGAAATAGCAAAACCCATTAACAACGCTACAATAATCCCCATTAACAAAGGCTGTTGCTCAGTTCCCCACATGATGAGTTGACCGATACCCTTCATTAAAGAGTCAATAAGAGGACCAATAAAAGCAGCTACCGTGTACCCTGAAAAGACGACAACCAGTGGTGTTACAATAATATCTAAACTTGTCTCTTTACTAACTAATTTGCCAATTTCAGTGGATATTAATGCAGCAATAATGGCTCCTGCTGGTCCGCCTAGTTCCGCTCCTGCTAATCCACTAACGGTTGCAGCAAACAAAACTAGCTGAGGAGCTTTTAAGCCATAGGCAACAGCACCACCAATAGCTGGTCCCATCATTCCCATCGCAAGTACACCCATCTCTATGAGAAAAGTAGAAAACGCACCAGCATTTATTTGTTCACCAATTGTTTTAATAATGACACCGACAATAAGTGAAGCAAATAATCCGAGCGCCATATTACTTAACGCATCTATAAAATACACTTTAAAAGATAAGGATACACCTTTTTTCTTTAGAAACTCTCTCATCTCTTTTCCTCCGAACACTTAATTCTAACACTAATAAATCTTACCACATGTAAAGACAGATGTAATAGTATTATTTTTAGACGCTATTGTCGGCGTAGGGAAATAATTCAATCATATTCACATTGCATATTTTTATAAAATCGAATCAATACAAAGGATGTGGTCTTTTGTTACATACATAAGCAGTTCCACCCGGAAAAGAAATAAAAAGAAAGAAGCATCAGACGAATCCTTTCTGATATGAAAATAAGTGTTCAATTTAAGCAAATTGCCAAATCTCAAATCTACTTAGGACAAATGAAATCACCTGATAGAAAAAATTTTAATGCCATACTTTAGATTTAGAGACAGGTGTCATCCCTACAACAACCAATAATTAAATAAGCAAATATTTGGCACAATTAGTTTTAGTATTTTTATTGGCATTATACAATTTCTTCGCGGTTTTTTATTTATTAAGCAATATCTTCAATCCATGCACATTGAATCTATTTAAATTTAATTTTCTTTCTTATTCCAATTGATGATAGAATAAGTAAAAACATAGAGGAGGAAGACAATGGAACTGAATGTATATTTAGCTGGGGAAATTCATTCTAACTGGCGTGAAGAATTGAAGGATAAAGCAAAATCACTACAGCTACCGGTTCATTTTTTCGGGCCTATGGAGAATCATGACCGCAGTGACTTCATTGGAGAAGAGATCCTTGGTAAGCAGCCTAATGCTATTTTCAAAGACGAAGCAGCCTCAAATATCAATAATTTACGCACTGAACTTTTATTGAAAAAATCTGATTTAGTGATTGCCTTATTTGGCGAAAAGTATAAGCAATGGAATACTGCTATGGATGCAAGTGCAGCTATCAACCAAAATAAACCGCTTATCCTCATTCGACCAGAAGAACTTCACCACCCTCTGAAAGAATTATCAAGCAAAGCAAATGTTACAGTGGAAACGGTCAATCAAGCCATTAAGGTACTTTCTTATATTTTTGAGGAAAAATAGAAGATTACTCCCTACCCGCCATTCATGTGGTGGGTATATTTGATTAAGAATTATGCCCAAAACATACATTTGTAACCCATATAAAAAACCAGCCACAAGATAAAACGGGCTGGTTTTAACCATTTATCACCAAGGCTTTATTCACCTCTATTGCGATATTGCCATTGACCATACAATAGCTTCACAAGATGGGTAAACATTTCTTCGCGGTTGATTTCATTTGCTGTAAATACCCCTATTGCCCCTTCTTGGCTACGGATATTATTTTTATTCGTAAAATCATCCATGACTGGTCCCAGTTCCTCTCCTTCAATCAGACGCTGTGCTATAGAATCGGGTAAAAGAATTCTTGCTCCACCTGCAACAATTGGCGTATGTCCTTCTACTGCAAGCGCACCCCAATTACATAGGAATAGACCATAATCTGTCTGCTGCACACCACCTTCTAGGCCGATACCAATCACTCCATCGCCTTCATATAAGGCTCCCTTCGCCCTGTTAATTGCTCCTTGAATCGTTTCTTGATCAGTCATTGGTTGTTTAGCTACATTAGATGCAACATCAACAGCAATAACTTCACTATTCTCAATAAAAATGTTTTTAACTGCCTGTACTTTTGTAGGGTTTTTCGATCCAATATAGATCTTCATGATAGCCCCTCCTAGATATAGATATATTAAAAATCACCCTGTTATACTCATTTGCCATTGTAAAATTGAAAAAGGACCTCTTGTAAAGAAGTCCCATGTTACTTATTTGAAATTCTAACTGTTTTGACGAATGGTTTCAACTGTTGTGCGATCAAGGGATTTAATCAATGTGACAAGTAGTTCTTTCGCAGCAGCATAATCATCCACATGGATAATCGAACCGTGCGTATGAATATATCTTGAACAAATACCAACAACTGCACTTGGGACACCATTATTTGTTAAGTGAACACTGCCTGCATCCGTTCCTCCAGGAGAAACAAAGTATTGATATGGAATTTGATGGCTTTCAGCCGTATCAAGAATAAATTCTCTCATACCACGATGTGTCACCATTGAGCGATCAAGAATTCTCAACAATGTTCCTTCCCCTAGCTGTCCAAACTCATCCTTCTTACCAGTCATATCATTGGCAGGACTCGCATCAAGCGCAAAGAAAAGATCCGGGTTAATCATATTAGCCGCTGTTTTTGCACCTCTTAAGCCTACTTCTTCTTGTACAGTTGCACCAGACCATAAATTAATAGGCAGTTTCTCATCTTTTATCTCCTCAAGCAATTCGATGGCAAGACCACAACCATAGCGATTATCCCAAGCTTTCGCTAAAATTTTCTTCGGATTCGCCATTGGTGTAAATGGACAAATCGGAACAATTTGTTGTCCTGGTTTAATGCCGATTGCCCTCGCATCTTCTTTATTGTCAGCCCCGATATCGATCAACATATTTTTTATATCCATTGGCTTATTTTTTGCCGCATCATCTAAAAGATGAGGTGGAATGGAACCGATCACTCCAATTACTGGTCCATTGTCAGTCATAATCTGTACCCTTTGTGCTAATAATACCTGGCTCCACCAGCCACCTAATGTCTGAAATCTAATCATACCATTGTCTGTAATAGCTGTTACCATAAAACCAACTTCATCCATATGACCTGCAACCATTATCGTAGGATCTGTTTCTGCGCCTTTTCTCACGCCAAAAATACTTCCTAAATGATCCTGAACAATTTCATCTGAATATTTACTTAGCTCTTCTCTCATAAAATTCCTAACTAAGTGTTCGTTACCAGCTGCACCGGGAAGTTCTGTTAATGTTTTAAATAGTTCTAAGGTCTTCTCATTCATTATTTCCCACTCCTATTATTTTGAGCATATTGTATCCTATGTATATTACCATTCTACATAACTTTTATGACGCGTGCCACCTAGGAATGTTATTGGTTTTTAAATATTCAAATCTTTGCTAAGATAAAAGTGAAGCAATTAGCACTAGCAAAAAACATCTAAAAAATTATGTAGTTACTTTTTACTAATGGAGGTTTAATTATGAGCTGGAAATCATTTGTTTTGGGTGTAGGTGTCGGCATTGTTGGCGGATATATCACGCGCGAAGTAATGACAGAGAAAATAGCAGCGTCACCTGAGAAGGCATTACAAAATGCAAAAGATGCTTTCAAAGAAAATGGAGAAATAAGTGGTTCATGGATTCATATGGAAAAAGAACCTTATCAAAAAGAAGAATTAAGTTATGAAGTGTATAAAGGAGGCATCTCCAGATATACTGGCGAAGATGTGAAGCAATATGAATTTGTTGCCGATGCAAAAACAGGTGTCATTATTGATGCTTACCCTATTTAATTTGTTCTATAATGAGCGCCTAAGCCTCATCGACGCAGATGCGTTGATGGGCACAGGCATTCATTCTTTATTTTTCCCTTTTAATTTCTGAAATGATTTCTTTTCCTGCTTGATTCCATTTAACCGCTCGATAAAAGGCATCATGATAAAAACTAAACCAGGCTTCTTTTTCCAATCCAATCTTCATCCACTCTTGTTTGGCAGAGATAGAATCCATCGGATAATCATCAAACGCCAATACCCATAGCACATTTTGGTGCGCATGTGTTGGCATAATATCGGCCATATGTATAAGCAACTCTTCTTTCCCCTCAATGATAATGATGCTATGTCCATCGCTATGGCCGCCTGTATGAATCATTTGAAGCGGTCCCATACGCCATTCTTTATCAAATGTTACTACTTGTTGTTGTATACTTTGCCAATTTTCCTTCCAATACGTATTTCGTGAGCGAATATTCGGATTCCTCATTTCATTCCATTCGGTTTGCGAACAAATAATCTTCGCATTCGGAAATACAGAATGATAGGATTCTCCTTCTAATTTAGTCAAACCACAAGCATGATCAAAATGCATATGTGTCATGAGAACATAATCAATATCAGACGTTGTAAACCCTAGTTGGCGTAAGTCTTCTTCAATAAATGATTCTTCCCATGCACCGAAATTCCGCTTTTGTTTATCTGTAAACTTACCATTTCCTAAACCGCTTTCAATTAACAGTAATTGATTATTCCATTGTATGAGGATTGGATCTGTTCGTAACTCAATTTGATTATTTTCATTACTGGGGTACTTTTTTGACCATAACGGTTTCGGCACTACACCAAACATCGCTCCCCCATCTAGATGATTAACACCACCACGGAGCCAAGTTAATTTTATATCGTCTATTTGTAAAGTATCCATTCTTTCCCCTCCCTTTCACACCATTAGTCTACCATATATACGCAATATTAAGAAATTTAATTATATACAGTATTTCATTTTAAAAATAAGAAAAAACAAGTCCAATTAAGCCAATTGGTATAGTCACTAAAAAGCTGTGAAGCAAGGATGAGAATAGCTGATTCATCGCTACTTAGAAGCTCTCTTATCCGTTGACTTCCGTTAAAGGTTTGTATGCCAGAGACCTAACTTAAACCTTGGACCCAATTCATCCATTTTCACCTTTGCTTGTGTACGTATATTCTCAAAGAATCATGATTATAGAAGTGAAAAAGGTCTTTATCATCCATAAAACATGACGATAAAGACCTTTATCTATTTCTGAGTGGCATTCTTACATTAACGATATTGCACTTCGCATCGGAAAATACGGCTACCTTTATTAGAGAACTTTTCCTCGTACTCTGTCATTATATTTCCTTCATAATCACTTTGGTGAAGGTCTAAGCTGACATATTTCAATATCATACCGTATTGGGAGAAACTCATTAAAGAATATTCGAATAGACCTTGGTTATCTGTTTTAAAATGAATCTCTCCATGTGGAGGTAGAATATCTTCATAAAGAGATAAGAATGTTTGATAAGTTAATCTTCTTTTTGCATGCCGTTTTTTAGGCCACGGATCTGAGAAGTTTAAATAAATACGATCAACTTCACCTTTCTCAAATACCTCACGTAACTCTGCTGCATCGATATTCATCAATTTTACATTCGGTAGCTCTTCTTCAATAATATGATCAAGCGCACTTACGATGACGCTCTCAGCTAATTCAATCCCAATATAATTAATCTCAGGATTCTGTTTTGCCATTCCAGTAATAAAACGACCTTTTCCCGTGCCAATTTCGATATGAAGTGGACGATTATTTCCAAAGCACGCTTGCCACTGTCCTTTTTGTTCTTTTGGCTCTTGGATAATGTATTGTGGATAACTGGCAAGTTTTTCTCTCGCCCACGGTTTATTTCTTTGTCGCATAATTACACCTCTATATTCAATTCATCTTTCAAAAGATAACATGCAATGTAAAAGTGTGCAAGCTCCTTTAAAAGGAGTATCATACTATGCAGTCTTGAAAGGACACACATCACCTGATGAAAAGACTCACTTCAAACCTCCCCTGATAATTACACGTTTTTGTATGTATAAAAAACGAAAGGAATCACAATCTAGTTGTGATTCCATAAAAAGAAAAAGGGTGAGTAAAATGCCGATTAGTCAAAAAGACCAATTAACATTGCTGCAGGATCTATTAAGGAACCATCACACAGATGCCTGTGGCTCCAAATCAGAATGTGAACAAATTGCTAGGCTTGTACAATCCCTACAAAACCAAGAAAATGTCCATCAAGATTTACTTCCTTTATTAAACGATGTCGATCAATATAGTAAAAACGGTATTGAATCATCTAATCTAAACGAGCATATTTCTTCTAGCAAAGAGGATCTCTCACAATGGGTCGATACAATGAATCAACTTATATAATCTAAATGAAGCCTTCTTTCCAACCCTTGGATTAGATTATTCATTTCTTGAAAACGGAATTTACTTTTATGCCATTGAATACTATCCAAGGCTTGGAACAATGCATACCACTTCATTCGCAATCGCAAATCTTCCGTCAACACCATGCCATATAACTGAAGCCATTCATTCCATTGCTCATATGGAATATAGGCATATAATAATGTGCCAATATCTATGGCCGGGTCACCGATCATTGCTCCATCCCAATCTATTAAAAACAATTGATTATCCTCGGATAATAGCCAATTATTATGATTCACATCACAATGACACACAGTTGCTACATCCGTTTCAATCGCGTTCACTGTGTCTTTTAAAAATGTTAGTGACTCAGCTACTAATGGAATTTCCAATAAGTCTTGATCCAATTCCGTTAATAGTGATTGTAATACTGTTTCTGGATGAATGGCCGATTTTCCTAACCTAGTTAACATGGCAAGCAATGGTCTTGATGAGTGAATTTTCTTTAACAGCTTGGCTACGCGCTCGCTATTCATTTGCGATTGCCTAAGCTCACTCCCACTCATCCATTGCTGAGCAGTAAATACATCTCCATTCTCCATCCTTTTCGTCCAAACAAGCTTCGGGACAATTCCTTCAGCAGAAAGCACGGCTAGAAAAGGAGAAGAATTCCTTTTTAAAAATAATCGCTGTTCATCATGTTGTGCATAATAGGCTTCTCCAGTTGCACCACCAGCCGGGATAATCCGCCAGTCATCCCCGAAAAAATTTTCCAAAATAGTTCACCTGCAATTTACTACGCCATTTATGAATAGCTGTATTAAACAATTTCTCACTTAAAATTTCATCTGAAAATAAAAATAGCTATTGATACAAATTCAACAATAGCTATCTTTATAAATTTTATCTCTTTCAAGAGTTTTTAGCAAGTTACTTTTTCCTGAACAAAACAATAGCAGGAAAATGGAGGCAAAGTCATATTAGAATAGTTACCTAACGAATGAGGAGAAGCTTGATTTTGAGTGACATAAAGCTGCCACTCCCCATTTGGTAAGGTAATCTTATATTCCTTTTCAGTTGGATTAAAATAACATAATACGTCATCATTAAATTTATGATGTGAAAGTAAATACGCCAGCAGTGGCTTTTCGATATCTAGAAAACTTACAGCTTCATTAATCAGCTTCGTACTAGATAAGCGTAAAATCGCATATTTTTTTCTAAAAGCAATTAACCCTTTTACATATTCCACATTCTCTTTATATTTACTCCTAGCCATCCAATCCAATTGATTCACACAATCTGGTGAACGGTAACTATTCCCTTCCCCTTTTTTTGTTCGAAAGAACTCTTGACCACTATGCAAGAAAGGGATTCCTTGTGCCAGAAGAACCATCGCTGTTGCTAATCGGTGTCTTAGTCGTTTACTTTCATCTGTATCTTCAGGAAAACATATATGGATTTTATCCCATAAAGTATGATTATCATGTACTTCTACATAATTTACCGTCTGAAATGGCTCGTTAAATATCCCTTGTTGACCAACGCTCCCCTTTAATACCGTTTTAGCTGTTTGATAGTAATAGTGATTACCAAGCGCATATCCACAATCGTATAGATTAAATGTATTCCCTTTTATTCCATCTCTAAACTGATCATTGAATTGTGCAATGGCACCAAGCCTATCTTGATTATGAATATTCGCTTTCTCTTCTTTAGCGAGAGGAGTATTTAAGTCCCAACCTTCACCAATCATAAGGATTGTCGAATCAATACTATCTAACGTTTCCCTAATAAGTTTCATCGTCTTCACATCTAAAATACCCATTAAGTCAAATCGAAAACCATCAACCTTAAAAGTGTTGGTCCAATAAGTAATCGAATCAACAATAAACTTTCTTACCATCTGCCTATCAGATGCGATATCATTTCCGACACCTGTTCCATTTGATGGTGTCCCATTTAGATCATGTCTAAAATAATAGCCTGGAACAAATTTTTCAAAAGAGGAAGTTTCTCTTTCATACACATGATTATAAACAACATCTAAAATGACCCTCATCCCATTTTGATGAATGACATCAATGAGTTCGATTAATTCATTGATTCTTGTATAGGGAGCGGCAGGATTAGAGGCATAACTTCCTTGTGGCACATTAAAATGAAGAGGGTTATATCCCCAATTGTAACGATCATCTGGTCTTGTTTCGTCAACTCCCGCAAAATGATTCAATGGTAAAAATTCTATATGTGTTACACCTAATTCTTTCATATAATTGAGCGCTGTAGAATCTCCTTTTATGTTAGAAGTGTTCGCATCAGTTAAGCCTTTATATAAGCCTTTGTGGTGGACACCGCTATTTGGATGAATGGTCATATCACGAATATGCGTTTCGTAAATAATGGCATCTGTCATTATTGAGAAGGGTGGGCGGGCTGTTTTTGGATGTTTATATCGATTCTCATCAATAATGACACCTAAATGCCCATTCGGAGTAATTGCTTTTACATATGGGTCTACAGCTTCTCTCCAAACCCCGTTCACACATATGTGGTAGCAATAACGCCATTCATGCACATCCATTGAAACAGTAACCTGCCAAACGCCTTTTTGTTTCCTAATTAGATCAATCATTTCCGTTTCATCGCCATGCTGTAACTCTAATTGTAGGGCAGTTGCTGTTGGTGCCCATACTTTAAAAGTCGTAGCATGTGGCTGATATTCATATCCAAGAGATCCTTCGTATTTGAAGAGCTCATCAAATTCAGGTGTTCGTGTCACCGACCCAATATCAACCTCAATTACATCTCCATGCTCACTTTCTATATAACATATCACCCCAAATGGAAAAGGATGAGGAAAAGAACAATAGTATTTACGAAAATCATTAATTTCTTCTATTCCTTCTATCACAAGCTCGAATCTTTCATCACGATGGATATAAGTAAAACACTTTGACTGGCCTTGGTGATAATCATAAGGAAGTAATAAAGTGATTAAATCTACTCGATCTAAATACGCATAGAACGCTTTCTTACTATCATTCATATTACTCCCCCATCCCTTCATTTAATGGTTATGCTCTTTGCTAGTTCGGAAGTATCTTTTAGGTGTAGCTTCAAACGAGAAGCGCGAATGGAGATAGAAAGTCATGAAGTGTCGTCACTTCCTATACTCATGACGTTTGCGGAAATACATATGTAACGCCATCAAAAGTCTCAGGTTCGATTGTCGTTGGTTATAAACCGATTCACTTTATAGGTAACTTGGACAACAAATCATTAGCCCATATTATTTTTACAATCACAAATTGTGTGATTTAGTCCGCATACTTTTCTTGTATCAAACTCTCCTCCATTATCATCTATATTATTCAACAGTGATTTAAGTGCTTGTTTAGCCTAATAGACTTTCAAAATGTCACCCTTCTCCTATGTCACTCCATTCCGATCTTTCAAATGATATACTTTCCGCATAAGTCAATAAAGCTTGTGCTGCTAATAACTGCTGACTTTTTAGCGGTGCTTTTGTTTGTCTTTTATTTATGAACCAAGACTGATACGCTTTCCGATCAATTAAAGTAACATCAAATGGAACTGTAGGGTAATCAATATAGCCATCTCGGCAAAGAACGACCTTTTGAACAGGTAAAGTGACTACATGTTTGTCCAAAATTTTCTTGACTACTGCAGCTGTTCGGTTCAATGAGATCAATGGGTTTAAAATTTTCTGCTCATTTTCTTTTTTAGCTAACCAAAATCGACCACCACTTCCGGTATAAGCCGTTAATTCATCACCGTCTAAAAAATGAAGACAGATTACTTCTGTCGGTGTGAGAACTATTGTATCAAGAGAAACCGGTGCTTGACCTAGTTTTAGTATCGGCATAAAAAGGATAAGGAATGTATCAGGAAACCTTTGTAACAAGTATTTTAACTGTTCATTATAATAGTAACTTCTTGGTAAAGACGATTCAGAAAACAAGGTCGAGCTTGCCCACTTTAATTGTGTGCGAAATAATTGATCGAGGTACATTTGCTTAAGTTCTTTTGTTGAGGTAGGTCTCACATGATAGTCCGCGGTAAACGAAAAAGACTCTTCATTATGATTCGGTTCCTCTTCAGCCATCTCTTCTTCTATCATTGTCTCCTTGTTTCTTTTGACAATATTGAGCAACTTATCCTTCAAGCCTGGTTTATGATATTGAGATGGTTCTTCCTCTAAGAGTTGGGACTCTTTTCCTTCTTCTTCAAAACGAGTTAACAACAGTTCCCATTGTTGCTTTTTTAATTTTACAAATCTAGAGGGATATAAATAAATATTCTGCTCATATCGTGAAATACAATCGATAATTTTTATTAACTGCCCCACCCTACTACCCCCTTAACTTTTTAATGAGAATGTTGCTATTCTCTTATATTTTGGTTTTTCCTCTGTATTTACTTCATAAAGACCCACTTCAGTAGCTTCAAATGATAATGGTGTTTCCATAATAGATGGAAGATGTGTAAACTGATTTTCACCTTGCCACTTCTTAGCTAATGTAATATGTGGCGTAAAATTTCTTCTATCCCGTGGGAATCCATACTTTTCACAGACTTGAGTAACAATTGCTTGAATCTCATGTAATTGCTTTTCTTTATGTATATCACACCAGAGAATACGAGGGCGTTCCTTAAGCCCAAAAGTTTGCACACCTTCAAGATACAAGTTAAACGAGGAAATATTTTTTAGATCATTAACTAACAATCGGTTCATCTCGTCCAACACTTCTGAGGGAGCACTCCCTAAAAAAGCAAGAGTAATGTGATAATCACGTTCATGTACCCAATCTTTAAATGGGTAATTAGCCTCTATTTCTAGACATTTTTGCTTTATGATTAATTGTATATTTCTTGGTATACTAATCGCATAAAAGTAATGAGGACTTCTCTCTTTCTTCATCTCTATCCTCCCAATTCCTAATTGATCTATATCTATTTTATCAGAACAGATAAGAATTTCAGTATTTTTCCGTAGGTATGATGTCATGTTTGCCTTTAAGCAAATTCCTTTATAACGGATAGGTTAAATATGATATAACTATAATAAAGAGTAAAGCATTGAAGAAAGGATGCGACTTGAATGAAGGTTGTTGAAAACTTAGCGCAACTCATAGGCGACACCCCCCTATTGAAATTAAATAAAATTGGACCTGAAAATGGGGCTACTATTTATGGGAAACTAGAGTTTTTTAATCCTAGCAAAAGTGTAAAGGACCGAGCAGCATATAATATGATTCTACAAGCTGAACAAGCAGGGGTATTAAAACCAGGGGCTACCATTATTGAACCAACGAGCGGAAATACAGGCATAGGTCTAGCAATGAATGCGGCCGCTAAAGGATATAAAAGCATACTAGTAATGCCCGATACGATGACGAAAGAAAGAATCAATTTATTAAAGGCGTACGGTGCAGAAGTGGTTCTCACACCTGGTGATGAAAAAATGCCTGGGTCAATCAGAAAAGCAAAAGAATTAGCTAAACAAATTCCTAATAGCTTTATCCCTATGCAATTTGAAAATAATGCTAACCCTGATGCCCATAGGCATTCAACCGCTATTGAAATTATTGACGGGATGAAACAAATAGGTAAGAGTTTGTCTGCTTTCGTTGCTACTGCAGGGACAGGGGGAACCATTACAGGCACAGGGGAAGTATTGAAAGATTATTATGAGGGGCTCCAAATCCACGTTGTAGAGCCAAAAGGTTCGCCTGTGCTTTCCGGTGGAGAACCAGGTAAACATAAATTAGTAGGGACAAGTCCTGGCTTTATACCAGATATCTTAAATACAAATGTCTATGATGAAATACATCAAATCACAGACGAAGACGCGTATCAAACAACAAGAGAACTCGCACGAAAAGAGGGAATTCTTGTTGGCCCATCTTCAGGGGCAGCCTGTTTTGCAGCGATTCAAGTCGCAAAAAGGTTATCACCAGAAGATGTCGTTGTATTCATTGTTTGTGACACAGGTGAACGATATTTATCAAGTGATTTATTTAAAAATTAAGCTATGTTAAATGATAATTTTGATATTATAAAATATACAAGGGAACTCCATATTTATCTCGGAGTTCCCTTTAAGTTCAAGAAGATTAAATAAATAAGTAATCGACTTTCTAAGCAGAATGTAAATTATATTACTTTTACAGACTGATAATATTGTTAAGAAATGTATGTAAAGTTTTAGTATATAAATCTGGTTGTTCCCTATGTACCAAGTGACCAGAAAAAGGAATAACAGATATATTAATATTATCATTTAATTGCTTGTAGGTTATAGCGGCGGAAACTTCTATTTCTTGCTTTTCGCCAACAATACATAATGTTGGGATTTTGATATCAGATACATCACCTGTTTTATCAAAGGGGTAGAAATCTTCACCATTGAAGGATTGAAGTAACAATTTCCAATCATTTTCTCCGTGAATTTCGTTTAAGAATGATACGGCTTCTTCGTTATTAAACAATTGTTCATAGGATGCAGCTTCTTCTCTTGAAAGTTCTGTCCAATTATCAGGTTCTACTGGAAATATCCCAGAAAAGCTGAGAGACTTAACCTTATTAGGATATACTTTAGCAAAAAGCAAAGCAGCGACTCCACCTATTGAAACTCCTGCAATATGACATTGTTCAATATTCAGAAATTCCAAGGTGTCATTTAAATCTTTCACACAACGACTAAAGTAATTATCGATTTCTCCAACAGACTTTCCGTGTCCTCTTAAATCAGGTCTAATTACTTTAAAGTTCCTAGCTGAAAAGTATTCACTTTGTTCCTGATACTCGGTCAAGCCAGTCATTCCTCCAGAGTGAATGAGAACTAAGGGTTCGCCTTCACCTGTAATATTTGTATGTAAAATCATATAATCCCCCCACCTCTTTGTTTAATTAATATTTCCTATAACGAAATAAGCTTCGGTACTCATTTGGAAAATTCTGATATCCAAAGTTTATCATAGGTAGCATCCGTTGAAAACAGACAACCTTCAACAATCATCTTGCTAACCGTCGTGTCGTCATTTCGATGTTTAATTGGTCTAGAAATTGAAACCAACTCAAATAATGGTCAAGGTATTTCGTTGCCACGCCATTAAACCGATCTATCCAGCCCTTCGAACGACTGTGATAACTATTCACATTTTGGATATGATAAACGCCTCGGACACGTCTTTTCTTTTACGTAAGTCATACATGCCCGCCAAGCATCGGTAGATTTTGCAGGAGACAGTTTAGTGCCAATTGCCTCTTCCAGTCGGGATTTTACAATTCGACCCTGACCAACGACCTTCGAATACGTTTCCTTCTGACGGTCTCTTACAATCAATATACAAACTTGTTCTTTACTAATACCTCGTTTACGAGCCTTTCGACCATCAATTTTGCGTTTCCCTTTTTCCAAGTACAGAAAATAAGTCTCATCCATTTCCACGATACCTGCAAAATCTGTCAAAACCCATTTGTTTAATGGCTATTTACCTTTTAGCAATGTTCTATAGTCTTTCATTGAATACCTTGTTGTTTCCTTAGGAATTGAACACAATATTGTACCAACTTAGCCATGGTAGAAGTTCGATTAATATTGAATTTTATCCAAATCCAGTATTTAAAAAAGGCCACTCGATTTCGAATGGCCTTTCTCTTATACTTCTGCACTCACTGGTTTTGAATGTCTATTGTCTTCCTCTTCTTCTAACTTACGTACCGCTTCCTCACTTGTATCCACTCGTTTGATAAAAAATACGAGTATAAGTGCAACGATATTAATAACTAGTGATACATAGAAGGCATATTGGATACCTGCTAGTAACGCTTGTTGAGTAACTGCAGCAGTAGTTGCTTCAGTCATTGTTGTAGGGTCTACCCCTGTCATTAAGCTTTCTGCTTTTGATTGTGTGACGCTATTCATAATCGTTACTAATATAGCTGTACCAATTGAACCCGAAACTTGTTGAGCTGTGTTATTTATTGCTGTTCCATGTGGATTTAAGCGATTTGGAATTTGGTTCATACCATTTGTCATAATTGGCATCATAACCATTGACATACCAAACATTCTCAACGCATAGATAATGACAATATGACTATAGGATGTGTCAATTTGTAAATTAGCTAACATATAAGTTGAAATAGCTGTGACTATTAAACCAACAGCAGCTAATATACGTGGTCCAAATTTATCAAATAACTTACCAGTGATTGGTGACATAATTCCCATCACAATCGCTCCTGGAAGCATTAACAGTCCAGAATCAAGCGGCGATATGCCACGAACACTCTGAACATACGCAGGCGTTAAGATCATACCTGAAAACATTGCTACCGCATTGACAATTGCAATCACTGACCCTAGTGCAAACATCGGATATTTATATACACGTAAATCCAATAACGGTTTTTCCATTGTCAGTTGGCGAATAATAAAGAGAATCAATGAAATGCCACCAACAATTAAAGTCGTTAGTACCCATGTATCTGTCCAACCATCAGCACTAGCAGAACTAAACCCGTAAAGCAAGCCACCGAAACCTAAACAAGATAGCACGACTGATAAATAATCAAGTTGCACATTTTTATTTTGAGGCATAACGTTCTCTAACTTCCAAATAGAAAGTAATAAGCTGATGATTGCTAATGGTAAGATCATCTCAAAAAGAACACGCCAATCATAATATTGAACAATATATCCAGATAAAGTCGGACCAATGGCTGGTGCAGTAATCATAACTAACCCGAACACACCCATTGCAGTACCGCGTTTCTCACGAGGAAAACTAACTAGCATGACGTTCATTAATAAAGGCCCCATAACTGATGCACCTGCAGCCTGAACCATACGGCCTGCTAGTAACATAGCAAAGTTTGGTGCAAAAGCAGCCATCGCTGTACCAATTGTAAAGACAGACATACAGAAAATAAATAAGCTACGATTTTTAAAACGTGTCAGTAAGAATGCTGAAGCAGGAACAAGCACGCCACTAACTAGCATATACCCAGTTGCCAGCCACTGTACTGTAGAATAATCATCTACATTTAAGTCGACCATAATACTTGGCAATGCCACATTTAATAATGAATTATTTAAGAAAGACACAAACGCACCGACAAATAATACAGCAAGCATTAAATACGGGGGTTTTTGAGGTTGTAAACTTGAATCCATACTTTCTCATCCTTTTTATTTTTTTTATTTCGAGTACTGAACCATTTTAAACCCAAAGTATAAATTGGTCAACATATTTATACTTTGGGTTTAATTACGTTGTATTTCTCCTCTTAAGAATTTATAATGAAAGCCATAAGGGTGGGGGAATACACGATGAATAACAAGAAGAAGAAAGTGGCAGATGCAGCGTTGAAATTGTTTCAAGAAAAGGGGATTCAACAAACATCTGTACAAGACATTATTGATTCAGCAAATATTTCCAAAGGGACATTTTACAATTATTTCGCCACAAAAAATGATTGTATCGCTGAGATATTAGAGGATTTGCGCTATGAAGCAAGCCAAAGGAGAATTGCTCTACAAGTGGGGAAAGATGCACAAGATAGAGACGTTTTTATTGATCAAATCTCTCTTTTATACACATTTCAAGAAGCCAGTAATCTTCATCGATTATTTGAAGCGATATTGCATTCCAATGAAAAGGATTTAAAAAAACTCGTATTACAACATAGAGTGTACGATATGGAATGGTTAACTTCTAGAGTGATTGAGGTATTTGGAGAAGACACTAGAGATTATGCGTTTGAAGGAGTGGTCTTATTCACTGGAATGCTCCAACACCTTCTCTTTGTGAAAAGAATTACGAATAATGTCTATGACTTAAAACAACTGATTGATGTGACACTCTCTTATTTAGAGATGCTTTTACAAACGATGAAATCTAGTGGCGTTTCTCTTCTCAATTATTCAGCCATTGATCAGCTAAGAACCCATATAAATAAACGGATCATCAAAATTGAGGAAATTTTTGAGTTTGCTCAGCAATTGCAAGAACAGCACCAATTTGATGAAGATCAACAAGATTTATTTGATGCGATATTAACAGAATTAAGAGCTGACCGAATTCGCAAGCCTGTTCTGTTACCTTTACTCAAACCGTTCCAAACCTCACTAGACAAGACGGAAATCGAATTACAAGCTCATACATTTATAAATTTAATTTGGTACTATTTACAAACAAAATAAACATAGCTTGGACAGTTTTGCTTTTGTCTAAAATAACCACGAGCCAAATGAATTTTGGTCCGTGGTTATTCATTTGCCATTAGCTATTTGTTTTTGCTAACTTTGGCCAGAAGACAATCGGTACTAAAACGAATGAAATCAATCCACCCACTATACTTAAAGTAGCGTAACTAGAATGAGCAACAACCATGCCCGAAAGCAATCCACCTGTCGCACCTGATAGGGCAATAAATACATCTACTTTTCCTTGAATATGCGCTCTGTTGTCATTGGTTGTTCCATCAACAATTAAAGTCGTTCCGCTAATTAAACCGAAGTTCCAGCCTAACCCTAATAAAGCTAAAGCTAAGATTAATCCAAATAAAGAATCTTCAGGCAGACTAGCAGCGGTAATTCCGGATAACAACAATGTCACACCTGCGGCGATAGCCATAAAATATCTACCTAATCGATCAACTAGTACACCTGTAAATAGAGATGGTAAATACATCGCACCAATATGAACGCCAATCACCACTCCGATCGCTTGTAGTGTATGACCATGATGGAGCATATGAACAGGGGTCATCGTCATAATCGCTACCATAATTAACTGTGTTAGAATCATTACTGTTGCTCCAACAACAATATGATAGTTATTTACTCTATTGGTGGCAATAACAGCACTACTCTTTTGTTTTTCTTCTTCAGCTACCCATTGCTTCGCTAAAATAAAAGGGTCTGGGCGCAATAAAATAAACAACACTATCCCGGCCACTATGTATGCCAGAGCAGATAATAAAAACGGGCCAGCTAAAGGAGGAATCGTTAATCGACTTGCCACCTCTCCCATAGTGTTAACTAAATTGGGCCCTAATACTGCTCCAAATGTGGTCATCACCATGGTCAAACTAACTGCTTTTCCCCTTTGATTCTCATTAGCCAAATCACTGCCGGCATACCTCGCTTGTAAATTGGTTGCCGTACCTGCACCATAAAGAAATAAAAAAAAGAATAATAGATAAATATTCTGTAATATAGCTGCCAACACAACCCCTAATGCTCCTAATCCACCAACAATAAAACCTATAGTCAGTCCAATTCTTCTGCCGTAATGTTGAGATGTTTTCCCTACTATAAACGCAGTCACTGCTGATCCAATCGTAAATAAAGCTGTTGGCAAGCCTGCATATGAAGCCGTACCTAGAATATCCTCTGCTAATAACGCTCCTACCGTAATCCCTGCAGCCAAACCTGCTCCACCAAACAACTGAGAAATACTAACAACCGTTAATGTTCTTTTATATAATCTATCTCTCTCACTCTCATTATAACTCGATTGAATCGCTTCTCCCATTTCTTCCCCTCACTTTGTTGGACCTTATATTTCTTGATTTTGAAGTTTTCTTTGTACTGCATCCTTAATAAACTGTTGACAGCTTTCAGATAAAAGTGACTTATTCGGATGAATCATATCACCATATATGTTATTCCCTAGAACTCTTACTTCTCCTGCAAATGGTTGATCGGTTTGTGCATCGAACCCTTGTAGGACAATATAAATAGATTGTCCCCTCCTTGCAAAATCAATGATAGACATTTGATGTTCACTCAATTTTATTCCCATCCCCTCTTGTATTAATCATTAATGATTAGTTTACTCTATTTCTGACACATAGGATTAATTATTTGATTAATCATTCAGCTAGTAAATGCTTTACTCACATCTTATTTTAAGCATAAAAAGTTATACATCCGTTTATTTTAATAGAAGTATTTTCAAGTTACTATCTAGACTGTATCTAATAGATAAGAAAAGATATAAGAACAGAATAGAGTGGACACTATTTCAAAAACAACACCGTATTATAGCAAAGATGATGCCTATAGATAGATTTACTATTCATAGCTCACAAAAAAACAGAGACACCATTAAATGACATCTCTGTTTTCCTTCTTATCTCATTATACTTGCGAACGATTCCAAAATCTGTGAGCTGACAAAGCATCAACGATTTGTTTTGCAAAATCATTACCTGCTTGTTCCTCTAGTAAAATCCCTTCTTCACTAGGATAATCTAAATCTTTAATCCAATAGATAGCATCTCCAGTTGCAGCGATTGGTTTGAAGTGTTGGTAGGCTTCATCTATAAACAGCAAGGCATCATGCTTAAATGTTGCATCAACCTTATCACTACCAATGAGATACACACCATCAAATACGACTGAGCTGTCACTAGCAAATGTATGTTTTGCTTGTACCTCAACTCCCCCACTACCTCTAATAGTGCCAAGACGGTCACTTACAATACATGGGTTCACACCAGCTTCTTGCAAATCATTGAGGATTGACTTTACTTTTTCTCCATCAAACCCATCTGTTACAATGATAGCTAATTTACGTGTAGCGGCTGAAAAGATTGTGTTTTGTTGACTTAGTGCAGGCGAGGATTTCGTTGTCATTGTTTCATTATTTCCAACTGCATCTACACCCACTTTTTCAGCAATGCGATTAGCAAGATTACTATTTACGTGACTAAACATTTCAACTACTCGCTCTTTCACACCTTGACTTTCCACTTTACTCAATTCGAATTGGAAAGCACTTATCGTATGTTCTTTTTCAATATCACTCAAGCTATTCCAGTACAGTGTAGCTTGACTAAAGTGATCTTTAAAGCTGTCACTTCGTTCTCTAATTTTTCGACCTTCTACTTTTTCTTGATAGTGAGCATAACCGCCTTCAGATTCTTCAACCGTATTTGGTGAACCATTTGCTAGTCTATTATTATGATAAGCAACTTGTCCTGTATTAATCGTTTGGCGGCCATACCCGTCTCTTTGATTATTGTGGAAAGGGCAAACTGGTCTATTAATAGGTAGCTCATGAAAATTCGGACCACCTAAACGAATTAATTGGGTATCTGTATAGGAAAATAATCTTGCTTGTAATAAAGGATCATTCGTAAAGTCAATACCAGGTACAACATTTCCAACCTGGAAGGCAACTTGTTCTGTTTCAGCAAACACATTGTCTACATTGCGATTCAGTGTCATTTTACCAATTTTACGAACAGGAATCTCTTCCTCTGGCCAAATTTTCGTTGGATCCAGAATGTCGAAATCAAAAGAAAATTCATCCTTCTCTTCTAAAATTTGTACACCAAGTTCGTATTCAGCATAGTCGCCTGCTTCGATAGATTCCCATAAATCACGACGATTGAAATCAGGGTCTTTTCCTCCTAATTTTTGTGCTTCATCCCAAACGAGTGAATGTGTACCTAATACTGGTTTCCAGTGAAACTTAACAAAGTGACCTTCGCCTTTATCATTAACCAATCTAAATGTATGAACGCCGAACCCTTCCATTGTACGATAACTTCGTGGAATACCACGGTCACTCATCACCCACATAACCATATGGGCAGATTCCTGATTTTGTGAGACCCAATCCCAAAATGTATCATGTGCAGACGCAGCTTGTGGCATTTCATTATGCGGTTCAGGTTTGACCGCATGAATTAAGTCAGGAAATTTAATTCCATCTTGAATAAAAAACACAGGAATATTATTACCTACTAAATCATAATTTCCTTCTTCTGTATAAAATTTCGTTGCAAATCCCCTGGCATCTCTTGGCGTATCAAGTGAACCACGCGAACCAACAACTGTTGAAAACCGGACAAAAACAGGCGTGGTCGTATGAGGATTCGTTAGAAATTTCGCTTTCGTGAATGCCTTCATAGAATCATCATAGACTTGAAATTCACCGTGAGCACCAAATCCCCTGGCATGAACGACACGCTCTGGAATCCTTTCATGGTCAAAATGTGTTAACTTCTCACGTAAATGAAAATCCTCTAATAATGTTGGACCCCTTGTACCAGCTTTTAAAGAATGATCATCTTCTGAAAGTTTTACTCCTCCGTTTGTTGTTAAATCTTTATCCTCATTATCATTACTTCTAAAATGTTCAAGTTGTTGGTCTTTATCATTTTTAGACATAGCGATTCTCTCCTTTTATTATGTAATTATTTTTAAGGAATGGTTGTTTCTATTTACCCTCCATATTCTTTCTAAAACAAAAACAATCATTTTTTTAATAATAATTACAAAAAAAGATGGAATCGATATACAAACATACTAGCGTTTTATCATTCAAAAAAGCACCCTATGATGGATGCTTTTCTTCGTGCATTTGTAATGATTTTTGAAGATGAATCATGTCATTTTTCAAGTTAGACAAACCTTCCATTTTAGGAAAGGAGAAATTTGCTGGGGCATGTTCTCGGTACGCTGCGTTAGCTAAAGATTCATAAGAATACAAGAGTCGCGCTAAAGCTTCATCAGATAATTTCACCTGCTTATCTTTCTCTTCTGCTGTTTTTTCAAGAAAATAGGTGATTTGTTCTAACCAAAAGACAACTGGCCAATAATAGGTTAACGCGCCGCGATCGATGGGGATTTCACCTGCTGCTGTATTGTATACTGTCTTTAAGCCTTGAATGTTTGTTTTCAATTTAGACAGTTCTCTTTCTGATTCATGGCTATCTTTTGTATGGTTCGAAAACATTGTAAACATGAGCTGGGCTTGACTACGAATTGTTTTTGAAATGAAATGGGGTAGCCTACTAGAGGCTGAGCTCCTCCCAATAATTAAAACACCTAATAACCCAATGATACTACCTATAAAAACATCAATTATTCTTGCTTGAGCGAAATAAGTAAACGCAAAATCACCTGGGGTTACTGTTTCTGCCATTAACAATGCATTAGGTGTAAAAAAGATTGCTGCCAATCCATAGTTTTTCACAATAAATAATTCTGTAATAAAGGTAAGTAAAAAGATTAATATGGCGATGACAAGTCCTGTAGGATGAAAACTAAGTATAAGACTAGCGATTAAGATTCCAACTATTGTACCAATTCCACGTTGAATTGCACGATGATAAGTGGCAACAACTGTTGCTCCAGACATAACAGCTACACAAGAGAGAGGGACCCAGAATGAACGTTCAAAATGAAATTGATAAGCGATAATTCCTGCAATAATCGTCATAATTCCAATTCTAATCGCAGAGAGTAAGACAATCGAGTTCTTATCAAATGAATGAAGTAAAGCTTTTCTGACAGTGGGTTTAGAAAGTTCTATTTCTTCTTTCACATGAGAAGAAATATCTTCCGTATCCCAATCGATACGTTTAATAATTGCGTATAATTGTTTATATTTCGCGTGCCAGCCTCTTACTTCATCTTCTTCGATTTCTATTATATTCAATCTACTTTTATCAACTGAATTCGTTAAAACTTGAAGCTGTTCTATTAATTGTTGCGGTGGCGCTGTTTTTTCATTGGAAAAGTTTTTAATCACCTCTAGAAAAATGTGATTCAAATGATCATTTAACACATATAAACGATCATATCTCTTCTGCCTTCTAAGAGGTAAATAGCCAGCAATTAAGATATCCTCGACATCATTTAAGGAGGACATCACTTTATACCTTTGTTCATCAAACTGCTCTGTAGCAATACTTTTTATCAAAATGGTTAATTCATTATAAGCTCTCTTAACGACATCCGTTTCAGGTCCAAAAGGATTCACAAACCAGCCTGCCATCGCAATTAACCACGAAAATGCTCCGCCCAAAAACACCAATCCAGCACGTTGAAACGCTAATTCAGGCGCTACAGGCATACCAGAAGTCATGGCAAAAATTAATACAAAAAAGATCGCACTTGGTCCCGTAAACCGTAACGCACCAAAGACAAACGTAGCTATTGCAGCAATTATACCCATAATAATCGCAACAGCAAGCGGAAACGGCGCAGCAATTGTACCTAAGAACGAAGATAACGTAATACCTATCACAACGAAAAATAGTTTTTTCGCTCTTTGGGCATATGGAATATTAAATACATAAAGATAGGTAAACCCGCCCATACCTGTTAATAAGCCATACTCTAGCTCTCCAAAAAGGATACCAATAATCACCGGAAGCCCTGCAGCTAACCCAGCTAGAAAAGCCTTTACCCATGGAAAAGGTTTTTTGTTCACCTTTAGAGCTTGTTGAAAAAGCGATACATTCTCCCTATCTGTATTTCCACTCATTTACAAAACCTCACTTACAACCTTAAAATAAAAACAATAAAGAGCATCTATTCATACTAGATGCCCATGTTCTATAGAACATAAATAAATTCCTATAAAAAGGAATTTTTCCGCCTAAATATTAGTATACCATATTGCCAAAATACTTATGTGGCAATCGTACGGGTGCTATTCACTTTGCAATTTATGAGAATATTTCGTATAATTTCATTGATTGTATCAAAAGTAAGGAGTGTGGTAGTTGTTGAAAGTACATCAAGCGTTGTTAGCTGATCTAGATGATATACTTACTTTGGAGAAAAGTATCGTTGAAGAAAATCGATTTTTCATTACTACGAACGAAGAATTTTCAGCAAATATAGATGAAGAAAGAAAGAAATTATCTGCCATCCTTACACAAAGTGAAAAAAATGCGGTTGCCTTTGTCGCTAAATCAGATAACAGTGTCGTTGGATGTATTATATTTCGCTCATCATCCATTGCACGACTAGCTCACCATGGTAGTTTTAGTATATATGTTGACTCAAGCTATCGTAAAAAGGGCATTGGTGTACAATTATTGCAAACACTGATCAAATGGGCTGAAGAACACCCGGTCATTGAAAAATTATGCTTAGGAGTGTTTTCGACTAATCAACCGGCTATCCATCTCTATCAAAAGATGGGATTTGTGGAAGAAGGACGAAAAATAAAAGATATTAAGCTTAGTGATGATGAGTATGTGGACGATGTTTTAATGTATAAGATGGTTTAACGAATATTACGAGGTGATTCTGTTGATAAAACGTCATACTATTCTTTTTAATCAATTACACACGTATCGTGAGGAAGTACTAGCAATCGTCAAAGATGTATCTGCAGAACAAGCAGAAATCATTCCTTCCGGTTTTCGCAATAACATCAGATGGCATATGGGGCATATTTATCTTGATCAATTTTTATGGATACAATCGTTAACTAAGGAAGCCATCATAGACTTATCAACGTTTCAATCTTTCTTTGGTTTCGGTACAACACCAGCTGATTTCAACGAACACACACCATCTTATGAAAATCTTATCGGATTACTTCGTGAGCAGCCGACTGTAATTGAACATCATTATGGTGACATCTTAAATCGCGAATATCAGCCAATCGATATGGGTATGTGCACAATTGAGGATGTTCTCATCAGAACGATCTTTCATGAGGGAATCCATATGCAATCAATCAATATAATTAACCGTTTAATTAAGGAAGGTTCCTATGATGAATATCCGAAAAATTAAGCAGGAAGATAACTTAAAGGTTGCAGCAATAATAAAAGAAGCATTAGAGTCAGCTAATTTAGCTATTCCAGGAACGGCTTACTATGATCCTCAATTAGATTCACTCCATCAATACTATAAAGAAACCCCAGGCTCATCTTATTGGATTGTTGAAATGGAAAAAGAAATCATTGGAGGTATCGGCATTGCTCCTTTTGACTTAGACGAAGGAATATGTGAATTACAAAAACTATATGTATCACCAAAAGCTAAAGGACTCGGCTTATCGAAAAAGCTAATGGATACAGCACTCACCTTCGCAAAACAACATTATCAATATTGTTATTTAGAAACACACCATACACTAACAATTGCAGATCGCCTTTATCAATCATATGGTTTTGAATTACTTCATGAACCACTAAAAGGGTCTGAACATTCAGCCATGAATCGTTGGTACATAAAATCACTGTAAATGAAAAAACGAACAAAATTGTTCGTTTTTTCTATTTCACCAGCCTAACCAGCTTTTTCATTCTTAAACCCATCTCTTATAAAGTAATAAATACTATGTGTAATCTTTATATCGTGAAGAATGATAAGTAAAACAAGTGTTACTGGACCAATAAATAAGCCAAATGCTCCAAATAATTGAAGACCGACAAAAAGAGAGATTAACACAGCAACCGGATTTAAATCCATGCTGCTCGATAAAACTTTGGGCTCTAATAATTGTCTTACGACTAATGTCACGCCATAAACAATGGCAATGCCAATCCCAAGTCTAACATCTCCTGTAATGAAAAGATAAACACTCCAAGGAATGAGGATGGTCCCTGTGCCTAAATATGGTAGAAGTTCTGCGATTCCTATAATGACCGCGAGTGTAAATATATTTTCTACTCGCAAAATAGCAAGACCAATGAAGACAATGATTCCTGTTGCAATCATTAAAATAAACTGCGCTCGTATAAAACCAAACAGTCGGTTTCTTATGGCCACGTTAAATTCTTTTGCCTTTACTCTCATACGAAATGGAAGAATTTTTCTAAAAAAGCTTCTGTATTGTCCCCAATCTTTCCCCATAAAGTAAATGCTTAATAAGAAAAAAATAAAGGCAACAAAAAATGTGGGCAAGCTGAGTAGCAATTGAGATAACCGATCAACAATCCCTTGCCCAGCATCACCTAAAATAGAACCCAGCTGTGAACCAAGTTCCATAATCCCCTGCTTCATTGCCTGATTATTACCCGAACCAATTGAGTTAAATAACCCTGACGCATCTTGCCAAAAAGGTAAAACAACCGTATTAAAAAAGTGTTGCACATTAATAGAAGCGCCCTCAATCCAGTCAGGGATTTGCAAGAAAAAGTTTTTAAAATTGGCGATTAGTAAGAACAATATGCCAGTAATCATACCGCATATGACAAGAACACCGCCTAACAAGCCAACGAAGCTTGCCCATCCTGAAGAAAAGCGTAATTTACTTTGTAATAACCGGACGACGGGCTGTAAAAACCAGGCAAATAAGGCAGCCAACCAGAAAGGATAGGTAAGGGTGAATGTTTTTATGATGAACCACCCGAGCAACACCAAAGTAAGTATAAGCATGCCAGCTCGTACAATCATCCAAGCATGACTTTTTTTCATAAAACATCCTCTTTTCATTCAATTCTACTGTTTACTCTATGTCATAATTATATACTAGTCCACTGAAAGAACAAAAAGTCTACACTCGAAAATCATGAAAAATTTGGTATAATTTTTCAAAAAATCTGTTGAGAAATAAATAGTTGAAATAAAAAGAATCTACGTTTTAGTGAATTGATTTATTTTAATGATGTGGCCGCAAACTCACGGTGCCCGTATGTTGGGGGAGATTCGTTAGGGGTCAATATGATTATTTTGTTTACACACGATTTTTCACTAGAATTAAATCGGGTTTTCTCGCTTCTGACGTGTTTTGATGTAACCCCATCATTTTCACTTTTTGTCCACACTGTCTTCATACTCAGGGGGTGCGATTGATGAGTGTGTGTGCAATCAAGGAAGGTTTCATTTATAGCTGGACTTTATTCATGAAAAGGTCCTGTTAGTAATAAAAAAAGCACCTCACTTGTTAGATACTGTCTAACAAATGGGGTGCCTTCACCATAGCTTGTTTGATTTTACTTATTAGAAAGAATTCTATCCTATCTTTTTATTGATAGCCATTACACTGTTGTTGCTAAGCTTCCGCATTCGCTTTCAATCGCTGCATCAAATAATCCTTGAATTCTCTTCGTTAATACGCCAGGTACACCTTCACCTACTTGTTTTTCGTTAATTTGAACGATAGGTGTAATTTCTGAAGTTGTACTAGATAAAAATACTTCATCCGCTGTATTTAAATCATTTAATGAGAACGGCTCTTCCACTACCGGAATACCATCCTTTTCACAAACCTCAATCATTTTACGACGAGTGATGCCATTTAAAATCAGATTGGAAGCAGGATGCGTGTAGAGCGTTCCATCTTTAATAATAGAAATGTTGGATGAACTACCTTCTGTTACAACTTCCCCACGATGTTGAATCGCTTCATAACAGCCTTGTGATACAGCCTCTTGTTTAGCCATTACATTACCGAGTAAATTTAAGCTTTTAATATCACAAAGTAGCCAACGAATATCTTCTTTTAAAATGGCTTTGACACCATTTTCTAAATTCGCAAGCGGACGTGCTACTTCCTTCGTATAGGCAACAAATGAATGAGCCACATCAGAAGGAGGATATGGATGATTACGTGGAGCTACTCCTCTTGAGAATTGCATATAAATCGTTCCATGCTCTAATGAATTTTTTGTTATTAATTGTGTTAACAACTCTTTCATTTCATTAACAGTATAAGTTAACTCCATGCCAATTTTTTTAGCGCTTAAAATAATTCGCTCCAAATGTTCTGTCGCTGTAAACATTTTGCTATTATAGACGCGAATGACTTCATACACTCCGTCACCAAATTGGTAACCACGGTCTTCAATATCAACATTTGCTTCCGATCTTTCAATGATATTGCCATTAAAAATGACATAATTCATGATAGAGCATCTCCTTCAACGATTTCAATTTTCCTTTAAAGTGCTAAACTTCAACGCTATCTTACCAAGGAAAACAGCATTTATCAATAGATTATTTTGTCAATTCGTAGATTGCTTCTGCATAGATGGCCGTTGCTTTCAATAAATCTTCAATATACATATATTCATCTTTTTGATGGGCTACATCTTCTCTCCCAGGGAATAACGCACCAAAAGCTACGCCAGCTTTTAATGAACGCGCATAGGTTCCTCCACCTATCGAAAGCAACTCAGCTTCTTCCCCAGTCTGTTCTGTATACACTTTTTTTAATGTTTGAATAAGGAAAGAGTCGCCATCTACATGATGCGGTCTTGAATCATCTAGGTTTTCAAATAGCATCCCTAATGTTTTAGCCTTTTGTTCAATTTTCTGCAATGTAGATTCAATATCAGTCGTAACTGGATATCTCATATTTAAACCTAATCTGCCGCCAGTTTGTTGCTTGTAATAGATTTTACCTACATTGATTGTTAAGTCTCCGGTGATTTCGTCTGAGAAGGCAATACCTAACTGATTACCTCTAGAATCATTAGCAAAGTGTTTCGCTATGAAACCGATAAATTGGTCTGCTTGCTGATCTAGCTTTAAACTTGAAAGGAAATCTGCTAATAATAGTCCGGCGTTTTTACCCAAATTCGGCTCCATACCATGTGCAGATACCCCTTCAAGCTCAAGAATCAGTTCGCCATTATCCATATAATATTTACCTTGAAGTTCTTTTTCCTTTAAGAAGTCTACATACATTTGTACAACTTCAGTTGGCTCATATTGAACCATCAGTGACGCCTTAGCAAAATCAGGAACCATATTATATCTTTTACCTGACTGAAGTGAGAGCACTTTTACTTGGGAGGAAGCGACACCGCGAATAATTTCTTTTTGCACAAGATCAAAGTCAGCAATGCCCTTCTCTGCATAAATAATCGGAAAATCTGCATCTGGGGCAAAACCTAAAGTCGGCATTTCCTCTACTTCAAAGTATCGGTCCACACAACGCCAATCACTCTCTTCATCTGTACCAATAATCATCCTTACACGTTTGTTCATATCTACGCCGAGCTCTTTGACAATTTTCATTGCATAATAGGCAGCCATTGTTGGTCCTTTATCATCAATCGCCCCACGAGCAAAGATTTTACCATCTCTTATATCCGCCGCATAAGGATCACTGGACCAGCCATCTCCCTCAGGAACAACATCGACATGACAAAGAATGCCGAGTAACTCTTCACCTTGCCCAAATTCTAGATGACCAGCAAGATTCTCAACATTTTTTGCTATAAATCCATCGGTTTCTCCTAAATTTAATAAATAGGTTAACGCTTCTTTTACCCCTTTACCGAGCGGTGCATCAGATGTTGCATTTTCCTCATCTAGTACACTTTTAATTTGCAATAACTTTTGTGTATCTTTAATTAAGTCATCCTTTCTTTTCATGACTTCTTCTTGCCAATTAATATTACCCAATGTAAAAACCTCCTGCTATATGTAATCAACATCCTTCGTTTAAAAGGATTAATAAAGTAAGTGCTTTCATGGTTATTATAACACTACCCTCAAAAATATAACGATATGAACGGTATGTTTCTATTTCAAGGTCCACTCCACATGAAAAGTCCGAACAATTCATTCCATTGTTCGGACTTTCTTATCTTTCTTGTTTACTACTGGATAAGACCTTTCTCTTTTAAATATTTTTCTGCTACTTCTTTGGCACTTTCCCCATCAACATTCACTGCATAATTCATTTTTCGCATCTCATCGTCCGTTATCCTTCCTGCCAATTGATTGAGAGGATCAACAATTTCTGGATATTTTTCAATTGTTTCTTGTCTCAATAACGGTGCACCTTGATAAGGAGGAAAAAGTGATTGATCATCTTCTAGAACGGTTAGTCCATACTCTTCTAACTCAGAATCAGTTGAGTAGGCATCAACAAGATTGATTTCACCATTTTCCAAAGCGGTATACCTTAATTTAGGCTCCATTGTCACCACTTCAGAAAAACTTAGGCCATATAACTCCTGAATGCCGAGGTAACCATCTTCACGATCAGAGAATTCGAGTGTAAATCCTGGTTTCATCATGCGGTCAATTGCTTTTAAGTCGGATATTGTTTGAAGTTCATGTTCTTCGGCAAAGTCATTAAGAACAGCTAATGCATAGGTATTATTATAATCCATTGGTTCTAATAGAGCTAAATCGAATTCCTCTTGAATTCCTTCTTTTGCTTGTTCATAGACCGCTGTTTGGTCTGTGCTCACTGCTTCTTCCTTTAAAAACTCAGCAATCACTGTACCAGTGAACTCAGGATAAATATCAATACTACCGGAAGTTAACGCTTTAAAAACAAAAGAAGTCTTACCCAGTCCTGGCTGAAGCTCAACCGTTAAGTCTGTTTCTTCTTCAATCAATAATTTATACATATTGATAAGGATCTCAGGTTCTGACCCAAGTTTTCCGGCAATCTTCAAATCTTTCTCTTGTTGAAAGATATAAGGAAAAACCGCTATAAATAAGGCCATTATAGCGCCAATACTGACACCCACCATTACTTTCTTAAATGATAATCTCTGAAACCTTCTTAAAATAAAATCAAATAAAATAGCTAAAAGAGCCGCTGGAATAGCGCCAATCACAATCAATGTAGAGTCATTGCGGTCAATCCCTAGTAAAATAATCTCTCCTAGGCCCCCGGCACCTATAAGTGCTGCTAGAGTTGCCGTTCCTATAATTAGAACCATACCGGTACGGATTCCAGCCATAATGACAGGTATAGCTAGAGGGAGTTCAACTTTCATCAACCGTTGTGTAGATTTCATTCCCATCGCACTAGCCGCCTCTTTTAAGGCTGGATCAACTTCTTTAATTCCTGTATATGTATTTCTTAAAATTGGTAAAAGAGCATAAGCAACCAAAGCAATAATAGCTGGAATTTTACCAATTCCTAATAAGGGAATGAGTAAGCCAAGTAAAGCTAATGAAGGGATTGTTTGAATAACTGCCGTAACGCCAAGAATTGGTTCTGCAACTTTTTCATTTCTCGTTAAGATAACCCCTAATGGAATTGCAATAATTACCGCAAATAATAGACTAATAAACGAAATTTGCATATGCTCAATTAATGCACTGAACAATTGATCTTGTCTCTCTGATAAAACGTTAAAAAATTCATTCATACTCTCCCACCCACATCTTTCGCTTGAGTGGCTAAAAATTGAATCACACTCTCCCTTGTAATCATCCCAACGAGAGCACCATTTTCTTGGACCGCAATTTTTTCATGTGTGACCAGTTGGTTTAGCACTTGCTCTTTACTTATATTTGTCGTTACTGTTTCAGAAATTGATCCATCGCCCGTATCAAAAGGAATCATCACATGTTTAATGTCAAATGGATCAACAGTTTGATCAGTTGAACTAATGAATTCTTCAACAAATTGACTTTCAGGTTGATTCCTCAGTTCTTCGGGTGTACCAATTTGCACCACTCCTCCTTCATTCATCACAGCGATACGATCACCTAGCTTTAGCGCTTCTGTCATATCATGTGTCACAAAAACAATTGTTTTATTTATATTTCTCTTCATTAACAGTAAATCATCTTGTAACTTCACTCTCGTAATCGGATCAAGCGCACTAAATGGTTCATCCATTAATATCACTTCAGGATTGGCAGCTAATGCACGCGCGACACCCACTCTTTGTTGTTGACCCCCAGATAGCTCAGCAGGTTTTCTATTCCGATACGTACCTGGTTCTAATCCCACTAGCTCCAATAATTCTGTCACACGTTGATGAATTTTACTTTTATCCCATCTTTTTAATTCAGGTACAATGGCTATATTCTCTTCTACTGTCATATGTGGAAAGAGAGCGATCTGTTGCAGCACATAGCCGATGTCATAACGTAAATCATGAAGAGCATAATCACGAATATTCCTTTCATTTATTGTAATTGATCCACCGCTCGTTTCTTCTAAACGGTTAATCATCTTTAGTGTAGTTGTTTTACCACAGCCGCTTGGACCTATTAACACAAATAGTTCTCCTTTTTCTATGGAAAAATCCAAAGAATTGACGACTTCTTTTTCTCCAAAAGCCTTAGACACACCAGCAAATGTTATCATAAGTTTCCTCCAACTCAATCATTTCAATCTATACTAACTTCCCTAACATTTCATTCTGTAAACCAATAAATTATTTTTTTAATATTCAGAACATAAAACAGGCTCCTTTAGCCATATATATGATGTTAAAAAGAATGGAGGATGCTTTTGTATATTTAGAAGGAAAAAGAGAAAAATAATGTAAAATCATGCAAGTGACTAGAAATTGTCTGAAAATAGGTTTACAATATTAAATAAATAGTATGACATCTTGATTATTTCTTCTGTTAAACCAAAAAAGGAGTTGTCTCGGGAAAAAGAAGACTACATATAACTGAAAGGACATGTTTCTTGACTGAAACTGTCGGTTGCAGGCACTTGCCATGGGTTTATAAATTGGATAGGGAGTGGTTTTTTGAAACCTTCGACTAACCGGATGTTAAACCGTATCAAATCCGTTTATATGTTTATTCGGAAAAACGGAACTGTAACAACTCAGGAGCTTGTAGAGGAATTCGGTATCACTCCTCGTACGATACAGCGAGATTTAAATGTTTTAGCTTATAATGACTTGGTGAAAAGTCCAAGCCGAGGAAAATGGACGATTACACAAAAGAAAGTGAAGATGTCATCATAAGAAAATGACAAGCGAAAAGAAAGAAGCTCTTAAATTCGGGCTTCTTTCTTGTTACAAAGGTATAACTAGTCCTTACATTTCGTTACTTGGATCATAAGATAATAATTCTTCTAATTCTTCATCCGTTAATTCTCGATATTCTCCTAACGCAAGAGAATCATCAAGTTGAAGCGGACCCATTGTAAGCCTTTTTAAATAAATTACCTTTTTATCTACTGCCTCAAACATGCGTTTGACTTGATGAAATTTCCCTTCTGTAATCGTTAAATGAATTTCAGAGTTTGCCCCACTTTTTAATATTTCTAGTTTTGCTGGCTTCGTTTCATAACCATCATCAAGCTTCACACCTTTTGAAAAGGTATGAATATCAGCCTCTGTTACTCTATCATTAATAATGGCATAATATGTTTTTGGCACATGTTTTTTTGGCGACAATAACTGATGACTAAGCTTACCATCATTCGTTATTAGCAATAGGCCCTCTGTATCTTTATCCAGTCTACCTACAGGAAATGGGGAATAAACGATATCTTCCATCTCTAATAAATCAATGACGGTTTGATGCATCGTATCTTCCGTGGCAGAAATTACCCCGTCAGGCTTATTCATCATTAAATATATGTATTCTTTATACTCAATGATCTCACCATGAATATCCACTTCGTCCTGTTTTGGATCAATATGTTGTTTAGCATCTTTAATCTGCGAACCGTTAACCTTTACTGCTCCTTGCTTTAATAATTGCTTCACTTCTTTTCTACTTCCATAACCTAAGTTTGCTAACATTTTATCTATTCGCATCTTACTTACTCCTTTTATATCATCGTTCCTACGCACATATTGCCCATATCAACATAGACTAACATCATAGATTATTGATAAAGGAGTGCATGAAACATGTATTACTATCGTCAACAACCAACATTTTTCCCTATTCCAGGCTTCCCACCAAGCAATAACAGTACCAACCGTAGAATTGAACGTTTAGAAAATCAAGTACAGCGCTTAGAGCAACAATTTGATCGTTTAGAAAGAAGATTAGAAAGAGTGGAACGGCGCATTGGTATTAATCATCCATCACCGTCTCCACGCCCTTATTGAAGAATAGGGAAAGCTTAAAGAGGAATTTTTTTCCTCTTTCTACATATCCGCATATTCTCATTATGTCAGTCATAGTTAACCCTAGTATATCATCTACCTAACATAATGTAACTTACACATACATTGCTATTTGTTAGAGGACCCTCCACTATTTCTTTGTAATCTCCATTGATTCTGTCTGTTTTCATTTAAATGACAAAGGGAACCTAATTTCTGTTGCCCATAGTGATGAGACGAGTGTTTTTTTCTATTAACCAACATTTTCCACACCTCTTCATTCAGTTATATTAAATATTCTATGTAAGTCCTTTAATAAGTGATTAATAAACAATAGAAAATGAAAAACAAGACTGCATGATTCAATCATGTAATCTTATGTTTACTTCTTCACTTCTTCCAAATAAATAATCATATCTTCTTTATCAACAGAAGGTGAGTCCTTTAAGGTCTTAAAAGCGATCGATCCATCTTTTTTACGAACACATAAAGGATACCCATCCACTTGTGCTTGTTCTAATTTTTCATAACTGTCGTTTGCTTGTTTACTTTCTATCGAATAGGTTGTATTAATTTTCTTATTTAACTCTGTGAACACATGCTCTTCGTCAAAAAGGATATGCGCTTTCACAGTCGTTGGAAACCTTTCATCCTTTTCTTCATCCATTCGCTCAGTCGCTATGGTAAACGTTTTATTATAGCCGAATTCCGGAAGAAATGACTGCGTAACCAATGCATTATAATTAGGATCATCAGACATTACCAGGATGAATTCGTAAGGTGTTAAATCGATTTCGAATTGACTATGCTCATCTAGTATTTGTCCCGAGTAAGTTTCAATCCCCTTTTTTCGGATGAGCTTTAACTTGCCACTTGATGTGTCACTAATCAGTACGGGATTTCCCAACTCTTTTAGCTTGTATGCTAAAGCAATGGAAAAACTACTTGCTCCAACGATTAGTACACCAGGCTCTGTTTCAGATGCTAAGTTCAATTTTTTTGCCAGCGGCGCTAATGTAAAACCATGAGCACAAACCGTTATAAAAACGAGAGCAAAAGTTAATGTTGTAAGTAATCCTGCTTCTTGATAACCATCATCCATTAATGTCGTTGCGAAATAACCAGATACTGTTAATGCCACGATTCCTCTTGGAGCAATCCATCCAATTAATGTTTTCTCTCGATTGGTTAGTTCTGTCCCTATTGTTGATATCCAAATCGATAGTGGACGAACAACAAATAACATCACGATTACAAATCCAATTATTTGGATACTAAAGACTTCTGCAATCGTCTCTCTTGTTAAGGAAGCTGTTAATAAAATGAATATTGTAGATGTTAAGATAACAGAGACATTTTCAATGAAGTGACTTATATTCCCTAGGGCAGATACTTTTTTCTTCTCTCTAGCTAATACAAGTCCCATCACTGTCACAGCAAGCATCCCTGTTTCATGCATAATAAGTTCACTTATGCCGAAACAAATGAACACAAGTGATAGTGTAATAGGGGATTTCAAGTATTCTGGAAACATCCCTCCGTTAGCCATCCAGCTCAAAATCTTTGCAAATATGTAACCAATCACAATCGCTAATAATGAAGCTAGTAGGAATTTTCCGAGCTCCATCATGCCTAATGTATCACTTACTAATACTTTAATAACCTCATAAGCAAATAAGGCGAGTAGCGGCCCTGCTGGGTCAACAATAATACCTTCCCATTTTAACAAAGCACCTACTCGAGGTTTAAGTTTGGACTGCCTTAATAGAGGGATTATAACAGTTGGCCCTGTAACGATAAATAAGCCACCGATGATAAAAGCCACCTCTAAGCTCAAGCCTGCGATATAGTGAGCTGCCAAAGATCCAAGAATCCAAGCAAGAAACGCCCCAACTGTAACTACCCGAAAAACGGATTTAGAAATACTACGAACTTCACGAATATCAAGCGTTGTACTACCTTCAAATAATATGACAGCTACAGCTAACGAAATAATAGGGCTATAAAGACTGCCTAAATCTTGTTCAGGATTCATTAGCCCAAATACTGGACCGATTATTAATCCAGCAATCGACATAATCACAATTGAAGGCCATTGAATCTTCCATGATAACCACTGCGAAAAGACCCCTAAAGCAATAACGAGAATAATTCCTAATAATCCAAATGACTCCATTCTATTCACTTCTTTCAACGAAATACGCGAAGGATTCACTTCTCTTCCTTTTTAGTAATTACCAATTCATTTTCACATTATCAATAAAAAGTAGGGAGAATGTTTTAGTTTGAATATATAAAATATACTGAAAATTTACTGTTGACAGTATACATTAAAATTTTTATGATAAGTACATATTGAATACGCTTACATTTTTTGTTGAAAGGAGTGGTTTGCTTGATTTCCATTATGAGAGAAACATTGACGGTACAAGTATATCAGCATTTAAAAAAGAGATTATTAGACGGATATTATCCTGGAGGGGAAAGATTAATAGAAGTAAAAATCGCTGAAGAATTTAACGTTAGCCGAGGGCCAGTACGTGAAGCTTTAAAAATGCTCATCCAAGAAGAATTAGTTGTACAAAACGGAAACACCCTTAAAGTATTTAGTCCCTCCCTAACAGATATGATTCAAATTTATCAAATTAGACAGCAATTGGAGTCGTTCGCAGCAAAGCTGTCTGCTAAAAACATTGAAAATTCCGACTTAGAATTATTAGAAAGCATTATTGATAAAACGAAACAAGCATGGTTATCGCAGGCGAAAGAGGATGTCGTAAGACTTAGTATACAGTTTCATGAAATCATCTTAAGCTCATCTGGAAATGATCATTTAGTTTCATTAACTAATACCATTCGTGACAAAGTAACCTATTTCCGAAATAGTGGGATTAAAATCGGCATACGAGACGAGAGTTGTATCGAAGAACACGCTCAAATTCTATCCGCACTTAAAGAACGAGATAGCTTAAAAGCAGCGAAGGAAATGTACAAGCATATCGAACAAGATTTACTCTCTTTACAAGCAATCTATCAGTAATTTTATTGATTAATAGAGGTGAAGAAAATGTCCAATAAAGCGTTATCTGGTTTAAAAGTTCTTGAACTGGGACAGTTAATCGCTGGACCCTTCGCATCGAAATTATTAGCTGAATTCGGTGCAGATGTCATTAAAGTTGAACCGCCTGCAAAAGGAGACCCACTAAGAACTTGGAGAGTAATAGAAGATGCAACTAGTCTTTGGTGGTATGTGCAATCTAGAAATAAGAAATCCATCACACTGGATTTAAAAAAAGAAGAAGGTCAAAAAGTTCTCCGAGCATTAGTGAAGGAAATTGATATTTTAATTGAGAACTTTCGTCCAGGTACCCTAGAGAAATGGGGTATTGGATATGAGGAATTAAAGAAAATTAATCCACGGTTGGTAATGGTACGAGTGTCTGGATACGGACAAGATGGACCTTACAAAGATAAGCCAGGGTTTGGATCAATTGGAGAAGCAATGGGTGGGCTCCGCTTTTTAACAGGCTATCCCGACCTCCCGCCAGTGAGGGTAGGCATAAGTATAGGTGATTCTCTATCTGCTCTATATGCAGTAATTGGTGCATTAATGGCAATTTATCACCGTGACGTAAATCATTCGAAAGAAGGACAAGTCATTGATGTTGCCCTTTATGAATCGGTGTTTAGTTTAATGGAAAGCATCCTCCCTGAATACGGAAGAAATGGTGTAATCAGAGAACGTACGGGTAGCACATTACCAGGTATCACTCCTTCAAATACATACCTTTGTTCTGATGGTAAATATATCGTCATTGGTGCGAATGGAGATACAATTTTCAAACGGTTAATGAAAACCATTGGCAGAGAAGAGCTTGCAAAAGATTCTCGTTTTGAAAATAATATCGGTCGATCTAAACATGCAAAGTATTTAGATCAGCTGATTGAAGATTGGACAAGTCAGCACCCACTACTTGTAGTCAAAGAGCTCTTAGATGAGGCAGGTGTACCAGCAGGATCGATTTATTCAATTGAAGATATTGTAAATGATCCACATTATCAAGAAAGAAATATGATACAAGAAGTACCTATTGAAGGAATCGGAACTTTGAAAATGCCAGGAATCGTACCAAAATTGAGTAAAACACCAGGTGAAATTAAATGGGCAGGTCCAAACTTAGGGTCACATACAGAAGATGTTTTAATGTCAGAATTATCCCTTACAAAAGAGCAAATTGCAAAGTTAAGAGAAAAAGGGATTATATAAAAGAAAAAAACATAACAGCTAATTAATAAAAAGGAGTGAATGTAAACTTGCTATCTCTATTAGGCTTCTGCATGATGATATCTTTTCTTCTTTTAGTACTAACTAAAAAACTTTCACCTGTTGTTGCTTTTGTCTTTGTTGCAGTAGCTTTTGCCATTATCGGTGGATTCAGCAATGAAATGGGACAACTGATGATGGATGGGATTATCCAAGTAACCCCTACAGCGATCATGATTGTTTTTGCGATCCTGTATTTTGGTTTAATGATTGATGTAGGGCTATTTGACCCGATGATTTCACGTATTTTAATGTATGTCAAAGGGGACCCATTAAAAATAGTGATGGCTACAGCTCTTATTACAATGATTGTTGGTTTAGACGGGGATGGTTCATCAACTTTTATGATTACCATATCAGCGATGCTACCTCTTTATAAGAAATTAGGAATGAACCGCCTTATTTTATCATGTGTAGTTGCCTTAGCTGCAGGAGTAATGAATATGATACCTTGGGGAGGCCCTTTAGTCAGAGCCACTGCTAGTTTAAATGTTGAAATAAGTGATTTGTTTATCCCTCTTATCCCAGCAATGATCGGTGGACTACTCTGGACATTTTTCTCTGCTTATATCCTAGGTAAGAAGGAAAGAGAAAGAATCGGTGTGATTCAAATATACACTGAGAGTTTCACAGAACAATCGAGTACAATAGAACAGAAAAAAACATCACCCACATTATTCTGGTTTAATTTACTTTTAACAATCGTATTAATGATCATGCTTATTATGGACGTATTGCCACTACAAATTTTATTTGCAATTGCTTTTTCTATCGCACTTTTTGTCAATTTCCGGGATCCAAAAGCGCAACAAGAGCAAATTTTAAGTCATGCAAATAACTTTGTATTAATCAGTACATTAATCTTTGCTGCAGGGATATTTTTAGGTGTCCTAAATGGAACGCAAATGATGGACGCGATGGCTGTTTCCATTGTTTCTATCATACCTGAAGGCCTTGGCCCTTACCTCCCTGTCTTCGTTGCGATAACTAGTTTACCGTTAGTATTTGTTTTCCCACCTGATGCTTACTACTTTGGTATTTTACCAATTATAAGTGAAACAGCAGCAAACTTTGGCATTGACCCAGTGGAAATAGGTAGAGCAGCTTTATTAGGCCATTCAACAACAGGCTTCCCTTTGTCTCCTTTAGTTCCTGCGACCTTTATTCTCATCGGGCTATCTGGTGTAGATTTTGGCGAGCATCAGAAGTTCCTATTTAAGTGGGCGTTTGGAACAACGATTGTGATGACCATTATTTCGATACTTACGGGTGCCATTTCCTTTTAGCAACGAATTTTTAAGTTTATACCACCCCCAATGAAACTTCCAGCTCATCATTCCGTCTACTCATAAAAAGGGGAATCCACTTGATAAAAAAAACATCTTATCTACTGCTATTTCTGTTCCTACTCTTTTTAAGTAGCTGTTCGACAGCACCAGAACCTAAAATTTCCGAACAACAAGCCAAGTCCATCGTTATTGAAAAAAATACAAGAACAATTGGGAAGGTAACTATCGTTTCAATTGAACAGAAAGGCAATAAATATATAATCAAATGGGAGAATCCAGAGAACTGTGAAAGTGGCGTTGAACATATGAACCACCAAAGCGGGGAAATCATTACAAGTGAAGTAACCATCTGTTAACATAAGCGATCAAAAAAAATGGCTAGGGATATATTTATTGGACTCTCTTGAGAGCTGCAACAAATATTTCCCTGGCCATTACTAGTTTCCTTGTAGGACAACATTTCATTAAGACGATACAGTAAAAAAAATGGCACCCAGCATAGATAAGCTGGGCGCCTAAAGACTAGATACTATTTCTTCAACTTCAGTTTAATTAAAATCCGATCGATTCTATCTCCAAATAATAGTGGTAATAGACGAATCTTATTTGCAAGATAGAAGTATACACTTGCACCTACTCCTCCACAAACAAACACAATGATAATTGCATGCCATCCAGAAGCTGGATTTAAGAAAATCATTAATATTTGATAAAGGACCCACGTAATAACAGTCATAACCAATGTAAGAATAATAATTAATAAACTGCGTCGAAATACAAATCTAAATTGGTAGCCTGAGAATATTTTAATGACAATCAAGTTGATTAAAATAGCCACAGCATAACCAAGTGCAGTTGCTAGAACTGCTCCCTCTGTTTCTAACCACTTAATTAGGGGTATATTTAATGCAAGCTTTACTAAAATCCCTACTAATAAACTAAGGATCGTAAAGCGCTGCTCATTGATCCCTTGTAGAATCGCAGCTGTCACTGCATAAAGGGCAAATAACATCGCCACTGGTGCATAAGCCCGCAGTACATCAGTGCCTAACTCACTATGCTCATAAAACAATGTGTATACTGGTTCAGCTAATAAAGCAAGGCCGACAACCGCTGGCAAAATTAAAAATAAAATCACTTGAAATGTTTGATTTAATTGACGGTTCATCGTTATACGATCATTTTTTATAAAAGAATTTGTAATAGTCGGTACGAGTGTTAATGAAAATGCAGTTGCTAAAGTAACAGGAATCATCACTAATTTATGGGTTTGATAGTTAAGTACCGAAAGTGCTGCGCCTGCTTCTGAACCAGTGTAGCCAATCGATTGCATTGCTTTATTAAACGTAGATAAATCAATCATTTGGAATAACGGATTAACCAATGCGACAAGTACAAAGGGAATAGAGTAAAGAATGATTTCCTTATACATGTCTGTAAGAGAAATATCCATTGTACCTTTATCTTTAACCAATAATTGATCTAAATAAGGCTTTCTTTTGTACCAATAAATAAACAAAACAGCTAAACTACCGATACCACCTATAAAGGCTGCAAAAGTAGCGACACTGACTGCTGTAACAAGATCGCCATCCATTACATAAATAACGACAAATGCCCCTGCAAGTAGAAAGGCAATTCGTACAATTTGTTCAACGACCTGAGATACGGCTGAAGGTCCCATTGATTGATGACCTTGGAAGAATCCGCGAATTAAGCTCATAAACGGGATAATGATTAAGGCAAAGCTGACCGCTCGAATAACGGAGACAATGTCTTGTAGCATTGCTACATCTTCTGGGTCCACAAAAATCTTCGCTAGCGTAGGCGCTCCCATATACATGATTAAGAAGCATGCAAACCCACTACAAAGCATAATAATTAAACCGGACTTAAACAGCTTCCTTCCGACTGCATATTCTTCTAATGCGTTATACTTTGAAATAAACTTTGAGACGGCAAGCGGTACACCCGCAGTCGCCACACTAATAAAGATTGTGTATGGTACATAAGAATAGTTATAAAGGATTGTTCCTTCGTTTCCAACGATTTGATAAAATGGAATCACATAAAATAATCCAAGAAACTTAGATATGAATGTACCAAGAGTTAAAATAAATGTTCCTCGTAAAAGCTTAGACGACATATAATCCCATCCTCTATTGTCCAAGCGCTACCAAAAGCGTGGTGTTTTCTATCATTCACAAAATTAAACTATACAACTTCTCATTCTACCATATGTTACGACAATAATAGACATATTTTTATCTCAGACGACTCTTTTCATTCTTAATGATTTTTTAAGAAGATGTTTAGATGTTGTATCTTTTGCTTTATAATAGCAAAGGTATGCTATTTTCATTGAAAGAGAAAAAGTTGGTGAAGAAAATGAAACAAACACAATATGATGTCATTGTCATTGGCGGTGGGCCATCTGGTCTAATGGCTGCCATTGGTGCTGCAGAGAATAAAGCAAAAGTATTACTTATTGATAAAGGCAATAAATTAGGTAGAAAACTGGCGATTTCAGGTGGTGGCCGTTGTAACGTGACTAATCGGCTCCCAATCGATGAAATCATTAAACATATTCCTGGTAACGGACGCTTTCTTCATAGCGCCTTCTCCATTTTTAGTAATGAAGATATTATCCGTTTTTTTGAGAAGCTTGGTATCGCCTTAAAAGAGGAAGACCACGGTAGGATGTTCCCTGTAAGTAATAAAGCACAATCTGTTGTTGATGCGCTACTTACAAGGCTAGACGAATTGAAAGTAACAATAAAAACAAATAGTCCTGTTGCTGATATTCAATTCCAACCAGAGAGAAGCCATACAGTCCAATTACATTCCGGTGAACAGTTTCACGGAAAAGCTGTTGTGCTAGCAGTGGGAGGCAAATCTGTACCCCATACAGGATCTACAGGAGATGGCTACGGTTGGGCAGAGAAAGCTGGACATACGATTACAGATTTATTCCCGACAGAAGTTCCGTTAACATCTAGCGAATCATTTATAAAGAACAAAGCGCTACAAGGACTCTCTTTGCGCGATGTGGATGTAAGTGTATTGAACCCTAAAGATAAGCCATTAATTACACATCGAATGGACATGATTTTCACCCATTTCGGGCTAAGCGGACCTGCGATTTTAAGATGCAGTCAATTCGTCGTTAAAGCGATGAAGAAGTGGAAACTAAACAAAGTAAACGTACGCATTAATTCCCTACCCGAGCAAAATGCTGAGAAGACTTTCCAAGAGATCGTAACACTTAAAAAAAATGAACCGAAAAAGAGTATTAAAAACTTGCTAAAAGGGATCGTTCCTGAAAGGTATCTTCTCTTCCACTTAGAAGAAGTAGGCATTGACCCAACCACACAGGCAGCAAGTATCACAAATGAACTGCTTCGTTTATTCGTTAATCGACTACACGATTTCCGCATTGAAATAGATGGTACATTACCATTAGAAAAGGCCTTTGTAACAGGTGGGGGCGTTTCTGTCAAAGAAATTGAACCACAAACAATGGCATCGAAAAAAATGGATGGATTATTTTTTTGCGGAGAAATCCTTGATATCCATGGCTATACAGGCGGCTACAACATTACCTCCGCTCTTGTCACAGGACGCCTAGCAGGGAGTAATGCTGCTCTAAGGAAAAGCGTAACTACTTGATTTTAAAGTAGTTACGCTCTATATATAACCATCGCCGAAAAACAATAAATTTGCTCCTCATCTTCTTCTTGCATCGCAGCAATATTATATTTAATATCAACAAGCTTTTGTTCTTCAACCTTTTCTAAAAAACGGTTCATCGCAACCTCTAGATCTTTTTCATGTTCTTGGTCAAATAACTTTACCTTGATCATTTGATGAAAACCCCCTCCATGGGAATGAGTATTTTCATTTATTATTAACAGAAAATTCGTAATATATACACGAGTATAAGGTGATGAAATGAGGAGGCTTAAACGTATTCTTTTAACCACCATTTGCCTATCTTTCTTGTGGGTGATGGGAGATATCAGTAAATCAATCACTCATTCGAATGCTACTTGATGTCTTGACAATCCTTTACTTTGGTTTTTTTAGTTGAATATAACCATCCCTCTGCAATCTCAGCTGCTTCTAACGCTCTTTCATATGCCTTGCTTACACGTAGTGAATGTTTTTCAGCCTGTTCATATGCTTTCAGAAATTGTTTCTGACCACTTTGCGCACAACCTCTCTTGCACTGTTACGGATATTTCCTTGAATAATTTCACATCGAAAAGCTAACCTCGCTATTTTCAATTGGAAGAGGTGTATTTCATCATATTGTCTATATCCATTAACAGCACGAGGAGCAGGAGAAAGATATCCCCACTCCTCGTAAACTCTCATTGTATTAGGATGAACGCCCATACTATCAGCGATTTCTTTAGTTAAATAAACCAACATATCCCACTACTTCCATCTAAAATATTTAATTGAAAGGAAGCTACTAATTAATACACATGCCGTCATTGCTACAATTGGATAAATCATGTCGCTTAGAACTCCGCCTAAGCTTACTTCCTTAAGCAACTGAATACCTTGTGATAAAGGCAGGAACGCAAAGACATTCTGTAAAATTTCCGGAAAAATTTCAAAAGGTATGGTTGCACCTGAAAATAGAAGCATTCCGAAATAGGCTAACGACCCCCATAAATTCGCTGCTTTTTGATCAGGAACTACACTTCCGATGAGTATACCAATGCTATACATTGCAATTAAAACAAACAAATAACTGCAAAGAAACAAACCAAAGGAGCCAGCCATTTCATAATTGAAAACAAAAAGATAAACCGCTGTCACACCTAGGAAGGACAATATTGAAGCAATAAATTGAACGAATGCCTGTGCACAAAGCAAAGTTAAAGGCGAAGCAGGGGTCACCTGAAATCTTTTTAAAATATGGCGATGACGGTAATCAGCAATGGTAAGTGGTAGTCCCATTACACCTGTAGCTAATATACTAATTGTGACAACTGCTGGATAAGATTGCAGGAACATTGTATTTCCTTGGGTAAACAGTTCATTATTCATAATATAACCAAATAAAAAGGCAACAATGATTGGAAAAATGATACCGAAGATCAGGATATCTAGACCTCTCCAAACGAGTTTCGCTTCTATTTTTGTTAAAGTATAAAATGTCATTATCTTTCCCCCTCTTCATCTGTTAAAGCTAAATAGGCATCCTCCAGTGAAGCTTGCCCTGAATAAGTGATCACTTCTGCTATCGTTCCTTCACATATGATATGTCCTTTCTTTAAAATCATAATGCGGTCGCAAAGTGCTTCTACTTCATCCATATAGTGAGAGGTAAGGACAATAGATAATCCTTCACGCTTATAATCTCTTAACGTTTGCCACAATTTTTTTCTTGCTTTCGTATCTAAGCCCGTAGTTAATTCGTCTAGAAAGACCAATTCCGGGTTGGGTAACAATGCCAATAACACAGCTAGTCTTTGTTTTTCACCGCCTGACAATGATTTAACTAATGAATTCTCTTTATCTTGTAAGCCAAATTTGGTCAATAAAGATTGATATGGCTCAGTGTGCTTATATAACACACTCCATTGCTGACAGCTTTCAGCGACGGTCATTTTGTCTGGAAAGTGAGATTCTTGAAATTGCACACCCACTTTCTCAAAAACTTGCTTTCTATTATGAATAGGAGATTGTCCTAATATAGAGACTTCCTGATAAATAGCAGGCCTAATTCCTAGCACAGCTTCTATCAACGATGTCTTTCCTGCACCGTTTTCTCCTAGTATTCCCAGTACCTCTCCTTTTTGAATGGAGAAACTAATCTTATCAACCACCGTTTTCTCCCCATAACTAACGGACAATTCTTTTACCTTCAGTACCATCAACTCACTCCCTTTTCTAAGAATAGATTCACATCATAGCAAAAGAAATGTAGGGTGGTGGTATATTGGAGGGTTTTTAAATTGTTGCTCATTATTTTTTTGAAGTCAGTGTATCAATAATGCTTGTGAGCGCTTCTTTATTTAAGACTTTATAGTAAGTAGGCTTTTTGTTTTTGAAATGAAGTGCGATTATTTCATGATCATAGACGATAATCTCCCTCGCATTTTCTGCTGTCTTCGTTTGAAAGCCTATTCTATGTTCTGATACTGTTTTATGGTATTTTTTCACTTCAAGGTCTCGCAAAAATTTGATTGGCTCAGGCAGGGATCGCGTCAAAAATCGGGAGAAGCGTGAAAATTTGATTGGATCAAACGGGGATTGAGTCAAAAAACAGGAAAAGCGTGAAAATTTGATTGGATCAGGCGGGGATCGCGTCAAAAATCGGGAGAAGCGCGAAATTTTGATTGGATCAAACGGGGATTGAGTCAAAAAACAGGAAAAGCACAAAAATTTGATTGGATCAAGCAGTGATTTCCCCTTCAAAAATCTGGGGGAGCGTGAGATTGGGCCAATAACCTGTGAATCAGACCTATCTCTTCGGGAATGACAAAAGATTGGGCCGATAACTAGAGAATCGGACAATCTTTTAGTGAATACCTTCACCTATTCGCTTTGCTTTACTTTTATGCTGCTCATACTTCTTGTGAAAAGCAAAAGATTGGACAAACCCTTTCGTAAAAAGCGACAGAGCTGATTAACTCTACTTCCGACCTGCCCTTGAGTATTAATTCTTCTGAGCTTCGGAAACTCTTTGTAAACACATTTTTTAGTATGTGAGAAATGAAGTTTTCGTTTGTTCTCATCATACTAAAGAGCTTCATGCTATACCGATGCGGTAACAATCTCAGTTTGTTCCGCACTGCTGGACAGGTTTTCTGCGTTTGTTTGATTATTGATTCTAAATAATATTCATATTCCTTTAGCCCTTTATCAACTCAAAAAAAAGAAGACCTCCTAAAAAAGAGGCCTTCTTCATACGTACCAATTATTTTGTTTCGCCTTCCCACTCAAGCATACCGCCGACCATATTTGTCACTTGATAGCCTTGTTCTTGCATAAAGCGACAAACTTGTCCACTACGATTCCCTGAACGGCAAATCATAATATATTCTTTGTCTTTATCAAACTTATCAAGGTTTTCAGGAATTGTCCCCATCCTAATATGCTTTGCACCAGGAATGATGCCTTGAGCTACTTCGTCATCTTCCCTTACATCTACAAGTTCAAGTTGTTCTCCTGCTTCTAACTTTTTCTGTAATTCTTCTGTTGTGATTTCTTTCATACCAGTCATCTACTACCACCCTTTCCATTATCGTTATCTCTATTTTAAAGAAGTGTTTATCAAAATGCGAATATTACATTCGCATAGGGAAAAGGGTAGCTCTTTTCATAAGCTACCTCTTTTTCCGAAAGAAACTTAATTAGCGACAATATTTACTAGCTTCCCAGGAACAGCAATTACTTTTCTTACTGTTTTGCCATCAATTTGTTCTTTGATTTTATCATCATCCATGGCAATTTGCTCTAGAACATCCTTTTGTGCATCAACAGGTACCATTAATTTTGCCTTCACTTTACCGTTGATTTGGATAACGATCTCTACTTCATCATCTGTCATTTTCGCTTCATCGTATGCTGGCCAAGCTTCATAAGAAATGGTTCCTGTGTGACCAAGGATTTCCCATAGTTCTTCTGCAATATGTGGAGCAATTGGGGCCAACATTTTTACAAACCCTTCTGCATAAGCCTTTGGAAGAATATCGGCTTTGTAGGCTTCATTGACGAAAACCATCATTTGCGAAATAGCGGTATTGAAGCGTAATCCTTCAAAGTCCTCTGTTACTTTTTTCACTGTCTGATGATACACTTTTTCTAGTTGAGATACTTCTACATCCTGCACTTTGCTACTTAAGCTATGATCTTCTTCAGCAAGCAAACGCCAAATTCGGTCCAAAAAGCGCCTAGAGCCATCTAATCCATTTGTAGACCAAGCAATTGAGGCATCAAGTGGACCCATAAACATTTCATATAGACGAAGTGTATCTGCTCCATGACTTTCTACAACGGCATCAGGATTAACAACATTCCCTTTTGACTTACTCATTTTTTCATTATTTTCTCCAAGAATCATGCCTTGGTTAAATAATTTTTGGAATGGTTCTTTCGTATCCACTACACCGATATCGTATAATACTTTATGCCAGAAACGAGCATATAATAAATGAAGAACAGCATGTTCAGCTCCACCAATATAAATATCAACTGGTAACCATTCTTTTAATTTTTCCGCATCAGCTAATGCTTCACTGTTTTTCGGATCAATATAACGTAAATAGTACCAGCAGCTACCTGCCCATTGTGGCATTGTGTTCGTTTCACGGCGACCTTTTTTACCTGTTACAGGGTCGATAACATTTACCCACTCTTCAATATTAGCTAACGGTGATTCACCTGTACCAGATGGCTTAATCTCCGTTGTTGTTGGCAAAATTAAAGGTAACTCTTCGTAAGGAACTCCCGTCATTGTACCATCTTCCCAATGGATAACAGGAATGGGTTCACCCCAATATCTTTGACGACTAAATAACCAATCACGTAAGCGATATGTCACTTTTTTCGTCCCAATCTCTTTCTCTTCTAGCCAAGCGATCATTTTTGTAATCGCTTCTTCTTTACCTAAGCCATTTAAGAAATCAGAATTAATATGTTCGCCTTCACCAGCATAGGCTTCTTTATATATATATCCACCAGCTACGACTTCTTTAATAGGCAAGTTAAATTCTTTGGCGAAATCATAATCACGCTCGTCATGAGCTGGAACAGCCATAATCGCACCTGTACCATATGAAGCAAGCACATAATCAGCAATCCAGATCGGCATTTTTTCACCGTTAGCAGGGTTAATTGCATAAGCGCCTGTGAATACACCTGTTTTTTCTTTCGCTAAATCTGTTCTTTCTAAATCACTCTTTGTTTTAACTTTTTCAATATAAGCATTAACTGCATGACGTTGCTCTTCTGTTGTAATCACATCAACTAGTTTATGTTCTGGTGCAAGAACAGCATATGTGGCACCAAATAATGTATCTGGACGTGTCGTAAACACTTCAAACGTACCTTTGTCACCTTCGATATGGAAAGTCACTTCAGCACCTTCAGAACGGCCAATCCAGTTGCGCTGCATATCCTTCAAACTTTCTGGCCAATCAAGTAAATCAAGATCCTCTAGTAAACGGTCAGCATATGCAGTTATTTTTAGCATCCATTGGCGCATTGGTCTTCTTTCTACCGGATGATCACCACGTTCACTTTTCCCATCAATTACCTCTTCATTAGCAAGCACAGTTCCAAGTGCAGGACACCAGTTCACTGCTACTTCATCGATATAAGCAAGACCTTTTTCATAAAGCTTTAGGAAAATCCATTGTGTCCATTTATAATATTCCGGGTCTGTTGTATTAATTTCACGATCCCAGTCATAAGAAAATCCTAATGATTTAATTTGACGGCGGAATGTGTTAATGTTTTTCTCGGTAAATTCAGCTGGGTCATTCCCTGTATCAAGGGCATATTGTTCAGCAGGTAAACCAAATGCATCCCACCCCATTGGATGAAGGACATTATACCCTTGCATTCTTTTCATGCGTGCAAGTATATCTGTTGCTGTATATCCTTCAGGGTGTCCCACGTGTAAACCTACACCAGACGGATAAGGGAACATATCTAACGCATAGAACTTTCTCTTCCCTTTTTCTTCACCTGTTTTAAATGTTTTTTGTTCTTCCCAGTAGTGCTGCCACTTACCTTCAATTTGCTGATGATTAAAGCTCATCTTCTTTCCTCCTAAAAAATGCTACGTTTTTAAGTATAAAAAAACCCCTCATCCCTCAAAAAGGGACGAGAGGATTATGTATATCTCCCGCGGTACCACCCACATTAACAGTTTACAGTTAACTGTTCACTTCATTCATCCTTAACGCGGAGTACGGCAAGTATTACTGTTATTTTCACACTTGCTGCTCAGTAGGCGAGTTCATGAAAGGACCTGACTAGCTTACACCAACCGCTAGCTCTCTAATATCAGGCTTCCTAGCATTACTATTCCTCATCATTGCAGTTATAAAATATTCATATTGACATTGTAATCAATTTCAATGGTTGATGCAAGTAGGCTTTCACAAGTTACTATAGATAAGTATAAGCTATTCAAGAAAAGCGAAATCGTGACAATTTTTTTATCCATGTATTTCTCTTCCTTATTTTGCCCATAACTATAGTAAAAAATAAGGAAAGGTGATTTCATATTATGAAAGGTATCGCTTTTATTAATGAAAAGTGGATTATGAATGATTATAAAACTTTAGATGAAAGCCTTGAAGTTCAGAAGCAATCCATCCAGACGTTCATTGAAAATAACCAAATGAAAACCATTAAATTAAATCCTTATCAATTACATGATTACTACACCATTCCACATGCCTTATATTATGATTTAAAACAAACCAAACCGAAGTTAGATTGCCTGATACTCTATTCTGAAAAAGTCATTGAAAGTTTTATCGAGGCTTATCCCGCTCGTTGGTTGATCTTGAAAAGTTTCTTTCATAAAGTCATTTTTCTAGATGAAGTTCAATCACATCATTACCAAGATATTATCTGAATGGTTGAGTAAAGAGCCCCTAGAATTTTTATCTACGGGGCTCTCTTTTTATGAAGATATAGCTGGCATGACTTTTTTCTTTTTAAGCTTTTTATCATAAACAATGGTTGTATATACGGAGATGAGCAGTAATGCCATTAGAATACCGAAAAGCATCTTTACACCATATACATCGACAAGTACGCCTCCAAGTAACGGCCCGATCATTCTGCCTCCTGTAGAGACACTATTAACAATCCCTTGATAGAACCCTTCTTTACCTTTTGGTGCTAAGTCATTTGCAATAGTAGGTACCGCAGGCCATACAAGCATTTCGCCAATGGTTAAAATAATCATTGCGGTGACAAAACCAGAAAAGGCAACTGCATTTCCTACAACAGCAAAAGAGATAGCAAAAATAAAAATGCCAATAATAATTTGTACTTTTAATGATTTTATTCTTTTAACTAAAAGACTAATTAATGGTTGTGCAAGCACGATCATGGCGCCATTTATTGTCCATAACATACTGTATTGTTTTAAAGAAATCCCAATTTGTTGAGTATATGCTGAGATAGTCGATTGCCATTGCACATAGCCAATACAACATAATAGATAACCGATTAACAGAATGAATAGTGCGTTTAATTTAGGATTACCGCGCCATTTTTGTTCTGTTTTTATTTCATTTGGTTGATTAACAGGTTTTACTTCCATTTTTCGATAGCTAGTGACTGCTATCAAAAAGAACAAAATATACATTAGACAATTAGCGATAAAAATATAATTGAAAGAAAATGAAGCAATATACCCTGCCATTGCTGCACCTAATGCGACACCTAGATTTGTCGCTACATACATCGCATTAAACGCTTTTCTCCCGCCCTCTTTCCATACACTTCCTGCCAATGCATACATAGAAGGAAACACGATTCCTGAGCCAAAACCTAAAATCGTCAATAATACAATGTATTCCGGCCATCCGTGTTTAAAGACCATAATAATGAGTGAAGCTAACGAAATGACTACGCCTAATAAAATCGAGCGATAGCCACCTAATTTATCAAACAGCACACCACCAACGAGATTGCCTATGACTGTTGCTGCTGAATTGATCATTAAAACAATACCGGCCATCGATAAAGACTTTCCTAATTCTTCATGCATATAAATCGTGTTTAAAGGCCATAAAAAAGAGGAACCTGTTACATTAACAGCCATCCCAATAACTAATAACCACAAAGCTCGAGGCATCATCCATACCCCTTTCACATTCTATTCATTTCATTCCATTTCGAATTCCAAAATAAATTCTATTCGTTTTTGATGATGGATTCAATACTAATTTTGTGACAGATTTAGACATCTACCTTATCTATACATATAAATGAATAAATACTCTTAAAATTAAGCATAAACGGAAGAAATGGATGCCATTATGTATGATATATACAGTAATCGTTTTATTAACTTTTTCAAAAACCGTACACAAGCAAACTCCATGAAATTCGCTTGATGTACGGGATTATTTGACTTACACATATGATTTATTCTGGATGAAATTTTGATTTCACAGGTTGCCCACCTGTTTCCTCATACTTCTTTTTAGACCGTGGGATCACATTCGCACTACCGAATTCAACCTCTTGGTTATTGAGACCATTTCTTGTTTTTTGCTCTGGATTGTTTTGGTTTGATTTTTTTCTAACCATTTATTATTCACCTCTTAATGGGGAGTAATGATCATTTGATTTTGTAATTGCTGTAATTGTAATCTCATTCGATGAAGCTCTTCCCTTTGTGCATCTGTAGCACTATGAGACATCGTCATTAAATCATTGTAGGCTTGTTCAATATGAGCAAGCGCTTTAGCATAGTCTTGGTCGTTATAATGTTCTTGCATTTGTCCATCTTTAAACTGCATATTAGCAAATTGTATTACTTCTTCACATTGTTGCATTAATTGTTGTACGGATTCACGGGTTGCCATAAAAGCCTTCCCCCTCTTTTTAATGAAGTGTACGAAGCAAATGCGCCTCATAGATAGTATTTACCGAGTGTTCCATTTCTACTAATTGAAATGTTATCAATGTGTAATTGAGTTGATGATTTCTTTCATGATAATATTGAATTTGTCACAGTGGTGACTTTAGGAGGGCTAACTTTGGATTTACTCACTCAATTTCCATATACAATTGATCAAAAACGTTATCATACATGGAACTTTCATTTAAAAAAACATTTCGGACATAAGGTCTTTAAAGTAGCTTTGGATGGGGGCTTTGATTGTCCTAATCGTGATGGTACTGTCGCTCATGGTGGCTGTACATTTTGCAGTGCAGCAGGTTCAGGTGATTTTGCCGGTAATCGGGCAGAACCATTAGACGTACAATTTATTAAAATCAAGGATAGCATGCATAAGAAATGGAAAAATGGAAAATACATCGCTTATTTCCAAGCATTCACAAATACCCATGCACCTGTTGAAGTACTTAAAGAAAAGTATGAATTTGTCTTAAAACAAGAAGGAGTTGTTGGCTTATCTATTGCCACAAGGCCTGATTGTTTACCAGATGATGTCATAGACTATTTAGCTGACCTTAATAAAAGAACATACTTATGGGTTGAATTAGGCCTACAAACCGTTCATGAAAAAACAGCCCAACTAATTAATCGTGCACATGATTATGATTGCTATAAAGAAGGCGTAAAGAAACTTCGGCAACATCATATACGTGTCTGTTCTCATATCATTAATGGTTTACCTGAAGAGTCACCTGAAATGATGATGGAAACAGCACAGGAGGTGGCAAAATTAGATGTGCAGGGAATTAAAATACACTTGTTACATCTTTTAAAAGGCACGCCGATGGTTAAGCAATATGAAAAGGGAATGGTTTCATTCCTTAGCCGTGATGACTACATTCAGTTAGTTTGTGACCAATTAGAAATTTTACCAAAAGAGATGATTGTTCATCGCATTACTGGCGATGGGCCTATCGATCTTATGATAGGTCCTATGTGGAGTGTGAATAAATGGGATGTCCTAAATGGCATTGATCAGGAACTAAAGCGAAGAGATAGCTGGCAAGGTAAATATCATCAATCATTTACCGAGGAGGTGAGCTCTTGAAGATAGAACGTATTTTACCATTTGCGAGAGAACTACTACAGAAAGCAATTGCACCAGGAGATGTCGTCGTTGATGCCACACTTGGAAATGGACATGACACATTATTTTTAGCTCAACTCGTTGGCGAACATGGCAGAGTATATGGATTCGATATCCAAGAAGAGGCCATACAGTCTACCCAAATTAAACTTGATGAACACGAACTTTCTAATCGTACAGTTCTATTCAATCGTGGTCATGAGCATGTAACTGCTTGCATTCCACCCATTCATTTCGGTCGTATCACTGGCGCCATTTTTAACCTCGGGTACTTACCTGGTGGAGACAAAACGATTGTCACAAGACCGAGAACAACTATTTCCGCGATTGAACAATTAATCGATATGATGGCACCTGAAGGCATCATTATTTTGGTGATTTATCATGGCCATCCAGAAGGTGCTGTTGAGCGTGACTATATTTTGCGTTACTTGAAAACCATTGATCAACATACTGCTCATATTTTGCAGTATCAATTCATTAACCAAGCTAACCGTCCACCTTTTATTGTTGCGATTGAGAAAAGGTAAGACGAAGATCAATTACGTACAGACAAGAACAAATTTGTTCTTGTTTTTTTATTTTATGTACATTTTAGCGTCTGAACCGATTCTAAGCTATTCAAGTCAGCATGTCTTTTCTTGATGGCTTGCTTGCGAGTCAGACATGCATGCTTTTACCTTGTGTGATTCGATGCAGACCTATGGCGACAGAAACCCCTCATTACCTAATGTTCCAAGATAATGACAGTAGGCAGAATTTTATTCTGCAAATTTTATCGTTTTAAGACAGACATTAAGCTTTCAAATCATGAACTCACAACTGCCTTCCTGCTTTTTAATGCGCGATAGGCACGACCATTAATATAAAAAAAGAGGCTTGAAAATCCACCAGATTTAATCATCTTTCTTGCTAGTTTTTTCATTTGCTGTCTTTTTCCAACTTTTTCATCTGATAAGTATAGCCCTAATAACCCCCGGTTAATTAAAAGGTGAAATCGTTTATGTGGAAGCTTATCCGTCTGCTCATCTGCACACTTTACAAAATAACGCATGCGCTCAAATAACTCTTTTTCATCTTCATAATAAAAGCAAAAGTTTAAATCCCCTGCTTCCTTATCTTCCTCTTGATCAATGTAATAGTCTAATAAAATGTGTAAGCCTTGAATGTATGGAAAATACCCATTACGTATAATCTCACCATAGCTTTCCTTATAGTCCCTTCTCGTTGCATAAGCAACTAAACAAAAAATACCGAGTGTAGAACCCGAACAAGCAGAAAATTCATACCAGCTCATAGATGGGATGATATCTTGATGTTCTTTATACCAATTTTGCAAGCGAGGAACTCTTTGTTCTATTGCCACATGTTTATGTATTTGTAAATCACAATAATAACGACAAAGCTCTGTTAAGTAAGATTTGATCATCGGATAATTTTCCATAGAAGCTAAAACTTTACGGCAAGTCATCACTAATGCTAATAGATACCCACCATCTTCTTGGTCATCCCGATAACGATAATAGTTCACCTTAGGTAACTGATCATCGATTAACAATGAATGACGCATCGCTTCATGTATTGCCGTAAAATCTTTAGGGTCCATCGATGTACTTCTATCACATAAATTATCTAAGTAATCACTAATGGTTTGATAGGCAACAATAAACGTTATGACTTGACGATAATCATCAACGGCCAAAAGTGACATGATGGCCCCACCCTCACAATGAAAGGTTTTATCTTTTATGCTAGAAAGAGCTTGCGACTTTAATTCCTCATTGGGGATTGATTCCGCCAATTTGCGCCATTTATTTAACTCTTCATTCACAGCAGGCATCACTTTTCTATATGCATTTGTCATTAAGCTGATCGGCATTGTTGGTACATTCATTACATGGACTCCCCTTACGCTTTACTAAATGATATACCCGATAGAACGCAAACTGCTCATTACAAAATCCTTTGCATAATCAAATACATCTTCCCTCTCTGGCTCATTAAAGATTTCATGATAGCATTTTGGCCATTCTTTAAAACGTTTCTCAGTAAACGGAGCTTTATTGAACCATTGTTTAACGGGAACCTTATTAACAATTTTGTCATCTCCACCTTGCATAACCAGTAAAGGCACATCTTGCACCTTTTTTATATCTTCAAATGCGAGATTGATCGTTTGCTGTAGTTCACGAAACCACCTTATAGACACTTTGGTAATATATAATGTATCGTTTACATCCATTTCTCTTACATCAGCATTCCTTGTTGCCATATCAATAGTTAATCCGGAATTGACTCTTAATGTAGGAGCAATTTTATTTAAAGGATACGATGCAAGCTCGAGTAGCTTTGGTGGGTTTTTCATAAGTCCTAAACATGGAGATGAAAGAATGACGCCCGCTAGCTTTAATCTTTCTTCTTGTAACAAGCGTATTGTTATTAAACCACCCATGCTATGACCTAAAAGAAAAACAGGTAAATCAAAGGTGTAAGCAGCTTGTATCCAATCCTTTACCTCAATAAGATACTCTTGAAAAGAATCTATATGCCCTCTTCTTGATCTCGTCGTCATTCCTTGGCCCGGAAGGTCACCCATAATGACGTGAAATCCTGATACTCTCCACATTTCTATTAACCAACCATACCTGCCGTGATGTTCCATTGCCCCATGAACCATCACAATCACACCTTTTGCCTCACCCTCAGCTTCCCATTTCCACATCGTCTGATCCTCCTAAAAACAATTCTGTTTCGTTCAAGTTTGTTATCCTTTATTATATCCTACCTTTAAAAAATCTTCACGATTTCTCATGATTTCTCCATGATATAATATTAAAAAAGAGCTGAATGGCTAGAAAACAGCCCTTATAAATTGACTAAGATAAAAAGGAGCTATGATATCAATGATTTATCCTTTTCATGACAAACAACCAAAAATTGCTGATGATGTATTTATTGCTGATTATACAACTATTACGGGTGATGTAGAAATTGGCGAAGGATCAAGCGTTTGGTTCAATACTGTCATCCGCGGCGATGTTGCACCCACTTATATTGGAAAAAGGGTGAATATACAAGACAATTCTGTTCTTCACCAAAGCCCTCAAAACCCACTCATCCTTGAAGATGAAGTGACAATTGGACACCAAGTGATCTTACATAGTTGTAAAATAAGAAAAAGAGCATTAATTGGCATGGGTTCCATCGTCTTAGATGGTGCAGAAATTGGTGAAGGTGCATTTATCGGAGCAGGTAGTCTTGTGCCTCAAGGGAAGATCATCCCCCCAAACACTTTAGCATTTGGTCGTCCAGCAAAAGTAGTACGTGAATTAAATGACGATGATAAAAAAGATATGGAGCGGATTGTACGAGAATATGCTGAGAAAGGGCAGTACTACAAAGCAATCAAAAAAGAGCAGCAATAACTTCTGATAAATTTTGCTCTATCGCCGATAATAAGTGGAAGACATTTTTTCAGGTGGTGTAATTGTTGAAATTTATTATTGGATTGACACTGATTTTGTTAGCTTATTTATTGATAAAACTGCTAAAAAATGGTGCTAAACAACTGCTTATCCTTCTTCTTATTTTAATTTTCCTTCTTCCTTCTCCGAGAGTAACAACGGAACACGCTGATGCGGCTCCTTTCCGAGAGAACAAAAGGGCGGAAGGTACAAACAATGAAGAATTTATCGTAAAAATAAAACAACAAGTATTATTGGACATTCCGGTCATACCACAATTTCCAGAACTCCCTCGCGGATGTGAAGTAACAAGCCTGGCGATGTTACTCAACCATGCAGGTGTAACTGTTGATAAAATGACTTTAGCTAAAGAAATCAGGAAAAACCCTGCAACGTTTCAAAAAAAAGAGGGCAAGATTTATTATGGTCACCCCAATGACGGTTTTGTTGGCGATATGTACTCTTTTAACAATCGAGGACTCGGGGTTTACCATACGCCGATTAAAGAGCTGGCAGAAACCTATTTACCAGATAAGATTCATGATTTTACTGGTGATGACTTTTCGTCAATCAAAACACATCTCTCTAATGAGAAACCTGTCTGGGTGATTATTAATACGAAATACAATGAACTGCCTGATGCTTATTTTCAGACATGGCACACACCAAGTGGCGTGATTGATATTACGTATAAAGAACATTCCGTGTTAGTCACTGGATACGATGACCAATATATATACTTTAATGATCCCTTTTCAAATATAAAAAATAAGAAAGCACCTATCAAAGAGTTCCAAGCAGGTTGGGAACAAATGGGCAGGCAAGCCATTACTTATTTAAATTAGAAATAAGGCAGTTAAGAAAATCAACATATCAAATAACAAGAAAAAAACCCGGACTATTGTTCGGGTTTTAATTTGATTAATGTTTTTTCTCAGCTTAAAAGTTAGCAGTTGTAGCTGAAACCAATTGGTTTTCGAAATCATACTTCTTCTCAATAAAAACATCATGCCACACAATAAACATAAGGACCGTCCAGATTTTCCTACTGTAATCTGCTTTTCCTTGTGCATGCCATTCAAGTAAATTTACTACATACTCTTTATTAATTAAATAGTCTGTATGGCTCTCTTTAATTAGTGTCTTAGCCCAATCATACATCTCATCCTTTAACCAATGACGGATAGGAACCGGGAATCCTAACTTTTTACGGTTCAACACATGTTCTGGCACAATACCTTCTGCTGCCTTACGAAGGATATATTTCGTTGTTTGATGAGATGTTTTTAAATGGGTTGGAATGGTGGAAGCCACATTAAAGACCTCTTTATCAAGGAATGGTACCCTTAATTCCAATGAATGTGCCATCGTCATTTTATCTGCTTTTAAAAGAATATCTCCGCGCATCCAAGTATGAATATCAATATACTGCATTTGATTAACCGCATCATAGGCTGCACTTTCAGCATATAATGGACGGGTAATATCTTTAAAATCATTCTTCTCGTTATAAACCTGCAATAATTCTCTTTTTTCATGTTCTAAGAACATTTTCGCATTACCAATATAGCGTTCTTCCATTGGAGTCGTTCCTCGTTCAATAAAGCTCTTACCTCTCATCCCCTCTGGCATGATTCGAGAAAGGGTACGCAATAACTTTCTTCCTGCTGAAGGCATTTTATTAAAAATTTCTAAGTCCTGTGGTTCACGATAAATATTATATCCACCAAACAGTTCATCGGCGCCTTCGCCTGATAGCACCACCGTTACATGTTTTCTTGCTTCTCTTGCGACAAAGTAAAGTGGAACGCAAGCAGGGTCCGCTAATGGGTCATCTGTGTGCCACATAATTTTAGGTACTTCTTGCATATATTCTTCTGGAGAGATGATATAGCTTATATTTTCAACACCTAGTTTTTCAGCTGTTTCTTTAGCCACATCCACTTCACTAAAACCGTCCCTTTCAAAACCTACTGAAAACGTTTTAATATTTGGGTGAAACTGTTTTGCTATGGATGCAATAATAGAAGAATCAATCCCACCGGATAAAAACGAGCCTACAGGTACATCACTACGCATATGCATTTTAACTGAATCCGTTAAAACATCTTGAATCTCTTTAATAAACTGAGATTCTTCTTTTTGTACAGGTTGGAAATGTGCTTTCCAATAACGCTGAATATGCATAGAGCCACCGATTTTCTTCTTGAAATAATGACCTGGCTCAAGTTTCTTTATACCAACCGACATGGTCATCGGTTCAGGTACAAATTGATAAGTCATATAATACTGCAAAGCATCATAATTAATGACATCGTTTTTCAATGCCAGTAGAATACTTTTCTTTTCAGAGGCAAAGTAAGTGGTCTCATCATCTTCAAGATAATAAAAAGGTTTAATGCCAAAAGGATCTCTCGCACCAAATACTTCTTGCTTCTCTTTATCCCAAATAACGAAGGAAAACATACCTCTTAACTTTTCTGCCGCCTTCTCTTTATAATAACTATACAAAGCAATAATCACTTCAGTATCCGAATGGGTTTCAAAAGTTAATCCTTTATTGATTAATTCCTCGCGTAGTTCAACATAATTATAAACTTCACCATTAAAAATAATCCAATATTTACCATTATCAAATGTAAGTGGTTGATGACCACTTTCAATGTCTATAATACTTAATCGGCGGAATCCAAATTGGATATGATCAGATCGATAATATCCGGCATCATCTGGCCCACGATGAGTAATAATGTTATTCATATTCTCAAATTGTTTATCTGCTTCTTGTACTTTTTGTGCTTGATCATGTATACAACCAATAAAACCACACATTATGTACGTCACCTTCTTTTTATTTCATCTAGTTTGTTGTATTTTCCCATACCTTGTATAGACGTTAAGTTATTTTAAAAAGTTTCACCTTTCGAAAAAAAATGGAAGATTTATGCTAGGCAGTATGTTCATGTTTTCTCCTTCGTATACTTAAGAACATTTATTCTATACCCACCTTCTAAGACGAAAAGATGACATTAATTTTAATTTTTTATGAAATCGTTTCGATTTCCCTTTATGTCGATTATTGGGGATCTGTAATATCTAAAAAAACGAATTTTGTTCTATTACTTTAATCAAATTCTTTTTGATGTACGAGCAAATCGTTTTGGACGTATTAATTTTATGATAGCCCCTTTTTTTCCAAAAAAAAAAGACTGTAGAAAACTCATTAAAGGCGTTTTCTACAGCCATAACTTTTCTAATTTATTTTAAAGCTTCCTTGCGCAAGTCTTCTGCTTTATCTGTGCGCTCCCAAGGTAAATCGATATCTGTACGGCCGAAATGTCCATAAGCAGCTGTCTGCTTGTAGATTGGACGACGTAAATCAAGCATTTTAATAATACCAGCAGGACGGAGGTCAAAATTGTTTCTAACAACTTCAACTAAAACATCCTCAGATACTGCTCCAGTTCCAAATGTATCAATACTGATGGATACAGGCTGAGCAACACCGATTGCATAGGCTAATTGAACTTCCGCTTTATCAGCTAGTTCTGCAGCAACAATATTCTTTGCTACATATCGAGCCGCGTAAGCAGCTGAACGGTCAACTTTCGTTGCATCCTTACCAGAGAATGCACCACCACCGTGACGAGCATAACCGCCGTAAGTGTCAACAATAATTTTTCTACCAGTTAAGCCAGCATCTCCTTGAGGTCCACCAATAACGAAGCGTCCTGTTGGATTAATAAAGTATTTTGTGTTTTCATCAATTAATTCAGTAGGAACAACCGGATTGATTACATGCTCTTTTAAATTGCGTTGGATTTGTTCTAAACTGATTTCTGGATGATGCTGTGTAGAGATAACAATTGTATCAATACGTACAGGTTGGTTGTTTTCATCATATTCTACAGTTACTTGCGTTTTACCATCTGGGCGAAGATAAGGTAAGATTTCCTCTTTTCTTACTTCAGCTAAACGGCGAGAAAGTTTATGCGCTAATGAAATAGGTAATGGCATAAGCTCTTTTGTTTCATTACATGCAAAACCAAACATTAAACCTTGGTCTCCAGCACCAATGGCTTCAATTTCAGCATCAGTCATCTGTCCTTCACGCGCTTCTAATGCTTGGTCTACACCCATAGCAATATCTGCTGACTGCTCATCAATAGAAGTTAATACTGCACATGTTTCAGAATCAAAGCCATATTTTGCACGTGTATAACCAATTTCCTTAATGGTTTCACGAACGATTTTTGGAATATCTACATATGTGGATGTAGTGATTTCACCTGCAACCAATACAAGACCTGTAGTAACAGACGTTTCCGCAGCAACCCTCGCATTCGGGTCCTTTGATAAAATAGCATCTAGTATTGCATCAGAAATTTGGTCACTGATCTTATCCGGATGACCTTCAGTAACTGATTCAGAAGTAAACAATCTACGTTTTGTTGACATCTGACTTCCTCCTTATTTATCGAATCAATAAGACTTTATATTAGCCTTTAATTTTGATACGGAACTCATTCCCTTATTTGAATCTTCATTATTTATGGGCCAATGTTTATCTCATACCCTTAATAACCTATGCGTTAACTTGGAATATTGAGAATAAAATGGTTGGATCTTTTCCCCATGCATAAATAGTACATTCCAAAAGCCGCTCCTCGTATTCGCCAACATCATGTTAAAAAGCATGAAAAAAAACCTCTTCTCTGATTTAGTGAAAAGGTTGAAGTAAAATGATTCGCGCCTTTCACTCTTATCGTTCAAGGATAGTGAGTAATAAATCCTTGCATCAGGTTAGCACCTTTGCTCATAAAAATGTAGTTGGCAGGTTGCTGGGTTTCATAGGGCCTGTCCCTCCACCAGCTCGGGATAAGAGAGTATCCGTTCAAGGATTCATCATAACTTACACAAGGAATATAGTCAATTGTTTTTCCTCAACTATTCAATGTAAAAATTGTCATATGCTTACTCGATACGCTGAGTTTTGATAGCGAACAAAGGGATGCTTAGATGATACCGTTATTTTTCCTTAATATATATAAAAATTACATTAAATTTGCTGATTATCCTTTTTAAATTTGCAAAAGCTATTTATAATGAATACTGCCTGTATTTGTGACAATTTCATTAATTATATAAAAATGATTTATATAGTATAGACTGAATGAATAAATGTGTTATACTATTTTTGAAGAAATAATCACAAATAGCGACTGAGATGCATATCTCTTAAATAATATTATATAAAGGAAGGTATTCATCAGATGAATTCTGTATCGATAACTGAGTTAAATGATTTACTAAAAGGCGAAAACATCCAAGTTCAATTATCTGTGCCGCAACTAGTTGAGAAAGTATTAAACCGTAATGAAGGTGTACTTACATCTACTGGTGCCATTCGCGCGACAACAGGTAAGTATACAGGTCGTTCACCTAAAGACAAATATACAGTTGAAGAAGCAAGCTCTAAAGATAAAATTGATTGGGGAAGTGTGAACCAACCAATTTCTGAAGCAGTCTTCAATAACTTATACAACAAGGTGATTGCTTTCTTAAAAGAGAAAGAAGAAGTTTTCGTATTCAAAGGATTTGCTGGTGCGGATAAGAAACACCGTATGCCAATCCAAGTAATTAATGAATATGCTTGGCATAACCTTTTTGCACACCAATTATTTATTCGACCTACAGAAGAAGACTTATTAGATCACGAATCTGAGTTTACAGTTATTTCAGCACCTAATTTCAAAGCAGACCCAGCAGTTGACGGTACAGCTTCAGAAACCTTTATTATCGTTTCATTCGAACGCCGTATTGTTCTTATTGGTGGTACTGAGTATGCTGGTGAAATGAAAAAATCTATTTTCTCTGTTATGAACTATATGCTTCCTGAAAATGGTATCCTCCCTATGCACTGTTCAGCCAATGTTGGCCGCGAAGGCGATGTGGCTTTATTCTTTGGTCTTTCCGGCACTGGTAAAACAACATTATCAGCTGATCCAAACCGTCGTTTAATCGGTGATGATGAGCATGGCTGGTCTCCAAATGGTGTATTCAACATTGAAGGTGGTTGCTATGCGAAGTGTATCGATCTTACACGCGAGAAAGAACCACAAATTTTCGATGCCATCCGTTTTGGCGCAGTACTGGAGAATGTTGTATTAGACAAAGAAACTCGTGTAGCTGATTATGCGGACAATACGCTAACAGAAAACACGCGTGCTGCTTACCAATTACAAGCAATTGACAATATCGTTGACCCAAGTATTGCAGGTCACCCGAACACAATCATCTTCTTAACAGCTGATGCTTCTGGTGTATTACCTCCAATCTCAAAATTGAATAAAGAACAAGCAATGTATCACTTCCTAAGTGGATACACTTCTAAGTTGGCTGGTACTGAGCGTGGCATTACTTCACCACAAGCGACTTTCTCAACTTGCTTTGGCTCACCGTTCCTACCATTACCTGCACAACAATATGCTGAAATGCTTGGTAAAAAAATTGACGAGCATAACGCAAAAGTATTCCTTGTAAACACTGGTTGGACTGGTGGCGAATATGGCGTAGGTAGCCGTATGAAGCTTGCATATACACGTGCAATGGTTGAAGCTGCTCTAGAAGGCGAACTTAATTCTGTTGAGACAGTAACCGATCAAGTATTCGGCTTAGAAATTCCGCAACATGTAACAGGTGTTCCTGATGAAGTACTATTACCTAACAAAACTTGGCCAGATCAAGATGCCTATAATGTAAAAGCAAAAGAACTTGCCAATGAATTCCGTGAAAACTTCAAGAAATTCGGTAATATTTCTAGTGATATCGCTGAAAAAGGCGGTCCTATCGCTTAATAGTCAAAACCTTCGAGCTTTGTGCCCGAAGGTTTTTTGTTACAGCATTTTGAGGGTACATCAATTTCGTTCTCTTTATTTAGCGGAGGGCGGTTATTGGATACTTAGAACTGAGTGAGAATGTGGGTCTACAAAGGATTAGTTTCTACTTAAGAAACAATGACCTATCTGCGGACCGTCGTCGCTTAACAGACACTTGTATTATACGAAAGCAAATGAGAAGAAGCCCGACACGGCAATGGCCGTGTCGGGCTTTTTTTTAGTTTGTTGATTTTAGCGATATGAGTTGATAAAAAATTTTCGTACAATCATTTTCCATTTCTAATTTTTGGATGCTTCCCATACCACTGATTTCACCGTCTCTTGTTTTCTTTACTTCAAGTGGAATATTTAGTGGGTAGAGGCGGTATCCTTCTTTTGTTAATGTAAAAAGATTTTCATTTAACCGCTCTTCTCTTCCTTTCGTAACGATCATTGTATTTAATTCTAAAGGCATACCCATAATTGTTTTGCTCCTTGCTCATCGAGTTTTATATAACTATTGTATCTTACAATCTCAATACAATAAAGCTTATTGTTCTTTCATCCACCGCCCAAGATCACGAACAATTTGTCTATTGATAGCTGGTGGAAAATAGTGCGTATACTCTTTGAAATACCATGTATCTACAGGCTTACCCAACTCTTTTAACCGCTTCTCTAAGCGGAAGGCATGTTCGGCAGAAACATTATGATCTAGGATTCCATGAATAATTAATACATTTGCTTGCAGTTGGTCAAGTTCATATAATGGCGTGCGATATTCATATCGTTCCGGGTATTTATGAGGCGTTCCACCGATGACTCGTTTCATCATTTTACGCAAGTCCACTCTTTCTTCATATGTTAGGAACATATCGCTCACACCACCCCACGTAACTACTGACGCCGCTTCAGGCATATGTAAAGCCGTTAATAATGCCATTACCCCTCCTCTAGAAAACCCAAAGACATGGACCCTTTTTACCCGAGGGTGTTCTGCTAATAGTTGAAATGCTGAAAAGGCATCATAACGGTCATCGCCTGCAAAGTCTTCATTTCCCTCCCCTCCTTGATTGCCCTGATAAAAAGGCGCAAATACAATGAAACCTTGGAGGGCAAACTGCACAATTCGACTAGGGCGCACTTTGCCGACGTTCTTAATCCCCCCTCTTAAATATAGAAAACCTTCTGATACGTTTTCATTTTCTGGTTCAGCTAATAGACCTTTGATTTTTAGACCATTAGATAAATATGTAATCATTGATAACTTTACTTGAGGGTGCGGAGATGGAAACCGCCATTTATCGATTATCAATGCTTTTCCCTCCTTTACATATAGTAAAAATTTCACATGGGCAATCACACAAATTTGTCACCCTCATAAGATAGTTTAGATGCAAAAATCTAAGAAACATTGAATGAGGAGGTTCTAAAATGAAAAAATGGCTTAAATGGAGCTTCATGCTTCTTTGTATTTCTGTTCTACTCATTCCTATAGCTGCCTGCGGAAAAGAGGATGTGACAAAAATACGTATCGGCGAGGTCACAAGATCTCTTTTTTATGCTCCCCAATATGTCGCAATTGAAAAAGGTTTTTTTAAAGAGGAAGGATTGGATGTTACGTTAACCACCACAGCCGGTGGCGATAAAACGATGACAGCTCTCTTATCTGATAGTATTGACATCGCTCTTGTTGGCTCTGAAACATCCATCTATGTACAGGCGCAAGGGGCAAATGATCCCGTGATTAACTTTGCCCAACTGACGCAAACAGATGGTACCTTCCTTGTTGCAAGGGAAGATATCCAAGATTTCTCTTGGGATATGGTAAAGAAGAGTACTTTCCTCGGACAAAGAAAAGGTGGCATGCCGCAGATGGCTGGTGAGTATACGTTAAAAAAACATGACATTGATCCACATACTGACTTAGAGCTTATTCAAAATATTGATTTTGCCAATATTGCCCCTGCTTTTTCATCCGGTACTGGTGAGTTTGTACAATTATTCGAACCAACTGCGAGTGTCTTTGAAAAAGAAGGCATTGGACATATCGTTGCTTCCTTCGCTGAAGAATCTGGTCAGCTTCCTTATACAGCATATATGACAAAGGATAGCTTCATCAATGAAAACGAAGAAACAGTAGAGAAATTCACACGGGCCATCTATAAAGCGCAACAATGGGTAGATGAACATTCAGCAGAAGAAACAGCGAAAATCATTACAAAATACTTTGATAATACCGATTTAGAAATCTTAACGATGTCAATCGACCGTTATAAAAGTCAAGGCTCCTTTGCAACCGATCCTATTTTAGAAAAAGACGAATGGGAGAACTTGCAAAACATTATGGATGAAGCAGGTGAACTTCCTGCTCGAGTGGATTATGAAACACTTGTCAACACAACCATTGCCGAAAAAGTAGTTAAATAATCGTGCAAGATGGAGCGGATAGAAGTGAGTCTGTTCGCTCAACCATCCAGAAAAAAAAGGAGACGGCAAGATGACATTCTTAAACGTGCAAGATATTCATCATACTTACTTTACGAAATCAAATGCAGTGACGGCCCTCTCTAATATCTCACTTCAAGTGGAAGAAGGAGAATTCATATCATTTTTAGGACCGAGCGGATGTGGTAAAACGACTTTGTTATCTATCATTGCAGGTCTTTTCCAACCAACAGAGGGCCGAGTAGAATTAGAAGGAAAACAGGTTGCTACATTAAAAAGTGAAATAGGGTATATGTTGCAACAAGATTATCTATTCCCTTGGAAAACCATTGAGGAAAATATTCTATTGGGTTTAAAGATTAATCATCACTTAGATGAAGAAAAAAAAGCTTATGCAAAAGATTTATTACTGCAAATGGGATTATCAGATGTGGAGTCATTGTATCCTAAACAGTTATCAGGCGGCATGCGACAAAGGGTAGCACTTGTTAGGACACTGGCAACAGAACCTAAACTTCTCATGTTAGATGAACCATTTTCTGCTCTCGATTATCAAACAAAATTACATTTAGAAAATCTTGTATCTGACACATTAAAATCATTTGGAAAAACAGCTATTCTTGTGACACATGATATCGGCGAAGCGATTGCGATGAGCGACCGCATCTATTTATTCTCACCGAGCCCTGGTAAGGTTCATAAAGTATTTGAAGTACCTGAGGAATTAAGAGAATGCTCTCCATTTGATACAAGAAACCACCCACTGAATGCGGAAATTTTTCAAACGATTTGGAAGGAGATGGAGTCCCTTGGATCACAAGAGTCACACAAAAGCACTCCATAATGCGTATATCCGCTCCCTTAAGAAAGAAAAGTATTGGGTACGATTTTATCAACTCGTTATTTTTCTCATTTTTTTCGCGGGCTGGGAGATTGCCAGTAAAAACCAGTGGATTGATCCGCTCATTTTCAGTTCGCCTTCGAAAGTATGGGAGCTCTTTTTAATTAAAGTGCAAGATGGTACGCTGTTCTATGACTTAGGTTTCACTTTATCAGAAACCATTCTCGGTTTTATATTAGGGACATTGTTGGGAACGATTTTGGCGGCGATTCTATGGTGGTCACCGTTTCTTTCTAAGATTCTAGACCCTTATCTCGTTATTTTAAACAGTATGCCGAAAGTGGCTTTAGGACCGATTTTAATTGTCGCTCTTGGGCCTAGTTTCACCTCGATTGTAGCAATGGGAACGATTATTTCCGTTATTATCACAACCATCGTCGTTTATACTTCTTTTAGAGAGGTAGACCCTAATTATATAAAGGTGCTTCAAACTTTTGGTGGAACCCGTTTCCAAATATTTAAGGAAGCCATTCTTCCATCATCATTTCCCGTAATTATTTCCACATTGAAAGTCAATGTAGGCTTATCTTGGGTCGGGGTAATCGTCGGAGAGTTTCTCGTCGCCTCTAAAGGCTTGGGCTATATGATCATTTACGGTTTCCAAGTATTTAACTTTACTTTAGTTATGCTCTCACTACTGGTCATTGCTGTATTAGCTACTATTATGTATCAAGCAGTAGAATTTTTAGAGAAGAAATTAATAAAAAACAACTAAGGGCTTGCATGAGTGTGCAGCCCTTTATTTTATGCGACTTTGGAGATAAGCTACACTTCTCTTGACTACTTGATCTTTCATGATAAAGCTATAATTAGGTTGATGAATTTCCCTCATGAGCCGATTAATCGCAACCCATTTTGGGCCATCCGTTTCGAAATAATGGTCTACTTTTTGCAAATAATCAACCTCTGCAAACATGATAGCCTTCATAAATGAACGATCTTTTTCCATAACTTGATATGTACCAATATGTTCAATAGAAGACAAGACAGCTCCAGTTTCTTCTTTTACTTCTCTCTTTGCAGCAGTATATATATCTTCGCCTTCCTCCGCCTTTCCACCTGGAAACTCCCATCCTCTTTCTTTATGCCTCGTTAATAACCAGTCATCACCTTTTTTACATAACACCAACACATGACGCGGCTCCATTACAAATCCATCTACATTAAATGAGAGTGCTACACGATTCCCGTTCTGATCGATAAAATATTCCATTTAATCCTCTCACTTTACATATACTTATTGGTATATTTTACTTTGAAAGAAACGTAACGTACAGGAAAAGGTGAAAACACCGTCAATATTCATAACGGTGTTTTGAGCACAGCTTTATTGTTGTTCAGGGGGAAGAATCCCCATATTGCCAATATGATTTTTAGCCTCTTCATCTCCTAATCGATAAATGGCACGATATATTTGCGTTAAACCCTCATCATATTTATCATTTTGCCTGTCAAAATGATACTGTAAATAGGGGACATGAGCCCGGTAAAAACCTTCCCATTCTGTTGAGTAATTTTGATCAAACAACTCTCTTAATTCGATAATTTCATCATCTGTCGCCTCTATTTTAAAATTCCATGGTGAAGAAGTAGAACTTTGTGAGATTTCCCCATCATTCACCGTAATATAATAAGTTTTCTTTTGATCCACACTTTCAGCCCCTTTCTTCTTATTATTTGTTTCCCTCAATATGAATGAATTTATACGAAAAAAATGAGCAAAACCATGAACTTAACATATACTAACGTAAAATAAGAAGAAAATGGGCAGGTGCAAACAATGAAAATTATTGATGAACTGTACGACTATTATCGTAATAAGCTTACAGGTGACGAAGAAGATATTGATATGCTCACCTTTGCTTTTTTAGAAGAAATGTCTCGAGAGGATATCCTTACATTAATTGAAGAACTTGATAACCAAGAACTTTATAATCTAATGGGCCTTTATGTGATTGAATCCCTTAAAGGGAAATTTTCAGAAAGTGATTTTACGAAGCCTCAAAACTATCATTGAGTGTACATAGTACCGGTACAAGAAAAATGATGGCGGAGTTGCATGTGCAAAAAAAAGACTTGTATTGATGAAAAGGTGACAAGATTAAAAGAGTCAATAAAAGGATAGGCGAATCATGATTTGTGTATAGCTCACGCAACTTCTTGATAGATGACTTAAGATCATTAGACTTATCCTTTTTCTCTTCATGTCTGACGCATTTTCTACTGAGCCTTCTCCCCTATGTAATACAATTCTAGTTTACTCACTTTTCACTGTATCGTCCTGTACTTCAATCCATCTCTCCTAATATAAAAACACCCCGAAAGTTTTTTAGTCTAACTTTCGGGGTGCACATCAAAAGAGATTTTCTTACATTTATCCAAGAAATGCTTTAAGCATCCAGTTATGTTTTTTTACACTCTGTTTAACGGCAATAAGCATATCACCAGTGGCTTCATCCTTAGCCTCATCAGCTAGTTCAATGCCTTCTTGCAGTTCACCTAACATTTTATCAAAGTCATTCCAAACAGATTGTACCATGTCTCTTGCATCCTCTTTACCTGTTGCTTCTTCAATTGAAGCCGTATCTAAGCATTCCTTCATTGTTGCTACAGGATTTCCACCTAAAGCAAGTATTCTTTCTGCTAATTCATCAATATGGTCATTTGCTTCGTTATATAGTTCTTCAAATTTTTCATGTAATACGAAAAAGTTGCTTCCTTTAACATACCAATGGTAGTTATGTAACTTTACATACATTACTGTCCAGTTTGCTACTTGTTTGTTTACTGATTGAATTAATTTTTCGCTCATATTTATCAACCTCCACTTATAAGATACCCGCTTATCCAATTTTCAAACACATAACTATCGGATAAGGAAAGATATTTTAGTTCAGATTAAAAGAGAGAAATGGTAAAATAGCTTTTGTAAAGGGGGAGACTATTTATGACTTATATTATTGTCATTATGATATCAATTCTTATTGTCTTTACAATCCTTATTTTAAGTGTAATGACAACATCCAAAGCTTACACATTTAAACATACCGTTGATCCTCTACCTAAATCTCTTACAGAAGAAGAGAAAGCACCTAACCAAGAGGACAAGGAGACAAAATAATACTAAAACTTTTTGAGAGGAATCTGCACTTCTATGGATATTTACTCCATATTTATTGGACTCATTTACCTTTTAAATATGATCCTTGCCATTGTCGTTATTTTTCTTGAACGGAAAGATGCCGCATCCACTTGGGCATGGTTACTAGTTTTGTTCTTTATCCCATTACTAGGGTTTGCCATTTACTTATTATTCGGACAAAACTTCTCCAAAAAGAAGAAAATGTTTCAATGGGAAGATCGTAAGAAAATAGGCATTGATGAAATGCTTAAAATGCAAATATCTGCTCTTCACAACCGCAGTTTGCCTGCAGAAAATGAGCAAGTTCAAAATCATTATGACCTCATTCATATGCAATTAGTAAATAATGATGCTGTACTCACCCAAGATAATGATATTCAAATGTATACTGATGGCAAAGACAAGTTCGATGCGTTATTTAAAGATATAGAAAGCGCTACCGACCATATCCATCTTCAATACTATATCTTGAGAAGGGACGCATTAAGCAAAAGTTTAATCACACTTCTGAACAAAAAAGCCCGTGAAGGTGTAAAGGTCCGAATTTTATATGATGATCTAGGGTCAAGAAGTTTAACCAAGCGGTTTTTTAAGAGCTTACGTGAAGCTGGGGGAGAGGTTGAGGCGTTCTTTCCGTCTAAATTCCACTTTATTAATTTACGGTTAAATTACCGCAATCATCGTAAGCTAGTGATTATTGATGGCAAAATTGGCTATGTTGGTGGCTTTAATGTTGGAGATGAATACTTAGGTTTAAATAAAAAATTCGGTTATTGGCGAGATACGCATTTAAGAATAGAAGGAAGCGCAGTTTATGCGATACAAACACGCTTTATTCTTGACTGGAATCAAGCTTCTCATCGTCATGACATTCATTATTTACCGGAGTATTATCCCCCAATGACTACAAAGGGACGTATCCCTATGCAAATAGTAGCAAGCGGACCTGATAACGAACTCGAACAAATCAAACTTGGTTATATCAAAATGATTATGTCTGCAAAAGAAACCATTCTTATTCAAACTCCCTATTTTATCCCTGATGCGAGTGTGGTTGATGCGCTTAGAATAGCTGTTTTGTCGGGTGTTAATGTGAAAATCATGATTCCTAACAAGCCTGACCATATGTTTGTTTATTGGGCTACTTATTCGTACATTGGTGAATTATTAAAACTCGGGGCAAAAGTGCTGATTTATGATAATGGTTTTATTCATGCGAAAACAATCGTAATTGATGATGAAATTGCATCTGTTGGGACAGCCAATATTGATGTTCGAAGCTTTAAACTCAACTTTGAGGTCAATGCCTTTATTTATGACCGCAAGATAGCTGAGGAAGTGGCAGCTAGTTTCTATAATGATGTAAGAGTATCACGTAACCTTACATTAGATGATTACAATAACCGTTCCTTATATATTAAGTTCAAGGAATCTATATCACGCCTACTATCACCGATTCTGTGAGTCGGTGATTTTTGTATAGATTTATGGTGATCAATAACATAAAATAGGAATATATGGATAAAAAAGGAGTCATGTTGATGAAGAAAAAGTTTTGGACCATTTTCCTCATTACCTTTGCCATCGAAACAGGTATCACATATTTTCTCTCTTCTCAGTTTACTGTGCGCTTTATTGAAGTCATGTTCTTTACGGGCATTGTATTCCTTATTACAAGCATTTATTTTTCTGGAGGGCTTTCTTACATCAAGGAACAACAAGATGCTAGAACTCGGGCTGAAACGGGCTTCACACCCTTTGTAGAACCACCGACTATATTTAGACGAGGACCATTCTTTATCGCTTCCCTCACCTTTTTTCTTATCGGGCTTATCTTTTTCATCTTGCTACTAACTGAAATTATTCCTCCAGTACCTTTATAAATATAGGTTTGTTTTCAATACATAATTGAGTTTCTAATTAGTTCTGTTATTCATTTTTTTAATAATCAAAAACAAGAGGTAAATGTAAGAAGTTGGGTGGGCTTTATTTGTAGCGGACAGATTTTTACTCAATCTTCGTCCTTTAGATTAAAAATGTTCTTGATTCAGAGAAAGTTTATCTTTCTGTTTGCGTTGTGGTAAAGTAATAATCTTTTCATTTCTTATAACCGTTAAAAATAAAAAACCTTCCATCAAATATGATGGAAGGAGAACCACTTAAGCAAATACTTGCTTTAATTCTTCTTTTGATTGAGAAAGCCAATATTTCATTAACTTCTTTGCACCTTCTAGGTCGTGTAGCTTCGCTTGACCACATTGTTTTTCATTTGCTGCTGGTATTTCTACAATTTCAACAGCATCTTTCATTGTTGCATCTAAAAGGTCGATAATTTCTTCCACTGTTGGCTCACCACTTACGACTAAATAGTAGCCTGTTTGACAACCCATTGGCGAGATATCAATAATATCAAAATGATCATATTTCTCTGCGTGTGTTCGAATGTTAAACGCAAGTAAATGTTCAAGTGTGTGAATAGAATCTGGCTTCATAGCCGCTTTGTTTGGCTGACAGAAACGAATATCATATTTGTTGATCTTTCCGTCTGTTCCTACTTTATGCACGCCACAATGTCTCACATATGGAGCCTTGACAGCGTTATGGTCTAATTCAAAACTTTCAACTGATGGCATAAAATACACTCCTTTATCATCATTGCCTTTATTATACTATAATATCCGACTAATTTCATCAACTTTAAATATATAGTCAATGATTTGGACTTTTCACCCTATTATATGATATCTTGGTGCTAAAAGAGCAACTTTTTTCAAAGGAAGGTCCATATGTTACAAAAAATCATGCTTGGATTTTTTAAATTCTATCAAGTCGCCATTTCACCCATCAAGCCACCTACTTGTCGTTTTTACCCTACTTGTTCCAATTACGGATTAGAGGCCGTTAAACGATTTGGTGCAATAAAGGGTGGATATTTAACTATTAAAAGAATCTTAAAATGTCACCCATTCCATCCTGGTGGAGTTGATTTCGTGCCGGAAGAATGGCCAAATCGGAAACAAAGCAAATAACTTATTTCTTCTCATATCCATCCACTACTAAGTCCAGTTTGCCCGTACTAGGATCGATGACAAGACCATGTACTGGTACTGCTGGAATCAGCGGGTGGTTCTTAATCATATCGACACTATGCGCGACACTGTCCTCTACTTGATCAAAGCCTTCTAACCAGCTCTCAATATTAATACCAGAATAATTCAAAGTAGAAATCGTTTCTTCTGAAATGCCTCTTTCCTTCATATTTTCAATCATAGCATTGGCATTCATTCCACTCATCCCACAATCATGGTGGCCAATCACTAAGACTTCATCTGCTTTTAATTGATACAGAGCAACGAGAATACTTCTCATAATACTACCGAACGGATGACTCACAAGGGCCCCTGCTGTTTTGACGATTTTTATATCACCATTTTTCACATTCAATGCTTTCGGTAATAGTTCCACTAATCTTGTATCCATACAAGTCAAAATAACCATTCGTTTGTTTGGATATTTCGTTGTGGCATAATCACGATATTGCTCTGTTTCAACAAACTCCTTATTAAATGCTAATACCTCTTGTAAAAGACTCATTATTTTCATCTCCACTACGTATATTGGTAAATATGTGTTAAATCGCTTGCTCTTCTTTTATGATACAAAATAGTATCCATTTTAACAAATTTTATACTTGATTTTTGGGTTTAGGTTTTGTATGATTACATATGTGAATCGTAATGATTACGGATTAAAACGAAAAATAAATCGTAATAAATACGATTTGATACATTGAGGGGAGAAACATATGAAGAAATTATCTATTTTACTTATTCCTTTTATTTTCATCCTTGCTGCATGTTCAAATTCAACTGCCAGCGACAAAGGAACAGCACAATCATCAGAAGATGTTTTATCTGTTTATACTACAGTCTACCCATTACAGTACTTCACAGAAAGAATCGGTGGAGACCTTGTTGATGTAAAAACTGTTTATCCTCCTGGCTCTGATGAACATACTTTCGAACCTTCGCAAAAGGACATGATTAAAATGGCGGATTCTGATTTATTTATCTATATGGGCCTTGGTTTAGAAGGATTTGTTGATCAAGCGAAAGATATCTTAAATAATGAAGGCGTCAAAATGATTGCCGCTGGTGAAAATCTTGCAATAGAAAACACAGAGCAACACAATCACGATGATCATGAACATGAACATGATCACGACCATGATGGTCATAGTCATGATGGGCACGATCATGGCGATGTTGACCCACATGTTTGGATTGATCCAGTTTACGGACAGCAATTAGCAGAGGAAATTAAAGCACAATTAATTACTGCCCTTCCAGAGCATGAAGAAGAATTCACAGCAAACTTTAATAAACTAAATGAAGAACTAAATGAATTAAATAATACATTTACTTCAATGGTTGAAAATGCAAATAAAAACAAATTCATCGTTTCTCATGCAGCCTATGGTTATTGGGAATCGCGTTATGGGTTAGAACAAATAAGTGTAGCTGGGCTTAGCACATCTAGTGAGCCTTCCCAAAAGCAGTTGCAGAATATTATTCAAACAGCAAATGAAAATGAATTAGATACGATTTATTTCGAGCAAAATGTTAGCTCTAAATTAACTGAGATCGTTCAATCTGAAATCGGGGCCGAGAGCTTACAGCTTCATAACCTTGCTGTCTTAACTGAAGCAGACATTAATGATGGAGAAAACTATTTTACCTTAATGGAAAAAAATATCAAAAACCTGGAAAAAGGTTTAAACTAACTTTTAGTGGGACCAGAGCAAATGAATGCTTTGGTTCTAATTTTTTTAAGAAATCATATATAGGGTATAAAGCATTTAACTACCCACATCGTAAGAATCAGAGATATAGTTAGCGATAATTAGTTTCCTCTTCCTTTTTTTGAAAAAACTTATGATTATATCATAAGCCAATTATGGTAAGAATAGTGATGATGGCGAAATCCATCTGAAGATTTTTTCTAAAGGAAGTGAAAATGATGGCAAAAGATGTATTGTGTGAAGTCAATAATTGTACTTTCTGGGAAAAAGGCAATCTATGTGGTGCTGATCAAATTTATGTAGTCAGCCATCGAGACCAGGCATCTACGAGCAAGGAAACTGACTGTAAAACGTTTGAACCTCAATAAGAAATAGCCTATAGACGCTTTTATATGTAATTTCCGTACATATAAAGGCGTCTTCCTTTTTCTAAAAAAAATAATTATTGCTATTTTTCAAATAAAATTATATACTGAAGCTACTAAATATTGAAAGTGGGTGAGCATGATGAATCTAATTAACTTTTTCATACCGAAGCAATTAAAGTTTTCATATTTATCATGCTCATTGGAAATAGGTTAATACCCTATTACTCATTTCTTTCATTTATGTGCGGATAAACCTTATGATCCTTTAATTGCGGGTCATAAGGTTTTTTATATATCACAAAAATGGAGGAAATGAATTTGAAAAACATGCATGAAAAACAACTCATCGGGCGAATTGCTATCGCCTATAACCATATGTACAAAATATTGACAAAAGAGCAAAAATTATTACCAGCTACCCTACCTGGCAACTATCACTATCATGTACAAAATGAGACAGACTATCCAACTGTTGGTGATTGGGTGGTCTTTCACCAATTACCAAATGAAGATAAAGCGATTATCCAAGAAATTTTACCACGAACGAGCAAGTTTTCAAGGAAAACTGCCGGTGTTGCAATGAAGGAACAAATCATCGCCACCAACATAGATTATCTATTTATTGTTACAAGCATGAACGAAGATTTTAATATAGCAAGAATCGAGCGCTATTTAGTAGCCGTACAACATTCTGGAGCTTTACCTATTATTGTGTTAACGAAAGCTGATCTTTGTGAAGATAAAGGATGGATTTTAGATCAATTATTACTACTTGGCGTCGATTTCACAATGGTTAGTATGTTTCAACCTGAATCTGTAGAGGTCATCAAAGATTACTTATCCGGAGGCAAAACTGGGGCATTTGTGGGATCATCTGGTGTCGGGAAATCTACACTTATTAACTTACTAACGAATGAGGATCGAATGAAGGTGGGCAATATTCGTGAAGATGATCAAAAAGGTCGCCACACCACAACCCATAGAGAATTAATTCTATTAGGTGATGGTTATATCATCGATACACCAGGTATGCGTGAATTTCAACTTTGGGAAGATGATATAAATATAGGCGAGAGCTTTACAGACATTCAGGCACTAAGTGAGCAATGTAAATTTAGAAACTGCTCTCATCATAAAGAAGTAGGATGTGCCGTACAACAAGCAATCGTTGAAGGTGAAATTACTGAGAAGAGACTTAGTAACTACTTTAAACTAGAACGAGAATTAATCATGCTCGAGAAACGTCGTGTCAAACAAGAAAAGAAACGTATGAAAACAACGAATAAGAAAAAGAGTGCACGTTATGAGTGACATTCATTTAACTGCAATCAAGAAAGAGAATTGGTATAGTGGATATTTTAAAACGGTTGGCTTCATTGATAGCGGAAATCATTTTGGCAGAGAAACCGCTTATCTATTCCCTATAACCGATTACTTGCTTCAATGTGAAATTTGCTTAAAGGGAAAATTCATTAGGAGGAAGGGTAATGGCTGAAGCTAGAGAAGTATTATGCAATCAGTTAGCTGCAAATGCAGATGATCCTAGTTGGTATACACCCTTCTTGCAAACTGTTGATGAAATAAGTGAAGAAGAAGCGTTCATGAAGCTAAACAGTAAAATTCATAGCATAGCCGAAATAACACAACATCTCATTTACTGGAATGAAGTTTGGCATGTTCGTTTTAAAGATAATGATGTTGGGGCAATTAAGCGAATAGAAAATAATGATTTGAGCTTTGTCGTTCCTAAAGGAAAAACCTTTTCAGATTTAAAAGCTTCACTCTTGGTCAAGTTACAACACTGGCAAAAAACCCTAACAACCAATGAATTATTAGATCAACATGTCAAAGGATTTCCTGTCACAGCCCATTGGTGGGCAATCATTGCCAATGTCACTTCACACAATGCATACCATATAGGACAGATAGCTTATTTGAAGAAAATAATAAAGTCATCATATTAGAAAATCCGAACAAATGTTCGGATTTTCTTTCTTTAAAATACTTGTACCATTTTTCTTAGTTCTCTTCGCAGGATTTTTTTAGCTGCGTTTCTTGGAATTTGATCGACAATAAAAAATCTCTTCGGAATTTTGTACTTCGCTAATTTTTCTTGGCAAAATTCCTCAAGCTCTTTATGAGAAACTTCTGCGTTTTTCTTGATTACAACAAATGCTACCGGCACTTCTCCCCATGTGGAATCTTTCATACCAATCACACCTGTATCATCTACAGCTGGATGAGCAGCAACAATTCCTTCTACTTCAGCAGGATACACATTTTCTCCTCCTGAAATAATCAAATCAGAGCGACGGTCAAGCACATAAAGAAAGCCATCCTCATCAAGAAGGCCTATATCCCCCGTTGCTAGCCAACCTTGTTGAATTTTTTCAGCAGTTGCCTCATCTTTACCTAAATAACCACTTGTTACATTTGGCCCTTTAACAAAAATTTCACCAGATTCATTTGCCTCTGCCTCTTCACCCGTCTCTCTACATATCTTTACTTGAGAAGGGAATAAGGCTTTACCAGCAGAACCTAGCTTTTTCATACTATCCTCAGGTGATAATGTCACGATTTGTGAAGAAGTCTCTGTCATCCCGTATGTTTGATAAACCGGAATACCACAAGAAACGGAATCCTCTAATAGTGCACGAGATGCCGGTCCTCCTCCAAGCAACAAACAGCGAAATGAAACGTGCAACGGCTGCTGTTGCAAACGTTCTACCATTTTCTTCAACATCGTACTGACTGCAGACATAATTGTCACTTGTTGCTCACGGATCAGTGTAATCGTTTTATCCGCATCGAAACTATCTAATAGTACAATCTTATGTCCATAAATGAGTCCTCTCATAAGAATAGAGAAACCGCTTATATGAAATAATGGAACAGCACATAACCATACATCATTATCTCTTAGTCCAAGGTTTAAACTTGAGCCAACTGCACTCCATAAGTGGTTACCGTAAGTTTGCATTACACCTTTTGGATGACCTGTCGTTCCTGATGTGTACATAATTGTGCAAATATCATCTAACCGGACTTCACTTACAATGGAAGGCTCCTCGTAATCATCATCTACGATTTCCTCCTTAACAAGTAAACGAAGGGATGGTACTTCCATTTCCACATCAGTTCGAACTTTTTTAAACGCTTCTTCCGTAATAAAAAAGACAGACTCTGAATCCTGTAATTGCCAAATAATTTCTTTACTCGTTAGCCTACTGTTTAATATTACCGCTTTAACGCCAAGAAGTTGCAAAGCGAATAAAATGAAAACCGAATGAAGATTATTCTTAAGCAGTACGCCAACGAATTGTGTTTGCTTTACTCCTTTTGCTGATAAGATACCCGCCCACCGATATGCCTCATTATAAACGTTTTCAAAAGTATAACTCTTTCCTTCATAATAAAACGCTTCTCTTTTCGGAGTAGATAAAAACCTTTTATAAATAAAATTTTGCATCTCTTGATTAGACAAAACAGACACCTTCTTTAATATAGTCACAACGAATCCTAAAAAACAATGGCAAAACAGCTTGATGGTCATCCCATCAAGCTGCTCATTGTATCATTTCATTAAGGGAAACGTGGGAATTGTCCAAAGTCAGGATCACGTTTTTCTTTAAATGCGTCTCTACCTTCTTTTGCTTCATCAGAAGTATAGTAAAGAAGTGTTGCATCTCCAGCAAACTGCTGAAGGCCTGCTAGACCATCTGTATCTGCATTAAATGCAGCTTTTAAGAAACGAATCGCAGTTGGACTTTTTGATAGAATTTCTTCACACCATTGAATCGTTTCCTCTTCTACTTTTTCAAGTGGTACTACTGTATTAACTAATCCCATGTCTAAAGCTTCTTGTGCGTTATATTGACGGCATAAGAACCAAATTTCACGCGCTTTCTTATGTCCTACAAGACGCGCCAAGTATCCAGAACCATAACCAGCGTCAAAGCTACCGACTTTCGGGCCTGTTTGACCAAATACAGCATTATCTGCAGCAATTGTTAAATCACAAACAACGTGAAGAACATGACCACCACCAATAGCATAACCTTTTACCATTGCAATGACAGGTTTAGGAATGACACGAATCAATCGTTGTAAGTCTAGTACGTTCAAACGAGGAATTTGGTCATCTCCAACATATCCGCCGTGTCCACGGACTTTTTGGTCCCCACCAGAACAGAAAGCTTTATCTCCTGCTCCTGTAAGAACGATTACACCTACATTAGAATCATCTCGTGCGTATGCAAATGCATCCATTAATTCCATTACAGTTTTAGGTGTGAATGCATTATGTACGTGCGGACGGTTAATTGTAATTTTGGCAATACCGTTATATGTTTCATATAGAATTTCTTCATACTTACGGCCTGCTACCCATTCTACTGCTGACATTTCAAAGTCCTCCTTCTAAATTACTAACTCAATTTGTAGTTTTAATAGTGCTTCCTATCATATTTTAGCAATAATTGACGAAAAACACACCTTTTTTCATGATTTTCTTCTAACAGGTTGATGTTTCCAATAAAAACTTCTCTATTTCAGCCACATACTGTAAAGGTTTTTCAAGGTGAACGGTATGGCCCGATTCTTCAATCGTATGATGTGTAGCATGCTGAATACGCTTAGACATTTCTTCACCAATCATGCAAAACTTTTGATCGATTGAACCTGTTAAAATAAGGACTGGCATCTGAAGCTCCGCGATCGCTGTCCACCAACTAGGTTGCGCACCCGTCCCCATCCCAATAAGACTGTTTATTAACCCTTGAGGGTTATTTCTCAGTCGTTGCCTCCGTACCTGCTCTCTCTTACGTGCTGTTAATCTCTTTTGACTTGCAAACAAAGGGATGTTTTCCCAATAATTCACAAATCCCTCTATTTCTTTATCTTTAATCATTTGACAAATTTTCATATCATTTTTTATGCGTAATGCTCTATCTTCACTAGAGTCGATTCCTGGTGTGGTACTCTCAAGGATCAGGCGATGGACTTTTTCTGGAAAAAGCAGAGCAAAGGTAATGGCTAATCGCCCGCCCATTGAATAGCCCACTACATCAACTTTATTTAACTTCATAATGTCTATTAAATGGGCAAGCATAGCCGCTTGTTCTTCTATTTGATAATGAGAAATATCTTCCGGTGAATCTGACTGCCCGTGACCAATAATATCCGGTGCAATGATGGTTCGATCAGATATTTCTTCTGAATAAAATCGCCAACTATTGCCATACCCTGTAAATCCATGAAGCGCCATGATCGGCTCTCCATTACCGAAAGTTTCGACATGATATTTCACATTTTTGAAGAAAAAGTCCATTAGTCTTCGTCCTTTATTCTCTTATCTATTTCCCGGGAAACAGATTCCCACAAATTCCGATGTTCTCTTACATTATTTTCTCTATTGGTCATAACCTCAATTACCTTTAAATGAGATGTCTCCGTTTCAATTGCTTCCGAGAACTGCTGCCAATCTTCCACCTTTATATAATCTCCACCAAACATTGTTACACTGTGTGAGAAATCAATGTTCAAAGGCGTTCCAAACAATAATTCAAAATGCTTCGGGTGTTCTGACTGTGGTAGGAAAGAGAAGATCCCTCCACCGTTATTATTTATAACAATCACTGTAATAGGAATATGGTAGAGTTTACTAGCAATCAATCCATTCAAGTCGTGGAAGAAAGTCAAATCTCCAACGATTAGGTATAGCGGTTGTGCATGCATAGCCACACCAAGAGCTGTGGAAATCGTACCGTCAATACCATTTGCTCCTCTATTACCTAAAATCCTCATCGATTTGTTATTGCCAAAATAAAAGCTATCTAAATCCCGAATGGGCATGCTATTCCCAACGAAAATCGTAGCCTCTTCAGGCAGTAACTGACCTAACTGCGCAAAAATCTTTCCCTCATTGAGTTGTTCTATTTCCAACACTTTTACCATTTCACTTTTTGCCACATCATTAACGTCCTGCCATAAAGTTAGATAGTCATTCTCTTGTCTAGCATTGGCACGGAGAGTCAGTTCTTCACAAAATTGTTTCTCATCACAATAAATCATATCTGTTGATAACAATGAAGGGTCTCTGAAACCGCCGCCACCATCAACAATTAATTGCCGCGTTTCCGGATACTGCTTCATAAACAGTAGCAACGGTTTCGATACGGGCATCGCTCCAAAACGAATGATTAACTCAGGTTGCAACTCAACTTTCGCTGTCTCACTTTTTAAAATGGCATCATATGCATCAATGATTTGGCTCTGTTCATGGCGTCCACTGCGTAATTGTGAAAGTGGATCAGCAATAATTGGAAATTGTAACACCTTTCCAAGTTCAACAATCTTATGCGAAAGGTCAGCATCATCCATCGGCCCGCAGATAATCAAACCTTTTTTATATGTTGAGACCGTTTGCGCCATCGTATCAAACCTGGCATCATCTACTGTTAAAAAAGATGATGACACTGTCATATACTTTTCTTCTCTAGAAGAACTATGGAAAATCTCCGGATCATTTAGATCGGGAATAAGCGGTTCCCTAAACGGAAAATTCAAATGAACAGGGCCTGCTGGGTTCCTTTTCGCAGTAGCAACTGCTCTCACAGCAGTTGTACGGACATAATTAATCATCGAAGCAGCATTCTCAGGTGGTGCCATTTCTGCAAACCATTTGACATTTTTTCCGTACATTTGAATTTGGTCGATCGCTTGTGGCGCACCTATATCTCTTAGTTCATGAGGACGGTCTGCAGTAAAGACAAGTAGAGGTACTCGAGAGTAAAACGCTTCAATTATCGCAGGATAGTAATTTGCCGCAGCTGTACCCGAAGTACATAAAATGGCAACTGGACGTTTTGTACCTTTGGCCATGCCAAGAGCAAAAAAAGCGGCCGAACGTTCATCAACATGGATATGAACTTGAAGATCTGGGTGCTCTGCCATTACCATAGCCATGGGCGTAGAGCGGGATCCAGGACTGACAACCACATCTTCTACGCCATTTTTTACTAGCTCAGTAATGAAAGCTGCAATGTATTTTGTTAAAGCCTGTTGATGGCTCATTTTATTTCCCCTCCAAGCGCTGATAACATTGGTCTAAACTTAATTTTCGTTTCCTGAAATTCACTTTCAACTTCAGAATCTTTCACAATGCCACAGCCAGCAAATATCGAAGCCTCATTATCTTGAATTAATCCCGATCGCAAAGCAACTGCAAAATCGCCATTGCCTTGATAATCCAGCCAGCCAATTGGACTGCCATATAAACCTCTGTCTAATATCTCCAAATTCCTAATGGCTTCCACAGCTTTTTCTGTCGGAACGCCACCAAGAGCTGGTGTTGGGTGCAGTTTTTCTATAATTGCAAAGAGCGAACCTTCCTTACTAGTTTCTGCAATAACTGGAGTATAAAGGTGTTGAATATCTCTTAATTTTAAAAGCTGAGGGCCGTCAGGTATGTCGACTTCTGTACCTACCATTTCCATCGCTTGACGAATCATATCTACAACATATTGATGCTCTTGGAGATTTTTTTCGTCTTGTAATAATTCTTTCCCGAGAACTTCATCCTCTTCCTTCGTCTCTCCTCTTTTTATTGAGCCTGCTAAACAAGTTGTATAAAGCGTATGGCCTTGTTTTTTCACTAACCGTTCTGGTGTCGCTCCAATAAAACAATCGGATCCTGACTCAAAGGCAAAAATAAAGCTGTTTTTTTGCTTGTCTAAAAGGTTTTGTAGGACGCTTTCAATTTGTACAGTATTAGCAAAAGTAAGCCTCGTTTCTCTTGCTAAAACAACTTTTTGTATAACGTCGTTTCTCATCTCATCTACTACTTTTGCGACAGCTTTCTTCCATTCTCTAGGCGCTACCTCTTGTTGGGCAATCACCTTGTTATTTTTAATAGTAGGAAATATTTTCGCATTTTGTAACAATTGCCTACGTTCCTCTAACATATCTTCTATACGATCTTCTCTATCGTTTGGATGAACAAGCATATTCGTTGTTAAAAAAGTACGGCCACCAGTCATGGTGCACATATACTGCGGTAGATGAAAATCTGTATGCTTATATTGGCTCCATAATTCGGTCTTCTCTTTCAAAGGATCGAAAGTGAATCCACCAAATATTGTTGGGCCAATCGCATCGATAGAGTAAGAATTATGGATTATTGCCTCATCAAGCAATGACTGCCACCTTTTTTGCACATAAAAAAAGCGGTCAGTAGTCTGATCCGATTGAAATAAATAGTTAATACCAACACCAATTATTACAACCTCATTATCAGAACCTGTCCAAAAAAACCGATCACCTAGTTCTGTCATTTTTCCTGCTCCAAAAAAAGCTAAAGGATCTATGCAATCTATCTCACAAACCTTACTAAATAAAATATCATGGTTCGTTCGTTGTGCTTTCGATAACGCTTCAATAAACCCTTCTTTAAATTCTGTGTGCTGTAAAGTAAACAAAAAAATCCCTCCAATAACAGCTACAATCAGCTGCTATTCTTCATTCCTTAAAGATACACCTCTTGCTTAAAAGCTGTCAATCATTCCAATCAATACACTTCCTTATTATATATTATTTAGAGTAAAATAAGCACTGTTCGTACTTTAGTAGGAAATATCCTCCTTCGCTTCTTGCAAAATTCAATTGACACTCAATAGGACTTTACCTAAACTTAAGGAAGTGATTTGTTTTATTTGATTTAATTGGAGGTACTAAAAAGTGCAAACACAACCTAATATAAACACGCCACCTTCCACGAAGAAGAAATGGAAAATCTGGTGGCAATTAACGCGTCCACATACATTAACCGCTGCCTTTGTTCCTGTACTACTAGGTACCGCATTGGCTATTTATGAAACGTCGATAAATATTGGCCTTTTCATCGCCATGATGGTTGCTAGTCTTTTCCTTCAAATTGCAACGAATATGTTCAATGAATATTATGACTTTAAACGTGGCAATGACACAGCTGAGTCTGTAGGGATTGGTGGAGCCATTGTTAGAGAAGGAATTAAACCACATGTTGTACTTAACTCCGCTCTAGGGTTATACGGCGCATCCATCTTAATTGGTATTTACATTTGCATGAATAGCAGCTGGTGGTTAGCTGCTGTTGGACTTCTAGGTATGGCTATTGGCTATTTATACACAGGAGGGCCATTCCCCATTGCCTATACACCTTTTGGTGAGATTATTTCTGGTTTTGTTATGGGTATGTTACTTATTTTAATCTCATTTTTTATTCAAACAGGCACCGTAACTACGACAAGTGTTCTTGTCGCCATTCCTAGTCTGTTATTAGTTGGTGGTATTATGCTCTCTAATAATATTCGAGACTTAGATGGAGACAAAGAATTTGGTCGAAAAACGTTAGCTATTTTAATCGGACGTCCAAAAGCCGTAAAATTATTAGCGGGCATGTTTATTGTTTCTTATATATGGGTATTTATTTTAATTGTAATGCAAATTGTTTCACCGTGGCTTGCACTCGTTGTGCTAAGTGCCTCGAAACCAATCAATGCTATTAAAGGATTTAAAGGCAAGACGATCGCATATGAGATGGTCCCAGCAATGAAAAATACTGCCCAAACAAACACTGTATTTGGATTACTACTTTCTATAGGATTATTAATGGGATATATTCTATAAAATCAGTAGCACTTTGCTAAGCGCCTTTTATAATATAAGGCGCTTTTTTATTACTTTTTTAGCAATCAACCTCTGTTTAGCGTAACATAAAATGATAAAATAAATGGATAATTATCGCAATTTTTCACTTATTGTAGTCACCAACGGCACATCTAGAAACCGACTAAAGTATTTGAACTAGGTCATATTATAAGAAAAGCAGCAGTTAAACCTACCTATTAAACATTTTAAGACGACAAGTACTTAATACATCCTGCATTCACCCATAATAAGATGCTAAACAGAATAGATACAAAGGATGTTATTTCACAAAAGGTTGTAAGGAGGATGAAAGATGCTGGATAGTCAATATAAAGCACAATGTAGTACAGAGTACGATCGATTAAAAACGGTCATATTATGCGAACCAACTTACATGAATATTGAAAATCAAATCAATGAAACCCAAAGAAGGTATTCTGATAAAGGCTTTAATGTAGAGCAAGCCATCATTCAGCATCAAAAATTTGTAGCAGAATTAGAAGGTTTAGGGATTGAGGTCGTGCTTTTACCACCAGGTCAAAACTATCCTGAACAAGTGTTTACCCGTGACATTGGTTTCACCCTTGGGCACACCGTATTTATTGCTGCGATGGCAACGAAAATCAGGCATGGTGAGGAAGATATTTTACATGAGTGGTTAGAATCCCACCATGTATCTTATAACAATATAAAGCATGGTCATGTCGAAGGTGGAGATGTCATTATCGATCAAGATACCGTATATATTGGACAAAGTGATCGTTCAGATACGGTTGGTATTCACTATTTACAATCTAAATTACCACATATGAAAGTATTACCAGTCCCATTCACTAAATCCTTTTTACATTTAGACTGCATTTTTAACGTACTGTCTCCTACAGAAGCACTCCTCTATCCAGGACAAATGGATGAAAAAGTAGAAGAATATTTATATTCAAGATATGACATTATTGAGGTTTCGAAAGAAGAACAGTTCACGCTAGGAACAAATGTCCTTTCTGTAGGTAATAGACAAGTATTCTCACAACCAATCAATACACAAGTAAATCGAGCCCTCAGTCAAAGAGGCTTTGAAGTAATCGAAGTAAATATTTCTGAAATCATAAAATCCGGTGGTGCATTCCGCTGTTGCACGATGCCCCTACTACGATTAACAGACCCAAACTATTTTGATTGAAGAACAAATGAGGTTAGATGAATAAGAAGGTTAGACATTTTTTCAGCATTTATACTTTTTTTAAAAGTGTAGATGTAGGTCAATATAAATAAAGAGCAGTAGTGTGAATAATGAAGCACACCACTGCTTTTTCTATTTAATCCCCCATATCCCTTGAGCATATTCATTAATTGTTCGGTCGCTAGAAAAGTAACCCGATTTAGCGATATTGTTTAGGCTCATCTTCCGCCATTTCTCCTGTTTTTCATAAGCGTATCCCGCTTTTTCCTGAATATGAACATAGCTAGAGAAATCACGCAAAACAAAATACTGGTCATTTTCCATAATGAGTGAATCATAAATCGGTTCAAATTCATCAAATACATCAGGGAAGAAACCGTTTTTCAGCTGGTCCATGACTTGTCGGATTCGATGATCATGATGATAATATTCAGTCGCTTGATAGCCACCATGTGCATAATAATGATTGACCTCATCAGAGCGCATGCCGAAAATAAAAATATTCTCGTCACCAACGCGTTCATAAATTTCAACATTAGCACCATCCATCGTTCCAACAGTAATCGCACCATTCATCATGAATTTCATATTTCCCGTTCCCGATGCCTCTTTACTTGCCGTCGAAATTTGCTCACTAATGTCTGCTGCAGGAAAAACATCTTCTGCTAGTGATACCCGATAGTTCTCTAGGAAGATCACCTTAAGAAATTCATTTGTTTTAGGATCATTATTTACCTTTTTCGCAACAGTATTAATGAGCTTTATTACTTTCTTGGCAAAATAATAGCCTGGAGAAGCTTTCGCACCAAAAATGAAGGTACGGGGGTGCATGCTAAAACTCTCATCTTCTTTGAGTCGATTATATAAATACATGACATGAAAAATATTTAATAGTTGTCTCTTATAAGCATGTAGTCTCTTAACTTGAATATCGAATATGGAATGTGTATCTATTTTTATCCCTGTTTGCGTAAAAATACGATCGGCAAGATTTTCTTTATTCGCATGTTTAATATCAGCGAGTCTCGTTAACAAGTCTCGATCATTTTCATATTTTAATAATAGGGCTAATTGCTCTGGATCACGAATCCACTCCGCTCCTAATCTTTCTGTTATCAAATCAGCAAGCGACTGATTAGATTTAAGTAACCAGCTACGATGCGTAATGCCGTTTGTCTTATTATTAAACTTCTTAGGAAAAAATTGATAAAATGAATGCATTTCCCGATATTTTAATATCTCGGTATGAAGCGCAGCCACTCCATTTACACTATGGCTACCTACAATAGCCAGATGAGCCATTTTTACTTGGTCATGGGCAATAATCGCCATGTTTTCGATATGCTGCCATTCGCCAGGATACTTTTCCCAAAGCTTTGCACAGAACCGTTCATTGATTTCATTTACAATCATATAAATTCTTGGTAATAACGGTTGGAAAATGCGAACTGGCCATTTTTCTAGTGCTTCAGATAAGGTCGTATGATTCGTGTAAGAGATCGTTTTTGTAGTTACTTCCCAAGCATCATCCCAACCAAGCTTCTCTTCATCAATGAATATCCTCATTAATTCTGGAATCGCTAATACTGGATGCGTATCATTAATATGAATACTAATATATTGATGGAACACCTTCATATTCTTATGCTGTCGTTTAAATGAGCGTATGATCGACTGAAGACTGGCACGAACTAAAAAATATTGTTGTTTTAACCTCAGTATCTTGCCTTCATCTTGCGTATCATCAGGATATAAAAACTCAGATATTGCTTCTGTCTCTTTTTTATATTTTAAAACATCTTGATTGGTAGGATAACGGACTGGCTCTGCACTCCATAATCTCAGTGTATTAATCGTTTCAGTATGATACCCGACGACTGGCATATCATATGGTACTGCAGTTACTCTTTCAGCATCGATGTGTTGAAACACTTGTCTGCCATTTTCTTCACGTATATCTACTTCTCCCCAAAACGGAATTTCAACTGATAGATCTGCCTTTCTCACTTCCCAGACATGACCATTTCTTAACCATTGATCGGGTAGTTCGACTTGATATCCATCAACCACTTTTTGTTCAAATAACCCGTGCTTGTATCTAATCCCACAACCATGGCCAGGCAAATTAAGAGAAGCTAATGAGTCCAGGAAACAGGCTGCTAATCGGCCTAAACCTCCATTACCCAATCCTGCATCTGATTCTACTTCCTCTAAAGAACTTAATTCGATACCTAAATCTTGCAACCCAGCAGATACCACTTGCTCTATCCCTAAATTTAATAAGTTGTTTCGAAGGAGTCGGCCTAATAAAAACTCTATCGACAAATAATAAACTTGCTTTACTTGGTCTATCCTGTAACGCTCATTGGTATTAATCCATTCCGTACTTACATACTCACGAATTAATAACCCTAATGTATAGTAATGATCTTTTTCTGTACTATCGGCAAAGCTCTTTCCGCATGTCATCTCTAGCTTCTTTAAAAACGCCTCTTTAAAATCCTCCGTATTAGAAAACATGGCTCTCACTCCTAGAGATCACATCTGAATATAATTGATTATATTTAAAAGCAGATTGTGCCCAACTATAATCTTTTTCCATAGCAGTTATAACCAATTGGCTCCACAGTGGTTGATTCCGATAGTACGCTAGTGCTCGACGATAAGTATAGAGCATATCATGTGCGTTAAAATTTTTAAAACTGAAGCCCCAGCCCTCACCTGTCTGTTCATTATAAGACTGTACGGTATCATTCAACCCACCTGTTTCCCTAACTATAGGAATGGCACCATACTTCATCGCAATGAGCTGACCTAATCCACAAGGCTCGAACTTAGACGGCATCAAAAATAAATCAGCACCCGCATATACTTGATGGGCAACTTCTTCATTGAAGCCAATATAACATTTACATTTTTCCCCGTAATTTGCTTCCATTCTTCTGAAGAAATCTTCAAACGCTCCATCGCCTGTACCAATAAGAATAAACTGTACATTTTCTTGCATCATTTCATCGAATACTCTCTCTACTAAGTCCATACCTTTTTGTTTTGTTAACCTTGTGACCATAGCTACAATGGGGGTATCCCGCTCTATCTTTAAACCGAATATTTTTTGTAAATATGCCTTATTTTCCTTCTTTAATAGCCATTGCTCTGAATGAAATGCTTGATAAATCGTCGCATCTTTCTCTGGGTGATAGACGTCTTCATCAATTCCATTCAATATCCCAATTAAACGGTCATTTCTTTCCTGTAACAAACCATTTAATCCCTCACCAAAATAATCTGTTAAAATCTCATCTCTATACGTAGGACTTACAGTTGTGATTTGATCAGCTGCTACTATGGCACCTTTCATAAAATTAATACAATCATAATACTTTAATTGGTCTTCACGATAATACTCAAAGTCCAACCCTAACAAATCATAAATGGCATCTTTAGGAAAGACTCCTTGAAAGTGTAGATTATGAATCGTAAAAACTGTTTTTATCAATTCATATCTACTTCTTTTTTGATAATGTACTCTTAATAAAAAAGGAATCATGCCTGTATGCCAATCATGGCAATGGATAATATCAGGATAATAGTCGAGCTGTGCCAGTGTTTCTAATACAGCTCTATTAAAATAAGCAAATCGTTCACCATCATCATCGTATCCATATAATTGTTCTCTCTTAAAATAGTATTCATTATCTACAAAATAAAAAGTAATATCATTTAACTCTAGCACTTCAATTCCACAATATTGCTTGCGCCAGCCTACAGCGACTACGAATTCTGCTATCTTTTTTGTCTTATTCTTATATAAATCGGGGAGTTTTCCATACTTCGGTAAAATTACTCTTACTTCCGTCCCTTGTTTAGTTAATTCCTTCGGTAACGAACCTGCGACATCTGCTAATCCACCTGATTTAATAAAAGGGACACATTCTGAGACGGCAAATAATACTTTCACGAATTCATCAACGCTCCTTGAATTGACCCTTTTTTAACAACAAAAGGGACCGATTGTGTGCCTGTTAAGCAGGTTCCGGTTTCTATTTTCACATCTTTATCTAAAATAACAGAATCTAATACACACCCCTCTTGAATCTCACATTTCTGCATAATCACAGAGTTTCTTACTATCGTATTTTTACCAACTTTTACACCCCTAGCAATAATACTGTTTTCTACTTTACCTTCTATTTGGCAACCGTTTGCCACAATAGCATTCTTTACTTCACAACCATTTAGATATCTTGTTGGTGGTTCATCTTTTACTTTTGTATAGATTGGAAAATCTCTAGAAAATAAATTTTTCCAGACATCAGGGGTTAGCAGTTCCATGCTCGCTTGAAAATAAGAATGGACAGAATCGATCGTTACTGCCTCACCCTTATATTCATAATGACATATTGTGTAAGGTTGATGAATATCAGCCATAATATCGCTAATGCATGTATACCCTGTTTGTCTTCGGGTTTGAATCATCTCTATTAAAAGATCTTTCTTGACCAAATACATTTCTAAAGGTTGATTCAGCTGTTGAATAGAAGTAATATCGCAGCCAGATTGAATATGCCGCTGTAAAACTGGTGAGAAATCAATATTACAAACGGTATAGCAATTGGCAATTAACGCATAATCTTGTGAACTACGATAAAAATAATCAATGTTTGCAGCAAAATGATTAAATGAACCAATCCCACTATTAGAACTATCAATCATCGGTGATGGGAAGAAAAAAAGGCCATCCCTTTTTCTATCTAGATCCCAGTTCTTCCCCGACCCTAGATGATCCATCAAAGATCGGTATTGATATTTCGGAAAAATCGCCACACTCTCTATTCCCGAGTTGACCATATTAGAGAGAATGAAATCTATTAGTCTATATCTTCCAGCAAAAGGAACAGCAGCTAACGAACGATGAAGGGTTAACTCATCCAATCCCTTATGATAAGTTGTCGCATCAATGACTCCTAATAAACGATTATTCAATCATATCCCCCCAGTAAAAATCATACGGTTCTACATTTATGCATAATGACAAATACTATCTGGCGTGATTAACAATGCTTCACTTGTTTCTTTTCTTTCTTTAATTACTGTCCCATCTGGTATAACCATATTTGAAGGGACAATGACTTTTTCTAATATGACATTCTTACCAATCCTTGTATTTGGCATAACTACTGACTCTTTGATAACAGAACCTTTATCAATCGCTACACCTTGAAAGAGAACTGATTTGATTACTTTGCCTTCTATCGTACAGCCTTCATTTACTAAAGATTGTTTTACTTTTGCTTGTGGAGAAATATATTGTGGAGGATGGTTAGGGTTAACTGAGTAAATTCTCCAGTTTTGATCAAAAAGATTTAACTCACAATTTTCATCTAATAAATCCATATTCGCTTCCCATAGGCTTTGAACGGTGCCGACGTCTTTCCAATAACCACTAAAAGGATAGGCATAAAGTTTCTTATTTAACTTCAACATCTCAGGAATAATATCTTTGCCAAAATCATGGCTTGAATCCTTATTTTGATTATCCTTTTGTAAAAACTCATTTAATACCGACCATTTAAAAATATAAATACCCATTGATGCTAAATTATTCTTTGCTTGCTCAGGTTTTTCTTCAAATTCTTCTATTCTCATATCTACAGAAGTATTCATAATACCAAAACGATTGGTTTCATGCCATGGGACCTCAATAACGGAGATTGTCGCATCAGCCTCTTTATTAATATGGTAATCTAGCATTAAATCATAATTCATTTTGTAAATATGATCACCTGATAAAATTAATACATATTCGGGGTTATGTTGCTCTAAATAATTGATGTTTTGATAAATGGCACTTGCCGTACCTGTATACCATTTAACTTCAGAAGATTCACTGTAAGGGGGAAGTACTGTCACACCGCCATTTCTTCTATCCAAATCCCATGCACTTCCAATGCCAATATATGAATTAAGAATAAGCGGTTGGTATTGAGTTAGTACACCAACTGTATCGATACCTGAATTTGTGCAATTACTAAGTGTAAAATCGATGATGCGGTATTTACCTCCAAAAGGGACAGCTGGTTTAGCAAGATCCTTCGTCAAAGAATTGAGGCGGCTTCCTTTGCCTCCAGCAAGCAGCATCGCTACACATTTCTTATTAGTCATTCACAACATCACTCCTTTTTCTTTTTCTAACAGGACGTAAAACAGAAATACCGAATGGTGGTATCGTCATTTCGATACTGTATGGCTTTCCATGGTAGGATAGGTTTTTTGTTTTTAATACTCGCTTATTAATACAATGAGAGCCACCAAATTCATTATTATCACTATTAAACACTTCTCTATAACTCCCATTTTTAGGAACACCGATTCGATAATTCATATATACTTGAGGGGAAAAGTTACATACAACAATTAATATTTCTTGTTCTTCTACTCCTTTACGAATAAATGAAAAAATGGATTGCTGATGGTTATTAGCATCAATCCACTCAAAACCTTCTGATTTGTGGTCCCATTCATATAATGATTTAGACCTCTTATATAACTTTATTAACTTCTTCACATAATGATTCGTTTTTGCATGCATTTCATACTGAAGTAAGTGCCAATCCAACTCTTCTTCATCTTTCCACTCGGCAAATTGTCCTAGTTCAAACCCCATAAATAACAGCTTTTTACCTGGATGGGTCATCATAAAACCTAAGAGCAAACGATATTGGGCAAATTTTTGCCAATAATCTCCTGGCATCTTGTCTAACAGTGATTTCTTCCCATGGACAACTTCATCATGTGATAACGGTAATATAAAATTTTCTGAGTTGGCATACATTAATGAAAAAGTCATTTTATTATGGTGGTATTGCCTCTCTTGTGGAGGTTTCTCCATATAAGATAATACATCATTCATCCAACCCATATTCCATTTATAACTGAAACCTAATCCGCCATAGTGAACAGGAGCAGTTACTTGGGGCCAATCTGTAGAATCCTCAGCCATCATCAAAATAGAGGGATCATAAGCAAACACAGCTTTATTTAATTTCTGTAAAAATTGAATACCAAATGGATTTTCTCTATTCTCGTTATTAGGCCAAAAAATGATATTGGATACTGCATCAATTCTAAAACCATCGACATGATATTTTTCCATCCAAAAAATAGCATTGGATATGAGGAAACTATGAACCTCTGTTTTACTTAAATTAAAATTAGCTGTACCCCAAACAAAATTTTCCCGATCGCCTTCTGTTTCGTATTCATAAACATATTCACCATCTAAACAATATAGCCCATGTTGATCTTTACAGAAATGCCCTGGTACCCAATCTAAAATAACACCGATATTATTTTGATGACATTGATCGATAAAAAGCATTAAATCTTTTGGCTCACCATATCTACTAGTAGCCGAGTAATAGCCTGTTCCTTGATAGCCCCAAGAACGATCATATGGGTGTTCAATTATAGGCATCAATTCAATATGTGTAAAACCATGCTCCTTGACGTAAGGAATGATTTCTTTTGCTAGTTCATTGTATGTCAATAAAAGGCCATTCCTCTTTTTCCATGTACCTAGATGCATCTCATATATTATCATAGGTTCTGTAAATGCTTTCCTATGTTGTTTTTCCTTTTGCCATTGTAGATCATTCCATTTGTAATCTTCTAAAGTATAAACAATTGAAGCAGTTCTAGGTCGTAATTCTGAATAAAAAGCAAAGGGATCAGCCTTTAAGGAAATTTGTCCATCCTTGTTCTTAATTGAATATTTATAAATTTCTCCTGTTAAATCTCCTTCTAGCTGAATTCTCCATATCCCCTCATTATTTACTTTTTTCAATGAAAAACCTTCGGCGTTCCAATGATTAAAAGAACCCACTAATGATATTGAGGAGGCATGTGGCGCATAGATAGTAAAACAAGTAACCCAATGATCTCCTTCTTTATGACGGTGTGATCCAAACAATTCGTATGCCTTAAATAAATTTCCTTCATGAAACAAGTGCATTTCGAATTCAGTTGGGTATGCAGTTGTATTCATTTTAATTCATTCCACTCCTTGTATTACATTACTCTTTCTTAAATAATTCGTCTTAAGTATAAAAATCCCTTGTTATTTTTCAAATTATTTTGACATTTAATGATAGAAAATGTAACATCTGAAAAGTGTTAGCAACATAAAAAAGAAGCTGTCAACATAAGTTGACAGCTTCTTTTTTATGACCCCTACGGGATTCGAACCCGTGTTACCGCCGTGAAAGGGCGGTGTCTTAACCGCTTGACCAAGGGGCCAAATGGCGGAGAAGGAGGGATTTGAACCCTCGCGCCGGTTGCCCGACCTACACCCTTAGCAGGGGCGCCTCTTCAGCCACTTGAGTACTTCTCCATATGGCTCCGCAGGTAGGATTCGAACCTACGACCGTTCGGTTAACAGCCGAATGCTCTACCACTGAGCTACTGCGGAATAATATAAATGGTGGGCCTAAATGGACTCGAACCATCGACCTCACGCTTATCAGGCGTGCGCTCTAACCAGCTGAGCTATAGGCCCCTATTTAAGCGGGTGAAGGGAATCGAACCCTCATCATCAGCTTGGAAGGCTGAGGTTTTACCACTAAACTACACCCGCAATGGGGCGGCTGATGGGAATCGAACCCACGAATGTCGGAACCACAATCCGATGCGTTAACCACTTCGCCACAACCGCCATAAAAGATGGCTCAGGACGGAATCGAACCGCCGACACAAGGATTTTCAGTCCTTTGCTCTACCGACTGAGCTACTGAGCCAAAATAATGAATATGTAAATGGCGGTCCGGACGGGACTCGAACCCGCGACCTCCTGCGTGACAGGCAGGCATTCTAACCAACTGAACTACCGGACCAGATTGCGGGGGCAGGATTTGAACCTGCGACCTTCGGGTTATGAGCCCGACGAGCTACCGGACTGCTCCACCCCGCGATAATAAATATTAATGGCGGAGGAAGAGGGATTCGAACCCCCGCGGGCTTTAACACCCCTGTCGGTTTTCAAGACCGATCCCTTCAGCCAGACTTGGGTATTCCTCCATTAATAGAAAAGCAATAGCGGCGGAGGGGATCGAACCCCCGACCTCACGGGTATGAACCGTACGCTCTAGCCAGCTGAGCTACACCGCCATAGTATATATTGTATAAAAATTGAATTGGTGGAGCCTAGCGGGATCGAACCGCTGACCTCCTGCGTGCAAAGCAGGCGCTCTCCCAGCTGAGCTAAGGCCCCTAGAAAGTATTCGTGGTCGGGAAGACAGGATTCGAACCTGCGACCCCTTGGTCCCAAACCAAGTGCTCTACCAAGCTGAGCTACTTCCCGAAACAAAACGCGCCCGAGAGGAGTCGAACCCCTAACCTTTTGATCCGTAGTCAAACGCTCTATCCAATTGAGCTACGGGCGCATATGGAGCGGAAGACGGGATTCGAACCCGCGACCCTCACCTTGGCAAGGTGATGTTCTACCACTGAACTACTTCCGCAAATATTAAAATGAAAATGGTGCGGGTGAAGGGAGTCGAACCCCCACGCCTTGCGGCGCCAGATCCTAAGTCTGGTGCGTCTGCCAATTCCGCCACACCCGCATATATAAATGGTGAGCCATGAAGGACTCGAACCTTCGACCCTCTGATTAAAAGTCAGATGCTCTACCAACTGAGCTAATGGC
>NZ_JACSQT010000019.1 GCF_014836495.1 Cytobacillus stercorigallinarum | reverse complement strand
AGAAGAAAAATCTTTTAAAATAACAGAAAACCCCACCTTCACTTTAATGCAAAGGTGGGGTTTGTCTACGGTCTGAAGCGATGTCATGTGACATCGCTTTTTTATTCGTAGGCATTAGAAAACTTGTTCTACTTCCACAACACCAGGAACTTCTTCTAAAAGAGCGCGCTCAATACCAGCTTTAAGGGTAATTGTAGAACTTGGGCAACTACCACATGCGCCTAAAAGACGTAATTTTACAATCCCGTCTTCTACATCTACTAATTCACAATCTCCTCCATCACGAAGAAGGAATGGTCTTAATTTATCTAGTACTTCTTGGACTTGACCTGTCATTTCTGCTTGTTCTGCCATTTAAAATCGACTCCTTTCATATCTATATTATAATCAAGATAACCATAAAAATCTATGATAAGGAAACATTTACTTATGTCTGTTATTATACTATATTGTAAAATAGAATGAAGAGTGAAATTATTTTTTTTATTGAAAAAGGGGGAAGCATTTGATGGCTGACCAATTAGAGATTATCGTCTATGGAGCAGATGTCCTATGTGCAAGCTGTGTGAATTTACCGTCATCTAAAGAGACATACGAATGGCTTGAAGCGGCACTGGCAAGAAAGTTTGAAAATCAAAAATTTAAAGTATCTTATGTCGATATATTTAACCCACCATTAGATGAGGAAAAACAAGCATTCGCTTCTCGTGTAATTGAAGAAGATATGTTTTATCCAGTAGTCAAAATCAAAGATCAAATTGTTGGAGAAGGCAACCCTAGATTGAAAGTCATTTATGCAGAGATGGAAAAATACGGATTCACAGCGGTGTAAATGAAAAAATGCAACCTCAGACCCTCAGATTAAATGAGATAGAGGTTGCATTTTTTGGTTAAAGAAGAATTTATTCATACATAATCGGTGCACCTGGTCCAAGCTCTATACCAAGTAACATCCACACAATTAACATAAGTGTCCATCCGATTAAGAAGAACATTGAATAAGGAATCATTGTTGATACAAGGGTACCAATTCCCATTTTTTTATCATATTTCTGTGCAAAAGCAATAATAATGGCAAAATACGTCATCAACGGAGAAATGATATTTGTTGATGAATCTGCCATTCGATAGGCCAGGCCATCTGAGTAAGTTCAGGTGAATAACCTAATTGCATCATAATTGGAACGAATACCGGAGCCATCATTGCCCATTTTGCAGAAGCACTGCTGTTAATGAACGTTTCTTGGAAGCTGAATGATTCTTAAACTGCTAAATAATAAGTGGAAAAGGAGAGAAGGAATGAAAGATTTTATTATCCTTTTTTTGTTGCTTATGGGATTGAATTATTTCGTGTATATGCAATTCCCTTCCGCTTCTTCTGAATATGATGAAAGATCACATATAGGCTATCTCCTAGTAGATAAGCATCTATTAATTGGTGATGCAGATTTTAAAAAGGCAGACCTTCATCTTGATGTAAATCGTTTAAGAGAAAAGTATGAAATCATCCACTATCTATCATATAAAGAATCTCAGCTTCCAGACAGTATAAAGAACGGCGATAAAGTGAAGGTGAGATATAGTGAGATGTATCAAACAAAAATTCCTCAAATCGCTGTAAAACGTATGGAATTGTATACATCATCTTGTGAAAAAAAGAGTGAACTGGTAGGACATATACATATAGAAGAAAAAATTTTAATAGAAGATGGAAATTTCCATGCCAATGACATCCATTTAGATATGGATGAATTACAAGCAAAATACCAAATTGTATTATTACATATAGAGTCCCCACTTCTTTTAGAGAGGATTGTTACTGGTGATCAAGTAGCTATCGGATATAGTCGCATGCTTGAATCTTATCCACCGAAAGCATTGGTTACCTGTATAGAAAAATTGAATTAAAAACTTATAAGCAAGATAACGATGATATCAGAGGGAATTATGTAGTTTTTGCCGCACAGCTGTCTGTTTAAATGGTTATAGATGTCCGCGGAAATTCCGTGTGTGCAGTAATTATTAGTGAAATTGCTCAAAATGTACGCGCAATTTACATTTGCGTAGCTAACTTAGTTGTAATTGCTAAAGCTTGATGAGCAAACGCAATTTGCGCAGCTAACTCAGTTGAAATAGTTAAAGTTGAACAAAGTGTTGTTTTCATGACCCGCCTTTCATATTTAAAAATGAAGTCACTGTTAAAAATTTAAAGATAATTGTATACTTTTTTCTTTCTCATTCGTCTTATAATTGCAGGGGGGAGAAATGGATAATTCAGATGATTTAAAAAGTTTAAATGAGGAACTGAATTTTGTTTACCGATATTTAAGAAAATTGAAGATATCTCATGAAGATGCAGAAGATATTGTACAAGAAACGGCTTATAAATTTCTTCAGTATTATGATTCAATAAGAACTCCTAAAATTCGGAGTTGGTTAATCCGTGTCGCTATCAATTTTCATTATGATCAATTTCGTAAAAATAGTAGAGTTAAGCTTGATTTAAGGGAAGATCAAGTAAAAACACTTTCAAAAGATTTACCTGAGGAGATTCTTATAAGTTATGAACATTGGTCTGAAATTGAATGTATTTTATCTAAACTTAAACCAACATACAGGGAAGTATTACTTCTTAAATACAAATGGGAATTAAAATACGATGAGATAGCTAAAATTCTTGATTTGAAGGTTAACACGATAAAAACATTCTTAGCTCGAGCCAGGAAGGAATTTGCGAAACTTTACAGGGAGGTATACAAATGAGTAATAATGATAAGGAATATGAATCAGAAGAAAATAACAAAGACCTGGATTTTGTTACAAGTCCATCCTTGCAAAAGTCAATCAAAAAAGCCAAATCGAAACAAACAATTAAAATTTTAATTATTAGCTTGTTAAGTACTTGTATTTTATTTTTTGGAGTTTTTTCTACTGGTCAATATCTTCTGCAAAAGCGACTTGTAAATGATGACCAATCGTTGTTTAATCAAATCAATGGGGCAAATGTTTATACTGTTAGCGAGATGCATGTTTATGGATTTTTAAATCTAAGCGCTGTAAAGCATATTACAGTTAATAAGACAATCGGTGATCGTGAAATCGTTTGGAATAAAAAAGAAGTAGAAATTCCTTTTATCGGAAAAAAAACTGTAATTGATAATGAACGGTTTACTGAGAGAACAAATTTTAGTGAGCGGCTTAACAGAGAGGTCCAATATAATAGTTTTAACGGTGAAAGAGAAGTAAGTTTTTATTATCCTCAACAAAAATATGATTATTATCCAAATGAGTTGGAAATTGCCACGCAATTAGATGATAATACATTGGCAGAAGTGGCATTATCATTTGATAAAAACTATACTCTTAAAGAAATTCAAAATCTGATGGGATTGGAAAATATCAACTGGGTATGGGTGAAAACAATTAAAGAAGATAAGCTAGGCAATGTAAAATCTGATTCTAATTCTAGAATAGTAGATGGTCCATCTGCGGACGGTTTTCAAGTAAGGGGGGATGATTTAAATTCGGCAGCTAAGACTTTTATAAGTAACATCGAACTGTTGAGTAAGGAAGGGAAATACCAAACTACTGTAAAAAAACTGGCTGAGGGAATTAATCCAAATTCCTTTCCGGAGGTTGATGATCTTCGAATATCTGGAGTAATTGTTTCTGGGACACCTAATGAATTGGAAAAATTTCAAGATTTAGAGATTATTCAAGCTTCAACTATTGGAGCAACAATAGATTTGTATTAATATTGCTAAAAATTGTTGTAAAGTCAATCACCTTAATAACACGATTATGGGAGGTAGAGAAAAATGGATAAGAAAAAACTCGCAAAAAAAATTTTAACTATAATTTTTTTAATTAGCTTTTTAATATCATTAGGATTTAATTATTCATTATGGAATCAATTAAAAATAAGTGAAAACAGGGTAAACGCTTTATTGTCATCTGGTATGTTTGATAAGGAAAAGTAGAATTAATAGAAATTAGTGTACCTTAATTAATATAGATCACTCAAGTGTTTTATATATAGGAAAAATATAATTGTCTATTTGCACTTGAGTTAATAATTTCTTTTATGTCAGTATGTATTTTTATGTAAATCTATTGCACTTCTGGGTGCCTCTTAGATATTTATCTATGGACTGAATGGTAAAAAACGTAATCTAGTTCTATCAATAAGGGTGGTAATTTTAATAAAAATAACTGTAATTATATTTAAAGTGAAATCCTAGCATATATATCTTTCCAATTTTTAAATAGGAGATCTTTGAAGTGTGGTTCAGGAAACCCTGAAACTTTTTCTAATTCTCAAAAAGCAGTGGTTTAAATTTAACTAGTTTTTTAACAATGTTCCTTCTACTTAAAAAAGAGCCGTAGTTTTAAAAGGACAATGAAGAACTATCGACTCTGAAAGAAATTCAATTAAAAAACGGCCCGTTTGGAGTTGATTTATTCCAAACGGCCGTTTTTCTACAGAGAAGGGGCCTATCTCCTTTGTATGCGCATGCCTTTTTAGACCCGAAGATGAGGTGACCTCATAACCGTGTCTGTGCTTCAATTCACTATTTTCCCTTCGATTTTGTATCGTTCTTTCGCTCTCTCCTTAAAATGGTCACTATTTTGAAATTTGATTTGGTTTGCATGTTCTTCCGATTATATACTGACCGAATATGATTTGGTTTTCGCTCCAGGCTTATAACACCCTGCTTGGAAAGGACAACACTTACACTTTTCTACGTATCTGTTTGGTTTGTAGATTGGTTTTTCTTCCCTTGTCGCGCTTTCCTTATCGCCATATGCCCCGCAGGACAAACGTACATACTGGCATCTTTATATGTACTCAAATTCATCACCCTTTTTCGATATCCATGGGAGACAGAAGGATTCACTTTGCGATTAACTCAATCTCATGTTCTTTCACGTACGTGAGGTTTTTCTTCTCCGAATAAGCCGCATCACCTGACTTCTTTTATATCAATGCCTTCTTCTTTGCTTTTTTCAATTAACGTGGATAACGTCTTTTCTCCAGTTATAATCGTTGCGGCAGTAATGATTCGCTCTTGGATCATAGCTAAGTGCGTTTTGTATCCAAAAAAGGATGAATCCGCTGATTTATGACCGACTCTTGCGTCTGGATCTTCTGACTGTTGAAGTTCTAGTAAATCATCTTCTACTGTCTCTTTGAGTAGTTTTAATGGTTCTTTTACTTTGGGAAAGTCGGTTAATATGGGTTCTTTCTCAATGACTTCCAAAAGCTTTTGTGTATAATCCAACTCGGCTTCGATTGTATCCTCCGTTGGTTTAGTCGGAAACTTTTCCTTCATCGATTCATCAATGGTATAAATCATTTTCCGCACTTTTTTCGAACGCTTTCTCAACACCTCAACAGGAGAGGTCTGATTATAACGAGACCTTGTGTGAGTAGCGTCTACAATGACCGACTTGGATCGAATGACGCCTTTTTCAAGAGCGATTCTACCGTCTTGTTAATCAATGTGTCTAATAAGTCTTCGTCCTCCAATCGCTTACGTCGAAAGTAGGCCAATAAACTTGGATCAATCACATCGTCTTCCGGTGCCATTTCTAAGAAAAACTTAAACGACATATCAACTCGGGCTCTTTCAATAAGGTCAACGTCGGATAACGTGTAAATGGTCTTTAGAAGAAGATATTTGAATATACGAATAGGATGGACAAAGTTACGTCCATTCGTATGACAATACTTATCCTTTAATTTGTCCTAGACAAAGGAGAAGTCCACAAGTTTATTAATTTTACGAAGAAGGTGATCTTGTGGTACAACCCCATCATACAATCCCCCGTATTGAGTTATATTCATTGACAACTGATGATCAAGCATCCAATCCCTCACTTTTATGTAGTACATCCATTTTACAAGAAAACAGCGTATCTTTCTTTGATTTCTCGAAGAAAGATACGCTGTTTAGTAAATAAAAGACTTTTTCAGTGGTATCAGTTTTAATGTCTCTTTTTTAACTGGATTAGTTATTAATCATAATATCTTACATTTTGTAAATTTTCACCCAATACATAGTAATTATAATGCATTGTATATGTTTCAACTAGTTTATTATCCCCATCTATATAATTGTTTAATCCTGACCATGTAACCCGTGTAGCTACTTTGGTAGAAGTAGTTACAGTTTTTGTACCTATAAACTCATCTTTGTTAAAATTTGGATCATGATCATATAACCGTATTACTGTTTCATTTTTAAAATTATTATGTTTAGGTATTAGTACACTATAATTTCCACCATGTGAATGCCAAACTGTATCAGTTTGCCAACTGAAATTTATTTTCCAATATTCTGTTCCAACTAAATCCCAGCCACTAGTATCTTTACCAAAAGGTTTAATTGTAGGATTAGGCAGTAAAGATTCATTTTCGAATTTTTCAAGATTTTCATTTCCCGGATGTTTATGAGTTTCTAAAGAAGCATCCTTATCTTTTATAATTTTAACTTTTGTAACTTTATCAGGATACCCTACTTCTTCCTTTGCAATAATAGCTTCTTCTGCATTCACTGCTCTAACTTCTCCTCTTACACCTGTAGATTCAGATTGGAATACCTCTAATAAAGTATCCTCAGTTTCAGAGCCATCACTTCTCATGTCTAATACTTTTTTTGCCTTTTCTACTGATTTTCCTGCATTTTTTACAGCCTCAGCTTGCAAGCAATCTGCAGTTTCAAAAGAAACTTCATAATATTCGTTACCATGTTCTGATTGAATATTTAATGAAGATTCATCTATGCATGTAGATCCTGTTTCTTCGGCTTGGGCGTGAACCGAATTAATTCCACTAACTAGCGTCAATGATAATACGGCAACCCCTATTAACGATACAATCTTCTTAATCATACTATTCCCCCTGAATTATTTTTTATTTTCACTTCTATATAATAATTTAAAATTTTAAAAATTTCTACAAAAATTTACAAAAATTATGTTAATTACCAAAAAGTAGACAAATATTTCTATATACTCCAAATAATGATTTTAAGTAATAGATATGGAAATAATAGAATTATTTCTTCTCAAGGTAAGAACGTAGGATAGGAAAAATGCTACTGATTAGGTCAAGATCTTATGTGCCTAGTGGAATATACATCTGCAATTAGAGGATTTTTAAAGAAGCTACTACACGATGTATTGAGATTGATTTTAAATCCTTTTAATAGAATAATTGATATTAATCAGTGGATTAACTCTTATTATTTAATAAATGTGCTAAATCATTAGGCATTTTAGTTTAACGGTTAAAAGTTATAATCAAATGGAGCACTTGGGTATGTGCTTATACAAATTATGCCGATGTTGTTGAAAGTTTTGAAGGAAGTTGGAATCGCAATACAAAAACCCAACAAAAAAAGTACAATCTCCTGAAAGAAATTGTACTTTCTGAAGTTAAAAGGATTGAAAAACCCTTTTAAATCAATGAATGATAAAATTGCAGATAATCTAGTGAATGATTACCCGTTATGATATTTATACATCCAAAGAATGCCTGATTTAATAAGGCGTGCAACTCGTCCTGTAATTGGGCGTTCAGCAACTAAACCAAAACCATGTTTTTTACCTAGAGAACCCATGATTCCTTTTAGTTTTATAACTGGAAGGGTCTCAGGTAGGTCTTCATTTTTCCAACGTTTTAAAAGGACTTGTACAATTTGCTCTGCTTGCCCTTCAGCTAGTTGCGCACTTGGTGCATGGGGAAGGCTCGCGCAGTCACCTACTACATACACATGCTCGTCATCAGGGATATTGTGATACTTTGTTAATACGACTCTACCCTGTTTGTCTTTTTCAACATCCATCGCACGTACAACATGTGTCGGTTGAATACCTGCAGTCCATACAACGACATCACTTTCAATCCGATCATCATGGTTGTATAGAGCGCCTTCCTCGACTTTAGTAATATTAGAGTTGTTAATGACATGTACGCTTCGAGAGTTAAACCAGTTTTGTACATAATTACTTAATCTCTCTGGGAAGGCAGATAAGATGCGATTTCCCCGATCAAACAATTTGACCGTTAAATCAGGTCTACTTTCATTCAGTTCAGATGCTAACTCAATACCACTTAGACCAGCACCAACAATTGAAACAATGGCGCCTGCTGGCAAATTATTGAGCGTTTCATATGTTTTGCGTGACTTAGCAATAGATTGAATACTGTGAGTATATACATCTGCCCCAGGAACATTATGATATTTATCTTCACAACCAAGCCCAACAATAAGATCGTCATATGAAATTGGTTGTTGATCCTTTAAATGGACTGTCTTTTCTTTTGTGTCAATTTTTGTAATATCTCCATATTGAATGTTCAAGCGAGGGTGTTCTGGAAAAGCAACACGTACATGTTGATCGGAAATCGTTCCAGCGGCCAGTGCATAGTATTCTGTTTTTAAACAATGATAAGGTACCCGGTCGACGAGAGTAATCGAAACATCATCCGGCAGTTGATTCGGTAAAAGGCGAGCAAGTACTCGCATTCCTCCGTATCCTCCCCCAAGAATAACAAGATTTTTCATTTGTTGATATCCCCTTTATTTTGTCCGTTCTCATACAAGAAGATAATCTGATACAATGGAAAAAACATAAGTGTCCAAATTATCTTAAAAAAATAAATATAACCATCCATATTGCATAATCCCATAAAAAGTATAACGAAATTATCTCTAAATCACAACAGAAAACGAAAGGAAATTTATGCAGGTGAGTTAGAGTAAAAATATTCTGATATTTGTAGTTTCTAGAAAAAGAAAGAAAATAAGGAGTTAATCATATGAGGAAGAGTGTTGTAGAATTTTGTGTAACAAATATGGCCAATGGTTCTCACCATGCCTTTGCCAAGTTAAAAAAAGATTATGATTTAGATGTCATTGAATATGGCTGTTTAGGATATTGTGGGAAGTGCCGTCATTTATTATTTGCTCTAGTTGACAATGACATCATTCATGGAGAGAATGCGGAGGAACTGGTTTATAACATTTATCAACATTTGGATGAATAACTTTTGTTCCTTTACTCGTTTGTTGCCATATAATAAGGTATAGTGACGTTAATGAAGGCAGTAAGTTTGTGAAACACAGTAAAGAAGTATATACTAAGCCTATAATATAAACTTGGAGGGATTATGATGAATCAAGTTGTTGAGATTACAGAAGCGGCAGCCCTTCACATTAAAGAAATGATGAAACAAAATGAAGAAGAGAATGCCAAGTTACGTGTAGCTGTTAAGGGCGGTGGCTGTAGCGGATTGTCTTACGGAATGGGCTTTGCTCAAGAAGTGGAAGAAGACGACATTCCTTTTGAATTACATGGCCTTGAAATCGTTGTAAGCAAAGAAGATGCACCGATTCTACAAGGAACAAAAATAGACTATAAAGAATCCATGATGGGTGGCGGTTTCACTATCGACAACCCAAATGCGATTGCCAATTGCGGCTGTGGATCTTCTTTTAGAACAGCAACAAAGGTTGGCACGCCTGAAGAGTGCTAAGTGGTAGATGAGATTTGAGTCGGTTATGATGTCGGTAATCTAAACGATAACTGATGCGCAGGGTTGCCGATTGCATTAGTAAATCGGCGTATATGCGTTAGTTGACGACGTAGAAACAACCCTTGTTTGGGCGATTTAGGATTAATAATAACGACCTTTCTTAGCGATGAAAAAAAATCGTTAGGGGAGGTCGTTTTTGTTTTGGCATTAAAGAAACGAAATCGCATCAATAAACTTTCGCACGCTACGAAGAATTTTCCGCAATTATCTTTCGAGCAAGCAATCGATATAGTTGTTTCTGGCAAGCGTGCGGAAGGTGTGCGCGATAGGACAGTACGAGATTATACGAAAATGTGGGGGTATTTTACCGACTGGTTGAATGACAATTATGAGGTCAAAAATGTCGATGAGCTAAATGCCGAGGTATTCCGCAACTACATAAATTACATGAAATATGATAAACGGAAGTACGACGGCCATAAGTACATTGACGCAAATAAACAAGAAATCGGCTTATCTGATACGACTATTAATATTAACTTGCGTACATTACGGGCGATATTTAACTATCTTCAACGCGAGGAGCTAATCGAAGTTAATCCGATGGAAAGAATCAAGCTTATCCGGCAAGATATCGACTTGACGAACTGTTTGACGGACGAGGAAGTGAAGGAAATACTGCGTCAACCTAATATGCGCGACTACGTAGGCTATAGAGATGCCGTGGCGATACATTTGCTATTAGATTCAGGCTTACGCGCAAATGAATTGATTGGTCTAAGAGCCGGCGATATCGACTTTAAAACGCGATTCATTACGCTGACAGGCGATAGAAATAAGAATCGTAAACCGCGCCTAGTACCAATATCAACGCACGTCATCAAAATGTTGCTACAGCTAATAAACGAGAACACAATGCACTTCAAGACTGATCGCGTATTCTTATCGTGCTATGGTGAGCCATTAGGACAAAACCAGTTTAATAAACGGCTGAAATATTACGCAGAGAAAGCCGGCATTAAAGATAAAAAGGTAACGGCACACGTCTATCGTCATACATGGGCGAAAAATATGATACTTAACGGTTGTGATGCGTTTACATTACAGAAAATTGGCGGATGGGCAGACATTCGTACAATGCGGCGTTATATACAGATGGATACAGAAGAAATGCGTCGTAGTCACGATGATTATTCGCCAATCAATCGCATGAGAAGAAAATTTTGAACAAAAAAAAATAGCGCAGGTTGCGACAACAACCTAACGCCCTGAGAAAAAACGATAGCTTAAGTATATCGAAAAAAAGCGTTATAGTCAACGCTTATTCAAGTATGCTTAAAAACAGGGTTGCGCGGAAGGAAAATCCGATGCACTATTTATCCGACTACCAAACATTCCAATCAAAGCAACAACTAAACGAAGCTATAGCCGACCACCTCTCGGAACACTATTACGAACTATCCGCAACGGATCGCGCTGTCCTTAATACTATCGCTCGCTATGCGGTCAAGTTCGCAGGCGCTGCGCATTTAAAAGTAGCGACAATCGCGAATAATATAGCAAAGAGCGAGAAAACTGTACGGCGTGCAATCAACCGTCTGCAAGAGTTACGCGTCATTCGGAAGCTAGTTACGACGCGTAAAGTTACCGGAGGTCAAGGCGCTAATATTATTCAAGTTTTACCGTTTGTGATTCGCGATGACCAGGCGGAAGTGTCCACGCGTGAGGATAGCGTCGAGCCAGTCGTGCCAAGCGTTCAGCCGACCGAAATCGAGAATGAACCTAGTATTTCTTTTAAACAGAATACTGTTATAAATAATACGTATAATGCGCCTACGACGCCTTACGTTCGATTTAAACAATCCGTCGAATATTATGTTAAGGACGCGAAGCTAACGAATAAGCTATACGGAATTTACCTTGCGCACACTTCATTCCTGCGGAATTGTCACGAGTCTAGCGAACTATTAAACTGCGGAATTGAAGCCGTACTGACTACGTTCAAGGCGACTAAACGCAAGGTTATACGTAACGTTGCCGGCTATTATAATGGCGTACTCGATCGCGTACTTGACGGCTTGATGTACGCAGCCTTATTTGACGCGTGACGCTTCCGAATGACACGATGTTACCTAAGTTAAATGCACATAAGAAGAAACACGGCAATTATATAGCGAAAAGGTAGCGCATCAATTCAGCCTCGGCGTTCATGACGGAGAGACCGCCAAAACTCGAGGGTAGAAATCGGGAAATAGTAACGGGAAATAGTCGATACTTTATGCAGAATAGACCGTTATACAGTCGCCATGGACAGCGTATAAACCGCGCCACAATAACGATGTATAAAATCATGCATAATCGATAAATTTACGCACTAAATAAACGTTGATATGACGCGGTTTGTAAAAATATCAACTTCCTATAGCTATTATTATGTAAACTAGAAATGAATGGAATATACGCGACTATACAATTATCTGACAATTTAAAATAGGGAATGGAGGAAGGGGGCGGGGGTGGTCGGCGAGATGCCTCGCGCCCTGGCTAGCGAATCTTTCTCGCAAATTTTTAAACTCGGGGGTCAATGCGTATGTTCGAGTCGTTCCTTTCGCCCTTCTTCGCGATCTTCCAAATAAAATTCCCACGCAGAATTTTAAAAGGAATAGACGAAATGTTTACGTACCAAGGCGCGAACCTATGCGCTGACTCTTCCGTTTAGGCGGAACTGTATTATATACAAAAGGTGCGCGACAACTAAAAAAAAGCTTCCGATTTATTTCGGAGGCTCTTTTTCATTCTTCTCTTTTAAATACTCTCTTTGTTCCTTAACGGTGCTCATATTCCAAACTTCACTCTCTAGCTGCAACGTCATTAACTCTCTAATATCATCAATTTTCAATGCGGTGGCTATCCTACCTATATGATCGAGATTTAAGCGATCAACAAATCCGCGAGTTATCTGTGAAATAGCCGCAGGTCTTATTCCTGTTAATTCTGCTAATTCTTTTTGAGTCATTCCACGTTCCTTTAACACTACATCTAAACGTAGCTCAACGATTAATCTTTCATATTGCTCATCTTCTATGTTCATCAACTTATCACCTCTAAGACGTATTATACACGAAATTACGAAAAAGCGGAATTATTTTCATAATATGTATTGACGTAATTACGCATACACGTTATTATGTGTTTAAGACATAAATAAGGAGGCGTCAAAATGGGAATTTTATTTGCAACGGTTTGGTTTGCATGGGCTGGAATTGTATCTGCAGCATTTATCGGATGGGTGGTGAGCGACAATGATTAGGCGTGAGGATGTGACGTTCATTGATTCACTTAGTGAACCAGTAATTCAAAATGTCGCCGTCATTAGCGAAAGAGTCATTGCAGAGAATGAAGGTGCTGGGTCCGTCAGCTTTACAGTGGCAAAGGAATCTATAGAGCAAGAGGTAAACGCCGACAGTGCTCGTGTCTTTGAGTGTTATTTCGGCAAGGAACTAACCGACAATGAGCTAGAATGGTTGTCGACTGCGAGCTTTATAGAGGTCGTGGAACGGTATGCACTAACAATTGGAGGGGACGCGTAATGATTAAGCGAGAAAATATAAAGTTTATTGCAACGCATGATGAAGGCTTCGGCGAACCAATTGTAGAGGATACGGTTATTTTTGCAGAAGAAATCGTCGCCGAATACAAAGGGTATGACATGCTGACATTTCGGGTCATGCCCGAGCCAATTGCGGAGAAGGATAACGTACTGGATTTAGCGCGCTGTAAAATACTACGCGTAGACCTCGAAGGTGGTTTTACAGACGAAGAGTTGGACTTTATGAGCAAAGCTAAGTTTGTAGACGTCATAAGGAGGTTTGCAAAATGAGAAAACGAATTGATGTCGAAATCATTTCTGATAAATGGGCGCCTTCTGACGCAGCTTATCGCGAAAAGGGCGTGCTATTTGATTCAGGCAAGGTAATATCGATTGATGACATTGGCGGGTTATCAGTCTATGAATTGGTATATATGAAAAGCGACAATTTGGCGGTTGTCGAGGAAGATGCAGCGATAGATTATGATCGCGAATTACTGATTAATCTAATTTTAGGAGGAAAATGAAAATGAAAAAGGTAACGGTGCAGTATTTATTTGGTGGCGTAATAAATGAAATGGATAATGAGGAAGGTATCCTGTTTACCAACGGAAAGGTGTTCGTGGCAGGCGGAAATGAAATAGGACTATACAACGCGATCGGTACGGAAAATAAAGACGTTGTGACAGTGGATTTGGATAATGATACGGAAGAGTTCATGCGCGAGGACCCAACGGTGCTTATCGAATTAATGGCTGCAGTTTAAATTTGCGAAAAGGTGATCCGTGATGTCGGTGCATCGATGGCAAGGGTGCATCGGCAAGCGGCTTGAATGACACGCGACCCGGAATGGAGTTTATTATAGCGGCAAATATAGTAAGTTGTGTGCTGGGTCGTCACAAGTGTCGGCCTATTTTCGTTTAAGGGGGGTCGGTATTAATCGACAGGTACACCGCTTTGACATTTTGTCAAACTGGCGAAGCGATATTCGAGAAGTGGTACCGGTCTATGGGATACCGAAAAACCAGAGAAAGAGACGTTCGAAGAATTGCCGACATCGGCAACTATATCAATAGTTTTTTGCTAGTTCAACGGTTGAACGACCAAACTCGTGATGTTTTTGAAAGACTGCCGCTTATGCTTTCCGAAGCTATACCAACGTGTAGCAGGCGAAGAAATATTCGAAATTGGGCGCAGGCTCAAGCACGTTAAAGAGAATGACTTGGCGCATGGTGAGTTCGGAAATTGGTTGACTAGCGTTGATTTAACTGAAAGAACTGCACAACGTTTTATGCAAGCTCACGATCAGTTTGGAAATGCGACGACGTCGTCGGTTTTATCGACGGGTAAAATATTCGAAATGCTTTCATTACCAACCGAAATCGACCGTCAACAGTTCGTTGAGCAACCGCACACAGTCCCGTCAACTGGCGAAACAAAAACGGTAGATGAAATGCCCATAATGAGCATTTAAAATCGCAATCGGCATAATGCCGAATTAAAAATCGCAATCTGATATTGCCGAGGATGATATTCCATCACGCATCATTAATTCGAAGCTCGGATTGCCGGAGTTAAGTAGGAATCAGAAAGCAGCATTGGTCATTCTCTTACACTACGAGGAAGAGAGGAGGAAAGCGAGGGAACGTCAATTAGCAACACTGAAACAGAATACCGATACTGAAATATTTCAGGGACGGGAAGTTAGCGGAGAAACTGCGAAGATACTCGCCAATAAAGCAGGTATTACTCCTCGATATATGTATCAATTACTAGCCGTCTACAAATCGCGTCTTGACTTATTTCAACTCGTAAAAGACGGAAAGTATTCCATTAATAAGGCGTACACGCAGATGAAAGCGGACGAGGCTCCAGAAGTAGTTGAGGAAGTACCAGTCGAAATACTCGACGTTGACGAATGGCAGGCGGAATATCTCCTTATTGCGGAAAATGTAGAGCGACGAGGTCAAGCCGAATCGGATTCGATTAAGAAAGCGAGGATAGCGCAGTTCTTGAAGGAGTATTGGGGCGTTAGACGACTAAGTGGTAGGCAGCGTTTGAAGGGACATAATGTACCTTCAAAAACTATTGCTGACATTGGTGAAGAGTTAGGAGAGAGTGAAAAAACAACTAAGCGTTTACTTAAACTCAACGACCTTATACCCGAAATCCAAGCGCTAGTCTCATCGGGCAAACTCGGCACAACTGCGGCAGAACAATACGCCTACATTTCTCCGGAGAATCAACACAAGGCGATATATAACTTACGCAAATTTATGGAGGCGATAAACGATGGAAGAGAACGAAATTAAAGGCGGTGGTGCTACGTCTGCACTAAGCAGAGATATTAACGTACTTACAGCAGAAATTAAACTACTACTTCAACGTATTGAGGACGACGCGGTAGCTGTTGGACTGAGGTTTAAAAAAGTTAGAGACGAAGAATTAGCAGATAACAAATATGGTAATTGGGGGAAGTGGTGCTCGGAAGAGTTTTCGATGGATAGAAGCACTGCCAATAAGATAATAAAGGTATTCGAGACATTCGGAAATGGGGCGACGTCGCCTCGATTAGGGAAAGGGAAACTGTTTGAATTAATAGCATTGCCTTCGGGCGTTGACCCACTAGATTTCGTTGAACAACCGCACGCAGTCCCGTCAACAGGTGAAACAAAAACCGTAGATGAAATGACCGTCCGTGAGTTGCGCGAGGTTAAGAAGGCGAAACTAAGGGCGGAAATTTTGAGCAGAATCAAAACCTCGCGCCTATAGTAAGTGAGGGTTATTTTTAGTGTAGTAAAAAGGTGTATAAGTAGGAAGTAGTCACTGGTATGTCGCTACCCCCATTGCGGCGTACTAGGTTTTTATTTAAATGGGGGTTAAGAAAATTAACTTGTAGGAGTGGTTTTTTATGGACGCATTATTATTAAAGTTTATTAGGCAATCAAAGGGCATATCTCAAGCTGAACTAGCGCGCATTACTGGCGTCAGTGCTGCGTTGATATGTCAGATTGAGAAAAATCAGAAGAATATCAGCGATAAGGTAAGGCGATCAGTTAACGACTATTTCGGCGCAGAGTATATAAGAACATGCCGAATTTTTATCGAAGAAAACAAAAATGGGGGCATTTAAATGAGCGAAAAAATGAGTAAAGGAAGGTGGGCTACAACGAAGGGATGACGCTATTATTGCTTATACAGCTAAAATTTAGACGTATATACAGTCAAAAATTAGACGTAGATACAGTTAATTATTAGACGTTATAAAGATTTACTATTAAGATTTACCGATAAAGATATACATTACGCCACATATTCGCTAACGCTCATATGTAACGTCGAGGGTTATATAATTAATTACTTTTCGCGAAAGGTAGTTAATTAAAAGAGTATTGGCGCCGAATGAGGGTTGTCTTTTACCCGAATGGAGGCGCAGGGTTCTGTATGTGTAGGACGCGAAACAAGTTTTTAAATACTAACTGATAAGATAAGTAAGACTTTCGCTGATTGCTGATTTATATCAATATATAGTAGTTAATTGTTGGTTTAACGGTATTTACGCACTATATATTGATGAAGATGCCGATTTTATAAAGGGACGCCAAAGCAGTGTATTCCCCCAAATATGGGACGTCAAAGCAGTGTATTATTTTTCGATAAGATACTGGTTGTCTTTTTACCTAAATTGTATCAGGAAGGTTGAGAAAATAGTACCTATTTTACTGTTTAGTTATCTATGCAATATGAAAGGAAGTTTGTTTACTCGTAATTGGCTTACTTTTCGCCGAATTGTTCCCCTTGTATATGAAGCACAATTTACATAAGCGACTTGGTTGCAATTCCTAAGCAATCAAGCGCTTTTTATTTTCTAATAATTTATGAATAATCCATAAGGAGGCTAACGAAATGAACGCTGAACAATTACGAACAATCAGAAACACGTTAGGAATGACGCGGAGACAATTTGCCGATAAGGTTGGCCTTTCCGCAATCCTAATAGAAAAGATAGAGCGGGGCGAGTGGAAGGTGACACCTAGATCAAAACGGAAGATACTCGCTGCTTTTAATATAGATGAAACAGACGTAATGAGCGTAATGGAATTAAAACAAAAATTATCAGGAGGTATTTAAATGGCGGATCATGCAGCGGTTAATAGAGCTTGGAAAGGACTAACGCAGAAACTATCGGTTTGTCAACGGGCTAACGCCCGGCAATCGGGGGAAAACCGCCCCCTCATGCAGAGATATTATATGGTCGCGAAAGGTAGTTAATTAAAAGAGTATTGGCGCCGAATGAGGGTTGTCTTTTACCCGAATGAAGGCGCAGGAGTTAAGTTCTATAGAGAAGATAAGAAGGAATTTTAATCGCATAAGCCTGAAAACAAGAGTAAAACGTTGATATAGCGAGCATTACAGAGGTTTAGTGCGGTTTTTGAGAGTGCAAAAAAGGTCACCTATTCTGGGGAAAAAGTGCAAAAAAGGTCACCTATTTTTTATGAGGGGGAGAAAGAGATGAATGTAAATAAGCAAGTCGGACGGTTAGCATCGTCCAAACCAGTAGGCAGTATCAAACTAATCGGCAACAACGGTTATGGTAAAGACGAAGCCGGCAGAACGTTCATAGTGGAATCGTTAGAGCAACGAGAGCAACGAAGGCTCGCGGCTATCAAAAAGTCGGATCAGCGCCACTTCTCATTCACACACATGCGCCACATTCGAGAGATAACCGATAACTTGTCGAACAAGATATGCGGATATGTATTAATGCTGCAGCCGTACATCCAATATAAATCTAACGTGCTAATCAAGCCAGGTAGAGAAGAGTTGCCGTTGGATCAAAAAGGAGTAGCGAGCGCTCTAAAAGTAACGCCACGGACTGCAAAAGCCGTCTTACAGGAGCTCGAACTACAGGACATCGTAGAGGTAACGCGAGAGGGCTATTACAAGGTTAATGAACGATATCATTTTCGCAAAAAGGCTAAGGGGGACAAGGATATGTTAATTAAAACGTTTTTCACGACATTAAAAGAATTGAAGCTCAAGCCTGCCGAAATGGGCGCTATCTATAAATTACTGCCTTATGTACACTACGAAACAAACATGATTTGCGATAATCCTTTCGAAGAAGTGCCGGCTAATATTCGCTTCCTAACAACGAAGCAGATTGCGGAGGTTTTACAGCTCGATGAAAAGAAGGCCATTACTATTTTGCGTGCATTAAAGAAATCAAAAGCCATCGCAGAGACTACGCGATTTGTTGAAGATGGCCGCACCAAATACATCACATTAAATCATAACATCTTCTACCGCAAACAGGGAGAACCGGATAGCTCACTTGTTGCAATGTTTAGCGCTAAACCGAATAAATAATAAAAGAGGTTGAATAAATGATGAATAACGAATTATGGAAGTTAGAAACGGGTTGGCTCGCAGGCTACACGCAAGATCGAGATTTAATCCGACGTATCAAACGCTACAAGAAGGACTGGACGATCATGGCAGACTACTTTCGCGCTGGTCGCCTTGAAGCGGTTCAATTTCGCATCCCAATCGAACAAAGGCGTGCAGCAGAGCGCATGTTAAAAGTGACATATAATGAGGAAAATCAAGCCGTTTGAGGCGTCTAAGGCGAATACCCTAGGCGTACTATTCAAACGTTTTTTTCGTGGCTAGAATCGGCTGTTTGGCTCGAAAATCTGTCAATTACACGTAGTTCCGAGGAGGGTTTGGATGGCATTTACTTATGAGATTATTCGCGGGAAAGGATACCGCAAACCGCAGCTTGCAAGAGTAACCTTTGACGATGGCAGTAGCGTTGATTACCTTTTCGGCCATTATTTGAGCGAGCAAGCTATCGCCGATATGCTGCCTCGTTTGGTTATGGATGCGAAGGCAAGTCGTAGAAAGGCGGTGGGCTGATGAAGCGCAGAGTATTTGAGGTTAATATACAGCGAATAGATAACGAATCAGCAATAGGTATCATCGAGTGGGGCGAAACGAACGAACAACTATTTATCGCAAGTTTGTATTACGACAAAAAGCTTAGTCGCTCGGAGGCATTTGACGCTTGGAATATTGCGATAATAAACGAACTGGAAGCGGGCGAGTATACGCTGATTCGAACGAATGATATCAGCACTCGAAGTCGGCGAAGGCTCAAGTATCCGCGTAATCTAATGAAGTTTGTCGCGAAGGGTCACTTGATGCCGGCTAAAACGTTGGCTTTCGATGCGCTGATAAGAAAAACGAATATAAAGGAGAGATTTTAAATGGTAAACGCGAAGGATTTCAAAGAAACGATTGAGGCGGTAGCACACGCAAAGAAAGAGGTATATGTAGAAACGCTGAAAAAGGAATTGGCAGGCGCAATGATTGACGCAGATATTATCAACTTATTTACTAAGGTCGCGAATCATGATGCGGACGCGATCGGTGAACTAAAAAACAGATTAACGGAGGATGCTTAATGGAAAACCAACAAATTTATTTACTCAGCGCAGATGGCGGCAACGCAGCCGGTAATATCTACGAATATAGCGATCAAGATGCGAAGATTTTACTCGAAAAAGGGAAAGCCGTTAAAGTAGACTATCCGAAGCTGAAATCTTACGAAACAGAGATCAATAGCTTAGTAAAACGATATAAAGAGCAACGCGATGCATTGAAGGAAAACCCGCGCTACGCGGACAACGAAGCTGAACGCGAGTATCAATTGCAAGAGTTACGACGCAAGCTAGACGAGGACGTAGCGGCACAGCGTGAGGACTATGCGGTCGAATTAGAAGCAACCTATCGCGAAGCAGCAACGAAAGCATTTTCGTTTGAGACAAGCGAGGAGGGCGTTAAGTTTGCCGACGCAGTGTCGTTACGGCTCGACCTTGGCATCGGGCAGGACGTAGCGGATATGTTGAAAGTGGCTATCGCGAGCGCTTCTGACGCCGAAAAGGTTGGCTTGTTGACGCAATGGCCTAAGTTATCGCAGAAGCTCGAAGGAAATGGCGTTAACAGGGTAACAATTCAAGATATTGAGGCAGACTTGAAAAAATCTACTGGACTAGACGGAGCTGCACTGCAATTTAAGATTCTTGGCGCAATAAAAGATAGTCAGAATCCGGCAACAGCTTATACGACTATGCTTGCGGTTGAAAAGATAAGGGAGGCAGCGAAGTGAGCGATTTCGAACGAAAAGTGTCAGAACGCTTAGAACGCAAAAAGGAAGTAAAAGGCGTCGATCCATCTTCGTCAATGAATGGAGCTAAACGGATGCCGCGTCAGACAGACGGTCGAGAGGCTGGGCGGAGCTTATATCAACGATTAAAACAAGCGGGAAGAATACAAGGTTTATAGAGGCGTCCTTTGGGCGCTTCTTCTAATTTTTAGGAGGGATTCTATGGACTATACTTTATCTATTGAAAATCGAAGGTTTCGCGAGAAGAAAGCTATCCTAACGGATGAATTAGAAAATGTCCAAGAATTAAGGTCATTTGACTTGCAGCAACTCAAGCGACAAATATTTAATGCAGTCGGTCACACAGAGCCGGCAGTAATTCGGACAGATAGCTATGAAATGCTTGTATCTAGGACGCCGTCTCATATAAAGGTGGTACGTAAATGATTAAAATACTGAATCGTTCGCGCCAGCCTATCGCAATACTCGAAAATGCACATAGCGTATCGTACAAGAAGCGTCTCAACGAAATTTGGGGCGCTTCTTTTATTTTACCGTTAGACGATCCGAAGAATAAAGAGTGTGAACCTTTTAATTACGTTGAAATTGTAGACGATGCAACCGGCGAATATATCGGACTTTTTCGCATTGTACCAGCAAAAACATCTAAGTCAGAATCAAGTTATGCGATTCAATATGAATGCGATCATGTAATTGCGACATTACTAGATGATGTTCTATTTAAATACCATCAAACAATTAATTGGACGACTAGGCAAAACATCGAATATATACTTGCGCGACAAACAACGAAGCATTGGCGACTTGGTCGATGCGACTTCACGCGCTACTTCCACTATAAATGGGAAAATGAAAACGGATTGCTCGGCCCGTTATTCTCTATCGCGCAACCATTCGACCAGCCTTATGAGTGGACATTTGATACGACGTCATATCCATGGACTTTAAATATTGTCGAACCGCAGAACGCCGTCTCATGCGAAATAAGATATGGCGTCAATCAACGTGAAGTCCATCGAGAAGTTGATCCGACTGGCATCATAAATCGTATATATCCGCAAGGCTATGGCGAGGGCATTAATCAATTATCAATTGAGAAAGTCAATAACGGCGTACCATATTTGCAGGATGACGCGTCAATTTCAAAATTCGGATTAATACCGTATGTTTGGGTTGACCGTCGTTTTGAGGATGCAGATTCATTAAAAGCCAGCGCGCAGGCACTACTTAAAGAAAGAAGCGTACCTAAAGTCAGTTATCAAGTTAGTGCCGCGGATTTATCTAGCTTAACCGGCGTTGATGCCCATAAATTAAAACTAGGCCGAATCGTTCGCATAACTGACCCTGACCTAGGTATTATTGAAGCGCGGATTGTTTCCGAAGCCAAGAAGGACATAGTTGGGGCGCCAGGTGAAATTGAATTAGAAATCGCAAACAAGACAGAAAACCTTGGAACTACTCAAGCAGACTTAGAGAGGCGCCAACAAATTAACGAAGTGTATGCGCAAGGGGCTACAAATATTGATTCGCATGATTATAACGATAATGCAGACCAAAATAACCCGGCGTCAATCCGTTTTTATTTGCCGGATGAAATGGTTCGCGTTAACAAATTAGAATTAACCTTTGATACCTCGGAATTTAGGACGTATGGAAAAGCTACAGAAGGCGGCGGAGCAACGTCAACAACTACTTCCGGCGGAGGAGCAACAACGGCAACAAGTTCGAGCGGTGGGGGCGTTAGTACATCAACCGCAAGTGGGGGCGGTAGTTCTCAAACGTCTAGTGCTGGCGGAGGTACCCAAACAACAACCAGTACAAGAAACTTTTCTCAACTAAACTTGATGAGTGGGATACCGGAAGGGTTGAGTAACGCCCATGTCCACGAGGTACAAATACCGGGGGACAGGTTTAATCATTCGCATGAGATTACGATAGGAAGTCACACACATAGCGTCTCGATTCCGTCCCATACTCACAACTTTAATGTTCCAAATCATTCGCATAGCGTGTCTATCCCAAACCATACGCATGATTTTACATTGCCGGATCATACGCACGAGATTCAGCACGGCATATTTAAATTGAATACAACGCCGTCCCGAGTCACGATTAAAGTGGACGGTAATACAGTTCCGCATACTTCAACTAGTGGGCAGAATATAGATTTAATTCCTTACCTCGGAAAGGATTCAAGCGGTAGGGTAAATAGAGGCTGGCATACAGTAGAGATCACGCCGAATAGTCTCGGTCGAATAACAGCGCAAATAACAACGCAATTCTTTATTCAATCACGCGGCGGAGGAAATTTTTAGTGATAAACTAGGAAAAATATGCTAGAATTAAAATAAAAAAGGTGATGGGTAATGCGGAAATTAATTACATTGGCGCTACTTTTACTATTAACTGCTTGCGCAAGTGAGTCTACGGAAGATGGGAAAAGCAAAGAAGTCAAAGCAAGCGCTGACGTAGTTGCCGCAGAAACTGAGAATCAACCTTGGGAGAAGTACACCGCACAAGAGGTTTACGATCTTGTTGAATCCGGTGAAGAAGTATATTCGCTAGAACACGCAGAACCATTAGAAAATGAGTTTTTCCGTCTTTATGAAGCAGGAGAGCTAACGTCCGAATGGGGTAACTATTTGTATGTATTTGGCGCGGAGTTGACGGCAAAACATCCGGAAAATGAAGAGTATTTTAAGCTGATAGCAAACGCTGGAGTTAATGTTAAAAACGAAAACTATGACGAAGCGAAGAATAAATTAAAAGATGCAGAAGCTTTAAGAGGCGCCAATTGAGGCGTCTTTTTACATAGCGCTTGTGAAAGCGATTCTGACGCAATTAACTTTTGATTCGCGGATAATTACTCATTCGATGCAAATACCGCTTGTGTTATCGGAAAACTTTGGGTAAGATTAAGTTAACGTAATCCATCGCTATGAATGAGCGGTGTTATTAATCCGAACGAATAATAACAATCGTCGAAAAAGGTAATAAACGTTGATATTATCGCGTTTAATCTACCGTCTAACTGACCGACTAATTCACTATCGACAACCCAAATGCGATTGCCAATTGCGGCTGTGGATCTTCTTTTAGAACAGCAACAAAGGTTGGCACGCCTGAAGAGTGCTAACTCATTTTATTAGTGAAGAGATCTTCCTTTAATTAGGGGAGATCTTTTTTTACTTAGCATGCTTATGTAAAGTTAGAAAGTTAAAACTCATCATATAAGGATTGTTAGTTGAAATTAGTATAGTAAAAATGGTGAGAAACCGTATATTGGTTTTGAAGGTGTAGAAAAACCCGGAAACGATTTCCGGGCTTTTTTCTTAAAACATTGAAGTACTATGCTTAGGTTGTACTCTTGCTTTAGGGTCAATATATGTTTTTGCGTGACTGACTGCAACTGGTGCTTCGCCAAATCCACAAGCAATTAATTTTACTTTGCCGTCGTAAGTACAAATATCTCCAGCGGCATATACGCCTTCAATATTCGTTTCCATCTTTTGGTTAACTACGATAGAGTTCTTTTGAATGTCAAAGCCCCATTCTTTAATTGGACCTAATGAAGAGACAAAACCATAGTTAACAACAACTGCATCGACGTCGATTACTTCTTTCTCTTCTTCACCAACTTTTTCGAGGATAACTTGGTTAACGCCGCTTTCATCGCCCACTAATTCGGCTGGAATATATGGTGTTTTAATATCGACTTTAGAGTTTTCGAGGTTTTCAACACTATGTTCATGGGCACGGAATTTGTCTCTACGGTGAACAATTGTGACCTTTTCTGCGATAGGCTCAAGCATTAAAGCCCAGTCTAATGCAGAGTCTCCTCCACCAAATACGACGACTCTTTTGCCGGCAAAATGGTTGAGGTCGTTAATAAAGTAATGAAGGTTTTTTCCTTCGTATTCTTTTGCGCTTTCCAATTCTAAACGACGTGGTTGGAATGCGCCGTTACCAGCAGTGATAATGACAGATTTTGAAAAGTGGACATCTTTATCTGTCGTAATTTTGAATGTTCCATCTGCTAGTTTCTCCAAAGTTTGTACAGATTGCTCTAAAGATATCGTTGGGTCAAATTTGTCCATCTGTTCAACAAGATTATCTATTAACTCTTGTGCGCGGATTTTCGGAAATCCAGCAACATCGTAGATATATTTTTCAGGATAAAGGGCAGAAAGCTGTCCACCTAGTTGAGGTAAGCTTTCAATAATGTTAACAGATGCTTGTCTCATCCCACCGTAAAAAGCGGTGAATAGCCCAGTTGGCCCCCCGCCAATAATCGTGATGTCAAAAATCTTCTGTTCAGTCAAAGTGATTCCCCCTAATTATATATTATGGTGTTTTAATTAGTTTATCATAATATTAGACTATTCTGTATCATTTGGCGTTACATGTCAAAAGAAGTCCCTTCATATTATCTTTTGGAAATAAAGCGATGACTAGAAAAATACGGTTAAATTTCCTTTAGGAAGGTAAAACATGAAAGCGGTACCAATGTTGATTTGATAGTATTGAAAATCATTATTAAATAAAAAAATCTTAAAATTCTCAAAGTGTCAATTTAGCTTGAAAATAAGATAGAAAAGGAATACTATGTAATAGAAGATATATTTATTAATTTTTTGTGACATTTTTCGAACATTTTTTTGTCCGTGTTAGTGAAGGATATCACAATCTTTTATTTTTAAAAAAATAGGGGATAAGAAGTACTATAAAATATATTAAAGGTGGAAGTGATACACTTGAAAAAGCCAAAAATCGTTATTTTAGGTGCAGGTTACGGTGGATTAATGACTGCAACTCGTTTGCAGAAACAAATCGGAGCAAATGATGCTGAAATTATTCTTGTGAATAAAAATGATTACCATTATGAAACAACTTGGTTACATGAAGCATCTGCCGGTACATTACATCACGACCGAGTACGTTATGATATAAGTAAAGTAATTGACAACGGTAAAGTTGAGTTTGTAAAAGGCACCGCTGTTGAAATTAAAACAGATGAGAAGAAAGTTCTTCTTGAAAAAGGTGAGCTTGAATACGACTATTTAGTTGTTGCACTAGGCGGAGAATCAGAAACATTTGGTATTAAAGGATTAAAAGAATACGCTTTCTCAATTTCTAATATCAATTCTGCGCGTCAAATTCGTGAGCATATCGAGTATCAATTTGCTACTTATAATACAGAAGAAGTAAAAGATGATACACGCCTATCAATCGTTGTTGGTGGTGCTGGTTTCACAGGTATCGAGTTCCTTGGTGAATTAGGTAACCGTATTCCTGAACTATGCAAAGAATATGATGTACCTTTTGAAAAGGTGAAAATTGTTTGTGTTGAGGCAGCTCCAATGGTATTACCAGGTTTTGATCCTGAATTAGTTGAATATGCAGTTGCTCATCTTGAGAAGAAAGGTGTTCAATTCCGCATTGGTACAGCGATTAAAGAAGGTACACCTGATGGTATTATCGTGGCAAAAGGCGAAGATGATGTAGAAGAAATTAAAGCTGGTACTGTCATCTGGGCTGCTGGTATTCGTGGGAATGCAATTATTGAAAAATCTGGATTCGAAGCTATGCGTGGACGTATAAAAGTAGATGAGAACTTAAGAGCACCAGGACATGACAATATCTTTGTTATTGGTGACAGTTCATTAGTCATTAATGAAGAGATTAATCGTCCTTATCCACCAACTGCACAAATTGCTATGCAACAAGGTGAATTAGTTGCAAAAAATATTGCTGCACTTATTCAAAATAAAGACCTAGGAACATTTACTTTTGATAACAAAGGTACAGTATGTTCTTTAGGTGAAGATGATGCAATTGGTGTTGTATTTGGTAAAAAAGTGGTTGGTAAAAAAGCTTCATTTATGAAGAAAATGGTTGATAACCGTGCATTATTAATGATCGGTGGCGCTTCATTAGTTGCGAAAAAAGGTAAATTCAACGTTCTTTAATAAGTTAAATATATGAGGGCAAACGATATGTTTGCTCTTTTTTTTATCAATTAATCCATCTGAGGAGGGATAAAATGGGGAAAGCTGATAGAGGGAAAGTGTGGCTCGGGGTTTGCGGCCTGTTAATCAATGAAAAGAATGAATGGTTAGTTGTAAACAAGACATACGGTGGTTTAAAAGGAAAGTGGTCATTACCTGCCGGTTTTGTAGAGCGAGATGAAACAGCAGATGAAGCCATTATTAGAGAAGTGAAAGAAGAAACTGGGCTATCTTGTCGTGTGAAAGAGATGATAGGGCTTCGTACGGGAGTGATTAAAAATGACATTAGCGACAATATGGTCATCTTTCTTTTGGAAGCTGATGTAAATCAGGCAATTGTAAAAGAAGAAAAAGAAATAGATGATGTCCAATTTATGGATCCACTGGAACTTATCCATCACCAACCAACCTCAGTCATGATTCAGTACATATGGGAGAACCTCAATCATAACAACAAAACATTAATTGATGGTATTAATCCTGGAGATCAATTTGGCTACACTGCTTATAAACTATTTTTGTAACCCTGCGATATATTGCATAATTTAAAGCATAAGAAAGAGAATAACGCTTGTATGCGTTTACATAAAGGGTTTTTACAGTTTTTTGAACCTTTCTATTTTTGATATTTTTCTGTATTATTTAGTTATTATCAGAAAATTCAATTATTCCAAGGGGGATGAACAACATGACAGTAAAAAATGAATCTAAAGTTTGTATCTATTGTGCAGGTCAAGGATATTTCCAACTGATCCTTGGAGGATCGGAAACATGCGCTTGTTGCGGTGGTTCTGGTAAACATAAAAAATAATTCGTAAATGAATAAAAATGTTATGGTGGCGCTCTAAGTTCTAGAGCGCTTTTAATTTTGTTGAAAAACCGAAGAATTTCATCCATGTTATGAAATATCAAAATTTTTAAATAAAATTCTGCTATAATAAAGTTTATTAATTGGCGAAGTTTGTAATGGAGGTTTTGTAATTTATGCGTATCGTTAAACCTGAGTCTCTGCATCAACAGGCATATCATATAATCAAGAGCGAAATTCTTGAAGGGGTATATCAACCTTCTGAGAGAATTGTAGAAGCAAAAGCGGCAAGTAAATTAGGTATAAGTAGAGGACCCGTTAGAGAAGCGATTCGAATGCTCATTCAAGATGGTCTTCTTGTCTATAACGATGGCTATGTAAAGGTTTATACGCCGACGGTTCAAGATGTAGTAGATCTTTTCCAATGTCGAGAAAGTTTAGAAGCGCTCGCTATCAGCTTAGCTATTCATAATATTTCTGAGATGGAAAAAGAAAAGCTACAGGAGAATTTAGTAGCTAGTTATCAGGCAAATGAAAAGAAAGATATAATCGAACTAGGAAAGCTCGACCAAGCCTTTCATGATATGATCATTTATGCCTCAAAGAATAAGCAGTTAACAGAGTTGTTAGAAATGATTAGAGCAAAAATTCATTATATGCGTAGTAATATGGTAAAGGAAAACTTTTATCCGACATTAGTAGAAGAACATGAAAAAATCATAGATTTATTATTTAGCGGGGATGAAAGAGGATCACAAGAGTATATTAGACAGCATATTAAAAAAGGGCTTGATGGCGTCCTTATGCATATAGATAAAAACGCGTCTAAGTAAAACAAAGCTACTCTAAGTAGAGTCTACATAGAGTAGCTTTGTTTTTGAATTTTAAGGCAGATCGGTTTGAAGGTCTGAATGTTGCACTGGTGAGGCAAGTCAGCTTGTTTCATCCATAAATATTACCCTATGGAAGAAGAGAGAGGTTGTCTTGGTTTGGCAGAGCTTTTTTGTAATTCTGTGTTTTTTGTAGTGACAGAAGTGCCATTATAGATCCAATCCCTTTTACTAAATTAGTTAGTTCAATCATCCATCAATAGTGCACGAAATAATTCCATCCATATGTAGCTAAATTTCGAGCCTCGCTGTAGCTATCTTATATTTGAGCTGACAGCAACCGCATCACTAACGGAGGATTGGATTTTTTCAATCCTCAGGTGCCTCCCGTCAAAGTATTCTCCTTCTTTTTCCGCATTTTCTAATGTAACCCTTCCTTCTATTGTACAAAGTGAGTATGTCTTTTTTATCCGTTTTTTACATAAAGTATGTAGGAAAAGACCAATTTTCAGCTTCAACTCTTTACACTCTTTCAAGTCTATGAAGGCGATTCATAAACTAAGAGGTATGTTGGTTAACTGTTTTCCGTTGACTAAAAAAAGGAAATGTTGTAATATCCCAAATATAAAGAAAATTCAGAAGTGTGATTTTGTGTAAATAACTAAACAAGCAGTAATTTTCTTTTGTTACTACAATGAAAGCGCATACACGAAAGGTGGTTTGTAGCAATGAAAGACGGATTACATATGGGTCTATCAGAAGTAATGACAATTGAAGTGACAAAGGATATGTTTGCGCAGTTTGACGGAGAGGTGGTTCACCCCGTCTATTCTACTGCATCCATGGTGTATCACATGGAGTGGGTTTCAAGAAAAATTCTTCTTCCGTTTCTTGAGGATCATGAAGAAGGAATGGGGGCAGCTGTCCACATGCAACATGTTGCACCATCTGGAGAAAATTCTAAAGTAACTTTAATAGCGACCGTTACGGCAGTTACTGAACGTACTTTAGTAACAGAGGTTACTGTGACCAATGAAAGTGGACTAATTGGAAAAGGGGAAGTCAAACAAGCGGTTCTTCCGAAAGAAGTGATTGCGAAGAAAGTTTTAGCTACCAACAATTAAGGGGGAGCAAGGATGGAAAAGCTTAATCATACTCAAGAAGTAGAAAACGATATTTTTAAGAAGATGGCTAATCATGAACAAGTAGTATTTTGTAATGACCCGAGTACAGGTTTACGAGCAATTATAGCCATTCATAATACCACATTAGGTCCAGCTCTTGGTGGAACACGGATGTACCCTTATGAAAATATGGATGCCGCCTTAGAAGATGCTTTACGTTTAGCTGAAGGCATGACAGCAAAATGTGCAGCAGCAGATGTTGATTTTGGAGGGGGAAAGGCAGTCATTATTGGTGATCCGAAAAAGGATAAAACACCTGCCTTATTTCGTGCATTTGGTCAATTTGTAGATTCATTGAATGGTAGATTTTATACAGGGACGGATATGGGAACAACGATGGAAGACTTTGTCCATGCTTCAAAAGAAACGCAATTTATTAATGGGATACCTGAGGCATATGGAGGTGGGGGAGATTCGTCAATTCCTACGGCTCAAGGGGTAATTTATGCTATACAGGCAACGAATCAATATTTACATGGTACAGATCTTTTGGAAGGACGCACTTACAGTATTCAAGGATTAGGCAAAGTGGGGATGAAGATTGCAGAATCACTGCTTGAAGCTGGTGGTGACGTGTTTGTCACAGATATTAATCAAGAGGCAATAACAGAACTTGTAGAAAAGGCTGAAACGTTAAGAGGAAATGTGCAAGTAGTTGATCATCTAGAAATTTATCGTGTATCGGCCGATGTATTCATTCCATGTGCAATGGGTGGCGTGTTAAACGAAAGAACCATCAATGAATTAAGAGTCCATGCCATTGTCGGATCTGCTAATAACCAACTGGCACATTCTACTGACGCCGCTCTTTTACATGACAAGGGTATCCTATATGCACCTGATTATATTGTGAATGCTGGAGGACTCATTCAAGTAGCAGATGAATTATATGGTCCGAGTAAAGAGCGAGTACTGCAAAAAACAAGGACGATTTATCATACTTTACTGCAATTATATCGAGAATCTGCTGCAACTGGAAAAAACACAGTAGAAGCCGCACAAGATCGTCTGCAAAGACAGATGAAAGAGCAGCAACATAGAAGCAATTTCTTCTCTCGGAATGTAAGACCTAAGTGGGATTTTAAATGATGGGAGGCGTTACTATGGAAAATTATCCACTATATCAAATCATCGATGAGAACGGGGAATGGGTTAACAAGTCATATGAAAAAGAATTAAATGAGGAAAAAGTAAAAGAATTTTATTATCACATGTTGCGTATACGCACTTATGACCAGAAGGGAGTTGCGTTGCAGCGCCAAGGGAGGATTGGTACATATGTGCCTTTTCCAGGTCATGAAGGAGCACAAGTAGGAAGTGCGCTTGCATTATCAGAAAATGATTGGATGTTCCCTACTTATCGTGATCATGGTGCCTCTCTCACATTTGGTGCAGATTTAGATCGGATGTTCCTTCATTGGAACGGTAGAATAGAAGGTTGTTTACCATCTAGAGAAAAGCGAATCATGCCAGCTTCGATACCAATTGCTACTCATTTACCACATGCTACTGGCGCTGCAATAGCTGAGGTTTATAAAGGAACTGACAATGCTGCCATTGCTTATTTTGGAGATGGTGCAACCTCTGAAGGTGATTTTCATGAAGGGTTAAATATTGCAAGTGTATTTAAGGCACCAGTCGTTTTCTTTAATCAAAATAATGGTTACGCTATTTCGTTACCTATTGAAAAACAGATGAATTCCGAAACGATTGCACAGAAAGCTGTTGCTTATGGGATACCGGGTGTGAGAGTAGATGGTATGGATGTTTTTGCTGTACATTATGCAGTGAAAGAAGCTTTAGAACGAGCGCGAAAAGGGGAGGGACCGACGCTTATTGAGGCGGTTGTTATTCGTTTTGGGGCCCATACAACAGCTGATGACCCTTCAAAGTATCGTGATCAAGAAGAAATCAATCGTCAAAAAGAAGCAAAAGATCCTCTTCTACGACTGAAAAAGCATATGCAATTCCGCGGCTTTTGGAGTGAAGAGTGGGTAGAAAATATCCAATCTGATATACGTACGGAGATAGAATCTGCTGTAGTGAAAATGGAAAGTGCACCTACTGCTAATACAGACGACATGTTTGATCATGTCTTTAGTGAACCTACATGGACGATATCAAGGCAAAAAGAACAATTAGGATTGATGGGGGGGAATCGATAATCATGGTCATGTCAAATGAAATAATAAAAACGAAGGCACCAAGTCAGTCGTTAACGATGATTCAAGCAATCACGGATGGATTAAAGACGATGCTCGAAAGTGATCAAAACACGATTATTATGGGTGAAGATGTTGGACGTAATGGAGGTGTGTTTAGAGCAACAGATGGTTTGCAGGAGACTTTTGGCGAGAAAAGAGTCATCGATACACCATTAAGTGAAGCAGGGTTCGTCGGAACAGCGGTAGGGATGGCGTTAGCCGGATTGAAACCAGTCGTCGAAATTCAATTTCTCGGTTTTATCTATCCGGCATTTGAACAAATTGCGACACATGTCACAAGAATGCGTATGCGCACACTCGGTCAATATCATATTCCTATGGTGATTCGTGCCCCATACGGTGCAGGCGTTCGCTCCCCAGAAATCCATTCGGAAAGTGTCGAAGCATTATTTACCCATTTACCAGGGATAAAAGTCGTATGTCCATCTAACGCTTATGATGCCAAAGGCTTATTGTTAGCAGCAGTAGAAGACCCAGATCCTGTCCTATTTTTAGAACCTATGCGTCTATACCGTGGCAGTAGAGTAGATGTGCCTACGGGTGATTATCGTGTTGAAATAGGTAAAGGCACTCGTGTACAAGAAGGAAATGATGTCACCATTTTTGCTTGGGGGGCAATGATTCCTTTAGTCATGAAAGCTAGTGAACAAATGAAAAAAGACGGTATTTCATGTGATGTGATTGATCTAAGAAGCCTTTATCCACTAGACCGTGACTTAATTGCTGATTCTGTGCAAAAAACAGGGAGGGTTGTCATAGTTCACGAAGGACATGAGACAGGCGGGTTAGGTAGCGAGATTATTTCTATTATAAACGATACTTCTTTTCTCTATTTGAAAGCACCAGTGGAGAAAGTGACAGGCTTTGATGTACCTGTGCCATTATTTTCTTTGGAGAATGATTATTTACCATCAACAGAACGAGTAGAGACAGCCATTCGTAAAGCTTATACATTTTAGAGGGGAGGGTGAGATGATATGACTGATGTGAAATTTAGCGATATAGGAGAAGGAATGACAGAAGGAGAGATTATCCATTACTTTGTCCAAGAAGGAGATACAGTGGAAATAGATCAGCCATTGGTTGAACTACAAACCGATAAAATGGTGGCTGAAATTCCTGCTCCTTCAGCTGGTGTCATCACCTCCATTCCTTTTCAAACAGGAGAAGTCGTTACGGTTGGAACGGTGATTATGACAATCGATAATGGACAGAGCCTTGCAAAGAGAGAAGAAGTGGTGATTGAAACCGTACCACCGCGTGTGGAAAAAGAGGTTCTTCCCGAAGCGAATCGAAATCGCTATCAGCGGATACTTGCAGCACCTTATACAAGAAAAATTGCAAGAGATCTAAATGTAGATATAGAAAGAATTGTTGGTACAGGACCAGCAGGAAGAGTAATGGATGATGATGTGTATCAATTTGTGGAAGGCTATCGTGCTAAAGAAACGAAAAAAGAGAGACCAGAGCCACAAATAGAAACAACAAAATCAGAGGAGACGATTCCTTTTACAGGAATCAGAAAAGTCATCGCTCAACGAATGAGTCATTCCCTACAAACGATTCCTCATGTTACGCATTACGATGAGGTCGATGTTACCCAATTAGTAGAAGCGCGAAATGAATTAAAGGATTTAGGTGATCGTCTTTCTCCAGCCGCATTTTTCTTAAAAGCAGTTGTGATCTGCTTAAAAGAACACCCATTATTTAATGCAAGATTAGATGAAGAAGCAGGGGTCATTCGGTTGTTAAAGGATTATCATATAGGTGTGGCGACACATGGAAAAGAAGGATTAATGGTACCGGTCATTCACCAAGCTGATAAAAAGTCAGTTCGAGCGATCCATGAGGAGATGAAATCGTTAACGAAAAAAGCACAAGAAGGTAAGCTAACTCCGAGTGATATGAAGGGCGGAACGTTTACAGTTAATAATGTTGGCCCGCTTGGCCGCGGTACAGGAGCAACGCCAATTATTAATCATCCTGAAACGAGTATTATTACTTTCCATGCAGTGAAGAAAAAACCGGTAGTAAATGCTGAAAATGAAATCGTTATTCGTTCAATCATGAATATTTCTATCTCTTTTGATCATCGCGTTATAGATGGTGCGCAATCAATTGCTTTTTCTAACCGTTTCATTGAATTAATTGAACAACCAACAAAATTATTAGTGGAGTTGATTTAAATGGTTGTAGGCGAATTCGCTGAAAAGCGGGATTTAATCATTATTGGAGGTGGTCCTGGAGGATACAACGCGGCGATTCGGGCAGCGCAATTAGGGTTGAAGGTAACTTTAGTTGAACAGCATGAATTGGGTGGTGTTTGCTTAAACTCTGGTTGTATACCTTCAAAGGTTTACGCGCAAGCTGCAAAGAAGTTAGATGCGCTAGGGCAATATGCTTCTTTTGGTATTGCTATTCATGAACCTACTTTTGCGATCGAACCGTTAAATGATTATAAAAATATTACCATCGAGCGGTTGCGTAAAGGGGTAGAAGAATTATGTAAGGCAAATAAAATAGAGGTCATTCGGGGTAAAGCCCAATTTATTAATCAGAAACGTCTAGGTATTGAAATATCTCATCACTTTGATTTATATGATTTTGAGAGAGTCATTATAGCGACCGGAAGCACTGTTGAAATACCTAAAAAATATCGCTCTGCAAAAATTTTAACAGAAGCCGAACTTTATCAGTTAAATGAGATTCCTCCTCATCTTATCATATATGGACAAAGTTATATTGCATTAGAAGCCGCGTTTACTTATCGTCAACTTGGTACAGATGTTACACTCATTTTAACTAAAGAACATTTTTCCTTTGATGAAAGTATAAATAGGGAGTTACTGCGATTATTAAAGAAACAAAAAATTAAAGTATACCGTGATTATCAATTAAAAGATTTAGTAGAAAGTCATACGCTCTTGCAATTGAAGTTATCTAATTCAAACCAGGAATTGACATGTGAAGGTAGCCATTTATTTATGGAAGGAACGCGTCGGGGGAATATAGAGACACTCGATTTACAAAGAATAGGTGTAGAATGTACAACGGATGGTTTTATTAAAGTAAACAAGCAATTGCAAACGAATATACCAACAATATACGCTATTGGTGATGTCACGGGTGGAGAGCAATTGGCTATTAAGTCGATTAAAGAAGGAAAAGTGGTGGCTGAAAGGATTGCAGGCTTGAATAGTGAAGTGGATTTAAGCTTAATGCCTACAGTTGTCCATACGATCCCACCTCTCGCTACTGTGGGGATGACAGAACAAGAAGCAAGAGAGAAAGGCTTAAATATTGCTGTTAGTCAATTCAATTATAGTGGCAATGGCTATGCGATGGTAACTAGTGAAAAAAGTGGCATAATGAAAATAATTAAAGACGCAGATAATGATGTTCTGCTCGGCTTTCATGCCATTGGCTCTTCCGTTATTGAATTAATTAGTACGGCGGTTACGGCAATGGAGTTCGTTGGTCGTGATGAAGACTTGAATTTCCCACTATACCCTCATCCAAGTTTTAACGAAACGATTTTAGAAGCCATTGAGGGCTTGAATAACCGTGCGATTCATATGAAACCGAATGAGAAGAAATCTGTTAAGGTATGAACGAATTATATTGAAGCTAGGCGTGCGTATTTGATGTGCACCTCTAGCTTTTTTAGGTTTGGAGTAAGGGACCAATTGCAAGGTACAAAAAAGAGCTGGAAGTAGAAAAATCTTCATTTTTTGTCATTTCTATTGTAAGAACATGTTGACGCATAGAGTGAAGTTTCAGTAAACTTAATACTGATGTGCAAGGGAGGACAAGCTGAATGCAGATGACCATTTTCGTATTGCCGATTTCTATGTTACTCTTTTTTGTTTTATTTTTCGGAATTGGTTTTATATTAAATATGCTTTTAAGAATGTCATGGATCATGGCAATTGTATATCCAATTGTCGTTATTAGGATTGTTGATAAGGTTCGACTCATTGAATATTTTAATGACACCCGGGCTTCTTTTTCTAGTCTATGGGCGGAACTCACGAGCCTTCAATTAGCTGATATTCTCATCTTAAGCAGTGGCTTTGTTGGTGCCATTGTTGCTGGCATAGTCATTAACATGCTTCGCAAAAGAGGATATCGCATGTTTTAGTCTATACATAATGAAAGAAACTCTACTAAAAGTAAAGTAGAGTTTTTTGTTTTGTAAAATAATGTCGTTTATTGAGGTGGAATCTTTTATAATGGATAAAAAGAAAGGCGGTGCAAAATGGCAGTTATTAAACCCCTCAAACCTTCACATCAGCTCCAATTATTTCGTGCACTGAGTGCGCGCAAGGAATTTTCCCTAGAAGAAAGCCAATATTTTCACTCATTGCAAAAAGGCTATGAAGGAGAAAAAAGGTGGCAAGAATATTTAAAGGAGCTTCCCCCTGAGATTCCTATTCTGTATGATCTCACGCTAAATATTAATCACACGACTTTCCAGATAGATGCACTCATCATTTACCAACAACATATTACTTTCTTTGAAGTTAAAAATTATAGCGGCAACTTCACTAGTCAAGATAGGCATTGGTATCACTCAACAGATAAAGAAATAAAAAATCCATCTATTCAAATAGAACGGAATGAAACGCTCATTAGACAATTTTTCAAACAACATCATTTGCATCTGACTTTTGACTATTTATTGATTTTTGTCAATTCTGAATTTATGCTTTATGATGCTACGCCAAGGAAGAATCTCATTCTCCCCCCACAAATTCCAAGTTTAATAAAAAAGCTTAAGCAAATTAGCCATACCCCCACAATCCATCACACAAAGATAATCCAAACGCTATTATCCCATCAAACTGAACAACCATTGTTTGTTATACCCGACTATACCTATCATGATGTTGCTAAAGGACTTTTTTGTAAAAAATGTAATCAAAGAATGGAGAGAATGGCTAATAGGAATAGGATGATCTGTACTTCCTGTAAAACTGTGTATTCTTTCGAAAGCGCACTGTTAAACCTAATCGATGAATTTTCTATTCTCTTTGCTCCTATGAGAATAACAAACCAAGTGATATATGAGTGGTGTAACCGCATAATAAGCAAATCAACTATAAGAAGAGTCCTCGGCCATCATTACGCATTAAAAGGCAATGGTCGTGGAGCATATTATGAAAAAAGAATAAAACATATCAAAGCAAATGAAGAAGTGGATCAATGATGAAGTTAAAACGAACGGAAACGAGTCAAAAAAGCGTGTCGGAGAAAAGGTTGATTGGATTCGAGTGGAAACGAGTCAAAAAAGCGTGTCCGAGGAAAAGTTTGATTGGATTCAAGCGGAAACGAGTCAAAAAAAGATGTCCGAGTAAAAATTTGATTGGATTCAAGTGGGAACGAGTCAAAAAAAGCGTGTCGGAGAAAAGTTTGATTGGATTCAAGCGGAAACGAGTCAAAAAAGCATGCCCGAGCAAAAATTTGATTAGATTCAAGTGGG
>NZ_JACSQT010000018.1 GCF_014836495.1 Cytobacillus stercorigallinarum | reverse complement strand
GATCAAACTCTCCAATAAAGTGTTTGATTAGCTCGTTTGCACCTATGGTGCTTTGTTGCTGATAAATCAGCTTTTTTTAGAATTACGCTTGACGTTTATGTTCGTTCAGTTTTCAAAGAACAATCTCATTCGCTTAAGGAGCGACTTTAAAATATTAACACATCATCCGTTGTATAGTCAACACTTTTTTTAAAAAATCACTCCGCCGCGTTAGCTGCTATTCAAACAGTTATTAGCGACGGTTATTAATATATCATCAATTTTTTCCTTGGTCAACCACTTTTTGTTTTCTTAATATAATTTTCTTCACAAACTGTAATATCGGTGTTTAATTCCTTTTCCTTTTGTTTCTTCACTTATTACTTTAATAAACCCTTTATCAATTAAATATTCTAATAGAATCATCAAATCCACTGAGTAGTGTCTCAGTTCTTTATGCTGGATGATCTCTTGAATTGTCCAAACTGATTGTTCCGCTAAAACTTCAAGTAAATGGCTGACACCAGCTTTTGTTCGTGAATGGATTAAAAATTCCGAAGCTAAAAACAATAACTCTAACCTTTTCTCAAGCGGTTCATGACTTTGTACTAACTCTTCATACAGTTTCATTATTTCTGGTTCCATATGGCGAATTTGATTCCACAGTGTTACTTCTGGATGGAAACCATTTTCAATAATAGAGAGTCTCGCTAAATGATGCAAAGAATGAACAACATTATTATAAGCATCAAAATAATTTTGATTTTCAAACAGAGTTTTTCCATCTGTATACCTTCTTATCAACTTAGCAAACTCTAGTCCCATTTTGAGCTTTCTATCCTTGAAAGGGAATTCGTTTAATTTATCACGTAAGTTTCCTATATATTCGTTGCGATCAAATAAAACCTTCCCACTATATAGCCAATCAAAAATCTTTCTATTACTACCCATTAGTATCCATTGATCCAATTGTTGCTTCGTTATTATTTGCATTGAGGCTTTTTTATCTTCAAATGTGTAATGTTTCACAAAAATAGGCGTATCCGCATTTTCTACGATAATTAAGAGTATTGCATCAAACGTATCTCTATTTGAAATTGTCTTTTCATTTCCCTCTACAATTAACACACCTAATGTATTTGGTTGACTAGCTCTTTCTTGATAAATAGGACGGAGTATATCTTCCATCATAACGCCCCCATAATTTTTTCGTTTTAAATATTAGTTCGACAATTTATCTAAATTCCCTTTGATAAACACCAGCAAATAGTGACAATTTTTTTATTTTTTCTTACAATGGTATGATATAGTTAGTGTTTAGGAGGGATCAAGATGGCAAAAAAATATTCGAGTAAAATAAATAAAATAAGAACCTTTGCTCTAAGCTTAATATTTGTTGGGTTTATTGTCATGTACATAGGTATTTTCTTCAGAACTTCACCATTAATTATGTCTATATGTATGCTTTTGGGTGTATTATTCATTATTGCTAGTACGGTAATTTACTTGTGGATTGGTATTCTTTCCACTAAAGCGATCCAAGTTGTTTGCCCAAATTGTAACAAGCCAACCAAAATATTAGGCCGGGTTGATATGTGTATGCATTGTCGCGAACCACTAACGCTCGATCGCACATTAGAAGGAAAAGAATTTGACGAAAAATATAATCGAAAAGATACCTCATTAAAGCAGTAGATTATTTTCACGCAAAAGGTTGTAAATCTAAAACAGACAATAAATGATTATTTAACCTCTAACTATATGTATGATGATTCCTATAGAAAACAAAGCATAAAAAAATACAGAGAAAAAGCTGGCAGCAGTACGCTGACAGCTTTATACATTTTAATGCATTTCTTTTTTCTTTGAACACTCTGGACATTCCCCATAAACTTCCATTCTATGGTGACTTACTTTAAAGCCCGTCACATGTGCCGCTAATTGTTCAACTTCATCCAAACCAGGATAATGAAAATCAACAATTTTACCACAACCTTCACAGATAACGTGATAATGTTGTGTTGTTACAAAGTCAAATCTGCTGGATGAATCTCCATAGGTTAATTCTTTTACTAACCCAACCTCACGAAATACTCTTAAATTATTGTAAACTGTAGCCACACTCATATTTGGGAACGTTCCCTCTAATGCTTTGTATATGTCATCAGCTGTTGGGTGCGTCATTGAGTTTATTAAATATTCAAGTATCGCATGACGCTGTGGAGTAATGCGAACCCCTGTATCTTTTAACGTATCTAATGCTTCTTTAAGATGTGTTTGCGCCACCGTCATGCACCTCACTTCTATTCATTCTTATATTATAATCTTTATAAATAGTTTACTAATAATTATTGAAAGTTGTCAATAACCGCGTTTCAAGAAGTATGTTTTTCTTATTTTATCATATAGACTAAACTCATTTAATATTCCATCTTGTTTTATAAAAATGAACGTTGTAAATACTTCTGTTTTTTTACTTCCTATAATAGACAAATTTAGCCCGTCAGTTATAAAAAAATTCCGGACTCATTTAAAAGTCCGGAAAATATATTTGAGGAGGTATGCCCTAGTTTAATCATATTCAAACTGGCTTCTCTTGCGTGGACAAAAGCCTTAAATTCATTAAAATGGGCAAGTTATTATCATGGTATTCAAAAGTCTAACCTTTTCTATTTTGCAAGAAAAGCAATGCATCTTCTACATGTCCTTTTACTTTCACCTTTCGCCACTCTTTTATTAATTTACCTTCCTCGTCAATCACAAACGTAGAGCGTTCTATACCCATATATTCTTTACCAAAATTCTTTTTCAACTTCCAAACCCCGTAACTTTCTGCAACTTCATGGTTTTCATCTGCAAGCAAAAGGAATGGTAATTCATGTTTCTCAATAAATTTCTCATGACGTTTAATTGGATCAGGACTAACACCAATAATCACCGTATTCACGTCAGAAAAATCATTATGCTTATCACGGAAATCACATGCCTCAGTTGTACAACCAGGTGTCATATCTTTAGGATAAAAATATAAGATGACATTCTTCCCTCGAAAATCTTCTAGATTAACAACCTCTCCATTACTTCCTTCTAATGTAAATGTGGGCGCTTTTTCTCCAAGTTCTATACTCATATATAACTCACTCCTTGAACATGTTTTTTTTAGACTATAAAAAATAAGAGTGAAATACAAGTAAACACCCTTCTTCTCATTGATCATTCTTATTATCAATATTAAAAACAACTCTTGCAACAAAAGCAGTTGGAATAACATAGCCTATCAGCGCTTCAACCATCGCTACCATACGGCCTAAGCCAACTGGTATAACATCTCCATAACCTAATGAAAAAAGAGTAACAGCACTAAAATAAAAACCCGATGCAAGACGATCTAAAAAATTGATCCCCCCATAGCTTGTTTCATCTATTAACACAACATGCCCATTTAAATCGAGAATAATATATATTAACCCAAAAGCAATTAAAATCGTAGCATAAAGACAGATTAAATAAAAAAAGTTATCTAATGACACCCATCTTCCCTTCGTTCTTTTAGGTGTTAAAAGGCTTTGCATACTCATAAAAATACATAATGTAACAGTAAAAATAACGAAAAAAAATAGCACGACTAACCTCACCTCTCTCGTGACGGTATTACCATTATACGTTCAACCTTTTGAGAGTATGACAAGTTGTCTTACTAACGATAGATATGAAAATATTTTGCTTTTAACAGATCGATAACTTACATGTTAAAATATATATGGAAATTATATTACTTAAGGAGGAATATTGATGCATTTTATCAATTCCGAACGACTACATAAAGAAGCTGTTGAACATATTGTAGGAGGCGTAAACAGCCCATCCCGATCTTATAAAGCTGTTGGTGGAGGATCACCTGTCGCAATGGAGAGAGGCCAAGGCGCTTACTTTTTTGATGTGGATGGTAATCAATATATTGATTATTTAGCAGCGTACGGTCCCATTATTACAGGACACGCTCACCCCCATATAACGAATGCCATTAAAGAAGCTGCTGAAAGAGGTGTACTATTTGGCACACCGACTCCGTATGAAGTAGACTTCGCTAAACTTCTGAAAGAGGCGATGCCTAATTTAGAAAAAGTAAGGTTTGTGAATTCCGGCACCGAAGCTGTAATGACAACCATAAGAGTTGCAAGAGCTTATACAGGAAAAGATAAAATAATTAAATTTGCCGGTTGTTATCACGGACATTCAGATTTAGTATTAGTTGCGGCTGGTTCTGGGCCATCAACTCTTGGTACACCTGATTCTGCCGGAGTACCTGAATCGATTGCAAAAGAAGTAATCACCGTTCTTTTTAATGACATTGATTCATTTAGACAAGCAATGGACAAATGGGGACATGAGATTGCCGGTGTTTTAGTAGAGCCGATTGTAGGTAATTTCGGTATTGTCGAGCCTTTACCAGGGTTTTTGGAAAAGGTAAACGAGATAAGTCATGCACATGGTTCACTCGTTATATATGATGAAGTGATTACCGCTTTTCGTTTTCACTTTGGAGGTGCACAGGATTTATTAGGTGTGCAACCAGACCTCACAGCATTAGGAAAAATTATTGGCGGCGGTCTACCCATTGGTGCCTACGGTGGAAAAAAAGAGATTATGGAGAGTGTTGCTCCACTAGGTCCTGCATACCAAGCAGGAACAATGGCTGGAAACCCTGCATCCATCTTAGCCGGGATTGCATGCTTAGAAGTTTTAAAACAACCTGGAGTTTATGAATACTTAGATAGATTAGGCGCAAAGCTTGAAGAAGGCATCATGAATGCGGCCAAACAGTTCAATATCTCCATTTCAATCAATCGATTAAAAGGAGCATTAACCGTATATTTTACTGATGAAAAGGTAATGAACTATGAACAAGCTGAAAATACAAACGGTGAGATGTTTGCTAAGTTCTTCAAATTAATGCTAAATAAAGGCATCAACCTTGCACCTTCCAAATATGAAGCATGGTTCCTTACAATTGCTCATACAGAGGAAGATATTGACGCTACCATTCAAGCAGTCCATGATTCTTTCGAAGAGTTAACAAACCAGTAATTATTCATTTTTTATACAGAAAAAGAGAGCCGACCAGCTCTCTTTTTCTTTTGATACATACTATGAAAACGTTTACAAATATAGATTCTTCTATACATTTTTATACATTCTCAACATTTTTCGTATCCATAAAAATGTATAAATAATTGATTTCTGAAAATTCATGTGATATGATAATGTAAATATTCTGTATAATTCCTTCGTTACCGAAACACTTTAATGCGTTACCTAATTAAATATCATTTCAATTAACTTCGCTAGAAATCTTAGCAATCTAGCAACCTCAAAAACATTACTAAACTAGGAGGTGAACGGCTTAAGGCATTGCCTCAAAAAGCCGAATACTATGACTCAACAATGGACCCCTTCCCAATTCAAAAATTTTAATAATCAAGAACACGATGCATGTGGTATTGTTTCTTCATTAGAGAAAGAAAAGATTCCAACACGTGAAAATATTTTCAGTTGTATAGATGCATTAGTAACGATGAACCATCGTGCAGGTTTTATTAATGGAGAAGGAGATGGCGTTGGGATTCATATCGATATCCCCCGTACACTCTGGAAAGAAAAGCTTAAAAAAGCTCAAATCGATCCAACAGTTGTTGACACACCCAATTTCGTCGTCGGTCATCTCTTTTTCACTCGCAATGAACAAAGTGAAACCTTCAAAACAGAAGTACGCCAACTTCTTGATGACAATGGATTTTCTTTAATTTTCGAATCAGATGAAGTGACAGATTCTTCTGCTCTTGGACCGATTGCGATTCAAGAGAACCCGGTATTTTGGCAAATTGCCTGTACGGTTGATAAAAATGAAGCAGATCTTAATCAAACGATATTAGAAGTCATTGTAGAAGCAGAAAAAAATGAATTTATTCACGTAGCATCCCTTAGTCAGTTCCATGCTGTGTATAAAGTAATGGGAGCTGGCGATATTTTACCTAAATATTATCATGACTTAGCCAATCCATTAGTAGCTTCCACTATGACACTTGGCCATAATCGTTATTCAACTAATACACTTTCAAGCTTTTTTCGTGTGCAACCATTTGCCGTCTTAGGGCACAATGGCGAAATTAATACGATTGCAAAATTGCGCGACGAAGCTAGAATGATTAATGTTCCACTCGTTAGAGGCGGTAGTGATTCCCAAGATTTAAGCAGAACAATTGAAACACTCATTTGTAGAGATGGCTATTCATTATTTGAAGCGATGGACGTACTCTTCCCTCCAATCATTAATGAAATCAAGTCATATCCTCCACATTTACAAGATTTATATACTTATATTAGGGAAGCTTGGGGACATTTCGCTCAAGGTCCTGCCGGAATTATTTCAAGATTCGGAAATGAAGCAGTATATAGTGTCGACTCCCTTGGATTAAGACCCCTTTGGATGTTAGAGACTGAAAGCTCTTATTTATTCTCATCTGAACCAGGGATTATCTCATCGAGTGAATATGTAAGTGAACCAAAGCCTTTATCTCCTGGTGAAAAAGTTGGTTTCAAATGGAACGGGAATAAACTAGAAAAATATGAACATGAAAATTATCAAGAAGAAACATTCAATCGTTTCTCTTCTCGTGTAAATGTTAAAGATTATAAAAATCGTTTAAATGCGCCAATTTTGAATAAAGTAACTACAATAGCTTTCCCAACAAAGATTCATAATGGTCAATATAAAGCATTCGGATGGGAAAGAGACCATGTAAACTTAGTAGAACAAATGGCAGAAAAAGGTGCGGAACCTATCCGTTCACTTGGCCATGATGCTCCATTAGCAGCCTTAAATGGTGAGAGAACAAATATCGCTGATTTTATTAAAGAAAGTGTCGCAGTTGTTACTAACCCTGCAATTGATAGAGATAGAGAAACAGAACATTTCTCAACTAGAACCATTATCGGTAAAAGACCATCACTCTTTAATAATGAAGAATCCGTAGATGTACTTGAATTACAAACACCATTATTAATAGAAGGAAAATTAGGATACGAGTGTGTAAAGGAAATCAATCAGCCTAGCTATGATCAAGTAACTGAATATTATCAAGCACAAAAGAAAATTGCCTATCTTTCTATCACTTTTTCCAAAGATGAAACAATCAAAGAGGCGATTTCACGCTTATCAAAAGAAGCGATTGAATCAGTTAAAGCTGGTAAAACCCTTATTGTCTTGAATGATGCCAGTGCCCATCAAGAAGATTCCTATTGGATGGATCCACACTTAGTCGTTTCTGCCATTGATCAAGCATTAGTAAAAGAAACACTAAGAAGAGATTGTTCTTTACTTTTACGTTCCGCTTCTATCAGGTCATTACATGATATTATAACGGCTTACGGTTTAGGTGCAGATTTGATTAGCCCATATTATATGTTTATAACTGTAGCCAACGAGGAAATAACTCCTCTTATTAACCTATATTCTGCTTTAACAAAAGGATTAGAAAAAGTAATCTCTACAATCGGAATTCATGAACTAAGAGGATATGGTCGCCTATTCTCAACCATTGGCATAAATGAAGAAATCGCTGAATATTTAAACATCATCAATTTCTTTGGTTCAGGTGAGCTTAAATACAATTTTGTTCATATGCAAGAAGATGCTTTTTTAAGAGCGGAAGACTTTATTAATGAGAAAAATAGAATCGGGAAAACCTTCCATCTATTCCCAAGGATTTGGAAAGCAATTGGTGAAGTTGCGTCTACTGGTGAATATGGTGCTTACCGTGAAAAGATAAGTGAACAAGAAGATCAGAACCCAACAACCATTCGTCACCTAACTGATTTTAAACAATCAGAAACCAAAATTTCACCAGAAGATGTGAATATTTCTGTTGGAGATCATAGCTTACCATTCGTTATTTCTTCTATGTCCTTCGGTTCGCAGAATGAAATTGCTTTTAGAGCTTATGCAGAAGGTGCAGAAAGACTAAATATGATTAGTTTAAATGGTGAAGGCGGAGAAATAAAAGATATGCTCGGGAAATATCCTCGCACAAGAGGCCAGCAAGTTGCCTCAGGACGATTTGGTGTAAACGCTGAGCTTCTTAACTCTTCTAACCTCCTTGAGATTAAAATCGGCCAAGGAGCCAAACCTGGTGAAGGTGGACATCTACCAGGATCTAAAGTAACAGCGAAAATAGCTGAAGCGAGAAATGCAACAATTGGATCTGATTTAATTTCACCGTCAAATAATCATGACATTTATTCTATTGAAGATTTAGCACAAATGATTCATGAATTAAAAACAGCGAATGATAAAGCGAAAGTGTCAGTTAAAGTTCCTGTTGTGCCTAATATTGGTACAATTGCAGTAGGTATCGCTAAAGCTGGTGCGGATATTATCACATTAAGTGGATTTGATGGTGGTACAGGTGCAGCTAGAATCCACGCACTCCAACATGTTGGATTACCAGTTGAAATTGGTGTTAAAGCGGCACATAACGCCTTACTAGAAGCTGGATTAAGAGATTATGTTGAGCTATGGGCAGATGGTGGCTTAAAAAGTGTTAGTGATGTTTTAAAAGTTATGTTACTTGGTGCAAATAGAGTTGGTTTTGGTACATTATCTATGTTAGCCATCGGTTGCACAACTTGCCGTGGTTGTCATCTAGATACTTGTCATGTAGGAATTGCTACGCAAATTGATTCAGAGGCAGAAGCAAAAGAACATGGGTTAAGAAGATTCGTTCCTCGTCAATTTGAATCTGCTGTCCAAGGATTAGTCAACTTATATTCTGCTTTCGGTAAAGAACTACAAGCACTTGCTGGCAGCATCGGTATTCGCAATCTACAAGACGCTATTGGATGTACAGATTTACTTGAACAAGTAAAAGGAAAAGAACAATTGAACTTAGATTATTTACTTCGTACATTAGAAATTTCACAGCTCAGCAATAATGAGCAACCTAAAGAAGTTAGTGAGGCACAATTACAAGTGGCTGTTGGAGCTGAATATCTAGACAAAAGTGTAGAAGAATTGCACCAATCACGTACCTTCTCTAATGTTACTTCAGAGCAAAGGGTACTTGGTAGTCGTGTATCTTGTCATCGTGTAAGAGGACGCTTAGATGGATCATATAAAACCCTTCCTCCAGTTGATCTCAAATATAATGGTGGATCTATCCCTGGTAACGGATTAGGGGCATATAACAGTTTCGGCATAAACATCGAAGTAGCAGGCGGTGCGCAAGATGGGATTGGTAAAACTTCCTTCGGTGGGCAAATCTTAATTTTCAAATCGAAAGGTAAGAATGGGCAGTATTATAATGGGTCTGTTGGAAAAGGTTTTGGCTACGGTGCCCAAGTCGGACTTCTCGTTGCACAAGGAAATGCTGATGCAAGAGCTGGTATCCGTTTATCTGGAGCTGACATGATTATTGGTGGGCAACTAACAACTCCAATTCCAGAGAAGGAATTTGGAAAAATCGGTACAAATGCGAATATTAAAGGATTTGCATTTGAATATATGACGAACGGTCGCGGCCTTGTATTAGGTGATCCGGGTCCATGGATTTGTGCAGGGATGACAGGTGGCGTCGTCTACTTAAGACATCAACCTGAAATGGGATTAACAAAAGCGGCCATTGAAAGAAGAATAGCCAAAGGTGCAAAAGTAAACGTAACCGAACTTGACCAAAATGGGTTAGAAGATGTAAAAGAACTATTAGAAAAATATATCAATCTATTGATGGGCCAAAACCAAGAAGATGAAGCGAATGATTTGAAAGCTCTTTTATCAGATTTAGGTAGTCACTTTATGCAAGTTGTTCCAGTTAAAGAGCAAGCAGACCCTTCTGTTTCAACTGAGTGATATAACATACATCTATTCTGCTGTCATAGACTTTATACACGAGGAATTCTAATGAAGAATTTCTCGTGTTTCTTTATGGATATAATGTGACTCATTCACTACGGGTGTAAATGGGTTCGACCTGCTACAATATTTGCATAAAATCCTATTTAAAGTTAGCCAATATTGCGCCTGATTCTATTAAATTATTCTCTCTAGCTGGATTTTTTGATGCGATTCTCGGCTCATCCAACAAATTTCTCCCTCTTCTTCTTTTTTGATGTGTTTCTATTTCTTCGTTTAAATGTTACCACTTTAATTTTTTATTAATTTTAGTGACTTTTCATATTTGTCTATTGAACTTATACTAATATCCATGTATAGTACATAATTGTTTAATAAAGAAAAAAACGTATAAAGTAAGAATGGGTGTTTATCATGACAGCCATACTAATGATTGAGCAGAAAGGATTATTTAAATATGAAGCTTGGCGCCCGCATTCTGAAAACGGGGATCGCAATCATACTATCTTTATTTTTAGCAGAACTTTTTCAACTCCCTTCTCCTGTTTTTGCAGGGATTGCAGCTATTTTCGCACTGCAACCAACGATTTATCGTTCTTATTTATCTGTACTTGAACAAATTCAAGGGAATATAATCGGAGCAGTGATCGCGGTATTATTTGTCCTATTATTCGGTCATGATATTCTTATTATTGGTTTAGCAGCAATAGTGGTTATTACGATTAACTTAAAATTAAAACTTGATAACACGATCGGTTTATCACTCGTTACAATGGTAGCGATTATGGTCACACCAGGAGATACCTTTACCGAGTTTGCCATTCTCAGATTCTCGACAGTTATCCTTGGGATATTTTCTGCATTTATTGTTAACCTGGTGTTTATTCCACCGAAATATGAGAAGAAGTTATATGTGAAGATTTCTAATTTAACCGAAGAAATTACAAAGTGGATTCGTTTAAATATAAGGCATGCCTCCGAACATCATTTATTGAAGAATGATATCCGTACCATGCAAGAAGGATTAACCAAGATTGATACACTTTTTTCTTTATATAAAGAAGAACGTAATTACTTTAAAAAGAAGAACCAGTCCAAACCGAGAAAATTAGTCATTTACCGGCAAATGAATGCCGCAAATAAAAAGGCTTTAGAAACATTAAAAAAGATGCATCGCTTTGAAAATGATCTAGCAGAAATGCCCGAAGATTTTCAACATCTTATCCAGCAACAGTTAGATATTATTACTCATTATCATGAACATGCCGTATTAAAATTTATTGGGAAAGTTCGACCTGAAGTCGTTTTTGAAGAAGGCGATATTACTTTAAGCAGAAAGGAACTTTTCACGCTCTTTTTAGAGCAACAGCATCTCATTTCAGATGATAGGCAAGTAGAATTAGCTCATACTATGCATATTGTCTCTGCAATGATGGATTATAATGAGCAAGTGGAGCGATTGAATTGTCTTATTAGTAGCTTTCAAAGGTTCCATAAAGAAGACTCTTCTTTAACATTAGATGAAGCCGTTGACGAACAATAAAAGATAAAAGGCTATCGGATATAAAAGCTCCGATAGCCTTTTCTTCAAAATCATTCTAATTCTTCATCCTCGGGTCTAGGGCATCTCTTAATCCATCCCCCATTAAATTAAAGCCAAGAACTGTTAACATGATAGCAATTCCAGGGAATATCATTGTCCACGGTGCTTGGATAAGTAATACCCTTGCGTCTGAAAGCATTTTACCCCATTCAGGATTCGGCGCCTCTGCTCCTAAACCTAAGAACCCTAGAGCAGCTGCTTCAATAATAGCCGTACCAATTGCCAAAGTTCCTTGAACGATAATAGGAGCCATACTATTTGGAAGCACATGTCTAAATAGAATTCGGCTATTTTTCATCCCTACTGCTTTTGCGGCTACAATATACTCCTCTTGTTTAACACTTAAAACTTTAGAACGAATTAACCTCCCAAAGTTAGGAATATTAATAACTGCTATCGCAATTAATGCATTCTGCAATGATGGTCCTAAAACCGCCACAATAGCAATCGCCAAAAGAATACTAGGAAAAGCAAGCATGATATCAAAAATCCTTGAGATAATTGTATCAACCCATCTCCCGTAATACCCCGCTATAATCCCTAATAAAGAACCTACAACAGCTGAACCCATGACCGCTAAAAAACCAACCCACAATGATATTCTCGCCCCATAAATCACTCTCGAAAAAATATCTCGTCCAAAATCATCGGTACCAAACCAATGTTCTGCTGATGGTTCTTGAAGTCTATTTGTCATATTTTGCTCATTAATACCCTGTGGTGCAATGAATGGTGCAAAAATAGCTAAAAGAATAAAAAAAACAACTATTCCTGTACCGACTAAGGCAATTTTGTTTTTCATGAAGCTTTGTAACGCCTCCACCCAAGGCGATTGTACTTTATCTTCATTATTTTTTGGCTGAATAGGTGGTTTATTATTTACTGATACTTCCACGTCTATTCCTCCCTTAACGATAATTAATTCGCGGATCGATTGCAGCGTACAATAAGTCTATGAATAAATTAATCATGACAAATATAAATGCAATCACTAATATTCCAGATTGAATGACAGGATAATCTCTTGCACTAATCGCATCGTAAATATATCTGCCCATACCCGGCCAACTAAATATCGTTTCGGTAAGGATCGCACCACCTAACAATAAGCCTGTTTGTAACCCTATCACTGTAAGAACAGGAATCACTGCGTTTTTTAATGAATGCTTGTACACAACCCAAAACATTCTTATTCCTTTCGCTCTTGCCGTTCTAATGTAGTCAGATTTCATCACCTCTAGCATGGAAGATCTTGTTATTCTAGCAATGATGGCCATCGGAATTGTAGCTAATGCAAAAGCTGGCAAAATTAAATGTCGTAACACATCAACAAATTGATCAAACCTACCTTGAATCAATGTATCTATTAAATATATATTTGTTATAGATGTAACAGGGTCTCTAACCTCTTCCCTGCCAGATGTCGGTAACCAATCAAGCTGAATAGAAAAGAACCACTGTTCCATCAAACCTAACCAAAAAATAGGAATTGAAACACCAATCAGTGCTAAAATCATCGCTATGTAATCAAACCAAGAATGTTGAAACCATGCACTTATGATACCAGCATTTACCCCTATAAAAATGGCAATTACCATTGCACAAAAGGATAACTCTAAAGTTGCTGCTAAGTATGGCCAAATTTCTTGATTTATCGCTGTATTGGTTTTGATTGATTCTCCCAAATCACCAGTCAATAAATCCCCTAAATATGTAAAATACTGAATATACCACGGTTGATCTAACCCAAGTTGTATCGTTAATGCCTCTATCGCCTCTTCTGTAGCTAGTTGTCCTAATATGATTTGAGCTGGGTCACCCGGGATAGCACGAATCATTAGAAAAACAATCAGCGATAAACCTAATAAAACAGGTATTAATGCAATTAACCGTCTAACTGTGTAAGTTAACATCTTCTCACCTCTACTACTACATTATTATCAGATGAATAGAAAAGGGAGTGTGTCACTCCCTTTTCTATCCCTCTATTATTTATTGACTGATTTCCACATGTGAAAGCAAATCAGAACCTGTTGGATGCGGTAGGAAATTCTTAATATTAGATTTTCCAGCTAAAATAGGACGTGAATGAACGAGCGGAATCCATGGTGCATCTTCTTTTATAATTACTTGTGCTTCTTTGTATAACTCATCTCGTTTCGCTTGATCAGTAGTTGCTTGCGCCTCTAATAATAAATCATGTACTTCACTGTTTTTATAGTAAGTGTAGTTATTTGATCCGATGGCATCTTCATCTAGTAATACGTATAAGAAGTTATCTGCATCACCATTATCACCTGTCCATCCAAGTAAGAATGAATCAGCTTCTCCTTTATTTGCTTTTTCTAAATATGTTCCCCATTCATATGAAACAATCTTAGCTTTAACACCAATTTCAGCAAAATCAGCTTGTAGTGCTTCAGCTATTTTTTGACCATCTGGCATATACGGTCTTGGAACTGGCATTGCCCATAATTCCATCTCAAATCCGTCTTCATATCCAGCTTCCTTCAGTAATTCTTTTGCTTTTTCTGGATCATATGGATAATCTTCAATTTCATCATTATAACCAGAGATTACCGGTGGCATTGGGTTTACAGCTGGGTCCGCTGCTCCAGCATAGAATGCATTGATGATTTCTTCTTTATTCACCGCATGGTTAAGAGCTTGACGGACTAGCTTTTCCTGTAATGGACCCCTCGTATTCGTTAATCCAACATAAGCAACATTCATTGTCGGTCTCTCAAATACTTGTAAGTCTGGATTATCTTCAATTTGTTGGACATCACTGAAATTCACACCATCAATTAAGTCAACTTCTCCAGAAGATAAAGCGTTCAGTCTTGCCGAGTTTTCAGGAATAGATCTAAAAATAACTGAGTCTAATTTAGGTAGGTCTTTATTCCAATAATCTTCATTCTTAACGATTGTAATTCTGTCATTCCTTTTCCATTCTTGGAATACAAACGGACCTGTTCCAACAGGGTTTTCAAGGAATTTATCGCCATGTTCTTCAATAGCTGTTGGACTTGCAATACCAAATGGAGACATCGCTAAGTTTTTGTAGAAAGGAGCAATTGCAGTATTTAACTTAACTTCAACCGTATAATCATCAACTGCTGTTACACTATCAACCTTATCTCCAAATTGAGAATTGTAATAATAAAACTGTTCTTTATTTCCTGCCATCCACCGTTCGAAGTTGAAAACGACAGCTTCTGCATTAAAATCTGTCCCATCATGGAACTTAACTCCTTCACGAAGTTTAAGTGTTTGAGTTAATCCATCCTCACTCGTTTCCCACTCTGTTGCCAGACCAGGATGAAGCTCCGTATCTTGCTCACCAAATTCAACAAGGGTTTCAAAAATATTTTTCGTTACTTTAAAAGCTTCTCCTTCAGTTGTAATTGCTGGGTCAAGCGAAGTTGAATCTCCTCCTCGACCAAAGACAAGCGTTCCTCCAGTGCTTCCTTCATCTGCTTCTCCGCCTTCATCTCCATTATCACCTGATGTAGAACTATTACATCCAGCAAAGATAAGCGTGCTAACCATTAAAACAATAAGTAGCCAAAAACTTTTCTTTTTCTTCATTCCTCATTCTCTCCCTTCTAATTTGCAAGCTCTTTTTCATATAAATGGCAAGCCACCATATGTCCATCTTCTATTTCCTGCAAAAGTGGTCGTTCTTGCTTACAAATCTCCATACATTTTGAACATCTCGTATGGAATGCACAACCGTTTGGTGGATCAGCAGGGTTAGGGATATCTCCAGATAGCACTTCCTGAGCAACAGCTATTTCTGGATCAGGTACCGGAACGGAACTTAGAAGTGCTTCTGTATATGGATGAAGTGGCTTATCATACAATTGTTTAGCGGTTGTTAATTCAACCATTCTTCCTAAATACATAACCCCTACACGGTCACTAATATGTTTTATCACCCCTAGGTCATGAGCAATAAATATATAGGTTAGACCGAATTCTTTCTGTAAGTCTTCTAATAAATTTAATACTTGTGCCTGTATGGATACATCCAGAGCAGACACAGGTTCATCCGCAATAATTAATTTTGGTTTAGTCATTAATGCGCGTGCAATTCCAATCCGTTGTCTTTGCCCACCACTAAATTGATGAGGATAGCGTTTAGCATGATAACCACTTAATCCGACAACTTCAAGCATCTCTCTTACTTGCTTCTTCCGTGTAACTTTATCTCCAATCCCATGAACAATTAACGGTTCTTCTAATATTTGTTCGACTGAGTGACGTGGATTGAGTGAAGCAAATGGATCTTGAAAGACCATCTGCATGTCTTTTCTCATTTTCCTCATTTCATAATCTGATAATTTCGTAATTTCTTTGCCGTTGAATGAAATCTTTCCTTCGGTGGGCTCTATTAATCTCATTAGCATCCGCCCAGTTGTTGACTTCCCACAACCCGATTCACCAACAATCCCTAATGTTTCTCCTTCATTAACAAAAAAGCTAATATCGTCTACTGCTTTTACATCTGCGACTTTGCGATTGAAGACGCCAGCAGTAATCGGAAAATATTTTTTTAAATTTTCTACTTCTAATATGGCTTTACTCATGAGACTTCCCTCCTCTTCTCATGTAGAAAGCATCTTACGGTATGCTCTTGCCCATCTTCCTTATACAATACAGGGTCTTCTATTACGCAGCGTTCATGAGCAAATTCACATCTTTCAGCAAAACGACAACCTTTCGTAATGGATCCTGGTTTCGGTACATTGCCTGGAATGGAATATAATCTCGAATGCTCCCCTCTAATATCTGGAACCGACTTTAATAATCCCTGTGTATAAGGATGCTTTGGGTTCTTAAATAAATCTCCTACCTTTGCTTCTTCTACCACTTGTCCTGCGTACATTACAATGACACGTTCACACATTTGAGCCACTACGCCAAGGTCATGAGTAATCATCATAATAGAAGTTTGCAAAGTTTTATTTAGCTCTTTCATCAGACCAAGTATTTGCGATTGAATGGTTACATCTAAAGCAGTTGTTGGTTCATCAGCTATTAGTACCTCAGGATTACAAGACAGCGCCATGGCTATCATTACCCGCTGTCTCATTCCACCGGATAACTGATGAGGATACTCTTTCATTATCGCCTCAGCTCTTGGTAAGCCAACTAGCTTTAGCATTTTAATCGCAATTTCATTTGCTTCTTTTTTTGACTTTTTCATATGTATTTTGATGCCTTCTGTCATTTGTTCCCCTATTTTAAAAAGCGGATTGAGGCTAGTCATCGGCTCTTGGAAAATCATCGCGATTTCATTACCACGAATTTCTCTCATTCTCTTTTCATTTGCCCCTACTATATTCTCACCGTTAAGTAGTATTTCCCCGCCAACTATTTTCCCAGGTGGTTGCGGCACAAGCTTCATAATAGACAATGATGTTACGCTTTTACCACAACCTGATTCACCAACAATACCTATTACCTCTCCTTTATGAATAGTAAAACTTACCTGATCGACGGCGGTTACTTCTCCGTCTTTAGTTACAAACGAAGTTTCTAGGTTTCTTACCTCTAATACCGGAGATTGCGTCACTATGTCACCCCTTTAACAGTTTCTTCTACATTCTCCCTCCGTTTTTTAATATTTTATAAAATATGTAAGAATAAGTCTATTGTTTTTTCAGAAATATTTAAATATAATTATAATTCTTAAAAGTTTCGCTAGTTTATTAAGGTTTTGTGATATAATTCCGAATTTTCCAATTATTAATATAATAAAATAGCAATTTATAAATTTTATAGAGAAGGGAGTGACAGAACTTATCTCCATTCACTTTTTAGAATATCTTAGGAACTACCTGTTTTCGGCTGCTAACCCAATCCAACTGAAACTAAAAATCACATACATGTCAAAACTCTAAAAAGAATTTTACATGAATGTGATTTATTTAGTAAGAGTATATCATTACGATTCAAGTTGTTGTACTTGGAAAAGCTTATAATAATGACCTTGCTTCTCCATTAATTCCTCATGTGTGCCTGTCTCTACGATTTCACCATATTCAACGACAACAATGCGATCGGCATGTGTGATTGTAGATAATCTATGAGCGACAATAAACGTCGTTCGATCCGTTGCCAAATCATTTAATGCTTCTTGAATAAGATGCTCGCTCTCTAAGTCTAATGCAGAAGTCGCCTCATCTAATATAAGAATTGGAGGGTTTTTCAAGAATATACGCGCAATGGCAATTCGTTGTTTTTGCCCACCGGAAAGCTTAACTCCTCGTTCTCCCACTTTCGTTTCATACCCTTCAGGCAAATCCATTATAAATCCATGGGCATTAGCTGCCTTTGCGGCTCTAATGACCTCTTCATCACTTGCATCAGGCTTCCCGAGTAATATATTTGCTTTTACTGATTCACTAAATAGTATATTATCTTGTAGGACCATACCAATTTGATCTCGTAAACTTCTTACTTGAAACGAACGAATATCTTCACCGTCAAGTAAAATTCGCCCACTTGAAACATCATAAAAGCGGGGAATTAAACTAACGAGTGAAGATTTTCCTCCACCACTCATTCCAACAAGAGCGATGGTTTCCCCTTGTTTCACATCTAAATTAATATGACGAAGAACAGCACCATCTTCGTTATTATATTTAAAATGAACATCTTTAAACTCAATATGACCAGCTACATTTCTACAAGGGATAGCATTTTCTTTATCATCAATATCATATTTTTCATCAACTAATTCAAACACACGATCCATTGAAGCGATAGATTGTGTCAATGTTGTCGATGAATTGACTAGCCTTCTAAGTGGATTATATAAACGGTCAATATATGCTACAAAAGCCATCATCACACCTAGAGTGATTTGACCTTGTATTACTTGATATCCAGCAAAGGCAATTACTAGCAGAGGAGCAATATCAGTAATTGTATTCACAACTGCAAATGCTTTTGCGTTCCACTTCGTATGGTCAATCGCCTTTGATAAAAATTTACTGTTATGCTTCATGAAATTTTTTTGTTCATGATCTTCTGTGGCAAAGCTTTTAATAACGGCCATTCCTTGAACTCTTTCATGTAAATAACCTTGAACCTCAGCTAAAGCTTGTGATCGATCTCTTGTTAACTTTCGTAAATTCCCAAAGAAGTATTTTACACTTAATGCATAAAACGGCATTAAAATAAGGGATACAAGCGTTAATTTAACATTCATCGTAAACATAATTGCAACGGCTATAATAATTGTGGCCATATCCAGCCACAAATTCATCAGTCCTGTAACAACAAAATTCTTTGTTTGCTCTACATCATTTATGATTCTAGATATCACTTCACCCGATCGATTATTCGCATAAAATTTAAAGCTTAATTTTTGAATATGAGTAAAAAGCTTATCTCTAATATCATATAAAATTTTGCTCGCTACCCATTGTGCGAAGTATTGCCGATAATATTCTACAGGTGGTCTTACAATCACAAAAATAATCAACATCATACCCATAATCGTTAAAAGTTGTGTCATTTTTTCAGGTTGTGTAAGCGCATCATTTCCGACTATATCATCGATTACATATTTAATTAACAGCGGGATTAATAATGGTATTGCAAATTTCACAATACCAATCAGTATCGTTAAGAAAATCTGTAGGCGATACGGCTTAACAAAACGCATATATCTTTTAATTATGTTCAATTTTAGCCTGTCACCCTTTTTGTTCTGTTATCTTATAATCTATCCAGATTGTCCTGAATTCATTTCTTCGTCAAGCCTTCTAGATATTCCTTATGTAAAGATACATATATTTTTCATGCCAAATAAAAACCTGTTGTTATCATATCAACAGGCGCAAATAAAACATTTTATCTTCGGTAAGTTAAGTATCTTTCATACCAACCATCCACAAAATCCGGTGCAAAAGGACCTTTTCGTTGTCTAATTAAGAATATCAACTTGTCCACATTTGCCCACAAGATTTTATCAATCGGTGTGGGGTAACGCATTTCTTGTCGATGACGCTCATATTCATCTTCATCCAATAAATTAAAGGTCATATCAGGAAAAACTTTAATATCTAAATCGTAGTCAATATACTTAACCGCCTCTCCATCGTATATGAACGGAGAGCTTAAATTACAATAATAGTACACGCCATCTTCTCTCAGCATTCCGATAATATTAAACCAATATTGTGAGTGAAAATAACAGATTGCCGGTTCTCTCGTAATCCATGTTCGACCATCTGATTCAGTAACCATTGTACGATCATTTGCTCCAATAATTAAGTTTTGCGTACCTTTAAGGATTGTTGACTCTTCCCAGACGCGATGGATGTGCCCATTATGTTTATAACTATGAATTTGTACCGGTTCACCTTCTATGGGTACCGCCATTCTTTTCCCCTACTTTCCTTTCTGGAAGCTTTGGAACCTTTTATTAAAAAGGACATTCTCTCAAACTTATTACCTTTTATAATGCTCCCGATAAGTTGATTGATGATCAAAGGTAACAAAGTGCAGATCCTATTTTCTATTTATTATAACGTTAAAAAATGAATTTTAAAACAAAGACAGCTTAATTGTCGGTAGATTCAGCAGTAATTATTTATGTAACGCTCAACCTATTGTATCATTCTTGCCTTTAACATATGTTTACTAAACGATAATCTTCGCATTTTTAATATTTTGTTTGCGAAATAATTTAACAACTTCGTCCGTTTGCTGTTCAAATAAGGCCACGATTTCATTTAATTCATTATTCATTTTTTCGATTTCACAGTGAATATCGCTTACAGTTGTTGTAGAGCGCAAACGGGATAGTTCATTTTGAAGTTCATGACATCGCTCCACTTCACTTTGTAAATAAAGTAAATGATCCATTGTTTTCATTTGTTCTTCAACCAATGCTTGAAATTCATTCATAAAAATACACCAGCCTTTAAAGTCTTTTCTAAACTATTCTATCTTTTTTGTATTGATTCCTTTGCAGATTCTTGTTGAGGAGATAGAACTTTTGTCGAAATAGTAAAGTTATATTCAATCTCTAAGTTAACATTTAAAAAAGCACCCCTTTGAAAAAAGGAGCGCCTTTTAATGAAGAACTATTGTTGATTTTGGTTGTTTTGGTTTTTCGCTTTTTGCTTATGAGCTTCAGCTTGTTGATTTTGTTGTCTTACTTCTTGAGCGTTTGTTTCACTCGCAAATTCTTGATTATATTGTTGTTGGTTTTGTTGTTGTTGATTTTGCTTTTTAGCCATCCTAATCACCTCCACGCTCCTTAATTTAACCAGAGCGAGAGATATTATCCTGTTTTTTCGAAGTAATTATATTCCGAATATTAAATCAAACTAATAAAGAGATGCCACCATCCACGATTATCGTTTGTCCGCGAATCATGCTGGCATCGTCAGATACTAAAAACATGACCGAATTAACCATATCATCAATAGAGACCATTCTACCAGCTGGCGTTTTTTCACTTGCATCAGCTAACAACTCTTCTCTATTTGGAAAATGTTTTAATGCCTCTGTATCCACCGCTCCACCTGAAACGGCATTCACACATATATTTTTCGGCGCTAATTCAACAGCTAAGTATCTTGTTAAAGCCTCTACAGCCGCTTTAGAAACACCGACTACAGTATAATTTTCCAGATAGCGTATAGAACCTAGTGAGCTAATGCTGACAATCTTTCCACCGCCATTTTTGTCCATTAATTTAGCTGCTTCTTTTGCACAAAATAACAATGCTTTACTATTAATATTCATTGTCCAATTCCAATGAGATTCCTCAAGTTCCATAATAGGTCTTTGTACGCCGGATGCAGCATTACTAATAAAAACATCTAGACGGCCAAAAGTTTCATCTATTTGAGCAAACATCGATTTTATTTTTTCATTATCACCGACATTTGCTTTAATTGTTAATACCTTTCTTCCTAATGATTCGATTTCCGCTGCGACTTCTTCCGCTTGTGAACGGCTACGAGCATAGTTTAAAACAATATCATACCCCTCTTGTGCAAGTCTCAATGCAGTAGCTTTACCAATACCTCTACTACTTCCTGTAATTAGTGCAACTTTTCTTTCATTCATCTAAAACTTGCTCCTTTCAATGTCCATTTCTTCCATCTTATCCATTTTATCTTGTTGTGTTATGATTGACAATCTCATTCATCCGCTAATACCTTACCCTTATGCTGCATATACTGCATGAACATTTTTTGATGGGAGACGGGGAATGGATATTTTTTTATATCTTCTAAAGGTACTAACTTTACATTGTCTGTTTCGGTCACTGAATGAATTTCACCTTCATACAAATTGATATGCCATGTAAGATGCGTAAACACATGATCGAGCTGACCAATCCGCTGATTTATTTTTACATGCGTATCGTATGACTTCGATAATTGATTTTGGAGTTGCTGTTTATCTGATTCGATTTGAAGGTGAATTTCTTCATTCGGAAACTCCCATAGATTGGCTAATAATCCTTTGTTTGATCTTTTGCGGATTAATAGCTCACCCTTACTATTAGCGAGAATAGCGGATGCAATCTGTACATGCTTATTTTTCGCCTTTTTTGTTTTTACAGGTAATTCCGCTTGCTTACCTTCATAAAAAGCATGACAATGATCCCTCACCGGGCATAATAAGCAAGAGGGGGAAGTTGGTGTACATATGAGGGCACCTAACTCCATTAAAGCTTGATTGAAATACGATGGGTTGTCATGAGAAATTAACTCTCTTACTGCTGCTTCAAAAATTTTACGCGAAGAAGCTTTAGCAATATCATTCTCGATCATGAGAATACGCGAAAGAACACGCATCACGTTGCCATCAACTGCAGGTTCTGGCTCGCCATAAGCAATACTTAATATCGCACCAGCAGTGTAAGGGCCAACCCCTTTTAATGCAGAAATATCCTTAATATTGTTAGGTACGACACCGTCATACTGTTCATGTACTTCTCTTACTGCAGATTGTAAATTTCTTGCCCTTGAATAATAACCAAGACCTTCCCAAAGTTTCAGCACCTTTTCTTCTTCCGCTTCTGCAAGATCTTTTACTGTAGGAAATGCCTCCATAAAACGTAAAAAGTATGGGATAACGGTGTCGACTCTTGTTTGTTGGAGCATTATTTCAGACACCCATACTTTATATGGATCTTTATCCTTTCTCCATGGTAGGTCTCTTTGCTCTTTTTCAAACCAAGATAATAAATCCTGTTGAAATGCATAAATATCTATAGGATTATCTTTTAGTTGAGAATTGTTCATTTTTTTTAACCTCCATGATTTGAAACTATGTTAATTAGGGAATATACTAAATAAAATGTTAAAAACAAAAAGGAGGAATTCCTCTTTTGGATACTGGAACTCACGTAGTCATGGGACTCGCGCTCGGAGGACTTGCAACACTTGATCCCGTTGTTGCCAATAGTTCAATAACCGCGGCAAGTGTAATGGTCGGCACAATTATAGGTTCACAAATACCAGATATCGATACCATATTAAAATTAAAAAATAACGCTTCATATATTAGAAACCACCGGGGTGTTACTCATAGCATTCCAGCCGTGATACTTTGGCCATTACTTATAACAGGTGGAATTTTTTTATTTTTTCCGGAAACAAATCTTTTTCACCTTTGGTTATGGACCTTTATAGCTGTATTTTTACATGTATTTGTCGATATTTTTAACGCCTATGGTACACAAGCTTTAAGGCCATTTTCATCAAGATGGGTAGCATTAGGTATGATAAATACATTTGATCCGTTTATCTTTGCCTTGCATGTGTTCGGTTTGTTTCTGTGGATATTCGGAATGGACCCAGGGTATACATTCCTAGTTATTTATTGTATTTTATTTATTTATTATGTCTTCCGTTATTTTGCTAAGAAATCCGTTGAAGCGAAAATTCGCAAGCTCATCCCTGACGCAACAGAAATCATTATATCACCAACTATGAAATACAACCAATGGCGAATTGCTATAAAAAATAAAGATAGCTTTTTTGTTGGACGCGCCCTTAGAGGTCAAGTTCGTATTGTCGATCAATTTAAGCGAGTACCTATACCAAACACGGCTATTTTTAACGCAGCAACGAAAGATAAGAATATTTCTGCTTTTCTTTCCTTTTCTCCTGTGTATAGATGGGAAATTGAAACAATCGAAAATATTGTGGAAATAAGATTTATCGATTTAAGGTATCGTAGCAATGAATATTATCCATTTGTTGCTGTTGCCCATTTAGACAAGGATTTAACGATCATTAACTCATATACTGGCTGGATATTTAGTGAGGAGAAATTGAAGAAGAAATTAGATATTATCACAAATTAAAAAGTAAAAGTGCAAACAACATAAAAGAGCTCCCCCATATGCGCCTATCAAACCCGGTGGAGCTCTTTTTGCCTTAATTCATTTTATTTTTATCTTCATCAAGTAAATGTTTATATTTTGGATTTTTTGCGATAAACTCATGTAATTTAGCACCATGATTTTCAATCCATTGGCTGACTACTTTTGCAGTCATCTCTTCACCTTGATATTTCTTACCTGCCTTCGCATAAGTCGCTTCAAAATCCTCCCAAAGCAATTCAATCCATGTTCTGGCAATGTGAACAGACAATTGATTATTTATCTCCAATAAACGATTGAGAAGTTTATTTTGAAATTCATTCATCTTTTACCCTACTTCCAATTTATTTTTTTCGTGTGTGAAATACGTATTTGCTTATACTAATGAATAGGCGAAGTTGAATAAAGACGCTTCGCAAATAACTTTAGAAATGAGGCAAATACGATGCGTAATAAAGCCGCTCATTTCCCTAATCAGAATCACAATAAATTTGACGGTGAACCACGTGCCAAAGCTGCGTTTGCTTCCAAAAGAGCAGATGGAACGACACAAACACAGCCACAGGAACGGATGAAGGCATCATCAAATCGCAATAGCAATACAACTGATTTTTAAACTTAGGGGGTTAATTTACATGGTAAACAAAAAAGAAATCTTTGGTGAAAACGAATTTAACAGTCCGTTTGCATCCGGACATTTCAATCCGAAAAAAGCACATTACCAAGTAAATGGAGAAACAAAACCAACGCAAAGTCTTATTAAGCTCAAGCGGACTTTACAAAAAACCCCTTAACAATGAAAGAGGATGATAAATACGTCATCCTCTTTTTAAAGATTTTTCAACTTGCCTAGCATTGCAATTGGCAATGCCTCTTGCTCTTTATCTCCACCTAAGCGATAGCCCCAAGCAAAAACTCCATTCATATAATCGATTTTAAAGTAAGAGCCTGGATCTCCCTCTATTTCATATATCTCATCTGCAATAAAGTCGTCAGGATTGAGTAAATAGGACTTAGCCATCACTGTTTTTCTTTCTAAAACAGCGAACTCATTAACCATGCCTAATTGCTCAGCTTTTCTAGATTTTTCTCTTAATTGAGCAATTTCTTGTTTTAGCTCATATTCACTCAATTGGCTATATCTTTTTTCTTGCATAGTAAAAAGACCTCCTCATACATCTTTATTTTCTTTTAAATAGGCATCAATTAAATGCAAAGGAAACCCTTTTCGAAATAACGCTTGCTTTAATTTTTGCTCATAGATGAATGGTTCTTCATGATTATATTTTCTACTTAATTTTTCAGCTTGACGCACCAGAGCACTCATTTCCTCATCATCGTCTTTCTCTAATTGTATTTCTTCAAGTGCCAACTGAATCATATCATAACTGAAGCCTTTTCTCGTTAACATTTGCTCTATTTTTTGTTGCATCATTCTTGAGGAATCTTTTTTATATTTAAGCGTATATTTCTGACAAAGAGAAATGGCTGTTTCAACTTGTTCTTCTTTTGGGTATAGTTCTATCACATCTTGTATGATTTTTTCAGCTATACCTTTATCTTTCAATTCATGTTTTATTATATTTGGACCTTTATCTGTCGTATTCTTTTGTGTCCTCACATAGGCAATAGCGAATTCTTCATCATTCAAAAATTGGTATTGATATAATTTATGGATCACTTCATCAATCAAGTCAACAGCATACTCTTTCTTGATTAAATGTGTACGAACTTCACCTTCTGAACGCATTCTACTAGAAAGATAATGGATGGCCGTATTGTACGCCTTTCTAATTTCATCTTGGAATTGAATTTCTCCGATGAGTAAGGAATCAATCTCTTTCCCTTTTTTCATATTATATTTAATTAACACATCTTCATCCACACTGAAGGCATACGTCTCTCCATGCTCACTGTCCGTATAGATATTGTAGCGATCTTTATTTTTCTTTTGAATCGTAATTTTAGTAATTGTAGGCATATCCTCACCTCACTTTAACTTTACCATAAAAAAACAGGTTTTAATCCACTTTTCATTGAATTCAATTAGAAAATAGAAGAGAGTTTGTTGGGAGGGGTCAACATGAAAATTGCTATAACAGGCGGAACGGGCTTTATTGGACAAAAACTAACTGACCAATTGTTACAAGAAAATCACCAAGTTTATATCCTTACGAGAAATAACGCAAAGAAGCAAGATAGACAAGGTCTCCACTTTGTTCAATGGTTAAATGAAGGGGATGAACCAGAAGAAATGCTAGAAGGAATAGATGTCCTCATTAATTTAGCTGGGGAATCAATCAACAGTGGTCGTTGGACTGAAGAAAGAAAGAGAAGAATATACCATAGTCGAATGCATACGACAAATGAAGTTATTCGCCTAATCGATCATCTAAACGAAAAGCCATACACCCTTATTAATGCAAGTGCTGTAGGTTATTATGGCACATCTGATAAGCGTACATTTGACGAGGGAAGTCCTTATTCTGGTGAAGATTTTTTAAGTACTGTCGTTAAAAACTGGGAGGATATAGCAAAAACTGCCGAAAAAGATTGGAATATACGCACGGTATGTTGTCGTTTCGGCATTATTCTCGATAAAAATGCAGGTGCATTACCTAAGATGGCCCTTCCTTATAAACTCTATGCTGGAGGTAGGATTGGTAGTGGTAACCAATGGCTTTCTTGGATTCATATTAATGATGTTATCTCCGCAATCATATATATGATTGAACATGAATCAATAGAAGGAGCCGTCAATTTTACTGCTCCAAACCCAGTAACAATGAATGAGTTTGGTCATACATTAAGCGCTGTGCTCCATAAACCACATTGGCTACCTGTTCCTTCATTTGCAGTAAAAGTTATTCTTGGTGAAATGAGTATGCTCGTAACTGAAGGGCAAAAAGTCATCCCAAATAAGCTTTTGAGCCATGATTATCCTTTTCATTTTACTCATTTAAAAGAAGCATTAGAAGATATTTATCAGCAGTAGCTATAATATTTGATGATACAAATAGATTAAAATAAAGAAGATACGTGACTCTTAAGTGTGATCACGCATCTTTTTTTGCGTAAATAGACCTTTTATTTCACCTTGTTTACTGTGATTTATTATTAACCAATTTTTTCTAATAGTGGTGGTTTATCCATTCGCCGTGGTTATCCGTTAAGTTAATTGTACTTTTTCGGGGGAAATTTCGAGGGCATGTTCTCTGCCGTTTCTTGCTGCCTTTTGCCGGTACTCTAAAGGCTCCTCTTTCACTTCTAAAAGCCAAAGCTTGTATGACCCTCTCCCCTTCTTCCCCATCTCTTACTTCCTTCGTATGTTACTCGTTAATATTGGGCAATCTATTAAAGTTTACTATTAATTAAGAAAGGGTGATTGTTATGGCAAATGATAAAAAGAAGAAAGAAAAGATCTTAAATGGTCTTTCTAGCATGCAAGAAGTTACATATGCAAAAGAATTTAAACGTGCGGATCGCGCAGCCAAAAACCCCCTTCAACAAAGACATTAATTTCTATTCGCTCAACTAAAAAAGATGCCAGTACACCAACCAAAAGATTGATGTTCCGGCATCTTTCCTTATACGCTTCTTTCTTTACTATTTTGCAATTGCTGATAGAAACCTTTTTCTTTCATCAATGAATGATGTGTACCCTCTTCTATTATTTTCCCACCTTTTAATACGTAAATTTTATCCGCATTTTGGATAGTGTTTAACCGATGAGCAATGACAAAACATGTTCGATTAACCATTAACTTTTGTAATGCTTGTTGAATCTTCACTTCTGTTACCGTATCAATATTACTTGTCGCTTCGTCTAAAATTAAAATCTTTGGTTGTGCCAAAAAAGCACGGGCGATACTAATTAATTGTTTCTGTCCTTGACTAATCCCGCTGCCATTAAAACTCAAATTCGTATCATACTGTTGTGGTAATTTCATAATAAATGAATGAGCATTTGCCTTGATTGCAGCTTGAATAACATCCTCATCCGTTGCCTCAAGATGACTATAGCGGATATTATCTTTGACAGTCCCTTGAAAAAGAAACGAATCTTGCAGAACAAAGCCCATATGGGACCGTAAGCTCTCTTTATGTATTGTTGAGATGTCACGATTATCTAACAATATTCTCCCACTACTCACTTCATAAAAACGACTGATAAGTTGAATTATGGTTGTTTTACCAGCGCCTGTTGGACCTACTAAAGCAACAGTATCACCAGGACGGGCTTCAAGACATATATCGGAAAGTATTTCTTTATCTTCCCCGTAAGTAAATGACACATGATTAAAAATGACCTCACCATTGATATCTTCAAGCTTCTGCTTATCTTTTTCGCTCGCCAATTCATCCTTCTCATCAATGAGCTCAAAAACTCTTTCAGCTCCAGCAATGGCAGATAATAACGTATTAAATTGATTGGCTAAATCATTGAGTGGTCTTGTAAATTGGCGAGAATACTCCGTAAAAACAACAATTGTGCCAATACTCACTGCACCATTTAATGCGAGTATCCCACCAATCGCAGCGATGACAGCAAAGCTGAAATTATTCAATAAATGCATCAATTTAGGAATAAACCCGGAGAATGTTTGAGCCCAAAATCCAGAAATTCTTAGGTTTTCTGCTTTATGCAAAAAATCATCCATCACTTTTTCTTCTTGTGAAAACATTTTGATTAATTTCTGTCCAGAAATAGATTCCTCAATATAGCCATTCATTTCTCCTAAGTTTTTTTGCTGCTCTTTAAACAACACACTTGTGCGCTTCGTAATCCATTTCATTCCATAGAACATCATTGGGATGATTAAAAGAGTGAGAATTGTTAGTAGCGGACTCAACCATAACATGACTGCAATCGTACCGATGAGTGTGAAAACACTAGAAATGATTTGGATAATTGAACTATTTAAAGTCGCACTAACATTTTCAATATCATTCGTAATCCTACTCATCAATTCACCAAGTTGTCTTTTGTCAAAAAAAGCGACAGGTAAGCGGTGTATTTGCCTGAATAGATCTGCACGCATATTGAATACAGTATCTTGAGACACACCAATCATCCAATAGTTTTGTAGCCATAATGACAATGATTGAACGATATAAGTTACAAGTAAACCTAGTAATAACCAAGCGAAAACAATCGCTTCATTTTCTTCTAAAAAAGTATCTATTGTTATTCCTACTAAAAATGGACCAAGCAAAGACATCGCCGAACTAATGACAATCATAAAAAAGAGTAATAATAGCCGTATTCTATAGATTGCAAGGTAAGACCAAATTCTTTTAATAACCGCACCGAAGTCATTCGGCTTACGTTGCTTTTTCCTTCTATCATTTATTTGACTATGTAACTTTGGTTGTTTAAATGGGGCCATTATTTTAGTAAACACGATCCATAGCCCCCTGTTCTGACTGAGAATAAGCTATTTCACGATAAAGAGCAGATGTATTCATCAATTGATCATGTGTACCCTCTTCAATGATTTTCCCATCATCTATAAGCATAATTTTATCCGCTCTTTTGGCAGTACTTAATTTTTGTGTGACAATGAATAAAGTACATTTATATTCATCAATGGCATCCAATACTTTGGACTCTGTTTGCAAATCTAAGGCACTCGTACTATCATCTAGAATGAGGATATTAGGCTTTCTTATTAAAGCACGAGCAACAGATAATCTTTGCTTTTGACCTCCAGATAAATTAATTCCTTTTTGTCCTAATTTTGTTTCATAGCCATCTTTTAGATCAGTAATGGTTTCATGTATTTGCGCGTCTTTTGCCGCCGCTTTCATTTCGGATAAACTCGCGTCTGATTTACCCCATGCTAAGTTTTCTTCTACTGTACCACTAAATAAGATGGACTCTTGAGGGGTAAAGCCGATCCTCTTTCGTAAATCATCCATTTTAATATCTTTCAAATTCATACCATCCACATAAACTGCACCCTCAGTCGGATCATATAATCTAGGAATAAGTTGTAGAATAGAACTTTTACCCGCACCTGTACTACCCAAAATAGCGACAGTTTCCCCTGGACGAACATGAAAACTAATATCTTTTAATACATATGAAGACATCCCTGGGTACCTAAATGAGACATGCTCAAATGTAACCGCTCCTTTTAACTGTTCAAGGCTTTTGCCATCTTCTTCATCTTCTAAATCAATCTTCGCTTCAAGTACTTCTACAATCCGCTCCGATGAAGCACGAGCTCTCGAAAAAGCCATAATGATAAATGAAAACATCGAAAAGGCAGTAGTCATTCTCGTAGCATAATTAATAATTGAAACGACTTCCCCCACTTCTATATTTGTCGCTTGTAATTGTTCTCTGCCAATCCATAAAATAAAGATAATACAAACATTCATTATGAATAGTAAAGCAGGCATAGCTGCTTCCATCAATCTTAGGGCGCTTGCTGTTTGTTCCCTTAAGTTATTACTTACATTCGTAAACTTCTTTACTTCATGAGTTCTGCGGTTATACGCTTTAATCAATCTTAAGCCTATTAAACTCTCCTGCATGACATTATTGACTGTATCCAGTTTCTGTTGTACAGACCTGAACATCTTACCACCTTTAGTCATTACAACAACTAGGAAGACCACTACAATCGGTATGGTAATTAGAAATATAAGCGCTAACTGCCAATTTACTAGAACAGCTAATATAAGACTACCTATAATGAGCAAAGGAGCCCTTAACATAATTCTCAAGCCCATAAACACGATATTTTGCACTTGTGTCACATCATTGGTCATTCTTGTAATCAGGGAAGCGTGAGGAAAGGTATTAAAGTTGGTGAATGAAAAAGATTGCACCTTTTTCATTAATTTCTTTCGAATACTAAATCCTAAATTTTGTCCAACATACGCTGCATAATATGAGTTTGTAATTCCTGAAAAGAAGGCAATTAATGAGAGCACGAGCATCATACCTCCCCAATAAAGGACCACACTCATATCATTATTTAGAATTCCCTCGTCAATAATTTTGCCGATTAATAATGGTTGAAGCAATTCAACTGATAACTCAATAAGCATAAGTATTAATGCAATATATGCTGCGATTCGATAAGGTTTAATAAATTTGAGTATCTTTGTCATAGCTGTCCCCCAAACTAATACTTCGTTTAACTAAATAGATATGACCTATCATATACCTTTTTACATAATTTTTAAATAATTCATTCTGATTTTTATTTCTTTGATGTTATGTTAAAATTTTTTAGAGGTAGAGAACATTCATTTTTTCAAAAGATGTTCTTCATTTAAACATAATTTAACATACTTATCTTAATTATTTTTATTAATACTTACTAAGCATTAACCTATTATTCAATCATAAGGAATTTTTTAACTATATGATAAATTTCCTTTGTAATCCATATACTAACATGCATCAGGTGTATGTTATCAGAACATGGTAAAAAGTAACTTACTTTAAATTATAAAACTAAAGGATGCGATAAAAGGTGAAAAATACGAATCACGACCAATTACATAATGATGTTATTGAAACATTAAGAGAGACAAGCCGTACTTTTTTCATTCCAATCAGTTTATTAGTAACAGAGCTAAGAGAAACCGTTGCATCTGCTTACCTTTGTATGCGCGCTATTGATGAAATTGAAGATCATCCTGACTTGGAACCAGCTATCAAAAGCAAACTATTGCATGATATCGGTGACGCCCTTCAATCCGCTCAATACAGTAAAGAAATCTTTAATGAGATGTTCAAGCCATTTGAATACGAATTACCAGAAGTTACTCTTCGCCTATATGATTGGATTTCCTTCTGTCCAGATGAAATTAGAATAAAAGTAGTTGAGTCAACTGCAATCATGGCATCCGGAATGGGTGACTGGGTGGATAAAGATTGGCAGATACAATCAGAAGCGGACCTTGATCAATATACGTATACAGTTGCAGGATTAGTTGGTGTGATGTTAACCGACATATGGAAATGGTATGATGGAACTGAAGCCGATAAAGAGCTTGGAATTGGATTCGGTCGTGGACTTCAAGCTGTAAACATTTTAAGAAATTATAAAGAAGATGCAGAACGTGGTGTAAGCTTTTTCCCAGATAGTTATAGCCTAGACGATATGTTTGATTATGCGCATAAAAATCTATCTCTAGCTGACGAGTACGTAGCGAATATCGAGACAGAGACGATCGTGAATTTCTGTCAAATACCACTCTCACTTGCCCATGGAACATTAAAAGCGTTAGTCGACGGTCGAGAAAAAATGACTCGTGATGAAGTAAATGAAACTGTAAATAAAGTAATAAAGAAAACGTCATAATAAAAGGCAGCGACTAAAAGCTTCGCTGCCTTTTATTTTTACACCTAGGAGATTAATTTTAAGCCAATCGCTGCGCCTAAGATAAGCGCAATACAAACAAGTCTTTTCCATTCTCTCGGTTCATTAAAAACGACCATCCCTACTATCGCTGCTCCAACGGTACCTATTCCTGTCCAGATAGCGTAAGCAGTACCCATAGCAATATCCGTCATAGCAAATGAAAGTAAAGAAAAACTAATTGCAAATGATAAAGCAAGGAAAATAATAGATTTCCATTGCTTTTCAGCTACTTTCTTCAAATGGTATACACCGAGAACCTCAAAGCAACCTGCAATAACTAAGGCAATCCAGTACATTATTGAGATCCTCCTTTTTCAACATTCTCTACTGGTGCACGGTCAGATAATAACTTCAACCCGACTACACCCGCTAGAAGCATAATAATTAATAGTACTTTCATCAATTTAAATGGCTCTCCGAAAACAACCATTTCTACTATTACTGTACCTGCTGTACCTAAACCAGCAAATACTGCGTAAACTGTACCTACTGGTAAATGCTTCGTAGCAAGAATTAATATAATAAAACTTAACGTAATAATAATTCCAGTAGCAATCCATTCCAACGTGTTTTGAGCATATTTTAATCCTGATACCCAACCAACCTCTAACACACCTGCTAAAAGTACAAGTAACCAATGTCTAGTCATCTATACCCCTTCTTTCTAGTTGTTTATTGTTTGTACGCCTTTAAAGTATATCGGCCAGATAGCTCGAACCCTCCTGTAATAGCTGTCTTCTCCACTAAAAATAAGGTCAATAACAGCACCATCAACAATCGTAATATAAGCAAGTGCTTCATCCAGATACTTTTTTTCGTCATTTTCTACGCTCGAGTGTTTTCTCATATATTTTGCTAACAATCTTTCCATATCTGCAAAGAATGGATTGACTATTCTCATTACCTCATTATAAAGTTTCGCTGGAGGGAAGTAAGACACTCTCAGTAAAAATTTTGCATGTTCGTTATGCTTGTTTTCCTCGACAATCCAATCAAAAAAATAAACTAAATTCTCTTCTAATGAATAATTTTTTCTCGAAGCAAATAAGGTAATCATCTTCCGCTTTTCCTGCTGAAACACATAGTTTGCAACATGTAAAAACAAGTCATCTTTTCCTTTAAAATGAGCATATATCGACGGTTTCTTAATACCTACATCTGTGGCTATATCCTGTAAAGATGCTCCCTCATATCCCTTATCTGCAAAATGGACTAGCGCAACATCACGAATAAGTTCTGCACTCATCAATTATCACACTCCCTTAACTAACGACCGTTAGGTAGATTATTTCACAGGATAAAATGAAAGTCAATCAATACTTTCATTCCTTCACTTTTAATCGTCAACCCTCTTTGACCTTGTTTCACTTTTAATAGATACTACTCAAGTCCATTAACATCCATGAAGCCCATCTTCTCATTATCTCCAAATTCCTTTTTCATTTCGCTTCCAATTTATTGTCGCCTCTTTTTGATAAACCTCTACAAATATCAAACTGAGACAAATTTACAAACTAAAAAGACTAGCGGGACCGTTTTTTAACAGATCTCCTCTAGTCTTCTGATGTGGAGGTAATTACATCATCTTAACTTGATCTCTTTCCAAGATACGCTTCCATAATACGGGCATCACTTAATAATTCTGTTGCATTGCCACTTGCAACCATTTTCCCCGTTTCAAGCACATAACCTTTATCTGATATCTTTAGAGCTTGTCTCGCATTTTGTTCTACTAATAATACAGTCGTTCCTGATTGATTAATCTCTTTAATGATTTTAAAAATATCGGCCACAACAAGGGGAGCTAATCCCATAGAAGGCTCATCTAATAACAACAATTTCGGCCTACTCATAATTGCTCGAGCAATGGCAAGCATCTGCTGTTGGCCACCAGATAATGTCCCCCCAAGCTGCTTTTCACGTTCCTTCAAAATAGGAAAGCGCTCAAGCATTTTATTTAAATCTGAGTCTATCTCGGAATCTTTCCTATGATAAGCACCCATTTCTAAATTCTCTAGCACTGTCATACCTGCAAGAATCTGTCTTCCCTCAGGAACGAGGGCAATCCCCTTTCTTAAGAGCTGATCAGGACGTAACCCCGTTACATCTTCACCAAGAAAAGAGATCTTCCCTGCAGAAGGTTTTAATAATCCGGATACACTTTTCATTGTGGTTGATTTCCCAGCACCATTTGCCCCTAAGATGGTTACAATCGTTCCTTCTTCCACTTCTAGCGATACATCTTTTAACACTTGAATTTTCCCATAACCTGCATGAATACCACTAACTTCAAGCATATTGATCTTCCTCCTCCTTACCGAGATAAGCTTCAATTACTTCTGGGTGGTTCTGTATCTCAAGCGGAGTACCTTCTGCAATTTTTTTGCCAAAGTTTAATACAGCTATGCGATCACATAATTTCATCACAAGTGGCATATCATGTTCAATAATTAAAACCGTTATACCCTTCTGTTGAATCTTCTTAATTAAATCAAACAAATCACTTGTCTCAGTCTCGTTCATACCAGCTGCCGGTTCATCAAGCAGGAGTACTTTTGGCTCACTGGCAAGTGCGCGTGCAATCTCGAGTCGCCTTTGTTGTCCATAAGCGAGATTATCTGAAGTGAGATCAGAAAAAGTAGATAATCCGACAAAGTCTAAAAGTTCTTCAGCTATATCTTTAATTTTTGCTTCTTCTTTCTTTTGTGACACTGTACGAAAGACACTTTTTAATACCCCTGAACGAGTGCGGGAATGTTGCCCGACCATGACATTTTCTAGTGCCGACATTTCGGGAAATAAGCGGATATTCTGAAACGTCCGGCATATCCCTTTTTCAGTAATATGATGGGATTTCATCGTTGTTATATCTTCATCTTTAAAAGTAATTTGGCCTGAAGTTGGTGTAAACATGGACGTGATCAAATTGAACATCGTTGTTTTACCGGCTCCATTTGGCCCTATTAAACCAAAAATTTCTCCTTCATTTATTGAGAAGGTAACATCAGTCAAAGCACTTAATCCACCAAAATTTTTACATACTTTTGTGATTTCCAGTACCATGCTTCTGCCCCCTTTTTCTACCCTTTTTACTTAAAGCCTTCAATAATGGCACATCGATAAGTCCTTGTGGGCGGACAGCCATCATAATAATGATGATCAGTCCATAAATCATATAGCGATATTCACTAATAAACCTTAGCACTTCAGGCATTAATGTTAAGAAGAATGCTCCGAATATTGGACCCCAAATCACTTCACTACCACCGAACACAACAAAGATTAAAATTTCCACCGCACGATGATAGGCAAAATCGGCTGGGCTAATATAAGCAAGTATATGAGCATACATTGCACCCGCAAACCCGGCAACAAGTGCACCTTGCGCAAAGGCTAAAACTTTATAATAAGTGATATTGATACCCATTGATTCCGCAGCTTTTTCATCTAATTTAATCGCCGCAAAAGCTCTCCCCACTCTTGATTGGTGCTGTCTTCTGAAAAACCAAATCACAAAGATGGTAATTAATAATAGGAGGATAAAAATACTTAAAAATATAAATTGATTATTTTGTAATCCAATAGACATCGGTTGAAAGCCAAACCCTTGTAATGTTTTCAGTATTTCTCTACCTATATGAGGGATTCCTGATATACCTACTGAGCCATTCGTTAAGGTTTCCCAATTGACAAAAATAACACGAATAACTTCTCCAAAACCTAAGGTTACAATGGCTAAATAAACTCCCTGAAGCCTTAATGTTGGAATACCAATTAGTACTCCACATAAAGCGGCAACTAATGCACCGATGATAATACCGATAATAATAGGCAAATCAAAATGAATCGTTAATAGTGCTGATGTATAAGCGCCAATTCCCATGAAACCAGCATTCGCCAATGATAACTGTCCTGTTGATAAAGTTATATATACACTGATACCTAAAATAATATTAATTAAAATAAAGCAACCTACTTGTAAATAGTACGGATTAATTAATTCTGCTAGCATCCTGCGTTCACCTTCTTACGTTGATATTTTCTGGCCAAACAACCCTTGCGGCCGAATGAGAAGAATAATAATAATTGCTAAGAATGCAATAGCATCTCGATAGCCTGAATCTCCGTATACAACGATGAAGGTTTCCGCTAATCCTAAAATGAGGCCACCTAACATGGCACCTCTCACACTGCCCATTCCCCCAAGAATGATAATTGCTAAACCTTTTAAGCCCATTGATAGACCCATCTGCGGCGTTACTGAGTTAAAAGCCATGCCGACCAATATACCAGCTATTCCACCCATAGCTGAAGCAATGATCACTGTCATCAAAATGGTTTTTTTCGTATCGACACCTAAGAGACTCGCCGTTTCTAGATTTTCTGCCGTTGCTCTTAATGCTTTTCCAGCTCTGGTTTTACCTAACCAAAAGGTTAATACGAGCATTAACACGATAGAAATGACAAAAATAACGATTTGTACTAAATAAATGGTAATTGATCCAATTTGAAAACTGATTTCAGCAAAGCTTGTTCTGAATGGATGATTCCCTGCACCAAAAAGATGGTGTGATAAGTTCTCTAACAGAATAGAAACACCTATTGTACTTATTAGTGGAGCTAGATGTGATACACCTTGTTTATGCCTTAACGGTCTTAAAGCAAACCTCTCCAATAAGTAACCCATAATAGCCGTAATGATAATCGCACCTAGAAAAGCGACCCATAAGGGGGCATTTAATGTCGATGTAATCATTACTCCAATAAATGCCCCAAACATAAAGATCTCGCCATGTGCCATATTGATAATACCTAATACGCCAAATACTAAAGTAAATCCAAGGGCAACAATTGCATAAATGCTGCCCAATGTCAGTCCATTAATTAATTGTTCTATTAACACGGTGTCTCACCTTCTAACACATTTTTCTTCTTACTTAAATTCAACGAATTTTTCTTCTTCAATTACTAACACCGTAGGGTCCATTAATACATCTCCCTCTTCGTCAAAAGAGAAATTACCGAGAATTCCTTCAAAATCCTTTGTTTTAGCTAATGCATCTTTTACAGCATCACGATCTGAACTACCGGCATTTTTAAGTGCATCTGCTAAGATGTATAATGCGTCATAGGCTTGAGCAGCGAATTGATCTGGAACATGACCATGTTCCTCTTCAAATTTCGTAACAAATTCCTGTACTTTTTCATCTTCTTTTTCGCTATACCATGGTGTTGCTACTATCAACCCATTTGAAGACTTACCAGCAATATTGATAACTTCCGGAGAATTGAATCCGTTTCCACCAACAAATGGGACATCAATCCCCATTTTTCGTGCTTGGTCCATAATGACTGCCCCTTCGTTATAAAGCGCTGAAGCAAGAATTAAATCGGGATTCAAATTTTTAATCTTCGTTAATTGGGCATTATAATCCGATTGACCTTTTTGGAACGTTTCTGTCGTTAAAACTTCAAGTCCCATTTCTTCAGCTGTTTTTTTCATCGTGTCATAACCAGACTTTGTAAACACATCATCATTGCCATAAAGAATAGCGACTTTTTTTACATCATATTTGTCTACTGCCTTTTGCATTGATGCAGGAATAGCCAACGCTTCAGGAATAGAATTACGGAAAACATAATCGCCAATTTGAGGAATTCCCTCAGCAGTTGTAGACGTTCCGATAATCGGCACACCACTTAAGTCCGCTTCTGGTCCAACGACATTCATTTCTGTACTAAGTGTCGGCCCAATAATTGCTGTTACATTATCTGAGTTAATTAATTTTTGAGCAGCAGTTAAGGCTTGGTCTTGCTTACCTGCTGAATCTTCAAAGATTAGGTTGATTTTCACATCACCTTTTGCATTTATTTCTTCCTGTGCTAACTTTAAACCGCCTTGTATCGCTTCACCATATGCAGCACCTGAGCCAGTTAAGAAGGAGACCACACCAATATCTGCTTCTACTTTTCCACCTTCGCTACCACTTGTCTGATCCCCACTATTACCGCAAGCAGAAAGTAATAACATACTAGATACCGCAGCTACTCCTACGAATTTTTTTAATACTTGTCTCATTTTATTAGCCCCCCAGAGAGTAAAAACTTTAAAACTATATTACTATTAAAATATAAATATATTGCATTGTAAATAAAATATTTAAAAAATTCTGTTAAGGAATTGCATTTATTTTCACTTCAGTCTTCTTGTCTGAAATAGACAAAAATATCAATAGATGATTGTATATAATATATATTGATATAGTTATTAGAAAAATATATGATTATAAAGATGAGTTATTGGGTAGTTACTATAATTGACTTTCTAAAAAAATCTCTGAGGGAATAGCATGATTATCATGTCTTTTTTTTATTGTCTTTTTGGTATAATAACGTCTCTCTTTTTTTGGAATGTTAATTACAGAACTAAATAAACAGATTATAGGGTTGAAAGGAGAAATATTATGGAAACGGGTGTTTTAATATCAATCACTATTTATATGATTGGTATGCTTTATATAGGATATTATTCCTATAAAAGAACAAAAAACTTAAATGATTATATGCTAGGTGGAAGAGATTTAGGACCATTAACCACTGCCCTTAGTGCAGGTGCTTCTGATATGAGTGGTTGGCTCGTAATGGGGTTACCTGGTGCAATGTTTGCTACCGGACTTAGTTCTGGTTGGATTGCTGTCGGACTAATCATTGGCGCATTATTAAACTGGGTATATGTTGCTCCTAGATTACGCGTTTATACTGAAATAGCAAATGATTCCATAACAATTCCAGGCTATTTGGAAAATCGCTTTGGCGAAAAAGCAAAAGTATTAAGAATGGTCTCAGGTGTAGTTATTCTTGTATTCTTTACTTTTTACGTATCATCCGGAATGGTGTCTGGCGGCGTATTATTTGAAAGCATATTTGGCATGAACTATCATACTGGCCTTTTAATTATTGCAGGTGTAACTATTGCATATACCTTGTTTGGTGGGTTCCTCGCTGTTAGTTTAACAGACTTAGTGCAGGGATTAATTATGGTTATTGCTCTTATTTTAGTGCCGATTGTGGCATTAATAGAAATTAATGGATTAGGAACGGCTATCGATACAGCAAGAGAAATTGACCCCGCCCTTCTAGATATTTTCCGCGGAACTTCTGTATTAGGTATTATCTCATTCTTAGCCTGGGGTCTTGGATATTTCGGACAGCCACATATTATTGTCCGCTTTATGGCGATTAGATCTGTTAAACAAGTAAAATCGGCTACATGGATTGGTATGCTATGGATGATTTTCTGTATTATCGGAGCAATGTTTATTGGTTTTGTTGGTATCGGGTTCTTCAATAACACGGCCTACACAATTGATGATCCAGAGACAGTATTCATCCTTTTAGGAGAAATATTATTCCACCCATTAATTACAGGATTTATCATTGCTGCTATACTTGCTGCAATTATGAGTACAGTATCTTCTCAATTACTCGTTACATCTAGTTCACTAACAGAAGATATTTATAATTCCTTCTTACGTAAATCAGCTACTGATAAGGAACTTGTATTAATTGGTCGTATCTCTGTCATGATCATTTCAATTATTGCCTTATGGATTTCTTGGGAGAAAAACTCAACGATTTTAGACCTTGTAGGTTATGCTTGGGCTGGTTTCGGTTCAGCATTCGGACCAATGATCTTATTAAGCCTATTCTGGAAACGAATGACTAGCTGGGGCGCTCTAGCAGGAATGATATTCGGAACAGCAACTGTGATCATTTGGTCTGCAGTCGGATTATCTGACACACTTTATGAAATGGTTCCTGGCTTCTTTATCAGTTTATTGGCAGTTATTATATTTAGTTTAATAACTTCTAAGCCTCCGAAGAAAGTAGAAGAGGATTTCGAGGAATACAAAAAAGCACTTAATCAACGATAACTCATATAAGAATCGAACCACTTAGGTTCGGTTCTTTTTTTGTGCAAATGGGAGTTTCTTATCATTGCAGAAACTCGATTGCACCGATAGTATGTCGTAAAAGAAAGGTACCCAACTTTGACTTCTGTAAAGAAAATTGTGAGTGATAGCAGAACAAATGTAGCAATGGATAATTGATGGCAGTTACAGTTAGATACTGTCTACATATCGTTTTGCACTTTTGCTTTTGAAAACCCTCAATAGCTAGCTTACTAAAACAATGTTTGATAAGTTTTCTTCTGTCAATCTTACCTATTGACTTAATACTCTTTTCTATACAACCATTCTCCTTACTTCAATCCGTTGCTCGAGAACGATATCGGAAGCTTGGATAACAACATTTTTTTTTATATAATATTGAATATGTGACCTTATGACCATTGAACGAGGGAAGTGCAAATTTTGGATTATGAATTAGATCGAATTGAATCTTCTACCAATATAGAAGAGATTGCGGAAATCATCAGTATTCAATTAAGAAAACCAATTGTGATAGAAGATGCACAATTTTCATTAATAGCCTATAGTTCTTATTTCACTGAAGATTATGATGAAGTGAATAAGCAAACGATTTTCAATAAGCAATGGCCTGTTTCAATTTTTGAGCGTTTAAGTGATGAAGGTATCGTGGATCAACTTTCTCATTCAAAAAAGCCGTTTCGTATAAAAGCTTTCAAGGATATTCAAATGAATAAGCGTGTGGTAGTATCAGCCATTTATAAAAATGAGACATACGGCTATATATGGGTTCAGGAAACTCCGCCTAAATTGAAAGAAAAGGAATTGACATTCTTAAAAGCCGCTTCCTCTCATATTGGTTTTCTACTTAATAGAGAGCGAATTGCAAAAGAGGGAAAAGTGGAAGAAGACCATTATTTTTATGAAAAAGTCATAGAAGATTCCTTTCAAACAAAACAGCAACTGAAAGTAGAAGCTGCGACAGCAAATGTGACTATACCGAAATCATTTGTAGTAACAGTTTTTAAGGTAGAAGAAGGCGATGAGAAAAATTTTGATGACATCATTAATACGGTTAGACTATCTGTAAACAATATGACTCAATCAGCATATATTTTCTTTTACCATTTAGAAATGATTGTCTTACTAGCATCTCATGAGCAAAATGATCAAACATTGATTGATAATGCTGAATTGCTTACATTAACAGTAAGGACACAATACGAGTCAAGTACGCTCGTCGTGGGCATCGGAAATGAGTATACCTCCATTTATAAACTGCGTCAAAGTTACACAGAAGCATTAGAAGTGATTCAAACTTCTATGTTTTTTAATAAGGAACAATCACTTCCTGTAAGATATAATAAGTTAAAAACTTTACGCTATTTAGCTATTATTGAACAGCATAATAAACAAACGAATTATACAAATGAAGATATATTAATCCTTTTAAAAAAGGATGATCAAAGCCATACGAACTATATTCAAACACTTGAAATCTATCTCTTAAATAATTGTCGGCTAAAACCTACTGCTGACGAGTTATTTATTCACGAGAACACGCTTAAATATCGCTTGAAAAAGATTCAACAACTAACAACGATTGATTTCAAAGATTTCAATACAAGATGTCAACTCTTTATTGACCTACAACTATTAAGACGAAAACAATCTATTGTAGAAGGTCACCAACTATCCAATGAAAACAAAGAAAAACGCTAACTGATTCTATAAAAAAAAAGAATAGGGACTGTCACTTGTTTGCCAGCCCCTATTAATGGTGTAGATTAGTCTCGTAATAAGTATGTCCATGCAAATTGTGCATAAAGCTCTGCACCCGTTACTAAAGCATCTTCATCTATATTAAACCTACCATGGTGATGTGCCCATTCGGTATCCTTATCCTTATTTCCACTCCCAACAAGCGCAAAGCTGCCCGGTGCGTAATCAAGGTAAAAACTAAAATCCTCTCCGCCCATTGTTGGTTTTTCATCGAAAAGGACATCAGTGCCAAAACAGTCTACTGCAACCTCTTGGACTAATGCCGCACTCTCCTCATGATTAATGACTGCTTGTGTCCCTCTAATATACTCAACCACTGCCTTGCCACCATATAGACCAGCCACATGATTTGCATAGTGAGTTAATTGCTCCTCTATGTGATCTCTAACTGCAGGTTCGAAACAACGTACTGTTCCTTCAAGTTTAGCATTCTCAGCAATGACATTAAATCTAGTTCCAGATTCAAGTTTTCCTACCGTTACTACTGCTCCTGCCTGCGGGTCAATTGTTCTAGAAACAATAGACTGCAAATTTATAACAAAGGAAGATGCCATCACTGTGGCATCAATACAATCATGCGGGATTGCACCATGTCCTCCTTGCCCTTGAAAAGCTACATGAAAAATATCAGCAGATGCAAATTGAGGACCCGCGGTACAAGCAATTTTATTTGTCTCCATTTGTGACCAAATATGAATACCGAACACATGATCAACCTCTGTCATTGCTCCTTGCTCTACCATTGCCAACGCACCTCTAGCAGCCTCTTCAGCTGGTTGAAAAATAAGGCGAACACTCCCCTTTAACTCTTCCTTCATAGTATTAAGAACATCTGCTGCTACTAAAAGCATTGCTGTATGAGCATCATGGCCACATGCATGCATTTTCCCTTCCACTTTAGATGCGTATGATAATTCTGTATTTAACTCTTCTACTGGTAGGGCATCAATATCCGCTCTTAACGCCACTTTTTTTCCAGGCTTACTGCCAGTAATTTCTGCGACAATGCCAGTCGGATTCATTCTCCTATAAGGAATTTGCAATTCTTCCAAGTAATTAGCAATAAACTCCGTTGTCTTTACTTCTTCCCATGATAATTCTGGTTCACTGTGAAACTTTCTTCTTAATTGAATCACTTCATTCGCTCTAGCGAGTATAGCCTCTTTAATATAGTTGTTCATGCTGGTTCGCCTCCGTGAGATGTTTTACTGCTTCAAATAGAACATAGACTGCCTTCTCAATATCATGATGATCTGACCATTCTTCTGGACAATGGCTTAATCCATCCTTGCTTGGAATAAATATCATAGCCGCCTTCGTTTGTTCTGCAAATACCATGGCATCATGTCCAGCCCCACTGAAAATCGATTGATAAGAGATTTCATGTTTTTGACATCCTTTTTTTAATTGCTGCTTCACTTCATCATCTAATATTGTTGGTGACATATATAATTGTTCGGCTATTGAAATGGAGATTTTCTCCTTCTTCCATTGACGAATAAAAGTTTGGGTATCGTTTAGCAAACTTTTCAAATTCGCTTCATCTGTTGACCTTAAATCAATCGTAAATGTAACTGATCCTGGAATAACGTTGGCTCCATTTGGATAGACTGATAGTTTACCAACTGTTGCGACGGTTCCCTCACCGTAAATTTCAGCTATAGTTGGTAACTTAGCAATAATCTGTGCTGCCACAACTAGTGCATCTGCCCGATCATTCATAGGTGTAGTGCCTGCATGTCCTGCCCTTCCCTGAATCGTAACTTCCAATTGCGATAAGCCAACAATTCCTTCCACAATCCCAATCGAAATTTTTTCTTTTTCTAAAATCGGTCCTTGTTCAATATGCAGTTCTAAATACGCCTTCATCGTCTCTTTGTCGCGCTTCTTTATGAGTTCTGGGTTCAAACCAATACTCTTCATCGCTTCAACTGTTGAAACTCCTTGTGAATCCGTCAACTCTCTAAATGTTTGGTCTGTAAGCTTACCTGTTATACTTCTTGACCCCATTAACCCGCCACCAAATCTTGACCCTTCTTCTTCTACTAGAGCAACAACTTCCAATGGATACTTAGGTTGAATGCCATTCTCTTGGAATAGTTTGGCCACTTCCAATCCAGCTATCACCCCAGCAGGGCCATCATAATTGCCACCATGTGGAACAGAATCAAAATGAGAGCCAATCAATACGCTTGGTCCATTTACCTCACCAGCTAACTTACCAAAAATATTCCCAACACCATCTTCCGATACAGTTAATCCGTAGTCTTTCATTACTTCCTTTAAGTAGTTTCTTGCTTGTAAATCTTCTTTGGAATACGTCATTCTTGTGGTACCATTTCCAGGCGTACTTGTATACTGACCCAATGTTTTTATATGTTGATCAATTCTAGCTAATACATTACTCAACATTCATCACTCCTTCATTTCCATTGCGAATTTATAAGAATTGCACAAATAGGCCTGCTAAAATAACCGAGACGATCGTGACAGTTATAAATCCGCCCACTAACATTGGAGGCAACATATGACTAGTGAGGATATTTCTTTCCTCTTCATCATCTGTTAAAGATTTAATTACTTCATTTGTAATAATGTAATCTGCTGGAAATCCGTATAATGCTGTTAAAGATACAGCAAAGGCCATCTCTTTACTCACCTTAAGAATTTTACCGACGATCATTGAGAAAATGTACATACCGATTACACCAATGACGATGGTTGCGATTAGGGGGTAAATAATTTCAAGCATCATACTTGGTGTTGCTTGCTTTAATCCATCAAAGATAAATAACATCAGTGCCATAATTGCGAAACCAAATCCATTTGCTTTCTGTAATGACTGCTTCTCTAAAAATCCTAATGTTGTGGCAATCACACCGAATAATAAACAGAGGACAAATGGACTAATGGAAACAACCGGTGCTAAAACGGTTGATACAAGGTAGGCAAAGAAAGCAACAATACCGAGACGGAAAAACTTAAAAAAGTCTGTATTGTACTTCTCAGGTAGCCATTTAAACAACTTTAATTCTACTTCTTCTGTTGTGGCTGCTGTCTCCTCAACAGTATCCTTCATCTTTAATTCACCTTTTCGGACTTGCTGTAGCAGCTTCTTCCCTTCCTTCTTTAAAACAAAAGATGTGAGCGGGTAACCAGCAAAACCTTGCATCACATAAATGACGATTGCAAAAACAGATAAAGTAACAAGTCCAGCATCGGCTGCGGCTTCTGACATCATTAAAGCAGAAACAACACCTCCTACTAGTGGAGGGATAGCGACAACCATTGTTTCAAAATCAAATAACAATACACCGATTGTAAATAGCAATACAATGATTCCTAGAATCCCCGATAACGCAATTAATACAGTTTTCCATTGCTTCTTTAATTCCTGCAGCGATAACAATGTTCCCATATTCGTAATCAATAAATACATCAATAAAGTCGCCACTGAAGAGGGGATTCCTGCCACCTCAACTATGTCTGACGGGAAAAACGTCCAATAACCAATGAGAAACAAAGATGCACATATAAACATGGATGGCACCCATGCCTTTGTTCTTGTAGCTACCATATCCCCAATAAATAAAATTCCAATCACGATTACAAAAGCCATTAACTGAGACATACATGCCACTCCTTTAAATTCGATTTTGATATTTTACAATAGTATCACGCTCCTTTTTAAATTAAAAGAACATTTTGTCTTTTATCATTATTTTTAATAATCTTTTTATTTGAAAGCGCTTTTATTTATATAAACTCACTTAAATACCATATAATTGTTAGCTATCTCATCACGTCTCTTTAGCATGAGTAAAGTGAAACAAATACAAAAAAAACATACCTTTGAATTAAAAAGGTATGTTCAGACCGTAGACAAACCCCACCTTTGCATTAAAGTGAAGGTGGGGTTTTCTGTTATTTTAAAAGATTTTTCTTCTT
>NZ_JACSQT010000017.1 GCF_014836495.1 Cytobacillus stercorigallinarum | reverse complement strand
GGTCCGGTAGTTCAGTTGGTTAGAATGCCTGCCTGTCACGCAGGAGGTCGCGGGTTCGAGTCCCGTCCGGACCGCCAGTTTAATTTTATATGTGAAACATATCGAAACAGGGAACTTGTTTCGTTTTTTTTATGTAGAAAACGTTCTTAAATATAGGTTCTATAATAAAAGAATTGTTTTGTGCCTAAGTAGAAAAGCACATCATGACTAATTTTGTATGTTCCCGATAGTAAGATAACGCACTATTTACCAAAATCCATATGAATGTCTGAAAGAAATGAATCAAAGCATTCTAACCTTTTCTAATAACTGCAATGATTAGTTTACAACTATCACTTTACACTCGCCATTTGGCGGGTTTTCTTTTTGTCAAAAGACAAATGCAAATTAGCATGCATAAAAACTGACAGGTTAATCATGACAGGAGGAACATTCAAAACGATCGATACCACTCCATGCGCAGGAACGCTCATTTAAGGCTTCCCGACTATCGGCTCTATAATTGTTATCTTCATTTTTTGTATAGTTTGTAATCAACTATCATTTACTGTTCCGACAAATCAAAGTGTTCTTTGCTGTCTATGAAAAAATCATGTAAACTACATGTATATGTGTCATTAATATTGTAAATAAATGAAAGACCAAATGTAGGTGATAAAATGGATCAATTCCAGTGGTATACAAAAAATACTGAAGAAACAATGGCGTTTGCTAAAAGGCTCGGAGAAAAAGCAGCTGCAGGTGATGTCATTTTATTAGAAGGTGACTTAGGGGCAGGTAAAACAACATTTACGAAGGGGCTTGCTTTAGGCCTTGGTATTGAACGAAATGTGAATAGCCCTACATTTACTATTATAAAGGAATACAATGGTCGTCTGCCTTTGTACCATATGGATGTTTACCGAGTGGAAGATGGCGAAGAAGATCTTGGGTTTGATGAGTACTTTCATGGACAAGGTGTGACTGTCGTGGAATGGGCACATCTAATAGAAGAGCAACTGCCAGAAGAAAGGTTAAAGATTGCTATTCATTACACTGGTAATGAAGAACGAAGAATAGCACTCCATCCAAAAGGAAAACGCTATGTGAAGCTGTGTGAGGAGTTAGTAAAATGAAAATATTAGCTATAGATACGTCAAATTATACACTAGGAATCGCTCTAGTAGATGACGATAAAATTATCGGGGAATATATCACGAATATCAAAAAGAATCACTCCGTTCGCGTCATGCCCGCGATAGAAATGCTTTTAAAGGATTGCGATACATTGCCACAAGATCTCGAAAAGATTGTTGTTGCAGAAGGACCCGGTTCATATACGGGTGTGAGAATTGGTGTAACAATTGCTAAAACATTAGCTTGGACGTTAAATATACCTCTTTCCGGTGTATCCAGTTTAGCTGTGTTGGCAGCGAGTGCAGGCAGTTATTTTAACGGTGTTATCTCACCGTTATTTGATGCGAGAAGAGGTCAGATTTATACCGGCCTATATCAATTTCAAGAGAGTCGGTTATTAGATCTAACTTCGGATCATCTAACGTTGACTGTTAATTGGACGCAACGTTTATTAGAAAGAGAAGAACCGGTTTTATTTGTCGGTAATGATTTATCCATACACAAGGAACAAATCAAAGCAGACTTAGGGGAGCGGGCATTTTTCGCACGATTAACTGAACAAAATCCTCGTCCTGCTGAATTGGCCATTTTAGGTAGAGATAAGGAAGCTGTGAATATCCACAACTTTGTCCCTAATTACATCCGTCTTGCTGAAGCAGAGGCAAAATGGATTGAAGCTACGAAAGGGAGCAAGTCCCAATGACCAGCAAATTAACGTTTCGGTTAATGACCGAAGATGATATTGATGAAGTAATAAAAATAGAAGAGGCATCTTTTTCTTCACCTTGGAGTAGAGAGGCCTTTTATAATGAAATGACAATGAACCAATTCTCAGTCTACGTGGTGTTAGAAGATGGAGAAGAATTGATCGGATACGGTGGAGCATGGGTGGTCACAGATGAGGCTCATGTAACAAATGTAGCGATACTACCGAGACATAGAGGGAAGAAACTTGGCGAGGCGTTAATGGTCCAACTGATGACCGTTGCAAAAGAAATGGGTGCACTTAAAATGACCCTAGAAGTAAGAGTCAGTAACATGGTAGCAAGACGATTGTATAGCAAGCTAGGATTCCAAGAAGGCGGCATAAGAAAAAATTATTATTCGGATAATCATGAAGATGCTTTAGTAATGTGGGTGAATATAAAATGAAAAAAGACCAATATATATTAGGGATAGAAACAAGTTGTGATGAAACAGCGGTAGCCATCATTAAAAATGGTAGAGAGATCATCGCTAATGTTGTCGCTTCTCAAATTGAAAGTCATAAAAGGTTCGGTGGGGTTGTGCCAGAAATCGCTTCAAGGCACCATGTAGAACAAATGACCATTGTATTAGAAGAAGCGTTAAATAAAGCGAGTATGACGATGAACGATATTGATGCTGTGGCTGTGACAGAAGGCCCAGGGTTAGTCGGTGCCTTACTTGTCGGTGTAAATGCAGCGAAGGCGATTGCTTTTGCTCATCAAAAGCCACTTATCGGTGTGCACCATATAGCAGGGCATATTTATGCCAATCGCTTAATTAAAGAAATGACTTTCCCGGCGCTTGCATTAGTCGTTTCAGGCGGGCATACAGAGCTCGTTTATATGAAAGAACATGGTGACTTTGAAGTGATTGGCGAAACAAGGGATGATGCTGCTGGAGAAGCCTATGATAAAGTAGCGAGAGTTCTAAATATGCCATATCCAGGTGGGCCGCATATTGATCGCCTTGCACATGAAGGAGAAGCGACAATTAAGCTTCCACGTGCGTGGCTAGAAGAAGGCTCCTTTGATTTTAGTTTCAGTGGATTGAAGTCTGCCGTTATCAACACAGTGCATAATGCTGAACAACGTGGAGAGACCATCTTACCAGAGGATTTAGCAGCGAGCTTTCAAGAAAGCGTCATTGAGGTATTAGTAACCAAGACCTTAAAAGCAGTCGAGGCATATGATGTGAAACAATTACTATTAGCAGGTGGCGTTGCAGCAAATAAAGGACTTCGTAAAGCATTAACAGAAACGTTTAAGAATAAGGAAGAGATAGACTTGGTGATTCCGCCATTACATTTATGCACAGATAACGCAGCGATGATTGCTGCAGTGGGGGCTATTATGTTTGAAAAAGGTGTGTCCTCAGATATGAGTATGAATGCCAACCCGGGATTAGATATTCAGTTTCAACCATAATAATTAAGACTAGTGAATTGTTAACATCTATTCACTAGTCTTTTGTTTTTAGAAGTGAAGCAGAAAAGTTATTCACAATATCATGTAAAGTATAGGTAGCACAGCAATTGTGGATAATATTAAAATTTTCAGAGTTTTTGTTGATAAGTATGATAAAAAATGTGGATAATGTGGAAAAGTGTTATTTTACTTATTGTTAATTCATTTGTAATGTGAATAAAAATGTGGACAATTTACTTATGAAAAGAAAAGCTGGGGATAAGTGAATTATCCCCAGCACGTTCAGTTACATTAAATCGCCCAATTCGCTCCATTCTTCAAGTAACTCCTCAAGTTGTGCTTTTATAGCATCATTTTTAGTTGTAATCTCGAGGACTTTCTCGTGGTCCTGGAAGATTTCAGGGTCACAGAGTTGTTCATCATAAGTTTCAATTTGCGCTTCTAACTCTTCGATTAATTGCTCAATTTCTGTCAGCCTTCTTTTGCGCTGTCTTTCTAGTTTTTTCGCTTCCTTATCTTGTTGGTAACTTTGCTTTTCCGGTTTAGTGGTACTTTCTTGTGGCGCATCTGCTGATTCGAAAAGCTCTATTTCTTCAATCTCCGCTTTTTTATCCACATAGTAATCATAATCCCCTAAAAATTCTGTTGCTCCACTTGTTGATAACTCAATCACTTTTGTGGCAATCCTATTAATAAAATAGCGGTCATGAGATACAAAGAGGAGCGTACCTGGAAAATCAATTAGTGCATTTTCAAGAATTTCTTTACTATCAAGATCTAAATGGTTGGTCGGCTCATCTAGTATAAGGACATTTGCTTTTTGCAACATCAACTTAGCTAATGCTAATCGAGCTTTTTCTCCACCACTTAATGTAGAGACAATTTTAAGAACATCATCTCCTGAGAAGAGGAAGTTACCTAACACGGTACGTACATCTTTTTCAGGCATAAGAGGGTAATCATCCCAAAGCTCATTTAATACGGTTTTATTTGAACTCAAATCAGCTTGCTGTTGGTCGTAATACCCAATGCGGATATTTGATCCATATTGAAACGTACCATCTAAAGCTGGTAGCTTGTCCACCAGTGTTTTTAATAATGTGGACTTCCCAATCCCATTTGGCCCAACTAAAGCGATAGAATCGCCCCGAGACATGCGAAATGAAATATGATCACTAATCTTTTCTTGTTGATAGCCAATTGCTAAAGAGTCAGTGGTTAGTACATCATTGCCTGATTGACGTTCAATTTGAAAGCCGAATGTTGCTGACTTTTCATCCCCTTGGGGACGATCCATTCGCTCCATCTTCTCAAGTTGTTTGCGTCGGCTTTGTGCACGCTTCGTTGTCGAAGCACGGGCAAGGTTGCGTTGAACAAAGTCTTCTAGTTTCGCAATTTCTTCTTGTTGTTTTTCATACAATTTCAAGTCGCGTTCATAATTGGCTGCTTTTTGGTCAAGATATTTGCTGTAGTTACCAACGTATTTTTTAATATGGTTACGTGATAGTTCATATACTTGGTTGACGACTTTATCTAGGAAATAGCGGTCATGTGAGACAATTAAAATAGCACCATCATAACCACTAAGATACTGCTCCAGCCATGACAATGTTTCAATATCTAAATGGTTGGTCGGCTCATCTAAAATCAATAAATCAGGTTTGGTCAACAATAGTTTAGCTAGTGCGAGTCGCGTCCGTTGCCCACCGCTTAATGCAGAAATTTTTGTATCATAGCTAAACGATTGAAAATTAAGGCCATGTAGTACAGAACGAATGTCTGCCTCGTATTGATAGCCACCTTGCTCTTTAAAGTTGACTTGCATTTGATCATAGGTTTTTAAAATTTTATCGTAAGCTTCGCGGTTTTCGATGAGTGTGGCATCGCCCATCTGTGTTTCTAGTAAGCGCAGTTCTTTCTCCTGTTTCCGCAAATAATCAAAAACGGTAAGCATTTCATCCCAAATCGATAGCTCAGATTCTAGTCCGGTATTTTGTGCAAGATAACCGATTTTGGTTTCTTTCGATTGAATAATTTCACCGGAGTCATAGGACATATGTCCAGCAATAATTTTTAAAAGGGTTGATTTGCCCGCACCATTACGTCCAACTAATGCAATGCGGTCTCTTGTTTGGACTTCAAGCTTTATATTCATCAATATAGGATCAGCCACAAAACTTTTCGAAAGCTGATTAACCTGTAATAATATCATTATATTTCACCTCTGTTATAGTGATAGTGTACCTTAATCAGGTGAGGTTCGGCAATAAAGTCACGATTTGGATAGAATATATAAAAACTACATTACACAGATGAATCGAAATAGTGTATCATTTTTATGTGAGGTGTTATAAATGGCTGAATTTACACATTTTAATAAAGAGGGCAGAGCAAAGATGGTGGATGTAAGTGAAAAACCACAAACTGCCCGTACAGCAATTGCTCATAGTAGTGTAGAGCTAAATGAAGAAATCTATCAGAAAATCACTGATGGCAAGATGAAAAAGGGAGATGTGCTTGCGGTTGCGCAAGTGGCAGGCATTATGGCTGCGAAAAAGACGTCTGATATTATCCCGATGTGTCATCCCCTTGCCTTAACCGGAATTGATATATCCTTCAATTGGGAAGAGGTAGAGGCTCAGTATGTGTTACATATTGATTGTACAGTGAAAACAAACGGACATACCGGAGTAGAAATGGAAGCGTTGACAGCTGCTACAGCTACCGCTTTAACGGTATATGATATGTGCAAAGCAGTAGATAAAGGCATGGTAATAGGACCAACATATTTAGTAGAGAAAACCGGTGGTAAAAACGGTGATTTTAGAAGGGCTTAAGTAAATGGAATGGAGTGGAGCCTATGTCCAATGAATCAACGAAAATCCCTCAAGCAACGGCTAAGCGATTGCCTTTGTATTATCGTTTTTTGAAAAATTTACACGCATCAGGAAAACAGCGAGTTTCTTCAGCAGAATTAAGTGAAGCGGTGAAAGTAGATTCTGCAACAATTCGACGAGATTTCTCCTATTTCGGTGCATTAGGGAAAAAAGGTTATGGGTATAATGTCAATTACTTATTAGGATTTTTCCGTAAGACACTCGATCAAGATGAAGTGACAAAGGTAGCATTAATTGGTGTAGGGAATCTAGGTACAGCGTTTTTAAATTATAATTTTTTAAAAAATAATAATACAAAGATTGAAGTGGCATTTGATGTTTCAGAAAGTAGGGTTGGCACGTCTATAGGCGAAGTACCTGTTCGTCATTTAGATGAACTAGAAAAGTTGATTGATGAGCACCATATTCAAGTCGTCATTTTGACTGTACCGTCTCATGCTGCCCAACCAATTACGGATCGAATCGTTAAAAGTCATGTAAAGGGAATCTTGAACTTTACGCCAGCGCGGTTAACTGTTCCTTCCCATATTCGCATCCACCACATTGATTTGGCGGTCGAATTGCAATCATTAGTATACTTCTTAAAACACTATCCATCATAAAAAAAGGAGCTGACCCGAGTGGAGTCAGCTCTATTTTTTATCCTCTTTCTTTTTCATGCGATAATGCATAGCGATTAACTTAATCCCACCACCAATATCGAAAGTGGCAAAAATCAAAATGAAAATCGTTAGAAATCCCCAACCTCCACCGTTTTGAAGATTAATAATCGCAAAGTAAATAAATACAAATCCAAAAAGAAGGGAGATAATCCCTGTGAACAAAGGTGTTCTCATCCAACATCATCCTAATCTGCTAAAAATCATTTGTACCGTTTCTATGTCTGTCATATATTTTTCTAGCTTATCCATATTCAATTGAATCACAACGACAAAGGTATTCATTGCTACATGAGCAATGATCGGTACAAGAATACGATTGGTTTTTACATATAAAAACGCAAACGTAAAGCCCATCGCTGCATAAAGAAGTAAGTGCTCAATTTCCCCATGCGCGAGAGAGAAAATTAATGAACTAATCAGTGCTGATAAAAAGAAGTTCAATCGTTTATGCAAGGAACCAAAAATGATTTTCCTGAAAATGATCTCTTCTAATATCGGACCAATAATAGAAACGACGAGAATCACAATAGCAGACGTTTCAATTAAAGACATAATTTGCTGTGTATTGTCTGACCCCATCTCAATGCCGAGCATTAATTCAATATTCGCTGCAATGGTTTGAGCCATAAATGCTAGCGGAATACCTGCAATCGCCCACCCGATAGAAGTCGATAATGGTGCTTGTTTCCTCATTGGCATCTCTTTACGTTCTTTCCGTAAAAACCACAAAGTTAATAGAAGAGTGATTGTAAAGCTAATGACAATCCAGAGTGGCGGGGCAATTTTAGCAACCTCATCAAAGCTGTATCCTAACATATTACCAAGAAAAAGAATGGCAGGAACGCCAACGATGGCTGATAATTGCATGGCTATATAAATCATAATGATAAACCAATACTCTTTTTTCAAAGGCTAGTCTCCTATTCATAAAGAAGTTACACTAATATTTATTTTACCCGTAAAACGCCATTGGTTTCAAATAGTACATCCTTATGAAGTGCATAAAACAAATAGAAGTTGTATAGAATGGAGAGGTTCGTATTTTTTTTGCAAAATTGAAAGGTTCTTACTTGCAAAAAAGAGTAGTTTTGATTAATATAATAATTGTGTTAGCACTCAAGACTAACGAGTGCTAATAAAATAATTTTCAAATGAATTGAGGAGGTTGTTTCACTTGTTGAAGCCACTAGGTGATCGAATTATTATCGAGCTTGTTGAAACGGAAGAAAAAACTGCAAGCGGTATCGTACTACCAGATAGCGCGAAAGAAAAGCCTCAAGAAGGTAAAGTCGTAGCAGTTGGTACTGGACGTGTACTAGAAAATGGTGAACGTGTAGCATTAGAAGTTGCAGAAGGCGACCTTATTATCTTCTCAAAATATGCAGGAACAGAAGTGAAATACGAAGGTACAGAATACTTAATTTTACGTGAAAACGACATTCTTGCTGTGATCGGTTAATAAAACAACAGCGATATACTTAAGATAAAGATTTTTAACTATTAGAGGAGGTACTTAATAATGGCTAAAGATATTAAATTTAGTGAAGACGCTCGCCGCGCGATGCTTCGTGGTGTGGATACACTTGCAGATGCAGTAAAAGTAACTCTTGGACCTAAAGGACGTAACGTGGTTCTTGAGAAGAAATTCGGTTCTCCATTAATTACAAATGATGGTGTAACAATCGCTAAAGAAATCGAACTAGAAGATGCATTCGAAAACATGGGTGCGAAACTAGTTGCTGAAGTAGCAAGTAAAACAAACGACGTAGCTGGTGACGGTACAACAACTGCAACGGTTCTAGCGCAAGCAATGATCCGCGAAGGGTTGAAAAACGTTACAGCTGGTGCAAACCCTATGGGTATCCGTAAAGGGATCGAAAAAGCGGTTGCAACAGCAGTTGAAGAACTAAAAGCTATCTCTAAACCAATCGAAGGCAAAGAGTCTATTGCACAAGTTGCATCCATCTCTGCTGCTGACGAAGAAGTTGGACAATTAATCGCTGAAGCTATGGAGCGTGTAGGTAACGACGGTGTTATCACAATCGAAGAATCTAAAGGATTCACTACAGAAATGGATATCGTTGAAGGTATGCAATTCGACCGTGGATACAGCTCAGCTTACATGGTAACAGATACTGATAAAATGGAAGCAGTATTAGATGATCCTTACATCTTAATCACTGACAAAAAAATCGCAAGCATTCAAGAAGTATTACCAGTACTAGAGCAAGTTGTACAACAAGGTAAACCATTACTTCTTATCGCTGAAGATGTAGAAGGCGAAGCATTATCTACATTAGTAGTGAACAAATTACGTGGAACATTCAATGCAGTAGCTGTTAAAGCGCCTGGATTCGGTGACCGTCGTAAAGCAATGCTTGAAGATATCGCTATCCTAACTGGCGGTGAAGTAATCACTGAAGAGCTAGGTCGCGATCTTAAATCTGCTACAATCGACTCTCTAGGACGTGCTTCTAAAGTCGTTGTAACAAAAGAAAACACAACAATCGTTGAAGGTGCTGGCGCAAGCGACCAAATCGCAGGCCGCGTAAACCAAATCCGTAAACAAATGGACGAAACAACTTCTGAATTCGACCGTGAAAAATTACAAGAACGCCTTGCTAAACTAGCTGGTGGCGTAGCAGTCGTAAAAGTTGGAGCAGCTACAGAAACAGAATTAAAAGAACGCAAACTACGCATTGAAGATGCCCTAAACTCTACACGCGCAGCTGTAGAAGAAGGTATGGTATCTGGTGGTGGTGTTGCCCTTCTTAACGTATACAACAAAGTTGCTGCATTACAAGAAGAAGGCGATATTCAAACAGGTATCAACATTGTATTACGTGCAATGGAAGAACCAGTACGCACAATCGCTCACAACGCAGGTTTAGAAGGATCAATCATCGTAGATCGCCTAAAACGCGAAGCAGTAGGCACAGGCTTCAACGCTGCAACAGGCGAATGGGTAAACATGATCGACGCTGGTATCGTTGACCCTGCCAAAGTAACACGTTCAGCTCTACAAAACGCTGGTTCAGTCGCTGCCATGTTCCTAACAACAGAAGCAGTCGTAGCTGACAAACCAGAAGAAAACGCACCTGCAATGCCTGATATGGGCGGTATGGGTGGAATGGGCGGCATGATGTAGGATGGGTTTTAAAACATTGATATATCAATGTTTATAGCCTATGAGCTTATATCAGACCACCGATAAAACCACCGATATTAGTCAGTGAGATTTTTAGAGAGGTCTTTCATTAAGTTACTAAACTTAGTGGAAGCCTCTTTTTTAATGTTCTTTGTCATATGAGCGTATATGTCCATAGTTGTATTAATATCGCTATGCCCTAATCGTTCTTGTATCTCTTTAATATGGACGTTCGCTTCAATTAGTAATGAAGTATGAGTATGTCTAAATGAATGAGGTGTAACATGTTTTTTTATTTTTGTCTTTTTCAATAAACGCTGCATTCTTATAGCAATGTTTTTAATGGTTTTAGGATAACCTTCATTAGTAGCAAAGATAAAATCTTTATCATGGTAGAAGGGTTTATTTTCCTTCTTGATTTTATCTTGTTCTAGTTGGTGCAGCTGGAGTAACTCAATTAAAATTGGATCAATAGTTATAGTTCTTATTGAACCTTCTGTTTTTGGGGTTAATAACGTATATTTTTCTTTGTTGTTTGTTGGATTGTAATACGTTTTTATAACTCTTAAGGTGTGGTTATTGAAATCAATATCGGACCATTTTAATGCTATCATTTCACCGATTCTTAAACCTGTATAAGCTAGCATGGTGAAAGAAAGTAAATCACTTTCTAAACCTTCATTTTTTGCAGTTGTTAAAAATTCTTCTAATTCCTCTTTTTCAAGAAACTTTTCTTGTATTTTGTCTTGTTCCAGATCTGAAACAGTTTTCTTTTTCTTGGGTAATGTAATATCTTTTGTAGGTGTTTCTTTAAGTAATTTATTTTCCCGAGCATATTCAAAAACCATATTTGCAGAGGTATGAATACTTGAAACATAATTATAACTAAATTTATTTGCCAACTTATCTATGGTATCTTGATATGCTTTTTTACTTATTTTTTGTATTGCTACATTGCCAAACTCATTTTTAATATGTTTTAAAGCCTTAGTTCTAGCCCTTAAACTACTTTCTTTTGCTTGAGTAATATAATGCTTTTCCCAGTCACTACATAAAGCGTTAAACGTAATTTTTGAAGGCTCTATATACTCATTATTATTGATTTGTCGTTCAATTAGTGCAGCAGCAAGTTTAGCATCTTTTTGAGTTAAAAAACCTTGTTTATATTTTCTTTTTTCTTTTCCAGTGATTGGATCAGTGCCGATATAAACCACATAACCCCATCTAATACCGTTTTTAGTTTTCTTCTTGTATATACGAGCCATTTAATAATCACCGCCTATTCTAATAGTGTTTTAATAATATTTTTTAATTTTTGTTGTGTCTCATCATCTATTAATTCATTATCTTTAAAGAAATAAAAGTTACCCTCATTATCCTCATTCAAATAAATAGGAATTGAAATTTCATTTCTATACAATTCTTTAGATTGCTCTATTAAATCTACTTGTTTTTTACCTACTTCAATTTCACCTTTTAATATTTCATCCACATTACTAAAAAAGTCTAATGCCCTACTTTGTCGTTTTGCAACTTCATCCTCATAACCAGCTTCACTTAATAAAAGTGTGTAGGAAGATTTATAACCCTTTGAAAGTTTATACAGTGTTTCCATAGATGGGTTTTTCTTTTTTCCATTTTCTAAATTTGAGATGTAAGTGTTTGGTACACCTGTTTTTGCTTCAGCTTCCCTTAAAGTGTAGTTATTACTTTTCCTTAACCGCTTTAAGTAATCGCCTAATTTATTATCCTTTTCGTCCATATTCCAACCCCCTTAAATTTACTCTTAGTTTATATGATAAATAAAAAATTTGCAATCCGTGGAATATTTTTCTTGCAATCCGTGGAATATGGTGTTATGCTAACTACAGATAGCAAGAAGGCAGGTGAAAAAAGTGAATCGAATAAAGGAGATCCGAAAACAAAAAGGCTTTAAACAAAAGGATATTTCCTTCATTACAGGACTTAATGTAACAACTATTTCAAACTATGAGACAGGTTATCGTAAGCCGTCCATGAATGCAGCCTATAAGATAGCAAAGGCATTAGGTGTTACTGTTAACGATTTATTCATTATAGAAATTGACGAGACCATAGAGCAAAAGGCAAAGGCAATGACATTAAATAAAGAAAGGGGTGAATGTCGGTGTTAAGCGTTCAAATTGATGATAAGACAGTTACTACATTACTTGAAAAAGCAATCAATGAACGAGTTGATGAACTAGCAAAACAAAAATATTTTATGTCGTACAAAGAATTATCCGAGTACCTAAATATCAGTAAGCCCATCATTGAGGATCGTTTAATTAAAAACGGTTTGAAGTATTACAAGGTAGGAACTAAATACTTGTTCAAGAAAAATGAGGTTGATGAATTTCTTGATGATATGACAGCAAGTATGACAGCTACCAATAACGATATTAAGTTTTTTAATAAATTGAAAGGAGCTGCTATAAGGTGAAAAAAGGAGTGGGCAAGGTGGGAAAATACGAATTTAAAGCCAATATAGACCTAAACACAGGTAGCGAAATTGAAACAGGAAATGTATCTATTTTCGATAAGGAAAGAGAAAAATTTGTAAGTATTGTACAAGTACAGGCTAGAGATCGAGAACACTTCATGGAAATTGCAGAAAGTATTAAGAATGCTTTTCTTATGGGTGGTGAGAAGAATGAGTAAGTTACCAGTAGCAAAACATTTAACAAATGAAGAATATAAACTTTTATTAGAAACATACGCAAGGCATAATTCAGCATTTGGACTTGAAAAACGCAAAGATTACACGTTATCCGATATTGTCAAAGTCGAAAGAAACACCGAAGAAAACTGCTTGAATGTTCATTACCGTAATGGTGATTGGTGGCATTATCTGCCTAATAGAACGTGGTATTAAAAAAGGGGGTTATTAATATGCAGGCACCAAAAGTTAATGAATTAGATTTAGATTCAATGCTTGAAAGAGCGGAAATAACAACTGGTATTTTAAGAGTTGTATATGCACTTCAAGAAATTAAAGATTACACGAAGGAAAATGCAGCGCAAGAATTATTAGAAGTGTTAAATGATAGAGGTTACCTAGATCATGGGTTTATCTAAAATAAAAAAGGAAGTGGATAACTTGAACAACAAGGGGTTAACAGATGAAGAATTAAAGCTAATCGTACAATTTGTAAAGTTGATTGGAGGTAAATAAATCAATGCAGAAAAAGTTAATTGATATAAATAACGAAGCTGACGGTATCATGGTTAATTTAGAAGTTATCGAAGGTCAAATGATATTTTTTGGACACTTGATTGAGGATATGCGGCAATACCCAGACGCAATGGCTTCTGATGTAAGGTTTGGTCAAACACAAAAACAGTTAAGCGCAATTTACACCTTATTTTACGAGCAACTAAAAGAAATCGGGGAATATCAAGAAACTATTTCCAAGTTATCGAGTGAACACCATGAATGAAAAATTCATAGATCGTTTTTATCTAATAGCATTTGTTGGAACATTGATATTTTTATACATTGCACTAATAAACGCATGAAAAGGTGTAAAAATCTGGGGAGATCCTACACCTTTTCTAGAAGGGAAATTAATATTCCTTATCTCCCATCATTGTAACAAATTGTGATGGGAGAAACAAGAAATGGGGGAGGTGATTTATTGATTTACATTTCAAAAGGCTTTAAGACAAATAAACTAACAAAGGTAGAAACAGATGACGCCTTAGAGTGGATTGCTAACTTTACCCCAACAATGGTAAATCAGTTTGATGTAAAGGATAAAAGAGCCACAGCGAAAGCGAAAAACAACATTCATTATTTTATTAGTGGAAACATAAAGCCTAATGAAAATGGGGAATTTATCCGCAACGACAGCAATGTTATAAGCAAGGATCTTATTGTATTAGATTATGACGATGTCAACATGAATCGTAATGATTTTATAAATCACATTGACAATAAAATAAACGGTTATTCATATATCATCTATGAAACTATTAGAAGTAGGCTAGGTAATGAACGATACAGGTTAATACTAGAAGCTGAAAGGCCTTATAGCAAAGAGGAAAATGAACCGTTAATAAAACAAGTTGCCAATGTTATAGGTTTGCCGTTTGATAGTTCATCAATTACATGGAGCCAGTTACAAGGGCTACCAAGTGCATTTGATAAAGAAACAGATTCATATATTAAATTCGGTGAAGCTTATCCAGTAAAAGTAGAAATTGAACAAGTTGAGGAACCAAAAAATGAACCAGTAAAGGTTGAAAAACGTACACCTTTAAGCGCAAGAAGTACCACTTTGACTATAAGAAATTACATTGAAAGAGAAAAGGAAAATTTACAGGATTACACTAATTCTCTTTCATGCATTATGGTACTAGCGAAAAGCGTTCAAACTGGTGAAATTACTATTGAAAATGCAAGGAAATACGCAACAATGATTGCATTAGGTAATAGTGAATGGGAAGAAACTAACCTTTCAAAATTGGAAGCGGAAATTAAAAATAAAGACATTAGAACGGATTATTCCTTTAATGAAAAATTTTCTAAAACTATTAAAAGTGATGATAAAATTTCCACTTTTGATTGTGCAAAAACATTAATGAAAAAACATCATTTTGCGGTTATTGGTACAAGTGAGGACGCAAGACTTCATGTTTATATAGATGATGAAGGTATATACACTTCAAACATAAATTATATTTACAGGTTGATCTATCCAATAGAACCACAATTCACTGAAAAACAGGTGAAAGATGTTTATTTCAAAATTAAAATGCAATGCGACATAAAAGAAAGCATTAATTCACCAGATTTAATACCAGTTGGAAATGGTATCTATAATGCAGCAACAAAAAAGCTAGAATCATTTTCGCCAAAAAAGGTGTTTACTACAAAAATATCAACAAATTATGTAGAAAATGCACCTAAGCCAAAATGGAACTTTGATTCATGGTTGAATGAAATTGCTTGTAATGATTCAGAAGTAGTTAAGCTACTATGGGAAATTATTAACGAATCGTTAAACGGCAATTATACCAGAGGGAAATATTTCATTTTAGTTGGATCTGGTAACAACGGTAAAGGTACATTCCAGCAATTACTAATAAATCTGATAGGTGAAAAAAACGTATCCACTTTAAAAATGCATGAAATAGGTGAGAAGTTTAAACCGTTCCAGATGGTAGGAAAGACATTAAATATTGGTGATGATATTGCTGGTAGTTATATTGAAAATAACTCCAATTTACAAAGTATTGCTACTGGGGATTATATAACCGTAGAACAAAAAGGACGAGATCCATTCACAGTGCAGCTTAAATTGGCTATGTTATTCAGTGCTAATGAGATTCCTAAAATAAGAAACAAGAGTAACGGAACTTATAGACGAATGGTGATACTTCCATTCAATGCGAACTTTAACGGAAAGGTAGAAGATCCAACCATTAAAGAGGTTAAGTTAAAATCAAAGGACGTTTTAGAATATATACTTTTTAAAGCGTTACAGATGGAATTTAAAAAATTTTCCATTCCAGATGTTGTAAAACAACAATTAGAAGAATACAAAGAGTTTAATAATCCAATTGTTGAATTCTATAAAAACGAATATAAAGATGAAGAAATAGCAGAAGTTGACAATGTACCTACAGACTATGTTTATAAAGAATATCAATATTTTTGCCAAAATAACGGATATAAGTTCAAGTCAAAAAGACAGTTTGTTATTGAATTTCAAGAACTGTTAGGCGAAGGATATATGAAAAAATCTGCTAGACCTAGTAGAGAATTTCTTAATATGGCAAGTTGGTATCCTGCTACTGGAAACTCCGTTCAATGTTTTGTATTAAATTAGAAGATTGTCGCACTTGTTGTACTTATGTCGCACTTTATTTTTAGAAGTGCGACATGAACAAGTACAGTTACATCAACGGTTAAAACTACTATGTCGCACTTGTTGTACTTCTATTCAACTTAAATATATGAATGTAGTAGTAGTGTAGTACAAAAATATGACTACTACCACTATATTAAAAGCGAATGTCAAATAGAAGTGCGACATGCGACAAATAACGTCAAACTATTGGGAGAGTAAGAACAAATAGTGTCGCACATAGTGAAAATAGAAGTGCGACAAATACAAAAAAGGGGTGAAAATATGAAAGAATATCTATCAAAAATAAAAATAAATGAGTTTGATAGTGTAGTAATATTTGCAGAAGGTGAAAATGAAGTCGAAACAATTGAACTAATTTGGACTAGCGAAAATGATATTTATCCATTTATCACAGTTTATTTTGAAGATGGAACGGAACGAACCTATTTAGGAAATAATGTTATCTGGTACGAAAAACAATAGAATAACTATAAGTAATACTTATAACAAAACCATGTTATAATAAGTATAACTTATAACTACGGAAAATTAATAAAGTGGGGTGAGTAAGTGGCAGGTTTTTTTGAAAGGATCTTTAACCGCAAAAAAGAGGAACCACAGAAAACGGAACGAGCGGAAATAATGAGCGGTGGAGCCGCAATATTTACACCGTTTAGCGGTAACGCATATGAAAGTGATATTTACAGGGCAGCAGTTGACGCCATAGCAAGAAATGCAGCCAAGTTAAAAGGAACGCATGTTATAACGTCCCCAGACAAAAGAAAAGAGGGCGATCATTATTTAAACCGCATATTACAAGTAAGACCTAATCCATATATGACAGCCTATGACTTAATTTATAAGCTGGTAACACATTACTACTTGTATAACAATGCTTTCGCCTTCTTACAGAAGGATAACAAAGGGAATTTAAAAGCAATTTATCCCTTATCCCCGCAAAGCGTTGAGTATATAACCGATCTAACAGGTGAAATGTATTGCCGTTTCTTATTTGCTAATGGAAAACATGTTATTTTGCCTTTTAAAGAAGTATTTACAGCAAGGCGATTTTTTAACAGTAACGATCTATTAGGCGATACGAATACGGCAATACTTCCAACGTTAGACCTAGCGCATACGCAAAATGAAGGGCTAGAAAATTCTATAAAAAGCAATGCAACCATAAGGGGCATATTGAAATACAACCAGGTATTAAGCCCAGAGAAACTAAAAGAGGAAAAAGCAGCATTTGTTGAGGATTATTTAACAGCGAGTAATAACGGTGGTATAGCAGCTTTAGATAGTAAATATGAATATACCCCTTTGGAATCAAAACCAGTTGCAATTGATGACAAACAACTAGATTCAGTGAAAAGGAAAATATACGAGTATTTGGGTATCAGTGAAAAGATTGTAAATAGTACCTATAACGAGGACGAATGGGCAGCGTTTTACGAAAGTGTTATTGAGACTTTAGCCGTTCAATTTTCTTTAGAACTTACAGATAAGCTATTTACCGAGCGTGAACAAGCGTTTGGAAATTCAATCATCTTTGAAGCAAACAGGCTACAATTTGCAAGCAATGAAACAAAAACAAATATTTTAAAAGAGCTTACACCTTATGGATTATTTACCATAAATCAAGCTTTAGAAATATTGAATATGCCACCAGTTGAGGACGGTGACAAGCGACTACAAACATTAAATGTAGTTAATGCAGAAAAAGCCGACCAGTATCAGTTAAGTGACAAAGGGGGTAATAACCAATGAAAGAATTGAGAGTAGCAGAACTAAGGGCAGCCGAGCCAAAAGAGCAAGGCGACCTTATTCTAACTGGTAGACCGATTATTTATGACGAGCCTACCACTATAAAAGCACCATTTGGGGAATATATCGAGGTTATAAAAAGAGGGGCTTTAGATAAAGCGGATATTACAGACGTTCGCTTACTTTATAACCACGATATGAATAAAATTCCTTTAGCAAGAACACCTAAGACAATGCAATTGTCAATAGATCCGGCAGGGTTATTGATGAGGGCAGAGCTACCAAATACAGAAGATGGAAAAAGCGTTCATACGGCAGTAGGGCGTGGCGATCTATCGGGTATGAGTTTTGCTTTTAAAGTACCAAAAGGCGGCAGCCACTATGACGCAAAAACAAATACCAGAACAATAACAAAAATTGAAAAGGTTTATGAGTGCAGTATAACGCCTTTTCCTGCTTATCCTCAAACTAGTGTAGAAGCTAGATCACAAATTGAGGATATATGGAAAGAGCTTAAAGCCCCAGAAAGACAAGCAGCGAAAATTAAATTAAATAAAATATTATCGAGGAGTGTTTTATAAATGAATTTTAAAACAGTACAAGAGGCATTTAACTATTACCGTAACCAATCTTTAGCAGTGATTGAACAAAGAGCAGCGCAAATTAAAGGGACGATTGACACAGATCCAAACGCAGATATTGTAACACTTAACATTGAAATTGAAGGATTAAACGAAGCTAAGAAAAACCTTCAAGAAAAAGAAAAGCAAAATAACAATAACAACCAAGCAGCCGTAGGGGGAGAAAACGGAACAGGGGAACAAAGAAGTTTCAATCCTATTACTGGAATGAACTTCAACCAACAAAACAAAGTGCCAACAGAAAATATTTTTGGTAGTACAGAATACCGCAACGCATTTTATAAAACTATGTTAGGTCAAAAACTTACAGATATTGAACAACGTACTTTTAATAAAGCAATGGAGCTACAAGAAACAGAACGCAGAGCAGACGCATTCAACACTACAACGAATAGTGCAGCCGTTTTACCAACGCAAACACTAAACGAAGTGATTAAAAAAGCCCGTACAATGGGTGGACTTATCGGGCATGTTAGAAACTTCAACATTCCTACAAATATCAGCGTACCAATTGGAACACCTTCCAGTAAGGCGCAATGGCATGTAGAAGGTGCAGCCGTTGAAAGTGAAAAGGTATCAACAGCTACAGTAAGCTTTAAAGGCTATGAGATCATTAAAGTATTTTCAATGAGTGCAGCTACTAAGAAAATGTCTATCCAAGCATTTGAATCATATATCACAGATGAACTTACTAATTGTGTGATGGAAGCTATTGCAGACGCATTAGTAAATGGTACTGGAGAAGGACAAGGCACAGGGCTAGACAGTGGTATTACATGGGACGCAACAAACAGCCTAGAACTTACAGGCGATTACACAGACTTCACAAAGGCTTTAGCATTGTTAAAACGTGGATATGGAGCAGGCGCAAAATTTGCTATGAGTAACGCTACACTATACAACAAAGTATATAGCTTAGTAGATGGTAACAAGCGACCTATCTTTATTGCAGATCCTAAGAATGAAAGCATTGGTTATATTCTAGGTAAAGAAGTTATCGTAGATGACAACCTAGCAGATGATACTATTATTCTAGGAAACTTCCAATACATGGGCTATAACATGCCAGAAGGTGTGATGATTGAAACTTCAAGGGAATCAAGCTTTAAGAGTGGATTAGTAGATTACCGAGCAATGGCGATTGCAGATACTAAGCCACTTGTACCAGAAGCATTTATTAAACTAGCACCAGCAACAGTATAAGCCTAACAACATTTCAAGGGGTATCAGTTTATACTGGTATCCCTTTTTCTAAAAGGAGTGATCTATATTGTTAATTGATATACAGGAAGCAAGGAACGCAGTAAGAGTAGATGGCGAGGACAACGATATTATCATTGTTCCCTTATTGGAATCTATACCTAGTTACCTAGAAGTAACAACAGGTAGAACATGGGAAGATGATACAGAGATACACCCATTAGCACAGACAGTAACAAAATTTATTTTACAATTATGGTTTGACCCTCAAGGACAAGACAGTGAACGACTTAAGCGCACTATAGACAACCTTTTAACGGCTTTAACAGCTTTAGGAAGGAATATGTAGGCTATGGCGCAAGATTATGCTAAAAGCTTCTATACAAGTAAGGAATGGGTTAAATGTAGGACTGGTTTCATGCAAAGCAAGCATTATATATGCGAAAGATGCGGAAATACAGCCGTTATTTGCCATCATAAGACCTATATAAGCCCTAAAAACATAAATAATCCTCAAATAACGCTTAATTGGAGCAATTTAGAAGCATTATGCCAAGATTGCCATAATAAGGAACATAACACGACAAGCCCAACTATTGAGGGAACAACGTTTGATGAAAACGGAAATTTAATAAAAGTAACCCCCCATCAAATTAATTTTTGAAGTGTTTGGGAGACCGTTGAGGGGGAGTTTTCTTTTCCTCTCCACGGGTTTTTATATAAGGCGAGGGTTATATTAGCAAGTGAAAAAAAGAGGTGAACATATGACAACTACTAGAAGAAAAGTAACCATTTCAACCGATATGAGGAAAGTTAAGAAACTATTAAAGGAAGTACCAGAGGACAGACAACCAATAGCAACAGGGATATATAATGAACTTGTTTTCATGCAGAATACATTGGCCACTTTAAAGGCACAGGTAGAAGATGAAGGGCCAGTAAACATGTTTAAGCAAGGTAAGCAAGAATTTTTAAGAGAACACCCAGCGTTAAAAGCCTATAACACGACCATACAACGCTTTAGCCTTCTTTATAAGCAATTAATAGACTTACTACCACGAACAGAAATAGAAGCGCAAAATGACGCTTTAATGGACTTTATAAATGGGGGATAACGTGAACTATATAAAAGAATATTGGAATGCAATTAAAGAAGGTAAAATAACCGTTTCAAAGCGTGTATTTAAGCAATATAAAAAATTGGTTAATGAAATTGATAACCCACAGCAATTTATTTTTAATGAAGCAAAGGCAAATAAACCAATAGCCTTTATAGAACGTTTTTGTAAGCATAGTAAGGGTGAATGGGCTGGAAAGCCTGTTACCCTTGAACTCTTTCAAAAAGCTTATATTAGTGCTTTATTTGGCTTCATAGATAAAGACACAGGCTTAAGACGTTTTAGAGAAAGTATGTTTTATGTTGCAAGAAAAAACGGAAAAACTACCATGTTGAGCGGTATAGCGTTATATATGCTTATGGCAGATGGTGAAGGCGGTGCAGAAGTTTACAGTATAGCTTCCAAGCGAGATCAAGCCCGTATATTGTTTGATGAAGCACACAACATGATAAAGCAAAGCCCATATTTATCAAAGCATATTAAAAAGCGTAAAATGGATCTATATTTTCCTCTTTCAATGTCTAGCTTAATGCCACTTGCTAAAAGTAGTAATACCCTTGATGGATTGAACGCTAGTTTAGTAGTCATAGACGAGCTTCATGGCATTGCAGACCGTAACTTATACGAGGTTATGAAGCAATCACAATCAGCACGGCAGCAACCTATTTTAATTATGATTACAACGGCTGGAACAGTAAGAGGAAATATATTTGATGATATGTACGAATACGCTTGTAACGTGGTAGATGGAAACTATAAAGACGATACCTTTTTACCCATTCTTTATGAGCTAGACGAAAAGAAGGAATGGAAAAAGCCAGAAGCATGGCAAAAAGCAAACCCTGCACTAGGAACAATTAAGAAACTAGATGACCTAGAAAATAAAGTGAAAAAGGCAAAGAACAATCCAAGCGATATAACAGGACTACTTACAAAAGACTTTAATGTAAGGGACACCGTTCATAGTGCATGGCTTACATTTGACGATATAAGTAACGAAGAAACATTTGATATATCACAATTTAAGAATTGCTATGCAATAGGTGGAGCCGATCTATCAATTACAACCGATTTAAGTTGTGCAACCCTCTTAATGGTGGATAAGGAAACAGAAAAGCGATATATACACCAAATGTATTGGCTTCCAAGAGATAGTTTTGAGCAAAGAGTACAAGAGGACAAAATACCTTATGATAAATGGCTAGATAAAGGCTTATTAAGACTATGTAACGGCAATTCAATTAATTATGGCGATATAACAGCGTGGTTTTTAGAAATGCTAAATGATTACAGTATTACGCCTTTATGGATCTACTATGATTCATACAGTGCTAAATATTGGGTGGAAGAAATGGAGCAATACGGCTTTAAAATGGTGAGATGTATTCAAGGGGCTAGAACGTTAAGCCTTCCAATGCAGCAAATGGGACAAGACCTTAAAGCAAAGAAAATTAATTATAATAACAGCCCTATTCTTAAATGGTGCTTAACAAATACGGGAATTGAAACAGATCGTAACGGTAATATCGTACCAGTAAAGAATCAAGCAGCTAAAATGAGGATTGATGGAACATCTTCTATGTTGGACGCATATGTAGGGCTATTTGAACACTATGAAGAATACTTAAGGGCACTATAGGAGGTTAAAACATGCTACAAATGAAGCATAGAATTACGTTTCAGCAAATGCAGGAATATGTAGACCCAGATACAGACCGAGTTGTTACAGATTGGGTAGATATAAAAAGTGTATGGTGTGCAGTTAAGACAATTAAGGGTAGAGAATACCTTTCAGCAGTAACAAGTAGGGAACACGTTGAAAGAACATACCGTTTTATTATCCGACACACCAACGGCATAGATGACAGCGCACAAACACGAATTAAATATAAAGATCGTTTCTTCAACATGGAAAGCGTGTTAAATGATGATGAAGAAAACTTAACTATGACGATTATAGGAGTTGAAACAGTATGACACCTAAGCAGCTAGACGATAAACTAGACGAAGCCCTAGAAAATTTTAGAGTAGCAACTCAATTTTCAGTAGAAACATTCGACCAAACACACCAGGACGATTTACTAAATAAAGATGACCTGGAAGAATTAAGCCGATATATTTTCTATTGCTTAAATGATTTTAAAAATATTATTTCAAGTTATGCAAAGAATACAAACCGTTGATTTTATAGTCAGCGGTTTTTGAATGCAAAAGAAAAAACGACCCCGTGTAAAGTCGTTTTCTCAAGTCACATATTCATTGGGAAGAGGGCATGGGATTCCAAGCCATACCTTCTTATATTGTTGTGTTACTACGTCAAGGCTAGCACTTAACGTAGGCTAGCTAACACAAGTTAATTATAACATAATTGTAGAATAAAAAAACCACCGAAAAAACACCGAGAGGATATAATATGACTCTTTTTTATGTATGAATGATTTATGTAAGTGTTGATTTAAAGGGGTTTTTAACATCTATTTTTTAGTGTTTTTAAGGTTACTGTATGGGCGGCATGATGTAATAAACATCATATAAACCCTTATATATCAAAAAAAGAAGGCTGTTTATTCAGCCTTCTTTTTTTGATAAAATCACTTTTCAGTCACATTTATTGCATTTTTAAAACCTCGCTAAAGTAGTTGCTTATCTTCTCATTTGCATTTCTTTTCATCTTTTCTGTAATATGTGTATAAATTTTCAGTGTCGTTTTTTCGTCATCATGACCAACCCTTTTCATAATAGTTGCTAAATCAATTTCTGCCTCGGCTAACATAGAAATATGAGTATGGCGAAAGATGTGTGGTATAGCCGGCTTGGATAGTTGTTTTCTTTAATATGAGATTCATTCTATTGATAAGATTTGAATAAATGGATACCCATTTTTTCGACAGAATACAAAATTTCCATCATGAGAATTTGAATCATTTCTTTTTTGGGGTCTAATTTTATTTTGCTTTATGAACTTTTAACATCATAATGGCTTCATCCATTACGAATGTTCGGATCGAAACTTTTGTCTTCGGAGGGGTCAATTCGTAATTGTGCATGTTATTGTTAGGATTATAAATAGTTTTCGTTATACGGATTTCGTTTGTATCAAAGTTGATATCTGTCCATTTAAGAGCACATAAATCTCCAACGCATTACCGAAAATGCTAGCAAATAGAATCGTTCTAGATCAAACTCCATCTCATACTCTTTCACCGCATTTAGAAATTCTGTTAACTCCCCATACTCCAAATATTTATCTTTAATTGAATCATTTTCAATATCTTCGGGTTCTCGACTCTCATTTTCTCCTTTATTGCATATTAAAAAATCATCCCTGCTGTTGTATGGACTCCTTCAATTGTTGTTTTAGTATAGAGTTTATAAATTTTTCCCCAATGCAGCATTAATTGAGGTTACCGCAAACTTAATGGCTGCCTATAGTATAACAGTTCAGAATGGCGCATTGGCAAATGCGCCTATTACACGTGCAAAATTACAAGATGCCATTATTGGTACTGTTCAAATTGATGATTTAGCTGTAACAGCTGCTAAAATTGTAAGCGTGAACGCTGACCGTATCAATGTAGGTGCATTGAGAGGTATTGACGTGTATGGAGCTAAGTTCCGTTCATCGGATGGTCTAACTAATTTAGAAATCATTGGTGGGAATGTCCGTCTTACACAGTCTAGTGGGCATTATGTAAATGTTAATTCTGACGGGTTGTTTGGATATAATTCAGGCGGTTCTCAACGATTTAGTGTTGATAGATCACTAGTAACAAGTGCTACTCTAGGTACAATTAATTCTAATGTTTATTTGGCTCCTGATTCAAATAATGAAGTCAGGGGTTGACATTTCAAGTATTCCATCAGATGGTGTTGCAGAGAATTATAGTTACAGACCTATCAGGGCTCAAGGATTACGTTTTGGCCCGGGATATAATGGATATATCGGAACAGATCGAGAAGTAAGAATAACAAGTTCAGCTTTTACGCAAGCTGACGGATCAGTGGTATACCGTGATTTACGAGCTTCTGTAATTTATGGTTTTGGTTTCAGCACTAATTCAACTAATGCTTATATTTATATAGGGTCAGATGATGAAACAAGGTTTGTTAACAAGGGATATGTGGGTGGTTCTTCTGGTACCGGTATACCGTAATGCGAAAGGATATAAGGGGTATTTTGCAGGGATTGCTACTAACACACAAGTGTTAATAATCTTAAAAAGCTTAATCCTGGCATTGATGTAGATGCATTGGAAATAGGTAGCAAATTAAATTTTAATTCTGGTGCCACTTATCATACTGTGAAAAAAGGTGAAACGGTATCGGAACTAGCAAAAAAATACGGTAGCACTATTAAGCAAATTAAAAACTGGAACGATCTAGATAACAATTACACGATTTATGTTGGTGAGAGTTTAAGAGTTGAGTAATAACAAGTCCTTCAGAAGTATGATGGAATTATTGAAAATTTAATTTATTTTTCTCCAATCAGTAGCTCTTAAGAATTTATTCGAAACTTTAATTGTAAATTGCGAATTAGAAGAAACGAAACCCTTTGTAGTATGAGTAATTGTATATCCTAAGGCTCCTGAATACCAATAATCACCCTGAATGGATAATTTAAGCATTTCCCAAGTCATCAAATATCTTCAACTCCTTAATAAACCTATCAATAATTATTAAATATGTACCTTTCTTAAAAATATACATTTTTCTAATTTAAAGGTATTTACACATTTCATATTTTAGGTTTTTTCATATTATATGTTAAATGGTGATAAAAGGAGAGAAGCTGAAAATGAATAATAATGAAATAATCCAAACATTTAGGAAGGGAATGCCTCTATATAATAAGAATTTACCTATTATTTTTTATTGGTCACCAAAATCAGGTTGTACAACTATAATGAAATGGTTTTATTATCAGTCAGGAGAACTATCTGAAGCGTTAAATATGGACAAGTGGATTCATACCTATAGATCCAAAATTCAAGATCAATTTTACAGAGAGGAACTAGTCAATAGTCTATTGTCTAACCAAAAAACAATATATAAACTCGTTAGGAATCCATATAAAAGAGCTGTTAGCTCGTTTTACGCTACACTAATTGGAACGGTTGAAAATGTTAACTTAAATCCGAAAATCACCACTGGCCTATCGTTTAAGGAGTTTTTATATTATATTAAAGAAATAGGTGTGCAACCAGGTCAAATAGATACTCATATTTCACAGCAGTATGTACAAGGGGAAGAAGAGTTAATAAATCATTATGTTAAATTAGAGGACCTTAAATCAGAATTAAAAAAAATAGAAAAGAGATTCAACCTTCCAAAATCTCCTATAAAAGATTTATCAAAATCTCCACACCATTTTCTAAATTATATGAAGGATGATGGGAGACATGCAGAAACAAAAATACCATTAGAATTTGATGGGGACTTGCCTAGTTATGAGAGTCTATATGATGCTGAAGCAATGCAATTAGTTGAAGAGCTTTACAAAGAAGATTTTGAAGTTTACGGTTATAGTATGAAAGGGTTTTGAATTTTAAAAAAGAAAAGTCTATATTTTCACAATGTGTGAATGAGACCCCACCTCAATGTAGTGCCCCCTAAAAGTTAAACACAGTTATTTATGAGGCAACTTGTTCAAAATGAGTTCGGTATTGTACCGGACTCATTTTCAATTTTCCCTTTAACCGTTTCCTATTATAGTATTCTATATATTTTTCTAATTCTAGTTTAAAGTGGTTCACACTTTCAAATTCCTTAAAATAAAGGAATTCTGACTTCAGTATCCCAAAGAAGTTTTCCATTACAGAGCTATCGTAACAGTTACCTTTACGTGACATACTCTGTTTAGCCCCTTTTGCTTAAAGCAAGTTGCGATATTGTTTCATTTGATAATGCCATCCTTGGTCGGAATGTATGAGTAATTGATGCCTTTCTGGTAAGGATTCTAATGCTTTTTCTAACATGTCCGAAACTAATGAATACGTTGGTCGAGAACCGATGGTATCCGTAATAATTCCCCATTAAATAAATCTAATACAGGCGATAGATACAGCTTTTCACCAAATAGTTAAATTCTGTAATATCTGTTACTCATTTTTCATTCGGTGCGTCCGCACTAAATTGACGGTCTAAATGATTTGGCGCTTTTTTACCGACTGTGCCCTTATAAGATTTATACCTTTTCATCCGTACTAGGCATTTTAAACCCAGCTCTTTCATGATTCGTTGAACCTTCTTATGATTTACTTTTTTCCCACGATTCACTAGCTCATCCCGAATACGACGGTAACCGTAACGACCTTCATGTTCTTCATAAATGGCTTGGATTTCTCCTTTTATATCGGTGTCTGGATCAGGTCGATTCATTCTTTTTACTAAATCATAATAGGTGCTGCGTGGAATGCCAGCGAGTTTTACGAGTGACTTCACCGAATACTTATGCCTTAACTCATAGACTACTTGTGCTTTGTCTTGTTTGGTGATTTTTCCTTGTTTTGAACTAAGGCATTCAACTTTTTTAAATACTCATTTTCCATTTCCAGTTGTTTTATTCGATTTTCTAGTGCTTCAAAAGAACGGTCAGTAGAACTTTGTTTATTTGAATCTTTTTTCATAGATAGACGCCCCTGTTCCTGTGACTGAAGGGCATCTATCTCTTGTGTTTCAAACTTTCTTTTCCATACAGCTAAAGTGGAATGCGCTGGGATATTAAAAATAGCTGCCGTTTCTCATAGAGAAGTACCAATTTCCGTCATATATTGTAGTTCTTCTTGTTTAAACATTTGTGTATAACTTGTACAACGTTTCACCAATGCCTCTGCACCATTGTAGTTGTATTGTCTTACCCATTTAACAATCGATTTGTGATCTATTCCAATAGATTTTCCATTTCTCTGTAACTTTCTTTTCCGCAGTAAATTTGGACAAAAAACTGCACCTCCAATTGTTGTAGATAGTGTCTAACAATTGGGGCGCAGTTCACAAAGGTGGGGTTTGTCTACGGTCTGAGGTAAGCCATTATTGTGGCTTACTTTCTGTGTTTATTAGCTAATTCAACTATCTATGAAAACTTGATGTTATTAATTACCAATATCGTTACAAGTGATTTTTAAAATTTTGGTACATTAAACACAACTTTTAGTTAACTTATACGTCTAAGTATTGAACATTCATGAAAGGAGGGGTGGTATTTGTCAGAGAATAAAAAGAGAGAAATATCTGATTGGTATGACCAACATAGCAAATCTGTACTAAGCTTTATTTTGCTAATGGTAAAAGATTATCAGCAGGCGGAGGATTTAACTCACGATACCTTTTTAAAGGCGTACTTATATTATGATTCATTTAAACATCATTCCAGTGAAAAAACATGGCTCTTTAGTATAGCTCACAATCTTACAGTTGATTTTTTAAGGAAGCGTAAACCATCTACTATTCTTAAAGAAATGTTTTATTTGCAAAAAGACAACCTTCCATTACCAGAAGAAATTGTTAGGTTAAAAGAGGAATCATATGAACTTTATAAGGCTTTAGGTGCACTCAAAGATACATATAGAAAGGTAATAATATTAAGAAAAATCAAAGGTTTTTCTATTGAGGATACAGCAAAGATATTGAGTTGGTCTGAAGGTAAGGTGAAATCGACTTTTTTTAGAGCGATTCCAGCATTGAAAAAACAATTATTAAAGGGGGGATATATAAGTGAGGAAACAATACGAAGATGATACTGAATTTGATAGTTCCTTAAAAAAACTAGATTCTGATTTCATGTGGAAGACAAAACAAAAACAAGAATTGAAGAATCGAATCATGACCGATATTGAACAATTAGAATTTAACGTAGGAAATAAGACTAATGAATCATCATTTACAAATATGATAAGCTTGACTAGGAAGTTAGCATACGTAGGCATTGGGTTGACCCTTCTATTTAGTTTATTTATTGGCTCAGCTTTTATCTCTCCTGCAATGGCAAGTATTGTAGCGAAAGTTTTACCAATTTCTATCACTCCTAATTTTTCAAATGGTCAGCATAATCCCGATTTAACATCTCTACTCTTTGAATTAATCGAAAAGGAAGGATACACTGTTAATTATGTGGGGATAACACCATCTCCATATACAATTGAAATTTCACTAATTTTGGAAGATACTACATTAAAACAAGCAACAGATGACCTTGAACCGAAGGTAAGTAATTATCTATATGAAAATGGCTATGACAAATATGAATTAAAGGTTTCAGAAGCTGTTGAAACACCTCGAGATGAACTAGGGGATGAAACAAGCAGTCTTTATGACAAGGTAAATAAGATTGTGAAGGAAGTATTCGCATCATATGGGTATGCTGAAGAAGCAGATTATGAATTAGCAGGGATTAATGAATCATGGTTTTCTAATATTGTCACAATTGATATTCCAGAACATATTCAAAAGTCAACTGAAATTATTGCGGATATCGAAAAAGAAATAGAATCACAAAATTTAGATGTAAAAGATATTGAAGTGAATACTTTTAACTTAGAATATCGTCAACAAGATAATCGTTGGGCATATATTGCATCCGATATATATGATGCAATGGCGGGAAAATCGACTTATCAACTGACAGGAGTATCTTATAGAGTGAAGAATGGACATTCATATGTTTCAATTAAAACGGATTGGGATAAACCACCTTCTGAAGAAATAATTCAAGAAATTGAATTGGCGATACAAGAATATTTAGCTTTACCAGAAACGAAAGAGCAAATTCAAAATGACAATTACACGATTCAATTCTTATTAATGAATGAAAAATCATTTGTTAAAATAACAAACTGAATATAAGCCAAACACTTTACAAATCTTAAAGGACTTGGATATTCTTCAAGTCCTTTTCATGTTAATTTCAACTCGTTAAGCAAAGTAAGCGAGTCATTTTAGTACAACTTACACAAAGCCACAAGCTTTCTAGTTGGTCTTTTTATTCAGTCAGGCTATGGGACTAATCTATGTCATTGTGTAAGCCTGTTAAACTGTTTGGCACAGTCATGCCACCTTCTAACATAATTCCACATCCCTCTCCCTTCGCTTGCGTTGAGGTGTATCTCTCTTTTTTAGTACCTTCAAGTGACATCTACACGACTAGTAAGGGATGAATGTTAATCTCTTCTTCAAAGATAAGGGTGCGATTGTTTAATAGGAACGATTGAACAGAACCGAAATACTGAAAGCAAGTTTGCAAGCACTCGTTTTTACTTTCATTCGGGAAGGTCTTTCACGGTGTGTAAAACGCAAGGTCTTCAAGAAATGCCAAAACGCATTCCTTTTTACATAATAGTTCTCTTTGTATGTTAAAAGTACTTTTGAAAACAAAAAACCCTTCTCAAATGAGAGGGGCTGTTATTTTCTTAGCTATTAATCAGCAATATTAATTTGTCCCTGTTCAGTACCAAAAATTCCAGTTTGTACATTCAGGAGTAAATCTTCTGAATTAATTACTTCTTCGGTTAAATCGAAAACAACTTTTCCTGTTAATGATAAATCAGGGTTTACTTGTGAAAGGAAGAAGTCTGCCTGTTCATTTGCAAAGACACCCGCAGTTGTATCTGATTCAAACGTTTTTTCTCCAGACATTAATTTGAAGAAATTACTATCAACTGTAATTGCTTCGTTCCCTTTATTTGTAACTGTTACATCCAGAATTAAGTATGTAGCTTGAGCGTTTTGTCCGAATTCACCACCGACATTATCACTTGTTGTTTTATCGTTTACAGTAAATTCAACATCGCCGACTTTTAAAGTCTCACCAATAGCAGCAAGCTTCGGTTCTTCTTTCTTTTCTTCTTTAGGTTTATCATTTGATTTCGCATTATCTGATGTGTTGGAATCTGCACCTGTTGAAGCTGGTTCGTCATCGCCTCCACCTACCACAGCAATAACTATGATTAGTACAATCAAACCAATAAACCCTAAACAGCCAAATTTAAAAAACTTTTTCAAACCATTTTCCCCCTAGATTGTGATACTAATTACACAAGGAATTATATCATATTTTTTTCATTTGTTTTCTTTTTTTTTACATTGTTTTACTACTTTTCTAGTTTTTTAACTTTAACAATCTGTGATATTTCTCCTAATTTTCATGCTCTTTCTATAGTTGAATATGTTTTATTATTAGAGAGGTTAGTTAAAGTGTTAGTGCTAACATCTTTTGAACGCTGGAAGTAGAGATATTAAGTTCAACTAGACCTAAAGTCCCTATCGAAATAAAGATTGTCCATAAGATTATTTACAATGCAGTTAAAGAGCAAACGCACTTTTTTCATTTTTCACACCTTACTTAATCTTCATAACAAATTCTTTGAATGCCATTTGTCTAAAAGATTGCTCCTGTTCTTCAGTAAATGCTCTTGTACCGATAATGTTATCAATTCAAAAAGAAGGATGAATTTTAATATAATATTTGGATTAAGTAGAAATACTAGGTATTCACAAGATAGTTTTATTTTCATATGTTGAAGGAACTTAGTAATTATAGTAATATTTATATAATTAAAAAGGGAATTATTTCACTAAATGGTAATTGTGATAATGAGAGATAATTCATTGAATAATTGATGAGGTGAAAAAGAGAATTCAGATAAAGTGAGAGCACTAACAAGGTTGTTTTAGGAATCTTTTGAGGAGTTAAAATTAATGAAGTAACACTAATGCAAAGTATACATATAAATACAAGGACATGGTCTGGGGAAGCCAGGAGAAAATTTGATTCCTTACTTATTTCAAAGGCATTCTGAAAAGTAAAAAGTGAGAGTCTAATAACATCATTCAATTTTTAGAGGATCTTTCAAAAAGAAACGGGAAAATGGATAGTTTAGTAAGCTTAATGTATAACTCAGAAAAAAACCCTGACCTAATTTCTCTGTATTTTATAGTACCAGGAAATGAGGAATGTTGGCTAATTACACGGGAGAACAATGATGATTTGAGTATTAAAAGAGCTAATGAGGCATCTATAAATAAATTATTATTTACCAACAATGTTTCTACAGTCTAAGGGAGGTACATAACTTGTTAAACTTGAAGAAAGAAGAGAATACTATTCACATTAAAGGTTCAAAGTTCATGTACGGTTGGTTAATGCTAGCGACTGTAGGTTTTTTATTTGCCTGTTCTTTCTTGATTATACAGGGGTTGAAGTTTGAGTCTGATTATTCTTTATTCTACCTTGGTAGTGGCCTCATTTTTACGCCTTTTTTCCTTTATATAACGCTTTGGTCACTTCCGGGTTTAAAACCAGGAAAGGTCCTTTTCACGATTGTTAAAGGTGAAAATGGGACGATTAAGTCGAAAGTTGCTAGCATTGAGATCAAAAACATCCAGAATGTAGACTTAGTAAGAAATCCACTGAATTTGATTAATGATATTGTGATTGAAACTTTTGATAATGAAACGATAAAAATCCGTACGTATAATTTACTTGATGATTTGGAGTATCAGTTGGTCGTTGATCAATATCTTTATCCTTATTTTATGGAAAATGCAAAAAAAGCTTGGGATCGTAAGGTGAATTTAGATAAATTGCAAAGAGTAGTAAAATACGAGCGGAAAACAGAGAGAATGGATTAATGATTTTTTTCTTATCGATGATATTTGTGAAGAATAACTCTCTATCCATTAATTAGTCGGAATATGCAGTTCACTTATCATTCTTAAAATACAGTATAGACCTTGCTATTTCAGCAAATTCTATGCTGTCAGGCTGTCGAAAAAGTCTCGACAGCCTGTTTTATATAAAAATCCAATAAATTACCGCGTTAATATGTTGTAATAAGATAATAAATATAGGCAGTGATTAAATCGTTTAATCTGTAAAAGGACTCGGAGCGTATTTAATACCTTTGGAGCAGAATCAAAAGAAAATCAATGAAATTTTTGCTGATTTTTCAGGATAAATAATTTTAATGCCGAGCTACGGCATCTAACTGCCATAGTTCCTTTTGGAGAGTGGTGGATTTTGAAAAAAATTAGAGGTTGGAAAAGAAGAATTAAACAGATAGAGAATCTAGAAAAAGAAAATAAAATATTTAATTTTCCTATATTGCAAAATCAATATGTTGATTATTTAAAAATGTTTAACTTTCAAGATTTAGACAAGATACCAGATTGGTATAAGAAAAAAATCACTATAACTTTCATAAATATTTTTGACTCATGGAAAGAGTATGCGAATGTTTATAATATGGAACATTTTTATATTAGACTGCATATACACGAAGATAATATTTTCGAATCTCAAATAATGATTGTGATTGAAAATCAAATTAATGAATATAAAACACGTTTTATAAGATGTCCGGATGAAGTAAAGAAGCCATCTTGGTTAGAGAACCTTTCCAAAGAGTTTACTCCATATTACTCTTGTACTGTTTGGTTAGAAGATGAGCTTGAGACGCTATCAGAAACAGAAAAGGAATTAATGCTTTCAAAGCTACTTGAAATTAGAAATACAGATTCAAATGAAAAAGAATATCTAATAAATGATGGTATTTTATGGTGTTTAGAATATGACAAATAATGTTTGCATTTATTACTACTTTTGTTTAAAGCTTGTAATACAATAACATACTAAAAATGTTGGAAATAGTAGTACAATCCCCTTAATCTGGGATGTACTGCTATTTTTTCTATATAAATATAAAAATATTTGCTAGTGACTAGATAAAAGAATAAAAATATTGAGTTAAAATTAACTTATTATTATTTTTTTACAAAACAGTAGTTTTCGTTTTTTTCTTTGAAGCTCTCTAGATAGTAGTAATTGATTATGCTTTTGTAAACTGATCAGAGAAAAGAGACATGTACGAAATTTCCGCAGCAAGTTGGTAATATCTTAAGGTAGAAGTGGTTTCGTAATGCTTGCTTAATTTCAACAAACTTATCCCTCAGCCTCTGGACTCCTAAATTAAAATGATTTCCATTCCTTTTAATAAATAGGAAAAGTAAATTATGCGAGAGTCGTTTTTTTATTGGAAAATGGCTCTTTTTATATTTAAATGACATCCATTTGTCCTAGAATTATTTATTCTTTATAAGGGATATGGAATTATATGTATTTCAATCTATACAGAATGTTTAGAAAATATAGATATAAAAAGCAATTGTTGTTGTATTTTTTCGTTGGGAAAAATTTTAAACTTAGTTTAAGAAAGCGATTTCATTTGTGAATTTAATTGAAAGGGTGGTTCTAAGGTATGAGTTTTAATGATGGAAAATGGACATCAGAATCGATTCATTCCCTAATCGATACAGAGCAGGGGAAAATCGATCCACGTATTTATACGGATCAGGAATTATATGAATTGGAGTTGGAGAGGGTTTTTGGTCGCTCTTGGTTGCTTCTTGGTCATGAGAGTCATGTGCCAAAGAAGGGTGATTATTTAACTACTTATATGGGAGAAGATCCTGTTGTGATGGTACGTCAGAGGGATGGCAGTATTAAGGTGTTTCATAATCAGTGCCGTCATCGGGGAATGAGAATTTGTCGGGCCGATTGTGGGAATGCGAAGGCGTTCACTTGTACGTATCATGGATGGGCCTATGACACGGCTGGAAAATTAGTGAATGTCCCATTTGAAGAAGAGGCGTTTCCTTCTGATTTTAAGAAAGAAGATTGGGGGCCGTTACAGGCACGAGTGGAGATATATAAAGGATTAGTATTTGCCAATTGGGACCCAGAGGCACCGGATTTGCTTACGTATTTAAGTGATGCGACTCCATACATGGATACGATGCTGGACCGCTCTGAGGCAGGTACAGAAGTTATTGGTACGATGCAAAAGTGGGTCATTCCGTGTAACTGGAAGTTTGCGGCAGAGCAATTTGCTGGTGATATGTACCATGCAGCCACAACTTCTCATTTGGCAGCAGTAGTGGCGGGATTGCCGGAAGATCAAGATCTGTCCGTTTTCCAACCGCATATGAAAGGGCATCAATTCCTTTCTGAATGGGGTGGACATGGTTGTGGATTCTATCTAGATACAGCAAGAGGATCGGTGCGTGTAGGTCCATTAGTAGATAAATATTATAGTGAAGGTCCGGCATTTGAAAGGGCAAAAGAACGGTTAGAGTCTAAAATGCCTTATCACAGAATGGGTGCAAGTCATATGACAATCTTCCCTAACTGCTCATTCCTACCTTATGGAATGAATACAGTCCGTACTTGGCATCCGAAAGGACCAAATGAGATTGAAGTTTGGGCATTTGTCATTGTAGATAAAGATGCGCCGCAGGAAATCAAGGATGAACTGGCGAGACAAAATGTCCGTACGTTTAGTGCCGGTGGCGTATATGAGCAAGATGATGGCGAGAACTGGGTGGAGATTCAAAACGCTCTTCGTGGATATAAATCAAAAACAGCACCATTAGCTATGCAAATGGGTTTAAATGTACAAGGGAAAAACAATCCAGAATTCCCTGGTCAAACTTCCTATGTATTTTCCGAAGATGTGGCGAGAGGGTTTTATTCTCATTGGGTCCGTATGATGTCGGAGTCAAGTTGGGATACATTGAGACCGGAGCCTGCCAAAGCCACAACTTTGAGTGAGTAGAGGTTAGTAATATAAAGGAGGGTGAATGAGGATGGAAGTAGCAGAACTAGTTAAACCGTTTAAATGGGCAGACAAAAGCCCGAGTTTGGAACTACAGCATGAAATTGAACAGTTTTATTACAAGGAAGCACAGCTGCTAGACCACTCGGAGTTTGAGGCATGGTTAGAGTTAATGGAAAAAGATATTCATTATTGGATGCCGATTCGCATGAACCGTTTAGGTAGAGAGATGTCTCAGGAGTATACTGCTATAGGACAAGGTGGGCATTACGACGATACTTATGAAACGATGCGCGGACGTATTCGAGCGAGAGTCTCAGGAGTGAACTGGGCAGAGAATCCAGTCTCGCGCACAAGGCATCTCATTTCCAATGTGATAATTAACGAGACGGAGGAGCCGAACACGTATGAAGTCGTGTCATCCTTTATCGTGTATCGTAATCGCTCAGAAAATCAGGCGGATATTTTTCCAGGAGAGCGCAGGGATGTGCTGAGACGTTCAGAGGGTGGATTGGGTTTTAAAATTGCCCGTCGAACAATCTTAATCGATCAGAGTACACTTTTGTCAAATAACTTATCTGTCTTTTTTTGACATATAAGAAAGTATAAAATTTTTAAAATGGGTTTTCATATCTAGCTCCAGGCGCCATCGGGTCGAGGTCATAAGCCAATAGGCGGGCGCCTTGCGCTTTTCTAAAAACATGATGAACAGGGGAAGGGGATGTGTGGAATGAAATATACAAAGGTTTGCACGTTGTCTGATTTACCAGATGATGAAGGATTAAAAGTAGTTGAAGGAGATACGGCAGTAGCGGTGTTTAATGTGAATGGTAAAGTACTTGCCACACAGGATCGCTGTTCTCATGCCAAATGGTCATTGTCAGAGGGCGGTTATTTAGATGGAGATGTCATCGTTTGTTCTTTGCACATGGGGAAGTTCTGCGCTCACACGGGGGCAGTAAAGATGGCTCCGCCTTGGAAACCTTTGAAGAAGTATCCGGTAAAGGTTGAGGGAGAGGATGTATTCGTGGCATTTGAGGATGGATACTTTGAAGCAGAACAAAGTAAGAGCAAAGTAGTGGATGGGTGACATATTTTTACGAGTGGGGGCTACAAAATGAAATTGGCAAATGAAGTGGCCTTTATCACAGGCGGTGCGTCCGGTGTTGGCCGGGCGATTGTAGAACGTTTTGTATCTGAAGGTGCGAAGGTAGCGGTATTTGATAAGTCAGTAGATCGTCTCAAAGAACTTGAACAGACATTTGGCGATGATGTCATTGGCATCGTTGGGGATGTCCGTCAACTGAGTGAATTGAAGACAGCAGTTAATCAGTGCAGCGAACATTTTGGCAAAATTGACACGCTCATTGCAAATGTAGGCATCTGGGATTACAATATGGCACTTGTCGATCTTCCAGAAGATAAAATAGATCAAGCATTTGATGAATTATTCCATGTCAATGTGAAGGGATATTTACTAGCAGCTAAAGCATGTCTTCCGCAATTGGTTGAAACGCGAGGGAATATGATCTTTACTGTTTCCAATGCGGGATTTTATACGAATGGAGGAGGACCGCTTTACACTGCAACAAAACATGCGGTGGTTGGTTTGGTTCGTCAGTTGGCCTTCGAAGTGGCCCCTTATATTCGCGTGAATGGGATTGCAATTGGTGGCGCTATGACCGATTTGAGAGGGCCTGCCTCATTAGAAATGGACAGTCGGTCTGTTACAAGCATGTATAAGGAATGGTATGAGGACGACGATTTGGAAGCGGGTAAAGAGAATATCGCAGCAGCCTCTCCGGTCGGCCGTATCTTGCAAGGAGAAGATTATGCAGGTTCTTATGTGTTTTTTGCCTCTCGAGATGACAATGTTCCTGCAACAGGCACTGTATTGAATTTTGATGGGGGCTGGGGTATTCGAGGCATTCGCAGAAAAACTGGTAGTGAGGGTCTGTTGGAAAAATTAAAGGTGAAAGCTAGTGAAGGTTTATAAATTGGCGTGCAAATAAGGGGATCAATGGTTAGGTTTTTCAACAAGAATACTCGACTCAGCTAAGTTACAAGACTATTAGAATAGAAATGAAGGAACAAAGTGTTTTACGGGTTATTCAATATCTGTTTTTTGCTCAGGCTCACCCACTCTACTAATAAGGTGGTCCAAAATAGACAGATACTTCCAAAGGAAGTAGAATAATATTAAAATACTAATTTTTCAGGTAACTAATTCAACTAGTAACTTTCTTAAGTGGGTGAGTATATTGCAAAATAAGGTTCATTATCCTGAAGCTTTAGAGACGTTTGTACAAATGTCTTCCCATTTTGGCAACTTTAACTACACGGAAAAGGAACTCGAATCGGGATTACCACAAATGCTCTTGAATTGCCTAGATAGAGTGTTAACAGAAAAGAATCATTTGCAAGCTGCTGTAGATTTTAATAATAAAGCCATTGAACACTTCCTGAATGGCGTTGGCGAAGCACGATTGGCTGATGTTTGCTATCAGCTGACAAATAACCCTATTATTCTTGAAGATTTAGGATTTAACTATCTTTATTCAGTCGGTTTAGATACAGAACTAGCGAAACAATATAGTAAACAATTAAAAAACATAGTGAAAAACAACGAGCAAAGAGCTATGCAGACTAAACTGAATGATCTTATGGAGAATCAGCAACTAATCGAAATGGAGCAATCCAATAAACATAAAAGATTAATAGCACCAATGATTTCAAAGGGGAAGGTGGTTGGATATTGTTCCTTTATTAAGCCTTCTTTCACTGAACTTGATTGGTTGAAAATGCAACAAATGCATCTGATTGGGTCTGTAAGTAACTACAACAAGGAGTCCATTTTAGATACAGAGCTTAGATTAAACATTAAAGGTGGACTGTTAGAAGACATGATACATAATCGTCTAAATCCTGTCGTGTTGTTCAAAAGGGCAAGGCATATTGGCGTGGATTTAGGTAAGGAGTATCAATTTCTCGTTTTAAAAGTGGATGGAGATTTTTATCCGAGTGAAAAGGAACCAATCGGTGCAATGAATTTAATTGAAGTTTTCTCAAGATATTTCATGGAACGTAATCTGAATATTCTTATTTCTGAAGACGCGCAAAACATTGCAGCTTTGTTACCTATAGATGTGTTCTCGAAGCAGTTTATAAACGTCGATGAATTTATCTGGAAATTACTTCATTATCTCAAAGAGAAATATCCTCAAATCCCTTTTAAAATAGGAATAAGTTCAAAAGCAACCTCTCTTGAAGATATTCCTATTCTATACAATGAAGCACTCATCTCATTGAATGTGAGTAATCAACAAAAAGACATCATGTACTTCGATGATTTGGGGGCAGTGGGGATATTATTCCGCACAGGGAAAAATGAAGACATCCGACATTTTTGTAACAAAATGCTTTCAAAATTAATTGAGTATGATCGCGGGAAAGAATCAGAATTAACCAAAACGCTATACATCTATATTAAGAATGGCCAAAATATGTGTAAAACAGCAAAAGTCATGAATTTATCGCTAGGCGGATTACGGTACCGTGTTCAAAAAATCGGAAAAATTTTAGATGCTGATATCAATGATCTCCAAACAAGTAGTCAGCTTTTCTTAGCGTTACAGGCAAGTATTATTTTAGGGGATCTACCATTTGAAAAATAATAGGCAGGTTTGAAATGTGACTGCCTAGATTTGAAAATAACAGTAAAACATAAGGGGTTGGAGATATGGCTGAAATAGTAGCAGGGGTAGCGATGTCACATAGTCCAATGATTATGACAAATGAAGCTGGCGGTGGTGAAAAAGGACAACGTTTCCTTCAAACCGTTGCTGATATGAAACAATGGCTCAATGATGTGGGAACAGATGTAATTGTGCTTATATCGGATGATCACTTTAATAGTTACTTTTATGATCATATGCCATCCTTCACAATTGGACTTGACCGCTGTGAAGGATGGGGAGATTGGGAAATTCCTGAATACCAAATTCCCCTTGAGAAAGAATTAGCGAAACATGTTCTTGATACTGGATTGGCGAATAATGTGGACTTTGCTTTCTCAATGAGAATGAAAGTGGATCATGGTCACACGCAAGCAGTCCATTTTTTAAACGATGATTTAAAGATTCCAGTTGTGCCGATTGCTGTGAATACAGCTGCACCTCCACTTCCGACAATGGATCGTTGTTTCCAAGTCGGAGAAGTGGTTCGTAAAGCCATTGAAACATGGGAAAGCGATAAAAAAGTAGCGATTGTTGCATCAGGTGGCATTTCTCATTGGGTACCAATTCCGAAGATTGATAGTGAAAAGCCTGAGGATCAAGAGTTAATTAAAGTGCTTACTAATGGTCGTCAACAGATTGAAGAGCTTGATGAATATTTGAACACGCGTAAAACACGTGTGACAAGCTTAAAATCTGGACCGGTCAATGAAGAGTGGGATCGTGAATTTTTACAATTGATTAGAGAAAAAGATTATCAGGCACTTAGACAATGGTCTCCAGATTATATCGAAGAAAATGGCGGGAATGGCGGCCAAGAGATACATAACTGGCTTGTGTTGCTTGGCATTCTGCAAGAGTTTGAACCAGAGGTTGCATGTTATGATCCAATCCCAGAATGGGTGACAGGAATGGGTGTTGTTAAGTTTCATAAAGTATAAAGCGTTTCTTATATAAAGGAGGATGTTCAGGTGACAATTTGGAATGATTTAGCCGATTTAGCTTTTAAAAATTATTATGTGGATGCCAATGGAATAAGAACGAGAGTGCTAGAAGCAGGAACGGGAGAACCACTCATTTTGCTTCACGGTACTGGTGGTCATATCGAAGCCTACGCTCGGAATATTAGAGGGTTGAGTGAGCATTTCCGTGTCATTTGTATCGATATGCTTGGGCATGGATACACGGAAAAGCCTAATCACCCATATGGAATTGATGCCTATAGTGATCACCTATTAGGAGTGATTCAAGCTTTAGATTTGCATGAAGTCTATTTATCTGGTGAATCCTTAGGCGGATGGGTTGCAGCCTGGTTTGCCGCACATCACCCTGGCATTGCTAAAGCTTTAGTATTAAATACGCCTGGAAATGTCAACAACAAGGCTGAAGTGATGAAGAAACTGAAGGAATCCACGATTAAGGCGGTCCGAGAAGCAAACTATGAAAATGTGAAAACGCGACTTGAATGGCTAATGTATGATAAGAGTCAAGTGACGGATGAACTTATTGAGGCACGATACAACATCTATACACAACCATCCTATCAAAAAGCGGTTGATCATATTGTAGCCTTACAAGATATAGAATTTAGAAAAAAATATAGCTGGGATTCATCTTGGTGTGGAAAGATTGATGTGCCAACCTTATTAGCATGGACTGACCACGACCCTACTTCAACTGTAGAGGAAGCCATGCCCATTCAAGAGATGATACCTGGCAGTGAATTAATCGTTATTAACGATGCGGGACATTGGCCGCAATGGGAAAAGGTGGAAGATTTCAACAAGGTCATTATTGACTTTTTTAGTAAAATACCCGTGAAGTAAGTTTTGTTATTCTTACCTGACTTTGATAGTACAAGTGTGTACTATCAAAGTTTTTTTGATATTGACAAGAAAGGGAGTTTATTCATTGAGTAATCAAAAGACGATTAATATACAGCAAATATACGAGCATTTACTTCGTGCTGAACAAACGAAAACAGCGATTGCGCCATTAACTAACCAATACCCTAACCTAACCACTCACGATGCGTATCAAGTCCAACTGCGGGCGATTGCACAGAAAGTGAAAGATGGCCAGAAAGTTGTTGGGAAAAAGATTGGTTTAACATCCTTTGCGATGCAAGAACTTTTAGGAGTCGATCAACCCGATTACGGTCACTTATTAGATAGTATGAGCATATCAAACAAGGGATTAATCGATATCGACTCCCTTTTCGAACCAAAAGTTGAAGGGGAAATTGCATTTGTGCTTAATAAGGATTTAAAAGGTCCACATGTGACGGCCGATGAGGTTTTATCCGCAACTGAATATATTATTCCTTCATTGGAGATTGTCGACAGCCGCATTCGCAATTGGGAAATCAAATTAGCAGACACTGTTGCCGATAATGCTTCTTGCGGGCTTTATGTATTAGGAGAGGAGAAATTTACTGTTAGCGGTTTGGAGCTAAATAAAATCGAAATGAGCCTGTATAAAAATGGTGAATTAATGAACAGGGGAACAGGTGCAGATGTCTTAGGGCATCCAGCTACATGTGTAGCATGGTTAGCGAATAAATTAAGCGAATATGATGTTGTTTTGAAAGCAGGAGAAGTGATTTTATCAGGTGCCTTATCCGCAGCAGTCGTTGCGCAAAAAGGAGATGTGTTTACTGCTGAATTTAGTGAACTAGGTAAGGTGGAAGTTGCTTTTCGTTAAAAAAATAATCCATGAGAAACCTTTATGAAGTATCAGTCTGATTACTTTATAAAGGTTTTTGCACTTTAATAGCATGCATATGCTGCTTTTGCTCATAATAAAGGAATAAATAACCATTTTGAGTTACGTTTGATAAGTGATTATTACAGCTGATGTAAAAATTACCGTATCTTCAATACAAAGTCGTTAAGTTAGGATTAAAATGCGTATGATGTATCCATTCTTATGTATAATAAATGCGTTTTAATGCTAAAAAAAGTAGGTGTAAAAATTATGGAAACCATCACAAATATATTAAAAAAACCAACTTCAAAGAATGAAATCCAATTCATCGGACCAGCAGATGAAGCACTTTCGTTTGATCATTCAAAGATTAAATTTGTTGGTGAGGGCAATACATTAATTGTTGAACGTGGTGCTAAGTTTAAAGATACGAATATTCATTTTAATGGGAATGATTCAGTTGTGATCATTGGTAAATCGAATCGGCGTGCGACATTTAATGTCTCGGTATGGAATAATAATACTTTCTTTATCGGTCGTAACTATTCCTTTAACGGCCGTGCCAGGTTTATTCTCTCAGAGCAAAAGAATCTTTTCATTGGTGATGATAATATGTTTTCCACAGGTGTGGTTGTAAGGTTAGCCGATCCCCATTTGATTTATGATGCACCAACGAAAAAGCGCATCAATCCAACGAAAAGTGTTTATGTAGGCGATCATATTTGGATCGGACAAGATGTGATGATTTTAAAAGGTGTGAACATTGGCTCGGGTTCAATTCTTGGTGCAAAATCCCTTGTGTCAAAATCATTACCATCTAATGTATCAGCAGCGGGAAGTCCGGCTCGCATTATTCGGAAAGACGTGTTTTGGGCTCGCCCCTCTGTCCATGCTTATACGGACAATGAAACCGAAGCGGCTGAACATTTTTTGGATGAACGATTTATTTATAGTGAAGGGGGAAGCGTGGATAATCACTTTAAGTTGATAGAAAAAGATTTAACCAATGCAACGAGTGGAGCGGAAAGGGCAAAAATTCTCCTGCCTTATTTGGACAAACATGATAAAAACCGTTTTTTTATTCCTGCGAAAATGAAAAAGAAAGAGCCATTACTTAAAGGGTTATTTTCAAAAGGAGAATAATTACTTTACATAAGTTGGTAAATGGTATATTATAAGTCATAAATAAATAATGATTGATTAATCAATCATTAAAAGAAGGTGTTCAAATGCCATTATCGGAAAAACAAATTCAAAATATGGAGCTCCGTAAAAAGAAAATTCTTGATGCGGCTATGGGGTTATTTGCGACTGAAGGGTATGAGGGTACGACAATTAAGAAGGTTTCTGTTGCTGCCAATGTTAGTTTTGGTAGTGTGTTTACTTATTTTAAAGATAAGGAAGCATTGTTTTATACAGTTGTTGTTGAACCTTTAGCGGAATTGAAGGAACGCGTTTTATTTTTTGATGAGACTTCTGCTGATCCTTTATCGGAAACAAAACGGATGGTAAGAGAGCATTTTAGAGCATTTGCAGAAATGAATCAATATCTGCAATTGGTTGTGCAAGTTGTGGGACAGCATGAACGGTATGCTAATGTATTTAAGGAATTAGACGAGTTCCATGATGTATTTCGTGGGAAGATCGGGCAATTGGTCCAAAACGGGCAGGAAAAAAGGGTATTTACGAAACAAGATCCGCTTATTGTTGCCACGTTGTATACGAGTCTCTTAATTGGCGTTCGTTTAAATTCGACTGATAATCGCTATAGTGATGTGTGGGAACAATATGCTGTTACTGCACTGAACCTTTTTGCACCAACTGAAGAGTGATAGATAGAAGGCTTTCTTGTTGAGGGAAGCCTTCTCATTTACACCAATAATGATTGATTAATCAATCATTTAAAAGAAGGGAGATTTCTATGAAAAATTTGCACCCAGCCATCCGTATTAGATTACTGCTGCAATTCATTTCATCTATTTCAACAATGGCGATTTTACCTTATATCATTATTTACTTTGCTGGAGAAGTTGGAAAGGCAGTGACAGGTATTCTATTTCTATGTGTGATGTTGGCTAGTGTTTTAGGCTCCTTATTAGGTGGGGTTGTTTCAGACAGAGTAGGGAGAAGGAAGGTAATATTGCTTGCAGAACTGTTTGTGTTTATAGGTTATATAGGTGCGGCGGCTGTCAATACAACCGTTGGTGCCTATCCTTACATCACGTTTTTATTTTTTATCATTATTCAATTTAGCACAGGTGTCGTCAATCCAGCCTATCAAGCATTAATCATTGATGTGAGTTCCCCTGAAGAAAGAAAAATGATTTACACTTATGCCTATTGGGTTCGAAATTTAGGGATTGCGATTGGTAGTATGATCGGCGCTTTCTTCTTTTTTTCCCACCTTGTCTTAATACTCCTCAGTGCAGCTCTTGTATCGTTACTTTCTATTTTGATGACAAAGGTGTTTATTAAGGAAACCTATCAACCTAACGTGCAGTGGCAAAAAAGGGGTCAAACGATTCAAATGTATAAAGATTATTTAGAGATATTAAGGCATAAATTCTTTATCCTATTTATTCTTGCAAGCGTATTGATTGTAGCTGTGGAGGAACAATTAACGAATTATATTGGTATTCGTTTAACAGAACAACTCCCAAATCCAGTACCGATCATTACCGCCATTCCTATGGAATTAGACGGTATGAATCTACTAGGATTTTTGAAGACAGAAAATACTTTACTTGTTGTTACCCTTACGTTTGTTGTTATCACAGTCATAAAAAAGTGGAAGGAACGTGTGACATTTTTGGTTGGACTTTTGCTATTTTTCACCGGGTATACGGTTCTTAGTTTTACAACCATTCCCATGTTGCTTATTTTTGCTATGTTCCTTGCATCTATTGGTGAGATGATGTATATCCCGATGCAGCAGGCCCTGCTCGCTAATACTGTGCCTGATCATGCGAGAAGTACTTATATGTCGCTGTATGGAGTTTCAATTTTCTTAGGTGTCAGTGCTGCAGGTGTTGTAGTCATTGTAAGTGAATGGTTACCATCTCTTGTTATTACTGGTGTAATTGGTTTCATGGGCGGGTTGAGTTTTATTTTGTTTGCGCGGTTAGTAAGCATAGAAAAGAAACAAGGAGAAAGAAATATCTCTAACTTAAAATCAACTTACAGATATTAGGTTGGTTTTGCATAATACGTTTCAAAACAATTTTGACTTGTCCTGTTGTTTCAACTTTTGTCACTCAATCATTCGTCATGCCCTTTTATCATCAGAGTTAGATTTTTTTCAAAAAGTTAAATCAATTAAAACATTTTAGCTTTACTTTGATAAAGAGTTTTCTTTTTCTGCAAAAAGGTCTACAATTTGATGTAAGTAATCATTGTGGAGGACTTAGGATGATAAAGCGAAGTTTAGTTGAAATCCAGGATATGTTAAATGGTTCAGGTCTGCAAGAAGAGTACTATGATATCCGTATAGACGGGGTTTCGATAGATACGAGAACCTTACATAAGGGGAATTTATTTATTCCTATTATGAGAATTGATGATGGTCATAACTATGTGAATACGGCATTTGATCGTGGTGCTGCTGCAACTCTTTGGAAAAAGGGGCATAAGCACGCACCAGATGGTGTACCGGTGATTTACGTCGATGATCCGTTACAGGCTTTACAGGAATTGGCGACGTCGTACCGTGAGCAGTTGAATATGAAGGTTGTCGGTATCACCGGGAGTAATGGGAAGACAACAACGAAGGATATGGTTAAGTCCATTTTACAGACGACATATAAAGTGCATAAAACAAAAGGAAACTTGAATAGTCAAATTGGTTTGCCTCTAACGATTCTAGATGTAGAAGAAGGAACAGAGGTACTTGTTCTGGAGATGGGTATGAGTGAACAAGGGCAAATTCATCGACTGTCAACCATTGCTCAGCCGGATGTAGTGGTGATTACGATGGTTGGTTTGGCACATATTGCCACACTTGGTTCAGAAGAAAACATTGCAAAAGCCAAACTAGAAATTATTGACGGACTAAGAGATGGTGGGCTATTTATTTACTATGGCGACGATCTCCATATTCGGAAGGCGTTAGCTAATGTTGATTTACCCATGCGTGTTAAAACATTCGGTCATGAGATGACGAATAATTACTACTATGAAAAAGTAAAAGAATATAAAAAATATCTTGAGTTTGATATAGCAGGAGAGCAGTCATTTAAAGATCTAAAGGTATCGATAATCGGTAAACATAATGTGAAAAATACGTTAGCAGCGGTGGCTGTCGCTCTTGAACTGGGTGTGACGCCTGAAAACATTATCGCTGGATTGGCGAATTTAGATTTGACTGCCATGCGAATGGAAACCATTCAAACAAAAAAAGGATACACTATTATTAACGATGCTTGGAATGCGAGTCCGAACTCTGTACAAGCTGCGATTGAAACAGTACAGGAAATGGATGGCTATCATCAGAAAATATTAGTACTAGGGGATATGCTAGAGCTAGGTGATAGTGCTGAAACTCTCCATAAACAAATGGCAAAGGCAATTGACCCGAATGAAATTGATTTTGTCGTCACATATGGCATATTAGCCTCTGCAATTGCTAAAGAAGCGAAACAAATGATGGGAGAAGACAAAGTGGTGTCTCCTTATACAAAATCAGAAATCGTCCAATTTATTAATAAAAACGTGAAGAAAGAAGCCCTCATTCTATTTAAGGGCTCCAGGGAGATGAAATTAGAAGAAGTAGTGAAAAACTTAATCTAAGTCTGAAAGCAGCTCGCTTAAAATTTAAGTGAGCTGCTTTTTTATTTTCCTATTTGGTATAATTCTCCTTTCAATAACAAATAATAAGGTCAGAATATTGTGAAGGGAAGTGCACGCATGACTGAAGAAAAGATTAACCTTTCTTCTTCGGAGTTAGCGTCTTTATGGACATCTTATATGCAAAATACGATGTCAGTTCAGTTTTTAAGTTATTTACAAGCTACCGTTGAGGATAAGGCGATATCTCAACTAGTACAAACTGCTTGTCAGATTTCAGAAGACCATATAACAAAGGTAAAAAGTGTTTTTGAACAAGAGAAAATACCCATTCCAAAAGGTTTTACTGCTGCTGATGTAAATAGAGATGCACCGAAAGTTTATACAGATATTTTTATGTTGACATATATTCATCACATGGCAAAAGCTGGCATGCTTAGTTATAGTGGGTTTCTTGCGCTGAGTGCAAGAAAAGATATAAGGAAGCTTTATAATAAGACGCTTTTTGTAACAGCTGATTTATATGAACAAAGCTCAGAATTACAATTGAATAAAGGTGTATTTGTCCGATCACCAGTTATTCCTTATCCGAAAGAAATCGATATGGTAGATGATAAAAGTTATTTTAAAGGCTTAAATCCTTTTGCAGAAAAAAGGGCGTTGAATGCAGTAGAAATTTCTCATCTCCATCTCAATTTTTTCAATAATGTTGTTGGTTTAAAGCTAGCGACAAGCTTTGCTCAAATGTCTCCTAGAAAAGAAGTGCAGAAGATAAGTTTACAAGGTAAAGATATTTCAGAAAAACATGTAAAAGTGTTTGCGGATAAATTAATTAGCAATAATCTTCAAGCACCGATTGATGGTGATGTTAGTATTACAAATTCTACGGCGGAAGTATTTTCTGATAAATTGATCCTCTTTCAACTAGGGATGTTAACAGCTGCCGGAAGTGGAAATTATGCGACGGGTGCTGCAGCGAGCCAAAGGCATGATTTGATCCTTGATTATGAGCGTTTGTCTATTGAAGTAGGACAGTATGCAAAAGATATTGCAAATCTAATGATTGAATTGGGTTATCTTGAACAACCCCCTGGAACAATGGATAAAGAAAAACTAGCAAAAAGTAAAGAAAAGCAATAAAAAGGTAAGCATCATGAAGGTGCTTACCTTTTTACCTGTGTATGTCAGAACGTTTAACTTTGTGGCATTGCTCTAGCTCTATTTATTCTTAGGAGGCGATTAGTTCTCGTGTAAACAGAGTAGTTTAATTTCATTAACCATCTTTGAATTAGATGAATCAACTGTGCAATAAGTTTCAACGTTCATCCCTCCACATCGATATTACGTGACGAACACGTAAGTTTATCTTTTCCAAAATTATCACAATTATACTGAAGCGATTTGGCAATAAATAACTACCTGAGGATGTTTACTATGCGTAAGAAAGGGAATGGAATAAGTAGGATCAACAATATTTCTAAAGGAGCTTGATTATACTTATGCGAAATTATACAAAGCATTATATTAATGGCGAATGGGTCGCATCAACGGGATCTAAAACTATAGATGTCATTAATCCAGCAACGGAAGAAGTAATGGGGAAAATTAGTTCAGGAACGGAAGAAGATTTAGATAAAGCGGTGGCAGCCGCTAAAGCTGCATTTCCATCATTCTCGCAAACGTCAGTAGAAGAAAGAATTGAGCTACTTGAGCGAATCTGTCAAGAGTACGAAAAACGTAAAGACGATATTATAGAAGTCATTACAGAAGAACTCGGCTCTCCTGTAAATCGAAGCAATAAGGTACATTATCAAATGGGCTTACAGCACTTTAGACAAGCGGTAGAAGAATTAAAAAAATTCCAATTTGAAGAGGAGCGAGGAACGACGCTCGTCCGTAAAGAAGCAATCGGGGTAGCGGGTCTCATTACACCTTGGAACTTCCCTACAAATCAGACCTCAACAAAATTAGCGAGTGCGTTCGCTGCAGGTAGTACAGTTGTGCTTAAACCAGCATCTAATACTCCATTTGCAGCGATGATTTTAGCGGAAATCTTTGAAGCAGCAGGTTTGCCAAAAGGTGTCTTTAACCTAGTAACAGGTTCAGGTTCAACAATCGGTAACGGTATTAGTTCACATCCTGATATTGATTTCGTATCCTTTACAGGTTCTGGTGAAGTCGGACAAAAAATTATGGAAAATGCAGCCTCAACCATTAAGAAAGTTTCTCTTGAGTTAGGTGGAAAATCACCACTTATCGTGTTAGATGATGCCGACATTAAAGGAGCGGCAAAAACAGCCGTTGCGCTCGTCGCAGGAAATACAGGTCAAGTTTGTACAGCGGCAACAAGAACACTTATTCCAAAAGGTATGCATGATGAATTCATTGAGGCTGTAAAAGAAGTGATTGACAACTTCCCAGTCGGTGATCCAACAAGTCCAGATGTTCAAGTTGGTCCTCTTGTCGATGCAGATCAATGGGAAAGGGTACAATCGTATATTAAAAAAGGATCAGAAGAAGGTGCCCAATTAATTGCTGGTGGTCCTGGAAAACCAAAAGGACTGGAAAAAGGATATTATACAAAAATCACTGCTTTTACTAATGTGACAAACGATATGACGATTGCTCAAGAAGAAATCTTTGGACCAGTGATGAGTATTCTCACATACGATAATTTGGATGAAGCAATCGAAATCGCAAATGATACCATTTTTGGATTAGCTGGATACGTGTATGGTGGCGATCGTGACACATTACAAAAAGTGGCCAAAGGCATTCGCGCTGGACAAATCCAAGTCAATAATCCAAAAACTGATTTCTCAGCACCGTTTGGCGGCTTCAAACAATCAGGTATTGGACGTGAATGGGGAGACTTTGGTATCGAAGAATTTTTAGAACCTAAAGCCATCCTTGGTTACTATGCTTAAATATAATAGGTTCCCTTCTACGGGGGACCTTTATTTTTTAGTAAATGAAAACCCTGGGCTCGGCCTAGGGTTCCAAAAAGCTTATAGCGTTGTATTAAAAAAACTC
>NZ_JACSQT010000016.1 GCF_014836495.1 Cytobacillus stercorigallinarum | reverse complement strand
TCCGCAGTAGCTCAGTGGTAGAGCATTCGGCTGTTAACCGAACGGTCGTAGGTTCGAATCCTACCTGCGGAGCCATACATATTTTTAGTTTGCGCCTTTAGCTCAGCTGGATAGAGCAACAGCCTTCTAAGCTGTGGGTCAGAGGTTCGAATCCTCTAAGGCGCGTCAAAGCTCATAAATCTTTTATAAGATTTATGAGCTTTTTTTGTATGATTAAGTTTTAAAACCAGCTTCTAGCATCTAGTTAAAGCTATATTGAATAGTCCATAAAAAAAGCTTCCATAAATGGAAGCTAAAAAGGGGGATTTACACTTGTAATAAAAGTTTCTCCAAATGAATCTTTTCTTATACCTATTATTTCTTCACTTTACTTATTTTTATTATTAACAAATTATTTCACTTTTCTAACACATATTATTAGTAAAATAAAATAAGAAGGATTAGAAGTTTAAGAAAGAGGGGCTTTTTATGAAGAAGTGGATATCAACAATGTTTTCTGTAATCATGATTACTTTTCTAGCTGCTTGTGGAAGTGCGGGGAATGATGCAGATTCTAGTGGTAGCGAAGGATCAGTTCCTGCTGCAATCGATGCCAGTATCTCAATACCAAGTCAGATTACAAGGAACGAAGAAGTGCGTTTGGAAGTGAGCGTTACTCAGGGAGACGAGTCTGTGGAAGATGCAGATGAAGTGAAATTTGAAGTGTGGGAAGATGGGAAAAAGGATAATAGTGAATTAATAGAAGCTGATCACGAGAATGATGGAAAGTATGTGGCATCTTATACATTTGAAAAAGATGCTATCTATCATATTCAGTCACATGTCACAGCAAGAAGTATGCACACGATGCCTAAGGTTAAAGTGGCGGTAGGTAGTGCTATAATAGATAACGAAGAAGAAAATCAAGGCCACAGCGCACATGAGCATGATGGAAATGTAGCGATACATATAAGTCCTACTGCTGATATTAAGACGAATGAGGAAACGCCATTTGATATTCATATAACTAAAGAAGAACATGGACTTGAAGAGGCAAATGTGAGGTTAGAAATCGTTCAAACAATTGATGAACATCAGGTGGCTTGGGTAGATGCAGCAGAGCAAACTAGTGGGATGTATACAGCAACCTATGCATTTACTGATAATGGAACATACAAGATTGTCGTTCATGTTGAAAACGATGAAGGTTTACATGAACATAGTGAGTTTGAGGTCATAGTAAATTAACGGTAAAAGAAAGATATTTGCATATGCAGATATCTTTTTTAGCTTATTTAATAGGTAGTTTTCTTGTTAAGCAAGTGAAGTTGCCTTTAATATTGATGAATTTTATACTAATCATAATCAAACTTTCACACTATAAAGAAGAAGCCCTTTATAATAGAAGTAAGTAATTGAAATCAGGAGAGAATAGCTAATGACAAATACTCATTTATTTTTTAATACAAGCATTGGTAAACAGAAACCTAATAGTATAAGGAATAAAGAACAAGTGTGTCCATTCTGTCAGAGAGAGCAATTGACGAATATTATTGCGGAGGAAGGTCCAATCATTTGGTTGGAGAATAAATATCCCGTTTTAGAAAATGCTCATCAAACGGTCTTAATCGAGACAGATAAGTGTAACTCGGAACTTTCACAATATGATGACAAGCATTTAGTCAGCTTGATTACATTTGGTTTAGACAAATGGTTAAGTATGGAGAAAAGTGATAAATATAAATCTGTGATTTTTTTCAAGAATCATGGACCTCATTCAGGTGGAAGCATTGCTCATCCTCATATGCAAATTGTTGGCTTATATGATATTGTGTATCAACATAAAGTTCAGGTTGACGATTTTGTAGGAGAATTAATTGATCAACATGGTGATACTGAATTTTCTCTATCGAATAAACCACGTATTGGCTTTTATGAATTTAATGTTAAATTAGGTGAGAAAAGGGATATAGCAGCGTTTGCTAAATATATTCAAATGGCAACGAAATATATTCTGAGAGATTTTCCATTTACATGTAACAGTTATAATCTATTTTTTTACCATTTTGAGAATGAGATATATGCAAAGATTGTCCCTCGATACGTAACAAGTCCGCTTTTTATCGGATTTTTCTTGCCGCAAGTACCTAATAATATTATGTGGATGGTAAAAGATATTCAAAGTAAATATGTACAATTATAGGTGAATGATTACTCTGTTACAAAAAAGAAATATACGTAGCAGTTGTGATTTTTATCTAAAAAAAATATAATGAAGTATTGTACACAGATTATTTTTAATGAAGAGCCTTTGTTTCATAAGGAGATTGATTAATGACTTCTAAACGAACGACAACATCGAGAATTGATTATACTTTAGTTCTTATTTTATTTTTATTGTTTTTAGTTAGCTGTATTTCCATATATAGTGCACAAACAACTGAACAATACGGTGAAAATTTTTTACTTAAGCAAATTGTATGGTATGTAGTGGGTATAGGGATTATACTAGCGGTCATAACATTAGATGCTGAGCAATTAAAGAAAATCTCTTGGTATGCTTACGGTTTTGGACTATTGCTACTTGGATTTCTTGTTGTCGCACCTGAGAGTATTGCTCCGGTAATTAATGGCGCTAAATCATGGATACGACTGCCTGGTCTTGGGCAAATACAGCCAGCTGAGTTAGTTAAGGTTTTTCTTATACTCGCTCTAGCCAGGGTCATCGATGATCATCATCAAAAGACACAATTAAAAACAGTAAAAACAGATTTTTTCCTATTATTTAAAATGCTAGTTGTTACGGGATTCCCTTTATTACTCATCATGCAACAACCGGATTTAGGCACTTCCTTAGTAATTTTAGCCATAATGCTCGGAATGGTTTTCATTTCAGGTATTACATGGAAAATACTCGCACCTATTGTAAGTGTAGGTGTTACGCTAGTTGTTTCTATTTTTTATTTTGTATTGTGGCACCCAGAGTTGTTGGAAAAATATTTGGGCGTGAAGGAATACCAATTAGGGCGAATTTATTCTTGGATCGATCCTTATAATTATCAAAGTTCTACAGGATTTCAATTAACGCGTTCCTTACTTGCAATTGGTTCTGGAGAGACAACAGGAAAGGGATATGGCACAAGAGAAGTTTACTTACCAGAGAGTCACACTGATTTTATCTTTAGTATTATAGGAGAAGAGTTCGGTTTTGTTGGGGCAAGTGTGGTAGTGAGTTTATTTTTCTTATTAATTTATCATTTGACTAAAGTAGGCATTAGTACGAGAACGCCATTCTATACCTATGTTTGTGTAGGGGTAATTAGTTTAATTACCTTTCATGTCTTTCAAAATATCGGAATGACAATTGGTGTTTTACCGATTACTGGGATTCCACTACCATTCATAAGTTATGGAGGAAGCTCGCTCATGGGCAATATGCTGGCCATGGGGCTGATTTTTTCAATTGGTTTTCATAGTAAACGATACATGTTTTCCAGATCATCGTAAGAAAAAACCCGAGAATCTTTATTCTCGGGTTAATGCTATTTAGATAGATGTACCAATATCCAATATAACTACCTTCGTATCAACTTTAATGTTTAAGTCGGGATATCCCTTTTTCCATTCTTCATAATCAAAATTCCTGATTTTTGTGCTATATTCCTTCCCTATTCCGATTGGATCGACATTATCTTCTTGAAAAGACTGAATAAGCGCTGTACATTCATTTTTTATTTTCTTATCGATAAATTTCGTTATTTCTTTTATTTTATCATCATTCAAATTATTTCCGGAATATTCCTTTATATTCCCTTGGACTTTGATTTTAATGGTGATGTTTGTTGGATTATTGGTGTCTAATTTATATTTATGACTGGAATGTATACTTTTAATAGCTAATTTTTCACCATCCGGCAAGTCGATAGCGAAATCGCCTTTACTATAACGGTCAACTAGTAATTTAAAATAAAATAATTTATCACTTGGAAGAATTTTATATGAAGCATGATCTTTAAATAAAGATATCCCGTCTAGTTCAATTTCCTGCTCATTTATTTTTTTGATGTGTGGTAAAAAAACATCCTTCCCTTCTTGATAAAAATCTCTCATAAATAAGGTTAAGTTCGTTTTAGGTAAATCACCATATTCAATATTATGATCAATTAAGTCTGATATAAAGGTTCCATTCCCTTGGGGGCCGTATTCTCCTTTTAATATTTCTTCTGTACTACTATCTGTGGTTGCGAAGTAGATTCGTTTTCCAATGGATGCATCTCGCTGATAAGCATCTACATAAGGAGTTAATCCACGTTCGGCAATGGCAATATTATATAAAGTAAGCCTTAAACCTCCGACCACAATAGGCGAGGGTGATTGCCGGTTTGCTTTATACAATGTCTCTCTCCTGAGGTCGCCGCTTGTTGTGACAGTTTTGTTCTCTACACTCATTTCTTTATTAAATATTTGCATAAGAAAAGTTGTCTTTAACAAATGCTCATCACTCGTATCAGGATCAAAGCCAGTTGCGACCGCAATATTAAGTTCATCTATAATCCTTTTTTCTACACACCCAGATAGTATGAACAGGCAGCAAATGATACAAATCCATTTTCTCATGTTTTCACCTTCTTTATAATGAGGGATAAACAGTACAATAAGGGAATATAAACGAATACAAAAGCAACAGTCATCTGTTCAACAATGTTATTAAAACTTTCAATGTCTACGCCTTTCTCAAAAAGAGTAACAATAATAACAGCGATGGTTGAAATCAGTATGGCACCTTTTCTTTGCTTTAGTTTAGTGGCTCTTTTTAGTAACCTAGAAGCGACCCAAAGAGAGAGACATATATTCGGTAATAATATCAAACACCAATTGGCGACCCCAATATACTCGAAGCGTTCAACAAATGGAAATTGCACCATTTGCCACATAGAAAGTGTAGCCCAAATTGTATTTTCTAATTGCTTTTTTGAGAAATAGGAAAAAGCAATAATCGCTAATACCGTATAAAAAATTGTTGTGGTGGCGACTCCGATATGTGCCCATTTTTTCGACTTCTCTGGTTTGTTAATAAATGGATAGATGAATAAAATAGCTTCAAATCCAACAGAAGTGAGGGACATATGATAGGAAGCTTGTAGTAACTCAGTAATATTATGTTCCCAAATCGGTAATAAGTGGGTGAAGTCGGCGTACTTTAGAGTAAAGGTGAATGTAAATATTAAATAGACTGGTAATATAGTTCCAAAAAAACAAATACCCACAACTGTCCTAAGACCACCGTATACAATATATATGGATAAAAGTAAGAAAAACAATGAAAAGACAAAATTATTTATATCTGGAAACATCCATATTTGAATAACTTCAATAAAATTCAATATAAAGGATAGAAGATAAATGATATAAAATAAAATAAAGGCGAAGCTTACCACCTTACTAATGAATCGGCCAAAAAGAAACTCATGAACGGTAATAATATCTCCATTAACCATTTCACATAATTTGTACATCATCCATAATACAAGATGAATATAACTACCAAGAATGAGAATGGAAATCCATGCATCATGTCCAGCATAGTCGGCAATAATTCTTTGGTATCCTAGAACGCCAATGCCAATTTGCATAGAGATAATCACATAAAAAACGAGATAGGGAGATATTTTTAAGTTATTGGGAATCGTTTGGCTTTGCATATTAATCACCTCTACTAAGGCTGGGATTATTCATCAATGTCTTTTGGGGTTTCTGCTTTCTTCTTATTAAATCGTTTTGGTTTTTGCGTTCTTAAGACTTGTGGACGCTTGGACATTTTTTGTAATGGTGTGCGAATAAGTGTATCTTTCATATCAGCTAATCTAAGTGGATATATCGGCGCCAAAAAAGGTCTTCCTAGTGAAGTCAGACGTAATAAGTGGGCAATGAGAATACAGAAACAAAAAACGATCCCTAACACACCCCAAAATTGTGCAAAAAGAAGAAAGGGAAAGCGTAGAACCCTGATTGTATTACCCATTTTATAAACAGGTGTTGTAAAGGAGCCTAATGCGCCTAATGCAACAAAGATTAATAGTACGTTACTCGTAAGACCGGCTTCAACAGATGCTGTACCAATAACAATACCGCCTACGATACCAATTGTTTGCCCGACTTTTGTAGGGAGGCGTGCTCCGGCTTCGCGCAATAATTCAATAGTTAGCTCAAGAAATAATGCTTCGAGAATGGGTGGGAGCGGAATGGTTCTTCTTGAAGTGACCAATATCCCTAATAAGTCTGGCGGAATGAGCTCATATTGATAAGTCATAGCTGCAACGTAAACCGGTGTAACCAGAACTGAAAAGACAACAGCAAAAAATCGCACTAAACGAAAAAATGTAGCGACAATCCAATTGAGAAAATAATCTTCGAAAGCGCTAAAAAATTCAATTAACGTTGTGGGCGCTATTAACACATGTGGTGATCCATCCACAATGATGGCGATTTTTCCTTCAGCAAGAATAGCTGCTACACGATCGGGTCTCTCGGTGTCAAGCAATTGTGGAAATAGTGAATTGGAATTATCACTTAATAATTCAACAATATTAGAACTATCGGAAATCGTGTCTATCTCAATATTTCGTATACGTTGTTTCACAGTATCGACATTGTCTTTATTCGTAATTCCTTCTATATGTAAGACAGCTACTTTTGTTTTCGAAAGTTTTCCAACAGTATACTCTTGCGAAATTAATTCTTTAATAGGTAATCTTTTTCTAATCAAGTTTAAATTTTGACCGATAGCCTCAACAAACGCTTCCTTCGGTCCGATTACAGAAAACTCAATTTCAGGTTGACTGAGAGAACGGACAATTTCTTTTTGAGCGGCAATAAACCCAAAACGATTTTTATCAGAATCTAGTGTGACAAGTACATATCCATTCAATAGCTTTTGTTCTATATCCTTTGGGTTTTTTAAAATATGAATGTCTGCTATGGGAACAATTTTGTGCAAATCATCCAGTGATTCAAATTTTTTGGTTAAAAGCGCCGGTAAAGCACTTTCCTGGATAATTTGTTCATCTACTAAAGTCGCATAAAAATGAAAACCAAATCGTTCATTCGTTTTTTCATTAAAATAATAGGTAGATTGAAAATCAGTTGACTGCTTTAATAAAGATTTCCAACCATCATCTTTGATTTTTTTAAACTTATCCCATATGCTCAAAGGTATCACCGTCAATCAGAAGTATTAAATGCATCTACTGAATATTGTTACCAAATTTGTTGTCATTATGAATGAGGATTAAAAATGGTAAAGGAGAGATATAAGTTGGCTTACGATATGGAGCAAAAGATAGAGGCACTAGTAGAAAAATATACGGAATTGTTAGTAGGAGAAAGTGATGAAACATTGCAAAGAGAAGTAAAATCATGGATAATTTACTCATTTATCGCTAAACAGATGCCACCTTTAGTGAAGCATTGGAATCAATTGTACCCTGATGGGAAGCAAGAAATGATGGAAATGATTAAAAAGATAAAAGAATTAAATGAAAAACAGCGGCTTCAACAAAAAACTGATGAATAAATAGAGATAACAAGAACAGATGATGATTGCTTGTCAACATCTGTTCTTGTTTTATCACTTCTTTATCCTAACTATTGAATGTTACCGTTTGTTCCATAGGGAAATTGTGTAGAGTATCCCTGGAATTGTTGGTAAGATTGTTGCAGACTTTGTTGATCTGCTGCATCAAGACTGTACCAACCTCTTTCAAACATAAGGTTATATAGATGACGTTGTTCATTCTTCGTTTCAGTAAATATACGCATAAAATCTCCATACAGCGTTTGATTACTAGCTTCATTTAAATAAATGCTATAAGAATCACTCATGTACTTTTCCATTGCTAGTAGGTCGTTTGTAAAATCACGATCATTCATTTGAGATGTTTTAGCTATTTGTTTTTCAGGATTTTGTACTTTTTTTGAATTAGTCATTGAGTCTCCTCCTTATTGCATATTATTAAACGGTTGTGTCGTATTAAGATGTTTCAAAACTTGCTCATAATGACGTTGATGCATTTGTCCACATTGTTCGAAAGCAGTTTTTAAAGCAGGATCTTGACAATGTTCGGCGTAAAAATGAGCTTTTTTCATCGCTAATAAATTCCAAGAAAGCATATCATTAAAGTAAAGTGCATCTTTTGTCGAAACCATAACTGGGGGTTGTTGCATAATTCCTTGTTGATTCGAAAAGTTTGTATTTTGTTGTTGCATCCCAATACCTCCATTTTGATGATTCTCTTCAAAAATAGTTTGTCAATTGCTGAAAAATTTATGCAGAAAGAAAAAAGAGAAAAAGAAATGAAAATCTGTAAGGAAAATGATTGATTAAATTTTGCAAATATTTTATTATTATAAGTATCAAAGGAATTTCCAAAATTTTTTACAGAAAAAATGAATGAGCATTCATTCAAAATCGAAGGAGGAAGAACAGTTGACCAAACAGATTAGAAAGGCTGCTGTTTTAGGCTCAGGTGTTATGGGTTCTGGAATAGCCGCACATTTAGCGAATATTGGTATACCAACACTTTTATTAGATATTGTTCCTCGCGAATTAAGTAAAGAAGAAGTAGTAAAGGGGATCACCCTTAAGGATAAAAAGTTCAAAAATAAAATTGCTGAAAGTGGTAAGCAAAAACTATTAAAGCAAAAACCTGCACCGTTAACAGCAAAGAAAAATATCCATCTTATTGAGGCGGGTAACTTCGAGGATGATATGGAGCGCTTGAAAGAAGTTGATTGGATCATTGAGGTTGTTGTAGAAAATCTCAGCGTGAAAAAAGATGTATTTGCCCAAGTTGACAAATATCGTCGCCCTGGGACAATTGTCAGTTCTAATACATCTGGTATTTCTATCGAAGCAATGGCTGAAGGACGTTCAGAAGACTTTAAAAAGCATTTCCTAGGCACTCATTTCTTCAATCCGCCGCGTTATTTAAAACTATTGGAAGTCATCCCAACTAAGGAAACATCGCCTGAAGTCCTTTCCTTTATGCAAACTTTTGGTGAGGATGTTTTAGGAAAAGGTGTGGTTATAGCAAAGGATACGCCGAACTTTATTGCCAATAGAATCGGCACATACGGTCTCCTTGTAACCGTACAAGAAATGTTAAAGGGCGGGTTTACTGTTGGGGAAGTTGATTCAATTACGGGACCACTCATTGGTAGACCGAAAAGTGCGACTTTCCGTACACTAGACGTTGTCGGTTTAGATACGTTTGCCCATGTTGCGAAAAATGTCTATGACCAAGTAGATGGCGAAGAAAAACAAGTATTCGATGTACCAGATTTTATGAATAAGATGTTAGACAAAGGCTGGTTAGGCAGTAAGACAGGCCAAGGATTTTTCTTAAAACAAGGGAAAGAAATTTTAGAATTAAATCCTAATACATTGGAATACGGTCCTCGTAAAAAGTTGAAAACGGCAGCGGTAGAAATAGCTAAACAACAAAAAGGGACAGCAAACAAAATGAAAGCGCTTGTATACGCAGATGACCCTGCTGGAGAATTATTGTGGAAGGTGTTATCACCAACATTAATTTATTCTGCCCAACTCCTAGGGGAAATTGCCGATGATATTCAATCCATTGATGATGCAATGAAATGGGGTTTTGGTTGGAATATGGGCCCATTTGAAACATGGGATGCCATTGGCTTGGAACAGTCAGTAAACAAAATGAAAGCGGAAGGGATAGACATTCCACACTGGGTCGAAAAAATGATCGCTGATGGACATACACAGTTTTATAAGGAAGAGAACGCGACAACTTTTGTGTATGAGAATGGAGAGTATCAGCCGATTAAATTGAACCCAAAAGTAATAAACTTAAAGCAATTAAAAGAAAAGCAAGGTGTCATTAAGAAAAATACTGGAGCAAGCTTAATCGATTTAGGCGATGGCGTCGCTATCTTAGAATTTCATTCAAAGAGTAATGCGATTGGTTTAGACATTATTCAAATGATAAATTTTGCTATTGATGAGGTAGAGAAAAATTATAAAGGTCTTGTTATCTCCAATCAAGGGAAGAACTTCTGTGTCGGTGCCAATATCGGAATGATGTTAATGGAAGCTCAAGATGATAATTACTTCGAATTAGATATGGTCATTAAGCATTTCCAAAACGCAATGACGAAAATCAAGTATAGTGCAAAACCAGTCGTCGTGGCACCATTCGGTATGACACTTGGTGGGGGTGCGGAAGTAGCTTTAAGTGCGGCGCATATTCAAGCATCTAGTGAAACTTACATGGGCTTGGTGGAAGCAGGAGTTGGCTTAATTCCTGGCGGTGCAGGTAACAAGTCACTATATTTGAAGCATTTAGCAAGCATGCCTAAAGGAGTTCAGTTTGATCTACAAAGCGTAGCAAATAAAGTCTTTGAAACAATTGCGATGGCAAAGGTATCTTCTTCAGGAGAAGAGGCTAGAGAAAATAATTTCTTGAATGCTTCGGATGCAATTAGTGTGAATGGAGATCATCTCATTTATGATGCCAAACAAGCAGTATTAGCATTGGCAGCTGCAGGCTACGTTCCACCAGCAAAAGCGAAATTCCCAGTTGTAGGTGAAACAGGGTATGCTGCATTACTTTTAGGTGCTAATTCTATGCATTTATCTGGTTATATTTCTGAACATGATTTAAAAATTGCCAAAGCACTGGCGTATGTAATTGCTGGCGGTAAGGTGCCTTTTGGTACAGAAGTGGATGAACAATATATGTTAGACCTTGAAAGAGAAGCATTTCTAAAACTTATTGCAGAGCCAAAATCTCAACAACGGATGCAACATATGCTCTTAAAGGGTAAACCACTCCGTAACTAAACATAGATTGCTAGAAAGAATAAGAGATACAAAGAGTAGAAGGAGAGGGAAAAAGCAATGAAAGAAGCGGTTATTGTTGCAGGTGCTAGAACACCTGTCGGTAAAGCAAAAAAAGGCTCACTTGCCACTGTTCGCCCGGATGACTTAGGTGCACTTGTTGTAAAAGAAACATTGAAACGAGCTGGAAATTATGAAGGCAATATTGATGATTTAATTATCGGATGTGCCATGCCAGAAGCAGAGCAAGGTTTGAATATGGCTAGAAATATTGGTGCATTAGCTGGGCTTCCAGACTCGGTACCAGCAATCACCGTCAATCGCTATTGCTCATCAGGGTTGCAGTCTATCGCGTATGGCGCGGAAAAAATCATGCTTGGTCACGCTGATACAGTGATTGCCGGTGGAGCAGAATCAATGAGTCTTGTACCAATGATGGGTCATGTTGTCCGTCCTAATTTAACTTTAGCCGAGACAGCTCCTGAATATTATATGAGTATGGGGCATACAGCTGAGCAAGTTGCTGGAAAATACGGCATTTCAAGAGAAGAGCAAGATGCCTTCGCTGTTCGTAGTCATCAAAAAGCAGCGAAAGCAATAAGTGAAGGTAAATTTGCTGATGAGATTACTCCGGTTGATGTAACACTCCGTCAAATTGCAGCGGATAATAAAGTGAAAGAACGCTCCTTTCAGTTTTCACAAGATGAGGGTGTACGGAGCGATTCAACAGTTGCCACTTTAGGGAAACTGAGACCAGCATTTAATGTGAAAGGCTCAGTTACAGCGGGAAATTCATCACAAACAAGTGATGGTGCAGCAGCTGTAATGATTATGGACAGAGAGAAAGCAGATGCCCAAGGACTGCAGTCCTTAGTGAAGTTCCGTTCCTTTGCTGTCGGTGGCGTACCGCCAGAGATTATGGGGATTGGACCGATTGTAGCGATTCCAAAAGCTTTAAAACTAGCTGGGTTAGAACTATCAGATGTCGGATTATTCGAACTAAATGAAGCCTTTGCTTCTCAATCCATTCAAGTAATTAGAGAGTTAGGGTTGGATGAAGAGAAAGTGAATGTTAACGGAGGAGCTATCGCTTTAGGACATCCACTTGGGTGTACAGGTGCTAAGCTAACACTATCATTAATTCATGAAATGAAGCGTAGAAACGAGCAATTTGGTGTGGTAACGATGTGCATTGGTGGCGGAATGGGTGCCGCAGGTGTGTTTGAACTTCTTTAAAAACACTATGTTCGTAACGATTGAACTTTTGACTACTTTTTAAAACTAATCGTGTGATAGAGCGGAAGACACTTGACTCCTACAGGAAATAGATCAAAGAAGTTTTGAGTCAGCCTGCAGAAAACGAGTGTCTAAGGAGCAATGAAGCGAAATAGAAATTTGTAAATAACAAAGTTAACGAAACTGCAAAAAGAATGAAGATGGAGGATGAAGAACATGTCAAAACAAACTGAAAAATTTATTAAAGGTGGAAGCTTTTTAATTGAAGATATTTCTTATGAAAATATGTACACACCAGAGGATTTTAGCGAAGAGCAAATCATGATTGCGAAAACGACAGAAGATTATGTGACAAACGAAGTGGTACCACAAGTGGATTATTTAGAACAACATGAATTCGATCGCTCTGTAAAACTATTGAAAAAAGCTGGTGACTTAGGCTTACTTGGTACAGATGTGCCAGAAGAATACGGTGGACTTGGCTTAGATAAGGTAAGTTCAGCCCTTATCGCTGAAAAAATGTCACGTGTTGGTGGTTTCTCTATCTCACACGGTGCCCATGTGGGTATTGGTTCTCTTCCAATTGTATTGTTTGGAAATGAAGAGCAAAAGCAAAAATACTTACCTGTGCTGGCGACAGGTGAAAAATTAGCTGCCTATGCACTAACAGAACCAAGTTCAGGATCTGATGCATTAGGAGCAAAAACAACCGCTAAATTAAACGCAGAAGGCACACATTATGTATTAAATGGGGAAAAACAATGGATTACGAATGCTGGGTTTGCCGATGTGTTCGTTGTTTATGCCAAAATAAACGGTGACCAATTCACAGCATTTATTGTTGAGAGAGAATATCCGGGCGTATCAACAGGTGCTGAAGAAAAGAAAATGGGTATTAAGAGCTCGTCGACAAGAACACTTATTTTAGAAGATGCACAAGTACCAGTTGAAAATGTATTAGGTGAAATTGGCCGTGGTCATGTCATTGCCTTTAACATTTTAAATATTGGTCGTTACAAACTTGGTGTAGGTGCAGTAGGGGGTTCTAAGCATGCCTTTAAATTAGGGGTCACTTATGCTAACCAACGTCAACAATTCAGTACGCCTATTTCTGCCTTTAATTTAACGAAGGAAAAATTCGGAACAATGGCAAGTAAAATTTATGCAGCTGAAAGCTCTGTCTACCGTACAGTGGGTCTATTTGATGACAGAATGAGTCAACTGAGTGATGAAGAAGTCAAAGACGGTAAAGAAGTAGCGAAGTCTATAGCTGAATATGCAATAGAATGCTCACTAAATAAGTTCTTCTCTACAGAAGTTCTAGATTATGTAGTGGATGAGGCGGTTCAATTACATGGTGGTTATGGCTTTATGGCAGAATACGAAGTGGAAAGAGCTTACCGTGATTCTAGAATCAACCGGATCTTTGAAGGAACAAACGAAATCAACCGTCTTTTAGTACCAGGAACGTATGTTAGAAAAGCAATGAAAGGTGAACTGCCTTTATTCGAAAAAGCAATGGCACTTCAAGAGGAATTGATGATGATGATGCCAGAAGAGCCGGGGACTGAAGCATTAGAGCAAGAAAAATATCTTGTAAAGAATGCTAAGAAAATCGCATTACTTGCAGCAGGTTTAGGTGCACAAAAATACGGAAAAGCCTTGGATAAAGAGCAAGAAGTTCTTGTAAACATTGCTGATCTTGTTTCTTACGCCTATTCTATGGAATCTACGGTTCTACGTACGGAAAAAGCCATTGTAAAAGACGGATTAGAAAAAGCTGAGCAAAAGTTATTGTACACACAAATTTTCTGTCAGGAAGCATTTAATCAAATTGAGCTAATTGCGAAAGAAACTTTAGTAGGTGTGGAAGAAGGAGATACATTACGTATGATGCTTTCAGCGCTTAAGAAGTTTACGAGACATACCCCAACAAATGTAATTGCGAAAAAACGTCAAGTGGCTGAGAAAATTATTGAAGCTGAAAGGTTCGTAGTATAATATTTCACTGGAATGAGATGAAGGATAGTAACCCTATTTACTTCAACTATTTGCGAAGTTATAACTTGAGGCTCAAGAACGAATTTGAGCCTCTTTGTTTTGTTTTTAATATGATAATAATTACAATTCATCGTTATGAAAATAAAAAGAAATATGTTATGCTAATGAAACGATAGTATTCATGAATAGAGGTATGATAAAATAGGTGGTGAAAAAAACATGGCACTTACTTTCTATTGGTATCCTAAATGTGGTACTTGCCGAAAAGCGAAAAAATGGCTAGATGAACATGAAATAGCCTATGAAGCGATACATATAGTGGAAAATCCTCCATCCCGCAAGGAAATAGAAGATTTATACAAAAAGAGCGGGTTAGAACTGAAAAAGTTTTTCAATACGAGCGGTCAAAAGTATCGTGAGTTAGGATTAAAAGACCGAGTGAAAACTGCCTCAGAGTCTGAACTGTTGGATTTATTAGCATCTGATGGGATGTTAATTAAACGCCCATTAACAACAAACGGAACGAAAGTCACAGTTGGATTTAAAGAGCCGGAGTTTGAACAAAATTGGCTGTAAATGGTGGATGAGCTTTATACGTTTTAAACGATCGTTTATACGGTCATTAAAATAAACAATTTCCTAAATTAATGGAGGTATGAAACATGAGCACACCTAAAGAGTTACGTTATTCAGAAGAACACGAGTGGGTAAAAACAGAAGGAGATAAAGTTCGTATTGGTATTACATACTTTGCTCAATCAGAACTTGGAGATATCGTATTTGTTGAGCTTCCAGAAGTAGGAGATGAAGTAACTGCTGATGAACCATTTGGTAGCGTAGAATCTGTTAAAACAGTTTCTGAGTTATATGCACCAATTAGTGGTAAAATCGTTGAGATTAACGAAGAACTTAGCGATAGTCCAGAATTTGTGAATGAATCTCCTTACGAGAAAGCATGGATGATTGTTGTTGAGCCATCCGATGCAAGTGAAATTGACAAGCTCATGACAGCTGAACAATATGAAGAAATGACAAAAGAAGATTAATTGCCGTTAAAATAGAGGAGGTCAAATCATTACATGGTTTGACCTTTTTCTAAATTTTTATATAAACATGATGAGTGCTGAAAAGTGTTCAAATGTAAGAATGCATTATATTATAAAATATATAAACGATATATATTAGGTGATGAGCATGCATGTAGAATCTGGCAACAAAGTGATTATTGTTGAAGGTAAATCTGACAAACGTAAAGTGAAAGGGATCATCAGAGAACCTGTAGAGATCTTATGTACAAATGGGACGATTGGCACATCGAAGTTGGATGAATTAATTGATTACTTAATAGGTAAGGAAGTCTATATATTAGTCGATGCTGACGCATCAGGAGAAAAACTCCGTAAACAATTTAAGAGAGAGTTACCAGAGGCAGAGCATATCTATATTGATAAAATGTATCGTGAAGTCGAGGCGGCACCCGCACATCATTTAGCGACAGTCTTAATAAGTGCAAATATAGATATATATACCGAGTATTTAGATAAAGGATGATAACATGATTGAATGGTCAAACAATGACTTAAATGATTTGATCGCACAGGAGCAATCTGGCTTATTTTATTTATTTACTCCTATGTGTGGGACATGTCAAGTTGCTGGGAAAATGTTGACAATTACTGAGCAAATGTTGAAGAACCTTCCCATAGGTAAAGCCGACTTGAATTTTTTGCCACAAGTAGCAGAAAAATATGAAATTGAAAGTGTACCATGTTTACTTGTGTTTAAAAAAGGAGAGTTAGTTGATAAGCTATATGCTTTCCATTCCGTACCTTATTTACTTGAGCAAATTCAATCATATGAATTACAGTCTCAATTTTAAAACCACTTATTGTTCAGGAATAAGTGGTTTTTTTATGCTTTAAAGTTGGGGGATTTTACGTGAAGTCTACCTTGCTCATTTTAGACAGAGAAGCCATTGGCAATATCTCTTTTCTGTCGATAGGTCTAGCTTTTGACATATTTCTCGGGAAATAGGTGTGAAGGTTGTTGGAAATGAAATGTTCTGTCAGTTAAAGTCGACAGTTAGGAGAAGGAATTCATTTTTTGGAACAGAATAATAGAATGTAAGACGTGGCAGGAGGTGGTTTCAATAGAGGAACTCATTTACCATTTCAATCAATCCTTAAGAGTAAACGATCATATTTTAACGATGTTAAAGGAACCTATAAGAATTCGAGTAGAATTAGAACAAAACCTATTGTATTTTACATTAGACCGGAAAAAGCTGTTAATTAAACATACTCGGCCATTGAAAAGTTATCATATCCACATTCAAACTACTGCTAATCATTTTTATCCATTGCTTCAAGGACGTACGAGTCTAAAGAAGAAAGTGGATGAAAAGCATATCATTCTTAAATCTACTTTTAGACAATTATTGAAATTAGATGCGATTTTCTTATTAAATCAGCAATAATCATAAATATATCTATCAAATGTCCTAAAAAAAAGATTGACTTCCCAAAAAAAGGTTGTTATTCTATCCTTAGAATAATTAGAAAATTAAATATTCTTATCGAGAGTGGTGGAGGGACTGGCCCTATGAAACCCGGCAACCGGTTGTTTAATACACGGTGCTAATTCCAGCAGAGCATAAAAGCTCTGGTAGATAAGAAGAGATGATAACCCCTCTTCTTTGTGAAGAGGGGTTTTGGTCGTCTTTTCTTTCCAATTAAAAAAGAGGAGAGATGTAAAATGGCAGAAAAAGAAAAGCAATTGCGATTTGAAACAATTGGTGTGCATGGTGGGCTAAAACCTGATCCAGTAACAGGGGCAAGAGCGGTGCCAATCTATCAAAATAATGCTTATCAATTCGAAAATACAGAGCATGCACAAGACTTATTTGGCCTAAAAGAAACAGGATATATTTATTCTCGTATTCATAACCCAACGGTTACTGTGTTTGAAGAAAGAGTAGCATTGTTGGAAGGGGGAACAGGTGCATTAGCATTAGCAAGTGGTCAAGCAGCCATTTACTTAGCTCTTCTTAATATTGTTCAAGCGGGCGATGAAATTGTAGCTGCCTCTAATTTATATGGAGGTACATATAATTTATTTACAGTCACTTTACCAAAGTTCGGCATCTATGTCAGGCTTATAGATATTAATAATGAAGAGGAACTACGAGCAGCAATCAATGAAAAGACACGAGCTGTATTTGCTGAAACCATTGGTAATCCGAGTTTACAAGTACTAGATATTGAAGCTGTTGCAAATATCGCCCATGAAAATGGTGTACCGTTAGTGGTTGATAACACATTTGCAACTCCTTATCTGTGTCGACCAATTGAGCATGGCGCAGACATTGTTGTTCATTCTGCAACGAAATGGTTACTTGGGAATGGGACGACAATGGGAGGAGTCATTGTTGACGGTGGTAAATTTGATTGGAATTCAGAGAAGTATCCAGGATTAAGTCAGCCAGATTCGAGTTATAATGATTTAGTATATAGTGAGGCACTTGGTCCTGTCGCGTATATTACAAAAGCGAGAGTGCAACTTCTAAGAGATTTAGGACCAGCCTTAAGTGCCCAAAGTGCTTTTCAATTCACTTTAGGTTTAGAAACGTTAACCGTTCGAATGAAAGAACATATTGCGAATACGAAGAAAATTGTGCAATATTTAAATAATCACCCTGCTGTTAATTGGGTACTTTATCCGGGCGATGAAAACCATCCTAATAAAGAATTAGCAGATAAATATTTAGCTAAAGGGGCAGGGGCAGTTGTCGTTTTTGGCATATCGGGTGGCCGAGAAGCAGGTGCTAAGGTTATTAATTCGGTTGAGCTCTTCGCGCATGTAGCGAATGTAGGTGATGCAAAAAGTCTTATTATACATCCAGCGAGCACAACACATCAACAACTTAATCAAGAGGGGTTAAAACAAGCTGGTGTACCTGAAGACTTAATTCGATTATCAATTGGAATTGAGAACGTAGAAGATTTAATCGATGATCTTGAATCTGCTATTGAAGCGGCAACGGGTATTGCTTCATTAAATATAAGGGCCTAACATCTATTATTTCACATTTGACATCTTCTTCAATGACATGATACTATTACACAGGTACACAAAAAATTCAATATATTCATAGATTGCTCTTATTTAGAGAGGTGGAGGGAAGTGCCCTTTGAAGCCCGGCAACCGTCATTTAATTGAAATGGTGCCAATTCACTCAAAGCTGTAGCTTTGAAAGATGAGAGAAAGGAATTTTCATAACAAGCCTTTCTGCTCACAAGCAGAAAGGCTTTTTTTAAAACTATGGATAGGCTATCAATGTGTTTGTTTTCTGGATTGAAGAGGTGAAGAAAGATGATTTCAATTAAAGATGTAAAAAAGATTTTCTCAACGAAAAATGGGAAAGTAAATGCAGTAGACAATGTTAACCTCGAAATTAACGAGGGTGAAATATTCGGTGTAATCGGATACAGTGGTGCCGGTAAAAGTACATTGATCCGTATGTTAAATGGTCTTGAAATCCCGACTGAAGGCGTTGTATCTGTAGCAGGGAATGAAGTTTCTCGCATAAAAGGTGCTAGCTTAAGAAAGGCTAGACAAGAAATCAGCATGATTTTTCAACATTTTAATTTATTGTGGTCACGAACAGTAAGAGAAAACATTGCGTTTCCATTAGAAATTGCTGGTGTACCTAAGAAAGAGCGACTAGAGAGAGTGAATGAGCTAATTAAATTGGTCGGTCTAGATGGTCGAGAGGATGCCTATCCTTCACAATTAAGTGGTGGACAAAAACAGCGAGTAGGCATTGCTAGAGCACTTGCCAATAATCCTAAAGTACTGTTATGTGATGAGGCGACAAGTGCTCTAGATCCGCAAACAACTGATAGTATTCTCGACTTACTTGTTGATATTAATGAACGTTTAGGGTTAACTATTGTGTTAATTACGCATGAAATGCATGTCATTCGCAAGATTTGCCACCGTGTGGCTGTCATGGAAGGTGGAAGAATTGTTGAAATTGGCGAAGTGCTAGATGTGTTCCAAAAGCCAAAAGAACCTATTACGAAGCGATTTGTTCAACAAGTGACCGAACCGGAAGAAACGAAGGAAACGATTACACATTTACTAAATGCTTATCCAAATGGTCAAATTGTTCAACTTGGTTTTGTAGGTGGATCAGCGGAACAACCGTTAATCACAAACTTAATTCGCCACTACAATGTAACAGTGAATGTATTACAAGGAAAGATATCCCAAACACAAAGTGGCTCTTACGGTACCTTATTTATTCATATAGATGGAGAGTCGGATGAGGTTACCCGCGCGATTGAATATATTCATTCGCAGAAGGTTGGCGTGGAGGTGATTTCCCATGCTTAATGAATGGCTACCAAATGTGGATTGGGAAAGAATGTGGGAAGCAACAAAAGAAACTTTATATATGACAAGTATTTCTGTTGTAGCCACATTTATTTTAGGAATTATTCTTGGACTACTCTTGTTCTTAACTTCTAAAGGTAATATATGGCAAAATCAGTTTGTTAATAAGATCATTGCGGCATTCGTCAATGTCTTTCGATCCATTCCGTTCTTAATCTTAATTGTGTTACTCATCCCTTTCACAAAAATGATATTAGGAACAATGATTGGAGAAAATGCAGCCTTGCCAGCACTCATAATTGGTGCAGCACCTTTCTATGCAAGAATGGTCGAAATTGGCTTACGTGAGATTGATAAAGGAGTCATTGAAGCCTCTAAATCGATGGGTGCCAAAACAAGTACGATTATATGGAAAGTACTCATTCCTGAATCTATGCCAGCGCTTGTTTCGGGGATTACTGTTACAGCGATTGCGCTAGTCGGATATACGGCGATGGCAGGTGTCATAGGTGCAGGTGGATTAGGGAACCTTGCCTACTTAGAAGGTTTCCAAAGAAGTAGATATGACGTTGTATGGATTGCAACGATTATCATTTTAATTATCGTGTTTATCATCCAAATGATTGGTGATTTGATTACTTCCAAACTAGACAAACGATAGGAGAGCTAAAAAATGAAAAAATGGTTATCTGTTTTAATGATTGCGGCTGTTACTTTATTTATTGCTGCTTGTGGTTCTTCAGATGAAGGTAACGAAGGATCTGATGAAGGAACAAAAACATTAAAAATTGGGGCATCTAATGTACCGCATGCTGAAATCCTAAATGAAGCAAAACCATTATTAGAAGAAAAAGGAATTGAGTTGGATATCACAACGTTCCAAGATTATATTGTACCGAACCAAGCGTTAGAGGGTGGCGATATTGATGCGAACTACTTCCAACACATCCCTTATTTAGAATCGCAAATGGCAGAAAACGGTTATGATTTTGTGAATGCTGGTGGCGTTCATATTGAACCAATTGGTGTTTATTCACAAGAATATGATAGCTTAGATGATCTTCCAGAAGGAGCAACCATTATTATGAGCAGCTCTGTTCCTGACCATGGTCGTATTTTGACTATGTTAGAAAAGGAAGGTTTGATTACACTAAAAGCTGATGTCGATAAAACGACAGCGACAATTGATGATATTGAGGAAAATACGAAAAATATAAAGTTTGATACGGAGTATGAAGCAGCACTTCTTCCACAAATATATAATAATGGTGAAGGTGACGCCGTTCTTATTAACTCTAACTATGCGATTGATGCTGGCTTAAATCCAGTAGAAGATGCAATTGCACTTGAAGAAAGTGATTCTCCATATGTGAATGTTATCGCAGTTAAAGCTGGGGATGAAGACAAAGAAGAAATAAAAGCATTACTAGAAGTATTACACTCTGAAGAAATCCAAAGTTTCATTGAAGAACAATATGAAGGTGCAGTTGTACCTGTAACTGAATAATCGATATTTATCGAAGAAGTCTACATAGTTGTAGGCTTCTTTTTTTTAGTAAGGTAATGGAAAAAATACATTGCACTGAGTCAATTGATTCAAATAAAGGTTAATGGCTATTGGAGAAACAAGTAGTGTGGATAATTTGTATTAAGACAAATAATCAAGTTTACAAGCTTTTCCCCCATGATCGGGTTTGCGCGAACATCAAGGTTTACGAAAAATAGCTAAATAAATAGGGTTTGTTCGTACATCGAGAGTGAAAATGCCAAAGATAGCGGAACAAAAGTGATTTGCTCGTACATCAAGAGTGAAAAACCTAAAGATAGCGGACAAAATGGATTTGCACGTGCATCAAGAGTAAAAAAACCAGAGATACCAGAACAAAGTCTATTAGCTCGTATAAGAAGATAATAATTCTCTGTATATTGCTTAATCTCACAAAGGTGGCCTGAACTGTTGATTAGAGGTATTTTGCACAGACAAAATAGTCATTTCTAACTTGTGTATGAGTAAAGGTGAATATTTGTAAGGAATGACCCATTAATTTATGAATAAAAGAGGTGGATAAAACGAATCACGGTAAATTCAGAAAAAAAGCGTATTTTCATGTTTTATCGTGTTTGAGTGGGGTACGTTTATAGTGTAGTATTTTTATTGTAATCATTATAACGCTTTAAACGGCGAAAATTTGAAAGGATTGATTCATTATTAGTCAGCTACAGCTGAATTACACGAGCGAAATGGAAAAAGCCATGCACGGAGCATACGGAGTAGGATATGAAACGTATTGCCAAAGTCAGGATGTAAGGATGCGCGTAGAAAAACAGCGTGAAAGAGATTACTTAAAAAGTCAAAGAATTGTTGCCGATATCGAACGTAAAGCACATGCTTAAATAAAGAGAGGAGCTGTCAGATAGACGGCTCTTTTTGTATATAATAAAGTGACATGAGGTTTAATTTCGTCAATGATTAGGAAGCGTGAAACCTTATATATATATCGGGAATCTGACTTCTCTTTTGCTTGTAAACAAGATGATTATGATGATTTTAATTTGGACATAAATGCAAGTAGAGAAGAATATACCAACAAGTGATATATAAATAGAAGAAAAATGAGTTTTTTTCACTAAATTTAGTGTAGAATAATGTAGGGTGATAGGTTTACAACATATACATAGTGGAAATATCGTCTAATATGTGCAAAGAGTTGATATCACATTTAATTTGTTATAAGATTGTAATGAGAATAAAGTGAGAATTAAACTAGAAATGAGATTTGACTTAACAGGGCAAATCTTTTTTATTACGGAGGTATAAACATGGCATCTACATTAACAATTAAAGACCTTCATGTTGAAATTGAAGGAAAAGAGATTTTAAAAGGTGTTAACCTTGAGATAAAGGGTGGAGAAATCCACGCAATTATGGGTCCTAACGGAACAGGTAAATCAACATTATCTTCCGCAATTATGGGACATCCGAAATATGAAGTAACAAAAGGAAGTATTATTTTAGACGGTGAAGATGTACTTGAAATGGAAGTAGATGAACGCGCGCGTGCAGGTCTATTCCTTGCAATGCAGTACCCAAGTGAAATCAGTGGCGTAACAAATGCCGATTTTCTACGTTCAGCAATTAATAGCCGTCGCGAAGAAGGCGAAGAGATTTCTCTAATGAAATTCATTCGTAAAATGGATAAAAACATGGAGTATCTTGAAATGGATACAGATATGGCCCAACGTTACTTAAACGAAGGCTTCTCTGGTGGGGAGAAAAAGCGTAATGAAATCCTACAAATGATGATGATTGAGCCTAAGATTGCGATCCTTGATGAAATTGATTCTGGATTAGATATCGATGCATTGAAAGTCGTTTCTAAAGGGATTAACGAAATGCGCGGTGAGGAATTTGGTTGCTTAATTATTACTCACTACCAACGTCTATTAAACTACATCACACCTGATCACGTGCATGTAATGATGCAAGGTCGTGTTGTTAAGTCTGGTGGACCAGAATTAGCACAAAGACTAGAAGCTGAAGGTTATGACTGGATTAAAAAAGAATTAGGTATCGAAGACGAATCAGTTGAGCAAGAAGCGTAAGAGTTAGGAGGATCACTATGTCAACAGAAATAAAGTTACCATTTGATAAAGAATACGTACATTCTTTTTCAAAAGATATGGGCGAGCCTGCATGGATGACAGAACTCCGTGTAAACGCACTGGAGAAAGCTGAAGATCTTCCAATGCCTAAGCCTGATAAAACAAATATTTCAAAATGGAATTTCACTCAATTTGATAAGCATATCGTGGGGAGTGAAGATTACTCTTCATTAACAGACTTGCCAGAAGAAGTAAGAAGCTTAATCAATTTAGAATCAGCTGACCAAAATTTATATATACAGCGTAATAACCGTCCGGCATATATCTCTTTATCAAAGACAGTTCTTGATCAAGGTGTTATTTTCACTGACATCTTTACTGCTGCTAGAGAGCACGGAGATCTATTACAAAAATATTATATGACAGATGGGGTAAAGGTTGACGAACATAAGTTAACAGCTTTACATGCTGCATTGATGAATGGTGGCGCATTTGTCTATATTCCTAAAAATGTTGAAATCACAGAGCCATTACACTCTGTATTTATTCATGACGATCAAGAGGCAAACCTATTCAATCATGTATTATTGGTTGCTGAAGATAATAGTTCTGTAACTTATGTAGAAAACTACATTTCAACAATGGAAGAAAGCAAAGGCATCTTTAACATCATTTCAGAAGTTGTTGCTAATACAAATGCGAAAGTAACTTATGGAGCGGTAGACACTTTATCTGCTGGAACTACTGTTTATGTGAATCGTCGTGGAGTTGCTGGCCGAGATGCACGTATTGAATGGGCATTGGGCTTAATGAATGATGGCGATACAGTATCTGATAATAAAACGAATTTAATCGGTGATGGTTCATACGGAGATATGAAAACAGTCGTTGTAGGTCGCGGGAAACAAACGCAAAACTTTACAACAAACATCGTACACTTTGGTAAAGCATCTGAAGGTTACATCTTAAAACATGGTGTAATGAAGGATGCAGCTACTTCCATCTTTAATGGAATCGGTAAAATTGAGCACGGTGCGACAAAGGCGAATGCAGAACAAGAATCTCGTGTATTAATGCTAAGTGAAAAAGCACGTGGAGATGCCAACCCAATTCTATTGATTGATGAAGATGATGTAACAGCCGGTCACGCAGCTTCTGTTGGTCGTGTCGATCCGTTACAATTATATTATTTGATGAGTCGTGGTATTTCACAAAAAGAAGCAGAACGCCTTGTTATTCATGGCTTCCTTGCGCCAGTAGTTAATGCGCTTCCTATCGAAGGGGTTAAAAAGCAATTAACAGCTGTGATTGAAGGGAAAGTTCAATAATGAATGCAAAAGAGATTCGCGAGCTATTTCCTATACTAAATCAAGAAGTCAATGGCCATCCATTAGTGTATTTAGATAGCGGTGCTACATCACAAAAACCAATTCAAGTGATTGAGGCGGTACAAAAATATTATCATTACGATAATTCAAATGTTCATAGAGGTGTACACACTTTAGGTACAAGGGCTACTGACGGCTATGAAGGCGCCAGAGAAAAAGTCCGCAAGTTTATTCAAGCAAAATCCACTGAAGAAATCATCTTTACTAGAGGGACAACGACTAGTATAAACACAGTGGCTGCAAGCTATGCGAAAGCGAATCTGTCAGAAGGAGATGAAATTGTGATCTCCTATATGGAGCACCATAGTAATATTATTCCTTGGCAACAAGTGGCTAAGGAAACTGGTGCAACATTAAAATATTTACCATTACAAGAAGATGGAACAATTGCTTTGAGTGATGTTTCCGCTACAATTACAGACCAAACGAAAATTGTTTCTGTTACACTTGTATCTAATGTATTGGGTGTAATCAATCCTATTAAAGATATTGCCAAGATTGCTCATCAGCATGGAGCTATAATGGTTGTTGATGCTGCACAAGGGGCACCTCATTTAAAAATTGATGTGCAAGATCTAGATTGTGATTTTCTTGCTTTCTCAGGACATAAAATGTGTGGACCTACTGGTATTGGTGTTCTATATGGAAAGAAACAACTTTTAGAAAACATGGAGCCAGTTGAATTTGGTGGCGAAATGATTGATTTTGTTGGCTTATATGAATCTACATGGAAAGAACTTCCGTGGAAGTTTGAAGGTGGCACTCCAATCATTGCTGGAGCGATTGGACTAGGTGCAGCGATTGATTTCTTAGAAGAAATCGGTCTAGACCAAATTGAAGCTCATGAACACAAGCTTGCTGCTTATGCTTTAGAGAGACTTTCTGAAGTTGAAGGCATGAAAATTTTCGGCCCAAAAACAGCAGCAAATCGTGCAGGGATTGTTACATTTAATTTAGATGATGTTCACCCGCATGATGTGGCAACGGTATTAGATGCTGAAGGAATCGCTATTAGAGCGGGGCATCATTGTGCACAACCGTTAATGAAATGGTTGAAGCAATCAGCAACAGCTAGAGCAAGCTTCTATTTATATAACACAGAAGAAGATATTGATAAGCTTACAGCAGGGCTTATTAAAACGAAGGAGTATTTCAGCGATGTCTTTTAATAACTTAGATACCCTCTATCGCCAAGTGATTATGGATCATTACAAGAACCCTCGAAACAAAGGCGTACTTGAAGATGATAGCTTAACAGTTAATATGAATAATCCGACTTGTGGAGATAGAATTCAGTTAACATTAAAGCTCGAAGATGGGAAAGTCGCTGATGCCAAATTTGAAGGTGAAGGCTGTTCTATCTCAATGTCATCGGCATCTATGATGACACAGGCAATTAAGGGAAAAACAAAGGAAGAAGCAGTAAAGCTATCTCATATTTTTTCTGAAATGATGCTTGGGAAAGATTATGACGATGATATCGATTTGGGTGATATTGAAGCACTTCAAGGTGTTTCCCAATTTCCGGCCCGTATTAAGTGTGCGACACTAGCGTGGAAGGCAATGGAAAAGGGAATGAACGAGGAAGATACAGCTAAGTAGTCATAATTAACGTTAAAATAAATCATGGTGAAGGTTTTTTCTAACCATAAGAATGGAGGAAGACGAAATGGCAAAAAAAGCACCTGAAATCGGCGATTACAAGTATGGATTTGCCGATAAGGACATTTCCATTTTCCGGTCAAAACGCGGTTTAACAAAAGAAATCGTGCAAGAGATTTCTAAAATGAAGGAAGAGCCTCAATGGATGCTTGACTTCCGATTGAAATCTTTAGAGCACTTCTACAATATGCCAATGCCTCAATGGGGTGGCGATCTATCAGCACTTAACTTTGATGAGATTACGTATTATGTAAAACCATCTGAGAAAACAGAGCGTTCTTGGGATGAGGTTCCTGAAGAAATCAAACAAACTTTTGATAAGTTAGGTATTCCAGAAGCGGAGCAAAAATATCTTGCAGGGGTTTCTGCTCAATACGAATCTGAGGTAGTTTACCATAATATGCAAGAGGATCTTGAGTCAAAAGGGATCGTCTTTAAAGATACAGATTCTGCACTACGTGAAAACGAAGATATTTTCCGTGAGCACTGGGCAAAAGTAATCCCACCAACAGATAATAAATTCGCTGCATTAAACTCAGCAGTTTGGTCTGGTGGTTCATTCATCTACGTTCCTAAAGGAATTAAAGTAGATACACCATTACAAGCTTACTTCCGTATTAACTCTGAGAATATGGGTCAGTTTGAGCGTACGTTAATCATTGTAGATGAAGGCGCACATGTACATTATGTTGAAGGTTGTACTGCACCTGTTTATACAACCAATTCACTGCATAGTGCCGTAGTTGAAATTATCATCAAAAAAGGCGCATATTGCCGTTATACAACGATTCAAAACTGGGCAAATAACGTGTTTAACCTCGTTACAAAACGCGCAGTTTGTGAAGAAAATGCAACAATGGAATGGATTGATGGTAACATCGGATCTAAACTAACAATGAAATATCCAGCCGTTATCCTTAAAGGTGAAGGCGCACGTGGTATGACATTGTCCATCGCATTAGCAGGTAAAGGACAACACCAAGATGCAGGTGCGAAAATGCTACACTTAGCACCGAATACATCTTCAACAATTGTTTCTAAATCAATTGCTAAACAAGGTGGTAAAGTAACTTACCGCGGAATTGTTCAATTTGGACGTAAAGCAACTGGTGCACGTTCAAATATTGAATGTGATACTTTAATTATGGATAATCAATCAACTTCTGATACGATCCCTTACAATGAAATCATGAATGACAATATTTCATTAGAGCACGAAGCGAAGGTATCTAAAGTATCTGAAGAACAATTATTTTATCTAATGAGCAGAGGTATTTCTGAAGAAGAGGCAACAGAAATGATTGTCATGGGCTTCATCGAACCATTTACAAAAGAACTTCCAATGGAATATGCTGTTGAAATGAACCGTTTGATCAAGTTCGAGATGGAAGGTTCAATTGGATAAATGCTTAAAACCCTTATTATATAAGGGTTTTTTGTTTGGAGTGAAAATTATTCGTGCCGATTTCGGGCAGATACAGTTTTTTTCTCGTTTATTTTAGTGTATGAGGCGAACTTTTTTAGTTCGTCTTCTTCTTTTTTTGAGTTAAGTCAGAGGTCAGAGGTTATATATGGTTTGATCAGTCATGCTACTTCTTCATATTTGTCTACAGAGAGAGAGGCATGCAAGGAATTTCCCACCCAAAAACCTTAGCAAGTCGTTCGTTATTGTCATAATTTTGAATGTCATATCATGTCTTAGGTTGCTACGCTATATTTTGGGGAGCAAAATGCATTTGTACTAACAACAAGGTTGAAACAATAGAGTAGCAAATGCATCTATTATACTCAGATCAGTAAATTGATCATTATATCTTTTCACTCTTCCATTCTATAGAAAAAATAGGCTTTCTATATGTATTTTTTATGAAGGGCTGTCCACACGGGCAGTCCTTTTTACTTATATATTATAGAAAGGAGAGGGTTATGTATGGTTAATGTGATAAAGCAACTTGTATCTCAGGAAGTAGTTAATCAACGCTCTTATGGTAAAGGTAATAAAATTCAATATATTACACCACATCAAACAGGTAATATGGGAATCGGAGCAAATGCGCAGATGCATGCTAATTTACAGTCGAACTTAAATTCAAGACAAGCTAGTTGGCATTACCAAGTCGATGACCGGATAGCGATCCAATCATTTGAAGATGATGTGATGTGCTGGGCAGCAGGAGATGGGCGAGGGCCTGGGAATACGGCGTCGATTCATATTGAGATGTGCATCAATGCCGATGGTGACTATGAACAGACAATCAATAATGGCGCAGCATTAGTTAAAATGTTAATGGACAAGTATGGGTTGGATCGGAGTCGAATTAAACAGCATCATGATTGGTCAGGAAAAAATTGTCCCGCACAATTGCGCGCGGGTTATAAGGGCATTACATGGGAGGATTTTTTGAATAAAGTAGATGGAGTGCAGGTAGAGGAAAATTTTGGGTCCCCTCAGCCTAGTCCTACTCAACCGAAACCGGTTCAGAGTGGAAATAGTATTGTCGACTATCTAAACGCACAAGGAATAGACTCATCTTTCAAGAACCGAGCAAAATTAGCAAAGCAATATGGTATGAATAATTATCAAGGTACAGCGGTGCAAAACATTGCTTTATTAGAAAAAATCAAAAAAGGAGTCTCGAAGAAACCATCAACAAAAGCAAATCTGAACGTAGACGGAAAATGGGGGAAATCAACAACGAGAGCACTACAAAAAGCATTGGGTACTCCTGTTGATGGTATCATCAGTAATCAGCCGAAAAATAGTGTAACGAATGCCTTCTATGATGGAACGATTCACTTTGCTATTGGAAAACAAGGAAGTAATGTGATAATAGCATTGCAACGACTGATTGGTGCAAATCCTGATGGTTTAATGGGTCCTCATACAATACGAGCGTTACAAATATATTTGGGGACGGTTGTCGATGGTGTATTAAGTCGTCCATCTCTCGTCGTAAAAGAAATGCAACGCCGACTAAATGCAGGAACCTTTGTTAAATAAATGAACATAAAAAAGCAAGGGTACTGTAAAGATGAAATATACACCTTGCTTTTTTTTATTATTGCTTTCTATAAAGTTAGTCATTTATTCATTTCTGTATGTGAAGCCGACCAATCTGTAGTCCCTATTTTTCTTAATTCTATAGCAGCTTCCTCAGGGCTCATTTGAAAAGAGTCATATACCCATTCAGCCAGAAAGCCCACTGTGCCATAGCTAGAAAAGGAGGCGTAACTTTTATGGTTATAGACATGCATTAATGTTGCAGATAGTTCTCGTGATAATTGGTGAATGAATTGTGGGTTTTTTAACTGTTCTTTATAGAAAGATTGATAAGAAAAGACATGATTACATATATCCTTGGTTGTTTGTTCTACCTGTAAATGGGGATTGTGCTTTTTTTTAGCTTGTTGATAAAATGCTATGAATTCGATGATGATGTCCTTTGAGAGTTGCTCAAGTAAATCAAATTTATCATAATAATAGACATAGAAGGTAGAGCGACTAATGCCTGCTCTTTTTACTATCTCTTTTACTGTAATAGAAGAGAATGTCCTTTGCTGTAAAAGTTCAAGTAGTGCTGTGATGATATACGTTTTCGCAGATGGATTTTGTAGCATTGTTTCCTCAACTCCTTAAATTGGACATTTAGAGTGAAAATGTCGTTTGTTTGTATTGGCTTTCTTTTTTACAATTATAGTGAGTCGTAATTTGAAGTATAACGGAGGGGAACTTAAGTGACAAATGTTCATGTAATAACTGGTGGTACAGGTGGTATGGGAAAAGCGATTGCAGAAGCGCTAAACAAGGAAGATATCTTTTTGCTAGCTGATGTGAATGAAGAGAGATTACAACAGACCCAACTAGAGTTAAATGACAAAGGAATGGCTCATGTACATTATCAAACAGTAGATATAACAGATCAAGAAAATGTCCAAGCATTGGTGCAGAAAGCTGATTCATTAGGTGAATTAAAATCGATCATTAATACAGCGGGATTATCACCGACAATGGCTGATGCGGAAAGAATTCTTGATGTTAATTTAAAAGGAACGGGTATCATTTTAGATGCTTTCTATGAGATCGCACAAAGAGGGACAGTTGCCGTCTGTATTTCCTCAATGAGTGGACATATGGTGCCAAAAGAAGGCCCATATACAGAGATACTTAAGACGCCGTTGGCTAAAGATCTGCACGAGAAGATGGAGCCTTTCAATCAAGCAAATGCTGGTACTGCCTATAGCCTTTCGAAATTAGGGGTTTTATTAATTGTAGAAGACCAAGCATGGAAGTGGGGACAGAAAGGAGCGCGCATTGTTTCTGTTTCTCCTGGTACGATTAATACACCAATGGGTAGACAGGAAGCTAGTCAATCTGAGCAAATGAAGGTGTTACTAGAAAAGACACCATTGCAACGTGAAGGTGAACCTACGGAAATTGCTTCAGCTGTGGCGTTTTTAGTAAGTGATGCTGCAAGCTATATTACTGGAACAGATTTAAGAGTCGATGGAGGCACTGTCGCTAATCTCAAATAAAGAAGAAACCCTGCTGATTGGATTCTCATCAAGCAGGGTCTTTATTGTCTAGTGTTTCGGTGAAAATTGTTGAAAAACCGTTTTTGTTGGTTCTGGATAGATTTCTTTTCCAGCAATTGAATTGATGATTTTTTGATTTCTGAAAACAGATAGTCCTAGATTTGTTGCGCTAGCCCCATGTGAATGTTCAATATTAGTTAAGGTATAGATTTGATTTGTTTTCTTTTTCTTAAAGTCAATTTGATAATTTTCCGTTACTTTAAATCGTTTATTGTCTTCCCAAATGATTTCATTGGCAAATTGCGATAACCAATTCGGTAGGGCAGGTTTATAACCAGTTGCTAAGACAACCTTTTCCGTTTGGTGAATGAATTTTTTCTTCTGCTGCCATTGTTGACAATGTAGATGGTACGTATTCTCTATTTTCTCTATTTTATTCGCTTCTGTTAAGGGTTGAATGGTTACATTGAGCTTTTCCCCACTGATAGAGCGATGGTAAAGCAGATTATAAATTTTCTTTAAAGTTTCGGGGTCGATTCCATTTCGCAGTTGATTTAAAGAATCCAATGCTTCTAGACGATTGTCAAAATCAAGTTGATGGAAATAATGAATATATTCAGGTGAGAAAAATTCTTTCCCTAATTTGGCATCTTCTTTTTGGAAAATGCCTGATGATCTTGTAAACCAGGTTAGTTCATAATCATGGTATTTCTGATCCATCAATAAGTCGTAAAAAATCTCAGATGCACTTTGACCAGAACCGATCACAGTGACAGAGTGACCACTTTTCAATTGCTCCTCATGAAACAAATACTCACTTGAGTGACTAATATCATTGTTTATCCAATCTCCATCTAATCCCTTTGGAACCATTGGTATACTGCCAGTTCCGATAATGAGATTTTTTGTTAAATAGTTGGCTACTTCTTTTTTTAGTAGATTCTCTACGGTTACTTGATAAAGATGATCCTCTGTTTCTGTCACATTTGTTACGCGGTGATTGAAATAACAATGTGATAATTGATGGGCTACCCAATTACAATAGTCACTATATTCTTTGCGCGGTATGGTGAATTGGTTGAGAAAGTAGAACGCATATAAGCGCTCATTACTATGTAGATAATTGATAAATGTATATGGACTGGTTGGATCGGCAAATGTTACCAAATCAGCTAAAAAGGGTGTCTGTAAATCAGTGCCTTCTATAAGCATACCCGGGTGCCAAACAAACGCCTCTTCTTGTTCAAAAAATAATCCATCTATCTCTTTGACTCGATCAGTTAAAGCTGCAAGACTTAAATTGAAAGGCCCTAAGCCAATGCCAATAAAATCATAAACGACAGGTGTAACCAATAGTATCCCTTCTTCCATTAATAGGTGAAATAACTATTCTATATTTTCCTTTCTCTCTAACATTCTAAACAGAGAGGGAATGGATGAGAGGTTTAAGTGTTTTTTTTCTGGGGTATTTAAAAGTATCGAACAAATAAACAACAGAAAGGACAATGTAAAATGCTCTGGACGATTATCGGTATTTTAATTATTTTATGGATTTTGGGATTTAGCTTTGATGTCGCAGGAGGACTTGTCCACCTATTATTAGTCATCGCACTTGTCGTTTTATTATTCCAATTATTCACTGGAAGACGTAGACCTTAAATGGACATCTGAGGGTAAATAAATATAAAAAGGAACGCCCACCACAATGAAGGTGGGTGTTTTCATTGTGTTTGTTTATGAATGTTCACCCAGGACATAATCGAGATTTTATATGATTTAATTAAAAAAACGTTTGCAATGAATAGTGTATTGCCAAACTTCATTTTTTACATTAAAATGAGAATGATTATCATTGTTAAAAGAGGAAAAACAAATTAAGTTCCAATATGATTAGTTGCTAATATTTCGGAATCTTCTTTATTTTAAATGCAATAACTGTGATAATTAAATTTTTTGGAAATGGAGCTTTGATTAATGAAGAAATTATATTTTATTATGCTTTTATTTGTTCTTGTTTTAACTGGTTGTATGCAAAAGGAAGAAGTGAGTAATAGTGGAGAAGAGAATAATAATGATCAAACCATTGTTATTGAAGATGCGTCAGGTGAACGCAGCTTTGAGGGAGTTCAGGAAAAAGTAGTTGCTCTTGAATGGAGCGTTGCTGAAGAGTTATTAGCTGTTGGTGTACAACCAGCTGCAGTAGCGGATGTAGAGGGGTTTAATAAGTGGGTAACAATTGATGCTAAATTAGATGATAGTGTTGTGGATATTGGTTTAAGGACAGAACCAAATATTGAGGAAATAGCAAAGTTAGAGCCTGATGTGATTATTGGTATGGAATATCAAGAGCAGTTTAAAACGGACCTTGAAAAAATAGCTCCTGTCGTGATTTTTGATAGTTCGACAGATGAAGCTCAAAAAGACTTATATGCTTACATGTTACATACATTAAAACAGACAGGTAAGCTAGTAGGTAAAGAGCAAGAGGCTGATGAGGCAGTTGCTCATTTAGAGGGAAAAATGGCAGAAGCGAAAGAGAATATTTCTGCAGCTCAATTAAAGACAAATGAATTTGTTTTTACACAAGCTTATTCTGCGAATCAAGCACCGACCTTTCGATTATTTACAGAAAACTCAACGGTGAGCCATACACTTGAAGGTATAGGATTGACGAATAAAATCCAGGACCAAGATCCACAGCCGAGTGGTTTTATTACAACAAATGTAGAGGGTGTATCTAAGTACGAAGAAGCTTTATTTCTTCATACTGTACAAAAAGATGATCCGTTATTTAGTAATTTAGAAGGAAACAAAGCTTGGAATTCTTTATACTTTGTAGAAAAAGACTTGATGTATGATGTAGGAGCAGGTGTCTGGACGTTTGGTAGTGTTCTTTCAATGGAAACTTTAGTTGCTCATGTTGAAGAGACATTAGTGAAGTAATGTTATGAGAGCTAAACCCTTTTTATTATTTGCGACATGTGTGTTCTTGTTTATTATTCTTGGCCTCATCCACTTAAGTCAAGGACAAGCTTCAACAGGTTTACTCAGCTTTTGGATGGAAGTATGGGATAATGAACAGGAACTGAATTTTCTCCTTTATAGTAGAATGCCGAGGTTTTTAATTGGTTGTTTAGTTGGAGCTGCACTTGCCGTAGCAGGGATGTTATTACAAACAATGACAAGAAATCCGCTCGCAAGTGCAAGTACATTAGGCATTCATGCAGGAGCATTTTTCTTTGTTGTTCTTTTTTCTATTTTCTTTCCTTCTATAAAGGGTGCCTTTCCATTTTTCGTGACGATGCTTGGGGGGATCATAGCAGCTTTAATTGTTAGTTTTCTAGTAGGTAGAGCATTGGATCCTATTAGAATCGCATTAACTGGATTGATAGTAACCATGTTGTTTTCTTCATTTACTAGTGCCCTGCAGCTGATATATGAAAATGAAGTGTCCGGGTTGTTTTTATGGGGAGCGGGAACATTGTTACAGCTTGATTGGAGTGGTGTTCAATTCGCTTTGCCATGGATTCTTTTTACTCTTCTTTTTGCCTTTATAATAGGTCATCGTTTTGACGCCTTACTGTTGGGGGAAGATGTAGCTGTAGGCTTAGGACAAAATGTGATGATTAGTAAATTAATAGGTTGGGGCATTGCAATTATATTAGCTGCTGTCTCTGTTACAGTAGTAGGCCCAATTGGCTTTGTTGGTATTATGGCTCCACATATTGTGCGTCTAATGGGATTTAGAAAGCATCGATCCATGCTAATAGGAAATATAGTGGTTGGTGCAGGCTTACTCATATGTGCTGACATCTTTGTTCGTATGATATCGAGTATGTCCGAGTTACCTGTAGGAGCAATGACGGCCATTATAGGAGCACCTTGGTTAGTATATTTAGCCTTAAAGGTAAGTAGGAAAACTAGAACGGCTGGAGGAGCATTAGAGGGGAAAGTGCGTATTAAGCATGTAAAAAGATTTTATTTCCTCATATTTCTCGCCGTCCTTGGATTAGTAGGGCTTAGCCTTTCGTTTGGGGGAACAAGTTTCACTAGTCTTTTAGAATTGCCAAGAGAATTGATGTATAATACCTTCGTTTGGGATTTTCGCTTGCCTCGAGTGATCGTCAGCTTCGGAATTGGCATGATGATGGCGGCTAGCGGTTTAATGATGCAGACTGTTTTACGTAACCCACTTGCTGATGCTTCTGTTTTAGGTGTAACTTCAGGTGCTAGTGTAGTGGCGATGTTGGTTCTCATTGTTTTTCCACAAGCCCCCTTTGTCCTTATTCCATTTGGTGCATTAATTGGTGCACTTGTCACAATGGGCATTGTATTGTTTATTAGTGCGCGGAGCGGTTATCAACCGATGATTCTATTATTAATGGGTGTCGCTATCTCTGCGGTAGGTTCTGCTATTATACAGATTTTATTAGTGCGTGCTAATCTTCATGCATCACAAGCTTTGACATGGCTTGCTGGTAGCACCTATGGTACGAGCTGGAGTGATATAGTAATAGTGATGATAACATCGTTGCTACTATTTCCGGTTATTCTCTATATGGCCAATACATTCGAAATCTTATCATTGAGTGATGAACTATCCATCGGTCTAGGTGTGAAAACAAGTAAAATGCGTATGTTTATGATTATATTAGCTGTTATGTTGTCAAGCATAAGTGTATCGGTGGTTGGAGCTATTGGATTTATCGGTTTACTGGCTCCTCATATTGCTAGGCAACTGGTAGGTCCGAAGCTACTACAGTTACTGCCATTAACCTTAGTAATTGGCGGAATTTTACTTATTTCAGCTGATTTTCTTGGAAGGGTAGTATTAGCACCAAAAGAAATACCAGCAGGAGTAATTGTTTCTTTAATCGGTGCACCTTACTTACTTTATTTATTGAAAAAAACAAACAAAATCAAATCGAGTTAATCTGTTTAATAAAAAATAATCTGAACAATAGTTCGGGTTATTTTTTATTTCTTTTTCACTTATTTTTGCGCGTTTTCTTGTTTATGGTTGTATCCTTTAGGTAAAATAATCTGTATGAAGATGATTGGTAGATGAGGTGATGGAATGATTAGGATTGGTCTTACTGGATGGGGAGATCATGATAGCCTATATACGGAGCGTGTATCTAACCGTGATAAACTATTAGAATATGGCGCTCATTTTCCAACAGTTGAGGTTGATGCTTCCTTTTATGCCGTACAGCCGGAAAGGAACGGGGAAAAGTGGGTAAGAGAAACCCCTGCTTCATTTAAATTTGTTGTGAAAGCTTATCAAGGGATGACGGGGCATCAAAGAGGTGAGATTCCATTTGAGTCAAAGGAAGAAATGTTTGCTGCTTTTAAAGCTTCGCTAGCCCCTTATATAAGAGAAAATAAATTAGCGATGGTCCTATTTCAATTTCCACCTTGGTTTAATTGTAAAAAGGAAAATGTCCAATATTTACGTTGGTGTAAACAGCAAATGGGAGAAATACCATGTGCAGTTGAATTTCGACATCAGTCTTGGTATCAAGAAACGTTTATAGAAGGTACTCTAAATTTTATCAAAGAAGAGAAATGGATACATACTGTTTGTGATGAACCACAAGCAGGGGAGGGGTCTGTTCCAATTGCGTTGCATACTTGCGGTCACCCAATTGTGCTTGTCAGGTTTCATGGTCGAAATGTTCATGGGTGGCAAAATAAAAAACAACCAAATTGGCGTGAAGTTCGATATCTATACCGTTATAATAACCAGGAATTATTGGAATGGGCAGACCGATTAAAGCAATTACAACAAGAGGCGAAGGAGGTCTATGTGCTTTTTAATAATAATTCTGGTGGTGACGCAGCGGATAATGCAAAGGAAATGCTTCACATATTGGGCATTGAATATGATGGATTAGCTCCAAAACAACTCGGTTTATTTTAATGAAAGAGTACACCGAATCTCTACCTATAACATAAATTGTTAAAGGGAAGGGGGGACGGTCATGGTTGAATTAAAGCCTGTTATTTTGGATGGTCATACGTTTATGACTGTATCCGTTGAGCTGCCAAAGACTAATTTGTTAGTCGTATCAAATGATAAAGGATATATCATGTGTGGTGCATTAGACGTTGCGTTATTAAATGAGAAATTAAAAGATCGCAAGGTAATTGCTGGAAGAGCAGTTGGGGTGAAAACGATTCAGCAGCTAATCGATGCACCACTTGAATCAGTCACTTTTGCTGCGGAGGATTTAGGAATAAAAAAAGGGATGAGCGGAAGAGAAGCGTTATTAAGAATGGTATAGTTTATCCTACTATATCTTCAAAACAATAAATTTAAGAATATTTAAGGTTTTGATAGAGTTTTGCATAAATATTTATATTTTGATATAATGTATAGCAATTGAATAATGCCTTATCAATCCGATGGGGTAGAGGCGCAAATCATCATTAGTAATCAATGTGAGGATGACAACAGTGAACATTGATAAAAGGGAGATTTGCCGAAGCAAATAGGTACGTCAATATTTATTTGTTGGGGTTGCTCTAAATAAGAGTAACACTGTCATTATGGAGGTATATTAACCATAATGGGGAGCTACAGTCGTGATGGAGAATAACGTTACTTCTAGAAGAGTAATGATAGAATCTCTATCGTTACTCTTTTTTATTATCAATTAAGGATCAAAGAAAAGTGGGGACACCTTTCTCTGATCGTTAATTGATATGAGACGCATTCGTTCATGTCTATAGCTCCTATACTAATAGGAGGTCTTTTTTTATGACAGGTACATTTATTTCTGTGCTGCCACCTTTGGTAGCTATGCTTTTGGTTATTCTAACAAAAAGAGTAATTCTCTCCCTTGGTTTAGGGGCGTTAACAGCAGCTATCTTAATTGCAGGATATCAACCGCTAGATACGTTGCAAATATTTTTCTCGTCGTTCATAGAACTTTTTATAACGGATGAAGGGTTAAATACTTGGAATGTTTATATTCTATTATTCTTACTTATTCTTGGTAGCATTACTGCCTTTATTTCAATATCTGGTGGTAGTCGTGCTTTTGGTGAATGGGCAATGAAGCGTGTAAAAACAAGAGTGGGTGCACAGTTATTAACCGTAGTTTTAGGTATGATTTTGTTTATAGATGATTATTTTAATGCGTTAACAGTCGGACAAGTATCTCGCCCTGTTACAGATCGACAAAAGGTTTCACGTGTAAAGCTTGCCTATTTGATTGATTCTACATCCGCACCCTTATGTGTGATTTCGCCCATCTCGAGTTGGGGAGCATCAATTATTGCCTTAATTGGCTCGATTTTAGTGGCTCATGAAATAACGGATTATAGTGCATTCTCTGCCTTCATGCAAATCATTCCGTTAAATTTTTATGTATGGGCTGCAATTATAATGGTATTTATCATCGTTGTTGGGCAAATTGATTTTGGTCCAATGAAGAAACATGAGAACCAAGCTATTCAACAAGGAATTCTATTTGATAAGAAGAAACAGTTGAAAGACGAGGTTCAAGAGGAACTACCTACTAGTACGAAAGGGACTGTAGGTCATCTTATTTGGCCAATCATTGTTTTATTTATAGGGACAGTGAGTATGATGGCATGGACAGGCATTAGTGGTGCAGAGGGGAATTTGTCAATCGTATCCTTATTAGAAAACACAGATGTGGCCTTGTCACTCATTGTCGGAGGATTATTGAGTTTAGTTGTTGCTTACGTACAATTTGCTCAAGTAATAAAAAAAGACGATAAACTAACGAATAAGTTTTATTTGAAAGCAACATGGGTTGGGATGAAATCTATGTTTGGTTCAGTATTAATCTTAATCTTTGCCTGGTTACTCGGAGATTTAATTAGTCAAATAGGTACAGGGGAATATTTGGCTAGCGTAATTAATCAATCGAATCTTAGTCATGACTTTATCCCTGTTATCCTATTTATTATTGCGGCACTTATGGCCTTTAGTACAGGTACATCTTGGGGATCATTTGGCATTCTGCTTCCGATAGCTGGTGATATTGCAGTAGCAACGGATATATCCCTGTTGATTCCTGCAATGGCAGCTGTACTTGGAGGAGCAGTATTCGGAGATCACGCTTCACCGATTTCTGATACATCTATTTTATCCGCCACAGGTGCAGGTAGTAATTTGATTGATCATGTCATTACGCAGTTTCCTTATGCCTTTACAGCAGCTGTTGTTGCAGCGATCTCTTATATCATTTTGGGTGTAAGTGGAAGTGTACTTATTTCATTAGCTGCTTTGATTGTGATGATGGTTGGGATTTTAATCGTTGTTAAAATGTTCGGTACAAAAACCGAAAAGATGATATGATCGCTTTTTTAAAAATAAAGGAAGGAGGAATGAACTCATCGGTTTATTCCTCTTTTTCTATTCTACAAGTCTAAAATCACTACATAAGCAAAATTATTTTACCTCCAATGAAAAATGCCTATCTTTTAGAATTCCTAATTATTAACAATTATAAAAACTACATTATATCTATCTACTTTTAACTATTTTTTGAATATAATGATAGAGTTTTATAAACAAAACATAAGAGAGAAAAAACCTTTAACGCTCTAAATGGTTGATAGATTTCTAAATATTAATACTATTCGTAAAGATTGTTTTGACAGATGAATAAAATGATACTATACTATTTTTAGATTTATAGCAATTATCAGAAAAATATTTTATTTTGGTTATTTTAGTCTATTTCTTGTATGGTATCTTTTCTTGTGGGGGTTATATGGGGGATTTGAACCATGACCTTAGTTGTTGGAATAATCAAAAAAGGGGGATCTTTATGTTTTTTAAAAAGAGAATGACCGCTGTTCTTCTAGCTTCTACTATAGGAGCTGCAGGTTTCCTTGCTGGCTGTGGTAGTGATAGTGCAGGTGGTGGTGAGTCTGGCGATACTGTCAAAATAGGTGCCAACCTAGAACTCTCTGGTGCTGTTGCCTCATATGGTGAAGGAATTGCCGAAGGAATTGAATTGGCTGTGGATGAAATTAATAAAGATGGTGGGATTGACGGTAAAGAAATAGAAATCGTAAAAGTCGATAATAAATCGGATGCAGCAGAAGCAACAAATGCAGCAATTAAATTAACGGAAAATGATGATGTCGTAGCTATTATTGGGTCTGCTACAAGTGGTAACACAGTTGCTCAAGCACAAGTGGCTAATAATTCCGAGACGGTATTGCTTTCTCCATCAGGTACGAGTCCCAATGTCACAGTGAATGAAGATGGAAGCTTAAATGATTTTGTCTTCCGTACATCGTTTATTGATCCTTTCCAAGGAACGGTCGCAGCGAATTTTGCTGCAAATGAATTAGGAGTTAAAAATGTAGCTATCTATGCTGATAATGCAAGTGATTATGCAAAAGGTTTAGCAGCTTCCTTTAAAGAAACTTTCGAAGCAGCAGGTGGGAAAATAGTTGCCGAAGAATCGTATGTGGCAAAGGATACTGATTTCAGGTCCACACTTACAAGAATTAAATCAGCTAATCCAGAATTTATTTTTATCCCCGGTTATTATGAAGAAGTAGGACTTATTGTCAAACAAGGACGTGAGATGGGTATTGACGTACCGCTAATGGGGGCTGACGGTTGGGATTCACCAAAGCTAGTTGAATTAGCCGGAGGGGATTCCTTAAATAATACATTTATTACAAACCATTATTCTTCTGGTGATCCAGATGAGACGATCCAATCCTTTGTAACAAAGTTCGGGGAAAAATATAATGGCTCATCACCAGACGCTTTTAATGCATTAGGTTATGACTCTGTATATATGTTGAAAGATGCCATGGAGCGTGCCGAAAGTACAAGTGATGCAAAGAAAATTAAAGATGCTTTAGCTGAGACGAAAGATTTAACTCTTGTAACGGGTATCATTTCAGTCGATGAAGATCATAACCCAATTAAATCAGCTACTGTATTGGAATATAAGGATGGGGAACAAGTCTTCAAAACGAAAGTAGATCCTTAAATTAAGGCTGTATTGAAATGGGAGGAGCGAAAGGGGCCTTCCATTTTTTTACAGATAAGGGCAAATTTTAGATGCCATTGCCAATACCTATAGTCCAAGGTTACTTGGGACAAAGAAAAGAGTGAATGATCTTTGTCCGGTCGGTGTTTGTGGATTATCAAAGATCATCAGCTTTTTTAGAATAAGCGTGTCAATTACCTTAAAAGGAGATATTCAGCATAGCGTTTTCGCTAGCTGTCACTCTCTATCTGAAGCTATTCGGGTTATTTGAAGAGGAGTGGGGATTCATGGATTGGATTCAACAGTTAGTAAATGGGATATCGTTAGGAAGTATTTATGCACTGATTGCTTTAGGTTATACAATGGTTTATGGAATTATCAAATTGATCAACTTTGCCCACGGTGAAGTATTTATGATTGGGGCTTTTGTCGGTTTTTATGCTATTGCTGGATGGGGATTAGGGTTCTTCCCTGCTTTAATTATTGCAATGGCTGTCTGTGCAGGAATGGGTATGTTAATTGAGCGTGTAGCATATCGAAGGTTGAGAGGTTCTACTCGAATTGCTGCTCTCATAACAGCGATAGGAATTTCTTTATTTATACAGTACTTATTTATTTACTTTAGAGGGGCACAACCAGAGGCTTATCCTGAAGTCATTAGCAATCAAACATTTAACATTTTTGGTGCACAAATAAGTAGTCAATCACTCATGATTTTAGGCACTTCTATTGTACTAATGATCGTTTTACAATTTATTGTTCATAAAACAAAAATCGGTAAAGCGATGCGCGCTGTGTCACATGATATGGATGCGGCAAGGTTGATGGGGATTAATGTAAACACAACCATTTCAGCTACTTTTGCTATTGGCTCTTCGTTGGCTGGGGCAGCAGGCGTTTTCTTTGGCGTGTATTATACAAAAATAGAACCGTTAATGGGTGTGATTCCAGGAGTAAAGGCCTTTGTTGCAGCTGTACTAGGTGGCATCGGAATAATTCCTGGAGCGATGGTTGGAGGTCTTGTGCTAGGAGTAGTTGAAACGGTTGTTAGTGGCCTTGGTTACTCTTTATGGAGAGACGCGGCAGCATTTGTCATTCTGATTTTAATCCTTTTATTTAAGCCATCAGGTATCTTTGGCAAAAATGCAAGAGAGAAGGTGTAAAAGGATGAATACGAAGAAGATTAAAGGTTTCTGGTTGTTTGTTATTCTCTCTATTATTGTATACTTTGCAGTTCAGATGGCTGCAAATATCGGGATGGTTAATAATTATCATGTAAATACACTTGTTTATATATGTATTAATATTATTCTGGCTGTAAGTTTACATTTAGTTATCGGAATTACTGGACAATTTTCAATCGGACATGCTGGTTTTTTAGCTGTTGGGGCTTATATTTCAGCAATTGTGACGATGAAACTTTCACTTCCATTTCCTATTGCCCTTATTATTGGTGGGATTGTTGCCGCTTTAACTGGATTAATTGTTGGCATTCCGTCTTTAAGATTACGGGGTGATTATTTAGCGATTGCAACTTTAGGATTTGCAGAGATTATCCGCATCATTTTCTTAAATATTGATGCAGTAGGTGGAGCAGCAGGTATGCAGGTCACAAAGATGACAACTTGGACTTCTGCTTTCATTTGCCTATTTATCACCGTATTAGTGATTGTAAACTTTACAAATTCAAGGCATGGGCGGGCGTGTATTTCGATTAGAGAAAATGAAATTGCTGCAGATGCGATGGGCATTAATACGACCTATTATAAAGTAGCGGCATTTGCTATTGGGTCCTTTTTTGCAGGAATCGCAGGGGGATTATACGCCCATAACTTTTATATTATTCAACCCGTTCAATTTGGGTTTTTGAAGTCATTTGATATCCTCATTTTTGTCGTATTAGGGGGATTAGGCAGTCTCTCTGGGGCGGTTATCTCGGCTATCTTGTTAACAATTGTCTCCACATTTTTACAAAGTTATCCTGAAACACGAATGATTATCTATAGTGCCGTGCTCATTATAGTTATGCTTTACCGTCCGCAAGGTTTATTGGGGACAAAGGAAATTACGGACCTCTTTAAACGTAAAAGCGTGAAAGGAGGAAGTTAAAATGGAGAAGCGTCCATTATTAAAAGTCAATCAAGCAGGTATTTCTTTTGGCGGTTTAAAGGCTGTTTCAGGATTCGATTTGGAAATTCACCAAGGGGAACTGGTCGGTTTGATTGGCCCGAACGGAGCAGGGAAAACGACCAGCTTCAACCTATTAACCGGTGTCTATGTGCCAACTGAAGGAGATATTTTCTTAGAAGGGGTACGTTTAAATGGGCTCCCTCCCTATCAAGTGACAAGGAAAGGAATCAGTAGGACATTTCAAAACATTCGTTTATTCAATGATCTTTCTGTGTTAGATAATGTAAAGGTAGCCAATCATTCGCGTGCGAAACATTCGATGTTAAGCTCGATTCTGCGGTTGCCTTCTCATTTTAATGGGGAAAAAGAAATGGAAGACAAATCAATAGAACTATTACGTATTTTTCAGCTTGAACATGTAAAGGATGAATTGGCTAAAAACTTGCCATATGGGCAACAAAGGCGATTAGAAATCGCAAGGGCATTAGCGGCTGGACCAAAACTTTTGCTATTAGATGAGCCGGCTGCCGGTATGAATCCACAAGAAACACATGACCTTATGGAGCTCATTCGCTTTATTAGAGAAAAGTTTGATCTAACGATACTCTTAATCGAACACGATATGAATTTAGTTATGGGGATATGTGAAAGAATATATGTACTTGACCATGGGCAATTAATTGCCGAAGGATTGCCAGAAGAAATTAGAAGCAACCCAAAAGTGATCGAGGCTTATCTCGGAGAGGAGGTTTCTTCGGATGCTTAAGGTTGATGGAATCGATGTTTACTATGGAAATATTCATGCATTAAAGGGCGTCTCATTAGAGGTATTAGAAGGAGAGATTGTCACTTTAATTGGTGCAAACGGAGCAGGGAAAAGTACGCTATTAAAAACGTTATCAGGATTATTAAAGCCGAAGCAAGGCGTGATTCAATATGAGAATCAATCGATTGTTGGTAAACAAGCACAAACGATTGTAAAGGCTGGGATATCCCATGTACCAGAGGGAAGACGAGTGTTCTCAAATATGACTGTAGAAGAAAATTTAGAACTAGGCGCTTTTGTGAGAAAAGATAAAGAAGTACAAAAAGATATCCAAAAAGTATATGAACTTTTCCCGCGATTATTCGAAAGAAAAGGACAGCTTTCCGGAACTTTATCAGGCGGAGAACAACAAATGTTAGCGATGGGCAGAGCCATTATGGCTAGACCTAGGTTGCTATTGTTAGATGAACCATCCATGGGCCTGGCCCCAATTATGGTTAAGACCATCTTCAGTATTATAGAAGAAATTAATGAAACAAACGGAACAACGATTTTGCTTGTTGAACAAAATGCGCATATGGCCCTTTCTATTGCGAAAAGAGGCTATGTCCTTGAAACTGGAAAAGTGGTACTTACCGGATCAGCAAAAGATTTACGTGAAAGTGATGAAATCCGTACGGCTTATTTGGGCGGATAAAAAAGAACCAGTGGAAGCCCGGATATCAAAAAAGAGAAGATGAATCAAGAGATGGAACATTTAAAAGCGAGGAATAGATGCCGCTTCTAACGAGAAGGCGCCATCTATTCCTCGTTTATTTTGCTTTTTCTTGTCTTTCCCATAGTTTCAAATGAGGATACGGATCGTATGACCATTCAGTATAGCCATTATCCTTATACATCCCATAATGGAGGTGTGGAGGGAATTTTCCCGAAGTACCTTTTGGGCCATAGCCAGAACTTCCGACACCACCAATGACTTTACCAGGTTCAACAACTTGCCCCACTTTTAATTCATCAGAAAATCCACTTAGGTGAGCGTAATAGTGATAGTTATTGTTGATATCGCGAATACCGACTCGCCAACCACCATATTTATTCCAGCCTTTCATTTCGACAATACCATAACTGGTGGCTCTAACGGGTAGGCCGTAATCAGCAAAAATATCCGTTCCTTCATGAATTCTTCTACCACCCCAACCTCTCGCGCTGCCCCATGTACTACGATAGCTATAATGAGTACCAATTGGGACAGGAAAAACATGTTCGTCTAAATCAAGTCTCCCATAGTTTTGATAAAGCTTTGCTTTTCCCATAATTATTCTGACTGATTTATCACGCTTATAATAGTTCCAAATACCAATTTTAATGTTCTCATAGTCCGTTCCATAACGAAGTAGAAAGTTGGCAAATGCGTACAATACATCGTCATCACTATGCAAACTTGCTTTTCCGTCACCATCACCATCAAAGCCAATACCGTTAAAAAACTTAATCGTCTTTGGGTCTTCATCATTTATATTTGGGTTTGTGAATCCAACCCATTCCTCCGGTTTAAAGTAAATGCCAGTAATCCCTTCAGCTTTAGGTAAGTCTCTCCTAGATTGTCTTACATTTCTTTCATATTGATCAATGGCAGCAAGATAATACCAAGGAATGGTTGTAACTGCTTCAATTCTTTCATAAAGTGCCATTCTTTTTGTGTAAACATCATCTACTTCGGAGGCTGCTGTCGTATCTGGTTGGATAAAAGATAAGACCGTTATTAAGGTGAAAAGTAATGTGAAAAATCGCACCAATAAACCTCCCTTCTCTTCTAATTACTGTTATAGTTTGTGATAAAATAAAAAAACGATAAATATAAAATATTGGAAGGTTTTGATGAACGAGGTTGTTCTATCTACTTCCATGTGTTAAAGTTGCTTCTGTAAGAACCTCTAGATAATAATGATGATAAAAAAAAGCGTCTTTTTGAAATTCTGGGATGGAGTGAAGAAGAATGACGACTATGAAAAATGATCATTTACGTAAGCCGGATTGGTTGAAAATAAAGTTAAACACAAATAAAAACTACACCGGATTAAAGAAAATGATGCGAGAAAAGAATCTTCATACTGTATGCGAAGAGGCAAAATGCCCTAATATTCATGAATGTTGGGCGGTAAGAAGAACAGCAACATTTATGATTTTAGGTTCCGTTTGTACAAGAGCCTGTCGTTTTTGTGCGGTCAAAACGGGACTTCCAACTGAGCTTGATTGGGAAGAACCAGAACGCGTAGCTGATTCAGTTGCTTTAATGAATTTAAAACATGCAGTTATTACAGTGGTTGCACGAGATGATTTAAAAGATGGTGGTTCAGCTATTTTAGCGGAAACGATTCGTGCAATTAGAAGAAAAAGTCCATTTACAACTGTAGAGGTTTTGCCTTCTGATATGGGCGGGGTATATGATAATCTTAAAACAGTCATGGATGCGAAACCAGATATCTTAAACCATAATATTGAAACAGTAGAAAGACTGACGCCAAGAGTAAGAGCGCGTGCTACATATAAACGATCACTTGAATTTTTACAACGTTCTAAAGAGATGCAACCAGATATTCCGACCAAATCGAGTTTAATGGTAGGGTTAGGGGAAACAAAAGAAGAAATCATTCAAACGATGGATGATTTGCGCGCACATGATGTAGATATTATGACGATTGGTCAATATCTACAACCATCGAAAAAACATATAAAAGTTGTGAAATATTATCACCCAGATGAGTTTAATGAATTAAAGGAGATTGCAATGTCCAAAGGATTTAGTCATTGTGAAGCAGGTCCAATGGTTCGTTCTTCCTATCATGCAGATGAACAAGTCAATGCTGCAGCTAAGCAAAGGCAACAAATGGGTGATATAGACGCGAAAGAAGCATAAACGTAAGAAAGAGGATTAGCTTATAGGAGCTAATCCTCTTTTGATATTTAACAGCGTTACTTATTTGACATCTTTTCAGAATGGTTAATATCGGCCTTTTTCATTTGGCTCGTTAATTGTTCAATCCCATAATGGGTATGCTCACTATCAGCATCCATTGTAGAATAACTTTCTATTTCTTTACGTAGATGGGTATTGTCAGTCGTATAAATATCAAACCACCCTGGAACAACTGATTCAGCCATTTTTTGTACTTGTGTAGCAGTTGATTCACGATTTTCTGAATCCGTATTGTAAACAATTAACACTTCATTGTCTGTCACTAATGTCGATACATCATCCACATTTGGCAGTTCAGTGCAATATTTTCCGATAATATCTGCCACCTTTTCACGATTGATGGCAGCATAATGTTCATTGGATACCTTTTCTCCATAAATTGGACTTTTTTGATGGCGAACGTATCCAAAATCTTCACTACTTTGCTGACTTGTATTGTAAATATCTGTTCGCTGATCATTCACATTAACTGTATTGCCACTTTCGGGATAAATATCGCCTTTAGCGGAGTGATCAGCTGCTTGACATCCAGTGAGTGCAATCATACTGGATATCCCGATGAACATGATCATTTTTTTCATCAGAAACACCCCCTTAACAATATCTTTTCCGATTCTTTCGTTTTTTTCCTTAGTAATTGATGGTGAATCAGTTATAATTTAAAATAGGACGATTGTACATAGACGTTAACTTTCTTTATAATTTAAATATAGTGAGCCAATGAAAAAGAGGTGAGATCAATTGGTTTGTATACAAAACGCTTGTTATGAAGTAATTGAAGATATGAGAGACGGATTTAATGAAGAAGCTTTTCGTGGCCGATATAGTGAAATATTAAATCGTTATGATTATATTGTAGGTGACTGGGGTTACGGCCAACTCAGACTAAGAGGATTTTTTGATGATCAGAATCAAAAAGCGACGTATGATACGAAAATAAGTACTTTGACAGAGTATTTATACGAATACTGTAATTTTGGTTGTCCTTATTTCGTTGTAAAAAGGGTGAAGCAATAGAAAAAGCTGAACGGAAATCGTCCAGCTTTTTTCTGCTATAAGCTACTCATTTTCAGCTTCTGAATGAGGATCGTGTGCTCCAGGCATTTCTCTAGGAATATCAGCATGAAGTTCCCTGTTTTCATAAACAAATGCACTAGATTGGTGTTGACCTTCTTCCCACTCTGAACTCTTGTTCTCAACAGGTGTATGCTTCCCTCTTGGTGAACCATATGGGCCCTCAGGTAGATCTTCCACTGCGAGGTTTTCCTTTTGTGATTCAACATTGTCAAAATCCGAGTATTTCTTGTTTTGATCCATTGGTATCACTCCTAATCATATGAGAAAAATGAAAGCCTAACTACGCTCTCATTTGATATTATTTGCAGGAGCAATCAATTTATCCAATCAGTTAAATAACCTCATATAAAAAGGCTCTTAACTCTTCTGCATCTTCGTACTCTAGTTGAAAAGCATGTTCTAAATAACCCTCTTCTTCAAGGTCATCGGTACCAATAATTGCAAAGCGGCTTCCTTGAATATCAAGAACGAGTTGTTTTCCATAATACCGATCTGAACGTACAAGCGCTAAATCAAAGCGTTGATTTTCACCCATAAAACTAACAAAGCGTGTTTTTGTATCTTCTAAGTCATCATATAAAAAGAATCTCTCGGTCATTTAACGTATAGACCCCTTTCTAACTATCCATGCTACATTTATCATAACAAAATCTCATCGGACAGGAAATTGATTTTATACTCATATAAGGGAGAACTTTCTTCATTGTGATGAATGAGATACAATAGATAGGAAGTATGGGATGAGAAAGGTGAGGGACATGTATTTTGTTGATCGAGAAAAGATTGAAGAAATCCTTGTTTATTTGGAAAAACAACTATCACTATTAGGGAAACATACAGCACTTCATTCGGATATAGAAAAACTGGCGCTTGAAAGATTGAGCCATATGATCATTGAAGCGATCTTAGATGTAGGAAATGCAATGATTGATGGCTTTATTATGAGGGACCCAGGTAGTTATGAGGATATTATTGATATTCTGGAAGATGAAAAAGTCATTGACCATGAAATGGCTATCAGCTATAAAAAGATTATTGCATACCGAAAGCCTTTAGTGCAAAGCTATACAGGCATTCAACATGATGAATTAAGCAAGAGCTTCCAATTAGAATTAGCTCAATTAGAAAAATTCCCTTCAGTTGTTAGAGACTATTTAATAAAGGAACTTGGTCCTGTATCAGCTTTTAGAAATTAAGGGGGAACCTAAATGACTAAATATAAAGGTTATTTAATTGATTTAGATGGGACGATGTACAAAGGAAAACAGTTAATTCATGAAGCCGTTTCCTTTATACAAGGGTTAAAAGAAAGAGACATTCCCTATCTTTTTGTCACAAATAATTCATCTAGAACGCCGAAACAAGTTGCTGATAAATTACAGAATTTTGGCATTGAGGCGACAGAAGATAAAGTATTTACAACGAGTATGGCAACGGCGAATTATATTTATCAAAGAAGTCCGGAAGCTTCTATATTTGTGATCGGAGAAGAAGGGATTCGCCAGGCATTAGAAGAAAAGGGATTTCAATTTGCAGGTGAGCACGCCGATTATGTTGTTTCAGGGATTGATCGTGATATCAATTACGAGAAACTTGCAACGGCTTGTTTGGCTGTACGAAATGGAGCTACCTTTATCTCTACAAACGGAGATATTGCCATCCCAACTGAAAGAGGACTTTTACCTGGCAATGGCTCATTAACCTCAGTCATTAGTGTATCGACGCAAACTATCCCAACATTTATTGGCAAGCCAGAAGCGATCATTATGGAGCAAGCGTTAAAAGTTTTAGGCACAGATAAAGCTCATACATTGATGGTTGGAGATAACTATGATACAGATATCAAGGCAGGAATGAATGCTGGTATAGACACATTATTGGTTCATACAGGCGTAACAACAAAAGAACTACTAAAAGGCTATGAGCAGCAACCAACCTTTGTTGTGGATACACTAAATCAGTGGGAATACTTATAAGAATGAAGAGCAGCAGTACGAAAAATGTACTTGCTGTTTTTTTATATTGTTGGTAAAGCTTAAAATGGTATCGGTAATAAAAAGGAGAGCAAATTAAAATAGCAGGCTCACTATAAAGTGACGTCCCATTATTTTTTCTAGCTATTCTACATGATGCGCACGGTGGGCAAGGCGGCTTGAGGCTGCTGCAGCAATGGCGCCAACAATATCGTCTAGAAAAGTATGGCATCTTTCAGAGTTTTTATCATTTAATGGCCCTAAAATACCGGGTTTTAATTTATCTACATAACCAAAATTCGTCATGCCGATAGAACCATACACATTTACAATTGATAACGCTAATACTTCGTCAACCCCATATAATCCTTCGTCTGTTTCAATAATTGATTGCAGTGGCTCCATTAATTTCTTTTCTTCTGCAAGCATATCTAATTGAATACCGGTGAGAATGGCATTTTGTACTTCACGTTTGGATAATACTCTTTCTACATTGTCGATACACGTTTCTATTTTCAAGTTTTGATGATATTTCTCTTGAAGAAAATACACTAACTCAGCAATATCAACAATCTCTACTCCTCTTTCTTTGAGCCATTTCCTTGCTGTTTTCTCTGTTAAAGTAATTGCTTTTTCTTCACTCATGAGTTCACCTTTTTCTATAATTTTATTCGCTTTATGCTGCTCTTTACTACTATATGATAGTAATGATAGCTTGCGAACTTTCAAACCATCATATCCCCTAAAAATAAATCAACAAGTTTTAGCTATTTTTTCATATATTTGAATAAAATGCATCTATTTAGCTTGATTAAAAGGGGGTTATGACGAATGTTAAGACGTTTACTCAAGGAAAAATATAATATTCAGGCAGAAGAAGAGTTTCGGTTTGATCATTATAATGCTTGTAAATCACAAAATGAAGTGTATATATTAGTCCCTGCTAATCATTTAAAAGAAGAGGCGCTAACTGAACTGGATCAAATTGCAGAGCATTTAAGAATGAGTGGGGATAAGAATATTGCTGGATTTAAAAAAACAACAGAAGGAAAGCCTTATACTGAGTGGGAGGAAGCGAGATATGCAGTTTTAAGTAATCAACGTTTACAGCCAAGAAAAGAAGGGCATTTCGGCAGGAAGTTGGCAAAATTCCACTTTCGTGGGAGAACGGTTAATTTTGCAGTGGAACAAACAAGTCGAATCGGTCAATGGAAAACACTGTGGGAAACAAGACTCGATCAAATGGAAAAGGTATGGAATGATATGGTATTTCAATTTGATGGAGAAAGTGAATTTGACCGCCTATTTTTAGAATCATTTCCTTATTACATGGGAATGGCTGAAAATGCGATTCAATATATTGTGGATACGGAATTTGATGATGAACCGATGATGACTGATACTGGCACTGTCTGCCATGAAAGATTTTCTAATCGTACATGGGGAGAACAATATTATGTGAAAAACCCTTTTGATTGGGTATTTGACCATGCCACAAGAGATTTAGCCGAATGGACGAGAGAGAAGTACTTCAAGAATATAAAAACCTATCAACCAGACGTAAGAAAGTTTGTTGAAGAATATGAATCGATCAGTCCGTTATCAAGTTTTTCATGGCGGTTATATTATGCGAGAATGATGTTCCCGCTTCATTACTTTGAATGCATTGAAAGCTATTATGGTGCACAAACAGAACAAGAACGGAATATTTTGAAGGAAAAATTAGAAAAGTATTTACATCAATCGCCAGAATACGAACAATTCATCTCGCGGTTTTTTGAAATCGTCAACCATCAGGAAGTAGCTAAACAATGGTATATTCCAATGCCTGAATGGCTGGAATCGAAATAAATAAATTTTATATTTGTACACTTCATCAGTCAAAAAGTTTGGAAAGGGTGGGGAAATCTGAAATCAGCACACCTTCATTCCAATAATGTAGCAATTAAGATGAGTTTTCACCTAAAGCTAAAGATCAACCATTTATAAGCACGAGCCAAGTTCAAGCTGGATCGTGCTTTCTTACCAAGAAAATCACTTCCACCAAATGAAAAAATTGCCTATAATGAAAAGAAAATGGGAAGTGGTGAGAGAATGGGTAAGAAATTGTTTATTACAAGGAAACTTCCAAATGAGATCATTGAGCCATTACAAGCGAAATACGATGTTGAGATGTGGGACAAGGAGGATGTAGTGATTCCTCGTCATGTTTTACTCGATAAGGTGAAAGATGCAGAAGGCTTAATGACAATGTTATCAGAAAAAGTCGATGAGGAATTATTTCAATATGCCCCCGAGTTAAAGATTGTCGCCAATATGGCAGTTGGTTATGACAATATCGATATTCACGCGGCAGAGCGTGCGAATGTCACAATCACCAATACACCTGATGTCCTAACAGAATCAACAGCAGATCTGACTTTTTCACTATTATTAGCAACGGCTAGAAGAATGATTGAGGCAGCAGAATATGTGAAAAATAGTCAGTGGAAAAGCTGGAGCCCTCTGCTATTAGCTGGACATGACGTCCATAGGAAAACCATTGGAATTGTTGGAATGGGGAGTATTGGTGAAGTGGTTGCTAAACGGGCAAAAGGATTTGATATGCATATCCTATATTATAATCGTTCTAGGAAAAAGAGAGTGGAAGAAGAACTTCATGCTCAGTATGTTTCATTTGAAGAACTTGTCAGTCAATCTGACTTTATCGTCTGCTTAACGCCTTTAACAAATGAAACAAGAAATCTTTTCACAAAAGAAGTCTTTCAGCAAATGAAATCTTCAGCTATTTTTGTTAATGCCTCACGTGGACCAGTAGTCAATGAAGATGATCTCTACATAGCCTTAGTAGAGGGTGAAATTGCGGGAGCTGGATTAGATGTGTTCGCAGAAGAACCAATCTCAGGAGATCATCCTCTATTACAATTAAAACAAGTAGTCGCATTGCCTCATATTGGAAGTGCAACAACTGAAACAAGATATAAAATGATGGAATTATGCGTACAGAACATTGACCGAGTATTTTCAGGTGAGGCCCCACTTACACCAGTAAAATAATCAACCATATTGGATGAATCGAGAAAAGTTAAAGAGGTTGGGACATAAGTATTCTAGTTTATGTTTTATCCGAATGATTTCCTTAATAAATATCCAAGCACATTTCTTTTCATCATTATTTTAAAAAAAATGAGAAAAAAACGATACATTATGAAGAGCAAACCTTATTTGGTATATCACTTATTATCATGACACTTGTTGAGTGTATAGTTATTTTTGTGAAAAAAATAAAGAATAAGCAGGGTGAAGACATTTTCAGATTTTATGGAAATGTCTTTTTTGTCTTCAAGCGTTCATAGAAAAATAGATAAAAACTACTTTCTCCTATTGTCAAAGACAAGAAACAGGTCTATAATGTCTACTATACAAATACAAATGTACTTTCTATAAGAACAATCTGAGGGGGAACGGAAATGGAAGCAATCTCGATCGGTTTATTAGGTTTGGGCACAGTAGGTTCAGGTGTGGTAAAAATCATTGAAAGAAACCAGGATAAGCTTATGCATCAAATTGGATGCCCGGTAAAGGTGAGTAAAATTCTGGTGAGAGAGTTAGATAAACAGCGAGAGGTAGAAATAAACCCAGATTTACTTACAGCGAACCCTGATGATATCTTAAAGAACGATAATATAGATGTAGTCATCGAAGTGATGGGCGGACTAGAGAAAACGAAGGAATATCTCCAAGAAGCAATCAATCATCATAAGCATATTGTGACAGCTAATAAGGATTTAATGGCGGTTTATGGGCCGGAATTATTACAATCCGCTTCGGAGAATCAATGTGACTTATTTTATGAAGCAAGTGTAGCTGGTGGTATTCCTATTTTAAGAGGGCTAGTAGATGGTTTAGCATCAGACCGTATTACGAAAATGATGGGCATTGTTAACGGCACGACAAACTTTATTTTGACAAAAATGAGTAAAGAGGGCAGTGCTTACGAAGAGGTTCTAAAAGAAGCACAAGCACTTGGTTATGCAGAAAGTGATCCTACTGCTGATGTAGAAGGATTGGATGCAGCTAGAAAGATGGCCATCTTATCGACATTAGGCTTTTCTATGAATATTGATTTAGATGATGTGAAAGTTAACGGGATTACAGAAATAACAGAAGAAGATTTACAATATGCGAAACAACTCGGCTATTCAATGAAATTAATTGGAATCGCTCACCGAGAAGGCGAAAAAGTGGAAGTGAGTGTACAACCGACGATGTTGGCAGAAACCCATCCACTTGCGGGTGTACAAGATGAATATAACGCCGTATATGTGTATGGTGAGGCAGTTGGTGAAACAATGTTTTATGGACCTGGTGCGGGGAGCTTACCTACAGCAACAGCTGTTGTTTCAGACTTAGTTGCGGTTATGAAGAATATGCGATTAGGAGTCAATGGAAGAAGTGCGGCAGTTCCACAGTTTGAGAAGAAATTAAAAGACGATAACGAAATTTTTGCGAAATACTTCCTGCGTTTACATGTAAGTGATGAAGTCGGTGTTTTCGCTAATATCACAAATGTTTTCTCGCAAAGAGGTGTGAGTTTCGAGAAGATTCTTCAAGTACCGGTTAAAGAGAAAGAGCTAGCAGAAATTGTTGTTGTTACACACCAAGCATCGTTAGAAGACTATGAAAATATTATGCATCATTTAAGAGACTTAGAGGCAGTAAAAGAAATTAAAAGTTCGTATCGTGTAGAAGGAGGAGCCAAACGATGAGATGGGAAGGCTTATTACAATCATATAAAGAATTTTTACCAATAACTGAAAATACTCCGATGCTCACATTAAATGAAGGCAACACGCCTTTAATTCGGTTAGATAACCTTTCAAGAGAATGGGGAATTGATTTATATGTGAAAACAGAAGGAGCGAACCCAACAGGCTCATTTAAAGACCGCGGTATGGTGATGGCAGTAGCTAAAGCGAAAGAAGCTGGAAGCGAAGCGATTATTTGTGCATCGACAGGTAATACTTCTGCAGCAGCAGCAGCGTATGCAGCGAGATCTGGTTTAAGATGTATTGTCGTGATTCCTGAAGGTAAAATCGCTATGGGTAAATTAGCACAGGCAGTCATGTACGGGGCAGAAGTGGTTTCGATTGAAGGGAATTTTGATCAAGCATTGTCAATGGTTAGAAGAATTAGTGAAACAGAAGCTATTACATTGGTAAACTCTGTAAACCCTTATCGTCTTGAGGGGCAAAAAACAGCTGCATTTGAAATTTGTGATCAGCTAGGTGGAATGGCGCCAGATATTCTCGCTTTACCAGTTGGAAACGCGGGCAATATTAGCGCTTACTGGAAAGGGTTTAAAGAATATCATCAAGCAAAACAAACAGGCCTACCAAAAATGCATGGATTTGAAGCAGAAGGAGCAGCAGCCATTGTTCATAATCGGGTTTTTGAAAACCCTGAAACAGTTGCTACCGCTATCCGCATCGGTAATCCAGCAAGCTGGGATTTAGCGGTGAATGCAGCGAAAGAATCGCAAGGTAAAATTGATGAAGTCAGTGACGAAGAAATTCTTTGTATGTATAGAAAATTAGCTTCATCAGAGGGGATTTTTGCTGAACCGGCATCATGTGCCTCTCTAGCAGGTGTATATAAGCAATTACGTAATGGAGAAATTAAGCATCAAACAAAAGTAGTAGCAGTTTTAACTGGAAATGGATTGAAAGATCCGAATACGGCGATTGATGCGAGTCCTATTCAACCTGTGAAATTGCCAAATGATGAGCAAGCTGTGGCAGCGCATATTAAGGGAGTTGTCCACGTATGATGGCAGGTGAAATGCTCGTCATTGAAGTACCTGCTAGTACAGCAAATTTAGGGCCAGGCTTTGATTCCATTGGTTTGGCTCTCAATTTGTATTTGCGACTCGAGGTAACAACCCATGATCAATGGGAAGTCATTCCTCTTTCAGAAGGATTGATGACTTTTCCAACAGATGAGCGGAATTATATTATTCAAGTGGCTATGCAAACAGCAAAGAAATACAATCAGGAATGCCCGCCGTGTCGGTTAACGGTGAGCAGTGATATCCCCATTGCTAGAGGGTTAGGTTCAAGTGCGGCAGCGATTGTGGCGGGAATCGAACTTGCTGATACATTATGTGATTTACAATTAACAAAACAACAAAAACTCGAATGGGCAACCGAAATAGAAGGACACCCTGATAATGTTGGTGCTTCCCTACTTGGAGGATTGCTCATCGGTAGTCAAACAGATGATGGTGTAGATGCTTTATCACTATATCACCTTCAAGTTGATTTTGTCGCTTGTATCCCAACATCTGAATTATTAACGAAGAAATCGCGCCAAGTATTGCCAACGGAACTTTCTTATAAGCAGGCTGTGCATGCAGGGGCAGTTGGCAATGTGTTTATTGCTTCACTTATTAGTGGGAATTATGAACAAGCAGGCCAAATGATGATGAAAGATCTTTATCATCAACCTTATCGTAAGGAAATTGTACCGGAGCTTGAAGGAGTAGAAAAAGTTGCGATGGCGAATGGAGCACTTGGTGTTGCCCTAAGTGGCGCAGGACCGACTGTATTTTGTTTAGCTCGTGATGGGGAAGGACAAAAACTAGCAACGCATTTGAGTGCAGGTTTACATGGAATGCAAGTAGTTCCATTGCAAATGGATCTAATCGGTAGTCGCGTTTATAAAGAAAATGATTCAAAAATAAAAAGCGATGTCATGTGACATCGCTTCAGCTTGTAGACAAAGTCTAAGAATTAGACCACGTCTACAAGTTTTTTTTGTATAATTGAATGGAATCAATTTTATGTGGGGGATATAAAATGTTATCAAAACACGTTGAGGATGGAAGA
>NZ_JACSQT010000015.1 GCF_014836495.1 Cytobacillus stercorigallinarum | reverse complement strand
CTTTGTTGCTGATAAATCAGCTTTTTTAGAATTACGCTTGACGTTTTATGTTCGTTCAGTTTTCAAAGAACAATCTCATTCGCTTCAGAAGCGACTTTATTATCTTAACATCCCGTCATCATCATGTCAACTATTTTTTAAAAATAATTTTTGATGAATGATTGAGCAAATCTCTCTCTTTCTTGGGGACAAAAACTACTATATCACGATTAAAAAGTGTTTGCAATATAATTTTTAAAGTTTTTATAAAGAAACTTCTTTTTTTAAAAAACAAACTTCAAATCTGTCATTTAGCTTCTCAACTAATCTTTTAATAAGTTTTTTCTATTGTACTATTACTTTAATTAAATAAGTAAAATCTTCACCATTAAAAACCAGTCTCTTTTTATATTCTATACCGAATCCTTATACAAAAACATCTATTTGTTCCTTAACTTCCACATAACCTCCATTCACACCGCTTCATCATATTTAAGTACAATCAAAGCCAGTGGAAGTCCCCTTTTGTGAACTTCCACTGGCTTTTTTCATCAATTAATATTTATTTCTGACGCATATGCGGGAACAACAATACATCTCTAATAGAAGCTGCGTTTGTTAGTAACATAACTAAACGGTCTACACCAATACCTAGTCCACCTGTTGGCGGCATTCCGTATTCTAGTGCTTCAATAAAGTCGTTATCCATCATATGTGCTTCATCGTTTCCTTGCTCACGCTCTTTTAACTGCGCTTCAAAGCGTTCTTTTTGATCAATCGGATCATTAAGCTCAGTGAATGCATTAGCGTGTTCTCTAGCGACTATAAATAACTCAAAACGATCAGTAAAACGTGGATCGTTCTCATTCTTTTTCGCAAGAGGAGAGATTTCTACCGGGTGTCCGAAAATAAAGGTAGGTTGAATTAACTTCTCTTCCACTTTTTGTTCAAAGAATTCATTGACGATATGACCATATTGCATATGCTCGGTAATTTCCACACCATGCTCTTTTGCAAGTGCACGTGCTTCCTCAACTGATGTTTCTTTCCAGAAGTCTACACCCGTATATTCTTTCACCGCATCTACCATATGAAGTCTTTTCCACTCTGGTTTCAGATTAATTTCATATTCTCCATACTGAACAGTTGTTGATCCTAGTACTTCTTCTGCAATATGTGCAATAAGGTTCTCTGTCAAACTCATAATATCACGATAATCAGCATAAGCCTCATATAGTTCAATCATCGTAAACTCAGGGTTATGTCTTGTAGACACGCCTTCATTACGGAATACACGACCGATTTCATACACTTTCTCCATCCCACCAACAATCAGGCGTTTTAAGTGTAGTTCAATGGCAATACGCATATATAATTCCATATCTAACGCATTATGATGAGTAATAAAAGGTTTGGCTGAAGCCCCACCTGCAATGGCATGCATCATTGGTGTTTCTACTTCTAGATAACCCTGATCGTCTAAATAACGTCTCATAGATTGTATAATACGACTACGTGTAATGAAGGTATGTTTACTTTCTTCACTCATAATCAAATCTAGGTAACGCTGGCGATATCTTTGCTCAACATCTTTTAAACCATGGAATTTATCAGGTAAAGGACGAAGCGCTTTTGTTAATAGTTCAAATTGTTTTGCTTTAACAGACAGTTCCCCTACTTTTGTTTTGAAAAGAACACCTGAAATACCGACAATATCACCCAAATCTGCAGATGTAAAAACTTCATATGCTTCTTCACCAACAGCATCCTTACGAACGTATAATTGGATTTGTCCAGATAAATCTTGAATATGTGCAAAACCCGCTTTACCTTTACCGCGTTTTGTCATAATTCTACCTGCAATGGTGACAGGAATTTCTTTTTCCTCTAATTCCTCTTTTTCAAATTGAGAGTATTCCTCAACCAATTGCTGTGATTGATGTGTGCGATCAAATCTTTTTCCGAAAGGATCTACGCCTTGTTCACGAAGACTGTTCATCTTTTCACGTCTAACCACTAATTGGTCGTTTAATTCTTCATGATTTTGACTCACAGATACCATCTCCATCTTAAATCTTTTATGTAGACGCCTATGGGCGGTTTACGAAGATTTAGTATTTTATATCTCTATTATTGTACACAATACAACAACGACAGACATCTATAAAGTAAAAAATAGAATAAAAACTGCCAGCAAGTGACTGGCAGTCGTTCATTATTTCACAGAAATATTATAGTTAAATATAAAAATGATGTCAAACCAGCTATTGAACGCTGATTGCCACTAATTGTAGTTAATCAGACTGCTTTTGAAGCTTGTCTTTCTTTTTCTTCCATTTCCACTACTAACGAAGAAAGGACGTTTACAACATCTTCCCTTGTATTACATTCATTAATAGCAGCACGAGCTTTTGCATTTCCTTTGATTCCCTTTAAATACCATGCCGCATGTTTACGCATTTCACGGACAGCAATATGTTCATTTTTCAGTTCAATCAATCGATCCATATGCAATGTGCAGACATCCATTTTCTCACGAACGGACGGCTCCCCCATTAGTTCCCCTGTTTCTAGATATTTGACTGTTCGATAGATCATCCACGGGTTTCCTAAAGCTGCACGTCCAATCATCACCCCATCTACACCTGTTTCATCTAACATTCTTTGTGCATCTTGGGGAGTCTGTACATCTCCATTACCGATTAACGGGATTTGAATATTTTGTTTTACTTCTCGAATGATGTCCCAGTTAGCTGTACCTTCATACATTTGAACTCTCGTACGACCGTGCAACGAGACTGCTTTACCTCCAGCACGTTCAACCGCTTGGGCATTTTTCACAGCGTATATATGGTCTTCATCCCAACCCATACGCATTTTGACCGTTACAGGCTTTTCTACCTCCGATACGACCGCTGAAACCATCTCATAGATCTTATTTGGGTCTAAAAGCCATTTGGCACCCGCATCACACTTTGTAATTTTCGGCACCGGGCATCCCATATTAATATCGATAATATCTGCATTAGTATTTTGGTCAACAAATTTCGCAGCCTCAACCAGGGTTTCTTTTTCCCCTCCGAAAATTTGTAGACTTAACGGCTTTTCACGCTCATCTATATACAGCATATTCATTGTTCTTTCATTTTTTAAAATAATGCCCTTATCGCTCACCATTTCGGCACATACAAGCCCCGCTCCGAATTCTTTCACTGTTAATCGGAATGCGGAGTTACACACACCAGCCATCGGTGCAAGGACCACTCGGTTCTTGATGTTCACATCACCAATTTGAAACATGTCCGAGAGACCTCCTTCTATTTATGGATTTCCTCCTCTTTAGGTGGAGCTAAATCCTCCATTGTCACATGTAGTAATGTTGTGATTTTTTCCAGTAATTGTTCCGTAGGCATACGATTACCTCTTTCAATCTCACCAATAATAGAAACTGATATACCTAACTTTTTCGCAAAACCTTCTTGGGTGTATCCTTTGAGCTTTCGAAAAGCGCGAATACGTCTCCCCCATTTTTCCGCTTCCATATCCGAACTCCTTTTTTGTCTGGGATTGCCTCTAATTTCTCATGTAAAGGCTGTTCCTCATCCGGTAAGCAAATGTTGGGTTGAATCTCTAGAAGTGGAATGAGCACGAACGCTCTCTCATGCATACGTGGGTGTGGAACGATTAACGTCTCTGTCTCAATATTTTCTTGATTATATAGTAAAATGTCAAGGTCTATATTTCTTGGACCCCAGCGAATAATCCTTTTTCTACCAAGATCTTGCTCAATTCTCAGTAGTGCTTTTAATAGTTGCGAAGAAGATAATGTCGTATGAACTTGGATGACCATATTCAAAAATTGCGCTTGGTCTTCAAACCCAACGGGATCCGTCTCATATATCGAGGAATAATTCACCACCTCAATCTCTGTATTCTCCAGAAGGGTAGTAATTGCCTCATATAAATGTACGTCTCGATCTGTCATATTTGAGCCTAAGCCGATAAAAGCTATATTTGTCACTATTTCCTACTCCTTGTCATTTCTATTGCTACAGAATCATAATGACCTGGAATAGGGGGATCCGGTTTGACTACTTTTACAGTTATTTGAGAAATTTGTTGAAAGTTGACCAATGCTTCTGAGGCAATTTTTTCCGTTAGTGCCTCTACTAACTTGAATGGTTTCCCCTCTACTATTTTCTTACACAGCTCATATAGATCTGCATAATTGATCGTATCATTTAAATCATCACTTTTGCCCGCGTCTCTTAAATCTAACTCAATTGTTAAATCCACATAAAAACGTTGACCTAATCGATTCTCTTCAGTAAATACCCCGTGATATCCATAAAACGCCATGCGATTTAAATAGATTTTATCCAAGATTAACATCCTTCCCAATGAGTGCATCCATCATTTTGGCCATACGGCTCATTTCCTTTACATCATGTACACGCATAATCTGACAGCCTTTTTGAATACCATAGCAGACTGTCGCCCCTGTCCCTTCCATTCTTTCATCAACAGGTAAGTTAAGTACATTGGCAATCATTCTTTTCTTTGATGTACCTAGCAATACAGGATAACCAAACGCCACAAGCTGATCAAGATGGCGCATCATTTTTAGATTATCTTCATGGCTTTTCGCAAATCCTATGCCTGGATCTAAGATGATATTGTCATCCCTAACTCCCGCTGCCTTAGCAATCGCGATACTTTCATATAAGTCATTCATACAATCTCTAAAAAACGAATCATATTTTTCATTATCTCGATTATGCATTAAAATAATGGGGACATCTTTTTCAGCAGCTAATGGTGCCATTTCTTTATCTCTCTTTGCCCCCCAAATATCATTAATAATATGCGCACCTGCTTCTAGGGCATGCTTCGCCACTTCCGCTTTATACGTATCAATAGATAGAGGAACCCGGACTTCCTTTACAATCGCTTCTATTGCAGGAACCACTCGTGCAATTTCTTCCTCAACGGAAATCTCTTCATATCCTGGCCGCGTAGATTCGCCACCAATATCGATAATATCTGCTCCAGCTTCTACTAATTCCTTCGCTCTCTCTACCACATTCTCTAATTGATTATATTTTCCACCATCAGAGAAGGAATCAGGCGTGATATTAAGTATGCCCATGATTAATGTCTTCTTACTATAATCTAAGGTATAAGAACCACACTGTAATAAACTGTTTGTCATGCTTTTCCTCCTAAAGTGAATCTCTACTCCACAAAATCTCTCTTTGTTGTTTGTATACACTCTGCAACAAGGTCACCATCGCTCCATTTAGACCCGGAAGCTGTCGACCTTCCATTGTTTTAAGCGGGACAATTTCCTGAATAGAGTTGGTAATAAATATCTCTTCAGCCGCAACGATCTCGTTATAGTGAAATACACCTTCTTCAACCTGCCATCTTAACTTTTTAGCTATCATTATAATAAATTGCCTCGTAATACCGTTTAAAATACCCGTTTCAATCGCTGGTGTGTATAATACTTTTCCTTTCGTCCAAAAAACATTAGATGAAATACCTTCAGCCAAAAAACCATCCTTCGTTAAGAAAATTCCCTCTAACGTATCATCTGCACCTAATTCCTGTTTAGCTAAAATATTGTTTAAAAAGTGGTGTGACTTTAAACGCTCAGCCCCTTCTGGTGTATTTCTTCTAATAGAAAGGATTTTTCCGTTTTTTTCAACCGGGAGGGGGGCTTGAGGCAATTCATTGGCAAAAATAATAACGGTAGGTTCTAGATAATGGTCAGCTCTTAAACCTACTTCGCCTATTCCCGCAGAAACATTTACTCTTATTCTAGCATTTCTTAATTGATTCATTTCTAATAAGCCAGCTAAATGAGATTGTAACTCTTCTCGTCCATTAAATGGACTACGAATACATACAGCATCTAACCCTTGATTCAAACGTGCTAAATGGTCATCCAATAAAAACGGATGTCCATTGTATATACGAAAGGTCTCAAATAAGCCTAAACCATATAAATATCCATGATCAAATGGAGAAATACTCGCTTCTTCTTTTCGCACAAGCTTGCCATTAACACTAATATACAACGTGTTTGCCCCCTTGTTGAAGGAGGTCATGCTGGATTAAAAAGTTTAAGAGCAAGTCTTTTCCTGCTGATGTCATAATGGATTCAGGATGAAACTGGACTCCTTCAATTGGTAGGTGTCGATGTCTTAACCCCATAATTTCACCTTCCTCCGTCCACGAAGAAACTTCGAAACAATCTGGAAGGGTTTCTTTTTCCACAATTAAAGAATGATAGCGCGTAGCTAAAAATGGCACTTCAATCCCTTTATAGATCGTTTGTTTGTTATGAAAAACGGGTGAGGTTTTCCCATGCATTAATCTATCTGCCCGGACCACCTTGCCTCCAAATACTTGTGCAATTGATTGATGGCCTAAACATACACCGAAGATAGGGAGCTTCCCAGCAAAGGCTTCTATGGCTGCTAAACTAATGCCTGCTTCATCCGGACTACATGGTCCTGGTGAGATCATTAAGCACGAGGGGGATAGTGCTTCAATATCAGCAATTGTGATTTCATCATTACGCTTAATAACCATTTCCGCACCTAATTCCCCTAAATATTGCACCAAATTAAACGTAAAAGAATCAAAGTTATCAATCATTAATATCACTTTTCCCATTCCCCCTTCTTTTCTGCTAACTCTTTTGCCCGCCATAGCGCCTTCGCCTTCTTTAACGATTCTTTATATTCTAAATGAGCTTCAGAATCAATAACGATTCCCGCTCCTGCTTGTACATACGCCATTCCCTCTTTGACTAGCATTGTTCGAATCATAATATTCAACTCTAAGTCACCATTAAAGCCGATCCAACCAAGTGATCCTGTATAGATACCTCTTCTTACTGGTTCTAATTCATCAATTATTTCCATCGTTCTAATTTTCGGTGCACCTGTGATTGTGCCGCCTGGAAAAGAGGCATCTATTAAATCGTACCCATCTCTACCGTTAGCTATTTTCCCTCTTACATTCGACACAATATGCATAACGTGGGAGTATTTTTCAATCACCATAAATTCATTGACTTCAACCGTACCATATTGGCACACACGTCCTAAATCATTCCGTTCTAAATCAACAAGCATAACGTGCTCAGCTCGTTCTTTTTCATTTTCAATCAATTCATTGGCTAATCTAAGATCCTCTGCTTCATCCTGACCACGTGAACGAGTACCTGCAATAGGTCTTGTACTCACTTCATCGCCTTTTTTCTTTACTAATAATTCCGGTGAACCACTGACAATTTGGTAATCAGGGGTATTTAAATAACCCATATAAGGAGATGGATTCAGTTCACGTAAATGACTGTACACTTCAATAGGAGGAACGTTCAGCTTTTGAGTACCCCTTACAGAAAGATTGACTTGAAACACATCACCACTCGCAATATATGCCTGTACCTTTTCCACTGCTCGAACAAATGTTTCTTCACTGATGGAAACGTCTTTTAAAGTAGGTTCCTTATCCCCAGCTAACTGATCCTCTCCTTGTTCCACTTCCTCTGTCCAACAATTCAGCCATGCGGTTTCCCTTAAGGTGATATCGTCTCCTTTATCATGGACAAATATCAACCATAATTCTTCTGTATCATGATCAAAAACGAACCATTCTTCAAATAAGAAAAAATGCGTATCAGGCATTTCTAAATCATCTTCAGTCAAGTCTGGTAAGTTTTCAATATAACGTCCGTAATCATAGCTTACAAATCCCAATACACCTCCGTGAAAATCTGGTAAATTTCCTAAAGGCTCTTCGATTTCATATTGCTTTAACCACTTTTTCATTTCATGTAATGGGTTACCATGTGCCACGTGCAACCCTTCACTTGTTTTTATGTATAGCTTACTATCTTTCCCCTTAAACTCAACAACTGGACCAAAGCCAGCCACACTATAACGGCCACTTCTACCGCTCTCTAATAAAATATGTATATCATAGTCCTTAGCAATCTTTTTGTATAATGGAAAAAACCATTCCTTCGAATAGCTTAACTTTTTGGTATGGATCATTTTTTTCATTGAATCTCACCTCATACTCATCATACCGAATTGCTTACAAATTGCTAGTCATTTCCTCATTGTAATAATTGTTAATCAAAAATGAAGGCTAGTCACCAAGTAGAATGGTGCCAGCCTTCATATTAAAATAAAAAACAGCAGTGCTCATCACTGCCGTTTTCTCTATCGTTTTAATCAAATTGATAAAGTGGTGTACTTAAGTAACGTTCTCCATTACTTGGGATAACCGCCAATACTTTCTTGCCTTCTCCTAGCTCTTTGGCTACCTTTAAAGCCGCGTGAATAGCTGCACCTGAAGAAATACCACCTAAAATCCCTTCCTCTTTAGCCGCTCGACGTGCTTGAGCAAACGCATCTTCATTGGCAACAGCGATGATTTCATCATATACCTTCGTATCTAAAATCTCAGGTACAAATCCTGCACCAATACCTTGAATTTTATGCGGTCCCGGCTTCCCACCTGAAAGAACGGGAGAATCAGCAGGCTCAACTGCATATATCTTAATATCCTTGTATTTTTCCTTCAGTATTTGACCAGCACCTGTAATCGTTCCACCTGTACCAATACCAGCAATAAATGCATCTAATTGATCGCCCATTTGCTCAACAATTTCTTTTCCTGTTGTCTCGCGATGTACTTCAGGATTTGATAAGTTTTCAAACTGTTGCGGCATGAAGTATCCATGCTCTTTCGCCAACTCCTGCGCTTTTCTGATTGCTCCGCCCATACCATCTGGACCCGGTGTTAACACTAATTCCGCTCCATAAGCGCGAAGTAGATTCCTTCTTTCCATACTCATCGTCTCAGGCATCACCAAAATCGTTTGATACCCTTTTGCTGCAGCAACCATAGCAAGACCAATACCTGTATTCCCGCTGGTTGGTTCAATAATCGTATCTCCTTCTTTTAACTCACCACTTTTTTCTGCGGTTTCTATCATTGCATTGGCAATACGATCTTTTACACTGCTTCCAGGATTCATATACTCCAGTTTTAAGTAAATATCCGCACTTCCGTCTTCTACCATACGATTAAGCTTCACTATTGGTGTTTGTCCAATAAGTTCAGTAATTGAATTAGCAACACGTACCATCTTCTCCACTCCTTATTCCGAGTATTATTATTGGTTTTATTTAAATTTATCAATCACACAACCAATTGTCAATGAATATGCAGGCAGAAAGCCCTTGTATTATTAGAAAATTTAAAACTTTATACCTGAGCGATTCATGTTAGCTTATGCTAAATGAACTCTATAAATAACAAAAAACTACAATGCCCCATCATAAAAAGTTTCGATGTCCACTTCATCCTTAAAAGGCTCAGTAGAAACAGGAAGATCCATTTGCTCTAAAGCCATTTGTCTCCGTATTTGTGATTTGACATCCTTAAAGGAATACGTTTCCCCCTCAACAAACTCTTGTAACAAAACGATGGCATACCCTTCATCGGTTTTTACAGGGTTAGACCATTCTCCAGCTTTTAAATCTTGCGCTGCTTGAATGATGGTTTCATAATTATCGTCATCAACTGTCACATAACCAAGGTCACCACCCTGTGCAGCTGTTAATGTATCTGTTGATTTCTCCAACGCCATGGCTGTAAAGCTTGAGCCATTGTCTAATTCTTTCACTGTTTGTTCTGCTTCTTCCTTAGTAGCCAGTACAATTTGTGATAGATGATATGTATCCTTGATTTCATATTGAGCTTGGTTATCTTCGTAGTATTGTTGCAGCTTTTCCTCAGAAATACTAACTTCCTTTGTTAAAAGCTCCTCAAGCATTAAACTATCTTTAATTTGCTTTCTCCATTGTTCTTCGTTGATTGATAAAGCAGCCGCAGATGTGCCATACGCTGATTTTAACATTTTGATTTCACGGTCAATCTCTTCTTTACCAATTTGAACATCGTATTTATCTCCAGCAGCCTCGATAACCTTCCCATCAATCATTTCGTCTAGCACTTCTTTCCCGTAGCGACCCTCCATTTCATTTAACCAATCTTGCCTTGTAATTTCATCTTTTCCAATCTGCGCCACCACTTCAGATTGACTCGGTTCGCTCTTCCCAAGAAAATAAGCAACGCTCATAAAGTTAATCGCAACTAGTATGATTATGATTAACCATAAATGTTGTCTTTTCAAAGCTCCTCCCCCTACTACTTTGCATATATTTCTATAAAAAAAGACTTAGGTGCACCTTCCATTCCCCTATTGTTCTTAAGAATCAAGATACGCCTAAGCCCTCACATTTAGTTTGCTTCTTGTTTAAATGCCTCAAGTTCTTCTTTATTATAATGATAAGCTTCATTACAGAAATGACATTGTGCCTCTGCACTACCTTCTTTCTCTATCATATCTGCAATTTCCTCTTTTCCTAAACTAATAATCGCATTGCCAAACCGTTCTTTTGAACATGTACAAGTAAAACTAACATCCATTTTTTCTAAGAAATTCACTTGATCTTTACCGAGAACACTTTGTAAGATTTCTTCTGGTGTTAAGCCCTTTTCAATCATTGTTGAAACAGGTTCAATATTGGATAGTCTTTGTTCAATGGCTGTAATTGTTTCATCATCTGTCCCAGGCATTAACTGGATAATAAAACCACCTGCAGCTAATATACTATTGTCATCATTGACTAATACACCCACTCCAACAGATGATGGTGTTTGTTCAGATGTGACAAAGTAATACGTAAAATCTTCCCCAAGCTCTCCTGATACAATTGGTACTTGTCCAGAAAAGTTTTCTCGCATGCCAATGTCCTTTACTACTGTCAAAGTACCTTCTGTTCCAACCCCACGACGAACATCAAGTTTGCCCTGTGCATTAGATTCAAAATGAACTTGAGGATGAGTCACATAACCACGCACTTCCCCTTTTGCATTACTATCAACTAGGAGTGGGCCAAGTGGGCCATTACCTTCAATTTTAATTGTGATTTTGTCTTCTCCCTTTACCATTGCCCCCATCATTACACCAGCGGACATTGCTCTCCCGAGTGCTGCTGAAGCAACCGGCCATGTATGATGCCTTCTTTGCGCTTCTCCTACTGTTTCTGTTGAACGAACGGCAAATGCCCTCACTTGTCCTTCATAAGCTAAAGCTTTTACTAAATAATCACTCATTTTAATACTCCTTCCATGACGAATACAGACGTTATTCTACTTTTTTATCGTGTCCATATTCCGTTTATAAATAAGCTGTAAACCTTTTAAGGTTAAAAATGGATCAATAATATCTATGATCGTTGATTCCTTTGAGATCAGCGAGGCCAACCCACCTGTACCAATTACAAGCGGTTCCTCTTTTGCTTGTAACTTCATTCTACTTACAATCCCCTCTACTTGACCCACATAGCCAAAGAGAATGCCTGATTGCATAGCTGAGACAGTATTCTTTCCGATAATATCATCAGGCCTAACAATTTCTATCCGCGGTAACTTCGCCGCCCTAGAGTATAGCGCTTCAGTAGAGATACCAATACCAGGTGCAATCGCACCACCCATATACTGTTTATGCTCATTAATATAACAATACGTAGTAGCTGTGCCAAAATCAACAATTATGAGCGGTCCGCCATATTCATGAATACCTGCCACTGCGTTGACGATTCTGTCGGCTCCCACTTCTTTTGGATTATCATACTTAATATTCAAACCTGTTTTGATCCCTGGACCAACAACTAATGGTTTGATATGAAAGTATTTTTCACACATTCGCTCCAAAGCAAACATAATCGGAGGCACAACGGAGGAAATAATAATACCATTTATATCAGCAAAAGTTAATTGCTCATGCTCAAACAACGATTTCACAATCATCGCATATTCGTCTTCTGTTTTATGACGATCAGTCTCTATTCGCCAATGATACTTTAACTCATCTCGTTGATAAACACCCATCATCATATTCGAATTCCCTACATCAAAAACAAAGATCAAGCACCCTCACCACACTCACTTTAAAATAATTACACTTTAATACTGAGAACATCATATCACACCTCTGTTGCGATTATCCAAATTATGAAATGCAAACTTAGTACCTTGAATAATTATCTCCAATGGAAGATGCACCACTTGCCTTTGATAAGGCAATTCCTTTAAATAATTACTTAAATCCAAGCTTTAAGTCTATTGTTAGGCTTTTCAAAATCAATAAGGGTAAAAGGGAGAGTTATGTGATTACTGCACTGTTATAGACCAGGAATGATAAGTGGATAGCAGAAACGACCTTTGCTGAGCTATCTTTTGTGAATTGCCTTTCTCGTTACATGTAACACACGCGATTGTACTTGAAACGCCATTTTTATGATAGAACAGAAATCAACAATAAGAAAAAAGCACCTCATAGTGAGGCGCTTTTTCTTTATTGATTAAGATTTACGATCTTCATCAATTGCTGGAGGCTCTTCTTCTTCAGCAGGGGATTGTTTTTCCCTTGTTTCAGTGATTTCACCTTCATTATCTTTACGATCGTCATCTTTTCGAATATTTACTTTAATGTTTGAATCTTCAATTGTTTCATTTGATTTAGAAGCTGGGCGCTCAGGTAGTGTACCATGGTCAGATAGATGTTTAATTTGCTCTGCATCTAGCGTTTCCACTTCTAAAAGCGTTTTAGCAATGATATCTAGTTTGTCACGGTTCTCTGTAAGAATTTGCTTACAGCGTTGGTAACATTCTTTAATCATGCTTTGAATTTCTAAATCAATCTCATATGCAATGGCATCTGAGTAATTACGCTCGTTATTGAAGTCTCTGCCTAAGAATACTTGCCCACCTTGTGATTGACCAAATTGTAGCGGTCCAAGTTTATCACTCATACCAAATTCAGTTACCATTCGGCGTGCAATTCCTGTTGCACGTTGGAAGTCATTATGTGCACCAGTAGAAACTTCACCAAACACGATTTCCTCTGCCACACGTCCTCCAAGTAAACCAACAATCTTATCAAGTAATTCCGGCTTCGTTTGGAAGTAGCGATCTTCTCTCGGAAGCATAACAGCATATCCACCTGCTTGCCCACGAGGAACAATTGTTACTTTATGGACCATATCCGCTTCATCTAAGATTAAGCCGATGACAGTATGCCCTGCCTCATGGAAGGCCACAATATTTCTTTCTTTTTCAGATATCACACGACTCTTCTTAGAAGGACCTGCGATTACACGGTCAGTCGCTTCATCCACATCGGTCATATCCACCTTTTTCTTATTCTGACGAGCGGCAACGAGTGCTGCTTCATTTAATAAGTTCTCAAGGTCTGCACCAGAAAATCCTGGCGTACGTTGAGCAATCGTTTTTAAGTTAACCGACTCATCTAACGGTTTATTTTTCGCATGAACCTTTAATACCGCTTCACGACCGGTTACATCTGGGCGATCAACCGTAATTTGACGGTCAAAACGACCTGGACGTAATAACGCAGGGTCAAGGATATCTGGACGGTTTGTTGCAGCAATGATAATAATTCCTTCATTAGCACCGAAGCCATCCATTTCTACAAGCAATTGGTTGAGTGTTTGCTCACGTTCATCATGCCCACCACCGACACCGGCGCCACGCTGACGACCAACCGCATCAATCTCATCAATAAAGATGATACATGGTGCATTTTTCTTCGCATTCTCGAATAAATCACGCACACGAGAAGCACCAACACCGACAAACATTTCAACAAAGTCAGAACCACTAATAGAGAAGAAAGGTACGCCTGCTTCTCCAGCAGCTGCTCTTGCTAATAATGTTTTACCAGTACCTGGAGGTCCCACTAATAGAACACCTTTAGGAATTCTCGCACCAAGTTCTGAGAATTTCCGTGGGTCCTTCAAGAATTCAACAACTTCCACTAATTCTTGCTTTTCTTCGTCCGCACCTGCTACATCTTTAAAACGGACTTTCTTTTTACTTTCATCATATAACTTCGCTTTACTTTTACCGAAGTTCATTACACGGCCACCGCCGCCTTGAGCTTGGTTCAATAAGAAGAAGAATAAAATGAAAATAATGATGAATGGAATCATCGTTGTAAAGAATGTTACCCAGCCATTTGCTTCTTCTGCTGGTAGAATTTCTAATTTGGAATCACTTGCTAAATCTTCCACTCGGTCAATCACAGAGTCACTATTAGCAATATATGTGATAAAATATTTACCTTCTTCATAGTCTTCTAATTGACCACGTACTTCATAAACGCCTCTTACAGGCTGTAAACTAAGGCTTTCAACTTGACCAGACTCTAAATTTTCAACAAATTGGTCATAAGTCATTGCCTCTGTTGGCTCGTTATTGCCATTAAAGAAACTGACAACCCCTATAATGACTAAAAATATTAATAAATAAAAGATGGTGTTACGGAAAATCCGATTCATCCCTTACCTCCTCCCACGGTAAACAAACTACATAGTATCGTATCATACAAAATTGTGCATATACAAGGAATTACACTTGGTCAGACTGGGTTTTGTAAAGTATTTCACACATCGCTATTCACTTAATTATTATTGCTATACACCTCAGGTTTTAAGATGCCAATATATGGCAAGTTTCGGTATTTCTCGGCATAATCTAATCCATAGCCAACAACAAACTCATCTGGTACATTAAAACCTACGATATCCGCTTTAATTGCTGCTTTTCTGCCAGTTGGTTTATCAAGCAGAGTAACAATTTTTATCGATTTTGCTTTTCGATAACGGAATAACTCTACTAAATAGCTCAAAGTTAATCCACTATCAATAATATCTTCTATGATGAGGACATCACGTCCCTCAACAGAAGTATCAAGATCTTTCAAAATCTTTACCTCTCCTGAAGAGACCATAGAATTCCCATAACTGGATACATCCATGAAATCCATTTCAAGATGGGTATCAATTCGTTTAATTAAATCGCTCATAAATGGCATTGCGCCTTTTAAGACACCTATTACAAGAGGAAAACGTCCATCATACTCCTCTGTTAATAAGCCACCTAACTCTCTAACCTTTTGCTGAAGCTCTTCTTCAGTAATTAAGATTTTTTCAATTTCGTTTCGCATCTTATTCCTGTGCCCCCTAGAAGATCATTGCTTTATGTATTTCAGAAAAATATAGCTTGTATCAGGTGAATATTCAGCTGCTTGATCAGACTTTTTTAATCCTGGTAGCCATATTATGTTACCCATTGCATCCGTAACAACTGGCCATAAATCCCGTTTTTGCCGCGGAATTTTCTGATCGATAAAGATATCCTTTAACTTTTTGCTACCATTTATTCCTTTTAACTTCATCCTGTCACCATTTTGCCTTGTACGAATTGTTAATGGTAAGGCGATATCCGCTTTAACCAAAAGATAATTCATTTGTTGAAATTCCTGTAATGGTTGATCGGCATAATGCAAGCTGATTTCGCCTACTTCAGGAATAACAAACTTTCCTGGCTCTTGTATTTGAAATAAATACGGCTGTACGGCTGTTTTTTCACTAGTAGAGAAACAGCAACAATCATATGAACGTACAACGGTTAAACCATTTGGGAAATGTAAGGTTCCAGACGGATGAGGATGAGTAATTAAGGAAAAAACATTTTCAATATGTGTAGCGGATAAAGAAGATGGCCTTTCCTGATATAGATAATTTAATATTAGTTGAATCACTCTTCTTTGTAAAGGTTTTGGGACATCTGTAAATCTGTCAATATAAAGAAGAATTTCACTGGCACTTTTCCTCTCTGTTACACTATTCAATTGAGCTTCTGCTAATTCCTGCATAAATACCTCATCTTCGCTCAAATCCTCACTAAGGCGCTGAAAATGGTTGTGCACTTGAGGGTTTTCCCTTTTTAAAAATGGCAAGATATTTTTTCTAAAACGATTTCTACTATAGATTTCCTTTACATTGCTAGGGTCTATTCTAGGGTCTAAGTGATGAGTCTCCACATAGGAATCAATTTCTTTTCGACTTAAGCAAAGGAACGGCCGTATAATTGCCCCTCTACCAAAAGGTCGTATAACTGGCATACCGGCTCTAGCAAGACCACTACTCCCTCTTGTCATTCTCATTAACATTGTTTCAATTTGATCATCACCATGATGACCTAATGCGATGTAATCAAGCACTTCTCTTTGCATAACTTGTTCAAAGAAACGATAGCGACAGTCTCTCGCAGCAATTTGCGAGCTTTTTCCAGTTTCCTTCATATGTGCAGAAACATCAATTCGTTGCATATGAAAAGGAATGCCTGCCTTCTGACAATAGCGTTCTACAAACTTAGCGTCTTCAAATGATTCTTCGCCTCTAAACATATGATCGACATGAATCACTACTAATCGAAAACACTCTTGTTTACTTAAATGTTGCATAAAATGCAGTAAGCTTAGTGAGTCTGGCCCTCCTGAGACAGCAACTCCTACATGCTTACTTTCCAATTTAATGCTTTTTTGTGATAAAAATGCTTTGACCTTTGCATAAAACATAACATTCTTCCCTTATGTTAAACTATTACTTCTACTAAAAGGATATCACTTTTTTAATGTTTATTTCCAAATAAACGATTATTTTTGCCTAAGCCCACTCACACCATTTGACTATATAAATAGAAAAAGTAAATACAGCCAATAAATAAGATGACAACAATCGCTCCAGTTGTTCCATGGCGCTTTCTTTTAGTCTTTCTAGTTGGTTGCCGAGTTTGTGGGGACACACTGTTCCCCTTTGATCGAGTTTGCTTATATGAACAGGTGAGCAGAGCTTGTCTCATATCACTAGCACTTTTAAACCTGCCTTGAAGCGCTGGTATGAGTACGTCTTCATAGCATTTTAAGTTTTTATGTTTCTTTACCTTATCCGTTAATTGTTCTAAACCTCTTCCGTCTTTAGAGAAACGACTAGGATAGGCGCAGTGAATAAAAACCATAGCTGTTGAAAATAAATCATAAGTCGGCTCAGCTTTTCTACTACCAAGCCCCCAATACCCCCGATCATAAAATTCTGTAAACTCCTTAATTGCTCTGCCTTTTATTGTTGTTCCTCCTACATCTATACAACGAATGCGCGGGGCCCTGCCTGTAACAATCAGATTCTCAGGTTTTAAATCTCCAAATACCCACCCCGCTTTATGCAACTCCTCTAAATCAGAAAGTAATTGCAGCATGAGCACAGGCACCCATGCCTCTCCTTTCTGTTTAACAAAAGAGAGGAGGTCAGGACCGTGAATATATTCCATCACATAAAAAGAATACAGCTTAGAGGAAGATTGCCAATCATCTACATCCAACAAAGAAGGCCCTAGGGTAGACCCTTGGACCTTCGTAAAGGATTTAAGCACATTGACTTCAGAAGTTACTGTATACCCATTTTCACTTATTTTTAATGCAACGAGTTGCCCTTGGTATGTGGCAAGATAAACAACACCATTAGCCCCTGCACCTAGTTCTTTTTCGATGCGATAATGCTTGTGATGCCATTTCCCATTAATAACAGCACCTGATTGTAGATTAAATTGACTCTTCATAGTACTCATCGTCATCTCTAGAAATTAAATTACGTAATGATCGCTTCTTATCAAAATAGGTGATCGCCTCTCTTAAAGCTGGACCAGTAGGCGTAATACCACCTGTTGAGAGTTTAGCGAACACAGAAGTTAACGATTCGAGCTTTGGTGTCCAATCTAGCAATTTTTCGACATCATTCTTTTTCCCGGGAAATACAAACAGTGCAAATTTATTTTTTCCCGTTCGTGCATTTAAGCTTAAAGATAGATCGAATAAGGCTTCTTTTACTGTTGGCAGCTTATGTTTCATACTTGCACTCGTATCGACAAGAATCAACACTTCCATTTCAACCGTTTCCCCTAACTCATCCACGACCTCCATTACCTCGCCCCTTTGTTCTGGAGGCAAATCTTCAATCGTTTGTTTATTTCCTAAGATTTGCGTAAGTTCACGATTGACTACGCCTTGTAATGTTTGTGTCATTGCCTGTCTTGTTACCATTTGTACGGTATGCGACAACTGTCTAGCATATACGATTTGACTTACCCCACCACCAGAAAGGGCAATACTTTCAATTTCCTGCATCCCTTTCTCATCAATAACGTCATTTTCCATTACACCTATTACATTTACGGAAACTCCCTGCTCTTTTGCTAAAGCTGACATCGCTATAGGATCTTCACCAACGTTTGAACATCCGTCTGTAATAAGTAAAATCTGTTTTAGGCTACCTGTTTTCATCTTTTTCCCTCCTAATCTGATAGAAGTTACTTAGTGATTACTAACCATTTTCAACGGATTAGAAAAGAAATATACATAAAACTCGCATCTATTGGAGATTCTATTCTGTTTACCATTAATTTGCTTGTTTATGGAGTGGTATACTCGACCATTTCGGGATATTGTGCTTCACTTTTGCCACCATCACTGTCATATCATCATCAATACGTCCCGCTCTTGAACGAATTACCTCTTCCATAATTAAATCTGCCACCTCTTGTGGATCATTCGTTTTTAACTCGGTTATTTTCCTCTTCATCCAAAGATCAAAGTTCTCCACATGTTTCGGCCCTTCAAATACACCATCACTCATCATAATTAATAAATCCTCTGCTTTTAATTGCTTGCTGACAACATCCACATCGAATTCCTCAATCATGCCTATAGGTAAATTACTTGCTTGCACTTTCATTACTTGGCTGCCCCTTTTAATAAAACTCGGTGTGGAGCCTATTTTCAAAAATTTAGCATCTGCATTTTGTAAATCGATCATCGCCAAATCTAATGTGGAGAAAATTTCATCTGTTGTCCTTAATGAAAGAACAGAATTGACCGATTTAATGGCCACTTGCTCTTCAATACCTGATTGTAATATTTTCTGTAATAATTCTAACGTCTCTTTGCTTTCTATATGTGCTCGTTCTCCATTCCCCATCCCATCACTAATGGCAATGGCATACTTACCGCTACCTAATTCAATTGTTGAATAACTATCTCCTGAGATTAAACCACCGTCCTTAGCCGCATGCGCCACTGCCGTATCAATGACATATGCCTTTGCTGAGCGAAAGGTTACATGACAATAATCGTTGGCATAACTCGCACATTCCTCAGATTTAACTAAAATGGTTTCTCCTAATATATCTGAAAGCATTGGCGCAATTAATTTCTCACATTCCCCGTGCCCATTGCAGTAAGGAATCGTCATCTCTATATCAACATCCCCTTGCTCCAGGCTATAAATCTCCACCTGTTCTACCTCTACCCCAAACTCTTGGATGGCCTCTAAAATCAGTTCTTCTTGTTTATGATGATTCTCTCTTTCTCTTTGAATTTCTTTTGCGAAATCCCCCATCACTGCAGACACACCTAATAATTGATCAGCTACAAGCTTCCTACTTTCTTGCACCTGTTTTTTCAACCGCTGATTTGCTTTATAAAAAGTAAGCTCCTGTTGAATCACTTCTGTCGTTTTCTTTGACCGTGTACAGTGTTTTTCCCACTCTCTTTCTAACCGTGAAGAAATTTGTCCATCTTTTTCATCTAAATCATGCATAATGTTTTTCATATAATCATATGTTGTATCAAAGTTCCTTGCCCAACAATGATCCTTTTTAAAGCAAGTTTGGCATGTTTTCTCTGTGACATTACTTAGGAAATAATCCAATTCTCGATCTGTCTCCTCATTTTCCACTACAGGAGCCTGATGTTGCATGGCAAAGCTTTGCGATAACGCTTGAAAAACATGAGAAAACTGAGAAACTCTGTGCGCAGTTACATCCCGCATTTTTCTCATGTACTGTTGTTGTTCCGCTGCATATTCTGCCGTCCCAGGAATATGTTTCGCTAGCTTTGACGTAAAACTTTGCGGTGTTAATAGAAAGAGAAGTATTGCTACACCAGTTTCGTACAAACCAATTAATAAGTTTGACTGATTGTCCCCATACATTCCCATGAGTAAGGTAGCAATGAGCAGACCAAACGCCACACCTATTTTTTTTCCTTCTTTCAACAGCCCACCTAGCAAACCAGAAAACGCCAATAAACTCATATGGAAGAAACTAGCTATATTAGCCAAACTGAATATTAACCCTGTCACGACACCGACAGTTGAGCCTACCGTGGCTCCAGCAACAAACGAAAACACAAGAACCAAATAGCGAGACATCACATGTTCGACTGATAAGTCATATACGGTCCAACCTATTGTTCCTGTCATTACTGAGGCCAACATAATAATAAGACATACGATTTCCTCTGTTTTTAACGATTGACGCCTCCGGTTAAAAAATAATAACGGCAGGCTTTGCAGGAATATTAAACATAGTATAAATCCTAAACTCGCCTCCACACTAGCCATCATCAAATCATACATCGCCACATGTCCCGTTAAGATATAAGATTGGATAATCGAACTGATTAATAATGTCACAGCGACAAATACAGGCATTACCTTTAATTCATTGGTTATCCACTTTTTACTTATCCGAAAAACAAATAGAAAAAAGAAGGATGTTAAAAACGTAGTCACACCATGAGTAAATGATAATGTCGAAGCTCCTCCAATCAATCCAATTAAAGCAAGCGGTGCTTTATCCTTTCTTACTAAATACATCGCAGCAAAAAAAGGCAGAGTGAATGGCGTCAACTGGGACAATATAAGGGCTCGTCCAAGTAAAAAACCAATAATTAAAAATAAGTACCCCTTTTTAATAAAGAAAGTTTCCAGGCCCGTCTGTATTTTCCCACCTATTTTTGAGAGCTCCATCTTGGGACGACGAAGATTCACTTCCCCTATCGGCTCTGCAATTGTTCGTTCGAGTTTTTCCATCATTCCCACTCCCTATTTGTTTCTTTTTTGCCATTATAAAGGGCTATGACTTAAAAGTTTGTCAAAATAATGGACAAGTACCTCTTTTTCGTTCGACTGATTTCTTTATAAAGCGCAAAAAGAGTACAAAAGCAGCAAGAATTAATGGATGGGAATGGGGCCATACGTTCTCCTGTTGTCTAGAAAACTAGCCATCACAGGCTTCCAAAAAATGACGAAACCTCAGCAACAATTCCGACAAAAATTTTCTGGGGAAAATAATATTGACAGACTTATAGAATCTTTGTATTATATATCTTGTGCTTTTAAAAGAAAGAAACTCAAATGGCGGTGTAGCTCAGCTGGCTAGAGCGTACGGTTCATACCCGTGAGGTCGGGGGTTCGATCCCCTCCGCCGCTACCATTTTTTATTGGCCCGTTGGTCAAGCGGTTAAGACACCGCCCTTTCACGGCGGTAACACGGGTTCGAATCCCGTACGGGTCATCACATATATGAGATAAAAAACAAACCTGGGCAGCTTCAACTGTTCAGGTTTGTTTTTACTCATTTTTAATGATAATAACAGCAGCCCTAGCATGTATTTTATTTTTGTTTGATTTCTGATTTATTTTCGTCTAATCCAATCAAGATTTTAACTCTGGTCTGATTTCTGACTCGTTTCTCGTCTAATCCAATCAAAATTTTAACTCTGACCTAATTTCTGACTCGTTTCTCTCCTAATCCAATCAAAATTCTAACTCTGACCTGATTTCTGACCTGTTTCCCTCCTAATCCAATCAAAATTTTAACTCTGACCTAATTTCTGAACCGTTTCTCTCCTAACCCAATCAAAATTTTAACTCTGACCTAATTTCTGACTCGTTTCTCTCCTAATCCACTCAAAATTTGCTCTCTGGCCTAATTTCTGACTCGTTTCTCTCCTAATCCAATCAAACTTTTCTCTCTAACCTAATTTCTGACTCGTTTCTCTTCTAATCCAAACAAAATTCTAACTCTGGCCTAATTTCTGACTCGTTTCTCTTCTTATCCAATCAAAATTCTAACTCTAACCTAATTTCTGACTCGTTTCTCTCCTAATCCAATCAAAATTCTAACTCTGGCCTAATTTCTGACCTGTTTCCCTCCTTATCCAATCAAACTTTTCTCTCTAACCTAATTTCTGAACCGTTTCTCGGCTAATCCACTCTATCAATCTTCCGTACCCTATCCCCCACAAATGCACAATTCTTTTGCAGGCTTATACACATAATTTCTTTTTACCTACCTAAGTCTCCACACTTAATCGTTATAAGTTACAATCATCGCCATTCGTCACATAAGTTGCGGAAAAAAATAAAAAGCAATCCCAATAAGGATTGCTTCTGCAGGAATCGTCGTGATTCCCTTGCTCGTATATATTAAATTCAGCAGCAAGTTAACCTCGTTTAGCTCCTCTGCCACCACGTTTTGATTCTGTATTTCTCTTAAGAGAAGATAAACGATCTTCGCTGTCTTTCAAAAAGCGAGCCATTTTAGATTCGAATGTCTCCTTTGAAGGACGGTGATTATCGTTTGTTCTACCTTGACGTGGGCGCCCAGAATAGCCTCTAGACTCTCTTCTTTCAGGCCTTTCCGTTCTCTCAGGACGATCAACAGCTTTCTTAATTGATAAACCAATTTTACCGTCTTTCTCCACATTAATAACTTTCACTTCAACAGTATCGCCTACTTTGAGGTGATCATTAATGTCCTTCACATAATTGTCTGCAACTTCACTAATATGCACAAGGCCTGTTGATCCTTCCGGCAGCTCTACAAACGCTCCGAAATTAGTGATGCCTGTAACCTTTCCTTGTAACTTGCTGCCTACTTCGATTGACATAAAAAGATATTTCCTCCTTAAAGATATAAAGTAAACCCAAATGTATTCATACTTATACTATATTATACCGAAAGATAAAAATAGGTGTCAACTTCTCATTGAGCTGACTCATTTTCTTTTTTTTCTTTTTCATCGGTTTCATCCGGCATTTTGAAGATGATTTCACCTTGTTCAGAAAGATAATAATCCCTCCTAGCAAGTTTTTCCAAATACTCTTCATCATGTAACCTAACAATCTCTTCATTCAAGGCCTTTTCCGACTGTTCTAGTTCTTTCAATTGTTGAGCAAGTTTTACCTTTTCTTCTTTCTTTTCATCTAGGGCAGCAGATTGGGATACGATAGTCGTAATCATAAACACTGAAACCACAGCAACAAATACAAAAAAGACAGTCAGTCTACGATAGAGAAGCTTCTTTCTCCTTTGAGAACTGATTTTATTGGCTTCCTGTTGTTCAATATAGCTTGAATGGATCTTGGCTACATTTTTATTCTTGTTGGCACTCATACAACTATCTCCCCCTTCTAAGTTATTCTTTCTTCTTCTTCCACTTTTCCGCTAGTTTCTTAACATATTCTTTCCCTTTTTGGAAATATCCTCTTAATTTATCATAGAACTTATCGACTGATTTTTTAAAAGGCTCTGGTAACATACGAATAAGAAGTCGAAATATCCACCTTACTGGTGATAATAGTACTTTTAAAATGAAAAGTAGCAGATTACTTGTCCATTTTATCAGTAGCAGAAGAAATTTGCCCACTAATATCAAGAGCCCTATTAACGTAGTGAAAAAAAACTGAACCGGTCGAATGATTAATAGGCGAATGACCTTCACAATAAAGTAATAACTAGAAATAATCGTAGAAATGACTATCTCTAATAGCTTTAGGTAAATATTCTTCATTAACGCTTGATAGGCTGCAAAACCGCAAAGCAAAGCTAAAAAGATGTAGAATCTTAACTCTCCTTCATTGACAAGGAACAAAATATAAAAAACAGCTAGTCCTTGTAATAGCCAAAAAAGGATGTCGTTTACAAAGACAACCCAACTCTTTCTTACTGGCCGTTTGAGAAAGCGCTGATACGTATCAAAGCTCGCGCCAAAAAGGGAACCCATCCCGATCATGGAGAGCATCGTCATAAATTGGACCGATAGCGTCATCGGAATAACTTGCTAAAGAGCCCTTTAGCTTTTTCTCCATGTTGATCATCTAAATAGACTAGGTCGAAGATTTTCCCTTTGATGGAGACAATTCCTTTATCCACATCTAAATTCTTCATTTGTAGATTTTGCCCTTTGATCGCTAAAAAACCCATGACAGTTTCTAATAAAAACTCTTCATTATCAAAGCTTTCTACCTGCTTCACTCCCGTAATATCTAGCAGTCTTCTGCCACGCATGATCACATCATGATCAGAAGCAGTTGGTTTACTCGAGTTCTCATGGTATTGGCTCATCTCTATCCCTCACAATCCATAGTACAATCCTTTAATACATATGTATGAAGATTGCGCAGGGATTAGAACAAGCGCCAGTTATTTATTCTTGATTCATTCTTTCTTCACTTAAAATCGTGTACATTTCTGCTGCATCATCTTTTCTTGTTGTTTCCTGAATTTTATCTATTCGTACCTTTGTCACTTTTTGCCCAAATCGAATCGATAATTCATCACCAACTTTTACATTGGTACTTGCCTTCGCTTCTAATCCATTTATAGCAATACGCCCTTGGTCAGAGACTTCCTTTGCCAATGTACGTCTTTTTATTAATCTAGATACTTTTAGAAATTTATCTAATCGCATACTTTCACTTCCTTTTACCCTTAAAAGTTCATTTAGTAACCTTTTTTCTTCGCTTCTTCCCAAAAACGATCCATTTCCTCCAGGCTCGCCTCTTCTAGATTCTTACCTAGATTTTTCTCTATATATGAAAACCGATTCGTAAATTTCGTATTGGTTCGATTTAATGCTTCTTCTGGGTTGATTTGATAATACCGAGCAATATTGATAAATGCAAATATTATATCACCAAATTCTATTATACGATTGTCATTATTATTCTCGGCTTCCAATTGGAATTCTTTAATCTCTTCAAACACCTTATCCCACATGGGTTGGGTGTTTTCCCAATCGAAACCGACCTTTGCAGCACGTTTTTGTAATTCTTCTGCCCGCAATATGGCTGGATATGACTTTGGAACACCCTCCAATAACGACAATGTTTTTTCGCCTTTTTCTTGTTGTTTCATTTCATCCCAGTTACGTAACGCTTCATTTACATCCTCTGCTGCTTTTTCACCAAACACATGTGGATGTCTAAAAACCATCTTTTTAGATAGACCATCTATTATATCATGTATCGAGAAGTACCCTTCATCTTCTCCTATCTGCGCATGCAGCATCACTTGCAATAATACATCCCCGAGCTCTTCAATCATATGATCAATATCATCTTCTTCGATCGCTTCAATTAATTCATACGCTTCCTCGATTAAATACTTCTTCAAAGATTGATGGGTTTGTTTCTTATCCCACGGACATCCATTTGGACCTCTTAAGGTAGCAATGATTTCTTTTAGTTTAGGGAATGTTGGGTAAAGAATCTCTTCATCCGTAACAGGAGGAACATAAACAGATGTTAAATTAGTTAAAGCTAAATCATGGTCTAGTTCATAAAGTGGTACTTCCTTGATCACTTCTTCACTACTTCCGGCTGCTGTTACAATTTTCACTAAATAATCATCCGGTAAATAGTCCATTAACGTTAACTTCACTTCAGATGCAATAAATGCATCATACACTTGTCCGATAATCATATGTTGCGTAAGAACAAGTTCACTTCCCTTTAAGTCCGTACCATCTAGTAGTGAAAAACCTTCAACTGGATCAACCCTTAACGCTTGGAACATGCTATCTAGAAAACTTTGTCCACCCTTAAAGTCTAAAGTCACTTCATACTCATCCGCTCTTTCAATGAGTAATTGCACCGTTTTTTCTGCTACAAGCGGGTGTCCTGGCACAGCATAAACAATGTTTTCTACTTTTCCTTTTTCTAATAAAAGTGTGCTTATTTCTTCGTACACCTCTGCAAATTGATCATGTGATTCATAGATCGTATCAAAGGATTCAAATTGCACCCCTTCGGCTATTAAGGCTGTTACCACAGGATGTTCTTTTGTTCTTAAATAGACTTTATCCACACTGGTTAATAGCTTATATACTCCTAGTGGCAGTTGATTAAGATCTCCTGCTCCAAGGCCAATAATTGTTACCTTCATTATAAATAATTCTCCTTTATTTTACTTTTTGTGTCGGTTGTTTTCATCTTCTTTTCATAAAATGGAGAAGCTTTTCTCCGAAAGGTAACTGACGTAACTCTGCTGCTGTAAATATGTTGCTGCGAATCGTAAGAAACAAATAAAGAATTGCACCGAGAGCGGCGCCAGTTAACGCTTGAAAGGTAGCAAGTACTCGTCCACTCATGAATGAGAGTTCCGTAACAGAGAGATACAAATTTAAAAGAATCGCCATCATAATAGCAGAACTAAGGATCGTCAATAACACATGTACAGAAATGAGTTTGACACTTTGGTTCCATTTTAACCGAAACAGCAAAGCAATTACCATCAACGCTAACGCAATGTATGTCGCGTACACAGCCCCATAAATGCCATCATGTGGTACAAATAAGCGATTCAGAAAGTACTTCAGTCCCACTCCGATTAGAATCGTCCACGCTGGAAAAAAGCTATTTCCTAAGCCTTGATGAACTGCTGCCAAGGTAATGACAAGGGAACTTAGTAAAATAACAAAAGAAAGTAACCCTAAAACGGCTGAACCTTTATCATTTTCAAATAGCATGACATTTGTTTGTCTCACAATCGTCCAAAGCCCTACTGAAGCGCCAACGCCAAATAGAAGGCTCACCCTTATGACCAATTGGATTTTTTCATTGAGAAGCTGAGGTTGCTTCATTTTTACGTATGTAAGAATAGGTACAAGTGATAAACTCATCGAAGTAGCAACAACAGAACCTAATTGAATAAGTGGCTGGCCTCTGTCATATACACCCTTTAATGTTTTCGCTTCAATCTCAGAAAAACCTGATGTCGTCAATAATGCATAAAGATTGAGGGCATCTGCTAACTGGATAAAAATGAGTAATAAACTACTTACACAAATAGCAAAGCTTTGGACAATAATCTCTTTAGACAGCTGGAAAAACGAGCTCACAGGCTTGTGCTTCTGTCTCATTCTTGGTTCTCTTTTTATTTCTTTAATAAAATAGAATAGCAAGATTGCAAAAGCTGCCAAAGAGGCTAAAATGACACCATAGTAAACGCCACCGCTAACAGAATAAATCGAAGCACCCATCTTAGTGAGTATATAGGCATAAAGCAAAATAAACAGCACTCTTATAAGTTGCTCACTCACTTGAGAAACAGCTGTTGGCATCATATTTCCTTTTCCTTGAAAAAAGCCTCTAAGCACTGATACCAGTGGTAAAATTAAAAAACTAATAGCAACAATACGCAAGGAATCAGCCAATTGAGGATCGTTCATATAGTGAGCTAAGGCATCCGCACTAAAATACATTGCGAAGCAACATAAAACAGCGATCATTGATAACAATAATCCGGCGACTTTTAATAATCGCCGTCCACCTTCCTCACCATTCTTTGTTCTTTGCTCAATATATAGTTTTGAAATCACAACTGGAAAACCTGTTGTGGCTAATACAAGAAAGATCCCATAAAAAGGGTATACTTGTTGATAAATATAAAAACCGATATCTCCTACTATGTTTTGGAAAGGAATGCGATAAACCGCGCTTAACAGTTTGACAATCATTCCTGCCACAGTCAAAATAACCGCACCTTTCATTATACTCGTAGAAGTTTGATTGGTATCCAGAAGATATCTCCCCCTATAAGCACGACGATACCGCTTAACTATGAACTTCGAAATGTATTATAGCATATTCATTTATGGTTATTTGTCTCACCGCTCCTTGCCTGAAGGAGGCATTTTAAATATTTGAGTTGAAGTTTTGCGGTAACTGGATGCTTGTCTATGATTTCTCCTCTTGTTTAATCAATTCCTACTTGTATGTATCAACTTTTTCAGGATAAGTGAACACATAAGCGTCATTAATTTCTTCATAATCGGGTTCCTTTGATTGAATGCTCCCATCATCCAAACAAATTTCATTGAGTTCGTTTTCATCGTTACAATATCTACACAAAAATAAAACGAACAATCATCATTAAGAATGTGATTGTTCGCACTTAGATGAAGCCGGAATAAAATCCTAGCTCATATTACCTTTATACTATGATTCCATTTGTCTCGCTAAAAATCCAGCTGCGGTTTCAACGGATTTTTGTTCAACTGCACCAATGGTGTCATCTTTCGCAAGGATTACGACGGCGCCAATTGGATCGCCATTGGCTACTATTGGTCCTATTGTGTAAGATGCGACGGATTCTGTATGATTGTCTACAAATGAAATTTCGCTTGATTGGGTCACAAGAACAGAGCTACGATCCTCCATTGTCTTCTCTACTAGATCACTAATACTCTTATTTAAGTAATCCTTCTTAGAGCCTCCTGCAACAGCGATATATGTATCTCTATCGCAAATTAAGACCGGATTTCCTAAGCTATCATATAATGCTTCTGCATATTCTTTTGCGAAGTCACTAAGCTCAGAGATTGGTGAGTATTTCTTTAAAATCACCTCTCCATCGCGGTCTACAAAAATCTCAAGTGGATCTCCTTCACGGATTCTTAAAGTTCTCCGGATTTCTTTAGGAATGACGACACGACCCAAATCATCAATACGACGAACAATACCTGTTGCTTTCATTCAACGTTGCCTCACTTTCATCTGATGATTAAATTACTGAAAAGAAAAAGCCGCTTAACTCTAACCGATACATGGCCATTAGGACGATACAACGAGAATTCTTCCCATTTATTCCTTCACTAATGATAAATATTTCCCTTTACAGATGATATTCGGTTAAAAATACAGCTTTTACTTTTCAAAATAGCTATGATTCATAAGGAAGATATCATGAATGCATCGCCATGTTTGAACTTAGTATCTTTCATAAGGAAAGTTATATACACGTCCAACTATTTTTTCTTTTAGGTGTGATTCATTCCAGAAAGGGATAAACATTCCATTTATTTGCTCTATCCTTGAAATACCCTTGTCCTTACTCAATCAAACATTGCCACTCTTACAATAAAATTACCAATATTTTTCTACTGTTACTTGGCGGTTTTTTCAGGAACCTTCTTTGTATCTTGTAATCCTTTCATAAAGGTAAACGCGTTTTCTAACCATTCTTTCGTGGCAATTCCTTTTATATGGAGAACGGCTTTTAGTTTTTTCCCATCCATACCAAGCCCAATCATACGGCCAAATTGATTGCTAAGCTTGAATACTTTTTGCCCATCAGCTTCCACACTACCTTGCTCAGATAAAAGGACAAGCACTTCATCTTTTGATTGCTTCACTAGTTCGACTCCAGCCACTTCACCATATACTTTCATTTCAGCAATTTTAAATAAATACGCGACTTCTTCCGGATAATCACCGAAGCGGTCAACCATCTCATCTTTCAATTCATCAATATCCTCTAGACTCGTAATCCCTCGGAAGCGTTTATACATTTCAATTTTTTGATGCCCATCAGAAATAAATGCATCTGGAATATAAGCATCAATTTCCAAATCAATTTCCATTGGTTCTTTTCTCGGCTCACCGCCCATGGATTCTTTTCTCTCTTCAATTGCTTCTTTTAACATTTGTGAATATAGATCAAACCCAACAGAATCAATAAAGCCATGTTGCTCCGCTCCAAGTAAATTACCTGCACCTCGAATCGTTAAATCTCGCATGGCAATTTTAAATCCAGAGCCAAGCTCCGTAAATTCCTTAATCGCCTGCAGACGTTTCTCTGCCACTTCTGTAAGGACTTTATCTTTACGATAAGTAAAGTACGCATAAGCCACACGGTTAGACCTACCTACCCTACCTCGCAATTGATACAACTGTGATAAGCCCATGCGGTCAGCGTCATGCACAATTAATGTATTTACATTTGGTATATCTACACCAGTCTCTATGATCGTTGTACTTACTAAGACATCATATTCCCCGTCGAAGAAACCAAGCATGACGCTTTCTAATTCATTCTCTGTCATTTGACCATGCGCATAAGCGACCCTTGCATCAGGAACAATCATAGAGATTTCCTCTGCTTTACGCTCAATATCCTCTACGCGATTATAAAGGAAATAGACTTGACCACCGCGTGCTAATTCTCGCTCGATTGCTTCCCTCACCAATACACCGTTATATTCCATCACATATGTTTGTACAGGAAAACGATTTTCAGGTGGTGTCTCAATAACTGATAAGTCCCGAACACCCAGCATGGACATATGCAATGTACGTGGAATTGGTGTCGCAGTTAATGTTAAAACATCAACATTAGTTTTTAATTTCTTGATTTTCTCTTTATGCGTCACACCAAACCTTTGTTCTTCATCTATAATCAACAAACCAAGATCTCGATAAGTCAAATCCTTAGAAAGAATACGGTGTGTACCTACGACCACATCGACTGTCCCCGCTTTTAATCCTTTAATCGTTTCAGTTTGTTGTTTTTTCGTACGGAATCGACTCAACATACCGATTTTCACAGGGTAGTCTTGGAATCGCTCTAGCATCGTTTCATAATGCTGTTGGGCAAGGATCGTTGTCGGCACAAGAAAAGCAACTTGCTTACCATCAGCCACTGCTTTGAAAATCGCTCGTATTGCCACTTCTGTTTTTCCATAACCCACGTCCCCACAAAGCAAACGGTCCATTGGCCTTTCTCTTTCCATATCTTTTTTAATCTCATTGATGGAATGAATTTGATCTTCTGTTTCTTGATATGGGAAAGCAGATTCAAACTCTCGCTGCATATCACTATCAGGACTAAAAGCGTATCCTTTAGATGCTTCTCTTTCGGCATATAATTTAATAAGATCATCCGCGATATCTTCAACAGAGGATTGGACTTTTTTCTTTACCTTCTTCCAATCGTTACCGCCAAGTTTATAAATCTTCGGTTCTTTTGATTCAGACCCTACATATTTTTGTACAAGGTCAATTTGTTCAACAGGAACATACAGTTGATCACTGCCTTGATAGCGAATATTCAAATAATCTTTATGGACACCATTAATCTCTAACGTTTCAATTCCTAAGTACTTCCCAATACCGTGGTTAACATGAACAACGTAATCACCAATCTTTAATTCAGAATAGCTTTTAATTCTTTCTGCATTGGAAAGTTTTTGTCTTCTCTGTTTCTTTCTTGTTTTATGATTAAATAGCTCTTCTTCTGTAATCACAGCAATCCGTTGATTATTAAGCTCAAATCCTGTTTGAATTGCCCCTTCTAAAATCTGAATTCTTCCTTGTGCAAGGAGAGAGTCCTGCTTGATGATAGCGGATTCAATATCATAGTCCTCTAACACATTCTGCAATTTATGAACCCGTTCTTCATCTACAGCAAGAAAAACAATCGCATAATTACCTTTTTTCCAACGATCGACCTCTGTTTTAAGCACATGCATTTGCCCATGAAAATTTTGCATCGGCTTACAGGAGATATTGATAATATTTTGCGGATTTGTATTCGGTACATGTCGTAAAAATAATGACATATAAACAATCGGGTTTTTCTTTGAATACATTAATTCTTTTAAAGAATGAGAAGTGACAACGTCATGAATAATCTGTCCTTCTTCAAGTAGGTTCGTGTACCACTCTGCTTCTTCTTTATCTAGCGAATCATTCATTTCTTGTACACGACTGACTTCATCTACAAAAATCAATCCATTCGCGGGAAGATAGTCTACTAAACTACTGCCTCCCTCATAGGCAAGAGATAAATATTTATATAATTGTTCTGGCTTGGTACCAGTCTTTAATTGTTCTAGTTCATAACCGATATTTTGTGTAAGGCTTTGTTTGGCTTGGTCATTTTTTAATTTTTTTAAGCTTTTACCCAACCCTGACTCTAAAGCATGAATAAGCCGCTCAAAATGTTCCCCTTCCATTGGTGTTTCCGTAGCTGGCCCTATTAACACACGATCAACCTTTGACTTTGAACGTTGATCTTCTAAAGAAAAGAAGCGGATAGAATCAACTTCTGTATCGAATAATTCAATCCTAATAGGGTCTGACTCTGTTAACGGATATATATCGATAATACCACCACGAACACTAAATTCACCTGGTGAGGAAACCATCTCCACTCGACTGTAGCCCATTTGGATAAACTGATTTAATTGTTGTTCGGTTAGCTCATCGCCCACTTTTAACGTTAACTGAAGTTTACTCCACAACTCTTTAGGTGGGAGGACCTTCTTTAATCCTGCCATTGGCACAATCATGACACCATTATTTGCTGACATCATATGGTTGAGAGTTTCAATTCTTTGCCCTTTTAATTCTGGGCTAGATATACTTAATTCAGCTGCAATTAACTCATTTGCAGGATACAAGAATACTTGCTCTTCTCCGAGAAGTTGTGTTAAATCATCATATAATTTTTGAGCTTGCAATAAATTGTGGGTTGTCACAAGTAAGGGGCGTTTAGATTGTTCATATACTGCCGCCAGAAAAAGCGTTCTGGCTGAACCCGTTAAACCTGCCACCATTTGTTCATTTAACCCTTCATCTATGCCTGATAGTACAGACAAGACCTCATCCTGTTGTGAAAATATTTTTTTAAGCCCTAACATGCAGTAATCCTCCTATTACAAAAAGCAACATCTCTCCCTCAACCAGAGAAAGCTACTACTCCCCTATTTGCTCTTCTTTTTAAATACTTTTTTAAAGCACTTTAAGCTCCCTAAACCTCATATAGGTTAGGAAGCCTAATTTTTCTTACTTACATGTTTATACTCACATAGCGTATAAATCATGCGAGTTTTTTCAAACAATGGTTGTTAACTTTATATAATATTCGATTTAAATAATAAAAGTCCCTCTATTATCGTACTAAACTTTTTTCCTATCTATCGAAAAGTAGTATAAAGAAACAGAAAAATGCTTTGGAAAGAACTCCAAAGCTTTAATGAATAAGAAAGTCTTGCTGATAGTAGTCTGGATTACGCTCTAGTGATTCATGGCAATCCTCACAAATTGCCTTCACATAAACGTTTCCCGAATGGTCATACTGAATCATTTCATGTCTTTCTTCTTCATTTAATTTATGAAAGCCTAATTGCTCTGCTTGAACCGTTTGTTTATCGACAGTCCCTAAAGATACCCCACAATGGCGGCATGAGTAATGAATAGCCAACAATAACACTTCCCTTTATCCATCAATTGTCATTATTATTGACGTTTTATTGGAAGGTTATGCACATCATTATATCATGATTGATTATATACATTCATAACTTGAAGGAAAGGTATATTTAACCATTCTTCACACGCATCAGTACATTTATTAATGACTGTTCTCATTTCGTTCATTTCTTCCTCAGTAAACTTACCAAGTACATAATCGGGGACTTTCATTCCTTGAGGTGGGCGGTCTATTCCCACTCGCATGCGGTTGAATTCTTGTGTACCGATATGGGCAATCGTTGATTTAATCCCGTTATGTCCTCCAGCACTTCCTTTTTGTCGCAAGCGAATCTTTCCAACCGGCAAGTCTAAATCATCATAAATGACGACAATATCTTCTATCTCGATTTGAAAATAATCCATCAGTGGTCTAATGGATTCTCCGGATAAATTCATATATGTAAGTGGTTTTAATAAAAAAACCTTTTCTCCTTTTACAAATCCAGCACCATACAATCCTTTAAACTTTGATTGATCAAGCGGAATATCCCACTTTTTAGATAATTCATCGATCACATCAAATCCAATATTATGTCTAGTATGATCATAGGGCTTGCCTGGATTACCTAATCCTACAAATAGTTTCACTAAGCACACTTCCCCCTTACCTCAAATAAGGACTGACCCATTGGTGCTCTGGTCAGTCCCCACCTCAGATTGATATTATTCTTTTTCGTTTATCACTTCTGGTTCTTCCTTAACTTCCTCTTCTTGTGGTTCTTCTTCCACACGAGGAGGGAGAACAGAAAGAATGGTCTCTTCGGCATCATGTTCAATTTCATACGAGGAAGCACCTTTTAAATCTTCAATAGTGACAACATCGTTTATCTCTAATTTAGAAATATCCACATCAATTGATTGCGGGATATTGCCAGGTGTACCTGTGACTGTAATCTCATGTAGTGCTTGTTGCAAAACGCCACCTTCTTTAACACCTGGTGACTCACCGACCGTATTTACAGTCACTTCTGCAGTAATTTGTGTAGATTTATCTACAGATAATAAATCCGCATGTACAACTGTATTTTTTAGTGGATCAGCTTGATACTCCGTTAAGACAACATCTACTTTTTCACCATCTATATTGACTGAGAAGACACCATTTCTACCGACTTCTCTAATCGTTTTAATAAAATCTGCCTCAGTAAAAAAGATTGGCTTACTCTCCATCTTCGTGCCATAAACAATTGCTGGAACATTACCATCTGCACGAATTTTAGTTAAAAATGAGTGACGAAACTCTTTTCTTTCCTTCGCTTCTAAAACAGTCATTCTAACGTCCCCTTTCATAATTTAAGGCTTATTCTTTAAAGATTCCCTAATTAACTGAAAGATAAACATCGCTCAACTTTTTTGTAAGCAAAATGCCCATAATCTAACTAGATATGATGATTCAAGAGATGGCAGGCTTCAGAATTGATTAATCGAACAACACGCTTACAGATTGCTCTTCGTGGACACGAATAATTGCTTCTCCGATAAGAGATGCCACAGATAGCTCGACGATTTTTCCTGTTTTCTTCTCTTCATCAAGAACAATAGAGTTAGTTACTACTAGCTCTTTAATTTGTGAGTTTTCAATACGATCAATTGCCGGTCCGGATAAAACAGGGTGTGTACAGCAAGCATACACTTCTGCAGCTCCATTTTCGACAAGTGCATTGGCAGCCAAAGTGATTGTACCAGCCGTATCGATAATATCATCAATAAGAATAGCGATTTTCCCTTCAATATTACCAACAATATTCATTACTTCTGCCACATTTGGTCTAGGACGGCGCTTATCAATGATGGCAATTGGAGCTTTTAATTGATCTGCCATCTTACGTGCTCTTGTTACACCACCATGGTCAGGTGAGACAACAACAATATCTCCCTCTACCTTGTTCTTAAAGTATTCAGATAGAATCGGTACACCCATTAAGTGATCGATTGGAATATCAAAGAATCCTTGAATTTGTGGAGCGTGTAAGTCGAGCGTAATCACACGTGTTGCGCCAGCTGTTTCTAATAAATTGGCAGCAAGTTTCGCAGTAATCGGTTCACGCGCACGTGCTTTACGGTCTTGACGAGCATATCCGTAATAAGGCATAACGATATTGATTGTTTTAGCAGATGCTCGTTTTAAGGCATCAATCATAATTAATAATTCCATTAAATGCTCATTTACTGGATTACTAGTTGATTGGATTACATACACATCACAACCACGAATACTTTCTTCGATATTAATTTGGATTTCACCATCGCTAAAACGCGTAACCGAACATTTACCTAATTCTACACCGATAAATTTAGCAATTTCACTGGCAAGTCCTTTATTTGAATTCAAAGTGAATACTTTTAAATTGGGATCTAAATACTGGTTTGACATGATGCGCCTCCATAAATTTTTATTTCTTTTGATTTAATTGATCTACATAATTTTCTTTGTTTACTTGACGAGCACGGGCGATAGATAGGGCATTGCCTGGTACATCATCTGTAATCGTAGATCCAGCTGCAATATAAGCACCTTCACCAATTGTAACTGGGGCAACCAAGTTTGAGTTACACCCAACAAATACACCGTCTTCTATCTTTGTTAAATATTTATTCTTTCCATCGTAGTTAACTGTTATTGAACCACAGCCTAAATTAACGTCTTTTCCGACCTCAGCATCACCAATATAGCTTAAATGTGAAGCTTTACTACCCTTGCCAAACTTTGCTTTCTTTATTTCTACAAAGTTGCCAATTTTAACTTCGTCATCAATTTGCGATTGTGGTCTAATATGGGCAAAGGGACCAATCTTTACTGCCGCACCAATTTCACTATCATGTGCCACTGATTGCTTTATGACCGTTTCTCTGCCAACTTGACAGTTTTCAATCTGAGTAGAAGGGCCAATTTCACAATCCTCACCAATAATGGTATGACCCATCAACATAGTACCAGGGTAAATAATTGTATCTGAACCAATTTCGACATCGACACCGATATAAGTATTTAATGGGTCAACAATTGTTACACCATTTTTCATATGACGTTCGTTGATACGTTTCTTTAAATACATCTCAGCTTGTGATAACGCCACCCGATCATTTACTCCTAATGTTTCCTCGAAGTCAGGTGTTTGATACGCTGTAACGATTTCACCTTGGGCTTTTAAGATTTCAATGACATCAGGTAAATAATATTCACCTTGGGCGTTATCATTAGATACTTGTGATAGCGCTTGGAATAAAGCTTGGTTATCGAAACAATAAGTCCCCGTGTTGATTTCTTCTATCAATCTTTCTTCTTCTGACGCATCCTTATGCTCAACAATTTTCTCTACATGACCAGCAGAATTCCTCACTACACGACCATAACCTGTCGGCTGACCAGTATGTGCTGTTAAAATAGTTGCTTTCGCAGATTGTTCTTCATGATGTTTAAATAACGCTTCCATTGTTTCTGCTTTGATCAATGGTGTATCTCCGCATATAACAAGCGTGACACCTTCTTTATCCTGCAACAAATCTTTCGCTTGAATAACGGCATGCGCCGTACCAAGCTGTTCTTCCTGCAAACGGTATTCACTCGCTTCTCCCAGCTGTGATTGAACTAGATCTGCTCCATGACCAATGACAGTAACAATATCTTTTATATCAAGTGAAGATACTTGATCAAAGACATGCTGAACCATTGGTTTTCCACAAACAGGGTGTAGCACTTTATATAGCTTAGATTTCATCCGTGTACCCTGACCAGCAGCTAAAATGACCGCATATCGATTAGACATTTAAAGTCCTCCAATTAACCTTTTTATCCATTAAAAAATATATCCTAAATAGCATATGATTTCAAGGAATGAAAGGAAAGTACATATTTTTGTCAATTAGAATGACTTTTTTACACGTCTAAACCCACCCTTATGCTTAAAATAATTTATACACAAAAAAGAGCCCATACCTTAGATGTATGAACTCCTATTGCATGTCTATTTTTTTACGAAGCACCCGCTTCTTCAAATTCTACTTCCTCTAATTCTCCTAAACGATGGTACTCTGCTAATACTGCTTCCTGGATTTTACCGCGAGTCCCGGAATTAATCGGATGAGCAATATCTCTAAACTCTCCATCCGGAGTACGTTTACTTGGCATCGCTACAAATAAGCCGTTATTACCATCAATGACACGAATATCATGAACGACAAATTCCTGATCCAAAGTAATAGATGCAATCGCCCTCATGCGGCCATCCGTATTAACGCGGCGTAATCTTACGTCAGTTACTTCCATTCTGTTCACCACCTTTTCCCAGTAGATAAAATCCTTTACTTACAATTCCACATATAATTTCAAACTCCTTCTTAATTAGAAAAAATATTTCGTAATTTTAGGACAAATGGATGACTCTCATTAAAATTCTTCCAAATATCATACTTCTTTTACTGTATCTATTGAGTGATAGTTACTTTTTTCCTCATAAAAAATACACCATCCTTTTTTTAGAATGGTGTATGTTGTCACACGAGATTTACTTCACAAGTGCGATTACTTCTATTTCAATTTTTGCTTCTTTTGGCAATTTTGCTACCTCTACACAAGAGCGAGCGGGTTGATGGTTATTGAAATACTCTCCATAAACTTCATTCACAGTCGCAAAGTCGTTCATATCTTGGATGAAGACGGTTGTCTTGATGACTGTTTCAAGTGATGCACCTGCTTCTTGTAATACTGCTTGTAAATTTTTAAATACTTGATGGGTTTGATCCTTTACATCACCATCTACCATCACACCATCTTTGGTTAATGGTATTTGTCCCGAGCTATAAAACATATTATTTACAACAATACCTTGAGAATACGGTCCAATAGCCGCTGGAGCTTCATTCGTTTGAACGATTTTCATTTCAACCTTCCTCCCTCTCCCAACTTAAATCCTTTTGAAGTAGTTTCCTTCTGTTACATTAATACGTTTCTCTCTAACATCTACATCTGCTAACTGCACGAGAGATACATACTCATCAACTAAACGTTCATCTGCATTTTCTGATTCTACTAAGACAGCAATCCCAGCTAGTGTAGCTTTAAATTCGTCTAGCATACTAATCATGCCATTAATTGTGCCGCCAGCCTTCATAAAATCATCAACAATAAGCACTTTCGAACCTTCTTCTAAACTTCTTTTAGAAAGAACCATCGTCTGAATCCTTTTTGCAGACCCTGATACATAGTTAATGCTGACAGTAGATCCCTCTGTCACTTTACTATCTCTTCTGGCAATGACAACAGGAACATTAAGATAATTAGCGACTGCATAAGCAAGTGCAATTCCTTTTGTTGCAACTGTCATAACCATATCAATATTTTTATTAATATACGCCGATGCAATTAACTTACCGCATTTTTGTACAATCATAGGGTCACCTAAAATATCAGTCATATAAAGGTAACCGCCTGGCAAGAGCCGATCAGGACTTGCAATTAACTCACATAATTCAGCAATGATCGGTTTCGCTTCTTCATCTCGTACCTTCACCTGATATCTCACGCCACCCGCTGCCCCAGGAACTGTTTCTAACGTGCCTATTCCGCGAAGCTCAAAAGTGTCTTTTATTATCGCTAAATCTTCACTAATGGATGATTTAGCTGAACCATATCTTTCTGAGAAAAAGGTTAAGGATACCAATTGTCTTGGATGCTCTAAAAGATAATGTGTCATATCAATTAGACGTTCACTACGACGAAATTTCATGATTGGCCCTCCTTTTAATTAAAAAACCGAATATTATAACGATAATATTACATTATCATACGCCTTTAATCAAGTTTATGCTGTTCTCCAAGCAGTCTAACTGCAAAAACTTGGTCACAAAATCCCCTTAGCCCATTATAAATACGGTGCATACGAGAATCATGCTGCGCTAAACCAAATACAGTCGGACCACTACCACTCATTAATACTGCATCCGCACCAAATCTCTGCATCTGTTCTTTAATTTGGTTAACCTCTGGATGCATTTTCAACGTCACACTTTCAAGGACATTAGACATATGTGCGCAAACCTCACTATAAGACTGATTTTCAATAGCCTTCATCATTCCTAATGTTTGCGGATGTTCGATTCCTTGTAAATTTAAGCGACGATACACCTCAGCAGTCGAAACACCAATAAAAGGTTTAGCTAAAATCACCCAGCATGTTGGTGGAGCTGGTAAAGCTTGAATAAGCTCTCCTCTACCTGTAGCAAGGGCTGTCCCTCCATAAACGCAAAAAGATACATCAGAGCCGATTTCTGCACCGATTTCCGCTAACTCATCAATCGTTAACCCTAATTGCCACAGCTTATTTAAGCCTCTTAACGCGGCTGCTGCGTCACTGCTTCCCCCAGCTAATCCTGCAGCAACAGGAATCACTTTTTCAATCGCAATACTAACCCCTTGCTTCACATTAAACCTGTGCTTTAGCAAATGTGCTGCCTGATAAGCTAAGTTCCTATGGTCATCTGGAACAAAACGATTATGTGAAACAATTTTAATCTCATCTTTATCCAATAACGTTAATTCAAGACGATCTGCCAAATCAATGGTTGTCATAATCATTTCTACTTCATGATAACCATCCTCTCGTTTACCGAGGACATCTAATGATAAATTGATTTTAGCAGGAGCCTTTACTAAAAGTTTCAAACTCTCCACCTACTTTACAAATTTCAGGACGACTCCATTTTTTGTCCTATTTTACCACAAAACAAGAAAAGTAAGACGTATGCAATAATATTATTCAATATTAAGATTAATTTTTTAACATTAGCCATGGGATAATATGCGTTTTCACACTGATAAATAAGCAAGCAGAAATTAGCCTTTCGATGGATTGTTTTAAACATGATGTCCCGCCAAACCCTAAGGGAGTTGTGGTGTAGATGCTTGCCCAATGAAAAATCGTCCACCTAACTCTTGTTCTATTTTTAAGCACAAAAAAACTCCTCCATAGGTAGCCAGTTTTTGTCTACTTTATGGGGGAGCATATAGCGTTTATTCATCTCTATTTCTTAATAAAAGCACAATGAATTCATTTTGTACGATAGGATGCTAAGGCTTTCTCTACTGCTCTTTTCACCATGTTGCCAGCATCTTTAGAAGTAATTCCGCCCCAGCCTTCTTGTTGAACTGTATCATAAAAGCCTAATTCTTTAGCGAGTTCTTCTTTCATTCCTTCTGACATGATTCGCCTTCTTCTACTCATCCTTAAGTCACTCCTTATTCATTGCTACTCCTAGCGTTCCTCAAAAGAGATGCTTCCATAACGGTAATTACTAGTAGTTGTACTAACCTTTATAAAACACAAAAAAGCAGCAATTCGTTTGCCGCTTTTGTTGATGTTATATAAGGTTAGCTTAAAGCAACTTGTCCTGATGTGTCTTCATAGAAAGTAATTTGAACCGTTTCTGTTAAAACATCCGCATAGCTGTAAGATACGCGTTCAAATGCATTTTCATCTTGATCTAACTCGATGACAAATACAGATGGATACGTTTCAGCTAAAACGCCAGACCGTTCAATTGTCTTTCTGCGTCCGCCATTAGCCTTGAGCATGAGCCTTTTACCAAGATTTGAATCAAGTGCCTTTTTAATATCCAATAATGTTTTTCCCATTCGGTCCACCTCACTATAAAAAGTATACCACCATACCACAATTAAGTCAAGTAAAATTATTAATTATATCAATAAACAAAAACAGTTGCAACACATTTCGTTCTACTTTTTTTGCTAATTTTCTACATCCCTAACATTCCCCATCTTTTTGGAAATTATGTAAAATAAATGAGAATCTAATTTTTCCAAATAAAAAAGAAGCCCTACCGACGTTGGCAAGCCTCTCTAACATAACCTTATTTATCATTTCTCCAAAAAGGCAAACTCCTTTTACAATGTCCCAAACGGATCAATAGGTTGCTCTTCTTCTTCCTCATAATGGAATGGCATACCGGTTCTAAGCACACCTTTTGTTTCTACACCACCTAAACCTCTTTCCCCAGATAGTGTATTTCTTAACACATCCCAAACACGAATATGCTCATTATAAGGAGTAAAACTAATTTTACTTACAATATAAACCGGATCTAGCGCATGAATATTTACTCTAGATGGAGAACTGGCAAAATTCGCTCCAGCATGTATGAGGGATTCAAAGTGAGATTGACAAGCTCCAGCAAAGATGACCAGTTGGTCTAAATGAGGAACCTTCTTCCTCGCTTCTTTTACCGTTTGTACAAAATGCTTAGAGTGGCGGTAAGCTTCTATATCTGACTTACTTCCCTTTGCCTTTGTATATGCGTCATGACCAGTAATAACTAAAATATCCGGTCGATAATAATCCACTAATTCCCCAATAACACGAGGCATATCTTTTTCACTTAAGTGTAGTCCAGTAACTGGAATTCCGATTTTTTCATATACCGTTAAACATTTCTTTAAATACCCTGGGTCACCATCAAGATGTAATACTTTCCCAGGCAATTGAAAATAATTAGCTGCTTTACTATATCCCTCAGTCACTGTATATTCTCTTTTCTCCTGCAATAGATGAACATCTTGACGGAATAATTCAAGAGATTGTTCTTCAAGCGTGCGGAATTCCTGCATAATTCTTCGCTGATCAGACTGACTCATGATAATAAGATCCTCATAAGGAGCATCTGCAATGAGCCTTATATCTTCTCCATATAATACCGCCATCTTTTTCCCATCATGCTCTCTTATGTCAATAACACGGAACATAATATCACAACGATAGGAAACCCTCCCAACGATATCCATTAATTTTATAGTCACAGTCGTCACTCCATTTTGGGCCATTTCCCTGAGTCTGTTTCTTTAGTTAAATTATGCGCCAATGCTTGGACCTGTGCTTCTCTATAGCGCCTCTTCACCTTAACTAAGGAAATAGCCAATGCCAACATCCAAATAAAAAACCGGACTAAACACTTTTAAAAAAAGTCATTAGTCCGGTTCATGTGCTAATACCTATTTATTAGTAAATCCTATGAACGAAAGTGAGGTAGTAATGCATCAGCCAAACGAGCGAATTCTTCTAACCCTAACGTCTCTCCTCTTCTCGTTGGTTCAATCCCTGCTTGATTTAAAGCTTGGACAATGAACTCTTTTCTTTCTTTCCCCTTCTCTAACTGACTCGTTAAATTATTGAGGATGGTTTTTCTCCTTTGTGCAAAGCTTGCTCTTGTTACTGTAAAGAAGAAGTCTTCATCTTGAACTTTCACTGCTGGTTGATCTAATTTTGTTAAGCGAATAACAGCTGAATCGACATTCGGTTGAGGAATGAAGACAGACTTAGGAACAATCATGACAGTCTCTGCTTTTGTATAATATTGAATCGCAATCGAAAGAGAGCCATAGCTTTTAGTGCCTGGACTCGCAGAAATACGCTCTGCGACCTCCTTTTGCAACATACATACAATACCTCTAATCGGGAGCTGATCCTCTAATAACTTCATAATGATTGGCGTCGTAACATAATAAGGTAAATTAGCAACGACCATTAAATCATCGATATTGGCAAATTCTTGTTGTATCGCTGCAATAATATCCGCCTTTAACACATCTTCATTAATGATTTTTACATTTGAATAAGGCGCAAGTGTATCTGCCAATATTGGTAATAGGCGCTGATCGATTTCGAAAGCTAAAACCTTCTCACTTCTCTTAGCCAGTTGCTCCGTTAATGCACCAATACCAGGTCCAATTTCAATTGCACCAGACTCGGGTGTTAATTCAGCATGATCTACAATGCGATTTAATATATTCGTATCTATTAAGAAGTTTTGACCTAAACTCTTTTTAAACGAAAAGCCATGCTTCTCTAAAATTGCTTTCGTTCGTATCGGTGTGGCAATATCCTTATTCATAATCAAGCTCCTTGTCCATTTTAGCTACCGCTGCCAAAAAGGCTTTCTTTGTAATTTGAAACATTGTTAAACGTTTATGCAGTTGCTTGCCATTGGCATAACCTATCTTTAAAATCTTGCCTAGCTCTTCTCGGCGCTTCTTTGCGTCATTGCCACCAATTAGGCCAGCATCCATTAAATCAGCTTGCGTCACTTCCGCCACAGCTTCCTCTGTCATGACATAGGCATGAGAGAGTGCCTCTCGTATCACTTCAACAGAAGCATGCTCTACACCTACACCTTTACCATGCTTAGCTATGGCAAACTGTTTATCAATAAAGGCGTGCTTGCACTGTGGTACGTGCTTTGTAATCGTATGTCTGATTTTCTCACCAGGAAAATCAGGGTCTGTTAAAACAATTACACCTCTCGTTTTTTGTGCCAGTTTTATTTTTTCTAATGTCTCAAAATTAATCGCTGAGCCATTTGTTTCAATTGTATCGGCATCTAATGCCCTTTTAATTGCGACAGTATCGTCTTTACCTTCTACTACGATAATCTCTTTTATTTTCATTTTAACACCTATCCGTTCACTAAAAAGTTCCAATATATACTTGTTCAGCAAACTTACTTTAAAAAGAATGAATTATTTGCAAAAAAAGTGAAACATTTCTGTAATGTTAATCGTCTAAATATATATAATAATAGTGCAGCAAGTTAGCATGCATTTTATTATATATGAAACATCCTTCGAAAGAAAATGCGAAAATGAACTAACAGAAAAAGAGCAGAGGACGATTTCCTCTGCTTACAAACACCATCTAATTAAGTACACGTATTTTCACTTGCTTACGTCCCCAACGATAAGCATCAGACTTACTAGAGAAAAATACGTCAATCTTATTCCCTTTAATAGCAGATCCCGTATCGGAAGCTACAGCATAACCATAACCTTCCACATATACTTTTGTCCCTAAAGGAATAACGCTTGGATCTACCGCTATCACTTTTGCTCCTGGATTAGATTTTAAATCTAATCCCGTCGCTGTGACACCTGAACAGCCGTTACAGCCTGCAGTATAGGCTGTCGAGCTAACATACATCTCTTTACCGCTAGATTCATTCGTCTCGCCGCGAGAAGCCACTTTTGTCGCTGGTTGAGAAACTTTTGTTCCAACTGCAACGATATGATCTTTTGATTCTTTTACTTTTTCTTCACTAAGTAATTTACGAGAGATTTCTTTTCCATTTTCACGAGTAATTTCAAATTCTTTTTTCAAAAGTCCCTCTTTGCCTTTCTCAAGAACCTTTTCACTACCCTTGTTCAAGCTGTCGTCTTTTTTAGTTACGACCGCATATTTAATTGGTTCTTCCACTACATCGGTGACCTTTTCAACTCTGATGACTTTTATTACGTCATTTTCTTTGACTGTCTCATCCAACTTTGGTTCAACACGATCTAATTTTCCTAGCTTAATATCTTGTTGCGATAAAAAGTCAGCGACCGTAGTCGAAGTTGACCACACTTCTTCAGTTTTATCGTTCGCACCGTCTGCTAATTTTATTTTGAACGCGCGATCAATCTTGATGTCCATCTTACTTGTAATTGCATCGCCTAGCTTAGGCTCAATGACATCATGTTTACTTAATTCTATATTCTCTTTATCTATCAGCTCTTGCACAGTATCAGCTGTTGTCCATATGACCTCGGAATCTTTTTTGTCAGTAATCTTCACCTGCACGGCAGGGTTCCAGACTACTTCCATATTGTCCTTAACGGCTTTATCCACCGAGGGATACACATAGTCTTCTGAGCGTAATCCTATATCCATTTCGTCAAATATCTCTTGAATGGTTTTTGCGTGTGTATTTATTGTTCGTTCCTCACCATCTAATGTTAGCGCAACGGTTTTCTTTGTCATTTCAAAGATTAAAAAACCGCTAGCTGTAATCGTAACGATTAGACTAGCAAAGATAATTGCCCATTTTTTCTTGCTCAAAGACTTGGATAACAGGTTTTTCATGTAATTTATCACGATGAAAATTGCCTCCTTTTCTCTCGGAGTGATTATATAGACTATCTTGCTGACTGTCAACACTCACTATCTGATTTTTTGGAGGGAAAGATAAAACGGAACATCCCCAAGGATTCCTCTTCCCCTTATAAAGAGTTCAAGAAAAGAGCGTTCACCTTATCATCCACACCCCCTAAAAATACTGAATCGATCGAGCATTTCAGAAGTCAGGCAAACTGATATACCTTCTATTCTCCGAAACACTCTTTTTTCCCTCTTTCCATACAAGAAAAAATTTTTTCTGCACGTACGCTCTATTATGCAGAAAAAGCATTTTTTTGCAAAGTGAGAGATATCGACACGGTTATCCTATGAGGACAGATTCCTGTGTAGAACTTTTTGGTATAAGAAAACATTTGGACAAGCTTCTCTTTTTTTTGACAATATTTGCTGTCAATTTATAGCGAATAATTTTTTGGCATTTTCGGTAGTAATTGCTGCAACTTCTTCTACTGGTATGTTTTTAATTTCAGCAATTTGTTCACAAACTAGCTTCACATAGCTTGGTTCATTGCGTTTGCCACGGAATGGGTGCGGAGCTAAATATGGGCAATCTGTTTCAATCAACAATTTTTCTAATGGGATTTCTGCTGCCACTTCCTTTGGCTTTCTAGCATTTTTAAAAGTAACGGGGCCACCTAATGAAATATAAAAATTCATATCAATGCATTCTTTAGCTGTTTCAGGACTTCCACTAAAACAATGCATTATCCCTCCTACTTCAGCGGCATTTTCTTCTTTTAATATTTCTACGATATCCGCTGTTGCTTCACGGTTATGAATAATAATCGGTAATTTTACTTTTTTAGCCAATTGTATTTGTTGTCTAAACACGTCTTTTTGCACATCTTTTGGTGATTTATCCCAATGGTAATCTAACCCCATTTCTCCGATTGCAACAACTTTTGGATGCTTCGATAATTCCTCTATCCAAATTAAATCTTCTTCAGTCATATCAATCGCATCAACTGGATGCCAACCAATGCTCGCATAAAGGAAATCATATTGTTCAATCAGTTCCATTGCTCTTTCTATCGTAGGTCGATCAAAACCAACGACGACCATTTTTTCAACCCCAGCTTCCCTTGCCCGCTTAATCACTTCTTCCAAATCCTCGTCATATTGTTCCGCATTTAAATGAACATGTGTATCAAATAGCATCCTGATTTCTCCTTTTTTATTATTATTTTAGAAAACTAACAACTATTATATTCAATGAACAACTTTCTTCTTATATATAGATTTAACCTTAATAACTTTATTTAAATATATTATAGAAAAATAAAAAACATAGAAATGCATCATCGTCTTTATAACGGATCACATTTCTATGTTCTAAAACCTTCTGCTTCCATTAATCGGATATTATTTGACTCTCGCGCCTACTGGTAATGATTCTGCAATTGTCGCTAATGATAATGCGCCATCTTCACTTCCAGCAAGAATCATTCCTTCAGATAATTCCCCACGCAATTTAACAGGTTTAAGATTGGTTACACAAATGACTTTGCGGCCAACTAATTCCTCTGGTTTGTAAAACTTTGCGATACCTGAAACAACTTGACGTTTTTCATAACCTAAATCCAGTTGTAATTTTAATAACTTATCCGCTTTTTTGACTGGTTCAGCCTCTACAACTTGAGCAACCCGTAAATCCACTTTCATGAAGTCATCAATCGTGATTTCCTCACTATCTGGTTTCGCTTGTACTTGCTTCTCTTCTTTTTCCCCTTGAGGTGCACTACCTTGCATTTTTTGCTTAATATACTCAACCTCTTCACTAATTTCAAGACGAGGGAAAATAGGATCGCCCTTTTGTACTTTTATACCTTCGCCAATTTTACCAAATGTCTCAATGCTCTCCCAAGAGATGAGCTCTTCTTTGTTTACATTTAACTGCGTAAAGATCTTCTCTGGTGTTCTTGTTAAGAACGGTTGTAATAGAACGGCGATTCTTCTTAACGATTCTGCTAAGTGGTACATCGTCGTTGCTAGTTCCTCTTGTGTATTCTCTTCTTTCGCAAGCATCCATGGCTTTGTTTCATCAATATATTTATTCGTACGACTGACCAATTGCCATACAGCAGACAGGGCAACTGAAAACTCCATGTTTTCCATTGCTTCTTCATATTTTCCAACTGTCTCTTCATTCATTTGTACAAGCGCTTGATCAAATTCACCGTTTGACCCACGATAAGTTGGAATAAAGCCGTCAAAGTACTTATTAATCATGGCCACTGTCCGGTTTAAGAGATTTCCTAAATCATTGGCTAAATCAAAATTAATACGCTCGATGAAACCTTCAGGTGTAAATACACCATCAGCGCCAAACGGCACTTCGCGCAATAAATAGTAACGTAACGCATCTAGACCATAACGATCAATTAATGTAACTGGGTCTACTACATTACCTTTAGATTTAGACATCTTACCATCTTTCATTAATAACCAACCGTGAGCGAATACTTTCTTTGGTAATGGTAAGTCTAACGCCATTAACATAATTGGCCAGTAAATAGTATGGAAGCGCACAATTTCTTTTCCTACCAAATGAACATCTGCAGGCCAGTACTTCAAATACTTACTATCATTATCTGAACCATATCCTAATGCCGTAATATAGTTTGACAAGGCGTCAATCCATACATAAATGACATGCTTCGGATTTCCCGGAACGGGCACACCCCAATCAAATGTTGTACGAGATACAGCTAAATCCTCTAATCCAGGTTTAATGAAGTTATTAATCATTTCATTTTTTCTAGACTCTGGTTGAATAAAAGAAGGGTTGTCTTCGTAATATTGTAGTAACCGATCCGCATACTTACTCACTTTAAAGAAATATGACTCCTCTTTCACACGATGAACCGGTCTCCCACAATCTGGACAGTTGCCTTCAACCAATTGTGTTTCAGTAAAATACGATTCACAAGGCGTACAATACCAACCTTCATATTCCCCAAGATAAATATCACCTTGCTCTAATAATTGAGCAAAAATCTTCTCAACAACTTCTTTATGTCTTGTTTCTGTTGTACGAATAAAGTCATCATAAGAAATATCTAACTTTTTCCATAGGTCCTGGATACCGCTAACGATTTCATCCACATAACTTTGAGGAGAAACCCCTTTTTCTTCCGCTTTTTCTTGAATTTTTTGGCCATGCTCATCAGTACCCGTCAAATACATTACATCATAACCTCTTAGACGCTTATAACGTGCCATTGCATCACCAGCAACAGTCGTATAAGCATGTCCGATATGTAAATTTCCGCTCGGATAGTAAATTGGAGTGGTTAAATAAAAAGTCTTTAATTTTTCCTCCATGTTTATTTCCTCCTCATTTTAAAAAACCCGTCCTTATGACGAGTCTAATCTCTCATTTCTGACCCTATATTTTTTATTGTTTCTTCATTGCATGAAAAAAGAATATATATGAGTCATCTTAGCCTCTATCTTCCTCAAAATATACCTAAAAACTTGAATTTGTGCAACATTTCCGAAGGGAGAAGCCATGGTTTTATGGCAATCTCCGTGTTTTTTCTAACGCCATGTTCCAATTAAAGTTTCGACAGGAAAATAGACACATAAGTGGAATTTGTCGAATTTTGTCGGTATGTCGAATCGAGGTATGTACGTCTACTAAAAAATGGGTGAGTTTGTATCCATGACTTTTCCATCATAAATGTTGATAAATCAACATTCTTCGTCGTGTTAATTATTTCCACACAAAAATAAAATAAAGTAATTGACGATTATGGCAATGGTTGGTATTATAATATCAACAATGATTTTTGTCGAATAATGACGAAAAAGATAAATAATTAGATAGATGACTGGGAGGAGCAATTATTATGAAATCTACTGGTATTGTTCGTAAAGTTGATGAATTAGGTCGTGTAGTTATTCCAATTGAACTTAGACGTACGCTTGGTATTGCTGAGAAAGACGCATTAGAAATTTATGTGGATGATGAAAAAATCATCTTAAAGAAATATAAGCCAAACATGACTTGCCAAGTAACTGGTGAAGTATCTGATGATAACATTTCACTAGCGGGTGGAAAATTAATCCTTAGCAAAGATGGCGCTGAGCAATTAATTAAAGAAATCCAAAACAATTTTGAACTAACTAAATAAATAACAAAGAGACTCCTATTTGCGAGTCTCTATTTTTTACACTTCATCAATATGATAAATTTTATATACCTCACGTTTACTCATATCACGGTCTAGCGCCGTTTGTTTAATGGCATCCTTACTTTTCAAACCTTTTTCTTCTATATAATAGGTAATCTGCTCTTCAATAGATAACCCTTCCCACCACTTACTTTCTTCTACTGGCTCTTTGCAGCCCTCAATAATTAAACAAAATTCCCCGCGAATTTCTGATTGACTTGCCCATTCTACTGCTTCACTGATCGACCCTCTAATAAACTCTTCATACTTCTTCGTTAGCTCTCTACTTAAAACAATTGAGCGATCGCCTAATATATCTAACATGAGCTGTAAACTTTCCTTCAACCTATGAGGAGATTCATATAAAATAATTGTAGAAGATACTTTCGAAAGCGTCTCTAACTCTGCCTTTTTCTGCTTCTTTTGCCGATTTAAAAATCCATAAAAGTAAAACGGCTGTGTCGGTAGCCCTGAAGCAATCAATGCTGTAAGTGCGGCATTCGCACCAGGTAATGGGACAACAGTGAGATTCTCTTCAATGGCACTAGTAACCAGCTCATAGCCTGGATCAGAAATGGTTGGCATACCTGCATCACTGACAAGCGCAATTTTCTCTCCGTCTTGCAATTTTGCAAGTAATTTATAACCGCTGCTCTCTTTATTATGCTCATGGTAACTAATGATGGGAGTCTCTATCTCAAAGTAGTTGCATAGTTTTTTTGTATTCCTCGTATCCTCCGCTGCAATCCAATCGGCTTCCTTTAATATTCTTAAGCTACGATAGCTAATATCCTCTAGATTACCTATAGGTGTTGGCACTAAGTAGAGAATGCCTTTTTCATTCTCCATATGGAAACTCTTCTGTTGTTGCACATTACTCACCGACCTTCTTCTCTTTGGGTATTCATCCATTCAATTTTTTTCTGTCTACTCAATCGTTTAAAACGATATTCCATTTTCTGCGCCTCGGACTTACTTGCAAATATTTGATGGAAAATAAGCGTTAACGGTGCTCTTCCCCTTGTATATTTAGCTCCTTTTCCAGCATTATGCTTTTTTATCCTTTGTGTAAGGTTATTTGTATACCCAGCATAGAAGGTACCGTCATTGCATTCGAGAACGTAAAAGTAATGAGTTTCAGTCTCCAAACAACATCAACCTCATTTCCTTTGTATACTCACCCGATGGCTCATAGATATACAATGGCGGCAATATTTTTAAGTCAGGTTTTCCTTTTTTAATGCCTTCCACTAGAAGCACATTCGCTTCTTTTCCTTGCTCAGGATAAACGATTTGGATCCGTTTTGGTTCTATCTCATACTTTCTCATTAATGTCACAATATCTAATAACCTTCCTGGGCGATGAACAAAAGAAACTTTTCCGCCGTGCTTAACTAGCTGACTAGCTGACTGAATTGTATCTTCTAATGTACAGAGAATCTCATGCCGAGCAATGGCATAATGCTCGTTTTCATTTTTATGTTTATTGGTATCGACTGGAAAATACGGTGGGTTGCATGTCACCACATCATACTTAGCATACCCTAATTGCCGAGCAATGCCTTTCACATCCCCTTTTAACACCTTCACTTGATTCTCTAGATGATTATATTGAATACTTCTATTCGCCATATCAACAAGACGATCTTGTATTTCCACTCCTGTAATCATTCCTTTTGTTCTTGCACTTAAAAACAAAGGAATCACACCATTACCGCTACATAAATCAATGATATTTCCTTTTTGTATTGGTAAGTAAGTGAATCGAGCCAATAAAACGGCATCAACCGAAAATGAAAATACGGAAGGACTCTGAATAATTCTCAATCCCTCTGCTAACAAATGATCTAACCTTTCATCACCCTTTAAAATAACCATTCCTCTTCCTCCATTACTAAAAAGCACACTTCGTTCTACTTATCGGTTGAAGCCCCAAGGTGAAATGCCTCCACTACACCAGAAAACGAATGTTATATCTTTAAAAAAACCTTCCTTGTTTAGAAGGAAGGTATCGATTATTTTTTATTTAAAAATGATAAACAGAACAAGCAATCCCCATCTTTTCTAGGACTACCAAAATGAAGATTACAAATATGGAAGCCTTCTTGATATAGCCTAGCAAGGTTGTCATAGCCTTCCCCTATATCAAAGAGTTTTTCTTTCTCTGTTTCTTCCTTCTGCTGCTCATTTTTCTTTTCTCGGTCGGATGTAATCTTTAATCTTCTACGTAAATGTTCATTTTCCAACTTTAATGCATTATTCTCTTCTAACACCTCAGCAAGATGCTGTTTCAACTCACCAAGCTGAAAATGTAATTGACCGATTTGCGATTCCATATTACCTACAGAGTCAAAGATTTCTTTTTTATCCAAGCATTCCACCTCATTAATCTGTGGATTGAACTGACACGGTATTCTCACTAATTTCGTCTAACGTAAATTCAAGCACTCTTTCCTGTTCCTTCAGGTTAACTTGTAGAATTCTTTCAAGTATATTTAATCCTACTACCCTTCCAGAACCTTCGGGTGTCTTCACCCATTCCCCTACATCTGGGAGCTCTTTTTTAGCCGCTTCATACTCATCATTTTCATATTTCAAACAGCACATTAAGCGCCCACATAAACCAGATATCTTCGTTGGGTTCAAAGATAAATTTTGATCCTTAGCCATTTTGATCGAAACGGGGTCAAAATCACCTAAAAAGGTGGAACAACAAAGCATTCTCCCACACGGGCCTATGCCACCAAGCATCTTCGCCTCATCACGAACACCAATTTGACGAAGTTCGATTCTTGTCCGAAAAATAGCCGCTAAATCCTTTACTAGTTCACGGAAATCCACTCTACCATCAGCTGTAAAGTAAAAGATGACCTTATTGCGGTCAAAAGTATATTCAACGTCCACCAATTTCATATCCAATTGATGTGTAGTTACTTTTTCTAAACAAACTTGATAAGCTTCTTTAGCCGCTTGTCTATTCTCTTCTACAATCATACGATCCTTTTGATCAGCAATACGTAGAACTTTTTTTAAAGGTAGGACTACATCATGTTCTCCAACCTTTTTAGGAGCAATAACAACTTTACCGTATTCCACTCCTCTTACAGTCTCGACAATGACAAAGTCATCCTTTTGTATTTGAAGATCACCGGGATCAAAATAATATATTTTGCCCGCTTTTTTAAAGCGAACACCTACTACATCATACAAATGAAGATCCCTCCTGCATCTTTAACACTAGCTGTTCCATTAACAGCTGCGCATTCATGTTTGCTTGCAGCTTTCTTTTTGCACCTAAAACTGCAGACATTTGCTCTGTTAACTTTCTATTAGATGTATGAAGCGCGTGTTGTTCTAGCCAGCTAAGCTCATGCGTATAGGCGAGCCTATCACTCTTATCAAGCTGTATATATAACAAATCTTTTAATAAAAGAAGTAATAAGTCTAAACCTAAATCCTGATGTTCCTTCTCCTTAAAATGTGGAAACCATTCTTCTTGGAGAGTGACCATCGCTTGTAACGGATTTTTTTTAAGTACTTCGTATAATTTTAACACTATTTTTTGTGCTTGTACAAACCAATCATCATTACTATATGCTAAAGCATCGTCCAAATTATGGGTAATTTGCGCAAGTAACGGGGCATATTTTTCTTTTACACCATAATCTACGAATTGTTGTACTAAAAATTTTGCAGCGATTGGCTGAAATGAGATCGTTTGACACCTTGATAATATAGTAGGTAACATTCGCTGAGATTGTTCTGTCAGTAAAATTGCTGTAGTATCCATATGCGGTTCTTCGAGAAATTTCAGCAAACTATTTGCTGCGTTTGTTGTCATCCGATCAGCATGAACGATGATATATACTTTTCTACTGGATTCAACGCCTCGTTTTGAAAATTCTTCTTGTAATGACCGAATTTGCTGCTTCTTTATCGATTGCCCATCCGGCTCAACAAGATGTACATCCGGGTGGTTAAAATGATTAATCCTTTTACAATTATTACATGTTTCACATGGAACATAGCCGTTAAGTGGGGCAGTGCAAAAAAGACTCTTTGCTAGAAGCATACCCGTATCTTTTTTTCCTGTTCCTTTCAACCCTTCAAAAAGGTAGGCGTGGGCAAGGCGTTCCTTACTTAAACTATTTTTAAGCATCTTCAACACGACTGGCTGTAATTCTTCTATTTGATCCCATGTTTTTGTCATGCTGACCACTCACTTACGTATATAAATTTATTAATAACCCTTTGATTTCTCCAATTTTACTAAGAATATCAATGGCGCTTTTCTCTTGCAAAAGTAGGTCATCGGCTAGTTGAGCCAGCTTTTCATCAATCGTTTCTACAATTTTCAATGACCTACTTTGTCCTAGTTGATTCCAACTATGTGATTGCTTAATATCCAACCCATACTCGACAGTCTCTTTCACAAAACGCTTAACAAGCATTTTATATTTTGCTAAATCTTTAAAGCTCCTAGACTTAGCTACCCTCTGGCCAGCTGATTCTATATCACCTAAGAGCATTTGCATTTGTGTCATCTGCATTTTTTGACCACTTTTCTGCACCAGGTCATTAAAACGCACTTGCGATCCGATAGGGTGCTTACTATCTTGCCTTCTATTATCTATATTAAGACGTAAATCTTGATTAATCTTCATTTATGCCTCCAAATAGGTTTAGAAGTGATGGAATTGTTCTACTGGAAGAACAAATACCGTCGCTCCACCTACTTCTACTTCAACAGGATAAGGAATATATGAATCGGCATTACCACCCATTGGTGAAACCGGCGCAACAAGTTGCTCTCTCGATTGGCAATTATCCTTAATGACCTGTAAGCATTTGTCTACTCGAATATCTTCCGTACCAATTAAAAAGGTTGTATTACCCGACTTTAAAAATCCTCCTGTACTGGCTAATTTCGTTGCACGAAAATTATGATCCACTAATGCTTTAGACAATTTACTACTATCTTGATCTTGTATGACTGCTAATACGAGCTTCATCATACCACCCTCCTATATCCATACTTTCTTCTATTATATCAGTTATTCTATGCACAAACAGAGATATACTGACCGAATTTTTCGCCAAGTAGGTTAATCTTTATATTGAAGAGCTTTTCTCACAATATCCATCGTTTGCTCAAATACTTTTTCAACACTGGCATCGGCATTGATCGTTTGGATGCGATTAGATGCTTGCTTCCGTACAATTTCATATCCTTCATATACCTTTTGATGAAACTGTAAATCTTCTAAATCTAAACGATTTACTTCCCTGCCCTTATTTTGATTAATTCTCTGTAACCCTCGTTCTGGTGCGATGTCGAAATATAAAGTCAATTGAGGCATAGCATTTTCAATGGCAAACTGATTGATGGACCAAACTTCCTCAATACCAATCCCTCTTGCAAATCCTTGATAAGCAATAGAGCTGTCAACAAATCGATCACATAGTACAATCTTACCCATTTCAAGGGCTGGTAAGACCTTTTCAACTAAATGTTGTCGTCTTGCTGCGGCATAAAGTAAAGCCTCTGTTCTTGCATCCATTTCTGTATTCTTCGGATCCAGTATAACAGCCCGGATCTGTTCTGCAATAGCAATGCCACCAGGCTCTCTCGTATGTACGACATTATATCCTTCTGCTTCTAATTGCTCCTTAACCATTTCTGTAATCGTCGTTTTCCCTGCCCCATCTGGACCTTCTATTGAAATAAAGTAACCTTTAGTCATCATTGTCCCTCGCTGTCTTATATATTTCTATGCATGATTGATTTAAATTTTCCCTGTTCTGAATCCGTGCACCTTCATTTAAATAACCTTGCAAACTAGTGATATGCTCTTGTGTAATTCTTTCACCTTTATATATTAAAGGAATACCAGGTGGGTATGGTGTCACCATGCGTGCACTAATTTCACCAATTGCACTGGTAAAAGGAACTGTAACAATCATTGCTGCCTTGGGTACCTCTACTAATTCTGAATGAGATGGAATTGGATTCACCTTTACTTCTTTTTCTCCATTGGGGATGTCAGTGCTAATTTCTTGTAATGCATCTATTATTTTATTGAAACGATCCTCATCGTCGCATCTTAATAATGGAAGTACAAATAAAACATTCATCGGATCAGCTAATTCTGTATAAATACCTCGATTCTCTAGTAACCCTTGTAGTTGATAACCACTCATATGCTTAAACTTTAAAGCCAGTTTTAATGGGTCATCTGTTGGCATAATAGCTAGTCCAGCAATAGCACTCAATTCCTTCTTCACTTCATTTATTCGTTCGACTAAATGTTTACCATCTTCTTCTGTATATTGACTGACAAAGAATCTAGCCATATCTAATGAAGCCATAATAACATAAGATGGGCTACTTGATTGCAACATACTTAAATATTCCTGTATGTTGTCTTCATCCACTCGATCACCTTGAATATGAAGAAAGGCTCCCATTGTTAAAGCTGGCAATGTTTTATGGGCAGATTGTATAACTACATCTGCCCCTAATTGTAAACTAGAGGGTGGAAAAAATCTTGTATTCGCTATAAAATGAGCACCGTGTGCTTCATCGACTAAAACGAATACTTTTTTTTCGCGGCACAGTGCAATAATATCTTCTAATGGATACACTGTACCATAATAACTCGGATATGTAAGAATAACAGCTTTAATGTCTTCATACTTATTTAATGCTTCTTCAATATGAGTATAGGAGACACCTTCACTTATACCCCACTCTTTGTTGAATTCAGGCATGATAAAAATGGGTTCAGCTCCAATAAGTCTAAGGCCATTCAAAATAGACTTATGACTATTCCTTTGAACAAGCACACGATCCCCTCTTTTTAATGTGCCACAGATCATCGCTAAATTACCTACCGTAGAACCATTTATAAGAAAAAAGCTTCTTTTAGCCCCGTATAAATCGGCAAGCAAGGATTGAGCTTCTTTGATTACATCTTCAGCAGAATGAAGATCATCAAGCCCATTGATTTCTGTCAAATCCAATTGTAAAAGTTGTCGAAAATAATCATCAACCTCATTCACTCCAGTGAGCAGACTCCCTCCTTTATGACCTGGTACATGATAATTTTCAGGCTTTCTTTTTATATGCTGTATTAACTTTTCGACTAACGGCATTTGTTTCTGATCCATTGAACGCAAATCCTTTTTATTAGTTTAAATAAATTACTGTATAGACATACACCTATTGGTGATTACAAACATAAACTGTTAACAACTCATTTATGAGAGTTAAATTCTAAATATTGTATATATTTTATAATCATTGGCTATGATTGAATGTACGGAGGTGACATTTGTGAAAACGTTTAATGAAAAAACATGTGTAATCTGTGATCAATCACAATCTGCTGGTATCCATTTATATACTTCTTTTATTTGTATGGATTGTGAGGAACAAATCGTGAATACTGCAACAGATGACCCACATTATAATTATTATGTCCAACAATTAAAAAGAGTCACTACACCTGAAATTTTATCTTAGTTTCCCTTTTGCTTCTATACTTATCTTATGATCTTCTCTATTATTTTAACAAATATTAGGGAGTTTTTTTAATTTACAAGCCTGTCTACTGTGTGCTTTCGTCATATGGCGCACTTATCTCCCTATATGTATAAATGACTCTCTCAAAGGAGAATCTACAACTTCAATTATTGAAAGAAAAAGTCCGAACTAAACATACATTTTTGATTTCTATTAAACCATCAAGCTCAACAAGTTTATATTTTACTTCAGAATAAAATAACTCTTTATGAACTAGGCTCACATTCAAATATCCAATAACCAAACAAACGGATTAAAACTGTGTTCACCAATAATGAAAAATTGAAAATCATCTTCCGCTTTTTACTCACGCTACTCTCCCTTTTTCTTTTGAATCCTTTTCTCTACTAAGCCATTTCACGTTATCTTTTAATCATTTGCACATACTTAATGTTATTTTCTCATTTATAGGGGGCATATCATTTACCAACTTATATACACAAAAAAGAGCACATACAAAATATGTGCTCTTTCATCTTGCCCGGCAACGTCCTACTCTCACAAGGGGACAGCCCCTAACTACCATCGGCGCTGA
>NZ_JACSQT010000014.1:54580-69612 GCF_014836495.1 Cytobacillus stercorigallinarum | reverse complement strand
TTTGCACAAAATAATAAAATTGAACATTTTGAGTATTTTTAATAGTGAAAATAAATTAATGCAACACTAGTGATATAGGATACAAGGTTATTTATTGTAAAACAATAAAAATTTATCGATATACTCAAGTTTCTAATATGGTATATTTTAAAGAGGAAGAGGAGATGTGAATGATGAAACTCATAGGTAGTCATATTTATTTAGGTAGTCCCCAACTGCAAGAATTCCCTTGTGTTTGGAAAATGCTGAATGATAAGGATGCACGAAAGTATACGGGAGGCATTCCTCAAATAAGTTATGCAGAAAGAGAGTTATTATATGCTGAGCAATGTCAGACCTTTGGTGAAAATGGTAATTGGGAATTTTCCATTTATTCTAGGGAAAACAATGATTATTTGGGCTATGCAGGTTTTACTTTTGACGATGTCACTGAAAGATATTACCTCATGTATGGATTAGACAGGCAATATTGGGGAAAAGGTTATGCGACAGATGCAATCACCTTACTTCTAGCATTTGCAAATAAAAAATTAAGTATTTCTACTATTTATGCGAGTGTTCATCCTGAGAACGCTTCGTCCATCCATTTGTTAAAGAAACAATCATTCATAAAAAGGGATAACGAAGATCTTTATATTCTTAGTAGATAAGGTAAAGATAAAAGAAGAGATATAATAAAACAAATATGATACAAAAGGAGAGGCGATAAGAATGCCAGAAAGACATGTGTCAGGCTGGAATTTGCAAAATAGTTATAAGAAGCTGTCTCCCGGTCTTTTTACAGAAACAAAACCACAGCGAGCAAGTGAGCCAGAGATGGTGCAATGGAATAAAGAAGTAGCGAAAAGTTTAGGGATTAGCAAGGATTGGTTACAGAGTGATGCGGGTCTTGCCGTGTTAGCCGGAAACCAATTACCAGAGGGCAGTGAGCCAATTGCACAAAGTTATGCAGGGCATCAGTTTGGTCATTTTAACCGCTTAGGTGATGGGCGCGCTATTCTCTTAGGTGAACAGTTGACGGTAAACGGTGATCTCGTTGATATTCAGTTAAAAGGAGCGGGCAGAACACCGTATTCACGCGGTGGGGATGGCCGTGCGGCGCTTGGACCGATGTTGAGAGAGTATCTCATCAGTGAAGCGATGCACGGGTTGCGTATACCGACAACGAGAAGTTTGGCTGTAGTTGAGACAGGTGATGACATTGTCCGTGAAACCCTATTGCCAGGGGCGATTTTGACACGTGTGGCTGCGAGTCATATTCGTGTGGGGACTTTTCAATTTGCGGCTACCTTCACGAAGCCGGAAGAATTGCAGGCGTTAGCTGATTATACCATTGAGCGTCATTATCCTGAGCTTTTAAAAGAAGATAATAAATACTTGGCCTTGTTACGCAAAGTAATCGACGTTCAGGCAGGATTGATTGCTAAATGGCAAGCGGTCGGTTTTATTCACGGTGTCATGAACACGGATAATATGACGATTTCAGGCGAAACAATTGATTACGGCCCGTGTGCCTTTATGGATAGATACGACCCTGAAACGGTATTCAGCTCCATTGATGTCCAAGGTCGTTACGCATACGGAAACCAACCTTATATGGCGGGTTGGAACTTGGCGCGCTTCGCAGAGTCGCTTATCCCTCTTTTACATGAAGAGACCGAGGCAGCGGTAAAGATTGCGCAAGAGGAAATCGGCGAATACAATCGTATCTATATTCATAAGTGGACCGGAGAAATGAGGGCCAAACTCGGTCTGTTTACAGCAGAAGAAGCAGATAAGGCTCTTATTCACGATTTGCTGGAACTTATGAAAGAGCATGAAGCAGATTATACGAACACATTCATCGCTTTGACCTATCGAAAATTAGAGCAGCCTGTGTTTAAAGAGTGGCTCTCTCGTTGGCAAGAACGGTTAAAGAGACAGGAAGCATCAGAAGCGGAAGTGGAACAGTTAATGAAAAATCATAACCCAGCTGTTATTCCACGAAATTATTATGTTGAAAAAGCATTAACTGCAGCGGTGGACAAAGCGGATTATCATTTATTTGACGAGCTATTAGCGGTGCTCGCTCATCCATATGCGCATACGGCAGAGCAGGAGAAGTATAAAGAGGTACCGGTACAGGATGATAATTATCAAACGTATTGCGGGACGTAAAAGAAGCGGGGGAATGTCCCTTGCTTTTTTTACGTATGTTTATGGGGATTTTTTAGGGGATTACGTGAATTGATCGGATACGGCGAGAAAGCGAACGGGTCAAAAACCTGTAGAAGTAGGAAAACCTGATAGGATTAGGCAAGAAACGCGTCAAAAAACGGAGTCAGTAGAAAAAAATGATTAGATTAAGCAGGAACCGCGTCAAAAATCGTAGTCAGTAGGAAAACCTGATAGGATTAAGCAGGAACCGCGTCAAAAAACGGAGTCAGTAGAAAAACCTGATTGGATTAAGCAAGAACCGCGTCAAAAATCAGAGGCAGTAGAAAAACCTGATTGGATTAAGCAGGAACCGCGTCAAAAACCGGAGACAGTAGAAAAACCTGATAGGATTAAGCAAGAACCGCGTCAAAAACCCGCGGCAGTTGGAAAAATTGGTTGGATCAGCAGTGAAACAGAAGGAACAGCCAAAGGCAATTGGATTCAATCATCTACCACTAAAAAAAACACACGAACTTACAGCCCGTGTGTTTGGATATCTAGTTCTTCTCCATCACCGCAAAATAATTCTCTTCGTTATCGGCAAAGTTAAATACTTTACCAAAAGGCATTTCAACGAGCTCGCCTACGGTGATTTCTTTATTCTTATATGTTTGATAAATCTTTTCGGCGTCATCTGTATAAAACATGAGAGATGGTGTGCCAAGATGTAATTCGGGGCTCATCTTTGCCACGATTTGTTTATCTTGAAGGACTATGGTTGTTTCTGATTGTTCGGACGACGCAACCTCATACCATTTAAAATCTCCTTCATTATTTTCCGCGATTAGTTTGAAGCCGATCTTTTCTATCCAAAATTGCAAGCTTGTTTGTTGGTCGTTGACGTATAACATGATTTGTCCTAGTGATAGGGTCAAAATCGTCGCCTCCTTTATTTTGTCGCCTGACTACCCATATAAATGACTACCCATATAAATGACTTCCCAAGTATGTCCATCTAGGTTTTGAAAGCCCATTTGATACATAAAATCCAAAGTCTTTTGCTTCAGATGCCAATTACCATCAGCATCTAACGCCTTTTCATTGACTTGGTCTCTGCTTTCAGCGGCAAAAGATGTATTTGTTCACTGGAGTCAATGATGTTTTTAAACTGTCCTACTGTCATCAGCATGGAAAAGGTCTGTTCATTGATGACCATACATGCGGCGTCATCGTTAGTGAAATCATCGTGGAAAGTAAACCCATTTGTTTAAAAAAGTCCATTGACTTCTTTAGGTCTTTCACAGGTAATTTAATAAATGTCACCTTCTCTTTCATTTGAATGGTAAGACTGATTTCACGTTAATTATAGAGACATGTTAGATAGTAGTCAATTTTATTTTTGAATATTCTGTAAATATAACAAAAATATCATTCTTACACCCCTTTTCTAAGTCTAGATTAAGGAAAGGGGTGTTTTAATTTGTTTTTACATTTTAATAACAACCTTCGTACCGTGATGCTGTTCACTTGTCAGATGAACCGTGCCACCGTGGGCTGTAATGATATCTCTCGCAATCGCCATTCCAAGCCCAGTGCCTTGTGCTTTTGTATTTGTACCACGGTAGTATCGGTCAAAAATTTGCTCTAATTCATCAGGCGCGATGCCGTTTCCATTATCCTCAATAATTAGTTTTCCAGCGTCTAGGCGGATAGCCACCTCAACGTCTGATGGATTATGCAGTAGAGCATTGTGGATGAAATTCAATAGAGCGCGTTTCATTAAATGTTGATCGATGGACCAAGTTAATGACGGATCATCGCTTTCAAAACTGATATGATAACCGTCATAACGGGGATCATTCAAGACATCAATGACAATCTCGCGCGTAAATCGTTCTGCCTTTGTCTCTTGTATGTGCAAAGGTAATTCTTGGTTGCGTAATCGCAGTGTAAGGTTAAAGTCATCTAGTAATTCCTTCATATAAAGAGATTGCCGCTCAATGACTCCTGCGTACTCCTGTCTTTCCTCGTGGGAAACTTGCTCCTCATTTAATAATTCAGCATAGCCGCGAATGGAGGCAAGCGGTGTTTTTAAATCATGGGAAACATTACTGATCCATTCGTTGCGCATATTTTCGAGCTTTTTACGTTCTTCCTCATGTGCTTGAAGGGTAGTAGAGACTTCATTCAGATTGGCAAACACAGGTTTATAAATACCTGCTCGTTTCGTCTTTTGAACAGTGAAATTTCGTGCTTTAAGTTGTGAAATCCGTTCAATCATATAATGAACAGGCTTGGTCAGAATTGTGCTAAAGAGTAGCCCAACAATGGCGGCGATGATCAAATCAACAATCGTTATGGCAATGATTGCTTTGAAGATATATGTAATGACTGAAGTGGTATCCATCATGAAGGTAACGCGCTCCTCTTTACTTTGGGGGACACCAATGATGTAGCTATATTCTTCAAATTCACCGATGAAATATGTGTTAAAATGATCGTCCATATACTTATATTTATGTACAAGTTCTACAGGGCTATAATGATTCGCAACTCCATCTGGTGCAAATTTAGAGGAAATCACCTCTCCATTTTGATTTAAAATTTGCAGCCATGCACCGAATGATTCTAGCGCCTCTACTCCTTCAGCTGAAAGAGTGGGCTCTTCCTCTTCTAATGTTAAATAGTTAGAAAAAGAACGGGTGAATCGTTCGGCTGAACCACTTTCTACTTGATCAATGCCTTGTTGTTGCTGATAAATAAGCAAACCAATTAAAACCATTGTATTAACAATGATGACGATGAAAACGATGCTTAAAATTGAGAATAAATACCTACCAGTTAATTTCCATTTCATTTGTCCTCACCTATTTTACATTCAGTCGATACCCGAGCCCTTTAACCGTCGTAATGAAGGTCGGTTTGGATGGGTTATCTTCTATTTTCTCACGTAATCTGCGGATATGAACCATTAATGTATTATCTGCTCCGTAGAAGTCTTCACCCCAAACGGTTTGAAACAATGTTTCCTTACTAAGTATTCGATTTGGATTTCGGATAAAGCAAGCCATTAACCCAACTTCCTTAGCAGTTAATTCTAAGCGCTGCTCTTGCTTGTATACTTCTGTTTGCTCTTTATTTAAGGCAAAAGGGCCGGCAGTCATCATCGTTTTTTCTATCATTGTTTGGTCAGATAACTGTTGTGAATAGCTACCGGCACGCCGGAGTTGCGCTTTTACACGGTAAGCCATTTCTTTTGGACTGAATGGTTTTGTAATATAGTCATCTCCGCCAATGGCCAATCCTAATATCTTATCGACTTCATCTGTTTTCGCGGATAGGAATAAAATTGGAATTCTCGAGACTTCACGGATTTTTTTACATAAATCGTAGCCCTCACCGTCAGGAAGCATCACATCGAGAATCGCTAAATGTGGGGAGAATGCTTGAAATTGTTCCCAACCTTTCTTAACTGTACCGGTAGTTTGTATCGATTGAAATCCTTCTTTTTTTAGAGATGTTTGCATGAGCTGACATAAATCTTGTTCATCATCAACGATTAGAATACGAGGCTGTTCCACAATGATTCCTTCCTTTCATCTATCTATTAGCCTTATCTTAACAGTGTTTAACGATTATTATATACAATTTAAGGATTTTGTAAGGTAGAAGTGAATTTAGTGTAAGGATGGGGAGGTAAAGTAGAGACATAAGAAAGAGGTGCTTAATATATGGAATCATTATTAGTTGTAAAAAAGGTAGAAAAATTATACGGAAAAGGCGCAAACACATTTCATGCGCTTCAGAATATATCATTTGACATTAGCCATGGGGAATTTGTAGGCGTTATGGGGCCATCAGGAGCTGGGAAGTCTACATTACTAAATGTATTGGCAACAATTGATTCTCCGACAAACGGTGATATTTATATTGAAGAAGACAATATTGCCAAAATGAAAGAAGAGAAGTTAGCGGATTTTCGCCGTGATCATTTAGGTTTTATTTTTCAAGACTACAATCTACTCGATTCATTAACGGTTCGCGAAAATATTGTCTTGCCACTTGCGATTGCAAAAAAATCAGCAAAGGAAATGGCTGAAAAAGTAGAGACATTAGCGCATACTTTCGGGATTGCTTCTTTATTGGATAAATATCCTTATCAAATATCAGGAGGTCAAAAACAAAGAACAGCAGCTTGTCGTGCACTGATTTCGAATCCTAAATTAATTTTTGCTGATGAACCGACTGGGGCTTTGGATTCAAAGTCAGCAACAGATTTACTAGAAAGCATGAGTCAATTAAATGAAAAGCATGAAACAACGATTATGATGGTCACGCATGATGCCTATGCTGCTAGTTTTTGCCGCAGAATCCTGTTTATTAAAGATGGCCAATTATCAAAGGAAATCTATCGTGGTTCACATACGAGGAAAGAGTTTTTCCAAATGATCTTAGCGGAATTGGCAAAGCTAGGCGGTGACGATAATGACGCTATTTGATTTAGCGATCAAAAATATTCGCCGAAATGTGAAGAGTTATGGGCTGTACATCGGCTCGATGATTTTCTCTATTATCATTTATTTTACTTTTGTCACGTTGAAATATAGTGAAGACATCACGGCTTTGGCAGCAGTCTCAAAGCAAGTCAGTAGTATTATGAGTGCATCTGCATTTGTCCTGATTATTTTTGTTGCCGTGTTTATCCTTTATTCGAATTCTTTTTTTATGAAAAAAAGGAAGCAGGAAGTAGCGCTTTATTCTTTACTTGGTGTGCGTAAACGCTCCATCGGTTTTATGCTATTTTTCGAGAATATTGTTATTGGCGTCATTGCCTTAATTATTGGTGTGGGCTTGGGCTTCTTGCTATCACAACTGCTCTTAATGGTTTTATTAAAATTAATGGGATTAGAAATAATGAGCAGTCTAGCATTTTCACCAAGTGCAGTCGTGAATACAGTCATCGTCTTTATGATTCTGTTTTTATTTACGTCATTACAAGGCTATCGTGTTATTTATCGTTTTAAGTTAATTGATTTATTTCACGCAGAAAAGAAAGGCGAGGAATTGCCGAAAGCACGTCTTATCTCGGCTGTCTTAGGTGTGGCATCTTTAGCAGGTGCTTATTGGTTGGCGTTGCAAGATTTGATGACTTCAGAAGTATGGCGCTTACTTAGTGCAGCTATGCCATTAGTGATTATTGGATTAACGGTGTTAGGAACGTATCTGATTTTTAATAGTGTCCTTGTCTATATTTTATCGAAATTAAAAAATCAAAAGAACTGGGCTTGGAAAGGCTTAAATCTATGGACAACGTCACAGCTATTGCACCGCATTCGTGGGAATGCACGAACACTAACAGTAATTGCGACTTTAAGTGCAACAACCATTACTGCTGGTGGTGCGGTATTTGGGCTTTATTATCATACGGACAAAGAAATAGAGACCTATACGCCTATTACATTTATGTGGGAGGGCGAGCCACAGAAAATTACACAAGACATTGTTGTGTATGAAGAGGAAATCGAAAGTAAAACTGTCCGTATAGCTGAAGGTGACATGGAAATTGACTACCAAGTAATGGATTATTCAACCTTCAAGCAATTGGCTACACAACAAGGGTGGGAGGACCTTCCTGCAATTAATCAGGAAGAGGCATTCATCCTGGATACGTATTATGATGAGCGTTGGTCGACGAAAGTAGATGAGGTTAAGCTTAATAAGCAAACATTAAATGTGACTGCTTACGAGGATCGATCCGTTGTTAATACCTTCACAATGGGAGGTAAAATAGTAGTTGTAACAGATGATTTTTTTGAACAAATAGACAGTCCACAGGTGACCTACCAGGCAGTTCAAGTGGAAGATTATAAAAATCAGCAAGCATTATCAGATGATTTAGCTGCTTCTACTGAACAATTTTCAAGTGCAACCCAACAATATAAAGATTCTATTGAAGCTTCAGGCTCTATGCTTTTTGTTGGGAGCTTTCTTGGACTCGTATTCTTAGTTGCTACGGGTAGCATCATTTTCTTTAAGATGATGACGGAAGCAGAAGAAGATAAAGGGAAATATCAAGTGTTATACAAAATTGGTGTGTCACAAAAAGAAATGAAACGAACGATTAGACATCAAGTGGGAATGATCTTTACGGCACCATTACTACTTGGATTAATGCATGGAGCGATCGCCTTAGTTGCCTTTTCTAATTTGTTAATGATGAATCTGCTGATGCCAGTTTTCATATGGATGCTAGCATATACAATTATTTATTTCATCTATTATTTCTTAACAATAAGTAGCTATCAAAAAACGATATTTTCAATGTTGGGGGAGAGATAAATGAAGAAGACAACGGGCATTTTCGCAGGAATTGTTATCATTTTTATTGTGGCGGTTATCTTATTAATGAATTTGGATTTTAATCGTTTAGGCAAAGAAAATGCGTATGTTCAATTAAATGAAGAGCCGCGAGTAGAAGAAGAAACATTGGAATCAGGAGAAGTGATGAAACGATATTGGTATGAGCTGCCAGCTTATAATAAAGAGGGTAAAGCAATCGTTGTGGAATTCTCTGCTTCTAGAGCTTTGCGAGAGGATGCCTACTTAATGCTTTATCTTGATGATAGCAATGAAGTCACGTCTTACGATGAAGTAAATGAAAGTGATATTCCTTCAGAAGTAATAGAAAAAATAAATGCGTAATGATAAGTCCCTGAAAATTTTTCGGGGGCTTTTAAGTATTTTGCAATAATAAATAAAGGGAATAGTAAAGTTGTTTAAAACAGCAAAATATCCGTTAAAAGCAAAAAATAGAATAACCACTAAGAAAAAAGGCGCGAAACTTTCCGACTTTTATCTGTTTTCCATTATTTTTTTCAGTCAAATATCAAAAAATTTTATATAATATAAATAGGATTTATACTATTATAGAGGGAGAAGAATTTCTTCTATGATGGATAATTGCCAATTTTATAGTATAATTAGTATTGAGAAATATATATTTTGCAAAGATTGATGACATTTAATTTAGCGATATTAAAGAGAAGGTGCCTGCACAATGTAAACGTTTGCCTACATCGACCAACAACTGGAAGGGTAGAGAAGCGTTTTTGGTGTAGGTTAGACTACTGTCTTATTTTCTCTGCAAATTTCACGGTATAAGGATGGGAAAAAATGAGCAACGGGGAAACCAAAGAAGTGATTTTAATTGGTGCTGGGATTATGAGCGCGACTTTAGGTTCGCTCTTAAAAGAATTAGTTCCAGACTGGAAAATCAAAGTGTTTGAGAAATTGGATAAAACAGGGGAAGAAAGTTCAAATGAGTGGAACAATGCAGGTACAGGTCATGCTGCATTATGTGAGCTTAACTATACGAAAGAAAATCCAGATGGTTCTGTTGATATTAAGAAAGCCATCAATATTAACGAGCAGTTCCAAGTTTCTAAACAATTTTGGGCTTATCTAGTTGATAGTCAATTAATTAGAAGACCACAAGAGTTCATTATGCCTTTGCCACATATGAGTTTAGTGCAAGGACAAAAAAATGTAGAGTTTCTGAAAAGACGTCATGAAGCAATGTCTAAAAACCCACTATTTGCTGGTATGGAGTATGCGACAGATCATGAAACATTGAAAAAATGGATTCCATTAATTATGGAAAACCGTGCAACTACTGATGCGATTGCCGCAACAAAAATCGATTCAGGAACAGATGTAAACTTTGGTGCTCTTACACGTTTATTATTCCAACAATTAGAGTCTCAAGGTGTGGAAATGCACTATCAGCATAGTGTAGATGATTTAAAACGTACAAGAGATGGCGGCTGGGAAGTGAAAGTACGTGACCATGCAGGTGGAAACCTGGAAAACCATAAAGCAGACTTTGTCTTTATCGGTTGTGGAGGCGGAAGCTTACACTTACTGCAAAAATCAGGTATTCCTGAAGGGAAAGGTATTGGCGGATTCCCTGTAAGTGGAATCTTTATGTCTTGTACAAACCAAGAGATCGTTGAACAGCATCATGCGAAGGTTTATGGTAAAGCGCCTGTGGGTGCACCACCAATGTCTGTGCCGCATTTGGATACAAGATACATTAATAACCAAAAATCATTACTATTCGGTCCATTCGCCGGCTTCTCACCAAAGTTTTTGAAAAATGGATCCATGTTTGACTTAATCACTTCTGTTAAGCCAAGCAATGTGTTAACCATGTTATCAGCTGGTGTGAAGGAAATGGGCTTAACAAAATATCTCATCGAGCAAGTACTACAATCAAAAGAAAAACGTATGGAGCAATTACGTGAATTCGTTCCAAATGCAAAAAGTGAAGACTGGGAATTAGTCATTGCTGGTCAACGTGTGCAAGTGATTAAAGATACAGAAGAAGGCGGAAAAGGGACGCTCCAATTTGGTACCGAAGTGGTAACGGCAGGTGACGGATCAATAGCTGCCTTATTAGGCGCATCACCAGGGGCATCAACAGCTGTTCCAGTTATGCTTGATATCATTGAGCGCTGCTTCCCAGAAAACCTAAAAGATTGGGAGCCAAAAATTAAAGAGATGGTTCCATCTTACGGCCTTTCTTTATCAGAAAATCCGGAGTTACTACAAAAAGTTAATCAAACGACTGACCGAGCGCTCGGTTTAGATCAAAATAAAGCGATTCTTAACTAATATATATGAGCGAGAAAACCTGAACATTACTGCTGTAGCGTTCAGGTTTTTCTTTTTATGCTTATGAATGGTTAGGGATGGTGGGAAATCTGGGTAAGCCTGTATTCTTGAAGGTTGTTAGACATTGGAGAATTGCTCACACAACCTGCCAGAAAAGTGTGAACGACCCCATTTTCAAATCCATAAAGTTTCTTTTCTAAACCCTATATTTTCCATGACGTGTAAGTATTATCTATTGTCAGATTATAAGATAATCTGATATGATTTATAAAGTATTTAGATGTCTAAATATATTTTTGAAAATAAAGGGGTCTTTCTCATGAAATTGGATGGTAAAGTTGCGATTATTACTGGGAGTGCTTCTGGAATCGGCAGAGGAATGGCACTTGCGCTGGCGAAAGAAGGCGCGCATGTTGCCATTGTTGATGTGAATGAAGAAAAAGGAAAAGAAACATTAGCAGAGGTTAATGTTCACACAGAAGGGATGCTGTTTATCAAAGATATCACAGTCCAAGAAAACATTACGCAAATTGTTGAAGAAGTTGTTGCGAAGTTTGGTAAGCTTGATATCCTTGTAAATAATGCACATGTATCGAAGCAGGTGCTCTTTAATGAAACAACCCAAGAACATTTTGACCTTTCTTTTAACACGGGTTTTTACCCAACGGTTCGCTTTATGCAAGCGGCATATCCTGAGCTAAAGAAAAATGAAGGAAAAGTCATTAATTTCGCCTCGGGAGCGGGGATTGATGGCCAAGTGACACAAACAGCCTATGCTGCTGCGAAAGAAGCCATTCGTGCCATCACTCGTGTGACAGCAAATGAATGGGGACCTGACAATATTAATATCAATTTAATTTCACCAATTGCCTTAACGCCAGGTGTAGAACAATGGAAGCAACATGCACCAGAAGCATATGAGGCGATGGTTAATAAAATTCCACTGCGCCGTTTAGGTGACCCAGAAAATGATATCGGAAAAGTAGCTGTATTCTTAGCAAGTGAAGATTCAAACTACATTACTGGACAAACCATTCTTGTTGATGGTGGATCAATTAAATTACATTAATTCTAGCATCCTCTACCAAAATAATTGGCGGGGGATTTTTCTTTTCTCATAAATAGACAGAATGTTGGTAAATAACTGTCAAAATGACATAGTAGAGGGATTGAGCTATAATATATCCGTTATTGATTACCTTTCATTATTGGAAAGGGGGTTTATTTCAATTGATTCAAATACATGATATAAGTAAACGTTTCGCTGATTATGAAGCGATTAAAGCGGTTGATATCGAAGTAAATGAAGGCGAGATTTACGGAATCATTGGTGCAAGTGGAGCGGGGAAATCGACACTACTAAGGTTAATGAACTTGTTAGAAGTACCCGATTGCGGGGAAGTCGTAGTTGATGGCAAAAACTTGATGGCGATGAAACCCAAACAGTTACGAGAAGCGAGAAAATCAATGGGGATGATTTTTCAGCACTTTAATCTTGTAGCCAATTTAACCGTTTATGATAATGTCGAGGTTTGTCTTCAGCTAGCAAACTACCCGAAGCATCAACGAAGAGAAAGAGTGATGGAATGCTTAAGGTTCGTCGGCCTTGCTCATTTGGAAAAACAATACCCACAAAGTTTAAGTGGCGGTCAAAAACAAAGAGTGGCGATTGCTAGAGCCCTTGCGAACGAGCCTAAGGTTTTATTATGCGATGAACCAACTTCTTCGCTTGATCCTCATACAACAGCGGAAATTCTCGCTGTACTAGAGGAGATTAATCGTACATTAGGGGTCACGATTGTCATTGTTAGCCATGAGATGGAGGTTATACAAAGTATTTGTCACCGCGTATCGGTCATGGCAGATGGTTCTGTCTATAAGACAATTGACCTTGAACCACAAGGCATCCCTGATGTGGACCACACTCCTGAATATTTTATTGAAAAATTAACAGGTGAGGTGAGCGGTGATGCCTGAAGTATTGCAAAGGTATGAGGCGGAAATATGGCAAGCGATTGGCGAAACTTTTGCGATGGTAGGGATGTCTATTCTTGCTGCTATCATCGTGGGGCTCCCTGTGGGAACATTACTTTTTCTATGTCGAAAAGGAAATTTGCTAGAAAACCGCGTTGTTTTTTCGATTTTAAATTTACTGGTTAATACGATTCGTTCTTTTCCCTTTTTATTATTAGTCGTCTTCTTGATTCCTTTTACAAGGTTCATAATTGGGACAGCGATTGGCACAGCGGCAGCAACCGTACCGCTTTCTATTATCGCTATCGCACATTATTCCCGCCTTGTAGAGCAGTCTTTATTAGATGTCCCTAGAGGGGTAATAGAGGCAGCAAAGGCAATGGGGGCATCGGTTGTCGAAGTCGTCTTCAAGTTTTTGTTTGTCGAAGCACGTTCAGGGCTGGTTCTTGGCTTAACGACTTCAATTATTAGTTTCATCTCCTATTCCACTATTATGGGAGTAGTAGGTGGTGGAGGAATTGGTGATTTCGCCATTCGCTACGGATATCAACAATTTATGACGGATTTAATGATATATATGATCATTATTATGGTCATTCTCGTACAGTGCATCCAATTTATTGGGACAACGGTTGCGAGAGTGATTGATAAAAGATGACTACATACTGAAGGAGGATAATATGAAAAGACTATTTGCTTTAATGATACTAAGTATGTTAATGCTGGCTGCTTGTGGGCAAGAGACAGAAGAGCAAGCAGATGATAACCAAACAAATGGTGGTGACAGTAAAGAAGAGGTAACTCTAAAAGTCGCTTCACTTATTCCACCGATGACAGAGATTCTTGAGTTAGTCGAGCCACAATTGCAAGAAGAAGGTATTCATCTAGAGATGGTTGTGCTAAGTGATAATGTGCAACCGAACACAGCTTTAGCGGCGAAAGAAGTTGATGCGAACTTCTTTCAACATGTGCCTTATATGGAAGAGTACAATCGTAGTAATGATGCCAATTTAGTGCCAATCCAAGAGATTTATTTTGCCAATTACGGTGTTTATGCAAAGAACTTTGAAGAGATGGCTGATTTACCTGAAGGAGCAACGATTGCCATTGCCAATGATGTATCCAATATTGACCGTTCACTAGCATTACTAGCACAACATGATGTGATTGAATTAAAAGAAAAAACAGGTCCATATTACGCAAAATCAGACATTACATCCAATCCAAAGAATTATCAGTTCGAAGAGGTAGATTTATTAATGCTAGCGAGAATGTATGATGATGCTGATGCCGTCGTAATGACTCCTGCTTATGCTGCTCCACTAGGTTTAACACCGAAAAGTGATGCACTACTCACAGAAGGTATTGATAATGACTTTGCCATCACACTTGTCGCTCGCGAAGATAATAAAGACTCAGAAGCGATTCAAAAACTTGCAGAAGCAATGACAAGCCCTGAAGTGAAAAAATTCTTAGAAGAAAATTATGATGAAACGGCGATTCCTGCTTTTGAATAGAATAGCTAGTTAATTACAATCAGACATGATCAAAATTTGATCGTGTCTTTTTTTAGTTGGGCAGAAGAAAAGTGCTCATCCTACAATGAACCTAGAATTGCAAGTTAATTAATGAGGAGGGAAATTAAGATGGGGAACGAGAGTGAAGTACGGGTATAAGGCATGTAAAAAGGAAAAAGCAGAGCAGATGGGGGATCTGTAATGGGTATAAGGCATGTGAAAAGGAGAAACAAAGCAGATGGGGAATCTGTAATGGATATAAGCCATGTAAAAGGGGGAAACAAAGCAGATAGAGAATCAGCAATGGAAATAAGCAACGTAAAAAGGAGAAACAAAGCAAATGGGGAATCCACAATGGATATAAGTCATGTAAAAGGGGGAAACAAAGCAGATAGAGAATCCGCGATGGGTATAAGCCATGTAAAAGAAAGAAACGAAGCAGATAGGAAATCGAAAATGGATATAAGCACCGTAAAAAGGAGAAACAAAGCAAATAGAGAATCTACAAAGGATATAAGCAACGTAAAAAGAAGAAACAAAGCAGATAGGGAATCTACAAAGGATATAAGCAACGTAAAAAGAAGAAACAAAGCAGATAGGGAATCTACAAAGGATATAAGCTATGCAAAAGAAAGAAACAAAGCAAATAGGGAACCAGCAATGGATATAAGCAACGTAAAAAGGAGAAACAAAGCAGATAGAGAATCACCAATGGAAATAAGCAACGTAAAA
>NZ_JACSQT010000014.1:0-54480 GCF_014836495.1 Cytobacillus stercorigallinarum | reverse complement strand
AGGAGAAACGGGACAAATAGAGAATCAGCAATGGAAATAAGCAACGTAAAAAGGAGAAACAAAGCAAATAGGGAATCAGCAATGGATATAAGCAACGTAAAAAGGAGAAACGGGACAAATAGAGAATCAGCAATGGAAATAAGCAACGTAAAAAGGAGAAACAAAGCAAATAGGGAATCTACAAAGGATATAAGCTATGCAAAAGAAAGAAATAAAGCAAATAGGGAACCAGCAATGGATATAAGCAACGTAAAAAGGAGAAACAAAGCAAATGGGGAATCCGCAAGGGGTATAAGCAACGTAAAAGGGAGAAACAAAGCAAATAGAGAATCCGCAATGGGTATAAGCAACGTAAAAAGGAGAAACGGGGCAAATAGAGAATCCGCAATGGATATAAGCAACGTAAAAAGGAGAAACAAAGCAAATAGAGAATCTACAAAGGATATAAGCCACATAAATGATGCGAAAACTCGAGTAAAGGGGAATTGCCAATTAAAGTGTGTCAGTCCTAATCTACTCCAGGTAGGGATTCATCGCTTCCAAGGGGAAATCTCCGACAGCTTCAAATACATAAAATAGGATAATGGATCCACTCCGCCTTATCCACTCCGCCCAATCAATCCACCCATCCACCCAAAACCAACCACACCCCAACAATCCATCCCCCTTAACCCCAAGTCCCCCCATACAACAAAAAAGTCGAGTGAGTTATCAAAACCCACTCAACCCCGAAACTAACTTATACAATCAAGCTCAATAATAAAGTAAATACTAAGCCAGAAATAGCAATGATTGTTTCTAATAATGTCCATGTAGCAAATGTTTCTTTCATTGATAAACCAAAATACTCTTTAAACATCCAGAAACCTGCGTCATTGACGTGTGATGCGATTAAGCTACCTGCACCTGTTGCGAGTACAACGAGCGCAAGGTTGACATCTGTTTGGCCGAGTAATGGGATTACAAGTCCTGCTGTTGTTAGTGCTGCAACTGTCGCAGAACCTAAGGAAATTCTCAGGATAGCTGCGATGGTCCAGGCTAACAAAATAGGTGAAAGGGTCGTGCCTTCGAATAATTGGGCTACGTAATCACCAACCCCACCGTCAATCAATACTTGCTTAAAAGCACCACCACCACCTATGATCAGTAGCATCATTCCAATTTGTGTGATGGCTGTTGTGCAAGAATCCATTACTTGTTTGATAGGAATATTGCGGCCAATGCCCATTGTGTAAATAGCAACAAGAAGGGAAATCAAAATCGCGATTGACGCATCACCAATGAACTTAATCACAACAATGAATAGGTTATCGCTAAAGCCCATTGTTTCTTGAAGCAATGTAATAACTGTTGCAATCGACATAAGGATGACTGGTAACATCGCTGTAAATACACTGATACCAAATCCTGGTGTTTCCTCAAGTTTAAATTGTTTTTGCTCACCTAACGAAGCAATATTTCCGCTCTTTGTGAATGAGTTTGGTACGATTTTCTTCGCAATTTTAGTGAAAACTGGACCAGCAATAATCACTGTTGGGATGGCAATAATCATCCCATATAATAGAACTTCACCGATATTTGCACCGTACTCCCCAGCAATAACAGTTGGTCCAGGGTGAGGTGGTAGGAATCCATGTGTAACTGATAATGCTGCTGCCATCGGGATACCCAGATAGAGAATCGATACTTTTAATTCTCTTGAAATCGCAAATACGATAGGAATAAGTAATACAAGACCTACTTCAAAGAATAGGGCAATCCCAATGATAAAGGATGATAGGACAACTGCCCATTGGATATTTTTCTCTCCAAACTTATTGACAAGGGTCATTGCAATTCTTTGTGCGCCACCAGCGTCAGCGATTAATTTTCCAAGCATCGCACCTAGACCAAAGATTAAAGCGATATGTCCAAGTGTTCCGCCAAGACCGCTTTCAATTGTGCCAACAATTTCGGATGTTGGCATGCCAAGAGCTAAGGCAACACCAAATGAAACGATAATCAGTGAGACAAATGTGTTGAGTTTAAGTCCCATGATGAGGAGCAATAGGGCGATGATACCTAAGGCAACAATAAATAATGGCATAGTTCTCTCTCCTTTTTATTCGCTATCTTTCCCTATCAAGCCTCTTTGATAGTTGGCGATTTTTGTATATTCCTCTGTTAATACTCTTGTCAGGTTGATAAAGCTAGGCATTAGTTGACGATACTCATTGGCTGCATCTTCATCTGGTGTATGTTTATGTGTACTACCAATCATGTCAGAAGCCACTGCAAAACTATCAATTTCACCAGTAGCGTATAACCCAAGGATACATGCACCTAAGCAGGAACTTTCATAGCTTTCAGGTACGACCACTTCAGAGTCAAAAATATCCGCCATCATTTGGCGCCAAACGGCAGAGCGGGCAAATCCGCCTGTCGCTTGAATACGCGTAACAGGTTCGTCCATACACTCCATAAGAGCGAGAAAAACAGTGTATAAGTTAAAAATGACACCTTCTAATGCAGCGCGAATCATATGTTCTTTTTTATGTGAAAGGGTTAAACCAAAGAATGATCCCCGAACATCTGGATTCCATACAGGTGCTCTTTCACCTGCAAGGAAAGGGTGGAAAATAAGCCCGTTTGCGCCCGGTCTCACACGTTCAGCAATTTTCGTTAACACTTCATATGGATCGAGTCCTAAACGTTTGGCAGTCTCTACCTCAGATGAGGCAAACTCGTCACGAATCCAACGGAGGACAATCCCTCCATTATTAACAGGGCCACCAATGACCCAATGATCTTCCGTTAGGGCATAACAGAAAATCCGCCCTTTTTCGTCTGTTTGCGGACGATCAATAATCGTACGAATCGCTCCACTAGTTCCGATGGTGACGGCAATTTCCCCTTTACCAATTGCATTGACACCAAGGTTAGAGAGAACACCATCACTTGCACCGATAACAAAAGGGGTATGGGGATCAAGTCCCATTTGTAAGGCAAGCTCACTGTCACATTGTGTGAATATCTGAGTTGTGGGAACCAGGGTGGATAGCTGGTCCTCGCGAATGCCCGCTATCTTTAAAGCTTCTTTGTCCCATGTTAATTCAGTAAGATTCATCATCCCCATTGCTGATGCGATAGAATAATCAACAACATATTGGTTAAAAAACTTCTTGAAAATATACTCTTTTATACCAATGTATTTTTTCGCTCTATTGGCTATTTCTGGGCGTTCGTTTGTGATCCATGTTATTTTACTTAATGGGGACATTGGATGAATAGGGGTCCCTGTTCGCTTATAAATCTCATGGCCACCCCATTCATCTTTAATTTTATGTGCCCATGATTCACTACGATTATCGGCCCATGTAATACATGGGGTCAATGGTTGATCATTTTCATCGATAGCAATTAAGCTATGCATGGCACTACTAAAGGAAATAAATGCTGGCATCATTTCGCTATTTTTTTTCATAATGTTCGTTATCGCCTGCTTGACCGCTTGATAAATTTCTTCAGGGTCTTGCTCAGCTGTAGACATATCCGGTGTATGCAATGGGTAGCCGATATTTTCTTTTTGAATGACTTTCCCGTCTTTTGTAAAAAGAACAGCCTTTGTGCTGGTTGTTCCAATATCTACACCTAACATATAGGTGGTCATTTTGTTCCGCCCCCTTCTGCAAGTATCTCTTGGGATTTCCACATATCTTCAACTCGTCCTTGCACATCATCAAAATTTTGATGGAGAGATTGAATCATTAATGTTTTATCTTTTTTCTCAATTGCTTCAATATAGAGTGCGTGGTTTGTGAAAATTCGCTCGAAATCCTGATGGTTTTCTTTAAAACGCTTGCGCATGGACAAAAGAATCATCCCCTCCATGACCGGTTTTAAATTATTCCAGATCATTAATATATAAGAGTGATTAGCGGCTCTAATAATTGTTTCATGAAATTGTAAATCCTGAAGTGAGAATTCATCTGCATCATTATATTTAATAGAGACTTTCATCATTTCTAAAATCTTATTGAGTTCCTTTACAAGGTCAGTAATATCTGAACGTACAAGCCGTTGATAGATAAACGTTTCAATAAGAATGCGCACATCATATATTTCTTCTATTTCTTTCTCGGATAAACCAATGACGACTGCACCCATTCGTTCTTGACGAATAATATTTTCAGCAGAAAGAATCTTTAATGCTTCTCTTATTGGTGATCGACTTACTGAAAATTCTGCAGCTAATTTATTTTCTGAAAGAATGGTACCGCTTTCAATACGTCCTGAGAGAATTTGCATCCTTAATTCACTTACAACGCGCTCACCTGTCGAAGCTTTCGTGAGCCATTTGGAAGGGTAGAGAAATTCCATTGGTTCGTTCATCATGACACCTTCTCATTTAGTATACTTGTATACAAGTATTATATCTCGAATTCTCGATTATTCAAGGCGTTAGTAAGAATTGTTTTTTTTCGCTAAGGAGGAAATGGAGAAAAGGAGGCGGGTGAATCCTCTTAGAAAGGTATTTTTAGTAAATATAAGGGTTTAAATTATTATTCACTATTTAAAATAAATCATTCGTCACTATGTCACATATCAATGAAGAGAAGGGTGAAATGATACCCATTCAAAGTTATGAGATAGTCAATGGATACATGCTTTAGATTGTCGTAAGCCTCAAACCACTTATGCTTCGCAGGTTCAAGAATTAATGCATCAAAAGCCCCTTCGTCAACTGCAATAACGGCTCTAGAAAACGAACCCTAGATGTGCCCATGTAGGCCATATCCATACAACGAACCCAATAGCGTTTATTCGGGTGAAGAAAAAACAACCACATATCCCATTATGGGTTTGGACATACTATAATTAAAAATGTATAGTGCTCAAATGTATGTACGGTCGTGTTTGAAAAAAGAAAATGAATGAAGGAGGTGTGAGACATGGAAATTAAAAAAGCAAGTAATCGTCATTATGGTATTGATGATAGTGGGAAGGAACAAGGAGAAGTTACTTTTGCAGAAAGAGACGATCACACCATTGTTATTGAACATACATATGTAGGGGAAGAAGCACGAGGGACAGGTCTTGCTGAACAACTAGTGGATTCGGTTGTGCAAGAGGTGAAAAGTCAAAATAAAAAAATTATCCCAGCTTGTCCCTTTGTCGCTGCCTTATTTAAGAAGAAGGCAGAATATCGGGAAGTGCAAGCTTAAAACAAAAAAAGTAGGTGACGGTGATTGCCTACTTTTTTATTATGGAGCTGATTGGCTGGAGTGAGTTTGGTATTCAACAGGGCTCATTCCAGCCAATTTTTCTTTTGAACGTTCGTAGATATATTTTACCATTCGCCTTTTTAAATCTCCATAGCTTACTAGTTCCTTCACCATAATACATTGCTTGCAAAGTGTTGTCTGCGCGGGTCACTTTACGAGACATACTCTTTGGCGTTTTGCCCGCTTGTTGTGCTGATACTACCAGCCTTGATCGGAATGGGTCTATAGTCTCTTTTATAGGTTCCACTCCTTGATTCCATACGCAATAATTTCTCCGTTATAAAGGTAAAGAATCGGATTTTAATATAGTTTCTTTTCTTCATTACATTTGCATTTTGTCACCTCAGTTACTAATTTTGAAAATCTACTCGAATATTGACTAAGATAGAAAAATATCATAAAAGTCTGTCGAAAAGGATGAATATTAGATATAATATTCATATTAGAATAAAAATTTAGAATTCATTTAGTTGAGTAATGTAGTAACGTTTTAACAGATCCTTCAAGCACTTTGATCATACTATCATTCATTTAATGTTGAATTATTTACATCAAAAGATAAAAAAAGGAGGAGAATGGATGGAGTTGTTTCATGAAATAGTTAAAATGATAGGGAACTTTGTATGGGGCCCAATCACCCTTATTCTAATTGTTGGGACAGGTATTTTTCTTACTATTAGGTTAGGGCTTTTACAAGTTCGAGACTTACCTTATGCATTGAAGCTTGCTTTTAGTAAAAGTGAGAATAGCAAGAAAGATAATGGAGATATTTCTCACTTCCAATCGCTAATGACTGCAATGGCAGCTACCCTTGGAATTGGGAATATGACGGGTGTAGCAACGGCTATTTTAATGGGGGGTGTCGGTGCTCTATTTTGGATGTGGGTAGCAGCCTTTTTTGGAATGGCCACCAAGTATGGAGAGGCGATATTGGCTGTTAAATATCGTGTGACGAACCACAAAGGAGAAATATCAGGTGGACCAATGTATTATATTGAAAAAGGGCTTGGGTGGAAGTGGTTAGCTGTTTTATTCGCCTTGTTTGGTTTTTTAGCTTCCTTTGGCATTGGTAATATGACGCAGGCAAATACAGTAGCGGGTTCACTTCAAGCAAATTTTAATATTAATCCTTGGCTAACAGGCTTTGTTCTAATGGTGTTAACAGGTCTTGTTTTATTAGGTGGAATTAAAGGTATCGGGAGAATTACCGGAATTTTCGTTCCATTCATGGCCTTGTTCTATTTAGCTGGTGGACTGCTTATAATTATTTTAAATATAACAGAGGTTCCTGCAGCTTTTGCCCTTATATTTAAAGAAGCGTTTAACCCTTCTGCTGCAGCCGGTGGTGCAATTGGGATGGCTATTCGATACGGTGTTGCTCGTGGGGTATTTTCCAATGAGGCTGGTTTAGGATCTGCACCGATTGCAGCAGCGGCTGCGAAAACGGATTATCCAGGAAGACAAGCACTCGTATCAATGACGGGCACATTTATTGATACATTGATTGTATGTACTGTAACAGGTCTTGCGATTGTAATGAGCGGCATATATGTTGGACATGGCGATGCCTCTTCTCTAACTGGAGAAGCATTTGAATTCTTCCTTCCACATGTAGGTAATTATATTGTTATTTTCGGTATTATACTATTTGCTTATTCAACAATTATTGGTTGGTCTTATTATGGAGAGAAGTGTTTTGGTTATTTATTCGGTGATAAAAACACATGGATTTATAAAATTGTTTTCGTTGCTGTTGTTATGGTAGGAGCAGGTCTTGAATTAGAGTTAGTTTGGGGAATTGCAGATATATTCAATGCGTTGATGGCTCTGCCTAACTTAATAGCACTCTTATTCTTGTCTCCAGTGATTGTATCTGAGACGAAAAAATTTAAAGCGATCAGGCAAAAGGAGAAGCAAGAAGCGAAGAATCAATCAGTGGTAGGTTAGGTGAATGTGCTCATTAAAGTAGCAGTCTATTTGATTTTCACAAAAATAAAAATGCAACGGCTATCGTTTAGCGTTGCATTTTTTAATTTTAAGGCAATATAGATGAGAAAAGCTCACCAGATGGCGAGCTTTTTTTGGCTGGAACACTAGAGAAGGGGACCATCCATTAAGTAAGGAAGGTGTTTTACTCTTTATGCATTTTCCTAAGCCAAATCGCAAGTTGCAGTGTAATCGCATCGAGAGTATGCTGTGGGTTATATCCGGTTATTTCTTTGATTTTCTTTAACCGATAAATGAGTGAGTTTCTATGGATAAATAAACTTTTTGCACACTCTCCAAGGTTTAAATTGTTTGCAAACAAGCTTTCAAGTGTTTCAATGAGTTTCTCCGAAAGTCCATTCAGTACTCTTGTATAATAGTAGGTTTTAGATGCTTCACTCAGTTCATTCAGTAATGCTTGTGCTTCAATTTCTTTAAAAGTGGAAAAAATAGAAGACTCATCACTTAACGTTAAAGCTGAAATCGACTGCTGATAGGAATGATGAATGTCATTGACAGTATTTACATTCGCACCCAATCCAATTCTCGCAGTGAGTTGTTTTTCTTCTATAAATGAAATGAAATTTTGGTAGCGATTCATGATTTGTATCTCTGTTAAGCCTGTATGAAGAATAAATTGTTGATTTATCCCTAGGAAACCAATCAATGTATTCTCTTTAGGAAAAAATCTCTCCACCCATTGGATAAAGTCATTTTTTTTCAATTTAGGCATATCTGTTTTAATGACTGACACTTGAAAGGGGGGCAAAAGTTGAATCTCAAATAATTTAAATCGTTGTTCAATTGATGGATATTCGATGGAGTCCTGTAATAAATCATCGAATAAATGATCCTTCGCTTTTTGTTGCCATTCTAACTGATCTAAACTAAAAGATTGTTGAATCATCATCTCTGTAATCATTTTTACTAACTCACCAAATTCGAAAATTTCCTCTGGGTCACCAGTAATGCCAATCACACCGATGATTTTTTTTTGAAAATGAATAGGTAGGTTAACACCGGGATATGAATTTTTCCACTGAATATCCTTATCACTAATGGTGACAGCTCTACCAGTACGTAAAACTTCGGTTGCTCCTTCATGAATCGTATTGATTCGATCGGGATTACCAGATGCAATAATTTTGCCTCTATCATCCATAATGTTTATATTCCTATCCAGTCTAACCATGGTTTGCTTAACAATTTCTGCGGCAATTTCACGTGTTAACATATATGGCCCATCCTTATTCTCTTCATTTCGTTTGTTATATATCAGTAAAATAATATCACAATCTGTTTATAATAGATAAAAATTAATCCAAAATAATCTGTTTTTTTGTTCAACCATACCGATGACAAATAGTATAACACATAATTATAATAAGGATAACACAATAGATGTTAGGTGGGCGATTTTATGAAAGTAGTTATTGCACCTGATTCATATAAAGGTAGCTTATCAAGTGTTTCTGCTGCAGAAGCAATTGCTAGAGGTGTTAAGAAAGCGCTTCCCTCGTGTGAAGTTATTTCTGTTCCTGTAGCGGATGGTGGAGAAGGAACAATGGATAGTCTTGTATCCGCAACGGGGGGACAGAAGGTAAAAGTTAGTGTAATGGGTCCATTACACAAAAAGGTCGAGGCGGAGTATGGTGTACTCGGCGATGAAAAAACATGTGTCATTGAAATGGCAAGTGCCTCCGGTTTAGAGCTGATAGATAAAAGTGTACGTAATCCATTGATTGCTACAACTTTTGGCACAGGGGAATTAATTAAGAAAGCGTTAGATGATGGATATCGCCATTTTATTTTAGCAGTTGGTGGAAGCGCTACCAATGATGGCGGAGCTGGTATGTTACAAGCTCTAGGGCTAAAAATGATGAACGATGCCGGAGAAGAAATTGGTCTTGGTGGCGAAGCGTTAGGCAAGGTTACGACTGTTCAATTAGACTCTCTTGATTCGCGGATTAAGGATTGTCAATTTCTAATCGCTTCTGATGTACAGAATCCGTTTGTTGGTCCTAATGGCGCTTCTCATGTTTTTGGTCCTCAAAAAGGGGCAAGTCCTGAAGTGGTCGAGATGTTAGATCGTTATATGGTTAACTGGGCAAATGTGATTGAACAAGCGACTAAAGTTCGCTTACATGATCGGCCGGGTGCAGGTGCAGCTGGTGGTATTGGGGGCGCTTTTCAAGCCTTTTTCCCTGCTGAAATGAAAAGAGGTATTGATATTGTTATTGAGTATACAGGGTTGCGAGAGAAATTAAAGGGAGCAACTTGTGTGTTTACTGGCGAAGGGCAGTGTGATTACCAAACAGCTTCAGGGAAAACACCTATGGGTGTAGCTGAGGCAGCAAAGGTTGAGGGAGCACCTGTTTTCGTATTAGCTGGATCGATAGGTAAAGGGATCGATGAGTTGTATCAGTACGGAATCACAAGTGTGCATAGTTTAACAACAGGCCCTATGGATTTAGAAGAAGCGATGGCCCGAACAGAAGAGTTACTCGAGTCAGCGGCAGAACGAGTGATAAGAACGTATCTTGCTTACAATATATAAAATAGCTTGTTAGGAGGGTAATACAATGTTGTTTTTAATTATTGCTATTGGTGTGTTAATTATAGTTTTGGCTACAGCTAAATTCAAAATCCACCCATTTATGTCCTTACTTATTGGTGCTTTATTCGTAGGTTTTGCATCGGGAATGCCTTTTGAGTTAATTATAGAGAGCATCAATACAGGCTTTGGTGGTGTAATGACTAGTATTGGTCTAGTCATCGTATTTGGTACGATTATTGGTGTGATTCTAGAAAAGGCCGGCGCTGCTTATCGAATGGCGGAAGTTGTCTTACGAATTGTTGGTCCGAAAAGACCACAATTAGCTATGAGCATTATTGGTTTTATCGTCTCTATTCCTGTTTTTTGTGATTCTGGTTTTATTATTTTGAATAGTTTAAGACAAGCGCTAGCTAAGAGAGCTAAAGTAGCTATGGCTTCTATGTCAGTTGCATTAGCAACAGGGCTTTATGCTACTCATACCCTCGTACCTCCTACACCAGGACCCATTGCAGCTGCAGGGAACATTGGTGCAGATGTATATTTAGGTACAGTTATTCTGATTGGTTTTATCGTTGCAATACCAGCTGCAGCAGTTGGGTACTTTTGGTCTGTCAAAGTAGCAACAAAAATTGAAGTACCAGAAGATAATAGTTCAGAAGAATTTGATTACGATAAGGTAGTGGCCTCTTTTGGTAAAATGCCTTCAACCTTTCAAGCATTCTTGCCAATAATCTTTCCGATTCTATTAATTGCTCTGGGCTCGGTTATTTCATTGTTAAACTTTGATGGTGGCTTTGCTCAATTTTTTATCTTCTTAGGTAATCCAGTGATGGCTTTATTACTAGGTATAGTTGTTGCATTGCCGTTATTACCGAAATTAGATGAAGAAACTTTAACCGGTTGGGTAGGTAAAGGATTATTAGATGCTGCACCGATCCTATTAATTACTGGTGTCGGTGGTTCATTTGGAACAATGATTAAAAATTCAGGCATTGCAGATATCATTCAAGGGTGGGATATTTCTGATGTCTTTACAGGGGTGTTATTCCTACTTATCCCATTTATTATCGGAGCGGCCTTAAAGACAGCGCAAGGATCGTCAACGACTTCTCTTGTGTTAACGTCATCGCTAATAGCTCCAATGCTTCCAGTAGTTGGAATTGAAGGAGCTGTCCCATTAGCACTCGTGGTCATGGCGCTTGGTGCAGGAGCAATGGCAGTAAGTCATGTAAATGATAGCTATTTCTGGGTTGTAACACAGTTCACAGGGATGCAAGTGACAGATGCTTATAAAGCACAGACAATGGCAACCTTATTACAGGGGATTGTTACCCTCATTACAACAATGATTCTTTGGTTAATATTAGTTTAATATAAAAAGGAGGGTGCCATATAAAGGCATCCTCTTTTTATTATGCACCTTTACCACCAGCAACTATGAAATGCTGCCCATACGGCGGTTGTCCTGGCGTGACCATTCAACCAGCAACGGAAGAGCAATTTGATGAAAAGACTGAATCCATTTACAAGCATAATTGGTAGCATATATTGTAAACCAAGGGAAACCCCTTTTACATTAATATTCATTACCTTTCTATAGCCATATCAATTGCCAGAACTACTGTAATGAACGCTACTTTATTTGTAAACGTCCCATTTTTCGTTCCACTATTACAATATTAAGTACTATTTTAGGTTGCTTCTTATTGTGCAAGAAGTTTGTTTATTTCCTGATTTAATGTTTCAAGGAAAATATCTGTCAGTCGGTTTATATGTTTTTTCTTTAAATGAACCCAGCCGTAGTGAACTTTTTCCTCTTTTAATTCTTGTATTTTTACCCCTGTAATCCCATCAATATGTTGAAATGAATAATCAAGTCCAATCGTTATCGCATTACCACTCGATACCCATTGGGTAATCGCATTTGTATGATTGGTTTTTACAACTAAATTTCTTTCGCTATTGTGATCAAGAAGCTGTTTGATTGTCTGACTAAGATAAGCATCTTGATATAAAATAATCGGATATCTTGATAAATCCTTTTTTGAAATAAAAGGCTTTTTAGCAAGGGTGGAATGGGCCTGCACACCAGCAACCATATAGCCTTCTAGTAGAGGTTCAAAGTGGAATTTATCTTCATTTACTTCAGAAGATGGCCCAACAACAAGCATACCCACGTCTATTTCTTCATTGATTAGTTTTTCGGTTATTTCCTTTGGTCCTAACTCTTGAAGCTCTATTGAGACATTTGGGTGTTCTTTTTTAAAAGAAAATACGGCTGCAAGTAGGGCGTTTGAAGGACCTGGAATCGTAGAAATACGAAGATGTCCTTGGAGTTTTTCTGTTTGCGCTTGTGCGATCGTTTGAAATTCTTCCGCCATCTTCATGATTTCCTCTGCCTTTTCAATTAACAGAGCGCCTTCAGCAGTTAAATGGGCACCAGAACGCGAGCGTTTAAATAACGTCAGCCCTAGCTCAGTCTCTAAACTACTGATGGATTGGCTTAATGCCGATATCGAAAGGAAAAGTTCATGAGCTGCTACAGTGAATGATTGTGTTTTTGCCACAGTTGAAAAATGTTTTAGTTGATCAAAGGTCATTTACTATCACCTATTTTTCTTGGATTCAAAAATTAGTATACTGTTAATTCGTCGATTCTATCTATATATTTTTGAGCAGGTTTTTTCTAGCGTGTTTTATGTTAAAATAAATACGATATAGGTAAAAAGAATGTATTTCGTTAGGTTTGTTGAGCATTTAGAACTAGGTTAGAACAATTGTGTTTATAGAGAGATAGTAAATAATATCCTTAAAAGGAGTAGACAATTGAATGATGCAACGAATAAGCAAGTAACCAAAACACGAGAGATTGTGTGCAATGCTTTAATGGATTTGATGAATCAATGCCAATTTCGTGAAATAAAAATATCGGCAATTACGAAACAAGCAGGGATTGCACGAGTAACTTTTTATAGAAACTTTGGAACAAAAGAAGATATTATTCGCATCTATTTACGTCAATTGTATCGAGATTTATTCAATATGAGGAAGAGACAAGACAACCTAACTATAGGACAAATGATCCATATGATATTTATGATTACAGAACTACAAAAGCCAGTGTTGAGAAAACTATTTGCGCATGATTTGGAATACTTAGTTATGGAAGAATTCATTGAAATGATAGAAGAAGGGCTAGAGGAAGTATTCACTGACGTTGATATTGCAGAATACTTAATTCAATTTCAAATCGGCGGTTTCACTAAAATTATACTAAACTGGGTAAAAGAGGATTGTGAGAAAAACGCTACTCATTTTTGTAATCAAATCACGAACTTGATGAAGCAGTATCCATTAAATACAAAAAACTAAAAAGCATGTCTTCAATACAGCAATGCTAACAACCTTTTTTTATGAAAAATAGTAAATATCGTTAGAGTTGCTTTTTATTTTAAATACTTTATTGTATTATTTAAATAAAATAATCTGTAAAAATAGATTATTAGTATAATTTGGTTTTTTATAAATAAACTGAACAACCTATATAAAGGAGGGGTGTAAATTGAAATGGCGCTTTTGTCCGTTGGGAGATCAAGCTTTGCTCATAGAATTAGGGGATCAGATTTCATCTGAAACTCAACAACATATTCAAATGTTCTCGCATTTTCTCGAGGGTCAACGCTTACCGTGGCTGAAGGAATGTATTCCTGCTTATACGAATATTGCAGTTTTTTATGATATTTGGAAGGTTAGTCAATTATGCGGTAAAGACCAACTGCCTTATGAATTTGTCTGTGCAGAACTGCATGAATTATTAAAATCTGTGGATATACAAACTCATCTATCTTCCAGGAAAATTGACATTCCTGTCTGTTATGGTGGGGAGTTTGGGCCCGATTTAGATGAAGTTGCCCGGTTAAATCACCTAACACCCGATGAAGTAATTACGATTCATGCAGCTGGTGATTATTTGGTCCATATGATTGGTTTTGCCCCCGGATTTCCATTTATCGGTGGGATGTCTGAAAAGATTGCGGCACCCAGAAGGAAATCACCAAGGCTACAAATTCCAGCTCGGACTGTTGGGATTGCAGGGATGCAAACAGGTGTATATCCTATTGAAACACCTGGGGGTTGGCAATTGATCGGAAGGACACCAATCGAATTATTTACTCCAGAGGGAGAAATGCCAACATTGCTAAGAGCTGGGGATCGCATTCAATTTAAGCCAATTAGCTTTGAGGAGTACAAGCAATTGGAGGCTGAACAGTCATGATAGAGATTAAGAAACCAGGTTTATTAACGACCGTACAAGATCTTGGGCGAACAGGTTTCCAGAAGTATGGTGTAATCGCTAGTGGTGTCATGGATCAAGATGCACATAAGATTGCGAATATGCTTGTTGGGAACAACGAAGAACAACCTACATTAGAAATGACATTAATCGGCCCACGGATTGTCTTTCATGAAGATTGTTTGATTAGTCTTTGTGGAGGAGATATTGGCCCGCAAATCAATGGTCAAAAGGTGAGGTTGTGGCGTCCTATATGGGTAAAGGCGAAAAGTGAATTAACATTTGGTTCATATAAAGAGGGATGTAGGACTTATCTAGCCATTGCAGGTGGATTTGATGTCGAGGTGGTTATGGATAGTTATGCTACTTACTTACGAGCTCATATAGGTGGTCATAAAGGGCGTGCTCTTCAAAAAGGCGATCAATTATCTTTGAAAGAGAAGAGTAGGTTATCGGGAAAAATCATGGATTCTTTAAAACAACCAGACAAGCCGTTTGTTGAAGCGCAGTGGAGTATACCGATTCAAACAAGGAGACCGTCTAATCAAAGAATTAGAGTGATTGAAGGGAAACAATTCTCTCTTTTTAATAAAGACAGCAAAATCGCTTTATTCAGTCACCCATATAAAGTGGCATCACAGTCTGACCGCATGGGTTATCGCCTGAGTGGGAGCGCACTCGCATTATCAGAAGAGAAAGAAATGATCTCAGAGGCGGTTACTATGGGTACCATTCAAGTACCACCTGATGGGCAACCGATCATCTTAATGGCTGATAGGCAAACGACTGGAGGCTATCCGAAGATTGGGCAAGTGGCATCCATCGATTTACATGTTTTGGCTCAGACAAAGCCTGGAGAAGAAGTGTATTTTGAAAAGATATCTTTTGCAGCAGCTCAAAGGCTCTATATTCAAAAGGAGCAAAGACTTTATGAGTATAAAAAGAGCATCCAAATAAAATATCGATAAGGAGGATAACGATGACAAAGATTGATTTAAACTGTGATTTGGGTGAAAGTTTCGGGAACTACACAATTGGTAATGATGAGGAAATATTAAATTATGTGACCAGTGCAAATATTGCTTGTGGCTTCCATGCAGGTGATGCGACAACGATGCGTAAAACAGTGAAACTGGCATTAGAGAAAAAAGTGGGTATTGGCGCTCATCCAGGAACACAAGACTTAGTGGGCTTTGGCAGAAGGGAAATGAATATCTCCCCTCAAGAAGCGTACGATATTGTTGTCTACCAAATTGGCGCATTGTCCGCTTTTGTACAGTCTGAGGGCGGAAAGTTGCAACATGTCAAACCACACGGAGCCCTTTTCAATATGGCAGCAAAAGATGCCCAATTGTCTGAAGCTATTGCAGAAGCTGTGTACAAAATCGATCCAGAATTAATTTTATTTGGCTTAGCCGGTAGTGAGCTAGTAAAAGCGGGTAAGAAAATCGGCTTAAAAACTGCTAGTGAAGTATTTTCTGATCGTACGTATCAGGATGATGGTTCCTTGACTTCAAGGAGAGAATCAAATGCATTAATTACCGATCAAGAGGTAGCGGTCGCACAGGTAGTACGTATGGTAAAGGAAGGGAAAGTAGCATCGGTAAGTGGAAAGGATGTTGAGATCTTAGCGGATACCGTTTGTATTCATGGAGATGGTAAACATGCACTAGCATTTGCCAAACTTATTCATGCAACACTTCAAAAAGAGAGTATCCAAGTGAAAAGAATAGGAGAAAGCGAATGAAAACACAGTCTACAAGAAGTATTATTTTGGGTGCAGCCTTCCTAATGGCTACCTCAGCCATAGGGCCAGGCTTTTTAACACAAACTACTGTTTTTACAGAAAAACTCGTTGCAAGTTTTGGTTTTGTCATATTAATTTCTATTATCATTGATATTGGTGCGCAATTGAATATTTGGCGAATTCTAGCCGTCTCAGAAAAGAAAGCTCAAGATATCGCTAATCAGGTTTTACCGGGCTTAGGATATTTTTTAGCTATACTCATTGTGATGGGGGGACTCGCATTTAATATCGGAAATATTGCCGGAGCAGGACTCGGAACGAATGTATTATTTGGTGTTTCTCCAGAATTAGGTGCGTTATTGAGTGGTTTAATTGCCATTGCTATCTTTGTTGTTCGTGAGGCAGGAAAGATGATGGACCGTTTTGCCCAATTAATGGGCTTTATTATGATTGGTCTAATGGTCTATGTTATGTTTGTTTCTTCTCCGCCAGTTGGTGAAGCTGTAGTACGCACTTTTGTACCTGAGACTATCGATGTTTTAGCTATTGTTACTCTAGTAGGTGGAACAGTTGGTGGTTATATTACCTTTGCTGGTGGCCATCGTTTATTAGATGCTGGTATTAAAGGGAAAGAAGCTTTACCTCAAGTCACAAGAAGTGCAGTGAGTGCCATCGGAATTGCCTCACTTATGAGAATTTTCCTTTTCTTAGCTGCTTTAGGGATTGTTTCTCAAGGGTTACCATTAAATCCTGATAATCCAGCTGCATCTGTGTTTCAACATGCTGCCGGCAATGTTGGCTATAAAATATTTGGTGTGATTATGTGGGCAGCAGCGGTGACATCTGTTGTTGGTGCAGCTTATACATCTGTCTCATTTATACGGACATTCACCCATTTTATTGATAAAAATGCGAAGTGGTTTACGGTCGGTTTTATCGCCATATCAACCTTAGTATTTGTCTTGATTGGACAACCGGTAAAGATTCTCGTATTAGTTGGTTCATTAAATGGACTCATTTTGCCTATCGCTCTAGGTGTGATGTTAATTGCTGCACATAAGGCGAAGATTGTCGGTGACTATAAACATCCTTTATGGTTAACCCTTTTTGGACTACTAATTGTCATTGTTATGGCATTAATGGGCGGTTACTCTTTAATTAATGGTATTCCACAATTGTTTGAATAAGAGCCTGAAAGGTGTGAATGAGATTGAATTTAACAACAGTAAGTCCTGAAGAAGCACGTAAGCAGATTAGGGATGGTCATTGGAAGCAGCCCACTGCTGGCATTGCTAATGGCTTTATCCAAGCGAATTTAGCTGTATTACCAAAAGAACTTGCCTTTGACTTTTTATTATTTTGTCAAAGAAACCAAAAGCCTTGTCCGATTATAGATGTAACAGAGGTCGGATCAGTTATCCCAAAGTTAGCCGCACCAAACGGCAATATTATGACAGATATCCCTAAGTACCGTATATATAAGCATGGAGAACTTGTGGATGAGGTGCAGGATGCAACCGGTTATTGGCGCACAGATATGGTTGGCTTCCTAATTGGATGTAGCTTTACTTTTGAAGAAGCGCTGTTAAATAATCATATTCCAATCAGGCATATTGAAGAAAACTGCAATGTGCCTATGTATGAAACTAATATTGAATGTGTAAAATCTGGTATGTTTGAAGGCCCGATGGTGGTAAGTATGAGACCAATGAAAGAAGCGGATGCGATAAGGGCTATTCAAGTAACGAGTCGTTTTCCTTCAGTCCACGGTGCCCCGGTACATTTAGGAAATCCTGAAAAAATAGGGATTAAAGATATTAACAAGCCTGAGTTCGGAGATGCGGTGACCATTAAAGATGGAGAAGTTCCTGTATTTTGGGCATGTGGCGTGACCCCACAAGCGGTGGCGATGCGGGCAAAACCAGAGATTATGATTACGCATGCACCTGGTCATATGTTTATTACAGATGTGTTAAATGAACAATATGCAATCATGTAAGAAAGGGCTTCTATGGAGTTATCAAACTATTTGCAGTCTCATTTTCCAGGATTAAAACTAATGCCAAGTATTTATCAGCAATGGAATATCGGTATTCCTTTCACGTTCGCTAAAGAAATCTACCAATTTAACGAACAAGGTCAGTTAAATATGGATAGATTTGAGCTTGTTTATGAACAGGCAACAACCCTTTTTAATGAGTTATTTGCTAGCGAGGATGAAGTGATGCTAGTGACTAATATGTATAAAATGGTTGAAAAAGAAAAGAGAACGAGAAAATTAAAGGTTTACCAATCTCATTTGAAGCAATGTAAAAAGTTGTATCAACTTCAGGTGGAAACCATGCCTTACCCTTTTGAAGCGGAGGATGCAGACGTATACCAATTAAAGCAATTCTCTTTATTATGTCAGTGCCGAGACATACAAATAGAATCACTTATAAAAGCAGCTGCTCATGAAGACTTTCCTTTAAAACCACGTTTTGGTGGTTATCATGTCAATTATCCAGATGTTTTCTTGATTAATTTAACGAGAGATGTCATTTTTTTCATATACGATGATCGCGGCTGTGAAGTCATTGCCCGCAATGTTCAGATACTGAGGCAGCTATATGAAAAGTATGGTAACTGGATTGATGAAGTCGATCGAGCAGATGTGGTTCAAAGATTGGGTATGGAGAAAGATGTATTATAACAACGGTTATGAAGTCCTGCTTAATTATACTCGAGTGGTGTGCATGCTGAATTGTGCACATCACTCGGGTAATTTTCTTGTTTCTCATGTTTTAGTATGGTCAAAGCTCTGTTATTTTTTTAAATAGAGTAAGTAGTGACTATCACACCTTCTTTATTATCACCAGAAATTTGATAGTAATCGTCATCCGGTAAGGTAATAGTTTTGCTATCATGGACCGGGTAATATTGAATATGATAAGTTACATCACCTAATGTAAAGTCAATTGTCTTCTCTGTTTCTAGCAGTCTTAAATATTCCTCTAATACAAGATTTTTCTCATGCATTACTGCACTATGTGGCAAGCCAACATAGCGAATATGCCATGGCTCATATGAAATACCGGTAATATCACTTTTATTCTCAGGGTATCGTAAAATAAAACCATACATCCACGCCTTTTCTTCTAACCATTCGGCTTCCTTTGCTTTATACATCGTTGTTGTCTGAGATCCAACATCAAGGGCAAGCCCGAAATTATGCTCACTATAGCCAGCAGGTAGAGCGTAATCTGAACCTTTTTCCTGATACAGCGCTTGTTGTGTGTCCCAGCCTCGATAACCACTCGTTAGTAAAAATTGATAATCCCCTTCTTTGTTAGCTGCATGTATCATGTCATTAAATCGTTTTAATAAATCTATCGATAATTCAATATTAGCATCGATAAGGCCAAATTCTTTATTCATTTCATCATATTCAAATACGTTGACAACATCGTCTAGTATCGTATTTTTCTTCAATGGATGGTCTTCATTAACAAGTAATAACTGACCATCGTGTATCATATCTTCTTCCAAAGTTAAATTTCGATTAGAAGGTATGGGCTTGAAATCATTATTTTCGTTCTCCTCATTGGCGTATTCAATATCATCCTTTAATAAATTGACTTTATTGGAAGTAAGATATTGATTGACGGCTATTAATAAAAATAAAATAATGGCTAAAAAAAATCCCCACTTCTTCATACGTCTATTCCTCCTTCAATTCATAGAATTAAAGATAAAGAATGAAACTTAAAAAAAAGTAGGGGTAAATCTAAAGTTTTTCTTAAATTTTCCCTTAATCATCCAAAGTAGATGGATGAACGGGAAGTCTAATCTCAAATTTAGTTTGTATGACAGTACTATCGACAGTAATACGACCGCCATGTTGTTCCACAATATTTTTGGCAATAAATAGCCCTAGCCCTGTTCCCCCTTCTTGATGGGCGCGAGAAGGGTCGGATGTGTAAAAGGAATCGAAAATATAAGGCAGGTCCTCTTCTCTGATATCATCACCATAGTTAATCATCTGCACAACCGCTACTTCTTCATCTAATGAAGAGTGAATATCGATAAATTGACCATCCACACCATAGCGTATGGCGTTATTGAGGAGGTTTTCAAAGACACGTGCTAATTGTCTCCCATCTGCTTCAATCATTAAGGCGGGTTGCAATTGTAATCTTGCCTCTAAGTGGTTCTTCTTAAGGACAGGATACATTTCCTCACAGAGTTGTAATAATAACTCACTTAAATTAATTTCACTTCTCGTAATAGAGAGCTTCCCATAATTTAATTTTGTAATATCAAAAAGGTGATCAATTAATTCTTCTAACCGTCCAGCCTTCTTATAGACAATGTTTGTATAATGCTTTTTTTGTTCCTCGTTTAAGCTAGTGTCTTTTTTGATAATATCTAAATAGCCAATAACGGATGTGAGTGGTGTCCGCAAGTCATGGGCGAGATTGACAATTAACTGATCACGGCTTGACTCAGCGAAATCTCCACGCTCAATCGCCTCTTTTAGCTTGAGACTAGCTGTATTTAAATCAATTGCTATCTGGCTAAATTCATCATTAGTAGAGATTTTTGTTTCGTATTGAAAATCACTGTTAGCTAATTGCTTTAAACCGTGTGAAATGTGACTGAAATACGATGAAATTCTCCTTGTAAGTAATTTGAATAATACGAGTGTAAATAGAATATATAGAATCGCAAAAGTAATAATTAGCCCTGTATTTCCTAATGCCAACCTGATTTGAGCTAAAGGATCACCGATTAATACAAACTGATGATAATAATATTGCATAAATGCAAAAAGTGCATATGTGATTACGCCAGCTACTATCATGCTAACGAAGACGAGTAGTAATAGTTTCGTTTGAAAGCTGATTTTATAATTAACCATGAAAGGCATAACCTACTCCCCAGACGGTTTTAATGAACTCGTTCTTGTCTTCACCAAGTTTCTTTCTTAATGTGCGAATATGAACCATCACTGTATTTTGGTTGTCATAATAAGCATCTCCCCACACAGTTTGAAAAATATGCTCTGCACTAAAAACCTTATTCGGATGGTTAGCGAGTAAGAGGAGAATATCAAATTCCTTCGGGGTGAGAGAGAGGACCGTATCATATTTTGTTACTTTATGTTGATCAGGATCAATTGTAAGTCCTCGAAACTCTAATATATTTTCTTTTGAAGCTGATTGATTATACAGCATTGTCCGCCGTAATTGTGATTTGACGCGTGCCACTAATTCCATAGGATTAAACGGTTTGGTCATATAATCATCCGCACCAATGACAAGCCCAGTGATACGGTCAAAATCTGATGTTTTAGCACTTAAAAAGATGATCGGAAAAAGATAGTTTTGTTCGCGAATCATTCTAGTGACTTCATGCCCGTCTAGACGGGGCATCATAATATCTAAGACAGCCAAATCAATGGGGTGTGATTGTACAATTTTTACTGCTTCTTCTCCATCATTTACCTTGAAAATATGAAAGCCTTCTTTTTCCAAATGGAGCCCAACAAGGTCAGCAATTTCCGCCTCATCATCGGCAATCAAAATATTTACATGCTTCACGTTGTACACCTCTAATTTTCAGTAAGAATCTCTTATAGTATAGCCGTTAACCATTTATTCATCCAGCAAGAGAATAATCGTTACCTTCCTTGAACGCTCTATCGATCAGGAGGCATTTTTTATGTATGAGGAGATTTTAAACAAAATGGTCCACGAATAATCATGGGGGATTGTGGCCTGTCAATCCTTACTTGGAAATCTCTTATAATAAAAAATATTGATGATGAATTTTGACTGTTGGAGTTAAAGTGATTAATGAGTATAGTCATGTGGCAGGAGAGCCTTATTCTGATAGAAGTGAGAAATGGCTATCTTCGTTCAGAAATAACTTTTGAAATATTCTATTTATTTTCTCGCGAGAGGAGTACAATAGGAGTGAATTTATTACTTGAGGGGGGCAGATTAAATGTTTGGCATCACAAGTTTTACGGTGTTTTTAGCCGCCGCGATTATTATGAATATTACCCCAGGGACAGATACGATGTATATTGTCTCACGGAGTGTCTCGCAAGGAAAGAAGGCAGGGATATACTCTGTTCTTGGTATATCTACAGGTGCGATGGTGCATACATTTTTAGCTGCTATTGGACTATCCCTTATTTTAACGACATCAGCCATTTTATTTACTATTATAAAGGTGATTGGTGCGGCGTATTTAATTTATCTAGGCGCACGTATGGTCATTCAAAAATCCTCTCAATTTGAGGTCAAAAAGACGAAACCTTTAACTGCAAAGAAAGTGTTTGCTCAAGGTTTACTAACGAATTTAACCAATCCAAAAGTGGCGCTTTTCTATATTTCATTTCTTCCTCAATTCATTTCTGTAGACAATGGATATGGCCCACTTCCTTTTATCATACTTGGTATGACCTATGTTGTAACAGGGACCATTTGGTGTTCGATTGTCGCTCTGTTTGCCTCTACAACGACGAAAAAACTTAGAAATAATCCTAAAGCAGAATTTATCCTTAATAAGGTAACAGGCATGATCTTTGTCGGCTTAGGCATTAAGCTTCTCCAAACAAAGGCATCCTAATAAGGAGCAGAAAAACGCTGCTCCGTTTTTTCTTCCACTACAAAATTAACCATTTACAAAGAAGAGTAAATAAATTATAGTTATTAGGGAGTCTTTATATCTGTAATTGAAAAGGGGTTTTTTTATGAATGAAAAAGTAAAAAGAAAAATTAGTAACCTTGAACATATTGGTCGTTCTCCTGCTGAGGAATTATTTCAATATCTCCCCCTCAACCATAGTGATGTCGTATTAGATATAGGAGCTGGTGCAGGGTACGTGGCACTACCTATTGCAGAAAGGGTAGATACAGTTTATGCGCTTGATTTAGATGAGGAAATCTTAAACTATTTGCAGTCTACAGCTGAGAATAGAGGAATCACAAACATTCAGCCCGTAACAGCAAATTTTAAAGAGATCCCATTAGCAGATGAACAAGTAGATATTGCGATTGCTTCCATCTCGCTACATGAGGTAAATCCATTATCCACCGTACTCGAAGAAATCAATCGCACCTTAAAAGCTCGAGGTACGTTCTTATGTATTGATATTGAAAAAACCGCAGATGGCAGAGGACCGAGAGTCTCATCGGGGGATATGATGAAGGCAATGGAAAATGCAGGTTTTGACCATATAGAAATGATGGTCTCTCAGAGGAAGTTAGGAAATGAGCCGGTTTATATCATTAGGGCAGAAAAGAAGTAATAAAGGTAATAGTTATATTTGTATTTAAGAAAGCCTGAACCACTTTAACTAAAAGGCACTTTTTTATCTTAAGCTGATAAGTCCTCGTTCCACGTGAAACAAAAAGTCTCATCTTATGAGGGTTTTGTTAGCTAAAATGGTAAAATAGAGGAAGGAGAAAAAGTCTCTGGAATAGTGAAGGTGGTTTGCTCAATTGCTCATTTTATATATACTACTTATTTTAATTGCTTCTATATTACAGGCGAGTACGGGGTATGGCTTTTCTATTCTAGCGACGCCATTTTTACTACTGTTTTTTGAGCCGATGGAAGCCATTCAAATCAACTTAATTTTATCTTTGTTTATTTCGATTGTCATGATAGGGAAAGTCAAGGTTGACGTGGATCAAAAAGTGTTAAAACGACTTACCATCGGTAGTATTTGTGGGTTGCCTTTAGGGATGGTCATTTTTCTTTGGTTACCACTCAATTGGTTAAAAATAGGTATAGGCGTTTTAATTTTGGTTTTGACAGTGTTGATGATTGCTCAATTGAAGATGAAGCAAACGAAAAATAGAGATTATGGTGCTGGTGGGTTATCTGGTATGTTAACGACAAGTATTGGTATGCCAGGTCCGCCGTTATTATTGTATTTTTCGGGCACAAAAACGAAGATGGAAAGTCTGAGAGGGACGACAATTGCTTTTTATTTATATATCTATGTGATTAGTCTGGCTATCCAAATGGTTGTTGCTGGCACTACACAAACAGTTTGGCTCGCTAGTTTGGCCGGGGCTCCTGTTGCACTAATTGGCATATTTTTAGGGCAGTTATTATTTAAAGTCATGAGCCAAAGGTTTTTCTCAATTATTTCTTACTTAATCCTTTTATTTACTGGATTATACTTATGTATCAACCAATTATTTCTCTAAACCCGCATGCGAATTAGAAGAAAAAAAGACTGGTGAGATGTTCGATTTAGAACGTCTCACCAGTCTTTCAATTATGGATTAATGAACAGCCATTTCTTTGTTTAATAGGGATTCAAAAGCTTTAATATTCTTATCAAACTCCGGCAGTTGTTTTGTTTCTTCCGCTTGTTTGATTAAGCTAGTGACAAGATCATTTACTGGTGTAGGAACTTGTAGGGCGGTCCCTTTTGTTGAGATGTAACCGTTAATATAGTCGACTTCTGTTTGTAATCCTTTTTCTAAATCTTGTAGCATACTAGCTTTGAGCAGTGCTTGAGGACCAAATGCTTGTTTAGCAATTTGGATGACCCTTGGTAGATTGCTCTTGTCTTCGTTAATAGAGAAAATACCTACATTTACACCAGCCAGTTCGCTAAATTGAATGTTATTCGCGTAACCAACCTTCAATGTTTCATCAGCCAACATCACAGCACTTGTGACAGCGGCCTCATTATTCAGTATATCCCCATATGTACAACCTAGTGCGGCAGACATACCGCTCATCGCTACATTGACAAGAAGCTTGGACCATTTTGTACCGATTAGATTATTTGACACGATGGTGCCACCAACATCTTCAAGAACGGTTTTTACTTGATTCACACGATCAGTCATCTGTCCGTCTAACTCACCAATTTGAAAAGCGTGCGCAGAGAATGCATGTTTGTCTGATGTTAATTGTGAGACACCTGGTTTTACCCAAGTAGCACCAAACTCTACAGAGCCACCGATTATACGATCTGCACCAAGTGATTCTATTAAACTTTCTTCTGGAACACCATTTTGAAGAGAGAGTAATATACTTGCTTCGTTCATATGCGCTTGAAGTTGTAGGAGTACTGATTTATTGTATACTTGCTTAGTTAAAAGTAAGACAAGGTCATAAATGTCAGTCATTTCATTTGGCGTGATGGCTTTCACAGAGGCCTTTAGGTTAACAGTCCCCACAACTGTTGCACCGTTTCTGTTTAATGCATGGATATGATCGGTATTTACATCGATGCATTCCACTTGATGCACCCCTTTTGATAAGTGTGCCCCAATAATCGTTCCTAAAGATCCTGTTCCCATAATAGCAATTCTCATATGTATCCTCCTAAAATATTTAGTTGTAAAGAACTAACATTATAGTTAATCATACCGAAATAAATACTAGAAATAAAAGAAAAAAAACCCAAATAATAGGCTGAAAGTCCTTTTTGGATGAAATTAGGAGGAGAAACAATTGGATACGCAAAAGAATGAATTATTAAGAGTTCATAAAGTGAATATGTGGGGATTAATGATATTAGCTGTCTTATTAGTCTTCCCCATTGTTATTGACCGGGGTATAAGCGATTCAATTGTCATTATGAGTGCTGGGATGTTTGTCATTGTCATGGCAATTGTTCTGTACTTTTTGCGTATCAATGATTACGTAAAGGGTTTTTTGTATGCTGCTACACCAAACCTTATTGTGATGGCACTCTTTTTTATTGACGGGTATGCTTTGAATAAGCATTATATTTTATTCTTAACGATTGCAATGGTGGTACTATATTTTAAAAAAGAAATGATTGTTGCTTTTTCGGTATTCTATAATGTTAGTTTTATTGCAACCTACTTGATCATCGGCCATCAGTTATTGGGTGAAAGTAATAGTGTCCGGAGTATTGTAACTATTATTCTTGTCAGCAACGGGATTTTGTATTTATTTTATTTATTAGCTAGTTGGGGGAGGGAATTAATTGACCAAGCAGAGCAAAAAGAATTAGAGTCAAAAGACCTCCTTATGCAGTTGCAAGACACTTTTGGTTCAATTGATAAAGGTACAGTGACGCTAGAAAATCATATTGGGCTCTTTAAGCAAAATATTGAAACGATACATGAGTCAAGCCAACAAGTATTAGAAGCTGCTCAACAGATGGCAACAAGTATTCAAGAAGAAGCGAACAGTTTGAATATTGTCAATGATTCTATGAGTCAGTCTTTACAAAACACAAAAGAGTCAGTTGCCATTTCAGAGGACGTCGTAGAAAAATCGAAGAATATGAATGAAAAAGTACAAGACGGTTTAACTAAGATTGTCGATGTTACAACACATATGAATACTGTAAATACAACGATTAGTGTGACAGCATCGACGGTATCAGATGTTCATTCAAGTATGGAACAAGTGAATAAATTATTGGCAGGCATTAAACAAATAGCAGAACAAACAAATTTACTTGCATTAAATGCAGCGATTGAATCAGCAAGAGCGGGAGAGCATGGGCGAGGCTTTGCGGTCGTTGCAGATGAAGTAAGGAAGTTAGCTGAGCAAAGTGCTGAAATTACGGTGGCGATCTCTGAAGTGACGAATACCCTTTTCAATCAGTCTCTTGAAGCACGTAAAAGCTCTATTGAAGGGGAGGGTGCTGTAAAGCAGGGACAAGCACTGTTAACAGAGATATCTGCCTTTTTCAACGAAATACAAACATCATTACAAGAAAACAACTTAGAGTTAGTGAGAGGAGTAAACGAGGTTTCCGCGGCAACCGAAAAGTTTGAACAAATTCAAGAACAGATTGAAAATATGGCGAATATTTCAGAGGAAAATGCCGCAGCTACAGAAGAAATCGTTGCCATCATAGAAGATGAACATGCAATGGTATCAAACGTAAATCATTCGGTAGCCGATATTAACCGGTTGAGTGTCCAGCTAAAAGAGCTAGCTTCAAGTAAACAAGTTTAATATTGATCATTGTCCTCTAATCAAAAGGATGTGCGAAAAAAGGACCAATTTTCCATAGAGTTTATATTGACAGACGCTATTAAACTATTGTAGCCTAATAGATATCAAATTGAATAAACCTCACTTTTTCTGGTGGGGTAGAGGCGCGGTATTTAACAGTCTTTAGTAGAGTGATAAGGCATGATGAGACTAAAGAGAAGGAAATATCGCCGAAATGTGCTATATCCGATTGTATAGCATGTTGGGTCTGCAGTGAATAATTGCAGGACTGTCTTAATAAGCTTACCCGGTTTATTAAGGTGCACTATCTCTAAAATGGGAAAAGTAGAGGATTTAGGCGGAAGAATAACAAGGACCTGAGTTCATCTCAGGTCTTTTTTGTTATTCTTTTTCTTAATTCGGAATAGTTTAATTAATAGAAAAATATATTAGGGGGAATAGAAATGAAAAAGAGATTTGCTTTACTAGCTATGGCTTTAGTACTGAGTATGTTTCTAGCTGCTTGTGGTTCAGGTGACGAAGCAGAAGGTAACACGGGTTCAGGTGGAGAAGATAAAGACGTTTTTCGTGTAGGACTAGAGGCTGGTTATGCGCCATTTAACTGGACGCAAATGGATGATAGTAACGGCGCAGTAGCAATTGAAGGTAATTCAGAGTTTGCAGGCGGGTACGATGTTGAGATTGCTAAGAAAATAGCAGAAGGCTTAGGGAAAGAACTAGTGATTGTGAAAACAAAATGGGATGGCTTAGTCCCTTCTCTTAACTCAGATAAGATTGATGCCATTATCGCTGGGATGTCACCAACAGCAGAACGAAAAGAAACAATTGATTTTTCCGATAACTATTACGAATCTGATTTAGTGATGGTTGTGAAAAAAGGTGGCGATTACGAAAATGCTACATCGATTCAAGACTTCAGTGGAGCAAAAGTTACTGCCCAATTAAATACATTTCATTATTCAGTGATTAATCAAATTGACGGCGTACAACAGCAAACAGCGATGGAGAGCTTCCCTGCTATGCGTGTTGCGTTAGAGTCCGGAATTATTGACGGTTATGTTTCTGAACGCCCAGAAGGTGTAAGTGCTTCAGCTGCTAATGATAATTTTGCGATGGTTGAATTTACTGAAGGATTTGAGACAAGTGAAGAAGATACTGCCATTGCAGTAGGGTTGAAAAAAGATAGCGAATTAACAGATAAAATCAATGAAATCCTTGCAGATATTTCTGAAGAAGAGCAGAAAAAATTGATGGATGCTGCGATTGAGAATCAGCCAGCGGCAGAATAACTAAATGAGCCGGCTGCATGAGATGTAGCCGGTTTTGTTTCGAGATAAGGAAATACCATTTTGCAGTTGAGACTTGTCTTTTTAATACCATAGTGGAGCAGGTGAGACTTTTAATAAAAAAGAGCCTATTCCACAGTCGAGTTTCTTCATGACCATGTATCCTTAGCAGAATGATTGGTAAAAAAGGGCCAATCATTATGAGAGAAAAGGAGATAATATCAATGAGTATTGAATGGATTATTCGCATCGTAGTCGAGTATTGGCCAATGTTCCTACGCGGCGCAGGTGTAACATTATTAATTGCCCTAATTGGTACCGTTTTCGGTGCGTTAATTGGTCTATTATCAGGGGTTTTACGGACGATCCCAATGCCAGAAAAAGGGTCAAAACGATTATTATTGAAGGTCGTTAATCTTATATTATCAGCTTATATTGAATTTTTTAGAGGTACGCCAATGATTGTACAGGCAATGGTTATTTTTTACGGTGCAGCGATGGCTTTTGGTTATCAGATGGATCCGTTAATTGCAGGTATTGTCATTGTTTCCATTAACACAGGTGCTTATATGGCAGAAATCGTTCGCGGAGGAATTATCTCTGTCGATCAAGGTCAATATGAGGCAGCACAAGCAATCGGTATGAACCACGTACAGACAATGATGAATGTTGTTTTACCACAGGTCATTCGCAACATTCTTCCCGCAACAGGAAACCAGTTCATTATTAATATTAAAGATACCGCTGTACTAAGTGTCATCTCGATATCCGAATTGTTTTTCCAAACGAATTCGATTGCCGGTAATAATTTCCGCTATTTTGAATCATTCTTTGTTGTTTGTATTATTTATTTCATTATGACTTATACTGTGACATTAATTTTGCGCTATATCGAAAGAAGAATGGATGGACCAGCAAACTATGTCATTGCAGGTGAAATGGACACGGCAGAGGATATCAAAAGAAAGACAACAGGAGCTTAAGTGGCGGAAAGGAGAGATGAGAAAATGAGTACGGTCGTTGACATTCAAGGGTTAAGTAAGTCTTTCGGGAGTCATGAAGTACTAAAGGATATTAACTTCTCAGTAAATAAAGGAGAAGTTGTCACAATCATCGGGTCATCAGGATCGGGAAAATCAACATTACTCCGATGTGTGAATCTACTGGAAAAGCCAAGCGGTGGACAAATTATTTATAACGGTGAAAATATTCTAGATGATAAACATAATGTCCATCAATATCGCAAAAATCTTGGCATGGTATTTCAATCTTTTAACTTATTCAATAATCACAATGTGTTAGGGAACTGTGTTGTTGGTCAAATAAAAGTATTAAAGCGTTCAAAAGAAGAGGCCGAAAAAGTCGCTAAAAAATATCTCCATGTCGTTGGTATGGATGCGTATGTAGAAGCAAAACCGAGGCAACTATCCGGTGGTCAAAAACAACGTGTAGCCATTGCAAGAGCATTATCTATGGAGCCCGATGTCATGCTGTTTGACGAACCAACATCAGCACTTGATCCGGAAATGGTTGGTGAAGTGTTAAAAGTCATGAAAGAGCTAGCGGGAACGGGACTTACCATGCTCATCGTAACGCACGAAATGGAATTCGCCCGTGAAGTATCGGACCGCGTCGTCTTCATGGATAAAGGCGTCATTGCTGAGGAAGGCACACCAGAGCAAATCTTTAATGCCCCTCAGAAAGACAGAACGAAGGAATTTTTACAGCGTACAAGAAAATAAAGCAAATATCAGTTCTTGCTTAATAAAAGCCTGTACAAACACGAATTAAGGCGTCTTGTGTTTGTGCAGGCTTTTTTGACGAAGACGATGAGATAAACCCTATTATCTTTATCCTCGGTAGAAAACTAGCTAATCAATGATAAACCTTTTGGTCGACATTCACCGGTAGGACTTCTTTATAAATAGCTTCCATATCCTCTTTCACCGCTTTTCTCGGATTGTAATGGATGGTTCCATGGTCATTCATAGCATCTTCTGCAAGTTGGGAGATATCTCCATCTGTGAAGTTGTGGTCGAGATGTGTGAAATCTTTTGGAATATCAATAGACTGTAATAAATCTTCTACTAGTGGAATCAGTGATTTGCCTGCTTGTTGTAAACCAACGGCGTGTAACGACGGATCAATCATACGAGCAATGGTCGCATATCTTTCTGTAGAGGCAGGAAGGTTGTAGGCAATGACTTTTGGCAGAATAACGGCATTGGCAATACCATGAGGCACACCGTACCGCGCAGACATCGGATGTGATAAGGAATGAACAATTCCTAGTCCGCCAAGGCTAAATGACATGCCTGCTAGTGTGCTAGCAAGATGGACTTGGCCTCGCGCTTCTAAATTATCTGCATGTGCGTAGGTTTGTGGTAAATAGGACCAGATCATGCGAATGGCTTGTAGGGCAAGAGCGTCTGTAAACGGATTAGCAGGTAGAGAAACATAAGATTCAATGGCGTGGACAAGTGCATCAGCACCTGTTGCCGCGACTTGCTTACGCGGTAATCCGAGCGTAAGGGCGGGGTCCACAAACACGACTTTCGGAACAAGAAACGGGGAGCCAAGCACAAGTTTTCTACCGCCATCGCTATCGGTAATGACACTTGCTATGGTGACTTCAGAACCCGTTCCGACTGTTGTCGGAATCGCGAAAAGTAGTGGCAACTTATCTTCTATTTTCTTACCACCAAGCGAGTATTCCAGCACATGTCCTGGATGCGTGACTGCGACAGCGAGCCCTTTGGCAAAGTCCATGGAGCTACCGCCACCAAGGGCAATGATCAAGTCGGCACCTTCTAGCTGGAAACTCTTCACGCCTTCCATAACAGAATGGGCAGTCGGATTGGGTTCGATATCGGCATAAACAGCGTATTCAATCGATGCAGCCTCTAATACTTGAGTAACCTTTTCTACGACACCTGATGATATCAAGCCTTTATCTGTACAAATAAAGACTTTTTTCTTTCCTGTCGATTTCACTTTGTCTGCAAGCTCTTGTTGAACGACCTCATACCCAAATTTTAAATCTGTTTGTAGATTTAAGTGAAATGATGCGTTCAATAAACTCATTCGTTGATCCTCTCCTTTTCAATAATTATTTACTTATAAATAGTTAAGCGCTTACAAGGTAATTTCCTCCTTTCTCTAACTAAATTTTAGAAAGAATGATAGAATACAAGTAAAAAAGAGGGAGTGGGATCGTTATGGCGAAAACGCTTGTTCAAATAAATTCTCCTGTTGGTGTGCTAGCCATCGAAGGAACAGAAAAAGCCATCACAGCTGTTCAATTTCTTGATGGAACGGAAATTAAAGAACCATTGAGGGATGACTCTCCAGATGTAATGAAGGCATGCGTACGGCAATTAGAGGAATATTTTCAAGGGAAGAGAGAGGTTTTTGATCTCACTTATGAGTTAAATGGGACAACCTTTCAAACGAATGTATGGCAAGCATTAACAACGATTCCCTTCGGTGAAACGGCTTCTTATAAAGACATTGCTGTCATTATCGGGAATGAAAAAGCTGTGCGCGCGGTCGGTAGCGCGAATGGTAAAAATAAAATCAGCATCATTATTCCTTGCCATCGAATTATTGGCACAAATGGGACATTAACTGGCTATGCAGGTGGCATGGAAAGAAAAGGATGGTTGCTTGCGCATGAAAGAAAGTTCAGAAAATAGTATAATAGGCAGGTAAGCAAATTGTTAGAAGAAGGTGACTTGAAATGGAAAGAAAGATAGATGAGATTATTAAGGATCGCCGTTCGATTAAAAAGTTTAAACAAGATCCTGTAAGTATAGATGAAATTGTAGAGCTACTAGAGGTGGCAAAATGGGCACCGAATCATAAAATGACGGAACCATGGCGCTTATTACTTTTTGCTGAAGAAGGAAAAGAGAAGTTTATTGATGCTTATTGTCAATCGCAAAAAGCAAAAGATGGTAGGATTCCTGAAAAAGCACAGAATAAATCAGCTTACTTCCGCTCTATTCCATTGCATCTTGTCGTTGTTATGCCTGAGGACCCTCGTCAGAAAACATGGGATGAAGACTACGGGGCAGTGAGTGCAATGATTCAAAACTTCCAATTAGCTGCATGGGAAAGAGGCATCGGTATGATTTGGCGGACCAATGATTGGATTTACAATCCTGTCTTCCGTGAGGCGATTGGTGTCAAACCAGGGGAGAAAGTAGTAGCTACTTTAATGATTGGTTATGCTGATCATATACCTGAAGCAAAGCCGCGAACAAGTATTAAAGAAAAGCTGCAAATTATTAAAGCGTAAAATAAGGTGACGATGAAAGGCTAGGGGATGCGCGAAAAGCAGTTCCTAGCCTTTTTTTATTGCCTAGAATGTATCATTCTTTTAAAGTCGATCAAGTAGGTTTTTTGGAAGGAGTAGTTAGGTATACTATGGGTATATAAATTAATAATGATTAAATGCTGTCCATTTGTTAGGGGGTCTAGATTTGATTATTGCTATTATTTTTCTCTTATTTGTTTCATTCTTTTTTTCAGGGAGTGAAACCGCATTAACTGCAACAAATAAGATGAGATTGCGCACCAAAGCGAAAAACCATGACAAAAAGGCAGAAAAGATTCTTAATATCGTCTCAAAGCCAAGTGAATTTATTACTTCGATTCTAATTGGTAATAACATTGCTAATATCTTACTACCGACACTTGTAACAACCCTTGCTATTCAATATGGCTTTAATGTTGCGCTCGCTTCGGCTATTTTGACAGTAGTTATTATTATATTTTCGGAAGTCATTCCGAAATCCATTGCAGCAGCTTTCCCTGATCGTATAGCGTATCTTGTATATCCTGTGATTCGGACCGTAATTTTTATTCTAAAACCAGTGACAGTCATTTTAAATGGCTTAACTGGTTTCATTACCGGTATATTATCAAAGGGGCAGAAACAAGAATCATCGATTTCTAAGGAAGAGCTACGGACAATGGTAGAAATCGCTGATACGGAAGGGATTTTTAAAAAAGAGGAGTCTCATCGTATTAAGGGTGTGCTTAATTTTCACAATTTAAATGTAAAAGATGTGTTGAAAACTCCAAGAATAGACCTTATTGCGCTCCCTATTACGACTACATTTGAAGAAGTAAGGGATATTGTGATTCAGCATCCGTATACAAGGTATCCTGTCTATCGCGAGGATATTGATAGTATTGTCGCAGTTTTTCATTCAAAGTACTTATTATCTTGGGCTGCGGAACCACACAAAACACTAGAGGATTACTGTGATACAGATCCCTTAGTTATTTATGAATTTTCTTCTCTTGAGCGTGTTTTTCGCCAAATGACGGTGGAGAAAAAACATCTAGCAATTGTCTTGGATGAATATGGTGGAACAGAAGGAATTGTTACTCACGAAGACATTATTGAAGCCATGATCGGGTTAGAAATTGAAGATGAAATGGATCTTGATACTGAAAGGCATATTCATAAACTGACTGACACAGAAATGATCTGTAATGGAAAAATAACATTATATCAACTCAATTCTGTATTTAAGACAGATATACCCGAGGAAGATGATGTACTTGCAGGTTACATACAAAAGCAAATAGACCACTTTCCGGCTGTAGGTGAAGTCATTGTACAAAACAACCTTACTTTCGAAATATTAGAAATAAAAGGGAGAGCACTGACAAAAATAAAAATTACTAAAAAATGATGCTGTGTTTTTAAGGAGTTTGAAAAAGTGAATAATCCGTCAGTTTTAAAGTCAATTAATGAGGTTAGAGCATTTATTAAAGAAAATAACTTTGCCCTACTTTATATTTGGAGTGACCATTGTAGCGTATGTCATGCATTGTATCCTAAATTATCCGAGAGTTTAATGGAGTTTCAAAAGGTAAAACTAGGAAAAGTTAACTATCAGGATGTAAGCGAAATAGCCGGTGAGTTTTTGGTTTTTTCCGTACCGACAGTCATCCTCTTTAAAGAAGGGAAAGAGTACTTAAGAGAAGGGAGATTTATGAGAGTACAGGAGTTTAAAAAACAATTAAAGCCTTTTATTTAACTTTTATGATGTTAAAAATGCTTTAAAAAGAGCACCATTCTAAAAAATGAACGGTGCTCTTCATTAATTATAAAGCTTCTTTAATCACTTTCTTATAATGTAAAACTGCTAATAATCCAAAGATGGAAAAAAGCACAGTATAGATAACCATGACAATAATAGTTGGTGTCATCATTTCTGTTCCGAAAAAGAACCAGCCCGATTTAACTGCGAAGTAACTATGAAAAAGGCTGAGAATAAGCGGGATACCGAAAGTGAAAAATTGTTTTACGCAAATGCCTTTAAGGAGATCGTTCTGAGTATAGCCAAGCTTACGTAAAATCGTATAGCCATTCTTTTCTTCTTCCCCTTCATCCATTTGCTTAAAGTAAATAATACAGCCTGAAGTGATTAAGAATGTTAGCCCTAAGAAGCCGGTAATAAATAACGTCAAACCGATAAATTCTTTCACACCTTGAAATTCTAATTGCAGGGACCAAGTATTTCGTTCGAAATCCAGCGTATCGTATAGGTCATTTGCTCTTACTAAATCGTCCTGATTTTCGAGGTTGATTTTATAAAAACGGTTGCCTTGGTCTTTAAAAATTGTTTGTAAATCATCGTTCAATGCGTTTTGCAATTGCTTATATACGGTGTCATCGACGACAGCAGTAGGAGAGCCGCCAAATGTGAAATAAAATGGAATGATGGGTTCATCATTTAAACCAACAAGGTCTAATTTATATTCATTTGCTGTTGTATGCATCACAATAGAGCTATTTTCGTTTACATCCATGATGGGATCATACATAGCAGGCCAACCAGTAAAAAATACTTCATTAGGCTTAACGTCTAAACCGTCCACATCTTTATCACTAACTACGGTCGATTCCATCTTCTGTACATCGACTCCTGCTGATTCAGGATCCACAGATAGGTGAATCATGTCTGCCATATTAAAGGTAGCAACTACGATTTCCATTGTTTCTTCTGTATAAGCTATATTATGATCAGTGAATGCCTCTGTTAGCATGTTTGCTTCTTTTTCACTATTCGTAGAAAAATCTGCTTGTACACGTTCAAATGCGCTTTTCTCTGCTGAATAGAACTGAATATAGGATAAAGAGAGTAAACCGATAGCTAATGCCGATACGGTTGTGATTACCGTTAATAATAAGGCATTAGATTTCATACGAAACATAATCGATGACAAAGAGAGGACATCTGTTATGTTTAGATAGCCACCTTTTCCTTTACGAATGACATTACCAATGAAAGTAATCGACCCGCGGAAGAAAAGGTAAGTGCCGATAATGACACTCCCAAGGATGAAAATCATGGCGAGAAATAATTCATTTACTGATGTAAAATCACCGCTGAAAAGTTGGGATGATACATAATAACCTGTTGCAATAAAGCAAAGTCCTAATATACCAATTACAATTTCTACAACCGTGACACGTTTTACAGTTCCTTCTGTAGTTGCTTTTACTTTGAACAGTGATAGTATGCTCTGACGGTGAATAAAGAAAAGGTTATTTGCCATAATGAGCAAATAAATCACAGCAAAAACAATCAACGTCTGTACTAACGCCTGAGATGAAAACTGTAATTCCGCTAATTCATCGATCGATATTAATTTAAACAGAATCATTAGCACAAACCTTGAGCTAAGAAAACCAAGGAAAATACCAATCATTAAAGAACCGAAATATAATAAGAAATTTTCAACTGTAAGTAGACGGAAGATTTGCCCTTTCGTCATACCGATTAGTTGGAAGAGCCCGATTTCTTGCCCACGTCTTTTTATAAAAAGATTGTTAGCAAATAAGAGAAATACAGCAACGATGACAATGAGTAAAACAGAAGCTGCCCGAATAGCTGCCGCCCCTTTCACCGTACCACTGGCCTCATCTAATGCAGGGTCAAATTGTAATGTGACGAAAGCGAAATAAAGACTGGAACTAAACGCAAGTGCAAACACATAGAGATAATAATTCTTGATGTTCTTCTTTAAATTGCGCCAAATGAGCAAATTAATGTTCATTTTGTACACCGCCCAGAATGGCTTGCGTCTTCATAATATCTTTAAAGAAGTCTTGCCTCTTTTCATCACCTTTGTTCAATTGCGTGTAAATTTGTCCATCTTTAATAAAAATCACGCGACTGCAGTAACTAGCTGCAACTGGGTCATGTGTGACCATGACAATGGTTGATTTCCTTGTTTCATTCAGCCTCGTTAATTTATTGAGTAAATCTGAAGCGGATTTTGAATCTAAGGCACCAGTTGGTTCGTCAGCAAAGATAATACTTGGCTCATGAATGAAGGCACGTGCTGCTGATGTTCGTTGTTTTTGCCCCCCTGAGATTTCACTAGGGTACTTGTTCGCTAAGTCTTCAATCCCTAATTCAGAGGCGATATCAGAAAAGCGTTTATTGGCTTCATTCTTTGATACTTTTTTGATTGATAATGGCAGTAAGATGTTTTCTTTCACGGTCAACGTATCAAGTAAATTATAATCTTGAAAAATGAAGCCAAGATAATGCTTACGGAATTCCGCAAGTTGTCTTTCTTTCATTTTCGTCATTTCTTTGCCTTCAATGCTAATTGATCCAGAACTTAAGTGATCAATCGTCGAAAGAATATTGAGCAAGGTTGTCTTCCCTGAACCGGATGCGCCCATTATACTTACGAATTCACCTTGCTTTATTTGCAGGTCCAATCCTTTTAATACTTCTTGTTTATTCCCTCTACTTCCGTAGGTTTTATGAATTTTATGTGCTTCTAATATATTCATATACATGCTCCTTTTTTCTAAGCTTACCTACATTGTAAAGGGATGAAGAGACTTTCTCCTTCGATTCAACGAACAAAATATCATGAAGTGTGACATTATTGTCACTTCGTTGGCATTCTTATATTAACGAAATCATTCGTTTTAGGGAAAACAAGTGTTACGGTTGTCCCTTCATTCATGGTTGAGTTAACTTGAATGTTTATTTTTAATGTATTAGCTGCTTTTTTAGCTAAATAAAGACCCATTCCTGTGGCTGCATGTCCTATATGATCAGCGGTTGAAGTGAAGCCTTTGTCGAATATACGAGGTAAATCTTTCTGAGAAATGCCTTTCCCTTTATCTGAAATGGTGAGAACTTTAATGTCACCAAGTGCCTCCGATTCAATGATAATATCGGTAGAGTGACTGTACTTGACTGCATTAGATAAAATTTGCCTAATGATAAAACCGAGCCATTTGCCATCACTTGTCACTTCTTTCACGGCGAGGTCGAGTTCAAAACCAATCCCTTTTTGCATGCACCAAGATTGCAAGTCTCGTATTTCCCTAAATAAAATTTCTTCAAGCGAAACCTTCTCGATATAGAGATCATTTTCTAAAGTTGGCATACGTTTATGGTGAAGCTGCTGATCAAGCAGTAAATGAATGCGTAGCCATTCGCTAGCTAATGCTGATTTCGAACTTGGATGCTCAAGGCGGTCAATGATGAGTTTCATTGCCGTTAAAGGGGTCTTTACCTCATGGATCCAACCCATTAATTCATCTTTCTCTTGTTCAATTTCTAAGTTGATTTGTTGGTTTTCCATCTCTAATTGCTGGGTTTGTTTCTTAAGACTAGCTTCAATGATTTTTTCAAAAGGTGAGCGACCCTCTTCTAAATAGTGAAGATCAAGTCCAGGTGCCCAATTTTTTAAGCGGCGATAGTATGAGACCTCTTTAATGAACCGCAGGAATAGAAAGATAATGAATATAACCAGTAGGATTGCAACCATATAAAGGGTCGAATACATGGATAATCCAGGATCAATATAAGCAAATACAATGATAAGCATGAGGGAGAAGAGGAAGAGGAGGATCCAACTTATCCGTTCTTTTAAAAAAGTGATCAACATATTAATAATCCTCTTCCATTGCCATATAACCTTGTCCTACCTTTGTATGGATATGTTTGCCTAAGTCGATTTCCTCGAGTCGCTTTCTTAGCCGATTCACATTAACGGTTAATGTGTTGTCACTAATAAAGCGCTCGTCATCCCAAAGCGCTTTAATGAGTTCATCGCGGCTTAATGTTTTATTTTTATGTTGAAGTAATTGCTTGAGAATAAACATTTCATTCTTCGTCAATGTAATCTGACCATGGTCGTTCGTAACGGTATACTTCTCATAGTCAATCTTGGCTCCGTACCATGTTTGCAGTGTCTGAAAATCGGCCGTATAGTTATAGGCCCTTCTTAATAAAGCTTGGATTTTCGCCACAAGTACGTCGAAATGAAAAGGCTTTTGCACGAAATCATCGGCCCCAAGTTGCATCGACATGACCATATCTGTCGGATGATCACGAGACGATAAGAAAATAATCGGTACGGTCGAATGGTTACGAATCATTCGGCACCAATGGAAGCCATCGTATTTTGGCAGTTGAATATCAATAATGACGAGATCAGGCTTAATCTCTGTAAACCGTTCCATTACTTTTGAAAAATCATCAATGCCATTTACGTTAAATGACCATTGTTCTAATCTTTCTCTGATTTCGCGATATAGGCTTTCATCATCTTCTATTAGTAAGAGAGTAAACATCTTTTCACCACGCTTATTTTTCCTTATATTGTATAAGAATCACTAAGGGAGAACAACTTTATGAAAAAAAGAAGACCGTACAGCGACGATCTTCTACTTAACTTATTTTTCGATAGCTTCTACTGTTGTTGCTACTTTCCCGATAACGAGTTGGCTACCAAGCATCGGAGATTCCTTAGGCTCTTCCCCTTGTTTTGGTTCAGGGCGTTTATGTGCTTGTTTGAATATATCGCTTTCCTTCCAAGCTTGGAAGCTATCAAGATCTTCCCAATACATATTCACATTCAATTCATCATGTTCTTCTAAGTTTTGTGTAATAACGGTTTCCACTTTAACGAAACCTTTCATTTCTTGTAGAGGACCTGGTTTCGTGAAGTTAGGCGCTAATTTTTCAGCAAACCCTTTTTTCATTTTAATGCGATTCGTTACGACATACATTATGATTCCTCCTTTTTATTGACTATAATTTTATTATAAACTTACTTTCCTCAATTCTGAAATTAAAGCCCTTCATTTGCTAAAATAAAAGGAGAGGTGAGTGGGATGTCTAGTGAAGCGTTATTAATTGATGAATTATTGAAAAGAATCACTGCAGGGGAGTATCAGCTCAATGAAAAATTCCCATCTGAAAATCGATTAGCAGAAGAGTTTCAGTTGCCAAGAATAACGGTACGAAAAGCATTGCAGCATTTAGAAGGACGAGGATATCTTTACTCAGTCCGCGGAAAAGGGCGTTATCTGAAGCCCGAGTCAGAATCGATTCATTTACACTTATCAGGTGGAGAAAGTTTTACCGATAAAATGCTTGCATCGGGCTATGATTTGAAAACGGTGAATTTATTTTCCCCAGATATTGAAATTAATCAAGAAAATCAAACATATATGTTGGCAAGACTTCGCTATATTAATGAGGAGCCCATCGCCATTCATCAATCGTATGTCAATGTAGAGGTTTTCCCTACTATTCAAAATGATGCACCTACAATTACATCCATGTTTGCCTATTACCGAGCACATGGCTTTCATCACTTTACAAATAACGGAGCAGTATTAAGCGTGCAATTCCCCTCGACCGATGAGCAAGAGTTGCTAAAATGCAATAATATCCTCCCACTCATTTGTCTAGAAAGTCAAACGGTATGCGAAGAAACCAAAAAAATACTAGAACGAACATGCATCCTTTATAGAAGCGATAAATTTAAGTATCGGCTCCGTTGAAATGGGGCCGATTGCTATTTAGAGAGGGGATAGAACGAATGAGGGCGGTGGAAAAGAGAGGATCACCGCACTCAGCGGAACTCCCTGGAAGGCAAAAGAGACCCCCATCCTATGAAGAGAAACCACTAAGATAGAACCAACCACTAATTTCACTGACCAACTTAACAAACTCACCATCAACAAAGGCGCACTACTCCTAAACTACTATACTAACTGTGCAAAACCGCCCTTACCGCAATAGGTAAGGGCGGTTTGCATGCGGCGACATTCCAAATGTGTGCCCGATGTAAATCTTTATTTACACAATATTAAAAATAAATTAAAACACAACAGCTTGGCGCCAAGTTACGATGAACTTGCGAGAGGAGGTAGGGAGATGAATCGAAAAAGAAGAACGACGATTTTAATGAAGGCCGGAACCACGTTGGCTCAGGAAATGGCAAGAGAAGTTACCGAAAATCACGAGGTAAAAGAAATAGTCGCGCCGAGAAACGGTTTAACGATGGTGAAGGTAAGAGAAACAGCAAAGCGTTCCCTATTTTATCTGGGGGAAGTATTAATGACAGAGACGATGGTAGAAATAGAGGGCATCATAGGCAAGGGAATGGTCATCGGACTAGAAGAAGAGTGGTCTCGTGACCTGGCCATCATTGATGCTGCTTATAACGCAAAATTGCCGATCATTGCGAGATGGAATCAGCTTCTCCAAGCGAAAGAAGAAGCAATCATCAAACAGGAAAATAAAGAGCAGACACAATTAATGGAAACAAAAGTGTCCTTTGAAACGATGTCAATTTAAGGGAGTGAAAATCATGCCACTTGATTATGTCCATGACACACAAGCTGTTTTTCGCAAGGTAATGGATTGCATGGCCCAACCTGGTAAAACGAATAGTTTAGCAAAGCAAATGTGCCAAATCGACTTTCCAATCGATTGTTACCATTCTACCTTTTTAACGATGATGACATTACTCGATAGCGAGGCGACTTTTCATATTAAAGGGAACCATACGTCACTCGTCCAAAGAATAGCCCAATTGACATTAGCCAAGCATGTAGAGGAAAGTGAAGCCGATTTTATCATCATTACAGCTGATTTACCACAAGCGAGTCTAATAGACGCTATCCAATCGGCGAAAAAAGGTAGTTTAATTGACCCTCAACTTTCAGCCACCATCATTATCGAGACCTCAGAGTTGTCATCAGGACAAGAATGGCTATTATCAGGTCCAGGAATCAAAAAGGAAAAGCGTGTAAAGCTTGCTTATTCTCAGCGAATCAACCAAGCGCGAGAGGAAAAAAATAAAGAATTTCCGCTAGGAATCGATCTCGTGATAACGGACCAAGTAGGAAAGGTTATTTGTTTACCAAGGACAACTGTAATTAGTGAGGTGAGTAAATAATGGGATATGTTGCCGTTAAAGGAGGGACAGAGGCTATCGAAGCCTCCATCGAACGCCTTCGATATAACCGGCTGAAAGGCGAAAGACATATAGAAATTGAAACAATTCTTGCCACTATGAAAGGCTTAGTAGATCAGGTGATGTCTGAAGCTAGTCTGTATGCGCCTATGTTAGCTGCGCTGGCCATTAAACAATCGGAAGGGAATGTGGAGGAGGCTGTATTTACGCTGCGTGCCCATCGTTCGACATTACCACGCCTGTATTATAGCGAAGCAATCGAGACGGGAGATATGCGCATTTCAAGACGAATTTCTTCTAGTTTTAAAGATATCCCTGGTGGTCAAATATTAGGAGCGACGACGGATTATACCCATAGATTGTTAGATTTTGATTTATTAATAGAGAATCAACAAGAAGAGAAACAATGGTTGCAGCATTATAAGGAAAAAATCGCTCAGTTGGGAGAACAGCCATCATCACAAGTTTTTCCTAAAGTGGTGGAGTATTTAAGGAAAAACGGTCTTGTGCAAACGTATGTAGATGATAATCGCGAGCCTTTTGATGTGACCAAGAAGAGCTTGCAATTTCCTACCGATCGAAGTGCAAGATTGCAGACATTAACAAGAGGACAGACAGGTGCAGTTACTTCCCTGGGTTATGCTTCTATGCGGGGGTATGGTCAAGTGCATCCCAATGTAGGGGAGCTGAGGGTTGGTATGATGCCTATTCACCTTTCATCTCAAAATGAAAGTGAGGAAGAGCAATATTATATAGGTGCCATTGAAGTGACAGAAGTTGAATCATTCGTGCCGGTAAAGGGCGTGAGTGAGGAAAGTGAAGAAGCCCTCGACTTTGAAATTGGCTATGGGATGTGCTATGGCCAAAACGAAACAAAGGCGATAGCGATGAGTATTTTAGATCAATGCTTACAGCACCCATCATCTGATTTTCCCACACATGACGAGGAGTTTGTCTTATTGCATATTGATTCTGTTGAATCGACAGGGTTCATTTCCCATTTGAAACTTCCTCATTATGTGACTTTCCAATCAAAGCTCGATCGGGCAAGAAAAGGACAGAAGGGAGAGGAATAACTATGACAAGACTCCATCAGTTTGCTTTCTTTGATGAAGGCTCGAAAAAAGAGATTAGAAGAACGATTTTAAAAGCGATTAGCATTCCAGGTTACCAAGTCCCTTTTTCTTCTAGAGAGATGCCTATCGCTAGAGGATGGGGTACAGGTGGTTTACAGGTGACGCTAGCCATTATTGGCCAAGAGGATGTATTAAAGGTGATTGATCAAGGGTCAGATGAATCGGTTAATGCTGTTAATATCAAAAAACTAGTTGAAAAAACGACGGGCGTTACTATCACAGAAAAAACAGCAGAAGCGACCATTATTCAATCAAGACACCGCATCCCTGAGCAGACTTTAACAGAAGGTCAAGTCCTCGTCTTACAGGTACCTGCGCCAGAACCATTACGGTCAGTGGAAAAGAGTGAAAGACAAACAAAAATTCTTCATGCAGAGGAAGAATATAGCGGTGCTTGGCTACAGTTATTTGAACAAATTATGAAATATGGCCAGACAAACACAGGTGCGGACCATCCTGTATATGTAGCGGGCCGTTATGTGATGGCACCAAGCCCTATCCCGCGATTTGATAATCATAAAATGAATCATTCAGAGGCACTTATTTTATTGGGAGCAGGGCGAGAAAAGAAAATCTATGCGGTTCCACCTTATACAGATGTCCGTTCATTAGCATTTGAAGATTACCCATTTACTGTCGAATCTTTCGCAACAGAAGCTTGTCATTTATGCGGGGCAACGGATACGTATTTGGATGAGATCATAGATGCAGACAAGGATAAAGTGTATTACCAATGTAATGATTCTCATCATTGTTTAGAACGAGTCAATGGAGTGATTGAAGGAAAAGGGGATATAAGCTATGCATGATGAACCCATCTTAAAAATCCAGCGATTAGAAAAAGTATTTGGCAGAGGTTGTAGTCATTGTCAGCATGAAGATACGAGACAGTTAGAAAAGAATTTTTGCCCTTATTGTGGAACAGTGTATGCTTGTCGAAATATATCGTTTGAATTATTTCCTGGGGAAATTTTAGGGATTGTTGGCGAAAGTGGGAGTGGGAAATCTACACTTATGCAATGTTTGTATTTTGATGAGACTGCGACAGGTGGAGAAATGTTTATCAATCATGAAGATTTTAAGGGGAAAAACATTTTTGCTCTTTCTAATCAGCAAAAAAGAAATGTGCGCAATCATATCCTAGGTATGGTTTATCAAAATCCAACAAAAGGGTTGAAAATGAACTTTTCCTCTATTGGAAATATTGCTGAGAAACTTATTGCTGCAGGCAATCGCCATGTAGGTGAGATGGAGCGTGTCGGAATGGAATTGCTCGACAAAGTCCATATTCCCCTTTTTAGAATGAAGGAAGAACCAAAGCGGTTTTCAGGGGGGATGCAGCAGCGTGTACAAATTGCAAAAGCCCTTTCTAACTATCCTCCCATTCTTTTCTTAGATGAAGTAACAACAGGGTTAGACTTATCCGTGCAAGCCAGTGTTCTTGATTTAATTAAAACGATTCAACGTGAAATGGGTATCAGCATGATTGTGGTATCGCATGACTTAGCCGTCATTCGAATGCTAGCTGATCGGACAATGGTGATGTTAAACGGAGAAGTAATTGAAGCAGGGCTAACGGATCAAGTACTTGAAGATCCTCAAGACGCATACACGCAACAGCTTGTTTATTCGTTGTTATAAAAGAGGAGGGTGCATATGTATATCATTCATAACGGTGTGATTGTCCTTGAAGATAGAATGCTAGAAAAACATGCAGTATTAGTAGAAGACGACCGGATTAAGGCGATTGTAAAAGAAGATGAACTCACTTCTTTTACGAGTGTTGAAAGAATTGATGCAAATGGCGGTTATATTTCTCCAGGGTTTATAGATATTCACTCTGATTATATTGAGTCGATTATCTCGCCGCGACCGACAAGTATGATGAATGTCCAAATGGGCCTACGTGAAGCAGAGAAGATTCTGATTGGCCACGGGATTACAACGATGTTTCATTCACTTTCTTTCTACCGGGAGGATATTTTCACCCATAAGCCGATGCGCTTACCACAAAATGTACAGAAATTAGTCGAAGCGATTACGGAAACATCTGAGCAGCAACATCTGATTCGCCATCGTCTACATGCTCGATTTGAAATCGATAATCTTGATGGCATCGATTGTTTAGTAGAGAATCTTCGTTCAGGTAAAATTCACCTGCTATCTTTTATGGATCATACACCAGGCCAAGGTCAGTATCGCAATTTAGAAGTTTTTCGTGAAACGATGCGTGGTTATCGTGATTTAACAGAAAAAGAATTAAATCGTATTATCCAAGACCGCCTATCTTCAAAAGTGATGACGATTGACATGATGAAAGAGATTGCTGAAATAGCGATCAGACAAGGGGTTAGCGTTGCTTCACATGATGATGACCATAAAAGTAAGATTGACCTCGTCCAATCTATTGGGACAACAATCAGTGAATTCCCCATTACATTAGAGGTTGCTAAAAAGGCGAAGCAGAGCGGTCTATATACAATCGTTGGGGCGCCTAATATCCTTTTAGGTGGCTCGCACTCAGGCAATTTATCCGCAGCAGAAGCGATTCGTCATCAATGTGCAGATATTTTATGCAGTGATTATTATCCATCGGCTTTACTCCATTCTATCTTTACACTTCATGAAAAGTATGGTCAGAACTTACTAGATATGTTCCAAATGGTCACTTCAAAGCCAGCGAAGGCAGTAAACCTTGATCATGAAATTGGTTCTATCAAACCTGGCTATAAAGCGGATTTACTTATCATTGAGAAATTGGATGATGGTTTTCCAACAGTTACGCTAACAATGGTTAACGGTGTTGTGATCACGACAACGAATTACCGAAAAAACAAGGCGATGGCGGAGGTAGTACGATGACATTTTTAAAAATTGAAGGTCTGAAGAAGAACTTTCAAATTGTGCATTTAAATCAGACGATTCATGCCGTGCAACAGTTGGACTTTTCAATGGAACAAGGTGAATTTGTCGGGATAACGGGCAAAAGTGGCAGTGGGAAATCAACGATATTAAAAAGCATTTATCGCACATATTTACCTGAGGCAGGGCGGATTTATTTTGACTCAGAGAAATATGGATGGCTGGATCTGCAAAAAGCATCAGAAAGGGAGATTATCTATTTACGAAAATATGAAATTGGGTATGTGTCACAATTCTTGAATGTGATGCCACGAACAACCGCCCGCCAATTAGTAGAGCAATCTGTTTTAGCGACGGGGCGGTCATTAATTGAAGCACAAAAAGAAGCAGAGAAAGTGCTCTCTCATTTTGAACTTGATCGCAAACTATGGGATACGTACCCAAATACGTTCTCAGGTGGGGAAAAGTTAAGGGTAAACATTGCCATCGCAGCCGTTAAAAAGCCAAGGCTACTGCTTTTAGATGAACCAACAGCAAGTCTTGATCAACAGTCCAAGCAAAAGGTGAAAGAAGTGATTCAAAAGTTAAAGGAAAGTGGGACGACATTGCTAGGGGTTTTTCATGATATCGAATTTATGGATGAATTATGTGATCATATTTTTGAAATGAGCCAGCAATCTTTCAAAAGGGCAGGGGCTGCTTTATGAGTAAGGCGGACTTACATGTTCATAGTCATTTTTCAGATGGTGCAGATTCCATTCAAATGGTTATGGAAAAAGCAGCAGCGGCCGGTATCACACATTTGAGCATCGTCGACCATGATACGGTAAAAGGGCAAGAGGAAGCCTTAAAATGGGCTCAAACCTATCAGATTCAGCTTATTCCTGGGATTGAAATTTCCGCATTTGATTTTAAAAGAAATCGAAAAGTACATGTACTAGGCTACCATTTTAATTCGAATAAAGGGCATATTGTGGCATTGTGTAATAAAGTACTGAAGCGCAGACAAGCCCATTCCATTTGGCAAATTGGGCAAATAAAAAAGCAAGGCATCCCTTTGTCTGTAAAAGAAATATCCCATATCGCCTCACCAAGCGAGACGATTTATAAGCAACATATTATGGCGGCCATTACGTCAGAACCTTACGAATCAGAAGCATATAGAAAGTTATATCGTTCACTGTTTAAAGGAGGGGGAGTAGCTGCTTTCGATATTGCCTATGCGGACGTATATGATGCCATTCGAGCGATTAAAGCAGATGGTGGGTTTGCTGTGATTGCTCATCCCGGTCAACTTGATTCCTATGATCTGATTACAGAGCTTGTAGATAGTCAGGTCGGATTGGATGGTGTGGAGCGTATTCATCCTGATCATAGTGAAGTGGATCACCAAAGAATTGACACCCTTATGGAAAGATACGACCTTTTCATGACAGGTGGCTCCGATTATCACGGTGCATTTGGTTCATCTGTGCGTATGGGAGACTTTGATTCGCCTATGAACCGATTGTTAACTGATTATTTGGTTTGTAAATGATAAGTGAAAGCCAGTATATTTCGTGTAAAAAGACAGTAAATTCAGTCTTTTGTGTAAGGGATTGTGCTTAAATAAAAGTGAAATAAGCTAAATCGTATTTTAAGGGGAGTGAATGAGAATGGGTAAAAAATCATATGGTTGGTTGCTGCTTGTATTATTGGCTCTGTTACTTGGTGCTTGCTCAGAAGAAGGAAATAGCGAGGCTTCTGCAAGTGATGATGTTGTCGATATTGTTTGGTATCCAAGTGAATCAGGCTCAGATATGAAATCATCAAGAGATGACATTGGTGAGTTGATTGCTGAGGCAACAGGTCGTGAAGTGAAGCACCATTTAACAACGGATTATGCGATCTCTATTGAGACAATGGTAAATAACAATGCGGAGCTCGCATTTATGGGTGCACAAGGTTATATAGAAGCAAAAGAGCGTAATGAAGCTATTCAACCATTAGTCGTTTCGACAGGAGAATCAGGTACGTTGGACGATGCTGTTTACCATAGCTGGTTAGCTGTCAACGTTGATGATGTAGAAGACTATAAAGAAAATGGAGAGTTTTCTTTAGATACAATTGCCGATAAAAAAATGTCGTTTGTATCAAATAGTTCCACATCGGGATTTAAAGTACCTGCCTCTGATTTGATTGCCCATTTTAACGATAAAAGTTTAACAGAAGAAGATTTAATGGAAGGTGGTCCATTATTTTCACAAGTATTATTCGGGAATTCACATCAAGGCTCAGCGGTTAATTTGTTAAAGGGAAGTGCGGATGTAGCAGCTTTTTGTGATACATGTGTAGAAAATTATGTTGAACTTGTAGAAGGTGAAGCGAATCGTCCGGGGTCGATTTACCGCGTAAAAGATAATGCCGCTGAGCCATTTAGTCTTGTAAAAGGTAAGGAATTCGTGCTAATCAGTGTAACACCGGTCTTAAACGCACCATTTGTTGGCAATATCGAGCTTTTAGGTGAAGAGGTCTTCAAAAAGCTACAAGACTACTTATCAAGTGACGAAGTAGCAAACAATGAGAAAATCTTTGTTCCAGAGGATTCAGATCAATCTGCTTTATTCTTTAAGTCTGGGAAAGAAAGATTGGCGCCAGTGGATGATGAATGGTTTAACCCGATAAGAGAGCTATCTAAGTAATCTAAGAGGAGGCGGAGTCCTTTGGCATTATTAGAAATTAAGGCACTAAATAAATCCTATCAAAGCCAGCATGTACTAACAAATATCGATTTTACTGTTGAAACAGGCGAATTTTTATCGGTTATTGGTCCATCAGGAGCCGGAAAATCAACGTTACTGCGCTGCATCAATCGCTTGGTGGAAGCGGATAGTGGCGAAATCATTTTTAATGGGGAAAACATTCTTAAACTTGGCAGAAAGTCATTGAGAAAAGAAAGAGCCAATATCGGGATGGTCTTTCAACATTATAATCTTGTCCCACGTTTAACAGTTATCGAAAATGTACTTCATGGGCGCTTCGGATATAAGTCGACTTTACAAGGGATGCTCGGTGTTTTTAGTGAAGAAGAAAAAGAAAGAGCTTTCTACCTCCTAGAGAAGCTGGGAATCGTTGAACATGCGTATAAACGCTGTGACCAACTAAGTGGGGGACAACAGCAAAGAGTCGGGATATGCCGCGCACTCATCCAAGATCCGAAGCTCATTTTATGTGACGAACCTATTGCGTCATTAGATCCTCATTCTTCCAAGGTAATAATGGATTATTTGAAGTCTATTACAGAAGAATTGGGTATCACTTGTATCGTTAACCTTCATCAAGTTGAGGTAGCACAATCCTATTCGAATAGAATTATTGGTTTAAATAAAGGACATTTAGTTTTTAATGGGCCAAATAGACAATTGGACTCCCATTACATTGGAGAAGTCTATGGTATGGATACAAGAGAGCTTATAACGGTATGAAGAAGGCGAATATGTTAGCAGATCAAACACGATTAAGTAGAAAATGGCAACATATCTTCTTGCTAATCATCGTTTGTTGCTTCACTTGGATAGCGATTGAGATGGTGCAATTTGACTTTTATCAAAGCTTGTTATCTATTCCAACAGCAGGTTTATGGATGATTGAAAATTTATGGATTACAGCGGAAACTTGGCGTGAGTTTCCTGACATTATGTTGAAGTTGGTTGAAACCATTCTCATGTCAGTAGCTGCGACAACGATAGCGGCATTCATTTCTTTTTTCCTCGGAATAGCGGGGTCAACAACGACGAGGCGTAATGGTTTAATGGCGGGTTTATCCAGAGGAATAGCTTCTGTTGCGAGAAATATACCTGTCGTTGCATGGGCGTTAATTCTCCTACTCTCATTTGGACAAAACTCATTAACCGGATTTCTTGCTCTATTTGTCGGTACTGTTGGCTTCTTGACGAGAGCGTTTATGGAATCGATTGATGAAGTTGGCTTGAAGTCTTTTGAAGCATTAACGGCGACGGGAGCCACATATTTTCAAGTGATCTTTAAAGCTGTTATTCCACAAGCATTACCACAAATGTTGAGTTGGGTGTTGTTTATGATCGAAACGAATATAAGAAGCGCAACTTTAGTTGGTATACTGACAGGTACAGGTATTGGCTATACATTTGATCTGTATTATAAGACATTAAATTATGAAGCGGTTGCGCTGGTGACATTATTAATTATCCTTACAGTCATCGTCATAGAACTCACATCTAACCGTATCAGAAAGGTGATCTTATGATGGGAGTAGCCTATATAAAACGCAGTAAAACGGGTCGAATTAATATAAAAATTGGCAATAAGGTTGACTATACATTAAAAGCGATTATATGGTTTCTCGGCATTGTAACTGTTGCCGCTTTCCTTGTTTTTGACTATACCGGCTTTCATTTAACGTCCGCATTAAAGGAAACAGTGGCTAATTTACAGACGATGTTCCTTACGCCGGCTTTGACTCACTTTTCTTGGAGTGAAGCGTTTTATCAAGTGGGTGTTACTTTAGCATTAGCCGTTCTCTCGACAGTCATTGGAGCAGTAATTGCCTTTTTCCTTGCTTTATTATCAGCGGAAAACTTATCCAATCAAGCTGTAGCTAAAGTTATCAAAACATATGTCGCTTTCATACGTGCGGTTCCAACGGTTTTATGGGTTTTGATTTTTGCTATTGCAGCCGGTTTAGGAAGTACGGCAGCTGTTTTAGGGATGTTGTTCCACTCCGTAGCCTATTTGGTAAAAGCTTTCTCTGAATCATTTGAGGAAGTGGATAAAGGGGTGCTCGAAGCGTTACGGTCGACAGGCGCCGGCTGGTGGCAAACTGTTGTTCATGCTGTTTTACCATCTACAATGACTTATCTTTTATCATGGACATTTCTACGTTTTGAAATCAATTTTTCAGTCGCTGTTGCAATGGGGGCGGCCGCAGGGGCAGGCGGCATTGGTTTTGAACTCTTTATGGCATCGGGGTTCTACTTTGATTTAAGAGAAGTTGGTTTTATTACTTATTGTATTCTCCTTGTTGCAATTATTTTAGAGGTTGCTTCGACACAACTCAAAAAACGCTATTTCCCAAGTCAACAGTAAAAGGCTGCCTTACATAGACAGCCTTTCTTACGCTTCAAAGCTTTTTTTACCTGGTGCTTTCATACGGTAAACTTGAAATAATAATAATGCACAAATGGAAAGAATGATTCCTGAAATATAAGGGAATCCAATCGAAACAGTAAATAATAACCCGCCGAGAGGAGGTCCGAGTATACGTCCTAAAGAATCAAAAGAGGATAAAAGCCCTGTTACATTGCCATGCGCTCCTTTTGCTGATTTTGTTAATAGACTTGACACTGCAGGCCTTATTGCGCCATTGCCCATTCCGAAAATCGTAAGGAAGATTGCTGCGGTTAAGAAATTATCTAATGTTAAAATAAGCCCCATACCAATCACACTGACGATTATGCCCCCTTGAATAACTGCTCCTCCTCCATATTTCTTAGAAAGCTTCCCGACTAATCCGCCTTGAACAAGAGCAGAGCCGAAGCCCATAATCATAAAAATGATACCTAATTCTGTTGGTTGTAGCCCTGCTTTTTGTGAAGCAAAATAAGCAAAGGTAGCCTCTAATCCTGCAAGAGATAGGGATACAAACAGATTCAAGATAAATAAAATGGAGGTCGTGCCTTTAAACGCTTCCCAAAAAGGAGGACGCTCTCTGCTTTCGCCTGGACCTGTGGCAGGTAACGATTCTTTTAAAACAAAAAGGACGAAAAGACTTGTAATGAGTGAGAGAGAACCTGCTACATAAAAGGGAGTACTTAAACTTGCTTGAGAAAATATCCCCCCTATTGCTGGGCCAAATATAAAGCCTAAACCTGTTGCAGCGCCAATCATCCCCATTCCTTTCGCACGATCTTCCTCTGTCGTGATATCTGCAACATAAGCCATTGCTGTTGGCATATTCGCTGCAGACAGCGTTCCTCCAATGATACGGGCGACAAATAACATCCATAATTCACTAGATAAAGCCATTAGGAAGAACGAAAGTGAGAGACCTAATATGCCGATGAGCATCACTGGTTTCCGGCCATAACGGTCAGATACACGTCCCCATAAGGGTGCGAAAATAAATTGCATAAGTGAATAAACGGCCATTAATAAACCTAATTGCGAAGGGGTTGCCCCAATTTCTTCTGCATAGAATGGTATAACCGGAATAATGACACCAAATCCGGACATAACGAGAAACATTACAGCAAACAGGATAGGTAAAGCTTTTTTCTTTTCGATCACAAAAGTCACTCCAATACTGATAACAACTCTATAACATAAATATCATAAGGGCAGAGAAAAAGAAAGGGCTGTAGAAAACAAAGTCCTATACCCTATTATGTCCAGTTATGAAGGATTTAGTGCAGATTATAAGAAGTATCTTTTGTTTATTATTCTTATAAAGTGATTTGGCAGGGAAATCTTTTACTAGCATAACTTTTAGAACAATCATCTTCAATGAACTGTTTATAAAGACAGGAAAACTTTTTTTAGAAAACTATAGCTTTTTTTGCATAAATATACTATTATATTGAAAATGCAATATTTAGATATTTCTTATAATTAGGAGGTGCTAGAATGAGTAAAGCGCAAAATAGAAAAGTATTAATTGCTAGCCTTGTGGGAAGCTCGATTGAATGGTTTGATTATTTTCTCTATGGTACGGTTGCTGCTCTTGTATTTAATGAATATTTCTTCCATAGTGATAACCCAACCGTCGGCTTATTGTTAGCATACGCTTCATTTGCGTTAGCATTTTTTATTCGTCCACTAGGTGGTGTAATCTTCAGCCATATTGGTGATAGGGTAGGTAGAAAGAAAACATTAGTATTAACATTAACCATTATGGGTGGATCTACTGTCTTAATGGGCTTCTTGCCAACGTATGAAACTATTGGTGTCATGGCACCTATCCTCTTGATTATTCTTCGCCTTATCCAAGGAATTGGACTTGGAGGAGAGTGGGGTGGAGCGGTGTTATTAGCTGTAGAATATGCGCCAAAGGAAAAACGTGGATTATTCGGTAGTGTCCCACAAATGGGAGTAACGATTGGTATGCTCCTTGGAACTATCGCGCTGTCTATTATGACATTATTACCTGAAGAGCACTTTCTATCATGGGGTTGGCGTGTTCCTTTTATCATGAGTGCATTACTTGTCTTCTTTGGTCTTTGGATTCGTAAAGGAATCGATGAAACACCATCGTTTAAAAAGGCACAAGAAAGTGGAGAAATTGCTAAAATACCAATCGTTGAAACATTTAAAACATCTTGGAGAGAAGTACTTATTTCTGTAGGCGCAAAAGTAGTAGAAACCGCACCATTTTATATTTTCGGTACGTTTATCGTTTCATACGCTACTAGCGAATTAGGGTTTTCAAGGACAGCGACCCTAAATGCCGTGACAGTTGGAACAATTGTTACAACGATTCTTATTCCTATCATGGGGAGTCTTTCTGATAAGATTGGTAGGAAGAAACTTTATATTGGTGGTACACTAGCAATGGCTGTTTTTGCTTTCCCTTATTTTTGGATGTTACAGCAAGGAACGGTAACGTGGCTTGTCATTGCAACTGTATTAGGATTAGGGATTGTCTGGGCACCGATTACAGCCGTGTTAGGAACAATGTTCTCAGAAATCTTTAAATCAAATGTCCGTTATACAGGTATTACCTTAGGTTATCAAATTGGTGCTGCAGTAGCAGGTGGAACAGCGCCATTAATCGCTACTGCACTACTGGCCTACTTTGATGGTTCTTATGTACCAGTGGCTTTGTATATTATATTATGTGCTGCGATTTCTCTCATTGCAATGATCGCTGTACGTGAAAAGAGTAAACAAGAATTAGATCAAGATGTCGCCATGTAGGAGATTGTTTATTTTAAAAAGCTCGGTACGTTATCCGTATCGAGCTTTATGAGATGTGGTCAATAGTTGTAAGGGAGATGTGTTTATGCTTGTTTTATCAGAGAAAGAAATAAAAACATTATATGTCATGAAAGATGCGATTGAAGATATGGAAACAGCACTTGTTGCTTATCATCAAGGGAAAATAACGAGTCCTCAAAGGACTGTTTTAGATATCCCTGAAAAAAAAGCATCGGCATTATATATGCCTAGTGCGATGGAGACAATGAAGAAAGCTGCAGTAAAAATAGTCACAATCTTTCCTGAGAATCCTAAAGAAGGGTTAAAAACAACTCAAGGTGTGATCTTGTTATCAGATACAGAAAACGGTACACACGTGGCTTGTCTGAATGCATCTTATTTAACCAGATTAAGAACGGGAGCGCTTAGTGGCGTCGCAACAAAATACTTAGCAAAAAAAGAGGCAAGGTCTGTGGCTGTGCTTGGTTGTGGTGCAATGGCAGAAGAGCAACTACAAGCTGTATGCGAAGTTAGAAATATTGATCATATCTATTTAAATAACCGTACGAGGGAAAGAGCCGAGCGCTTTGCTAAACGAATGAGAGAGATCCTGCCAAATTATAAAGGGAAAGTGGAAGTTGTAGCAGATCCTGATGATGCTGTGAAACAGTCTGATATTGTCAATTGTAGTACACGTGCAGTAGAGCCAATCTTCAAAGGGTCTAGTTTGCAACAAGGAGCACATATCAATGGCATTGGATCTTATTTACCTAATATGCGTGAAGTGGATGTAGAAACATTAAAACGAGCGAGTAAAGTGGTTGCTGATACGATAGAAGGTGTAAAAGAAGAAGCGGGAGACTTTATTATTCCTAATGAAAAAGGTGATTGGCATTTTGATGAGCTACATGGAGAGCTTACAGAGTTAGCAGCACATACCATTAAGGGAAGAGAATCAGACGAAGAAATTACTTTCTTCAAATCCGTAGGAGCTGCTTATTTTGACCTAGCAGCGGCAGCAGCTGTATATGATAAAGCGAAAAAACAAGGAATAGGTACAGAAGTAGAGGTTTAAACGAAAAAAAGATGAACCGTCGTATAGGTTCATCTCAGCTTGTAGACAAAGTCTAAGAATTAGACCAAGTCTACAAGTTTTTTTGTATAATTGAATGGAATCAATTTTAT
>NZ_JACSQT010000013.1 GCF_014836495.1 Cytobacillus stercorigallinarum | reverse complement strand
CTTCTCAGCGCCGATGGTAGTTAGGGGCTGTCCCCTTGTGAGAGTAGGACGTTGCCGGGCAAGATGAAAGAGCACATCATTTGAATGTGCTCTTTTTTGTAGTGCTATCATACATTCGTTTATTTAAATGGACAAATAACAATTAAATAATCTATACATAATATAAATTTAATGAACGAACCTATCTTTCATACGTTTGAGATTTAGAAAAAAAGGGGAAAATTAATAATACTACTTCGTTGCAACATTTCACACAAATCATGTATAATTTATGTCAAATATAGTCAAAGTCAGATAGGGGGAGGCCGGGTGAAAAATATATCAGATATTATTGAAAAATATCTTAAAGAAGTCTTGGAACTTAGTGAAAGGGAAATTGTTGAAATTAAGCGGAGCGAGATTGCTGATAAATTTCAATGTGTCCCATCTCAAATAAATTACGTAATAAATACTCGGTTTACAGTTGAAAAAGGCTATGCTGTCGAAAGCAAACGTGGCGGTGGTGGTTATATAAGAATTACCAAAGTGCAAGCATATGATTATGTTGATTTAATTAATCAATTGATTGGGATTGTACGTGATCGTATTTCTCAAAATAGTGCTGAAAATATTATAAACAGATTAGTTGAAGAAGAGATTATTACTACTAGAGAAGCGAAGATTATGTTGAGTGTCATTGACCGTTCAGTTCTTTACTTAGAGTTACCCTATAGGGATGAGTTAAGAGCAAGGATGCTTGTTGCGATGCTAAATACATTGAAATATAAGTAGGCTGTAAAGTATGGAGGGGTGAAACAGATGGTATGCCAAGAATGTAATCAGAGACCTGCGACTCTACATTTTACAAAAATTATGAATGGTGAAAAGGCTGAGTTCCATTTATGCGAAAAATGTGCCCAAGAACATGGCGATATGTTTATGATAAATAACGGCTCTGGATTTTCTATTAATAATCTATTGAGCGGATTATTTAATATAGATACGAGTTATGCAAATAACCAAGCTCAGTTAAATAAACAAACGCAGGTAGTACAGTGTGAACAATGTTCGATGACCTTTCCTCAATTTGTTAAAGTCGGGAAATTTGGATGTGCCCATTGTTATGATTCCTTTCGAGCACAGTTGAGGCCAATTATTAAGAGACTTCATAGTGGGAATTGGAATCATAACGGTAAAATTCCGACAAGAATGGGTGGAGATATCCATTTGAAAAAGCAAATTGAGGATTTGAAAATAACCTTAAAAGAACTTATAACTAAAGAGGAATTTGAGAAAGCTGCAGAGACAAGAGACGCAATACGTCAATTGGAAAAAGAAATGAAAAACCATCTAGAGGGAGGGGAATGAACTTGTCTTTAGAAAGGTTTATCAATCAGGCTGTCAGCTCTTGGATGAGTGCGGAAGGTCCTGATTCTGATATCGTACTTAGTTCTAGAATTCGTTTAGCCCGCAATATTAAACAGGTTAATTTTCCAACAATCTTTTCCCATGATGAAGCTAAACGTGTAATAGATATTATTAAAGCAAGAATGGAAAAATCGACTTTTGATACGTATGGTGACTTTTCATTATTGCAGATGGATGATCTACAACCTTTGCAAAAAAGGGTGTTGATGGAAAAACATTTAATTAGTCCTCATTTAGCAGAAAACGCTAGTCATGGTGCCTGCCTACTTACAGAAAATGAAGAGGTTAGCATTATGTTGAATGAAGAAGATCATATACGTATACAGTGTTTATTTCCAGGGTTTCAATTATCAGAAGCATTAGAAGTTGCTAATCAAATTGATGATTGGTTAGAAACTGAGATTGATTATGCATATGATGAACAGGTAGGGTATTTAACTAGTTGCCCAACTAATGTAGGCACAGGACTTAGAGCTTCTGTCATGATGCATTTACCAGGATTGGTATTAACTCACCAAATGAATAGAATCATTCCGGCAATTAACCAACTTGGTTTAGTTGTTAGAGGAATTTATGGTGAAGGTAGCGAAGCATTAGGTAATATCTTTCAGGTTTCTAACCAAATCACATTAGGGAAATCAGAAGAAGATATTGCTGAGGATTTAAAAAGTGTTGTGGAGCAATTAATTTCGCAGGAAAGGTCAGCAAGAGAAGCATTAGCGAAAACCTCTAACATACAATTAGAAGATAGAGTCTTCAGATCCTATGGTATTTTATCTAATAGCCGAATCATTGAGTCAAAAGAAGCGGCTAGATGTTTATCGGATGTTCGCCTTGGAATAGACATGGACTATCTACAAGGCATATCAAAAAATATATTAAATGAGTTAATGGTCTTAACACAACCAGGATTTTTACAGCAATATGCTGGAGGCCCATTGCGACCGTTTGAACGGGATATTCGCAGAGCTTCTCTTATTCGAGAAAGATTAAAAATGGAAGATCAAGAGTTGGGAGGATGATGATAGATGATGTTTGGACGTTTTACTGAGAGAGCACAAAAAGTATTAGCATTAGCACAGGAAGAAGCCATTCGTTTAGGACATAACAATATTGGAACTGAGCATATACTTCTAGGGTTAGTAAGTGAAGGTGAAGGAATTGCCGCTAAAGCACTTTATGCCTTAGGTCTGGGTTCAGAAAAAATTCAAATGGAAGTTGAAAATCTAATAGGTAGAGGGCAAGAAGCCTCCCAAACACCGCATTATACACCACGAGCTAAAAAAGTAATTGAACTATCAATGGATGAAGCAAGAAAGTTGGGCCATTCCTATGTGGGAACTGAGCACATCTTGCTTGGTTTAATTAGAGAAGGTGAAGGTGTAGCTGCAAGAGTACTTAATAACCTTGGCGTAAGTTTAAATAAAGCAAGACAGCAAGTACTACAATTACTTGGAAGTAGCGAGTCTAACGGACATCAGGGCAGCTCGTCAGCCAATGCAAATACACCAACATTAGATGGCTTGGCAAGAGACTTAACTGCCATCGCACGTGAAGGAAGCTTAGATCCAGTTATTGGCCGTAGTAAAGAGATTCAACGTGTAATTGAAGTATTAAGCAGAAGAACTAAAAATAACCCAGTATTAATTGGAGAACCTGGTGTTGGGAAAACTGCAATAGCAGAAGGCCTAGCACAACAAATCATAAATAATGAAGTGCCTGAGACGCTACGTGATAAACGTGTAATGACATTAGATATGGGTACGGTTGTTGCAGGTACGAAATACCGAGGCGAATTTGAGGATCGTTTGAAGAAAGTGATGGACGAAATTCGTCAAGCTGGTAACATTATTTTGTTCATTGATGAGTTGCATACATTAATTGGCGCTGGTGGAGCAGAAGGAGCGATTGATGCATCAAATATTCTAAAGCCATCACTTGCGCGTGGAGAGCTCCAATGTATTGGAGCAACGACACTAGATGAGTATCGCAAATATATTGAGAAGGATGCAGCTCTTGAGCGTAGATTCCAACCAATTACGGTTGATGAGCCGACTGCAGATGAGTCTGTACAGATTTTAAAAGGACTACGTGACCGATATGAAGCTCATCACCGTGTGACCATTACGGATCAATCCATTGAAGCGGCAGTTAAATTATCAGACCGTTATATCTCTGATCGTTTCTTACCAGATAAAGCGATTGATTTAATTGATGAAGCAGGTTCAAAAGTTCGTCTCCGTTCTTATACAACGCCTCCGAACCTCAAAGAGTTGGAAGTTAAATTAGAAGATGTAAGAAAAGAAAAGGATGCAGCTGTTCAAAGTCAAGAGTTTGAGAAAGCAGCCTCTTTAAGAGACAATGAACAAAGACTAAGAGAAAAGTTAGAAGAAACGAAGAAAACGTGGAAAGAAAAGCAAGGGAAAGAAAATAGTGAAGTGACTGTTGAGGATATTGCCAATGTCGTTTCTAACTGGACAGGAATTCCGGTTACTAAATTGGCACAAACTGAGACAGAAAAACTATTGAATTTAGAAGAAATCTTACATTCTCGCGTAATTGGTCAAGAGGAAGCCGTTAAGGCGATCTCTAAAGCAGTTAGACGGGCGAGAGCGGGTCTTAAAGATCCGAAGAGACCAATCGGTTCTTTCGTTTTCCTAGGTCCAACAGGGGTGGGTAAAACAGAACTTGCTCGCGCCTTAGCTGAAGCGATGTTCGGTGATGAGGAAGCAATGATTCGCATCGATATGTCGGAGTATATGGAGAAGCACTCCACATCTAGATTAGTTGGTTCACCTCCAGGTTATGTTGGATTTGAAGAAGGAGGCCAATTAACTGAGAAAGTACGTAGAAAACCGTATTCAGTTGTCTTACTAGATGAAATTGAGAAAGCCCATCCGGATGTATTTAACATTCTTCTGCAAGTATTAGAAGATGGACGGTTAACAGATTCTAAAGGGCGTACAGTCGATTTCCGAAACACGGTGTTAATCATGACGTCAAATGTTGGTGCAGAAGCACTTAAGCGCAATAAATATGTAGGCTTCAATATTCAAGATGATGAACATGATTACAAAGATATGAAAGGCAAGGTTATGGAGGAATTGAAAAAGGCCTTCAGACCTGAATTCTTAAACCGTATCGATGAGATTATTGTCTTCCATGCATTAGAAAGAAAGCATCTGCAAGAGATTGTTACACTCATGTCCGACGCCTTAACGAACCGCTTGAAAGAACAGGATATTACATTATCCCTATCTGAAGCTGCTAAGGTAAAAATTTCCGAAGAAGGCTACGATCCAGAGTATGGTGCAAGACCGCTTAGAAGAGCGATCCAAAAGCATATTGAAGACCGCTTATCTGAGGAATTATTAAGAGGAAAAGTGCTGACTGGTCAAGAGGTAGTAATCGATGTTGAGGACGGCGAATTTGTCGTAAAAACAGCTGAACCAACTGGTACTGCACAAAAATAATGAAATGCTAGAGAGAAGGTACACGCTAATCAATAGTGTGTACCTTTTTTGATTACAACAAATTTTCTTCCAATTATATGTTAACCTTTGAATACAAACGGTTCCATTGATATAGTAAGGAATATAAATGTGTTGTACGAAAGAGAAGGAGAATGAAGATTGGCGAAAAGAAAATCAAAATTCATATGTCAAGAATGTGGTTATGAATCGGCAAAGTGGATGGGGAAATGCCCCGGGTGTGGCGTATGGAACAAAATGACGGAAGAAGTAGAGAAGCCTGCTAACTCGAGAAGAGGGGCGTTTGCACATACACAAGAGACAACGATTAGAGCAAAAGCGACGCCGATTCCAAAAATCGAAACAGTCAATGAGCCACGTATTTATACGGAAATGAAGGAGTTAAATCGCGTTCTTGGTGGTGGCGTTGTCAGAGGATCGCTCGTTTTAATTGGTGGAGATCCTGGGATTGGGAAATCAACACTACTCTTGCAAGTTTCTTCCCAATTATCTAATAAACAGCATTCGGTACTTTATATTTCTGGAGAAGAGTCGATAAGACAAACGAAGCTACGAGCTGACAGATTAAATATTTCATCAGAACATTTACTTGTTTATGCGGAGACAAGCTTAGAAGAGATTAGTCAAACGATTGATGAGGTGAAGCCGGACTTTGTTATCATTGACTCCATTCAAACTATTTATCATCCGGAAGTGACCTCGGCTCCTGGTAGTGTTTCACAGGTAAGAGAGTGTACGGCTGAGCTTATGAGAATCGGGAAAACAAAAGGGATTGCGATTTTTATTGTTGGGCATGTAACAAAAGAAGGGTCAATTGCAGGCCCTAGGTTGCTTGAACATATGGTGGATACGGTGCTGTATTTTGAAGGGGAAAGGCATCATACGTATCGAATTTTAAGAGCAGTCAAAAACCGATTTGGTTCTACGAATGAAATGGGTATTTTTGAAATGAAAGAATTAGGTTTAGAAGAAGTGGCAAACCCTTCAGAGATTTTCCTAGAAGAACGATCACAAGGAGCAGCGGGTTCAACTGTTGTGGCTTCAATGGAAGGAACTCGACCCGTTCTTGTAGAAATACAAGCATTAATATCCCCTACGAGTTTTGGCAACCCAAGAAGAATGGCAACAGGGATTGATCATAACCGTGTGCCTCTATTAATGGCGGTATTGGAGAAACGGGTCGGTATGTTGTTACAAAATCAAGATGCGTATTTGAAGGTTGCCGGTGGGGTAAAACTAGATGAACCAGCAATTGATTTGGCGGTAGCAGTCAGTATCGCTTCAAGTTTTCGAGATAAACCAACAAGAGCAACAGATTGCATTATTGGTGAGGTGGGCCTCACTGGAGAAATAAGGAGAGTTTCAAGGATTGAACAGCGAGTCCAGGAGGCTGCGAAACTTGGGTTTGAAAGGATTATTTTACCGGCTAATAATTTGAGCGGCTGGACAGGTCCTAAAAATGTTCAATTGATTGGTGTTCACTCGGTTAGTGAAGCACTTGAAGCTGCATTAGGAGGGTAAGCATATGGATTCAAAGAAACAAAGCGAAATTACAATCAGTGAGTTATTGAAATTTTTAGCACCAGGGACACCCCTACGTGCAGGTATAGATAATGTATTAAGAGCAAATACGGGTGGATTAATTGTTCTTTGTTCTAAGGAGCAGATTGCTAGTTTAGTGGATGGGGGCTTTCAAATTAATTGCCCTTTTTCGCCAAACTACTTATATGAGCTAGCGAAGATGGATGGGGCGATTATTCTCAATCAAGAAGGAAACAAAATCCTGATTGCCAATGCCCAACTCGCACCAGATTCGAGTATTCCTTCCTCAGAGACAGGGATGCGACATCGGACAGCAGAACGGGTGGCGAAACAAACAGGTGCGCTTGTTATTGCTGTTTCACAACGCCGTAACGTCATTACTTTATATAAAGGGGCTTCTCGTTATTCACTAAAGGATATTGGTGTGATATTAACAAAGGCCAATGTGGCAGTTACCACACTAGAAAAATATAAAGTGGTTCTTGAGCAAAGTATATCTAATTTAGGTATTCTCGAATTTGAAGAACAGGTGACTTATAATGATGTGTTAAATGTTATGCATAATATAGAAATGCTGTTAAGAATTAAAAATGAGTTACTAACTTATTTAAGCGAGTTAGGGACAGAAGGACGTCTTATTCGTTTACAAATGAATGAGTTACTGATTGAAATGGAAAGAGAATCAGAATTCGTTATTATGGATTATGCTAATGATCGTGATATTAAGGCCAAAGAAGCGCTTCAAAAGCTTCAAGAGTTATCAAAAGGTGAGACTTTAGAAGACTCAGTTATCATGAAATTACTAGGCTTCCATGGCTATATTCATACTGAAGAAGTCATTCATCCTAGAGGGATTCGTGTGCTGCATAAGGTGCCACGACTACCACCTATTATTATTGATAATCTCGTTGATCGTTTTGAGGAACTGAGGTATATAGCGGCAGCTTCTATTGAAGAATTAGATGAGGTAGAAGGTATAGGAGAGGTACGGGCTAGGAAGATTGACGAAGGCCTCAAGCTTATACAAGACCAATTTTTTTCCGATCGACATTTATAAATACCATTGAACTACTATCCACCTTATGATAGAATAGGTAGTTTATCATTTGACATTCCCTTACTTACGGTGCTAGTCTAAGAGTATTCATAACCGTTTGTTCTATCCTTTTATTTAGTTTACTGCAATAATTTTTTTGTTTATAATATAAAATTTTCCAATATTGTGCGTTTTTTATTTTTGGAATTTGTTAATAATGAATAAAAGGAGGTGAGGGAATGTTAAAGAGAATTGTACAAGTCTGTTTCCTTATATTTGGGATCACATTAGGAATCTTTGTGATACCAGAGTTACTATATCTAATCAGTTTAGATGACATTCCATTATTAAATAATCCTTATGTTTCCGCCGTTTTAGGAGCTATTATTTTCTATCTTTTAACATTTTGGGCGGTTGACCATGTGGTCAATTTCATTAAATGGACAGAAGAATCGATTGTAAAGGTGCCAATTACCGATATTATATTTGGTAGTGTTGGATTGGTGTTTGGTCTTGTTGTTGCGTTTTTACTTGGTTATGGGTTGTCAACACTCGAGATACCGGTATTAAATACTGTCGCTCCTATTGTCTTAACGCTGTTATTTGGATATTTAGGTTTTCAAGTTGGATTTAAAAAGCGAGATGAATTACTCAATCTTTTTACGAACAAAAAGAAAAAGTTAACTGAAGAAGAAGATAGTCAATCTGATGTGAATAAGCTAAAAATATTAGATACAAGTGTGATTATCGACGGTCGGGTAGCTGATATTTGCCAAACAGGATTTTTAGAAGGAACCATCGTTATTCCTCGTTTTGTCTTAGAAGAATTACAGCATATTGCCGATTCGTCTGATGTGTTAAAGAGAAATCGGGGTCGCCGCGGTTTAGACATTCTCAACCGTATTCAAAGTGAGCTGTCTATTAAGGTAGAAATTTACGAAGGTAATTTTGAAGAAATACAAGAAGTGGATAGTAAGCTAGTGAAGTTAGCGAAATTAACTAACGGTGTGGTTGTAACCAATGATTTCAACCTAAATAAGGTATGCGAGCTACAGAAAGTCGCAGTTCTAAATATTAATGATCTGGCGAATGCTGTGAAGCCGGTTGTGCTTCCGGGGGAAGAAATGAAGGTTCAGGTCATTAAGGACGGAAAAGAACAGAATCAAGGGATTGCTTACTTAGACGATGGTACCATGATTGTCGTAGAAGAAGGCAGAAATTATATCGGCAAGCATATTGATGTAGTCGTGACAAGTGTCTTACAAACGTCTGCGGGTAGAATGATTTTTGCTAAACCAAAACTTTTAGAAAAAGCATTATAATATAGTATAGGAGAAGCAGAAGAGGGAGCTGTAAAACGGCTCTTTTCTTCCGCTTTTTATGCTGATTAAGGGAGTTAAAGGAGATTATGGGGTATAGAGTTGTCATACCTGCAGCAGGGCAAGGGAAGAGAATGGGTGCCTCAAAAAATAAACTGTTGCTAGAGTTAAGAGGGGTACCTATATTTATACATACATTGAACGTTTTCCAGCGGGATTCCGCGTGTGAAGGGATTTATTTAGCTATTAATCCTGCTGAGGAAAAGGAGATAAGTAGGTTAATTGCTGAGCATGGGATTGATAAGGTAAAGGCATATATCAGCGGTGGACAGGAAAGACAGCATAGCATTAGTAATGTGATTCGTGAATTAACAGGTGAAGGAATTGTGTTAGTGCATGATGCGGCCCGTCCTTTTGTTGAACAAGAGCATATCGACCAACTTGTATCTCAAGCTCAGTGCAATGATGGCGCCATTTTAGCCGTTCCAGTAAAAGACACAATTAAAAAGGGACGAGATGGATTAGTAGAGGAAACCATTGATCGATCGCGTCTGTGGTCGGTACAAACCCCTCAAGCTTTTAAGCTTAGTATTTTACAAGCGGCATATGAGAAAGCACAAGAGGATCATTTTGTAGGGACCGATGATGCAAGCCTGGTGGAGAGAGTACATAATAAGATTGCATTTGTACAAGGGAATTACGATAATATTAAACTAACAACGCCTGAGGATCTTTATTTTGCTGAGGCGATTTTAAATAAAAGAGATGACTTTATCTAAAGGAGAAGATAGAATGTTTCGCATTGGACAAGGATTTGATGTACATCAATTAGTTGAAGGACGACCACTGATTATGGGTGGGATTACGATTCCATATGAATTAGGATTACTTGGACATTCAGATGCGGATGTTTTACTACATACAGTGTCAGATGCCTGTTTAGGTGCAATTGGTGAAGGTGATATTGGTAAGCACTTCCCTGATACAGACCCAGAATTTAAAGATGCGGATTCAGCTAAGCTGATGCAACATGTGTGGCAATTGGTAAAAGATAAGGGTTATGAACTTGTGAATGCAGATTGTACCATTATTGCACAAAAACCAAAAATGGCTCCTTATATTCCAGCTATAAGAGAAAGAATAGCGGAATTGTTAGAATCAGAAGTAGAGAACATTAACGTGAAGGCAACGACAACGGAAAAACTAGGATTTACAGGCAGGGGCGAAGGAATTGCTGCTCAAGTGGTTGTGTTGTTGCAGAAAAGAGCCTAGTCCGTCATTTACGGACTTTGACAACTTACAGTAGGATGATAAAATAAAGGGTGCTATTTATATTAAATTTTTGATAAAAAAGATGGATCGTCAGGTTGGCTTATTCAGCAATCAGCGGTTTTTCGAAATAGAACCCGATCTTGAAGGAGGATCATCATGTCAAGTGATATTCGTGTACGTTATGCACCAAGTCCAACGGGACATTTACATATTGGTAATGCGCGTACAGCTTTGTTTAATTATTTATTTGCTCGTAGTAAAAATGGTCAATTCATCATTCGTATTGAAGATACAGATAAAAAGCGTAATATTGAGGGCGGCGAAGAAAGTCAATTAAAATACTTACAATGGCTTGGTATAGACTGGGATGAAAGTATTGATAAAGATGGTGGCTATGGTCCGTATCGTCAATCAGAACGAAACGAAATATACAAAAAGTATTATCAACAGTTACTTGATAGTGGACAAGCTTATAAATGTTATTGTACGGAAGAAGAGTTAGAAGCTGAGCGTGAGGCGCAAATGGCTAAAGGCGAAACGCCGATTTACTCCGGAAAGTGCAGACATTTATCAGATGATGATCGCCAACAACTCGAAGCTGAAGGAAGAGAACCAAGTATTCGATTTCTTGTCCCACAAGGAAAAGTGTATGCATTCAATGATATGGTTAAAGGGGAAGTGTCATTTGAGTCAGATGGCATTGGTGATCATGTAATTGTCAAAAAAGACGGGACACCGACATATAATTTTGCTGTAGCCATTGATGATTATTTAATGAAAATCTCTCATGTACTACGTGGGGATGATCATATTTCTAATACACCTAAACAAATTATGATTTATGAGGCGCTTGGCTTCCAAGTACCTGTATTTGGTCATATGACGCTAATAGTGAATGAAAGTCGTAAAAAGTTAAGTAAACGCGATGAGTCAATCATTCAATTCATTGAACAATACGAAGAGCTAGGTTACTTGCCTGAAGCGTTGTTTAACTTTATCGCCTTACTTGGCTGGTCTCCTAGTGGAGAGGAAGAATTATTCTCAAAAGAAGAGCTAATTGAAATCTTTGATGAGTCAAGATTATCTAAGTCTCCGGCATTATTCGATATGCAGAAGCTTGCTCATATTAATTCACAGTACATGAAAAAGTTAGATGGTGACCAGTTACTTGCTGTAACGCTACCTCATTTTAAAAAAGCAGGCAAAGTAGGAGACCATCCTTCAGAGGATGAGTTACAATGGTTAAAGAAATTAGTGCTGCTGCTGCAAGAGAAAATGAGTTATGGTGCGCAAGTAATTGAACTAAGTGAATTATTCTTTGTTCAGGATGTTGAAGTAGAATCAGAAGCGAGCGAAGTATTAGCTGAAGAGCAAGTACCGGAAGTGTTGACTGCTTTCTTACATGAAGTTGAGGCCCTTGAGGTATTTGAAGCCGACCAAATAAAGGCGGCAATGAAGTCAGTACAGAAAGCGACTGGACATAAGGGCAAAAAATTATTTATGCCGATTCGCTCAGCAACAACGGGGCAAACACATGGTCCGGACCTACCGAAAGCAATGGAACTATTAGGTAGAGAAACCGTAAAAATTCGCCTAAAGCGTATTTTAGGTTAACATATCGGTAAAAATATAATATAGTATAGAATATTAACGTATAAATCTTTACAAGATCTTTATAGATGCTAAATCATTGAAGAGGAAAAGTAAGAGTAATGACTGTTTATTAGAGAGAACCATCATCGGCTGAAAGTGGTTTAAACCTCTCATTCTCTGAAGTGCCCCTCTGAGTCCTATTTCGAACCGTTATAGTAGAAATAGGCGGCTACCTTCCCGTTAACGAGGCAGAGTTGGAGCTTTTATTATATGAAAGCTTAAACAGAGTGGAACCGCGTGTAAACGTCTCTGTCTATTTTAGACAGGGGCGTTTTTTATTTATAGATTGGTTTTCTGGTGATAAGGTCCCAATCAAAGAGAGAATGTAATGACTGTTGTTTTTTGTTGTTTTATTATACGAAAAAAATGTGTTTAAAGACTGGAGGGAGAGAGCATGTTTAAAAGAATGAAGGAAGATATCGATGTTGTGTTTGAACAGGACCCTGCCGCAAGAAGTGTTTTTGAAGTAGTGTTAACCTACTCTGGATTACATGCGATTTGGAATCATCGCATCGCCCACGGTCTTTATAAAAATAAATTCTTTTTCCTGGCAAGGTTGGTTTCGCAAATCAGTCGTTTTTTTACTGGAATAGAAATTCACCCCGGGGCGAAAATTGGCCGTCGATTTTTTATTGATCACGGCATGGGTGTGGTTATTGGTGAGACTTGCGAAATTGGAGATAATGTCACTGTCTATCAAGGTGTAACACTTGGGGGAACAGGGAAGGAAAAAGGCAAGAGGCATCCAACGATTAAGGATAATGCTCTTATTGCTACAGGAGCAAAAGTGCTTGGATCCATTACAATTGGGGAAAACTCAAAAATAGGTGCTGGCTCAGTTGTTTTACATGAAGTGCCACCTAATTCAACGGTTGTCGGTATACCTGGTAAGGTGAAAATCCAAGATGGTGTGAAAGTAACGAAAGATTTGAATCATACAGACTTACCAGATCCGATTTCTGATCGCTTTAAAGAGTTAGAAAACGAGCTAGAGCGAGTGAAAAGAGAGTTTGAACAACTGAAAGCTGAAAGGAGCCACTCATAATGGCGATTCAATTATATAATACGTTAACAAGAAAAAAAGAGCCGTTTATCCCGTTAGAAGAGGGTAAAGTAAAGATGTATGTTTGCGGACCTACTGTTTACAATTATATTCATATAGGAAATGCCCGCCCCGCAATTGTATTCGATACAGTGAGAAGATATTTGGAGTATCGCGGATATGATGTGAATTTTGTGTCAAATTTCACAGATGTCGATGATAAATTAATCCGCACGGCAAAAGAACTAGGTGAAGAGGTGCCGGAAATTGCGGAGAGATTTATCGAAGCGTATTTTGAAGATGTATCGGCATTAGGTTGCAAAAAAGCGGACACTCATCCGAGAGTAACGGAAAATATGGATACGATTATTGAGTTTATCCAAGCGTTGATTGATAAAGGTTTTGCCTATGAATCAGAAGGTGATGTGTACTACCATACACGAAAATTTGAAGAGTATGGCAAGCTTTCTCATCAATCGATTGATGAGTTAAAGCTAGGCAACCGTATTGCGGTTGGTGAGAAGAAGAAAGACGCACTTGATTTCGTCCTTTGGAAAGCGGCGAAGGAAGGTGAGATTAAATGGGATAGTCCTTGGGGAGCGGGTCGCCCAGGGTGGCATATTGAATGCTCCGCGATGGCTCGTAAGTATCTAGGTGATACGATTGATATTCATGCTGGAGGACAAGATTTATCCTTCCCTCACCATGAGAATGAAATTGCACAGTCAGAGGCAGTGACAGGGAAAACTTTTGCTCGTTACTGGATGCATAATGGCTATATTAATATTGATAACGAGAAAATGTCTAAATCACTCGGCAACTTTGTCTTGGTACACGATATTATTAAGAAGCACAATCCGCAAGTGTTAAGGTTTTTCATGTTAGCAGTGCATTACCGTAATCAAATTAACTATAATGAAGAATTGTTGGAAAATACAAAAGCCGGTTATGAGCGTATTAAAGCTTCGTATGAGAATTTAAAACATCGTAAAGAAGCAAGTAGCGAGTTAACAGATAATAACCAAGAATGGTTAGAGAAAATTGGTGATTTACAAAAGCAATTCATCACAGATATGGATGATGATTTTAACACAGCGAATGCCATCTCTGTTGTATTTGAATTATCAAAACAAGCGAATTATTATTTGATGGAAAAGAATACTTCTACTGCTGTAATCGATGCATTTATGACGCAATTCGAAGATTTCTTCGGTGTGCTTGGGCTAGCGTTAGAGGATGAGCCAGAACTGCTAGATGAGGAAGTGGATCAATTGATAGCTGACCGGATTCAAGCAAGAAAAGATCGCAATTTCCAATTAGCTGATCAAATTCGTGATCAATTAAAAGAAATGAATATTATTCTTGAGGATACAGCTCAAGGAACAAGATGGAAAAGAGGATAAGAGTGATGCTTTCATACGATGAAAATCTTAATCCTAAACAATTAAACAGCCTCGCCCTTGCTTATATGGGCGATGCTGTTTACGAACAATATGTACGCCAGGACCTATTGCAAAAAGGTAATATTAGACCACATCAGTTGCATAAGGCAGCAACGAAGTACGTGTCAGCTAAAGCACAATCAAGAGTGATTCATGCATTTTTGGACGAGGGCGTTTTATCAGAAGAAGAAGAGGCGGTAGTTAGACGGGGTAGAAATGCTAAATCCGGCACCATTCCGAAAAACACCGATGTACAAACTTATCGTTATAGTACTGCATTCGAAGCATTGATAGGCTTTTTATATTTATCTAATAGAGAAGAGCGGTTAGAAGAGTTAGTAGTTAAAGCATTTAAATGGACTGAGGATAGGAAGGAGGAGAGCAAGAAATGAGTCATGATTTCATTATTGGTAAAAATGCTGTGATTGAGGCACTTAAATCAGAGCGTGATATGAATAAAATTATGGTAGCGGAAGGCTCTCAAAAAGGGCAAATGCAGCAAGTGGTTGGATTAGCAAAGGAAATGGGTGTGCTGGTTCAATTTGTACCGAAAAAGAAATTGGATCAAATGGAGTTAGGGAATCATCAAGGTGTGGTTGCTCATGTGGCAGCCTATCAATATGCTGAGTTAGATGACCTATTTAAAAAGGCTGAAGACAGTGGACAAGCTCCCTTCTTTATTCTATTGGATGAGATTGAAGATCCTCATAATCTAGGTTCGATTATGAGAACGGCTGATGCTGTAGGTGCACATGGAATTATTATTCCGAAGAGACGTGCGGTTGGTTTAACAGCAACAGTTGCGAAAGCTTCAACGGGTGCGATTGAACATATTCCTGTTGCCCGTGTAACCAATTTAGCAAGAACGATTGATGAATTAAAAGAACGAGGCGTTTGGATTGCGGGTACAGATGCTAGCGGTAAACAGGATTATCGCCAATTGGATGGAGTGATGCCCATCGGATTAGTCATTGGAAGTGAAGGGAAAGGAATGGGAAGACTGATTAGAGATAAATGTGATTTTCTTATCAGCTTACCAATGGCTGGGCGAGTGACATCTTTAAATGCTTCAGTTGCGGCTGCTTTATTGATGTATGAAGTCTACCGCAAACGCTCTCCGATTGAGCGATAATGATGAATATCCTTCTTGTTGACGGATATAATATCATCGGTGCCTGGCCCGAGCTTCAACTTCTTAAAAATAAGGATTTAGAAGCAGCCAGGGACCTGCTGGTAGAGAAGATGGCTGAATATCAAGGGTATTCCGGTTACCGAGTCATAGTTGTCTTTGATGCCCATTACGTAAAAGGGACAGAAAGAAAATTTAAGAATTATAATGTTGAAGTTATTTTCACACGTACAAACGAAACCGCAGATGAACGTATTGAAAAGCTAGCGATTGCGTTAAATAATATCAAAACACAAATCTATGTAGCTACTTCAGATTTTACAGAGCAGAGAGTTATCTTTGCTCAAGGTGCGTTAAGGAAGTCAGCCCGAGAATTACACAATGAAATGAATCATATCGAAAAACAAATTGACAAAAAAGTAAAGAAAAGCCAGGAAAATAAGCCAGTGTCTAAAATCCCATTAAGTGATGAAATCGTTGAAATTTTCGAAAAATGGCGCAGAGAACGATAAATGATTGGTTGACGCTGGAAAATACCCTACTGTATAATATTTCTAACCATGCTTGTACGGTCGGGGGGATCAAGATGAGTATCGACTTCAGGACAAAAGCTGAAAAGCATTCTTTATATGTTCAACTCGAAGATGAAGAAGTAATTGAATTAGTGCATAAAGGTGAAAGTGAAGCGCTAGATTATTTGATCCATAAGTATCGAAACTTCGTGCGTGCAAAGGCGAGGTCTTATTTCCTCATTGGCGCCGACAAGGAAGATATTGTGCAGGAGGGAATGATTGGTCTTTATAAGGCCATTCGAGATTTTAAGGAGGACAAGTTGTCTTCCTTCAAAGCATTTGCGGAATTATGTATCACAAGACAAATTATCACGGCAATTAAAACAGCAACAAGACAAAAGCATATCCCATTGAATTCTTATGTATCGCTTGATAAGCCTATTTATGATGAGGAGTCAGATCGTACGTTAATGGACGTTATTTCTGGAGCGAAAGTGCTAAACCCAGAAGAGTTAATTATTAATCAGGAAGAGTTTGACCACATCGAAGTAAAAATGTCTGAACTTTTGAGCGATTTGGAAAGAAAGGTGCTTGCCCTTTATTTAGATGGGCAGTCATATCAGGAAATATCTGAAGAATTAAATCGACATGTGAAATCAATTGATAATGCTTTGCAAAGAGTGAAGAGAAAACTAGAAAGATATTTAGAAATAAGAGAATTCTCTTTATAACTACTATATGTTAATATATTATTTATGGGCATATGAGAACCATTTTTAGTAGTTGAAGTTTTCGTGTTTTTGCAGTTATTGACATGGATTATTCGCCATGGTAGAGTTTTAATGGCATAAATGTCGAAGAGGTGTGAAACATGCCGAAAAAAGTGATACTAGCTTGTGCCGATTGTGGGACAAGGAATTACACTACAAATAGTAATAAAGGTAATGAGAGATTGGAATTAAAGAAATTTTGCAGTAAATGCAGTGCACATACAGTTCATCGCGAAACAAAATAATAGAGTAAAGAAGAGACAAAAAAGTAATAGAATGGCATTCAGGGGGATGTATTCTTAATCGACGCTTTTTTGTTAAAGGATATATCTCTTTAAAAGTTGGGGGTTAAGAAATGGGACGCATCGTGCAGTTTTTCCGTGAAGTTGGACGTGAGATGAAAAAGGTTAGCTGGCCTACAAAAAAAGAGCTAACGAAATATACGATCACAGTGATTGTCGTTGTTTTATTCTTTACGTTATTCTTTACTGTTGTTGATTTAGGTATTTCTGAATTGATTCGCTTAATTCTTGAATAACCCCTGAGCTTCCATGGTATAATGGATGATAACACAGGAACATTTGCAGGAGCCCGGTAACGGGTTTTTTCATTTGGTCAAGAAAGGCCTAGTCCATTTGCTTAGGATACGATCGATATCGTCATCCATCAATTTAGACAAACAAGAGATGTCAGTCTTTCAAAAATAAAAAAAGATTGCAGGGAGGGAAGGACGTTAAGTCCCCTTTGATATGGAAAAGAATTGGTATGTAGTACATACGTACTCAGGGTATGAGAATAAAGTAAAAGCAAACCTTGAAAAACGTGTGGAATCGATGGGCATGCAGGATAAAATTTTTAGAGTGGTTGTCCCTGAAGAAGAAGAAACAGATTTTAAAAATGGTAAGAAGAAAGTTGTCAAACGAAAAGTATTCCCAGGTTATGTGTTGGTGGAGATTGTTATGACAGATGACTCTTGGTATGTAGTGCGTAATACACCTGGTGTAACTGGGTTTGTTGGTTCAGCGGGTTCTGGCTCCAAACCTACTCCATTGTTGCCTGAAGAAGTGCAGGTCATTCTTAAACGTATGGGTGTTGAAGAAAAACGAATGGATGTAAACTTCGCAGTTGGGGAAACGGTACAAGTAAACGAAGGTCCATTTGCTAACTTTACTGGATCTATTGAAGAAATTGATAAAGATAAAGCGAAAATCAAAGTGCTTGTAAATATGTTTGGAAGAGATACTCCGGTTGAATTAGATTTTTCGCAAATCGAAAAAATTTAACGGTCTTTCTTTCTTTTATTTAAGTAGGGAAAGTTGATTTTAGTATGATTCCGCTATATCTAGCCATTGTCTTTCGTTTATGAGCTCTCCTATATTTTTGAAAAGAACTTGAAATCATCTTTGAAAAATGATAATATTTCATAGGTCAGTATGTCTCAGAAGACGAGACCGGACATTGGACATTATTCTTTATGTTAATATAAAGAATTAACAGTTGAGTGGGAGGGGGAAAACCCCTATTACCACATCACGGACTTTAAGGAGGTGTGTCTCGTGGCTAAAAAAGTAATCAAACTTGTTAAATTGCAAATTCCTGCAGGTAAAGCAAACCCAGCACCACCAGTTGGTCCTGCACTAGGTCAAGCCGGTGTTAATATCATGGGATTCTGTAAGGAATTTAATGCACGCACAGCTGAACAAGCTGGTCTAATTATTCCTGTTGAAATCACGGTATTTGAGGACCGTTCATTTACATTTATTACGAAAACTCCACCTGCTGCTGTATTGCTTAAGAAAGCGGCTGGTATTGAGTCTGGTTCTGGTGAACCAAACCGTAATAAAGTAGCAACAGTCAAGCGTGACAAGGTACGCGAGATTGCTGAAACAAAAATGCCTGATCTAAACGCTGCTAGTGTAGAAGCTGCTATGCGTATGGTTGAAGGTACTGCACGCAGCATGGGTATTGTCATCGAAGACTAATACTATTTGCTATTGATGTATGATGATTGTTTCTAAAGAGGTTGCGATGCTGAATTAGTTTCACTCGCAACCTTTATAATGTTCGGACCTTGAGGATTCTCGGGGGCCGACGTTTTGAGATGAGAAGCAAACGTGCTTTTCGTCGGTGGGAGGTTATTCCGCTAAAACCACATTCAAGGAGGAAATTAAAATGGCTAAAAAAGGTAAGAAGTATGTAGAAGCTGCTAAACTTGTAGATAGCACAAAAGCTTACCCAGTTGCAGAAGCAATTGCTCTTGCTAAGAAAACAAACTTTGCTAAATTTGACGCAACAGTTGAAGTAGCGTTTCGTTTAGGTGTAGATCCTAAGAAAGCTGACCAACAAATTCGTGGAGCTGTCGTGCTTCCGAACGGTACTGGTAAAACTCAACGCGTGCTTGTATTTGCAAAAGGCGAAAAAGCGAAAGAAGCAGAAGCTGCAGGTGCAGACTATGTTGGAGATGCAGAATTCATCAACAAAATCAACCAAGGTTGGTTTGAGTTTGACGTAATCGTTGCTACTCCAGACATGATGGGTGAAGTTGGTAAACTTGGCCGTGTACTTGGACCAAAAGGTTTAATGCCAAACCCTAAAACAGGTACAGTTACATTTGATGTAGAAAAAGCTGTTAATGAAATCAAAGCAGGTAAAGTTGAATACCGCGTAGAAAAAGCTGGTAACATTCACGTGCCTATCGGAAAAGTATCATTTGAAGATGACAAGCTTGTTGAAAACTTCAACACAATCTTCGATACAATGATGAAAGCAAAACCTGCTGCAGCAAAAGGTACTTACATGAAAAACGTTTCTGTAACTACTACTATGGGACCTGGTGTGAAAGTAGACCCTTCTACAGCTGCAACAAAATAATTAACCATTAATTGGTTTTTAAATAAAGTTGACATAACAATATCCATTCTGTAGAATGAATCTTGTTATTATCATAACTTAATCATTTATACCGTAGACAGCAGGAGCCGATTGAGGCTTAATAACCTGCCGAGGTAATACGATAGATTTTAATTGCTTGAACGAGCTATTGTATACTTCCTCCATGTCTACCTTTGATATGGAGGTTTTTTAATGAGATGGTGAGTCTCACCTATCTGATTGAACGGTATGAATGCATAATTCAATAGGAGGTGTAAAGATGAGCAGCATTATCGAACAAAAGAAACAAATCGTAGAAGAAATTGCAGACAAATTCAAATCAGCTCAAACAGCAGTTGTTGTTGATTACCGCGGATTAACTGTTTCAGAAGTAACAGAACTTCGTAAACAACTACGTGAAGCGAATGTTGAATTCAAAGTTTACAAAAACTCTATGAGTCGTCGTGCAGCAGAAGCTGCTGAACTTGCAGGCTTAAATGAACATCTTACTGGTCCTAATGCAATTGCATTCAGTACAGAGGATGTTGTCGCACCAGCGAAAATTTTAAACGAGTTTGCTAAAAAGCATGAAGCTCTTGAAATTAAAGCAGGTGTAATTGAAGGTAATATCGCTTCACAAGAAGAAGTGAAAGCTCTTGCTGAACTTCCATCTCGCGAAGGTTTGCTTTCTATGCTACTCAGCGTACTTCAAGCTCCAATTCGCAATCTTGCTCTTGCAACAAAAGCTGTTGCAGATCAAAAAGAAGAACAAGGCGCTTAATTATCGGTTTTAACCAATATAATCTAACAAAAATTAAGGAGGAAATTATATCATGACTAAAGAACAAATCATTGAAGCAGTTAAAAATATGACTGTTTTAGAACTTAACGATCTAGTAAAAGCAATTGAAGAAGAATTCGGAGTAACTGCTGCAGCTCCTGTAGCTGTTGCTGGTGGCGCTGCTGGTGGAGACGCTGCTGCTGAGAAAACAGAATTCGACGTAATTCTTAATTCTGCTGGCGACCAAAAAATCAAAGTTATCAAAGTTGTTCGTGAAATCACAGGTCTTGGCCTTAAAGAAGCGAAAGAAGTTGTTGATAACACTCCTAAAGCTATTAAAGAAGGCGCTTCTAAAGAAGAAGCTGAAGAAATCAAAGCTAAACTTGAAGAAGTTGGAGCTGGCGTAGAAGTTAAGTAATATAGGTTTTTTTAAAAAGCCCGCTTGTATGAGCGGGCTTTTTTAATATCAGTTATGTGGACTGTTTAGGTAAGTGAATTTAAGGACAACGTACAGCTACAGTCGCGACGTGTACTTATTTTTACCCTCTACCAAAAAATCCTCGCACATGCAGCTCTAATATCTGGAGGTGACCACTATGTCAGACCATTATTATTCTAAAACGCCTAATGTCGAAAGTAATCCACGTGTTTGGAGTTACAAACTAAGAGACAAAACATTTCAATTTAAAACCGATCATGGTGTATTTTCAAAAAATGAAGTTGACTTTGGATCGAAGTTATTAATAGAGACGTTTATCCCTCCTGAAATATCTGGTGATATATTAGATGTTGGTTGTGGGTACGGCCCAATTGGTTTATCAATGGCGACGCTTATGCAAGATCGGCAAGTCGTCATGCTCGATGTGAATGAAAGAGCGCTTGAATTGGCTAAAACAAACAGCGAGCTTAATGGTATCAACAATATCACTGTAAAAGAAAGTGATAAGTTGGCAGTTGTTAAAGAACATCAATTTGCAGCTATCTTAACGAATCCGCCAATACGAGCTGGGAAACAAACCGTGCATCGTATTTTTGAAGAGAGTTTTGAATGTTTATTGCCTGGTGGAGAATTATGGGTAGTCATTCAAAAGAAGCAAGGTGCACCATCTGCTATTGAAAAGCTCTCGGAATTATTTGCTGAAGTAGATACAGTTGTAAAGAAAAAAGGCTATTTTATATTAAGAGCAAAAAAAGATTGACTTGACATTTTCGCTATGTTAGTATTGTAAAATGCCAACATAATATACTACCAATAGGGATAAAAATTTATGCGTTATTGTATAAATTTATCCAGATGTGGGAAGTAATGAAAAGAATAGTCTAATGATGGAATTGTGGTTTTTGCTTGAAAACCCTTTTTCTTTTTGTCTGATTGAGTTTATATTTACGGAGGAATCTCATGTTTTGGGGCTTCCGGCGCTCTAATTTTGGCAAAGATAGAGCGAAATGTGACTCGAGTTTAAGATATGTCAAGCTACCTGGATAATATTTCTCATGTAAAGAGTTTATCTTACTTGTGGGCTGGAATCCACAGGTAAAAAGATAGATTCTATTATTTGCATGTGAGATTCACAGGTTGCTTTTCAAATAATAACGCTTGATTTGAGGGGTGAATCAGTTGACAGGTCAACTAGTTCAGTATGGACGACACCGCCAACGTAGAAGTTACGCACGAATCAGTGAAGTTTTAGAATTACCAAATCTAATCGAAATCCAAACCTCTTCTTATCAATGGTTTCTTGATGAGGGTTTAAGAGAGATGTTTCATGACATTTCTCCGATTGAAGACTTTACTGGTAATTTATCGCTTGAATTTATTGATTACAGCCTTGGCGATCCAAAATATTCGGTTGAGGAATCGAAGGAACGAGATGTTACATATTCTGCACCTTTGCGTGTAAAAGTACGTCTTGTGAACAAAGAAACAGGCGAAGTCAAAGATCAGGATGTCTTTATGGGTGACTTCCCGCTTATGACAGAAACAGGAACATTTGTAATTAATGGCGCAGAACGTGTCATTGTTTCGCAATTGGTGCGTTCTCCGAGCGTATACTTTAGCGGAAAACTCGATAAAAACGGGAAAAAAGGCTTTACTGCCACTGTTATCCCGAACCGCGGCGCTTGGCTTGAGTATGAAACTGATGCCAAAGATGTCGTATACGTTAGAATAGATCGTACGAGGAAGCTACCCGTTACGGTTCTTTTGCGTGCATTAGGGTTCGGATCTGATCAAGAAATCATCGAATTAATTGGTGACAATGAATATATCCGTAATACGCTTGAAAAGGATAACACAGAAGGTACGGACAAAGCATTGCTCGAAATCTATGAGCGTCTTCGTCCAGGTGAACCACCGACTGTTGAAAATGCAAAAAGCTTACTTGTATCAAGATTCTTCGATCCAAAACGCTATGATTTAGCAAATGTTGGACGTTACAAGATTAATAAAAAGCTTCATATAAAAAATAGATTATTTGGCCAAAGATTAGCTGAAAATTTGGTTGATCCTGAAACAGGAGAAATCATTGCTGAAAAAGGTGTTGTACTTGATCGTAGAACACTTGATCGAATTCTTCCTTACCTTGAGAAGAATGTTGGCTTTAAGAAAGTGGACCTTGTCGGCGGCGTTATAGATGAAGAAGTCGATGTTCAATCAATTAAAATTTATGCACCGAATGAAGATGGCGAGAAAGTCATTAATGTAATCGGTAATGCGTATGTAGAAGAAGCTGTGAAGAACATTTCACCTGCTGATATTATTGCTTCTATTAGCTATTTCTTTGATTTATTGCATGGTGTCGGCGATACAGATGATATTGACCACCTTGGTAATAGAAGATTACGTTCTGTTGGTGAGCTATTGCAAAACCAATTCCGTATCGGTTTATCAAGAATGGAGCGTGTAGTACGTGAGAGAATGTCTATTCAAGACACGAACACAATTACACCACAACAATTAATCAACATTCGTCCTGTTATTGCATCTATTAAAGAATTCTTTGGTAGCTCTCAATTGTCCCAGTTCATGGACCAAACAAATCCATTAGCTGAGTTAACACATAAGCGACGTCTATCAGCCTTAGGACCTGGTGGTTTAACACGTGAGCGCGCAGGTTTTGAAGTGCGTGACGTTCACTACTCCCACTATGGTCGTATGTGTCCAATTGAAACGCCAGAGGGACCGAATATCGGATTAATTAACTCTTTATCATCCTTTGCAAAAGTGAATCGTTTTGGATTTATTGAAACACCTTATCGTCGTATTGATCACGAAACAGGTACAGTATCTTCAAGAATCGATTACTTAACAGCTGATGAGGAAGATAATTATGTTGTAGCCCAAGCGAATGCAAGACTAGGTGAAGATGGTTCATTCGTTGACGAGGAAGTTGTTGCTCGTTTTAGAGGGGAAAATACTGTTGTTAAACGTGACCGTGTTGATTACATGGATGTATCACCTAAGCAGGTTGTATCTGCTGCGACTGCATGTATCCCATTCTTAGAGAATGATGACTCTAACCGTGCCCTAATGGGTGCCAACATGCAACGACAAGCTGTGCCTCTTATGCAACCTGAAGCACCACGCGTTGGAACAGGAATGGAATATGTTTCTGGTAAAGATTCTGGTGCTGCGGTGATTTGTAAGCATGAAGGTATTGTTGAGCATGTTGAAGCGAAAGAAGTTTGGGTAAGACGTGTGAAAGAAGTAGATGGCCAAGAAGTAAAAGGCGATCTTGATAAATATAGAATGCTTAAGTTCATTCGTTCCAACCAAGGTACTTGTTACAACCAAAGACCAATTGTTGCAGTTGGTAACCGTGTAACGAAAGGTGAAATCCTTGCTGATGGACCATCAATGGAACTTGGTGAACTTGCGCTTGGACGTAATGTTCTGGTTGCTTTCATGACATGGGACGGTTATAACTACGAGGATGCGATCATCATGAGTGAGCGCCTTGTAAAAGATGACGTATACACTTCTATTCATATTGAAGAGTATGAGTCAGAGTCTCGTGATACGAAGCTTGGACCTGAAGAAATTACTCGTGACATCCCGAATGTAGGGGAAGATGCCTTACGTAATTTAGATGAGCGCGGTATTATTCGCACAGGTGCTGAAGTGAAAGATGGAGACTTGTTAGTTGGTAAAGTAACGCCTAAAGGTGTAACAGAACTAACTGCAGAGGAAAGACTACTTCATGCTATTTTCGGTGAAAAAGCACGTGAAGTACGTGATACATCCTTGCGTGTACCACATGGTGGAGGCGGTATCGTACTAGATGTCAAAGTCTTCAATCGTGAAGATGGCGATGAACTACCTCCAGGTGTTAACCAACTTGTACGTGTTTATATTGTTCAGAAGCGTAAGATTTCTGAAGGGGACAAAATGGCCGGCCGACATGGTAACAAAGGGGTTATCTCTCGTATTCTACCGGAAGAAGATATGCCGTATTTACCAGATGGCACACCGGTTGATATCATGTTGAACCCATTAGGGGTACCTTCTCGTATGAACATTGGTCAGGTTCTGGAACTACATCTTGGAATGGCAGCAAGACAATTAGGCATTCATGTTGCTTCACCAGTATTTGATGGTGCAAACGAGGAAGACGTTTGGGAAACAATCGAAGAAGCTGGTATGGCTCGTGATGCGAAAACAGTTCTTTATGATGGACGTTCAGGAGAGCCGTTTGATAACCGTGTATCAGTTGGTGTCATGTATATGATCAAACTAGCACACATGGTTGATGATAAACTTCACGCTCGTTCTACTGGACCTTACTCACTTGTTACGCAACAACCGCTTGGTGGTAAAGCACAATTCGGTGGACAGCGTTTTGGTGAGATGGAGGTTTGGGCACTTGAAGCCTATGGTGCTGCTTATACACTTCAAGAGATCTTAACAGTTAAATCGGATGATGTCGTTGGACGTGTGAAAACATATGAATCCATCGTTAAGGGTGAAAATGTACCGGAACCTGGTGTCCCTGAATCATTCAAAGTATTAATTAAAGAACTTCAAAGCTTAGGTATGGATGTAAAAATTCTTTCAGGCGATGAAAAAGAGATAGAAATGCGTGATACGGATGATGAAGAGGATATGCAACAGGCTGAATCCTTAACAATCGCTCCAGATACGCAAGAAACAGAAGAAGCAGAAACAGTAGCAACAAAAGAATAAATTGAACAAGGAGGGCGATTACTGCCCTCCATTCGAGCTAAGTGGAATAGATGACTGGGACCCAAACTTATTGATAAGTGAATGGGAAAAACCTGTAGATCGAAAGGGAGGTAGGCCCCTTGCTAGATGTTAATAATTTCGAGTATATGAAAATAGGTCTCGCTTCACCAGATAAAATCCGCTCATGGTCTCATGGTGAAGTAAAGAAACCTGAAACAATCAATTATCGTACATTAAAACCTGAAAAAGATGGTTTGTTTTGTGAACGTATTTTCGGTCCAACAAAGGACTGGGAGTGTCATTGTGGTAAATACAAACGCGTTCGTTATAAAGGTGTTGTTTGTGATCGTTGTGGTGTTGAAGTTACACGTGCTAAAGTTCGTCGTGAAAGAATGGGGCACATTGAGCTAGCAGCGCCAGTATCACATATTTGGTACTTTAAAGGTATTCCAAGCCGTATGGGTCTTGTGCTTGATATGTCTCCACGTGCATTGGAAGAAGTAATTTATTTTGCATCTTATGTTGTAACTGAATCTGGGGATACAGCATTAGAGAAAAAACAATTGCTTTCTGAAAAAGAATACCGTGCTTACCGTGAAAAATACGGTAACAAATTCCAAGCATCTATGGGTGCGGAGTCAATTAGAAAATTACTTTCAGATATTGACCTTGATAAAGAAGTAGATTCGTTAAAAGAAGAATTAAAAACTGCACAAGGGCAACGCCGAACACGTGCAATTAAACGATTAGAAGTGCTTGAAGCATTCCGTGGTTCAGGAAATGAACCAAGCTGGATGATTCTTGATGTGCTACCAGTTATTCCTCCGGAGCTTCGTCCAATGGTTCAACTAGACGGTGGTCGTTTTGCTACATCTGATTTAAATGACCTTTATCGCCGTGTAATTAACCGTAATAACCGTTTGAAACGTTTATTAGACCTTGGTGCTCCAAGCATCATCGTTCAAAATGAAAAGCGTATGCTTCAAGAAGCTGTTGACGCTTTAATTGATAACGGTCGTCGTGGGCGTCCTGTTACAGGTCCTGGTAATAGACCACTTAAATCACTATCTCATATGTTAAAAGGTAAACAAGGACGTTTCCGTCAAAACTTGCTTGGTAAACGTGTTGACTACTCTGGACGTTCTGTTATTGTCGTTGGTCCAAACTTGAAAATGTATCAATGTGGACTACCTAAAGAAATGGCATTGGAGTTATTTAAACCGTTTGTCATGAAAGAGTTAGTTGAGAAGGGTCTAGCGCACAACATTAAATCAGCTAAACGTAAAATTGAAAAAGTTCACCCTGAAGTTTGGGATGTTCTTGAGAGTGTTATTAAGGAGCATCCGGTATTATTAAACCGTGCCCCTACACTTCATAGATTAGGGATTCAAGCATTTGAACCTACGTTAGTTGAAGGACGTGCGATTCGCCTGCATCCACTTGTTTGTACAGCATATAATGCTGACTTTGATGGTGACCAAATGGCAGTTCACGTACCTTTATCAGCAGAGGCGCAAGCTGAAGCTAGATTGCTTATGTTGGCAGCACAAAACATCCTGAATCCTAAGGATGGTAAACCAGTTGTTACACCTTCACAAGATATGGTGTTAGGTAACTATTACTTAACATTAGAAAGAGAAAATGCTGTTGGTGAAGGAATGATCTTTAACGATACAAGTGAGGCGTTACTTGCTTACCAAAACGGATATGTTCACTTACACACAAGAGTAGCTGTCCATGCTGGGTCGTTAAAAAATGAAACATTCACTGAAGAACAAAATAAACAACTATTGATGACAACAGTTGGTAAATTGGTATTCAATGAAATTTTACCGAAAACATTCCCGTATATTAACGAACCAACAAAAGAGAATCTTGAAATTGAAACACCGCAAAAATACTTTATTGATAAAGCTACTGATATTCCTGAAGCGATTCGTGCAATGCCAATTGTCGATCCGTTTAAGAAGAAGATTCTTGGGAACATCATCGCTGAAGTATTTAAACGCTTCAAGATTACTGAAACATCAAAAATGCTAGACCGAATGAAGAATTTAGGTTTCAAATATTCAACTAAAGCTGGTATTACCGTTGGTGTGGCAGACATCGTTGTATTAGGTGAAAAAGAAGAAATTCTTCATGAAGCTCAAAATAAAGTTGATAATGTCTTAAAACAATTTAGACGTGGTCTTATTACTGAAGAAGAACGTTATGACAGAGTTATCTCTATCTGGAGCGCGGCGAAAGATAATATCCAATCGAAACTTATGAAATCATTGGATAAATCCAACCCAATCTTCATGATGAGTGATTCAGGTGCCCGTGGTAACGCATCTAACTTTACACAGTTAGCTGGTATGCGTGGTCTAATGGCCAACCCGGCTGGTCGTATTATTGAATTACCGATCAAATCAAGTTTCCGTGAAGGATTAACCGTATTAGAGTACTTTATCTCTACACACGGTGCGCGTAAAGGTCTTGCTGATACAGCCCTTAAAACAGCTGACTCTGGTTACCTTACTCGTCGTCTTGTTGATGTTGCACAGGACGTAATTGTTCGTGAAGATGATTGCGGTACAGATCGTGGCTTATTGATTTCTTCCTTGAAGGAAGGAACAGAAGTGATTGAAAGCTTAGAGGAACGTTTAATCGGTCGTCATGTAAGAAAAGCGATTAGACATCCGAAAACAAATGAAATCATTGCACGTGAAAATGAATTGATTACTGAAGATTTATCTGCAGAAATCATTGCTGCAGGCGTTGAAGAAGCATGGATTCGCTCTGCGTTCACATGTAATACTCGCCACGGTGTATGTAAGAAATGTTACGGACGTAACTTGGCTACTGGTCAAGAAGTTGAAGTCGGTGAAGCAGTCGGTATTATCGCCGCTCAATCAATCGGTGAACCAGGTACACAGTTAACGATGCGTACATTCCATACAGGTGGGGTTGCAGGAGACGATATTACACAAGGTCTTCCTCGTATCCAAGAGATTTTTGAAGCGCGTAACCCTAAAGGTCAAGCGGTTATTTCGGAAATCAAAGGTACAGTGGTTGGCATTAATGAAGGCCGCGATCGTCAACATGAAATCGTTATTCAAGGTGAAGTTGAATCACGTACTTATACAGCACCTTATACAGCGCGCTTAAAAGTAGCAATTAACGATGAAGTGGAACGCGGTCAAGAGCTAACAGAAGGTTCTATCGATCCGAAAGAATTAATTAAAGTCAGAGATGTTACAGCTGTTCAAGAATACTTGCTACGTGAAGTACAAAAAGTTTACCGTATGCAAGGGGTTGAAATCGGTGATAAACACGTCGAAGTAATGGTACGTCAAATGCTTCGTAAAGTACGTGTCATCGATGCAGCTGAGACAGATGTACTTCCAGGTACATTGCTTGATATCCATCAATTTACTGATGCGAACAGAAAAGCGCTTATGGAAGGTAAAATGCCAGCTACTGGACGTCCGGTATTGCTTGGTATTACAAAAGCATCTCTTGAAACTGATTCCTTCTTATCTGCTGCTTCATTCCAAGAAACAACTAGAGTTCTTACAGATGCAGCGATTAAAGGAAAACGTGATGAGTTACTTGGCTTGAAAGAAAATGTTATCATTGGTAAACTTGTTCCAGCTGGTACAGGTATGCAACGTTATCGTCAAGCAGAGCCTTATACAAAAGAAGAAGTTGAAGATACAATCACTGTAGAATAATGATAGAAGTAGAGGTGTCGTTCTTTTTAAGAATGGCACCGACCTTCTATATTAAAAAAATATGAATGATTGTTGACATCATTTTCAATTGGTGGTAATATAGCAAAGGTGCTCCTATTACTGGATACTTTGGAGGATGAAATTATGTCTTATGAAAAAGTATTGCAGGCGCAAGAAATTATAGTAGGAACTAAACAAACAGTGAAAGCTCTTAAATCTGGAATTGTATCTGAAGTAGTCATCGCTAGCGATACAAATTTTCAAGTCAAATCTATGATAGAAGAAGCTGCTAAAGATCATAACGTTCCAATCACATATGTTGATTCGATGAAAAAGCTTGGTAAAGCATGTGGGATAGATGTAGGTGCTGCAGCTGTTGCATTAACTATTTAAAAACTGTTTTTGTAGATAGAAATCTGCAAGAACTTTGTTTTTGCCTTTAAATGAACCACCTGGATGTGTGGGCTTACATGAAAAGATGAAGGGAGGAAAAATACATGCCTACTATTAATCAATTAGTACGCAAGCCTCGTAAAACAAAGGAAGAGAAATCAACTTCTCCTGCGTTGAACAAAGGTTATAACAGCTTCAAAAAAGTACAAACGAACATATCTTCACCACAAAAACGCGGTGTATGTACTCGTGTTGGTACAATGACTCCTAAAAAACCAAACTCAGCGTTGCGTAAATATGCACGTGTGCGTTTAACTAACGGAATCGAAGTAAATGCTTATATTCCTGGTATTGGTCATAACCTACAAGAGCACAGTGTGGTACTTATCCGTGGCGGTCGTGTAAAAGACTTACCGGGTGTACGTTACCATATCGTTCGTGGTGCACTTGATACTGCTGGTGTTAACAACCGTATGCAAGGTCGTTCTAAATACGGTGCAAAACGTCCTAAAGCAGCTAAGAAATAATTCACAAATAAAAATAACCCTTTCTTGAAAGGAGGAAAAATTACATGCCACGTAAAGGTCCTGTAGCAAAAAGAGACGTATTGCCTGATCCGATTTACAACTCAAAGCTTGTTAGCCGTCTAATCAATAAAATGATGGTAGATGGTAAGAGAGGTAAATCTCAAGCAATTCTATATAATGCATTTGATATCATTAGTGAGCGTACTGGCAAAGAGCCAATGGAAGTATTCGATCAAGCGCTTAAAAACATCATGCCTGTACTTGAAGTAAGAGCACGCCGTGTAGGTGGAGCTAACTACCAAGTACCAGTTGAGGTGCGCCCTGATCGCCGTACAACTCTTGGTCTTCGTTGGTTAGTAAACTACGCTCGCCTTCGCGGTGAGAAAACAATGGAAGAGCGTCTTGCAAACGAAATTCTTGATGCAGCTAACAACACTGGTGCATCAGTGAAGAAACGTGAAGACACTCATAAGATGGCTGAAGCAAACAAAGCATTTGCTCACTATCGTTGGTAAGATTCATTTATATATTATAAAAACAATTCCCATACTAGGAAGGAGAAAGACACAATGGCAAGAGAGTTCTCCTTAGATAATACGCGTAATATTGGTATCATGGCTCATATTGATGCTGGTAAAACAACAACAACTGAGCGTGTTCTTTATTACACTGGTCGTATCCATAAAATTGGTGAAACACATGAAGGTGCTTCACAAATGGACTGGATGGAGCAAGAGCAAGAACGTGGTATTACAATCACTTCTGCCGCTACTACAGCTCAATGGAAAGGCCACCGTGTTAATATCATTGACACGCCAGGACACGTAGACTTCACAGTTGAAGTTGAACGTTCATTGCGTGTACTTGACGGAGCAGTTGCTGTACTAGATGCTCAATCTGGTGTTGAACCACAGACTGAGACTGTATGGCGCCAAGCGACAACTTACGGCGTACCACGTGTGGTATTCGTAAACAAAATGGATAAAATCGGTGCAGACTTCTTGTACTCTCTAGGTACAATTCATGATCGTCTTCAAGCAAACGCAGCAGCTATCCAATTACCAATTGGTGCTGAAGATGAATTCGAAGGTATCATTGACCTTATCGAAATGAAAGCTACTTTCTACGGTAACGACCTTGGTACTGACATCGAAACACGTGAAATTCCTGAAGAATACATGGATCAAGCTCAAGAGTATCGTGAAAAATTAATCGAAGCTCTTGCAGAACTTGATGAAGAATTAATGGAGAAATATCTTGGTGGAGAAGAAATCTCTAATGAAGAGATTAAAGCTGCAATCCGTCAAGGTACAGTAAACGTTGAATTCTATCCAGTTATTTGTGGATCTGCATTCAAAAACAAAGGTGTTCAAAAAATGCTTGATGCAGTAATCGACTATCTTCCATCTCCATTGGATGTACATGCCATTAAAGGTATTAATCCAGAGACAGAAGAAGAAGTTACTCGTCCATCAAGTGATGATGAGCCTTTCTCAGCATTAGCATTTAAAGTTATGACTGACCCTTATGTTGGTAAATTAACTTTCTTCCGCGTTTACTCTGGTACGTTAGATTCAGGTTCTTATGTTAAGAACTCTACGAAAGATAAACGTGAACGTGTAGGTCGTATCCTACAAATGCATGCAAACTCTCGTGAAGAGATCTCTACAGTTTATGCAGGGGATATTGCTGCTGCTGTTGGTTTGAAAGATACTTCTACTGGAGATACACTATGTGATGAAAAGAGTCTTGTCATTCTTGAATCTATGGAGTTCCCAGAGCCAGTTATCTCTCTTTCTATCGAACCTAAGTCTAAAGCAGACCAAGATAAGATGACAACAGCACTTCAAAAACTTCAAGAAGAAGATCCAACATTCCGTGCGCATACTGACCAAGAAACAGGTCAAGTAATCATTGCTGGTATGGGTGAGCTTCACCTTGATATCCTTGTAGACCGTATGAAACGTGAATTTAAAGTAGAAGCAAATGTTGGTGCACCACAAGTTGCTTATCGTGAAACTTTCCGTGCATCTGCAAACATCGAAGGTAAATTCGCTCGTCAATCCGGTGGTCGTGGTCAATTTGGTCACGTTTGGATTGAGTTCTCTCCAAATGAAGAAGGTGCAGGATTTGAATTCGTAAATGGCATCGTTGGTGGTGTTGTTCCACGTGAATATATCCCTGCAGTACAATCTGGTCTTGAAGATGCTATGGAGCGTGGTGTATTAGCCGGCTATCCAATGGTTGATATTAAAGCTAGATTATTTGATGGATCTTATCATGACGTTGACTCATCTGAAATGGCGTTTAAAATTGCCGCTTCTATGGCATTGAAAAACGCTGCTTCAAAATGTAACCCAGTTATCCTTGAACCGGTAATGAAAGTTGAAGTAGTTATTCCGGAAGAGTATATGGGAGACATTATGGGTGATGTTACATCTCGTCGTGGACGTGTAGAAGGTATGGAAGCACGCGGTAACGCACAAGTTGTTCGTGCAATGGTACCACTTTCTGAAATGTTTGGTTATGCTACTTCATTGCGTTCTAATACGCAAGGTCGCGGTACATTCTCAATGCACTTTGATCATTATGAAGAAGTTCCAAAATCAATTTCTGAAGAAATCATCAAAAAAAATAAAGGTGAATAATTGATTTTACCTTTTTAATCAAGTATAACTATCATTGTAAGTACCCTGACATTGGAAGGTAGCCACCGACCAATGTCAATCAAATACTTAATTTATTTAAATTTAAAGGAGGATTTTCCTAATGGCTAAAGAAAAATTTGACCGTTCAAAACCCCATGTTAACATCGGAACTATCGGACACGTTGACCATGGTAAAACTACATTAACAGCAGCAATCACAACTGTACTTGCGAAAGCAGGCGGCGGTGAAGCTCGTGGATATGACCAAATCGATGCTGCTCCAGAAGAAAGAGAACGTGGTATCACAATCTCTACTGCACACGTTGAGTACGAAACTGAAAACCGTCACTATGCACACGTTGACTGCCCAGGTCACGCTGACTATGTTAAAAACATGATCACTGGTGCTGCACAAATGGACGGCGGTATCCTGGTAGTATCTGCTGCTGATGGCCCAATGCCACAAACTCGTGAGCACATCCTTCTTTCTCGTCAAGTAGGTGTACCTTACCTTGTTGTATTCATGAACAAATGTGACATGGTAGACGACGAAGAATTACTTGAATTAGTAGAAATGGAAGTTCGTGACCTTCTTTCTGAATATGAATTCCCTGGTGACGATATTCCTGTAATTAAAGGTTCTGCGCTTAAAGCTCTTGAAGGAGATGCTGCGTGGGAAGAAAAAATCATTGAATTAATGGCAGCAGTTGATGAGTATATCCCAACTCCAACTCGTGACACTGAAAAACCATTCATGATGCCAGTTGAGGATGTATTCTCAATCACTGGTCGTGGTACTGTTGCTACAGGTCGTGTTGAGCGTGGACAAGTTAAAGTCGGTGATACTATCGAAATCATCGGTCTTGCTGAAGAACCAAAATCAACTACTGTAACAGGTGTTGAAATGTTCCGTAAGCTTCTTGATTATGCTGAAGCAGGAGATAACATTGGTGCTCTTCTTCGTGGTGTTGCACGTGAAGATATCCAACGTGGTCAAGTATTAGCTAAACCAGCTTCAATCACTCCACACGTAAAGTTCAAAGCTGAAGTTTACGTTTTATCTAAAGAAGAAGGTGGACGTCACACTCCATTCTTCACAAACTACCGTCCTCAGTTCTACTTCCGTACAACTGATGTAACTGGTATTTGTAACCTTCCTGAAGGTGTAGAAATGGTTATGCCTGGAGATAACATCGAAATGAACGTTGAACTTATCTCTCCAATCGCTATCGAAGAAGGTACTAAATTCTCTATCCGTGAGGGTGGACGTACTGTAGGCGCTGGCGTAGTTGCTACAATCGTTGAGTAATAACTTTTGATTTAATATATTTGAAGGGGACGCCTTTCATAGAAAAAGCAGTCGGGACGCCGGCTGCTTTTTCTTTATGCCTTTTTTTACAAAAATCATGAAGAGGCGTGGACATTAAAGTATCTTGCTTCGGGATGTGAAAACACCATTGCTGTAACAGAAGCTTCAGGTTCCATCATAAAACCCTCTGTTAATTCGATATCAATATCCTCTGGTTTTATAAGACGAAATAACTTTGCTTGATCTTCTAAATTTGGGCAAGCTGGATAACCGAATGAAAAGCGTTGTCCTTGATATTTCGCTGCAAAACGGTCCTCCATCGTCATTGTTGGATGATCTGGGAAGCCCCATTTATCTCTAATCTGTCGATGAATATACTCAGCGAGTCCCTCAGCTGTTTCTAAAGCAAGTGCTTGCAATGCATGACTTTCTAGAAACCTGCCTTCCTCTTTTAAATGTGTAGCTGCTTGTCGTATTCCCTTTCCAGCTGTTACAGCAAAAAAACATACATAGTCTGTTTGCTTTTCTCTTAGGTAATCAGCAAGACAAAGATTTTTCCCTTTTTCTTGTCGAGGGAATGCAAATTTTTCAATAGCACGTTCGTCTTTATCTAATATTATGACACCATTTCCATTAGCCCTTGCTTTGAAAAATTGGTAGGTAGCCTTTGCTTGTATCCAGTTATTTTTAATGATTTCATGAATCAGTGAGTCTAGCATGAAATTCACCTTTTCCAGTTTTTCATTCATGAGCTCCCTTTTTTGATTCTTAACCCCAAGATGATATAGCAGCATTTTTCGGTTTATATATGGTTCAATATGGTGGAAAGAGAGATTTGTAATTAAATGTCTCTTTAAGTCTTGCGGTTGAAAAATAGGAGCTTCTTGAACGGTTTTCACTGCAACGGTTGGTTGTTTTGGATATTTTTTGATCAATGAATCTTCTTCCGTGATTATTTGTGCCGCTCTCGAGATTTGTGCTTGAAATAATTCATGATAGCGACTTGGTTCTCGGATATCATTAGCTAAACTGAGACCGGTCATTGCATCTTTTGCATATAAGACGAGGCCTTTATAGTTAGGTGCGATTTTATTATTCGTAAATTTGCGAGATAAGGCCGCTCCACCGACCATAATGGGGGTTTGAATATGGGCATCCTGTAAGTCCTTTGCCGTTAAAGCCATTTGTTGTGCGGATTTTACGAGTAAGCCAGAGAGCCCAATTATGTCGGGGTTTTCCTTCCGAATGGCTGCGATAAGATCAGCAGAAGAGACTTTTATTCCAAGATCAATGGTTTCAAATCCATTGTTAGAGAGAATAATATCTACGAGATTCTTGCCAATATCATGGACATCCCCTTTGACGGTAGCAAGTAAAACTTTTCCCTTACTTGTAGATGTTTGTTGATCATTTTCCATATAAGGTTCTAAAAAGGCGACTGATGCTTTCATCACTTCTGCACTTTGTAAGACCTCTGCAACAATTAATTGATTATCATTAAATAATCTACCTACTTCTGCCATGCCATTCATTAATGGTCCGTTGATGATATCTAATGGACTTGGGTATTTCACTAACGCTTTTTCTAAATCTGGGAGGAGGCCTTCTTTTGTTCCTTCTATAATATAGTGTGATAAACGTTCTTCTAATGATAGTAAATGGGTTTCGATCCTTTTTTCTTTCTTCTTATCACGATAAAAGTCAGTAAAGTCAGCTAAAATGTTATCGTTTGTTTGAAAGAGAAGCTTTTCTGCTAATTCAACTTCATCTTTAGGGATGCTGGGGAAGCGCTCTAGCCTTTCGGTATTGACGATTGCATAGTCTAGTCCGGCTTTCGTGCAATGAAAAAGGAAGACTGAATTTAAAATTTCTCTCCCCACATTTGGGAGACCAAAGGACACATTACTAATGCCTAGAATCGTTTTCGCCTCGGGCAGAGCTTCTTTAATAAGTTTAATACCAAGTACTGTTTCTTTAGCTGAACCAATATATTGTTCATCTCCAGTGCCGACAGGAAAAACGAGAGGGTCGAAGATAATATCCTCTGGAGGTACTTGATACTGCTCAACGAGGATGTGATAGGCCCGATTAGCTATAGCTAGCTTATTTTCAGCTGTGATGGCCATGCCTTCCTCATCAATGGTACCGACAACAATGGCGGCTCCGTACTGATGAATAAGCTTGGCAGCAAAGGCAAATCGCTCTTCCCCATCTTCTAAGTTAATCGAATTGATTATAGCTTTGCCTTGAGAGTAAGTGAGTGCTTTAGCGATAACTTCATCGTCAGTTGAATCAATGACTAAAGGAACTTTGATCTTTTTCGTTACTTCCGCTAAAAAATAGTCCATATCTTCTATCTCATTACGATCAGGGTCAGCGAGACATATATCAATGACGCTTGCTCCGTTTTTAACTTGAGCTCTAGCTATTTCTGATGCTTCTTCATACTTTCCTTCATTAATCAAGCGTTTGAATTTTTTCGAGCCAATGACATTTGTCCGCTCCCCAACCATAATCGGCCTAATAGACTCATCATAGGTAAGGGGCTCGATACCAGATAGTTTATGCTGTCTCTTTTTTGTAATGGGACGGGGTGGCACATGGGCTAATGCTTGACTAATTGCTCTGATATGCGCTGGTGTGGTACCACAACAACCACCGACGATATTCACCCACCCCTGTTTGGCAAAATCCAAAAGTTTTGTAGACAGAGATTCTGCTGTTTCGTGATAACAACCGTCTTCATCTGGTAAACCTGCATTAGGATAACAGCTCACGCCAGTTGAAGAGAGTTGGGCAAGAGAGCGAATATGCTCTTGCATAAATTCCGGTCCAGTTGCGCAGTTGAGCCCAACAGCTATTGGTTTCATATGCTCTACGGAAATGTAAAAAGCTTCGATGTTTTGCCCTGCCAAAGTCGTGCCCATCGGCTCAATTGTCCCTGAAATCATAATAGGGAGTTCTTTCTTTGTATCCTGAAAGGCTTTGTTAATTCCTAGAAAAGCTGCTTTTACATTGAGGAGATCTTGACTTGTTTCTATCAATAATAAATCTACACCACCATCAATAAGGCCTTTCGCTTGTGTACGATAATCAATGACTAATTGCTCAAAAGTTGTTCCGCCGGTGACGCTTAATGTCTTAGTGGTTGGCCCCATTGATCCAGCTACATAACGGGGATGATTAGGCTGGTCGTATTTATGGGCTGCTTTTATAGCGATTTCAGCAGCTCTACGGTTTAACCATTCACTTAAATGGCCAATATTGTATTCTTCTAAAACGATACGCGTCGCTCCGAATGTATTTGTTTCAATGATATCTGCCCCTGCTGAAAGATAAGCTTCATGAATGGATTGAATCAATTCAGGCCGCGTAAGTGTGAGGTGTTCATTGCATCCTTCTAAATCCTCACCACCAAAATCATCTGCTGTTAGATGGGCTTCTTGTAGCATGGTACCCATTGCTCCATCCATGATTAAAATCTTTTTTTTCATTTGTTTAGTGATGGATACTTTTGACATAATGATGCTCCTTCTGTCGATCTTTTCTTTTAATATAATTGGTCAGTTCAGTTGTAAGTTGATATCTAAGGAAAGGGGTAACAAGATAGATGCCTTGAAAGAGTTCTAAGCTTGCATCGATTAACTCCTTTGTAATTAATAAGCCTTCTTTCTCAGCTTGAATCGGGTTAACCGCTTTTGCCATTCTGTCGCGGATTATTTGTGTAATTTTGATACCAGGCACTTCGTTATGAAGATACTCTGCATTTTTACTGCTAATCAGTGGCATCATTCCGATGAAAATAGGTGTGGAAAGATGCTTAGTTGCTTCATGGATCTCCAATAGTTGTGTTACCGAAAAAACGGGCTGTGACACGAAATAATCAGCGCCTGCTTTTATTTTCCTTTCAAGTCGGATAACTGCTTTGTCCAATGCTTTTACATGAGGGTTAAACGCTGCCCCGACAGAAAAGACGGCATTTTCACCAAGTTCAGAGCCTGAAGGGGAGATTCCTTCATTAAATTGTTTAATCATTTCTATTAATTCAAAGGAAGATAAATCAAATACAGATGAAGCGCCTGGGAAATTACCAACCCTTGCCGGATCTCCTGTAATAGCTAAAATATCATGCAACCCTAATGTATGGAGGCCCATGAGATGTGATTGTAAGCCGATTAAGTTTCGGTCTCTACAGGAGAGGTGAACAAGTGGCCGGACGTTTGTTTCTTTTTGGATGATATGTGCTAGCGCTTCATTTGCAATTCGCGGTGTGGCAAGTGAGTTATCTGCGAGTGTGATTGCATCAACCCCAGCATCTTTTAAGGCTCTGGCCCCTTCAAAAAATTTAGCAGTTGATAGCTTCTTAGGTGGGTCTAGTTCGACGATGATGGTGCGTTTCTCTTGTACAAGTGTCTCTAATGGTGTATTGGTACGTTTGATCGTCATTCTCTCTATTTTAGGTTTCTTTCTATTAGTTACTTGTTTTTCAAGAATAGGTACAGCATGTTTAACTTCATCGGCAAATGCTTTAATATGGCCAGGTGTTGTTCCGCAGCAGCCGCCAAGCAGTCGAACACCTTGTTTAAGGAAGGACTGCGCTGATTTTCTAAAATAGTCTTCGCCCTCCTTATATTGAATCGTCCCATCGATATAGGCAGGTAGACTTGCATTTGGATATACAGATAGAAACGCGTGTTGAGGTAATTCAACGGAGGAGAGTGTTTCTAACATATGATGTGGCCCTAAACGGCAGTTTACTCCGACAACATCTGCCCTGTTAGCTTCTAATCTTTTTATAGCGTCATTAATTAACATCCCATTTTGTAAAATAGCGATTTCTTGTAAAGACACTTGTGCAATAATTGGTATATCCGTTTCTTTTCGGGCAATAGAGAGAACTGTTTCGAGTTCTTCTAAATCATAAAATGTTTCAAGAAGGAGCCCATCTACGCCTTCTAACAATAAGCAGTATAGCTGTTCGCGAAAGTTACGTTTAATTTCATCTAGAGGGATAGCGAGGGGGGTTAATCCTCTTACACCTCCAATTGTGCCAAGCACATATGCCTGATGTTCTTGAATACTAGACCGTGCCAGTTTAACAGCCGCGCTATTAATTTCTTTGACTGAATCCTCTAGGCCGTATCGTTTCAATTTTAAATAATTCGCAGCATAGGAATTTGTTTGAATTAAATCAGCACCTGCATGGAGATAAGCTTGATGAATGCCCTGAATTTGTTCCGGTGCTGAGAGGTTCAACTCTTCAAAACATGTATCCGTACCATAAGAGTAAAGAAGTGTACCGATCGCACCGTCACCAATTAATACTTGGTTCTTCATTTTTTCAAGAAAGTTCAAAGGTCTCACTCCTTCAATTCATATTTTTTGAATTCAATGGATGAGAAGCCAAAAAGAAAATAAAAAAGGCCTTCAAGAAGAAGGCCTATTATTATAGTCATCTTCTCATCTTTCAAGCACATAGCTTGTAGGAATTAGCACCTTTTCAATAGCGATTTACTATTGATGGTTGCTGAGGTGTCATCGGGCCTTTCCCTCAACCTCTCGTGATAAGAAATAAAAATATTTTATTGAGTAAAATTTACATGAAAGGGCCTATATTTGTCAAATGAAAATTTAGAAAATTTGAAAATAATAACATGAATAGGTGTTAATTTAGAAAGTGCTGTAAAGAGGAAGATATACTTGAAAACACTATTCACAGCAGTTATAATGTTAAAAGTGTGCAGAACAGAGAGAAACGCAATCAATGGTTGCATTTGTTATGTCTTTTCTGTATAATAGACAATGTTGGTCTTTGACTGCGATGAAGTGAAAGGTTGCTGACACACCCGGCCGCTTTGCCATGGCGAGTGTGTGGGAAATTTTCACGGAGAATGTCTATATGAAAATAGGCGAAAAGGAGGGAAAATAATGGCAAAACAAAAAATTCGTATTCGTTTAAAAGCTTATGATCACAGAATTCTTGATCAATCTGCTGAAAAAATCGTTGAAACTGCAAAACGCTCTGGTGCGGCTGTATCTGGTCCAATTCCATTGCCAACTGAAAAGTCAGTTTACACAATTCTTCGTGCGGTGCATAAATATAAAGATTCTCGTGAGCAATTCGAAATGCGTACACACAAACGTTTAATCGACATCATTAATCCAACACCACAAACAGTCGATTCATTAATGCGTTTAGACTTACCATCTGGTGTTGATATTGAAATTAAACTTTAATTAATACATTAAAACAATCTAGGAGGTGTGACTGAAATGACCAAAGGAATCTTAGGAAGAAAGATTGGTATGACTCAAGTATTTGCTGAAAACGGTGATCTTATCCCGGTAACAGTGGTTGAAGCTACTCCAAACGTTGTTCTTCAAAAGAAATCAGTTGATACTGATGGATACGAAGCAATCCAAATCGGTTTTGAAGATAAACGCGAAAAGCTTTCAAACAAACCGGAAAAAGGACACGCTGCTAAAGCTGATACTACTCCTAAGCGCTTCGTTCGCGAATTACGCGGAGCTGACTTAGCTGAGTATGAAGTTGGTCAGGAAGTCAAAGTTGATATTTTCGCTGAAGGTGAAAAAATTGATGTAACAGGAATTTCAAAAGGTAAAGGTTTCCAAGGTGCAATTAAACGCCACGGACAATCTCGCGGACCAATGGCACACGGTTCACGTTACCACCGTCGCCCAGGTTCAATGGGTCCTGTTGCTCCAAACCGCGTATTTAAAGGTAAATTATTACCTGGTCGCATGGGCGGAGAACAAATCACTGTACAAAACCTTGAAATCGTAAAAGTAGATGCAGAACGCAATCTTCTATTAGTAAAAGGTAATGTACCTGGCTCTAAAAAAGCGCTTCTAAAACTAGTAAGTGCGGTTAAAGCAAAGTAATAACCCGGAAAGGAGGAAGTAAGAATGCCTAAAGTTGCATTATTAAACCAAAGTGGTTCACAAGTTGGCGATATTGAGCTGAACGACTCAATCTTTGGTATCGAGCCAAACAACCACGTGATGTTTGAAGCTGTTATTATGCAAAGAGCTTCTCTACGTCAAGGAACTCATAAAACTAAAATTCGTTCTGAAGTAGCTGGCGGAGGACGTAAACCATGGCGTCAAAAAGGCACAGGTCGTGCTCGTCAAGGTTCAATTCGTTCACCACAATGGCGCGGAGGCGGTACTGTATTTGGTCCTGTACCACGCAGCTATAGCTACAAATTACCTAAAAAAGTTCGTCGCTTAGCTATCAAATCAGCGTTATCTACTAAAGTTGCGGAAGAGAACATTCTAGTATTAGAAACTCTATCTTTCGAAGCTCCAAAAACAAAAGACTTTAAAGGTCTACTTAAAGGTCTTTCTGTAGATTCTAAAGCGTTAATCGTAACTGCAGACATCGATGAAAACGTAGCATTATCTGCTCGTAACATCCCTGGAGTAACAGTTGTTACTGCTAACGGAATCAGCGTATTAGACGTTTTAAATCATGATAAATTGATCATGACGAAGCAAGCGGTCGAAAAAGTAGAGGAGGTGCTTGCATAATGGATGCACGCGATATCATTAAGCGCCCCGTTATCACTGAACGTTCTACTGACATCATGGCTGACAAAAAATATACATTTGAAGTTGATGTAAGAGCTAATAAAACTCAAGTTAAAGATGCTGTTCAAGAAATCTTTGATGTAAAAGTTGAAAAAGTGAACATCATGAACTACAAAGGTAAATTCAAGCGCATGGGTAAATTCGGTGGTTATACAAACAAACGCCGTAAAGCGATTGTTAAACTAACTGCTGACAGCAAAGAAATCGAAATCTTTGAAGCTTAATTTCTAACAAGAAGAGGAGGGAAATCAAATGGCGATTAAAAAATACAAACCTACCTCTAATGGTCGTCGCGGCATGACGGTATCTGATTTCGCAGAAATCACTACAGACAAACCAGAAAAATCTTTGCTTGCTCCAGTAAAGCGCAAAGGTGGCCGTAACAACCAAGGTAAGTTGACAGTTCGTCATCAAGGCGGCGGTCATAAACGTCAATATCGTATCATCGACTTCAAACGTGACAAAGATGGAATACCAGGTCGCGTTGCTACAGTCGAGTATGATCCAAACCGCTCAGCTAACATTGCACTAATTAACTATGTAGATGGAGAAAAGCGTTACATCCTAGCTCCTAAGACTCTTAAAGTAGGCGCAGAAGTAATGTCTGGTCCTGAAGCAGATATCAAAGTAGGTAATGCATTACCACTTACAAACATTCCTGTGGGTACTGTAATCCACAACATCGAACTTAAACCTGGTAAAGGTGGACAGTTAGTACGTTCTGCTGGAACAAGTGCACAAGTACTTGGTAAAGAAGGTAAATACGTATTAGTACGCTTAAACTCTGGTGAAGTTCGTATGATTCTTGCTACTTGCCGCGCTACTGTAGGTCAAGTTGGTAACGAACAACACGAATTGATTAACATCGGTAAAGCCGGTCGTTCTCGTTGGTTAGGTAAACGCCCAACTGTACGTGGATCTGTTATGAACCCTAACGATCACCCACACGGTGGTGGTGAAGGTAAAGCGCCTATCGGTCGTAAATCACCTATGTCTCCTTGGGGTAAACCAACTCTTGGATACAAAACACGTAAGAAAAACAATCAATCTGATAAATTTATCGTACGTCGTCGTAAAAAATAACGGGATTGAACTACGGTTCCAAAGAAGGGCCGTAGAACAATCACGAAGGGAGGTTCAATCATGGGTCGCAGCTTAAAAAAAGGACCTTTTGTTGACGAACATTTAATGACAAAGATCGAAAAGTTAAATGAAACTGATGGCAAGCAAGTAGTGAAGACTTGGTCTCGCCGTTCTACGATCTTCCCACAATTCATCGGACACACTATCGCAGTGTATGATGGTCGCAAACATGTGCCTGTTTATGTTACTGAAGATATGGTAGGCCACAAACTTGGAGAATTTGCTCCAACACGTGCATACAAAGGCCATGGTAATGATGATAAGAAAACAAGACGTTAATGAGAGGAGGGCATTATAATGCAAGCTAAAGCTGTTGCAAGAACAGTTCGTATTGCTCCTCGTAAAGCTCGTTTAGTCGTAGATTTAATTCGAGGTAAGCAAGTAGGTGAAGCGGTAGCGATTTTAAATCTAACTCCAAAAGCTGCTTCTCCAATCGTAGAAAAAGTATTAAAATCTGCACTAGCTAACGCAGAGCACAACTACGAAATGGACGTTAATAATCTAGTAGTTGAGCAAGCATTTGTTGACGAAGGACCAACTTTAAAACGTTTCCGTCCACGTGCACAAGGTCGTGCTAGCGCAATCAACAAACGCACAAGTCACATCACAATCGTTGTATCAGAAAAGAAGGAGGGATAATCTGTGGGTCAAAAAGTAAATCCAGTCGGTTTGCGTATCGGTGTCATCCGTGATTGGGAGTCAAAATGGTACGCAGGTAAAGACTACGCTGATCTTTTACACGAAGACCTGAAAGTTCGTGAGTACATCACAAAACGCTTAAGCGATGCATCTGTTTCTAAAGTAGAAATCGAACGTGCAGCTAACCGCTTAAATATCACAGTCCATACTGCAAAACCAGGAATGGTTATCGGTAAAGGTGGTACTGAGGTAGAAGCGTTGCGTAAAGCACTTAACGCACTTACTGGCAAACGTGTTCACATCAATATTCTTGAAATCAAAAAAGCTGACATCGACGCGAAATTAGTAGCGGAAAACATTGCTCGTCAATTGGAAAACCGCGTATCATTCCGTCGTGCTCAAAAACAAACTATTCAACGTGCTATGCGCGCAGGAGCGAAAGGTATCAAAACAATGGTATCTGGACGTCTTGGCGGTGCTGATATCGCTCGTTCTGAATCTTATAGCGAAGGAACTGTACCACTTCATACTCTTCGTGCTGACATTGATTATGCTACAGCAGAAGCAGATACGACTTACGGTAAGTTAGGCGTAAAAGTATGGATCTATCGTGGAGAGGTGCTTCCTACAAAGAAGAATAATGGGGAAGGAGGCAAATAATATGCTATTGCCAAAACGCGTAAAATATCGTCGTGTACACCGTGGAAAAATGCGCGGTCAAGCAAAAGGTGGTACTGAAGTAACATTCGGTGAATATGGTCTACAAGCTCAAGATGCTTCTTGGATCACTAACCGTCAAATCGAATCTGCCCGTATTGCAATGACTCGTTACATGAAACGTGGCGGTAAAGTTTGGATTAAAATATTCCCGCATAAGCCATACACTGCTAAGCCTCTTGAAGTCCGAATGGGTTCTGGTAAGGGTGCTCCTGAAGGATGGGTTGCAGTTGTTAAGCCTGGTAAAGTAATGTTTGAAATTGCAGGTGTATCTGAAGAGATCGCTCGTGAAGCGCTACGTCTTGCAGCACACAAACTTCCAGTTAAATGTAAGTTTGTAAAACGAGAAGAAATTGGTGGTGAATCAAATGAAAGCTAATGAAATTCGTGACCTTACCACTGCCGAAATAGAACAAAAAGTGAAATCATTAAAAGAAGAGCTTTTTAATCTACGCTTTCAATTGGCGACTGGACAACTGGAAAACACAGCTCGCATCCGTGAAGTGCGTAAAGCAATTGCTCGTATGAAAACTGTTATCCGTGAAAGAGAAATTGGTTTTAGCAAGTGATATTGAGAGGAGGTTCGCACAATGAGTGAACGTAACCAACGCAAAGTATACTCTGGACGCGTTGTTTCAGACAAAATGGATAAAACTGTTACTGTTTTAGTCGAAACATACAAAAAGCATCCATTATACGGCAAACGCGTAAAGTACTCTAAAAAGTTTAAAGCTCATGATGAGCACAATGAAGCAAAAATCGGCGATATCGTTCGTATCATGGAAACTCGCCCATTATCTGCGACTAAACGCTTCCGTCTAGTTGAAGTTGTTGAGAAAGCAGTTATTATCTAATTGTTCGGAAATATGTTTGATCCCGAAGGGAGGTTACACAGATGATTCAACAAGAATCACGTTTAAAAGTTGCTGATAACTCTGGTGCTCGTGAAGTACTTACAATTAAAGTTTTAGGTGGATCAGGCCGTAAAACTGCTAACATTGGTGATGTAATTGTTTGCACAGTGAAACAAGCAACACCAGGTGGCGTTGTTAAAAAAGGTGATGTTGTTAAAGCTGTTGTCGTTCGTACAAAGAGTGGCGTTCGTCGTAAAGATGGCACATACATCCGTTTTGATGAAAACGCATGTGTAATTATTCGTGACGATAAAGGTCCTCGTGGTACACGTATCTTTGGACCAGTTGCTCGTGAACTACGCGAGAACAACTTCATGAAAATCGTATCATTAGCTCCAGAAGTACTATAAAAATTAAACAAAATGCCTTTAAGGAGGTGCACACAGATGCATGTAAAAAAAGGTGATAAAGTAATGGTCATCTCTGGTAAGGATAAAGGCAAATCAGGCGTTATTCTTGCTGCTTACCCAAAACAAGAACGCGTTCTTGTAGAAGGTGTTAATATCGTAAAGAAACACGCTAAACCATCTAACTTGAATCCTCAAGGTGGAATCCTTAGCCAAGAAGCACCTATTCATGTATCAAACGTTATGCCGGTTGACCCTAAATCTGGTGAACCAACTCGCGTAGGCTATCAAACGGTTGATGGGAAAAAAGTGCGTGTAGCAAAAAAATCAGGTGAATCTTTAGATAAATAGATCAATGAAGAAGGGAGGTACAATCGATGAACCGCCTAAAAGAAAAACATGTAAAAGAAATTACTCCTGCTCTTGTGAGCAAGTTTAACTATAAATCAGTAATGCAAGTACCAAAACTTGAAAAAATCGTTATCAACATGGGTGTGGGTGATGCAGTGCAAAACTCTAAAGCATTAGATAATGCTGTTGAGGAATTAACACTACTTGCAGGTCAAAAACCTGTTATCACTCGCGCGAAAAAATCAATCGCTGGCTTCCGCTTACGTGAAGGTATGCCAATCGGAGCGAAAGTTACTTTACGTGGAGAACGCATGTACGAATTCTTCGATAAATTAGTATCTGTTTCTCTTCCACGTGTACGTGACTTCCGTGGTATTTCTAAAAAGTCTTTCGACGGACGCGGAAATTACACACTTGGTATTAAAGAGCAATTGATCTTCCCTGAGATCGATTACGATAAAGTAAGCAAAGTTCGTGGTATGGATATCGTTATCGTAACAACTGCCAATACTGATGAAGAAGCTCGTGAACTTTTAACACAATTTGGAATGCCATTCCAAAAGTAATCGTTAATTAGAGGGAGGCGAAAACGTGGCTAAAAAGTCAATGATTGCGAAACAAAAACGCACGCCTAAATACAAGGTACAAGAATATACACGTTGCGAACGTTGTGGACGTCCACATTCTGTATACCGTAAATTTAAGCTTTGCCGTATTTGTTTCCGTGAATTAGCATATAAAGGACAAATTCCTGGCGTTAAAAAAGCTAGCTGGTAAACCCAAAGTTAGGGAAGGAGGTAAAAACAATGGTCATGACAGATCCAATTGCAGATTTGCTAACTCGCATCCGTAATGCGAACATGGTTCGTCACGAAAAATTAGAAGTTCCTGCTTCTAATATTAAAAAAGAAGTTGCTGAAATCCTTAAGCGTGAAGGCTTCGTACGTGATGTAGAGTTTATCGAAGATAACAAGCAAGGCATTATCCGCATTTTCTTAAAATACGGTGCTAAAAATGAGCGTGTAATCACAGGATTAAAACGTATCAGTAAACCTGGTCTTCGTGTTTATGCTAAAGCTGATGAGGTACCACGCGTACTTAACGGTCTTGGTATCGCACTCGTTTCTACTTCTCAAGGCGTTCTTACAGACAAAGAAGCTCGCGCGAAACAAGTAGGCGGAGAAGTACTAGCGTACGTTTGGTAATATAGTTTCAGAAAGAATGGAGGTGCAATAAATGTCCCGTATAGGTAAAAAACCAATTGAAATCCCTAGTGGAGTAACTGTAACTGTTGATGAAAATCATCACGTTATTGTAAAGGGTCCTAAAGGTGAGCTTTCTCACACTTTTAATAAAGATATCGCAATTAACATCGAAGAGAACGTAATCAACATCGTGCGTCCTTCTGATCAAAAAGAACACCGTGCGCTTCATGGTACAACTCGTGCTTTGATCGCAAACATGGTTGAAGGTGTATCTAAAGGCTTCGAAAAAGGCTTAGAACTTATCGGTGTCGGTTACCGTGCCCAAAAACAAGGTAAAAAGCTTGTATTGAACGTTGGATACTCTCACCCAGTTGAAATCGAACCTGAAGAAGGTATCGAAATCGAAGTACCAGCTAATACGAAAGTAGTAGTAAAAGGTGCAAGTAAAGAACGTGTAGGCGCTTTAGCGGCTAACATTCGTGACGTTCGTCCTCCAGAACCTTACAAAGGAAAAGGTATTAGGTATGAAGGAGAATATGTTCGTCGTAAAGAAGGTAAAACAGGTAAGTAATGCTGCATAGCTAAACGAAAGGAGTGACCGAAATGATTACGAAGGCTGATAAAAATGCAGTGCGTAAGAAAAGACACGCTCGCGTAAGATCTAAACTTTCTGGCACTGCGGCTCGTCCTCGTCTAAATGTGTATCGCTCAAACAAGCACATTTATGCACAATTAATTGACGATGTGAACGGAGTAACTCTTGCTAGCGCGTCTACACAAGACAAAGAAGCTGGTATTGAAGCTACAGGCAACGTTGATGCGGCTGTTAAAGTCGGCGAATTAATCGCTAAACGTGCGGAAGCAAAAGGATTGAAATCAATCGTATTTGACCGTGGAGGATACTTATATCATGGTCGTGTTAAAGCGTTAGCAGATGCTGCTCGCGAAAACGGGTTAGAATTTTAATAGACAAAGGAGGGACATATAGAATGCGTCGTATTGATCCAAACAAACTTGAACTTGAAGAGCGCGTAGTTACGGTAAACCGTGTAGCTAAGGTTGTTAAAGGTGGACGTCGTTTCAGATTCTCTGCTCTTGTAGTAGTTGGAGATAAAAACGGTAACGTTGGCTTTGGTACAGGTAAAGCTCAAGAGGTACCAGAAGCTATTCGCAAAGCAATTGAAGATGCGAAGAAAAACTTAATTGAAGTTCCTATGGTTGGAACAACAATTCCTCACGAAGTAATCGGTCACTTCGGAGCTGGCGAAATTCTTCTAAAACCTGCCTATGAAGGTACAGGAGTTATCGCTGGTGGACCTGTTCGTGCGGTACTAGAGTTAGCGGGTGTAGGCGATATCCTTTCTAAATCATTGGGTACAAACACACCAATTAACATGGTTCGCGCAACACTAGATGGTCTACAACAATTAAAACGTGCTGAAGACGTAGCTAAGTTACGTGGTTTATCAGTAGAAGAACTGTTAGGATAAGGAGGGAAATCAAATGGCGAATAAACTAGAAGTTACCCTCACTCGCAGTGTGATTGGTCGCCCTGAGGACCAACGCCAAACAGTCAAAGCTCTTGGATTACGCAAAATGCACCAAACAGTTGAGCACCAAGACAATCCTGCCATCCGTGGTATGATTAATAAAGTTGCTCATCTTGTAACGGTAACTGAAAAATAATTTTCGATCTTCTACAAAATAAGGAGGTGCCAACATGAAACTTCATGAATTAAAACCTGCAGAAGGTTCACGTCAAGAACGTAAACGCAAAGGTCGCGGTATTGGTTCAGGTAACGGTAAAACTGCTGGTAAGGGACATAAAGGTCAAAATGCTCGTTCTGGCGGCGGCGTACGTCCTGGATTCGAAGGTGGTCAAACACCTTTATTCAGACGCTTACCAAAACGCGGATTCACTAACATTAACCGTAAAGAATATGCGGTAGTTAATCTTGACGCACTTAATCGTTTTGAAGATGGAGCGGAAATTACTCCAGAGCTTCTTATTGAAACGGGTGTTGTAAGTAACGAAAAAGCAGGAATCAAAGTTCTTGCTAAAGGCAACGTAGAGAAAAAGCTTACAGTGAAAGCTCATAAATTCTCTGCTGCGGCTAAAGAAGCAATCGAAGCTGCCGGCGGTAAAGCCGAGGTGATCTAATGCTTCAGACAATCTCCAATTTTATGCGCGTGGGTGACATAAGAAGAAAGATTATTTTCACCCTATTAATGTTAATTGTATTTCGCATCGGCACATTTATCCCCGTTCCAGGGGTGAATGCACAAATTTTACAGTCACAGGATCAAATGAGTGTATTTGGTGTCTTGAATGTATTTGGTGGCGGTGCGTTATTAAACTTCTCAATTCTTGCGATGGGAATCATGCCGTATATTACAGCATCAATCATTGTTCAGTTACTACAAATGGATGTTGTGCCGAAATTTACGGAATGGGCTAAGCAAGGTGAGGCAGGTCGTCGTAAACTAGCTCAGTTTACACGATACTTTACTATCGTGCTTGGTTTTATCCAAGCTCTTGGTATGTCTTACGGGTTTAATAATCTTGCTGGTGGCATGTTAATTGAAAATCAGGGTATTGGCTCTTATTTATTAATTGCTACAGTATTAACTGCAGGAACTGCTTTTTTAATGTGGTTAGGGGAGCAAATTACGGAAAAAGGTGTTGGTAATGGTATCTCTATTATTATCTTCGCTGGAATTGTTGCCGGTATTCCTTCCATCGCTAACCAAATTTATGCGCAGCAAATTGAAGGTGCTGGAGATCAATTATTCCTACGTATCGTAACCCTCGTACTTATCGTGCTTGCGGTTATTGCTATTGTAGTTGGAACAATCTTTATCCAACAGGCATTAAGAAAAATTCCAGTACAATATGCAAAACGTGCATCAGCAGGTAAGACGCCAGTAGGTGTTCAAAACACTCATTTACCTTTAAAAGTAAATGCTGCAGGTGTTATCCCTGTTATCTTTGCGATTTCATTTATCATTACACCACGAACGATTGCAGGCTTTTTTGAATCGAACAGTGTAACGACTTGGATCCAGAAGATATTTGATTATACTGAGCCAATCGGTATGGTCATCTATGCTGCATTAATTATTGCTTTCACATATTTCTATGCATTCATTCAAGTAAACCCAGAGAAAGTCTCTGATAACTTGAAGAATCAAGGTGGTTATGTACCAGGTATCCGTCCTGGTAAAAACACACAGGAATATTTAACGAAAGTTTTATATCGTTTAACTTTTGTTGGTGCTCTTTTCTTAACAGCAATTGCAATCATTCCAATGTTCTTCATTAATGTTGCAGGGCTACCAGAAACTGCTCAAATCGGTGGAACAAGCTTACTAATCGTGATTGGTGTAGCTCTTGACACTTACAAGCAGTTAGAGTCTCAGCTAGTTAAACGTCATTATAAAGGTTTTATCAAATAGAAAGGTTTAAGGGGACAATTGTTCCCTCAAACCCTAATAGAATAGGGGGGAATTCACTTGAATCTTGTATTAATGGGGCTCCCTGGTGCCGGTAAAGGTACACAAGCAGAAAGAATTGTTGAAAAGTACGGTATTCCGCATATCTCTACTGGAGACATGTTCCGTGCCGCGATTAAAGAAGAAACTGCTCTAGGTTTAGAGGCAAAATCTTTTATGGATAAAGGTGAACTTGTGCCAGACGAAGTAACAATTGGTATTGTTAGAGAACGTCTTGGTAAACCCGATTGCGAAAAAGGTTTTCTTTTAGATGGTTTCCCTAGAACCGTTGCTCAAGCGGATGCTTTAGAAAATATTCTTTCTGATCTATCAAGAAAAATTGATTACGTTATTAATATTGATGTTGATCAAGAGATTTTGATGGAAAGGCTAACTGGCCGCAGAATTTGTAAATCTTGTGGGGCAACATATCATCTTGTATTTAATCCTCCAGCTAAAGAGGGCGAATGTGACCGCTGTGGTGGAGAATTATATCAACGCGAAGATGATAATGAAGCAACTGTTAAAAATAGACTTGACGTAAACATTAAGCAAACAAAACCTTTGCTTGATTTCTATGAAAATAAAGGCTATTTACGTAACATTAACGGTCAACAAGAAATTGGTAAAGTATTTACTGATCTAGATAGTCTTTTAAGAGGCTTACAATCATGATCATAAGCAAAACTCAGCGTGAAATCGATATTATGCGAGAAGCTGGTAGAATTGTCGCTTTAACACATGAGGAATTAAAAAAGCATATCACTCCGGGAATAACGACAAGAGAATTAGATCGTCTTGCTGAGGATTTTATTCTCAAATGTGGTGCCGTCTCATCTTTTAAAGGATATAACGGATTTCCAGGTAGTATATGTACATCTGTGAACGAAAAGCTAGTTCACGGGATTCCTGATGATAATAGCTTAAACGATGGTGATATCATCAGTATTGATATAGGTGCAAAATATAACGGTTATCACGGTGATTCTGCCTGGACCTACGCAGTAGGGGCAATTGATGAACAATCAAAAGCGTTGCTTGAAGTTACTGAGCAGTCATTATATGAAGGCTTAAAACAAGCAAAGCCAGGTGTACGCTTATCGAACATCTCTCATGCAATCCAAACATATGCGGAAGGCAAAGGCTTTTCCATTGTACGAGAATATGTCGGACATGGGGTAGGGCAAGACTTACATGAGGAACCACAGATTCCACATTTTGGTCCCCCGAATAAAGGGCCTCTATTAAAACCAGGTATGGTATTAGCGATTGAACCGATGGTAAATATCGGTAGTAGATATGTATCAACGCTATCTGATCAATGGACAGTCGTAACAGTCGATGGTAAGCGTTGTGCCCATTTCGAACATACAATAGCGATTACTGAAACTGGTTATGAAATACTTACTGTAAAATAACAGTAAAACTTTTCTAAAATACTCCGTTTCTAACTCATTTTTCTTTTTACTATAAGGAGACGTCAAACTCTTTTTATGTTATAATCAGAAGGTTGTTGTGTATATGTTTAAAATCATTTGTTTTGAGTAAGATGATTATTAGCTCATAAAGCTTGCATTGATTACGCGACCTATGAGATTATGTATCGGAATGTCCGAATGTGTTATTCTGCGAACCTTTTAGCAAAGAATCTACATGCTTGGGAAAGCATTTGATGTATTTCGTATATGATTTTATGGAAGGGAGACTTGTTTAGTGGCGAAAGATGATGTAATTGAAGTAGAAGGCACAGTCATAGACACTTTGCCAAATGCAATGTTTAAGGTAGAATTAGAAAACGGTCATACAGTTTTAGCTCATGTTTCCGGTAAAATTCGCATGCACTTCATTCGTATTTTACCAGGGGATAAAGTAACAGTTGAGCTTTCTCCTTATGACTTAACTCGCGGAAGAATCACTTATCGTTTTAAATAATCATTGCACTCCATACTACTAAGGAGGTTAGGATAATGAAAGTAAGACCATCAGTTAAACCGATCTGCGAAAAGTGCAAAGTCATCCGCAGAAAAGGTAAAGTAATGGTTATCTGTGAAAACCCTAAACATAAACAAAAACAAGGCTAATTTGAAGGAGGTGCGCATATAGTGGCACGTATTGCAGGTGTAGATGTACCACGTGAAAAACGTGTAGTAATCTCATTAACTTATATCTATGGTATTGGTAAAACAACTGCTCAAAAAGTTCTAGCAGAAGCTGGTGTAAACGAGAATACTCGTGTACGCGATCTTACTGAAGATGAATTAAACAAAATTCGTGAGCAAATCGATTCATTAAAAGTTGAAGGTGACCTTCGTCGTGAAGTATCACTTAACATCAAACGTCTAATGGAAATCGGATCCTACCGCGGTCTTCGTCACCGTCGTGGCTTACCTGTTCGCGGACAAAATACTAAAAACAATGCTCGTACACGTAAAGGTCCTCGTAAGACTGTAGCGAACAAAAAGAAATAATCGGTAAAGGAGGGTTCTTAAAATGGCTCGTAAAACTAATACACGTAAACGTCGTGTCAAAAAGAATATTGAAAGCGGAATTGCACATATTCGTTCAACATTCAATAATACAATCGTAACTATCACTGATTCTCATGGTAATGCTCTTTCTTGGTCAAGTGCTGGTGCGCTAGGATTCAGAGGTTCTCGTAAATCGACTCCTTTCGCTGCGCAAATGGCTGCTGAAACAGCTGCGAAAGCATCTATGGAACATGGTATGAAAACTTTAGAAGTAACAGTTAAAGGACCTGGTGCAGGTCGTGAAGCTGCTATTCGTGCATTACAAGCTGCTGGTCTAGAAGTTACTGCTATCAGAGACGTTACTCCAGTACCACATAACGGATGTCGTCCACCAAAACGCCGCCGTGTATAATTAATCTGTATAAACTTTTGAATCCCTGTCTATAATGGGATATGATACAAAGTAAATGAATTATACAGTATTTATTATTCCAGTTGTTGTGCACAAAACGGGAACGTATACATGGGGGAATTTCGGTTAACAAGCCGGGGTTTCGACGTTTTGAAGGAGGGTGTATTTTGATGATCGAAATAGAAAAACCAAAAATCGAAACGGTTGAGATCAGCGATGATGCTAAGTATGGTAAGTTCGTCGTAGAACCACTTGAGCGTGGATATGGAACAACTTTGGGTAACTCCTTACGTCGTATCCTATTATCCTCACTCCCAGGTGCCGCTGTCACTTCGATCCAAATTGATGGGGTACTTCATGAGTTCTCAACAATTGAAGGCGTCGTAGAAGATGTAACATCTATCATTTTAAACATTAAAAAGCTTGCATTGAAAATCTATTCTGATGAAGAAAAAACATTAGAAATTGATGTTCAAAGCGAAGGTGTAGTTACTGCTGCAGATGTAACACATGATAGTGATGTAGAGATTCTTAATCCGGATCTTCATATTGCTACTCTTGGTTCAAATGGTCATTTGCATATGCGTCTAACTGCTAAACGTGGTCGTGGTTATACACCAGCTGTTCAAAACAAAAAAGAAGATCAACCAATCGGTGTTATTCCTATTGATTCTATTTATACGCCAGTTTCACGCGTACAATATCAAGTTGAGAATACTCGTGTTGGTCAATTGAGTAATTTTGATAAATTGACTTTTGATGTTTGGACTGACGGAAGTACTGGCCCTCAAGATGCAGTTGCACTTGGAGCGAAGATCTTAACTGAGCATTTGAATATCTTTGTTGGTTTAACTGATGAAGCTCAAAATGCTGAAATTATGGTTGAAAAAGAAGAAGACCAAAAAGAAAAAGTCCTTGAAATGACAATTGAAGAACTAGATTTATCTGTTCGTTCATACAACTGCTTAAAACGTGCAGGCATCAATACTGTTCAGGAGTTAGCTAATAAAACTGAAGAAGATATGATGAAAGTACGTAACTTAGGTAGGAAGTCTCTAGAGGAAGTAAAACATAAACTAGAAGAGCTTGGATTAGGTTTGCGTAAAGACGACTGATTGTCTTTTAAATCTAGCCTTTAATGACTTCAACAAAGGAGGGAAACTTTCATGGGATACAGAAAGTTAGGACGTACTAGCGCTCAACGTAAAGCGATGTTACGTGACTTAGCAACAGATTTAATCATCAATGAGCGTATTGAAACAACTGAAGCTCGTGCTAAAGAACTTCGTTCAGTAGTTGAAAAAATGATCACACTTGGTAAACGTGGAGACCTTCACGCTCGTCGCCAAGCAGCTGCATTTGTTCGTCATGAAGTAGCTGATGCTGAGAAAAACCAAGATGCTGTTCAAAAATTGTTCAGTGATATTGCTCCTCGTTATGAAGAGCGTCAAGGTGGTTACACTCGTATTATGAAAATCGGTCCTCGTCGTGGCGACGCAGCACCAATGGTAATCATCGAATTAGTATAATAAACGTATCTTCTAAGATTAGGATAACCTAACCTTTGGGATTCATGTGCAGATTGAGGGCGCCTGAATGGTTTCATTGGAACTTATTCAATGCCCTCTTTCTTTAAATAGGGATACCCCTAAAGCCAATGAGCAAAACCATTTTGAGTGTTACGATGGACACCCGTAAGATTGAGGTGTGACGTCTAGCTCTTTGCATCTTCATCCATGTGCTTTACTCGTCCATACAGGAATGCCTGTATTACTTGGATGAGGATGCAGGCTTTTTTAAAAACTACCATTGCAAGGCAATTGTTAACGAGCCTTTGTTATGGAGATAATGCAGATAAGATAAAACTCCATACACATAGTAGCTCGCCATCAATAGTGGCGGCTTTTTTATTATATCTAATTAATTATGTTTGGTAGGATTTGTGTAAAAAGGATAAGAGACTAAAGTGTTTGAGTTAATGGGAAAATAAAGGATAAATCGCCAGAGCCAGATTGAAAGTTCTTGTGTCTTATAAGTTCAACAAAATGCGAGATTTTGAGGAAATGAGCCAAGCCTAAATAGGGTCACAAGCGGATGGAAACACAAATATGATTGTGTTGGTGGCAAATTGGAATTACGAACATAAGTGTGGGGAATAAGCGTAAGATATGTGGGCAATTGGAAATGCGCGCACAAGTGTAAGAAGCAAGGATAAGAAGTGTGGGCAAACCGGAAATGCGCACACAAGAGTAAGAAACAAGGTTGAGAAGTGTGGGTAAACCGGAAATGCGCACACAAGTGTAAGAAGCAAGGAGAAGAAGAGTGGGTAAACCGAAAATGCGCACACAAGTGTAAGAAGCAAGGAGAAGAAGAGTGGGTAAACCGAAAATGCGCACACAAGTATGAGAAACAAGTCTGAGAAGTGTGGGTAAACCGAAAATGCGCACACAAGAGTAAGAAAAAAGGATAAGAAGTGTGGGCAAATGGGAAATGCGCACACAAGTGTAAGAAGCAAGGAGAAGAAGAGTGGGCAAACCGGAAAAGCGCACACAAGAGTAAGAAACAAGGTTGAGAAGTGTGGGCAAATGGGAAAAGCGCACACAAGAGTAAGAAACAAGGATGAGAAGTGTGGGCAAACCGGAAAACAAGAGTAAGAAACAAGGATAAGAAGAGTGGGTAAACCGAAAAAGCGCACACAAGAGTAAGAAACAAGTCTGAGAAGTGTGGGTAAACCGGAAAAGCGCACACAAGAGTAAGAAACAAGGATAAGAAGAGTGGGCAACTCGGAAAAGCGCACACAAGAAGGAAACAAAGTTTCAGCTAGGTTAGAAAAATACAATGGCATTAGAAATAGTAAAAAAAGCAGTAGAATCCAGTTGTAGCTTTACAGGCTTGCCAATCATATCGTCCAGTTTTCAATCACTTCAGAGCGCTTATGTTTTAACAAGGAAAGAAGAATAGCTAATGAGGCAGGTTCCAAGAAAAAACGAAGTATAAGAGCAACTAGACCTCTGTCATTGCCTTCACAGGCTTGCCAATCGGTCAGTTTTCTAATAAAATTTAGACGTTAGATTTTTAGGTTTGTTTTTAGTAGAGTTGAGAGTAGCAGAGGTTGGAGAGGAGTAGATGAGTATGAAGAATTCCCTCGTGCAGATAAGGAATCTTTCTTTTAAATATGATGAGCATGCGGATTATGCGTTGAAAGATGTGACGTTTGATATATATGAAGGGGAATGGTTGGCGATTGTTGGCCATAATGGTTCAGGGAAGTCAACGATGGCTAAGCTTTTAAATGGCTTGAATTTCCCGAAAGAAGGCAGTATTACGGTAGATAATTTGCTGCTATCAGAAGAAACGGTTTGGGACATACGAGATAAAATTGGGATGGTTTTTCAAAATCCCGATAATCAGTTTGTTGGTACTACTGTACAGGATGATGTGGCTTTTGGTTTAGAAAATCACGGCATCGAGAGAGAAGAAATGATTAAGCGTGTCCATGACGCGCTGGAAAGTGTGAAAATGGAAGAGTTTCTTGATCAAGAGCCGCACCATTTATCAGGTGGTCAAAAGCAGCGTGTGGCCATTGCAGGGGTTCTAGCGCTTAGGCCAAATATCATTGTCTTGGATGAAGCGACCTCTATGTTAGATCCGCGTGGTCGTGAAGAGGTGTTAGAGACAATTAGACAGTTAAAAGCATCACAAGAAATGACTGTTATATCCATCACACATGATTTAGAGGAAGCAGCAAAGGCTGACCGCATGATTGTGATGAATAAGGGACAGCTTTATCGAGAAGGTAGTCCGGAAGATATTTTTCAATTAGATGAAGAGTTGATTTCGTTAGGACTCGATATTCCGTTCCCTGTGAAAATGAGCAAAATGTTAAAAGCTTTAAATATCCCAGTATCTAAGCATCATTTATCCGAAGAAGAATTGGTGGAAGAATTATGGACATCTCACTCAAAAATGTAGAATATCGCTACCAAGTCAATACGCCATTTGAAAGATTAGCGATTCAAGATGTGTCTATAGATATTCCATCTGGCACATTTCTCGCTTTAATAGGACATACTGGTTCTGGGAAATCGACCGTCCTACAACATTTAAATGCATTACTGAAACCTACAGCGGGCGAAGTTGTGATTGGTGAGAGAACGATTACTTCTGAAAAGAAACAGAAAGACTTAAAAGCGGTACGCCAAAAAGTAGCGATTGTCTTTCAATTTCCTGAGCATCAATTATTTGAAGAAACTGTAGAGAAAGATATTTGTTTTGGTCCGATGAATTTCGGTGTAAATGAAGAAGAAGCAAAAAGACGCGCGCATGAAGCCATTAAACAAGTAGGCTTAGATGAGTCGATTTTACAAAAATCACCGTTCGATCTTTCGGGTGGGCAAATGCGCCGAGTAGCCATTGCGGGTGTATTAGCGATGCAACCTAATGTTATTGTGCTTGATGAACCAACAGCAGGCTTAGATCCCCGTGGCCGCAAAGAAATTATGGATATGTTTTATCAGCTTCATAAAGAGCGGAATTTATCTACAATACTTGTAACCCATAGTATGGAGGATGCCTCACGCTATGCAGATAAGATTGCTATTATGCATAAAGGTCAAGTTTATAAGGTGGGGACTCCACTCGAGATTTTCTCTGACCCAGAGCAACTGATAGAAATGGGCTTAGACGTACCAGAGGTAGTGAAATTCCAGCAAAAGCTAGAGAAAACATTCGGCCATAAGTTTGCTAAAACTTGTTTAACAATTGAGGAAATCAGTCAAGAAATGCCTCGCTTTTTAAAGAGAGGTGAAGCATAATGATGGAAAAAATGATTTTTGGACGCTATGTTCCAGCTGACTCAGTGATTCACCGCATGGACCCGCGTTCCAAGCTCCTTATCGTTCTTTTATTCGTATGTGTTGTTTTCCTCGCTAATAATGCGATTACGTATGGTGCACTTGTTGTCTATACCTTATTAATGCTAGCGATGTCGAAGGTGCCGATGCGCTTTGTATTTGGTGGCTTAAAACTCGTCTTCATTTTGATTATTTTTACGTTCTTGATGCATATCTTTTTAACAAGAGAAGGTCCGGTTATTTTTGAATTAGGATGGTTTAAAGTCTATGAAGAAGGCTTGAGACAAGGGATTTTCATCTCTTTACGCTTTTTCCTATTAATCTTAATCACATCCATCTTAACGTTAACAACCGCTCCTATTGCGATTACAGACGGTTTAGAGAGCTTGTTAGGCCCACTTAAGAAGCTGAAGTTTCCAGTCCATGAGCTCGCTCTAATGATGTCTATCGCTTTAAGATTTATTCCGACGCTTATGGAGGAAACAGATAAGATTATGAAGGCACAGTCAGCAAGAGGGGTGGAGTTCTCCTCAGGCCCTGTAAAAGACCGTGTAATGGCCATCATTCCACTATTGATCCCGTTGTTTGTGAGTTCATTTAAACGGGCAGAGGAGCTTGCTACGGCAATGGAAGCACGTGGTTATCGCGGTGGCGATGGCCGGACAAGGTATCGTAAGCTTGTGTGGAGTGGTATCGATACATTGATGTTGTTATTGCTTTTAGCTTTAACGATATTGTTAATTATATTTAGAACATAAAGAGGGCCGATTATGAGAATCAAATGTATTATCGCCTACGATGGCACAGGCTTTGCAGGCTATCAAGTACAACCCAATAAACGGACTGTCCAGAGTGAACTAGAATCAGCACTTACGAAGCTGCATAAGGGCAGCGAGGTTAAAGTAGTTGCTTCTGGCCGCACGGACGCTGGTGTCCATGCGGTGGGTCAAGTGATCCATTTTGATAGTCCTTTGCAACTGCCTGCAGAGCGGTGGCCGGTTGCTTTGAATTCTATTCTGCCGAATGATGTGGTAGTAGAAGAAGCGGCATATGTAGCAGAGGACTTCCATGCACGATATCATGCCATAGGTAAGGAGTATCGCTACCGATTAATACGCACGAAGAAAAGCAATCCTTTTTTGCGGCATTATGCTTATCAGTATTCTTTTCCGATTGATGTCGAGCGTATGCGTGAAGCAATTCCGTATTTATTAGGAGAGCATGACTTTACGAGCTTTTGTTCAGCAAGGTCTGAGGTGGAAGATCGCGTGCGTACCATCCACGGTATTTATATTGAGGAAGATGGGAATGAGTTACTGTTCCGTTTTGTTGGTAATGGATTTCTTTATAATATGATTCGCATTTTAATGGGAACGTTACTTGAAGTCGGTAAGGGTGAGCGTGAGCCCTATGAAATAGAAGAGATATTAGCGAAGAAAAACCGTATTTATGCCGGGAAAACGGCACCTGGTCATGGCCTGTATTTATGGCAAGTCTATTATGAAGAAAATATTGCTAATGATAGGTAGAACGCGTCCTTTGCAGGATTTATGAGAAAAAAATCTTAAAACAACTAATCCTGGTGTAACATCGACTTGACAATCAGCTGGTAAAGTTATATTATAGCATATGGTATTATAATTAAAACCACGATAAGCCCCGGAATCTTATTGTGTAAGAATATATGAAACCAAAAATGATTATGATGGATTTAATTTAGGAGGGAAAACCGATGCGTACAACGTTTATGGCGAATGCAAACAATATCGAACGTAAATGGTACGTAGTTGATGCTGAAGGCAAAACTCTTGGACGTCTTGCTAGTGAAGTAGCATCAATTCTACGTGGTAAACATAAACCAACTTTTACACCACATGTGGATACTGGTGATCATGTAATTATCTTGAACGCTTCTAAGATCGAGTTAACTGGTAAGAAGCTTACTGATAAAATTTACTACCGCCACAGCATGCACCCTGGTGGTTTAAAAACTAGAACTGCTAATGAAATGCGTACAAACTACCCTGAGAGCATGTTAGAGCTTGCTATTAAAGGCATGCTTCCAAAGAACTCTCTTGGTCGTCAAATGTTTAAAAAATTACATGTTTACGCTGGTAGCGAACATGCTCACCAAGCACAACAACCAGAAGTTTACGAACTTCGTGGATAATTAATTAGGGGAGGTTATTAACTTGGCACAGGTTCAATATACTGGTACTGGTCGCCGTAAGAGCTCAGTAGCTCGCGTACGTTTAGTCCCTGGCGACGGTAAAATCGTTATCAATGGTCGTGACATCAATGAATATATCCCGTTTGCAGCTTTACGTGAAGTTGTTAAACAACCACTAGTAGCTACTGAAACAGTAGGAAGCTACGACATTCTTGTAAATGTTAAAGGTGGTGGATACACTGGTCAAGCTGGCGCAATCCGCCACGGTATCGCTCGTGCGTTACTTCTTGCTGATCCAGAATACCGTCCAACACTAAAACGCGCTGGACTATTAACACGTGACGCTCGTATGAAAGAACGTAAAAAATACGGTCTTAAAGGCGCTCGTCGTGCACCTCAGTTCTCAAAACGTTAATTACCAACGTTTCAAGACCCTCGAACATTTTTGTTCAAGGGTCTTTTTTTGATGCAAAAAAGAGCTTCTAACCTAATATTGACCTGATTTATTCTAATTCATGAATTTAGGAAGCTTTCAGCGGTTTTTTGAGATATTGTTTTTAAATGTCTTTATGTCCCAACCTAGATTGTACTTCTTTAATGCTTGCCACTAGAGGAGGGAAGATTTTAACTTGTATTCGATGGTTGTACAAGAATAAATAAAATAAGCTACTCACATAATAGGTCTAGATACTTTATCTGGTGGTGAGAAAAGAAGTGGAAAATATCGAAAGAAATCTTGATGATAATATTCGGCATATTAAGGAAGTATTTAATAATACATCAGATTTAGTAGTGAAAAAGTTTAAGTTAGGTATAGAAAAGAAAGAATATGCTGCAATGATTTATATTGATGGTATTGTCGATTCGGACGCAATACAGGATTTTGTGGTTAAACCATTACTTAATAAAAAAACTTCTGAAAAAGAACAAATAATAAATTATATTACTGAAGTAATTGAATCAACAAATATCAATATGTGTACAAAATATAATGAAATAACAGATGCAATTGTTAATGGTAAAACGACTATTTTATTTGAAAATCATGACACTGGAATCATTATAGATGCGCCAATGTGGCAAGAAAGAAGTCTGGAAGAAGCTCAAGGTGAACGTGTACCACAAGGACCAATTATTGGTTTAACAGAAAAGCTTAAAACAAATATAAATATGTTACGCTCAATTATAAAATCGCCTAATCTATGTGTAGAAAATAAAGAGATTGGAGTAATTTCAAAAACACAAATATCAGTTGTTTATATGAATGGAATCGTCGATAAAGGAATACTAGAAAAGGTTCGAACTCGTATAGGAAATCTTTCAGTTAAATACATATTAGAAGCACGGGTGATTGACGATCTAATTGAAGGAAAGAAAAACTTATTTAACTTAAATAAGTCAACCGAACGCCCTGATGTTCTTGCGTCAGCTTTGTATGAAGGAAGGGTGGGCGTTATTGTAGATGGTACACCCTTAGCTATTATAACACCAACCTTATTTATAGATTCTTTTCAAACGCCCGATGATTATTATTTTAAAACAGGACGTTTTACAACTCGGTTAATTCGCCTATTTGGTTTTTTCTTATCTGTATTTTTGCCTGCAATATACCTTACCTTAGAAAAATTCCATCAAGATGAATTTTCTAAGAAGGTTGTAAAATCATTATTTTCTGATGGCGAAATACTACCTGCATTTTGGGAAATGATCTTTTTAATGTTTTTATTAAAAATACTTACAGATGCTTCTTTTCGAATTCCTAAAAGTGCAATTATTCTTATCTCATTAGTCGCAACTATTGTAATTGGTGAGACAGCAGTTACAGCTAAAATTATTCACCCGGCAAGTCTAATTACCATAGGAATTACTTTTTTATCCAGTTTTCTTATTGTATATAGAGGGTTGTCTAATGCAATAGCAACATTACGTTTTCTTTTTTTAATCATTGCTCTTTATTGGGGGTTCACTGGTTTAATAGTTGGAACAACAATTCTCATATTGTATATGGTAAATCTCAAGTCGGCAGGAGTCCCTTATCTTTCACCATTAATCCCTTTTAGATATCGAGAGTTAAAGGATACTTTTTATAGAGGTGATTTACAGTCTTTAATAAATAGTAAGCACACATATCCTGATAATAATAGTTGAAAAATTATCAAAGTGAAAAAATTTTATTTTTAAATGTTGAAAAAAGCCCTTCTCAATAGAGGGGCTTTTTTTATTTATCACTTAAGGTTGTTTTTTTATGGTTAAATGTTGGTAAAAAATTCAGAAATACAATTATTCATTTATTTATTTTTCATTTTTTTATTAATTTGCGAACAAGAAATAGAAAAACTTGAACGTAAAAATGATAAGAATTTAGTTTTTAAACCATAAAAAGCCATTATGAATACGATTTTTTAAAAAATATATATCAGTGTAAGGAATAATATTAGAAAAATAGTTTAATAAGGTAAGTCATTCCTAATATGTTCAATATATAAGAAAATACGGTCATTTATTGATAAGACCATAATGGATTTATTATGCTAACATTTTTTGTGTAGACAAAAAATGAGGAGGAGTTATTTGATGAAGTTTAAATTTTTGGGTATAGCTGGTGTTTTATTAGGGGGTATGTTCGTTTCTCAGACAGCTTTTGCAGCTGAGGTCCAGGAACCATTTGAATCTCCTGCTACTGTGGAGTTTGAAATGAATACTACTAACCCTAATGAACCTGGTGGAGAAAAAGGTGAAGATGGAAATAACAACGATATTATCCCAACTACTCAAGTAGGTCCATTAACAGTAGATGTTGTTCCTAAAGCTGAATTTGGTTTGCACACAGTACCTACACAACAAGAAACTTATGAAGCAAACAATCAACTACCCTACCTACAAGTTACGGAGCAAAGAGGTGCGGATTCAGATGGTTGGAATGTTGCTGTAAAGATGACACAAGGTTTCACGGATGGAACAAATTCTTTTGAGGGGTTATTAACTTTCCAAAATGCTACTGTCAAATCTGTTGGTGAAAATAGTTCTAATGCACCTGTTGCAAGTGATATAACTATTACAGATGCTGCTCAAAACATCCTTTCAACTCAAGATGCGGGTGATGGACTAGGCACATGGTTATCTACTTACTACACAGAAAATGAAACAAATGAAAACATTTCACTAACGGTTCCGGCTGGTGTAAGTGCTGGATCTTATGAAGCTGAACTTGAATGGACAATTTCCAGTGGACCAACTGAATAATTTACTGTAATGAAAATAAACCATTATATTAGGAGGGTATGAATGTACTCTCTTATTTTTATAGGAGACCCTATTTATGAAAAAACTATTAAAAACTTTTTCAATCCTTTTTTCAATCCTTTTTATAGTTGGTATCCCAACAATCATGGTTCAAGCAAATGGTGAAGGGACAACTCAGATCAAAGCAATTATTCCAGATAATCAAATTCAAGATAATATTGGTTATTTTGATCTCATGATGGTTCCTGGGCAAAAACAAACGATTGAAGTTGAGTTAGATAATAGTAGTTCTGAAGAGAAGAACTATTTCATTCATATCACTCCTGCAACGACTAGTGATGGAGGGACGATCGATTATTCTAATTTAGAACCTAAATTGGACGAGTCAGTTCTGTTTGATTTTCGTGAAATTGCAACTTTAGAAAAAGAGAAATATGTTGTTCCTCCAAACTCTAAGATTCGCGTACCTATCCAAATAAGTATGCCTGAGGAGGCATTTGAAGGTCGATTATTGGGCGGCATTTATAGTTATGTTGAAAGTGATGATGAAGAATCAACGGATGAAGCGTTACAGGTGAAAAATAAAGTATCTAATAGTATTGCTATTGTATTAAGAGTTGGTGATTCTCCTGTTACCCCAAATCTTGTCTTGAAACAGATTATTGCTGATTCAAGAAATACTTTTCCTGTAATTGAAGTAAATCTTCAAAATCCAACTCCTACAATAATAGGTGGCCTTTCAATCGATTCAACAGTTTACTATGAAGATCATCTATATATTGAAAATCATTCAGAAAATATGATCATGGCGCCAAATTCTAATTTTGATTATGGCCTTTCCCTTGATGGTCAAGAAATTCAACCAGGAAATTATCGATTAGAAATGACTGCTAGTTCAGGAGAACATACTTGGGAGTTTTCTGAAGAGTTTGCTATTGATAGTCAGACGGCAAATAACCTAAACGAGAACATAGTCTTTGAGGTAGAAAAGGATAATCATTATCTCTACTTTATTATTTTTGGGTTAATCATTTTAATGGTGATTATTTTGTTAGGTTTTTTTATAAAAAAACACAAAAAAAGTGAATCAGAGAAACAATGACGTGCCATCCTTTTTAGAGTATAAAAATCTAATCTGAAATGGAGGGGATATTCACGTGAGAAAACAACGTTTAACTCCAAAGAGGAAAAGAAAGAGATCGTTCATTCATTACTCTAAAATTGGTATTGTTGCCAGTGTTATTGTCCTTTTGTTGCAACAAATGAATGCATTAGGTTATTTTAATGTTCATTTCACCTCTGCGGAAGAAACAATTAATCTTCAAATCACAAAAAGTGAATTGCATGTTAATGAACAAACAACTTTAAAAGTAGAAACGACTGGACATGAAGTAGAAACGATCAAGATACCTGAAGGAATGGAGTATGTCGAAACGGAAAAAAATATTAATGATGAAAATATTATAAGTTATAACCAAGAAAAACGAGAAGTAGTCATGAATACAATGGAGGCTGATGATAAGAAAGTCGAAATTCATTTAATAGGTCTAGAAAAAGGCGAATATCGAATTTTTGCCGAAGCCAATACTGGTACTTTATCAAATACGGTGGAAATTACAGTTAAAGACAAGGAAACGATCCAAGAAAAGAAAGAGGAAGGTTCAAAGGAAGCTGAGGATAAGCCAGAGGATGATCAGACAAACCAAGTAATTGAAGAAAAACCATTAGATGAATCAGATGAAGGAATGGATGAAGAAACTGAGGATTTAGGAAGTCAAACGATTGATAATGATAATGATACCGATGAAGATAAAGAAAGTGAAACGATTGATAAAGATAATGATAGCGACGAAGATAAAGAAAGTGAAAAGAATAAAAATGAGCATACTGATCAAATAACTAGTGAGTCGGTTCATATAAATAAGGATAATGAAAACGAATCAAAGGATACCTTAATAGATTCTGATTCGACAAATGAAGAGAATAATAATGAACCAGATATAAATAATGAACCAACATTGAAAGAGGATAATGAAGGAAAGGCTGACAACTCAGTCGATCAAGGTGTAGAAGAGCCTTTATTATTCAATCAGCAGCCTATTTCGACCTTGAATATTAGTCCAATGAATATATGGGAAACAGATCCAAGAAATTATAGATTAAATCTAAATGATGATGTTTCTGGAGCTAGGGTCTTATTTAACCCATTAAAACATAGCTCTAGTATAGATATCACGTATAGTCCAGAAGATGACTCAGTTGACCCCTGGGCAAATGGGGAGTTAGATTTCTATTGGAATGGAAGCGTCGGGTTGGATATTAATTTACTTGAAGTCATTAATATCTTTCAACTAATAACAATCATGAACGGTGGATTAGGTTTTGCAGTATATCTTAATTTGCCAGATTATTTTTCTGCAGATTCAATGTTGGAGGCTATAAATTATACCAGCTCGGAATTAATTATTGGAAACTCTAGTGCATTTTCAATTACAAGAAATAACTTTCGTAAAGTAGATGATTCCACATTAGAATTAACTATTCGCCCTAGTAATAGTAGCGAGAACTTCTTTAGCTTAATTGCTCATGCTGTCTGGGATATTATCACTACCGCAGGAATGGATCTGAAGAATTTTCCAGTATCATTTAGAATTCAAGTGGATGTAGAGACCCTTACTGCAAACGGTCATCCAACAGATGAATCAGAAGGAAATGTTTTAACAAAAGGAAAATTACCACCTAGCCCCAATAATTTAATTGAAGGAATTTCTGTTGACTTCTATCCTTCAGAACAAGTAGCAAACTTACAACAACGAAAAACTATTTTGGGAATTCCGTATTGGGAGAATGTTTCTGGTGCGCCGGTATATGTAAAACCTGATCAAGTTGGTAACCCCAAAATTTCTGTAACTGATAGCATCCCTACTTGGAGTCATTATATTTCTCCATGGGATAATGAAGAAGAGTATAATGTAACAACCATAGATGGGTTTGAAGAGGTAACGGGAGTAACGACTTCATTGCCAGGTTCAATCGGAAGTCGTGAACTAACTTTAGATTTATATAAACATAGATTTGATGAATTAGATAAATCCCGTTTCTATCGAGTGGTTAACTTCTTTGATCGAACCAATGAAACGGATGGAGCTAGTCTAGATCATACACCTACCTCATTACAATTAAATACTCCATCAACTGTAAGTATTTCAGGAAAAGATAATAATGGGATCGCCCTTAGCCCGGTTAATGTTAAAGTACTTGATGAGGCGAAAAGTCCCGAGTTAAAGTTAAAGAACATGGAAACTACTGAGATTGCTAAAGGGAAAAGTTTTGATATTCCTTTAGAATGGAAAGGTGAGACAAGTAAAAGTATAAGTATTTCTTACTCACTTGATGAGGGTGCATTCCAAGAAGTAGTTGAAAGCAAAGAAAATAATAATAATAAGAGATATCACGATGAAACCATTACCATACCAGCTATAAAAATGAAGGTTATCATAAGGTACTCATTAAAATCCGAGATAATTATAATAGGGAAGCCATACAAAGCTTGGATATCACAGTTTTGGATATGCTGGTAATCAATGGAAAACAAGAACTTTCAAATTTAAGGACCGAAGAATCTGGTTCTAAAATTACTGCTATCACAAATGAGGTCATTAGACATACTATTCAATTTGAAAATGAAAGTGATTTAAATATATTGTATGATCCCACACTCAATCTGACCTTACCCACCGATATTGCTGCTGACTATGTTGCTGATTCTCTAACAGTTTATGTCAATGGAGAAGAAAAATCTTTAGATAAGGATATTATTTTTGAGAATGGTAAAGGAAAGTTAAATTTAGGGGAGTTGTTAGAGTCTAATGAATTGCAGCCAAATGATGACATAATGGTTACGCTTCATTATCGATTCAAGAATATAGTTGACACCAGGTTAACCATTCCTGGGGCAGCAATTACGGGGACCTATATGGCTGAAGGGGAATCAAAAACTTTCCCTTTAATGAATTTATCTCAACTGGAAATCGAATTTCAAAATGAAGAATTAACTTTGAATAAAGTACCTGAAAGTATCCAATTTGGTGTCAATGACATTCCAACATCCACATCCACATATAATAGAATAAACGAATCATTTGCTTTCCAAGTGATTGATACCTTACAAGCAGCGGAAGCAAAGAAGTGGCAAATTAACGCAACATTAAAATCAGATTTTCAGACTTCATCAGGTGACCCATTATTTTCAGATTTGATTTTCACGAATAAAAAGGGTGTAGAGTATATATTACAAAAAGATACCCCAGTCCCTGCTTACGTTAATGATGAGCTTACGACTTATGGCGTACGTAACATAGAGTATGGGTCTAATGAAGGTTTAACATTAAGAGTAATAGGCGGAGCACCGATTAAAAAAAGTGAAACCTATACAGCAGTAATTGAATGGAACCTTTCGGAAGGGCCTAAAGAATAACCTGATTGATGTTAGAAGCGTGTGTGAAAAAGAAAATGGTAGGAACAAGACTTGGGTTTACTGTGGAAACTAAGTACTTTATAGGGTTATATCTACTTAAAGTTATGTCTAGAAGTATAAATGTTCTCCATGGATAAAACCGGATGATTAAAAAAGAAACACAAAAATAACCATATGGACGAATTATTTTTCCTACTGGTTCTTAAAATAAGGAAACATCCGTAATTCCAATTTACAACACTTTGAGAATGAACTACTCAAAGTGTTGTATTTGTTTTTTTATACTCGTTTTGCTACAGCTAAATATATTGAGGAAGCAATACTTTGAATAAAGAATATAATCATTACGTAATAAATAAAATACTCTCTATGAATCATATCTAATATGGCTACTAATGCAACGCCAAGAAGGATTCCTCCTGTTAATATTGAATACGAAAAAGATTTAGTTTTAAAAATTAATAACTCTCCTCTTTCATCCATTGATTCCTTTTTTCTTTCAAAATTGGCTTTGTATATTTCTGAAATAATAACAAGTAATGCTAACCCTATAATCAGGGTTGTGGTTAACGTAATCATACAACATCCTCCTTATATTTAAATACTTCTGTAATCTCTTTTCCTAATGAATTAGAAATCTTAAATGCCAATATCAATGAAGGGTTATATTTGTTTTTTTCTAAGGCTGCAATTGTTTGACGACTAACACCTACGGCATCGGCTAAGTGTTGTTGGGTCCATTTCTTCTCAGCCCTTCCCACAGATATATAGTTTTCTAACATATGGTACCTCTTTTCTTTATGGTATTTTAATACGTTGATTGTAATGTATTTTTTACATAATGTAAAGTATATACGACAATTAAATTTCTTATATTAGATGATTCCCTTTAAAGATTTTAATTACAAGCACTTCAATAAAATGAATGGAATATAAACTAATCCAATATAAGTATAAATAATTATCACAATATTAAATCTTCTCTTGAATCTCACGTAGCGTGAGCTGGTAACATTAATTCACAACCTGCAAAGGAGGATGATAGGATGGAAATAGGCTTTTGGATTATTTTAATTACCTTATTACTTTATGATCCGATGATTGGATACTTAGACTTTCAAAAATTTATAAAGGATGTACGGATAAAAGAGCATGCAAGATTAAAGTACTACTACAAAATAATATATGGATCATGGCTACCGATCATTTTTATTCTTGGCTTGGTGTTACTGACAGAACTGTCTTTAGGGCAAATAGGCTTCACATCACTTAAACTTAATACATCTGTTTTAGGTACTGTTTTTAGTTACATCATTTTAACTTTAGGCGTATTATATCTTTGTTTAGTTTTGTACTATATATTTGGATATTATTTAAGTTCTAAAATTAGGCGTGAACTATCCATAAAAAAAGCGAGGGAAATGGAGAATTATGAGTTTACTCCGATATTGCCAGTTAATGATAAAGAGAAAAAAGTGTGGAATTTTGTATCATTGAGTGCAGGGATAACGGAAGAAGTTCTTTATAGGGGTTTCTTGATTTTTGCACTATCCTATTTGTTTCCTAATTTATCAATTTGGGGCGTAATAATTGTTGCAACCTTTATATTTGGATTAGCACATACTTATCAAGGGTTTTGGATAGGGGTTGTAAGAACTTCTATTGTAGGTTTCTTATTTTCAAGTCTCTATATTGTTTTAGGATCAATTATTCCGTTAATTGTTTTACACTTCTTAATTGATTATCTTGCCAAATTAGGAGATCATCAAAGTTAAGCTTACGAAATAAATGAAGAGTAGTATTTTTTCAATACGAAACAAAGAGGCAGTTTGTGTCGCCTCTTTGTTTTTTTAGATGGAAAAATGCTTGGCTTTATCAGTTAATCATAAAAACAACAGTATCAGCTACATCTTTAGGGAGGACAGGCTTATTAATGAGTTGCTGTTTAGATACTTCTCTTTTCTCCAATCAGGAAAAAGCGAGTGGGCAATTTAATGCACAGCTTAAATTAAACCATCTGCCTCTGTTCTCTTCAGGTGCATTGTCATAGTAAATGCTGTCTTTACGAGTTGTATACCTTTTTTTAGTTGCTATTTTGTTGTATCATCAGGCTTCTCATCCAATATCGTACGTAGTTCTTTGATGTCTTTGTCTGATAGTTTTTCGTCTTGGATGAAGTGGACGAGCATGGATTTGAGTGTGCCTCCATAGATGCGTTGGATGAATGATTGTGTTTCTGCCTTTTGGCACTCTTCTTGGGAATAGAGTGGGGAAAAGGTGTACACTTTCTGGCTTTTGTCGACAGCTACGACGGACTTTTGCACGAGACGGTCGAGCAGTGTCCGTATGGTCTTTGGTTTCCAATCTGTGTGTTTTTGTAACGATTGGATGATATCGTTAGCGGTTTGTGGTGAGTGATTCCAAAGGACATTCATGATGGCCCATTCGGATTCCGAGATATTCGGTAATGCTTTCCCCATTTATTGTGCCTCCTTGCTTTCGTAAATGCTTAATTCTTTCAAAATATCTTTCGTGATTTGTATGGCCTTTTGGCCGTCTGGTTCTCCGTCGTCTTGAATATTTGTGGCAAAGAAGTAGGTAGATTGCTTTGTTTCGACGTAACCTATAAACCAACCGTTTTTGTTTATGCCATTAATGGTACCTGTGCCTGTTTTTCCATATAAGCGGTTACCTGTATGGCTCTCCATTAAAAGTGCATCTTGCACCTTTGTTGTATGCGCCTTTTTAAATCCTAATTGATGATGATAAAAAGATTGCAGGAGTTCGACTTGTTCAACTGGGGAAATCTTTAAAGACGATTCATTCCAAAAGTCTTTTACGCCTCCTGAAGTATCGGTATTGCCATAATGTATACGTTGAAGATTGGCTTGTAACGCTTCCTCACCAGCCATTGTATCCAAGCGTTGGAAATACCAGTTAACAGAGCTTTGTAGGGCAGATGCTAAGTTGTGATCTTGATTCCAAGCTGCAAATGGTTGATTTTCACCGTCCCATGAAAGGGTGGATGCTTGCTCCGTAATGTACCCTGCATCTAGTGCGAATAAAGCACTAAAGATTTTATAGGTCGAATCAGGTGAGATCCGCTGCATACTTTTCTCACGATTATGAACGATGTATTGGTTTTTCGCTTCATCATAAAGGACGAAGCTTCCTGCAAATCCTTGAAAGAACGGAGAGAGGTTCCGCTCGATGATGCCCTCGTTTTGAAAGTCATACTTTTCTTCTTTTCCTAGCTCAAGTGCCGATACAACTGGCAGTTGCATCGTTAAAATAAAGATGGTTAGTACATAGAAAAATACAGTCTTGCGCAAAGAGTATCCTTTTTGTGTACGAAAGCCAGCAATACGCTCGATTCGTTCTTTCATTTGTCGCTTACCACTTGTGAATTCTGCGGTTAGTGGTAGCTTCTTTTGCATAGTAACTGCGAAATTAATCATGGTATGTCCATAACCAACGACAGCTTCATGGTGATGGAGTAGCTGTAAAACTGCCTCATCACACGCTATTTCTCTATCACCCTTCATTTTTTTTGAGGCAATCCAGATAAGCGGGTTGAACCAGTAGATGACTTGGAAGAAAATCATCGCATAGTTTGTAAGTAAATCTTTATTTTTATAATGACTTAACTCATGTAGAAAGATATTCTCATAGTCCTTTTTGGTTAACCAGCTCTGCGCATTTTTGGGGATGACGACAACAGAATGAAAAAGGCCAAAAATGAGTGGTGAGTGAGTCTCGGTTGAATAGCGGACATCGATATTCCTTTTGATTCCTAGTCTTTTTTTACATGATAGAAAAAGAGCTTCAATATTTGCATCTTCAACTGGTTGTGTTTGTGACTTTAACCTGTTAAGTGCGAAAAAGCTAGTCAAAAGTAAAGATAGTAATACAATCACGCCGAGTAGCCATAGAATCATAAGCGGCACATTTAAGATCGAGAAATCAATCTTTTGTACAGAAACAGAGAAATCTCTGATGATTTCGTTTGTCATTACACTTTGGTTTTCCTCAGCTGGGATGGTTGTACCTTCTTTTTGTGATTCCGGTATTTGCGGTTGTTCGGAAAGCAAAGAAGGTAATGGTATAGGGCATAAAGGAATGAGCAGTGTTAGGAAAAGCAATATCCACAAGTGGTTAAGTGATTGTGCTTTTATTTGGTTTTTCATCCATTTACGAATAAGTAGGATGGTAAGGATTGAAAAAGTGGAAATGATCAACCCGTTGAGAAAGAAGCTTATAAAGATCACGCCCACCTCCTTTTTAAATAAAAAAAGTTTGACAATTACGATTACATATGTAATATTGTACTACAGATGTAATCAGACTACAAACGTAATCTATTATTAATTTTAGGGAGGGGTTTTCAGATGAAAAAAATGGTTGTTGGTTTATTTGTTGCTATGTTATTACTCGTCGGTTGTTCTAAAGAAAATGAAGTGAATGGTGGGGAAGTGAAGGCAGGGGATGTGTCGTCTGGAAAGTTTGCTCAGTTAGAAGAAAAGTATGGTGCTAAATTAGGTGTATACGCTATTGATACAGGTAATGAAGAAACGGTTGCCTATCAAGAAGACGAACGGTTTGCGTATGCATCGACATTTAAGGCGTTAGCGGGGGCGGTTTTATTAAAGGAAAACCCGATATCAATCTTAGATGAAAAAAGAATGTACACAAAAGAAGACCTTGTTACTTATTCACCGATTACAGAAAAATATGTCGATGAGGGCATGACAGTAAGGGAGATTGCGAAAGCAGCTATGCAATATAGCGATAATACAGCGGGGAATTTATTGTTTGCAGAATTAGGTGGACCAGCTCAGCTTGAAAAAGCCCTAAGAGCAATCGGTGATGATGTGACAGAGATGGACCGATTGGAGACAGAATTAAATGAAGCAACTCCTGGAGATACAAGAGATACGAGTACCCCTAAAGCATTGGCGACAAATTTAAGAATACTTGGATTAACGGATGAATTATCGGAAGAAAAAAGAGAAATTTTTCAGGAGTGGTTCAAAGGAAATACAACCGGTGATACTTTAATTAAATCAGGTGTACCAACAGATTGGATCGTTGGTGATAAAAGTGGTGCCGCATCTTATGGTACTAGAAATGATATCGCGATTGTATGGCCGCCTGATAACGAACCCATTGTAATTGCCATATTGTCGAATAAGCAGGAAAAAGAAGCCGAATATGATGATCAATTGATTGGCGAAGCAACGAAGATTGTAATTGAAACATTGACTCAAGGGAATTGAGATAAGAAAGTGTGATTAAGATTTTTGATTGTCCGTAGCTGTTTACAGCAGGACATAAAAAAACCCATTCTGACCATAAGTCAAAATGGGTTCCTTACTCTATTTATAATTATTGTGCTGTATATCCACCATCAATAATTAGGCTGTTACCAGTCATGAAAGAAGAATCATCGCTAGCCATAAATAATACTGCTTTTGCCATTTCTTCTGGTTTACCTAAACGGTTCATTGGTGTAGCAGCAGTTAAACCTTGTCTATCTGTTTCTCCAAGAATTGGTGTATCGATAAACCCTGGGCAAAGTGCATTTACACGGATATTACGTGCTGCATACTCTAATCCAAGTGAACGAGTTAAGTTCACGACACCTGCTTTGGCAGCGTTATATGCCGCACTTCCAGGTGAGCCAACCCAACCATACATAGAAGCTGTATTGACAATCACACCGCTTCCTGTTTTTAAGAATTCTTTAATAGCAGCTTGTGCAACTAAGAATACTCCATCTAAGTCTACTTCTACTATTTTTCTCCACTCTGCATATTTTAGCTCTTCAGTTGGTTTTACAGAGCCAATTCCGGCGTTATTAAATAAAATATCAACTTTACCGAAAGTATCTAATGCTGTAGTAAAGATATTTTTAACTTCTTCTTCACTTGTAACATCAGCTTTAAGGAAAACTGCTTCTGCCCCTTGTGATTTTAATTCAGCTGCAAAATTAGCACCTTTTTCTTCGTTCATATCAACAAGGACTAATTTTGCCCCTTCTGAAGCAAATAATTTTGCAGTTGCAGCACCGATACCAGATACTCCACCAGTAATAACGGCTACTTTATCTTGTAGTTTGCTCATGTTTCTTCCCCCTATTATAATAAATGTGTCAATACACCTAAATTGAAAGTGTTTACAAATATAAATTATAATACGATGATGGATAGGTTCAATCAGCAATAAAATTGCAAGTGTGTATTCATTAGACATATTAGGTATAATTGTCTATAAACTAGCAAAATTTTGTTGCATAAGGAGAAGGAGCGAATGCAAAACAATTGGTCTACCCCAAGAAGAGATCGGACGAAGATGCACCTTCAACAGGCTCTGGTTGCCTTAACGAAAGAAAAGGGCTTCCATTCTGTTTCTGTCAAAGATATCGTGCAGTATGCAAAATATAATCGAAGTACGTTCTATGTTCACTATAAAGATAAATTTGAATTAGCCGATGACCTCTTGTTTACCAATCTATCGGCATTAGAAGAATCCTTTGAGAAACCTTTTAAAAATAAGAGAGAGGTTAGTACAAATTTATTGGATAATAACTATTTTCATATCATCTCATCCATTTATAACAATCGGGAATTTTATGATTTAATCAACTATGTTGACACCATTCCCGAACTGCATACTAGGTTTCCACAAACCATACTTACGATATATCAGGAGAGGTTTGAATTTAAAACAATTAATGATCTCCCGGTAAATATGGATTACTTTAAGCGTTACACAGCCTATGGATTTTACGGGTTATTAGCTAATTGGATTAATACAGGCTTCCAAATATCAAAAGAAGAATTGATAAAAGAAATTATCATACTATCTCAGGCACATATGGCTTCGGTCAAATATATAAATAAGCATTAGAAGTGGCAAGAAAAGTAGGTTCTTCTATTACACGCTTGTTCGGACTATATTCCTTTGGAACCACTTTTCAGCTTAATCATGTTCAATGTTTCACAATCGATTTATATTTTTATTATAACTGCTTGTGCATATTTTCACAAACTATTTTATTGTACTTTATTTTGGAAATAATCTATGAAGATAAGTCATCCATTCGCCCATCTAATTATGTTAAAATGAAAAGTACGATTTAGTTGATTGATCCATGGTTTGGATAATGAATTAAGGGAGAATCCATTTTTGAATAAAAAAGATATAGCTGACTTTAAAAAACAATTTAAGATGAATAATGATCTATTAAAGATTAAAGATATTTTTAATGTTTATATAATGAAAGAATCTAGTGAAGTATATCACCATCAAAGCACGCCATTTGAGATACTTGAACAAGAACAGCAGGAACTTTTCTTAACGAATTTTAAAAAAGTACTGACAGGCCAGTTGGATCAGAAGTTGTTTGAATTGAAATTCCAGCGAAATGCTGAGAATAGTAGCCAACTAATCCTTCATCAAGGGATACTAACCAATGATACGGATGAATGGAAAGGGCAGATGTTGCAACTTGTAGAAAAGATGTTGAAGGATAAGCAGTACGAAATGGATATTGTCGTTACGTTTATACATGGTGAATATTTAAAGCCTACGAAGCGGAGTAACGCAGAGACCGAAGAAAGCAGCCGAGATACAGTCTATGCCAACCCCTTTATCTTATGCAGTATCAATAAGACGATGGATCCAAAAAAAGAGCTACTGTTTGACTATGTGGAGAAGGAATTCAAGTATCACTTTGTCGTAGATCCTGTTATCAATTTGAAAGTACCAGTTGGCGGGTTTCTATTTCCTAGCTTTACGGATCATGCTGCAGATGTGAATCATGTACTCTATTCAGCAGAAAAACCATATGAGCTGGATTATCATTTCATTGAAGAAGTATTAAATGCTGAAGAAGCTATGACAGCACAAGACGATAAGATTGTGTTTGAGGAAATTGTCAAGGATGTTGCAGGTAACCAGATTAATACGTCGATACTCGCCAATGTATTCGATGAAATCCAACGGGTTGTGGAAGAGAATGAAGAGCCTGATGCTCCGAAACTGGACTATCGCGATGTGGAAAAGGTGCTAACGACTAGCGGTGTGCAGGATGTCGATCGACAAAAGGTAGAATCAGCTTTCAAAAAGGTAATTGATGATGAAAATTATGAGCTGAAAGCCACCAGTATTGTGCCGAAGTATACTTCTAAGTCTATTAAAATCAAAACAAAAGTAGCCGATATTTCTGTTTGTCCGCAGGATTTGCGCTATGTCCGTCAAATGCATGTGGATGGCAAGCTTTGTCTAATGATCGAAGTGGAAGAAAACACAGTGATTGAAGGCTTTGAAATGATTCCAGAAGCAATATTTAACAAAGTAAAAGATGAAGAATAAAATATCCCATTAAATTAACCGCCTTAGCCCCAAATATAAGGCGGTTAAACATGATTTACAGGTGAATCGCCATAGGTTATGACATGTTCTACCCTCCCCATTTCTAAAATAAATCCCTCAAAACACATGAATTATATTAGCGCACTCTTAGCAAGTTAATCTGGCGTATATTTTACTCCTGGAGAATGATACATCGGAAAATATCTACGAGTATAAAAACCATATAAAATAATCCAAACTAATAGAAGGTAAAGAACTCTAATCATACGGATTCATTTTTGGTAGCAATCATTATGTCCCAACCACATTGAAGTTAAATTCAACACTATACAAATTATTGCCCCTTTTGAAGCGACAATTATTCGACAAGCAACCATTCAGTTTTATTATGCAATTTCCAGTGACTTTTAAATGGAAACTTCTAAAAGGATGTTGTATTCTTATAGGTATTGAATTGGGGTTCTTCTGTTTTAAGAAGGCCCATCATGAATAAGGAAGGTGGAAGATTGAAGGAGATTTTCAGCATTGTCAGGCAGGATTTTAGGAATTTACGCAGGGTACCGCTAGTTGCGTTGCTACTAATCGGTTTAGCCTTTTTGCCGTCATTGTATGCATGGTTTAATATTGCTGCATCGTGGGATCCATATAGCGAGACGAGTCAAATTAAGGTAGCAATTGTCAATGAAGATGGTGGCACAAAGCTTGAAGGGAAAGAACTCAATGTAGGGCAAGAGCTCGTTGATCAATTAAAAGATAATGATCAAATGGGTTGGACCTTTGTGAATAGGCAGGCAGCTGAAGAAGGAGTAAGAGATGGAGATTATTATGCTGCGGTCTATATTGACGAGGATTTTTCGCAACAATTAACAAGTGTGGTGGATGGTGAACCAGAAGCACCAGAAGTTAGGTATGAGGTGAATGAAAAATTAAATGCGATTGCACCGAAGATGACATCTGCAGGCGCTTCCGCATTAGTAGAACAAATCAGTGAGAATTTCTTAGCCGAAGCATCAAAAGCCCTATTCACGGAATTTAACGATATCGGCATTAAGTTAGAGGAAGAACTACCGACCATTCTTAAAGTGGAGAATAATATTTTTGCCTTAGAAGAGCGGTTTCCGGAGTTAAATGAAGTAGGGGAAAAGATAGTCACGTTAAATGAAGACTGGCCAGAAATGAAGGAAACGATTACTAAAGTAATTGCCTTAGAAGAGAAATTTCCTGAATTAAATCAAGGCGCACAGCAAATACTCACATTAGAAGAAAAGCTTCCGCTTATCAATCAATTAGGTGATCAAGTATTGACATTAGAAGAGCGGTTACCAGAAATTGAAGAGGCAGCAGAGCGATTAACTGAAGCAAGTCAGCAGTTTGGAGAAGTATCAGATCAGTTAAATCGAGCGTTAACAGGTGTTCAAACAGCGCAAGAGGTGATTGACCGTGTCCAGGCAGCTTTACCAAAAGCCAATCAAATGGCGGCTGATGCTGAAGAATATGTGACTAGTTTAAATAGATTTTTATCAGCAAATGATGGGGCAATGGAGCCTATATTAGATGTTATTACTCAAAATGCAGTTATCATTGAAAATACGGCTAATTCCATTGATCAAGTACTTCAACAACGCGAAAATGACCAAATGAACAATTCGGTCAATCAATCGATTGAAGATTTGCAACAACAATTGCAGACAAATATTACAGCAGTGAATCATGCGATTGATATGTTTACGGCGTTCAATCAAAACGGTCAATTTACAACTGTGATTGATTCATTAACACAATTATCACAGCAGTTAACAGCACTGAATGATTCCCTAGCACAAGCGGGCTCAGGTGAGTTATCAAAAGAGCAAATCCAAGTATTTAGGAAACAGGCTCAAGATACCGCCGCTCAAGCGGGTAGACTTGTTGGTTTTATGAACAATGGTGGAAAGCAAGAAATCTTAAATGGGATGCAGCAATTGAATGAGACAGCGCAAAAAGCTGCGGGCGATTTAGAGAACATTCAACAAGAAATGCCGAATATAGAAGAAGTGCTAACGAATGCAGAAGGAATCGCTGAAACAGGTGAAGCTCAGCTTAATCAAATCATCGCTGACCTGCCTGCCATTGAGGAGAGAATAGGTGAGATAGTAGCCAAGATTGAGATGGATTTACCGAAAGCAGTTGATGCCGTTCATAAGGCAAGCGACTTTATTCGAAATGACCTTCCAGGTGTGGAAGATAAAATTCATCAAGCAAGTAACTTTGTCCGTAATGACCTCCCTAAAATTGAGTCAGAATTCTCGCGAATAGCGGGCTTAGTGAATGAAAACCTTCCTGAGGTTGAAAAAGGACTTTCTGAAGTATCGGCGTTCATTCAAGGGAATCTTCCTGCGCTTGAAGATTCAGTCCATAAGGCAGCTGATGATATTCGAGATTTTAAGGCAAATAATGATTTGGGAGAAATCATTGCGTTATTAAAAAATGATATTCAAAAAGAAAGTGAATTCTTTAAAGAACCGGTAAAACTTGTTGAGGATCAATTATATCCAATTCCGAATTACGGTTCAGCGAATACACCATTTTATACCGTGTTATGTTTATGGGTAGGTGCATTGTTATTAGCGAACTTATTAAAAACAGATGTCCACCCCGAAGATATGAAAGAGGAGTATTCTATTCGCCATGTTTACCTCGGCAGGCTTGTACTATTTTTAATCGTAGGCTTCCTACAGGGGTTAATTGTTAGTGTTGGTGATCTCTTGATTCTTGGGACTTACGCAGCAAACCCAGTTTGGTTTGTGATATTTACTGTCATTATTGCGATGATGTTTATGACAATGGTTTATACGATTGTCTCCATCTTTGGTAATATTGGTAAGGCGTTAGCAATTATCCTCATGGTATTGCAATTATCAGGTGCAGGTGGTACTTTCCCGATTCAAGTTGCCCCAGCATTTTTCCAAGCGATTAATCCATTTTTACCATTTACACATGCGATTAATATTCTGAGAGAAGCAGTCGGAGGTATTGTCCCACACGTGGTCTGGATGAGTTTTCTATACTTATTTATCTTTTTCGTAGCCTCTTTGATCTTAGGGCTTGTACTAAAAAAACCATTAACACCTTGGTTAAAGAAGACTGCGGAGAAATCTCGTTCTAGCCGATTAGTTGATTAATAAAGAGCTTTTTGTCACTTCTTGTGGCGAAAAGCTTTTTTTTGATTTGTCATCATACAGAACAGGGCTAGTTGGTGGCGATAATTTTATAGGGAGTGGAGACAGTAGCTCTTTTTGTAATTGTTTTTTAAGCAGTTGCATCGATTATGTGGCATATATCTATCAACGTAATCACATCATAAATGTTCTTCCCAATCCCTTATGATTCAAGAAAAAAGAATGAACCTACGATTGAAGTATTTTTCCTTCTTTAAAACAAAGATGAAAACACGATATTCAAGATTGAGCCTGCATACAGACGGTTGAGCAAGGTTAGAGGACATCAGGATTTGAATGGTACCGCTTTCTTTCACTATCTCGCTCATATCCTTATGACTTAATCGTTACCCCTTGATTCTCAATAGTGACATGTTAAGATAGATAACGTTGAAAAAAGTACGGAAACGAAGACACAACTTTTAAGGAGTGTTCGTGTAAATGTTAGAGAATAAGACAGTGGCTTTCTTTGGTGCAGGTTCAATGGCAGAGTCAATGATTTCAGGAATGGTTCATGCGGAGAAGGTATCAGCACAGCAAATTTATGTAACGAATAAATTCAATGGGGATCGGTTGACAGAAATAAAGGAAAGATACGGAGTTCATACGATGTTACAAAAAGATTTACCGTATGAAGAAGTTGATTATTTTATTATGGCAATGAAACCATATGGTGCAGAAGAAGCCCTTGCCTTTTTAAAAGATAAAATTAGACCTGATCAAGTGGTTGTTTCTGTATTAGCGGGTATTTCTACTTCCTATATGGAAGAGAAGCTGAACGATGAGCAACAAGTCATTCGTGTGATGCCAAATACCTCTAGCATGATTCAAGAATCAGCTACAGCGATGTCTCTCGGTTCTTATACTCAGAAGCGACATGAGAGAGATGTGAAAGATTTACTTGCTTGCATGGGTGAAGTATTTGTCATCGAAGAAGAGCAGATGGATGTTTTCACAGGTCTTGCCGGGAGTGGCCCTGCCTACTTCTACTATCTAATGGAAGAGATGGAGAAGGTGGGTGTAGAACAAGGGTTAGAAGCAAAAAAAGCAAGGAAAATCATTGCTCAAACGATCTATGGAGCAGCAAAAATGGTTCTGGAAAAAGGCGAATCACCGATTGTTTTACGTGAGAGAGTGACGTCACCTAATGGTACAACGCATTCGGGTGTCGAAGCACTAAAAGCACATCACGGCGGGGAAGCGATTTCCGAAGCTGTTCAACATGCTGCCGCCCGTTCGAAGGAAATTAGAGAAGAGTTAGAAAAAGTCCCACATTAATATGGTGGAAAAATTGGCAGCGGAAATCTCCGCTGCTTTTTGTATGCCTCTATACAGGAAGTTAAAGAATAGAGATAGAGGTGAAAACAAGTGACACTTATTACAACATTTGAAGATAAACGGCGAGAGAAGCAGTTAAAATATGAAAAGTCAGTGCTTAAGGAAATCTCAGTAAAGGATTTAAAAGAACAAGTGAAGCGTTTATTCGGATCATCTCGTTTGTTAACAAGTTTAATGAACCATGCGGGAATCGAGGAAGCTTGTTATGATATGGCAATCGAAGCGTATCTTTTAGGCGCACATTATAGTCATTTTGGTACGAGTGGTGAGACGGCTACTGCCGTACAACATAGATGTAAAGAAGAACTTACACATTTTACGAATACCCTATATCATTTTTTCTTATATTGGGCGCAAAATGAAGAAGGGATTTATAGTGAATCCCTATTCTACAGTTGCGAACAGTACATTTACAGTTGGTGGATGGAAGGGTTTCAAAATGGCCGAAAAAGGCATAAATTAAGACTGCATTAAATCGTTCTAATCACTCTCCTTGTCCCATATATATATTTGTGAGGACGAGCGGGGAGTGGTAAATCGGTGAGGAAGAAATTAAAAGTAATTGGTTTTATAACTGGACTGGCTATTTTATTCTTTATTTTGCAATATGACTTTTCTGAAGATGATTCTTGGAATGCTTGGAATCTTCCTTTATCGGGAAAGGTTATCCTTCTTGACCCTGGTCACGGCGGTCCGGATGGTGGAGCAGATAATGGAAATGTTTTGGAGAAAGATATTTCTCTAGAAGTTTCTTTGAAGCTACGTGATTACCTTCAAGAACAAGGGGCCGTAGTAATGATGACACGCGAAGATGATAGAGACTTAGCCGCAGAAGATACTAAAGGGTATAGTAGGCGAAAAGTAGAGGATTTGAAAAAACGCTTAAATATGATTAATCATAGTGATGCTGATTTTTACGTAAGTGTCCATTTGAATTCAATCCCTTCTCCAAAATGGAGAGGAGCCCAAACCTTTTTTGCTTCTCATATAGATGGGAATGCACGAGCGGCTAAATTTATCCAAGATGAACTCATCGCCAACTTAGAGAATACGACAAGACGGGCAAAGGAATTAAAAAATGTCTATATTCTTGATCATTCGAAAAAACCTGGTGTCCTTGTAGAAGTTGGTTTCCTCTCTAATCAAAACGAGCGGACCTTACTTCAAAGTGACGATTATCAAAATAAAATAGCAGCCTCCATTTACAATGGCATAATGCGCCATTACTCTAATGAGAAAGAAATTGTGATAGAAGATTAAACGCGGACAAAAATTTGTTCGTGTTTTTATTTGGTGGAAATTTTAAACATTTATACAAATAGATCTTTAAGATATTTTAGGCATTGTATAAGACTGATATTCTAATATGTGTTAGAATGACAATTAGAGTTATTCTAATGAAGAAACGATTTTAAAGGGGTGTAGGATAGATGATTACAGAACAAAAAGTAAGAGAAGCCATTGAAGGCTTACAAGAACCTTTTTTACATAAAACACTCGGGGAACTTCAAGCGATTGAAGAGATTAAAGTAAAAGAGGAGAAGGCTCACGTCAGTGTAAAAATATTGATCGCTAAGACTGCGACAGCTGAACAATTGCAATTGCAAACGGAGATTGTGAATCGAATTAAAGCAGCAGGAGCAGAATCCGTGGGTATCCGTTTTAATGAACTTCCGGCTGAAACACTAGAAAAACATAGACAAGCAATGCCTGAAGAAGATAAAGGTCTATTATCACCGAATAGTAAAACGAAATTTATTGCTATTGCTAGTGGTAAAGGTGGCGTTGGGAAATCAACGGTATCTGTCAATATGGCGGTCGCTCTTGCTAGGCAAGGAAAGAAAGTCGGTCTAGTAGATGCAGATATTTATGGGTTTAGTGTTCCTGATATGATGGGTATTATGAAGCGCCCTGTAGTGCGAGGGGAGCGAATTATTCCTGTTGAACGTTTTGGTGTGAAGGTTATTTCTATGGGCTTCTTTGTAGAGGACAATGCACCAATTATTTGGAGAGGTCCAATGCTTGGTAAAATGCTCAATAGCTTCTTTAATGAAGTAGAATGGGGAGATCTTGATTATCTTCTATTAGATTTACCACCAGGAACAGGTGATGTGGCGTTAGATGTTCATACAATGCTTCCTTCATGTAAGGAAATCATCGTGACTACGCCTCACCCTACAGCCGCTTTTGTTGCCGCTCGTGCGGGTGCGATGGCTATTCGTACTGAACATGAAATCTTAGGTGTAATTGAAAATATGGCTTTCTTTGAAAGTAAAGTTACGGGTGAAAAAGAATATGTCTTCGGTCATGGTGGCGGAGAAAAACTTGCAGAAGAACTAAGAACAGAGGTAATTGGTCAATTACCACTGCAACAGCCTGATTGGAGCGAAGAAGATTTCGCCCCATCTATTTATGACGCAGATCATCGTTTAGGAAAAATCTATACAGAAATTGCACAACAAGTAATTGAAAAAGCATAATAAGAAAAGCATTTGGATGTTAAATCCAAATGCTTTCTTTATATTACTCTCCAGAACCTTGTTCACCGCCACCTTCTTGGCCGCCTTCTCCCTCACCGCCTTGTTCACCGCCACCACCTTCGCTACCGCCGCCGCCTTCTTTACCTGATTTACCTGATTGTGATTCTTCGGCTGCTTTCATAAGAACATCTTGTAATTTTGCCTTAAACAGCGGGCTTTCAAAGGTTTCAGTAATGACTGTTTGCAAATGCTCCCTAAATGCTTGGCTTTTCATCACTTCTGTTAATTCTTTCTCCATTTCGGGATCCTTTAGAATGTCCATCATCATTTTTTGATAATCTGGATCCTTCATTAAGTCCTTGAGTAACTCTTCATTCTCTGATTTCATGCTTTTAGCCATTGTTTCAGCAAATGCTGGGTCTTCAAAGGACTTTTTCCAAAACTCTGTGCCTTTATCTGATGTCAGCGTACTCTCGATTGTCTCTGTCACCATATTCTGGTCCATTACTAGTTGCTGTTTTATTTTTTCATCTGCCATTAAGTCTTGTAATGCTTGTTTTCCGTCATCCGTTTTTAGTATATCTACAATCATTTTCTTCGTTTGATCATAGTCCATATGCTCATTACCTGATTGCGAACATGCTGTTAAGGTTAGAATGAGGAGCAATGGAATAATAAAAAGGCTTTTTTTCATGTTAAACTGCCTCCTAAAATAAATATCCCGTACTAATAGAATGAAGAAAATCTGTCAATATTATGCGTAAATTGCGGATTGCCTAGATTTTTCAAGTAAAGATTTGGTACAATCATTAAGTGATAATAACGTTATGGGGGAAAAGGAATTGACTAGCCGAGCTTGGATCAAATTTTTTATAACCACATTACTTGTCGGTGGCGTTGCAACAGGGGTTATTGGTTTTGTCGTGCGTTGGAATGAATTTTCTCATTTATTTACCAATTTTGATGGGTTGGAAATACTATCTGTTCTTTTTTGGTTATTCGGTGTCGGTTTAATTTTTAGTATTATTAGTCAAATGGGATTTTTCGCATATTTAACAGTGCATCGTTTTGGATTGGGTATATTTAAGTCTCATCAACTATGGAATGCTGTGCAAATTGTGTTGATTTTATTTGTACTATTTGATTTAGTGTACTTCCGTTATAAAGCTTTTGCGGATACAGGAGATAGTATTCTCCCTTATTTGGGTCTTGCAAGTGTTGTTTTAATAGCTGGTCTAGTTATTGCAGCTTTAAAAGTATCCACTACGAATAAACATGCTTTTGTACCAGCATTGTTCTTTATGGTGGTCGTGACAACGATTGAATGGGTGCCGGTATTAAGGGTAAACGAAGAAAGCTGGTTATGGTTAATGGTTCTCCCTTTAATCATTTGTAATGCTTATCAATTACTGGTGTTACCAAAATATAATGCAGAATCAGCCCGTCAAAGAGAAAGATTACAAGCAAAAAAGTCGTCTGTTTAAGCAGGCGACTTTTTTGTTATTTAATTAATTTCTTCTGTCGTTGCATTGGCATTGGCCATCATTTCTGAAATCGTTACTAGCTCAAGCTGTTCCTTTTTGAACCCATTTAGGATTGAAGGCAATGCTTTGGATGTTTGTTTCACGGAATCAGATGCATGCATCAGCACAATTTCTCCATTTTCAGCTTCGAGTACTTTTTGAATAATTTTATCTGTACCCGGATTTGTCCAGTCTTTAGAATCTAAACTCCAATGAACGACTGTATAGCCTAATTGTTTGGCGGCTGCTAAGGTTTTTTTATCAAAGTGACCAGTAGGTGGCCTAACATATTTAATATCCTTAATATTTAACTTAGCAAACGCGGTTTGTGCTCTAGCTAAATCTTGTCTGATTTTATCCTCTTCTAGCTCTGTATAGTCTTCGTAATTATAGCCTAGTATACCGATTTCATATCCAGATTTAACAATACGTTCGACAATATCAGGGTGGCTCTCAGCCCATGAGCCTGATAAGAAAAATGTCGCAGAAGTCACGTTTTCTTTTTTTAATAAGTCTAAAATAGGCTCAGCCTTTTCATCGCCCCAACCAATATTAAAAGTGAGAGCCACTCCTTTCTCCCCTTTATATAATGCCTTCGGGGCGTCTTTTGTAGAAAAAACAGGTAAATGAATCGTTGTTTCCATAAACATAAACATGGCTGTGAAAAATGCTGCCACCAAAATTAAAATCATTTGTTTTAATCTCTTTGCATGAAATACATAAAAGATCTTCATTCTTTTTCACCTCGTCCTAATACATCCTTGTCCTATATCTATGCAAAAAAAATTAAAAACATGATGAATTTATTATTATAAAAAGAGTGGGGATGGGTAATATATTGATAGCTTGTCAAAGAGAGGGTGGAACAATCGTTGATCGGGTTATTACTAAATGGAAAAGAACAACAAGAAATTGAATACTTATTAAAGAGAGAGATGGATGAAATTTTGTTCGATTTAGAAGATGAGCGAATTGCAGATGTCGTTAAAGTTGCAATGAAGGAGAAATATGAGATTCTTTTAAGCTTATTCAAAAGGGTTGTTCCAGCACATGAATATGCTCATTATAAATTAAATGAAAAAAAGAATAAAAAAATGAAAAAAAGTCATTGACGTTTTAAAAGATATGGTGTTATTATATTAAAGCAGTCGTTAGTGACATCAACTACTAAAAACTTTTTAAATAAAAAACAAAAAAGTTGTTGACAAAAACGAACTGAGATGTTAAATTAATAAAGTCGCTTCTGAAGCGAACGAGATTGTTCTTTGAAAACTGAACGAACATAAAACGTCAAGCGTAATTCTAAAAAAGCTGATTTATC
>NZ_JACSQT010000012.1 GCF_014836495.1 Cytobacillus stercorigallinarum | reverse complement strand
TAAGGGGATAAATCATATCACTAGTTAATAGTTGAAAACAGTGGTTTAGAATTTTACACAATATTAAGGACTTGACTAAAGTTTGATTGGATTCGAGTGGAAACGAGTCAAAAAAGCATGCCCGAGGAAAAGTTTGATTGGATTCAAGCGGAAACGAGTCAAAAAAGCATGCCCGAGCAAAAATTTGATTAGATTCAAGTGGGAACAAGTCAAAAAAAGATGTCCGAGTAAAAAATTGATTGGGTTCAAGCAGAAACGAGTCAAAAAAGCATGCCCGAGTAAAAAATTGATTAGATTCAAGCAGAAACGAGTCAAAAAAGCGTGCCCGAGTAAAAATTTGATTAGATTCAAGCAGAAACGAGTCAAAAAAGCGTGTTTGAGCAAAAATTTGATTAGATTCAAGTGGGAACGAGTCAAAAAAGCGTGTCCGAGTAAAAGCTTGATTGGATTCAAGCGGAAACGAGTCAAAAAAGATGTCCGAGTAAAAATTTGATTGGATTCAAGCAGAAACGAGTCAAAAAAGCATGCCCGAGTAAAAATTTGATTGGATTCAAGCAGAAACGAGTCAAAAAAGCGTGCCCGAGTAAAAGTTTGATTGGATTCAAGCAGAAACGAGTCAAAAAAGTATGCCCCAAGCAAAAATTTAATTGAATTACTCTATATAAGAAAACAACAAATATAACCATTTGCAAGTGGTAAAACAAACGAATGTCAGCTAGAGAAGCAGAACGAATAAGAAGTTCCTCTGATCATTTCCAACTATCGTTTTTAGTAGGGGCTAAGACCGTACGTTCCTCTCTTTTCTCAAAAAAATGAATATTTCCTTGAATGAAGGGAAATGACTATTGTTGGGAGGAGTGATTAACTAATGAATGATATAAAAAAATGGGCGAAACGAATGGCCATGTCCCTTGCTTTTTCTGTCGCTTTATTATCCACATTCCAAACGATTTCAGGTGTAGAAGCAAAGCAAGTGATTGATTATATGAGTGAACAAGCGAATGAAGGAGAGGGAGCTGCTCTATCTTTCAAACATGCTTTAAAATCGATTGGACTGGCATTTAAAGATCTAAACAAGACATTGGAAGGGGAACACTTGAAATTATCAGCAAGCACAGTCGCTGAAGAACCGCCTTCTTTGAATGATTGGGATTGGTCACAATACGATACCAAAGAAGTAATCGCAACCGGATACACAGCTTATTATGAGTCGACAGGTAAAAATCCTGGACATCCTGAATTTGGTATTACATATTCTGGTGTAAAGGTGAAAAGGGATTTATATTCTACGATTGCTGCAGATTTAACTGTTTTCCCTATTGGTACGATACTGTGGATTCCTGATTATGGGTTTGGCGTAGTTGCTGACAAAGGTGGCGCTATTAAAGGAAATAAATTGGACTTATATTATGAAACAGTAGATGATGTATATAATTCTTGGGGGAAGAAAACGTTGGATGTCTATGTAATATCAATCGGTGATGGTACGTTAACTGAAGAAGATTTACAAGAGTTAAATGAAACGGAATCCCTACAAGTATTTAGACAGCAGTATACAAAAGAATAACTTAGCTAAAAAAGTAATGGGGATGAATACCCATTACTTTTTTATTGGAGAAGAAAATATATTCGGATGTAATAACTGTCCCAATTTGATTGCCCCTTCGATTAATCTTGGTGAAGGGCGACAAAACAATTCTTCTTCGAGGACATAAACAGTATTATTTTTCAATGCGTCCATATTTGACCAACCTGGACGTTTCTGTAAAATGGCTGGATTGATTTTCTCCTGCCTTACACCTACCCAGGCTAAACAGATTACATCGGGATTTTGCATAAGAATGGCGTCCCAATCTGTTTGGATATTTGCTTGTTCTTTAGATGCGAAAAGGTTTTCACCGCCAACAAGTTCACTAATTTCAGTGAGCCAGTTTGTACCACCTGGTGTAAAAACGGGCTTTGGCCACCATTCCCAATAGATAGAGAGAGGCGTGCTCACCTGTTTAGCTAGGTTCTTTAGGTTCATGACTTTTTCATGAAAGTTTGCTGCAGCTTGCATACCGACTTCTTTTTTACCTAAGGCTGTGGCTACGGTGATTAAGTCATTTTCAATATCTGTTAAGCTTTGTGGATTTAATGTTATGTAAGGAATGTTCCGTTCATCCAATGCCATAATATTCTTTTCCATTCCCGGTACACTTAATGATGCCAACACAAGGTCCGGTTTAGCTTTTTCTACAGCATTCATATCTATGGATAGGTCTGGACCGAGTTTTGGTAGAGTATTTACCGCTGCTGGCCAATCAGAGTAATCATCAACTGCAACAAGTTGATCGATTAATCCTAAGTAGGCGATAATTTCTGTATTGCTTGGGCAAAGAGAAGCGATTCGCATGATTGAAAACCTCCAATATCTTAAAATATTAATGCATATAAGAGTAATGTTAGTAAAATACCTGTTAACCCTCCGAAAAACACTTCTACTGGTTTATGGCCTAATAATTCTTTCAGTTCTTTACGTTTTACTTGGTCTGGTTTTTTGGGCCATGATTTTGCTTCATCGACAAAACGGTTAAAGTCATTGACAAGTTGATTAAGGACAATGGCTTGTTCCCCTGCTTGCCTTCGTACTCCGGTTGCATCAAACATAGTAATGATAGCAAACATGGCTGATATCGCGAAGGGAATGGAATCTAATCCAGCTTCGATGGCTACCCCTGTAGATAAAGCTGTAACGGCAGCAGAGTGTGAGCTTGGCATCCCCCCTGTACTTGTTAACAGTGACCAATCTAACTTTCTAGTAGCAAAAAAGGTAATGGGGACTTTTACAAATTGTGCAAAGAGAATGGCAGCTAATGCTGACCAAAGAGGAAAGTTCAAAAATATTTCCATTATTTAACCACCTTATCGATGTTTGTATTCTTTACTAAAAGGAAGGATTTTCTATTAGTAACAGATTAGCACAAAATATTTTGATTTGAAAATCAGATCCTCTTGAAGGTTAAAGTAAGCTAGTCGAAATAATATGAAAGATTAGATATAATGATTATATATCTTATGGAGGTGTTTAAAATGTTTACAGTCAAAAAAGAAAATCTTTATGACTCAGCCCATGAAGTTTTAATCATCGGTTTGTTCGATGAACCGAATATCATAAAAGATGGACTATCTTCTTTAGACGAAAAATTTGAAGGACAAATGACTGATTTTCTTAAGCAAGGTGATATATCAGGGAAGTTAAAATCAATAAGCAAAGTACATACATTCAATAAAATTGCTGCGAAGAGATTATTATTTGTGGGTCTAGGTAAGAAGAAGGCCTTACAATTCAATGAATTAAAAGAAGCGATAGGATTAGCCTTTAAAGAAATTCAAAAAAGTAAACTTTCGGAAGTAGCCGTTTATTTAGACACATTTACTGTTGCTGATCAGCTTGATGCGCTCGATGTTGGCCACGCCGTCAGTGAAGCATATACACTCGCTACCTATCGTTTTGAAGGATATAAACAAAAGTCAAATGAACCTGAAAAGAAGATTGATAAAATCACAGCTTATACGACTGAAAATAGAGAAGATGTACTATCTGCTTTAACAGTTGGTTATGCCTATGGTAAGGGGACAAACTCTGCAAGAACTTTAGTGAATATGCCTGGGAATATGTTAACAGCCACAACGATGGCAGAGTATGCCATGGAGCTAGCAAAGAAATATGATTTTGAAATAGAAATATTAGATAAGAAAGAAATGTTAGAGCTTGGAATGGGTGCCCTGTTAGCAGTAAACCAAGGTTCAACAGAGCCACCGAAAATGATTGTTCTAAAATATCAAGGGAAAGATCAGTGGGAAGATGTCATTAGTTTAGTCGGAAAAGGAATTACCTTCGATACTGGTGGTTACTCGATAAAGCCGAAATCAGGGATTGTTGGAATGAAAACAGATATGGGCGGAGCTGCAGCCGTTCTGGGGGCGATGGAAATCATCGGTGAGTTAAGACCAGAACAGAATGTATTAGCTGTTATTCCATCAACAGATAATATGATAAGTGGATCTGCTTTTAAACCAGATGATGTTATTACTTCGTTAAGTGGAAAAACAATAGAGATATTAAATACGGATGCAGAAGGCCGTCTCGTTTTAGCTGATGCCATTACGTACGCTAAACAGCATGGTGCTAATTATTTAGTCGATGTTGCTACTTTAACAGGAGGCGTCATTGTTGCCTTAGGAGAAGAAACAACAGGTGCGATTACTAATCATGAAACCTTCTTCGAACAAGTATTAGAAGCGTCATTCGAAGCAGGTGAAGCGATGTGGAGACTCCCATTATTTGAAAAAGATAAACAAAGAATTCGCAATAGCCCAGTGGCAGATTTAAACAATTCCCCTGGAAGAGAAGGCCATGCAATTATGGCAGGTGGTTTTATTGGAGAATTTGCTGAAGATACGCCATGGGTGCATTTAGATATAGCAGGTACATCTACAACAAATAAGCCTTATGAATTAGGTCCTGCTGGTGCCACAGGTGTAATGACGCGTACGTTAGCTCTACTTGTAGAAAGATTTGAAGTGAAATAATAAATCATTTATTAAAAGCATATTAAAAGTGATCTGACAAAAGGACCTGAGTTCGGTTTTCCACTGGGCTTAGGTCTTTTAATTTTCCCTTGTTTGAAAGATCTTATTTTACTTGCGCTTTGATTTGGTTGGTAATTTGTCTTTCATTTGAACTAAGAATTTAACTTTTTTAAGTAGGGATTCTCCATTTCCAGTTGCTTCATACATGCCTCCAATTCCTCTACAGACCCTTTTCAGTAGGCGTAGATTTCCTTGTATTCTTCGTCTCCTTATTCATAGATAATCACCCCTTTTTCCGAGAAACAAGCGCATCAAACTTCTTCAATAAAAGCAGAAGATGAAATGTTAAATATTTGCCTGTGTCAATAGAAGATGTACCCTGTTTCGTTCAAAGCTAAGTACATTCATTTTATATACTCAGGGAAATAATTTGCATAGGGTTTAATAAAAGTGTGAATTATCCCATTTTTCTCAAAAGTCCATTATTTGACGAACATGAATGAGTATGTTAATTTATTACTCTAACACTTTACTAAAATAAAGCGAAAATAAATAGAAAGAAAGGTTTTAATCATGAATGCTGTTTTACTTGCTGTATTAGTCATGTTGATACTAAGTTTATTACGTGTAAATGTCGTGTTATCCCTTATTATTGGTGCATTGGTGGGAGGTTTAACAGGTGGACTTGGTATAACAAACACAATTGAAGTCTTTACAAATGGATTAGGTGGCAGTGCAGAAGTAGCGCTTAGTTATGCTTTATTAGGAGGCTTTGCGATTGCTATCTCTCGTACAGGCCTACCGAATCTCCTTGTTGATAAAATTATTCAAAAGGTAGGGAAAGAGGGAGAGGAAAGGAAGAAAGGTTTATCTAAAACGTTAGTCATTTTATCATTATTAATGATGGCGTGTTTCTCACAAAACCTTATTCCTATTCATATTGCGTTTATTCCCATATTAGTTCCACCTTTATTAAAAGTATTGAATGAACTTAAAATAGATAGGAGATTAATTGCCTCCGTCCTTACATTTGGTTTAGTCACTCCTTATATGCTTATCCCTGCAGGATTTGGACAAATATTTCACCAAATCTTAGCAGATAATATGACAAGTAGCGGTTTAGATGTTGATATGCAACAAATACCAGTAGCTATGCTACTTCCTGCTTTAGGTATGGTTGTTGGCCTAATAATAGCCGTTTTCATATCTTATCGAAAACCGAGAGTTTATCAATCAACAGAAATCATCGAAACTGAAAGAGTATCTTATAGTAAGCGCGGTATCTTATTTGCCGTTTTAGCAATCATTATTGCGTTAGTTGTACAAATACAATTAGATTCAATGATTATGGGCGCAGTGGCCGGTATTATTACTGTCTATTTAAGTGGAACGATAAAGGGTACTGAAGCAGATAGCTTATTAACAGATGGAATGAAAATGATGGCATTTATCGGGTTTGTCATGCTCGCGGCATTTGGTTTCGGTGATGTGCTGAAAGAAACAGGGGATGTTGGAGTCCTTGTGTCGAATGTAGCTGAGATGATAGGGAATAATCAAGCCTTAGGTGCGTTATTAATGCTTTTAGTAGGTTTGTTAGTCACCATTGGTATTGGTTCATCGTTTTCAACTATTCCAATTATCACGACCATTTTTGTGCCATTATGTTTAGAACTAGGGTTTAGTCCAATGGCTACGATTGCGTTAATTGGTGCATCTGCTGCTTTAGGTGATGCTGGATCTCCTGCTTCAGACAGTACACTTGGACCGACATCAGGATTGAATGTGGATGGTCATCATAATCATATTTGGGATACATGTGTACCAACATTTATTCATTATAATATTCCTGTCATTATATTTGGCTGGATTGCTGCAATGGTATTATAAAAGAAATAAATTAGTATTATTTAAACCCAATCATATTTGATTGGGTTTATTTTTAGTGGGCTTGACCTTGGTGCAATGTATATAGGTACCGAAACACGAATAAGAATGACTATCAAAGAGCAGAATCGAGTAAAACAATAAAAATGACTAAAGTTAACATAAACATGATCTTTACCCTCAGTCACCCTCCTGTTAGTTTGTCTACGTGACCTTTAACAGGATTTTCGTTAAGTATAACCGCTATAAGTATAAAAAAATGGTTCCATCCAAATCTGAGGTGGAACCATTTTTGTTTAAAATTTAATGCCGAAAAGCATTGTAAGGATATTACGCTTTTTTATTCTTTTTTTGGGAAAGATACTAGCAGTAGAACTGTCAGAGGGAATAGGAGATACTTGCACGAAATTCTTTTTTTCTAGAATGTGTAAACGCTCATGTAAACGTTCAATTTCGGCGTGTAATTCTTCTAACTCTTGGCGGTGATGGAGCAATTGATAAGAAGTCACATCATCTGCTTTCGCATTTAAGCGTTGTTCTAACAGATCCATTCTTGCGCTTAGTTCATCATTAGATTTCTGTGGACTAGTTATAGTGGCGTGGCGAATTTTTTTGCTAGTAACTTTTACGTCTTGAAGAAGGACACCTTTATTTAATTGTTCATGAACTTTTTTTAATAATTGAATATCTTCTTCTGAATAAGCATAATGTCCTTGCTCATTTTTTGTCATATTTAAATTTAGCTGCTTTATCCATCGCTGAATCGTACTTTGGGATACACCGAGTAGTTTTGCTACAGCGCCTGTATTCAAAAGTAATCTCCTCCTTATCATTACTTTATTAAAAGCATTCGCTTAAGAAATACATTTCCCTTTACGTTTGACAAAACAAGTGTTGCTTCGTCAAAGATAGTGAATATTTTACAACTTGAGGAGTAATAAACGCTCTTAGTGGGGACAATGAAGAAAACAGATGGGGGTATAGGTGAAATGACAGAATACGAATTAGAAGACATCTTCCATAAGTCAGGGCATTACCACTTATATGAACGATTAAAGTACAAATTATGGATTGCCTATCAATGGCTAGAGGCAGATCGAAATATATTATCTGAGTTTCTAACTATATATGATTTTGACCACGATGAAGAATTATATTGTAAAGAATTCTTATTTCATTACAAAATCTTTAAAAACATAAAGAAGAAGAATGCTTTTTATTAAATGAACAAGTAAATGATAAAAAAAGCCCCCAAATTATCACATTTGTGAGGCTCCTATTTCTTATGTCATTGAGACAGTTATTTTGTTTTATAATGTTTAGTAAAGAATTCGTCTGTTTCTTGTACAACGACTTTCCTCAATAGAAGAAGACCAACTAAGTTCGGAATCATCATTAATGCGTTAGCCATATCTGCAAATGCCCAAACGGTAGCTAAGTTAACCATTGCACCAGCCGCACAAGCAATAATATAAATCGCACGGTAGCCAGCAATTCCTTTTGTACCAGCTATATATTCAAAGCATTTCTCGCCGTATACATACCAGCCGACAATTGTTGTAAATCCGAAAAAAATAACAGAGAAAGCGACGATATATTCTCCTGCTGTTCCTAATACTGAGGCAAATGCTGCACTCGTTAATGCCCCACCATCGAGATTAGGGTCATGGGTTACGCCAGAAAGTAATCCGCCTGTATAATCCCAAAAACCAGTAATGATTAATACAAGTCCAGTCATCGTACACACGATGATGGTAACAATGAAAGTCCCTTTCATGGCAACAAGTGCTTGCTTCACAGGATGGTCTGTTTTAGCATTACCTGCGATTAAAGCAGCAGTACCTAAACCAGCTTCATTAGAAAAGATACCCTTTGACACACCATTTTTAATTGCCTCTGATACGACAACCCCTACAAAACCACCGGTTGCTGCAATCGGATTAAAAGCATAATGGAAAATTAACTGAAATGACGGAATAATCATTTCATAATTGACCGCAATGATGATTAAAGCGCCACCAATATAAAGAAACGCCATAATGGGTACAAAGAAGCCAGCGACCGTACTAATTCTTTGAAGGCCTCCAAAAATAATAAGCGAAGCAAAGACAGCTAAAACGATGCCAGTAACAATACTGTTGATACCAAAAGATTCACTAGCTACTTGAGCAATCGTATTAGATTGCACACTATTTCCTATACCTAAAGCGGCAAAAGCACCAAAAATGGCAAAGGCAACGGCTAACCATTTATACTTAGATCCTAGACCTCTCTCAATATAGTACATGGGTCCACTGGAATATTCACCATTGGCATTCTTTACGCGATATTTCATTGCTAGTAAGGCTTCCGCGTATTTAGTAGCCATTCCGAAAAGCCCTACAACCCACATCCAAAAAATGGCGCCTGGTCCACCTAAGGTGATAGCTGTGGCGACACCAGCTATGTTTCCGTTACCTATCGTTGCGGCCAGTGCAGTCATTAATGCTTTGAAATTACTTACATCACCTTCATCATTTGTATTCTTAGCGTTCCCTTCCTTTGTAAATGCTAATTTAAAAGCATAAAAGAGTTTCGTAAATGTACGACCTTTAAGCATGATCGTTAGGAGTAGGCCCGTCCCAAATAGTAAGATTAAACTGGGTGTTCCCCACAAAAAGGAATTAATTTTTTCAAGTATGTTCATAATGTCCACAGATGAATCTTCCTCTCTTTAATTGTGTATCATGCTAAATATGTATCAAGAATTTTTTGGAATGTAATCGCTTTCCTAAATGGATAAACCAAAACTACTTTAATCTTGGTAAAATTCTTGAAGAGCACGGAAAATTGTAAGAATACTTATTATTGTAAAATTATACAAGGATAACTTCAATCAATTTTAAAAAAGTTTAACTATTTATAATAATTAGATAGTATAGATTGAGCTTTCGACAGCATGTAAAGGTTTAGATATAATAAAAAAAAGAGGCAGTTGGAGGTTTGAAATGGAGAGAGAAAAACAGTACGGTAAAGATCCATTTAAACGATCATTTGATAACTTAGAAACATTTGTGGATAAAATTAGAGATGTTCTTGAATGTCCTGTAACTATTGAAGATGCAAATCATCGGTTATTAGCATATAGTACGCATGATGATCAAACGGATCAGGCTAGGATTGCAACGATTATTAGCAGAAAAGTGCCCGAAAAGGTAATAAATAGTTTATGGAAGGCAGATGCTATTCCTCAATTATTAAGGAGCGCTGAACCATTAAAAATTCCAGAAATTAAAGAAATTGGGCTGGGTAATAGGGTAGCAATTTCTATCAGGCATCAAGAAGAAGTGCTTGGGTATATATGGGTGGTTGAACGAGATAAGTCCCTTACGGCCGAAGATATGTATTTATTAAAACTGGCTGCACAATCGGCAAGAATTGAATTGTTGAAGCTTTATCGTCAAAAAAAGAAAAGAGAAGAAAGCTATCAGGATTTTTTCTGGCAGTTATTAACTGGCAGATATCCCAAACATACAGAAGTAATAGAAAAGTTAGATGATTTTCATATCAAACCATCTCTCTATTCTGCTGTCATTATTTTTCGCTTTATAGACGATATAGACATGCAAACGGAACAAAGCATGATTTATCTCATTTCAACGAGCCAAAAAATCCATATGACGTTTTATGCAACGATGGGCAATGACTTTATCTTACTAGCATCTCCGCCATCTACACAGGCAAATGAAACAGATTTATCTGAGTTTATACAGTTTGTTATTAATCAAATGTATATAAGGTTTGATATTGATCATATCATCAGTGGTAGCAGCAGTTTGAAATTGACATATGACCATGTTGAAGATCGCTATTCAGAATGCTTAGAAGTACTTCGTTTAAAATCACAATATCCGCAAGAAATGCAAGAAATCTATACTTATCACCAATTGGGTGTTTTTAAATATTTGGATGCCATTCTTGAAATAAGAAGCCGTGATGCTTATGAACATCCTGTCATCCAACGTTTAATAGATTATGATCATGCTCATCGAACGGAGCTATTAATGTCTTTAGAAGCCTTTATTTTAAATGATAGCAATGTAAATGACGCTGCTAAAGTATTACATGTTCACGTTAATACATTAAATTATCGTTTGAAGAGAATTACAGAGCTCACTCATGTGAACTTTAAAAGTACACATGAGAAATTTTCCTTGTATTTAGAACTGCAAATCCGCAAATACATAGAAAAAAAGCGTCGTTTGTGAAATTGCACAAACGACGCTTTTTCATTTTTCAAATATAAACAAAGTCATTTCAACATTCTATTATTATACTGACAATAGGGAAACATAAAATTGTCATTTATTATTTGACAATTTATTCTATGCAATTTATTCATACTTAAAAATTAATATCATAAATGGAAGGGGCCAAAAGGATATGATTATCGGCGTACCTAAAGAAATTAAAAACAACGAGAACCGTGTTGCAATGACACCAGCGGGGGTAGATGCATTAGTAAAAGCTGGGCATGAAGTACTTATTGAAACGACTGCAGGACTCGGAAGTGGATTTCAAGACCAAGATTACGAGCTAACAGGTGCGAAAATCGTAGGCACGGCAAAAGAAGCATGGGCAGCGGAGATGGTAATGAAGGTAAAAGAACCGCTACCAACTGAATATGACTATTTCCGTAAAGGCCTAGTGTTGTTTACTTATTTGCATTTAGCAGCAGAACCAGAACTGGCAGATGCGCTAGTGAAAAGTGGAGTAACGGCTATTGCATATGAAACAGTTGAGGTGAACCGTACACTTCCATTACTAACACCAATGAGTGAAGTTGCTGGTAGAATGGCTACACAAGTTGGAGCGCAATTCTTACAAAAAACAAACGGCGGCCAAGGAATATTACTTGCAGGTGTGCCAGGCGTATCTCGAGGAAAAGTGACGATTATTGGTGGGGGCGTTGTGGGCATTAATGCAGCGAAAATGGCTATCGGTCTTGGTGCAGATGTAACAATCATTGATTTAAGTCCTGAAAGACTCCGTCAACTTGATGATATTTTTGGTAATAGCATTCAAACATTAATGTCTAATCCATTTAATATTGCTGAATCTGTTAAGGAAGCTGACCTTGTAATTGGTGCTGTCCTTATTCCGGGAGCAAAAGCGCCAAAATTAGTAACAGAAGAAATGATTCAAACAATGAAACCTGGCGCAGTCGTGATTGACGTTGCGGTTGACCAAGGTGGTATTCTAGAAACGGTTGATCATGTAACTACACATGATGATCCAACTTATATTAAACATGGTGTTGTTCATTATGCCGTGGCAAATATGCCAGGTGCTGTACCTAGAACATCAACAATTGCTTTAACAAATGTAACGATTCCTTATGCATTACAAATAGCAACAAAAGGGGCACATCTAGCTGTTGAGCAAAACCCAGCATTGAAATTAGGGGTAAACGTAGTAAATGGGCATGTAACGTATGAAGCAGTTGCAAGGGACCTAGGTTATGACTATGTTCAAGTCGATGCAGCATTCACAAATGAAGGCATAACAAACTAATGATACAATCTCCTACCTCATAATTGGGGTAGGTTTTTTTATTTTGATTCCTTATTTATATGGATTTCATTCAAATTAAAATGGTTCTTGTCTCATTCTGTTAATAATCATCTTATTTTTGCATCCTCATGTATACCTATTCGTCTTCTAATAAAAAATGTTCACTTAAGGTGGCTATAGAGAAGTAAAAAGCCATTAGACCAAGGATCTTTAACCAAAAGTTGACTTTTTCCATTAAACTCTATATAATCTTCAAAAAATAGTTAATCGTTGATGAGGAATAGTAAGTTTTTATCATTATTTTCAGAGAAGGTATCCGTTTGTGCTGTGAGATATCTATTAATGAAAAGCTGAACCTGCCCTCTGAGTACATATTCTCTAGAATATGCGGTTTACTTGTTGAACCGTTATCAATAAGAGTGCAAAGCCTTTGCTTTGAAATAGGGTGGTACCACCAGTCATTGGGTCCCTATTTGAAAGCAGGGCTTTTTTTGTGTCTTTGAATAAAAAAATAAAATGAGGTGTTAATATGGGTAAGCAATTTGTGAAAGAGATAACGTCAATGAATGAAGATTTTCCACAATGGTATACAGATGTTGTAAAGAAAGCTGATTTAGTGGATTATTCGAGTGTTAGAGGTTCTATGATTATTCGTCCATATGGTTATGCCCTTTGGGAGAACATTAAGTCAGCACTTGATCAAAAGATAAAAGAAACCGGGCATGAAAATGTTTATATGCCTCTATTTATTCCTGAGAGCCTTCTTCAAAAAGAGAAAGATCATATTGAAGGATTTGCCCCAGAAGTGGCTTGGGTAACTCATGGTGGGGAAGAGGAGCTTGCTGAGAGACTTTGCGTGCGTCCGACATCAGAAGTACTATTCGGTGAACATTATAAAAATATTATTCACTCTTATCGTGATTTACCAAAGCTTTATAATCAATGGTCCAATGTAGTTCGTTGGGAGAAAACAACAAGACCATTTTTACGAACGTTGGAGTTTTTATGGCAAGAAGGCCATACTTGTCATGCTACAGATGAAGAAGCGTTAGAAGAAACCGTAAAGATGCTTGATGTCTACGCAGATATATGTGAAAACTTTCTAGCTATTCCTGTTGTTAAAGGCAAAAAAACGGAGAAAGAAAAGTTTGCTGGTGCTAAATTAACTTATACAATTGAAAGCTTAATGCACGATGGTAAAGCATTACAATCAGGGACATCTCATCATTTAGGTGATGGCTTTGCGAGAGCATTTGGTATTCAGTTTACTGACAAAGATGGAAAAGAGCAGTATGTGCAGCAAACTTCCTGGGGCTTCACAACGAGAATTATCGGTGCGATGATTATGGTCCACGGTGATGACAGAGGATTAGTAATCCCGCCAAAGGCTGCCCCAAAGCAGGTGATGATTGTTCCTATTGCGCAACATAAGGAAGGCGTATTAGATTTCGCCTATGATTTAAAAGAAAAACTAAGTAAAGTGGCTCGCGTAGATATTGATGCAAGTGATAAAAAGCCAGGTTGGAAGTTTAATGAATATGAAATGAAGGGTGTACCAATTCGCTTAGAAGTAGGTCCTAAAGATATCGAAAAGGGTCAAGTCGTACTAGCTAGAAGAGATACAGGAGAGAAAATTTTTGCTCCATTAGAAAATCTAGAAGAAAAGATTGTTCAACTTTTAGAAGAAATTCAAACTTCCCTATATAATAAGGCAAAAGAACATCGCAACGATCATACATATGAAGCATATACTTATGAGGAGTTTAAGCAGATATTTAATGAAAAACAAGGGTTTGTCAAAGCGATGTGGTGTGGCAATCAAGCGTGCGAAGAGAAAATAAAAGAAGATACAAGTGTTACTTCCCGTTGCATGCCATTTGATGAAGCGGCGATTGCCAAAGCATGTGTTTGTTGTAAAGAAGAAGCAAAGCATCTTGTCTATTGGGCAAAAGCTTATTAAGAAAAAATTTTATTGACCCATATCTTTTTTTCACTTACAGCCGTTTAAGTAATAGAAAGTGTGAAGGGGTGAAACAAACAATGCATAACGAGCAGATGGCAAGGCGGTCAGCAACGTTAGATATGATTGGGAAAAAGTATTACCAAGACTTAGTAAGCTATTGCACCTTTCTTTGCCAAAATGAGTGGGATGGTGAGGATGTCGCTCAAGAAACCATCTTGAAGGCAATGAAGTATAACGAGGCTAAAATAACACGAGCTTTGTTAAAGAAAATTGCTTATCATCAATGGATCGATGTCGTTAGAAAAAAGAAAAAAGAACAATTAACAGAAGATCATGTGGATATTGAAACGAGCAATCATGATTTGACGGAAACAATTGAATTATTATTAGAGAAATTAACGGTGCAACAGGCGTTAGCTTTTTCATTAAAAGAAGCGTTTTTATTTAAGAATAGTGAAATTGCAGAAATGCTTAATATGAAAGAAGTCACTGTTAAAAGTTTATTGCATCGGGCAAGAAAACGTTTAGCAATGGATATGAAAGAATTGAATCAGCAGTGGGATGAGCCGGTAAAGAGGAGAATTTTTCAAATTTTCCATCGGGCACTTGAACAGCAAAATCCCATTGAGCTCATCAAATTACTGCCAATAATTAGCCATTATCATACCTCAAAGCAAAGCACCCCTTCCAATGCTTTCAATATGATGGCAGCATAATGCTTGCCTTTTTGGAGGTTTTATAATGAGTACGATCCCTTATGTAATTGAACAAACGGCTAAAGGTGAAAGGTCCTATGACATTTATTCAAGATTGTTGAGAGATCGGATTATTATGATTGGTGAAGAAATCAATGATCATATGGCGAATAATATTGTCGCCCAAATATTATTTTTAGCTGCAGAAGATGAGAAAAAAGATATTTCACTCTATATTAATAGTCCTGGAGGATCAACAACAGCGGGCTTTGCTATTTTAGATACCCTCGACTATGTAAAATGCGATATTCGCACAATCTGTACAGGAATGGCTGCCTCATTTGGTGCACTACTGCTTCTATCTGGTACGAAAGGAAAACGGTTTGTGCTCCCTCATAGTGAAGTAATGATTCATCAACCCTTAGGTGGCGCAAGAGGGCAAGCGACAGATATTGAAATCTCTGCAAGAAGGATATTAAAGCTAAAAGACGTAACCAATCAAATGATTGCTGAGAAAACAAATCAACCATTAGAAAAGGTGAAATTGGATACAGAACGTGATTATTTTATGAGCGCTCAAGAAGCGGTTAATTATGGGATTGCAGATGCAATTTTAACGCAAAGTGAATGATGAATAACTCATATTAAGCCCACGCTTAATTGGTGATAGATGCATATGTAATAGGGAAGGTACCCAGCTCTTAATTAAAGGAGGTAATCCCTAGTGCATTATTATTATCGACATCCTGGTGTCGCGGACGAACGCTTTTTTCCCCTTTTCGCTGCACCATTCGTGGGCGGTTTTCTTGGCGGATTAGCAGGAGGTGCTTTAGCCGCACCGTTGTTCTTTAGACCAAGACCATGTTTTGGTGGACCTTGCCCGCCGTATGGATATGGACCTGGCCCTGTTCCATATGGCAATCAAGGTTTTGGCGGCTATCCAAATGCCTATGCTGGTAACCCCAATCCTTATGGACCGTATATTAATATAAATAATGAGATTAACTAGATAAAACTAATGCCACAGATAGTGCTGTGGTATTTTTTTTTCCGCTTCATAGGCATGTGAGAGATTACTTTACGAAAATAAAAGAGCAGTCGTACAAAGACTGCTCTTGTAAAAATTCTATATTAGGTTTGAAAATAAGCCATTACCCTACATTTGCATCGTAGTCCATTTTAATTTTAATGACAAGTTCGCACTTTGATCACCCGCAGATTGAAAATTTAAAGTCAATCCATCTGGCGTATAAGTAACTTTCGGATGACTGTTAAGGTCTGCAGATTCAATGAGTTGATTAACTTTAGTTTGATTTGATTCTTGAGCAGCAGTCATAATATTATAGGAGTATTCTCTAGACTTCGCCATTTTATCAAGTAATTTACTTGCACTGTTCATCAATACTTCCATTTCTTTTGCAGATTTGATGAACTGATCCGGATTCACTGGAGGAAATGAACGTGTTTGTATTGGTGGATACGGTCGGCAATAGGTAGGATATGTATACGGATACGGGCAAATAGGAGAGGGATTAAAACATATAGGATACATCTTAGGTCTCCTTTCAACATCTCATTAGCATAAATATATGTATCGAGGGCTTATTCTATGATTAAACAGAATATTCCCATAAAATATATGTTCGGTTATAATGGTAGTTGAGAGGAGGCGTACATATGTATTCAGAAACAATGATAGAAACATTAGGTATTGAAATTACAAGTCTTGAGAAGGGGAAGGTTGTTGCTACGATGCCTGTAGACGGCAGAACAAGACAACCATTTGGTATCCTTCATGGAGGAGCTTCTGTAGCGCTTGCTGAAACTGTAGCAAGCTTAGGTGCTTATGAACTTGTTGATAAAGAAACAGAAGGCGTAGCAGGATTAGAGATTAATGCTAACCATATTAAGTCAAAGAAAGACGGCGTTGTAACAGCCATTGCAACAGTCCTACATCAAGGAAAAACAACGATGGTTTGGGAAATAAAGATCGTTGATGAACAAGAAAAATTAATATGTGCTTCAAGATGTACAATGGCTGTTTTAAAATTGAAAAAGTCTTAATAGGAATCGGGGTGGAAAGTTAATTTTTCCACCCTATTTTTTCGTGGTATTTTAGCCTAGTAGATACTGAGTCCATAAGTTTAATGTGGAAATCAACGGCTAGCATTGTATCTAGTTTAATTACCAACCTGCTACAATCCCTTGATGAAAGGTTTAACTTATTGAAAAAATGAAAGTGCCCCGAAACCTTCGACATAATGAATCCCCCAACTTAATTACATATCATTCATTTGATTAATGATGCTGTGTGAGAAACTGGTTTCATAAAATATGAAAAAACGCTACCTACATGAAGTTCATACTGCATGTGGTAGCGTTTTTTTTTTATAAATTTTTCTCTAATTTCTTTTTATATGCTTCATACTTCTTTGGTTCATTAGATTTTTTTACCTTAATGTATTCTTCGTATTCATCAACTTTACTGCCTTCCATTTTTACACCATGATGATAAGCGGCTCTTCCAAGTAAATGTCCAGCAACTGGAGCTGTTAAAAACATAAAGACGATACAGAGAAGTACTCTTGTATTAAATTCACTTTCATGAAAATAAAAGTAAAAGAATGTAGCTAATAATATACAAAGGACACCAAGTGTAGCAGCTTTTGAAGCAGCGTGGTTTCTCGTATATACATCAGGTAATCTCAACACGCCAAGCGCAGCTATTAAGTGAAAGAATGCCCCGAGAATTATAAATAGGACAATAATTATATTAGCGATCTCTATCATGATCAATGATGACTCCCTTCTCTAGATATTTGGAGAAGGCTACTGTCCCGATAAACGCTAATATGCCAAATAGCAAAATGAACTCTACATAGGCAGTTGTATCCACTTTGATACATATTAACGCGACAATACCAACAATGTTTACTCCAACTGCGTCTAAAGCAACGATACGATCCGGCAATGTTGGGCCTTTTATGATTCGGTAGACTAATGCAAGCATGGACAGAGCTAAACAAATGATTGCAATTGTAACAGCAGTTTGTATCATTTTCGGCTCACCTCCATAATTGCTTTTTCAAAGCTTGTTTGAATCGCTTCTATTTCATCCTGCACATCATTCATATCTACTGCATGAACAAAGAGAATCTTTTTATCTTCTGATATATCTACAACTAACGTACCCGGTGTTAATGTAATTAAATTAGATAAGGTAGTTATTTCCCAATCCTTCTCTAACCGTGTTGGATAAGCAAAAATCCCGGGAGTGTTGTGTAACTTAGGTGTTAAAACAATTTTAACAACAGCAATGTTGGCTAGAATTAACTCTTTTATAAAAATAAAGAGTAATTTCACGACCGCATATACACGGTATAAATAAAAACGGCTACTGAAGAAGTTTCTAAAGACAAACAGGATGAGTAGGCCGAAGAAATATCCTTTGATAAATGCCACTAGATCATACGTTGTTGTTAGAAACATCCACATAAAACCAAGACAAACATTTAATAAAATTTGAACTGCCATACTCACTACTCCTTTAGAACTGCATCGATATATATATTGGTGTTGATTAAGCTTTCAGCAGCTTGAGAGATATAAGGATAAACAAAATCTGCACCTACACCATAGCAGATAGAAAGAATGACTAAGATTACTGGCGCGATTAATAACTGCTTATAAGGAACTGACTTTTCATTTGCATATGTCTTTGGTTCGCCCCAAACGCCATTAATAAAGATTTTCATAATAGAGATGAGCACGAACAAGCTAGATGCTAATACAATTGCAGCGCCAATGAAGTATTCAGATGAAAATCCACCTTGAACGATAAGCACTTTTCCTACGAAACCACTTAATGGTGGGATACCGGATAGTGCAAGTGCTGCAAGGAAGAAGGTCCAGCTAAATCCTGGATAATTTTTAATCAATCCACCCATTTGTTTCAAGTTATTTGTCCCCGAGATGGTCGCCATTAAACCAACGAGTAGGAATAAAGCTGCTTTTATAATCATGTCATGAATGAGGTAGAATATTGATCCCGTTAAGGCATTTTCATTCATTGTACTGACACCGAATAGGATAACACCTACTGCAACAATAATATTGTATATGATAATTTTCTTAACATCCCAATAAGCCAGTGCCCCGATAATCCCAGCAATTATGGTTAATATTGCTAGAATCATGATGACTTGTTGAACATACCCGCCGTCTTCGTAAAAGAATAAAGAGTAGGTCCTGATAATGGAATAAACACCGACCTTCGTAAGAAGTGCCCCGAAAATGGCCATTACAGGTGCGGGAGGTGCATAATATGAGCCCGGGAGCCAGAAATATAGCGGGAAGATTGCACCTTTCAAACCGAATACAATGAGAAATATGATTCCGATAATGGAAATCACACCAGGTTGAGAGATACCGCTTATTTCACTAATTCTTTCGGCAATATGCGCCATATTCAATGTTCCAACAACTGAATAAAGATAACCAACAGCAATTACGAACAAACCAGATGAAATAACGTTAACGAGAATATACTTGATGGATTCTCTTAATTGAATGTTCGTTCCACCTAATAGTATGAGGGCGTAAGAAGACATTAACATGACTTCGAAAAAGACGAAAAGGTTAAAGATATCGCCTGTTGTGAAAGCACCATTCACACCTACAATGAGAAATTGTAATGCAGCATAAAAATGATGTTTTTCGCGTGCTTCGCCAATGCCCTTAAACGAATAAATGATACAAGCAAATGCGACGATACTCGTTGTTAATACAAGTAAAGCAGATAACATATCAGAGACGAGGGTAATGCCAAAAGGCGCATCCCAGTTTGATAAGTTTAATGTTTGTATGCCGTCATTTTTCACCTTATTTACTAACAAGGCAGATAGAATGACTGTTACAAACGCCGATAGACCAGAAACCCACCTTTGAGCAATAACTGACTTATTTAAGAAGATCAGAATGACGGCGGTAATTAATGGGACTAAAATTGGTAGTATTAAAAAATTAATCATTGCCATCATTTCCTCTCAATTTCTCCATATTGTCTGTTCCAAGTTCTTTATAAGAGCGATACCCTAATACGAGAAATAGAGCAGTAACCCCAAAAGCTATAACAATCGCTGTTAAAATAAGTGCTTGAGGAAGCGGGTCTGTATATGCACTTGCCTCTTCACCTACTAGAGGTGGTGCTCCTCTCTTCAAGCCGCCCATTGTTAATAAGAGAAGATGTACGCCATGACTTAATACGGTTGTCCCTAAAATGATTCGTACAACACTTCGTGAGAGCATCAAATAGGTCGCTGACATGAATAAAATGCCGGCAATAAAAATCATTAGTATTTCCATTATTCATCATCTCCTCCTATCGTTTGAATAATGGACATTGTCACACCTACAACAACAAGATATACCCCTAAATCAAACAATGTAGCTGTATGCAAGTGAAGTTCACCTAAAATAGGTACATGAATGTCTCCAAATGCATGTGTTAAAAAAGGTTTGTCGAAAATGAGTGAGCCAACACCAGTTCCGATGGCAAAAACTAAACCGACTGCAACCATATATAAAAAGTTGACTGGTAAAATATTTCTTACTGTTTGGAGGTCATAGGCCAAGAGTAAGAGCAGGATGGCTCCTGAAGTTAATAAGCCACCAACAAAGCCGCCCCCAGGTGTATAATGTCCGGCAAAAAAGATATAAATGGAGAAAATCATGATGAGAAATAATAATACTTTCGTCATCGATTGCAAGATAACATTACTTGTTTTCAATTTTCTTTCCTCCATTTCTCCTTAACTTAATCAGACCGAAAATAGCTAGTGCAGCAATACCCAGCACGGCGATTTCAAACATTGTATCAAAGCCCCTAAAGTCAACGAGAATAACATTGACCATGTTTTTACCAGCAGCTTCACTATACGTGTTTTCAATATAATATTGCGAGATCGAATCGAATAGTTTTGTACTATGCGCTGTTAAACCAACTAAAATCACGAATAAACCTACTCCGACTGAGATAACCGCATTACGGACTTTAACTGGCATCGGATCATCCGTTAGTTTTTTCGGTAAATGGTAGAAGCATAGTAAAAATAATGATACAGAAATCGTTTCAATCACTAATTGTGTCAGTGCTAAATCTGGCGCTCGAAATACAATGAATAACAAGGAAACCATATATCCTATTGTTCCAGTTAAAAGAATCGAAACGATACGAGACTTAACAAATAATAATGCGATTGATGAGACAGCAACTATCAATGTGAGTATCACTTCGTAAAACTCAATCGGTGCTAAATTATCGGTACTAAAGGTAAAGGCATTTTGTCCAAATAACGAACCAATAATAAGAACCACCATGAAGATAAACATATAACTCAAATAATGGTTAATGGATCCAGACATTACATTGCGGTTTAAGCTGTAAGAACCTTTATGCATTGAATCAAGGAGCCCATCATAAAAACGATTAAGGGCAAGCTTCTCTGGGAATATCCCATAAATTCCACGCCACTTATTTAATCCGAGATACATGAGAACCCCAACGACAATCACGCCTATTGTCATAAATAATTCTGTATTAAAGCCATGCCACATAGAAATATGAACATCAAACTCGTACATTGGCATAATGGTTTCAATAGCGGGAACTAATATCGGTTTTACGATATTAGGGAAAATGCCAATAACAATAACTAAAGATGCCAAAATAATAGGAGAAATAAGCATGCCAATTGGCGCTTCATGCGGTTTTTTCTCTAACTTTTCTGGTTGATATTTCCCTGTAAATGTTTTGAAAACAAGGATCATGCTATAAATGAACGTAAAAACACTTGCAATCCAAGCGATAACTGGAATAATAATACTCCAATCAAAGTCCATATGGAGCGCATTAATCATGCCAGTAAAGAACATCTCTTTACTCAGAAAACCGTTGAATGGTGGTAGACCGGCCATTGCAAAGGTGCCAATTATCGCAATGGTAAAGGTGATAGGCATGAGATTCATCAAACCACCAAGCTTACGGATATCCCTCGTACCTGTTTCATGATCGACGATTCCTACTACCATAAACAAACTTCCTTTAAAAGTAGCATGGTTCATCAAATGAAAAATTGCGGCAGTAGTTGCTACCATAAAGTATTCAGGATGATCGAAATGTAGGGCAGCTGCCCCAACCCCTAATAAAGACATAATTAAGCCAAGTTGGCTAACGGTCGAAAAGGCAAGGATTGATTTTAAATCCGTTTGCTTGACCGCTGAGAAAGATCCCCAGAATAATGTGAACAATCCGAAAGCAATGATGAGTCCCATCCATAATGTATGTTCTGCAAAAACCGGACTCATTCTAGCTACTAGATAAATTCCCGCTTTAACCATTGTCGCTGAGTGAAGATAAGCACTAACAGGTGTAGGTGCTTCCATCGCATCAGGTAACCAGATATGAAATGGGAATTGCGCGGATTTTGTAAATGCTCCTAATAAAATACATAAAAGAGCGGCAACAAAGAGTGGGTGATTAATGATTGTATCAGCTTGTGCGACAATCTCGGTAATGCTGAATGTGCCCGTCATATTATAAAGAAGGATGATACCACCCAACATAGCTAGTCCACCTAGAACGGTGATGATCATAGATTTTTGGGCACCATAACGCGATTTTTCCCGATTATACCAGTAGCCAATTAAGAGAAAGGATGAAAAACTAGTTAATTCCCAAAAAGCATAAAGGACAATTAAATTGTCTGATAAAACAACGCCAAGCATTGCCCCCATAAATAGCAATAAATAAACATAGAATGTATTTAATTTCTCTCTTTGTTTAGAAAGATAATAAATTGAATACAAAATAACTAATGAACCAATTCCGGTAATTAGTAAAGCGAATAATAATCCAAGTCCATCCACTTTAACTGTGAAGTCAATTCCTAAGGAAGAGATCCATGAAAACGATTCCATTGTTACTTGTTTATTTGCTGTTTTTGAAATGTAACTACTAAAGTAAGCGAACAGCAGAATAGGAAGTGGTAGTATAAACCACCCTGTATGTACTGACTTAATATGTTTATATATAAGCGGTACAAACACTGCGATAATAAATGGCGCAATAATCGCCAAGTGTAACAGTGACAAGAAATTACCCCCTTTGAAGAAAAATCATGAATTGCAAGTTAATGCACTCTAATATACTCATTCCTATTAGAACCTAACGGCTACGGTAGTAATTATAACGTAAATTGTTGTTACTTGCATTGAAGAAATCGTTTGCCAGTAGGATTCCCAATTAACTTTTTAAATAGGTAGAAACACGTATTTTTTGAGAAAAAAATTTTTGAAGGAATAAATTTTTGAATAAATATACAAACTACTTTTAGGTGGTGGTTTGTATATGTATGGAAAAATAATCATTTCTCTAGGGATTTTCTTTGCCATTTTCTTTAGTGTTTGGTTAATTGAAGCAAAAGAAATGACAAGTAAGTTTAAAACCGAACAATCTAATCGATATGAAAGTGAATGGAGTGACCTAGAAATTGAAGCAGGTGTGACTGAATTTGCACCAAGAGAATATGTTAAAATCAGAAGTGTCTCATAAAAGCTTAGCATTTGTTGAGAAAGGGTTAAAGTTACTGAAATAATAACCCAATGGATTTGCTGAAGGGAGAGGCTCTCAATTATGAGACTAATGATACTCATAAAATAAAACGAACCAATTCTATTGTGTAAAAGAATTGGTTCGTTTTTGCATGACTAAGAAGCCAATTTTTATTTATTTTTTTCGTCGAATACGATAAGCAATAAATAGAGCAATAAACCAAATAGGTGTAAGCACTAATGGTATTCGTGTGTCATCTGAAAAGAACATGATTACTAGTATAGCGGCAAAAGCTACAAGGACTACATAGTTCACAAAAGGTGTCAGTGGAGCTCTAAATGTAGATGCCTTGTGCAAGTCCGGTCGAGTTTTTGTATAACGAATATGAGAAACAAGAATGACCCCCCATACCCAGAAGAAACAGATTGTACTAATAGTTGTAACAACCGTGAATGCTTGATCAGGAATGACATAGCTTAGTAACGCACCTAATGCAACGATGATTGTAGAAACAAAAAGTGCATTACTTGGTACATGGTTTTTATTTACTTTCCCAAGTTTTTTCGGTGCATCCTCATTTTTACCTAAAGTATATAGCATTCTACTTGTTGAGAATAAACTACTATTACCTGCTGATGCTGCGGAAGTAATAACAACAAAATTAATGATACCTGCAGCAACCGGAATACCTATTAAACCAAACACAGAAACAAACGGACTACTGGAAGCAGATAGCTCTGTCCATGGTGTGATACTTAAGATTACGAATAATGCTCCAATATAGAAAATGAGAATACGCAGTGGTATTTTGTTAATGGCAGATGGAATATTCTTTTTTGGATTTTCAGTTTCTGCAGCCGTTACACCAATTAATTCAACACCTACAAATGCGAAAACAACCATTTGAAGAGCGAACAAGAAGCCGGTTATGCCGTTTGGTAACATACCACCATGTTCCCATAAATTACTTACTGAGACAGTTCCATAATCTGTTTGGAATCCTATCACTAAAAGAATGATACCAATAATGATTAAAGCGATTATGGTAATAATTTTAATTAATGCAAACCAAAATTCAATTTCTCCGAAAAGTTTTACTGTTAGTAAATTGAGCGTCAATAACAAGATTAAACAAATGATGGCTGGAATCCATTGGGGTATATCAAACCAATATTGCATGTACACGCCAACAGCAATGATATCTGCCATCCCAATCATGATCCAACAGAACCAATAAGTCCAGCCAGTCACATACCCGGCCCAAGGACCAATATAATCAATGGAAAAATCGGTAAAAGTCTGATAATCAGAGTTAGATAATAAAAGCTCACCTAATGCCCTCATGATAAAAAATACAAGTATCCCAATCATTATGTAGGCGAATAAAATAGCAGGTCCAGCCATCTGAATCGATTTACCTGCTCCTAAGAATAAGCCTGTCCCAATCGTTCCTCCAATGGCTATTAACTGAACATGTCTGTTCTTTAAATCTCTCTTTAACTCTTGCTTAGCCATACTAAACCCCTCTCTGTACAATAATGACAAATGTGTGTAATTGTTAAAAGATTGTCCATCTTTTTAACATTTGCCTGCATTTCTCGTGTTGTTAATTATTTCAATATTATAAATTTACTACTAACCTTTAATAAATACAATAAGTTGTGTATGAATTCTATTATATATTTGAGAGATCTTAAATCAAGTTGTTATAGCACACAATCATATAAAATGATACAAAGTACCTTGAGTAAATTTTACAAAAAATGTTATTTTTCCTCGACGGTAAAATTATAAAGAAATAATACAATCGGACAAAAGAAGGTACTGTAACACGCTTATTTAAACGAAACAATACATATTTTGGACAATCGCGAAATATGATTGAGTAAGTTTGAGATTAGTTATTTCAATATGAATAACTGAAAAATAAAAAAATAGCATGTTATAATAAGAATAAAGGAGTTGCACCAACAAATAGAAGCTTTTCTTATGAATATCACAAAGGGGGGCGTAAATGGTGGAAGGTATGAGGTACTTATTTATTGACTTTGAATTTACAATGCCTGAGCGGAATTGGAAAGGGTTTTATCCGGAAATCATCGAAGTCGGTTATATTTTAGTAGAGAATGGGAAAATTATTGAACAGTTTTCATCTTTTGTAAAACCGATCAAATATCCTCATTTATCTAAAAGGTGTAGCACGTTTTTGAAAATCTCTCAACAACAGGTGGATGAAGGAATAACTTTTCAACAAATGTTAGAACAGTTAAGGAAAATACAAAGTAAAAACGCTTTGCATATTGTGACATGGGGAAATATGGACATGAAGGTGCTCCGTAATAATTGCCTACATACGAAATTACCTTTCCCTTTTGATGGTAAAGAAATAGATTTATCAATGGAGTATAAAAGATTCTTCGGCAATCAGAATCAGACAGGTTTATGGAAGGCGGTGCAAGAGTATGGAAAAGAAGGCACGGGTAAGCATCATAAAGCATTGGATGATGCCCTAACGACTTATCAAATCTTTAAGCTCGTTGAAAAAGATAAGCGCTATTTAAAAAAGCCAAAGCCTGCTACTATCGGTGATGTCATAGATTTCTCGAAAGTGTTAAAACAGCATGTGTAAAGACTCAAAGTAAACTTGGGTCTTATTTTTTTGACTTTTTGCGTTTTCTATAGGTTATCAAAGAAGTGATCAAGTTGATTCTAAACAGCGAATATCAACACCATCACTAACCATATTCGGGACTAGCTCGCATTAATAATAGGGGTATTAATGACAGCAGTAAAACAGTTCAGTGTATAAAGGAAAATATAAACAAGCCCCCTGAACAATCACTATTATTCAGGGGGCATTGTAAAATATTATCTAAAATAGTCTTTTTCTAATGATGTTAAGTTCATTAAGCTTTTTTCTGCCCATGGTGTGCTTTTGCTAAGTAAGTCCGTGCGCATTTTTTCTATCGCTTCTTGAAGAGAAGCTTGATAGTCGGGAATTTCTTCCGTAAAAGGTTTCACCATTTTTAAAGGGATATTTGTTTGTTCTCTGTAGGCCAATGCTCTTCTTTCTTGAAAGAAAACACCGTCTACTTCTTTTGGATGATGTAAATCACCTTGTGTAGGGTGTTTAAGGACTGCTAAGACCCTTACTAAATAATTTTGCGGACGGATGTCTGTGATTTCTCCGATATATTTCCCGGTTTTGTATATTCCGGTAACTTTATCTCCGATCTTTAATTCACTCATTGATGTACCCCCTGACAAATGATCTTTCTTTTATTATGAAGGATAAATAAGGGAAAGACAATCTATAAAACAGATAGATAGGCTCTTTACAAAATGGTTTATTTTAAAAATAATGGTAGTACAATACATATGTTTGGGAGTGAGAAAATGAGAAAAAAATGGTTCGTTTTATTTGCCACTCTTCTTTTATTACTTGCTGGTTGTGGTGAGAATAACGATACAACTGATGCTGAAAAAGTGGACGAGTCGAAAACAGAAGAAAAAAAGCAAAAGAACACAAGTGAAACTGATGCAGTAAAGGATTTCCCGCAGCTTTCAAATGAAGTAGGGGACAATGAGCAAGTGGTTAAGATGGTAACATCATTAGGCGAAATCACGATTAAACTTTTTCCGGATATTGCACCAAAGACAGTAGAAAACTTTATCACCCATAGTAAAGAAGGCTATTATGACGGGGTTATCTTTCATCGTGTGATGGAAGAGTTTATGGTTCAAGGGGGAGACCCTGAAGGTACAGGTCTTGGTGGAGAGAGTATTTACGGGGAATTCTTTGAGGATGAGTTCTCCAATCAATTATTTAATATTCGCGGTGCATTATCGATGGCTAACAAAGGTGCTGATACAAATGGTAGCCAATTCTTTATTGTTCAGAATACAACATTAGGGGATGGCCTAGAACAACAAATGAAAGATAATGAATATCCAGCTGACATCATTGAGACTTATGTGGAAAATGGTGGGACGCCATGGCTAGATGGGCGTCATACTGTTTTTGGACAAGTGATAGATGGGATGGATATTGTTGATGAAATTGCACAAGTGGAAGTAAATGAAAACCATAAACCAGTAGAAGACGTGATTATTGAGAAAATACAAGTCATCGAATAAAGGTTGGTATAGATTACATCGACTGTTATAATAAGGATATCCAACGAAGGTAAGAAAGGAACATAGCCGTGCTTCAAACTTATGTGTTTTCTTTATTTCTTTATTTTCCTGAAGACAAGACAGAATATATTCCGGCCGTTATATGGTTAGTTGCCTTTATGATTTTAGCTGCATTGGCAATGAGATGGTTTATTCACCACTCAAAAAAAGAGAGTGAAAAAACACGCGAACTCGAAAATCAATTAAAACAAAAAAGTAAAAATTCTTCAGTTGATTGAAGGCGACTTTCATGTTTGTAAACTTTTCAACAACCACTTTGAGTAGTGGTTGTATTTTTTTTTGATTGGGAAAAGCTAAGGGCATGATTTTCTTTTTGGAGGCTTTCTTTATGAATAAGAAGATGGTTTATTTATTATTTAGTCTATCTGTTTTATTAATGGGTTGTACAGAACAGGAAGTAAAAAAAGTAGATGTAGAAATGTTTAATGCAGTTGGGGATTCTCTTGGTACAGTTAAATTAGAAGAGCAGGCCAGTGGGGTCAAGGTAGGGTTAGATTTAAAGGGTCTGCCACCAGGGGATCATGCGATTCATATCCATGAGAAAGGTGAGTGTGAGGCACCTGACTTTAAATCGGCTGGCAATCACTTTAATCCCGAAGATAAAGATCATGGTTTACTGAATCAAGATGGTCATCATGCGGGGGATTTACCTAATATTATTGTGGAAGATGATGGGAAAGTGAAGACGGATTTAGTTGCAGCTGAGGTTACAATGAAAGATGAAAAGTCGTCATTATTAACAAAAGATGGTACATCTATTGTCATTGATGAAAAAAACGATGATGGCATAACACAGCCTTCTGGCGATTCAGGAGAAAGAATTGCATGTGGAGTGATTTCAAAAGACAAAGAACCAAAGCAGAAAGAAGCACAAAATAGTAAAAGTTAATCATCATTATAGGCATGGAAGAAAGAACAGATTCTAATGGAATGGATTTGTTCTTTTTTTCATTGTTGAGAGAACGATAAAAAACTAGGCTTGTTAATCGATGGAAATGGCAGTAACCGATTAAAATGAGCCAAGTCTGTCATAAGTTATGAAATAAATTTAATGAAAATCAACTCGGAAATAAAATTAAGAATATTAAGTAAAAACCTGTATTATTTGACTGTAAATATGCTTTAATAGGTTAAAGGAGAGGAGTTTTATGAAGGTATTAGAAAATAGTGTAGTACAACTGGTTCCACTCGAAACTTGTCATATAGAAGGGATAAGTAAGGCAGCGAAAGAGGAGTCAATTTGGATACATATGTCAGTGGACTTAACTCAATATAATGACGTCGTTACATATGTTGAATCAGGTATCAAAAAGCGTGAAGAAGGAAGAGAGTTCCCTTTTGTTATTTTTAATAAAAAGGAGCAGCAAATTATTGGCTGCACCTGGTTTTTAGATGTGGATCTTACCCATAAAAAGTTAGAAATCGGATCAACATGGCTTCATCCTCAGTATTGGCGCAGTGCAATCAATACAAATTGTAAATACCTTTTATTATCTTATTGTTTTGAAGAACTGAAATTAAATCGAGTACAAATAAAAACAGGCCACGAGAACCTCCAATCACAAAGGGCAATTGAGAGAATTGGTGCGAAAAAGGAAGGGGTATTACGCAATCATATGATTCGCAGGAATGGAGAAATTCGTCACACAGTGATGTATAGTGTGACAATAGAAGATTGGATAGAAACAAAAAAGCATATAGAGAATTTATTAAAATAAAAAACATGTCGGAGATAGTTCTTCCGACATGTTTTTATTTAAGAAAAAGCTGTTTTTAAACGGTGAAGTCCTTCCATAAGTAAGTCATGAGGGCAGGCAATATTCATACGGACAAACCCTTCTCCACCTGGGCCGTATTTAGGTCCTGGCTCTAATCCAAGTTTCCCCTTCTTTACAAGCTTTTGCTGAATGTCCTCATCAGTTAAGCCGAGTTGACGACAATCTAGCCAGATTAAATACGTCCCTTCTGGTTCAATGACATTAATATCAGGCAATTCCTTTTCTATAAAACTTTTTACACTCTGGATATTTTGTTGTAAATAAGAGAGTAAAGCTTCTAACCAATCTGCTCCATAAATATAGGCAGCTTCCATACCGATCATTCCAAAAATGGATAACTGATGGAAGCCTTGTTTTGCTTGAAAATCTGCAAATTTCTTCCTTAATGTCTCATTGGGAATGATAAGGGCTGATGCTTGCAACCCAGCAATATTAAAAGTTTTCGTTGGTGCAATACATGTAATCGTCTGATCTCGCAATTCTTCACTTAAGCTGGCAATAGCCACATGTTTTTTTGGCTTATAGACTAGATCCGCATGAATTTCATCCGATAGGATTAAACAATCATAAGCGATACATAGGTCTCCGATCTGCTGTAAATCCTCTTTTGACCATACATTCCCTCCTGGATTATGAGGGTTACAGAGAATAAACATCTTCGCCCCTTTTTTAAGTTGTTGTTCAAAATCATCAAAATCAATTTTGTAATGTCCATTGACAAGCTTTAATGGAGACCGTAAAACTTTACGATGATTACTTTCAATGACATTTGTAAATGGCGGATAAACAGGGGTATGTATTAATATATTGTCCCCTTCTTCTGTATAGGTCTGTACAGCCGCTGCCAAGGAAGGAACCACACCGCTATTGTATAATATGGATTGCAGGGGAATATCCCAGCCGTGATGTGCACTTACCCAATCCTTGATTGCTTTTGGTAAGGATGGGGAAGCAAATGTATACCCATAAATTCCGTGATTTAAACGTTTTTGAAGTGCATTTGTTACCTCTTTAGGCGGTTTGAAATCCATATCTGCGACCCACATTGGTAGGACGTCTTCTTCTCCAAAAACCATTTTGGTCATTTCCCACTTCACTGATGACGTATTTTTACGATCAAAAATTTCATGAAAATATTGATTTTCCAATTCTATCCCACCATTTCTTTATTTATCGATTTCTATCTATATGATAAGATATGTAAACATAAATGAAAAATAATTAGGTGAATGTATAATGAATACACAACAAATGAATCTTTTGTTAGTAGATTGTTTAAATGATTGGGACCCGTTTCATGTCGGTACTGGCAATTACGATACGGAAATTGCGGATATCCTCCAAATGGTCCAAACTGTTGACGATACTGATGAATTAGCCCGTTATATCCAAGCAACCTATGAATTCTCTTTTGATGAAGTAATTCCTCTCGATCAATGTAAAAAATATGCAAATAAGCTCCTGGTGATAAAAAGTAATAGTTCCTGCGAGATTGAATGAAGGAATAAAAATGATCTCAATCCATTCATTCTCTTTTTTTCTGTAAGTATTGTTCGATAATTGCTACAATCTCCTCAGGTTTTTCTTCGGGAATAAGATGTCCTGCTTGTTTAAGGATATGTAATTCACTATGCGGTAGATCTCTCTGTAACCTTTGACCGATAGAGAGGGGGACTACCTTGTCCGCCTCTCCCCAAATGAGTAAACAAGGAGTGATAATTGTTTTTAATAAGTCCTCATCCAAATCTCCCTCCCGGTCACGTATCATTCTCGCTAAAGAATAGAATATATCCTTGTTTAAAAAAGGTTCTAAATAACCATTCCTCATGGCATCATCAATCATTTCTTTATCATAAACAACGTTGTTTAAGTTTTTTTCTACCCCTGATTTTTCAAGATACTTTTTTACAAAAAGAGAAAAGAAAGGGAGGCGACTTGCGTAAACATACTTTGCCGGCATTTTCGGTAGATAAGAAGAGCTGCATAATAAGACGACAGCCTCAAGCAGGTCAGGTCTTTGATGAGCAATGTTTAGGCAAATTTGTCCTCCCATTGAATGCCCGACCATCACCATTTGTTGAATAGATAATTTTTCAAGAAGTAAAATAACCGATGAAGCAATATTTTCATAAGAGTAGGTAAACTTTTTCGCTTTTCCGCTATTCCCAAATGGGGGAAGGTCAATTGTGAGTACTGTATTTTCTTTTTGTAGCAATGGTATGAGCTTGCGAAAACTAAAGCTGGAAGAAAGAAACCCATGCAATAATACAAATGATCGTTTAGGGGTTGGGTGTGGGTAATATTCATAATAAAAGTCATTTCCATTTAGAAGCATTTTTTCGTTTGGCAATGGTTGTCCTCATTTCTTTACGGTTATGTAAGGTGTTGCTCTTAAGTCATATCATTCATGGCCATTGCTTACAAGGAGAAACACTGTATTTGCGACAAAAAATAAAAATAGGCAATCCTATAACAGATTGCCTTCAACAAAGGGGGAATTCTAGAAAGACTTACAATACAAGCCTTGCCGAAAATCTATATGTTTATACGTAAGAATGGAAACTATTTTCATTAAAATCCTGTTGATGAAGCATCGTATGATGGAACTCATTCTGATTTTGAAGGTCAACTTGTTGGTTTGTAATAGTTGATACTGGGATGTCCAATATTGTACATAGCTTGAGGATTGTTAGCGTATCTGGGGTGGAACTACCTGACTCATATCTTTCGATTACTGCCCTACCTACCCGCGCTTTTTTTGCAAGTTCTAATCTTGTTAACCCATGTTGTTCACGGACTAAGCGAATATTTTCACCAATGTGATTCATTTTTATCACCCCTTCTATATTTAATTTTACCACCATTTAACTTTTTCACTCGTTAATTGTGTGAACATTTCGTTAATTAATTATGGCTATTTATTGACTATCCATTTAACTTTTGATATTAGCAATAGAGTATGATATAATTTTTTATTGCGTATATAAACGATAAAATATTAATAATTAGGAGTGTTCCCATGTCAGAGAAAATTGAAGTAGGCAGCGTGATTACTGGTAAAGTAACAGGTATTCAACCTTATGGTGCCTTTGTTGCATTAGATGAAAATACACAAGGACTTGTTCACATTTCAGAAGTTACTCATGGCTTCGTTAAAGATATTAATGAACATTTAAGTGTTGGAGATGAAGTGCAAGTAAAAGTACTTTCTATTGATGAAAATGCTGGAAAAATCGGCCTTTCTATCCGTGCAACACAAGAAGCGCCAGCTCCAACAGAAAAAGAGAAAAAACCTCGCAAACGCCCAAATAATCCTGTAGCGCAAAAAGTAGAGGATAATGGTAGCCAAGGTTTCAATACACTAAAAGATAAGTTGCAAGAGTGGATTGCACAATCTGAACGTGAAGATTTAATTAAAAAATAAGCTAGTTCAGCTTCAGGTAGAAGACACCGGGAAATTCTCGGTGTCTTTTTTGTCGAAACAAAGAATCATTTCGTTCATCGGAAGAGAGAATATAGAGAATCATTTGTTTTATTTTTTAAAATAAATAAAAAAAGATGTATTCTTTGCAATCCTTAGTAAAAAAAATGATAATAACAAAAAAGGAAGGTGATAGAATGGAGAATTTTACATTTTGGAATCCAACGAAATTGATTTTTGGTAAAGGTGAACTAAGTAAATTAAGTGAAGAGATTTCTCCTTTTGGCCGTAAGCTGTTGGTCGTTTATGGTGGCGGAAGTATTAAAAGAAACGGTCTTTACGATCAGGTGATGAAAGAGTTACAGAAAATGGATGCAGAAGTGTATGAACTAAGTGGGGTGGATCCAAATCCTCGTGTCTCTTCTGTGCGTGAAGGTGTCAATATTTGCCGCGAGAAAGAGATTGATTTCATTCTAGCTGTTGGTGGAGGAAGTGTCATCGATTGTACAAAAGCCATTGCTGGAGCAGCGAAATTTGCTGGTGATGCTTGGGAAATGGTGACGGATAAAGTAAGAGTGGAAGAAGCTATTCCATTCGGTACCGTACTTACAATAGCTGCTACCGGTTCTGAAATGAACTCAGGGGCGGTCATTACGAATTGGGAAACACATGAAAAATTGTCTTGGGGAAGCCCTGCTGTATTCCCTCAATTTTCTATTTTAGATCCAACACATACATATTCAGTACCAAGAGACCAAACAATTTATGGCATAGTTGATATGATGTCTCATGTACTTGAACATTATTTCCATTTAGAAGAAAACACGGACTTTCAAGATCGTATGTGTGAATCTCTCTTAACAACGATAATGGATACAGCCCCGAAACTAATAGATGATTTAGAAAATTATGAGCACCGTGCAACCATTTTATATAGCGGTACCATGGCATTAAACGGCATTCTCAATATGGGTTATAGAGGAGACTGGGCAACTCATAATATCGAACATGCCGTATCAGCAGTCTATGATATTCCTCATGGTGGCGGTCTGGCCATTTTATTCCCTCATTGGATGAAGCATACATTACATGCAAAGCCTGAGAGAATGAAACAATTAGCAATAAAAGTGTTTGAAGTCGATCCAACAGGCAAGACAGATGAGGAAGTCGCATTAGAAGGAATTGCCCGTTTAAGACTATTTTGGAACAGTATTGATGCGCCAGAACAATTATCAGATTATGGTATAGATGATAGTAAGCTAGAAGATATGGCAAATAAAGCCGTTTATAATGGTCCTTTTGGTCGTTTTCAAGTATTAGATAAAGAGGATGTTCTTTCAATCTATCGTTCAGCATTATAAGTAAGAAGCTCTCGTGAAGCGAGAGCTTTCTTTATAGGATCTATGGGATTGTTGAAAAAGATAAAAGAATTAATCTGTTTATAATATAATTCATGCACTAAACCTTATTTTGGAAATGATTAAACGATTAAAATGGTTGTTCAAACCGCCATTGGCAAAGACTGATTCTTGAAAAATTCCTTGTCTTTCGATAAAGTGGTAGAGGACTATTGATTCATGAATTACATAAGCGGAGGAAAAACGATGACTCATATACAGTTTGATTATACGAAAGCGTTCAGCTTTTTTGGTGAGCATGAATTATCATATTTAAAGGAAGCGGTAACAGCAGCGCATACCGCTATTAAAAGTAAAACAGGTGCAGGTCATGATTTCTTAGGATGGGTAGATTTACCGCAAAACTATGATCGCGAGGAGTTTGCAAGAATTCAACAGGCAGCAACAAAAATCAAGGAAGATTCTGATGTTCTTTTAGTAATCGGAATTGGTGGTTCTTACCTTGGCGCAAGAGCTGCCATTGAGATGTTACAACATAGTTTTTATAATGCTCTTTCTAAAGAAAAACGAAACACACCTCAAATCGTTTTTGTTGGCAATAATATTAGCTCTAGTTATATTCATGATGTCATCGATTTACTAGAGGATAAAGATTTCTCTATTAATGTGATTTCCAAATCTGGAACAACGACAGAACCAGCGATTGCCTTTCGATTATTCCGAAAAATATTAGAAGAGAAATATGGCCTAGAGGAAGCGAGAAGACGGATTTATGCTACTACTGATAAAGAAAAGGGCGCTTTAAAAACATTAGCGAATGAAGAAGGCTACGCATCATTTATCATTCCAGATGATGTTGGCGGAAGATTCTCTGTGTTAACGGCTGTAGGCTTATTACCAATTGCAGTGGCCAATATTGATATTACTCAAGTAATGGAGGGGGCTGAAGTCGCTCGTAAAGAGTTAAGTTCTGCCAACCTTGAAGAAAATATCGCTTATCAATACGCAGCTGTCAGAAATATTCTTTATAATAAAGGAAAAACAATTGAAATGCTTGTTAATTACGAGCCGGGGTTACAATATTTTTCTGAATGGTGGAAACAATTATTTGGTGAAAGTGAAGGAAAAGATCAAAAAGGTATTTATCCTTCATCTGCCAACTTTTCTACCGATCTCCATTCACTTGGGCAATATGTGCAAGAAGGTAGAAGAGATTTATTTGAAACGGTTATTAAAGTGAAGAAACCACGACATGAAGTGAAGATAGAAAAAATAGAAAATGACTTGGACGGCTTAAACTATTTAGCTGGTCAATCGGTTGATTTTGTGAATCATAAAGCATTCGAAGGGACAATGCTTGCCCATACAGATGGGAATGTACCTAACCTCATTGTAACGATTCCAGCAATGGATGCATTTACTTTTGGTTATCTTGTTTATTTCTTTGAGAAAGCTTGCGCTATTAGCGGATATCTACTTGGTGTGAATCCATTTGACCAACCTGGTGTGGAGGAATATAAAGTAAATATGTTTGCTTTGCTTGGGAAACCAGGTTTTGAAGAGAAGAAAAAAGAGCTTGAAGAACGCTTGAAATAACGAAATAAAATAAAGAATGAACTCGCACGGGGTGGCGAGTTCATTTAGTTTTGAAATGATTTCTAATGGAGATGTTGGTATCAAAGGTCTCTCCTAAGATGAACAGTTGACCTAAGAATGTGAATATCACGTTAACCATTGGTCCTTCCATCGTACTTGCCAACACCATAAAAATGATTCGCTTATTTAAACATGACTAGTATCTGATTAGAACTTATTCTATCCATCACACGATAACCAGTTTCTGAAAATGTGGCAATCCCTTCATCATTCGGTAAACAGTAACCATCAGTTGAACAACTACCATCATCAGTAACTAATAATTGACCGAGTAGACCAACGGTTACCCATTCTTCACGTCTGCTTCTTGGTATATAAGATTGTTGTGAATCGTATGCTGGGTTTAGTTTTGGTGCTTGTCGCATTAGCTTTGCGAGATTCTCATCATTTGGGTCAATTGGGATTTGTTCATATTGAATGCGGCCCCATTGATCCTTTAGATATTTATTATGCCAATGCAGTTCAGCGGCATTACCCTTAATGGCAGGAGCAGCACTTGTAATGCCCAAAATATAAGTGTCATTGCTAGTTGCTATTTTCACCTTTTTACCTTGCAATGTAGTAAATCTACCTGGTGTAATGCTGTTTCCATCAATCGTTTCAAACATTTCAGCATAGTCAGCGCCATTTTCATGAAGTGTGCCATCGATATATAAATCTCCTGTAGATCCTTGGAGTAGCGCAGCTAAACCTCTGCTGTTAGCACTTGTTCCGTTGCCGACATGCCAAGAGTAATCGTCTGTTGTTTCTCCATATAGGCCCATTATGTGCGAGCCGATGTTTGTAGCTATGTTCTGAAATCCTTCTGCATGAGAAAAGACACCTTGGGCTACATTATTTTGTCCCTCTACATGAGCAGCTTGCCCCGTCGCGTTATTATTGACACCCTCAGCATGTGAGGCATTCGCTGCAGATTGGGTATTTAATCCTTCTGCATGAGCACCTGTACCGCTTGCAGTGGTTCCGTAACCTTCAGCATGCGAACTATTACCAGAAGCAGTATTAGGTAAAGAAGCGTTACTTGCATTCACTCCACCTTCCACATGGGCTCCATAACCAGAGGCGACATTATTGAATCCTTCTGCATGTGCATAGTTCCCACTCGCGGTGGTTCCGCTTCCTTCAGCATGGGAATAATCCCCGCTTGCTAGCGTTGAATATCCTTCAGCATGGGCGCTTATCCCTTCTGTTCTTGTAAGAGATCCTTCGGTGTGCGAAGCGTATCCTGCTGCTGTCGTTTCAATTCCTTCTGCATGGGTAAAGGCATTTGAAGCAACAGTTGAACTTCCTTCTGCGTGAGAAACATAGCCGCTTGCTTGGGTAAAAAGGCCTTCCGCATGTGCAAAACTATCGGATGCTACACTGCTACCACCTTCTGCATGGGAAGTGGAGCCAGATGCAGTCGTTAAATATCCTTCTGCATGAGCGTAAGAATTATTTGCAACTGTGTTTCTTCCTTCTGTGTGAGAAACAAAGCCACTCGCTTCGGTGTCCATTCCTTCAGCATGAGCGGTTTCGCCAGAGGCGGTATTTCTTACCCCTTCCGCATGCGTGTAATCACCACTAGCAGTTGTTGTATTCCCTTCTGCATGGGCACTAAGACCACTGGCTGAGGTGAGTGTTCCTTCCGCATGTGCTTGATTGCCACTTGCAACCGTTTGGTGGCCTTCTGCATGAGCAGCATATCCAGAGGCTTCGGTTGTATTTCCCTCAGCGTGTGCTGTTTCCCCACTTGCAACAGTTTCAAACCCTTCTGTATGAGAAGCAGATCCGATAGCTCTAGTTGAGTTCCCTTCTGCATGAGAAGCATCACCAATAGTAGTTGTACTAAACCCTTCCGCATGAGAAGCAACGCCATTTGCTTGGGTAGAGCTTCCTTCTGCATGAGAAGCAACACCGAGCGCAGAAGTAGTCAATCCTTCCACGTGACTTGCACTTTCTGCAGCTTGCGTATCTATTCCCTCAGAATGACTAGCTTCCCCAGTTGATAAAGTGTTTAGGCCTTCCGCGTGAGCAGCTAATTCCATGGCAGCGGTATTAACGCCTTCCGCATGACTAGCTTTACCAGCAGAAATAGTTTTGAATCCTTCCGCATGAGCAGTATCACCCGTTGCCGAATTACTAGAACCTTCCGTATGAGAGGCAGCTCCACTAGCTGAAGTATTATACCCTTCCGCATGAGAGGACTCACCTTCAGCAGTGGTTAAACTCCCTTCCGCATGAGCAGCGTCACTAACAGCAACGGTTTGAAACCCCTCCGTATGGGCCGTTGTACCAATAGCATTAGTTTGGCTCCCTTCCGTATGAGAAGCGACTCCAGTAGCTAATGTTTCAAATCCTTCTGCATGGGAAGCATTACCATCAGCAGTCGTTGAATTCCCTTCCGCGTGAGCAGCCTCCCCGTTTGCAACTGTATTTATTCCACCTGCATCAGAACAGGCACCATTCGCATTGCGATTGCATTCTGGCATTGATAAATCACTCCTTCCATACTGGTAAAAAAATAAAAACTTTTTGGGCATATAAAAATAAAACAATTTGTATACATTTTCCCTGGGTTCTGCTATTACTTTATGAGTTAAGATCCTATCCCGATTGTGTGTTTGTCCCTTTAGGTTAGTTATTTATCTCGAATGAATAATTGGGTAATTATTTGGAGTAAATGAGATTCTCCTAAAAGAAAGAAGTGAAAAGGGCGAGTATTAGTGAGAGGGGAAATGGTAAAACTAAGCGCAAATATGATGATGAAAGGAATGAAAGCAATGAGAGAAATTCATTCTAATATCGAGGGAAAGCAATATCACTTGTTTAAACTAGAGCAATTATTAAAACCAATGGGTTATACAATCGGAGGAAATTGGGATTACGACCATGGTGCGTTTGATTACAAAATTGATACGAACAATGGGTATCATTTCTTACGTATACCCTTCAAGTCCATAGATGGTCAATTAGATACGAGCAATTGTACAGTAGAATTGGGAACACCTTACCTCTTGTCACATATTTACGAGAGCAATATTGATGAAAATAATGCCAATATCGGTAATTTCTCTGCCTCATTTAATCAATTTCAATCACCAGTTGATAAAGACGGAGAAGTTACCGAAAAATACGTAGCTATAGGTCACGAACTTGTTGGAGAATTAGAGAGGATTTTAGAATATTAATTTTTTATTGTAATAAGCAAGTCCTCTGCCTGAAGTGAAAATGGGTGAGGGGGGTGAATAATCATCTCATCTCCCCGTTTGACACCAAGAATCAATATATCTTCATTCATTAAGTTAATGCTCACATCACGAAAATTGGCCCCAATATGGTCTGTCAATACGGGCTCAATCCCTAGTCTCCTTTGATCCATTTGCCTTAGTAAACTGAGAAATGCAGTAACCATTTCCCTTGAAGTAAGACTACTAATCATGACAAAGCTTGTTAATAAGTTCGTTTGCACGATTTCATCTGCTCCTGCTCGTTTCGCATTTTTCATCTGTTCGGTAGTAAGGACTTCAACAATACAAGGCAAAGCTGGATTCAACCCTTTAATAGCAATTAAAGTCAAAATACTGTGCATATCTGCTTGATGTTCATCTTTGTTTTGATCAGCTGTAATAATCAATTGTCTAGCGTCCATCACACTTGCTTTCATGAGCACATCATCTCTTTGTGGATTCCCTTTAACGAAATGAAGGTTTTCATGGGGCAGTGGATTTTCCTCCAATGTTTCATCGATTAATGTGACGGGTACGCTATTAACATAGCTACAAATCGTTTTCAAAATTTCTCTCGAACGAGCATTCCAACCAATGACAATAATATGATCATGGTCTTTAAATTGAAAATTCCCCTGAATATAGTCATTTTGCTTAGCGACAGCGGCAGTAGACAATGCGACGAAATAAGAAGCAATAAAACCTGCTCCTGTCAAAACAAGGACAATTCCTGCTATTCTACCGACAACAGAGTGAGGAACATAGTCACCATATCCAACAGTTGATGCAGTGATGACAGCCCACCAAATACCGTCAAACCAAGTGGGAAAACTATTTGGCTCTAATAAGTGAACAAAACCGCCAAAAAGGATAATTGTCATCAGTGCCATGATGAGTATACGAAAGACCAATGGTAAGCGAGTGAAATAAGAATACAGATAATGTGGCATTTTATAAACTCCCCTAGAAAATAGTATTATTTAGTATAGGTGAAAAAACATTTTCATAAACGATTTTCACCAATAAATGAAAAGGGAAGAGAGGAGAAAAAGAATGAAAGTATTAGTAATAGGAGCGAACGGGCAAATTGGTAAACAGGTGATGAACAAATTAAGTAAATCAACCGGTGATACACCTGTAGCAATGGTAAGAAAAGCAGAACAATTAAACGATTTTAAAAACAGTGGATTGGAAGCAGTTCATGCATCATTAACTGGTACAGTGGATGAATTGGCTACGGCTATGCAAGGATGTGATGCTGTTGTCTTCACAGCAGGATCAGGAGGTCACACTGGATATGATCAAACATTGCTCATTGATTTAGACGGTGCAGGTAAAGCTATTGAAGCCGCAGAACAAGCCGGTGTTTCTAGATTTGTGATGGTTAGCGCCATACATGCGAATGACAGAGAAAAATGGACTGCAATCGAACCATATATGGCAGCTAAACATTATGCTGATAAAATGTTGATGAATAGCTCATTAGACTACACAATCGTACGTCCTGGTGGCTTATTGAATGAACCAGGCATAGGGAAAGTGCAGGCATCTGCTTCTCTCGAGAGAAATACGATTCCACGTGAAGATGTGGCTGCAACAATCGTTGAGGTCCTACATAATGATCGGACCATTCATCAATCATTTGACCTCGTTACAGGAGAGGAAACGATAGACGAGGCGCTAAAAGGGATTTAGGAAAAATACTGAGACATGGATAGGTAAATAAAATGAAACTAGAGCAAATTCTAATAGAGAATTTGCTCTAGTTTCATTTGGAAACAATACTTCATAAATTGTATGTAATTTCCACACAAGGATTTTTGTTCTTCATATAAGTATTTCATTTCTTTGATAAAAGGGACGGAAAATTTCTATTATATAAAAAGCCTACTGTTGGTGCTGTTCAAATATTTATTTTTCATAGATAATATTCTTTTAAGTACTTTATGAAGGAGAGGAAACAATGAGCATACGTTCATTTATCCCATTATTCGTTTTATTGAGTTTGTTAGTTAGTTGTTCAAAAGGAGGGGAACCCCCATTAACAGAGGGAAACGAAACAAATGAATATCAGGTTAATAGTAACTATTATAAAGAGGCAGAAGGGAAAACGGGAGATGAATTAAAAGCAGCGCTTCATGAGATTATAGATGATCATAATGAACTCACTTATCGTGAGGTATGGGAAGCGTTAATGGTGACGGATGAAGATCCCCAAAACCGAGATAATGTGATTTTATTCTATAGTGGAAGATCGCAAGACAAGGACTTAAAAGGTCCAGATGCAGATGACTGGAACCGTGAACATATTTGGGCAAAATCTCATGGTGGGTTTGATACTAATCCAGGTGTAGGAACAGACCTGCATCATTTAAGGCCGACAGATGTAAGTGTAAATGCTTCTAGAGGAAACTTAGATTTTGATAATGGTGGACAAGAGCATCAGGAAGCAAAAGGTAATTATTATGATCATGATTCTTTTGAACCTCGTGATGAAGTGAAGGGGGATCTTGCCAGAATGCTTTTTTATATGGCAGTTCGTTATGAAGGCGATGATGGTGAACTAGATTTAGAATTGAACGATCAAGTCAATAATGGGCGCACGCCTTTACATGGGAAGTTATCCGTTTTGTTAGAGTGGCATAAAGAGGATCCTGTAGATGAAAATGAACAACGTAGAAATCAATTAATTTATGAAGAATTTCAAAATAACCGCAATCCTTTCATTGATAACCCTGAATGGGCATTTGATATTTGGGGTGATAGTAAGTAGAAGAGGAATATGTAGGTCTGGTAGAACTGTAGAAACGTATACAGTTCTACCAGACTTTTTTTAACTTCACGAGAAAGATTGCAAAGCTCATTTTAGCCTTAAACAAAAATGAACTTTAATTGAAAAAAATAAGCCATTTGTATCAAAAACAATATTGACAGTTGATTTGTATGATGTTAGTTTAAGAGTACTTATATGTTCTTTATAAAGAACTAACAATCAGGGAGGTAGCGCATGACAGCCATTGCTGGGATAGGGAGCTTCAATGAGTGGGAAATTCCTGTTCATCACGGGGATAGGATGTTGCAACAGTTTCAAGGGTTCCGTTTTGATCGAGTGCAAACAAGAAGAGAGCGCCACCTATTCTTAAGTTGTTCTTTAAATTGGATTACACCACAATCAAGGGATGAGGAAATCCCCTATTACGATTGTGAAAAAGGTTTAACTATCATATGCAATAGTATTATTGATAATCGTGAAGATTTATATCAGCAATTAAATATTCGGAAGCATGAGAAATATATGATAACCGATAGTCAACTGATTTTATATGCCTATGAAAAATGGGGAGAAGACTGTCCTAAGTATTTAGTCGGTGATTTTGTATTCATGATTTGGAATGAAAAAAAGCAATCGTGGTTTGGGGCTAGAGATTTCTCAGGTACGAGAACATTATATTTTACTAAAAATGCTTTGTTCTTCTCATTCGCATCGACAATGGGTGCTTTACTGACCTTACCAGAGGTAGATGATACATATAATGAAAACTGGATCGCTGAATATCTTGCTAATCCATTAACGATAGAATCAGTAGATTTAACCTCAACGGTCTATCAATCTATCTATCAAATACCACCTTCACACTCAATCACAGTAACGAAACATAAGACGGAGTTCAAGCAATACTGTCATCTACTAGAAGAAAGAGAACCGCTTCACCTAAAGAATGATGAACAATATATTGAAGCATTTCAAGAATTATTTCAAAAAGTAGTTGATTCCAAATTAAGAACATTCAAGGCAAAAGGTGCTCATTTAAGTGGAGGTTTGGATTCAGGTACTGTCACTGCATTCGCAGCGAAATCATTACAAGGGGAACCGCTACATACATTCAGCTATATCCCTATCCCCAAGTTTGAAGATTGGACACCGAAAAGCAGACAAGCGAACGAAAGACCATGGATTGAAGAAATGCTTAAGCTGTATCCTACTCTCGTGCCGCACTTCTTCTCATTCTCTGAACGCAATGCTTATACAGAAATAGATGAGTGGTTGAATGTGATTGAATCACCTTATAAATACTTCGACAATACGTATTGGTTACGCGGAATTTACGAACAAGCATCAGCACTGGACATAGGTATTCTTCTCAATGGCCAACGAGGCAATTGGACCATTTCTTGGGGCCCAGCTCTTGATTACTATGCCAGTCTTCTTAAAAAGTATCGATTATTACATTTTTTTAAAGAGACAAATGCCTATAGTACTAATATAGGCGTGGATCGAAAAAAAGTTTGGTCGACGATTATAAATAAAAAAATAAGAGCATCCCATGTGAATCGGGGGCATCCCTTCCCACAATTTATTCATCCCGCATTTGCAAGACAAACAAAGGTATATGAAAAATTAAGAGAGTACGGTATTGACCAAGGGGGGAACGGTCTAACTAATGCGTATCAAGTGAGAGAACAGCAATTCAAAGACCTTTATTATTGGCATACAACAGGGGGATATGGCGCAAAAATGGCCTTGAAATATGGGGTAATTCCTAGAGACCCTACAGATGATTTAAGGGTGGTCCGTTTTTGTTTATCTCTTCCAGAGGACCAATTTGTAAAAAATGGATTCAATCGTGCCTTTATTCGACGAGCAACGAAAGGATATTTACCGAATCTTAATCGATTAAATGTAAAAAGCAAGGGTGTGCAAGGTGCAGATGGGTTGCTGCGATTGCAACCAAATTGGCCGTCTTTTCTAAATGAAATGGAGAAAGCATTAAACGATCAGCGCATTCAGCACTATATCGATGTGTCAGTCATCCGGCACCATCTAAAACGTATTCAGCAACCACAAGCAAATCAAGTGTTTGATGATGATTTTCGCATAGCGATGCGGACACTTATTCTCTATCGTTTTCTTATTAAAGGAGGTGAAATCAGTGACAAAAATTTGGCAAACACCCATTTTGCAAGAACTTGAAATAAAGAGAACGATGGGAGGACCAGGGTTGCAAATCCCGGATGCTGTCCAACCAGATGAAGATGAAACTATTCATTATTCGTAAGCACATTAAAGCAAACGGCCCTTGTGCCTTATGTATAAGGGCTTCTTAGAGAAGAGTCAAAAAGATGATAAGTTTAATTGATATTTCGTGCGCTAAAAATGGACGCTATTGCCCTTAGGTATTTCATTCGAAAAAATAGGCTAAAGATCTTTCTGTACGCTTATAGGCAGTGGCGTCTGGCGCTTTTCTTAGAAAGGAGGAACGTGTTGGAAAAGAAGATACACAAATATCGAGCATTCGGTTTATATGTATTAAGTGATATTCCGTTTAAAGAACTCGTTGCTACCGAAGAATCAGAGCCCTCTACTCCCTCTGAGGTAATTAGTATTAAACAAAGAGATTTATCATCTATATGGGATAGTTATGGTAAGGAAAGACAATTTAAAGTATTAACAGACCAATCTGTTCTATTCAAAGTAAATGAAACGGCAACTTTCTATATTGAGGGCGGCAGGGTCATTTATTTTGATCCCCATCCTAGTGGTTCAATAGATAAAGTCCGTTTATTTATATTAGGATCGTGTATGGGTGTTCTATTAATGCAGAGGCGGATATTACCCCTTCATGGAAGCGCAATAATGAGGGATGGCAAAGCTTATTTAATTGTCGGCGATTCAGGGGCAGGTAAGTCGACACTAGCTTCGACGCTTATTCTTAAAGGATGGTCGTTATTAAGTGATGATGTCATACCTATTCAATTAATAAACGGCATAGCCTACGTAGTACCGAGCTATCCACAACAAAAACTATGGGATGAAAGTATTAAAAAGTTAGGTTTATCCGTTACAAGTTATCACCCTCTTTTTGAGAGAGAAAATAAATATGCGATACCTGTACAGAATGTATTTACCCATCATTCGGTTCCACTTGCAGGTATTTTCGTCCTACATCAGGTGAATGAAAGACCAAAAGAAATACAATCTTTAAATGGGTTGCAAAAAATTGAAGTTTTGGATACTCATACATATCGCCCTTTTATGATTGAGCGGTTAGATCTATTAGCTTGGCATTTTGACTTATCAGTTAAGATTGCTAGTCAAATTCCCATGTACGCGATCGAACGGTCGAACTCATTTTCAGCATATGAGCTGGCTGATACGATTCATAACTTATTTGAGGAGGAACATAATGATAGCAAAGAAGCCATTGTCAATCAATGATAGTGTGAAACAAGTGAGTGGAAACATGGTAAGTGATATGAACGGTGAGAAAGTGATGCTGAATATTGAAAACGGTAAATATTATAATTTAGGTGTCATTGGTGGTGATATTTGGGGAAAGATGCAAGAAACCGTGTTGGTCTCTTCTCTCATATCGCAAATGCAAGCAGAATATGAAGTAGAGCAAATCAAATGTGAAGAAGAGGTTTTTTTCTTTCTTGAACAGCTTCTAAAAGAAGGGCTTATTGAAGTACAGCAACATGAATAGCATACTTTTTCGTAAACTTAAACATTTTCTTTCTCTTCCTTGGGAGAAAAAACGCTTATTAATAGAGGCCATGATCTACCTAGCATATGCAAGAATTTATAAGCAGTTACCATTTTCTAAAGTTTCACATCTACTAGGTAAGCATATGAAAGAGACAGAAGAAACGCAGATAATTCATAGAGAGAATGCGATTCAACAAATTTCTGAAGCAGTACATCATATGAGTCGGTATACGTTTTGGGAGAGTGAATGTTTAGTTAAGGCTGTTGCTTGTATGAAAATGCTTGAAAGAAGAGGAATAGAAAGTACTTTATACTTAGGGACTGCGAGGGATGAATGTGGTGAGTTTGTCGCTCATGCATGGTTAAGGAGTGGCACTTTCTTTCTGAGCGGGGCGCATGAAAAAGATAAGTTTACAATTGTTAGCATGTTTGCATGTATACCGAAAAAGGAGAAAGAGAGATGGTAAGAACGTCATTTTTAAACAATAAAGATTTACCATTAGAAATGCAACTGATCATATCATTGATGAAAAACGAAAAGCAACTAGTGCTTTCATTATGTAACAAAGTAGATTGGGATCAGTTCCTACTAGCGGTTAAGCATCATCGAATATTCCCGCAAATCTTCCATGCAATAAATGAACAAAGATTGGCAGATGAATTGCCAGCATATATCGTTACAAAAATAAAAAAAGATTATGAGCAGAACATCTATCGTATGCTGCATTTGACTGCGGAAATGCAAACACTCTATCGTCAGTTTCAACAAGCATCCTTACCGCTTCTTTTTCTCAAAGGTCCTATACTTGCTAAAGAGCTTTACGGTGATCTGTCTTTGCGCACATGTGCGGATATCGATTTGCTTGTGCCAATTGAGCGTATTGAACAAGCAGAACAATTAATGCTCCAACAAGGTTATGAAAAAGATGATTACATTGAATCGGTAATGGATGATTGGAAATGGCGGCATCATCACTTTACCTACTTTCATAAGCAACATCGAACGAAGGTAGAAGTTCACTGGCGCCTTCATCCTGCACCAAGCACAGAGCCCCATTTTACCGAGTTATGGGAGAGAAGGAGAGAAAGTCAGTGGAGTAGTCAAATTAGCTTTCCTTATTTAGGTGAAAAAGATTTATTCTATTTCTTAAGCACTCACGGTGCTAGACACGGGTGGTCAAGGTTAAGATGGCTGTTTGATATTCATCAGATCTTGTTACAGGGAAGTTTTGTGAATGATAAGGACTGGTCACATCATTTAACCCAGTATCAATACGAAAAAATCGCTGGGCAGGCATTATTATTATCGGCAAAACTATTTAATTCAAATATTGAATCAACATATATGGATAAGCGCGCAGCAATCAAGTTAGCAAAAGGTGCATCGTTTTATTTTCACCATTTGGTTTCGTTACATGACCATTATGTACCAAAGGAAATAGCTCATTATCATGCACAATATTTACGCAGTTTATTTACTTTGAAGCAGAAGTTCATTCATTATTTACAATGGTTCTATCCTTTGTCCGAAGATTATCAAGCTTTCCCGTTACCGAAAAGATTGTTTCCACTCTATTATGTAATAAAGCCTTTTTTGTGGTTAAACAGGAAACGGCAAATGCTGCAAAGTGCGAGAAAGAAAACATGTTGACTTGTTCTTTATAAAGAACTAAAATGAAATAAACCTAATCTAATTCTATTTTTTTACTTTTTTTGTTCTTTATAAAGAAAACACAAAAGGTGGATTACAAATGAACAGATATTTGAATGAACCTGGGGCTAAAGAAATACAATTACCTGAACTGTATAAAGTCATTAAGAAAAAGTTTTGGCTTGTGCTCCTGTTTATGTTGCTTGCTTGTGGGATTGCTTTTATTTATCACTTATTAAATAAACCAACATTACTCTATCAAAGTGATACGAATATTATTATTGGGGCAGAAGTTGGTTATCGAAATACTTTACAAGTCATCATTCGAGACACAGTTGTATTAGAAGAAGTAATTAAAGAGTTGAAATTAGAAGAAACAAGTGATCAATTAGCGAATAAGATTACTGTGGCGAGTGTTGATGATACGCAAGTGGTGAATATAACCGTAGTTGATGCCCATCCAGAAAGAGCCGCTTTAATTGCTAATACTACTGCAAAGGTATTTATTGAAAAAATCCCTACTATTATGGATTTTGATGAAGTCAGTATTTTGTCAGAGGCACGACCTAACCCGATTCCTATTAATGAAAGTAATGGGCTGAATATGATTTTGATTGCAGGGGTGTTAGGTTTAGTTGCGGGAATAGGTTTTATTTTCCTATTGGACTCATTAAATGACTCTGTAAAGTCAGAAAGCCAGCTTGAGAGATTAATCGATGTGCCAACAATTGGTACAGTTTCTATCATACATACGAAAAATTTGAGACAAAAGAAACAAAAACAAACAATGAAAGAAAGGAGGGAAACGAATGGTCAATATGGGGAAATGGAGAATCGGTACGAGCAATAAGGGACGAAACTTAGTCACTTATTTGTACCCCCATTCCATCATTTCTGAACAATTCCGCACGATAAGAACAAATATCCAATTCATTAATCGTGAGAAAAAGCATATGGTCTTGCTTATTACTTCACCAGATCGTTATGAAGGTAAGACGACAATGATAGGAAATATTGCTGTATCCATCGCGAACCAAAAAGAGAAAGTGCTCCTAATTGATGCTAATTTAAGAAATCCCGCCTTACATCAAATGTTTATGTCAGCTCAAGAGCCTGGTTTAACAGATGTATTGAAAGGAGATGCAATACAAGAAGAAGTGATCGTTTCTACGCAAATTCCTGGTCTAAAACTATTGCCGAGTGGGAAGATTCCATCCAATCCCTCAGAGCTACTTGGTTCTGATGTCATGAAGAATCTTATTGCTAAAGTTAGCCCATTATATGATGTGATTTTAATTGATTCTCCTTGTTTATTAGATGTGACTGATACAAAGGTGTTAGCGAATGTTAGTGATGGTGTGATACTCGTCGTAAAACAAGGGCAAACAAAAGCAGAACATGTTTACAATGCTAAAAAAACACTACAATATGCAAAGTCGAACATTATTGGCACCATATTGAATGGAAGCCATTAATTTTTTTATATGATTGTTCGTTATTAAGAATATTTTTAGGTGATGTCTCCTTGCCTTTATCCAAAGGAGATACTCGGTCATGCTGTGGGTTGAAAGAAACCTTAGACGCCTTGTCGTCAAGAGTGTGGTGAGAGGGGGGGTTAGATGCCCTGTTTTACATATAAAAAAGGTTGATACTTGTGATATTAGCCATATTAAATCTTCATAGCAAGGGAGGGATAATGTTGTGTCTTGCAGACTAAAGTTTATTTTTTCGCTATTGATGGATGCGGGATTACTCTTTGGTTCTTTTATATGTACCTATTTATTACTTCCAACTTCTTTTTCAAATTTACAAGCTATTATAATTTATAGTTTATCACTTCTATTTTATTATACGTTTGCCTATAAACAGAAGTTCTATGAGCAATTATGGTCCTATGCTAGTCTCCGGGAATTTTTTATTATTCTCAGGATTGTGGCAACGACAGTCTGTTTAACAATGATTACATACTTCATGTTATTTAAAGCTTTTCTTCCACAATTTACAATCATTTATGGTTTAGTGCTGCTCATTGTATTAACAAGTTCAAGATATGGTGTAAGAGTCTATCGTGAACGAATTCAGGAGCTAGCTATTAATAAGAAAAAAACATTAATTATAGGTGCTGGTTCAGCAGGCGGTATGCTTGCCAAACAATTGATGCAAGGACATGATCAATTAATTCCAGTCGGTTTTATTGATGATGATTATAGAAAACAAGGGTTGTATTTAGCAGGCTTAAAGGTTTTAGGAAAGGTTGAACAATTAAATGAGATTGTACAGGAAATGGCTATAGAGCATTTAATCATTGCTATTCCTTCACTAAAAAAAGAAGAGCTCGAAATCATTTTTCATCAATGTGCCAAAACGAATGTTAAGACACAAACATTACCCTTTATTGAAGATATTGTCATGGGAGAAGTAAAAGTGAATCATATACGAGATGTAAAGGTGGAAGATTTACTGGGGAGAGAGCCGATTCTCTTAGAGGACAACAGTATTTCCGAGTATATTGCCAACCAAACGGTACTTGTCTCTGGTGCTGGGGGTTCAATTGGTTCAGAAATTTGCCGACAGATTTTAAAATTTTCACCGAAGCGTTTAATTCTTCTCGGTCATGGAGAAAACAGCATTTATTCCATACGATTAGAACTGGAAGATATGCAAAGTGATTGCGAACTGATTCCTGTTATTGCTGATATTCAAGATAAAGCCCGCATGATTCAAATCATGAAAATATATCAACCGGCAGTCGTTTATCATGCAGCTGCCCATAAGCATGTACCATTAATGGAAGAACATCCAGAAGAAGCAGTAAAAAATAATATGATTGGTACAAGGAATATGGCTGAGGCAGCTCATCAGTCACAAGTCAATGTGTTCGTAATGGTGTCAACAGATAAAGCGGTTAATCCAACAAGTGTAATGGGGTCATCGAAGCGCCTTGCGGAAATGCTTGTTCAACAAATGAATAAAGTAAGTACAACTCGTTTTGTTGCGGTAAGGTTTGGCAATGTATTAGGTAGCAGGGGTAGTGTCATTCCTCTTTTTAAAAAGCAAATCGAAAAAGGGGGGCCAATTACTGTCACACACCCTGATATGGTGAGATATTTTATGACAATTCCCGAGGCTTCAAGGCTTGTACTACAGGCAGGTGCCTTAGCCTTAGGCGGCGAGATATTTATTTTAGATATGGGTAAGCCGGTAAGAATATATGATTTAGCAAAAAATTTAATTAAACTTTCTGGCTATACAACTCAGGAAATTAATATCAAATTCACTGGTATTCGAAAAGGGGAGAAGTTGTTTGAAGAACTATTGAATAAAGAGGAAATGGGAATTCAGCAAATTCATCCACATATTTATATTGGGAAAAGCGCCACTCTTTATATTAAAGAGATTGAAAATTTAATTGATTTATACCCTTTGATGAGTAAAGAGGAATTAAGAGAACGGTTGTTATCCCTTGCAAATCGAAGTGAAACCCCAGAGAAAAAACAGGAAGTTGCTAATATGTTATCACTATCTTAATGAAGAAGGAGTGAGTAAGTATGAAGCAAGTAAGAAAAGCAATTATTCCAGCGGCTGGCTTAGGAACTAGATTTCTCCCAGCAACAAAAGCCATGCCAAAAGAGATGCTACCACTAGTCGATAAGCCGGCAATTCAATACATTGTGGAAGAAGCAGTTGCTGCTGGTATTGAAGATATTATTATTGTTACAGGCAAAGGAAAAAGGGCAATAGAGGATCACTTTGATTATTCTTTTGAACTAGAACAAAATTTAATGAGCAAAGGTAAATTTGAATTACTATCAGAAGTGAAGAAGTCTTCTCAACTGGCCAATCTCCATTATATCAGACAAAAAGAACCGCTTGGGTTAGGGCATGCTATATGGTGTGCACGGAAGTTTATTGGTGATGAGCCGTTTGCGGTTCTGTTAGGCGACGATATTATTGAAGGATTCACGCCTTGCATAGCTCAAATGATAGATCAATACGAAGAGCATAAAGGGACAATTCTCGGCGTGAAAAAAGTAAAAGACGAAGAAGTATCAAGGTATGGCATCATTGATTTTGAAACAGTGACGGAAAGACTATATACGGTGCGCTCTTTAATTGAAAAGCCAGATCTTGATCAAGCACCATCTAACTTAGCGATCATGGGGCGATACATCTTGCCACCGAGTATTTTTGATATACTTTCATATCAAGAGCCAGGGAGGGGGAACGAAATTCAACTAACAGATGCGTTAGCCACTTTAAATCAAAGTGAGCCGATCTTCGCATTCGAATTTCAAGGAGAGCGCTATGATGTTGGTGAGAGACTTGGCTATATACAAACATCCATTGAATTTGCTTTAAAACGTGAGGATTTACAAGAGGAGCTGTTAGGGTTTCTACAAACGATAACAGAAAGATATTCAATCAAATGATGGTGAAAAAACTGCTATTAGTTGCTACAGTCGACTATCATTTCAAGGCATTTCATCTCCCTTTTATGCGCCAACTTTACGAACAAGGTTGGGAAATTCATATAGCCGCTAAAGGAGACTTAACATTACCTTTTGTATCCGAACAGCATCGCCTCCCGATTGAAAGACATCCGTTGAAAACAGCCAATCTATATGCGTACAAGCAGTTAAAAAGATTAATAGAGAGGCATCAATATGATATTGTTCATTGTCATACACCTACTGGTGGGTTACTTGGTAGATTGGCCACTTTTACTATGAAGAAGAAGCCATTACTATTTTATACTGCTCATGGATTTCACTTTTGCAAAGGTGCACCACTGCTTAATTGGTTAATCTATTATCCTATTGAAAAAATTTTGGCGCGGAAAACGGATTGTTTGATTACGATCAATCAAGAAGATTATGCCTTAGCCAATCGGGCATTGAAAGCGAGGGAAATAGCTTTTATCCATGGAGTAGGCGTGAACTTAGCACAATATCAGCCCATTGATAGGGAAATAAAGGAAATACTAAGAGAGAAGCATCTGATTGAAAAAGAGGCTTTTTTATTTTTTTATGCAGCAGAGTTTAATCGAAACAAAAATCAAAGGCTTTTACTCCAGGCGTTTAAGAAAATAGCGAAACATCAACCGTCTTGCCAATTAATATTAGCAGGGGAAGGACCGCTGTTATCAGATTGTCAAAGACTTGCTAAGGAGCTTGGAATTGATCGTCAAGTAGTATTTCTCGGGTTTACAAATGAAGTGAGGGAATGGTTGCAAATGAGTGATGTAGCTGTTGCATCTAGTTTAAGAGAAGGTCTCCCAGTAAATATTTTGGAAGCAATGGCCTGCGGTCTACCCATTGTAGCGACTATCAATCGAGGACATCATGAATTGATTAGGGACCAACAGAATGGATATCTTATAGCAGCGACTGATGTTCATCATTTCGCAGAAAAAATGGAGAGTCTTATTCTTTCTGAACAAGAGAGAGAGCGCTTCGCAAAAGCAAATAGGCAACTCGCTAGCAAGTATTCAACTGAGGTCGTCATGGAAGAATTAATGATACTATATGCTAAATACACGCAGGAGAAGAAAGATGAAAGCAATCATCAGCATTATCGTGCCTATATATAATATGGAAAAGTATGTAGAAAGATGTTTACATAGTTTGCTCACACAAACATTTAAAGGAATTGAAATTATCGCCGTTAATGATGGTTCAACCGACCGAACGGGGGACATTCTTTCAAAATATCAAGAGAAGGATAAAAGGGTAAAGGTCTTCTACCAGGAGAATAAAGGTGTATCCGAGGCCCGTAACCTTGGACTAAAGCATGTGATAGGGGAGTACATTGGTTTTGTCGATCCTGATGACTGGGTTCACCAAGAGATGTATGAGGTATTATACGGAGCACTTCAACGAGAGCAGGTAGATATTGCTATGTGTCGATATACACGAGCGTATCAACACTTTTCTAAGGAAAAATATTTTCATCACTTGAAAGAAAAACCCTATAGAGGAGAAGCCTATAAAGAACAGATTGTCAGGCGGTTAGTAGGACCAATTAAAGAAGAAGTCTCTGACCCTAGTATGCTTGATGCCATGGGAACCGTTTGGTCAAAGTTATATCGTAGAAATTTATTAACAGAACAGCCGATCCTTTTTACAGATTTGCATCATATTGGATCAAATGAGGACACCCTTTTCAATATGAAAGTGATGAGCTTAGCTGACTCTTTTGTCTATGTCGATCGTCCTTTATATCATTACTGGAAAGAAAATGAACATTCTCAAACGAGTGAATATCGATCGGATTTATTTCAGCTTTGGCAACAACTTTATGAAGAAATGAATCATTGCCTAAAGGCGTATTCATTCAGTCGTCATGCCCAAACAGCTTTAAATAATCGTATTTGCTTAAATATGATTGGGTTAGGCTTAAATATCCTTGCTTCTAAAAATCAACTGACAATGCGAGAAAAAATCAATGAAATAGATATCATTTTAAGTGCACCTATTGTTAGAGAGGCTTTTAAAGGGTTGGATATCAGTTACTTTCCATTCGTTTGGAAAGTATTTTTTGTTTGTGCCCGTTCACGTTCAGCTAGCTGTGTCTACTATATGCTTACGATGATAGATAGATTAAGAAAAAAACGCTGGGGAGGTAGGTCATGAGGGAATTAAGAGTGTTGCAAGTGGTAACGATTATGAATCGTGGTGGGTTAGAGACGATGTTAATGAATTATTATCGTCGCCTTATTCATGTTGGCATTCAATTTGACTTCATTGTCCATCGGCAGGAAGAAGGTCATTATGACAAGGAAATTAAGAGGCTAGGTGGCCGTATTTTTCATATGCCATCCATTCGCCCAGGCAATTACCAAAAATACTTTAAACAGTTGGATGCCTTTTTTGCCGAACATCCATATTACCGCATTGTACATGCTCATTTAAACGAAAATAGTAGTTTTATTATGCGTGCAGCCTATGATGCTGGTGTGCCGTGTCGGATTGCACATAGCCATTTGAGCGACTTACATATGGATTTTAAATGGCTGTTTCGCAAGTATGCGAGATTATGCATGAAGGAGTATCCTAATTATTACTTTGCATGTTCAGAACGTGCGGGGGATTGGTTATTTAAATCATCATCTAAGAGCGAGGTAACCGTTTTACCTAACGCAGTAGATGTGAGTCAATACCTTTATCATTTACCAGAGCGAAAGCGGATAAGAAGAGAATTGGGCGTGGATGATTCTTTTGTAATTGGTCATATTGGACGCTTTAATTATCAGAAAAATCATGATCTCATCATAGATATTTTCCAATCCATATGTGATAAAAAGAAGAACGCTGTTTTAATTTTAGCTGGAGATGGTGACTTAATGCCGCAAATAAAGAAAAAAGTTCAAAAGCTAGGGTTAGAACAACAAGTGAAATTTTTAGGTGTGAGAGAAGATATTCCTTCGCTTTTGCAATCTTTTGATGTTTTTTTATTCCCTTCTCATTTTGAAGGTTTGCCTGTAGTTTTAATTGAAGCCCAGGCTGCCGGTCTTAGTTGTCTTGTCTCTGATACGATAACGGCAGAAGTGGACCTGACTAACAGGGTAACATTTATGAGCTTATCTAGTAAGGCTTATGAGTGGGCAGATAAACTATTGCAGTTAGATAACCAACATAAGGATACCTCTAAGGAATTAAAAGTAGCCGGTTATGATATTGAAACAACGAGTCAGTGGTTAGCTACTTTTTATAACGAATATAATGATATTGAAAGTCATGTGAGCGGGGCGAATATAAGATGAAACCATTATTAACCATTTTTACCCCGACCTATAATCGTGCTTACACGCTACATTTAGGCTATGAAAGTTTAAAGAAACAAACATGCCAATCCTTTGTGTGGCTAATCATTGATGATGGTTCGAATGATGGAACAAGGTCAATGGTTCAAGAGTGGATAGAAGAGGGAATTATTTCTATTCGCTACCATTACCAAGAAAATTTAGGTATGCACGGCGCACATAATACAGCTTATGAGTTAATCGAAACAGAATTGAATGTATGCATCGATTCTGATGATTATATGCCTGTCGATGCGGTGGAGAAAATTATTACTTGTTGGAAGCAAAATGGAAGTGAGGACGTAGCCGGTATTGTCGGACTTGATGCCTATCAAAATGGGGATATCATCGGGACAGAGTTACCGGCCGATTTGTCTACTAGCACATTAGGAGAATTATATGGTGTTCATAAGGTGAAGGGAGATAAGAAGCTTGTCTATCGAACAGCCTTGACGAAAGCAACACCTGCCTATCCTATTTTCTCAGGAGAAAAATATTGCCCGTTAAGCTATAAGTACATTTTCATTGATCAGTTAAAGCCGTTATTACTTCTCAATGAGGTATTATGTCATGTCGAGTATTTACCAGACGGCTCTAGTTTAAATATGCTAAATCAATATTATAAAAACCCAAAAGGTTTTGCGTTCTTTCGTGAAACAGCTATGATCTATGCTCCTTCATCGAAAGAAAAGTTAAGAGAATGTATACATTATGTTTCTAGTTGTTTATTAAGTCGGAAGGACCACTTCATTCAAGCGTCACCTTTAAAGGGTATGACACTCATTGCACTACCATTTGGTTATCTACTATCAATTTATATACGTCATAAGCAACGAAAAAGGTATGTCATGGGAAGTGAGCAGTAATCATGACTGTTTTTTGGCTGTGTTTATTCGCTAGTTTTAGTGTCGCTTTATTTGCTAGATACTTTGCTAGACCTGTACTTGTAGGGAATGGAAGTCAATCCGTTTATCCTAATAGGTTATTGATTACTTTAGTTGCCTTAATACTTATTGTTGTCTCAGGGGCACGAACAAATATTGGTGATACTTTTTTTTATATGCATGCATATGAAGTCAATGATTTTAGTTGGACAACAATAGTAGAGGGAAAGGATATTGGCTTTGGGTTATTACAAATGGTACTGAAGTATTATTCAGATGACCCGCAATTATTAATTTTTGTTGTCGCGTTATTAACCAACAGTTTAATTGTCTTTGTTCTTGCTCACTATGCAAGATTATTTGAGTTGAGTATTTATATTTACATCACTGGTGGTTTATTTTTAGTAACGATGAATGGGATACGCCAATGCTTAGCAGCGGCGCTAGTATTTACTGCCACAAAGTTCCTTATAAATGGCAATTGGCCAGTTTATTTTTTATTTGTTATCCTTGCTTCTTCATTTCATCAAAGTGCCCTTATTTTACTACCTATTTACTTTTTTGTACGTTATAAGGCTTGGTCAAAAGCGACGTTGATATTACTGCTGATTGCTGTCCTTATTGTTGTCGGCTTTAATGAGTTTTCGACACTACTTTTTTCAGCAATAGAAAATACACAATATGGGCAATACGCAGAATTCCAAGAAGGCGGAGCAAATATTTTACGCGTGGCCGTGGAAGCAACCCCTTTATTCATTGCTTATCTTGGGCGAGAGAAGTTAAGACAGATTTTCCCGCAAAGTGATTTTATTGTGAATATGGCACTAGTTGGTTTAGTATTTATGATTATTTCTACACAAAATTGGATCTTTGCGCGATTTTCCATCTATTTTAGTCTTTATCAATTGATTCTTGTCGCTTGGATTGTCAAATTATTTCAACCAAAGGATCAACGCTTTATTTATTATTGTATCCTTGTGCTATATTTTTTCTATTATTTTTATGAAACAGTCATTAGTTTAAATATTCAGTACCAAAGTGATTGGTTAGGTTAACGAGAAAGAGGGGAGAAAAAAATGAGTGTTCTCGTCACCGGTGGCGCAGGGTATATTGGCAGTCACACATGTATCTCTTTATTGAACCGTGGGATGGATGTCATTGTTATTGATGACTTTTCCAACAGTAATCAAGAAGTGGTGCAGCGAATAGAGCAAATGACGAATAAAAAGGTGAAGTACTATTCGATTGATTTAAAGGAAAAAGACGCTGTTCATTCTGTCTTTGCCGATAATGAAATCGAGGCAGTGATTCATTTTGCCGGGTTTAAAGCAGTGGGTGATTCAGTTGTTAATCCACTTTCCTATTATGATAATAATCTCATTTCCACGATTTACTTATTACAAGTAATGAAACAATTTAACGTAAAAAAACTGGTGTTTAGCTCTTCAGCGACTGTTTATGGCAAACCGAAGCAGGTACCGATTGCGGAGAATGCTCATCTATCGGCAACTAATCCTTATGGCAGAACTAAGCTGATCATCGAAGAAATGTTGAGAGATATTTATGCATCTGAAAATGACTGGGCAATTACATGTTTACGTTATTTTAATCCAATCGGTGCCCACCCAAGTGGTAATTTAGGTGAAGATCCACGAGGTATACCGAATAATCTCATGCCTTATATTACCCAAGTAGCTATTGGAAAACGGGCGGTATTACAAATATTCGGCGATGGCTTTTCTACCAAAGATGGTACAGGGGTAAGAGATTATATTCATGTAATGGATTTAGCTGAGGGGCATATTTGTGCACTAGAACATTTAAAAAAGGCGACTGGTTTTAATTCTTATAATTTAGGTACAGGGAAAGGTTATAGTGTATTAGAAATTGTCCAAACTTTTGAGAGAGTCAATCATGTGAATATCCCGTATATCATTACGGATGCCCGTTTGGGTGATATCCCTATTAGTTATGCTGATCCAACAGCTGCAGAAAAGGAATTAGGTTGGAAGGCTCAAAGGGGATTAGAGGAAATGTGTATAGACGCCTGGCGTTGGCAGAAAAAAAACCCGACTGGTTATAGTGAGAAGAAAAATCCGCACTTCATGCAAAGTGGGGGTTTTTCTTTTTCTTAAGAAGATATCTGATGACGTATAAGAAGAGGAAGGAAATGAAAAGAATATTTGATTTTATCAGTGCATGTATACTGCTTATTTTATTTGCACCTGTAATGGCAATCATAAGTACCGTTTTAGCTATCAACGGATCACCCGTTTTTTTCATACAAGAGAGACCTGGGCTTAATGGATCCCCCTTTCGCTTATATAAATTTTGTACAATGACTGCGGAAAAGAATGAGCAGGGCCATCTGCTTCCAGATGAAGAAAGGTTGACCAAATTCGGCAGCAAGTTAAGGAAATATAGTTTGGATGAATTACCACAACTACTAAATGTCTTAAAAGGTGAAATGAGTTTAGTTGGACCTCGTCCGTTACTAATAGCGTATTTACCATTATATTCACCAGAACAAGCAAGAAGGCATTGTGTCAAACCTGGAATTACAGGTTGGGCACAAGTAAATGGCAGGAATGCGATTAGTTGGGAAGAAAAATTGAGAATGGATGTATGGTATGTCGATCATCAACATTTCTTACTCGACTTAAAAATTATTTTTCTTACGGTGAGTAAGGTAATTCGTTCAGAAGGAATTAATCAGCCAGGTACTGCCACAACTGAAGTGTTTAAGGGAAACCAAATAAAAATGAAAGAGTGACATAAATGGATATTGCATTAATTGGTTATGGCGGGCATAGCAAAGTGATTTTTGACATTATTACAATGCAAAAAAATAAAGTGGTAGGTATTTTTGATGATAAACATTCCTCATTAAAAATGAAAGGGGATGTGTTTTTAGCACCGATTGATTATGTGCATGATGTCCTAAAAATTAATCCTCATATTAAGTTGGTTATTTCGATAGGCAATAATAAAATACGTAAGCAAATGTTCGAAAGGCTAGCTTTACCAATAGAATACTATACCACTTGTATCCATCCTTCTGCTTGTATTAGTCCGAGCGCTATGATCGGTAAAGGAACCGTCATCATGCCACAGACGGTGATCAACGCGGATGCGGTAATTGGTCATCATACAATTATTAATACGGGAGCAGTGATTGAACATGATAATGAAATCGGTGATTATGTGCATATCTCCCCGCGCTCTACTCTAACTGGATCGGTAAAAGTTGAAGAGGGGGTGCATCTCGGTTCTGCTTCTGTTGTCATTCCAAAAGTAACATTAGGAAAGTGGTCAGTCATAGGGGCAGGCTCGACAGTGATTCATTCAATACCAGAGCGAGTGATGGCAGTTGGATTACCAGCACAAACAAAGAAAATATTGAAATGGAGTGATGACCTTGGCTGAGCGTATTTATTTATCGCCGCCCCATTTGACTGGTGAAGAAATTCATTACGTACAATCGGCGTTTACGGATAATTGGGTGGCACCCGTTGGTCCTCATATCGATTTGTTCGAACAAGAAATGTCAACACTTGTCAATGTCCGTTCTTGCTTAGCGGTTAACTCTGGTACTGCTGCCATCCACCTATCATTATTAGCACTTGGTATAGGCTCTCTAGACACTGTCTTTTGTTCAACGTTTACATTTGTAGCTACGGCTAATCCTATTCTTTATATTGGAGCTAAACCGGTATTCATTGATTCAGAACCCGAAACTTGGAATATGTCTCCTGATGCGTTAGAAAGGGCGCTAAAGGAAGCGGATGCAAATGGACATTTACCAAAAGCGGTGATTGTCGTTCATTTATATGGGCAACCTGCCAAAATGGATGAATTGATAAAAATTTGTCAACGTTATGGTGTGCCTTTAATTGAAGATGCTGCCGAATCGCTCGGCTCTACATACAAAGAGAAGCCAACCGGCACAATCGGCAGTTATGGTATTTACTCCTTTAATGGTAATAAAATCATTACTACTTCTGGAGGGGGGATGCTCGTTTCCAACCATAAAGAAGGTGTGGAATATGCCTCTTTTTTAGCCACACAGGCAAAGGATCAAGCTCTACATTACCAGCATAGTCAAATCGGTTTTAATTATCGTATGAGTAATATCGCTGCCGGTATTGGGAGAGCCCAATTGACATATCTGGATAACAGAATAGATGCACGTAGAAAAATTTACGAGCGTTATGAAAAAGGGCTTCAAGGATTGGCAGGCATTTCATTTATCCCTGAGCTCCCGGGAACCTATTCTAATAGATGGCTAACTACTATATTGATTGATAGTGAGACAATCGGCGTAACAGTCGAGGAGCTAATTTTCGCACTTAGGAATGAGAATATAGAGGCACGTCCAGTATGGAAACCATTGCATCTACAGCCGTTATTTCAGGATTATAGTTTCTATCCCCATGATGTGGAGTGCGGATCTATTTCTGAAATGATATTTGAAAAAGGAATTTGTTTACCTTCAGGATCTAACTTAACAATTGAGCAACAAAACAGAGTGATTCATTGTATTCGAAACACCATTATCTCAAATCTTCATCTGCATCCTTATTTATTAGGATAGGAGGCAGATAATGATAGGAAAAAATATTGCAAAACTACGTAAACAAAAAGGATTAACATTAACTGAACTAGCCGAACGAGCGGGCGTAGCGAAGTCATATCTTAGTAATATTGAAAGGGAGGTCCATCAAAACCCTTCTATTCAAGTCATTGAAAAAATTATTTTTGTACTCGGTGTAGAAATAGAAGAAATCATCAGAGACGTCTATATCACAGAGCAAAATAGACAATGGCAAATACTTATTAAGGAAATGCGGGAGTTAGGCATTGAAAAAGATCAGATGGAGATGGTGAGACAAAGAATCTATGATGTAAAGAATAAACAACTCAGTTTTAAGAAAAGGAAGAGAGTGCTGGAATGACGGAGAAGATACCAAGAATTATTCATTATTGTTGGTTTGGTGGCGGGGAAAAGCCAGAGTTAATGAAACGGTGTATAAGGTCCTGGGAAGAACATCTCTCTCATTATGAGCTAAAGCAATGGGATGAAAGCAATGTCGATTTAACATGTAATGCTTATGTATATGAAGCGTATCGAGCGAAAAAATATGCTTTTGTGAGTGATTATTTCAGAATGTATGCCTTGTATACAGAAGGTGGAATTTATCTTGATACAGATGTCGAGGTTTATCAATCTTTTGATCCTTTCCTTCATTATCCATCCTTTTGGGGGTTTGAAGAAGGCAATTACATTGCGACAAGTACGATTGGTGCAAGCAAAGGGCATCCGCTTATCCAGTACTTTCTAGACTCCTACCAATCTAATCATTTTATTAATGATGACGGGACTTTTAACGAATGGACAAATGTTGCCGCCATAACAGAAGAAATGAAGAAGATAGGCGTGATATGTAACGGGCAAAAACAAGTGATAGACGGTTTAGGGGTAATATTTGAGCAAGCTATTTTCTCTCCTTATGATTATATTAATTGCCGGGACCTGCAATCAGACGACACGGTAACGAGGCATCATTTTTATCAAAGTTGGTTGCCTTCTCATGTGTTGGTTAAACGATTTGTGAAAAGAAATATAGTCAAATGGATTGGCGGAGAAAAATTAGCTGATTTACGTAAGAAGTTTTCGGGAGTGAGGAAATGAGCGGGATATTCATTGCTACATACGATATGGAAATTGGGGGAGTAGAGAGAAGTTTATTACAATTACTGAAACAACTTAACTACGAAAAGTATGAGGTGGATCTATTATTATATCGTCATCAAGGCGATTTTTTTCATTTGCTTCCTAAACAAGTGCATTTATTGCCAGAGTTTTCAAGTATGGCTACTTTTCGTCAGTCCATTATTGAAACAATTCAAAAGAAACATCTCCTATTGGGAGCTGTAAGACTACTAGCCAAATGGCAAACACAATGGAAAAGTCTGCACGCGCGTGATGAAGAGTGGGGTTACTATCAGATGCAACAAATCGGGAAGTATTCATCTCCCTTTCTTCCTACAATGGATAAAACTTACGATGTGGCTATTAGTTATTTATGGCCTCACCATTTTGTAGCCAATAAAGTAAAGGCTAAGAAGAAGATTGCATGGATTCATACTGACTTTTCCTCTCTCCATATTGATACGAATGAGGATGAGAAAGTTTGGCGGTTATTTGATCATATTATCGCTGTTTCTGATGCTTGTAGAGACGCTTTTCTTACCGTTTATCCACAGTTAGCCAAAAAGGTGATGGTGATGGAAAATCTGATATCACCGAACTTTATAAAAGAATTGTCTGAGGAAGTAGTCGAAAATCCTATTCTATTAGATCAGCGTTTTACCATTGTTACAGTGGCTAGATTATCAAAAGCAAAAGGGATAGATATTGCCATACAAGCAATGAAAATAGTAAAGGAAAAAGGTTATCACAACATTGTTTGGTATGTAATTGGTTTCGGTGGAGATGAAAACGAACTGACACAACTCATTTCAGCTTGTGAATTAGAAGGTCAGTTTATATTACTTGGTAAAAAGGTCAATCCTTATCCATTTATGAAGGCGTGTGATCTTTATGTTCAACCCTCTCGTTATGAAGGGAAGGCCGTTACAGTTAGCGAAGCGCAAATATTAGCAAAGCCAGTACTGCTTATGAATTACCCTACAGCGAAAAGTCAAATTCGTGTTGGAGTGGACGGTTATATCGCTGGCAACACCCCAGAGGAATTAGCTTCAAGCATTATTCAGCTATATGAACATCCGGAAGAAAGAGAAAGGTTAAGCAAGAATTGTCACCGAACGAATTATAGTAATGAAGCAGAGCTTGAGAAGTTACAGGCTATCTGTGAATAAATAAGGGGGATAGGGCCATTGGAACAACCTAAAGTAAGTGTCGTCATCCCCGTTTATAACGCAGCCGATTATTTGGAAGAATGTATTCAGTCGTTACTTAGGCAAAGTTTACAACAATGTGAATTTATCTTTGTCAATGATGGTTCGATTGACCACAGCCAACAACTCATTGAAGCTTATCAAGAAAAAGATCATCGCATTAAACTTTTGAACCAAGAAAACCACGGGGTCAGCTATGCAAGGAATAAGGGGATTGAAATGGCTAAAGGAGAATATATTGGATTTATGGATGCTGATGATACGATAAAAGATAATACGTATCAGCACGTTTATCAGCTTGCTAATCAATTCGATAGTGAGGTCGTTATTTTTCACTTAGTAGAAGAAATCAATGGTATTCAAAGAGTGATTCGCTATCCCTTTCCAATGCAGGCGAAACTACATACAAAGGACATTCAAGAGTTTATCATTCCATACATGTTACAAAAGGAAGATTTTAATAGTGTATGTAACAAAATATATAGAAGAGAAACATTGAATAAGCATCGGCTGAAATTTCCGAAAAACGAAGTGCTTGGCGAAGATGGACAATTTAATTGGTCCTTTTTTTTATGCGCGAAGTCAGCGATTTATAGCGATTTTCCTGGTTATTTTTATCGTGAAGTAACAGGTAGTGCGACAAGAAATCTCCAAGAGAAAAATTACTTTCTTCATGCGTTACGCTCTTATCAGCGTAATATACCAGATCAGATTCAAATGAGCAGCCATCAAATCAGGACATTAAAAGCGATGAAGCTACTTCATCAAGTGTTAGCTTATATTCACATTTATATTTTGCCTACAAATGGATTAAGTAAAAAAGAAAGAAAGCAATATGTGCAAACAATGATTCATCATCCAGTTGTTCAAGAGGCTTTACGACTCTATCCGTTAGATAAGGTAAGAATGCTTGGCAGATACGACCGCTACATAATGAAGTGTATCAAGCATCAATCGCTTATCGGTTTATATAGTGCAACAGCATATAGTAGATGGCGAAATAGAAAAAAAGGGGAGGTTCATTCATGAAAATACTAATGTTTGCTCATGGAGGAAGTGAGAACCGCGGCTGTGAGGCGATTGTACGATCAACTTCAACTATGCTCAAAGAAAATGTGGAAGGTGTGACTGTGTTCCTTTCATCTTATCATCCTGAAACAGATCAACAAATACAAGAACTAGATGGAATCTTTGATGGTTCAGAAACAGTTATAAGAAAATATTCAACAGATTGGTGGAAGTCAGCCATTCGCAATAAGCTTTTTCAAGACGAAACATACGCCTGGCAAAAAACACAACAAAAAACGATTGCTCAAATTGATGTGGCTGACATTTGTCTTTCAATTGGTGGAGATAATTACTGTTATGGTGAACAGCCCGGTTGGTATGAAGTGAATAAAATGGTCAAAAAGAAAGGGAAAAAATTAGTATTATGGGGATGTTCAATCGGAGAGGAAGATATGTCTGCAAGAAAGCTGGCAGATCTCAATACATTTGACTTAATTTTGGCTAGAGAGACATATACTTACCAAATGCTAAAAAAGAAAGGCATTAAACAGGTGGCACTTTGTGGTGATCCTGCATTTACCCTAGAGAAAGAAGAGGTATCCCTGCCTTTGGGTTGGAAAGATGATGATACGATTGGATTAAATATTAGTCCACTTTTAGTTGGCAAGAATCAAGGTAGTAAACAAGCTGTATCCGATTTAATTGATTATATTTTAGCAAATACCGAATCGGTCATCGCGCTCACACCACATGTGATACAAAAGGGGAATAATGATTATGATTTATTACAAGAATACGATCAAAAATATAAAAGTTCAGGAAGAGTTATATTGCTACCACCTCATTTAAACGCACTACAGTATAAAGGGTATATCGCAAAAATGCGGTTCTTCATCGGTGCAAGAACACATGCGACGATTGCGGCCTATTCCAGTTTTGTCCCTACCATCGTATTAGGTTATAGTGTGAAGTCAAAAGGTATTGCCTATGATTTATTCAATAGTGAAAAGTTTGTTGTTTCTATTGAAGAAGTGTCAAATAGTAGTAAACTCATTCAAACTTTTGTTGAAATGGTAGATCAAGAGGCACAGCTTAAAGAGCAATTGCAAAAGGTCATCCCAATTGTTCAAAAACGGTCTTATGAAGCCGTACATTCATTAAAGGAATTGTTAATATAATGAAAAAGCGTCTATTATTTATTATCCCTAGTTTAGCAGCAGGTGGCGGCGAAAAAAGCCTGATCAATCTTCTCACGCAAATCGATTATGATCAGTATGAGGTGGATGTCTTTCTTTTTGCCCAAAAGGGTGTGTTTCTACCGTTTCTACCACCTCAAGTGTCTGTGCTCCATCACTCCATAGATTTTCAACATTTCTCTTTACCAGTGCATTCAGCAATATGGGCTCTAGCCAAGAGGCGAAGGTGGAAGCTCGTTTACAACCGTCTATTATATTTTTTAGCGAATAGAAGAATGGGAAATACAGCTCAAAAAGAACAGTATGCCTGGAAATATTTAAAACAAGCATGTCCACAACTAGCCAAAACGTACGATGCAGCGATTGGATTTTTAGAGAAATCTTCAACATATTTTTGTGTGGAGAATGTAAATGCGAAACAGAAAATTGGTTGGGTACATATTGATTACAATGAAATGGGCATGGATGCAACATACGACCATGCTTATTTTAAGGAAATGTCTACTATCGTCACAGTCTCTCATGAATGTGCGCGGGTGTTTATCGATCGCTTCCCTTCATTGGAAAATAAAGTAAAGGTGATTCATAATATTGTGTCGCCAACGATTATTTATGAAATGTCACGTCAGTCCTTACCGTTACAAACACAAATGTTTACATTACTAACCATTGGCCGTTTGCATCCGCAAAAAGGTTTAGATATGGCTATTGAAGCTTGTAGTCGTTTAGTACGTAAAGGAATGAAACTGAAATGGTACATTATTGGCGAAGGACAAGAAAGAATGAAATTGGAAAGATTGATTAAAAATCATCAACTTGAGGAACACTTTATCTTGCTTGGACAACAAGCGAATCCCTATCCTTGGCTCGATGCAGCTGATATTTATGTCCAGCCGTCTAGGTTTGAAGGGAAGGCAATTGCTATAGACGAAGCAAAAATACTGCACAAACCGATTGTCGTAACAAACTACACGACAGCAAAAGATCAAATTAATGATAGGGAAACGGGACTTATCGTAGATTTAAACGTGGATGGAATCGAGAAGGGGATTAGCTTATTAATGAAAGATGATGCATTACGAGAACAGTTAACCGTCAATTTAAGTCAACAATCTTATGGAACAGAATCTGAAATAGATAAGTTTTATCAAATCGTTTAAGGGAGTATAAGAATGAAAACAAAACTACTCTTTGTAATGAATAACCTCCAATGTGGCGGTGCAGAAAAAGCGCTTATCTCATTATTACACGCCATTGACTATAAAAAATATGCGGTGGACTTGCTATTATTTAAAAAGGAAGGCGAATTTTTGAATATCGTGCCAAATGAAGTAGCCATATTAAATGAACTAGAGGAATTTCGTTACTTTGATGGCAGATTCCTCGATAATGTGTTAAAAGCTATTTCATCCCGAAGATTCGATCTCGCCATCTCGCGTATAAAAGCAGCACGTATTTTTAGAACAGAAAAAAATGGAGCTGTTTGTGAACAAAAAGTGTGGAAATATATATCTACATGCTTATCTAATGTAAAAAAAGAATACGATGTTGCCATAGGATTCTTAGAAAAGAATCCTATTTATTTTTGTCTAGAAAAGGTAAGAGCGAAGCGGAAAATAGGGTTTGTCCATAATGATTACAAACAAATGGGTATGGATAAAACGTTGGACCTTCCATACTTTCAGCAGTTGGACAGTATTATGACAGTGTCAGAGTCCTGTGCAGAAGTATTACGTCAAGAATTTCCGGAACATCAACAGAAAATAAAAGTCATCCAAAATATTTTATCTAAATCGACTATTCACACGCTATCTATGAATGAGATGCCTTTACCATTTCAAGGATTGAAGCTTTTATCTATCGGCCGATTACATCGACAAAAAGGTTTTGACTTAGCTTTAGAAACAGCTGCCTTACTGAAGAAAAAAGGGGTGCCCTTTCTTTGGCTCATCTTGGGAGAAGGAAGCGAAAGAGAGAGTTTAATCCAGCTTTCAAGAAAGTATCAATTAGAAGAACAAGTGAAATTTATTGGTGTAAAGGAGAATCCTTATCCATATATTCGCTGGGCAGATGCATATATACAGCCTTCGCGATTTGAAGGAAAGGCAATAGCTGTTGAGGAAGCAAAAATATTGTACAAACCAGTGATCGTCACAAATTATAGCACATCAGGCGATCAAATTATTCATGGACAGACCGGTTTAATTGCAAATATGACAGCCGAGTCGCTTGCAGATTCGATTGTCCAATTATTTGCAGATGAATCTCTACAGCATCAATTAATTGAGGGACTAAGGAAAGAGAAACTTGGAACAGAAGACGAAATCATGCGTTTTTACCAATATATAAAAGTAGGGTAGGCGAATCTTTAATGATTATATGGGTATTGGCCTTTTTCACACTGATTTTGGTTGGAGCAATCGGTTTGGATTTATTTCTTATATTTAAAACTTGGTTTTCGCGGATTCATTTTGGCAAATATGAAGATGAATACGATTGGGAAAAACATATCCTCACTAAAGCCACGCGTTGGTTAAAACGAACACCGAAAGTACCTTTAACCGACCAAAAGCGATGGGTAGCTTTAGATATCATCAAAGGTCAATATACAAGAGGCGAGATTCAATATTGGCAAGAGGCAGCTCTGTTATTGGCACTACCATCACCTCAGTTTACAGTAGAGGTCCACCGTTCTATCAACAAAAAAATCACTCCCTCTGGCGATTGGGAAACATATCCACAACATATTGACGGTGCCATCTTTGCCTATGCAATGCTAAAACATAATAGGCAAAATGATGAGTGTTATAAGCAAGCAATGGATAGAATGTGGCAAGTGATTCAAGCGCATATTGGGGAGGATGGAACTGTCATATATAGAAAGTCGATGGCAGCCTATCGTTACGTCGATACGATTGGTTTTATTTGTCCTTTTTTGATTACTTACGGTGTGAAAAATAATAAGCCGGAATGCATCGACCTTGCGATTCATCAAATAGAATCTTTCTTTACTCATGGGATGAGTAGTCAGATAGCGTTACCGGCCCATGCTTATCAGATAAATTCAAAGGTAGGCACTGGACTATACGGATGGGGACGAGGGATGGCATGGTTAGCGCTGGGTGTGATTGATTCGTGGCAGGAGTTACCGAATCATCATCCTTATAAACAAGAATTAGAGAATAGGATAACACAATTGGCAAGGGTCATCTTGCGTTTCCAACAAGACTCTGGTGCCTGGAATTGGTTAATGACTAGAAAGGAAGCGAGAGCGGATTCTTCGACCACGGCGACATTAGGATATTTCTTAGCTCATGCTGCTTATATTGATGAGATTGCTGAACAATGTTGCCAAGGTAGAGATAGAGCCATTCACTATTTGATGAAGGTAACAAGGAGAACGGGAGCGATTGACTTCTCACAAGGAGACACAAAGGATATTGGCGTTTATTCCCAATTGTTTGATATCCTTCCGTTTACGCAAGGGATGACGCTAAGGTTATTGGCAGAAAAAAGAAGGTATCAGGAAGCAAAGAAAGATAGACAGGCTGTGAGCTAATGGGTGTGAACAAAGAAAAGTGAGAAGGGGACAAAATGAGATCACGCTACTCTCTAATTAATATAACAGCAGGTTTAACCAATCAATTGATTATCACCATGTTAAGCTTCTTATCAAGAACGATTTTTATCCAAACATTAGGTGTAGAATATTTAGGCATTAATGGTTTGTTTACGAATCTTTTAGCGATGCTTACACTCGCTGAAGCAGGTCTAGGTGCTAGCATTATGTACAGTTTATATAAACCTGTTGCGGACAATGATTATATGAAAATCCGCATTCTTATGAAATTTTATCGCCAAGCGTATATGGTTATTGCAGCCATTGTCTTCGTACTCGGTTTATTGCTTTTTCCGTTTCTTGATTTTTTTGTCAAAGGGGCGAATGTTGAAGATGTAGAACTCATTTACTTTATCTTTTTGCTTAATACAGTTGCTCCCTATTTTTATATTCATAAAAATTCATTTCTGAATGTCGCCCAGCGTGGTTATATTGTTACAGCTGTTTACACGGTTTCATCGATAGTAACGGCTGTAATGAAAATAGCGATTTTATCTTATACGCAAAATTATTTACTTTATTTAATAATTGATAGTGTTATTACAATTGCCAATTCCATTATCCTTGCGGTGATGGTCAATCGAATGTACCCGTATTTGCGCGAGAAGGTAGAGGGTAAATTAGATGAAATAACAAAGGGACAAATCACTACTAATGTGAAGGCAATTGTCATCCAAAACATAGGAAACTATTTATTATTCGGAACAGAGCATCTTCTGATTGCCTCTTTTGTTAGCTTAGTGGCTGTTGGGATTTATTCGAATTATAAAATGATTATTGATATTGCTCGTACGTTTATTAACCAGGTGTTTAGCAATGTGTATCATAGTGTTGGCAATCTCGTAGCTAATGAATCTATGGGGAAGATCATAGCGATTTATAAATGTTATCGTTTAGTTAATTTTTGGCTGTATTCTTCGTTAACAATTGTTTTGGCATTTACATTGGAGCCGTTTATAAACATCTGGCTCGGAAGCGATTTCTTGTTTAATCAAGAAGCGTTACTCATCATTCTATTATTGACGTTCTATGAACGTGGCATGCGAAATTCCATATCGGCAATAAAAACAACAGCAGGTTTATTTCGAGAAGATCAATATGCACCGCTAGTACAAGCAGGAATCAGCTTACTATTTGCACTTGTCCTTGTACAATTTTTAGGGATTTCAGGCATATTTTTAGGGCATTTCCTTAGTGCGCTTTTCGTTCCGTTTTGGTTTACCCCTTATGTGGTATATAAAAAATTATTTAAGCTACCAGTAAGACAATATTTTACATCTTATTTATCTCTTATGTTGATAGGATTGGTAGCTTATTTATTAACGAAAATCATTCTTATACAGTTTGCTCCTGTCAGTTTTGCTACTTTTCTTATTTACTTATTTGTCAGTTTAGTGCTGCCTAATATAATATATATACTCGTATTTTACCGTACGGAAGAATTCCAATATATTTTAAAAATGGTTTTGACTTTACTAAGACGCTTGCAAGCGAAGCGAAGAGAAAGAATGCTTTCTTCTTAAGACAGCAATTAATTTAGGTGAATATTCTTGACTAGTCCTGTACGTGATTTTAAATAGTAGTATTCTGGTAAGTGTGAACTTGGTAGTCTCCATTCTCATGTTGTTTGCCAATCGTAAACCCGGCACCATCGGTAAATATATTTCTGGCGAGAATGGAGTCTGCCTGCGTACTAAAGTCATTGGTGATTGCCCCTTTACCCATAAAAATATTATTATAAATTCTAAAGTTTTGTGTTCTTCCCCATGCTTTCATTGTGGACATAGTAAATTCGTTTTCGTAAAGAGCTAAACTGCTGCCAGCACTTAAGATAATACCTAGTGGTGAAGTAAAGTGGTTATATCTAACAACATCCAAAGCCATCGCATCCCAGCCATCTTCCCAATCAATGTCACAGCCTGGTGTCCGCCCTTTATTATTAACAAATGTATTTCCTTCAATTAACCACTCTTGACCACCACACATCGCAAGCCCGGTGCTGGTATTTTCTTCAAAATGGCAGTTCTTAATTTTGCATTGTCTAGGCATACCAATGGTACGAAGGAAAGCGACTGCGCCGTTAAAGTCAGTATCGCCATCTGCAGGGGGCTCTTCTTGATAAATGACAATTTTCACCCATTTTGCCGCTTGTGGCTTATCATAATTATAAAATTGAAGATTATAAGTTTGGGAAGAAATGAATTGATAATTTTCATCGTAAAAGTATATAGAATATAATCTCGAGCGTAAATAACGAAACCCGTGATAACCTTGAGTGTAACCGAACAAATAATAACTACCTAGTCCTGAAACATTTAAATAAGTAGATGAACGAAAACGATGGCTTTTTATTTCTGTGCGTGGGTTACCTTGATCATCTATATCTCCTGGTTCAAAATGTGACCAGCTAACAACCGTATCACTTTTCACTTCTCCAAGCTCACGATTATGAATGGTACCAGTGATGAAATTGAATCCTGGCGATTGATTAAACGTACAAGATTCAAATGAAATATTTTTACAATCATCAATGAGCACACTCAGGCAACCTTCAGTAGAGTCTTCAACAGTTGTATCATTTCTTTCACCATAAATATGGGTATTTAAGAGTTTGGTATTTTCAATACTAGTAAAGTAGAACATTCTGTAACCTGTTGTTGTTTTTGCACTTGCTTCAATTTGAATCTTACTATTACTGAAATCAATGATGATATTGGACGGAGGAAACAATGTTCTCACAGTTGGATTAACTAAATAATCGCCGTATGGAAAAATGACTTTTTTATATAGACCTAGTAAGGCATCATCAAATGCTGTTTGAATCCCGTTAGTTGTTGCGAGAGCGTTTGTTCCATCTAAATGAATGTCATATTGTTCTGCATTCACGTACAAAATGTCGTCTTCTTCAATCGGCTCTTCTGCTTTTTCAGAGACAGTCAAAGTGAAACTTGCAGAGATTGTTTTACTGCTATCATAGGCAGTTATGGTCGTTGTACCGCTCGTAAGTGCTTCGACCACTCCGTATTGCACTGTGGCGATTTGGATATTCTCACTTTCCCAGAAAACAATATTCTCGTTTAGCACATCAAAAGGTAATCCTTCTGACAAAGTAGTTGCCATCAATACAGTCGCTTCACCAACAACCATCGATTCCTTCTTCTTATTAATAACAATCTCGGTGATCGTCCGATTAGATGGCGGGGGAGAGGGGGATAATTGCACGTCTATCGGAATAGTTGCCGTAAAGCTATGTTCTTGGTAGGTTGCCATTACATTTACGGATGTTTGCCCAGCAGCTAATGCCTTTATACGGCCTCTGTTATCTACTTCTACTATTTGTTCATTGCTACTTTGAAAATCAAGAGTGAGGTCTGAAGTGAATTGACTTGGAATGGCTTCAATAAATAACCTTTGGCTTTCACCAATTGTTAACGTGATTGTTTGTGGCAAAGCAGAAATACCAATTAATTGTTCTGTTTGCTGATAATAGTCATAATTGATTCTTACTTCTTCATCCGTTAATGCCCGATTATAAATAGCGAAGGCAACAATGGTTTCAGATGCTTGATTATGCGCGACAAAATCCTTTCTTAATTGTAGTGGTGATTGAATGAGTGCATTTACGGTGCTAGCAAAATCATTAGGTACAGGTCTTGGACCATTATCATTGATCGCATCATTGATAAAAAGACTGGCAGTTTGATCGGTGTTCAATCTGAGCGTAAAGAGATTAATCGCATGTGAATCAAAAGGATTTAGCCAATCTGGATAACTTTTCTTTTGTCCTTGTTCATCTTTAAACCAATATGAATTAATGGCTCTGGTGTTTTGCTGACCTGTTGTAGTCAAATACGGAATAAATACATCTGAGCGGGCAGCTGTGAATGTCCCATCTACTGTTTTCCAGTGCGATCCATTTGTGTTGAAGCTGGCCATTTGAATGGTTAATCCATTTTCAAAAGTAAGGAGTTGATTCAGTGGGTCGGCATTTGTCGGTATTTCTACATAATCTTCGCGATTAACTAATAAGCCTTGATCTGTCACATAACCATCGCTCACACCATCGTGAGATAGACCTATTAAGGAGGCAACGACCCCATGAATCGTATCACGAATAGAATTATTCGTTTCACCAGAACGATTGGTAAAGTCATAATGAAGAATAATACCTTCCGTTTGAATGCCAATTTTTTGATATAACGCAGATTGAATTGCACTCTTGTTTCCAGAATTATCCACTGCGTAAGCCTGTACGGTTGTGGTCTCAGTAATAATAAATGGATCTCTATAAACCGTGCTTGTCGAAGTGGGTTCCTCTCCATTTAAAGTATAATAAATCGTTGCTGGTTCACTTGCAGTTATAGTAATTTCTTGTGTTTGTGAAAAAATTCCACTAGGTGTCACCGTTAAAGTAGGTGGTGTTTCGTCTAATTCTAAGGTAGTAACGGTAATACTAACCCCTGTAGAGGTTTGACCTGCTTCATTTTTTGCTTGTACGGTAAAAGTGTAAAAGGTGGATGGCGACAAGTTAGTTAAAGTAACAGAGGGATTGACGACATTCTCTCTAAATTGGTCATTTTGAGAAATGTTATAGGAGGTAATTCCATCATGATAAAGTGGTGGGTCCCATTGCAACGTAACGCTAGTAGCAGTTACATGATGAATGGTTAAGTTTTCTACATTTCCTGGTGGTGATTCAGGCTCATGTATGAGTTCGTCTTTATTTAACCACGAACTTACAAAACATCTAAAAGGGACAGATGATTGCACAGAGAGTGTATTAAATGGAGCAAAGTTACCCTCGAATGTTTCATTTGCCTTAACAGTAACCGTGATGTTGTGGATGATAAATGACAACGATGTGGTTGGATGTAAATTGGTTAACTTTATACGTATCATCGCAGTATCGTAATGCTTACTCGTTGATGCATTATTTTCGAAATAATCTTTGATAATAAATATCATTTTTCTCGCCTCCTTCTCTAGATAGGTTATCTTATGCGCGTACTGTCGCTTTTTTACTATATATTTCTGTTTAATCATCCTGTAGATTAGAAAGTCAGCATCAACCATTGTGAAGGTAATTAAACATAGTTCGTTTAACCTAAATTTTATTGACGTTTAGTGGTGAATCATGGTAAATTGATAGTAGTTCGTTATATAGAATGAAAATGTTCTTTTTGGATTAAGGAGTGGTTTCTTGAAGGATATTGTCTATTTTTTAAAACAAGTTTACCAATATGCTGGCTGGAGACTATTCGCTAGCTTAATAGCAGTTACAATTGTCAGTCTCTTAGATGGATTAGCTATCCTTTTACTGATTCCATTAATCCATTTTACGGGCATGGTCGATTTCGGCTTAGAAAACTCTTTTTTATCCGCTTATTCCTTATTCGAATATGTACCATCTAGTGTCGTACTGCCATTGATTTTACTGATTTTTGTCGTTATTGTAGCTGTTCATCATCTCATTGAAAAAGCTGTGATGATCAAGCATACGCGCATCCAAATGGGATTTTTGACACATTTACGCATGAGTATCTATCAGGACATATTGTTGAGTAATTGGTCTTTTTTTCTGAAAAAAAGCAGTTCTGATTTAATCCATACAGTGCTAACCGAGATTGCTAAAACAAGTGGTGGCACGAGATCTATTTTACAATTATGTACAAATCTGATTTTCGCTTTCGTGCAAATTGGCATGGCGTTTATTCTTTCCCCGTATATTACATGCTTTGTTCTTTTGCTCGGCCTGGTGGCCATTTATATGAACAGGAAATATCTGAAGATGACACAAGCCTTCGGTAAACAAAACTATACATTAGGTAAAAAATTCTTAGCAGGAATAACAGACCAATTAGGGGGAATCAAAGAAATTAAATCTAACCATTTAGAAGCAGCACAATTACGTTGGGCTGGTGAAATGACGCATCAAATGCAAGAAGAACAAGTGAATTATATGAATACGAGATTACGTTCGCAGTTAAATTATAAAATTTCATTAGCTGTATTTATCGCGGCCTTTGTCTATCTATCTATTCAATTATTTCAAGCACAATCAGCCACACTATTACTCATTATTGTTATATTTTCTCGCCTTTGGCCGAGAGTTGCAGGTATTCAATCCTCTTTAGAACAAATAGCAACAGCTATCCCATCTTTTAAAGCGGTAAAATTATTACAGAGTGAATGTAAACAAGCTCGGGAGGAACTTCTCTTATCAGAGGAAAAACTCACCTTAGAGGACAGTATTACCTATCAACAGGTTTCTTTTCGCTACGTCAAAGAGAAGTATGCCTTAAAGGATATTAATGTAACGATCCCATCAAAAAAGATGACAGCGATTGTCGGCAAATCAGGGGCGGGTAAAAGTACATTCGTGGATTTACTGATGGGCTTAAACCAACCACAGGAAGGCACATTGTATATTGATGGACAAAAGATTAGCAATCATTCGCTTGCCCTATTAAGACAAAGCATTGGGTATGTCTCTCAAGAGCCATTCTTATTTAACGGTACGATTAGAGAAAACTTGCTACTCCTTTGCCCGAATGCGACAGATCAAGAAATATGGCAGGCCTTGACCTTTGCTTCAGCAGCTGATTTTGTAAAAAAATTACCTGAATCTTTAGAAACTTATATTGGCGATCGAGGAATAAAGTTATCTGGTGGTGAGAAGCAGCGGCTTGTTTTAGCAAGAGTTATTTTGAAAGATCCATTAATTCTTATACTTGATGAAGCAACGAGTAGTTTAGATACGGAAAATGAAAAGAACATTCAGGAGAGTATTGAACAATTAAAAGGAAAAATGACAATCATCGTAATTGCTCATCGCCTCTCTACTATTAGAGATGCTGATCAGGTCATCGTGTTAGATGAAGGTAAAGTTGTTCAAGTCGGAGAATTTGTTCAATTATCTAAAGATAAGAACCAGTTATTTAGTCAACTGTTACAGAGGCAGGTGGAGGCAATGTGAATATTTCCTTTTCCTAAAGAAAAAATAGAAAGGATTCGTGATTGTATGAAAAAGCCGTGGGGAGAAGTAAAGCTTGAAGTATTAGATGTAAAAATGACAATGAAAGGTGGAGGACATGGGGGAGGAAAGCACCCACATGATCCTGCTGATCCAGAGCCGGAAACAGATATCTACAGTTGAAGAAATGTCCTTATGTACTTTTGTACATAAGGATTTTTTACTAGAAAAGAGATGCACGCGTTTATTTCAAGTGTGCTGAGCTTTTTATTAAGGTGGTGAGTATATGTTTAAAAAAGTAACTAGTCAGAAGGAACAAGAGGCTTTTGCTGCAACATGGGAATATTTTTGTGATAAAAATGGTTGGCATAAAGACCCTTATGCACAAGATGGCCAGAGGTATCAACTTTTGCTATCTAAAAAAGACCCGATAGTGATCGGTACGATTGAATTTATTCCTTATCATAAAGAAGCACAAGTAGAACGGTACTTCCGCTTTTCTAAAATCCCATCTGTTTTTCAACATCAGGAGAGGGTATGGGAGATAGATAAACTTTGTTTACACAAAGATTATCATAGACAAGGGTATTTCTTGCATTTTTTTGAAATCATATATGATCATGCCCTTCTTCATCAGCCGAAATATTATATAGCTATATTAGAAAAAAAGTTATATCGACTTTTAAAAATGTCTGTTGGTCGACGAGTGATACGGGTCGATAAACAAACTGTTAGATCAGAAGCAACACTTATTCCAGTTGTAATACAGATAGAACAAATAATGAAGGATGATACAATCTTACAATCTCTTGTTTTGCGTAGAAAAAAATTATTGTTGTGGAAATATTTCTTTAGAACAGGCTTAAACCGATTGAAAAATAAAGCTGTGCGTATTCATAGGGGGTAAATCATTGATATTTTGGAGATACGGAAAACAGTTGAGCTGGATGCTAATTACGATTGGTTATATGGTTTTCATTTGGCTCCAATCTGAATATTTTAACCCTCAATTAATTGAAGTATATGCTTATAACCTAGATTTTCCGATTCTATTAATGCTTGGTTTTGTTTTTGAATTATTGCATCTTATCGAGTTTGGCATTTTATTTATTTTTCTTATCCAGACGTTTAAGACGAACCCTAATGGCGAGTTTACAAAAGAGAAAATGATTATTTGTTTCATTTTGTCCTTACTTTACAGCCTGATTGATGAAATTCATCAATTGTACGTTCCTTATCGGTCTTTCTCCTTTATTGATATTTTTAAGAACTTTATCGGTATTTTCATTGTTTACTATATTGTTAAGAAAAGGTATAAGTGGTGAATGGTAGTGCCAATTCTTCTCTTAGATTAAGTCGTTTTTATTCAGTTTATTTTGTTACAATTGTCTAATTTACAGGCGAATACACAAACAGAATACTTTGTTGGGAATAGCATATAGGTAATTGAATATGAAACGAACATAAAATAAATAGATAAAAAGTTTATTTAAATCTAAGGGAGAGAGGAAAATTGAGATATGTGAGAATCATCGAGGAAATCAATCAATTGAGGCAATTGTTAAGTCGTATGTATGACCAAGGCCTATACGATGTTGAAGAAGTAGAAGAGAGGCTCACATATCTTTTTCAATTGTTGTTTCCGGAAACAATAGTTGAATGTTTAACGGAAATTCAGGAGATTCCTGATGAGTCCCTTAGACTCTTGGCCGAGATCTTACAAGATCCTATATTAGTTCCAATCTTGATAGAAATAAGTGACGGTGCAGTTGGTGAAATAAATACCCCTCATGCTTGTAATCAAAGATGTAAGTGTCGGATGTGCAGATGGTGTAGAAGAGGGATAACGGGTGCAACAGGAGTTACCGGAGTAACAGGTATGACTGGTGCAACAGGTCCAACAGGCTCCTCGGGCAGTGAGACAGGAACAACAGGAGCAACAGGAGTAACTGGACCAACGGGTATGACTGGTGCGATAGGTTTAACTGGAAGTACGGGAATCACTGGTCTAACGGGGGCCACTGGTTTAACTGGAGGCACTGGGAATACAGGTGCAACCGGGCTAACAGGGAATTGTGGACCAACTGGAAGTACTGGAGCTACTGGAGTAACAGGTATAACAGGGGCAGATGGTTTAACTGGAGCGACAGGTATCACTGGTCCTGCCGGATCAATGGGATTAACCGGTGCCACTGGCGTAACTGGTCCAATAGGAACCACCGGCGCTAATGGTTTGACAGGAGTAACGGGATTGACTGGTGCTACTGGCTTAACAGGTAGCACAGGGGTGACGGGAAGTACTGGAGAAACAGGAGTCACAGGAAGTACTGGTGTGACAGGCAACACTGGACCAATTGGAGAGACTGGAATAACAGGCTCAACCGGAAATACAGGTTTGACAGGAGCTACAGGAATCACAGGCCCAATTGGTTTAATGGGTCTTACAGGCAGTACCGGAGTCACTGGTATTACAGGTCCTACTGGGGCTACAGGTTTAACAGGTACAACAGGAGTAACTGGCTCGACCGGTTCACCAGGTTTAACCGGCGCAACAGGAACAACGGGGATCACAGGAACAACAGGAGTGACCGGTATCACAGGCAGTACTGGACCAACAGGAATCACGGGAATAACCGGAGCAATAGGGTTTACAGGAGCTACGGGTATCACGGGAACTACTGGTTCGACTGGTTCAACTGGCTCGGCGGGTCAAACAGGGGGAACAGGAGTAACTGGCATCACGGGTCCTACAGGTGCAACGGGCATAACAGGAACAATCGGCTTGACGGGAGTAACGGGTTTAACTGGAGCCACAGGAATCACAGGTATTACAGGTTCAACAGGAACAACTGGCTTGGCAGGAATCACAGGTCCAACCGGCTCAACGGGTCTAACCGGAGCAACAGGCACGACTGGACCAACGGGGACCACGGGTTCAACCGGAGTGACCGGTATAATAGGAAGTACAGGAATTACTGGTAGTACTGGAACAACCGGAATTACTGGTTCGACTGGGGTTACAGGAACCACAGGAGCTACTGGCTTGACGGGTTTAACTGGAGCCACAGGAGTCATAGGAGCAACAGGAATCACAGGAAGTACCGGAGTTACTGGTAGTACTGGACTGACAGGAATCACTGGAACTACAGGTTCAACTGGGGTTACGGGAACAACAGGACTAACGGGAGTAACGGGTTTGACTGGATCTACAGGTCTAACAGGAGCAACAGGAACAATAGGTTTGACGGGAGTCACAGGTCAAACAGGATCGACGGGGGTAACAGGTCCAACAGGAATGACAGGCACGACCGGTTCAACGGGTCTAACAGGAATTACAGGAGCAACCGGCTTGACTGGGGCTGCGGGTTTAACTGGACCACCGGGGATAACCGGTTTGACGGGAGTAACAGGTCCAACGGGCTCAACTGGTATAACCGGAGCAACAGGTACTACTGGACCAACCGGAACAACGGGAATCACGGGCACGACCGGTTCATCGGGAGTAACAGGTCTAACAGGGGCAACCGGAACAACCGGGCTAACTGGAGTAACAGGAATCACCGGAGCAATAGGTTTGACTGGGGCTACTGGGATTACAGGAACCACAGGTTCAACTGGGGTCACAGGAACAACTGGCTTGACGGGTTTAACTGGATTCACAGGAGCAACCGGTTTAACGGGAGTAACAGGTTTAGCAGGGGTGACAGGAATTACCGGAGTAACTGGTAGTACTGGACTGACAGGGGTCACAGGCCCAACCGGTTTGACGGGAGTAACAGGCATTACGGGAACTACAGGTCCAACAGGAATCACTGGCTTGACCGGTTCAACGGGCCTAACCGGAATCACTGGAGCAATAGGTTTGACAGGAGCAACTGGGATTACGGGTTCGACTGGGATTACGGGTTCAACTGGGGTTACAGGAACAACAGGACTAACGGGAATTACAGGTCTAACAGGAACAACTGGCTTGACGGGAGTAACGGGTATAACTGGATCCACCGGAGTCACAGGAGCAACCGGTCTAACAGGAATCACCGGAGCAATAGGTTCAACGGGAGTAACCGGTCTGACAGGATCGACTGGAATCACAGGTCCAACAGGCCCAACCGGTCCAACGGGAGTAACAGGGATTACTGGAACAACAGGACTAACGGGTATTACAGGTCCAACCGGCTCAACGGGTCTAACAGGAGCAATAGGCATTACAGGCCCAACCGGTTTGACAGGAGCCACGGGGATAACGGGCTCAACTGGCTTGACGGGAGCAACCGGTTTAACGGGAGTAACCGGTCTAGCGGGAGCGACTGGAATCACGGGTCCAACAGGGGCAACGGGCATAACAGGAACAACAGGAGTAACTGGTTTAACTGGTACAACGGGAATCACGGGCACGACCGGTTCAACGGGTCTAACAGGAATCACCGGAGCAATAGGTTTGACAGGAGCAACTGGGATTACGGGTTCAACAGGCTTGACTGGGGCTACAGGTTTAACTGGAACTACGGGGGTCACAGGAACAACAGGCTTGACGGGTTTAACTGGATCCACAGGAGCAACCGGTTTAACGGGAGTAACAGGTTTAGCAGGGGTAACAGGAATCACAGGAAGTACCGGAGTTACTGGTAGTACTGGACTGACAGGAGTCACGGGAACTACAGGTTCAATTGGGATTACGGGAGCCACAGGACTAACGGGAACTACAGGTCCAACAGGAATCATTGGAGCAACAGGCATTACTGGAACAACAGGACTAACGGGTTCAACCGGAGTGACCGGTATAATAGGAAGTACAGGAAGTACAGGAAGTACAGGAATTACTGGTAGTACTGGTAGTACTGGACCAACTGGAATTACAGGGATAACCGGTTTGACGGGAGTAACAGGTCTAACAGGAGTCACCGGAATAACCGGAGCTACGGGTATCACGGGAATTACAGGTCCAACGGGCTCAACTGGTATAACCGGAGCAACAGGAGTGACCGGCATCACAGGAAGTACCGGAGTTACTGGTAGTACTGGACCAATAGGAATCACCGGAATCACCGGAATTACAGGTTCAACTGGGGTTACAGGAACAACTGGCTTGACGGGTTTAACTGGATCCACAGGAGTCACAGGAACTACAGGTTCAACTGGGGTTACGGGAACAACGGGACTAACGGGTATTACAGGTCCAACAGGAACAACCGGCTTAATGGGAGTGACGGGTTTAACTGGATCTACAGGAGTCACAGGCCCAACCGGTTTGACGGGAGTAACAGGGATTACGGGAACTACAGGTCCAACAGGAATCATCGGAGCAACAGGTATTACTGGAACAACTGGAACAACGGGAATCACGGGCTCGACCGGTTCAACGGGCCTAACCGGAATAACCGGAGCAATAGGTTCAACGGGAGTAACAGGTCTAACAGGAGCAACCGGGATCACGGGTTTAACTGGATCCACAGGAGTTACAGGCCCAACCGGTTTAACGGGAGTAACAGGTCTGACAGGATCGACTGGAATCACAGGCCCAACCGGCTTGACCGGTCCGACGGGAGTAACAGGGATTACTGGAACAACAGGACTAACGGGTTTAACTGGAACTACGGGAACTACAGGTCCAACAGGAATCATCGGAGCAACAGGCATTACAGGCCCAACCGGCTTAACGGGAGTAACCGGTCTAGCAGGGGTGACTGGAATCACGGGTCCAACAGGAGCAACGGGCATAACAGGAACAACAGGAGCAACGGGTTCAACTGGGGTCACAGGGATTACTGGTTCGACGGGAGTAACCGGTCTAGCAGGAATCACCGGAGGTACTGGACTTACTGGTAGTACTGGGGCCACAGGAGTAACAGGTCCAACAGGCGCAATAGGACTAACAGGGGTCACAGGTTTAACTGGAATCACGGGAACCACAGGTGTAACTGGCCCATCAGGTATTTCAGTACCTATTGTCGGTTTTTCGGCTAGCGCAAACTTAAGTGGGGTTTCTACTTCGCAACAAATTACTAATTGGAGTGTTGCTTCACCAGGCTATAGTAGTGCAGGTTTTAATGCTACTACAGGTACTTTTACAGTACCAAATACAGGGAGATATTCGATTAAGGCAACAATTAATTATCAAACAACTGCAGCTATTACTATAGCTATCGGTGCAGGAGTTAGTCCCAATTTTAGTATTAGAAGAATATCTACTTCATCAGATTTAATTACTGGTGTATTTCCTATTCTAAATGTAAATATTGCTTTATTATTGAGTCTAAGAACTATATTGGGAGCTGGAACAATTACTCTATCAGGTGATATGAGTTTAAATACAGGTGATACATTGGGCTTATTCTATAATGCAAATGGGCTGACAATTAGCTTGAATTTGGGATCGGGGGCTTTACCGATTGTTTGGTCAATCCATCAAATTGGATAAAAAGAGCAATGTGGGGATTATCCTCACATTGCTTATTTGATGTAATATTCTTTGAAAAAAAGCTCGTTATGATTAACTCTTGAATCATTGGGTCGGAACTCTTTTGCTTTACAGTGATGGAAATAGGATTGCTTTTCATCACCATTTTGCCAATAACAATAACATAATTGAATATGTGGGTACCAGGTAGTATAAGATTCATCTTTAAAATTAAAATGAGTCGGCTCTTCGAGAGTAGTTGCTAATTGATACCAAAAAATAGCCTTATTAAAGTCGTTTTTTTCTTTATAGATATCACCAATTTTACAAGCGACTTCAGGTCTAGGTGTATCAAACTTCATCGTTAAAATGAGTGCCTCAAGCTCACTTTCTTCTATATTTAAATGTTTATAACATTCAGCTATAGATAAGCATGCCCTAATTTCATCCTCGACCCATCCCTTTTTACTCTGTAAAAATTGTGCATAATAGGCAATTGCGTTTTCGAATCTAGCATGGTCTTTTAATTCATTTGCAAAATAAAACAAATCCCTTGGTGAAAACTCCTCACCCTTTTCTAACCTTTTCTCGTATATTTTAATATTGCGATCATTTTGTTCATGATGAGTTTGTTTACTAGTTTTATTATGCTTAATGGCTATATCTGACTCAATAATATGGCCTCCGACTTCCAAGTATTCATGGACAGGTCCATGCCACTTGAAATGTCGGTCCTTTTTAACTAAACGATGTCTACGAGAACTAAAAGTTGGTTTATTTTCTTCATCAAAGGCTAAATGGTAGAGCATAGCGACAGCATCTACGTCAGAAGATAACGATCCTTTTAAGTCTTTCATTTTTTGTCGGTCATCTGGTAAAAGTATATCGTCCGCATCTAACCAGAGAATATAATCTTTTGTGGCTTGCTCAAAAGCATAATTCCTTGCAGCGGCAAAATCATCTATCCATTCAAAGTGAAAAATATGTTCAGTAAATTCTTTAGCGATCTTCTCTGTTTTATCTGTTGACCCCGTGTCTACAATAATAATTTCATCACATAAATCTGACACACTTTCTAAGCATTGAGCAAGTACTTCCTCTTCATTTCTTACAATCATACAAAGACTAATTGTGATCATTCCGTTTCACCACCAAATAAAGAATCCTTATACTATATGAATGGCGAAAGAAATGGGTTCAGACTTCATTGGTTATTCATTGAAAGTCTTAAAAATAATAAATATAGAAAGAAAACCCCTAGATATCCTCCTGTTATTAAAAATAAAGGATTAAGAAAGACGACATGGACGGTTGTCATAAATACTACATTTTCTCTAATGATTTCATAAACTGTTGTTGCTGTTATACTTTCAAAAACGATGAGGCAAATGGTAGCAATAGAAACTAGTACAATATGTGTGTGTACCCAATATTTATTCGCGAAAACCATTAAAAGGGGAATAATTATAATCATCAAAACAATGAAAAATACCATAAAAAATCCTCCCAAGAAGAGTGATAGGGTTAGTTTTTGTTATTTTTCAGGGAAAGATACATATATTTTCCGAAAAATATAAAAACGATTAAAGGAACTTAACTAGATTTGTCGAATGATAGGTGAAAAGGAGTTGAGAGTAATGAAACAAGTGAAACAACAACAGTGGATTTGCTCTAAGTGTGAGAAAGTAATAGAAGATAAGAATGAATATATCGATAATAAAGGCGTTTGTGACCCATGTTATTCTCGTAAACTGAAGATAAGGCGTGGTTTTAAGGTTTAAAAAAATAGTGAATCCCATATTTGTAATAATCAAATATGGGACATCGCTTATTTTGATTTGTGCCCGACTTTTTTAGTTAAACAAGTCATACAAATGGTCTTGCTTTTTATGATTTGTATTTCATGATAATAAACAAGTTCCTGACATTTATTGCAAAGTACAAATTCACTCATGAAATCTACACATCCTTTCTTTAAAGGTATATGTAAGAGGAGAGGTAATCATGATTACTTGTACGAAACAAATAGACTTACTCATTTAAATGAAGTGCAATCTCTTGAAGTTCTTCTTTAATTTGGCCAATAAGTGATAAAACAGCCCCAATTGCCTGTATCCAACTACCGTAAAACCCAAATTCTTCACCGGTATCATTTTCTTTGTCTCTTAATGCATCTATTCCTCCTTTTGCTTGCATACTATTGCCAATTCCTTGAAGGAAGCCACCAACGATATTTAAAGATCTGCCGGAGGGAGTTAAATCAAAAAACTCATCACATAATGCAACGAAACTTCCTAAAGCTTGGAACCAATTACCGGCGATGATTATTCTTTGATTCAAATCTTTATTCGGATCAAAAAGGATGCCAGTGATAACAAGAGAATTGCCAACAGCTTGGACTTCATCACCAATAAGTTCAAGCGAATAGGTCCCTTGTCCATCAGCGGAGAGTGCTTCGCCTGTAGCTTGAAGAATATTCCCTTGCAAACGCAAATCAATTTTAAGTTGTTGATTGATAGGGAGTTGAGGAGTACTTCCTAAAGCTGCTTCAATCGTGCCGATAGTTGACAGTACGGATCCAAAAATCTCCTTTAGATGACTATTCAGACTAATCCCCTCCCATACTCGCTTCATTATATGTAAGTGGGTAAGGAAGTGGGTTTGTACTTAAAGAGATAAAAATGGAAGGTGCATTATTTCCTGGTACATCCTCCGAATAAAGCCATCATAAAGTTAACTTTAAGTAAATCCCTTCTAAAACTTGTTTTTTTTTGAAAGAAGAGGGAATATAAAATATAAGTACATAATAGTTAAAGGAGAACGATAAATGATGAAGAAATTTTCACTTTTATTATCGATAATGACGATTTTTTGTTTGACTGCATGTGGCGACGGTGACGGTGATGGCGATTCTAACAGCAAAAACATAGATAAGCCTAATCTAGCTGAAGCAGAAATTGAAGTGAGTCTTCAAAATGCTGTAGATATTTTTCTGCGAGAATTCGAAGTGGATGATATCACAAAAGTTGAATTAGATAGTGATATGGATCAATGGAAATATGATGTGGCTGGAATTACTAATGATAAAGAATATGAACTGGTGATTGATGCCCATACAGGTGATATTTTAAATAAAAGTGAAGAGGGGATTGAAAAAGGAGAAAAAGATCAAGGTATTTCATTAAATGAGGTGATCTCACCATCAGAAGCGATTAAAATTGTTCAAGCAGAAACGAGTAATGAAATCGGTGGTTGGACATTAGAAGTAGAAAATAGAACAGAGCAGTATGAAATAGAAGTCAGAGATGGAAGTGAAGAGATCGATTATATTATTCATGCGATAAGTGGTGAGTTAGAAGGCAGAGATTAAATATAGTAAAGTCCAATGATTAACTTAATCATTGGACTTTTTTTACCTTTATTAAAGACTAGGTTGCACGACGGGTGTTTTCTTATATTTTTTCTGGATGACATATGTCTGGATAATAAGGAATACTCCACTCACTGACCAATATAAAGGCAATGCAGCTGGTGCAGATAGGGAAATGAACAAGATCATTGCCGGTGAAAGGTATCCCATAATTTTCATTGGTCCTTGTTGTTGATCCTTTGGTAATTGCATAAGGGAAACTCTGAATTGTAAATAATAAATGACCCCGGCGATAATAGCCATTGGAATATTGGCATGTCCTAGGCTAAACCATAAAAAGCCATGGGTAGCGATTTCAGGAGATGTTTTAATAGCATAATAAATAGCCATCAAGATCGGCATTTGTATCAGCAAGGGCAAACATCCCATATTCATTGGGTTGACCCCATGTTTCGCATATAAGCCAATAAGCTCTTGTTGTAATTTTTGCTTCTTAGCCTCATCTTTTGTTTTGTTAATTTTCTCTTGAATAGCCTTCATTTCAGGTTGTAACGCGTCCATTTTGACCTTCATCGATTGAGAACTTTTTACTTGTTTAACGGTTAAAGGTAGTAAGATTAACCTTAATAATATAGTCACAAGCACAATACTCCAACCATAATTTCCGTGGAATATTCCTGCAAAATAATCGATAATAGAAATCAATGGCTGCACAAAATAATGTTGAAAAAATCCTGTGTCTGTACCACCGTTTGCTTGACAGCCTGCTAATAACAATGAACTTGTAATTACTAACCATAAAATTTTCTTCAAAATTAGTTCCTCCTCTAATGATTGTTTTAATTAATCATTAGAGAAAGAAAAGCTTCGTCGCTATCGTCTGGACTTTCTTTACGACGAACAGTAAGTAAACGGTTTTGCTTACATGCCCAATTAAGCACATTAGAAAGAACAGAGGCGTATTGGTTTATTAGGTCAGCGTCTGCTTCTTGCAGTCGATAAAAAAGCATACCTGTATTTCGTTGTAAGAAATATATCGTTAAGGCGGGGAGTAGAATTGTTAAGACAATACCAGCTAAAGTTAAGTCATGTATCGTTTGATAATCAAGTTCAAAAAGACTAGCAAATATCATCCCAAAGAGAATGGTATGATTGAATGATAAATGTCTCATTAGTCTGCTCCCCTCCTGTCAAATTCTTTTACATATTTTCATTTTAATCATAGCGGAATCTGAATGAAAAGTAAATGAAGCAAGACTTACATGCTATGGACATCCTTTTTGTGTAAATAGTACAAGCATCTTTTTTCTGGAACATCCATTCTAAAAAATAGTGTTACGTTATGGGGGGGATTAATGGGTAATTGTTTTCGTCTATTTTTTTTCCTCATCCTTCTCAAAGTCTTCGCATACATACTCTATTAATGAAAAAATAAGGGCTAAAATAATCGTAGCGAACAATCCGATTTGGATGGAATGCATGACATAATCTAAAAATGAAATAATCGCCCAGTTTGTCAAAAAAGAAAACACTAAAGACGTAACCTGTTGTTGCTTCTGGGTGTATTTCTCCGAATGCTTCATCAATAAAATGAGTGCTCCTATGAAAATATCAGATACGATTCCAATGAGAAAATAAAGCAAAATAAATGAAATGAGGGATGAGAAGGATTCAAATTTGACGTTAAGTAAATGAAAGATTCCTAGGGTACTAAAAAAATAAAGAGCAAGAACGAATGATAAGACCAACAGAACAAGGATGCTTATAGCAATAGTTGCCCCAATGATGTTCCTTTTCTTTGATGATGGTTTGTCTTTCATCTCTTATCCCTCCCAAACTTCCTTAAGGTATGTAAAATACTACATTATATTGAAGTGTTTGCCAACTTAGATTAAGTACTTCTGTAGTAATCTTGTAGAATACATTGGAGAGAGCGTATCGTGGTATTTCTCTAGGGGTGATTCGCTTATTGCCATTCATGAATAACTCAATTATAACTTTAAGGGACTATATGAAAGAATAGAGGGCTCCAATTGCTGATAAGTCTCATATACCAAAGGTTAAACAATATTGGGGTTCTGTTGTTACTAAGAAGCAAAGGAAACAAATGGAACAAACAATACAAAGTTGTTATCCAGTGGGCCTTTGCTTCTTTATTCAACACTACCTACTCTTTATTTTACTTTATGCACTAGCACGCCTTTTAATTGACATTCTATGGAGGTTAAAAGTCATTTTGAGCACGAAATAAGTGTAACAACTACTCACTTTTACTTCCAATGATTAACGTATTTATGCTTCGTGTCTTTTCTTTAGTTTTTTAATACTTTATTTGGACTATGAGAATATTTAATCTCCACGTTTATATCTTCGGCAGTAATATTCTCAAACATGCCTTGAAATTTGTGTTGTTTCCAAATTTTATTATGATGCCTAAAAAGGTAATCTTCAAAAAGGTATACATCTATCCCTTTTTCTCTCCCAGATTCTAATGATAAGAAGGCTTCTTCTCTGATTTGCTCTTCAACTTTATGTTTAAGAGCATCTTGATTTACTTCTGACGCTCCCTCCCTTAAAATAATTGTGGATTTTATGTTTAACTTTAATTTAGAATGAAAGTCGTTTTTCTCCAAAGTTATTTTAGTTTTAGGATCTCTAAGTTCGACTTCAACAGGGTCGCTTTCATTTTCCATATTAACTTGTATTAAACTTCGTTCTACCTTTGCCTGCTTATTAGCTTTGATATACCCACTTAACTGAGATGAGTTTAAAACACCTATGTAGTTCCCGCCTTTGATAAAGTATCCTCCATTTAAATAGGGGACTTGAAATTTCTTTTCATTTTTTTTAACGTTATTGTCAGTTACTTCAACTCGAGGTAGTAAGATCGTCTTTGTTGCTTCTCCTAATCCAATAAGATATTTTGTTGCATCTATAGCAGGGACTTCAGAGACTTGCCTTTGTGTATCAAGAGGTTGGTTAATAATACTGCTTGTATATGGATAATAAAAAGGCATTTTCAGTGTCAATATTTTTTCCAAATCCTCATTAGTGCCATAAATCCACCCGTGGACACGTATGTTGTAATTCGAAGATAGAGAATCAGTCGTTTCCTTTAGTCTATGCTTGATTATATTTTCTGAGAAAATAAAGCTATTTATATGATCATAATTAATGTTTAATTGCATAGTTTTATAAATATTAGTTAATGCTTTATTTATTGTATTGCCTCTTCCTATCCCCAACCATACTGGTTTATCTTGATTAATAGAACTGTTCTCAGTCTTAGCTACATTTGAAAAATCTAAAAATTGAACATATACCACATACTCCTCGTCAATAAAGTCAATACCAAAACCAACGGCGTATGCTTGATATTGAATTTCTACAGGCTTTTGACATCCACTTAACAAAAGAAACATAATCATAGTAATGAAGATCCTCTTAATTTTAACTCTCCCCTTTAAGGTAAACTATCTTAACTTAGAGTGATGTTAAATGGACCTAAGTATGCATAAATGATAAAGTCATTTACATATTTCAGGCTCTTTACCTGCTATGCTTTCGTATTTCAACATATTTGAATCAAGTGTTTCGAAGTAGATGTATATTTTAATTAATCAATTAATCTGTGAACAACGGGGTAAATGACTGATTATGTATAATGTTTTTTGAAAAAACAGCCCACTAATGAGGGCTGTGAACTTCAATATAATGGTTGTTGGTTATGGCAGGATGGAAACCCCGTAATATCTTGAATCATATGAAAATCATATTGCTTTAATGCGAATTGGGATTGATATAAATATTCAATCACTAATAATTTTCTTTGAGATGTACCACAAAGTTTCCCTGATGCCCCTTGACCATTGGTGAATGAGATACCAATTGGTTGACCAATTAAATAATTAATTTTATGTTGCCATGGCATGGTGAGATCACTCCTTCAAAGCATCTTATGATTTTGAAGGGATTGGGTGCATGTATGAGCTTTATTAAAGAATTATTAGTTATTTAATTGAGATTGCCGGCGAGGGTAAAGTTTTAAAAGCTTTTTTTTGGAAGGGCTTTTTAACATAAGTCACCATTTGCACGAATAAATAAGGCAATTACTTCAAATCGGAAATTAACATGCCGTACACAATACTATCTGTCCATTCATTTTTATTCCAAAAATCTTGTATGAAATGTGCTTCCTTTCTCATACCAATTCTTTCACATAATTTTTGTGAAGCTATATTTCGTGCATCTAGATTAGCTTGTATACGATGCACTTTAAATTCATCAAATAATTTATAGACCAAACTACTTACTGCTTCTGTTGCTAAACCTCTACCAGCAACTTCATTTGAAAAACTATAACCAATCTCAACAGTGTCTTTCATATCTGTATACCATACGGATAAATCACCAACTACTTTATTCTTGTATAGAACAGCTAAACTTAACATGGATTCTTTAGTGAGTGCACAGTTTCCTAGCTTTTTATCAAACCTTTTGTTCATATCTTCTTGAGTCCACTTATTATGTAATAAGAACTTACAGGTATCATCATTATTATAAATAGCAAATACATCCTGTAAATCATTACGTTTAAAAGGTCTGATTAGTAGTCTTTCTGTTGTGATTTTCAAGTTAGTTCTTCCCCCTTGCTTTTATTCTACAACCATTTCTTATAGTATTTGACCTCCTTTTATATGTTACCTTAAATACATATTTCACCATAGTAAATGAATATGCTCTTCAACTAAATTCTCCGTTTCTTTAAGTAAACCCCTTCATAAACTTCTTAAATAAGTACATTTATTCTAGGAATGCTTCCAAGATTTTTGTATAATGATACCCTTCTAAATGATCTTCTGAATAAAATAAACAAAATATTAATTCTTATTTTAAAAAAAGATAAAAAAAGAGTAGAAATCATTCTCCTACTCTCTTTTGTCTATTTAAGACTTTTATCCTTAAAGTATTCTCGGCTATCAACACGGATTTTTTTTGGTAAAACACGATCAAGTTCTTCATCTAACCAAGCAATCGTTTTGTTTCGTAAATACTCTCTCATTTGCTGTTCGGCTTCTAACATTACTAAATTTATTGTACAAGTGGAATTACCTGGTATACAAGATGAACAGTCTCTATCTTCTTTATCCTCTTTATCCTCTTTACCTACATACATAAGGTTATTACTTAAAATGTTTTTACACTGAAAAATTGGTTTAACACCTTCAACAGCTTCTATTACATCCCAAAAGGAAATCTCTTCAGGAGCCTTAGCTAATTTATAACCTCCATTCACTCCTGGAACAGAACTCACAATTTTAGCCTTTGATAATTTACCAAATGCTTTGGAAAGATATGTCTCTGAAAGCCCTTGAAATTCTGAAAGTTCTTTTATCCCAATAACTTCATCTGATGGTACATCAATTAAGTACACTAAACTATGCAACGCATATTCAACCATAACACTATATTTCATGTAATCACCTGCTTTATTTAAAACATCTTTAATTATCTTTTTATTGTATTTGTATCTTAACATAGTTTTTTTTGTTTGACACAAGTTACTAATAGCGTTATATTGATTAACGTCGACAATATTAATCGACGATTGATATAAGAGACAATTAGTTTACCCATTAAAGAAACTTTTATTCAGGAGGAATTATCTAATGAGCAAATTACTTATTATAAATGCCCATCCAGAAGTGGAATCTACTTCGTCTGTTAGTCTTAATGTTCTTAATCACTTTAAAAATCTATATAAGGAATTACAATCAGAAGATGAGGTCATTGAACAAATTGACTTATATAGCGACGAAGTACCTATGATAAATAAGATAGTTTTAAATGCATGGGCTAAGCTTGCTAAGAATCAAGAACTTACGAATGAAGAAAAAGAAGTAACAAACCGTATGAGCGCAGTGTTACAACAATTTAAGAGTGCGAATAAGTATGTAATCGTTCTCCCATTGCATAATTTTAATGTACCAACAAAATTAAAAGACTATATGGATAATATTTTAATTGCGAAGGAGACTTTTAAATATACAGAGAATGGTTCTATTGGCTTACTTAAAGATGGAAGAAGTATGCTGGTGATACAAGGAAGTGGTGGTATTTATACTAATAATGACTGGTATACTGAAGTCGAGTACTCACACAAATATTTGAAATCTATGTTCAATTTTATTGGAATTGAAGATTATCATATGGTTAGAGCGCAAGGGACAGCTTTACTAGCCAGAGAGGCAATTTTAGAAAATGCTTATATTGAAGTCGAAAAAATTGCTTCTGAATTTGCAAAGAAATAAATAAAAAAAGCAAAGAAGAGAAACTTTTAAATTTCTCTTCTTTGCTAATTGTGATATTGAATCTGACTATTTTATACTGTGCTTCAAGCATGTTTCTTGTTAAAGTTAGCCTTATTTTTATTAAAATGATGGATATGTAATCTTTCCTGTTTCTACTAATTCCTTCAAACCTAAGAACATATAATGCCAACCTTGTTCGGTCTCTTTCTTCCAATCTTCATGTGCTTTTTGAATATCTTCAGTAGTCCAATCTTTTTCATGGATTACGTTAATTTCTTGTGTAAAAGTCATTTCACAGCCTGATTCAAGCGATTCGATTTCCACTGTAATGTCGTCTTCTAAATCACTAAATTGTGGCATTTTGAATGTGAAAACAAGTTTCGCTGGTGGTTCCACCAATTTATATTCTCCAATAGCTCGATAATCTTTCCCATTTCGATGATCCACAACTTCCCATGTTCCACCTACACGAGGATTACTCTTTGCCACTTTATTTGTATGTTCCATAGTGAACAACCATTTTTTAATCGTGTCTGCTTTAGTCCACGCGTCAAATACTTTTTCTGCTGGAACATTAAATTTGCGTTTCATATTAAGGGTTGTTATTGATGTTTTCGCCATCTGAACCATCCTCTCAACGATTGATTATTCTGTTGATTCATTCTTACGTCTTTAGTACTTGAAACGTAGTTCTTATATAACGAAAGTGGTCTTTCAAAAAAACAGTATAACCAATATTGGATAATATTACAAATTTCAATCCTTAACTATTGAAGCTACTTGCAGTTATTAGTAGTTATTAATCGAATTAGTATTAGCTGTTATATTAAAAAAATCTAGCTGGTCAGAGCATGGATTGGAATTCAGAATGGAGTGCTTGGGTATGTACTTATACAAATAATGCCGATGCTGTTGAAGGTTTTGAAGGAGGTTGGTAGTGCAATTTAGAGATAAAAAAACTTAGAAAAAATGACTTTCGGCAACAATTCGGCTACATCTATATTTTTAGTGAGTGTGGTTGCTAAGAAAAAAATAAAAGAAGCCCTGATAAATCACGGCTTCTTGGTATGGAGAATAGGGGGCTCGAACCCCTGACCTCATCGCTGCCAGCGATGCGCTCTCCCAGCTGAGCTAATCCCCCGCTAAGTATATAGAAATTATAGCGAGAGAATGAATATTTTTCAATAGTCAAAAATAAAAAAATTAGTGCAAGCTTTCTATTTCCATCGACTTTACGCCAGGTACTTGAGAAATGGTATGATAAAAATCGGTTGTTTTTTTACGATAATCAACGGCGATGGTTAAATATACTTGAGGATAACCCTCTTCCGTATCTTTAATTCTCATCCTGCGAATAGCCGCTTGTTGTTCTTTAATGGAATGAATAATGGTCGTAATCTGTTCCTTCGTTTCAACTGCCATTTTCATCGTAATCTCTTTTTCTCGGAGTTGTCTTGGGCCGATAAGTCCTAATAAGTAGGGAACAACTTCAACTGAAATAATAAGTAATACGACACCTGCAACAGCCTCCATATAATATCCAGCTCCAACAGCGATGCCAATCCCGGCAGCTCCCCAAATTAAAGCAGCCGTTGTGAGACCAGAGATACTATCATTCCCTCTCCTCAATATGACCCCTGCGCCAAGAAAGCCAATACCTGATACAATTTGAGCTGCTAAACGTAAGGGGTCCATTGTAATATTAATATCGTCATTGCCTGGAAATATGTATGCTGATTCAATTGAAACAATAGTGAGTAGGCAGCTAACGATTGAAATGACTAGGCTTGTTTTTAAACCTACTGGTTTACGTTTTAGTTCTCTTTCTAGTCCTATAACAAGACCAAGCACAGCTGAAATCCCTAATTTTATTAGAACATCCATTTCTAATCCGTTCATGTTATCGCCTGCTTTATCATTTAATAAATTTTAAATAGATTACCTTTACTATAGGTTTAAGGTGTAAAATAGTCTATACCTAAATAACAATATATAGAAACAAGGTGATTGCATGGGGATGTGAAGATGAATCCGTTTTTGGTATTGGCTATAGGCGTTGTTTCAGTTTCAACTTCGGCCATTTTTGTAAAGTTGATTTCAGCTCCCCCTGGTATTATTGCTTTTTATCGTCTCCTTTTTTCTGTCGTGCTTATGATGCCAATCTTTCTTTTAAAATATGTTCATGAGGTTCGTCATATTACAACAAAGGATTGGCTGTTTTCGATGATTGCGGGTATTTTTTTAGCTTTCCATTTTATTTTATGGTTTGAGTCTCTTCAATACACATCCGTGGCTAGCTCAACTGTGTTAGTTGCCTTACAACCGATTTTTGCATTTATAGGAACTTATCTCTTTTTTAAAGAAAAAACTTCTTGGAAAGCGATTTTGTCAGCTATCACTGCGATAGGCGGTTGTATCATTATTAGCTGGGGTGATTTTCTACTAAGTGAAAGGGCGCTTTATGGTGATTTGTTAGCACTTATCGCCTGTGGGCTAGTAACAGGGTATTTAATGTTTGGGCAGACCGTCCGCCAAAGAGTATCCCTTATTACTTATACATTTATTGTGTACAGTATTAGTACATTGACACTTTTTATTTATGTCATGCTTAATGAACAACCTTTGTATCCTTATCAAGTAAATGACTGGATATTTTTAATTCTCTTAGCACTTATTCCAACATTATTAGGCCATACATTATTTAATTGGTCTGTAAAGTATGTAAGTACTTCTGTTATTTCAATGGCGACTTTGTTTGAACCTGTGGGTGCAGCCATTTTAGCTTATTTCGTACTACAAGAAAGAATAGTTTGGACACAAATCTTTGGTGGGTTATTTGTTATAGTAGGGTTATCTTTCTTTTTAATAGATGAAAGAATAATAAGAAAGAAACGATTATAGGCGTATTAGATAATGAAGTAAAAGGTGAGCCAACAATTAGCTCACCTTTTACTTCATTATATTTTTTATATAAATAAATAGGATAATCTACTAAAAATAAATGCTGCTGTAACGGTAAAGATGAAAGTTCCTCCATATACTTTACCTGGTGAATTAGCGATGCGAATACCTTCCACATAAGCGAATGAAAATAAAAAAAGGGCCATAATTACTGATACGTATAGTGCTACATCTTCCAGCTCTATTCACACCTTTCCTATATAATAGAATGAGTTTAGTAGATTATATGACCCATTCTCAACTTTATGACTTATATCTATGTTAAGTATGAAGAGACTGAAAGATTACTTTATATAAATAAGTTGGGAGCTTAAGAAGATAAGAATAAGGAAAAGTATCTTTATATATAAGTAAAGCAAAGATGATCAATAGTTTATTGTGGTTATCAATAATTGGAAACGCTTAACTATATATAGTTACCACAATTAATAAAAATATAAAAAACTTGATTAAAACTTTAAAAATTATATTGCAAACACTTTTCAATCGTGATATAGTTATTTTTGTTCCCGATAAAAGAAAAATTTACTAATCTAATCACTTAAATTTATTTTGAAAAAATGGTTGACGTGATTGAGATGGGATGTTATGATAATAAAGTCGCTTTTGAAGCGAACGAGATTGTTCTTTGAAAACTGAACGAACATAAAACGTCAAGCGTAATTCTAAAAAAGCTGATTTATCAGCAACAAAGCACCATAGGTGCAAACGAGCTAATCAAACA
>NZ_JACSQT010000011.1 GCF_014836495.1 Cytobacillus stercorigallinarum | reverse complement strand
CATCCCACCCTGGCTATGAAGGAATAGAACCATGGAAGATTCCCTCAAAAAATGTAAGGGGATAAATCATATCACTAGTTAATAGTTGAAAACAGTGGTTTAGAATTTTACACAATATTAAGGACTTGACTCTCGGAATTGGGGTTTAGTCGGAAAACTTTATTTTAACTCGAACGGTGGAATGCGGGTTTGAGGTGGGGATTTTCGGAAGGGTTTATTTGTGTTGTACATAGGAGAGAGAAGAAATTAGTTTAGCTTGTAATATTACACCCATAATTGGAGTATGAGAGACAAGACTCAGTATACAGTGTAGATTTACAATGAAACTTAATAAAGTGTGTAACTGTTGAGAATTCTAATGCAAAAAGGACTAAGCTATTGTCACTATATAAAATTAAGGTTCCTTAAATAAAAAAAGCGTTCCTTATATAAAATTAATGTTCCCAATCCGAGGGTTTTTCCGGTGCTTTTCCCGGCAGACCTTCGGTTTTTTGTGTGAAATTCGGTGGAGTTCCAATCGTAATCCAACCCCAGTTTCAATCAAAATCCAATCCGAATCCAATCGCTTTTTTCAATTTTGTATTACATCAATCCTTTGTACAGTAAGGTTTATAGCTTTTTCGGTAAGTTTCCCTACGGTATAAGATGTATCCTTTCCAGTGTTTTTCCTCACTGATTAGAATCAGAAAGTCCTCAATCATCTATCCCGTATTCATCTACTCTGGAACGTAATTTTTTTATACAAATGGGTGCAAAATCGTTACAATTTTGGGCCAATCATGGAAAATAGTAGGAACGTAATTATTTTATAAGCGAAACTGAAGCGGGGGGTGAAAGGGAAGTGAGCCCTTGGTGGATAAGGGATGGAGGGGGATGGGGAAAGAAGGGGCGTTGGAATGGTATTTTTCGATGGGGACACAGTAGATGGCGATGGTTTTATGGAAGATGAGACGTGGAGAAACATTTTGAAGCTGAAACTTTCATATGGACAATACCGTATTAGTGGTTAATATTAAATAGAGAGTGATGAGGTAAAATACTGAAATTTGATTTAATTGAATAAAAATAAACGGATATTCTTACTGATTGGAGAAAAGCAGGATGAAGAAAAGAAATAAGTCATACCAACTGAGGAGTAAAAAAGGATGATACATATTCTATCTAGTGCATCAGCTTCTGGTAGTTTGCAATTTGCTTTAAAAGAGATGGGTCTTGATAAAAAGGAAAGAATAATTTCTTTTTATGATATATTCTCCATAGGCCCGGTCTGGGGATTAAATGAAGGGATTGGCGTAAAATTAAGAAATGAGTGGATGGAACAATCCATGAGTGATAAGTTTTTTGAATACAATGGTTACAGGGAACATTTTGAAATGGTAATGAATCAAATCAACCTTATACCTGAAGGCGAGCATGTGACTATTTGGGTTTCTGATAACGCTCATGAACAAACAGGGATGCGGTATATAGTATATCTTTTAAAAGAGAAAAACATTGATATTACGGTTATTAATACGACAGTAGCATATAAAGAGCTTTTTCAGGTTAAAAAAGTAAAATACACGGTACTTCATACAGGTGAAATACCTCCCGATAAGTTTCAAATTATTTATGAACAGGATTTTGGACAGTTTTTAACATTATTTACAGACCATGATCGAGAGGAGTTAGTGAGGGAATGGCTTTCTCTTGGTAAAAGTCATGAAACGTTAAGAATATGGCGGAATGGAAGGATTCAAAGTATCACTGAAGATTACTATGATGATTTTATTGTAAAAAAGGCAAAAAGGTTTTTTGGTAAACAAAATGAATTTATAAGTGTAGCTAGAGTAATTGGAGAAGTGCTAGGGCATTTGGATCAATATATAGGGGATGCTTTTCTCGAATATCGAATAAGGAAGTTGATTGATGCTGGGGTATTTGAACTGGAAGGTGATCTGAAGTCAAGACGTTTTTATAGTTTGAGGTTAAACAGAAATTAAAGCGAATAGTAGTGCTAGGGAGGTATGTCCCTGTTACTTTCCACTTCCCCACGCTAAAAAGTCGGTACCTACTGCTAAATAGTTGGTATCGGGAGCGAAGGAAGAGAGAAGAAAAAGAGCAGGCGAACAATATGTACTCAATTAATAATCAATCGTAAAATCAATATAAATCCAGGTTGAATTCAATACGGGTTCAGTCTTTTTCTTTTGCTCCAAATCTGTCCAATCCCTTATTCAATCAGGGTTTTAGTCGTTTTTTTAATCCGTAAATCCATTGGGTTTCCAATCTCTATTCAATGTGTTTCCTTACCCTATAACCGTTCCAAAATGGCTCCGTTTTCCATCTTATCTCCTGATTCTTTTCTCCATTACGGGAGCATATTTCATTGTCCGAATATTTAATGCAATCTAGAACGTAAAAAAAGAGGACGAAAATGGAGGTTTTGGGGAAGAACTTAATAACATAATAGAGGGAAGATAAAATCGAGATAAGAGGGTGAAAGCCTTGAGAGAAAAGGGGTTGAGGGGGAGTGGCTTTGGATACCGACATTTTAGCAGGGATATATAGAGGAGAAAGTAATGATGGGGAGTAAGACGAAATAAGACAATAGTGGTATTCTTGAATTAATAAATTGTTATCACGATACATGGAGAGAAAAATGAAGAACACAAGAGGTTTCATTGCAGAAGAACGACCTGATTTAATTGAAGAATGGCATCCATTAGAAAATAATGAGGACACTTTAGTCAATGTAAGATCTGGATCAGATAAGATCATTGTTTGGAGGTACAAAGAATGTGAGCATGTTTGGAAAACACAAGCAAAAAGTAGGGCAATAAAAAATACTGTATGTCCAAAATGCCATGAAAGATATAATGTTAGCTTTCCAGAACTGAAGTATAACCATATGAAAAGCCTCTTACTTTATCTTCTTTAGAAGGATTACAAACCCTCTAAACCAATGGGTAAAGAATTAATGTAGTATTCTTCAACTAATGGGTGCAAGAGTTAAAGATGAGGATCGCTGGAGCGTTCTTTTTTCTTATTTAACAAACGGGGCAGGTATACTAATAGGGAAAACAAAGTGGATTAAATTTTAACTACTAACTAAAATTTTTTGAAGGGAGAAGAAAAATGAAAAAAGTAAGAATTTTATTTTTTGCTGGCACACTCTTATTTATGTTAGGAATATATTTATCCACTATTTTATTGACTCATTGGGTTATAATCGGTACATTACTTGCAATAATCGGTGGATTTTTAATGGGTGGTAGCTTATATTTCTTGCCTAAACCTAAAAAGTAAACATCCTTCTAATAAATCTAAATGTACCTGTTCTTCAAGTTATGGTTGTCTTTTCTTATACCACAAGAAAGATTTTGAAACATCACACTTATAGAAACGGGTGCGTTAGTGAAAATATTCGCTTTCAGAATTAATCAACTCTTTTAAAATACTACTCTTAAATCAGCTTGATAAGAACTCATTTTGATCAATCTTTTATCAAAATGGGTTCTTATTTCTAAGTGCTAAATGTAGGTTTAGAAGGTCATTATGATCGAACCTGATTATAAGGGCTACGTGGGTAGCCCTTTCCTCGCATCATTTGCTATATTGTATGCAAACAGTGGCTCGAAGCTCCGCATAGCTGGTTCAATCTGTCTGCAACGCTCAATGTTGATTAGAGGAAAAAAATACCTCTAAACAGTATAACTGGAGCATGGATAGACTAATTAGGAATATAGGGCTCCTTCTATTGTTATCTTTAAATTTATTTAATCCTCATATTCCTGTTATCTAAGCTATATAATTTATAAATTTGTAGTTTAGTGTTTAATTAAATAAATTACACGTTTCATTTAGATGAAAAGGGGTGTCTTTATGGGGGAAGTTAGGGTAGATTATACTGGATGGGAATATTATGACCAATTAATTAAACAGTATGGAGAACAAAATGAAGATTATTATATATATTTCTATGGTTATAAATCTGTTTATGTTGATGAAATAAAAGGACTGTCATATGAAGGTGTTTTAAGACAAAAAAAATTAGATCGGTTATATCAATCAATTAAAAAGTATGGTTATTTATGTGAAAGATATCGAGATTTACATTTAATCTACTTACCTAATAAAACATACACAGTAGCCACTGGTGGGAACCATAGACCATATTTAGCCAAACTTTTAGAAATAAAGAAGATAATAGGTATGGTAGAAATATTAATACCGAAAAACCTGCTTGCTGACGAGCAGATTCTTGAATGTGAAAAAATACTAGATGAAGAAGGAATTGATGTTCATACACGAAATCCTTACTTCTACAAACTTTGTGAAGAATATGATTTGCTTCCACCAAAAATGAAAATAAGAATTAGCAAAAAGGAATGATAAGGTATGAGTAATGTTGAGATGCTACATAGAATTCTTTCCTTTTTTGGGCTCATTTGGTTCCACTATTATTTTCGTTTCTCCAATAATGTTCAACCTCAATGGATATACCAACCAGTCCTATGACTAAAGCAAAATTTGAAACTAGGATTAATAAATTTCATTGATCGGGTAAGAGAACCTAGTTATACAATTACGGAATAATTATATATAAGTAGATTATTTTCTTGCCTTATGAATTCAATCAATTAAATCGTTTGTCATTTGCTTTTCCTAAACCAATTCCAAATCCTAAAAGGACCGGTTTGCAACTGCCTTAACCATTTTAACAATCCTTCATTGTCTCGCTTTAACTCTTTCTTGGCATTATATATGAGCCGGTTTCAGTTAAGGGCAAATTAAGGCTCCTTCTTCTTAAAAACGTTCGTTGTGTTCCCTAAAAAAATTACATATTTTTATCAAGTTGCACTTTCATTTTTTGTAATTCTAATCCCTTTTTGTCACACCACGCTTTGTCTGTAGGCGTTTAATATGGTTAAGAAACAAACAGAATAGAGAATTAGTGTTTTTCTTGGCATTTAAAATTTGTGTATACACCTTGTCGTGAATTTCTATATTCGAGACAAAGGAATAGCTTCAGTAAATGGCAGTTTGTATACAAGTGAGGTTCAGCATCCCTTTTTGAATTACTATCCAGAGCAATATTTGAGATTAATGCAAAGTGAATTTAATCCGGGTAAACCGGCTAATTGGCTGCGATTATTTATAAGATACAATAACAAAAATAGAAGCCCGTTGCGTCATTTGCTCTTTCTACAGTTTCTTGACATTGATTTAGATGAATTCTTTAATATGGAGGGGATAGTTGGAAAAAAAGAGCATTGCAAAGCAGCATAGCCCTTCCTTTAGTCTTAAAGAGAGACGTATCCAATGGCTAAAGTTACTAGAAGAAAATAAATATGCAAACCAAAGTCAGTTGAAATACATAGGAAAAGGGCTTCATACATGGATTTTTAGATATGATAGAGAATGGTATGAGGAGGTTACACCAAAGAATCAAACGAGAAAGAAAAGGACGGAAACCGTGGATTGGGAAACACGAGATGTGGAGTGTTTAAAGTTAGCAAAGGAAGCGGTAAAACTGATTCTTGCTAAAGAAGGTAAGTCGGTAAGAGTAACGCCTTTAAGTATTAGAAGGACGATAGGTGCAGGTAGATAGCTTGAAAATAAAAAATTAGTAAAAACCCATAAATATTTAGAAGAGTTGTCTGAGGATATAAAAAACTTTCAGATTCGTAAAATCAAATGGGCTATCAATGAAATGATTCAAAATAGAATATCGATTACACCATATAAAATTCAAAGGTATGCTGGATTTGATGGGAACAGTGAAGAAGTAAGAAGATTGATTTCTCAAATATTGGATAACATCGAATGATAAATGAGGAGGAGGGAGATAACATTCTTTCTATTTAATGTCTTGTGTGAAAAGTAAGATGTTTGTGATAGGTAGGGTATGAGGGAATAACGGTATTGTGCTAATCATTAGTTGCTAAACCGATTACCCTCGTACTTTTTTTGAAAAAACTATGAAAAATGTTCTTGTAGTGAATTACGCCATTCACCTGTTCTTATTCTTCGAATTATCTCTCTTTCAATTTTCATTCTATAATCTTCAATATCAGTTTCTAGTTTCTGAGAGAATCCACAATTTTCGCATACAAACCTTGTAGGGCGGTTTGAATGATAGCCTTCTGCTGTTTTATTCGAGAGAACGAGATCATTCATGCAATCAGGACAAATAGGGTGTGGTGAATGATTTATTAATTTTAGCTTTCCGTCATAACTTCGATACCACTCAAGTATTCATAAAATGTTATTTATTTTATCTTGTCTGTAGTGCTCTTCTATAGAATGTCTAGCATAAGAGGGACCTTGTGAATTTATTTTGTTGGCAATTTTCTTAATGAACAAAAATAAGAATAGTGAAACAATAATTATCCAAAAAGGAACTTGGAAAGTTAGAATTAAAGTAATAAAATTCTTTATCCAGTTAACGATTAAGATAAGTGCTTCAATTACATTTACCTTATTTATATATGCTACTATTGGAGTTACAATAATAGTTCCAATCACGGTTCCAAGAATTGCAGAAACAGTTGGGTGTTTTAAAATTTCTTTCACTTATTCAAACCTCCTTTTCATTGTATAAATTTGTTTAGCAACAAAAAACTAAGTAGGATAAAGCTATATCAATTATAGAAGTTTATAGTACACTCTATGCTTAATTGTAGAAAATCGCTATAAAACCTTTAAGAATTTAATAAATACTACTGTTACCTAGTTTTGAAAGAATTAAAATCAATAAAGTTAATTTTATGGTCCTTGAATAGACTAGGATCTTTTTCTCGATAATAATTTTCTGCAGCTAAACAAATAGACTCACACAATTTGTCAATATTAACTCTAACAGTTTTTGTTTTCATTATTTTTGAATCATTACTAGACGGGTTTGTCCATGATAAACCAAATGAATCTGCTCCTCCTATTGCTAATTCAAATTCATATGAATAGTAAAAATCTGCATCTTCTTTGTTGCCCCAGTTTTTTATATCAGAATTTCCATCATGTAAGAAAGAACAGCGTAAAGAATAACACATTTCCCCTGTAAAATATGGATTTTTTGCTTTAGTGTAATCTTTTGTCCAACCTGTATTATCTGCAAAATATTGATTTGCCCAATTGTCAAACCATGTTGCAAATTGTTTTCCTACATTTCGTTTTCCATTCTTGTGTTTAAAATGTGGATATTCAATTTCCCCACAAATATCAGGTAAAGTTAAGGATAGTGCAAGTGCTGATAAATAACTTTTATTGCTGAGAGCAACGTTGATGTCATTTATTTTATCTAACATTATTTTCCCCCTATCAACTAAGAATCAGTTTCAAATTTTCTCCATATTTGATCACCATTTATTTGATTATTCGTCAGCGGTATACCTATAAATAGTATACTCCATAGTGTCTAACCTGCTTGTCCATCGCAATCCCGAGATTTCAGGAAGTAGATCTCTGTAATCTCCCAATTCAAAGTATGAATATCTGGAGTTCGATGTCCCGTATTAGCCATAAACTTTTTGAGTTGTAGGCTGGTTTGTGTACACTGATCAAAAGCCTTTCGACCAAATCAATTTCCTATGACCACAGTTTCTCCTCGGGTGTTTTTTCACCAGCCAGACGACCAGCATAAATCTTTAAGTTGTTAGAATCATTTGTAACCCCCCAATTTTCTTGTAACTCGTTTCCCCAATGTTTGTTGGTCTACTTTTCCTATGTAGAGTAAAACGTCCTTTCCATACACGGGTTGTTTACAGTAAATTTGATAGATTCCGTAATCTTGGGAAATATCTTGTAATTTTGTTATAGTCTCTAATGAATAAGGGCCTACCCAATCAATTTGAATTAACCTCAACATTCTTTCTTGCATGTAAAGTTCTCCTCTTTTTATTTTTGCGGGAGTGTCTCTTAATTCCAGTAAAGAATTCATAAGGTACTAGAAAATTATACTATTCCTAGACAATTTTGTGTTATAAATTGGAATATAGATATATGTGATTCACCTGAGATTGAATATTCAAGAGGTAATTAGGGATAGTAGTTTCACAGTTATCACTTTTTCTCTGTGGATGTCTGTATCTCAAAGAGTAATTCACAAACAAAATATGAATGGGAGCAAGATAAATGGGGTTAATTTTAGATAGTAGAGAAGGATAAAAGTTTAGCTCAATTATGCAGATGTTTGAATATTCCAATTCGAAGAGTAATTTATAGTAACGGAAATGGTTGGTTAGAGCAGGTTCTAAGTTGTATAGGGCTTTCTTCCCTAGTAGAAGAATATGAAAATTATTTCAATCCAAACACCTTTAATAGGGGCTATACAAATGATAATGATTCTTTCAATCCCGAATTAGGAATGATGAAGCTCTGTAATAAAATTAAGTCTGAGAAAGAGCATTTAAATGAGTTTCTCAATGAAATTTTTAGGAGATTGGATGAAATTGAAGATTCTTCTCATTTAAAACAGATTCAGAATTGTCTTGAGTTATTAGGCTACGCTTTGCAAATTGAAAATACGGATATGGGTGACAGGTACTCCCTCCAATACCTGTCTTCAGGTGAGGTAGAAAGACAAAGCGATATGTCTGTTATGAGGCAGGAACTTAATTTAGGTTATCCAGAAGTTCTTAGACATTACAATGAGGCTTTAGAAACTTATAGTAATGGCAATTTCAAAAGCTGTATAGATAATTGTAGAACAGCTTTTGAAAAAATATTAACTAAACTTGATACTGAAAATGGTGATTATTTAAGGGGCATTCTGGTTGCTACAGATGAAAGAATTACCCAAGATGGTGCAGAGCTTAAAAGTAAAAAGAGGATTTTTAAATATTGGTTAGACAATAATAAAGGTGCGAATAGATACCGAATAATGGCCACTTTATATAGTGGTATGTCTGGATTGGGAGCACATGGCGAAGATAACCCTTCACAGGAAGATGCGTTAATGATCTTGAGAATGACTGAGGATGTATTCTTATGGTTGATTCAAAAGAGTCGTATCTAGTATAAGAGAAGTGTGATGAATAATCATAGGGATAGATCGAAGAGGATTCCTTATAAATCCATTTAATTGTTACAATAGAATAAAGGTAGATTATAAGTAAATAAGTGCTGGAGGAGAATTGAATGAAAAAGATTGTTTATTTTGATGAAGAATCTGTAACTGACTACTTACAAATATCAAATGGTGGAAATTTGAATAAAACTACTGAACTATTGAAAGAAACGGGAAAGAATGCTCAGATAGATGGAAAAGCAGGTGTGGGAACAACAAAAGATAATGTTTTTTCCAATTTTTTAAATGCTTTAATTGGTTTTAGTGGAAATGTAGAAGTAAATGCAGCAGCTGGTGCTAAAGTGAAAACAGATAATATCGCAAAAACGATTATTCAAAATACAATTTTGACTGATTTTCTTGACAGTTTAGGTAACGATAATTCAGCTATTGAAGAATTCAAAGACTATATTTTGGAAGCTGAAAAGGATTCATTAACATACATTGTAATGATTAGTCCATTTATGTCTATGATTAGTGGTAATCCGGCTTTAGACGAAACTGGTGAGTATGATTTGGTGATTGATAAAATAGACGAAACAATACGGAATGCAAAGGGATACTATGAATTTATTGGTATAGGTAGTAAGACTGAGCATGAAGAAGTTGTTTTTAGATTTAATATAAATGCTTTTAAAAATAATTACAATATAACAGATTTAAGAAAAATGAACTTAATTATTCATGCAATGCACGTAGGATTTGCAAAAAAAAGTGACTTAACATTTAATGGTGAATTTGAGTTGAATAATAAGAAATCAAATAATCCAAAGTTTGGTGAAAGAGATTCTAACAGAGAAGCCGATGAAGAAGTAAGTTTGAAGGTATACGATGTGTTAATTGCAGGAGTTGAATAGAACTATGGAAAATGTATTTATTTTTATAGGGTCAAAGAAAGACTTCAATAATTTCCTATTAGAGAGAAATGTTGATGATACAGCTTTGAAATTTATGGATTTAATCCGACAATATAATGAGTTAGTAAGAGCTTCGAATGTAGGGTTCCTTGACAGAGCTGCTCGGTTCACAACAGGATATAAAGAGGAAGTGGAAAATTGTGTAGTGCGATCAGAAGATTTTGCGTCTGTATTGGAACATGTCGTCACAAATTTTTCTCAAATTATCTCTTTAGGCCATGAAATTATGGATCTTTATCTTCATAATCCACCGAAACGAGTAATAGAAACACTGAAAATCGAGTGTGATTCAAATATTGAATATAGGTATTCTGAATATAGAAAGATTAAGAAGGAGAGTTTAAGGGAGGTTTCTAGCCAGTTAGACGGCTTTGTAATTGGGCAAAAGGGTGCTAAAAGGAAAGTATTATCGGGCTTGTATAGACTCTCAAAAAAGGATGATAAGAAACCAATAGTGATGCTTTTCCAAGGGCCCTCTGGAGTAGGGAAAACAGAGTTAGCGAAATCATTAAGTGATTATCTAGGCGGAGATTTATTACGTATTCAATTTTCTATGATGCAGACAAATGAAGCATCAAACTATATCTTTGGGGATAAACATTCTAAATCTTCATTTGCAAGAGATCTATTACAAAGGGAATCAAATATTGTTCTAATTGACGAATTTGATAAAGTTCATCCAAGTTTTTATAATGCTTTTTATGAGATCTTTGATGAGGGGAAATTTAATGACTTAAATTATTCAGTAGATGTGAAAGATTGTATATTTATACTAACGAGTAATTTTAAGAATGAGGCTGAAACTATAAAGAAGTTGGGAATGCCAATTTATTCCCGAATCAGTTCGAACATTAGTTTTGATGAATTAAATGATAGTGAAAAGGTTGAAGTTATAACAAGGACTTATGAAATTGTTATCTCAAATCTGGATTTGGAAGAAGTTAAAATTGTTGAGGAACTAAATATGAAAGAGTGGTTCATTGACCATGCTTCAAATTACAACAACATTCGTTTGCTAAATTCAAGGATACAAGAAGCAGTATACGATGCTCTTACATCCAGATTGTTGGACCAAATTATTGTGGATAGGTAAATAGTAATTTTGAAGTTGGTGTTAAGGGGTTTCTGACATGGAGAGGTGGAGTCCTAATAAAATAACCTATTAAAAAGCATAGAGAAGGAGGACAAACTTCATATTTCTTATTTCATAATTGTTCTTTCATTCCTATGTTAAAACAAAAATAAACTCTTCCCAGTAAAAATAAACTTTTCCGATTCGCAACCGATTTTCGATTCTGGATCAATATTATCCCGGGTTTTCCTCAATAGGAATCCGGGATTTTTTTTTTGTTTAATTCAATAGTAAATCAATATATTTTCAATAGTTTTATGAGGATTCAATCTTACTAAACCCTTGCTATATCAGGCTTTTTTCAATAGTTTACTCATGCAGTATTCCAATAAGAGACCAAAGGTTTTCTCCTCATCTTTCGCCATCTTTTTTCTTCTCTCCCCAATTCTTTTCTCCGCCTTGTTCTTCTCTCCCTTATTGGAGATTTCTATTTTAACTCGAACGGAAGAATGCGGGTTGAAGGGGTCGATTTTGAGAAGAGTTTATTTTGGTTGTACAAAAAGTGTAAAACAAAAATAAACATTTGCTTGTCCGACCCTGATTTCGTTAAAAAATACTTTTACGAACTCGGGGTCTTTTCATGCCAAATACCTTATTATTCCTAGATTCTTTCTTTTCTCGCTTTTTTCTTATTTCACAAATGTTTTTTATAACTTCGTAAAACAAGGTGAAGAAACAGGCGGATAAACAGTTAAATAATTGTAAGATAGTTAATTAAACGTATCTGCTACTATATTACTGAATTCCCTTAGATAATGGAGGTAGTTGTCTCCACCATAGTTATATCGCTTATTATACATTTTTGCTACAACGAGGTTATATTTAGGGATAACTAGCAGGGTTGGACCGGTTATTCCTAAGATTTGATAAGAATTTTTTGGTACTCTCTCTCCTATTTCGCTTTTATGAGATGGCGTATCTTGTACATACCAAAACAGGCCGTTTAGTGGTGTTTTTTTATCTTTGTAATTCGGGCTTTGTACTTTGGTAGCTAATCTAATAACTTCTTTTGGCACTATTTGTTTACCATTCAGAAATCCCTTATTCAAATGGAGATTACCCCATAATGCAAATTCACGAGCTGTTGTATGAAGGTTTGAGTCACTTCCATCATTTGTACTTCCTAAACTATACGTTGCAGCTTTGTTTGGATTATCAATCACTTTCACTAGTTCTTTTTTAGGGTTTGTATACCAAGCAGTATCATAGAGATCTAATGGTAGAAATACCCTTTCTCTTAGTAATTCGGGATAACTCTTTCCATAAAGTCTGTTAATTAGTTCTGTCATCATTAATACGTTAATTCCTCTGTAAGCCCACCCTTTACCTGCGTTAAACTCTCTAAAAAGAGTCCCATCATTTTTCTGATGTATTCCGTGAGAATGTGTAACTAAATGCCTTATAGTTGTATTTGCAAGTAATGCTTTATCATATTCATCAAAGTAATCTACTGCATAGTCATCTATACTTTTAATTTTTTTTTCATACAAAGCAAAGGCTACCGCTAATCCTAAATAACTTTTTCTTGCAGATGCTACATTAAATTTAGAGGCTTCCGTAATAGGTGCTGAACTTACTAAATTTGAATGATAACCGCTGTATTGTTCTAATACAATTTCGTTATCCTTTATTACAACCAATGCAGAAGCACTGCTATGATTAAGTTCCTTTATTTCTTCTACATATGAAATTAATCTTTGATAGTTTACTGCCACTTTCTCCAATCCCCCGATTGCGACTAATTTAGAAATTTCTGGTAGTTTAAGTTTATCATAGGAGGCATCCGTTGAGAACAAGAGGATATCAATTCTAGTTTACTTGCAGAGTAAGATGCATAAGGGATATATAGACTTCTACGATGTTCATTTTTAGAGTGCTAGGGAGTTTTGTACCTTTTTTAATGTTAAAAGAGGAGAAGCAAATAGGGATTTATTGAAAGATTTCTCTCGATTTTTTCTGGTTTCATCCCAAAAGTAAAGGTGTTAAATAAAAGTTGTGAAAAAATGTAGAGATTTTATTGGAAAATAAATCCTGGGTGTTATAATTATTCAAAAAAGGAGGATACCAGGGTGAATGCTTTGAAGGAAGGGTTTATCACAAAGAGTAATTATCTTGTAAAGAGTGAAATAGAACTTTTGAAAGAAGCTGTTGATTTTGCTGATAAAGCCCACCTTGGACAAAAAAGGGCTACTGGAGAACCTTATATCACCCATCCAATAGCAGTGTGTGAAATCCTAATGAATTATCATGCTGATAATACATCTCTAATTTCAGCATTACTTCATGATGTTGTTGAAGATACGCATGTATCTATCACTGAAATTGAGCAAAAGTTCGGCAAACAGGTCTCAAACATTGTAGAAGGCTTAACTAAAGTGGAAAAAGGAAAGTTAAAAAAAGAAGAGTATAGTGCAATAAATACGGAGAAATTGCTGTCAGCTTCTGTAAAAGACATTAGGGTAGCAGTTATCAAAATCGCTGATAGGTTGCATAACATGAGAACACTAGCTGTTAAAAGAGTAGAAAAGAAAGTTCCCTATGCCAATGAAACTTTAATCTTTTTCTCTCCTCTTGCAGAAAGATTAGGTTTATATAAACTTCAAGAAGAGTTAGAAGAAATTGGTTTTGGTTATTTAAACCCTCCTAAATTCAATAACATAAAAAAATTAATAAATAATTACTCCAATATTTTTGTAGATATATTTAATAACTGCTCTAAAGAGATACAGAAAGAAGGAGGTTCACTAATTGTTGATCTGGAATGGAGCCAAAAACCATTGTATAAATCCTACTCCTTATTACAAGAAGAGCATGACCTATCTGAGTTGTTTTTTATAAAAGTTATTACAAATTCAATAATCGATTGCTATACCGCTTTAGGTATGATACATAAATTGTATAAGCCTTTGGCACATCAAATGACAGATAATATCGCAATAGAGGTATCACCATTCTTAAAACAAATAAACACAAAAGTGCTAATCAATAATATAGAAGTGAATTTTATAATTCAATCTGAGAGAGATAAGAATATGAATGACACTGGAGTGTTTAGTTTATTGAAAAATGGTTTAACAGAGGGAGAAGTAAAGACTTTAAGTAGAAATTTATTAGGAGACTCTATACATACTATAAAATCTATTACTAAAAATCCGATTGAATTTGAAGAATTAATTTCCTTTGAACTACTTCAAAAGGAATTAACAGTCTTTACTCCTAAAATGGATGTGGTGTCATTACCAGAGGGTTCTACCATTATTGATTTTGCATTTTCATTAAATATTCAACTGGCTAAAAGGATGTTTCTTGCAAGAGTTAATGGGGAATTAAAGCCTGTTAATACTGTTGTTAACGATATGGATATAGTAGAAATACTTACAAATATTAAAGAGCTGGTTAACCCTGTTTGGTTAAATCATGCTAAAACCTCTAAAGCACTTAAAGAAATTAGCGATTTATTAGGAGTTGAATAATTCATTTAGCATTTTCATTGGTGCCCTTTCCTGCGGTCAAGGAGCACAGGTTACTTGCTAAGCTCGTTCTCTTATTGGATTTTTTATTAATGTGTAGAAAATAAAAAGTAAAGAGAGGAGCGATAGCGACTCTCGTTGATCGTTTCCCTTTATCGAACGGAGAGTAGCAGAGGGGGATAAAGGGAGATATCTACTTATTAGAAATTAGGGTATTGTATCAAGCTTCTATCTAAATCAATTCCGGTGTCAATTTTTTAATTTCTTCTGTATCTGCCAGACTAAACTTTGCTAATAAGTCTTTTAGCAAATATACCGCCACAGATGATAATAAACAAAGCAGTTTTAAATATGGGCGACTGTTAAAGTTGCAAAAGTAATAACCACCCATTTAGGCAGGCCTAATTCAATTATAAATTTAAATATCTTGGATAATTTCAATTTTTCACCTTCAATATTTTCTAAGGCCCCTATATTATTTTGCTGCGTTTCCTCGTAAGTTCTTAAACTTATAAAAAAATTAAACCAGACCTTCTAATGCTATACCATATCAATAATCTCAGGATCATTATTACTTTTAAAATTTTGTTCTTGAATAAATAGCTTGTAAGCAATATTCCCTATAGTATTAGTAGCAACCACATCTACGGTACCACCAATAATTCCTCCTAAACCTGTTAAAAATCCAATAGTAGCACTTTTGGTGTTTTGCCATAGTATTAAACTTTTAACCTTCTCATCTAAGGTCCCACTTTTTTGTAAGTAACTATCAGCTAACTCTATGGCGGTGTCCATTCCAGGTACACCACCATTAATTGCTTTATCATAAGACCAATCTAATGCCTTTATTATTGCATCGTGTGCTAAAGATTTTGTTTTAGACAATTTTACTCACCTTTCTATTAAAGAATTATGGTAATATTATACTGTGAAACTAAGTGGTGGGAACTATTTTTTCTCTTAAATAATATTAAATAGAGATGTGATGAAACAATTGTAATTTAGTGTGAGTCATTTAATTTATATGGAAAATATTGCTATAATTAGTATGGAATTTGAAATGGAGAGAATGCATACATTTAGGATACAGGTAGAAGAAAAAAGTTATTATTACTTTAAGGGCTAGCAAATGGCATGGCTGAGAAAGTTGAAAAAATGGGGGGATAGAGAAATGGAAGTGATATTAGGTTCAGGACTTCTTTTTTGCTACATCTATGTTACCTATTTTCTGTTTAATCTGTTACCAAAGATTATTGCTAGACGAACGAATGATTTTGTGAGGCAAATACTGTCGTCTTGGATTATTGTCGTGATTTCTTCCTTTATTATTTCACAAATGACTAAGGGGCATTTGGCCGTGTCCATCCTATTCGATAGTATTTTTTACTTTTCTATTGTCATTACTTTAGGCTTGAGTATTTTGTACTTTATCATAAGGATTGTTAACCCCTTACTCTATAAGAAAATAATCAATAAAATCCAAGTAAATATGAATCAATAGGTCAATTTATGAATGGAGCAGGACTGCTAAACAATAAATAAAACTCATGATGACAAAAACACTTATAAATGTAAAAATGAGAGACGGTAATTTTTTATAAGTATATATAAGAATCAACCCCACGATTATATGGATCAGTAAGAAAATGAGTATCAAGGTCATAGACTTCCTTTCGTATAACTTATTGGAGCAAGCTCATGGCACTCCTGCTCTCCGTGGTCCTACTTTTCTATGGATTTACGTTATCTAGTTCACTAATGGTTGTAAATATGCGAGTGTATACGTCCTTTACATACTCATCTGTAAATTCATCGTGATATAATCGGTATTCTATACTATTCGCTGTATCCTCTTCTTTTGAGGTGAGAATACCGACAGCATAGTTTACGTCGGGCGACCATTGCCATTTTTTGTTGAATGTATTCTCTTATATATAAAGGAGAAATACTATTGGCTGAGATAAAAAAGAAGAGAATGAGTGAATGTAAGTGAAAATTTCCATATTGTTTTTCAGATGCTTTTGTGAGGTTTTCTTTAGTAACGGCATCAAAAAGAACGTTCGGTTGTTTCTAGTTCATGAAAGGACATTTCAAAGAATTGAATGTTGTCTTCCTTTTTTTAGGTGGTTCACTAACGACGGCAATTGTCAAGGCGCTGCCTTTATAAACCTCAAAGATAGCTGAATCGCTACAGGCGCTAAGTAATAATACAAAGCTGAAGATGAAAATAGAAAAAAGCTTTTTCTTTCCAAAAATATCCCTACCCTAATAATTGAATATTAGCATAAAAACCGACTTATATTGAAGAAATATTAAGAATATAAAACCAAGACTTAATGACCATACATAAAGGAGAAGAAAAACAATGAATCAAACTTCTTTTACCATTAGAAAAGCGGTTATCGAGGATGCCATGGGTATAGCAAGAGTACATGTCGATAGTTGGCGCAGCACCTATGCTGCTATTTTTCCACAAGAATATTTAAATGGGCTTTCGTATGAGAAAAGGGAAACATTATGGAAAAACAATATTCCTCTCGGTGGCGTATATGTAGCTGAAAATGAGGTGGGTGAAATCATTGGATTTTCTTCGGGTGGGAAAGAGAGAAGTGGGAAGTACGATGCTTTTGATGGCGAACTATATGCGATTTATTTATTAGAGGAGTATCAAAGAAAAGGAGTGGGGTCGGCTCTGTTTGCAGCCGTTACTACTGAACTGAAACAAAAAGGATATCAATCAATGCTCGTCCTAGTTGTGGAGGATAATTACTCTCATCGATTTTATGAAGCCCTTGGTGGTGAAAAGATTGATTCTATTGAAATGAATATGGCTGGTGAGAAATACACGGAGATCGTGTATGGGTGGAGAGATCTAACTTCCTTTGACATCAGAAATCAATAAACTTTTTACATATCGTTAAAGTGCGATTCATACTCAATTGTTATCTTATTGATAGCGGGGATAGCATCAGTGGCTGTCAGTACATTTGGCGAAGGAGGAGCCAAATGTTTTTTTTGTTTAATTACAAGGAGAAAATTACCATATTTACTGTATAATAGGCTTATATAAATAGAAGGTGGGATTTTAATGACTTATCCAATAAGAGTGAGGGCATGTGCGCTGATCATTGAGAATGATTCGATTCTTTTGATTGAATATGAAGATGAGAGAGGCGTTCATTATAATTTACCTGCAGGCGGTGTAGAACCGAATGAATCAGTCATTGAAGCTGTGAAGCGAGAAGCGAAAGAAGAAGCATCAGTGGACGTAGAAGTAGGTCCTTTAGCATTTATATATGAGTATGCTCCCCACTTGAATGCGCATAAATCTGGTGATATTCATTCGTTGCAGTTAATTTTTGAATGTACCCTGACAAATGCCTCTGTTCCTAAACAACCAAAGTATCCTGATCCTAATCAAATAGATGTAAAATGGATTAAATTATCTGAATTAAATAACATCGTCCTATATCCCCATTTAGTAGAACATATTCTTACCTATCATCAACAGAAAAGAAATATTGAATTCATAGAAGAACAAACGATTAGGGGATAGTAGGTTTTGCTAGAATCATGATGAAAGTAAGGGGTTCAATATAAATGAAGTACAAAAAAACGAAAGTCATAGTTAGTATCATGTTGGTTAGTGTCGTTTGTGTGATGTTATTCAACTTTTTCAAGAAAGATATCTGGGATGTGAATGCTGATTTATTGAAAGAAGAGGTATTATCCATTGAATCATCTATAGAAGAGGTGAATTTATTGGATATCACCCCATTTGATTGGGATAAAGTTTATTTCTTTGGTCCTTATACTCCGAAAGAGTGGATATATGAAACGGTCGGATATAAATGGGATACTATTAGTGAAACAGTAAATGAAGGAATGAACCAAATTGTATTTATAAAGAATGATCAAGTAGTTTGTTATGTATATGGTTACCCAGAAAATACAGGGTATGGTATTTCTATGAGTGAAAATGCAAGTCAAATTCCTGCTGGTTTTGTCCTGAAGGCGGATGAACAGCGCCCATTTGAAGTGGCCTGGGATGATGATGTGGTTTACTTAAAAAGCAAATAGCAGACTTAATATAGTAAAAAGGAGAGAATGAGACTGAATACATCTGAAGAAGTTCAACTAGCATTTTATCGCGAGGAGCACTTAGACATTTTAAATAGATTCGAATTACCAGAAACGCAAGCGAAATTTACAGCATTACCAAAGGAAAAAGTAGCTGTTTCTGATGGGCAATATCGAGTGGTGATCCTTTCAAAAAAAGTTCCGGTAGGCTTTTTCCTGTTACATAGTACAAAAAGAGTAAGTGAATATACGACCAATCCTCATGCAATGTTATTGACAGCTCTTTCTATAGATTACAAACATCAGGGTAAAGGGTATGCTAAGGAAGCGATGGTCGATTTAAAAGCGTTTATCACCACTCATTTTCCCGATTGCAATGAAGTGGTTTTGGCGGTCAATCATAAAAATCTTCCCGCACAGAACTTATACAAGAATGTTGGCTTTGTTGATACCGGTGAGCGGAAAATAGGGAAAATTGGCGAACAGCTTATATTGAGATTAGAGATGAAGTAGTTTGATACTTTCGTAGGGTAGGAGAAACTAACCGTTGGCAACACAGGATGTCCAAGGGGGTAGCTTCCTACAAAAATCGACGGAGAACATGTATTCATTCATACGATGTATTTCGATTTTGATATTTGATAAAGCTGCTATAAAGGCTAGTATTTGAATCAATATGAAGTCAAAGTGAGGGGGTGGAACTTTCCACTTTCTTTTTTTATGTCATCCTACCTCGAGTTAGAGATTCAATAGAGCGTCTTTCGTTTTCCAAAAGTCGCCTCAAGTAATCCATTTGTTACGGAAAAATTTTTCATTTAAAACCATCTATTCTCAATTGGAATGATATTTTGTTAGTAGTTGGGTTATTTCACAATAATGTAACATATTGATAGATATTCACTTTTTTTATGTGTAATCGCCGTTTAAACTGAATTTTTTATGTTATTTTATAAAAAAGATTGAGCGCCTTATTTAAAATTATTCTCGCTTTTTAATTGACAAATATAATGTTAGTAATATAATAATAAGTGCTAGTTAATAATTATTATAGATTGAAAAGGTTTTTCACTCTTTTTCATCTATAATTAAATCTAACAACTTTTAGGAGGACTACAACATGTCATTAATAGGAAAAGAAGTATTACCATTTAACGCACATGCATATAGAAATGGAGATTTTATTGAAGTATCTGAAGCAGATCTTAAAGGTCATTGGAGTGTCGTTTGTTTCTACCCAGCTGACTTTACATTTGTTTGCCCAACAGAACTAGAAGATCTTCAAGATCAATACCCAGCTCTACAAGAACTAGGTGTAGAAGTATTCTCTGTTTCAAGAGACTCTCACTTTACTCATAAAGCTTGGCACGATACATCAGAAGCAATTGGTAAAATTACTTATACAATGATTGGTGATCCATCACATACAATTTCTCGTAACTTCGATGTTCTTATTGAAGAATTAGGTCAAGCAGATCGTGGTACTTTCATTATCGATCCAGATGGTATCATTCAAGCAGTTGAAATCAATGCTGATGGTATTGGCCGTGACGCAAGCATTCTTATCGATAAAATTAAAGCAGCTCAATATGTTCGTTCTAATCCAGGCGAAGTTTGCCCGGCAAAATGGAAAGAAGGATCTACTACACTTAAGCCAAGCCTTGATTTAGTCGGCAAAATTTAAGGAGTGGAACCCCATGATATTAGAAGCAGAAATTAAAGAGCAACTCCATCAGTATCTTCAACTGATGGAGGGCGATGTATTACTGAAAGTAAGTACTGGAGAAGATGACGTATCAAAAGATATGCTGGCTCTCGTTGATGAACTGGCAACCATGTCATCTAAAATTAAGGTAGAAACAGCTACCTTAAAAAGAACGCCAAGCTTCAGCGTGAATCGCATAGGTGAAGATACAGGTGTCGCTTTTGCTGGTATTCCTCTTGGTCACGAATTTACTTCCTTAGTATTAGCCTTATTACAAGCAAGTGGCCGCGCGCCAAAAGTAGATGATAAGGTGATGGAACAAGTAAAGAATATTCAAGGGGAATTTCATTTCGAAACTTACGTTAGTCTGACATGCCATAATTGTCCTGATGTGGTACAAGCCTTGAATATCATGAGTGTGTTAAACCCTAACATTACACATACAATGATCGATGGCGCGGCTTTTAAAGAAGAAGTCGATAGCAAAAACATTATGGCAGTACCAACTGTTTTCCTTAATGGAGAAGTATTTGGTAGTGGACGTATGACTTTAGACGAAATTTTAGCGAAGATGGGTAGCACAGAAGATCCAGCTGAATTTTCGAATAAAGATCCATTTGATGTGCTAGTTGTTGGTGGTGGACCAGCAGGTGCGAGTGCAGCGATTTATGCGGCACGTAAAGGTATCCGTACAGGAGTTGTTGCTGAACGATTCGGCGGACAAATCATGGATACACTAGGCATCGAAAACTTCATTGGTACGAAGTATACAGAAGGCCCTAAGCTTGCAGCTAGTCTTGAAGAACATGTGAAAGAATACGATGTTGACGTGATGAATCTTCAACGCGCGAAAAGCTTACAAAGAAAAGAACTCATTGAAGTGGAATTAGAAAATGGTGCAGTTCTTAAGAGTAAGTCAGTCATTCTTTCTACAGGTGCAAGATGGAGAAACGTTGGTGTACCTGGTGAAGCAGAATTCAAAAATAAAGGTGTCGCTTACTGTCCACATTGTGACGGCCCATTATTTGAAGGCAAAGATGTTGCGGTCATCGGTGGCGGTAATTCAGGCATTGAGGCAGCAATCGACTTAGCAGGTATCGTTAAACATGTAACTGTCATTGAATTTGGTGCAGAACTAAGAGCAGATTCGGTCCTACAAGAGCGACTTTATAGCTTACCGAATGTAAAAGTGATTAAAAACGCACAAACAACTGAAATCACGGGTACAGATAAAGTGAATGGCCTCACCTATCTAGACCGTGAAACAGAGCAAGAACACCATATTGAATTACAAGGAATCTTTGTTCAAATTGGTCTTGTTCCAAACACGGATTGGTTAGGAGATACGGTTGAACGTACAAGAACAGGCGAAATCGTTGTCGATAACCATGGTGCAACAAACGTCCCTGGCGTATTTGCAGCAGGTGACTGTACGAACAACCCGTACAAACAAATTATAATTTCTATGGGATCAGGTGCAAACGCATCATTAGGCGCATTTGATTATTTAATTAGAAATTAATTATATTTGCGAGAAAGGTAAGGTGAGTTGAAACTCACACTGCCTTTCTCTTTTTTTATGGAGTGGATGTTAACATGGATTTGTTTGGTTCGAGCATATAAGCGATGAAAAAGGGTTTTGCTCGTGCATCAGGTTTGAAAAATTGGAAAATGGCGTAGCAAAAGGGAATTGCCCGTGCATCAGGTATGAAAAATTGGAAGATGGCGTAGCAAATGAATTTTGCTCGTACATCCAGCGTAAAATCATCAAAGTTAGCCGAACAAATGGTTTTAGGTCTCCACTTTCAACTTTATGTGTTGACTAAGAGCTTAACTGCTAGGTTGTTTTCCCCTTTTTTACATATATTTTGATAAAATAATAGTAAGACCAAAGGATTTTTAGAGGGTGGATGACTATAAATATGTGGAGACCTTTTTATGCTAGCGGTATCGTGTTAGAGAAATTAACAAAAGAAGATGTATGGAAAGCTGAGGAATATTTTGGTGTGAAATTGCCAAGGGAGTATGTGGAGTTACTTCGTATACAAAATGGCGGATACCTTTTGAAAGATAGCATCAACATAGGCGTAGAGATAGATAATGAACATACGCTAGCAATTGATTATCTCCTCGGTATTAAAGAAGATAAAGGTATCATGGAGACCGGGTATCTATTGAATGAGTGGGGAATTGATAACAATCACCTTATCGTTATTTCTGGCGATGGCCATTATTTTATTGTGTTAGATTATCGTGAGGTTCAAAATAACCCAAAAGTTGCTTATTTGATCTCTGATTCAGGTGAGCTAATCGAGTTATTCCCAACATTTTATGAATTTATGAACGAGCTCGTACCAGATGAGAGTGAAATATCATATGACCATGAAGAAGAGATTAATCAATTCCTACGTAACCCTAATTTAGTTGATGCAAAAAAGCTTGTAAACTCGGAAAATGAGGATTTAATTTATCAAGGTATAGAATATTGGAATCAAACAGGCAAAGATAAGAGTGAATTTAATCGTCTATTGCTTCACGTTGTTCAGCAAACTAAATTTTTGTCAGTTCAAGCATTAGGAGCGGAGATATTATGGAGAAAAGTAGCATCGGAAGAGATAAAAGAAAAGCCTGCCATTCAGGCGATCGTTGATAGCATTCCAGATTCACCGTTAGATTTAGTGAAAGAATGTAAACAAAAAATAGTGGAAGAATTGAATAGGAATTAATCCCCTATGGAACGAGTGCATGATGATATAGCGGAAATTCTTAGAGTTAATAATATGTAAGCCATTGTCAGCAGCAAATGAAATATACATTATTTTAATATCAGAGCATAATGCGTTATCCATTCAGTAAAAAATAAACTAATAGTAAAAAGAAAAAAGAGCCTAAAGAGGCTCGTCATCATTGACTAATACTGCTGTGGAAGTGAACTACCTGGTGGTCTCCACCATGATTCAACAAGTTGCCAAGCTTGTTCAAAATTGTATCCTTTACCAATTAAGTAACCAATTGCTACAGCTTCTTTTAAAGCATGTTGATAACCTAAGTGTTGAGCCTCACGAAGCCCGTGATTTACCGCAGGAGCAATTGCTTGGAGTGTGTGGTGTTCCATATTATTATTTCTTTGAAAACCATAACTCGGGTGTTGCTGAAATCCATAATTTCCGTACATAAATAATCTCCTTATTTTTTCAAAGTTAATTTATACAATACTTACTATATTCTTCAAAATGGGCATTGTGCCTGTTTTATGGAGAAGTATATAAGGATTTGAAAGATGAAAAAGATAGCCTCGGTAATGACCCCCTTTTTGATTTATAGTAGCCAATTTCTTCATAAGTGGATTGCATAGCAATGACAATGTTAAAATAGAACAATGGCTTTAACGCTACATAGCAAAGTCTGTTCAAGATAGGAGCGATAAGTATGGTTGATAATAATGATCTTTTAATCCGATTGCGTTATGCGTTGGATATTAAAAATAGTGAAATGGCAGAGATTTTTAAGCTAGGTGAGGAAGAAGTTTCAGTGCCAGAAGTGGTGAAGATTCTTAAAAAGTTTGATGAAGATGAGGCGGATAACCGAATTGAATTAACCGATGCGATGTTGAATTCGTTCTTAAATGGTCTCATTATTTATAAAAGAGGAAAACAAGAGCAGAAACCGGGACAAGCCAATACACCGGACCCGTCGATTAACAGCCATCGACATATCAATAACATCCTCTTAAAGAAAGTTAAAATTGCCTTGGCATTAACAACAGATGACATGATTGATATCTTTAGAAAAGCGGGACTCAACGTTTCAAAAGGAGAAATTGGCGCTTTTCTAAGAAAAGAAGGGCATAAAAATTATAAAGTGTGCTTAGATCACTTTGCTAGGAACTTCTTAAAAGGTCTAACGATTAAATATAGGGGAGCTTGATATAAATAAAAGCAGTGGGAGGGAATCCTGCTGCTTTTTTCTTTAGATGGTTAGCCAAAGTGCTTTTTTCTTGCATAATGACCGAAATGTTTTGTTAGACTTTTGAACAAAATAGAAAAGATGTTTGAAGAAAAGCCCGCACCTTATTTGGACGCAGGCAAAGGTTTAGAACGCTTAATTAAAAGATAAGTGGAAACCATTCCCCAAATAAACAATATGAAATAAAAAAGTCTTTGAAGTAATCCTGAAGGGAGAGGAAAGAGTGGCACAAGTGAAATCAGAATAGTAATGAATATTAAGCTGGCTAAGCAATAATATGTCCATTTTCTAATCGCTGTAAGTTTTTTTGCGAAAATGAATAGGCCTGGGAATACGGTTAGCATTGCGACCCATACGAGAATAGAGTGCCCCAATAAATTGACATCAGCAGGGATTAAGCCTGAGATAGAGGTAGAAATGCCGATTAAAAGGATAAATGATGTTGCCATTCGATGAATCAAAGATTTCTGTAAATATTGGGAGAGATATAGTACTCCGATACAAAAGGTTAATCCATTAAATAGAAAGAGTAAATTCATCCCTACATGATGAGGGGAGCATATTTCATAAGGTGCAAACGCATAGGTGAATTCGCCGCAGGTCGTTACACCAAGGTCACTCATAGCGTGATGTAAATAGCTATAAGGTGCTGTTGAGGTAAGAATGAAGAAAGGTTCAATAAGAAAGTATAGGCAAGTCATCCCCCAACTTAAGAAGCCTATTCTATTTGATATATACATGTGATTCCTCCCGAGAGAAAGTTTATGTATATTATATATCCATTATTTTCTAAAGAGTATGGGCTATTTGTGTATATTGGTTTAAGGCTTGAGGCTGAAAAATTTTAAGTACCTCACGATTCCTCGCTTTTTATTTCGTATGTTTACATTTTGAAATCGTATCTTCGTCAATATCCTAGCGAAAATCTTGTCATTCATTTAGGGTCATAAAGTGAGCTCCTCATACACACCATCTGATCCCCGATATGCTAAACTATAAATGTCAAAATTAACTGTTGTTTGAAAAGCAATGTGTAAACATGCTATAAGTGTAGTTAGAAGGAATGATTGATAAATAAAATAGATATTTCACCGTGAGAGGATTGAATACATGATGAAAGAAAATTTTTGGCGTGAGTTGCCACGCCCATTTTTTGTGCTTGCGCCGATGGAAGATGTGACGGATGTTGTTTTTCGTCATGTCGTTAGTGAAGCAGCACGGCCAGATGTGTTTTTTACTGAGTTCACAAATTCGGAGAGTTATTGTCATCCTGATGGACAAAAAAGTGTCCGTGGTCGCTTAACTTTTACTGAAGATGAGCAGCCGATGGTGGCGCATATATGGGGAGACAGACCGGAGAACTTTCGTGAAATGAGTATGGGTATGGCGGAACTAGGCTTTAAAGGTATTGACCTTAATATGGGCTGTCCTGTTCCCAATGTCGCTGGAAACGGTAAAGGTAGCGGATTGATCTGCCGTCCGGATGTTGCTGCTGAGCTGATTGCTGCTGCAAAAGCAGGGGGACTGCCTGTTAGTGTAAAAACAAGGCTCGGTTATAGTGAAATCGACGAATGGCGTGATTGGCTGACGCATATTTTAAAACAAGATATTGCCAACCTTTCTATTCATCTTCGTACGAGAGAAGAAATGAGTAAGGTAGACGCGCACTGGGAGCTGATTCCAGAAATTAAAAAGCTTCGTGATGAGGTGGCACCTGATACGCTGTTAACGATTAATGGTGATATTCCTGACAGACAAAAGGGATTAGAGTTGGCAGAAAAATACGGTATTGACGGTGTGATGATTGGTCGAGGTATTTTTAAGAATCCATTTGCTTTTGAAAAGGAAGCGAAAGAGCATAGTAGTAAAGAATTGTTAGATCTTTTAAGGTTGCACCTCGACCTTCATGATCAATATGCAGGGTTAGAATTGCGCCCATATACCGGCCTTCATCGCTTTTTCAAAATTTATGTCCGCAGCTTTAAAGGAGCGGGAGAATTAAGAAATCAGTTAATGAATACAAAGTCAACGGATGAAGCACGTGCGTTGCTTGATGATTTTGACAGAAACAATCATTCATAAGGAAAAAAATGAATATTTACTTCTTTTTATCGATATGATATGATGCTTAGTAATTAGATTCCATATGAATTTGGAGAGGTGCATTTATGAGTGCAGTAGGTTCTAAATAGGCAATTAAAATTTGAAATGAATGCAATAACAAAAGGGAAAAATTTTCTTAATGATTCCCTGCTATTTGTTATGGATTGATTTCAACCTATGAAGATACCTACTATACTTTATAAAGCATGTGATGAACAGGGATAGCTATGCTATGGTTCATGACGTCTTCTTGCCTTATAAATGTAAAAGCTGCGGGGTATCCCTGCGGCTTTTTCTGTTTAAAATCTATTGGAATCTAATAAGTAGGTGTCTTCACAATGAAAAAAAGTGAGGAGCATCGAAATTGAATAATATGACATTTGAAAAACTACAATATCACGAATTAAAACAGATTGTGCAATCTTATTGTGTGAGCGGTTTAGGTAAAAGGCTAATCGACAAACAAGAACCGAGTACAAATATACAAGTGGTGAACAACCGCCTACAGGAAACTACTGAAGCCAGAGCAATCATAGATGCCGAGGGCCATATTCCTTTTGTAGGTATTACAAACATTGAAAGTATTATTGATTCACTCGAAAAGGGCATTATTTTGCAACCGAGTGATTTAGTTAGCTTATCTGACTTTTTAAGAGGCTGTCGCAAAATCAAACAATTCATGCAAAGCAAAGAGTTTTTCGCACCAACGCTTGCTTCTTATGCTCAGTCGATGTCTGAAATGAAGACAATAGAGGAAGAGATCAATTTCACGATTAAGGGCAGTCGAATTGATTCGTCGGCAAGTAGAGAGTTAAAAAGAATACGTTTTAAAAAAGAAGCAACAGAAGAGAAAATCAGTGAGCGTTTAAATAAATTTTTAAATAATAGTACGAATAAGAAGTATATCCAAGAATTTTTTATTAGTAAAAAAGATGACAGATATACGATTCCGATTAAAGCTTCTTATAAAGGTCAAGTGCCAGGTGCCGTTATCGAAGTATCTTCAACAGGTGCGACTGTTTTTATCGAACCTCAGACGATCTCGAAGTTAAGCGCAGAATTAGCGAGCCTTAAAGCAGATGAAGAGATGGAAGAATACCAAATATTAGCGACACTCTCAGGAATCATAGTAGCAGAATTGCAAAAGTTGAAAGTAAATATGGAGTTAATTAGCCAGTATGACATGGTGTTTGCCAAGGCAAAATATAGTAAGCAGATTGCTGGCATACAGCCGATAGTCAATGATCATGGTTATATTAAAATAGTGAACGGCAAGCATCCGCTGTTGCCAAAAGATGCCGTACCCCTTCAGTTTGAGATTGGTAAAGAGTATAGAAGTTTAATCATTACCGGTCCTAATGCAGGGGGGAAGACTATTGTATTAAAAACCATTGGACTATTGACTATAGCGACAATGTTAGGGCTTCATATTGCGGCAGAGCAGGGGACGGAAATCGCTATTTTTGAACATATATTCGTTGATATTGGCGACAATCAAAGTATCGAAAATGCATTAAGTACGTTTTCATCTCATATGAAAAACTTGTCGGAAATCATGAGCGCTTCTAACCATCGTACGCTTTTATTATTTGATGAAATCGGTAGTGGAACAGAACCGAATGAAGGCGCAGCACTTGCGATTGCAATATTAGAGGAGTTCTACCATATGGGCTGCCTCACCATTGCGACTACCCATTATGGAGAAATCAAACGTTATTCAGAATTGCATAGTGATTTTATGAACGCAGCGATGCAATTTGATCAAGAAACATTGTCACCATTGTATCAGTTAGTTATTGGCGAATCAGGGGATAGCAACGCATTATGGATTTCTCGCAAAATGAATATAAAAGAATCCGTATTAAAGCGAGCAGAAGCTTATATGGAGAATAAAGATTATCAACTAAAGCAAGTGAATCCAGATAAAATCCGTCAGCCAAAACTCAGAAGTGAAGCAATTACAGCAAAATATGATTATAAAAAAGGTGACAGAGTAAAACTATTGGATCATAATGACTTTGCGATTATCTACAAAGAAATGGATCAATTCTATAATGTTGTGGTCTACTATAAAGGAGAAATGATTGAAGTAAATGTAAAACGAATTACTTTAAATCTCCCAGCACATGAACTATATCCAGAAGGTTACGACTTAGAAACATTATTCACTGATTTCGCTACAAGGAAAATGGAACATGATATTAACCGCGGATCGAAGAAAGCCTTACGGAAAATTCAAAAGGAAATGCGGAAGAAATAAAACACTATCGATGAACCCGAGTCCACATATATGGATTCGGGTTTTTTCATATTTAGCCATCTAGAAAGAAATCAAGGAAGATAGCAGTGTAAAAGAGAATTGCACATGCATCTAGAGAAAAATTAAGAAAGATAGCGTAGCAAAAGAGGTTAGCGTGTGCATCTAGAGAGAAATCAAGAAAGATAGCAGAGCAAAAGAGGTTAGTGCGTGCATCTAGAGAGAAATCAAGGAAGATAGCAGAGCAAAAGAGAATTGCTCGTGCATCCAGAGAAAAATTTAGGAAGATAGCAGAGCAAAAGAGATTTGCTCGTCCAACTGAAAAGGTATTAAGTATATGATGAATTACGACCAAAGACCTAGCGGAATTTTAGTCTCTAGCTAGTTAATCAGCCATGATTCCTTTTGTATGATTATTTTATGCAATCGGAAAAAATGGTGGCTAGAGGAGAGAAGGTTATGGGTTTAGGTGACAAGAAGGTTTATATTTTGCTAACAGATACAGGTACGTATTTTACGAAATTGATAAAAGTCTATACGAAGAGGAGTTATAATCATGCTTCTATCGCTTTTGATCATGAATTAGCAAAAGTGTATAGTTTTGGCAGGAAAAAGCCGCGGAATCCTTTTATCGGTGGGTTTGTCGTGGAGGATATAAATAAGGGGTTATTGAAACATGCGGATTGCATCATTTATTCTTTCACAGTTAACCATGAAGAGCTGAGGAAAATGGAACAATATATTGCTACAATTGAATCTGAAAAGGAGGATTATCGTTATAATCTTTTTGGTCTATTTGGCGTGCTGTTTAATAAACCTTTGAAAAGGAGAAAAGCTTTTTTCTGTTCTCAGTTTGTGGCTTCAGTCATCCACGCAACTGACAGTATCGAATTTGAAAAACCACTTTCATTAATCACGCCGTATGATCTCCGTAATATCCCCTCTATACAGGTTGAATATGAAGGGAAGCTGAATGAGTATTTGGATAGGGATACAGCACCATCTGAGAGCGAAGGTTCTTTCTTTGTCTCAATATAGTTTATAAGTTTAATAAATTTTCTTGTCATATTTTCTAACAGATTCATTGCGGCTCTCCATGTGATAGGTATCATAGAAACTATAGCTGTGATCACATATCACATAAAGGAGGTGACGATCCCCCATATGCGTACAAGCGAAGTAATAACCGTCCCCACATTATCTCAAGAAGTGTATAACCGTCTGCGAAAAGACATCATGAATGGTCTATTCCCACCGGGTAAAAGAATTTCTATTAGAAAATTAGCTGAACAATTGAATGTGAGTACGATGCCGGTTAGAGAAGCATTGAATAAATTACAATCAGAAGGCTTTGTTCATTTTGAGCGGAGGAGTATTTTTGTTAGACAGCTTTCATCGCGGGAATTAATTGAATTATTTGAAATTAGGTTAACATTAGAGAAGATGGCTATGGAATGGTCGTATAGGCATATTGATCGTGTAGCGCTAGCTGAGTTAAACGAAATGGTAACGGAGATGAAGAAGAAACTGACATCACCGGTGGAATGGAATGAGTTAAATAGACAGTTTCACCTGTTGATATATACGTATGCCCAATCGAAGCCGATGCTTGAGATGTTAAGTATTGTCTGGGGAAGGGTGGAACCATATATGAATATTTACTCTGTCGAACAAGACGATTTAATCATCTCGCAAAAAGAACATGACCAATTGCTTGTAGCGCTCAACAAAAAGGATATTGCCACATTACATCAATTAATCACACTTCATATTCAACAAACAAAAGAAGCAATCTTTGAGAAACTTGAAAAATAGTCAAAATACATAGGGTGGGTGGAAAATGATGAAATATAATGGAAACGCCTTTGTAAAAGCTGATTTTATACTGGAACCAACAGGCAGTGGGTCCCTTAATGGATTGACGTTTGCTATAAAGGATGTATTTGAGATCGCGAATTACAAAAATACAGCTGGAAATCCTGGTTGGTATCATACCCACGGACCGGGTCAACAAAATGCAACCGTCATAGAATCCTTGTTGAAAAATGGCGCGCGACTGCAAGGGACAACACATACGGATGAACTAATGTATAGTTTAAACGGAGAAAATCATCATTACGGTACACCGGTTAATCCACGCACGCCTAACCGTATTCCTGGAGGTTCTTCGAGCGGTTCAGCTGTTGCTGCTGCGTCAGGACTTGTAGATTTTGCAATAGGAACGGATACAGGTGGGTCTGTCCGTATCCCGTCATCTTACTGTGGGATTTTTGGATTCCGTCCGACACACGGGGAAGTAAATATGAACGGTGTAATTCCGCTTGCCAAAAGCTTTGATACTGTCGGTTGGATGTCGCAAAACATAGACATCTTATTAAAGGTAGGAGAAGTGCTGATAAGTAATGATGAAGTAAAAGATCATTCTTTTCGGCATGTCTATTATGAGGAAGAGGCTTGGCGGTTGATTGATGAAGAAAACAAAGAAATATTGCTAGACAGTTTAATAAATATTTCTAAACAAGATGTAAACATTGCCTCTGATGGATTGGTAAAATGGACAGAATTATTTAGATTCATACAAGGAACGGAAATCTGGCAAGCACATGGTGAATGGATTAACAAGGAGCAGCCAACTTTCGGACCTGGTATCGCCGAAAGGTTTCAATGGACGTCAACTTTAAATCCAAGTGAACTTCCAGCACTAGTGGAAAAACAAAATGTAATTAGAAATCAGCTTTCATCTCTACTTAAAAAGGATGGTATCTTAGTCATTCCTACGGCACCAGATGTTGCCCCGTTGAAAAATTTACCAAGTGAAGAGTTAGAACAATATCGACACCAGTTAATGCAACTCACTTGTATCGCAGGTCTAACAGGTCTTCCACAGGTCACTATTCCGTTTGAAAATAAAGACGGCCTGCCAATTGGTCTCTCTTTTATTGCCAATCACCATCAAGATATCGCTCTTATTAAATGGGTGAGGGAAATGTTGTTTGCTAAAAGGAAGGTGACAAGATGAGTAGGGACAAACAATCGTACCGTCCAACAACGATGGCAGCAAATGGAATAATCACAACACCACATTATTTAGCTTCTCAAGTAGGATTGAAGGTGTTGCAAGCTGGCGGTAACGCGGTGGAAGCGGCAATTGCTGCATTATCCACAATTGGTGTAGTTTACCCTCATATGAACGGGATTGGTGGGGATAACTTCTGGCTTGTGTATGATGCGAAGCAGAAAAAATTAAAGGCATTAAATAGTAGTGGCCGTTCGGGTGAAGGGGCAACAATCCCGTTTTATCAACAGCAAGGCTACAGCAAGATTCCTTCAAGAGGAGCTTTGGCTGCCAATACCGTTCCGGGTGCTGTGGCTGGGTGGGAGAAGGCCTATCAATATTCACAGAATTATATGAATGGCACGGTTGAATGGTCTGAGTTATTGCAGTCATCTATTCATTACGCCAAAGATGGATTTCCTGTTACTCCTAGTCAAGTTTATTGGACTAATATCAATTTGGATGAAAAGGATAATGAGTTCCGTCACCTCCAACGTTTTACTGAATTTCAAAAGGTGTTTTTACAAGCGAATGGTCTTTCCTATCGGGCAGGTGACCTTATGAAACAGCCAGATTTAGCAAGAACATTAGAAGGGTTAGCAGCAGAAGGTGGTTCGTTTTTATATGAAGGAGAATTAGCGAAGTTGATGGCAACTGACCTGCAACATCACGGGGGGATGCTAACCATTGACGATTTTAGGCATCATCAGTCCAATTGGGTAGAACCAATCTCTGTGCGTTATCGCAATCATCAAGTGTTCAATGTCCCACCTAATTCTCAGGGTTTTGCATCATTATCCATTTTAAATATTTTGAATCAATTCCCACTCTCAGACATAGAGGAAGGCTCAGCCGACTATTATCATTTATTAGCAGAGGCAACAAAACGGGCATTCGTTGATCGTGATCAATATTTGACTGATCCAGATTTTGCTACGATTCCTCTAGATGAAATATTGTCTGTGAGAAGAGGAATCGAACTAGCCGAATCAATTGATTTTACTAGAGTGAGGCCGTTTGAAAAACAACTTGATCCTAAGGGGGATACGATTTGGCTAGGTGTTGTTGATAAAGAAGGCAACGCAGTTTCGGTTATTCAAAGTATTTATCATGAGTTCGGATCAGGCTTTATTCCGAAAAATACAGGTATCGTCTTGCAGAATCGAGGCAGTTATTTTTCATTAGACGAAAGTCATATCAATTGCCTGCAAGCAAGAAAGCGAACATATCATACATTAAATCCTGCGATGTTATTTAAAAATGATCAACCGTATTTAATTTATGGAACGATGGGAGGGGAAGGGCAACCACAAACACAAGCAGCCCTTGTGACGAGAATCATAGATTACGATTATCCGATCCAATCAGCCATTGAGGCACCGAGATGGTTATATGGTCGAACATGGGGAGCGACATCTAACAGTTTGAAAGTAGAAGGAAGAATAAGTGCATCCATTTGCTTAGAGCTCGAGAAAAGAGGGCATGAAGTAGAAGTATTAGAAGACTTTACAGATGTAATGGGGCACGCGGGTGCTATTCTAATTAATCAACAGACTGGTGTAAAATATGGCGGAGCCGATCCTCGTGGTGATGGGGCTGCGAGTGGATATTAGTAGATAATAATGAGGTCACTGAAAAAATGGGAAAAAGGTCTTTATCGTCATGTATTGATGATACAGACCTTTTTTGCATCTAGCATCATGTTTACGATTGATAAACCAAACTTTTCCTATTTCCAAATTGTAGATTTTTTCAGACGACTATTGAATGAAACGGATTGTCTGGAGAGAAACTTTAAATGGACCGTTTTTATTTAGTTCTTCGGTGGCCACGGAATAAATGGAATTTTTGATATTTATCCTCTCAAGTGACAAGTTTATTCAGCGTGTAGTATAATTCACGGGTCACTCTCTATATGTTTCCTTTAAAGAAAAAAGGGAAAATTAAAAGAATTACAAAGGGGATGAATAAATGGACTTAACGATTGCTGCTTTTTCGGTTCTTATCCTGGCGATTATTTTAGTGCTTGGGAAATGGGTAAGAATTAAAGTGAAATTACTTCAAAGATTGTTTTTACCGACATCATTAATTGCGGGTTTCATTGCACTTATATTGGGACCAGAAATATTAGGAAGGCTCCTCGGAATTGAGGGTGGGATTTTTACATCTGAAATGGTCGACGTTTGGGCTAGTCTGCCTGGTCTTTTAATTAATATTGTTTTTGCCTGTCTTTTTATAGGATTTAAACTTCCTAATCCCAAAAAAATGTGGCGGATTGGTGGGCCTCATATTGCTTTAGGTTATACACTCTCTTTTGCACAATATGTAGTGGGTATTTTACTTGCTATCACCATCATTACACCTCTTTTTGGCCTTAGTCCTGCTGCGGGCGCTTTAATTGAGATTGCCTTTGTTGGTGGTCATGGAACAGCGGCAGGTTTACAAGGAACATTTACATCTTTAGGTTTTGAAGAAGGTTATGATTTGGCAATTGGTTTGTCGACAGTCGGTATTCTTGCAGGTATCATCGTAGGGATGATTTTAATCAATTGGGGAGCACGTAATGGCAAATCTAAAACATTGAATCACCCTGATGAGATTTCTGTAGAGGAGCAATCAGGTATTATTAAAGTCGATAACCGTTCATCAGCGGGTTTGCAAACAACTTCGCCGATGTCTATTGAGCCGTTAACGCTTCATATAGGATTTGTTGGGCTATCTATTTTCATTGGTTTCTTATTATTGGAAGCGTTTCAATGGCTTGAGGCTGTTACTTATGGGCAAGCTTTAGGTGTTTATTTATTCGAATATGTGCCTTTATTTCCGTTCGCAATGATAGGGGGAATATTGTTACAATTATTCTTATCCAAATTTGATCGATATCAATTAGTTGATCGCGAATTAATTAATCGTATTCAAGGGGTAGCTCTTGATTTTCTAATCATTAGTGCAATGGCTTCACTCAGTCTGCAGGTCATTGGTGACAATTTCATTCCGTTTATTATTTTAGCGATTGCTGGGATTGTCTTGAATGTGGTGTTGTTCTTATATTTGGGGCCACGTATGATACCTGAGTATTGGTTTGAAAGAGGATTGGGAGATTTCGGACAGTCTACAGGTGTGGCTGCAACAGGAATTATGCTAATGAAAACAGTCGATCCAGAAAACAAGTCGCCTGCACTTAATGCCTTTGGCTATAAACAAATTGTATTTGAACCGATGGTCGGTGGGGGGCTTATTACAGCTGCCGCAGTTCCATTTATTATTCAGTTTGGAGCAATCCCTGTATTAATTGTCAGTACGATTTTAATGATTATATTTTGGGTAATGGGCGTAAAAGTTTTTGGTAAGAAGAAAAAGTGAGTGATTGACAATCAATGATCAAAATGATAAATTATTTTTGTTTATAAATGAATAATGGCGACATGGCTATGGGCGTCATGTTAGCGAATTCGCATAGAATATGTTTGAATGCAGCGCCTCCCGTTTTTATTGGGAGCGCTGCCTTTTTGCGTGGAGGGAAAGTCAGATGGATAAAAGAGTGTATTTACTAACTATAATTACATTTATTGTCGGTTTGGTTGAGTTAATTATTGCGGGCATCTTGCCGCTTATTGCAACGGATTTAGGTGTGTCGCTTGGTGAAGTCGGGATGTTAATCTCCTTGTTTTCTTTAAGCTTTGCCATATCTGGTCCTGTGCTATTATCTTTAACTGCAAAGATAGAGAGAAAACGGTTATTCCTATTCGTTCTCTTTGTTTTCTTCTTATCTAACTTAATGATCGTCGTTATGGATGGTTATGTATCTTTGTTGATTGGAAGAGTATTATCAGCTATGTGTGCGGCTCTTCTAATTTCATTATGTCTCACGATTGCTTCACAAATCAGTGGTGAAAAATATCGAGCGAGAGCGATTGGTATTGTGCTGATGGGGGTCAGTGCATCCCTTGTTTTTGGGATTCCGTTCGGATTGTGGTTAGGTAATGAATTTAGCTGGAGAGCGCCGTTCTTGTTTATTTCGATTCTGACATTAATCATCATGATTGTTGTTTATTTTGCATTAGGTCCAATAGAGGCGAAAAGAGCTTTACCTTTAAAGGAACAGTTGAAAGCATTAAAAAATAGAAAGATTGTACTCGTGCAACTGACATCGGTTCTCTTTTTTGCCGGTCATATGAGTCTATATGCGTATTTAACACCGTTTCTAAGTGAGACAATGAGTATTACTGGCAATTCACTTAGTTTGATTTACCTTATTATCGGCATCGTTGCTGTATGCGGGAGTTTTTTAGGTGGGCAGATTACGGATCGCTTAGGTGCGAAACGATCGATTATTATCGTACTTTCTGCTTTTATTGTTACGATTATCCTTATCCCATATTTGCAGTTTTCCCTTGCTTTGTTTATTTGTGCATTATTGTTATGGAATTTATTAAGCTGGTCTTTGCAGCCCGCCATTCAGAGCTATCTTGTATCTGCTGCGCCAGAAACATCTGATATTCAACAAAGTTTAAATAATTCAGGGGTTCATGTTGGTATGGCTATTGGTTCAACTGTTGGTGGAATCATCATCGATCAATATCACGTTGAGATCAACCCGCTTATTGCAGGGGGCTTCACATGCATCGCCTTGCTTATTATCTTGGCGGCATTTAAGCAAAAGCGTATATGATAATAAAAAGCAGTCTTCAAAGGTAGACTCATAGAGTCCCAATTGAAGACTGCTTTCCTTTACCTAAATTAATTCCAAATTTCTTCAACCCATTCAGGATGATCGATAAATGGATTGCGATTATGTTGATAGTCATGATAGATAATGTCATTTCTTTGGCGTTCTAAGTCATCTACAGGGTCTAAGTTATGCCACTCAATTAAGGTTGAGCGTTTGCCATGATAAGGAGCTGAACCGTTGCTTACTCGATCGTTCACCTCTAAATCCAGTTCACCACTGTCGCCTTCGTAACGGACATCCATATAGAAAATCATTCTTGCGACATCCCCTTTTACTTCATCACGTGGTTCCCAAGAATCGTTATCTGTATAGGTATCAGGTGCTTCACCTTGTGGAGAGCCACCATTATCAAAATCTTTATTACCACGTGCGCCATTTACTGATACATCTGTTGGGCGTAGATGATGTAGGTCTGTTCCAGGGCCCATAGAAGTTCCGAAATCACCATGCGATTTAGCCCACACATGTTCTCTGTTCCATTGATCTGGATTACCACCGTTCGTTGATTTACTTTGTGATCTGCCTGTGTATAGAAGGATGACGTTATTCGTATTATTTGGATCTTCATCCGTTTCCTTTAATGCTTCCCAAACGGCACTATAGGAAATTTCGGTATGATCATCAATGATATTGTGTAACGCAGTTTTTAATGCTTCGCCAGTTTTTCCAGTAGCAGAATCATAATAAGAACCAGGGGCATTATTTTCCTCATCAGGTCCTTCAGGTTCCTCTTCTTTAGATTGCTTAATCATTTCAGCTGTGTTTTTTAATCCAGGATGTGAATAGTACGCTGTGAGATTACCAGTGACTGTTATTTTTTCACCAAGTAATTCGGGGTTGCTCTTAAGACCGAACTGTGTGCGGAATTGAGAAGGAATCTGAACATAAAGCATATTAGCTGTATTTGTTTCTGTGCGAGAATCCGCAAGAGCTAAGGAGTAATCATCTGGATAGTTGCTCGTAATCACTGTGTTGGCTGAGGTAGGCTTCCCTACTATATAGCCTTCCACCGATTGTATAGAGTTATTTTGCCTGTCGATGGCTTGTGATATTGGCAAGGTAGCAGCAGATGTTTGCGAAGAATCGAATGATACGGTAGAAAAGAAAACGAGAAAAGCGACAATAGATAACTTCAAGAATCTACGCATACTAATCCTCCTTTAATTTTTTTATGGTATTCTGATTCATCTTACCATTTTCCTGTTAAAATATTTTTAATAATAAGTAAATTTTAGGGGCGTGGATAAAGATAAGAAAATCTACTCGGCTTAATTACAGGAGAATAGAACGGGTTTAGAGGGAATTTATGGTGAAAATAGGTTGTAAGGAGGGGGAGAGTCTAACGAAAGTATCTCTTAGTTCTTTCCCTCATTATTAGTGCTTCTGAAAATATTAAATACAAATCAAAACAAGAGTTAAAAGAAACAGGTTGAAGTAATCAACTGCTTTAGAGGGAGATAAAAGCTTCTGCACAGGGGTGGAGATTAAAAAATGAGAGTGAGGAATCAAATTGATTAATTATAACGGGAAGAAATTTGTATCAATAGAGAATACAAATAATGGCGAAGTCTCTGATCAAACGTTTTTTGAGTATAGTCAAGAGGGAAATATCATATCTGCTAGCTATTATGGTGGACAAATTAGAAAAGGAACATTAATTGGCATTGTAAAAGAGGATGGTTCTTTATTGTTTAACTATAATCATGTAAATATCAAAGATGAATTAAGAGGTGGTACTTGTTTTTCGACGCCTGAATGCCTTTCAGATGGGCGAATGAGATTACATGAACAATGGCAATGGAACGATGCAGATCAAACCGAAGGGCACTCGATTATTGAGGAAATGAAAAAAGAATCGAAAGCGTATTAATAGAAAGGCTAGTGGGTGCTGCTTTAAGTTTAATTTTCACCATTACTGCAAAAGTGTCCACTAGCTATTCTCAATATGATTACACAGAATGAGGTTGATACCTTTTAGGTTTTGTCACTTTAAACCATTGATAACAAAAAATAATAATAATCACAAGGTCAACAACATCGCCTCCATAATACATAATCATGCTTCCTTTTTCAGCTTCCATTTTCTCTACACTTGAAGGAGGATAACCATAGAAAGATTTGGCTAGAATCTGATGCCCAGCGAGAGCTAAAATAAGGATAATGGCTCGGAATTGAAAACTATAACCTTGGTGAAGCTTATCAATATAGATGATTGATGCTGTAAAAAAATAACCAGCTAAGAAGATATGTGCATGAATGACGATATACAACAGCATGGAATGATGCATCAGTGTGAACAACTCTGTTCGATATAATAACCATAATCCACCAATATTTAACACAGTAGTAAATAGCGGGTTCAATAAAAGGTGAAATGGTCTCTTTTTTAAGGTAGTAGTCACTTTTCTAGCAGTTTTTATAGGTAATGAGCGTAGTAGGAGCGTGACTGGTTTTGCTAATACCATGAAAAGTGGGCCAATCATGCCTAAAAGTAAATGGGCAACCATATGGACACTGAAAAATTGGTGTGAAGCCTCTGCTAAAGGACCAGCAACTGCTAATAGACAAAGGACATTTCCACTAATCCAGCATGCGGTGTAATACCATGGCCACTGACGATAAGATTGATTAGATTTGATGACAGCGATTCCATAGAGAATGATCAAAAGAAAAAAAGGAATCGCTAAAATAAATGAAACACTGTTTATGTCTAAGTGTTGGTGAGCAGGCATAGTATCCCCCCTTTTAGCTTTACTTGCTTTGTGAGTGACTCGTTTTTCGGATGATAATGATTCCGATAATCGTAATCAGTGCAGCAGTGATATTCCATACCAAATCATAAGGTAGCAAATCAACTCCATAGCGTATTTGATGTAATTTAAACACTTTATGTTGGATTAAACCATCATATAAATTAAATAAACCAATACCTAATAAAACCCCGCCAATCCATCTTTTTTTCCACCAAGAATTTCTTCTGCGCAAGTCAGCCACCATAAACAGACTTGCTACTGTAGCGAACCAGCTAAATGCATGGAATAACCCATCAGAAAGTAGTCCGATTTTTGTTGTGGATTGATCATAAAAATGATGCCAACTTAATAATTGATGAAATACCATCTCATCAATAAATGCAACCAAACCAAGTCCGAAGAGGATACCTGAGATGAGATTGTATGTTGAGTGCTTGGTTATGTTTTTTTGGTAATCCTTATGTTCGCCTTTGATTGGACTATCGATAAGTATCAGCTCATTTCTGTAAGGTATTTCCTCTATTTTTCCCGAGTGTTTAAACTCTAAACATATATAGGAGTGTAAGTTAATAAATGAATTTGAAATTGATTCGATATTCATAGGGTTCATTGGATGAGTTTGTGAAATAAAAGGAACCTAACTACACTCAGGGCAGTTAGGTGTTTTATCGTAGCTCTGAAACTTTCATTACTAGCTTCCTCGATATACTTGGTATCCCCAAGGTGAAATGAGAAGGGGGACGTGATAATCCTTGTCTATATTTGACACTCCGAAACGAACAGGGACTGTCTCTAAGAATGGTGGGTCGGGGAGGGGGGTCTCTTTTTCACGGAAATACTCCCCGATATGGAAGATGAGTTCATAGTGTCCTATTTTCATTTCTTCTCTAGTAAGCAATGGAGCATCTAAGCGACCGTCTGAATTGGTTTTTACTACTTTTAACTTTTTCCAATTATTGCAATTTGCTTCTTGTATGAAAAGCTCTATTATTACATTGCATGCTGGTGTACCATGGGTTAAATCCAATATATGTGTTGTTAGTCCTGTCATTTTAAACTCCTTAATGATAGTAGAATGATGCTCTGCACAATTATCATTTTAATTTTCGATAGCTGATATCGTGTTACTTTGTCTAGTTTGAGGGTTGATTGGCCACGTTCCTGTAAATTCAGTCACATGATAATCAAAGTAATCTTGTAAAATTTCCTCTTTGTGATCTTGAAAAAGTTCATCTGCAACTGCCTTAGCCAGTCGCGGTAAGCCAAATTTCATCCCAGAAAGAGCAGCGGCAGTAATACCACAGCTGATTAAAGCAGAATAATTAAATGTATAAAGGCCATGAAGATATTTTTCTCCTTCCTTATCGCGACTCGTAAAGGAGTAACCTGTGCTTAAATAAGGATGTGCATCTAGAAGTGGGCTGGCACTGTTCTTTGGAGGGTGGTATATATCCTTCCAACGGGCAATATATTTTTCGACTAATTTCAGCTCTGGTCTTAATGCAGGGTCAGTGAACAGTCCTGTGCTAATAATGAGATAATCAAATGAGAAGGAGGCATGAGGGGTTTGGACTGTCACCTGATTATTTGCTTGCCTTACTTCTTGCCAAGGTGAATCTAAATGAAGGTTAAAACCTGGCCAAGCAGAAGCGCGATTAAAGGTATCGTTCGTCGGTGGTTGATTATTTTGAAAGAAATGAGTCATGACCGTATATTTATCCACATCTGATAAAGAGTGATATCTTTCTATCATACCTGAGGCTTCCATTTGCCGTATGGGATTGATTCTAGGCATTTCTTTGCGCCGAACAAAAACATGCGCCTCTGCTACGCCTGAACTAAGGGCATAATTGGCATTATCGAATGCGGAGGCGCCACCGCCTAAAATAGCGATTTTTTTATTTTTTAATGAGTGAAAATCGATATGTTCGGAAGTGTGGGCATAGAAATTTTTCGGTAGATTTTCAGAGACGAGTGGTGGTACATGCCATTCCCCGCCGCCCTGAATACCTGTCGCTAAAATAACTTTGCGTGCAAGTAGGGGTGCTGTAGGTTCGTCTGATTGGTTGATATGGAGTCGATGTAAACCATCTTCAATAGGTTCTACGAGATGCAATTTGACATCGTTTCTGACCGGTAAACGAAGAACTTTTCGATACCATCTGAGGTAATTCATCCAATCCTGACGTGGTATTTTATCCACTTGATCCCAGCCCTTTTTGCCTGTTTGGGCTTCCCACCAAGCACGAAAGGTGAGGGAAGGAAGGCCCAAATCAATAGAGGTGATATGCTTCGGTGTTCTGAGAGTAACCATTCTTGCATAAGTCTCCCATGGTCCTTCGTAGCCTTCGTGATTCTCATCGATAATGAGGAAGTTCGTAATTTTTTCTCGTAAAAGAGCAAATCCAGCACCTAAACCGCTTTGCCCACCTCCGACAATGACGACATCATATACATGTCTCTTCATATGTTTAGTTTGCGGTATCCATGTATCCGTATAGTTTATGTTCAAATAAGAAAGGTCCCTTTGTACTCTCTCATTTAAGCTTTCTATGCTCATTGCTTTTCATCCCCTTCTGTCTAGTTTGTTGTGATTGAATCTTTAATAATGATTTCTTCAAGTCGTAATAAGGCGATTTGGTAGATTTCTGTTAAGGCTTGATGAAACTCTTCTTCTTTTTCATTTTTGATTCTCTCTACCATTGAGTGATAAATTTCATCCTTGTTTTTCCCGCGAACAGCTAATATAAATGGGAATCCGAATTTGTCCAAATAAGATTGATTCATAGAAATAAATTGTTTATATTCCTTTTCCGTGAGCTGATTTAAACCAGCGTTCTTTTGTTCGTTAACGGAATTTTCGCTCATTTTAATGCGATCCCCTAAGTTTGGATGCTCTTTAATAAGGGCAAGTTTTTCTTGATTTGTCGTTTCTTTGACTATGTGAACCATCGTTTGATAGAGGTGATTAAATGATGAAAATGGTCTTGCCATGAGCGCTTTTTCAGCGACCCATGGGGAATGCTCGAACACACCTCCAAATAATTGGATAAATGATGCATCGCTGATTTTATTAATTTCTTGAAGTGTATACATGATTGAAAACTCCCTTCTATGAGCTTTTTAATTGGGCTTCCATTCTCGCCTCTTTCAACGGCGGTGCTTCTTTTGTTTTTCTCTTTGTTAAAAGAAGGTTTAAGATAATGGCTGCTAGGCTGCCGGTAATAATCCCATCGCCGACGATAATGCGAAGTGTTTCAGGTAAATGGGCGAATAATTCGGGAACAACGGATGCTCCTAGTCCTAGTGAGATCGAGCAAGCCATAATGAGTTGATTGTTATTGTGCGTAAAATCGACTTTCTGAAGCATGCGCATGCCAGAAGTGACGACCATTCCAAACATGACTACAGTGGCACCGCCGAAAACGGCGGGAGGAATGAGTGTAGCTAAAGTTGAGATTTTCGGAACTAAGCCTAGTACAATCAAAATAAAGCCAGCAGCAATCGTAACTTTATTTGACCTTACTCCAGATAATTGGACAAGTCCGACATTTTGAGCAAATGTACTATAAGGGAAGGCGTTGAAAATCCCACCTAAAGTAAAGGCCATTCCTTCAGCTCGGTATCCACGAGCAAGATCTTTTTCTTTTAACTCTTTATGATCCATTTTTCCAAGGGCAAGAAAAGCACCAGTGGATTCGACAAGAATGACTGTACCTACTAAGATCATTGTTAAAATAGGAACAATTTCAAACGTAGGGTATCCGAAATGAAAAGGGGCAGGAAAGTGTAACCAAGAAGCTTCTTGAACGGATTGTATATCTACCTTTCCCATTAGTGCCGCGATGAGTGTACCAACGATCATCCCAATTAAAACAGAGATTGCACGTAAGAACCCTTTAAAGAAGCGGTTCATTAGTAAAATAATTGCGAGAACACCAAAGGAGAGCAATAAGTTTTCGGCTGAGCCAAAATCAGGATTATTCGCTCCGCCGCCCATATTTTTAATTCCTGTAGGGATGAGTGATAGACCAATAATAATGACGACGGTACCAGTTACGATGGGAGGAAATAATTTTACAAGCTTGCCGTATATATTTGAAAAGAAAATAATGAACAATCCTGTTATAATAATCGCTCCATATATGGCTGATATCCCGTAATTACTACCGATTGTAATCATGGGAGATACGGCTACGAATGAAGTACCCATGACAATAGGGAGGCCTGTTCCAAAGTATTTATTTTTGACAGATTGAAACAATGTAGCAATCCCGCAAGTTAACAAATCAATAGAAATGAGAAAGGCTTGTTGTTCTGGGGAGAAACCTAAAGCGCCGCCAACTAAGATTGGTACTAAAATGGCACCAGCGTACATAGCAAGGACATGCTGTAATCCTAATGAGAATGTTTTTGATGGATGAATGTATTCTCCCAAAGTGAACCCTCCTGTTTATAATGTTAAGAAACATAACATTGAATGTTGTTATATTTAACATAATAAACAATTTTCTGATTATTGTCATTGTTCAATATGCCTAAAAATGACTAACTTATTTGTGTAAGGTGCATGGTTGGGTTGTTTAAGTATCTAATAATTTTTTCATCCGTAATGCTGTACGTAATTGTAGGGTTGTTTCTGGATCTTTTAAATCTTTACCGAGAATTTCTTCACATTTATCTATTCTGTAGACAACTGTATTCCTGTGGACAAATAATCTTTTCGCGGTTTCGGAGATTTGACAATGCGTTTCTAGATAGACAGAAAGTGTTTGTAGTAATGATTCTTTTTCCTCTGGTTTAATCGATAAGAAACCTTTAAATGTATGGGTGTAAAAATGACTCAATTCTTTTTCGGGAATAAGGCGGAGCAATTCTAATAGATCCCTTGTTTGAAATGATTGAATAAAGTTGGTTCGTTTTGAGAGTGCTCCTTGAGAAAGAGATTCACTTGCCTCGTGATAGGCTGCTCTTACTTGGACAAAGGAATGAATCACATTACTTATGCCGAAAGAAAGGGTTTGATTAAAGCGGTTTGTCATCCGTAGTTGGATGTCTTTTAGTATCTTCATATAAGATAACCCTTGATGGGCTTCAAAGAGCAAGATACATTCATCACTTTTAGTAAAGAAATGAATGTTGACAGCGGTTTGCTGTATCACTTCCTCTAAGTATTCAAATATATAATCAGATTTTTGTTGGCGCTGTGTGAAACTATCGTGTGAATCTGCTTGATCGACCTTTCCGACAGCACAAATATAGTCACAATCATTTTGAAGAGAGAACTCTTTGGCACGATTAATAATTTCGTCTTGTGACTTAAAGGTCCCATCCAAGAAGTGGAGAAAAAAATCGTTGCGAATAGCTTTTGCGTGTGTATTCAGTGCATGCTCTTTCATCAGGGCAAAGGAGAGCACATTTGTCGCTTGTTCAATCGTTAATGTATGGAGGTGATTCTCATGAGGGATTTCTCCTTCTATAATTAAAAAAACCCGCTTTTTTTCGCTCATGTTGATAGGAAATAGATGATAAGTTTTTTTGGAAACACGTAGTGAAAAAGAAATAGCCATATGGCTGGAAGGTGAAAACCGGTTACTTTCTCTCTCGATATCTTCTCTTATTACGCCTAATTCTAGTTGGGGATGTCGACCAGAGATCGAATGAAGATGCTGATCAACTAAATGAACAGAACAATCAATTATCATGCTTAATTCTTGCATCAATGTTTCGATGCCTTTTCCATGAAGAATGATATTTGTAAAATGTTTATGTGTTTCTAAAGCAGCAGCTAATTCATTTGCGCGGCTATCTAAAATAACTCTTAATGTATGGTTGACAACCTCTCCAAGTGATAAAGCGAGTGGCAGTTCGATAATAGGGAAACTTAAATCATTTGCAAGCTTCAATGCAGATGGAGGAACGGAGTCTAAGAACCTTTTTGTTTTTATCCCAAGTGCGGCACAGCCTTGATTAGCCATCGCTTGTATTAATTCATTTAGTAAATGTGGTTGGTCTTTTAAATGATAAGCTGTTGTCACTAAAAATTCATGGCGATTCAAAAAGGGAATAATATCAGGTGCATCCATCATATTAACGGTATGTACCTCACGTTTGATCCCGCTTTCTCCAGCTACAATTCTCATCCCTTTTAATGAAGGGGAAGAGAGTAATTTAGAAACCTTCATGTGGCTGACTCCTTTCGTTTGCATCCTCTTTTTTTATATAGATTAGTTAATGTGCACAAAATTGTATGAAAATTTGTACACTTTTGCTGATGAAGTTTCAATGTTTAATAAGTAAAATTGATTTATATAACATAATTATGTAAGAAAATATTCCATAAGTAAAGAGGGGAGTGAAAGGATTGGCCATTCATGTGAAAGAATTTCATGATACAAATAAGGAAAATATAGCAGAAATGATTGAATGGCTTTCATCATTTGGCAAAACAACCAATGAAGGCGTTACGAGATTACTCTACTCTAAAGCTTGGTGTGAAGCGCAATCAGCTTTGAAAAATAAAATGAAGGCAATCGGGTTAGATGCTTATTTTGATTGTGTTGGTAATTTATTTGGCCGGCTGCAGGGAACAGATGAAGATCATGCAGTCATATTGACAGGTTCCCATATTGATACGGTTATTGACGGCGGAAAGTATGACGGTGCTTACGGTATTGTCGCCAGCCTGCTTGCGGTGTCGAGGCTCTATGCCTCTTTTGGCAAGCCCCAAAAAACGATTGAAGTCGTCTCGTTCTGTGAAGAAGAAGGGAGTCGGTTCCCATTAACCTTTTGGGGGTCAAGAAATATTACGGGCATGTACGATATGGGTCATATTAGAGGTTTAGTCGATGCAAATGGTATTTCTTTTATAGATGCGATGAAGGAGGCGGGCTTCGGTACAGAAAAATTTATTCAACCAATTAGAAGTGATATTGCAAGATTTATAGAGGTTCATATCGAACAAGGGATGGAACTAGAGAGAAATCAAAATGCGGTTGGTATTGTCACACATATTGTTGGACAGCGACGTTACAATATACGAATAAAAGGAGAAAGCAATCACGCAGGCACAACACCAATGACCCTTCGCAAGGATGCGGTTGTGACAGCCTCAAAACTTATTTCTTTCTTAACGGAAAAAGCAGAAAGTATCGACTCACAGTTAGTAGCTACAGTGGGAAAAATTGAAGCGCAACCGAATGTACCAAATGTTGTGGCAGGAGAAGTCGAGTTTAGCTTAGATATTCGTCACCATAAACAGCATGTATTGGATGAATATTGTATGTCCGTGTTTTCTTATTTTGAAGAGGTGGCTAAGGCTAATGATCTGATTATCGACTGGAAACAATGGATGAATGTAAAACCTGTCGCAATGGACGCCGTGATGCAAAGTAAAATCAAGGCGTTAGCGGAACAAAAGCAAATTTCTTTCCAAGATATCGTTAGTGGCGCCGGTCATGATGCGCAAGTTTTTGCTAGTACACTTCCTACTAATCTTATTTTTGTCCCAAGCAAAGGGGGCATTAGTCATAACCCGCAAGAGTTTACGAGCTCAGAAGATTTGGAAGTAGGAGTAAAACTGTTAACAGATGTTTTATATCAATTAGCTTATGAGTAGAAGGAGTGAATATATATGGTATTTGATGGCTTGAATACACCTAGTCGTACGATTATGACACCAGGTCCAGTTGAGGTAGATCCTCGTGTGTTGAGAGCGATGAGTACACCTATAGTAGGACAGTTCGATCCAGCTTTTACAAAGTTGATGAATGAAGTCATGGAAATGATTCGTCAAGTCTTTCAAACAAAGAACCGTTGGGCCTTTCCGATAGATGGTACTTCAAGAGCAGGCAACGAAGCGCTCTTAGCAAGTATTATTGAACCTGGTGATAAAGTGTTTGTTCCGATTTATGGGCGCTTCGGGCATTTACTTGTGGAGATTTGTGAAAGGTACGGTGCTGATGTCTATTCGATCCAATGTCCTTGGGGAGAGGTATTTGACACAGATGTAGTCATTGCAGAAATGGAAAAAATCTCACCTAAAGTGGTCGCTATTGTCCATGGTGAAACATCTACAGGGAGAATGCAACCTCTAGAAAAAATCGGAAAGGCTTGTAGAGAACAGGATGCGATTCTCATCGTAGATGCAGTCGCATCTATTGGTGGCGTAGAGGTAAAGACAGATGAGTGGTTTATAGATGGGCTAATAGGGGGAACGCAAAAATGTTTATCCGTTCCTGCTGGGATGGCTCCCATTACATTTAACGGGCGGATTGAGAAGCTTATATTAGAGCGGAAAAAGGTAGAGGCAGGTATTGCAACTGCAGAAGATGAGCAGTATCAACGTAGTCGAATGGCAATTGCAAGTAATTATTTTGATCTCGCCATGCTGATGGATTATTGGAGCCCAAGGAGATTGAATCATCATACAGAAGCGACATCGATGGTTTATGCCCTCTATGAAGGGTTGCGTCTTGTGCTAGAAGAGGGGTTAAAGCCTCGTTTTATCCGCCATCTCCTTCATGAAAAAGCTTTGGTAACAGGTATTCAAGCAATGGGGTTAAAGCTATATGGTGATTCTGAACATAAGCTTCCATGTGTGACATGTATAGAAATCCCTGCTGGTGTTGATGGTGAATCCGTACGGAAAATGTTGCTTAAGGAGTTTAGTATAGAAATTGCTTCCTCTTTTGGGCCATTACAAGGGAAGATTTGGCGTATTGGTACGATGGGATATAGTTGTCGAAAAGAAAATGTGCTTGCTGTTCTCGGCGGATTGGAAGCTGTTCTTATACGCCACCAAGTCCAAGTAAACCGAGGGGAAGCACTGCAGGCAGCGCTTGACATATACGCTGCTGAGGAAACTTCTATGACTATCCTTTAAATAAACACGGAGGTGTTGATTTTGGCTACATATGATCTCATTATTCGCAACGGCAATGTTGTTTTACCTGATAAAGTGAAGAAAACCGATATGGCTATTAAAGATGGTATCATCGTCGCTATCGAAGACGATATTTCAGATACGAGTAAAGAAGAGAGAAATGCGGATGGTTATTATATTTTTCCAGGTTTAATTGATATACATGTCCATTTCAATGATCCTGGCAGAGCCGAATGGGAAGGTTTTGCATCGGGTTCTCAAATGATTGCTGCAGGAGGGGGAACAACTTTCTTTGACATGCCTTTAAATGGTGTCCCTTCTACCACTGATACAAAGGCATTGTTAGAGAAAGTGGAGATGGCAGAGAGTAAGTCAGTCGTGGATTTTGCCTTATGGGGTGGCCTTGTTCCAGGTAATATCCATGAGCTAAAGGGATTAGCAGATAATGGGGCAATAGGTTTTAAAGCGTTTTTATCTGAAAGTGGAAATGAAGAATTTGAACGTGTCGATGATTTAACATTAATCGCGGGGATGAAAGAGATTGCTTCATTGAAAAAAATACTTGCACTCCATGCGGAAAGTGCAACAATTACAGATTTCTTAACGAAGGAGAAAGTAACGAATGGTCACTTAACAGCGGATGATTATCTAGCATCTAGACCCATCGCTGCAGAAGTTGAAGCGGTGGAGCGTGCCATCGCTTATGCAAGAATAACGGGCTGTCCCCTACATTTTGTCCATATTAGCTCTGAGGAAGCTATTAAAAAAATTACGGCTGCCAAGGCAATGGGGCAAGACATTTCGGTTGAAACTTGTGCTCATTACTTATTGTTTAATCATAATGATTTTAAAGACAAAGGTGCGATAGCCAAATGCGCCCCGCCATTACGAAAATCGAAGGAACAAGAGAAATTGATTCGTTTATTAATAGAAGGAGAAATCGATATGGTTTCCTCTGATCACTCACCATCACCTTTTATGTTGAAAGATCCAACAGCTCATCATTTATTCTCAGCTTGGGGTGGAATTAGTGGCGGACAATTTACACTTTTAGCATTAATTGAACTTGCGATTACCTATGAGATTCCTTTTAATAAAGTGGCGGCATTAATAGCAGGTAATCCAGCTGAAAGGTTCAATTTAAAGACAAAAGGGCATATCGAAGTGGGCAAAGATGCTGACATAACATGGATCTCACTCGAGGAATCCTACACTGTTTCAGAAAAGAATTTCTTTGCTAAACATAAGCAAAGTTTGTACATGAAGAGGACTTTCCCTTGTGCGGTTAAACTGACGATGAACAGAGGGTCTGTCGTTTTTGAAAACGGACAATTAGTAAACAGGATGGAAAAAGGGCAATGGATAAAACCACAAGAAACGAAAATGAGTACTAGTAGTTAACTGCATCCTGTAAGAAATTTATTTCTATTGTTAGAAAATCTAACACACTAGTAGCGAAAAAGGAGAAAATGGCAGATAATACATTTTAAACCTTTAATCGATGAGTGAAAGAGGTGTGTGAAGATGGATAATATTCATCAAATATTCAAGGAATCCCCTACAGAAGGTGATGTATTAGCAACAGTGATTCATGTGAATGGATCTGCTTATCGAAAAGAAGGCACAACCATGTTAATCAAACAAGTTGGTCCAACAATTGGCGTCCTTAGTGGCGGGTGCTTGGAAGAAGATATCAAGTATAGGGCAGAAAAACTAGTGAAAGGCCAATCCCAATCTTTTTTATACAACTTAAAAAGTGAAGATGACCTCGGTTGGGGGCAAGGTTCGGGATGTAATGGTGAAATTCGTGTTCTGTTAGAGTCGATTGATTCAACCTTTCAAACGCATTTAGAAAAGGTGAATGAACAACTTTTACAAGGAAGGTCTGTTTTAACAATAAAGAAGCTTTCCGAAGATTATGAGGTCATGGGATATGCATTTATCGTTGATGGTGACAATTATTGGGGTAAAGCTTTAAATATAGGTTCAAATGTAGAATTAAAAGAGGTAACGACTGGTATTCACTACTCAAAAGAGTTATCTGGATATTGTTATTTTCAGTGGTTTCACCCAAAACCTCGCCTCTTTATTTATGGTGCAGGGGCAGATGGCGTTCCGCTTTGTGATTTTGCTCATAAAACAGGCTACCATGTAACAGTAGCTGACTGGCGTGAAGCTTTATGTAGTAAAGTAAGGTTTCCTCGAGCAGACCATTTAATCATAGGTTTTCCACATGAAGTGTTACCAACTGTCCTTCTCCCACAAGACCATATTGTGATTATGACCCATCATTTTGAACGCGATAAAGAGATTTTACAGTATGTGATCGATCGACCTTTTAAATATATAGGCATCATTGGTTCTAATAGACGAACGATGAGGTTATTAGAAGGCCAGTCTGTACCACCGAATGTCTATACACCTGTTGGTTTATCAATTGGCGCTGAGGGACCTGAGGAAATTGCTATTAGCGTTATGGCGCAACTAATTGCGGTTAAACAAAGGGGAGTTCCCGAGAGTGGGAAACAAGCGGATTGTGAGACAACGTTTTACGACAGATAGTAGTCGTTTTGTGAACGTAAAAGGAGGGGAGCCATATGAGAATATTAGAAACGACCGTTTCTTCACCTACTACCATTGATGAAGCATGGACAATGTGGAAATCATATGAAGAGCCGATCACATTTATCGCTGGAGGCACTTTTTTACAAACCAAATGGGAAAAAGGGGTTGCTGTTCCTTCAAAAATGCTTCACCTAGGTGACGTTTTGGAATATAAACAAATCTACATGGACACTGAAAGGCAGATTCACATCGGTTCTTTTGTTAAACTAGCGGAATGCAAGAATCATCCTCTTATTGCTAAAACACTACCCCAATTATCACAAACGATTGAGAAAATCGCTGCACCTGCTGTTCGAAACTTAGGTACGATTGGAGGCAATATTGCCAATTGTGTCGGTGATACAATCCCCCTTTTACTAGCACTCGATGCCGAAATACTATATTTAAATAAAGAAGGAAGACAGCGAATAGATTTGCAAGATTGGTTTGAAATAACCGAATGTTCTATTATTTTAGAGGTCATCATTACATTGGATGATGAGGAGAAGAGCTATTTATTTACTAAAAAAATCGGTCGAAGGGAGGCTTTCTCGGCATCTGTTGTTACATTGGCTGGCAAGTTAACAGTAAAAGGCAATCAGCTATGTAAGGTTCGAATAGCAGCAGGCGGTGGAGAGACGCAACCATCACGGTTAAGAAATGTAGAGAATATTTTACAACATGATCAAATAATCGATTCAAATGTCTTAAAAAGGGTGTATCAAGCGTTAATGACAGAATATCAGCCAGTTGAAGATGTTTTTTATTCTAGTAATTATCGCTTGAAAGTAGCGAGTAACCTATTAATCTCAGAATTAGAAAAGTGGAGGGGAGAATATGGCGGATTATACAAGTAATTTAGCTTCTTCCCGTCCAAGGCCAGATGGAATGGGAAAAGTAACAGGTGCATTAAATTATTTTACAGACTTGCAATTTCCAAATATGCTTTATGGAAAAGTACTGCGTAGCGAGCACCCTCATGCTAAAATTCAGCAACTAAATATTGAAAAGGCAGAACAATTACCCGGCGTCCTGGCCGTGATAACAAGTAAGGATGTACCTGGATTGAATGGATTTGGTCTTATTACGCAAGATCAGCCGGTCTTTTGTGATCAAGTCGTTCGCTATGTAGGTGATGCGGTGGCAGCAGTAGCAGCTATAACTCCTGAAATTGCAGAACGAGCAATTAAACGAATAGAAGTAACGTATGAACCATTACCAATTATGGATGACCCTGAATCCGCAATGAACCCCGATAGTACCCCATTACATTCTGGTGGCAATATTCTTCATGAGGCATCCTATGAAAATGGTGATGTTGATGAAGGGTTCCCATTATGTGACGTCATTATAGAAGAAACCTATCTCCTGCCGAGGCAAATGCATGCTTATATGGAAACAGAAGGTGGGGTCTTTGTTCCTGAAAGAGATGGCAGGCTGTCTGTTTATGCGGGCACGCAGCATGGATATAAGGATAGACTACAATTAGCGAGAATATTGAATTTATCAGAAGAGCGTATTCGTGTAATTTCAAGTCCGATGGGCGGCTCATTTGGTGGTAAAGATGAGTTGAATATTCAGCCTTACGGAGCCATTTTAGCATTGAAAACAGGTAGACCGGTGAAAATTCATCAATCACGGAGAGAATCAATGATCTCTGGTATTAAAAAGCACCCAATGAAAATTACGATGAAAACAGGAGCTAAGAAAACGGGGGAGATTGTTGCCCATGAAGTAAGAATTATTGCAGATACAGGGGCATATGCCACACTTGGTCCAGCCGTATTAGATTTTGCAGTTGAACACGCTATTGGCCCTTATGTGATACCAAATGTGAAAACAAAAGGGTACGCTGTCTTTACAAATAATGGCGTGGCAGGTGAATTCAGAGGGTTTGGTGGTAATCAGATCACATTTGCTTTAGAAGGCCAAATTGATCGGTTGGCAGATGACTTACATATGTCACCACTTAAATTAAGAAAGAAGAACTTGCGACAAGGAACGGATCCTGGACCAGTTGGACAAATGATTGCACCGACTAATGGAGATTCGCTTGTATTAGATGAGATCACGCAGTCACCGCTATTAGCGTTAGACAAAAGGGATAGCGACAATCCATGGAAGAAAACAGGCGTAGGGGTAGCACTAACCATGCATGGAGGCGGGTTAGGCTTTGGCAGAATGGATCCTTCTGGTGGCAAAATTAGTCTGAACCATGAAGGGAAAATAGAAATCGCCTTTGGATTTGAAGAGGTAGGTCAAGGGTTGTTAGCAGTTATTGAAAATATAACAACAGAGGCTATCGGGTGTTCTTCAGAGGATTTGCACATTGTGATAGGGGACACAGACAAGGTGCCACACTCGGGTTCTTCCACAGCTTCAAGAGGCACCAGTATGATTTGGCACAGTTTACAAAGGCTAAAGGGCCCTTTTAAAGAAAAACTATTAGATACAGCAGCTAAACGATCAGGTTATCAAAAAGAACAATTATGTGTTGGAGAGAAAGGTATTTGGCTAAATGGTCAAAGGATTCTTACTTTTGAACAGCTTTTTCTCGAGAATGAACCCATTAGTATAGATACGAAATTCGATTTTCCAACCACACCAAATAGTATTCCGGGTGGTCATTTCTTGTACTCATTTGCAGCGGTGGCAGTTAAAGTAGAAGTTGACCTTATCACAGGAGCGATCAAGGTTACTGATATCGATCAAGCTGTTTCTGCCGGTCCTGTTGTGAATCCTAATGGGTATATTGGGCAAATTGAGGGCGGTACAATCATGGCGCTAGGCTACACATTGTTAGAAGAAGCGGCCATGCAGCAAAGTCGCTATACAACAGAAAACTTTGACACCTATATTCTGCCCACCATCCAAGACATTCCACCGAAAATGAATGTGAGAGCAATCGAAGACTTATGGGAGGGGGATATGTATGGCCCAAGAGGTGTTGGGGAGATCGGAACAGTCGCATTAGCTCCTGCGATCGTAAGAGCCATCTATGATGCCACGGGGCATTGGGTGACGAAACTACCTGTCAGTCGAGAAGAAATATTACATGCGAGGGAGATGGTTTTTTGATAGAAAAGGTAAAGGTGAATTCGCAAAGAATCAATATTTCCTTCACTGTTAATGGTGAACAGCAGCAACTACAAGTAGAAGCAACAAAAAGATTAGTAGATATATTACGTGAAGACCTCTCATTAACAGGTGCCAAAATCTCTTGCGAAATTGGACGATGCGGTGCCTGCTCTGTAGAAGTAGACGGTGAACTCGTCAACTCTTGTCTCATGAGAGCATATCAACTGAACGGAAAGAGTGTTTATACGGTTGAAAGCTTAAGTGAAAATGGACTGCATGATATTCAAAAGGCTTTTCTAGAAGAAGGTGGGTTTCAATGTGGCTACTGCACACCGGGAATGATCATGGCTGTGAAAACATTATTAGAGAAAAACAAGAAACCAACAGATGAAGAGATATTAGACGCACTCTCAGGAAACATATGTCGGTGCACAGGTTATGCCGGCATTATCCGAAGTGTGAAGAAGGTGATTCAAGCAATATAAGTGCGTCGTAAAGGAGGAATCAATCTAGGCTGAAGGTGAGATAAAGGTGGAAACCCTTGCAGACAAAAAGCCAAAAAACCAAGAAGTCTGCCTCGAAGGTAAATCGAGTCAGACTCAAGTATAAGAAATCTGCTTCGAATCAACGTGAATCGATTTTCAGATCCCCAAAAAGATTGCCTCGAATTGGAATCTAGCAGATCAAGCACATTTCAAGCACATTGCGAAGCCAAGTCTCCATTTCTCTCAGTCCACCATTATCTCTTTATTACAATCACATTACAAGGAAAAGTAAAATGCGAATTTTTTAAATCGATTGATCTCATTCAATGTCGGCCATAAATTAACGTCATCCGATTTCAAATAGTGTGTTTCTCCTGGCTGGACAGTATGAATTAACATCCTCGGTATAGCTACTTTTCCCTTCTAAAGTAAAGGCGACGCAAGTTCCGGATACTTCGTAACTTACTAGGAGCGTAGGTTGATTGGTTACATTACTGTTTGTGGTATTAATGATTAATCCTTCTATGCCATTATCGCCAGTCCTGTAGTTTTCACCAAGATTAGGTGTGGAGAAGGAGGCTTCGTAACGAGCTTCCGAGGGATTCGTAATGTCATAGACATCGTCTTAAAAGCCTTTATGAAGAAAGGTGGAGTGAAATAGTAAAAAAAAGATTAGTTTAACAATATTTCCCTGAATAGGTTATAATTATATTTGAATGATGATTAAATTATTTAGGAGAAAGACAAATGAAAGAAATACAATGTTATAGATTCGAAGCAGAGATTGCGGCAGATATAGATTTAGTTTTTGAATGTCTGAATAAAGATCAACATGTTTTAAAATGGAATACACAAATCATTGAAAATCTTTATGATGGAGAAGAAAGTGATTTAAAAGAAGGCTCGATGTTCATTACAAGGCAAAAAATTGGAAAAAAGGTGTATGAGTTACAAGGTGTTTATTCTAAGTATGATCCACCTTATTATACTGTGGTAGAGGCGAAGACGAAAGAAGGAATAAGTAGGACAGAATACATCCTCGAAATCATCCCAGAAGGAACAAAGTTTATAGTGAATGTTACATTGATTCCATCAAACTGGATACACAAATTAGTTACAAACATGATGAAATGGTCATTTAAATATGTGTATGATGACCAGTTTAATCAATATATACAATATATCTATCAAGTTGAATATGAGAGAAGATGAACATAATAAAAGGGAAATAAAGATAGAAAATGATTGCTCAGATATGGTTAAAGGCTTTTCTGAAAGTGAAGAGGAAAAAGACTGGGGTAAAGAAGGGCAAAAGGAGACATCTGAATGACGGTGAAACTTAAACGATGCACTCTAGATGATTTACATATACTTCAAAAAATCAGTATAGAAACATTTACTGATACATTCAACGAGCAAAATGCACCTGAAAACATGAAAGAATATCTCAAAAAAGCATTTAATATGGAAAAGTTGGAAGCAGAATTAAACAATATTTCCTCGAAATTCTACTTTATTTATATTAATAACGAAGTCTCGGGTTATTTAAAGGTGAATATCGATGATGCTCAGTCTGAAGAAATGGATGATGAATCACTTGAAATTGAGCGGATTTATATCAAGAAGAAGTTTCAAAAACAAGGGCTTGGTAAATACCTTCTAAATAAAGCGAATGAAATTGCGATAGAAAATAATAAAAAGAAAATCTGGTTAGGTGTATGGGAGAAAAACGTAACTGCAATTTCTTTTTATCAGAAAATGGGTTTTGTCCAAACTTCGGCCCACTCTTTTTATATGGGAATTGAAGAGCAAACAGACTATATAATGACTAAAATACTTTAAGGTTTTGGAAAGGTGGTTTATTATGTATATCCCTTCATATTTTAAAATAACTGATGAAACATTAGCTTATGACATTATGAGAGAATATAGTTTTGCGACTCTTTTTTCTCAACATAATGGCATGCCTTTTGCAACTCATTTACCGTTAATTTTGAGCAAGGACAATCAATACCTATATGGGCACTTTGCTCGTCAAAATCCTCAGTGGAAAGATATAGAAAATCAAAGCGTCCTAGCTATTTTCCATGGGCCTCATTGTTATATCTCCCCATCTTGGTATGAAACAAATAAGGCAGTGCCGACATGGAATTATGTAACAGTCCATGCTTATGGAGAAGTTGAGAAGATAGAAGACAAAAATGAATTAATGGATTCTTTTCATGAAATGGTATTGAAGTATGAATCACCTGATAGTACATATAATTTACAAGATGTGGATTCTGGGTTTATAGCTGGTCAAAAAAAGGGAGTACAAGGTTTCAAAATAAAAATCAATGAGATAGAAGGCAAAGCTAAGTTAAGCCAAAACCATCCAGTACAGAGACAAGAGAAAGTTATTAGCCAACTTGAAAAAGAGTCAAAAACAGATGAGCAACAAATTGCTTTATTAATGAAAGCGAATTTAAAAACAGGTAACTTGCTGAGTTAATTCCAGTACCTAATGTAATTTACGCTAAAAACCTTACTACAAAAAATGTAGCAAGGTTTTTAGCGTTTTGAGTTTAATGAAACTAATCTCCGCTTCTAACCGTATATTAGTAAAATAATTGAGAAGGAGAATAAGGATGGATATAGATTTACCAATACCAAAGCAGAGACTCTCTAAGAGTAGTATAAAAGCGATGCTAATGAGTGAACTAATTGGGAATGCGATATGGTTGCCAATTCTTGCGATACTTTTTTACGTTGACGCTCGATTTGATTGGTGGGATTGGGTAGGATGGGTTCTATGGGTTGTCCTTGGTCTTACTATTTTATCTATGATTTATGCGTTAACCATTCAACCATACCTATTATATAAAAACTTCCGTTATGAAGTAGATGAGGAATTTTTGCAGATTAAGCAAGGAGTGTTTATAGAGAAATATGAATTAGTACCAATGACAAAAATTCAATCTGTGGCAACGAATCAAGGGCCGATACAGAGAAGATATGGATTATACGGTCTTTCAGTCGAAACGATGAGCTCAACCCATACAATCCCCATGCTATCAAAGGAAATAGCAATGCAACTGAGAAATACGATAGCTTATTATGCAAAAATAAAGGAAGTAGATGAATAATGGATTACAGAAGGTATTCACGCTTAACCATTGCTTTTCATATATGGGGTGTTTTGAAATTTTTCTTTTTTGCCTTTCTTTACTTATTTATTTTTAATCGAGAGGCCGATTGGATTGGTTACGGTAGAATCATTGCCGCTATCCTCCTTATTCTTTCTATTATTTTTGTTATCTTTAAATGGCTGACCACAACTTATAAGATTGATGAGGTAGCTTTTTATTTAAGTGAAGGCTTTTTCACAAAGCATAAACGAACCATTCCTTTTAGTAAGATTCAAAATGTAAGTAGACACACGACTTTTCTACATAAATTAATAGGAAAAACCTCCTTGAAGTTTGAGACAGGCATGTCTGGTGATGGTGGGACAATTAAATTTGAGGTTGTTTCGAAAGAAGAAGCAGACCATTTGGAAGACTGGGTGGAAAAAAGTAGTCGCAAAGTCAACGTGTCCGCACATGAAGAGGAAAAGGTAGAAGAATATATAGAAGACAGAAAGCTGCATTTTGCTGCCAGCAAGAAGGATATTTTGAAAGCATCAATGACGTCATTAAGCTTTTTGCTTTTAATTCCTGCCTTAGTCTCACTGTTTTTTATGATTAATGATTTTATAAATGTTGAGAAAGAAGCAGAAGGTGCCATTCACTTTATATTAAGTGCCTGGTGGTTAACGACACTTGTCGTTATTTTTCTTATTGTGGCTTCAACGATATTTGGTATGATAAAAACATATATTAAATATGGGAATTATCGAATTTATTCAGATGATGATAGGATTTATATCTCTAGAGGAGTACTAGATGAAGTACGCTTTTCTATTTCAAAGGAAAAGGTCCAAGCTGTTGAAATAACGCAAACGTTAATGAAAAGAATCTTACGTATTGCAGAAGTGAAACTAACGAGTGCTGGTCAGACAGGAGGAGGCGATTCCTCAATGGAGACAAGCTCTTTGTTCCCCTTTTTACCGCAAAAGGATGCTTTTCGTTTGATTTCTGAAATCTTACCAGACTATGAAGTGGCAGAAGAGATGCACAAGCTTCCGAAAAATGCCCTCTTTGCTAGGTTGCTAAAACCTAGTTGGATATGGATAATCGCAACGGCATTATTATATTATTTCCAACCAAATGTGTTCAATTTGCATATTCCATGGTGGTTGTTATCATTGATTTTACTTATTTTAATTGTTTTACTCAGGGTCTTAGATTACTATAATAGCCGCTACGTGTTAAATGGGCGTTTTATCCAATTAAAAACAGGGAGTTTAGCAACGGCGTTATTTCTAACTAGGCGTGATAAAGTGATTGAAATTGAAATGAACAGAGGACCGCTAGAAAAAATACTCGGCATTGCTAAGATTACGACGATCAATCGTGCGCAACCAGTGCGACACACTCACATGTATGGGGTGCCCGAATCCTTCCGTTTAGCGTTTTATCAATGGTATAAAAAAAGAGGATCAGAAATCGAACTAAAACAATAGATAGGTTGAATGTACAATGCAAGCGGTAGTGATAGAGTCAATGTTTCCACAGATGCAATGCAAGTAATAGGTATAGATGCTGCGTGGTCAAACAGGTAGGATGAAAACAACTGCTCTCCATAGTAATTGTCGTTCAGCCCTGGGCTTTAGTTTTGCTACGACAAGCAAGAAACGGTTGGAAACGATCAAGACTGTTGCCGAAGAGATATTTAAGTTAATGGTAAACGGGGATTTTCAAGTGGAAATAGGGATAGAATACTCCTTATATGAAGTGAAAATAGCACATGATATGATAGATAATAGAGAGAATACCGGAAAACCGTCTTATTCTTAGAAGAGGAGTGTTATAGCTGATGGATTTCAACGAGGTAATGAATGAGTTAGAAGGATTAGGAAAAGAGCGAACGAAAAAAATTTATCTCTCAAACGGTGCACATGAGCCACTTTTTGGTGTAGCAACTGGAGCGATGAAACCGATTGTGAAGAAAATAAAGATTGATCAATCATTAGCTGAGGAGCTATATGCAACAGGAAATTATGATGCCATGTACTTTGCGGGCATCATTGCAGATCCAAAAGCAATGACAAAGGAAGATTTTAATCGTTGGATAGACGATGCGTATTTTTATATGCTGTCAGACTATGTCGTAGCGGTTACATTATCCGAATCCCCGATTGCCCAAGAAGTTGCCGATGAATGGATTGCCAGTGGAGATGACTTGAGAATGTCAGCTGGTTGGAGTTGTTATTGCTGGTTATTAGGTAATCGGAAAGACGACGAATTTGTCACGAGTAAATTATCGGCCATGCTAGATCAGGTGAAGGCGGACATTTATGACGCACCTATAAGAACAAAGATATCAATGAATAACTTCTTATATACCGTTGCGATCTCCTATATTCCTCTAAGTGAAAAAGCAGCTGAAGTGGCAGAGGAAATCGGTGCCATCGAAATCAAAAGAGAGAATAAGAAGAACAGCGTCCTTCATGCTCATGAAAATATTCAAAAAGACTTAGATAAAGGTCGTCTAGGGTTTAAGCGGAAATATGTCAGATGTTAAAAGTCAAATAATGCCGGGATCAATTCTATTGATTCCGGCTTTTTTGGTTCTCGGTTTTTATATAATTTTACTCCGCTTGGTAGAGGAAGGGTTTAGAGTGTATGTGGGAAGTTAACGAAGTATATCTTATAGAGTTGCCCCCACAAGAATCGGGGTTTTGAGAAAGAAGTGTGTGTATTAGTGGTTTGCTCACACAAGACCCAGGATTTTAAGAAAGAAGTGTAGGCATTTGCGATATGCCTCCACAAGAATTCGGATTTCATGAAAGAAGTGTGTGTATTTGCGATTTGCGCCCACAAGACCCAGGATTTTAAGAGAGAAGTGCGGGTATTCATGATATGCGCCCACAAGACCCTGGATTTCAAGAGAGAAGTGTAGGCATTTGCGATATGCCCCCACAAGACTCTGGGTTTCATGAAAGAAGTGTGTGTATTAGTGATATGCGCCCACAAGACCCTGGATTTTAAGAGAGAAGTGTGGGTATTCATGATATGCCCCCACAAGACCCTAGATTTTAAGAGAGAAGTGTAGGCATTTGCGATATGCCCCCACAAGAATCCGGATTTCAAGAAAGAAGTGTGTGTATTTGCGATTTGCGCCCACAAGACCCTGGATTTTAAGAGAGAAGTGTGGGTATTCATGATATGCCCCCACAAGACCCTGGATTTTAAGAGAGAAGTGTAGGCATTTGCGATATGCCCCCACAAGACTCTGGGTTTCATGAAAGAAGTGTGGGTATTAGTGATATGCCCCCACAAGACTCTGGGTTACATGAAGAAGTGTGGGTATTGGTAATTTTGCCTCTACAAGACCCTGGATTTCAAGAAAGAAGTGTGGGTATTAGTGATTTCCCCCCACAAGACCCTGGATTTTAAGAGAAAAGTGTGGGTATTAGTGATTTCCCCCCACAAGACCCTGGATTTTAAGAGAAAAGTGTGGGTATACATGATTTACCCCCACAAGAATCCGTGTTTCATGAAAGAAGTGTGAGTATTCACAATCTACCCCCACAACATAGATATCTCCTTTGTGAGGAGTGTTTCCGAATAACATCAGAATGAAACTAATTCCGTATTGTCTACATAAAATTGTACATCCAAATTATTCCTCTTAACTTATTCCCAAGCAAACAACGCTTCCTCTCGTACCCCCCTACCGCACCCGACATAAGAGATCATGTTTACAAAATATCCTTAACGATTTTTAACATAGTTTTGCTTACACTTTTATAAACTGATGAAAAGGGCTTGACTATAGAAAAAATTTAAAGAGTAGGGGGAAGCAATTTGAAGCGAAGCATTTGGAAGAGTTTTGTCATCGTTGTTATTGCTGCAATTGTTTTGGCGGGTTGTTCTGGAGGTGGCTCAGAGGTAGGTGGCGCTGTCACAGAGAAGGGAAATGATCGTGTATTAACAGTGGCGGTCGGAACGGATTTGGTGACATTTGATATTCATGACCATAATAATACGTCGACGGAAGCGATTCATGTGAATATGTTTAATTATTTATTTAAAAAAGATAAAGATGGCAATATTCATCCAGAGCTTGCCGAGGGCTACGAGAAAATCGATGACTTGACTTATCAGGTAAAACTAAAGGAAGGTGTCACTTTTCATAACGGTGATCCACTCACAGCAGAGGATGTGAAATTTACGTTAGAAAGAGTAGCGAAAGATGACACGTTGCAGGAGTATCCTAATTATAAGCAGATAAAAGAAATTCAAGTGATCGATGAGCTCACTTTCAATATTGTGACACAATCACCAGAGCCCTCCTTATTTCACCGTATATCCCGACTTGGTTCCGGTATTTTACCTAAGAACTATATTGAAGAGAATGGATGGGATCATTTTCTATCTAATCCCGTTGGCACAGGTCCATTTCAATTCAAAGAATGGAAACGTGATAATCGCATCGTTTTTACACCATATGAGGATTATTTTGCAGGAAAAGTAGAGGAATGGGATGAGCTTGTTTTCCGAGTCATTCCAGAAAACTCGACAAGAGTGTCGGAGCTTTTAACTGGTGGAGTTGATATGGCTGTTAATATTCCTCCGTCTGATTGGGAACGAGTGAATAGTAATGAGGGAACATCCATTGTGCAAGAAAGGTCGAACCGAGTAGTAATGCTAATATTGCGGGCGACAGAAGGGCTCCCGACTGCTGATGTCCGTGTACGTCAGGCACTAGACTTTGCTATCAATAACAAAGCAATTACCGATAATGTCTTACAAGGTGGAGGGATTCCAACAAGAACAAGAGTCGGTCCAGGTAATTTTGGGCATCATCCGGAGCTTTATGATACGTACAATTATGATATTGAAAAAGCAAAGGCATTACTAGCGGAGGCAGGTTATCCAGATGGTTTTGAGATGACTTTGCATTCACCAAAGGGACGCTATTTACAAGATGCAGAAGTGGCGGAAATGTTAGCGGGCATGCTTGCAGAAATTAATGTGAAAGTAAATATCGAGTTCATGGAATGGAGTAATTTTGTTGAAATGCGTACAGCTAACGAGAATAAGGATGCTTATTTAATTGGCCTAGGTAATTCGATGTTTGACGGTGCTTACTCGGTCGATTGGTATCGTGCCGAACGTTTTGAAGGCCATACAGATTATAAGAATGATCGAATCGAAGAATTGCTCGCTCACTCTGCCGTCAATATGAATGAGGAAGAACGAGCCAAGCAAATACAAGAAATTGAAGAGATTGCTGCTGAAGAAGTGCCACATATTATGCTTCATGAGGAAAAAATCAATATCGGTGTAAATGATGCGATTGATTTTGTTCCTACCCCGGATGAAATGATTTATGCACCAATTATTAAAAGAAAAGCAAATGAATAACAAAGCTAATATTCGTGGGTGAATGGGTGGTGACATCCATTTGCCCATCTCTATTACTTTTCGCTATAGGGGGACAATAGTGGGCAAATATATTATTAGACGATTACTTCAAATTATACCGGTGTTATTTATCATTTCTTTTATTGTGTTTTGCCTTGTCTATGTGGCTGGCGATCCTGTTGCATTAATGTTACCCGAAGATGCGAGCCAAGAGGATATTTTACAACTTCGTGAATCACTCGGGTTAAATGAGCCTTTTTATATTCAATATTTCAACTATATGGTCGGACTTATCCAACTTGATTTTGGTGAATCATTTCGTTATAACACGAGCGCCTTACCTATTGTGTTGGAGCGTTTACAGGCGACAATTGAATTAGCTGTAGCAGCTATGATTGTGGCCATTATCATAGCTATCCCTCTTGGTATTTGGTCAGCGACTAAGAAGAATTCTGCTATCGATGTCGTAGCGACAGGGGGAGCGGTAATCTGGAAGGCAATGCCGAATTTTTGGTTAGGCATTATGCTCATTTTGATTTTCTCCGTCATGTTAGGATGGTTCCCAGTTTCAGGGCGGGGGACATGGAGTCATCTAATCTTACCGGCAATTACACTTGGCACAGGGATTGCTGCTGAGATGACCCGGTTTATTCGCTCAAGCATGTTAGAAATCATGAATCAAGACTATGTTCGTACGGCAAGAAGTAAAGGATTAAAAGAGTTTTTTGTTATTCATAAGCATGCTTTTCGTAATGCCCTTATTCCAGTTGTTACGATTACCGCGCTACAAACCTCAACTGTTGTGGGCGGCACGTTAATAACCGAGAGCGTATTTTCATGGCCAGGGTTAGGTCAACTACTCATTCAAGCAGTGAATACAAGGGATATGGCGATCGTACAGGCCAGTGTGTTTATTATTGCGTTTATTGTTATTGCTATGAACTTACTAGCAGATATTCTTTATAAATTATTGGATCCCCGCATTACATTTCGCTAAGGAGGTGTGGTTGTATTGGAATCAAAGGAAAGTAAGCAGGGTCACCTCAAACGGTGGCTCAGATTATTATTAAAGAGTAAGACCGGTTCAATTGGCTCAATTATCGTGTTACTCATTATTTTTATCGCGATATTTGCGAAGTTTTTAGCACCCCATGATCCGAACCAGATTAATGCGGCAATGATGTTGAAACCCCCGGTTTGGGTAGAAGGTGGGGATACTGAGTATCTTTTAGGAACAGACAATCTTGGCAGAGATATTTTAAGCAGAATAATTTATGGCTCCCAAATTTCTTTAGTTGTTGGGGTTGCCTCTGTCATCTTGGCTGGCATTATTGGTATTTTTATCGGCTTAGTCTCAGGTTTTTATGGTGGTTTCCTAGATAACATTTTAATGAGAATAGTTGATTCTTTTCTAGCGATCCCAACCATCCTCTTTGCACTTGTCATCTTGACAGTCTTTGGCCCAAGTGCGCTTACGTTGATTGTTGTATTAGGTGTGACGAATTGGGTACAGTACGCCCGTTTAATACGAGGAGAAGTGCTCTCTTTAAAAGAAAGAGAGTTTGTTAGGGCTGCAAGGTCTATGGGGGTGAGGGATCATAAGATTATCCTCAAACATTTATTGCCAAATGTGATATCCCCGTTCATTGTCATTTCTACTTTAAGCGTGGCAACCACGATTATATTAGAGGCCTCCTTAAGTTTTCTAGGTTTAGGAATTCAACCACCGACCATTTCTTGGGGTGGCATTTTAAGTGATGGTAGAGATTATGTAGCAACTAGTTGGTGGTTGGCAGCTTTTCCTGGTTTAGCGATAACGATCACCGTTTTAGGCATGATCTTCTTAGGTGATTGGCTGAGAGATGTATTAGATCCAAGAGAAAAGAAAGTGTAGAGGAGGGAAATGCGTTGAGCCGAGAGAGCTTGTTAGAAGTGCGAGACTTGAAGACTTATTTTTATACCGAAGATGGTGTGATTCCTTCAGTTGACGGTGTGTCATTTACGATAAAGAAAGGCGAGACTGTGGCTGTTGTAGGTGAGTCAGGCAGTGGCAAAAGTGTAACATCTTTATCTATTATGGGGTTGCTAGATACTGCTGGGAAAATTGAAAGTGGCACCATCCTATTTGAAGGCAGTGAGGTAACAACACTATCAAAAAAAGAACGAAGAAAATTGCGCGGGAATGAGATGGCGATGATTTTTCAAGAACCACTCACCTCACTTAATCCTTTATTTACAGTTGGTAATCAAATTTCTGAAGCAATTAGAATCCATCAAAAAGTGAATAAAAAAGAAGCGAAAAAGAGAAGTATCGAGATTTTAAAAAAAGTCGGCATAGCTCGTGCGGAGAAGGTATTTCATTCTTATCCTCATCTATTAAGTGGAGGCATGCGTCAACGTGTAATGATTGCGATTGCCTTATCATGTAACCCGAAACTTTTAATTGCGGATGAGCCGACAACCGCACTCGATGTCACCATCCAAGCGCAAATTCTCCATTTAATGAAAGAGCTGATAAAAGACAAGCAAACTTCTATTCTATTTATAACACATGATTTAGGTGTGGTAGCAGAGATGGCTGATCAAGTGATTGTTATGTATGCCGGCCAAGTAGTTGAATATACGGATGTGTTTACACTGTTTAAAGAAGCGGCGCATCCTTATACGACAAGTTTATTAGCTAGTACGCCAAAAATCCACGAACAAACAGAAACACTACAAGTCATCGAAGGGACTGTACCCAATCCAAATGATATGCCAAGTGGGTGTCGCTTTCATACACGTTGCCCAAATGTCATGGAAAAATGTATGAACAATGAGCCTGTACTTACCAATATTCATGCCCATCATCAAGTGAAGTGCTGGTTATATGAAGAGGAGGTGTGACTAAGATATGGCAGTTATTTTAAGTGTAAGGGGTTTAAAGAAATATTTTGATGTGACTGAAGGATGGTGGAAGAAGGAAAAACAATATTTAAAGGCAGTTGACCACATTTCCTTCGATGTAAATGATGGAGAAACATTAGGGATTGTTGGGGAGTCAGGTTGTGGGAAATCGACAACAGGTAATTTGATTATGCAGCTGTTAGAAAAAACAGAAGGAGAAATAATATTCCAAGGAGTAGATCTTGCCACTCTATCCAAACATGAGCTAAGAAAGAAACGGGCGGAAATGCAGATGATTTTCCAAGACCCTTTTTCCTCGTTAAATCCTCGGATGAAAGTATTTGATATTATTGCCGAACCGTTATTGACCCATCTGAACTTAAGTAGTAAAAGGTTGAAGGAGGAAGTATTGTCGTTAATGGATCAGGTCGGTCTTGATCGTTCTTATATTCATCGCTACCCCCATGAATTTAGTGGTGGTCAGAGACAAAGAATCGGTATTGCTCGGGCCATTGCATTGCGACCTAAGCTTATTATTTGTGATGAGCCCGTATCTGCATTAGACGTTTCTATTCAATCACAAATCCTTAATTTAATGTCTAAACTACAGAAAGAGTTACGATTAACCTTTATTTTCATTGCCCATGGCCTACCAGCGGTTAAATATATCAGTGATAAAATTGCGGTCATGTACCTTGGAAAAATTGTTGAACTAACCACAAAAGAAAAACTCTTTTCCAAACCCCTTCATCCGTATACAGAGGGACTTTTATCAGCAGTTCCCCTTCCTGACCCGACGTTAAGGCATAAAAAAGAAGGCGTGATTTTGGAAGGTGATCTTCCAAGCCCAACAAATATTCCTTCAGGATGTCGTTTTCATCCACGGTGCCCACATGCACAAGAAAAATGTAGGAATGAGGAGCCAACATTTATTGCACATGAGGAAGAACATTATGTGGCCTGCCATTTTCCATTAAAAGAGGGTGTTGGAGTATTGGAAAAATAGATAAAGGAGATGTATCAAAGGTGGAGGGATATATACAACAGTGTAAAACCGAAATGCTGCAGTTAATTGAAAAACTTGTCAATATTGATAGTGGTTCATATGTAAAGAAAGGGATAGATGAAATCGGGGGAATATTACAAAAGAAATACGAAGAAATTGGATTTGTTGTAGAGGTGAAAACAGAAGCAAAGTACGGCAACCACCTTGTTATTCGACATGAGCGTAGTCTGCATCCGAAAATTATACTGGTGGCGCATATGGATACGGTTTTTCCAGAAGGTACGGTGAACAAGCGTCCGTTTCAAATAAAAGGAAACAGAGCTTATGGGCCTGGTGTCGTGGATATGAAGTCGAGTTTAGTCGAGCTTTTATATGCTATGAAAGCATTAGTTCACTGTGGGTCAAATGCCTGTGAGAATGTGCAAATTATCTTAAATGGTGATGAGGAAATTGGTTCGCCGTCATCCCGTGAATTAATAGAGGAACAAGCTGTGGGAAAAGAATATGCACTCATCATGGAGCCAGCGAGAAAAGATGGTTCACTTGTGACAGCAAGAAGAGGCGGGGGAAGATATAAACTGATTATTAAAGGCAAAGCTGCCCATTCAGGGATTGAACCAGAAAAGGGAAGAAGTGCGATAGAAGAACTAGCTTATAAAATCATCCAACTGCATAATTTAACAAATCATGAACAAGGCATTAGCGTGAACGTAGGCATTATTTCCGGTGGCTCTTCTGTTAATACCATTTCTGATAAAGCCGTCGCTCATATTGATATTCGCATCACTGAGAAAGAACAAGCACAAGAATTAGAAAAGAAGATTAAAAGAATATGTGCCAATACAGAAGTGAGGGGAACTGAGATTCAATTAGAAGGGGCTATTAGAAGACCACCAATGGAATACAACGAGCAAACGAAAAAGCTATTACACATTATTCAAGAAGTAGGCGAAGAAATAGGTCTTCATGTCCATAATACTGCAACGGGTGGGGGTGGTGACGCCTCTTTCACTTCAGCAACGGGTGTGCCTACAGTTGATGGTCTTGGTCCAGTTGGCGGGAATGCCCATAGTAAAGAGGAGTACATTGAAATTGACACATTAACGGAAAGAACCATTCTGCTTGCAAAGACAATTGAGCGCTTATCTAGATGATTTTTTTTGGAAGCTACCACTCGTTTGGTAGCTTTCTTTATGGAATGGTGAGGTCACTTAGTTTGTAAGTTGTAAATTTTTCGTATCAATTATTACAGGAAAGTAATTTTCTTCTCTATACGTATACATTTTTACTAGAAGGGACCTTAAAATTTGTGAGTAATGCCCATTCTATACTAAACTACTCTAAAGCGAACATCATAAAGTCATGTTGTTCCTTCAAATGAGGTGATTAGAATGGAATTTAATCAGCTAGCGAGCAGCGTAGTAATTGAACTGGTAGAGGGACGCCCCTCTTTAAAATCATATAGTGACCAGCTAGAACTGATTGGTGTAGGAAGAAGTGCTTTCGTTTTCAAAATTACTAAGCAAGCGATTGCCATAAAAGTATACTTCCCACAAATGGAAGATATCGCAAAGGTGGAAGCGGCAAATTATCAACGAATCCAAGGTAATCCCTATTATCCACATCTTTATGATTATGGTGATGCTTATATTGTGATCGACTATATAGAAGGCTTTACTCTCTTCCAATGCTTGGAGAAAGGCATTCATATAAAAGCAGAACATATAGAATCTGTCCAATTAGCCTTACGTTCAGCTACAGAAGCAGGCCTGAAACCGTCAGACATACATTTGCGCAACATTATGATTGATCGAAACGGAAATATAAAACTGATTGATATTGCTCGTTTTGATTCGAAGAACGCCGATAAACAATGGACAGACTTACAGAATGCGTACTACCGATATTACACCAACAAATGGTTCCCGAAAAAAATCCCTACAGTGATCTTGAATTTCATAGCCGACATATATAAAAAGAGATTCCTTCCATTGTCTGTGAGAAAAGTTATCTTTCAGGATAAAAATGGGATACATGTATAATAGGATGATTAGATCATACATGAACAACTCCTGCATAAAAAGGAGTGTTCATGTTTTTTTGTTTTAGAGAGTGAGATTGATTGACTTTACTAAGAAAAATATATGATTAACCGTATTCTCCAGGCGCAAAATATTTCGTTGGCACTTATTGTTAGGGTACCGCTTAGATTTTCCTTTTTTTGTACTATAAGATTTTATTCTTACGGCTTTTCCTTTCTTTCAACCAGTTTTTAATGAATACCACTCCAAGAATTAAAGAAATGGAAACACCGGTTGTTGTTACAAGTATCGCTATCCACTCAAAAATAGAGTAATGATTCATCTTATCTAACGGAATCTTTCCTCTCCAATCCTCAATAATTAGGTTCATCCCGAAAAGGCCTGATATCGTTGAGTAAATCGTTAAGATTTGCAATAAATAATTCGTGCTTTTTCCTGATAAAGTATCCTGGCTTTGATAAAGAAATGATAAAGTTTCTTTAACCTCCTGATAAAGTGTCTCCACTCTGAAAATCTTTTGTAATCTCCCGAATATTTCCTTCCCTGTAGTTGTACTGTTTACTTCTGGCATATAATACTTCGCAGAAAACTGTGTAATCATAAAAATTAATAGTTCCGTCTTACTTTTATCCTTTTCAATGTCAATCGTTGAATGGTTATATGAGAGCATGAGAAGGACAATTTTATAATAATAATAAAGAAAAACAGAATAAAAGAATTCTCCGTAAAAGTTACTCGCTAATTGTTTTTCAATATCACCTGTCTCCTTTGTTATACAGGAAAATTGATAATCGCTCATGACGATATACGTTTGGTCGCCCCAACGTTCATAAACATGTTCTTTACAATACCTTTCAATATAATTTGGATGCTTGTCCCCTTCGTGCTGATTACAGCTTTCAAGCTCCGCAAGCTGAAATAAATTTAACTGTGTCAAATCACTACCTTCTGAAATATGAATATAACTGAGTACATACATGCGCTCATCCATAAAAAATGGCAGGCTTCCAAAATAAGAAGGATCAGTATCTGGATTGTCTTCAACATAATCCTCCATTGGTCGAAGCAATTCTTTGAAGACGAACTCTTTCACCGCATGATATTGATGATTCCTACAACCCAAGACGACTTCCTCTTCATCTTCTGTAATCGGCTCTAATACTCTGAACAAATCTGCAAAGGCAATTACATCTGAATAAGCAATCGATTCTGGAAGGCTTATTCTGAGATTCATCAGCCCTATGCGGAAGGGACATACTAATATATCTATTGATTCAACCACAAATGGCATGTTCAATTTGGTAGAGTCCAGGGTGCAATCAAGATTCAACTTAAGAGAAAAACGGCGAATGCCTTCCCTGGCAGTATAGGATTTTGGAAAAAGAAGCGGCTCTATATTAGGAAGAAAATACTTTTCAAGCTTTCGGTGAAAGACCTTGTCATCCCCATAATATTCATTTTGTTGCTTCGTGTTTCTTAAAGTGAAAAATTGAAAACCTTCTTCGAGTAACTTTTCAGTAAACCCTCCAATAATTTGCTCATTTAGCATAAATGGAAATAGAAACTGAAGTTTGGAACGTTTGACTTCTGGAATACTTTCCGAAATTGATGTTTTCCTCATTTTCATTCCCATCCCTTTCTCTTCCATATTTTGTTTTCTATCTAAAATACCCTTGGTTCTCCCTTTCAAACAAAATCTATCTAATTGTCTTACTAGTGAAACAAATAAAAATAGTGGAAGTTTACTTTTTTTTCTTCGGGAAAAGAAAGAATGTTCGTAATTCAAAATTGTACCTAGGAGGAATTAAACATGTTTCGTCATCAAAAAGAGTTACAATTTGAAGTAAAAGTAGATCGTCCAGACCCTATGCTTGCTAGACAAATTCAAGAAGTATTAGGCGGCCAGTTTGGAGAAATGACTGTCATGATGCAATATCTTTTCCAAGGTTTTAATTGCCGCGGGGAAGAAAAGTATAAAGATATGCTAATGGATATTGGCACAGAAGAAATTGGCCACGTAGAAATGTTATGTTCGCTTATTAGCCAATTACTAGATGGCGCTTCACCAGAAGATCAAGCGGAGGCAGCTAAAGATCCTACATTAGCAGCAATTATGGGGGGGATAAACCCTCAGCATTTAATAGTAAGCGGGACAGGAGCTCTACCAACGAATTCTGTTGGTACACCTTGGAATAGCGGATATATTGTTGCCAGTGGTAATCTATTAGCAGATATGCGTGCAAACTTACACGCGGAAAGTCAAGGTAGGTTACAAGTTACAAGGTTATACCACATGACCAAGGATGAAGGTGTCCGTGCAACATTTAGAAAGATGATTGCTAGAGATCGTTATCACCAATATCAATGGATGGCAGCAATTGAAGAGTTAGAACAGAAAAATGGTGTTGTCGTTCCCTCATCATTCCCTCATGAAGCAGAAGAAGAATCTCAAGTAGAAGCCTATAGATTCTGGAATCTCTCAGAAGGAACCGCCTCTGCTGAAGGACAATGGGCTACAGGAAGTGCGCAAGATGGAAGTGGAGACTTCGAATATGTAGCTGAGCCAACAGCACGAGGAAATATTCCATACCATAAAAAACCTTCAGACTCCTTACATCATGATTTAAATAATAACAAAGTTAAATCATCTTTCTAAGTCTTAACAAAATATTTTACTACTATCAAAAGCCAAGATGTTATAAGCATCTTGGCTTTTTCACGTATTTATCCTTACTTTATTAAGGTATATGAGCTGACTATTTCCCTGATTATAGCTTAGTTCTCGGTGGTGATTAGTGTCTTCATAGAGGCGGTGAATAGCAATTACAGTGCTAAGATGAAAAGAGCCTATATAGGCCCTAATTATCTAAATCGTATAATCCTGGTGCATGTTCATTTGGCATCTCAGGCATTTGCGGTACAGGAAAACCTTTTGGTGGTTCGGTTACAGAAAGCTCTCCACCATTTCTACTAGGTGTGGTTCCAGTGAAAACTTCACCAATTAATGTGTCATCTAAACGGAAATTAAATTGCGCATTATGGAATCCCATGTCAACATATTTTCTACATTCTGGATATTTATTTAAGTCGTAATTAGGTACAGGAAGTATTTTACCCCAATCGACTCCTAATGTTTCAAGTGCTTTTGCGAATGCATTTTGATGGGCATTATCTCTTACTATGAGAAAAGCGATCGTTTCTCTTAAAGTTTTATTACTACTCATTTCGTAAATTCTTGATTTTTGGAGTACCCCTGTAGACTCTAGAGAAACATTATTAATTAAGTTTGCGATTAAGTTGCCGTGATCATAAACCCATGAACCATTCCAAGGATTTCCACCAGCGTCAACAGGTAACGACGCTTTAGCGCCCATAATGTAATGATGTGGATTTGCCCCATTTTGAATCACATCATCTAAGGGAGCCCCATCAGTTGCTTGATTACCGGGATTCATTCCACCGGAACCATTTAGAAGCTGATTTATTGTTGATTGGACTAGTTCTACATGACTTAGTTCTTCTAAAAAAATACCTCTAATCAAATCGCGATATTTTTTAGCTTTTCCTCGAAAGTTGGCACTTTGAAATGAGAATTGCATTAACGTACGCATTTCCCCAAATTGCCCACCAAGTGCTTCTTGAAGGACTTTGGCTGCGTGTGGATCGGGTTTATCAGGAACAATCATATTAATTAAATCTTCTTTGTAAAAATACATGCTATATTCCTCCATTCTTGTATTGAAACTAAGTGAAGCTGCTACATTATTCACAGATGTATTTTGCGTGATTAGGAGGATATATATTCATTATTTTGGAAAGCGGTATTTATTGTGTTTCAACATGAGATTATAAATAGAGGCAAAAATGCATCAATAGTAAATCAACTTTGACTAAATTGGGGAGATGAGACCGTAGAGAATATTTGCATAGATTGACTCTATTTCTAATTTTGGTTTCGATTATTTTGAAATATATAAAATGAGTTGAAAGAAGAAGTGAAAAGACCTGCAAATGAAGGTGCTTCTCACTTCTTCTTTTATCTCCCATTTTTTTAATTTAAGAGAGTTTTAAGAGAAATATTATATAAAGTAAATAAACAAAATTAATTATTAAGGAGTAGGTGAACGGTACAATGGATATGTATAAGGATGACAACCAATTAGATACAGAATGGATTAGTCTCATTTTAAAAGCAAAAGAGCTTGGTTTATCTATTGAAGAAGTAAAGGCATTTTTAAATGCGGCAAAGAGTGAAGCTAAGTAACCGTTCGACCTTCCTTTTATTTCATAAGATCTTGGTATAACTTTATTAAAGATGGATCAGGTTCTATATTTAATTCAGCAGAGAGTAAGGCCTTATAATTTTTAAATAAATTTATCGCTTCACTACGATTCCCTTTTTTAATGAAAAGGTTCATTGTTTGTTGAATATTTTTATCTATAAACGGGTTTAATTTCCGTTGTAAGTCTAAGTAAAACAAGGCCTTATCTGTATTGCTAATATAATAATACTCAATAATACTTTCTAACAAGTACATTGTCATGTTAAGTTTTTCTTGTGCGATGTCATTTGCCCATTCGTAATAATTCCATTGCATGTATGAACCGATATATTGACTTATTGCTTCTTCTGCACTACTAATTGACTTTCTATCATTCTTAATGAAGCTATATATAGCTTCATTAAATATTTTTAAATCTGAATGGATATCCGGAATGGATAAGATATAGCTCTGATTTGCAAACTTAATACAATTAGTATAACCAAGAGAGTTTAACATTTTTCTTAAGTATGTTAAACATGTATGAAGGTTTATTTTTGCTTTTTTGCTATCCTGATTTGGCCATAAGTTTTCAATTAAATAATCTCGATTGACGTATGTATCCATATAAGTAAAGAGAAGTGCGAATAATTCCTTTACTTTAGCTGTTTTAAATTGGAGTGGCTCGTTATTTAGAAAAACGTTAAACTCGCCGAAGCATTGAATATAAAGGGGTATTTTGTCTTTGGGCGCTTCATAGTTTCTACTTTTTTTAATTTTTTCTATTAATCTGTCAACAGTCGTTTTTAATCTTTTATGCATAACAGGTTTCAATAAATAGTCAATCGAATTGATTTCAAATGCTTTGACAGCATGCTGGGCGTGGGCTGTAACAAAAACAATATATATGGATGCATCAATTGTTAAAATAGTTTCAGCTAAATCTAAACCGTTGCCTTCAGTTAACTCGATGTCTAAAAAAGCAACATCTATTTTTTCTTGTTTTATATCTTCTAGAATATTTGTTGGTTGTGAATATGCTTTTACAATTTCGATTTCCGGAAATGCTTGCAATTGTTTTGTTAATAAATCAAGAGAAAGCTTCTCGTCATCTACTAAAATTGCTTTAATCATCTGTCGACTCCTTTGGAGAATTATTGGTGATATTATACAATTAATAAAAAATAGGGATAACTATGATGCTTTCAACTAAGTGAAACTTTCATTCTACCGAGTGAATCTTAGAATCATTGGTTTATAAAGATTGTTCAAATGAAGTAGTGCCTTCAAATCAAACGACTCATTTATTGGGAATGGAGAAGCTAACAACGGTTCCTTGTCCAGGTTCACTCTTAATCTTTAGACCTTTCCCATATAGTTGCCTTAATCGACGATCTGTATTAAGTAATCCGATGCCCTGTTCTTCAGAGTAATCATTTTTTTGATTAAAAATATCTTGAAGTTTATCTGTTGATATTCCTTGGCCATTATCAATGATAGAGATATGAGTAAAGGTATTCTGTTTTCTTATCTGGATACGAATCGTCCCTCCACTTGTTTTCTGTAGAATTCCATGTTTCACAGCGTTCTCCACAAGTGTTTGGATGGAGAGGGGCGGTACATGTATATCAACATGTTCATCTATTTCCCAAATAACAGTTAAACGATTGCTAAACCTTTCATTTTCAATATAAATATATGAATGAACAAGGGAAAGCTCATAATCAAGTGGAACAGTAGGTTCAGTATTTTTAAAGTCAAAGCTTAAACGTAAATAATTGCTAAACTCCTCAAGTAGAAGTTGCATTCGAGGTGTATCGATCATACTAAGGGCTGCAATTGAGTTTAAAGTATTAAAGATAAAATGAGGTTGAATTTGGGATTGTAACCAAGCTCCCTCCATACGTAACCGTTCTTCAAAAGTTAATTTTAATTCAGATAAACCCCTAACTCTTGCTTTTAACTCCCAACTATCAACTGGTTTTGTTACATAATCATTAGCTCCTGATTGTAATCCTGTCAAGATATCTTCAGACCGAGTTCTAGCAGTTAGTAAAAGTACAGGAAGTTCAATTAGGCTAAAGCGCTTTCTAATAATCTTGGTAAGTTCATAACCAGACATTTGCGGCATCATAACATCTGAGATGACAAGATCATAGGATTCAATTTCAAGTTTAGCTACTGCCTGAAAACCGTTTGATACCGTTGTTATTTCATAACCATCATTTTTTAAAACACTTTGTAGAACATACAAATTAATGGGATCATCGTCGACAGCTAGTATCTTCATTCTTTTATTCAGATGAACATTTTCTAAATCATAAAATGAATCTGAATGAGCTTGTTCGATCGTTGCAGCAGCTTTACTAATCATCTGTTTATCTATCTTTGACGGAGAAGTGTTTTCTGCTTCAACACACTCATTTAGTATCGGAAGCGTAAATGTGAAAATAGAGCCTTTTTCTGAAGTTGATTTTAAGGATAAAACGCCATTGTGCAATTCAACTAACTCCTTACAAATACTCAGCCCAATACCTATTCCATTACTATCCGTTCTATTATTCTCACTTGCTTGTTCAAAAGGCTTAAAAATTCTTTGTATATCGTCAGTATTCATTCCTACTCCGGTATCCTCAACTTCAATATGAGCCATTCCATTTATACTTGTAGCACGGATTATAATTGTACCTTCATCGGTGAATTTCAACGCGTTATGTAATAGATTAAACAAAATTTGAATGAGTCTATTCTCATCGGCTAGGACTGGAGGGAATGTGTTTGATATATCGTTTATAAATTTAACCGGTTTTTTATCTCCCAGTAATTTCAACATATCAATGACCCCTACTGTTACGACAGGCAAATGAACTTTGTTAATATTCAGTTGAATTGTTTTTTGTTTCAAACGAGTGACATCAAGTAAATCATTCAATAGTAGGGACATCCTCTTACTTATATCTATTGTGATACTTAAATGTTTTTTGTGCTCGTTATGAGGTGGTTTTGCTTTATCCTCTAGAATTGTTTGAACCATATTCGTAATTGCATGTAATGGGTTCCTTAATTCATGAGAAGTCTTAATTAAGAAATCATCTTTACGTTGATCTTCGAGCTGTAATTGCTCAGCCAGTTTTTTTGCATTTGATGTCGCAATAAAAAAACGTTTAAACCAAAATGCCGTAAAAGATAGTAGTGCAAAAATAAGATCAAAAGGATAATGCATCAAATCAATGGATGCATCACTCAAATTACTTGTCCATATTAAATTAACAGCGATACTTAAACAGCCTATGATAAGGAAGATGATTCCTTCTATCTCGTTTATAAACTTCCGTAGAATGTTGATAGATATAACTACAGATAATATTAGTACACTACCAAGTACAATCTGGATTAGATTAATGATGTCTTTGGATGAAGATAGTAAGACAAAACCTATATCCAAAATACAATATAGAGAAAAGTATCTTAATATTTTTTTATCTTTCGGGTTAGGAAATAGATTGTGAATAAAGGACGGGATAAAAGCAGCAATACCAATATATGATAAATAGCTGATTTTTACCTGAAGTTCATAATCGATACTAAACCATGTAAATAACAATTTATCGTCAGATGCTAATACACTAATAATCGCTGAAAATAATAATAGTGAAAAATATATCATTACTTTTTTTTGAGTGGATCCAATAAAGAATAAAATGATGCCATATATAAGATGTAAAGCTAAAACAATACAAAGCAATAATTGTAAATTGTTTGAAATGTAAACTCGGTGGTTAATGGCATCAATCGTTCCGAAACGTATAGGTTTTAAAATTCCTGCTTCTTTAAGATGACTCGATACATGTATCAGCAATTCAATTTCACTCTTATTTGTGTCAAAACGAACGGAATAAGGTATCGTATTTGCTTCATGCTGATTTTCTTTTATAGCTGGGGTTCCTGAGCCCCCTATAAGTTTTCCATTCACATAGATTGATGTTGCATCTTTGACAGAGTTTAGCCGTAATCCAAGAGTAGCAATATCACTATCATTAATCAAAATTTTTAGCCTATATGTCCCATACCGTAACTTATCTTTTTCTGCAAATGATTCATCCCAGGAACTAATGGAAGGAATGTGAAGATATTTTTTATTTTGTTTAGGAAGTGAGTTTGGTGTTATGAGAGCGTTTGGATAGAATTCCCATTCTCCATTTAACATAAATGTTTGTTTATTTGAGAAATCCCAATTCCGTAAATCTAATTCACCTTGTTTTGCCGACGGGGCCGATGGATAATCTAATTTCTCTATGAAGTTCATCCAAGACACTCGGATAATTGTAATAACTAATAGAAAAATAATAATAAAAATCCACTTTCTCTTTGTTAGTATCTTCATTTATTTCATCCTTCACCCAGAGAATTTATTTATATAAGTTTAACAATCTATAGAAAATGAGGATGTGTATTGTCATTACTCCATTTTTGCAATTTAACTAAAATATGATATATCCATATATAGAGTTTTTTTCCAATTATTATCATACAATTCTTTAATGAAGTAAATCATTATTTTGGATTTAATTGGATTAATTTAGTTGTATTATAATTTTGAAAATAAGGAAAATATCGAGTAGGAATTTCGGAAGTTATTATTTATTACTGTCATTTAAACCACAATTAGTGAATAAAGAACTTATAAGTTGTAATTAATCATCTATGAAACACTTGTGAATAAATGATAGGAGATGTAAATAAGAGTTTGGATTACACAGATTAGTAAGAGGCTATAAATTTTTTTGAAATCCTATTCTTAATAAAGTGGAGTGAGGGGATTAGATGCGACCAGTTTTGCGAATTAGTCCGATAGATTCGTATATTGATGAAGATGTAATGATAAAAGTATCGGGGTGTTTGGCCAATGCTGAAGTCTTTATAAAAGCAATAACATATGATGAAAAAGGAAAAATGTTTTATTCGTATGCTAGATTTATAGCTAATAAAGAAGGCGAAATCGATGTATCTTCTCAGAAGCCAATCGAAGGAACTTATAATGAAGTGGATGGTTCTGGTTTGTTTTGGTCTATGAAACATGCTGATTCAAAATTGGATGATTATTATGAGAAAGGCAACTTGGATAAAGTGACTATCAACTTGTTGTTAATAGTAAATGACGTAGAGGTAGATTCATTAACCATATTCCGATATTTCTATAAATCTGGAGTAAAAAAAGAAGTGATCCAGATTGAAGAAGTGAATGGAACGTTATTTCAGCCTGAATCACAAGGGAAATATCCTGCGGTTATTCTATTAAGTGGTTCCGATGGTGGATCGAAGGAACATGCAGCTGCTTTATTAGCTTCTAAAGGTTATATAACATTTGCCTTGTCTTATTTTGGAGGAGTAGGTGTACCGAAGGACCTAGAAAATATCCCATTAGAGTACTTTCAAAAAGCAACTATTTGGTTGCAAGAACACCCTTTTGTGAATGGAAAGGTAAGTTTAATTGGTTATTCGAGAGGCGGTGAACTTGCCCTACTCTTGGGAGCTACTTTTGATTACTACAAATCAATCATTGCATGTGCACCTAGTGCTTATATAACAGCGGGTATGAAAAATGGGATCTTTGCGCCAATACCCTCATGGACAATGGATAAACAACCATTACCATATTTAAGGTTTAAATATCGATTTTCCACCATGTTCACTTTACTTAAAAACTGGATATTAAAACAACCAATTTCTTATCTTTCGATTTGGGATAACACGTTAAATGACGAGGAGGGGATTAGGGAATCAAGAATTCCCGTTGAAAAGATAAAAGCCCCTGTAATGTTCATTTCAGGGGAAGATGATCAACTATGGCCATCAGCAAAATATGTAAAACTGATGGAAGAGAAGTTAAAAGACGCTGAAAACAACTCTAGTCAAAATCGTTATTTGTATTATAAGGATGCAGGTCACTTTATCTCTTTTCCGTATAGCTTCGTCAACCTTCCGTCCAATGTATTAATGAATGTTGGGGGAGGAGTGACAATGACTTTTGGTGGTACAAAAGCAACGAATGCAGCAGCGGCGAAGGATTCTTGGAGTAAAATACTAGAATTTCTCAATGAGCCTTAAGACATTAATACGAAATACTATCCTTAACGCTAATACCCATTATAATTGGTTACCTTACAATACGATAAGGTGCATGAGTATAAAAGGAACAAGCTTTAACAAGCCTTACTGCATCCTATTTGTAGTAAGGCTCTTATCTTTGTAATTTACATTTAAATAACTCTCTATACATTAAATACTTTTGGTAAGATAATTGGCTATTCATGTTTAGCTATTTCATATATCTTAAACACAGGACGGTAAGGAATAAATATTTATTGTTTTTCAATAAATAATGAGGTAAGATAGGCATAATTATAATTTGTGAGGTGTGTTTATGAGACAAGGGAAAGTTCTCTTTTTAAAAGTGGTGATTGTGATTCTTGGCTTGATTGTGTTAGGGATTTGCATCGGCTTGCCGTTTTTAGCAAAAGAAACAGCAGAGCTGAATCCAGCCTATGCTTATTTAAAATATCCCGTATTATTTGGGATGTACCTATCGGCCATTCCGTTCTATTTTACTTTGTATCAAGGGTATAAGCTGTTAAGATATATTAGTGTAAATGAAAGTTTTTCAGAGCATTCCGTAGCTGCACTAAGAGCGATTAAATATTCCTGTGCCAGTATTAGTGGAATCTATTTAATTGGTATGATCTTTTTATTCACGCAAGATGCCATTCATCCAGGAGTGACATTGGTGGGATTTGTTATTATATTTGTAACAACGGTTCTCTCGATTTTTTCCGCAGTCCTTCAAGAACTTTTATATAATGTATTAAAAATAAAGTCAGAAAATGATTTGACCATCTGAGGTGAGAATGTGGCGATTATCGTTAATATCGATGTAATGTTAGCAAAAAGAAAAATGAGTGTAACGGAATTATCAGAACGAGTAGGCATCACGATGGCGAATTTGTCCATTCTTAAAAATAGTAAAGCCAAAGCAGTAAGGTTCTCCACGTTAGAAGCAATCTGCAAAGCATTAGATTGCCAGCCTGGTGACCTACTTGAATATCAAGAAGATGAACAGACCGATTCTGCTACATAACAAAACCACCACAAGCGACTTTTCATAAGGAGAGTCGTTTTTTTTGAATAAAGAATATGTAAAGTGAACTTGACGTAAAGGTACCTTTACTATAAAATGGATATAATTAGGAGTGGTACATATGGAGAATCGTTTAATGCACTATAGAAAAGAGTTTGGTTATTCACAAGATCGGTTAGCTACCACTTTAGGCGTTTCAAGGCAAACCATTATTTCAATAGAAAAGGGAAAATATAACCCTTCTTTACCACTCGCCTTTGAAATTGCTCATTTATTTCAAGCAAAGATAGAAGATATTTTTATATATGAAAAGCCATTGAAAGGAGAGGGGTAAAGTGGATGGATCGAGAAGGATATTCATTGTTATTGGATCTTTTCATCTCATCATCTCGCTATTTTTACTGACTGTATCGATTTTAGCAACAGAACTGACGATGACTTTTTTGATGCCACTTGCCATAGCAATAATGTGCTACTGTTTAGGTTATTTGTATCCAGAATGGAAGCAAAAGGATGAACGAATGCGATTAATTCGGACGAAGGGTTTATCAGCTTCTTTTATCGCTCTTTTGATATATTATTTTGTTTTTAGCGGATTATTGCATTTCAGTTTCATCAGTATAACAGCACTGCAATTGTTAAACTTTCTTGCTCCTCTGATGATTATCACCGTTTTTTTAAGCTTTGTTATTTTTGCGAAAATCTATTAATCAATGAAAGTGGTGAAACGATGAATGCCTTTTTCCCATTTGTTGTCTTTATGATTGCTTTCCTTTCAATCGCAATTTTAGTCAGAAAAGATAAAGACGAGCAAAAAATATTAACGAAGAGGGGCTGGGTGAAACTAGGTTTATCATTAGCTGTTGTTTTTGTTCTTGTTGCTTCCTTTGTGGTTTTGTCTAATTAGCGGTAGAATCACTCGGAATACGGCAATATATCTTATAAAAAAAGAATGGGAGACCAGATTATATGATACCGCAAAAGTTAACTCATCAAGATATAGATGGCATCATCCGATTATCGCAATCAGTTGGCTGGGATTATGATCAAGCTGAAGTAACGACTATTTTAAATTCAGGTAAGGTTTTCGGCCATAAAAATAAGGCTGGTGAGGTAGTGGCGTCTGCAGCAATCATGCCATACGGGGAGAGGGTTGCTTCGATTGGTATGGTAATTGTTCATGAGAATTATCGAGGAAAGGGGTTAGCAATGACCTTAATGAAGGAATGTATTGGCCAAGTAGATGAGCAAACAATCATTCAACTAATCGCAACTGCCTATGGCCAGCCGCTTTATGAAAAAATCGGCTTCCAAATGGCAGGGGCAGTAAAGAAATTGATTGCGCCAACTCATTTTTTAAATGATCATACGCTTATATTTTCGCCACAAGTGGTGCCATATCAGCAGGAAAAGGATTTTCAAGAAGTCATTGCCCTAGATGAGCGAGCCTTTGGTGCTAATCGAACGCAGTTTCTTTCAGAGCGAATCAAGCAAAGTAAAGATTGCCTAGTCCTTAAAAATAAGGAAGGAAAGATAACCGGGTACGGTCTTTCAATCTTTGGTCCAGTTTATACTATTCTTGGCCCAATCGTTGCACCAGATACCCAGTCAGCATTTCAAATCATCAGTCAGCTTAAGAAAAGAGAAGGAAAGGGCGTAAGGATAGATATTCTAGCACGACAAGGCGAGTTGCAGGAATTGTTAGTAGCAGCCGGTTTTGAGTTGATCAATGAGCCACCAATGATGATGTTACATTCAAATTCGATACCATCAAGAACAAATCAACTATTTGCCATTGCCTCGCAGGCTTTTGGATAAAAAAATAATCTAGTTATTCTTTCTTTTCCTTTAATAACGCAATTATTTCTGCTTGCAATTCATTCGATTTAGCTAATTTACGTTCTATCGCAAATAAAGTAGCCATGATAAAGATGAATCCTATTACAGCAATGAACATACGTGTGCTCCTTTTTTACACCTATTTTATAATGGGACAAGTGTAGATATATAGTGCATAAGGTAGGATTTGTTCACCTTGGCTATCTTTCGTCATAAATTTCGTAAATTGACTATACTGGTTCATGTATATCCCTCCTATTCGTCTCACACTCCATATAGTTCGGCCTACATAAAACAAAACCCTTGAAAAGATTGAGTATATTTGTATTTATCTTTAGCTATTCCTGAGATCTATTATGGGTAAAAAAAACGTAGCTAATTGTAGATTCTTTCAGGACACTAATCTAACATCACTTTTCATCCATAAACAGTGGACAATCAACCATCGCTTCTATATATAAACCCTTCTTAAATAACTTCAATAAGGACTCCTTCTCTAAAAAAGAGTTTTAACAATATTTTGAATAATAACCAAAAAATTATAATGATAAAATTCCCAATTGAGAAACGGCTGAGAATATTTTTCTTAAACAAAGTCAATAAAACTCTATATTTAAAAGGTTGATTGAATATTATCCCACTTAAATGATATTGATAATCTTTCTCAACTATGATAATCTACTTATTGAAAAATGATATTAATATATTTTATATAAAAGAGAGGGGAAATGGAGAGGATGTTTAAGAAAGTATTAGGTCTTATTAGTCTTGCTGTACTAATGATTATCGCTGGATGTAGCTCTAGTGAGTCATCATCTGAAGGAAAGGCTAGTAGCGAGAATAAAAATAATGTAGAAGTAGAGGAATTGAGAATTGGGGTGCCAAGTGATGTTGGCCCATTGAATATTTATACAGGAAACATGGATTGGTTAACAGATCTTGTATACGATAAATTATTTTCTCCATCCCCTTATGTAGATGAACCACAACCTTGGTTAGCTGAATCAGCAGAGCAGCTAGATGATACAACATGGCATGTGAAAATTCGTTCGGGTATTAAGTGGCATGATGGCGAAGACTTTACGGCTGAAGATGTGAAGTTTACATATGAATACTACCGTGATGGACCACCAAACCGTCATACGCACCATGTAAGTGAAGTACCAAAAGTTGATACCATTGAGATTTTAGAAGATGGGGAAACATTAGAATTCAAATGCGCTTATGCTTGTCCTTCAATGGCAACTATCACATTTGCCGATTTACCCATCTTACCAAAACATATTTGGGAAAATGTTGAGAATCCACGCAAACATACGGATTTAGCAATTGGAACAGGTCCATTCAAATTAACAGCATATGAACCAGATCAATATTATCAATTTGAAGCAAATACTGATTATTTTATGGGTGCACCGACTGTGAACAAGTTGAGTATGCCGATTATTAAAGATTCAACAGCGATGTTCAATGCGTTGACATCTGGTGAGATTGATACAACGACAAGAACTGTACCAGCTGAATTACAAGAAACTTTACAAAAAACTGACTCTATGAAGTTGGCAAGCACATCCCCGTTATCAATCGTACAATTTGGATTGAATTATGAGATGAAACCATTTAACTCAGAGGAGTTTCGTCAAGCAATCTCTCTTGGAATTGATCGTGAGAGTATCGTAAGTACAGTACTTTTAGGACAAGGAAGAGCGGGTGAAAAAGGATATCCGCATCCAGATTCACCATGGACAAATCCAGAATTATCAACACCATTTAATATTGAAGAAGCTAACAATATGTTAGATGACCTTGGATATGAAGATAGCAATCATGATGGTTATCGTGAAACACCAGAAGGAAAAGAATTAAAACTTGATATTAGTGTTTCTTCTGCAGAGCCATTATATATCCGGACAGCAGAAATGTTACAAACTCAAATGAAAGAAATCGGCATTCAGTTCGAAGTGAAAACAATGGATCCAGCAACTTATACAGCAGCTGTATCTGAAGATGACTTTGAATCTTATGTAAGTTTAATTGGCCCTCATGGTGTAGCTGACCCGGATCAGTTCATTATGTCCCATCGATCTTCTTATCTTTGGACGAAAGATCTACCTTATCCAGAAATGGACGAGTTAGTATCGAACTGGATGAATGCGACTACAATCGAAGAACGTAAAGCAATCTCTTTTGATATGCAAACACTGTATAATGAGCAACCAACTGCGATAGCCCTTTATTATCCAGAAGAAATCTATGCGTATAACGCAGATGTATATGATCAATATGTTGAATCTTTAGGCTTTGGTATTATTAATAAATTCAGCTTTTTACCAGAAGAAGCACGTGAAGTTTCATCCACTACACCAGTGCAATTAGTAGAGTAAGGAAGTTAGATAATAATGAAGCATTTGGCGAAGGTGAAAAACAAAATAGGTCAATATATATTAGTGATATTTGTTACTTTAACGATTAATTTTGCCTTGCCACGTCTTGCTCCGGGTGACCCGTTATTATATTTCTTTGGTGAAACAACAATCAATGAATTAACAGCAGAACAAAAACAAGAGGCCCTACATTCATTGGGCCTCGGTGGGTCTTTATGGGAGCAATATTGGACGTACTTAAAAGGCGTTTTCACTTTAGATTTTGGCACTTCAATTAAATATGGTGTGGCAGTAACTGAAGTGTTAGCAGAACGAATCCCTTGGACATTATTGTTAGTAGGGACGGCTTTAATTCTTAGTCTTGTAATTGGTGTAAGTGCGGGTGCATATTCGGCATGGAACCGAGGAAAGAAACGTGATTTAACCATATTAACAGGGATGCTGACATTGGAATCTATTCCTGGCTTTTGGATTGGGATGATGTTTCTATCCATATTCGCTGTCCAGCTTGGTTGGTTTCCTACTTTCGGTGCGGTCTCAATGGTACAGGATGGTACAACTTGGGGCTACATTAAGGATGTCGTTAGCCATGCCATATTACCAGTGCTGACGATTACTTTAGCTACAGTCGGCTCTAATTATTTGCTCACTCGCTCTAGTATGTTGGAATCATTGGGACAAGATTATATGACAGTGGCTGAAGCAAAAGGTATTAAGAAACGAGCACTTGTATTTAAGCATGCTTTAAGAAATGCTTTATTACCAATTTACACCCATTTCACATTAAGTGTGGGAACATTACTTGGTGGAGCGGTCGTCATTGAAACGGTCTATTCATACCCAGGAATTGGTCGCTTGTTGTATGAAAGCGTAACGGCTAGAGATTTCCCTATGCTACAAGGTGTCTTTTTACTTGTGACAATGGGAGTCATATTGGCCAATTTAATTGCTGATTTAACGTATCCATTATTTGATCCGCGTGTTCGCAATAGGAAAGAAGAGAAAGGGGAGGAGATCACTCATGCGTAAAACAACAAAGTGGATTGGTCTAACGGGTTTAGTTTTATTCTCAGCTATGTTGATATTTGCCATTTTTGGACCCATGATGATTCCATACGATGCCTATAAAGCATCAGGACCTCCTTTTCAATCACCTAATCTTGAACATCTATTAGGTACAAATGATATGGGGCAAGATCTATTGGCAGAGTTGGCTGTAGGCGCTAGGACTTCACTTTTTATTGGTATTGCCTCAGCTATTCTAGCCGTTTTTATCGGTGGTTTAATAGGTGTGTTAGCTGGATATATAGGCGGTAGATTTGAAACAGTAGTATTAAGAATAATAGATATCGTTCTTACCTTACCTTTCCTGCCATTAATGATTGTTGTGGCAGTTTATATGGGAGCAGGGATTTTTACATTAGTGTTTGTTATTACATTAGTTATGTGGGCAGGTAAAGCGAGACAAATTCGCGCACAAACCCTTTCTATCAAACATACTGGCCCTGTTTTAGCAGCAAAAACAATGGGTGCAAGCCACTTTTATATTTTTTATAAACATATAATACCTGGCGTGGTACCGATCTTTATCCCTCAGTTCGTAACAGGAGTGAATGCAGCCATTTTAATGGAATCCTCTTTAAGCTTTTTAGGAATGGGTGACCCGTTAACAAAGAGTTGGGGAAGTATTTTATTTTATGCGAATAGCCGAAGTGCTTTCTTAACAGAAGCTTGGATGTGGTGGATTATTCCTCCAGGCGTATGTATCGTGATTGTCGTTTTAGCCTTTTCATTGATGGGCTACTATCTAGAAGAAAGATTCAATCCACGTTTAGGCGATTATTCTGTAAGAGAAAAAAGGAAGAAACAACTTGTCAAAACAAAAGAACATCATTCATCAAAAGGTGTTCTGCTGTCTGTTGAGAGTCTCACAGTTGCATACCCAAAATCAGGTGATTATCGCTCTGTTGTTGATGATATAAGTTTCGCGGTGAAAAATGGTGAAGTGCTAGGGATTGTTGGCGAATCAGGAAGTGGCAAGTCAACCATTGCTACAGCGATTATTCAACAATTAAAGAGACCGGCGAAAGAGTCAGGTGAGATTTACTTTGAAGGGAACCTCGTACAGCATTTTGATGATGAAGGACTTAGGCAAATGCGCGGGAAGGAAATTGGCTATATTGCACAAGCGGCCATGAATGCATTAAATCCTGTTATCCGTATTGATAAGCAGTTGCAAGAAGCCATCAGGGCACATTATCAATTAAGTGCCAAAGTAATGGATGAGCGAGTTGTTGAAGTATTACAAAAGGTAGGTTTAGATGAGAAATGGCGCTTCGCCTATCCGCATGAATTATCTGGTGGAATGAAGCAAAGGGTAATCATTGCGATGGCTTTAATTAATAAGCCCAAACTAGTTATTGCAGATGAACCAACAACAGGACTTGATGCCATTGTCCAGGTAGAGATTGTGCAATTATTACGGAAACTACAAAAAGAGTTAGGTATTTCAATGATTTATATCTCCCACGACCTTCCTTCCGTTTTGAGTGTGACTGATCGACTTATGATTATGAAGGAAGGGCGAAAGGTAGATGAAGGACCATCTGTTGAGTTATCTAAGTTATCGACAAACCCTTATACAAGAGTGCTAATCGATAGTATACCAACGCTATATCCGAAGAAAGAAACAGTGGAGGTGAGCCGATGAGTGCGGATTTATTACGCATTAATTCATTGAAAAAATCATTCTATCGCTCACCTTCCTTGCAGACGAAAGTATTATCCGATGTATCTTTTTCCATGAAGGAAGGGGAAATTGTCGGTTTAATCGGTGCAAGCGGGGCAGGCAAGAGTACGATTGGTCGCATAATAAGTGGCTTAGAAACAGCAGATAGTGGAGAAATCCTTTTTGTTGGTAATGAGCTAACTAAAATGAAGGCGAAAGTACGCCGTCAATTAGCGAAAGATATTCAAATGGTCTTTCAAGATCCTTATGAGGCATTGTCGAGCCGGATGAAGATTCATGAGATTGTTGCAGAGCCCCTTCATATTTTACAAATTGAAAAGGGCAATCTTGAGCAAAGAACCCAATTGGTGAAAGAGGCACTTCGGAGTGTAAATCTCGAACCAGACTATTATATGAACCGTTATCCACATGAATTATCTGGTGGGGAAAGACAAAGAGTGGGATTAGCAAGAGCATTTGTGTGTAAACCGAAACTGATATTAGCTGACGAGCCAACCTCTATGCTAGATACATCTTTACGTCTGGATTTAATTCGGCTAATGAAAAAGATGAACGAACAAGAAGGTACATCCTATTTATTTATTACACATGATATTGCGTTAACACGTGACTTTTGCGATCGATTGATTGTTTTAAAAAATGGAGAAATCGTTGAAACTGGGGAAACATTAGATGTCATTATGAATCCGGTACATCCTTATACGAAAACTTTAATAGAAGCATTATTCATATTAGAAAATCATGGAGGTTAAAAAATGACTATTCAATTTATCTCATTAAACGCGGGTGGTGTTTTTGCTCAAACTCGTTTAGAAAATCAAGATTCAACTGGCTTTACACATGTAGATATTTACGAGTTACCATATACTGACTTAACTCCTTATGCCTGTTTAGTTATTGGGGGTATGTGCGATCAGGACTTTCTGTTTGAACATAAGGAAATAATTTCATCATTTTTAGATGAAGGCAAAATCGTCGTATTCTCTGGCAATCTAGTTACAGATTGGTTACCAGGCGGCCGCCCGTTTGTGCCGAAGGAGATTAAGAGTTTTCAAGATTATGCAGTAAAAATTGAATCAAATCACCCGATTTTTGAAGGAGTACTAGAGGATGATATGACGTTTAATAAAGGAGTAGCTGGATTTTTTGCTCGTGGTCATCATCCGTTACCAGAAGGGGCAGAGGTGCTTCTTACATTAGATGGAAAAGAACCGATTACATATATCGATCGCCAAAGTACAAACGGGACGATTCTTGTTCATGTGGGCTTTGACTTATTCGGTTATATGGGAAGTAATGATCTAGAGAAAACAACGTCACGCATTTCCCCACAATTAAAACAATGGGTAGAAGAGGAATATAGTAAAACAATTCAGGGGGTACAATCATGAGAAAGATTGCTGTTGTTTATGGAGGAAGTTCACAGCACCACCGCACATACAAAACGTCTGAGTTCGCTAAACATTTCCATCAATTAATTCCTATTAGAGAGTTAGCGGAGGCATCTTTTGAAGATATCGATGTTTTGCTCATTCCATCACAAACGCATTTAGGACTCTTAAAGGAAAACGTCGAAAAAATTCATGCTTATGCAGATAATGGTGGGATTGTTGTGACGTTTGGTCCGCAAGGCTTTGATTGGTTACCTAAACATGATTGGGAGTTCCGCATTACGAATTTTTGGTGGTGGTTAGAGAAAGATGCGAAAAGCGGTCTCGTATTAACAGGAGAAAACCATGATTTATTCCAAAATTATTTAACCTTATCTGATGCAACATGGCATCAACACGGTGTATACTGGCCACCCGAAGGTAGTGAAGTATTAGTAGCGACAGAAGATGGTGGAGCGGTGTTTTATATTGATAAAGTAAGTTCAAAAGGAACTTGGATTAATACGACGCTCGATCCTGATTTTCATTACGGTTCTTATTTTATGCCGGCAACAGAAAGATTTTTACGCGGATTTCTTCCTTGGCTTGAGGAAGGTAAGATTTAATCGTGATTGTATTAAATCGTGTATCAAAGAGTTACGGAGACAGAAAGGTTTTACAGGACGTCCAATTTCAGCTTGAATCGAATGAGTTCGCATTTTTAAAAGGAAAATCTGGGTCTGGAAAGAGCACGTTAATTAAATTACTTTACAGAGAAATAGAGAGAGATAGCGGAGACATTCTGATTGATGGGCAAGAGATTGGACAAATGAAGAAATATGAATTACGTAGAAAAATGGGTGTAGTCTTCCAATCCTTTGAACTATTAGAGCGAAAGACAGTGTTAGAAAATGTCATGCTTGCAGGAAAGGTGTTAGGAAAAAAACAAACGGAGATAGAGAACGAAGCGGTTCGTCTACTAACAAGAGTAGGACTGGCAGGTCATCTCCACCATTTTCCGAAGCAACTATCAGGAGGGCAACAACAACGTACAGCTGTTGTTCGTGCCTTATTGAATAAACCAAAGCTCATTCTTGCTGATGAACCAACTGGCAATCTTGACAGAGAAACTTCTCTCGAAATATTAACCTTGTTAAAAGAGCTACACGAAGAAGAAGGTGTAGCTATGTTGGTCATCACTCACTCTGAACAACTGATTCAACAAATGAATGAGAAGTCATGGGTGATTGAGGGAGGAAAGGTTTATGAGCTTTGAGTCACTGCGCTATATATGGGACGATGTCCAATCTGGACTGAAGCGAAATAAAGGTGCATCGCTTGCATCTATTATTCTTATCTTTGTAGCTGTCACTTTAATCGGTTGTCTGCTTTTAATGAGGCTCGCCCTTGAAGATACTATCACTTATGTGGAGTCGCAAATCTCAATGAAGGTGTACGTAGAGGAAGGGTATGATACCGAACAACTATCTTCTGTGCTTGCAGAGAATGATTTTATTCAATCTGTAGAAGTAGAATCAGGCGATGAAGTGTTAGCTGGTCTCTCACATTTTTTTGTGAATAGAGAGCATTTGTTGGATTCCTTTACGAATGGGGCGATGAATGATGCTATTAGAGTCCAAGTGACAGATGCAAGTTTAATAGAGGAAGTGGCTCGGTCTTTAGATGGTATGCAGGGCATTGAAGCAGTCATCTATCCACAAGAGATGGCTCAGACACTGTATGGGTGGATTAATAAAGTTGATACATATGGTAGTATCATTACCCTCATTCTACTAATCATTGCTTGTATGGTTGCCTACATTGCTTTTCATCTAGCATTATATCAAAGAGAAAAAGAAATTCGTGTCAAGCTATTAGTAGGAGCGAATCCTACTCATGTCAGATTACAATTTTTAATTGAAGGTTTATTACTTGGGTTAGTGGGCGGTATCATCAGCCTTTTCTCTACCTTTGCTCTATTTGAACTGGTTTTACAGCCAATTGAACAAGCTGTGCCTTTTTTAATACAGTTAGATAGCTCTAATCGGATCATCGTCTTTAGTATGCAATGTATTGTAAGTATAGTGATTGGCATTGGGGCAAGTTTTCTTGCAACAAGGAAGTTGATTCGTGATGTTTAAAAAAGTCATACTCACTATTGTGCTTGTTATGGGACTTACACTTCCTGTTTATGCTCACTTGACAGGCGCTTTTGCTGACTTTCTTGCAATTGTCTATGATGAATCAACGATTGATAAGTTAAAGGATGAGATGAAGGCAACAGAGAAGCAAATAGCTGAACTAGAGCCACAGGTGGAATCGCTAGAAACAACATTCAAGCAGGATCAAGGTATAGCAGTTGATCAGCTGCAATTATATAGTGACGTCGGTCTAGATACATGGCTCGCTATGACTAAAAGCGGAAAAGATATTGTTGATATTCAAGGGAATTACTGGCTTTTGCAACAGGAGATTCATGCGTATTTAGAGGAATTAAACACACTTTATCTGTCGTTTAAGCAACTTGAGGCAGCAAAGGATGCGCTAGAAGGTCATCAAGAGTTATTAGGAATGATTGAGAAAAACATCCAAGCTAGGGCGACATATTTAGCAGAAAATGAAGGTTTAGGATTAGAACAGATCGCTAACTATTTAGATATCGATTGGACGGCTGAAATAGAAGATCATATTATTGCCGGTATTGAGCGCGATAATAAGCGAATTAATGAAGAGTTAACTCATTGGGCAGAGGCTCAACCAGATGGTACGTATCGATTGTCAGGAGAATGGCTAAATACTGAAAGTGACTTATCCTATTATTTTCGGGCAGATCATGTGTATATGGTGTACGAGCGTCCGGAGGGACATGTTATTTTAATCGGTCAAGTCCTACAGAATAAGGATGGACAATCAGCAAGCTTAATCTTAGAAGAAGGCTTTTATAATGGATTTTTCTTACCGAAGGAGTTATTGGATGAATTGATTCCATTTACCTTATCCTATGAAACTTTGAAGAACTTAGATGGGGTGGACCAACCATATTTTACTCAAAAAAATGGTTATCTACAATTACAAACCAAATAAGGAGAGAAAAGAGATGTGGAAGAAAATCGTCAGTATCTGTGCAGTGTTATTTATACTGATAACGTCACAAGTTCATGCACATGTGATGAATGCGGATAATGCTTATAATGATTTAAATTATACAGAGGCAAAAGGTGAGATATTGTTTATTACCGCTTTAGGGATGACGAATAACCAAGACGAAACTGCCACATTCAGACCAAATGACAAATTGACGATGAAAGAATTGGCTGAGTTTCTCGCAGCATATTATCACCTTGAAGGGGAAAATACGGCCCAACAAGCAGTAGAAGATGGGAGGATTTCTTCACTTGAGGGGAACGCGACAGTTGCTGATGTAAATGAAGCTTTTTTTGCAGGTGAACTGGCAATTGAAAATGGTTCTGAAGGATTAACAAGAGAAGCATTTGCTAAATTTATTAGTGAACATGGAGGTTCGTTAATTGAAGAGGCAGGCTTTACAGAAGGACCAGTTGGTCTAGTTGAAGCTGTCGAACAAAAAGAGATAAGTGTTGATGGGAAAGATACGCACCAATATCATATCCAAATAGGTAATGAAACGATCACTCTTGCTGCTCATCCATATGTAGATGCATCATCTGTTGACCCTACTATTTGGGAAGGAATGTATGTGACAACCTCATTACTAATGGAAGACCATCACGATAATGGTGAAGAGGTGGCGCAGTTCTTATCTATATCTGAAGATCAACCTGTAGTTGAGGGAGAAACATCTTCTATTCATGAAGAGAGTAAGACAGAAGCTGCTGAGGTAGTGGTAGAAAAAGATGAACATCATGCGAATTGGTTATTTATTGGGTTAGTTGTTGTTGTCGTTCTGATTGTTGTCGGTTTGTATATGAAGAAAAGGAAATAGTTAGATTGGGAATATAATCGTAACAAGAAACGGATCAATCGTTTTCTGTTACGGTTTTTTATTTGTTTGAAGTGGGGTCAATTGAGTTATCGCTTGAAGACTTTTACATTTAAGTCAACCTATTAAGTCAAAAGCTCAAAAGCCAAGTAGCAGGTATTTGCACGTCATTCAGATTCAAAAACCACACCCTTCGGTCTCCAAGTAATTTCATTTATAAATCATTAACCTTCTATTTAGTCCCCTAATCTGCAATTTAACTCCGAATTTGTGTGAATTGACAATTAAAGACCACCCAAAAAACATGTTTCTCTCAGCTGTTTATTAATTTAGGTTTATAGGAATAAGCTAGACATTTAAACAAATAATACCAAATATATTATGGATGATTGAGAGGGTGGATAAATGAAGTTTTCTCGCCTTCAACTTGCCTTTGTCATTATTTTATTTATAGGCATATCTAATCATGTGCTCATTTTACCCCATTTGTTGGGTTTAGCTAAACGAGATGCTTGGTTCAGCGTATTAATCGCCTACGGTATTATGTTTGTTTGGATATATCTGTATAAGCTTATCTTATCTAAAAACAAAGAAGGCGAACATACCTTTATATGGTTGAAAAAGAGAGTAGGTAATTTTGTTGCCTATAGTATTATGAGTTTGTTTCTGTTGTATTTTATTGTTGCTGGTTTTGTTTCATTTTTTGATTTAATCCAATCCGTGCATATTTTTTTCCTGCCATTTACACCTATATGGATTGTTGCCTTACCCTTTATTTTTTTATGTGTGTGGGCGGCCGTTTCGGGATTCAAAACGATTATCTATACTTCGACCATTCTCTTGCCGATTGTATGGGGATTAGGTATGTTTGTCGCGATTGCAACATTAGAGGAAAAAGATTATTCCTACCTTTTGCCGTTATTTGCTGATAAAGACGCTTCTGTTATAGAAGGTGTAATCATCGTGCTAGGTGGGAGTGTAGATTTACTTATCTTTTTTATCATTCATCATTATTTTGAAAAGAAGATACCATACTGGTATTTAATATTGTTATTAACTGGTTTAACGATGCTTATTATGGGGCCCACCATTGGTTCATTAACATCATTTGGTCCAAGTATGGCTGCTAATATGCGGTTTCCCGCTTTTGAACAATGGCGGCTTGTGTCAATTGGGGATTTAATATCCCATGTGGATGCTTTAGCTGTGTTTCAATTATTAAGTGGTGTAACCATCAGAGTCTCATTGTGTTTATTTCTTATTCCGGAAATACTCCATATTCAAAAAAAGTGGTGGAAGGTTATGCTCATAACTTTAACTGCCCTTATCTTATATGCCATCTTTTCCTTACAGACAAGCGATATCCTTGTTTTCCATATCATTAAACATTACTTTTACAAGGTTGCCCTATGTTTTGGGGTGTTTATGACCATTATTTTATTGTTCGTGAGCTATCTTCCTAGCCGAAAGGGTGAAAAAGAGTATGACCGAGGAAAGTCAATATAAACAATTAGATAAACTCTTAGATACCGGAAAGCTAAACCATCGACACTTAGAAGAATTATTTAATCAAACATCAGATATCCATTTGGTTACACAACAAAATGTACTCACCTTATACGCCGATGGAATGATTAGTAGAGAACAATTTAACCGTTATGTACACGCGATTGTGACTTATTTCAATGAAGGATACCGCTCAAAAGAAATGACACTGCAATGGCCGACTTTTTTTAAAATCCATCAAACAAAGGATATGGTGAGTCATTTGTTAGTTGGTTATGTGATTTTCTATGTAAACGGTGGCAGAAATTATTTTGCCATCGATATTGCACAAATTCCACATCGCTCACCTGAAGACTCGCAAACGGAGGTTGCTTTAAAAGGGGCAAGAGACGGATTTACGGAAGAATTACATACAAATCTGGCTTTGATTAGAAAAAGAATTAAAACAGAAAAGTTAAAGAGTGAAGTCTTTCAAATTGGGAGTGAAACAGATACAAAAACTGTGCTGGTCTATTTAGAGGGAAAGGCTAAGCAAAATGTGATTGACGAGGCGAGAAAAAGACTAGCAAAAATCGATGTCGAAAGCCTTATTAGTGCGGGGCAACTTGAACAATGGTTATCAGATAAGACATTTTCACTCTTTCCTCTTATAGATTATATTACGAGGCCAGACTTTGCAGCGCAATGTTTACTTAGAGGTCGATTTGTTATCATTGTTGAAGGGTCGCCTACTGTGTTAATAGGGCCGATGAACCTATTAGGAATGATCAAATCTCCTGAAGATGTTCACTTTCCTTATTATATTGTTGCCTTTCAAAGATTACTTCGAGTAGTTTGTTTATTTATCGCTATATTCGTGCCGTCTTTTTTCCTTGCCATCACGAATATTAATATTGACCAACTACCTTATCCTTTAATTGCAACCATCGTAATTTCGCGCCATGGATTACCTTTTTCTTTACCATTAGAATCGTTTCTCATTCTCCTTCTTTTTGAATTACTAAAAGAAGCGGGCGTTCGGATGCCGACTGCTTTAGGACAAACGATTTCAATTGTAGGGGGTATTATAATTGGAGATGCGGCCATTCGAGCGGGGCTTGCTTCTCCCACATTGCTTGTTGTTTTTGCTGTGGCGGCAGTCGCCACTTTTACATTAGTAAATCAATCACTTACTGGTACTGTAACGATCCTCCGATTATATACGATGCTTTTCTCTACTTTTTTAGGGGTTTATGGATTCGCTTTAAGCTTCATCAGTATTGTTATTTATTTAACAAGACTCGAGTCATTTAAAGTGGCTTATTTAGAGCCGATCACATCTCTGAATTTTAGTAAGTTTTTGTCCGCTTTCATGGTAAATCCTTTTCACAGAAGAAAGAATGATAACTGGATTGCAAGTATAAGGAGAAAGAGCAAATGAAAAAGTTCTGCCTTTCGTTAGTATGTTTACTTCTCCTAGTGACATGTGCATCCTGTAAGTCTGACATGAAAGAGATACAGAACCTGAATTTTGCAACTGCCTTAGGTGTAGACTTTAAAGATGGGCAATACCAATTATATATACAACTAGTTGGACTTGAAGCTGTGGCAAAAACAGAAGGAGAAACAAGCCCTGCTCAAACATATATTTCTACTTCTTCTGGAAAAACATTATTAGATGCGTATTTTGAATTATATAAATCTGAACAGGAAGTCATTATATTTTCGCATATCTCTACAATTGTTGTCAGTGAAGCGATCATAGAGCGTGGGCTTGATCATGTATTGGATGAGTTGACGAGATATTATGAATACCGGTTAACTCCTTGGATATTTGCTACTAAAGATCCAATTGATAAGGTATTGTCCACATTAGGATTATTCAAGCAATCCTCTCTTGAAACCTTATTGCATCATCCGGATCGATCAAGTAAACAAAGCACAATGGTGAGACCGATCAAGCTTTATCAATTTTTTCGAGAAATATTTGAACCTGGGAAAACGACTTATTTACCTGGCATCACAATCACAGAGTCCCAATGGAAGAATAACCTAAAGAAAGAGCCTAAGTTGACGTATAGCGGCGCCTTTTTTATAAAAGATATTAACTATAAAGGTTTTTATATCTTGGATTCAATTAAAGGAATTAGGTGGGTATCCAAGGGTACAGAAAGGTCTTCGTTAAAAGTGCCAGATGGTGAAAATCAGGATACAATTATTGTAATTGATAACATTAAAACGAAGAAGAAGCTGGTAGATAGTGAGGGAGGCAACTATCATTTTGAAGTTCAACTAGACGTGAAAGCAAGTATTGGGAATAAGGTAAATGACCAGAAATATAATCAGTTACTTACAGAAACAAAGGAACACTTGACGAAAGAAATTAAAGATTTATTCCAATTAGGGTTAGAGGAAGGCGTAGACTTTCTTGATCTGGGTCATATTCTCTTTCGTAGTGATTTTGAAAGTTGGGAAAAGGACAAAGAAAATTACTTAGATAAAAGTGAGGTAGAAGTAAGTGCTGATGTAACGATTCAACATGCTAGTGCATTTAAAAACAAACGGTTTGAAGAACTTAATGAAAGAGGTAAGACAAACTAAACCGAAGTTGTTTGGCTCCCCTATAAGTAGACAGGTAATAAAGAGTTAGCTACTTATAGGAGAGTGTTTTTTTAATTTACCAATATCTATTTGTTCAAAGGGTATAGATTTTTTGTTTTAAGAACGACTTGTAGTTGCGGTCTATCCGTTCTCAATTGTTTTTTATTGATATACTTTACTGTCAATCAATTGTAATTGGTGTTGCTGAATAATCTGCGCCAATTGGTCGCTATAGATTTTTTCGCCTTGTTCATTTTCAATTGTACTATACCCAGCGTCTTGTAATGCTACTGCTTGCTCCATATAAGTTGTGCCATTGAATAGACCGTTTTTCTTGTAGCGATCGTGAGTGGCTAAGAACTCACCGTGGTCCTTTACGGAATCCTCCATTTGATCATATACCCTAAAAGCATCCTCAATGGTTTCATCATAGTACTCTTTCGTTTCTAGGTTTACTGATTCTCCGTCCCAATTATGGCTCTTGATTCCGAAGTAGTTATTATATTCGGATGAGAGTGTGGATCTTCCCCAATCGGATTCAAGAATGGCTTGAGCAATCGTAATTGATGGGAGAATTCGATATGTTTCATAGTTCTCTATCGCAATTGCCTCAATATCTTTAATAAAGTTTCGTTGCATTTTTTTTAGATTATTATTCTCCGCTGCCTCAATCTGATCTGTTAATTGATTATAGTAATTTTTCACTTCTTCTTTTTCTTCTTGGTTATACTCATTCTCTGCTAATACTCTATCAATCTCTTTAATTTTAAAAGCTTCATTTTCTTCGATAATAAATTGATTTGTTAGTTGTTTTATTTCCTCATCACTTATTTCTTCAATACCATACTTCACTTCTGCCATTGCTGAAACATAGCGCCAATCAACTTGAGCCTTTCCACGACTCGTTTCATCGACAACTGCTTGAACTTGTTCTGTTTGGTCAATGGAGATACTTTTTTCTTTATTCATAGAGATAAAGTACATGCCTACTATAAACAAAACGAGTGTAAATAAAATCCACTTGCTCTTTTTCATTCGAATGTCCCCTTATTCCATATTACTTTCTACTAATATAACTTGAATCATGTTCATTCTTCCAGTGACATCCCTTTGTAAGACTAATAAACTAAATTTTCTATCATTACAGATAGATATGAAAGGATAGCTTAGTCTGCCGATAAAAATAGCAGGACAAAAGATGTGGTTATTTTTTTATTAATAGGTCATTAATCACGCATTTAGATAAAAAGGGGAATGTTTATGGGCAAGTTATTCGATCGAAAGGGGAAGGAAAACTTATTCCTAAACCGCGTAACATCCACGATTCAATTTCAAATATTACTGCCGTTCTTAGCGTTAATTATCATTGCAGTCATGACGGTTAGTTATGTTAGTTATTATTTTAGTATTAAAAATACGACAGCGATCCTCGATCAAAACGTAGAAGAACAATTAACTAGTTTAAACGGTACATTTGAGATGTTCTTTATGCAGCAGCATCAAATCATGACCCGAATGACGATGAATGAGGACATCATTCCGTCAGAAGGTGACAATCAAGAAGTATTAGCCTATTTCGGCGAAACACAAGAAACAACTGACGCTGTCATTAACTTTTATTCAGCTAGTGAGAGTACGGGTGAAGTTGTTATTTATCCAGAAGCTGATTTAGGAAGTGATTTCCTTGCGAAACAAAGAGATTGGTATAAGGAGGCGGCTGCTGCAAAAGGTGATCCCGTTTGGACAGCACCATACAAAGATGGTAGTACAGGGGAAACGATTATAACGATTTCTCAAGCCGTCTACCAAAATGACCAATTAGTCGGTGTGGTTGGGGCTGATGTACTTGTTGACACTTTAATTGAGATGGTTAATCAAATGGATGTAGGTGAAACGGGATATGGCATGATTGTCGATCCTTTTGGTAAATATGTTGCTCACCCTGATTCCGCGCTTATTGGACAAGCCGTTTCATTAGATTTGTCGGCAGAGTCTAATGAACAATCACAAGGACGTATCGAGGTAGGGGAGGAGATTATTCATTATATTGAGAACCCTACAACAGGATGGACTATCGGCGGTATTGTCAATACGAAAGATCTAGAAAAACAAGGGGAAGCCATCGTGTTACCTAATTTAATCACTATTGGTGTGGTTTTATTGTTAGCGATTGTAACGTCATACTTCATTACCCGGACCTTAACAAAGCCGATGAATGAGGTGGTAGGAAGAATGAAAAGTATGGCAGATGGAGATTTTACTCATGAACCACTTCCTATTAAACATAAAAATGAGATTGGTCACCTTGTAATTGCAACGAATGAAATGAATCAACAAATAAAAACGCTTCTCGTTGATGTTCAAGACGTTTCTCACACAGTGACAGCAAAAAGTGAGGAATTGAAATTAATTTCTGAAGAAGTCAAAGCAGGCACTTCACAGATTGCGACAACAATGGAGGAACTTGCCTACGGTTCAGAAGCACAAGCGAAAAGTGCGAGTGATATTTCCTCCTTTATGAATGACTTTGTTGTAAAAATTGATCAGACCAATGCGAATGGTGAAATGATTCAAGAAAAAACAAAAGATGTTTTTGTTATGACGGAAAAAGGTACGTTAAATATGCAGCAATCGACGAAACAAATGGAGACGATTCATGACATTGTCAGTCAAACGACAGCAAAAATGAAAACATTGGATCAACAAACACAAGATATTACAAAGTTGGTTGCAGTGATAAAAGAAGTAGCAGAGCAAACGAATTTACTTGCATTAAATGCAGCTATTGAAGCGGCGAGAGCGGGAGAACATGGTCGTGGGTTTGCCGTTGTAGCAGAAGAAGTTCGTAAATTAGCAGAACAGGTGGCAGCATCTGTTCAAGATATCACATCAATTGTCATGACGATCCAATCTGATTCAAAAGAAGTCGTTGTTTCCTTGCAGACGGGATATACAGAGGTTGAAAAAGGAAAAGAGCAAATGGATGAAACGAATCAAACATTTGATGATATCCGCCTTTCACTGCAAGAAATGGGAGAAAGTATTGCTCAAATTGCAGAAAATCTTAACGATATTACAGCAAATAGTCAAGAAATGAACGGTACAATTGAAGAAATTGCCTCTGTGACCGAAGAATCAGCAGCAGGCATTGAAGAAACTTCTGCATCTGCAGAAGAAGTAAGCGGCTCGATGGAAAATGTGACGGAAAGCGCGAAACACTTAAATAACTTAGCGGCAAATGTTCAATCATTAATTGGACGCTTCAAACTTTAATATAGACGAAAAAATCCTGTGAAAGCAGGATTTTTTTCATTTTTAACGAAGGTTAGGGGTTGGTATATTGTGTAGTATTTTAAGGTTCATTATTTAAATATGTAAAAGGATGGTATCCATGATTTTAATCGATGAGGCTAAAAAAGTTACTGAATATTATCGAAGTAATCCTAAGGTTGATGTTGTATATATTTCTGGATCTGTTTCCCGTGGTTGGGCAGACGAATATTCAGATATTGAAATCAATGTTCTATGGAATAAAGACCCTACCGATGAGGAACGACTTTACCCAATGAAGGAAAGAGGGGGTGAAATCCTCGATTTTTATCCATATGAAGATGAAGAATGGTCGGAAACGTATATGGTCTCTAACATCAAATATGAAATAAGTAATTTTCGCACGACAACTTTTCAGCGGATCATCTCTGACCTTCTAATCAAATATAACGGAGATATTGAAAAACAAGTATTACTTGCAAGCCTACAAAGTGGTATTCCACTCATTGGTAAAGACATATTTAAAGATTTAAGAAGACAAATGGATCTATATCCATCAGCACTCACAATACATTTGATTAATGAGTATAAAGAAGGAACTAATAGGTGGCATAGTCGATATGCATTACTTGAGAGAAATGATTGGTATATGTTACAACAAGTTCTTTTTTCAGTTGAAAGGAATATTTTAATATTATTATTCGCATTGAATAAACAATTCATTCAACACCCTGGTTTTAAATGGCTAGAGAAATCTGTCAACGAATTGGAAGTTAAACCAGCAGATTTTCTACAGAGGTTAGAGAAAATCCATATAGGACAATTAGCGATGGAAGGTTTACAAGAACTTGAGAAACTATTAGAAGAAACATATCGATTAATAGAAAAAGAGTATCCTGAGGTAGATTTAAATGAAGTGAAGCAAAAAAGTAAGTTAATCCGCCCTACAAGTAATAATAGTTTTAACTAAAATTAAATGGTTGAATGGAGGAAAGGTAGATGGATGTTGAAGTAATTGTGGTTGGCGCAGGATTAGCGGGTTTGGTGGCAACGGCAGAAATCGCGGATGGTGGGAAGCGGGTATTACTTTTAGACCAAGAGCCAGAAGCTTCCTTAGGTGGCCAAGCATGGTGGTCATTTGGAGGTTTGTTTTTAGTTGATTCACCCGAGCAACGACGAATGGGGATAAAGGATTCTATGGAGTTAGCATGGCAAGATTGGCAGGGGACAGCTGGTTTTGATCGGATAGAAGATGAGGATTATTGGGGGTTGCAATGGGCTAAAGCTTATGTTGAATTTGCAGCAGGAGAAAAGCGGGCATGGTTACACAAGATGGGCGTTCGTTTTTTCCCAGTAGTTGGCTGGGCGGAGAGAGGTGGCCAGTTGGCTGATGGACCTGGTAACTCGGTACCACGCTTTCATATTGTCTGGGGAACAGGCCCAGGCATCGTTGAGCCCTTTGAACGCCGAGTACGAGAACATATGAAAAACGGCTTGGTTCAATATCAACCGCGTCACCGTGTGGAGCAATTAATAACAGACAGTAAGATGGTTGTTGGAGTGAGTGGCTCCGTATTAAAAAACAGTCAAGCAAAACGTGGAGAAGGAAGTAACCGAGAGGTGGTGGGCAGCTTTAAATATGATGCAAAAATCGTTTTAGTCTCTAGTGGAGGAATCGGGGCAAATATGGAGCTCATTCGTAAAAACTGGCCAAGTAGGCTTGGGGAACCACCTAAACAAATGATCACAGGAGTTCCAGCACATGTGGATGGGAAGATGCTTGCGATTACAGAAGCAGCAGGCGGTAGGATAGTAAACCGAGACCGCATGTGGCATTACACAGAAGGAATTAAGAATTGGCAGCCTGTATGGGAGAACCATGGGATTCGTATTCTTCCTGGTCCATCTTCTATTTGGCTTGATGCAACTGGAAAGCGTTTTCAAGCGCCTAACTATCCAGGTTTTGATACACTAAGTACACTTCAAGCGATTAAAAAAACAGGCTATGACTATTCTTGGTTTATTCTTTCTCATAAAATAATAGAAAAAGAGTTTGCCTTATCTGGTTCCGAACAAAATCCAGATTTAACAGGTAAAAGCATTAGTAAAGTGATTGGCAGAGCATTAAAAAGTGTACCAACGCCAGTACAAGCATTTATGGATAAAGGGGAAGATTTTGTTATTGCTAGTCAACTAGGTGATCTTGTCACTGCCATGAATAAACTTTCTGGCAATGATTTGTTGCAAGTGGATGAAATCGAGAGACAAATTCAAGCAAGAGACCGTGAGATTGATCATACTTTTACAAAAGATTTGCAAGTGACAGCTATTAGAGGAGCAAGAAACTATCTGGGGGACAAGTTAATACGAGTGGCTAAGCCTCATAAAATTCTTGATCCAAAAAACGGCCCACTCATTGCCGTTCGTTTAAATCTATTAAGTAGAAAAACACTAGGTGGTCTGCAAACCGATTTATCAGCAAGGGTGTTAAATGAAAAGGGCTCTCCTGTTCCCGGCTTGTATGCAGCAGGAGAAGTAGCAGGCTTTGGCGGCGGTGGAGTGCATGGCTATCGCTCATTAGAGGGAACGTTTGTTGGCGGCTGTCTTTTTACAGGAAAAGTGGCAGGTGAAGCGATTGTGGCCGCATTAGATAAAAAAACGATATGAGTAATATTTGATGACATATAGACTGATGAGACTTTCATATAATGAAAAAAACCATTTTCTAGGAAAGTGTCGTACCTAGAGTTGTAAGTGATGTGATATATGAGTAGTTCCTGGCAGTCTCAAATATGGTGATTAGAAATAAGAAAAGCCCACAAAAGAGTGTGTCAAATGAAGAAGAAGTGTGGGCAAATAAGAAAAGCCCACAAAAGAGTGTGTCAAGTGAAGAAGAAGTGTGGGCAAATAAGAAAAGCCCACAAAAGAGTGTGTCAAGTGAAGAAGAAGTGTGGGCAAAGAGGAAAAGCCCACAAAAGAGTGTGTCAAGTGAAGAAGAAGTGTGGGCAAAGAAAAAATGCGCACATAAGAGGGGTTGAAAAAAGGCAATCCTAAAGGACAAGCTCGAGCTCTCAGCGATCCCCATTTTGATTATGTTAGCGTACAATATGCCCGTATTTTCAACTGCTTTGTGTGTGTCAACACGACAGCCCCCTATAGTGACGCGAAAACCGAATTTGCATGGCTTTTCATTTCGGTTCTCAAAAAGAAAGTGCATCCGAGAGAGTGCATGAAGAAGGTATTGCTACCTAAAATCACTCAAGTAATACCAGTCTTAATTCATGCATGTTATTCTCTTTCGGTAAAACTCTCTCTCTACTCTAGTATATAAAAAAATCAAATTAACAAAATATTAATAACATTGTAACTTTAATCTATACTAAGTATGTTATACCATTAATAAGGTAGATACAAATAAGACAAAATGATTGAATGACTGCTGAATCTCATAGAAAGTCCTATCCAAGATTGGTATTAGCAGCTCTTATTAGAGTGTTGATATAGACAGCTATTATAATGAGGAGGAATTCTATGTTGAAAAAGTCGTTGCTGTTCTCTTTGTCGCTTGTTTTATCATTGCTTGTTTTTCAGTATGATGTACTCTCTGCTTCTGCTTTGCCTCCAGATTTGCCATCCAAATCTACTACCCAAGCCCAACTTAATTCGTTAAATGTACAAAATGAAGAATCCATGAGTGGCTATAGTCGAGAAAAATTCCCTCACTGGATTAGTCAAGGGGATGGTTGTGATACAAGGCAAGTGATCCTTAAGCGTGATGCCGACAATTATAGTGGAAATTGTCCAGTAACTTCAGGTAAATGGTATAGCTATTATGATGGCATCACTTTCAATGACCCCTCACAATTAGATATTGATCATGTCGTTCCACTCGCAGAAGCATGGCGTTCTGGGGCAAGTAGTTGGTCAACGGCTAAAAGAGAGGACTTCGCCAATGACCTCAATGGACCACAGCTCATCGCAGTATCAGCCAGCTCAAATCGTTCCAAGGGTGACCAAGATCCATCCACATGGCAACCACCTCGTGCAGGTGCAAATTGTGCTTATGCTAAAATGTGGATCAATACAAAATACAATTGGGGTTTGCATTTGCAGAGTTCTGAAAAAACAGCTCTTCAAGGAATGCTCAATAGTTGCTCCTATTAAACAATCAAGCAATGAAAGGAGTCATTTAAATGAATACAATCTCATCTGTGTTTAAGGCAACGCATGGTGTTATGACTACTGAGGTTGGTGTCATCAGTGGAGATCTTGAATTACGAACGACTTCTGATAAAGAAGGTAACCTCACTCTTGCGATTACTTATGTAGATGCGGAAGAATGGTACACACTTCCTGGAATGAGTTATAAGCTCTATGATACCCGTGATCATCATGAGGTTCATCGTATGTTGGTTGCTGTACTAGAGAGACCATAGTGTAAAAAGGATCGTTGCCCTACTTAGCAGCTTCTTTAATAGAAATAGGAGGAAAAAAGGAAAGTAAAACGGAAACATAAAAGGGGATTTTTCAATTAAGCTGATTCGTTTGAGGAAAAGGAGGAGTGATTTTGTTCATTCCTCCTTTTCTTCTTACTTTTCTTGCATGCTTTTAACATTCTCTGAATGATACGGTGAATCTTTTACTTCATTTACTACACTAAATGGATTACCGTCTATATCGAAAAAATCGAAGAACGCCATCTCTCCCATATGTTGAATATCAGTCGTTGTGACACCATTATGATTAAAATGCTGATGAGCTGTTTCAATGTCATCCACAACAAAATTATAATAGGCGTTTTTTTGTTTACCTTGTATAGTGAATTCCGTCGGTTGTGGACGATTCACTTTGATTAAAGCTAACTGAGTTGACCCAGTAGGTAAATAAAATCCTGCGCCACCTTCCCAAACGTCAATTTTCTTGGCACCTAAGTATTTTTCAAACCATAATGAAGACCTTTCAATATCTGAAACAGGTATAAAAATGCTACCGACTTTAAACATAGGTTTCCTCCTTAAAAAAATTGCTTATATATAATAATATAATATATTAAATTTTTTGATATTATTTAATTTAAATTTGTATGCTTTGTAGATGATATTAATGAAGATGTATGTTAAAATATACGAACAAACGTTCTTGTTAAAGGAGGGTTATGATGAGAAAAGTAGTACTATATATTGCGCAAAGTTTAGATGGTTATATCGCAACAAAAGAAGATTCGCTAGATTGGTTATTTAGTGTGGAGTCAGAAGGAGATAATGGCTATGGTGAGTTTATCAACGGTGTGGATACAATCTTAATAGGAAAGCGTACGTATGATTGGGTAATGGAACAAGAGAAGGGGGAATTTCCATACAAGGATAAGGAATGTTTTGTGTTCTCCCGATCAGATAATGAAGATACGGAATATGTGAGATTTGTTCATCCAGATATTAAAACATTTACAAATCATTTAAAAAATGGCGAAGGAAAAAGCATATGGCTAATCGGCGGAAGTGACTTACTCTATACATTCTTACAAGAAAAACTTGTAGATGAAATGATTGTTACTGTTGCACCAAGAATCATTGGTGAGGGCATTCCGCTTTTTAAGGCAGGTGATTATCAATTCGATCTTGCTTTAAAAAGCACGAGAACCTTTAATCAATTTGTTGAATTACATTATGTTGTGGAAAGGTAATGTTTTGAGAATTAATGTGCTGTCAAAATCATTCAATCATGTTTAATTAAAAAGGTTTTGACAGCATTAATTATATTTTTTCCGGCACTTGTGAAGGTAATGATATAGCAAAAAGAAAATGAGGAACCATCTGACATCGTATAAGTGCCATCCGCTGACGCTAATTTCCCATGGGTGATTATTCGCTCAATATGTAAAGATTGGACATTATTATCTTGAGTGTTAGCAAAGAAGTGAAATAAACGCTCTTTGCCAATGATTAACTGATGATTCACTCGATCCCATTGTATATCCTTTGACAAATAGTGAGAAACTCGAGAGGGATCTTTACTAGCAAAAGCATGGATCATTTCTTTGATTGTCTCTTTTTTTGGTGCATTGCTACAATCTTTAGGGTAAGTAAAAGTAAAGCTCATCGTACTTTTCACTCCTTTTTATTTATCTTAACGGATTTTTTGCCTGATTGACAAATCAATGGAGGTCGTAATATAGTTATTATTAATAAAAGAAGGGAGGATCATTAAAAATGACTGCAAGTATGAGATTACGCCACGTTACTTTGAACAGCTAATTGAATAATGTTCAAGGGCTCTGTTTTCATAAACAGGGTAAACGGGAGTAGTCTGCACATTTTTAATGGTTTTCATCGTGATAATTTCGAACAGAAAACGCAGATTGTCTGTGTTTTTTGTTGTCTCTATAAACAAAATACCACCATATATGTTTACCCTAAACACAGACAACCGAGCGACGTCTGTGTTTTTTTATGATTATATTCCTTTACTCACTCAACTAATGGAAATGGAACGTGGAACAATTAACATGTGAAATAAAAGGAGAGAGACAAATGGATAAACAAGAAGTGAAAAGACTAGCTGATAAACATGGTTTAATCATTGATGAAGAAAAGATTAAAATAAATGAGTCAGGTATGGATTTCTTAGTTGCACATGTTGTAGATAAGAAAAATAATCAGTGGATATTACGTATACCACGCCGTGAAGATTCCATGACTCGTTCAAAACAGGAGCATGCGGTCCTTGAAGTACTTTATAAACATACGGGCATTAAAGCACCGCATTGGAAGGTTTTTACGAATGATTGTATGGCCTACAAACAATTAGACGGCCTACCAGCTGGCACAATTGATCATGAGATACAAAACTATGTTTGGAGCTTCGATAAGGAAAGTGATTTGACACGTTATCACGAGACTTTAGGTGCAACACTGGCAGAACTTCACCGAACGCCGATTTCTTATGTGGAAGATACTGGTATTAAAATCTTTAATAGTTCCCAAGCAAAAGAGGAAATGAGTTCAAGGATGAATAAGGTGAAGGAAATTTACGGGGTAAGTGATGAACTTTGGGCACGTTGGCAAAAGTGGTTGGCGAATGATCATCTATGGCCTAATCATACAGGATTGCTACATGGTGATGTGCATCCAGGGCATATTCTTGTGAATAAAGAGAAAGAGGTAACAGGGTTGATTGACTGGACTGAAGTAGCTGTTGGCGATGTCTCTATAGACTTTACCTCTCATTATTTAATTTTTGGAGGAGAGGGGTTAGATGTACTAATCTCAGCTTATGAAAAAGCAGGTGGTAGGACATGGCCATTTATGAAAGAGCACATTATCGAACTTGTCAGTGCAGCAGCCGTTGGAGTTGCTGAATTTGCTCAACTCTCTGGATTGGAGGAAATGGAGAAGATGGCAAAAACGATGCTTGGTGTAGATGGGGAAAATCATGAAAGTAGCAAATAAACCCTAGGTAGACTCGACAAACGGGCAAAGGCTATTAAAAGATTTGCTCGTTTGTTTTGCACCATTTGTTTGAAATCTACAATCGGTCGTTTGAGGGAGGCAATCATATTAGAATTATCCGTAGGTAAATTACATAGTTGAACTGATACGAATATTGAAGGTAATAGAAGAATAATGTCGAATCCCACATAGGAAGAACAGCAAATGGAGGTTTTTAGATGGCGCATTTACTCTATCAACTCTGTATTCAGGGTGAGATAACACAAATCTATCAACAATTAATAGAAAAGGAGAATCGTACGTTAGAAGAGGAAACGATGTTAAAAAATTATCAACAACGTTTCTTTCAGAAGAATGAACCTTTTCAACATGTTGATAAGTGGATAGAATATGTAGTCAATTGTTATCAAAGCTATTTTATCGATGTTCTAACCTGTAGAAAAGCTGTTCACCAAGCAGAAGGTAAACTATTAATAGATTTAAGTAAATCAATATCTAGCCAAGCGAAGTCGATGGAAGAAGTAGAGGATGAGTTGAAACAGAAATTTAAGCTCAAAGGGTATTCATTCCTTGGAGGAAGGACTTCACCACATTATGGTCCATATATTTGGCAATCTACAGAAAGTAAAAAGGTAGATGTTGAACTTTTAAAAGAAATAGAAACGGTTCAAGTATTTTTCCTCGATGATTTTTTGATGATGGGTTGGCTAGACTTTGCCACTTTTGGAGAAATAGGAGCAGGTGGATGGGCTTCGGAGGAAGGGATCTATTGTATACTTCCTCGCTACAGAGAATGTTTAAATGAAGATCGGTTCCTTGTTTCATTTTTCAAGCATGAAGCTCAACATTACAACGATTTTAAACATTACCCAAACTTAAGTGGGAAGGAGCTGGAATATCGTGCAAAATTAATCGAGCTCATCTATTATTCAGATCATCGTTTCCTAGAAAGGTTAATTCAACACGCCATAAATAATGATATTCCACATAACAATGCATCTTATCAAATTATGCAACAACTATCTACATATTTTTTTCAAAAAAATGAACAAAAAGATATGCATAAATGGTTGAGTATTCATTATAAGGAAATCAGTCAATATGGGAAAAAGCTATATTGTCAACATACAGATAGGTTGAATAGGTTAGAGACAGGAGGTAAGACTAGTCATTAAAAAGTTAGCTTATTTTACGCTCCTATTTAGCTGGGTGGTATTATTTACTTATTTCTATAACCTTTTTATGCCAAAGGGCTGGCTTTATCTAATCATTGGTATACCAGCCCTTTATTTTAGTACAAGCTTCTTAATAGATAGAATGAAGGGTAAAAAAACATCTTGAAGAGGAAGGTTTATGCCCTCTTCATTCTCATGCTTGTAGCTCATCGACAGTAACAAATCGATAGCCTTCTTTTGTTAACGCTCTTAAAATTTCTTCGATCACTTGAAGTTCGTCACCAGATTGATCATACATTGGATGAAGGAGAATAATAGAACCTGGCTGGATTTCTTCTAATACATAGTCGATTTTTTCTTCTGGTGTAGTGAAAAAAGTATCAGGTTCTATATTCCAAGTAATGGTTTCTTTTTCTTGTTGTTTGAGAAAATAAGGTAAGAAAACTAATTTTTTGCCGTTAGGTGGCCTAAAGTCTATCTCGCCTTTATATCCTGCTTCACGGATGAGCTCATCGGTTTTATCAATTTCCTCTTCAATAAATGTCGGTGACTTGAAAATCATTCTTGCATGTGAAAAGGTATGATTACCAACTTGATGACCAGCTTCAATTATTGCTTTCGTTTCTTCGGGAAACTTCTCTATATCTTGACCAATTAGAAAGAAAGTGGCCTTTGCATCGTATTGTTGGAGAAGGGGGAGAATCTGGTCCACATTCTGAGTTGGACCATCATCGAAAGTAAGAGCCACTACTTTTTCATCGGTTTCAATGCTATTTGTTATGTTTCCGAATATTTGATACGATCTTGCATTCATTAATTGATAGCTGCCGAATAAAAGCAGGCAAAGCAACAGTAAAGATAGAATGATCTTAAGGTATGTTTTTTTTCTCATACTACTTTTCCTCACATTTTTAGTTTTCATTAGCCTTGATTATAACAAAAAAATGAAAAAGGACTGAAACTATTTCCGTGTAGACCCGTATAACATAGTAGAACATTGTATTACGAAAGGGGATACTCCATGGGAGAACTGATTATATTCTCACTCATAATTGCTGTGGTAAGCACAGTTATTTTGTTTCCAATCTTATCTTTATTTCAAAAGGGGGATGAAAAGCAAAAAAGCCCTTCATTTAACGGGTTCCTTTTTATCTTCGTTCTCCTCTTTATTATTGTCTTTAGTATTTATTATTTCACTAATTTAGATCGCAACATTAGTGGTCTTGTTATCGGTTTCACTGTGTTAGCTGTACTTGGCGGTTTCTTTGCTAAAGGTATGGAACGTAAGGTTAAATTAGTACTAGGTTTAATAGGTATCATAACTATCGCTTATATGTCGTTCGCATTTGTTTTTAATGCAGATAAAAAATTTGAAAAAGCACAAATGCAGGTCGAAGAAGAAATTGAAACATTTGATGAAAATGAGACACCTGCTAGTGTGCCGCCTGATTTTGCTCGTAATAAAATGAAGAAAGCTTTTGGGCAAGTGCCGAACACGAGCTATTATGAACTAGGGAGTTTACAAATACAAAAAGTAGATGGGCAATATGTGTATATTGCACCCGTTGAATTTTCCGGTTTCTTTAAATGGATCCAAGGTGATACTACACCAGGATATTTTACTGTAAGTGCAACAGACTCTAGTGCCAATCCAAAGTTTATTCAATCGGAAATGGCTTATACACCCTCTTCTTTCTTAAACAAAGATATTTATCGTCAAATTCGATTGCAGTACCCTGATTATATTTTCTATGGTGATGTGCAATTAGAAATTGATGATGATGGTAAGCCTTTTTATATTCGCACATATGGTGAATTTATTAGCGCAAGAAACGGTTTTAATCCACTTGGAATCGTGATGGTTGACCCGTTAACAGGAGCTGCGAAGCAATATAAATTAAAAGATGTACCTGCTTTTATAGACGGAGCTGTTTCGCCGGAGACAGTTAGCTTGCATAATAGCTACTTCGGAAAATATGTGAATGGCTACTGGAATAGTTTATTTGGAAAATCTGATGTGAAGTTACCATCAGATGAAGGTACAGAAGCGAATGTGAGTCCTATATTTGATGAAAAAGGCGATATGTACTATTTCACTGATTTCACCAGTCCGAAAGAGGGCGTTGACTCAATGCTAGGATATTCTTTGACGAATTCTCGAACAGGTGAAGCGACTTATTATACGGGGAATCTTGAAGAATCTTATATGGATTCACAAGGCGCATTACAAATTATCGAAAAGAAATTCATTGAGAAAAAATGGTATGGTAAAATGCCAATACTATATAATTTCTATGGTGAAGCAAGCTGGTTAACACCGGTATTAGATACAAATGGCTTCTTGCAAAACTATTTTATCGTTTCAGCTGCGAATCCGGAAATTGCTGTTTATGCTAGTACACCAAATGATGCATTGAAGCAATATAAAACAGCACTACAACGTGGTAGTGGAAGTGTGGAAGGAACCTCTAGTGCTGAAGAAGTCCAATTAACAGGAAAAGTAGTGAGGGTCTATAAAGAAAGGGTAGGAGAATCGACAAACGTTTCCTTCCTTTTGGAAGATGGTAAGAATTTCATTGCCTCTACTGAAAACAATCCGCTAGCGATCTATTTGCAAGAAGATGATGAGGTAGAGATGACCTATTTAAATACAGGTGAAATGTTTTTACCTGTTAAAGAAATGGCCATTAGTGGATTAGAATAATAATGTTTTACAAAAGCGTACACAGTTCTGTTATGTAAACAGAATTTGTGTGCGTTTTTTATTGTTTGAATTTATTATTAGCGCATCTATCTTTATTTAAACAGTGACCAACTCTGTCTTTTCTAAAAAGGTTTATCACCCGTAATTTCACTAAAATTTTTTTATGAGTAACAAATGTAGAGAGAATTAATAGGTTGAAATCGAGGAATTTAGGAAAAATAAGTAGGCAGTAACTGTAGAGACAGTATAAAAGACATTTGCCGTTTAGGGAGAGAACATGGGAATCCCCCGAGCCTGAATATCTCGCTATGGGATTTCTTTGTTTGGCTACCGCTTCATGTGTGAACAAACTTTTTATACGTTTAATAAAAAAAGGGGAGTCGAAAGGATTGGAGCTGCTATTACCGTATTTAGGTGTATTACTCGTTATTATCTGCCTTGAAGGATTGCTTGCTGCGGATAATGCGGTCGTATTAGCATTAATGGTCAGTCATTTACCTGAGGAACAACGGAAAAAAGCATTATTTTATGGCTTAGTCGGTGCAATGGTCCTTCGTTTCGGGTCATTATTTATTATTTCTTTCTTAGTGAACGTCTGGCAAGTTCAAGCATTAGGCGCGATATACTTATTAATCATGTCAATTAAAAATTTATATACTTGGTTTAGAGAGAAAAAGCACAATCATACGCAACAACAAGATGAAGTATTAGAAGAAGCTACACAGAAAGAGTTCTGGTGGACTGTCTTTAAAGTAGAATGTGCGGACTTAGTCTTTGCCATTGACTCTATTTTAGCCGCCGTTGCTCTTGGTGTCACCTTACCTAAAACAGATTGGGGTCATATTGGTGGACTGGACACAGGTCATTTCCTTGTCGTATTTATTGGTGGACTTATCGGTGTCATTATCATGCGTTTTGCTGCTAATATCTTTGTTGATTTACTTCATAAACGTCCAAACCTTGAGGGTGCCGCTTATTTGATTGTCGGTTGGGTAGGGATCAAGCTACTAGTAATGGTTTTATCCCACGAAGACATTGCTTGGTTACCTAAAGGCTTGGCTCATTCTACACCTTGGCAGGTGATATTTTATGGTATTCTTGTTGCTATCGGGGTAATTGGTTGGTTTTCATCTAAAGGGAAAACATAACAATTTCATGTTAATACTTTGTTGCTTGAAATAACACTAAGGTAGCCCATAAAAACCATTCTTGGTTAGGGCTACCTTTTATTTTTACATTTGAGCTAAAAGAAAAAATTAACAAATAATTTCAAAATAACACTAGATTTTTTTTGCATTCCATCCTATAATGAAAATGATTCTCATTATCAAACTAAATCTCTGAATAATAAACGTTTTTTTATGGGAATGTGAGTAGCAGCCGGAACTTCAGGAAAGGTTGAGAAGTAATGAGTGAGAAGCACCTTTGTATAGGTTTATCATTATCACCTACTTGGTTAAATGGTTGGGGTTGGCGTAAAAAAGATAGTAGTGCAGAACGTATATTTTCTGCTGATTTTTACATAGAGCTGACGAAGAAGGCAGAAGAAGCAAAGTTGGACTTTGTATTCAAACCGGACGCATTATTTTTGCATCCAGAAAGAGTCAATGTTTCACCAGCGATGGGAGGGTTAGATCCGACATTGTTGATGACGATGCTGGCAGAGCACACAAGTCAGATTGGATTGGTCACAACGGTTTCGACTACTTTTAACCCACCCTACGTGATTGCAAGGCAATTACAGACACTTCATCGATTAAGTGGAGGAAGAGCAGGGTGGAATATTGTCACTTCCATTGAAGGTGCAGATAATTTTGGCCACAAGAATATGCCTTCTTCAGAGGAAAGGTATAATCGCGCAAAGGAGAGCGTAGAAGTTATTCGTAAGTTGTGGAGGAGCTACCCTGCTGAAGCTTTATTAGTTGATCGGGCTGAAGGAATATTTGCTGACAAAGAAAAAATTCATCCAATTGATTATAAAGGCGATTTCTATGATGTGAAGGGACCACTGAATTTACCTGCTCACCTTGCTGGAGAATTACCATTATTTCAAGCAGGTGCTTCTGATGCTGGGCGTGAGTTTGCTTCTGGTGTGGCATCAGGAATTTTTGCTGCCACACCTACAATCGAATCAGCGATAAGTTATCGTCAAGATTTACGCAATCGTGCAATGTCAAAAGGTAGAGACGCTGATGACATCTCTGTATTACCAGGATTATCTCTTTTCTTAGGAAATACAACTGCTGAAGCAAATGCGCTATATCGTGATGCTTTTGCACACCTGAGTCATGAACAACAATTGGCAATGGTTCGGCGTATACTAGGCGTGGATCTGAGTGGATTTGCTAAAGAAGACAAAGTAACTGCAGCTAACATACCGCATGATAATCAACAAATGCATAGCAAAACACATGCAGAACTGTTAAAAGATTATATTGTCAAAAATGAACCAACAGTTCAGCAATTACTATCAAGACCAGAGGTTATCAGTTCGGCTCATTGGATAATCATCGGCACAGCCGAAGAAGCTGCACAGCAGATTGAATACTGGTTGGATAAAGGAGCAATCGATGGTTTTATTGCTTTACCTGGTGGTTCAATCAGTTCACTACAACTATTTTTCGATGAGCTACTACCATTACTTGTAGAAAAAGGATTGTTCAGAGAAGAGTATGAAAGCGATACATTTATAAAAAATCTAACAAAGCAGAAGAACTAGAGGGAGAGATTAATAGTGAATCGAAAGTGGATTTTAGCTAGTTTAATGATGTTCATCATGTTAGTATTAGCCGCTTGTGGTGGAGGTAGTAGTGAAGAGTCAAATGCTTCCAACAAAGAAGAAGAAGATGCAAAAACCGAAGAAAACAGTGAAGATGGTACAAAAACAATTGAGTACTTAGGTAAATCATACGAAATCCCTGCTAATGCAGAGCGAATCGTAATTACTGGTGCCATGGAAGCAATGGAAGATGCGTTAGTATTAGATGTACATCCAGTGGGTGCTATTTCAGTTGGAGGAGAATTTCCTGAAATTTATACTTCTATCACAGATAAAGCTGAATCTATCGGTGAAAAAAGACAACCGAACTTTGAAAAAGTGCTTGAGTTACAACCAGATGTTATTTTAGCAACATCTAAATTCCCTGCAGATGTAACAGAGAAATTAGAGAAAATTGCTACGACCATTCCTGTTTCTTATATTTCCACTGATTGGGAAGCAAATTTAAAATTAATGGGTGAGATTTCTGGAAAAGAAGATAAAGCAGAAGAAATATTAAATGCATATAAAGAAGATGTAGAAACTGCAAAAACATCTATTGCTGGTGAATTAGAAGGCAAAAAGGTAGCTGCTGTACGTATTCGCGCAGGTCAAGTATTTGTCTATCCACAAGATGTATTCGTCAATCCTGTCTTATATAGTGAATTAGGATTAGAAGTACCAGCAGAGATTGAAGCAGCAGAGAACCAAGCACAACTTTCAATTGAGCAGTTAGCAGATATGAATCCTGACCACCTATTCATACAATTTGCTGAAAGCGAAAATGCAGAGGCGAAAAGCGCTTTAGAAGATTTACAGAACGATCCGATTGTGAAAAATATAACTGCGTTTAAAGAAGATCAAGTATATGTGAATACGATTGATCCATTATTAGAAGGCGGCCCAGCAAATAGCCGTGTGGAATTTTTAAAAGCCTTACAAGAAGATGTATCTAAATAATATCGCAGGATTAGGGTTATCATCAAAAGATGATAGTACTCTAGCAATTATTGTCCTATATACACACCATCCATATTTTTTCGCTCTCGCCTATGGACCCCCTTTCCGATGTGCTGAGCTATATATATCCATTATGGACAATAATTGACTAGACACCTTTTCTATATAGAAATTTCGATGCCACCCTATGATTAGGGTGGCATCATTTCGGTTCTCCCCGTCTTTTGCCCGAAATAATAATAAAGAAAATCAGGAATCGTTGCTAAAAAGGAGAAAGAGATAGAGATGAGCAATGCAAAAGCTGAAATCGTTGCTAAAAAGAAAAGAGCCAGAGAGGTGAGCAACGGAAAAGCCGAAATCGTTGCTAAAAAGAAAGAAGCGATAGAGGTGAGCAACGGAAAAGCTGAAATCGTTGCTAAAAAGAAAAGAGCCAGAGAGATGAGCAACGGAAAAGCTGAAA
>NZ_JACSQT010000010.1:75709-116712 GCF_014836495.1 Cytobacillus stercorigallinarum | reverse complement strand
TTTATCGTCGTTGAAAACAGTGTTGACAAGAAGGAATAAAATGACTCTTCTTTTTACACAATTATATGGACTTAATCATTCCGAGTGTTTTCCGACCCAAAAATGACCGTTTTCCCCGCTTTTTTTCCGTATTTTTTCACGTTTTATCGGGAGTTAAAATAGAAATCTCCGATAAGGGAGAGAAGAATAAGGCGGAGAAAAGAATTGGGGAGAGAAGAAAAAAGATGGCGAAAGATGAGGAGAAAACCTTCGGTCTCTTATTGGAATACTGCATGAGTAAACTATTGAAAAAAGCCTGATATAGCAAGGATAGTGAAAAAAAGAGTAAGGAAAGAGGGATGGAAAACTATTGATTTTATATTGAAAAAGAGAAGAAAAAATCCCGGATTCCTATTGAGGAAAACCCGGGAGAATATTGAATCAGAATCGAGAATCGGAAATGTTTATTTTAACGAAAATCGGTCCTGAATCGGAAAAGTTTATTTTAGTTCGGAAAAGTTTATTTTTGGGTTACAATACCAAAGTTAGTTTAGCTACTGCTTCCACATGCGTCGTCTGCGGAAACATATCCACCGGCTGCACCTCTACAGTCCGATACCCCCCATCCTCAAGCACCCTTAAATCTCGTGCTAATGTCCCAGGATTACATGACACATAAACAACCTTCTTCGGTTTCATGTCAATAATGGTTTGCAACAGTGCTTCGTCGCAGCCTTTTCTTGGTGGGTCGACGACGAGGACGTCTGCTTTGTGGCCTTTTTCGTACCAGGCTGGGATGATTTCTTCTGCTTTACCGACGGCGAAGTTTGCGTTGGTGATGTTGTTTAGTTCGGCGTTGCGTTTGGCGTCTTCGATGGCTTCGGGGACGATTTCGACGCCAAAGACGAATTTTGCTTTTTGGGCAAGGAAGAGTGAGATGGTGCCGATGCCGCAGTAGGCGTCGATGACTTCTTCTTTGCCTGTGAGTGCTGCGTATTCTAGAGCTTTGTCGTAAAGGACTTTTGTTTGTTCTGGGTTGACTTGATAGAAGGATCTTGCTGAGATGGCGAAGCGGACATCACCAATATAGTCATAGATCACTTCTTGTCCCCAGAGCACACGGGTTTCGTCGCCCATGATGACATTTGTTTTCTTGTTGTTTACATTTTGAACGATTGATTTAACACCTGCAATATTCTCTGTGATATCTGCGATGATTTTCTTTCTATTCGGTAGATCTTTAGATTTTGTGACAAGGACAATCATGACATCACCTGTCACTAATCCGTAGCGGGCCATAATATGACGAAGGTCGCCTTTATGACGCTGCTCATCGTATGCACGTACACCATTTTTATTGCAGATGTCTTTGACTTTTTGAATAACCTCATCATTTTTTTCTTGCTGAATGAGGCAAGATTTCATATCTATGATTTGGTGGGAACGTTGTTGATAGAATCCACCTATTAATCCGCCTTCATGTTCGCCGATCGGTACTTGCGATTTATTGCGGTAACGCCATGGATCGCTCATGCCAAGGGTTGGGTGAACAGTGACGTTTTCAAGCTTGCCTATTCTTGTTAGCACGTCACGGACTTGCTTTTGCTTGGCTAGTAGCTGGCCCTCGTAGCTTAAATGCTGGAGCTGGCAGCCGCCACATTCCTTGTAAATTGGGCATGGGGCAGTGACGCGATATGGGCTTTCTTCGTATGTTTCGATCAGTTTGCCGAAGCCGTAGCCTTTGCTTGTTTTAAGCACTTTAATTTGCGCTTTTTCACCTGGAAGGGCGTTGGGGACAAATAGTGGATAACCGTCGACCTTTGCCACGCCCGCTCCTTCATGGGTTAAATCTTCAAAAGTAACATCTATATAATCGTTTTTCTTAACAGGTAATGTTTGCTTCATTTCATTCTTCCTCTTCTCTTAAAATCCGTGCAAATCGCTAGTCAGATTGTAACATAAAAACAAGCGCAATACGAAAGGAGGTTTCTTCCTCAATTTAAAATAAAGGCTCTGTTAAATTTTAATGTTGATTTTTAGGAGAAAAGTTCGGGAAACCACTTCTCACTGGTTTCCCGAACTATTAAGGGCGAAAAAACTCTTTATTTGCGGAGATAATAATCACTTACGAAGCATTTTATAAAAAATATAAATAACACCAAATACTAAAAAGGAATAAGCAATCACAAGTGACTGTTCAATCTCTAAAAAACTTCTTCCCTTTGCCATAAATAGGAGTATTATTCCACAAATAATCATTACAATTCCGATTAAATACCTTTGCATTAAATGACCTCCAATTTCATAAGGGATTAATAAAATATTTTGCCCTAACAAATGGAAACTACACAGTAAATTTTGACTGTCGCAAACTGTCATATGTGTCTGTCATCTCAAATACAAATGATGTTAATAGGAATTCTTTTATATGTTGATTTGTACTTTCGTTACTACGACTATCAACAAATAAAAACCAAGCAAGGTAATTGTCAAGATACTTTGTAGCCACACCTTTAAAACGGTCTATCCATTGTTTTAAGCGAGAATGAAGACCGTTGACATTTTGGATGTGATATAAGCCCTTAATAACGTGTTTGCCACCGTCTGATTTAATACGGTAATGCTCTAAACCTTTTTCTTTTGCATAGGTTTTGTAAGCCCTCCAAGCATCGGTTACAATTACGTTTTCTTTGGATAGTTTAGAACCAATCAAGGTATCGACTTTCGGTTTTACAATACGCCCCATACAAGCAACTTTGAAGATGGTTGCTTTTGTTCGGTCTCTGGCAACGAGGACACAAACTTGTTCGTGGCTGATTCCTCTGTGCTTGGATTTTCCACCACGTTTACGAGGTTTACGGTCAGTAATGCCACGTTGTCCCTTTTGAGAGTATAGGAAATAGGTCTCGTCAATTTCAACGATACCTTCAAAATGTTCAACATCCAATTGCTTTAAAGCGTTTAACAGTTTGTGTCTCCAATAAAAAAGCGTAACCCAAGTAACCCCTACGATTTCAGCGGACTTTCGGAGGGAATAACCTTTGAACATACAATCAACAAATGTAATCCATTCGTTTCCTTTTCGGGTACGGTACAAGACGGTATTGGTTGTATCAGTAAAGGTTTTGCTACAAGCCTTACAACGATAACGTTGGCGACCATTGTACTTTCCGAATCGAACAACGTGTTCCGATGTACAATGAGGGCATTCAAAACCTTCTTTGAAGCGAGTTTCTCTCATTTCATTGATTAAACGACCACCTGCGGAGGAAGAAGGTTCAACATAGCGTTTAACCCATTGATAAACTTGTTCTTTTTGAGTGTGTGGCAATTTATCAATATGCTTTAATAAGTTGCTAAACGCTTTGCTCACCTTGAAAACCTCCTCGAATGTTCGTTCTTGTGTTAATTATATCAAGTTTTTTGACAGGTATCAAATATCAACATTTGCCTTTAACAGAGCCAAAATAAAAAAGCCATGCATTACGCATGACTAGTGATGTTTGCTTCAAACCGATCCTCCACCTCAAGAATAAACCCACGAAAATACTTCTCAAAATAAGGATGACGATGAATCCCTTCCGCATCAGTAATGAACTGGAAGCTTGCATGCGGATGTACGAGCTTCTCATCAAGTGCTTTTGTAGCTTCTATTGTATTAGGTACCATATCTCTAAGAATATTTGGATACTCGTCCCCTTCTTTTTCACCCACGTACCAGAAAATATGTTTCTCATCCGAGATGGCTGGTTGTTTTTGCAAGAATGATAGAAAGTCAGGGTACCAGAGAGAAGCTGATAGTAAGAAATAATAGTCGAAATCATTTCGCCTTGTTAATAAAGAATAAAGGGAGACGAGCGCTCCGAACGATGCGCCTGCGATGCCTACATGCTTCGGATCTATTGATAGCTGAAATTCTTTATGTAAAAAAGGTAATAGCTCCTCTTTCAACATCGATAAATATGTATCTGCCTCACCCTCATAGCCATAGTCATCTACTTTTGCATACCAAGGAGTGTATTCTCTATTACGATCGATCGGGTCCACACCTACAAAGGCGATATGCTTTAGTGGGTGGTGTTCGAAGTGCGCAAATAAATAAGAGCCATCTTGAACAATAATCGTCAGTTGCGGTGTTTCATTTTCTGGTAAAAGAATCGACAGGTTATATTCTTTCCATTGCCATTTTTTCATGGTTTCCCCTCTTCCCTTTTTTCAAAAAAAGCTACTGAGGCAGCAATCACGACAGTAGCTTTTATTCATTCTTAACCTTGATAATCAGGGCGATCTTGTTTACGTATTTGATTGAGTGGTACAAATACATCTAAATGACGATACAAATTCACAAATTCAGCTGGGGTGTCCCCACCATACTCGCCATCAAGGTTCAGCATGACCGGATCTTTTGAATACACTTTTATTCTATTCGCTTTTGCATAAATAACATGTGGATCATTGACATGCTCACCACGCAGGGCAAGTGTGGCAATGCGAATAAATTCTGCTAGATTGGTTTTCTTCAAAATCAATAAGGTGAACATGCCATCATTAATGGATGCATCTGGAGCTAATTTTTCAAAACCGCCGACAGAGTTTGTTAAAGCGACAAGGAATAACATCGCTTCTCCTTCAAAAACTTTGCCATCGAATTCAATTGTGACATCAGCCGGTTTAATACTTGGTAGCATTTCTATTCCTTTTAAATAGTAGGCAAGTTGACCAATCATCGTTTTTAGCTTACTTGGGACTTCATATGTGAGCTCTGTAATACGACCGCCACCAGCGATATTAATAAAATACTTTTCATTCATACGGCCAATATCAACAGGAATCTTCTCACCTTTGACAATAATATCCGCTGCCGCTTCTACATCACGCGGGATGTGCAATGCACGAGCAAAATCATTCGTTGTCCCTGTCGGAATAATACCGAGTTGCGGGCGGAATTCCTGCTCTGCAAGTCCATTGACGACTTCATTAATCGTACCATCTCCACCAGCAGCTACGACAAGGTCATATTTTCTCTCTACTGCAAGCCTTGCAGCCTTTGTCGCATCACCTTCGCCTGTTGTCGCGTGACAAGAAGTTTCATATCCTGCGCGTTCGAATTTCTCTAATACTTCTGCAAGATGTCTTTTAAAAATTTCACGACCAGAAGTTGGATTATATATAATTCTCGCTCTTTTCATTACCCATCATCCTATAAAATAAAATAAGTGCTTATATCTGTTTTTACTGTTCTTTATACTGTAATGAGCCATTCGTTCCATCATTTTACATCATACATTGTCCATAATCAGATAGCAATATTTAACCATTTCCTCTTGCCCTATCCTATTCTAATTAATCTCGACCGTTTAGACAAGTTTCATACCTATCTCTATCATTATTTAAGGAATATTCAGATTCCCACATTTCCCTTTTCTTTTATATTATAATCAACAAAGAAGCGAATGTGCGAAAGAGGAGTGACACCATCGTGACAATACATAATTGGCGTAAACCATTATTATTTATTTTTATACTATTAACCGTTACATTAACGGCATGTGCCACTGAAACAATAACCGAAGAACAAACAACATTTTCACCAACGTTAACAGCCCACTATATTGATGTAGATCAAGGAGATGCGACACTATTACAAGGTGAAGATTTTACGATTTTAATAGATAGCGGGAGACATGATGGCGATGAAGTCGTACCCTATTTACAATCAGTTGGGGTAAAAGAAATTGACTTACTCGTTGGCTCTCATCCCCATGCTGATCATATTGGGCAAATGCCTGAAGTCCTTGACTCTTTTCCTGTCAAAGAAGTGTGGATGAGCGGAGCAGAAACAACGTCGAAAGTATATGAAGACGCATTAGATGCCATTATTGAAAGTGAAGCAGCTTTCCATATACCAAGAGCGGGCGAATCATTTACTATTGGTTCAGCCCAGATTGATATTCTTCATCCATCATCTGTTGATGAAGATTTGAATAATAGCTCGATTGGGATGAAGGTCACGTATAAAGAACAATCGTTTCTCTTCACAGGCGATGCTGAAACTTCAGCCGAAAATGAGATGCTTGCTTCAGGTAACTTAGAAGCAGATATTTTCAAAATCGCTCATCATGGTTCAGATACATCTAATAGCGAGGCATTTATAGAAGCAATCGATCCTGAAATCGCTATTTACTCTGCTGGTGCCGACAACTCTTACGGTCATCCGCATCAAGAAGTATTGAACCGCCTTCAGCAAATGAATATAAACGTGTACGGAACGATAGAAAATGGGACGGTGATCATTCAATCAGATGGTAGAGATTATCTCGTTGAAAAAGGGGTAAAAAAACAGAAAGATACCAAAGCTAACGAGGGAGTTGCAAGTGAAAGTTGTCCCGCAAATCATGTGAAAATTAATGAAGCGAATAGCGAAACACTGCAACAAATCCACGAAATAGGTCCAGATCGTGCCGAGGAAATCATCGAGAAAAGACCTTTCACTTCCTATGATGACCTGCAACGCATTGATGGTATTGGTCCAGCCAAAGCGAAAGAAATTGAAGCCCAATCTATGATTTGTTTTTAAAAGGAGTGGTGTCGAGTGATGAAAGCTGTTTTAGATAGGATAGAAGAAGGTAAAGCTGCGCTCCTAGTCGGTGATGAGCAGGTAGAAAAAATAATCGAAACTCATCTCCTACCTCCTGACGCAGCCGAAGGTACATGGCTCCTTATTACAATGAAGGAAGACGAAATAACTGAAATCATCATCGATCACGAAACAACAAAAGCCGCCAAAGAAAGAATCCAACAAAAACAAGCGAAGTTATTAAATAGAGGCAGCCGCTTTAAAAAAGAATAACCAACTACTGCGAGATAGCACATCACTATTAAACTAAAAACCCCCTAAGTGGACTCTTTAGTCCAACTTAAGGGGTCACTTCAGGTTTGATGTGTTTTTTATTTAAACATACAAGATAAAGGGTTCATTTCTTTCTGTCGGCAAATTAACATTTATGAACTAAAAAATATATTTCATTCACTTATTAGTAGTTCTCTAATTCCTCTTCCATATCTGCTAATAATCTTTCTGGTTCCACAACCACGGAATATCCATTAATCCAAAAAACTGATACTTTCAGTTCATCTTTTATCATTCCAGGCAGCCAATTATTTAGAAATTCATCTAAGTTTATTTTTGCTGGCTTATACCCTTTCCAATCGCCCATAGCACAAATTTCCGCAAATTCACTCTTTGGCCAGAATGGAACTAAATTTCTTCCTTCTGAATCTTCTGTTTCTGCCCAACCTTCTTTATATAGCCCCCAGACTTCTTCATAATCAACAACTTTTTTTATAAAATAATCGTATCGCTTATGAGCAGGTAACTCCTTGACTATATCCACTTCTTTATTCATATTATACATACTCCTCTATAATCTATATACGATGACTGATTGAATATAATATATTGAACCCTTCTTTTACCATTCATCCTCACGGGTGATAAATAAATGGCACAATGATAAGCAAGAGGGCTATCATCGTCATTGTTTTCGTTAGAGGCTTTGATAGCTTCTCTCTTCCTTCCCCCTTACACCAACCAGAAAATTGCCATTTATTCCGGTAGAGCACAAATAATAGAAGTAATATACCAAGAAAGCCCATCCAAGGTTGCGTAACCGTTTCTCCTCCTATTGTATAGACAGCTGTTAACGCCGCACTACCTAGCCAGCCTAACACTAAAAAGATAGCGATAATTCTTACAAGTTCAAAGACAATCGTCATTGTTTTGTCACTCCTTTTTATAGACAACTTCAAAGTCTTCACATACGACGAGGAGTTTTTCATGAAAGTCTTTGCCTAAAGGTGCTAACTCTCGTTTAAAAAAGGCTTCATGTACCTCTCTCCAATAGCCAAGCGAACGATCTCCCTCTCCTTCATTAAATGCATGACTCTCTGTCACTTCATCAAAAGGTACGATTGTTACACTTGTCGTTTTTACAATTGCTTGTGGCAGCCCTTTACCATCAAGAATAATATTCAACTGTCCGACTTGCGGTAACTCTTCATTTTCTAACTCGTATAAAAGGTAATTGGATGCTGTTGCTGTTTTCTTTCCTTCTGTAACTAGTTCCGCCAAAGCTTCCGCCATTTCCTCACTATCACCGAACGCCCATGCTGCATAAGTATCTGGCGCTTCTGGTTGTTGTTGTCGATATTGCTGCCACATTTTATCTATCGCTGTCTGACCCATCTTTTATTCTCCTGTTCACTTCTTCTATTATTTGTTGCATTGTCTCCTCTTTACTTAAGGTGCCATCGATGATTTTATCTGCATCCATCCTGGCTGTCTCAAGCATATGGATATAGGCGCCTCTACCCTTCTCTAAATAAAAACGGAGATCGTCGTGTATATCTTCTAAAAGCTCAAAATCTCTTACAATCCTTCGTGCAAGAGCTATATCAAGCGGTGTATCTATGAAAAAGGACAAATCAATTTCAGAAGCTAACGCTTGATGAAGATAAGAAAAAGGAAAATCTAAAATAATATAAGCATAGTTTTGTTTAAATCGCTGTACCGCTTCTACAATCGGAGTGATGTCCCATGCGTGAGGGTCCGCACCCTTTTCAATCCATTGGATGATACTACTCGGTCCTGCTAACGCAAACCCATCAAAATGGAGCGCCACAGCATGTGGCAACTGATTGACCAAAGCCTTCGTTATCTCTGTTTTCCCTCCACCAGAAACGGCTGCAATTGCAATAATGAAGCTGTTTTTCTCCTTTATAAACGTCTCAGATTTCACCTTTTCTGATTCATCTCCCCTATATTCTGATGTCGATTATTTTCTATCTTATAAAAATAAGTGATTTCAAAAGCGAAATAACCAATCAGCAATCCGCCGCCCATTGCAGAATGGAGTCCATTAAAAATTAAAAGAGGAATAAAAGCTAAAGAACCCGTCAGGATACCTATTGTTAAGGCTCTCACACAATCACTCCTTTTACCATTTTATCTTAACAAATATTGGATGGTCCAACCACCGTCAATCAGTTTCTTAATGCATTTACTTTCACAAGTTTCAGACCATCAAAACATAACAATAACTATTTTGCTATTAAATCACTCTCCATTCCTACTGAGGAGTATGAGATGATAATTAAAAAAGGCTATATATACCAAAAATAAGAGACCATTCTCTTGTTTTTTCTTATAGTAAAAATTAACTATTAGTTTTTTTATTTTACAAATAATTTACATAAATTAGTTAAAAGATATCATTACATTTATTTACCAGTATGCTACAAGAAAAGGAGTGTGCACCTATTTTTACCTACCTATTTTTTCCTATTTACTTCTTTTCTATCATTTTTTACATTTTATAGAATATTATTGAAATGAAATCGGAAAATTTGTAAGATTAAATCATCTCTTGTAATAAAGAGAAATTTTGCATAAAAAGGGGAGAAAGTAATGAAAAAAGGACTAATTGCAGTATTCGCGTCCGCATTAATTATTGGGGGAGGGACTTTTGCTTCAGCAAATGCTACTAATGACTTGGAAATCAAAACTGCTAATTTCGATTCGTCTAAAAAAGTAGCAGAAGTTGAACCAGAAGCAATTCCAGCTGTAGCAGCTGCAGGATTTGTAGGCGGTGTAGCTTTTAAAGCTGGTACAAAAGCTACTTCATGGTTATTGGACAAATTAGGTAACAACGCTGAACAGCCTGCAGTAGAGTATGACAAAGACCTTGATGTTGTGTTTGATTAATTAAATAATTCAAGGAGTAGTGGAACATTATAATTCCTCTACTCCTCTAATTAATTCTCCCCTCACTAAAAAGATATGGAAGGTAAAATTATGAAAAAAAAAATGATTACAATTTTAATAATTTGTTTATCAATATTTACAATCTTTCACTTTTCGATAATAGCATTGTCTACAGGTCCACTTAACCCAGTATCTATGAAACAACAAAACTTTTTTCATTCATATATGCATCCCCTATTATTCCAACAATGGAACCTATTCGCCCCAGAGCCAGTGTCGCATACAGACAGAATTGCAATAAAAGTAATGAACAATCAGGGGGATGAATCGGAATGGTTCGATATTGGCCGTCCTTTATTAGATAAAAATCAAAATAATAGTATAAGCCCATATAATAGAGCAGCCAGAATTCCTACTGGGTTAGTACAAAATCTCTTTGAAGAAGAAGAGATAATTGCAAAATTCAAAGAGAAAAGTGAAGATGATAGCGATAAATTCCTAGATAAAAATGAAGAAAAAGTAAGGCACGAAAATCACATTGATCAACTTTATAGGTTTAGTTTTTCTATGGCACAATTAATTGAACACCCAAATAACATAGAAAAGGTCAAAGTAAGAGTTATAAATGACACTCCCGTTCCTTACTCGAAAAGAAATGATCAGAATTATAAAACTGAAGAGTTGTTTGTAGAATATGATTGGAGAGAATTTAGAGGAGAATTTAAAGAAGTTGTCACTATAAAATAAAGGAGGAAAGAAATCGAGTGGAGAAAATTAATAATATAAATCACTTTTATAATAAGTTGACTACTCAAAATCATTTAATTGGAGCAAGCTTATTAAGAATACTCTTTGGTATAATTATTTTATATAATTACATTGTAAACTATGGTATGCGTCATTTTTTCTGGCATGATTCTGGTGTCATTAGTGATGAAGTATACAATTCTATGTATAAAGTATTCTTTTCGCCTTATGGACTAAATGATTCAGTTTTGTATTTTGAAATTTTATATCATAGTGGTTTTATTTTTGCTTTATTATTTACTATTGGGTTCGGTGGGAAAATTGTCCATATTTTAAATTATATCTTCTATTTATCATTAATTAGTAGGAATTCGTTAATAAGTGATGGTGGAGATAATATAATGTCATTATGTCTACTCTATATGATATTTTTGAATACTACCGCCTATTATTCAATAAAAGTAAAACCTCAATGGTCATTTCCAAAAATTCTTCCAGAAGTAAAATCTGTATTGCATAACTTTGCTTTATTGTTTATCATCGTGCAAATATGTATTATGTACTTTTTTTCTGGTATATTTCAAGTAATGGGAGAAAAATGGAATAATGGTACTGCTCTTTACTACATTTTACAAGTGGATACATTTTCAAAACCTTTCTGGGAACAGATTCTTACAAGCAATGATTATTTCATTGTATTATTTACTTATGCTTCTATTTTAGTTAAATTAGCTTTTCCGTTCTCATTGTTCAATAAATGGAGTAAATATGTAATTGTGACACTTATGATGGGTTTCCATTTAGGTATCGCAATAGCAATGGGATTAATAACCTTTTCTGCAATTATGATTGCTATTGAAGTACTTGTATTCTCTGATAAAGAGTATAAAAAAGCTTTTTCTTTTCTAAATAAGCTTAAATTTTTTAAAGGTTCTTCACAACAAAAAAAGCAGAAAGGAACAACATCTTTGAATAAGGAAGTGGTATAACTTGAAAAAACAAAATTTTCAAATCACTTATTTGTATGAAAACACAACAAAAGAAAATATTGAACTTTGGCTATCTAAACCAATAGAATCAAGCACGCAAAATAATATAGAGATAAGTTCAACCATTGAACCTCATAAGGTTAATGATTATTCTTTTTTAAATCCTATCTGGTATTACAATTTAAAACCCACTGAGAAATTGAAAATCAATTACCGATATACTGGAAATAGGTTAAAAAATAGAATTAATCAAAGTAAAATAACCGAAGAAGAGAAATTGTTCTTTTTAAGATCAACTAAGCTGATTCCTGTAAATAAAGAAATTAAAGAGCAAGCGCTATCTATCATAGGCGATGCTAAGACAGATTATGATAAGGCTCATCAAATATATAAGTTTATTACTAAAAACTTTAAGTATTCTACACGGTTTGATGAAAGAGGAGTTTTTTCGTTTTTAAAAAGAAAAAAGGGCGATTGCGGAGAATTTGCAGCACTTTTTTGTTCTTATTGTAGGGCATTAAATATCCCATCAAAGATACTCTATGGTACTTGGACTCTTAAAAAGTTTTCGCCTCATTCTTGGAGTGAAGTTTTTATAGAAGGAAAGGGTTGGATACCAGTTGACCCAAGCATGGGTAGGCTTAAATTCTTTTACCATCCTTTTCTAAATATTTCTACTGCTATATATTATGGTGTACTCTCTAATAAGAATAAATACTTTGGAGATCATGAGGGAAAGAGATTTGCCTTCTCAATAGAACCAGAAAGAACACTTGAACCAAATTATGAAGATAGTCATTCTCATTTTAATACCGTTGAAAAAGCTTGCATTGCAGGAAAGGAAATAGCTTGGGGGTATGAGTCTGTTGATGGTAAAGCACCATTTTTACAGCCGATATATCCAAGGATACATAGTAAAGAAAAAAAGACTCCCTATAAATTATTGTTTGGTACTTGGAAAGGGAAGCATTTAGAAGTTACGAATGATTTAAGTTATAAAATTAAAACAACAAGTTTCACGATAGGATTTCTTGTATTGTTCTTAGAAGTTTTAAACGAATATTTAATTTACGACCCTATGTTTAATTACGTATTACCATTCCTCTCTTTTCCATTAATCCTTATTGGAACGATACTAAGTTTATTTAGAAAAGAAGGAAATACTCTAATTTATATTTTAGGCTTTATATTTGTGTTATCATTCATGGGTTTAATTGGCACATACCTTACTTAAAGATAGCAAATTGGGAGTGTTAAAAATGAAGGTTTTAATTTATGATGGTGAATGCAATATGTGTAGTAGGTTTATCCGATTTATTGTAGATATGAATACAAATTCAGAATTAAAAATTACTGATTTTAATAGTAATTGGACAAAAGCTAATTATGAAACAAATACAAATATTGATAGCATGATTTTTATTGATAATTCAAAGGAATATATTTATTCAGATGCAGTTATAAAATTAATGGCCTCTACTCATTTTATTTTCAAACCATTATTAATAGCTCTAATTATTCCAAGAACAATTAGAGATGGGATTTATAAGTTTATAGCAAAAAGAAGAAGACAAATAATGACCAATAAAGCTTGTCCAGTTATCAATCAAAAGGCAAAAAAAATGTTCTTATTTTAACTAGACAACAAATTTAAGGAGGGGAAAGATTGAAAGCAAAAACTATAGTATGTTGGTCAGAAAGAAAATTCAATAGGAAGCTTAATGAGTTTTTATCCGACACAAAAATTGAGGTTATTGACATAAAATATTCTTCACCAGTAATTTTATTTAGTGCATTAATTTTATATAAGTAAATCTCAAGTCCATGCTTCCAATCTATATATAAAAAGGGCTATAAGTCCTTTTTTTGTTGTATCTCTCTCAATCTGGACGATTTTTAAAAATACAAGTTATCTCCATGCAAAAGGAGTTATTCAATTTTCCCAGTTATAAAGGTAGAGTTTTTGGAATAGTAATTATCCTACTAATCTTTTGTTTATAAATACGTTTTATTTATATTAAACATTTGTATTCAAAACGTACTTTTATAAAGATAATATGATATGGATATAAATGATTAACATATAACGGCGTAGATAATTTACTCAATAAATAAAGTGTTGATTAAAAATAAGGACAGATGTGCATGAATTAGAATGAAGATAAAAAGCTTTAAGGTTCCACCAATTTAATAGCTTCATCGTATTCAGATTTAAGCACATCGCCTTTTGTTAATTTTGCTATAGAATTTAATTCTTCAAGTGATCTATTCTTTTCTCTATACTCCTGGGTTGCTCTTCATCCGTCTCTTTTAGTTTAGGTCGTGTGAACAATCAATCGCTGTTAGTTTTTCATTCACTTCCTTGCTGTTTCTTCCTTTCTTTTACAAAAATATAAAACAAGTACAGTCCAATGAGGCTATAGGTAATAAACATACCAATGATCAGCTTACTAGATTCAGATAATGCCGTTTCCTTAAGTAAAATATCTGGTAGAAACAATGCGAGTAAAACAACTGGAATAATGATCGTTTTGCTCCAAATGGAGAAAGCAATGATGAGTAGGAATACAACGCTCCCTATCACAATACTGCCGATTTCTCCAAAATGGACTATTGGTGTGTCTATCATTGTGTCCAAAAATAATACTGACAGATAAAACAGCATACTAACGATGATTGGTAATGATAAGATGAATATTTCCTTTGTTACGGATGACTGCTTTTTTGATGTATATTTCAATACGATGGCAACACCAATAATAAATAGTAAGGTATAAACAATGATACCAATGATATGAAATAGACTATAAGCCAGTTCTCCGCCATTAATTAAATCTCCGAATATGGTAAAAGCAATCGGTCCCAGTAAGACAAGAGGAAAGTACTTTGTCCATGAGGCAAGATCTGATTTCATTTCACCTGAAATGCTCTCCATATATGCACTTGGGGAGTCTCCTACAACTTGGTCAACCGATTTACCATTTGCTTCTGCTTCTAATAGATGATCTTCGAGTTCTTTTGTAATCTCCTTAATTTCGTTGAGGTTTTTTCCACTTGATAGTAAATAAATATGCAAGTCCTCAAGAAATTTCTTACTCTTCTGTGTTAATGACATTTTTTCCACCTCCACTATTCCATTTCTTTTTTTAGGACGGCATTTACGCTTTTCTCTAGCTGTTGCCAGCGTAGGCTAAATTCCACTAATGCTTGCTTGCCTTCTTTTGTAAGAGAATAATATTTTCGCTGTGGCCCAGCTGTCGATGCCCTGCGAACAGAAGTGACTAATCCTTCTCGTTGCATGCGCATGAGTAGCGGGTAAATTGTCCCTTCACTGACTGCATCAAAACCATACTCACCTAGCCGTTCAGCCATTTCATAGCCATAGCACTCTTTACCATCAATAATCGCTAACAAACAGCCATCGATTATCCCCTTCATCATTTGTGTGTGTGACATTTCTATTCCACCCATTTCACTATCTTGTTTTACAAGGTATATAAACAGTATAAAAGATACTATCTTGTAAAACAAGGGTTATAATATTCATTTTTCAATAAAAGCGAAGTAATTCCAACGTTTTGTTGACACTATTCCCCTTGCCTATCTGTGGCAGAATAATGAAACAAATAACCGAGAAATGTTTTTCTCGGTTATGTTTTCGATATCTATCCATCCATATCCATCGATTGGTCTTTATGACGCTTTAGCACATTATCTAGCGCTAGATATGATTGATTAACAATAGCTAAACAAATTGAAATGGCTAAAAGAACAAGATCGAATTCTATACCAAAGAAGCCATCCCCAATCTTTACCATAATAATTGCACCAACCATGATGAGAGCAAATAGAACAGAAATTAACCTTGTTCCAACTCCTATTACCAACGCAATCCCACCGATGAGTTCGATTAATGCAACCATATAAGCAGTGAAACCTGGCAACCCTAAACTTTCAAAAAATCCAACTGTGTTGTGTATACCATCTTGAAACTTACTCAGACCATGCATAAAAAAGATGACGCCTAAAACCACTCTTAAAATAGCAGCAGCAATTTGATTTTTCTTTACCATTATTCACTCTCCTTCCATTTATCTTTTTTCTTATTGTTATCGTTACATGAAAAAACCGTTAATTCAAACTATTTTAGTCAGAATTAACGGTTTATTAAAAAAACACTACTTTATCCCTGTAATTGGTTACAGACGTAGGACCTAAAAACACCTAAAAGACTAAACGCTTATTCATAACGCAATGATTCAATCGGGTCAAGCTTTGAGGCTTTACTTGCAGGTAATATACCAAAGATGACACCAATTAGCATAGAGAATAGCATGCCTCCAGCAATGACTTGCCAACTCATGAGAGAAGGCCAACCCGCAAATAAACTAATTAATGTTGTCACACCCCAGCCAAGCAGAATACCGACTACACCACCAATGAAGGTAAGAGTAATTGACTCTATGAGGAATTGAGTTAATACTTGCTGCCTCGTTGCGCCTAACGCTTTTCTGATGCCGATTTCACGCGTACGCTCTGTGACAGAAACGAGCATGATATTCATGACACCAATTCCACCAACAAATAATGAGATTCCGGCAATACTACCAATAATCATCGTCATAATTGTTGTGACTTGACCGAGTCCTTCAGCGATTTCTTCCATATTTAATACTTGGTATGCTTCTTCGGTGTTATAGCGACTGTTCATAAGAGAGGCTGCTTTCTCCCCTGCCTGCTGTAAATCATCTGCAGAATTAGTTTGCAATGTCACTTGCGATATATCACTACTACCATAAATCGTTAGCCAAGTCGAACTAGGCAAATAAACTTCCATACTACCGAAGGAGAAAATCCCCGTTGGTTTTTCTAGCACACCAATGATTTCAACCGGTTGAGCACCAAGGCGAATCACCTCACCCACTGCTTCTTCTCCTTCAAATAGCTCTTCTTGAAGTGATTGACTAACAATAACAGCCCGTTTTCCACTTAAGAAATCTGCTGTTGTAAAACCTCTTCCATCTGATAGATTTAACGGGTTCAATTGAAAATAAGATTCGTTAATCCCCATTAAAGTTGCTTCTATCTGTTGATCTCGAAACTGGACAGGACCGAATTCTAAGCTTGACGCAACAACCCTGTTCACTTCATCAATTTCCTCTAAAGCGCGAATATCCTCTTGTGAAAACGCCGAGGCATACAATGCATTGGGATTTGCCATTATCTCTTCATCTGACGGTTGATAAAATAAATCAATCGTATTTCCCGGGCCTGTGAGTTGTGATTTCAACATTGCTTCCCCGCCCTGGCCAATAGCAACGACAATAATAACAGAGCCAACACCGATGATGATCCCTATCATTGTAAGAATGGAGCGCAGCTTATGTGCCATTAACGAACTAAGTGCCATTTTTATGCTTTCAAGAAGGCTCAAAGTCATCGACCCCCTACTTGGCGCTCATTTTCGACAATGATACCATCGCGGACGAGAATTCTACGACTCGCATAAGCAGCGATTTCCGGTTCATGTGTTACCGTTACGATCGTGGTACCTTCTTTATTTAGTTGGGTAAAAAGCTCCATAATATTTTCACTCGTTTTCGTATCGAGCGCGCCTGTCGGTTCATCAGCCAGTATCAACTTCGGTTCATTGACAAGTGCACGGGCAATAGCTACCCGTTGCTTCTGTCCACCTGATAACAAACTCGGAAGCTGTTCCATTCGGTCTTCTAAACCTACCTTAATGAGCGCACGCTCAGCTTTAGCCATTCTTTCTTTCTTATTCAAACCACTATAAATCATCGGTAGTTCGACATTTTTTAAAGCCGATAGCCTTGGTAGTAAATGAAATTGTTGAAATACAAAACCAATGGAACGATTTCTAATTTTCGCTAGTTTTACTTCAGAATATTGCGATATATCCTCACCGTCTAGTTGATAGGTTCCATTCGTCGGTCGATCAAGACAACCAATAATATTCATTAATGTCGATTTTCCAGAACCCGACGGCCCCATGATTGCGAGCGACTCTCCGTTTTCAATCGTTAAGTCAATGCTTTGTAAAATATCGACCATTTCATCGCCTATTTGATAAGACTTTGTGATTTCTCGTAAATGAATCATTCCGCTTCCACTTCCAAGCCATCACTCAAGTCATCAGAAGGATTAGTAATCACATCATCATCAGTTGTTATACCATCTAATATCTCTATCTTATCACCAGTGGCAACGCCTACACTCACGTTTTGACGATGAGCTTTTCCATCTTTTAGAAGATAGACATAAGAATCACCATCAGCAGATAACACAGACTCAGATGGGACAGTAAGTGCCTTCTTACTACTTGTCTCCACTTCAATAATTAATTGAAATCCTGTTCGCAATTCAGTAATGTCATCTTCAATTTCAACCGTCATGCCATATTGCGCTGGGGTCGCTTCACCAGAGACTGACTGGCTGTTTTCATCTGGCATTAACCCGATGAAATTAACCTTTCCCTTCCATTCCTTATCAGGTAGTACATCTGTCCGAATCGTCGCTTTCATCTCTTTCTCGACCTTTAAAGACTCAAATTCTGATAAAACACCACGCGCTACCATTTCATCCGTATTACCAATATGGATGACTGGCTGCTGCGCCATCGGATCCGTTGGTTGATCTTCATTCACTTGTAAAATCGTTCCATCTAATTTACTTTTAATCTCTAAATCTTTTTGTTGTTCTTCAATTTCTTTCTTCTCTAAAAGAAACTGTCGGACCTCTAAATTTGCCATTCTTAAATCTAATTGCAGCTGATCTCTTTCCGGTTCTATTTGCTTAGCGGCTTCTTTTTTGCCAACGGTATCACGCAATTCCTTTTCTTGATCTGAGAGTCGATCTAATTGTTTGTCCACTTGATTGATTCGTAAATAACCAGATTCAATCTGTAAACTCAACCTTTCAAGCTCCATCGCCACTCGCGTATCATCATACTTTGCGACAGCTGTACCTTTTTCAACAGCATCGCCTTCCTTAACAAGGATTTCAGCAATTTCTTCACCTTCTACACCGGGGTACACTTTCTGTTCATTTTTCAAAGATAATGTACCTGGCACAATTAACGTATCTGTAATTACTTCATTCTCTGCATTCGCAGTCGTTACAGAAGGTCCTTTCGCAAAAGCTTGATGGTAGACGCTAGCACCTATCATCATCACGACTACACTTACCACTCCAACAATGATCCAAGTTTTTTTCTTCATATTTACCTTACACCACCGTAGAAGCAACTAAAGCGAAGACCAGACTAATAATAAAGAAAGCAATCGCTATACCGTAAGCAACCCCTTTACTTAATCCCGCCACTTTATGCAAACCTAAACCGACAAGAATTGTTTGCCATATGGAGAAAACTTCAATACTTGCCCAAACACTGGTAGCTTCTGTATTTAATACAGCTGCTAAACTCGTCACATTTAACTCTGGATTGCCACCAATTATCATACGAATCACACCATTCAAGATGAGTCCAATCACACTAATAACCAGAATGTATGTATTCATTGAAAATAGCTGCTTAAATGACACATCCGAACTAGCAATTTTACAAATTAATAGATAAATAGCTGAGGAAATTAACACCGTGAAAACGGGTGAAATAATGCCCATAATTACAAACGTAATCAGTGAAAACATATACATCATGTCTTGCTCAGCTGGAGATAAATCCTCAATTCCAAGATAAGCTGGATCCATCGACAAAGCGGTGATAATCATACCAACTGTAAATAATAACGACACCAACAATAACGGTACCCAGATTTTCGGTTGTTGCTTAATCCGCTCAAATTGCTCTGATGGATTGGCAATCATCCCGAACAAACGAGGTTTCTTTGGTTCTTCCACTTCATGCTTTAATTCAGCTTCCATAAAAAATCTCCCCTTTTAAAATTTTCTACAATTATGTATACGTGGTGCGAATTGTAAAGTTTCATTTTTTTGGAAAATAATTTCAATAAAGACACTGAATGCTTAAATGAAAGGGAGGGGAAGTTAAAAGGGAACGTTTTAAAAGGAGAAACATTTAGTTTTCACATAATAAAGAATCAATCAGTGGAAAAAGAAGCGGCGAAATTCATAATAAGATTGAGAACGAAGAGGGCAGCATTCAATTATGCTAGCAAAACTTACTGGTAACTTTGAGAGAGGAAATGAAAGGTAGTGGTAAGGAGAATCAGTAATAGGGTAACGCCCTTTTTGGGGTGCCTGATGAGATGTCTCATCAGGCACTATTTTGATGGAAACGCTGGCTGAAGTACTTGATTTTTTCATGTTTAAAAGCGCATTTTTTTGCGACGTCCTCAATTTACAGTGCTGATTTGAGAGACCGCCATTCTCCATCATATTACACTCTCAAACCAGATTCCCCGTTTAAGAGCAGTGTTACACTTTTACATAAAGACTCATTATTGTTCGTCAATGTATTCCCCAGCAGTTTGCTCAGCATTGAATGTCCAATTTACACGAAGCTGATCACCTTGAAATTGATTTTGGTCTTGTCCATTGTCAACAAATTCAAATAACACAAACATTTTTTCTTTCTCCCCTGCCGGGATGCCATCCGGTATTTGTCCACCGCCAACGAATGTATCAATAGCCGTTAAATCTGGCTCTGTATTCGATAATTCTGCCAATGTAGTTTCAACAACTGGGACGGTTGCGCTGCTTGTATTGTACATAATTGTTACTTTGATATGGTCAGCGAAGTCTTCTACATTATCCCCATTTGCATCGACGACAGAGTAATCTGTTTGTAGCAGTACTTTATGAATATCTAATGTCCCATTATTCTCTAAAGTGAATTCTCGATAGATTTCATCACCTGGTTTAATATTATCAATATTCACGACAAAATCCGGATTTACAGCTAAATCTAGCGTTCCTGCTGCAAAAGTATTTTCAGTTGCAAAACTATCACTAAAATAAGCATAAGTTCCTCCAGTAATTAATGATAATCCAAGTGCAGCTGTCATCAGATTCTTTTTTGTTAACTTAAAATTTAATCCCATGTAAACATTCCTCCTAAATATATGTTTCACTTCCCCTTAGTAGGGAAGAGAGTTACTGCGTATATACCTCTTTTGGTTTTCTTTCGCTAGGTTGCACAAAGGCAGAGAAGAGTAAAATAATGCCTGGAATAATCATTAATAATGCAGCTCCTACTTTGGTTTGTGCGGTATGTAGCACATAGCCTAGATAGGGAATAGTCACACCGGCATATTCCCCAACCACATGATGTGCTGGGACTTCCCATCTATCAACAGCGTCATTATTATCACCTTTAGTCGTGTAAGTAATGGCTCCATCTTTTAAAGACGTTTCTACTATTCTATGTGTGATAAGGATCTCATCAAGTTTGAAAGTAATAATATCTCCTGATTGATAGGTTTTGTTTTCTTCTGTTTTGTTAATCGCTATCACTGAACCTGTTTTAAATAATGGCTCCATTGATCCAGAAAGCACTGTTTTAAACTGGTATCCAAAGAGATTAGGTTCATTACCGGTAAAACGTGCGAAAAGCATGATAAATAATAAAACACAGATAAGCAGAAATAGTAGATTACCAATTAATCGCAGTGTCCATTTTGCTAGACTTAACAATATGAATGACTCTCCTTTCATAAAAAACTTCATCGATTTTCTCTGCTAACATTAATATAACTGAAATATCTGATAAATAAATTGGGTTATTTTTATCTGTAATTAGACCTAATAAAGCGTGTGATTCATATAGAAGATGATAGAGATGCGAGTCCAAAGTCGCGTTTTATTAACCCAATCGCTGACATATTGACGTAATATTAAATTTTCAGAATAATTATAATTGTTTACAGAAAATAATATGAGGTGATTGTTTTGAAGAAGAAGAATTTTACTAAGAAAGTGATATTACCTACTGCATTAGCCTTGTCCGTCACATTCGCAGGGTTTTCTCCATTGTCCACATATGCAGCGATTCAAACAGAGACCAATGAAGTCATCTGGCAAGCACCGAAAGGGTTAAATAAAGAGGAGGTTGTACAAGCTTATTTACAAGACCAGCTGAAAGATGAGACCCAATCTAAAGCGCGATCAAGTAAAAAGAGTGTGAATCAATTTAAAATTATTGATGAACATGTTGATAAACAAATAGGAACGATTCATATGAAAACCGTTGAGCAAGTTGACGGGGTCCCAGTTTATGGCTCAGGTCAAACCATTTCGCTAGATGAAAACTTAAATGTTTATGCTTCTATCGGGGAAGTAAATGATGAGTTAGTGAAAGTAAATATAAATACAACTCCTAGTATTACTAAAGAAGAAGCAGAGTCTCATGCGAAAGCTGCGATAGAAAATGAAGTCGGTGCGATAAAAGATTATGATGGCATTGAAACAGAACTAATGGTATTTCCAAAGAATGATGAATACCATCTAACTTATTTAGTAAAAGCCTCTACTTCCATTCCTGTGCCTGGTTATTTCCATTATTTTATTGATGCACATACAGGTGAAGTACAACATCACTTTAATGCCCTTCATTCTGCGGAGCCGGAAACAGAAACTGTCAGTGCTCGTGGATTAGACTTATTTGGCAAAATGCAAAATTTCAATGCAACAAAGAATATTGAAACGGGCAAAACCCATTTGTATTCATTGGAAACTGTCAAAAACCGTTCGGTACCAATTCATACGTATGATGCAGCAAGAATGGGTGAAACGCCTTTTATCCTTTTATCTGCTTTACTAGGATTTACAGGTTTTGAAGTAGAGACAGCGTCAAACTTCTTCTACGATCCAGCAGCCATTTCTGCTCAACAAAACTCGATAAAGGTAAACAAATACTTTCAAAATCAACATGATCGTAATAGCTTAGATAACGATGGTATGAAAATAATAAGCACCGTGCACATAGGTGAAAAATGGAATAATGCCGCGTGGAACGGGAAACAAATGCTTTATGGAGACGGTGATGGTTCATACTTCAGCTCACTAGCAGGGGCACTTGATGTTGCAGGACATGAAATGACACACGGAGTAATTACAAATACAGCTAATCTAACGTATGAAGGTGAATCAGGAGCACTAAATGAATCCATTGCTGATATCTTCGGTGTGTTAGCAGAGAATCATTTCAAAGCCGAAGAAGATAGAAACTGGCTAATAGGTGAAGATGTATATACACCTAATATCGCGAATGATGGCGGCCTTCGTTCATTAGAAGATCCGAAAGCCAATGCGCTTCACCCCAATTATGGCCTGAAAGATAACCGTTATCCTGATCATTATGATGATCGATATTTAGGGGAATTGGATGAAGGTGGCGTTCATATTAACAGTAGTATAAATAATAAAGCAGCCTACCTTATTGCTGAAGGTGGAGAACATTACGGTACAACTGTGAATGGAATTGGATCAGATAAATTAGGCAAAATCCTCTATAAAGCATTAACAGTCTATTTAGTGCCATCATCTAATTTTTCCGAGATGAGAGAAGCTATGGTCCAATCTGCACGTGATTTATATCCTGATAAAAATGGAGAGCCTTCCGCTGAAACAGCTGCTGTAATGGCTGCCTATGATTCTATCGGAGTGTTAGAATGATCACTGCATACTAAGAGCTGAGCTGCATCTAAACGAACAAACGCTATTAATTATAGCCTTTGTTCGTTTTTTTATTGCTAGCGTTTAAAATTCATTGTGCCTTAAAGTCATTCTATGATTCCCACTCATAGATCTATAAACTTTTTGCATTTCCATTGTTTTTATCTAAATCATGTGCACACCCATCTCTCTCTTAAGTGATGCACAATTTTACTTTAGCTCTTCCTTTCTCACTTTTACACGCAATCTCCTCTACTATCTTCTTGTTTATAACCTTATGAATTCCCTCCTTTATACTCTCTACATCTATCAGACAAAATACCCACTAATGATTATAATTTTAAAAATAATATATCAATTCAGTGAATTTATATTACAATTGTATACATTATTAATTAAATAGATCTAGGGGGTAAGTACCATTGTCAGTAGGCCATATTATTAAATTTTATAGAGAAAAAGAAGGTATGACGCAATCACAATTAGGTGACGGTATTTGTACCGCAACACATGTGAGTAAAATTGAGAATGGTAAAACAGATTATTCATTAGAAATTATTCAATTGTTTTCGCAAAAGTTACAAATTGATCTACAAAAAGAAAGTGAGAAGTTCGAGGAAATCGAAAAAACATTGCATTCATTCAATGAAGCTTTGATGTTGAATAAGATCAAACAAGTAGAGTCTTACCGAAGAATCTTAAATAATATACCGTACTTACTATCTACTAAGTATGCCTATTTTTATCAACTCGTAATGTTACGATATTGGTTTGTAAAGGAGGAGAAAAAGGAGATCGAAGCCCTCTTAGGTTCTTTAGCCAAAGTGGAAGCATGGATGAACCCTTATGAACAAAATTTTTTACTTCATATGAAAGGGTGGTATCTCATCCGCTATTCATCTAAAAAAGATGATCATTATGAAGCCATTGCTATTTTCAATAAGATCCAGATTGCCTATTACCCAAATGAGGAATTCTATTATCATTTAGCACTTGCTTATCAATATGTAGGAAGACAAGTCATGGCATACATGTATGCAGAAAAGGCGTTAAAATACTTTAAAGAAATTAATCATTACGCTGATGCAATTAAGGCGGAGTCCATATTGTTATTACACATATCTGAAGATCCTTATATCGATGTGAAACCTATGTATAACCGATTAATTTATGCCTGTGAACTAATTAATGATAACGAAAAAAAAGGGATGTTACTGAATAATCTTGGCAACGCACTTCTCAAAAGAAAAGAATATAATGAGGCTTATCAATACCTAAAGGAATCTTTACGCCTATGTAATAAAAAAGGGAAAGTCTACATTCATCGCCTTTTCAATTATAATCTCGTTGCGGTTGAAGGTAATTTAAGTAGTAAAAAAACCTTAAGAAAAAATATTATCGAAGGACAAAGAATAGCACAAGAACTAGAAGAAGATGTTTTTATTCACCTTTTTAATTTATTGGAGTATAAATTAGAAGAAGAACAAGAGAAATATCTACAATACTTAGCAGAAAAGGCATTCCCGTATTTCAAAGAACATCAACACTTTTCCTTAATGAAAACATCATTGAAGGAATTAGTCGAGATGAATCAAATAAATTCTTCCCCTCACCTAACCATAGAATTATTAGAAGAAGCTGTTCAGCTTATATAAATTTTAAAATGCCACTTATGATTTCTACACTGTAGAAAGTCATAAGTGGTGATGGGTATTCCCTCCCTGGTATCCTTATTCATCTATACTACAAATAAAAGCTTAAAAGTTTGATTAAACAAAGGAAAAGTTAGTCTTTTAAACGAATAGCTAAAAGATAAAATAATGTAAAGCCAGTTCTATTCCATATAGATAAATTTGTAGAAAGTGAGCCCCCCATTATCTTTCTATTATGTGAAAGGAGTTTGAGGAATTTTTGAATAATCCGATTTGATTTACCCCCTAAAAATCTAACATTAGATGAACTAAACTTGGGGGAAAATAATCATGTTTCAAAACAAAAATTTTGCTTTATTAGTATCCGGGCAGTCTCTTGCGAATATGGGGGATATTCTTTATATTACTTCTATCATTAATATGATGTATCAATGGACAGGATCTAGCTTTTCTACAGCATTTGTTCCTTTTACGATAACATCAGCTATGTTTCTATCAAGCCTACTCTCACCGCTTGCGATGAACCGCTGGAATTTAAAATGGTTACTCACCTTTTCACAAGTTGGGAAAACGATCATTATTATCCTACTCACCCTGCTTGTAACTGAAATGGTTGCTGTTCCGTATTTAATCGTCTTTATGCTCATTGCTGGCATCGGCTTTCTCGATGGCTGTGCGAATCCGATTAGCCAAACATTGATTCCTCACTATGTAAGTAGTGAACAATTAGTAAAAGCAAATGGATTTTTCGATACGATTACACAAATCATTCAAGCTGGCATGTGGTTCATCAGTAGTATGTTGCTCATTAGTATGGGCAGCAACAACTTACTGTGGATAGTGATTGGTTTATTCTTCTTATCTAGTTGTTTACTTTCTTTCTTAAACAACATACAAGGATCAAACGAAAAACTGCCGTCTCCGCTTGCCGAAATGAAAGAAGGCTGGAACATCCTGTACCGAACACCGATATTGCGAAAAATGGCCTATATTGAAGGGCTCGACTCTATCGCAGCTACAGTATGGCTCGCTGCTATTCTCTATGTTTATGTGAATGAAAGGCTACAAGCCGACCATCAATGGTGGGGCTGGATAAATGGCGCTTACTTCCTTGGGCTCATTCTCGGCAGTCTTTATTGTATGAAGTATGCAAATTTAGTAGAAAACAAGATACGAAAGGTGTTCCTGTTAGGGAGCATCGCAGCGTTTTTTAGTACTTTCTTATTCGCTTTAAATACGATACCCATTCTTGCACTTATCCTTGCCTTTTCATTTGGTGCTTCTATACAAATAAAAGGCATACCGCAAAATACAATGATTCAAACGAGTGTGTCACTTACACAGTTATCAAAGGTCTATGCCGCACTAGGCGCATTGGGCACAGGTATTTTCGCCATTTCCGCTTTGCTAATGGGGTGGCTCGCTGAAACGTTTAATGCGCAGCTTGTTTTTCTCATCTCTGCCACTTTAATGGCAGTGATTAGTGTCTTGATAAAGGTTAATCAACAGGTTTTTGTTAAAGGAAATGTGAAGCAAACGTAAATGATGGCAATGAAAACTTCCCACTAATCTTAAGGGAAGTTTTCTTCTTTTTCATCTGTAATAAGATGCATGATATATACCAAAATTCAATAATGGTTTTAAACCATAACCGCATGAACAAACAAAGCAAAGACAACAAATAAATGAACAACCGCCAATATCCCAATATATAAACCATTTAGCGGAAAGAGTAACAAGTGAATCAAAATAAGTAAAAAGCATTCCACTGCAAAGAAGATAACAGTCAACCCTATTCGATTGGCTAGCTTCTTTTCATTCCTTATTCTTCCCTCTTTATAACCAGCGATAAAACTGACACTCCCCTTACGTTGGATCACCAAACCAATTACCACTAAAACACTACAAAGCAAAAAACCGAGCGTGATCTCCATAGAAAAGCTTTACCTCCTACCTTTTATCTATTTTTCAAAAATGTATATTAAAAAGTTTATTTCATCAGAAATGAGACTAAATAGAAACTATATATTCTTGCTAGGGAGTGTGACTATCGTGTTTGATCTTTTTGATTGGCTTAGACTTTTATTATCTGCTATCATCATTTTGCCATTAACAACAATCGTTCGAGAGTTTGGGTATTACCTAGCAGCGACCATTTTAGGTAGCAAAGAAAAGAAGTTAGTGATTGGCAGTGGGCCAGTATTATTTAAAGTACCTACTATCGAGGTGAGAAGATACTTCTTTATGAATAGCTGGATGGAGTATGAAGAATTAAATCCGAGCGGACGCTTTTGGCACGGGTTCATTTATGCTTCTCCTATTTTAACGACAGGTGGTTGCGCGATTATTGCTAATTCGCTTGTATTAGAAGGGATCTTACCAAATAATATTTTCTGGCAAACATTTATCTTTTATTGCTTTTATTATGTATTTTTTGATATTGTCCCTGTTTATTTGCCAGATGGGCAACCTACTAACGGTCGGGCGATTTTTGACCTCATCTATTACGGGGAGCGCTCCGATTATTTAAGACAAAAAAATAAACAAAGCAATGAGCAAAGAGCTTACACTGATAAGCAGCAAGAAACGATGGAGAATAGAGATAAAGATGAGAGGGAGCATAGTGACCATACCCAACCCAAATAAGATTAGACACTAGTTTCTTCTCGTTTATTTAATTGCTTGTATAACATATTCAGAACTGGAAAATAAATCAGCGCACTTACTGATAAGAAAAGAAGGAGGCTAATGAGCTTCTCTCCTTTTAATAAATAGTCAGTATGATAAACAAACTGTAATTGTTCATTCAAGGAAAGTGGGGTGGTGAAAATCCCTAAGAGAAACCCTAAAATGGCGAAAACACCGTAAATATTTAAAACAGACCTTATTGTTATTTCTCGTTTTTCCACATAGGTAACTACCTGTTGTTCCTGTGGTTGAGCGTTCATTTAACCTCCCCTTTCATTAAATACTGATTAACACTAGAAAGAATATAAAAAAGCATATCGGTAAAAGAAAACTTAAAAGTGCTGTCCTTGTTTGATAGTTTTCCTGTTTCCTTTTTAACAAACGATCGATAATAAAAAACAACCAAGCGGCAATTAAACTAATTTGTAGGAGAACGAGTCCAAATATAGTATGGAAGAGAAAGGTAAGGAAGATAGCTAGCTTATTTTTCTTCTTAGCAAGTAAACTGGCAAGCCAATCACTAACGAGGGAAGTCGCTATTCCATAGATATAAATAACTGGAAGACTATACACCATGACAAGACCAAGGTATTCTATGAAATAAGAAGGATCTTCTACTATTGAAATGAAAGATAAGGTCAGTGGGTAAAGCACGCTTGTAATGGAAGCTGCAATCAATTTTCGTCGAAACATATTGCCACCTCTCATTCAATTGGATACTCTAATTATAACATAATTTTGAAAACTATATGAATTTTACCATTATGAACTTGCGATGCGATCAAGCTTTTTCAATCCTGATTGTTCAAACTCATTGGCTTCCGTCTTTAATCGGTTGATGTCATCCTGTTGATCTAATCCCGTTTCTAAAACTTCTTTCTCTAATTGATGTACCTCAGCCTTTAATGAGAAAGCTGTAGAGAGATCGGCACTCGCCCCTTCAAATACGGATAACATACTTTCAGTTAGATTTTCAGGTGGCGGATATTGGCTGTATAAACTTGCTAGCTTCGTTGCCTCTTCATATAAAATTTCTAGTTCCCTTAACATCTCTTCTGCTTGATTATCTTCCTTTGCTTCTTCATATGCCAATACATGAGTTTGATAGGACGATTGTTCAGCTAACATTTCTTCCTTAAATTCTTCAAAAGCGGGTTCCTTTGTGCATCCGAAAAGTGAAACAATCATTAAAATGAACAGACTATATTTAAGCTTCATTTGGACCCCCCTTTGGCAAAATATAAGTACTACAGCTCCAATGTGTATGATAAATCGTTCCTTCCCATTGTCGTTTTTCTAACTCTTTAGCAATGAGGCGATTGAAAATCCCATGTCCGACTAAACAGACCGATCCATTTTCTCGCGCTTCCTTTATAAGAAAATCAGCCGCGGCAATTGCTCTCTCTTTAGCTTCACGATAAGACTCGCACCCATGCTTGGCACCTAAAAACCATGCAATTCTTAAAAAGAGTGTCCATTGATTTGGTTTTAGCCTTAAAAACTTACCTAAGGAAACATGAGGAAGCTCGGCCTCCCGAAAAAGAGCATGAGCCGCATAATTTTGATTGACAGCTAAATGATGAAGAGTCGCCTTCGCCCGTAACAAATCACTCGTCAGCAATGTATGTGCTTTTTTGATTTTTTCGATAGTCCATGCTGGATAGCGTTCCATTGGTTCGACTCCGGATTCATCATAAACTTCTATCCACGAACGATACCCAGCTCCATCTATTCGTTTATTCTCTTTATGAATGGAGGCGCCATGTCTGATTAAATTAATTTCCATCCGTTTCACTTCGCTTTCCATATCTAACTCTATCTATGTCCACCTTTTCACAAGGATCATTCATATAGTTAAAGCCTCTCATTAAAGGTTAAATTATACATTCTCTTTTTAAAAATATTCTATCAAGGAGAACAAATTCCTTTTCTTTTTATTCGAAATATATTGAATAAATAATTCTAAAAATATAGAATATAGACAATCTATTTATCCATTATAGGAAAGGAGCCAATTCATGTTACATACGCAGTCATTTAAAATCCTATGGTTGGGAAATTTAATTTCTGAATTTGGTGGTGCTATCGGGGGGATTATAAATGGCTTACTACTATATGAACTGACGGGTTCAAAGGAATGGATGGCAACCATGTGGCTTTGTTACTTCCTGCCATCACTATTTGTTCAAAGCTTAAGTGCCCCCTTTTTGAACAATATCAATAAAGAGAAAGTGTTATTTATTACCCAACTCTTCCGCTCAGCGGTCTATCTTTTACCTCTATTAGGGAGCATAGTAGGCATAAACGATATAACCATAGTAGTGCTCGTGATTCTGCAATGTACAATAGGTATATTGCAACCAATTTATGCTAGTATTTCATTCTCATTAATCCCAGTATATTGTGAAGATAACAAGCTTGTCTCAGCCAATAGTTCACTCGATGCAACGACAAGATTAATGAGCTTTATCGCACCAGGAATGGCTTCTGTCTTATTACTCTTCTTACCTTTACACTTTCTTTATCTACTCACAACATCGCTCTTTCTTCTTAGTGCTTTTTCACTTCACCAATTGCCATACTCAACAGCAAGTTCGTCAGTCAACAAAAATAAAAAAAGTTGGCGCCAAGCAATCATAGGAGGGTATCAAACCTTCTTTTCCTATCCTTCTTTATGGAAGTTAACCCTTCTCGCTTCAGCGGTACAGTTTGCTGTAGGAGCAACAATGGTGATAAAAATCCCATTTTTTCGTGAAGAATTAAGCGGCACTTCCTGGGAGTATGCCCTATTTGCCGCTGCTTTTCCATTTGGTTATGTACTAGGTACGTTTTTGTTAGCGAAGTTGCCTAAGAACAATGTAACGCTATACCTCGGTTTGTTTGGAGGCGGACTCTCTTTTATGCTTTTGTCTCTTACACCATCCATAACCCTTGCATGGGCTTGCGAGCTACTCGGGGGTTTATTATTCCCATTATTTAACGCACAGAGTGTAGCAAAATTCCAGAGAGTAGCTCCGAGGGATCAATTAGCAGAATTAAGTGCCATCCGTCTCCTTTTTTTAAGAGTAACGATGCCTTTAGGGATTTTATTTGCCTCTTTGCCATTACCAACTAGGAACATCTATCTTTATATTGGTGGGCTCATACTCTTTTTAGCGATTGGTTCCTTCTTAAAAAGCACTCGTGTTTCTAGCAAACATCATACAGCTTAAGCATTTTACTCTAATCTATAAATCACTTATTTTGCTCCAAAACGATAATTATAACAATCAATAATGAACCCAAGTTTTTCTAAAAGTTGACACGAACGCTCGTTAGCTACTTGTGTTTCAGCGACAACCTTTTGCTCGTTTAGTTTAGAAAAGGCATACACCAACACTTCATGAACGGTTTCACTTGCATACCCTTTCCCCCAACTATCGGGAAAAAATTGATAAGAAATTTCTATATCTGCCTCACAATGGTGGGGGGTAAGGGCGATGAATCCTAAGTGATGATATGTATGCTTATCTAATACGATCCAATACTTCCAAGATAAGTTCATTAACATATTCCCCATTTGCTCCTTTACTTCTTCAATTGTCCTTATCCCACCAAGATACTTGCGGACCTCAGCATTCCGATACAATTTCACCATTGTGGGAAGATGCTTCATAGAGAGCGGAGTTAATACACATCTCTCAGTCATCAACGTCTTCATTTACTAATCTCTTCAATCATTTCTACACGATTGCCGAACGGATCTCTAAATTCAAAACGGTCAAAACCTGGAATAGGGACACCCTCTATTAAACTAATGTTTTGCTGCGATAACACTTCCTTCCAAAAGGATAGATTATCTACTTCATAAGCAATATGTGCCTTTGTAGTCGTTCTATCGAATCCATTCTCCGTGCCAACATGGACAGCACGGTCGCCTACCTGTAACCAAAAACCACCTCTCCCTTTCAATGAAGCTGGTTTTTCAATTTCCTTTAATTGCAGAACTTCGCAATAAAACCGCTTGCCTTCTTCTTCTGCCCCTTTCGGAATCGTTAATTGTACATGATGAATTCCTATAATCATAGTTTACCTCCTTTATCATTCTTTTCCGAAAGAATAGAGCATTTAGGAAAGTCCAGTTTTTCTTCATAAAAACGATGAGCTGTTTTCGTGACAAGGCTGATTAAAGATAAATATAGTCTGCTCCAAGTTTCACCAATTGAATTAGCTTTCCTCCCTATCCTTTTGAACGAACAGTTGCATCCGTGACGAATTCTGCCATATACACATGCTTGCCGCCACAATAACAAATAAGGTCTTCTAACGAAGAATGCAATTGCTTGATTAACAAAAAGCTCCCGTCCTTGCGCCACTTCATTCAACCTGACAATTCCATCAGTCATACTCCTTCTTTTATTCAACTCTATATTTCTACTTTTTAGAAGAATATTCCTTTCATCTAACGACATAATAAAAAGAATCTTATTACAAAAGGAGCTGTTCAATATGCGTAAAAAAAGAAGAATAGTCATATTACTTTTCATTTTCATCTATCTTGGTCTTGTATCAAATGTTAGTGCCCTTACCTTCGACACCTTACCTGTCGAGCAATCATCACAACATTGGTCAGTGGAAATAAGTGAAGGCGTCGGTAAGCAAGTAAAACAGCAATCCAAGGTCGGTCATTATGATACACGGTCTTTGAAAGTTGAAAACATGGGAGAGAACAACCTCATGACTGCTGAAATTTCAATGTACCGAAATGAACCAAAATCAACAACAAAGTATGCACTACACGGTTGTCCGGAAGCACTGGATTGCAGGCAAATTTCAGAAGATCAAAAGTATACGCTTGCCGCACAATTAAATAATGGCTCCCCATACAATTTCACAAACTTTATCCTAGCTGAAAAAGCAACAGAACTTGAAGTTGAAATCATCTGGACAGAAAAAGGCAATGAAGGACGCCCACTGAAAGAAAGATTTGTTTTTTCTGAGGAATAAATGAGGGAGAAGGTTATTCTTTGCTGATAAAGAGTAACCTTCTTTAGAAGTAAATAAAGAGCTATATATATGGAAGCACCATTTGATACACTGCTATACTGAATCCTAGTATACTAGCTTTTAACTTTGAATGATGATACTTTCCTGATGTTTTTAAATGAAGAAGAATAAAGATAAAACCGATTGGTATGAACAGTTGAAAATATCCCTCTTCACTAGAACTTGTATAAACCGGGAGCACATAAGTACTGATTAAAAAATAAAATAAAATCCTAATTTTTTTCGTTTCAAGTTTTTTTGCCCAACGTACTAATAAAAAAATAATTATAATTATTGCAATGGTATACGGTATTGGAGGTAAAACAATCGCCTTCCCGTCTCCTAAGGAATATCCATTTCTGCACCTTCTTGATTTTCAATTCTCTAACACCACTTGAGAAGAAATTTCAAGCGGTTTCTCCGTTGTCGAATAATAATCTTCCGCTCGCCAATAACGGCGCTGATACTTAAGTAACAAATCCTTAAAATCACCTTACCCATATCCGCTCTACACTAAATCCATCTGGTGTTTCTCTTAATCTATAGACATCAGGATTTGTTAATGCTTGCCATTCGTCAAACCCAAATGACACTTGATACTTTTTTAGTAGTAAGGAAATAATATTTCCATGGGCAACGATGATTGCATGCTCAGCCTCACTGCTTCTTATTTCCTCTATGACTTGAGAGATTCTGTCCATTGCTTGTCTGCTTGATTCACCACCAGGAAAATATAAATCCGGATCATCGAAAGTGGCCTTTAACTTATCTTGCCAATCTTCTAAGCTTGTTGTACTCAGCACACGTTCGGATAAACGTTCATCCACTTCCACAGTTATGCCAATTTTTTCAGCTAACGGTTCGATCGTTTGTTTAGCACGTAAAAATGGACTAGAGAGGATACGATCAATTTGCCTGTCATGAAAGAACACCTTTAACTCTTCTGCTTGTTGCTGGCCCGTTATGGTTAGTTCAGCATCTGGTGACTGCCCAGTTGCTTGGCAATGTCTGACGATATAAATTTCTTTCACTTTATTAACCCCCGATTACTTTTGTCATCTTCACGATCTCTTGCGAATATCCGATATGTTCGTAAAATTGGACGGCACGTTGATTCTCGGAAAACACTTCTAGAACGAGGACTTTGATTCCTTTTTCTTTTGCCCAAGTTTCTGCAAAACGCATCAACTGCCTACCAACTCCTTTCCCCTCACCTTCAGGAGTGACCACAATAGCAGATATATACACTTGCTTTTCTTTTGAAAAATAATCCTCTTCTATCCTACATTCAATATATCCTAAAAACACACCTTCCTCGTCTGCGACAAATATATTATCACTATTCTCATCAATTGAGGCTTGTGCCATTTCCAATTGTTTTTGCTGCATCTGTTCAGGATGACGGTGTTCAAGAAAAGTAATATCACTCAGTCGAGCTGATAATTGTAGAATGTGTTGTTTGTCTTTATGATTGTACGACCGTATGTTCATCATTTCCTCCTATTCATATATTCTTCTTGTAATAGACCCATATGGATCATATCAAACCATTTGCCTTCTCTAAATAAACATTGCCTTACACGACCTTCTTCGATAAACCCTAATTTTTCGTAAACATGCTGTGCTCTTGTATTTAATGAAAACACCTTCAATGACAGGCGGTGAAGATTTAACTCCATAAAAGCGTAATCTAAAATGCATTGAACAGCGGTAGTACCCATACCTTTACCCCATTCATTTTTTTCACCAATATCGATAATCAGTTCAGCATTGCGATTTTTCATGTCCATATTCACTAATGAAATAATGCCGATTGGACGTTGATGACTTTTTTCCTCAATGATGTAGCATTTAGAATCAGTTGCCCCTAGAATGACTGTCTCGACGAAATCCTTTGTTTCTTCATATGTATATCTATCTAAATCCATACTTGTATAAGTCATCACATCTAAATCATTTCGCCATTTATGATAAATGGGTATATCATCAACAGTCATCTTTCTTAAATATAAATGTTCATTTGCGAGCATTCCTTATCACACCTTTCATCCTTGACTTTGTACAATTATACTTTAACATTAAATATTTTTACTATAAATTACTTTTCTGGAAATAGAAAAAGACAAAGACGTTTTGAAAACGCCCTTGCCCCACTATTTAATATACATAATCCGGATAATCAGAAATAATGCCATCCACTTTCATTTCTTTTAAAAATTGTGCTGCTTCAGGTGTACGAACAGTCCAGGACTGGATTTTCATTTTGTTTTTTCTCACCTTTTTGACGAGTTCTTCATTCACGAGACCGATACTCGGATTAAAATAATCGGCATATTTTCGAAAGGCTTTAAGCGCTTCATCACTGACATCGTTTGAAGATGAAGTTAATACGCCAATGGGCATTCTTGGTAATAATTTATTTGCCAGTTTCATGGATTCGAAGTTAAAGGATTGGACAATAATTTCTTCTCTTTTCGGTTTATCCATCTTCCGTTTCTTTAATGCTTTCGTCATTTGCTTCTCGATACCAGGATATAACTCTGGCGCTTTCAGTTCAATGAGAATACCGATTTTTCCTTTATAACGATCGAGGACTTCATCGAAACTAGGAATTTTTTCTCCTGCAAATTCCTCACCTTTCCAGCTACCAGCATCTAGTTGTCTTAACTCCTTAAAATCGAGATCGCCTACTTTGCCAGTTCCATCAGTTGTGCGGTCGACTGTCGTATCATGTAAAATGACTAACTTGCCATCCTTACTTCTTTGCACATCAATCTCAATATAATCTGCACCCATCGCAACAGCTAAATCAAATGCTGCGATCGTATTTTCTGGTGCATAGCCCGAAGCCCCCCGATGCGCCACATTCGCAATTTCTTTTTCTTTCCTACTTGCCTCAGCCTCACCAAAAGGCAAAGTCACAAAAACCACTGTCGCTAATAAACAAAAAAGTAATACCTTCTTCAAATTCCCCAACTCCTTTATTTTATCTTTCGAATCAAATGATATAGGAGGAACTTGAAGAGAATATAAAAAGGTTGTGTAGAAGATATATTTTTAAAGTAAAAATATTCAGTCTTATTTACTTATAATTTTTTACAAAGAGTGTAAGCAAAACTACATAGAACGGAGAAAAGGAAAAGTTTTTCACCCCTAAAAGGCATTTTCCATTATTCTCCGTGTAATCTAATCAATCCAATAACCTTCTTCTTAATTTCTCAATAACTTCGCTCTCAACTGAGCATTCCTTCATAAGATATTCCTCGATTGTATCATATTTAGAAAATATAGCTTTATAGGCTTGTTCAAGATAGGCTTCTCGTACTTCAAGCACTGGTTGAATATCTGTTTCCTTCAAACGGAAAAGGCTAGCTATCTTTAGTGCCTTTGCGGTTTTCTTCATTCTGGGCTCAATCAAATCATTGGAGTAGAGGTATTCTTTCATTACTCTATCGTATGGCACATCTGCTGTTAATTGGATTAACGATGACATAAAACCAGTCCGGTCTTTCCCTCCTGTACAATGAATAAGCAGTGGCGCGTGCTCTTTTTCAACTATGAGGTCAAAGATTTGTTTAATTTCCCTTTGACAACCAAACGCCATATGCTGATACATTTTAAGCATCAACTCTTCAAAATTCATATGCCTCGCACCGGTTAGTAAAAATTTTAGCATTCCTTTTCGCGTCAATTCCCAACTAGGGTCTTGAATAGGGATTTTCACTACTGAGAGATGTTGTTCTTCATGAATTTTCGCTCGCTTTGACTCTCCTTCTGACACCGTTCTTAAGTCACAAATTGTTTTTATATTTAACTTTCGAAAAAGGTGCATATCCGCTTCAGTCAAACGAGACAGTTCATCTGATCGGTAAAGCAGACCTGATTTCATCCGTAATCCGTTGCTCGTAACAAGTCCACCGATATCTCTGAAGTTATATACCCCTTCTAGTCTTTTCCATTCCATCGTCGCCATCAATTGTTCTCCTAACTACGCTTTTAATCATTTATTTTAACATCATTTTAATGTTTTAAAAAACAAAAAAACCGACTATAAGCCGGCTTCTCCTCAAATCACTCTTTATCTTTTATTTGCAAGTAATCACTATTATTGATTGAAATGGTATATTTACCATCGCCATATTTAAGAATGGCTTCTTCCACTCTTTGTTGTTCATCATATTCATCCTGTTTCTCTGCAAGAACCATCTCATTTGGTTCTTTTTCAGAGTTAAGGTCTCCAACATCTGATACAACAAGCTGGGCATTACTATTTTTACTCATGTACACATTCACTGCAGAACTGTTATTTACGTCCCAATCCGCTGTTAGTTGACGAGGCTTCATCGAAATTTCGTTATAATTCCCGTCGATTTCTAGTGTTACATCTTGTGGAATCACAAGTGTCGGATCCAAGGTACTATAATTTTGAAACATTGCGATTGACTCACGTGGTAGCTCCTTAAATGCAATGTATAAGGTATCTCCCTTTACAGTAGTTGTCATATAATCTTCAACATCCGTAATTAATGGTTTTTTCTCTAATTGGGTGGCAGTGTACGTACCAAATACAGACAGTTCCTTTCCTGTCGATCCTTCCACACTTATACCAGTTGAGCCTGAATCAACAACGACTCTTTTCACATCATTATTCATAGCAAAATCGAATGTTGGTAAATCACCTGTTCTATGTTCAAGGTCCATATTGGCACTCACTTTATCAACAATACCTGTCATACTAAGAAGGGCAATGGTAATACCAATTGTTCCTAACACACCCACAAATAAAATGCTAAAGATATCATACTTCAAGTAAGGCTTTTCTTGTTTTGAGAAAAATAAATATAGCAAGATTTCGCCGCCTAAAATAATAAAAATAATCGGCCACCATGAAATAAGTATACGCGAGACATCCAGCTTAAGGATTTGTGAAAGAAGCAAATACACGCCCAAAAATAAAAGTGATGCCCCCATTGAAAAGGTTCCTACTCTCCATGTCCTCATTTTTTCTTCACCCCTTCTTCATTTTTTTCTTTTCTTTTGTTCCAGATAAGAGCTTTAACCCGCCACCAATTAAAACGATACAGACAATGGCTGTTTGGAAATAACGATTAAACCAGTACCAGACGTCAATATTCAACAATTCAATGATACTTGGTGCAAATGCCGGCAATAAGACATTTGTAGTCATATAATACAAACCAACTACAACCAACCCTATTCCTAACCATTTTTGATGATTTTCAAAATAAGAAACAATCGGTACATCTTCTAACTCTTCTTCTCCATAGCGAGAGGATTTTTGTAAACCGTCGAAAAAACTATAGAACCATATGATTGGTATGAGAAACAGGAAAATACCTAAACGTAGAACGTCCAAAATATAGATAGAGAAAAGAAATGCAGCCATTAATTGAATCCCTCTTCGCTGCAGTCCTAAATACAAATGACCTGCCCCCGGGAAAATAGATAAGAAAGTAGCAAGCCCTTTGCTTTTACGCCCCTCTTCTCTTCCTCTTTCAATATCGTCTAATAAAGTTCTGTCTACGAGCTCTTCCCCTTTTTGCTTTTTATTCAATTGTTGAATCGCATCAAAGAAACTGTACACCCAAATCACTGGGAATAGTAAAAGAAAGACCATAAATTCTCCACGATCGGTTAAAAAAGCGACAAACAAAACCATAATACAGAAACCCAGTGAAGCCGTTAATAAGGTAATCCCTCTATTCATTAATCCTAAATGAAAATGCCCAACGCCTGGAATAAAAGATAAAAGAATGGTACGGAACCGTTCATAATCCAGTTCCTCTGCGACTTTAGAGGACGGGTCCTGTTTATTCTTTAGCAACTTTGAAGCCATAATAGCTGTATCGACGAGATTGATAATATAAAGAATCACACCAGCAAAAATAACAAGTAAAATTTCGCCTCCTACCCCAACTGAAAGCATGAAAATTGTAAAGGCAATGAGGGCAAATTCACCTATTAAATAGGTCATTCCGCGGAGGAAGACGCCTAAATATAAAAGACCTCCTCCAGGGAAAAAACCTAATAAAAATGCCAATAAAGGGTTTTTCATTTTTTATCCTCCTCCTTCTTTGTATCCATCCAAGCAAATGTTTTATCCATAATTCCTTCTGTTATAGAGGCTTTATCCTCTTTAAACTGTTTACTCTCCACATCTCCAGCGTATTGTGTGAGCGTTTGGAAAAACCCCGTTGACATAAGTAATAAAGTCATCGCTGCCGCTACCCCATAATGAAAAATCGTTTTCTTATAGAACGCTGTGGCTTTACGAGGGAATGTTTCATTGTTTGTATCTTGTTTATTATTTTCAATTGGCAATTGAGCCATAATGTTGTCGGTAAAAGCTGTTCCATCTATAATATCTGGAAGTTCCTCTGCTTCAATTGCCGTCAGATAGACCTCCAAGCATTGATCGCAGGTATAGAGGTGGTCCTCATAAAGAATTCTATCTTCACCATCTAATTCATTCTTCACATAATTCGTCCATTGTTCATAACTGTAATGTTTCATGAAAAATCGTCCTCCTTCCAATGCTTTTTCATCCATTGACGTGCCCGGTATAATTTTGTTTCAATGGTCTTCACTTGCACATTTTGCTCATCTGCCATTTGTTGATAAGTTTTTTCGTTTATATAAAAATCATAAATGACATGACGATAGCCTTCTGGCAATTGATGAATCCGTTGTCTGACTAACTCTACCGTTTCTTTCCTCAGGAACTTTGCTTCAATATTACCATGTGAAGATTCCCTCATATCAAAATCAATCACTTCCATGATGTCTTCACGCTGTCGTTCTTTTTTTCTTTTCATATCAATCGCGTGATTGACGGCGATTCGTTTCATCCATGTTTTAAAACCTTGATCCTCATATTGGGGGAGAGAGTGATAGATTTTCAAAAACACTTCTTGTGCGGCATCTTCAGCAGCATTCCGATCACGCAATACCGCAAACGTCACTTTAAAAAGTTCGTTGCGGTATTTTTCGACAAGCAATCGGAAGGCATGATCGTTTCCATCTAATATTTTTTGGATAAGAACTTGGTCGCTAATGTCACTCTCCCCCTTTCTTTTTTAGCTTCCATCATAATAGACGTTAAACAGTCATCGTTCCCCTACACAAAAGATAAAATTTTTTTCACTAGCTTTATTCAAGCAAAAATTAGCCTGCTTGACTATACTTATATTTTGCAAAATACGGGGTTCTAGACATTTTCAATCATGAATATGACTTTATCTTCATATTCTTAACTATGGGGTGAGAACATCATGAGAGTAGCTTATACAAGTTCCGACGTGGATTTAATGGCAAGGATGATGAGAGCCGAAGCTGAGGGTGAAGGAAAGCAAGGAATGTTATACGTAGGCAATGTAATCGTTAATCGTGCAATCGCTGACTGTCTTGACTTTAAAGATGTTCGAACAATCGAGGATGTCATTTATCATGTGCAAGGCGGTAATTATTCATTCGAAGCCGTACAGAAAGGGAACCTCTTTTACAACAGAGCAAGGAGCACAGAAAAAAGACTCGCCGAGAAAAATTTGAAATATTGGCGTGAGCACCCTGCTAAATATGCACTCTGGTATTTCAATCCATATGCCCCTTGCCCGCCTACTTGGTACAACCAACCTTTTTCCGGCCAATTTAAAAACCACTGCTATTACGAGCCCATCGCTAACACATGTGACAGTGTTTATGTGTAAAGAAGTAGTTAGGAACGCTCTCCAACATGGGGAGTTGTTCCTTTTATTATGTCTATCAGATGATTGAATTGATTGGGCTAGTGGAGATGATTGAATAATCGTTTTATAAAAGTATGTGGATCACACGGGGGAAATGTTTTTGCTGTTTGTGTGGCAAGGGGATTTTTAGTATGGGGATGGGGAGCTTTTAGTTCTTTGTTGAGTTTTCCCACTTTGTGTTGATTGTGTTTCTTTTTTTTGAGTCTATTGGTGTGTTAATCCTTTTTTGCGTTGCTTATATCTTTTCTTGACTGCTTATAAGCTTTGATTTTTCCTTTTGTGTTGCGTATATCTTTTTTCATCTTCTTATGAGCATCGATTTTTCCTTTTGCGTTGCTTATATCTTTTTCCCACTTCCAATTAGCTTCGATTTTCCTTTTTGCGTTGCTTATATTCTACCTTCCTTTCTTATTAGCAACGTTACTTCTTTTACGTTGCTCATTTCTTTTTCCCACTGCTTATTAGCATTGATGTTCCTCTTTGCGTTGCTTATATCTTTTTCCATCTTCTTATGAGCATCGATATTTCCTTTTGCGTTGCTTATATTTTTTCCCCACTTCCCATTAGCTTCGATTTTCCTTTTTGCGTTGCTTATATTCTACCTTCCTTTCTTATTAGCAACGTTTACTTCTTTTACGTTGCTCATTTCTTTTTCCCACTGCTTATTAACATTGATATTCCTCTTTACGTTGCTCACTTCTTTTTCCATCTTCTTATGAGCATCGATATTTCCTTTTGCGTTGCTTATATTTTTTCCCCACTTCCCATTAGCTTC
>NZ_JACSQT010000010.1:0-75609 GCF_014836495.1 Cytobacillus stercorigallinarum | reverse complement strand
GATTTTCCTTTTTGCGTTGCTCATATTCTACCTTCCTTTCTTATTAGCAACGTTTTACTTCTTTTACATTGCTCATTTCTTTTTCACACTGCTTATTAGCATTGATATTCCTCTTTGCGTTGCTTAAATCTTTTTCCATCTTCTTGTGAGCATCGATATTTCCTTTTGCGTTGCTTATATTTTTTCCCCACTTCCCATTAGCTTCGATTTTGCTTTTTACATTGCTTATATCTTTTCCCGACTTCCTATTAGCTTCGATTTTCCTTTTTGCGTTGCTTATATCTTTTCCCGACTTCCTATTAGCTTCGATTTTCCTTTTTGCGTTGCTCATATTCTACCTTCCTTTCTTATTAGCAACGTTTACTTCTTTTACATTGCTCATTTCTTTTTCCCACTGCTTATTAGCATTGATGTTCCTCTTTGCATTGCTTATATCTTTTTCCATCTTCTTATGAGCATCGATATTGCCTTTTGCGTTGCTTATATTTTTTCCCACTTCCCATTAGCTTCGATTTTCCTTTTTGCGTTGCTCATATTCTACCTTCCTTTCTTATTAGCAACGTTACTTCTTTTACGTTGCTCATTTCTTTTTCCCACTGCTTATTAGCATTGATGTTCCTCTTTGCGTTGCTTATATCTTTTTCCATCTTCTTATGAGCATCGATATTTCCTTTTGCGTTGCTAATACCTTTTCCCACTTCCTATTAACTTCGATATTTCCTTTTTCCATTGCTCATCTTCACCTTTCCTTTCTTATTACTCCCCCACCATAGATAGGAACTTTAAAAAGAGGCATCGCAACTAGCCATAGCCGTATGGATTTCTTCCTAAAAGTTAGAAAAATTACATCACTTGAACTAGGCTGATTTACAAATCAGGGCTGGAATTAGGCTTTTGGTGACTTTCTAACTGAGCAATCGATTGAATAACTTTATTGCGATAATCTTTTTGAGAGAGGATTGGTTTCCTAGTAGTTCCGAAAATCTCTTACACTGCCATTTAACTCTAGACATGATTTTAGTATTTATTTATTATTTTATAAGATATTTTCGCATAGACTAATATGGTAAAATTAGTAATGTTAGAATTTTCTTGATAAGGAGATTAGTTATGGACTTATTTATTTTATTACTATCTTATCTCATTGGCTCAATACCTACCGCCTTACTTGTAGGTAAACTATTTTTTGGCATCGATATTCGTGAACATGGTAGCAACAATCCCGGGGCAACGAATACACTTCGGGTTTTAGGAAAAAGAGCAGGGGTTACTGTTTTAATTATTGATATAGGTAAAGGGGCACTTGCTGCTTCACTCCCCCTTTTACTTCAAACAGGTGGTGATCCATTGATTATTGGTTTGTTTGCAGTTGTTGGGCATTGCTTCCCTATTTTCGCTGGATTTCGTGGAGGAAAAGCCATCGCTACAACTGCTGGCGTGCTATTAATCGCAAATATCTGGTTATTTCTCATTGCCTATATCACCTTTGTTGCCGTAGTTTCTATCACAAAATATCTTTACTATGGTTCCATTTCAGTTGGAATAGCTCTTTTCTTATACGCGATGCTTTCGCCGGTGCAAAAAAATGAATGGATTTTCTTCCTATTCTTATTGTTGCTCATTTATTTACACCGTTCAAATATTCGCAATCATTTACTACAGCAGGAACCTAAAATCAATGATAAGAAAATTAAAGATGACCGTCTGCCACCTAAACAAGCTTAAGGAGGTTTGTAATGACTAAACAGTTAGCCAAATTCATCGCTGATTTAAATCAAATAGACAAGCATCATATAGGCTATTGCGGAGAAAAAGAAGAGGAAATTCTGCATGACTTACAGGAAATAAAGCCTCACTTTATCACTTATGAATATGATGGTGAAATTGAAGCTGCCATAGGATTAGATATTAATGAAGCTGACGGGAGTGCAGAAGTATGGGGTCCATTTGCCAAGAATCATGAGGTAAAAAAAGATTTGTGGAATCGAGTTGTAAACTCCTATGAAAATAAATTACAGCAATTATCATTTTTTGTGAACGAAAAGAATGATAGTGCCCTACATTTCTTACAATCAATCCATGCTACTCACCAAGGAAATCACGCCATACTAGCAGCGAAGCGGGGGTCCTTTCAAAATATTTGTCACAGCTATCATGAGCACTATCGAAACGATTTTCTGCTACTGCATGAAGCAACTTTTCCGCAAACTTATTTGTCAGGAGAAGAGATACTAAAACTGTTGGATGAGCATCATAAACTGCTTCTATTGACTGAAAATGGGCAATTACAGGGATATGTGTATCTCGAATCTTCACCACACTTTGGTGAAGGACAGATTGAATTCCTTGCTGTTTCTCCTAAAGCAAGAAAAAAAGGAAGAGGGCGACAACTCATTGAAGCTGCGCTCGAAACACTCTTCCAGTATGAAAACATAGATAAAATCACCTTATGTGTATCGCTTGATAATCATCAGGCGATCAAGTTATATCAATCAGCTGGCTTTGAGCTGTCTGCACGGTTAAAATTATTCTCTTATCAATTTTAACTGAGTTAAGTCTCTCACTCTTGCAATGCCAGCTAGGGACATGGTAATTCTCGTTTCTTCTATTAAGTTTTCCAATACTTTTTCAACTCCTGCCTGCCCGTCAATACCTAAACCATATACAAACGGTCGACCAATACATACAGCTGCTGCGCCTAGTGCCAATGCCTTTACTACATCCGTCCCGCGGCGAATACCACTATCAAATAATACTGGCACTTTATGATTCGCTGCTTTGACAACGGCAGGCAATGCATCTATCGCAGCAACTGTTCCATCTAATTGTCTGCCACCATGATTAGATACAATCAGCCCTGATGCGCCTGCCTCTATTGCACATTGTACATCTTCCGGGTGAAGGATACCTTTAATATAAATAGGTAAGGACGTTTTATTTGCTAATGCTTCAATATGCGACCAATTCATTGCAGGATAATGAATATTATCTAATACAGATTGAATAATAGATTCGTGGTCTGCTTTCTCACCAAGTGCATGCATAAAGACTGGATCTGATTCGTAATTTGCTTTACCGTAACCCTCTTTTAGCGGAGAAAATTGTGTAGCGATATCCGTTTCTCTCCAGCCTGTCATGATTGTATCTACAGTCACGACAATTGCTTCATAGCCTGCCCTTTCCGCTCTCTCTACCATACTGAATGAAACCTCTTCATTCTTAGACCAATAAAGCTGGAACCACTTTGGACTATCCACTGTTGCTGCCTTGACCTCCTCAATCGAGTAACTAGAGACTGTACTCTGGATAAAAGGAACTCCGATTGTTTTCGCCGCTCTCGCAGTAGCCAACTCACCTTCTTCATGTGTCAATTTCTGCATACCGACCGGGGCAATAAAAATGGGATAAGGATAAGTATGCTCCCCCAATGTCACACTCATATCTATTTCTGCTACATTTCTTAGCATACGTGGCAGAATCGACCATTTTTCGAAGGCTGCTGTATTCTTTCGTAATGTTTCCTCATTACTTGCTGCCGAGCGGACGTATCCATATGCTCCCTTAGACATCATTTTTTTTGCTTCTTGTTCTAATGATTGGTATGAAACAGGAAAAACGGCTGGAACCTCTATATTCATCTGTCTATCTCCTTTTGTTAAACTCATTTGCGGCTCCTTTTTTCACATGCGAAGAGTAGGAATAATGGGATCCTTTGGCGTCTTTTCCACTCTTTTTCTGAAGGGAAGTATGATTTATCTGGTGTAGCTTCACTAAGTTTCATAATATTAAATTGGGAATCTTGCAATATTTTAAAATACTGTTCGATCGTCCGATGATACTTCACAACTTTTTCATCAATCCACGGCTCTACCCGCTCACCAATTAGAAAGTAGTCATCCACTAGCCAATTTTCCCGCTTACCTCCACCGCTGATGAAAGCACTTGTAAGGACCGGATGCTGCACACTAAAGACAAATTCCCCATCCGTTCGCAAACTGTTATAAATATTCTCGCAAATTTGTTTAAAATCTTCAAGATAGTGAAGCGTTAATTGTGAAAAGATACAATCATATGTTTCATTTTTAAAGTCATATGTTTCTAAACTAGCATGAGTCAATGTTACATTAGGAATGCCTTCGAGGTTTTTTATAGCCAATCCTAACATTTTTTCAGACCCATCCACCCCTGTATAGGAGCGAGTAAATGGTGCCAACTCTTTAGCCAAAGTGGCGGCACCACACCCAAGTTCCAGCACATCTTTATTGCTCGTATCTCCTAGTAATTTTAAAAAAGCTGGTTTCTCTATCATTTCATTGGGGCTTTCTTCACGCATTCTTCTATTCATATAATTTTGCAGAAACACCTCATTTTCATAAACGGATGATCCCCGATATTCCACGTTATCTCCCCCCTTCATTATTTTGTTGGCGCTCCTCGATATCTCCCTTCACGTAGCTCAAGGGCATAGGCGGCAACATTTGGCATGCCCATTTTTTCAGCTTGATCTATTTCCTTTTCAATATCATAAGGAATTCTCACTATTTCGATTGAGAAGGGACCTTTTTGTTTAGATTGATAATTCCCATGCATAATCGCAAAGGTTGCCTGTGGAATATCTAACGAATTACCTACACTGCCACAATTAAATAATGTTCTTTGCGGTTGAATTGGCTCAATGAGCGCAGCATGAATATCTCCGTATCCAATTACATCAGGTTTCCTCTCTTGTTCAAGCGCCTTTATCCACTCACTTGTTTCAAACATCTCATTTTTCTCTTGGGCGGAGGCCTTCATGGGGATGATTCTATGATAAACACTTTTTGCTGAAGCATGATAAAGTCGTATATATTTTCCACTCATATAAAAATCATAATGGAAGGGTAAGCTCTGTAAATAGTCCATAGCTTCTCCCTCAAGCTGCTTCTGATGCCACGCGATTTCTTCACTATCAATGGGCTTTGTAATAAAATCATCCCAATTCCCTTGCAATACCACTTCACATGATTCTCTTATTTTATGTACTACCGCTAAACCGCTCGGACCCTTACCAATTAAATCACCTAAGCAAAAAATTTTATCTATATTTCTTTCTTTTATGTGATGTAGGACCGCTTCTAAAGCTGTTAAATTGCCATGAATATCTGAAATAATTGCAATTGCCATGGTGATTGCCTCCTTTGTGATGATAGCAGTATTATTGTTGCTTCAGTTCTATTTTGTTCAAGAAGGGGGATTCCTCTTTTTTATGACAGTCTCATTTTGACTCCCTTCCTTCGGCCAATGATTTCCTTTTTTGTGACGTTGCTTTTCTCAGAGCCGCAATTTTTTTATTTGCCACGCTCTCAATCCATTTTGCTTTTCCGACTCCGGTGGTTCTCTTCTCCAATTTTAACACCTTAAGGGGCGATTTCTCTCTAACTACGAAGAGTCTACTCCTCTTTTACTAACCAGTAAAGGATTTCGCTATTACTACGATTTTTCCTCTCTTCCTTCCATTTCTTTTCTATGAATTAAACATGAATGTATTGTGTTCTGGCCATGATTACTGCTAAGATTTATGTTAAAATAGCAATGAATAATCTTTTACTTTAAGGAGACGAACGATGTCAAAAGTATATATTTTCGGTCATAAAAACCCAGATACTGATACAATTTGCTCTGCAATTGCTTATGCAGATCTCAAAAAAGAATTAGGCATGGATGCAGAACCGATTCGCCTTGGCGAAATAAACGGTGAAACACAATACGCATTAGACTATTTCAAGCAAGTAGCACCTCGTTATGTGGAGAAAGTAGCTAGCGATGTAAAAGAAGTCATCCTCGTTGACCATAACGAATTTCAACAAAGTGCAGATGATATTCGTGATGTCCAAATTCTTGAAGTCATTGACCATCATCGTATTGCCAACTTTGAAACAAGCGATCCACTTTTCTATCGTGCAGAGCCAGTCGGCTGTACAGCAACGATTTTAAACAAAATCTATAAAGAGAATGGTGTAGAAATAAAAAAAGAAATTGCTGGTTTGATGCTTTCAGCTATCATTTCTGACTCTTTACTTTTCAAATCACCAACATGCACAGATCAAGATGTAAAAGCCGCTCAAGAGTTGGCTGAAATTGCTGGTGTCGACCCACAAGTATATGGTTTGGAAATGCTTAAAGCTGGTGCAGATTTAAGTGATAGTTCTGTGGAGCAATTGATCACACTTGATGCTAAAGAATTTCAATTAGGTGACCATAAAGCTTATATCGCTCAAGTGAACGCTGTCGATTTAGATGATGTGCTTAAACGTAAAACCGAAATTGAAGCAGCGATGACGACCGTTATTGCTGATAAAGATTTAGATTTATTTTTATTTGTTTTAACAGACATTCTTAACAACGACTCGATTGCCATTGCACTTGGATCTCAAGCGAAAGCTGTTGAACAAGCATTCGAAGTTATCTTAGTTGATAATCAAGCTTTACTAAAAGGCGTTGTTTCTCGTAAGAAGCAAATCGTACCACCTTTAACAAATGTATTAGCATAAGCTTTTCTAAAAAGTATCCTCACAACAAAATGAGGATACTTTTTTTTATGGAAATTATATGTATAAAAAAGGATATACATACAAATTTTAAGAAAAAGGAGGTAATATGATGAAAAAAATCCTAACATTTCTGTCCATTGTTTTTCTTGCAACTAGTGTCATGACTCCTATAGCGAATGCCGAGGGCCATCATCAACATCGTAACCATAAAATGCACGGGATGCATGAGGCATTTAACCAATTTTTGTTCGACCAATTTGATGAAGAAATTAATAAAGCCGTCAGCAACTATTACAAAAAGGATTCAATGAAGGTTCAATATCATACAAGAAGTCAGCACCCTCATGCGATGGTAAAAATTGAACAATCTAAAGAAGAAAATAAACTGAGTCACCCATATATATTAACTTTCATCGTCAATACTTACGAAGGTGATCAAACGGAACCAACTGGTATTGATAAAATCAGCTTTGGTGTCACACCACTTGATAACAACAAAATATTTAGCCAGCAAGCTGTGGCAGGTTCTAAAGTTGAATTAATCGAGTATAAACATCATGATCCTAAACAAAAAACAAAAACGAATAAAAACGCCGAATAAGGCGTTTTTTTGCATAATAGCCTATGCTTTTGAGAGAATAAGCATTAAAACACATTGAGGTGAACACTATGAAAGCTGTCACATACCAGGGACCAAAAAGAGTAGCAGTAACAAAGGTAGCTGATCCAAAAATAGAGAAGAAAGACGATCTTATAGTAAAAATTACTTCAACAGCCATTTGCGGATCAGACCTTCATTTATATCAAGGAAATATGCCACTACCTGAAGGCTATGTCATTGGCCACGAACCGATGGGAATCGTAGAAGAAGTAGGTCCAGATGTGACAAAGGTGAAAAAAGGGGATCGGGTTGTCATCCCCTTTAACGTATCATGCGGCCATTGTTTCTACTGCGAACACCAAATGGAAAGCCAATGCGATAACTCTAACCCTCATTATGATTCAGGTGGATACTTTGGCTATACAGAGAAATTCGGTAACTATCCTGGAGGACAAGCAGAATATCTGAGAGTGCCATTTGGTAATTTCACCCCATTTATTATACCTAAAGATTGTGAATTAGAAGATGAATCTCTGCTTTTTTTATCTGACGTATTACCTACTGCCTATTGGAGTGTACTTCATTCCGGAGTAAAAAAAGGAGATACCGTAATCGTTCTTGGTTGCGGACCTGTTGGGCTCATGGCACAAAAATTTGCCTGGATGATGGGAGCGAAGAGAGTAATTGCCATCGATTATTTGGACTACCGAATGGATCACGCAAAAAAAATGAACAAAGTAGAAACATTTGAATTTACTAAGTATCCTGATATGGGGGAGCATTTGAAAGAAATCACAAATGGTGGTGCAGATGTTGTCATCGATTGCGTGGGTATGGACGGAAAAAAATCGCCACTAGAGTTTCTTGAACAGAAACTTAAATTACAAGGCGGCACTTTGGGACCCATCCAAATTGCTACAAAGGCCGTCAGGAAATTCGGAACAGTTCAATTGACTGGCGTATATGGAGGCAATTATAACGCATTCCCACTTGGTTCTTTTTGGATAAGAAACATTCAGCTTAAAATGGGGCAAGCTCCTGTCATTCATCTGATGCCAGAACTTTATCAAATGATAAAAGAAGAGAAGCTTAATCCTAAAGAGATTATCACACATAAAATCTCTTTAGCAGATGCTAGCCGTGGATACCAGATTTTTAATAACCACGAAGATCAATGTATAAAGGTTGTATTAAAGCCGTAAATAATGAAAATGCAATGAGAAAATGGCTTTTCATTTGTATCTGCAATTTTAGTCCTATATTGTAAGAAAACTGAGAAAGTCAGCGGAATAACGAGTTGACAAATAACGATCAAATATCATCACGTAACATGAAGAAGCTGTAATCCTCAAACGAGATGACAGTTTCTCTTTTTAATGAATTTATTGCTAGTTAGTTAATTTGGCAGCTGAATTTGAACATTAGCACCATAGAAACTTTATTATAAAACTGAGAAATAATCATCTACATTTAGATATTTTAACAATTTCTTCAATGGTAGAATTAACCTCCTTGCTATCTTTAATTATATATAAATAGTCTGCTTCCCCTTCTACTGGGTCAACTACATCTTCATGTAAAGATTCAGCTTGTTGCCGAATAAGCACTTGCTCAAAATTAGAATATGCACCTCTTAATATATTGGTATTTCTTTTACTATTAATAACCCGTTCTTTTAGAATTTCATCTGGAATATCAAAATTAACCAAGATGCGGATAAACTCATCTTTATTATAGACTTCTTTAAGCAAATATTTTCTACCTTTTCTAGTTCTATTTGCACTACTAACTATAATATGAAGATCCGTATATTCTATTGCATATTCAGCAATTAACTTGGATATGGAATGTTTAAGAGTATTAGCTCCAGTTTTCGGTTGTGATTTTTTGTAATACCTATTAACAAATTCAGCATGATTATCCTGATCTAACACAAAAGAGTTTTCTAGTTCTTTTTCTAATTCTCTTGCAAAAGTACTTTTCCCACAATGAGTCTTGCCCACAGTAATAACCACTAACCTCTTCATAATATTATCTCCTTTAACTAAACTCCCATTGTTCCATAAGAAAAGAGCTTCCTTATTTGACTGTTAGTTCAATAAGGAAGCTCTTGACTATGTCACTTTTCAAGTTAGTATTATTCTATTTCAAAATCCTTTATATTGGCTATTGGATGAAGTGTTGCTTCGGCATTAAATGTAGAAAGTGCTTCACCTTGCTGAACCTTATTAACCCAATCATGATCAGCTAAGGCTCCTTTACCAAGAGCCACTAGATCGGCACCTCCATCGGTTAACATTTCAATTGCTCGATCTACATTTTCGAGTTGTCCATTTGCGATTATCGGTAATTCGCTGTATTTTTTTGCAAGAGATACAAGAGATGTCTCACTACCTTCGAAGGCAGGTTGCCAAGCTTCAAATTCTGTTACGTGAATATAATTTAATCCTGACTTACCTAATGCACTAAAAATGATCTCTGCATCTACTTCTTTGCCTGACCACTTATAAAAGTAGTCATTGACTTGTGATTGTGAAATTCTCATCCCCACAATAAACTGCTCATCCGCAACGGCTTCCGTTACAGCATTGGCAACTTCAACAAGAAACCGTACTCTATTTTCGGTGCTCCCCCCATATTCATCTGTCCGAACGTTCGTGTACTCTGTTAAAAAAGCATCTAATAAATAGCCGTTTGCACCATGCAATTCTACACCATCAAAACCAGCAGATTTTGCTTTTTTTGCCGCCTCTACAAAGCTGTATTTAACATCCACCATTTCCTCTTTTGTAATGGTTCTTGGCCGTTTAAAAGCACCTTCTCCAAGATAGAATTTTAATTGCTCTCCTTTCGGTTGAACAGCAGATGGCGCTATGGTTTCTACAGTAAATCGATTTCCTTGGGAAAGTGGTCCGGTATGTTGCAATTGCATAAAGATCTTTCCACCTTCTGAATGAACTGCATCAGCAATTTTCTTCCATTCTTTCGCTTGTCCATCCAATGCAATTCCCGGTTGAAACTGATACGTTTGACTGTTCTTTTCATCTATATATGTGCCTTCCGTAATAATTAGCCCAAAGCCCCCCTCTGCAAAAGAACGGTAGTATTTAATCATTCTGTCAGTAACGAAACCTTCTTGGTCTGCACTAATTCGTGTCATAGGTGCAACCGCTACTCTATTTTTAAGTTCTGTATTGTTGATGTTGAATGATTGAAACAAAATATTTTTATCCATCATAAGATCCCTCCTGTTGAATTGATAATTGACAACTTCTTAGTAAATAGCTTAAATGAAGTATGGAGTTTAGTAAAATGAATATATTAAAATTAAACATTCAATAATATTGAACCAACAAGGGGTTAAAGATATGGAGCTACGTCAATTAATTACATTTAAAACGATAGTAGAAAAAGGTAGTTTTAATAGAACAGCCCAACACCTAGGCTATTCACAATCCTCTATTACAACACACATTAAAGAGCTTGAAAAAGAGTTAGACAATCCTTTGTTCGACCGATTAGGAAAAAAGGTAGTTTTAACGCATTTTGGAAAACAATTCTATCCATATGCTACCCAAATTATTGAACTTTACAATCAATCTTTAAATATAGATAAAGAACCACAGGGACAACTAACCATTGGTATATCGGAATCGTTGACCATCTGTCGAATTCCACTTATTCTACTTGAATTTAAACAGAGATATCCAAAGGTTAATTTACATGTCAAATCATTAGAGAACTATGATGTTACTAAGAGTCTACAAAGCGGAGATATTGATTTAGCACTCATTTTGGAAAAAGAAGATTGGATAAAAGAAGATTTATTTATAAAGGAATTGATTAGAGAGAAAATGGTATTAATCAGCCCCAATGAAAAAGACTTCTCCAGAACCGCATTGTATTCTGATTTACGATGTAGTTACAAGTCTGTTTTTGATGAGTATATAAAATTAAACCAGTTAGATATTGAAGATAGTTTAGAGTTTCAGAGCATTGAAGCCATTAAGCATTGTGTTAAACATGGGTTGGGCATATCATTAGTGCCTTTGTTCTCAGTGAAAGAAGAATTGAAAAATGGGGTGTTTAAGGGGGAAAAGGTATCTAATAAGCAATCGTCGATTTCAACTTATATGACGCATCATAAAGATAAATGGATTTCTCCATCGATAAAGTGCATGATGGAAATCGTTCAAGAGCATGCAAGTCATTGGGAATAAAAAAGAGCTTCTTAGCTCTTTTTTTATTTGCCTTCCTATTAGTATTAAGAAGAAAAAGCCACCTAATGGTAGCTATTCATTTTTTAGTTCTGCTAATTTACTTCTATCTTCAGACAATGGGGGTTGTTCGATCCAACGATTCTTAATCATTAGATTAATCCATTCATTGCCAATTTCTAAATCATCTGCCATTGCTTTCATGTATTTTGGTGATAAATCTCGTCTTGGTGAAGTGGCCCAACCGGTCCCGTAATACACCATTGCTGTTGAAAATAAAAACCCTACTTGAAACATGATGAGTTTTTCAGAGAATGGTGAGTTTGTCGAATCTGTAATTTCAGCATCAAAAATAGAAGGATTCGGGAGGTTTTCTGCTAGAAAAACTTCAAAAAACGTCCTTACATGCTTCTCTTTTGTCTTTACAGCTTTCTTTAATAATTTTTTTACGTCTTTTGATTTTGCAACTTGATGAGCAAATACTACAAACGCCTTAGCAAATATGCTTTTCTTTAAATTAAAATAAATATCTGCTATTTCAATGCAGCTTAATGGCCTTTTTTCTCCCAACCATCCCGTTAAATAACTTTTATCATCTATGTATTCTGCTCTATCTGGAGGGGTAATCACAGGCGGACGCAAATACAATCCTTTTTCTAAAAGTAAGTTTTTCGTTTGGTTACACAATTCCACCGAAGTAGTTATACATTCACTGAAATAATTTCGAACATCTACTCTAGTACATGTAGTTATTGCACCACTATACCCATTACAACCATGTATGGACATAATGTTTAAATAATTTAAACAAAAAACATCAGAGAAAACGCGGGGTACATTTGGTATGTAATCATTGTCAGAAAATCCAATGGGAATCGGAAAATTTTCACTCTTAAAGAACTCTTTAATTTTTCGTGTGTGTTCGTGGCTAAGGGCCATTGCATATTCAAATACACTTCTTATTTCAGTATCCTCTATATGTTCCAACATATGTTTGTGAATACAAATACTTGCCGTTTCGTTCATATACTGTGTCCATAATGCAGCAATCTCAGCAGAAGTTAACTTTGCTTTAGATGTATTGTTCATTTTTGACTCCTCTCAGTTTTTACTCATAAGGTGTCCCATTCACCAAGTAATATTCTATGCGATAAAAAGGAAATTCAATTACATTTTAATAAACCCTGTTTTAAAAAGAATAAAGGTAATAATTAACTTAAACTCATAATTTATTGGGAGTTTGAAAATGATAAATTTAAGGTGATAATATGAATAATAATCTCAGACTTACTTCTCTAAAGACAAGGATAAATATGGGGGGCATATGAATCGAACAATAAAGATATAGTTATATGGATAGTCTGATGACTATAGTTGTGGATAAATCTATTAAAGAAATATTTAACATGTTGTTACTTTTTTGCATAACAGAAGAAACAAGATCGTACGAGATTTAGGGTATTACAGTTCAAATTGGACTAATGAAATCGTATTTTGCAATTATCCACATATAATTAAATTTCATTAATTCCGTGTGATGAAACTGTATAAAGAGGCGAAGACATTGTGTCTTACAACTGATGCTAGAAAAGGAAAGTCGGCAAAATCCTCGTCTCTAGTCAAGTGGCACAATCGAAAGAAGTAAGAAAATTTTAACCGCTTCTGGAAAAAACGGTCGCTGGTCAAATGAAGGTATTAGCTCAATTATATAGAGAGATTACTTTCCAGCACTTAAATCCTTTGAAAAAGAAGTAATGCTTGTAAAGGTGGAACAGTATGAAATATTCTCCACTAGAGAAAATATTATGGAGTATTGCTTTACCAGGACTTGGACAATATTTAAATGGAAAACTATTTAAGGGCACCGTTTTTCTCATGCTAGAAATATTTATAAACATTAAATCACACTTTAATGAAATCATTATATATAGTTTTAAAGGGGATATTCATATGGCTATAGAACAAGCAAATTATCACTGGCTTATGTTTTATCCTTGTTTATATTTCTATGCGATTTGGGATGCTTATAAAGAATCTGGTGCAGGAAGTAAATATTCTTTCATCCCATTTGTGTTTTCGGGTTATTTTGTTACAGCTGGTTTGCTTTTTTCAGTAGACTTTACGATTTTTGGTATACTATTGGGACCTGTTTGGTTACCAATGTTATGTGTAATTCCTGGAATAATTATAGGAAATATATTTATGAAGTTAATACCTTTTAAGTAATAATTAAATGCTTACGACTTAGAAACATTGTGCCTCCCAATCCAAACTTCGGTTTCTGTTGATTTTCCTTCTTCATTGTTAGAACACATAAATATTTTTTCTATTGAAGGTAGCTAGCAGAGTATTACCATACTCTTGTTTCTTCACAAGGAATTACAATGATATTTCTATTCCTTTTCAACTTTTCATTAATCTGCACCATTTAGATTATTTAGGTGCTCTTATACGAGTGATTTGTCCTACATTAAATATAAAGTCAAGAACAATGAAAACCTATAATAGTTAATAAAAAAGGAAAATGACGTGTACCTGTTTACACGTCATTTTTTGCGATTTATCCATAAAGCACCCAAGAACAAAGAGATTTTGTTTATCCTCTTAGTTTTTTAGTTATTATTTAAGTTAATAAACATGGTTTTTAGCCCACGAATAATGATACTTTGTCTCCACTCTAGTTCAGATTCAGAGACAGCTAAGCTTACTTTAGGAAAGGTCTGCAATAATATACGTAAAGCGACGTCCCCTTCTAATCTTGCTAATGGGGCACCTAAGCAATAGTGAACTCCTTTTCCAAAGGCAATATGTGGGCTCTTTTCTCTTGTGATATCTAACCGCTCTGGATTTGAGAAAACTTGCGGATCGTGATCGGCTGAAGCGAGAGAAACAATGACATGATCACCCTTTGCAATTTCCTGCCCCATAAAGGTAAAAGACTCACTTGCCCAACGGTCCGTACTGAATTCAACTGGCCCGTTATATCGTAAAAGCTCTTCAATTGCCTGTGGCATCAAGTCTGGGTTTTCCTTTAATAATTGGAGCTGATCTGGATGTGACAATAATGCGAGTAACCCGTTGGCAATTAAATTTACTGTTGTCTCATGCCCTGCTACGATTAATAACATGATGACACCGATTAGCTCACGTTTCGATAATTTATCCCCATCCTCCTCCGCTCGAATTAAATCAGAAAGTAAATCCGCCTGCGGAGTAAGTTTCTTTTGTTCAATTAAATTTTCCAAGTACACAATGAATTCGCCCATCGCTTCCTCGTGATCTTCGGGGTCCATTACATCTACTAACACATGTGACCATCTTTGAAAATCCATTTGGTCTTTTTCAGGCACACCAATCAATTCACAGATGACACGAATAGGAATTGGGAAAGCATAAGCTTCTATAAAATCAACGGTCTCTTTCCCCTTCATTCGTTCCACTTGCTCAAGAGCAATCTCTTCTACTCTTCCTTTCAGTGCATTTATTTTTTGGGGCGTAAAGCCATATTGCACAAGATTGCGTAATCTTCTATGGTCTGGCGGGTCAACAAATAACATACTACTCATAATTGGTGGCATATTCTCATCTGTTACTTCGTCAGGATACACTTTTCTCATATCTTTTATAAAACGCGGATCTTTCAACACCGCTTCACTCGCTTCATAACTAAATGCCATCCAAGTCTCCATACCACTGATTAACTTCACCTTTGTAAATGGCTGGTGTGGTCTAATTTCTTTGTAATAATCATAAGGGTTTTGATGAAACTGCTGTGAGAAAATCTCATCTGTTTTTTGTGGCAAATCGCTTCCTCCTTTATTGACTCTGTACTGTATCTATTCTTGGTGATCGTTGAAAACCCTTTAATTTGGTATGGAGATTCTATAAAATGAACTGTTGTGAAAGCTCTCTATTTCATTTAAATACAATCTCCAGTTATTCATCACCGCAGCATCTATTTAACATCATCAATATGACAGAAAAAGCCTCTATTGAAAATAGAAGCTTACATTTGCAAGACCCATACCATGAGTGGTCCGATGATTGAACCGATGATGGCACAAATGGACATTGTAATGGAGCTGATAGAAAAGGCAAGTTCATCGTATTCAGCTGCCTTTGCTGTACCCATCGCATGTGAAGTACCACCAAGCGCTATTCCGCGACCAATGGAAGTGTGTATCCGAACATATTTGAAAATATAGGGAGAGATGATCACCCCAAAAATCCCAGTAATCGTTACCCCGACAACTGCCATAGATGCATTACCTTCTAACACTTTAGCTACTTCAATCGCCACTGGTGTTGTGAGTGATTTTGGTAACAATGAAATGATGAAACCAGAATCAATTCGAAGCGCCTTTCCAAGAAGACCTACACTTAACATCGCTGTCAGAGTTGCAATAAACGCCCCACCTATAATCGTAAAAAGGTATTTTTTCAAGAAATCACGTTGTTTATATAATGGATAGGCTAGGGCAACGACGGTCGGGCCTAATAATGATGTAATGACTTGCCCACCTATCATATATTTTTCATATGAAATACCTAAACTTACTAGAATGATAATCATTAGAACTGTACCTGACAAAATTGGTAGCAAGATTGGTAGGGGATATTTTTTATATAGCCATGTAACAACGAAGTAGATGACTAAAGTGAGAAGAATCATAGAGATTGAGAAGAAGATGTCTCGCATGCTTGATCCGCCTCTCTTTTCTGTGTCTTTTTCGCAAAATACTGTGTTGTTTTACCAGATACCGCCATTGTAATCATTGTACTCACCAATATCGCAATAATCAGTAATAATCCGTGCACAGATAGTAATTCTGGGTAATCCATGACCCCCACCGTTGCTGGAATAAAAAACAACATCAGAATACTAAGAAGAAACTGCGCACCACTCTCTATCATTTTGACTGGCACAATGTTAAAACATAAACAAACAAATAATAACAACATACCAATTATATTTCCTGGTATAGTTAATGAGAAAAAATGCTGAATAGAGATTCCGACGAAGGAAAAAATATACAAAATACAAACTTGTAAAATAACCAATAAAACTTTCATCATTCACGCTGCTCTACTTTCCTGAGCAACTGCCCTTCTTTCTATTAATAGGATGATAGATTGACCATCATTTCAGAATAAAAATGATCAAGATGTCGAACCATAGCCGTTTTTGTGCGATCAATATCTCCTGACTTTAACCCTTCTATTATCAATTGATGTTCATTATAGACCGTTTCGATACTCACTCTTTTATTTAATATATATAATCCATACCAATTGACATAATCAATTAAATTACGAATAATTTGATACAATCTTTCATTATTTGTTAGCTCTGCTAATAATAAATGAAAGGAAGAATCATGATACATAAAAGCGACAGGATCCTCTTTCAATTCAAAGAGTTGTTGGTCCTTTTGCTCAATTTTATGTAACATCTCCGGATTCAATAATGGGATTAAAAGTTCGATGACGAGCGCTTCATTTGCTTTTCGCAATTGAAATACTTCATTGACATCTTTACGCTCTATCTCTTTCACTGTAATCCCTTTTCTCGGTAATGATTGTACCCAGCCTTCCATTTCTAATTGCTGAAGTGCTAACTTTAAAGGCGTCCGACTAATCCCTAGGCTTTCGCTCAAGGTACGTTCGTGAATCGTTGAACCTGGTGTAATATCATGTTGAATAATCGCTCTTTTTATTTCACGATAGGCATGATCCTTAAAAGAAGGCGGTTGTTCAACCTTTTGAAAAACCATACAATCTCCCCTTTGGAAATTTGGTATCTGCATCTGGTATACCAGATGCCAACTAAGAAAGTATATCAGTTGTTGAAATAAACAACAATAGGTGATTGTAAAGAATATATGCTTGATATCTTTTTATCATCACCATTTATTTCTCACCAACTAAAAAAAAGACTCCCAAGATGAGAGTCTTAATAAACATAATATTTAATTACCGTAGATCATCATTATTCTTTCCATTCCATTGAAATATTTCTTGGTTGGAATCCAAGTGACTCGTACAATCCAATGGCTGGGTTGCCATGATAAGCTGTTAATCGAAATTCTTTGAACTGTAGTTTTCTTAACTCTTTCATCGCTGCCATCATTAATTGCCGACCAAGACCTTTTCCTCTATTGCTTTCTTGTACATACAGCTCATAAATGAAGCCAATTTCCTGCTCGGTCATTTCGTCTCTTTTCCCACCAAGCAGCACCCATCCCATTATTTCTTCATCCTCTACAGCAACAAGATATTCTCCTCCGTTCCTTCTTATAGATTGAACCATCTCTCTCAGTTTACGCTCTTCCGGTTTAGAACGGTTTAATGTACCTTCATACACTGATTGAACAGATAACTTTAAAATACTTTCTACCTCTTTTTCAGTCGGCTTTCTGATCTCCATTGTGTTTCTCTCCTTTTCTTTCTGGTTTCCAATGCGTCCATTGTGTTATATCTTGGTCAGCTAACCAATCGTAAAACTGCTCACTATTTTCGATTCCATCTTCTAAGACTGCTCGATACACAAAAATGGATGGGCAGGTTAAGTCTCTCTTAGAGAGTTCCTCTTTTATTGATAGGATGTGTGTTCTTGATTCATCTGTTAACGAATATTGCATATCCTTCACAAGATCCCTAGATAACGGCCCTTTATGCCTTTTTGGAAATAACCACATATCGATATTCCAAACTTCTAAATCATCATTTTTAAATAAAATCTTAAAATAGAGACCGTTAAATGATTCATTCAGGTAATTATGATATGTAATGTCTACTATTTGTGGGTGATCAGCAACCTCCGCTAACATTGTAAACACTTGATTGGCACTAGGCTTATCACAGAAGACTTCGATATCTATATCATAATCAACCATTAAATCATAAGCATAGGCTCCCACTACATATACTTCTCCTATTCGAGACCACCTTTCAAGTAAAGAAAGATCCTTTAATATTTGATTAGCGCAATCTTTTCTTTTCCCTGCTCTTTCTAGTAACATCGCACCCTCCAATTATTTCATTTTTAAAAATTATTTGATTTTATTAAAAATAAGAGGTTTTGTCAAGAAAAAAACGCGTGGTCTCTTCTTTCCACGCGTAAGTAATATAATCTTATTCATCATCCAATTGCTTATCCAAGCCGGCAACAAGATGATCCATCAGAACTTTTACAGATTGTAGGGTAGCTTTGTGATAACTTTCTCCTGCCCAAAGCGACATGAAGTCAGTCTGATTTTGTTTCGCTGCCACTAATCTTATCGCTTGTGTTAAGTCATTTTGTAGTGGATAAGGTAAGCTCGTTTGGTTTTTCATTTGCTCCATAAAACGGTTGTGAATCCCTCTTGCCCATTTACCCGAAAAAGCTTTTGTCAAACTTGTTTCCTTGTTAGAAGAGACAAGCATTTTCTTATAAGCAGGATGAATGCCACTTTCTTCTGTTGCTAAAAAAGCAGTACCTAATTGAACACCCTCAGCCCCTAAGCGAAAGGCAACTTCTGCATCCGAAGCATCCATGATGCCACCAGCTGCAATAACTGGAATACTGATCTCATCCGTAACGGCTGGAATAAGGTCGACTAACGGAATAAGGGAATGAAGTGCATCACCAATAAATGTACCACGATGACCGCCTGCTTCTTTCCCTTGTACAACAAGAAGGTCACAACCTCTCTCTTCCCAGAGAACAGCTTCTTCTACGGATGTCGCTGTACCGATTACTTTGGTTCCCTCTTTTTGTAATGCTTTTATCACAGCTTCTTCTGGAATACCAAAAGTGAAACTACATACAGGAACAAAAGATTTCATCACAACTTCTAATTGTTGTTCAAAAAATAAGCGGTGATCTTTTCTTGGTAATTCAAGCGGTGCATCAATCTGAAGCTCGTTACGGAATACATCTAATGATTGAATCGCCCTTTCTTCTTCCTCTTCTGTGAAAGCGATATCATTCTCAGGTATAAATAAGTTGATGCCAAAAGGGTGATTGGTTTTTTGACGAATATCATGAATCATCGTTTCCATGTCCATTGGGCTCATATAACCCGCACCGATATTTCCAACTCCACCATACATCGAGGTTCTGCTAATTAAATCAACAGTCGTCGCTCCTCCTGCCATTGGTGCCTGGAATATTGGGTATTTCGCCTTTAACATATCTGTTATTCTATTTTGGTTCCAACTCATTTCCCCTCACCTCTTATTTTAATTTTGCAATAATACTCTCAGCCACACTATGCCATAAACTCGGATCAGATTGGTAGGTTTCTCCAATGCTTTTATAGAGCTCTTTTTGAGCCTGTTCAAAGCTCGGATCTTCCTTAGCAGGGAGGGAGGTTCTTCTCTCCATCACATAATCTTGTAGTCTTGGTGCACGAGGGCCCCATACAGCTTGTTCTTCACTTTTTTCGTCGATAAATACAAAAATAGGAATCGCTCGTGCTGTTCCATTTGTTAAGTATTGATCCATTAATTCTAAGTTACTATCTCTTAAAACGAAGCGTACTTCCATGCCTATTTCCTCAGCAATTTTTAATAGTACGGGATTATTAATCATTGCATCACCACACCAATCTTCCGTAAGAACAATGGCGTGCAGGTTTTTTTGCTTAATCTCTTGTAATGCTTCCTTTTCTTCTTCACTAAGCGAAAAACCTTCATAAATGCTAAGCATACCTTCTTTGTTGACTTGCATATGATTAAGGTATTGTTCTTTCGTTAAACCCTTTTCAAACCATTCTCTTAATTCCATTTCCTTTGCACATCCCTTTTGCGTTTTTATCCAATCATATCATACCATTGAACGATGAAAGTATGGCACTAATTTGCTTCATATGATGTTCGTCATGTGCAGCAAGTCCGATGAGATAATCATAAAGACTTATTTTCTTATTCCCAATGATGATTGTTTTATGCCAATACGCATCTGGGATCTTAGAGATTCCTTCTATTATTTGTTTCCTTTTTACGATTAATTCTGCAATGATTGTCTCCTGTGATTGATTTCTTGCTGTTTCAGCGGCAATAGGGTTGATTTCATCTGCAGAAGGAGCCTTTGGTAGGGGCAGGTCTAATAAAAGAAAGGGTAGACGTTTTCTTAAAATAAATTCATCCCACGGAATAAAATGGCCTACCACTTCAGCGACTGACCATTTTCCTTCATTTATTTCTTTTCGCCAATGGCTAGCTGGGATTGATTCTATAAATTGAATAAATTGTTCATGATGGCGGATCATTGCTTGTTTTTGCGAATGCACCTTATCATCCCCTCATCAATCATTTACGAGCCAAATTTCATCACCAAGCTTTACCTTCCCCGTTTGAATCACTTTTGCATAAACACCAAAATAATTATGATTGGTTCTAATGATCTCTTTATGTATGTTAGGCGTTCTTTGTCCATTTTTCGGATCAACCGTAATAATCATGCAACGTTCGCAAGGCTGAGTTACCTCAATCACCACTTCTTCTCCTATTTTCATTTGGTTGGAGATCCAATCATGTTCCGAAAATGGCGTATTTTGATCAGTATGAATAATAAAGTTGGGACGGAAACGCTTGGCGTCGATTTCCATTTTCCCAAGTTGCTTACTCAAATATTGTAGTGACGAATGGGTTACTAACAAAAGAGGCGCTTCCTCAATAGCCCCAATTGGTACAAAGGATGGGGTAAAAGAATGAAAAGATAAATCCCGTCCACTTTTCAGCTGAAGGTCTCGCCTCCACTTCCCATTAGTCCATCCGTACCTCTCGCCATTTGCTGTATGTATTTGTAACTCAGGGTATGTATCTTCTTTTTCCTCACCGACAAATGCTGCTTGGTACGCTGCCATTTCTTGATATTGAGTGATTGTAAGGTATTTTCCTTGCCTACTTTCATCTACAATGACATGACTTCGGTCGCCATATACACCGTATGATAAGACCCTAGTGGATTCCACATTTTCACCGCCAAATGACTTGACAGGATAACGTAACAATGACGACAGAACACCGATTTTTTTCATGCTCATCCCCCTCCACAATGACCTGGTGTCGAAACTTGAACCTTCTTCTAATCTCTCTCCGACATAATTCCTCTTATTTCCCAGGAAAGAATCCGATTATCGACATTTCCCATATTATTATCGCTTCAATTCAGCAAATCTCTCAATTGTAAAAGGGGAAATATCCACGGAGGAAGTTTTTCCTCGGATTAGTTCGCTTAAAACATGACCCACTACACTACTAAATTTAAATCCATGACCGGAAAATCCAGCTGCGATTGCTACATTCTCATATTGAGGATGGCGATCAATAATAAAATGTTCATCTGGCGTCATTGTGTACATACAGGTTTTACCTACTTGTAAGTTTGTTTTTTCAGTGAAATATCTCGCTAAAAAAGTGGCAAGCTCTTTCTCATCTTCCTCATTAAAAGGCTGCACTTCTTGTTTATTCTCTATTTTCTGAACAACACCATCATGCCTACCTAGTTTCAATCCTGAACCATCTATACTTGGGAAGCCATAGTAATGACCTAATGGCGTTTCACATGTAAAAGCTGGAAACTGTTTCGCCTCATAAACATCCTCTTGTGCTTTATACCAGGCGAAAGTTTTCCGAATCGGATATAACGGAAGCTGCAAGTCCAGATAATGAAGAATGGAATTTGTGCCCGCTCCTGCGGAAACGATTAACGAGTCACCTGAATAATGTCCATCCTTTGTAGCAATATTAACAATTCCTTCTATAATAGATAAATCAGTAATTTCGCTATCAGTCACGATTTTAGCGCCATGAGAAAGAGAAAGTCTCCGGTAAGCCTCGATACAATCCTCACACTTCAAAACCCCAGATGTCGGCTCATGATAAGCAACCATTCCATCATCTAATTGTAATGCTTTCCATTTAGAATTGACCGTTTCATGTGTGTAAACATCAAGTGGTAATTGATATTTTTCCGCACTTGTCTTGACTTCCTTCATAAAAAGAGAAGTCTCACTACCAATATTTAAAACACCTGTTTGTAAAAACAACTCCATTTCGGATTCTTTCTCTACTTCTTCCCATAGTTGTTTAGCCTTCAACAAGAGTGGCACATAAGCATGTCCTTCACCATAAGCATATCTAATGATTCTCGTTTCACCATGATGACTTCCTTTCTGATGAGGTGGCCTATTCGCATCAATAAGCAAAACCGTTTTGCCCTCTTTCGCTAAATAATAGCCTGCTGCCATCCCCATTGAACCTGCGCCGATAATAATTGTATCGTAATGCAATTTTTATCCCCCTCCAAGATGCTAAACTATCACTGTTTTTTTATTTAATTTTCTAACTACTATCACCATAAGCCAATATACCACAGGAATGGGAAGACTTTTGTCGAAATTTGTTGCAATTGTTTAACAATCTCTTATAGGGGGCCAGTCTTATACACGACAAGCAGGAAAATTAACAAAAAAAGATTGATTCTATATTATCAATCAATCTGTTATCCGAAGAAATCATTCAATAACCATATAATGAGAAATATACTTACGACACCCCAGGCTACTGTGCCAAAAATCCAATAAATAACTGCTTGTATATCTCTTCTGTCATTCTCATGCTCACCTTGAGCCACAAGCTTCGCGACTTTACGCTCCATTCTTTTTTTCATAGAAGCAACAGTAATAAAGCCAGCCACTATCATCACCAGAATCAGCCCATATAAAAGGTTCACGCATTTACCTCCTTTTGATTTCGCCTGCCGCCTTTTTAACTATGATAGCATGACTAATCATGTACTTTTATCTGAAATAAGGAAAAAAGGAGAAAAAGAGTTTAGCAATCTTGGCATGTATTTTTGTATATATCACGGTATCTGTATGAATTTTCAGCAACAAATGTACAGTTCTATTGCGTTTGCACTTGGCTTATAAATGCGCGCAATTCCTGTGTTTAATATGTTCAAGTATTGCGCGCAAGAGGGGTACCAAAACGATATGCAAACGAACTTAAAAACGATCAATTACTTGTAATTCTGTTGGGAAAGATGTCAACACCTCAGCCTTTCCTTCTTCGTTTATATAGACATCTTCTTCTATTCTCACCCCACCAAATCCAGGTATATAAATCCCAGGTTCTACCGTAAAAAGTAAACCTTTTTCAACTAAGCTATCATTCTTTTCATGAATGGATGGCTCTTCATGAACATCAATACCTAATCCATGACCGACGCGATTATTAAAATATTGTCCGTAGCCTGCCTCTTGGATGACTTGTCGCGCCGCTTGATCAATCGAGCCAATAGGGATGCCTGCCCTAGCCGTTGAAACACCCATACGAGTAGCCTTCCTTACAATTTCATAAATGTCTTTTTGCTTAGTAGTAGGTTCACCTAAAACAAATGTACGTGTGATATCGGAGCAATACCCATCCGCAACAACCCCCATATCAATTAAGAGAAAGTCCCCTTTTTCGAGCTTTTTCTGATCAGGATGCCCATGTGGTAAAGATGATTTTGCACCTGAGAGGACCGTTGTGGAAAAAGAAGGTCCATCAGCACCAAATTTCCTCATTAAATAATCAAACTCTGATACTAAATCGAGTTCTGTCATCCCTTTTTCGACCTTCTTTAATCCCTCGGCTAGTACTTTTTCAATAATTGTTACTGCATGTAAAACCTTTGTCCGTTCAGCAGGTGTCTTCAACATTCTTTGGTTGGCTATGAACCTACCTATATCTTGATAATTAAAATGCGAGAATACGTTTTTAAGTTGTTCTTGTTGATAAAGATTGATGTCTTTTATTTCCAATCCTATTACTTCGTTAGTCACTTTGATTACTGATTTTAATTTTTCATATGGATTTTCATCATCACTAATCGGTATAATGTTTTTCACATATGAATGCTCGCTCGCTGCTTCATAATCTAATGCTGGCACAAATAAGTATTCTTCACTCTTTTGTAGATTAATCACAATCGCCATGAATCTTTCATACGGTTCACTATTAAACCCAGTATAATAGAAAATGTTTTTAGGTTGAGTGACAATAGCAAAGTCAAGTCTCTGCTCACTCAAATATAACTGTAATTGTTTTAACCTTTCTTGGTAAATACTCATTTTAATTTCCCCTTTTTATAGTATATGTAAAATTATTATACTCTCACTGTATAAATCATGATAAGATAAAAAAGCAAAAAAAGAAAGGATGTCACCTCAATGGATGATATATATAAGAAGATTAAACAACTTCGGAACGAGCAAGGCATGACATTGAAAGAACTAAGTGAGAAAACGGAGCTATCTGTTAGTTTTCTATCACAAATCGAAAGGGGTGCCTCTTCATTAGCCATCACTTCATTAAAAAGGCTTGCCGATGCCTTCGGAGTAAAGATGATCCATTTCTTTGAAGAGGATGATGATTTTCATTATGTGATGAAAAAAGAGAACCAACGACCATTTAAAATTGAAAGCTCTGAATCTACTTTTATTAAACTAAGTGGTCATTTTCCTGAACGAAAATTGGAACCATTCATTGTAAAGTTAAAACCTCGACAAAAAGATGTTGAAATGGTAAGGCACCCGGGTGAAGAGTTTTTCTATATATTACAGGGGGCACTGGTTGTAAGAGTGGAAGATGAGGAATATCATCTAAACGAAGGAGAAACAATACATTTTCCATCCACCGTTCCTCATATGTGGGAAAACCCACTCAATCAAGAGACGGTCATCATTTCAATTACCACTCCTGCTATTTTTTAATCAACATCAGTCTGAATGGAGAAACAAAGATGAACATAAATGATTTGATTATTTTTATTGTTGCCGCTTTCCTATGTATCGGTGCACTTGATAAAATCTGCGGGAATAAATTAGGACTAGGTGAAAGGTTCACTGCAGGGCTTATGACGATGGGCTCTCTCGCGTTATCTATGATTGGTATTATTTCTTTGGCGCCCGTCCTAGCAGCGCTATTGACACCTGTGATTTCTCCCGTTTACCAGTTTATAGGCGCAGACCCGGCAGCTTTCGCTAATACCCTTCTCGCCATCGATATGGGCGGGTATTCCCTAGCTACCGAGATGTCAGTTCGTGCGGATTCAGAATTATTCGCTTGGGTATTCCTTGGTACTATGATGGGACCAACCATTGTGTTTACCATTCCGGTGGCGTTAGGCTTGATTGAAAAAGAAGACCAACCTTATTTTGCGAAAGGAATCCTAGTAGGACTTATTACTGTTCCCATTGGTTGTTTAGTTGGGGGCTTGGTCGCTGGATTGTCATTTGTGATGATTATTAAAAATCTTATCCCGACCATTGCTTTCTCTTTGATCATCGCTTGGGGATTATGGAAAAAACCAGAAAGGATGATTCGCGGATTTGCCATTTTCGGTAAATGTATAGAAGTGATTGCCATTATCGGACTAACAGCAATTATTTTTGAAACATTGACTGGTCTAACACTTATTCCTCATTTAACACCTATTGAGGAAGGAATTCAAACCGTCGGGTCTATTGCGATTTTCCTAGCCGGAGCTTTTCCTATGGTCGCATTTATATCGAAATATCTCAGGGTGCCGCTCAGTAAGATGGGGTCTTGGTTAAAATTAAGTGATACAGCCACAGCTGGATTGATTGCTTCACTCGCTCATAATATTCCTATGCTTATCATGGTAAAGGACATGGAACCGAGAGGCAAAATCATTAATGTTGCTTTTGCCGTAAGTGGAGCTTTTGTTCTAGGAAGCCATTTAGCCTTTGTCGCCGGTATTCAGAAAGAAGTCGTATTTGCCATGATTATTGGCAAACTTGTCGGTGGCGTTAGTGCTGTTTTATTAGCAATAATTATTAGTAGAGATCTTAAGGAGCCACATACATTTCGCTAAAGCGAGTCTTGCTCTCCACTTATTATAAACATGAGTGCTAAGTTATCTAGTGCGGAGAATTGTTTCGTATATATTATATGGCGAGGATCCTTTTCTGAGCTACGGATACTCTATTATACGTTCCTTATATCTCACGGGATTCTACTATAAGCATCGATTCCACCTTTTGCGTAACTAAATTGCAAAATCTTGCTATTGGTTGCACAAAATTTGCTCCATTAAAAATGCTTTTCATTTCCCTTTAAAGCTCTACTGACAGTAGCTGACTTTTCCTCAGCATTAAATTTGGCCATAAAAAAACTGCACCTCCAGTTGTTAGATTGTGTCTAACAATTGGGGTGCAGTTTCAATGTCCGGATTTTTTTGTTTAACGCTTTTGTATTTCCTGCATCAATAATTTATTAACGATTTGTGGATTCGCTTGTCCTTTTGTTGCTTTCATCATTTGACCAACAAGGAACCCGACAGCTTTTTTCTTCCCATTTTTGAAATCATCAATGGATTGAGGGTTATTATCAAGGATTTCAGTAACGATAGCGAGTAGCGCTGATTCGTCTGAGATTTGCACTAATCCTTTATCTTCAACGATTTTCTTTGCTTCTCCACCATTCTCAATTAATTCTTTGAAAACAGTTTTAGCAATTTTTGAAGAAATGGTTCCATCTTCAATTAAGGCAATCATCCCTGCTAAGCCTTCTGCTGTTAGCTTTGTTTCATGTAGTTCGAGCCCTTCTGCATTAAGATAGGCTGATACCTCACCCATAATCCAGTTCGAAGCTTGTTTCGGCTCTGCTCCCGCAGCAACAGTCGCTTCAAAGAAATCCGCTGTTTCCTTTGTTACTGTAAGGACGCCTGCATCATAAGCAGGTAAGCCGAACGTATCGATATAACGTGTTTTACGTGCATCTGGTAGTTCAGGAATTTCCGCACGAATACGAGCTTTCCAATCTTCATCAATCACGATATCTAATAAATCCGGCTCTGGGAAGTAACGATAATCGTCAGAACCTTCCTTCACACGCATCAACAATGTTTTCCCAGTAGCTTCGTCAAAACGGCGTGTTTCTTGTTCGATGACACCGCCCTCACGAAGGACTTCCGCTTGGCGCTTCTCTTCGTACTCTAATCCTTTACGAACAAAGTTAAAGGAGTTTAAGTTCTTCAATTCTGTTTTTGTACCAAATTCCTTCTGGCCGACAGGTCGTAATGAAATATTGGCATCACAGCGTAAGGAACCTTCTTCCATCTTACAATCAGAAACACCTGTATATTGTACGATTGATTTTAGCTTTTCTAAGTACGCATAGGCTTCATTTGGTGTGCGTATATCCGGCTCTGAGACAATTTCAATTAAAGGTGTCCCTTGACGGTTATAATCGACTAAAGAATATCCTTTGCCGTGCGTTAATTTACCCGCATCTTCCTCTAGGTGAATACGTGTAATTCCGATTTTTTTCTTATAACCATCTACCTCGATCTCAATCCAACCATGTTCTCCAACTGGTTTATCGAATTGGGAAATCTGATAGGCCTTTGGATTGTCCGGATAAAAATAGTTTTTACGATCGAATTTCGTCACTGGTGCAATCTCACAGTTTAGGGCCATAGATGCCTTCATACCATATTCAACTGCTTTTTTGTTGACTACTGGTAATACACCAGGGTAACCAAGGTCAACAACTGTCGTATTTGTATTTGGCTCTGCTCCGAAATGGTTCGGGCTCGCAGAGAAAATTTTTGAATCTGTTTTTAATTCAACGTGGACTTCAAGTCCAATGACTGTTTCAAATTCCATTATTCCTTGTCCCCCCTTACAGCTCCGGTTTTTGTTTATGGAAATCAGTTGCTTGCTCAAATGCATGAGCAACACGATAAACCGTGCTTTCATCAAAGTGCTTACCGATAATTTGCAGCCCTAGTGGTAACCCTTCTGAGAATCCACAAGGTACAGAGATACCCGGGACACCAGCAAGGTTCACAGGAATGGTCAAAATATCGTTCGCATACATTGTTAATGGGTCTTTCGTTTTTTCACCGATTTTAAATGCCGGTGTTGGCGTTGTTGGTCCGATAATGACATCATACTTTTCAAAGACATTTTCAAAGTCTTGTTTAATTAGTGTACGAACCTTTTGCGCCTTTTTATAATACGCATCATAATAACCTGAACTAAGGGCAAATGTACCAAGCATAATACGGCGTTTTACCTCATCACCAAATCCTTCAGAACGAGACTTTTTATAAAGATCAATTAAGCTCTCTGGATTTTCAGTGCGATAACCGTAACGTACACCGTCAAATCGTGCTAAGTTAGCTGAAGCCTCAGAAGAAGAAAGTAAATAATAAGCTGCAAGTGCATATTTAGAATGTGGAAGTGAAACCTCTTCCCATGTTGCTCCTAATTTTTCTAATACTTTAAGGGAAGCAAGCACCGATTGTTTGACATCTTCTTGCACACCTTCGCCTAAGTATTCTTTCGGAACAGCGATTTTCAATCCTTTCACATCGCCAGTTAAACCTTGAGCAAAATTCGGTACACTCACATTAGCTGAGGTCGAATCCATTGGATCTACACCAGAAATCGCTTGAAGAAGATACGCATTATCTTCAACTGTACGTGTAATTGGCCCCACTTGGTCAAGAGAAGAAGCAAATGCCACTAAACCAAAGCGAGATACACGACCATATGTAGGCTTAAGCCCAACAACACCACAGAAAGATGCGGGCTGACGAATCGAACCACCCGTGTCTGATCCTAGTGAAAATAATACTTCTCCCGCTGCAACCGCTGCAGCTGATCCACCTGAAGAACCACCAGGAACCGTTTCGATATTCCATGGATTGCGTGTTGCGCTGTAACTTGAATTTTCATTAGATGAGCCCATAGCAAACTCGTCCATGTTTAATTTACCGATTGTAATGGCTTCTGCCTCTTTTAATTTCGAAACAACAGTTGCATCATAGATGGGATCAAAATTATCTAATATTTGACTCGCACAAGTTGTTCTTAAACCTTTTGTGACTAAGTTATCTTTTACGCCGATTGGCATACCAAATAATTGACCTTTTTGTTCATCCGTTCCTAATTTACCATCGATTTCTTTCGCTACTTGACGCGCATGCTCTTCATCCAATGTTAAGAAGGCTTTTACTTTGTCATCTACTTCAGCAATTCTTTTATAAGATGCGTCGACTAAATCAGTCGCTGAAATCTCTTTTTTATGTAAAAGCTCATGAAGCTCAGACACTTTATGATCAAATAAACTCAAACTATTTCCCCTCCAACTAATCCATGATTGACGGCACTTTAATATAGCCGTCTTGTGAATCAGGTGCATTCTTCAGAACTTCCTCTTGCGGCAGTCCTTTAGTTGCCTCATCTTCACGTAATACATTGTTCATATCCAACACATGGGAAGTCGGTTCCACATGATCGGTATCTAACTCGTTTAACTCTTCGGCAAACGAGATAATTGCATCTAGCTGATGTTGGAATTGCTCTGCTTCTTCTTCCGTAATCGCTAATCTTGCTAGATTTGCCACATGCTTAACCTCGTCAATTGTAATTCTAGACATATAGACACCTCCAAATTCAAATAAAAAACACACAATTATATTGATCATATCAAACTTTCACGCGTTAAAGCAACATGAAGATCTGATCGTTTTCACCACCCTTTATTTTACCACGAGTTCAATAGATCGCCTAATGGACAAATAATAGAAATTGATTTTTGATAAAGGGGTCAAAGAACTTCCAGATAGAGGAGAAGGATTACGTAGTTTGTAGTTTAGTTAGCTATAGAGTAAGATCAAAGGCAAAGTAGGGATAAGTGGTTCATAGGGTTGAATAACCACCAGAGAACCAAGATTTTCTTCTATAATTCTGATTTCATTACATGAGACCCACCATTCCCCCTTGGACGCACTCACCTCTGCCTCTTCATTTGCAACCAGTAATTCTTATCAGGCCCCAAGCATTTATCTCTACCACAACTTGACAATAAAAGTGAACCACATCCATATAAAAAAGATGAAGCCATTTTATGCTGCTTCATCTTTCTCGTCTGCTTTAAAGCGTGTTGTTTTATCCCAGCCAATCGTTAAGCCTCTCACACGATGATAAAGATAAATCGCAAACGCGCGAATAAGTAAGATGACGAATAGTTGGGCATACGTAAAATACATAATTGCCCCAACAAATAGGCTTGTTAGCGAGAGCTGTTGATTTACTGCTAAACTGCTTATAATTTGGATGGAGTATACCACATAACTCATTAACCAAATCATCAATAAAGGGGCGGTCATTTCGGGAAAATTAATACCGAATAAGCTACCGACAAAAATAACATTTGAAGTAATTAAGAAAAATATAAATACAAAATAGGTTAAAAGATGTTGCAAACTATGGAAGAAAGTTTTACCTTTCCAAAAATGAATATCCTTGAAGCTCTTCTCTAGTAAATAAAGATTACCAATGAGCCATCTTGTTCTTTGTTTTAAAAAGGTTTGAAGATTCTCTGGTTCCTGTTCCCACGTTTGTGCATATGGAACAATCGGTAATACGTATCCCTTCTGGGTAATTCGTATCGTCAACTCTGCATCTTCCGCAAGTGCATACGGGTCATACCCCTCTAGCTCTTCAATGACAGAACGTCTTAAAAGCATATTAGTTCCCGGTAAAGAGCCAAGGTTAAACAATTTCCACCTACCGCTTTGCATTGTCAATTGAAATACTTGAAACTCTATTGAAATCATCCGAGTGAGCAAATTTTTATTTTGATTAAGGGTACGCACTACTCCGACAGCTCCGGCTGCATTCTCTGTTTGTTCTGCTATTTCTACTAGCTTTGTCACAGCATCCGAATCTGGCTGATTATCCGCATCGTACACAAGAAAATAATCAGATTGGCTAATACTCAATCCATAATTAAGCACTCTCGACTTTCCCTTAGGTTCGCCAGGCGGGACCTTAATATAGTGAATACGCGAAAAGTTTTCTGCAAAACTTCTAGCCACTGCCGCTGTTTGATCTATCGACTGGTCGTCTAATAAGAATACATCAAGGTGACCAGGATACCTTAAATTCATCATAGCATTCAGCGTATCCTCAAGAATTAACCCTTCATTATGAGCAGGGATTAAAATAGCAACAGAAGGATATTTCAAAAGAGGTCTACGCTTTCTTTCTCTTTCCCTTTTATAATGCAAAACACCAGAGACTAATAAAATCGTATAATAAAAAAGCAAAAACCAAAAGAAAGCCATAATCAAGAGTAACACGACCTTAAACATTCGACTTCTCCTCCAGCAACATCTGATAGACCTCGTCAAAATCGACTATAGCATAATCGCGAAATTGGATAGGTGGCTGAATCATGTTCATTTGCAGACGTAAATTACTTAATAGTCTGTTTTGAAATTTAATGACGCCTTCTTCATTCGTATTTTGCAAGAAAATAATGAAAGACGCACCTTCACTCATAAAGAAATCGAAATCACTCCGAATGGTTTCTTCTATTACATTTTGTACTAAGCCTTGCCAAGCTTTTTGCGTCACTCCATTACTTAAAACAGATACCTTTAATAGGAAACCTGTTTCATTCCTTCTATTCATTCCCCGTAATGTTATTTTGCTACGTTCATAAAACTCCTGTTTTGTAAGCATTAGCCCGTCTGAGTCCATATATTTTCTTAAAGCAACCGTTTCCGCTAATAATTCTTTCATGCGGATGTCCATACTTAAAAAGCTATGCCTGATAAAAAGGAGAGGGACAACAGATAATACATAAGATATAAATAAAGAAATCAATTGCACCTGATTAAAAACCGTTTGTAAATAACTGAAATAACATAATAGAAAACCATATAACACAGTGAGTGCACTTATAACTATATAAGACCATTTTGGTGAAAGGAAAAGTATAACTATAACACTAGCTAGTAGAACTGCCCAATGGAAAAAAAAGACCTCAAGAGATGAGGAGTGAATGGCGATCGCAAATAATAAGAAATTTCCTATCATAAAGAGAAACAATAATAAAGAGAAGTTAGCTTTCCGAATAATCATCCCATAGCCTCCGTAACCAAACTCAAACTTCTCTCATCATACTCGATTGTCTTACGATTTTCATTGCATAATCTTTGGTAAACTTTTATTTCACAACAGTTAATCAATCTTCCCAATAAAAATGCGCGTCAAAGACTTTGTATGGCGGTTCACTTAGAATTGTAGGGATGTCTAGCTGAAAATCTAAATACTGATCTACATCTGCTTTTGTCAAAATAACATAATGATATGCTTCCACGATTTTTTTTATTGCCCAAATTTGTTTACTCCATGTCTCAGATGGCCATTCACATACAGTATGACTGGCTAAAAAATCTCTACTCCCACTACTCCCATGTCTCGTCATTTCACCTTTACCCATAATAACTACAGTCGCTAACCTTGAAATATATAACCATAAACCCTTCATAGATACTTCACCATTTGCTAATACTTCTTCCTCTTCCTTTTTCCAGAAAAACACACTGACGTAAGAGGCAAACCCACTGCCATAATGGTCAAAATCTGCTTCATACAGCAATCCCTTTAATCCACCTATTTCTCCTACCAAATGGGAGATGTAATGTTCCACCTGGGCATCATCACCATGGTTAAAAGGGTAGAAATCACCCACTCGCTTTCCCTGAATGACCTTTTTCAAAAGATCTTCCGCAAGTAACTCCCTCTTATCCATTGCCTTCATTCCTCCGCCCCATTAAGATCGTAGAATAATAGATATCGCCTATTTTTTTATCATCCTTTAATTCTCCTTCTACGATAAAGCCAAGGCGTTCATATAGTGCAATCGCCTTTTGATTTGTTTCTAATACTTGCAGCGTTACTTTTCTAATACCTTTTTGATTTGCCCATTGCAACATTTCTTGAATAAGACTTTTTCCTATGGACTGTCCCCAATATTGTTTTTTCACAGCAACACCGAACTCCACTCGATGTGAAGTCCTCTTTAATTGACCACCTTTAGCTTTTAGGAATCCCACAAGGTGACCTTCGACTTCTGCTACCAAAAACAAACTGTTGCCTTCAACTGACTCAGAACGTATCATCTCTTCAAAATCTGTCTTACTTAAAAAATCTTCTCCACGCTCCCGGTCAAAGTTATCCGTCTCCCCGTCCACAACCAACCTTAACTGAGATAATTGTTCCGCATCCATTACTGTCGCTTTGCGAATATGAAAAATTCTCTTTTCCATTCTTTTTCTTCCTTTCTTCCCCTTTTCAAACCGTATATCAAAGTTGTAACGCTTCCTGTAAACCACTTGTTCGGTTATGTAATTATTGTTGTTGCGCAATAAAATTATCTTCTAACAATTCAGTATCTATCCCGTGCAGGAATAGTAGATTGCAAAATAGTTTCCTGACATATATCCCTTACTTGATAATAGGCCCCATAAGAATACATAGTATTAAACCTAAAGATGGATATTTTTAAAAACTAGTTAAATTTTTTTATATTAATCTCTTTTCTCTATTTGGATTAATTTGATTCTAGCTGGATATGACTCTAAAACAACATCATACCAAATTGCCACCTTATCACCATTTTTTATTCCTTTTCCAAGTAGCTTTATTCCGCTATCATCAAATATTGATACTTCCTCAAACTTTCTTGAAAACATGATATCTTCATGCGAAAAGACTTCAAAGTCTGAAGTCTTGATATCCTCACCCTTTACAAAATAAGTAATTCCTTGAAAAAAGACAACATGGCCAATATCGGTTGGTTGTCTTCCTTTTATAGAAATGTTGTTACTAATTTCACTAAAAATCCAAATTCCAATAAGGATAAGTAGAAAATTTCCAATATTAAAAATTGTTTTTGGGATTTTGTTGCTTTTCATGATTACACCACCAAAAATAAATTTCAATTTATTTCCGTTTTGCCGCCTGTCTCCTTATTTCTAAAACCTACTCTACTTTCTGCAGTATCTAATTTTCCCCCGGCGGTCGAACGGCTTCGATGTGTTCAATCATCATTTCAATATCAAAAATTTCTTTCTCAAGCTCCTCGCCTTTATAAGAAACCCCCATTATAAAAGATGTATACTCTTTATACTTCTCAGGTGGTAAATCCTTCTCAAGTATCAAAAAAATTACACCACTCATTAAAATAATAATTTAGCGTACAAAAAATAGGGGGAGGAGTCTTGTTGAAGAAGAAACACAATAAAATATTTGTCCTATTAACTCTAGTATGTGTGATAATTTAAAGTAGTTATTATTATATAAATAATAGGTTTGCTAGTGTTGTTTATACAAATCATATTAAATTTTTAATTGCGAAGGACGTTAATTCTGGTCTTTTCTATATTGGCATGACACAATATGATCTTGATAACGGCGCGTATTTAAATTTAAATCTATAAGAAAAGTAAGGGAGGTAATATGAATGTTATATTCGTTTGATAGTAAAGTAATAAATGGATCCCCATACTACTTAATAATAGAGGAAATAGGAGATTTGAAAGGGACCGAAGATTTTAAAACACTATTAGCCGAGACAATGAAAACTGTTTCAAATGAAAATATCAAATCAGTATCCGTTGTTTTAAATCAACAGGAATCTTTAAATTCAAGTTATATTAAATATCTTAAGGACTTAAAATTTGTTCAACACGAAGTTCAGTATTTTTATCATCTGGATTTAACAAGTATCCATGATTTTAATGATCATTCGTCATTTACATTAAAATCACTTGAGCATACGAGCGAGGGTTTATTTAAAGAGGTATGGCAAAAATCCATGGCCTTATCGCTAAACGCACCTTCCCAAACAACAATAGATCAAGAATTTGAGGGGATGAAATCTGAGATTGGGGATCATTATGCAAAAAGTTGTTTAATTGTGTTTAAAGAAAATGATCCAATCGGCGTCACCATGCCCCATATTGAACAAGGTACAGTGGATGAAGGACGACTTTTTTATTTTGGGTTCATTCCAGAGTATAGGGGAAAAGGTCATGGATCTTTAATCCATAGACAATCCCTAGAATACCTTAAGCAAATTGGAGCAAAGCATTATATTGGCGCAACTGGACAAAAAAACCTTCCGATGCAGAAAATTTTTAATACAAATAATTGTCACCTTTTTGATAAGAGGGTAACGTATAGGCGTTTAAATAAGTCAGATTCAATTATGTAGAAAAAGCTTATTTATCCTTTCGCAAACTAATTTTTCTGGTTATCATGAAGAAATTTATTAGTTTTTATTTTTTTAAAAAATAATAAAACGATTAACGGATATATAATATTACATTCGTTTTTTGACTAACAGCATCCCCAATCGCTAAATGAGAAATGTCACTCGTTCCCCAGCCATACCTGTAAGTGGCAATGATAAGACCCAAATAAAGTTTCACTCTTTTCAACAAAGTTGAATTAGAAAAAGGCCGTTATCGCACGACCTTTCTCCCTTTATTTTCTAAATAATTTCTTCATCCACTGTTTAAATCCAGCCTCAGTTTGATTCGCTTCTTTATAAACCTTACTTTGTTCTTGCACATAAATGTCATCTTGATCAATGGCATAATCATATGCGAGGACAAGACCAAGGTCTGAGTTGTAGTCTTTGTTCGTGACAATGGTAAATGACATCTGTTGTTCAGACGCTAATTTGGCATATTTTGAAATGTCACGATACGCAATATGACCATTTAAATATACGCGTGCCTGTTTATTTTTCGTCATCGCTTCTTTTACTTCTTTCATGATACCTGGTTTCCTTACTTGGGCCTGTGTCAAAGCAATAACGGTTCTTTCTCTCAATGTACCCAGAAATTTTCTACGTTCATCCGGCTTCGTTTCTTTTTTTCCGTATATTCCTTGTGTGATATAATCGTCAACCTTCTCAGCCATACCGTTCTTACCTCCACCTCATCAATCAAACGTTTGATTAATGGATATGTTCGTTTTAGTATACTTGCCCATTGAATTGAACTCAACTCTTTCACTTAAGCGTATGAAAATTTGGGCAAAAGGTGATTAGTGGACATAGTATTTATTCACTTTTCAGCAGTAGAGCGGCTGCAAACACTTTTTGCGAAATGTTATTACGATGTTTTTTGCTTACCTTAGCTTCAACGAGCACGACTAGTCAGTCGAAAAAGCGTACCTTCTTTAAGACCTAGTACGCCATTAAAGGCTATCATGCCCACCGCTTCATAAAAATATGGAAGATAAATATTCTTCAAATGTTTTCAGATTTATTTAAGTCACTACTGAGCATTTATATTACCTCCCGTCTTCTCCTCTACACAAAAAAGACCTCCCCATCTATAATAGGGAGGCAAGAATTGGAGTTATTATTAGGGCAATACAAAAAATTAAACTTGAACTTCTTCATCCTTCGTAAACTGTTCTTCTTCGGTTGATCCTTTTAGTGCGGTTGTTGATGATGTACCACCTGTAATCGTCATGGAAACTTGGTCGAAATAACCTGTTCCTACTTCACGTTGATGTCTTGTTGCCGTGTAACCATCTGCTTCACTAGCAAATTCGCGTTGTTGAAGTTCAGAGTAAGCTGCCATTCCACGCTCCTTATAACCTAGAGCAAGTTCAAACATGCTGTGATTTAATGAGTGGAAACCAGCTAGTGTCACGAATTGGAATTTGTAACCCATTTTACCTAACTCAACTTGGAATTTAGCAATCGTTTCTTCATCCAATTTCTTCTTCCAGTTAAATGAAGGTGAGCAGTTGTACGCTAGTAGTTTACCAGGGAACTTCTCGTGAATAGCATCTGCAAATGCTTTTGCTTCTTCTAAGCTTGGCTCTGATGTTTCGCACCAGATAAGATCAGCATATGGTGCATAAGCAAGTCCTCTGGCAATCGCTTGATCTAAACCTGCTTTTGTCCGGTAAAACCCTTCAGGTGTTCTCTCACCAGTAATAAAGGCGCCATCATAAGGATCAACATCACTAGTAATTAAATCAGCGGCATTCGCATCGGTTCTTGCAATAACTAGTGTTGGTACACCCATCACGTCTGCTGCTAATCTAGCAGATATTAAGTTTTTCACAGCCGTTTGCGTAGGAAGTAATACTTTTCCTCCAAGGTGTCCACATTTTTTCTCCGAAGATAATTGATCTTCAAAATGGACCCCAGCTGCACCTGACTCAATCATGCCTTTCATGAGTTCATACACATTCAACTGTCCACCAAAACCAGCCTCTGCATCCGCTACAATTGGGGCAAACCAATCAATTGATTCATCTTGTTCCATATGGTGAATTTGATCCGCTCTTTGTAACGCTTGATTAATACGTTTCACTACATTTGGTACACTATTCGCTGGATATAAACTTTGGTCCGGGTACATTTGTCCAGAAAGGTTCGCATCAGCAGCCACTTGCCACCCGCTTAAATAAATCGCTTTTAACCCCGCTTTTACTTGTTGTACCGCCTGATTACCTGTTAATGCACCTAAAGCATTTATGAAATCTTCCTCATTAACGAGCTTCCATAACTTCTCAGCCCCTCTACGAGCAAGCGTATATTCGATATCAATTGATCCTCTTAGTTTAATAACCTCTTCTGCAGAATAAGGCCTTTCAATCCCCATCCAACGTGAGTCATTTGCCCAAGCCTCTTGTAATTGTTTAACTCTTTCATTCGTCATCTGTTAAATCCTCCCTTTAATCATTTAAATAAAAACCCGTCTTTATTGTTGTATTACAATAAACTCTTAACAATTTGTATTATATAACAGATAATCCATTATTGGAACTGTTTTATTCAAAATTATCTGATATTATTTTCGACAAATATCGACATTAGTGATAAAAACCTTGATATATCAATGTTTTTAAAGGGGATATAATTTGAAATTGTTATAATACAGATTGAAAAACATTCAAAATTACAAACTAGAAAACTTTTATTTGTTTAGACGGGGGCGTTTTGAGGTTTAGGCTCTTCTAACTGTGGGGGAGTCTTTTGGGGGAGCGAAGCGAACCTCTTCTGCTTTAAAAATTTGCACACACTAACTCGGTTTGCTACGCTATCTTTCCAGTTTCCTACTAAGTTGCACGCACAAACTCTCTTTGCTTCGCTATCTTTCTGTTTTCTTACTGAGTTGCATGCACTAACTCAACTTGCTCCACTATCTTCCCGGTTTCCTACAAAATTGCGCACAAACTCTTTTATACTATCTATCTAACCAGATTTCAGCAATAATCTGCTAAATATCCCCAAGTCATGTTTGTCATTCCACTGACTACTACTCCCAACTTTTCGTCAGTAGTTTCAGTAAAGTATGTAGAAAAAAAGGCACTCACCGTATTTTGGTGAGCACCTTTTGAATAGATTAATACATTTCAGATGTTGTTTTGGCTTGCATGTGTAGCATGATGTAGTCAGGGCCACCCGCTTTTGAGTCTGTTCCTGACATATTGAATCCTCCAAATGGTTGGTAACCGACAATCGCCCCTGTACAACCACGGTTGAAGTAAAGGTTTCCGACATGGAAATCTTCACGTGCTTTTTGGATATGTTCACGGTTGGTTGTAATCACAGCACCCGTTAAACCATACTCCGTGTTGTTTGCCACTTCAATTGCATGGTCGAAGTCTTTTGCTTTTGTGAAACCAACCACTGGGCCGAAGATTTCTTCTTTCATAAGACGAGCTTCTGGATCAAGGTCAGCGAATACTGTTGGTTGAATGAAATAACCTTTAGAGTCATCGCCTTCTCCACCAGCTACTAATCTTCCTTCTTGTTTACCGATTTCAATATAACCCATAATTTTATCAAACGCAGCTTGGTCAATTACCGGTCCTGTAAAGTTGCTTGTGTCTTCCGGATTACCAGCTTGTTTCTCTTTTGTAATTTCAATTACACGGTTTAACACTTGGTCATAAACATCTTCAACGATGACTGCACGTGAACATGCAGAACATTTTTGACCAGAGAAACCGAATGCTGAAGCTACAATGGATTGAGCAGCAAGTTCTAAATCTGCTTCTTTATCTACAACAATAGTATCTTTACCGCCCATTTCAGCAATGACACGTTTAATCCAGATTTGACCATCATTTAATTTTGAAGCTCGTTCGTTAATACGAAGACCAACATCACGAGATCCTGTGAATGATACAAAACGAGTATCTTTGTGATCTACTAAATAGTCACCTACTTCTGCTCCACTTCCTGGTACAAAATTCAGTACACCTTTTGGTAGACCGGCTTCTTCCATAACTTCTACGAATTTCGCAGCCACAATTGGCGTTGTAGAAGCGGGTTTTAATAGAACGGTGTTCCCTGCAACAATAGCAGCAACAGTTGTACCTGCCATAATCGCTAATGGGAAGTTCCAAGGAGAAATGATGATACCAACGCCAAGAGGAATATAATCATAACGATTAAATTCATTTGGACGACTGTTAACAGGCACACCATCTTTAATTGCAAGCATTTGACGCGCGTAATACTCTAAGAAATCAATCGCTTCAGCTGTATCAGCATCTGCTTCATTCCATGGCTTCCCTGCTTCTTTTGTTAATAAGGCAGAGAATTCATGTTTACGTCTACGAATGATTGCTGCTGCTTTAAATAACACATCTGCACGTGTTTCTGGCTTCACTTTTCTCCATGATTGGAAAGCTTTCACTGCAGCTTGCATCGCTTTTTCAGCTAGCTCTTGGTTCGCTTTTGATACGCGACCAATGATTTCTTCTTTATTCGCTGGGTTTACAGAAACGATTTTATCTTCAGTAGAGATACGTTCTCCATCGATTAATAAATCATAATCTTGACCTAAATAACCTTTAACCGTTTCTAAACCTTTTAAATACCCTTCACGGTTTTGCTCAACGCTAAAATCAGTAAATGGCTCATGCTTATAAGATTGTACCATTTTTTCATCCTCCTATAAGTTCACATCAGTCATTTTGAAATGTTGCTACAATTGGCACATTTCAGACTGTGAAAAGATTAACCCTCTAACAATTATTATACTACCATAATTAGAGAAAATTCAGCAACGATTCTACTAAGACTATTTAGAAAAATAATAAAGTTGCTATTAAATTGATTTTTTTCCAATGAATCTACTTCGTTGATGCATAATAGGATGCTAGTGGTCTCTCGTTTTAAATATATTAATGAGTTGACTCGTAATTTCTATAAGTCTTTCCTTTCCATAAAGTGACTAGAGCAATGATTAAGCCAATAATAGCAAAGGACAAAATGACTAATTGGATATCAATCCCCCTGGAGACGAGTAATGTGACAGTAGCATAAGCCAACGGGTCAAAGCCGTTCATCGCTAAGAAGACAATACTCATCACTCTCCCCATAATCCTTGGGTCTGTATCTTCTTGTGCTGAAGTGAAGAATGGAATAGACACAAATGTCATCGTAAATCCTATAAAGAAAGCTAAAGCGATCAATATATACAAATTGGGGATTTGGCTAAATGCGATCGCAACGATTAGTGTTGCCATTAGACCAAGAATCGAGGTGAGCCCCCTACGGCGTATTTTAACCATACCGATAATAGCAGTACTAACTAGCATTCCCACACCTAATGCTGATTCAATGTAACTAAGATGTATCGGTGACCCTCCATACGTCTCTACTAAAATTGGAATAGCAATAGAAATCGCCCCAAATGCAAAGAAATTCAATGTGATTAAAATAAGAATACCTGTGATTAAAAATTTGCTCGCTTTGACGTATGAAAACCCTTCGATTAAATCTTTCAGCGGTGTTTGTTTGATTGTATTGTCTACTGGACCTTCTTTTAAGAAAGGTGGAAACATAAAGAAAGCAGACAAAAGAACAATAATAGCTGAGACTAAATAACCTGTTGTCACGCCAGCGAACTCCATAATACTTCCAGATATAATCGGTCCCACAATAAAACCAATTTGACCTAAACCCTGAATGATCGCGTTCGCTTGTTTGATTTGGTTCACTTGTACTAACTTGGGAATTAGCGATGTGCCAGCTGGTCCTGAAAAAGCATCTAGCGTTCCAAAAAAGAATCCCAAAATAAGCAAATAAACAAATGTTAGTTGACCGGCATTGTTTAGTAAAAAAATGAGCACGAGTAAAGCTCCTTGAATGGCACTCGTAGTAAACATAATGGTTGTCTTCTTATATTTATCAGCAAGTACCCCACCAAATGCCATCATGACTACTCTAGGTACAGTAATAGCAATAAGTATCATGCCTAGTGAACTTGCAGATCCTACATCTGAAATAACAAACCAAGTGGTTGTCATAAAAAACATACTAAATCCAATAATCGCCAAAAAGCTACCTAAAAATAAGAAAAGAAATGGTTTGTTCCTCATTAAAGAATATCGTTGATTCATTCATACCCTGCCTCTCTCACTCTTTCTACACCCAATCATAAGAAATAACGTAACGTTAGATGCAAGCTTTTTTAAAAAGAAAAAACTTCCTTATGTAAATTTAGATGGTTGTGTAAAAAAGTGAAGGTATTAAGGCAAGAGAGATATTTAAAGCAACCTAATAAGCCTTCTAAGTTGGGTTAGAAGGCTTGTTTTCATGACCGGGTACTACACTCTTAATGATAGAACGACATCAACATAACACTCAGCTTCTTAATCCTCCTTTCAACCAAGCACGAGGACGGTGCTTGCCAATCGGGAGTTGAATTAAGCTCGTTTTCCCTTTAGAAGCGAGTTCATAGAGTTGGTCGCATTGACTGGCAGAATAGCCCAGCAGTGGATGCCCTCCCAAATCTAAAGCAGACGCATGCAAGAGGAGTCGTTGTGTGAGTATGCCTGCTTCCATCTGTTGAATACGGTATCCTCGGTAACCTAATGACTCTCTGTAATGGCTTTGATCTCCTACTACATGCATACAAAGCGGCACTTGATACAAATTAACATTAGGCATAACTAAACCCGATTGTAATAACGGGCGATAATCCCCTTCTTTAATTAGACGAAGCACATGATTTTCATTGTCATAAGCATAAGCCCCATTCGCTATACCCTCCACATTATAGAAGCTACCGTAAAAAGCTAAGCGTGCAGTAACATGGCCATCTGTATCATCAAGGTCGTGATGATAAGAGAATGAACATGTCTCTTTTAACAAGGTTGCTAGAGTCGTCTTCCTTATTTTCTCCATGATAAAATCTGCGTCTGGAGAATACCGCTTCTTACAAATCGATGAGAATTCATATGAAAAGTTTTGTGTATGAGGCAAGGTTATTTCAGTACCAGAAGTGAAGGTCTCACCATCGCTCTTTACCTTTCTAAAAGACTTTGTTGATTCAAACATGGCCGCTTCATTGAGCTTTCTGAGTAACGGATAGTCCATGGTCTTTGACAGATTATGAGGCAACTGATCTAATTGCGCTATTTCTGCGCACAATGTATGAGAGGACACATTTTCTTTAATCGTTTGGACAATGGCTTCAGTTGATATCGGAATAACTGCGTACACACTTTCGTCTTCCTCAGATAAACCTAGTAAATGATTCATTGCTCGGTCTAGAAATTGATAACATACCTTCGTCTTATAATTTAATTGAGATGCTACTTCTAATAATTGTCCAATGAGTACCCCTGTATCTAGTCCCTGTAATCGATAGGAAAAATGATTGTATTTATAAAAATTTTTCCAAAAGAAAGCTGTAATAAAAACAGTGCAAAAACAATCTTCAATCACTGTGCCTAAACTTTTAGAAACGAATGCATCAAAATTTCCCTCTCGCAACAAAATGAGGCGGTGATGAGCCACATCATAATGATAGATGCCTGTTTTGGCATCTTCGAGTTTCATATATACATATATTTCATTCGGATAAAGTGCGCCACCGGAGGGAACAAATCTCCGCAATGATTGAGTGCCATGAGGGAGCCGGACATATTGAGTGATTCCATAGGTATACCATAAAAAATGCCCAATCTCCTTTAACGTTGGCAATAGATCATGATGAAGGGTTGAAGGTACATTAGCGTCCAGTGGAATAGCTGGTAACCCACGGTACAATTTATACGGAAGGGGGGCGCCTTCCCAATCGACTTGCCAATCGGGTGGAGCGAGCTTCTCTGTATCAAAGTGGAGATTGTGTATGAATGTATCTAACTCCAACTCTTTCATCCTCCTATCCTTCCATTACGGAAATGGGTGTGGAAGTGGGTTAAGCTCTTCATACGCTAATTTCTTCTGCCTATACCCTAACTGACTTGGTACCTCTAGTACTCTATCCAGTCCTTTCACCCGTGTCAGATGATGTCCAAATGTCATCGGCAACATGCCAGGAATAATGACCTTCACACAGTACAATCCATTCTCTTGAATAATTGGCGTTGTTTGGTCAACAACGATGACTTCAAGATTATTTTTACGGAATGTCTGAAGAACTTCTTGAAGATCATCTTTCAAATCGTTGTATACTGGTGGTTGCTTGAATTCTTCAGCAAATGTACGTAATGGCCCCTGATCCTTCAGAATAAACGCTAGGTATTCTTCTGCCTCGGGTAGACCATACAACATGCCATGATCTTCCATCGTTCTTACTTTATACGGATCTTTAAGCATCTCCTCGTATTTCTGCCTGTTTGCTGCTAATTTCTCATCATGAACAAACATCATGCCCGCAAGCTCATAGATGGCACTTTTGACAGCTCTTACTGGATCCATATGAGCTCCAGCAGCACAAATAATATTTACTCCTGTTTCTTTTCTATTTTTTGCTACGGCCCACACGCTCGGGATCCCATGTTCCATCGTCGAATTGTAAAAATGGAGATCGTACCCTGCCACCTCACGTACCCGGTCAACCATCAACTGCAATTCCTTGTCATCGGCAGAACTTAAATCAAGACGTGGCAATGGAAGTTTCGCATACCAAGTGAGTAAAAATGAATCTCTCTCAACGACTTCCATTACTCCATGAAAAATAGCTTCCTCTAGGCTACCCCCGATGGCACATCCATTTGAGGTCTCATAAACAAAGCCTTCCCCACAACCTAAACTGTAATAAGCAAGTAATTCTGGGACGAGAATAGATCGTTCTTGTAAAAATGAATAACCCCAAACCCAATTCATTGGTTTATTAGGCTCGAATGGTTGATACGGAAAATCGGGCTTCTCGTAATGTTCCAGTGCATGTAAACCAACAGTTGCAGGGTTTAAAGCTTGATCCATGACATCTTGATAACTTTCTCGTACACCCTTTCTTTTTCCCTTAGGCTCGATACCGCAATACCGTTCTAATCCTTCTAAAATGGCGGTTAACTCACTCATTTGATAAGAGTTAGATCTTCCAGCCACTCCCTCGCTAGCACCAAACAGGGGCATATTCATAAGAACATCAGCAAAAGGAAGTGTCCAATCCTGTATTTTCCCGTTGATTACACCTGTCCGATGATCGTAATAATCTCTTAAAAGCACGGTTTCTAATTCTTCAATGGATCGACAGCGATAGCCAGCACCTTGAATTTTCGGACTAGATTGCAACTTAATTTCCGCTAATTTCGCTGTATCTTCTGGAATGTCCCCACATAATGGGCACATTGGATCAAAGGAGAAATGATGAGATGAATGCATGAACGTTTTAAGATTTGTAATGAACAGTTGATTTTCTAAATGATTGGGCTCCCCTTGAAGAATATAATCCACTTCTGTACACAGTAAAGTGGTCATTTGCCAAAGACCCGTTCGTGATGCCCATGCGTCTTGCGGGCTACTCTCTCCTGATAGTTTGTAATAAAACCCCCACATTTCTTTAGAATCTGTACCTGCTATGATGCGCCTTACGTCGGCACAACGAGAACACCCCCGTTTTCCCGGTTGTACCAATGGACCAATAATGCCTTCACCAAAAGAAACAAAGCCACGAAGCCAAGGGATATTTTCCTTTCTGAATTTTTCTTCTGCTTGTTGATGAACAGAGGGCTGCCAATTATCATGCAATACGAGCGCCAATGTTGTATCTTCAGGGAAATCCGTTAATAGATCTTGCCGTCTGACTGTATAATTGCTAGACAATTGCCTATAGACAAAATCGGCCAGTTCACCATTACCGACGATGACAATCATTAACGTACCTCCTCACATATCTGTACGCCATAAACCCCAGCTAACTCTCTTCTTAAAAATGGTTCAAAAGAAAGATCGTAAACAACGATCTCTTTATGATTCTCGTTTAATTTATAAATTGCAGATTGTAATAACTCCTTTTTTGTCATAAGCTCACATGAAGGAATGTCTAATTTTCCTTCTTTCCCTCTTATATAATCATTGGCGTTCATTTCCCCTTCACTGATTGTTGTTGGTTCATTTTGCACATTCAATAATGCTTTTTGCAACGCATGACGTAGTGCCAGTGTTATATTTAAACCAGAACTAATGTAACAAACCCCATTTGACTCTATACATATAACTGGAAAGCCTAGTATTTGATTTCCCATACTGATAGTGGGTGGACCATTTAAGGTTGTCAGTGATTGTAAATAATATCGACAAGCGCGATCTTCTATCTTTTCAAGATTCACAGGTAACAGCGATTGCTGATCAACAGGAAGACTTCTCCTTTCCTCTTCCAAATACACTTGTAGTCCACGGCAAACCGCTTCTGCAAGGGATTCACCAGCACCAATGCCCATAAATTCACTCATTCTTCCCTTCACCATTTTTGAAACATACATCTCAAGCCCAGTGAGGCCTGCTTCCCTTCTTGCTTCTTCATGTGTTAGACCCGAGCATAAAGCCTTTTCCAACAGAGTCGCAGGTCCTTCTGCTAAGGGGTTCACTGCCTGAACATAACATTGTGAAAGCGGAAGCTGTGTTAAATCCTCTTCCCCCCAAATATGAAGAATCCCCGTTTCTTCAGCCGTTAATAAACTCAAATATTCTAAGAGTTTGTTTGCTTTTGGCTGTTCCGTATTCTCCCTCTGAAGTCGGTTGTTTACATCATCGACAAGTTCAGGTTTAAAGGTAGGGTTTTCAACTAATGGATGTGAATAGTACGAAATCCATTCACCTTGCAAACTTTCAAGATCTAGCAAATAAAATTGTTTGTTTTCTTTCGTATCAAATGCTCCTGTCATCTGCTTAAAAAACTCAAAAACAATAATATTCGCCAATAAAGCACCTGCGGTCGAAGAGTAAGGCTGTTGCTTTCGTTCTTTTTGCAATATTGTCTCATGCATTCGACGCCATGCAGATTCCCAGCATCCCTCTGTTTCTGGATTCACTATAGGCCCTGCCATTCCCACCTGCTTTAGATATAAGGCAGGAAGAAAGTTCTTCTTTTCTTCTTTACAAACCTGATTAATCTCCTTCACTTCGTCTATATCTCCATTAGGGGAAACATATAATATCCAATCAAATGATTGTACGACTTCTCTCCAAAAAGCTAAGTTCTTACCATAAGGAATTTCCGTCACCCTTACGGTGGGATCGTCCTTTTTGGCATGATTCACTATTTCATTAATCCGTCCATAGTTTGTTTGTGCTGCTTCTGTCACCATCATGTGAAAGGTTGGTAGCCCTGATTCCAACAAACAAGATGTCAGTGAAACGAATAAAGAACCAGATCCAATCACTAATACCTTTGCTTGGCGATACATCTGAAAACGATAAGCACCTGAATCAACAAAACTCTCAATGAATTCAACCTGAGAAGCATACTTTTCTAGAACATCTGCGGTTAATTGGTGTGGTTGATCTTGACTAGTATCTCGAACGTAGCCTTTTGTAAGTAAAGCCTCGCCAATTTCATATACTCTGTTACGATAGGGAGTTGTCAACCCCGCAGTTAGTTCTGCCAACGTATGTTCTCCATTAAACATGGGTATTAGCTTTTCAATCCATTGATAAATAGTGCCTCCTTCCATCCAAAATGAACTGGCATTATTCCTAAAATAGACGCCTCCCTTAGGGTCTGGTAGATAAAATGTATCATTCTTCACTTTGAGACGTGAGGTTGCGTTCAATTTTGTCATGTAGCCCCTCCTTCGTACTAAGCATTCATTAAATATTCCTTATAATTTATGTATTTGTATTTGTCCATTATGAATAATGAAAAGGAAGCCCCTAATAAAAGGGACTTGTAGGGAGTATACACACGCGTCATTATTGATTTTGTAGCGAAGGAACGAAGATAACTTACACAGATACTTTTTAAATAAAGAACCCGAAGCAACCAAAACAACCGAAACAGCCTGCACATCTAAAACCGCCACAACCACCACAGCGAAAACCACCACAACCGCCACAACCACCACAGCCGCCACAGCGACGCATATCGTTAAATTGAACTGGAACTGGTGCTTGATATTGTATAGGTGTTAAATCCCCCACCTGATATTGATCCATTCCAAGTGATTGAAGTTCGTTTTGAAAATTTTGCATCTTTTCTTCCCCTTTTTAGGTTTAGTACGTATAAAGAGCGTCTCAAGCCTGCCCTCTGTAACAACGTATGATGCTTTTAGGTAGTTGTTACTGATGTAAAAGCCCATTTGGCAAAGAACATTAAATTGGGTTTTTCATACCTTATAGAAATACAAAAGGAGGTGGTTCCTATTTATTTAGATTTCTTATCAAAGTTTGGTGTTGGAGGGGCGCACCCAGGTGGTTTTGAACTAACAAGGGCACTTCTTATGAATGAAGAATTAGACGCTACGTCACAAATTTTAGATGTAGGCTGCGGAACCGGTCAAACAGCCGCCTTTTTGGCTGCTAAATCAGGAGCAAACGTAACAGGGGTTGATATTAACCCGATTATGGTGGAAAAAGCAACTCATAGAATGAAGAAAGCTAAACTGCCCGTACGTATTTTCCAAGGTTCTATCGAAGCACTCCCACTTGAAGATGAGAAATTTGATTTCATTATGTGCGAATCAGTCCTTACTTTTGTCAATCAACCAAAAGCGCTCAAAGAGATTTTTCGCTTATTAAAAAATGGTGGTCGCTTCATTTCTAATGAGTTTACTGCCAATGTCCCACTCCCTCCATCGATAGCAGAGGAAATAAACCGATTTTATGGGATCAATTCTGTTCTCACAGAAGCCGATTGGCTCCGTTTATTTGAAGAAGCAGGATTTACGAACATACGCATAAGTGGTCAAAATCAATCGATGCTCCAATACAACCCCAATCCTGATTTTCTTTACTCAAAACAGATTGAACCAGAACTTTATACTGTAATGACCGAACATTTTAACCTATTAATGAAATATAATGAGCTATTAGGCTACCGGATATTTGTATGTGGAAAATAGCAAATAATAGATCCACCCGTGACAAACATGATCTTGTTGGTTCACCATTCTTAAAGCTAGAAGCTCCAACGGGTGGCTGTCTCCCTTTTTCAAGTAAGGGCATAGATGTGCTTAAAGCATATTACATACGTTAGGTACGTAAAAATGCCTTAAATCTATCTATGATTCCATGGACTGCTTTCACTGGATATCTTTTACTAATACTTATATGGGTAAATTTTTTCAATAAGATTGGTAATATTTATTTACCTCTTTCTTTACAGGTTCATCATGTTGTTTGCGACGGATATCCCATCGCTCTTTTTTATAGATACATTTCAGTCCGTCTTATTAGAAACCATAAATATTGAGAAATGACATGCCGACTAAATTTAGTCGGTACTTTTTAAGTAAAGGGCACACGCAAATACTTAAAATGATTCCACAAATAGCGCTAGATTTTCCAATGTTGATTGTAAACCAATGTCATGATCTTCCTTGCTTATTCCTTTAGGGACATTTTCACATTTAACGGTGACTCTTGTTCCTTTTGCAAGGGGTTCAAATAGCCATGTCTGTTTCATATCACCAGTGAATTCGGGGGATTCTGAGTCAAATATTACTAGTTGTATTATCTTTTTATCAGGAACTAATTCTAAAAATTTCCCTTGATACACATCACTGTTCTCAGTAGTTTTTCCATATGAGGGTTGGTTTCCTTCATAGAAGAGTGTCATTTTGTAAGTCCCCTCTTCACGCGGATCAAAATCTTCAACATAACCTGACATTCCTTTAGGTGGGAGCCATGAAACTAAAGCTTTCGGATGGAGAAATGCTTCATATATCGTGTGTGATTCTGCCATGATCACTCTTGACGCTGTATCTGTTCTATTTTCCATAACAAAACCTCCTTTGGTCTATAATCAAAGTTTCTACTTTTGTTATAAACTCTTAGTTCATTCTACTATTTCTTCCACAGAATCATAGGTTACTCCTTCTTCAGCTAAGCTGACCCTTGCTTTCGTCTTGGCTGGACCAATTCATGGGGGATGTGCAGTGCAAGGGCTCAATCACCCGTGTCAGAATATTACCTAAACCCGCTATCTTTAGCGTACTCTGTTAAAACACATTGAATCCTATCCCAAAATAAAAAACGCCGCATTAAGTAGCGGCGTTTTCGGTATTATTGATAAATATGAACAAATGGTTCAGCTTCGTTTGCGTTACGGACGATTAATGATTCTGGTCCGTTGACTGACGTGACATTTACTTGGACAGAGATGTATTCTGGAAACATGCTAACGACTTTGCTGGTTACATATTGGGTGAATCCGACACTTTCTGACTTACCGTAAAACTGTATAGGTATATCTATATTTAGCTGCTGCAATTGATCACCAATATAGAAACCTTTTCCAATGACGCCGTTAAAATTAGGGAAATATTTTTCAACATCTTGCTTAAAATTCAAGAAATTCGTATAGTCTTCTCGATACTTCTCTTCGGCTGTATTAGATGGGAATAAAATATAGTTTTCCTTTACATCTTCCCAACCACTTAGCTGGTTACTTCCCTCACCGGCATGCGCATAGGCGAAGAAGTTCCCTGGGACGACAGAAGTTCTTTCCGATTGTTCAAATAGCGCAATGGTAATAGGTACATTCTCAAGGCCTTCTTGTTGTCTTAATCTCTTTATAATTTCTTCAGCCATCTTTTTGCCTTCTGCTTCTACTTTACTATGAGAAATATCTTCTTCAAATGTGGCACCGTATGCTTCTTTTTGATAATAATGGACGGAATTAAGCGCCAAACCAATGACAACACCGCCAAGTTTCACTTTATTATCACCATCTTTTACAAGATAGTTATGTTCTAAAATATGAGCTAAGTAAAGAGGTGCACGGGCATTTCTTTCTTCTTTTGTCCCTTTTCCATCATCTACGGGATTTAGACCGAGATTCTCTTTTTCCGTCATGTCTTTTTCTTTTAATTGTTCTTTCGTATATTGGCGACTTAACCATGAGGAAATCGTTGCTTTATCTAGGTATTGTCCTTCTTGGAAGAAGAACTTTTCTGTATCAAAATGGTTCTGCGCAACTCTCATTAAACCTGTCTCAAATTCATTTATATCATATTTTGTATTTACATTATTAACGACTAAACCGCGTGACTCACTTGGCTTAAAAGGTAGGATTGTCCGATAGTACGAATCGGATATTTTAAAGTTTGGTATGATCGCCTGTTCTTCTTCGCTACTCTCATTTTCATTTTGCACAACCTCTTCTTGCTGGTTAAAACTAGGTGCACAACCCGCGAGTAAAAGAACGAATGACAGCGACACTGCCATGAGTTTTTTCACGATTTTCACCTCTTACGAATTTAATTCCTCAATCAATTTTTCCTCGTCCCAAATCGTAATGCCTAATTCCTGCGCTTTGGTTAATTTTGAGCCTGCGTCTTCTCCGGCAATAACTAGATCTGTTTTTTTACTCACACTGCCAGAAACCTTGCCTCCTAAAGCTTCGATTTTTTCCTTGGCTTCATTTCTAGCAAGCTGTTCTAATTTACCCGTTAACACAATGGTTTTCCCAGCAAATATAGAATCAGATTCCTCTATATTGACAGGTTTTGGTCCCTTATAAGTCAAATTCACGCCAACATCTTGTAACTCTTGAATAAGAGATGTAACTTCTTCCTGTTCAAAATATGTGACGAGTGCATCAGCCATTTTATCGCCTATTTCATTAATGCTAATAAAATCATCCATAGTTGCCTGCTGGATTTTACCCATCTCTCCAAATGTTTGCGCAAGCGTTTTTGCCGCTTTTGCCCCCACATGACGGATCCCTAACCCAAATAATAATTTTTCTAAAGAATTTCCCTTAGAGACTTCAATCGCCTTTAACAAATTGTTAACAGATTTTTCGCCCATTCTCTCTAATTGAATAAGCTGTTCATACGTAAGATGATAAATATCTGCCACATCTTCAATTAACTTTTCTGCAAATAATTGGCTAATTACTTTTTCCCCTAGACCATCGATATTCATGGCATTTCGTGAGACAAAATGAATAAGTCCCTCTCTTATCTGCGCAGGACATTTCGGATTAATACAACGAAGTGCGACCTCTTCCTCTAAACGTACAAGTTCACTTTCACATGCCGGGCAATGAGTTGGCATATGAAAATCAACTTCTTCTCCCGTTCTTCTTTCAGGTAATACATTGACAACTTCAGGGATGATATCGCCTGCTTTCTTAATCACAACGAAATCACCTAGCTTAATGTCCTTCTCACGAATAAGATCTTCATTATGAAGGGAGGCACGTTGCACGGTAGTACCAGCCACTCGAACAGGTTCAAGTAATGCTGTTGGCGTTACCACACCGGTGCGGCCGATACTTAATTCAATATCTTTTAACTGTGTGACTACCTCTTCCGCGGGAAACTTATAAGCAATCGCCCATCTTGGACTCTTTGCTGTTGTCCCAAGTTCATCTTGTTGGTCATATGAATCGACTTTGATTACGATTCCATCAATATCATACGATAAGTCTGGTCGGTTTTCTGTCCATTTCTCGATATATTGGATGACCTCATCTATATTTTTACACCTCTGGCGCTCTTTGTTCGTTTTAAATCCTTGGGAATCAAGAAAATCCAGCCCTTCACTATGAGAACGAATCCCCGTTTTCCCCTCATCAGCCATAGCATAAACAAAAATATCTAAATTTCTTGATGCAGCAATTTTCGGATCTAATTGTCTAAGTGAACCAGCGGCAGCATTACGAGGATTCGCAAATGGTTCTTCACCTCGTTCTTCTTTTCCTTTATTTAAACTTAAGAACGATTTCCTTGGCATGAACGCCTCTCCGCGCACTTCAAAGGTTACCGTTTCCTTTACACGCAGAGGAATAGAACGAATGGTGCGAAGGTTAACGGTAATGTTTTCACCAATGGAACCATCTCCACGCGTTGCTCCGATGGCAAACAATCCATTTTCATAGCGAAGAGAAACAGCCAATCCGTCAATCTTTAACTCACAGACATATGAGAAATGCTCTCCCACAGCTTGGCGGACACGACGGTCAAAATCCCTTAAGTCTTGCTCATTAAATGCATTGGCTAAACTGAGCATCGGCGTTCGATGTTCAACTTTTTCAAACATATCTAATACTTGCCCACCAACCCGATGCGTAGGTGAATCTTCTGTTTTCAACTCTGGATGTTGCTCCTCAAGTGCAATTAACTCATGAAGAAGCTGGTCATATTCTGCATCAGGTACAGATGGCTGATCAAGTACATGATATTCGTAATTATATTGATTAAGGAGATTTTGCAAATCCTTGACCCTTTGTTCTACCTTCTTTTCCTCCAAGACGTTCAACCCTTTCCTTTAACCTTTCGAAATCGGGGCAAATTTAGCAAGTAATCGTTTAATACCTACTGGCTTTGGAAAAGCAATATCAAGCTCTATTCCATCACCTTCACCTTTAACACTTACAACTGTTCCTGTACCCCATTTACCATGCACAGCTTTATCTCCAACTTTCCAATCCATACTGCTACCGCCAGTATTTTGTACAGCTGGGCGCACAACCGCTTTACGAGCAGGTTGCATTCGATTTCCTGATGAACCATTAAACGCGGACTGACTTCGACTAAGAGGTTTGGCTTTTGGCTCTAATCCTTCTATTAAATCAGCCGGAATTTCCTGAATAAACCTAGACGGTGGGTTCATATTTGTACGGCCAAATAGTGTACGCATTTGTGCATTTGTTATGAATAACTGTTCTTCTGCTCTCGTAATTCCTACATAAGCCAGTCGACGTTCTTCTTCCATTTCTGCTTCTTCCATTAACGAACGGCTATGAGGGAATACACCTTCCTCCATACCCATTAAAAAGACAACTGGGAACTCTAATCCCTTTGCAGAGTGAAGCGTCATTAACACAACTGCATCGGCTTTCTCGCCGTCATCATCCAACTTATCAATATCAGCAACAAGTGCCAAATCTGTTAAGAAGGCAACAAGTGTTTTATCTTCTGACGCATCTTCAAAATTCTTCGTTACAGATAGAAACTCATCTAAGTTTTCCAAACGACTTTGAGACTCGATCGATTTCTCCGCTTTTAACATGTCACGATAACCTGACTTGTCCAAAAGCTCCTCAACCAATTCTGTCACAGATAAGTATTCTTGCATTTGTGTATAGTTCTTTACTAAATCACGAAACTCTATAGCCGATTTCGTAATTTTTGGGCTTAAACCAATTAATTCAATAGATTCTAGCGCTTCAAACATTGTCATATCATGCATGGCTGCAAAATTAGCTATTTTATCAACTGATCCAGAACCAATCCCTCTCTTCGGCACATTAATCACTCGTTGTAGACTAATATCATCATCAGGATTGGCAATTAAGCGTAAATAAGCCAATACATCTTTTATTTCTTTACGATCATAGAACTTAATCCCGCCGACAATCGCATATTCAATATTCGACTTTAATAGCATTTCCTCCATCACACGGGACTGGGCATTTGTGCGGTAAAGAATAGCAAAATCAGCAAGCTTGCGATTCTGACTCTGCGCCAACTCTTTAATTTTACTTACGACAAATTGACCTTCGCCTTGCTCACTGTCGGCACGGTAATACTGAATTTTATTTCCTTCAGGATTCTCGGTCCATAAGTTTTTCGCTTTTCTATTCATGTTCTTATCAATGACGCCATTAGCTGCATTTAAAATTCTTTGCGTAGAGCGATAATTTTGTTCTAACAAAATGACTTGTGCTTGGGCATAATCTTTTTCAAAAGATAAGATATTGGCAATATCTGCGCCGCGCCATCTATAAATAGATTGATCGGAGTCTCCAACCACACATATATTTTTGAAACGATTCGCCAATAATTTCACTAGCATGTATTGCGCTCTATTCGTATCTTGATATTCATCCACATGGATATACTGGAATTTACGTTGATAGTACTCCAATACCTCAGGGACACGATTAAACAATTGAATCGTCTTCATAATAAGATCATCAAAGTCTAATGCGTGATTCTTTCGCAGACGTTTTTGATAATCTGTATACACATCACTTGTCACTTGGGAAAAATAATCACCGGCAGACTTGGCGAATTCCTCTGGTTCAATGAGTTCATTTTTTGCAGAACTAATCGTCCCTAAAATCGCTCTAGGATCAAATTTTTTCGGATCTAGATTCCGCTCTTTCAAAATACTCTTAATAACAGATTGCTGATCAGTAGCATCTAATATTGTGAAGTTACGATTGAATCCAATTCGGTCGATATCACGACGTAAAATTCTCACACACATCGAGTGAAAAGTAGAAATCCAAATCTCTTCAGCCACACCGCCCATCATCGCACGAATACGATCTCTCATTTCTCTTGCTGCCTTATTCGTAAACGTGATCGCTAAAATATTATATGGATTCACGCCTTTTTCTACCATTAAATAAGCAATGCGATGGGTAAGTACACGCGTCTTCCCACTTCCTGCTCCAGCCATAATAAGTAAAGGACCATCTGTTGCCTTTACAGCCTGTTGCTGCTCCTTATTCAAACCATTTAATAATTTATCAGATAAATATTGCATTCCTTTTCTTCACCACCATACAAACATTTGTTCTGTTTTTAGTCTAACTTGATTGATTTGGTTATTCAAGATTTATTGTTTCACCGCTTCTACTGTTTTTAACGCCATTTTGATATCATCATAGACGATATTTCCAACGACAACTACATCAGCATACGCGCCCATTTCTCTTGCTTGTTCCACAGTCGTAATCCCGCCACCATAAAATAACATCGTCTCATCCAAGGTTTGACTTACTTCTTTCACTATTTCTACATTGCCGTATGTACCGCTATACTCGAGATAAAAAATCGGCAAATGAAACATTTTTTCTGCCATTAATGCGTACGCTTTGACGTCTTCTATCGTTAAATCCGTATGCGCACTTGTTAATTGAGCAACTTTACAATCTTCATTTAACACGCAATATCCTTGCATAAGAATTTCGTCCCAATTCATGATCTCGCCAAATTCCTTGACTGCATGATGGTGCATTCCATTAATCCATGTGGGATCTTTACTATTTAAGACAGTCGGGATAAAAAACAAATCATACCCAGGTGTAATTGAATCAATTGTAGAAACCTCTAACACACATGGAACTGTATATCTACGAACACGCCCCATCAGATCAAGCACCCGCTCAAGCGTAATGCCATCTGTCCCCCCAATAATAATCGCGTCCGTACCAGACTCGCACACTTTCTCTAAATCTTCATCAGATATATATTTATTAGGGTCAAGCTTAAACGCATGGTGCCACGCGCGAACATCATACATACATAGTTCCTCCATTCTATCTTTCCATTCAATCATTATATCATTTGTCCATCGAATCAAAAAGAAAACCGCTAAAGAATAAGCGATGGATTTATTTGGCTAAATTGACATCATTGTGACATGGCGATTCAGCATGTAAATGATATGATTCTTTCGGATTCCGATGCAATGTCTGTTTTGGCTAATCAGATTTTCTCTTGGGGTCTGTTTTCTGACGTGTTTCTCTCCTAATCCAATCAGGTTTCCTGTTGGATCCAAGTTTCTGAGGCTGTTCTCCTCTTATCCAACCAAATTTCCTCTTAGATCCGAATTTCTGACGCGGTTCTCTCCTAATCCAACCAAATTTCCTCTTAGGTCCTAGTTTTTGACGCGGTTCTCTCCTAATTCAATCAAATTTCCTTTTGGGTCCGAGTTTCTGACGCGGTTCTCTCCTAATCCAACCAAATTTCCTTTTGGGTCCGAGTTTCTGACTCGTTTCTTCTCTAATCCAACCAAATTTCCTTTTGGGCCCGAGTTTCTGACGCGGTTCTCCTCTTATCCAACCAGGTTTCCTCTTGGATCCGAATTTCTGACTCGTTTCTCTCCTAATCCAACCAAATTTCCTTTTGGGTCCTAGTTTCTGACTCGTTTCTCTCCTAATCCAATCAAATTTCCTCTTAGATCCTAGTTTCTGACGCGGTTCTCTCCTAATCCAATCAAATTTCCTCTTAGATCCTAGTTTCTGACGCGGTTCTGTTCTAATCCAACCAGATTTCACCTTGAATCCTAGTCTCTAACGCGTTTCTCACCTACTCCAATCGCTTTTTCTACTAGTTCCTGATTTCCGTTCCAAAACAAAAAAACCGCGGGTGCTGATTCCCTCGGTTCGGTCGTTTTCATCGCTGGATTTTTTATTGTTTTTCTGTTGTTTCTTCTTCTTTAATTCTTTCTAATGCCATCTCGTAGGCATCGTTTCCGTAGTTTAAGCAACGTTTCACACGCGAGATTGTTGCGGTGCTTGCACCTGTTTCAGTTTCAATCTTATGATACGTTTTTCCTTCTCTAAGCATACGTGCCACTTCTAGTCTTTGCGCTAATGATTGAATCTCGTTCACTGTACATAAGTCATCAAAAAATCGATAACATTCGTCTAAATCATTTAATGATAATACCGCCTGAAATAATTGGTCTAATTCTTGTCCTCTTAGTTTATTAATTTGCATATTGTTTACCCCTTTTTCATTTTTTAGTTAATTGTTACCGACTGATCGATTCCTGGCTCTTGTGGAATAACATTCACCCATGTTTTCCCCGGTGCAAGTGGTTGCTCTTTTCCATCGATTACTGGATAAATTCTTCCTTCTTTATTCACCCAGCTCACTTCAGACATCATACCTCTTTGAATAAGATACCCTTTACCCCCTGAAGTCAAATCAATCTCACGTCGGCCTTCTCCATCTATCACTGTATGCTTCGCTTCTATAATTAAAATATTGCTTAATAACACAGGGTCCCCTGTGTCATAGTCTGTTGTCCATTCACCATCTGAAGATCGTTTGTATGCTTTGGTTGTTTCATCATAATCATATGTGACATCAAAACGTTCATCTTTTCCATAACTTACTGCAATCTCTTTAGCCATAGAGCCACTAAGTTTATCCGCTTCTTCGTCCGTTAAATGTGCAAAAGCAGCTGGTGCCCCTTCAAGCTCATAATTCTTTTCTTTAGCCCCTTGTTCAATATGTGCAAAAGAAATGTATGAATTATGAGGTGCCTCGCGATCACTCACACGTTCAAAAAGTGTACCCTCATAATATAAGCCATTCAAATGATCCACATATTCTTCAGCAAGCATCTTCTTTGCCTCTGGACTATTTCCATGAGCGATGTAAAGACTATTGAACCCTTTTGCCAGTTCAATATAATATTCTCTGGCACTACGCACGGGCCCTACTCTATCCGGTTGTTCACTTTGAAAAATAGCCAGGAATCGCGTGACTTCACCTTCAGCCAGTAATTCATAAACAATATCCGCTTGAGTCAACCCTGATTGTGGCCTTGCTTTTGGATGATTGTTAATCATAACTGCTATAGCACGCTGATTCCCATTCCCCTCTTGAGCTAAGCCTGTGAGGGGATAAACTACCTTTTCTTCAGGCGTATCAATATTTTCTTCACCTTGATTGTCCATACCATTTAACTCTTCGTTTGCTGGATCCTCAACTGTTTCATTCTTGCTGCATCCTGTTACCAAAAGCATTGCTACGAGAGACGTAGTCATCCATTTGTTCAGCATGATGCACCCCTTATCACTATATGATTACCCTCTTTTACATTTTAACGCATCATAGTTGGAAAGAGTACAGTTTTATTCATGACATCATACATTCCTCGCTGTGTAACCCTGATATATGGGAGATGAGTCGAGGAAAAAAATAATAATGTATAAATTGGGTCGGCAAAGCGATAGCCTCTTTCTCGCAAATAAGCTAATAAGGTTCTTTCTTCTTCAATCAAATCTTCCACTCGTTTATTCGACATGATCCCCTTTAATGTAAGTGGAATTTCTGTAACAATTCTCCCTTGTTCAGAAATAACGATTCCCCCACCAATTTCTTTCATATGATTAAAGGCATTCATCATATCTTTCTTGCTCTTCCCGATTAATATAATATCACCGGTATTAGAATATGAACTTGCTAAACCGTCTAACTCATTGGCAAATCCTTTAATGACCGTATTCACACGCCACTTTCCTTTACGGTCAATTAACATGAAGAAACATTCGTCATGCTCCCTACTTAGCTCATCACCGGAAATATCAATGGCTAGTGAGTAAGGCTTTGTAATAACAGCACTCTCCATTTTAATACCGAATGGCATCGAAAATTGCATGTCATGAGAAGTAAGCTCCCAGTTCATTTCTAGCGGTTCAAATCCATACTCTTCCCACGGCATATTATCTTCAAATGATGTATTTTCACCATCTTTTCTTATCCATTTCCCTTTTGCTAACACACTAACAGGTGTTGGGTTACTTTCATTCTCTAGAAAATTGATATTCGCCACTCTACCTGTTGCGATATTTCCATGCAGATGTTGAATGTTATAATATTTAGCTACATTAATTGTACCCATATTATACGCATCAATTACCGGCACCCCTTTTTCAAGGGCAATCCGAATCATCTGATCAATAATCCCTTGATCGGAAAAGGATGAAGAAGAGCCATCTGTGGTAAAAATAAATGATTCATAATGATCAATGCCCAATTCATGCATTTCATCTAATAATTGCGGTAAATCAGGTCGAATAGATGAATAACGCAACGATACAGTATATCCTTGCATAAGACGATTCATAATCTCTTGTCCGCTAATTGCTTCATGGTCGCAATCAGCTCCGAGCAGCATTAACTTCGCTAAAGTCTTTTCTGACGCTCCAGGAAAGTGACCTTCAATCTGCTTCCTCATTCTTTTCGCTTCTTGCATCCAATGAAGCATCAAATCATCACCATCAAGTAGCTTCGGCCAGCCAGTTAATTCCCCACCTTGCAATACCGCATCATGCTCTAACCAAGATTTAATATTACCATGTGAAAATGTTGTTTCTTCATTTTGTATTTCCGTTTGTGCATCAAAACGGCACCACCAATACATCGTTGAAGGGATATTTCTCATTTCTTTTAAGAATGAAAACGCTTTCTTTTTCTCTAATTGTAATGCTAGCACCATATTATCATTAATCAAAGTGGTTGTGCCAAATTGCGCTGCATAACGAGCAAAAGAAAGGGGATTATATAACTGAAATGGATGTGCATGTGGTTCAATATATCCTGGAACAAGTGTCAAACCATTACAATCAACAATTTCGCAGCCATCTAACTTGTCAGGAAGCTTTTCACCGATATAAACAATACGATCACCGAGAATCCAAATATTCGCATGTACCCATTTTTTAATTGCTTGATTTAAGTAACGAGCATTTTTCAGTAACATCGTTGGCGCAATACGCCCATCTAGAACAGATACATGTTCACGTAGATGTTTGTTTTTCCAACGGTATCGCTGTTCTAGCACTCTGTTTCCTCCTTTTATGGTAACTACAATTATCTATTTTTTTTCGTTTACGATAATGAAGCAGCATTCATTTGTTGCCTATTATCATAACATATATAACTTTTTAACGCAGTAAAGAATAACAAATATTTGTTAATTTTTTGTGAAGGAGGTCCTTTTATGAATGTTAAGCCCAATATTGGTATCATTCAGGCATTAATCCGTATTACTTGTGGATTAACCATTGTTGCTTGGAGTGCCACAAAGCTCGTTAAAAAACCTTGGAGTGATCGTTTTCTCATTCTTACTTCACTTGGTGCAATGAAAGTCGCAGAAGGTATTGTCCGCTACTGCCCTATCATTGCCTTATTTGAAAAAGGGAAAGAGAACATAAAAGATTCTGATCACCAGTTTAAACCACCTATAGATTTTTTAAAAGAGCAAAAGTTATTAAAAGATACTGATTTAGAATAAAAAATATGCCCCCTTATTTTTTGGGGGCATTTACTTTTCCTCTATTTAACGTTGATTTTAGCCTGATCAATCGCCTTATAGCCGATATCTTTTCGGTAAAAGACTTCATTAGTTGTTAAGTTTGTTAACGCATCATACACTTGATTCTGTGCGGTTACTAAATCACTTGCTTTGCTGCCAACTAGTAGAACACGTCCGCCATTTGTTGTAAAGGTACCCTGGGCATTTTTCGCTGTTCCGGCATGAAAGACGAATGCTCTTTCCGCAACTTCTTCAATCCCGATTAGTTCCGCGCCTTTTTCATAGGCATCCGGATAACCATTGGCCGCGACAACGACACCAAGCATTGCCTCATCATCCCATTCAATCACAGGTTTATGTCCGGCAATTACTTCTAACATGACATGGGCTAAGTCCGACTTCATTCTAGGTAAGATGACTTGTGTCTCCGGATCACCAAAGCGGGCATTGAATTCAATCACTTTTGGCCCTTGCTCTGTCGCGATAAGTCCTGCATAGAGAACGCCGCAAAAGCTGCGATTCTCTTGAACTAACGCTTCTGCCGCTGGAATTAAAATCGTTGCAATCGCTGTTTCAACCGTCTCCTTGCTGATATGTGGGACAGGTGAATAAGCACCCATTCCTCCTGTGTTTGGTCCTTTATCTCCATCGAAAGCACGTTTATGGTCTTGAGCAATCTCTAAGGGGATAACTGTCTCTCCATTAACAAAAGCCATTAATGAAAATTCTTCACCAGCTAAAAATTCCTCAATAACGACAGTAGCAGAAGCTTCACCAAATTTTTCTCCAACTAACATATCCTCTAACGCCGCTAACGCCTCGTCTTCTGTCAATGCGACAACGACACCTTTTCCGGCAGCTAATCCATCCGCTTTTATTACAATCGGCGCACCATGTTTTTTCACATAAGCACTTGCAGCTTCATACTGATCAAACACTTCATAACTTCCTGTTGGAATGGCATATTTCTTCATAAGATCTTTGGCAAAGGATTTACTGCCTTCAATTTCAGCCGCTCGACTTTTTGGTCCAAAAACAGTAAGTCCAGCTCCTTCCATCTTATCAGCCAAACCTTCAAGTAAAGGGACTTCAGGTCCAATAACTGTTAATTCAACATGGTTCTCAAGCGCAAAAGCAATCAGTTTTTCTTGTTCGTTCTCAGAGATATCAATGATCGTCGCCACATCTTCCATTCCTGGATTTCCTGGTGCGACAAACACTGTTTTCACTTGGCTGCTTTCACTTAACTTTCTACTGATGGCATGCTCACGTCCGCCTCTACCGATTACTAATACGTTCATTTTCATGTTCTCCCCCAGTTTAATGTTTGAAATGTCTCACACCAGTGAATACCATTGCAATGCCATAATCATTTGCTTTTTCGATAGAATCTTTATCTTTAATTGAGCCACCTGGTTGAATAATGGCCGTAATACCCGCTTGTGCTGCTGCTTCAACTGTATCATTCATCGGGAAAAAGGCATCTGATGCCATCGTTGCTCCTTCTACTGCTTTTCCTGCTTGCTCGATCGCAATTTTTGCAGAGCCGACACGGTTCATTTGCCCTGCACCAATACCTAATGTTTGGTCGCTATTATTGACAACAATTGCATTCGATTTCACATGCTTCACTACTTTCCAGCCAAGTTTGAGTGATTGCCACTCTTCCTCCGTTGGTTCTCTTGTTGTCGCAACAGTAATATTCGCTTCTTCAAGACCGTAAGTATCATAATCTTGCGCTAATAAACCGCCTTCTATAGAAGTTAGACGTTTTTCAGTCTTTTTATTTCCATCGAACGGAATCGTTAATAGTCTTAAATTCTTCTTCCCTTGTAAAATCTCAAGTGCTTCTGCTGAAAAAGATGGCGCTATAATGATTTCAAGAAAGATCTCATGAAGTTTCGTTGCTGTTTGTGCATTGACTTCACGGTTAAGGGCGATAATCCCTCCAAAGATAGATACAGGATCAGCTGCAAAAGCTTTAGAGAAAGCATCATAAATATCTGTGCCGACACCGACACCACATGGGTTCATATGTTTAACCGCCACAGCAGCTGGACCGTCAAACTCTTTAACGATTTGTAACGCTGCATCAGCATCATTAATATTATTGTAAGACAGCTCTTTTCCATGTAGCTGTGTAGCGTTAGCAATCGAAAAGGCCGACCCTAAAGGTTTGCGATAAAAGGAAGCTTTTTGATGAGGGTTTTCTCCATAACGTAATGCTTGTTTTAATTCATACGTAACTGTCAATTTTTCTGGCTGCTCTTCTTCTGCTAATTCTGTCATATATTCAGCTATCATTGCATCGTAAGCAGCTGTATGACGGAATACTTTTGCTGCTAGCTTGCGTTTGGTTGCAGCATCTACAATGTCATTTTCCTTTAATTGTGTAATGACTGTTTCGTAATCCATTGGATCAACAACAACTGTCACATGTGCGTGGTTTTTAGCTGAGGCACGTAACATCGCAGGACCACCGATATCAATATTTTCAATGGCATCTTCTACTGTCACATCTGGCTTAGCAATCGTTTGTTGGAAAGGATAGAGATTCACACATACCACTTGAATCGGATGAATCTCATGTTTTTCTAACTGCGCTTGATGAGATGGATCATCGAACTTAGCTAGTAAACCACCATGGATCAGCGGATTTAATGTTTTTACTCTTCCTTCTAAAATTTCAGGAAAACCTGTAACATCACTTACACCGATTACTGGAATCCCAGCTTCAGCGATTGCTTTTTTTGTTCCACCTGTTGAAACAATTTCAAACCCTAATTCGTGAAGTTCTTTCGCAAATGCGGCTACACCATTTTTATCTGATACACTAATAAGCGCACGTTTTTTCATCGTTCATTTTCCTCCCTGTAAGATGTTCTTCTTAGGCGTCTTCATTTAAAAGCTTTTGTAATACTTCTGGATAAAATTGATGCTCTACTTTATGAATGCGGCTCTGTAATGCTTCCTTCGTATCATCTGGCAGGATGTCTACCTTTCTTTGCTCAATAATCGGACCAGTATCCATCCCTTCGTCTACATAATGAATGGTTACACCTGTTTGTTTGACCTCTGCAGACAGCGCTTGTCCAATAGCATCTTTACCAGGGAATGCTGGTAGATAAGAAGGATGAATATTGACAATTTTTCCGCCATATTCACGTAAAAGAACATCCCCAATAAGACGCATATACCCTGCAAGAACAATAAAGTCTATGTTCGCATTCTTTAATTCTACTAATATTTGCTCTTCATATGCTATTTTACTCGTAAAATCTTTCGCACGAAAAGCAAAGGTTGGAATCCCTTCATTTACAGCACGTTGAATGCAGTAAGACTCTGGCTTATCACTTACCAGTAGTTTAATATCAACCTGCAATTCACCGTTTTTAAAGGCATCAACAATCGCTTGAAAATTTGTTCCACTGCCCGATGCAAAAATGGCGATATTTTTCATGATAACCTCCGTCTTATTAAAGGATTGTAATCCCCTCTTGCTGTGTAACTTTACCAATTACACTTGCTTTTTCACCAATTTGATTAAAGTGGTTGACTACTTTTTCAGCATCTTTGACAGGAACAATGGCAACCATTCCGATGCCCATATTAAATATATTGTACATATCCTTGCGCGCAAGCTTACCTACTTCTTCCATCAGCTTGAAGATCGGCTGAATCTCCCAACTATCTTCGATTAATTCAGCTCCTAAACCTTGAGGTAACACTCTAGGGATATTCTCGATAAATCCGCCACCCGTAATATGGGCGAAGCCTTTCACATCAAATTGCTTTAATGCCGATAAAACGGATTTCACATAGATTCGCGTTGGCTTTAGAAGTTCTTCCCCTAACGTGCTCCCTAGTTCTTCTCTATACTCTTGCAATGAGAGTTTTGCATCCTCTAAAAATATTTTCCGTACGAGAGAGTAACCATTGCTATGGATTCCATTCGATGCAAGGCCGATTAAAACATCACCCTCTTGAATGCTTGAACCATCGATTAAATCACTCTTTTCACATGCACCAACAGAAAATCCCGCTAAATCATACTCTTCTTCACTGTACATTCCAGGCATTTCCGCTGTTTCTCCACCAACAAGGGCACAACCTGCTTGTTCACAACCATCAGCTATCCCTTTGACAATGGCTTCTATCTTTTCTGGCTCAGCCTTCCCACAAGCAATATAATCTAAGAAGTAAAGAGGTTCTGCACCTTGAACAACGATATCATTGACACACATAGCAACAGCATCAATCCCAATTGTGTCATGCTGATTCATCATAAAAGCTAGCATCAGTTTTGTTCCGACACCATCTGTCCCAGATACAAGCACCGGTTCTTTTAAGCCAAGTGATGACAAATCAAACATGCCTCCAAAACCGCCAAGACCACCAATCATACCTGGCCTCACCGTTCGCTCCACATGCTTCTTCATACGGTTCACTGCTTCGTAACCCGCTTCAATATCTACACCGGCTTGTTTATAAGCATTCGCCATTCCTATCCACCTCACCAATTTATTAACAGGTATTCTTTCAATCTAGCAATATGCGCCCAGTATTAGACACCAAAACGCAGTTATTTGTTTTCTAAGAATAAAGTAGCAAACAATGTTGCTACTTTATGATTTATACTTTTTCGTATGGATGTAGCGTGCTTGGATATATTTCCGTTGGATACTTCCCTGTGAAGCAAGCTAAGCAAAGACCTCTTGTCTCGCCTTCTTCTTCTCTGCCAATCGCATCGATCATCCCTTTTGGACTTAAGAAAGTAAGTGTATCAGCACCAATAATTTCGCGAATCTCTTCTACAGAACGATCAGAAGCAATCAATTCTTCTTTTGTTGAAGTATCAATGCCATAAAAGCATGGATTTTTAATCGGTGGCGAGCTGATGATTACATGTACTTCTGTCGCGCCTGCTTCTTTTAACATCGTCACAATCCGACGGCTCGTTGTTCCACGTACAATGGAGTCATCCACCATGACAACTCGTTTCCCTTCAACAACGCCTCTTACAGGTGATAGTTTCATCTTTACCCCTTGTTCACGCAAAGACTGTGATGGTTGGATAAATGTCCGACCCACATACTTATTTTTAATGAGGCCCATCTCATAAGGAATCCCTGTTGCTTCAGCATAACCAATGGCTACAGAAATACTTGAATCAGGTACGCCTGTTACAACATCCGCTTCAATCGGAACTTCGACAGCAAGCTGTTTCCCTAAATTTTTTCGCGCTGTATGGACATTGATGCCATTAATATTACTATCTGGTCGGGAGAAATACACATATTCCATTGCACACATAGAAATATTTGAAGCCATTGCGAACATCTCGGAACGGAAGCCATTATCATCAATGACTAATAACTCTCCAGGCAACACATCACGGACATACTCGGCTCCGACAATATCGAAGGCACATGTTTCGGAAGCAATTACGTAAGCATCGCCGATTTTACCTAGTGATAAAGGACGGAGACCATTCGGATCAACCGCAACCATCATTTCATTTTCAGTCATAATTAAGAAGGCGTAAGCGCCTTTTACCATGGACAATGCATTCTTCACACGCTCTTTATGAGAAGACACACCACCTCGTTTAATTAAGTGAGCTAATACCTCGGTATCTGAACTCGTTTGAAAAATACTTCCCTGTGCTTCTAGTTGATATTTAAGGGCAGTAGCGTTCGTTAAATTTCCATTGTGACACAGAGCTAGACCGCCATTTTGTGATTGGAATAACAGTGGTTGAACATTCTCATAGCCCCCGCCGCCTGCCGTAGCGTACCTCACATGACCAATTGCTGAAGTTCCTTTTAATTCTTGAATAGCAGCTTGAGAGAAAACCTCAGTGACGAGACCCTCTCCTTTTACACCTTTCAACTTATCTCCATCTGTTACAACAATCCCTGCGCCTTCTTGACCGCGATGCTGTAAGCTATGCAATCCGTAATAAGTAATCTGTGCTGCTTCCGGATGACCCCAAATACCAAAGACGCCACATTCCTCATTTAACCCTTTTATTTCTGCAAGCATGCTGGTATGGCTCCCTTCCACGCTTTATTTAGCACTTCTGTTTGCTCCTTGATCACAATGTCGTCGTTCACAGTAATTTCAAGTGTTTGTTCGTTTGTTACTTCACCAATGAGTGTAGCATTTGTTAATTGTTCAAATGCTTCTTTGTTTTCCTTCTTCACACTAAGAAGGAATCTAGATTGAGATTCACTGAATAATTGAGTTGTCGCTTCCCCAGTTAACGCAAGCTTCGCACCTAATTGATTCGCGAATAAGCTCTCAGCTACCGCCACCGCTAACCCACCTTCTGCAAGGTCATGTGCAGATGATAGTAACCCTTTTTGAATAGCTGTTAAGACTTGTGCTTGATGTGCTGCTTCTACAGTTAAGTCGATTGCTGGTGCTTGCCCGAAGATTTTTTTATAGCTTAGCTTCTGTAATTCACTGCCACCAAATTCCGCTCTCGTATCACCTAATAAATAAATCAAGTCGCCTGCTTGTTTGAAGTCTTGTGTTGTCACATGCTCAATATCCTCCACTAGACCAACCATCCCGATAACCGGTGTAGGATAAATCGCTGTACCATTTGTTTCGTTATATAACGAAACATTACCACCAATAACCGGCGTATTTAATGTACGACAAGCTTCACTGATCCCATCAGCAGCTTTTTGAATTTGCCAGAAAATTTCTGGCTTTTCCGGATTACCGAAGTTTAAGTTGTCCGTAATGGCTAACGGCGCCCCACCAGAACAAACGATATTACGCGCTGCTTCGGCTACAGCGATTTTTCCGCCCACTTCAGGATCTAAATACATATAGCGTGAATTACAATCCGTTGTCATCGCTAACCCTTTTTTCGTTCCACGGATACGGATAACTGCCGCATCTGACCCTGGAGCGACGACGGTGTTCGTTCTTACCATATAATCATATTGGTCATATACCCACTCTTTACTAGCGATCGTAGGTTGCTGTAATAATGACAGTAGCGTTTCTTTATGATCATCAACTGCCGGAATATCATTTTCCATCGTCTGGAATTCACGGTAATAAGCTGGCTCTTTGGACGGCTTGTGGTATACAGGCGCTTCTTCTGCCAATGCATCTGTTGGTACATCTGCCACTACTTCACCTTTATGAATTAAACGAAGCTGTTTATCATCAGTCACACGGCCAATTGCCACTGCTTCTAAATCATATTTGGAAAAAAGGTCAATAATTTCTTGCTCTCTTCCTTTCGTCACAACAATTAACATTCTTTCTTGTGACTCCGATAACATCATTTCATAAGCAGTCATTCCCGTTTCGCGCTGAGGTACTAAGTCTAAGTTCATTTCAATCCCTGAACCAGCTTTACTTGCCATCTCTGCAGATGAACTCGTTAAACCTGCCGCACCCATATCTTGAATTCCCACTAATGCATCAGATTTTACAAGCTCAAGGCATGCTTCTAATAGCAGCTTCTCCATAAATGGATCACCCACTTGAACAGCCGGACGATTCTCCTCTGATTGATCCGTTAATTCTTCAGAAGCAAAAGTAGCACCATGAATGCCGTCACGCCCCGTTTTGGCTCCTACATACATGACTGTGTTACCTACTCCATGCGCTTGCCCTTTTTTAATATCTTTATGATCAATTAAACCGACACACATCGCATTCACAAGTGGATTCCCTTCATAGGAGGCGTCAAACTGCACTTCTCCACCGACTGTTGGAATGCCGATACAATTACCATATCCAGCAATGCCTGCCACTACTTCTTCAAAAAGGTAGCGAACACGAGGAGTATCCAATTCTCCAAAGCGTAAAGAGTTGAGGAGTGCAACAGGTCTTGCGCCCATCGAGAATACATCGCGGATAATCCCGCCCACACCCGTTGCTGCCCCCTGATAAGGTTCAATCGCAGACGGATGATTATGGCTTTCAATTTTGAATACAACAGCCTGTTCATCTCCTATATCAACAATTCCGGCACCTTCTCCTGGACCTTGCAACACATGCTCGCCTTTTGTAGGGAACTTGCTCAATACAGGCTTAGAGTTTTTGTAGCTACAATGTTCTGACCACATAACAGAGAAAAGGCCGATTTCAGTATAGTTAGGTAGGCGACCTAAAATCTTTTCAACCATTGCAAATTCGTCATCTGACAAACCCATTTCCTTATAGACTTGTTGTTCTTTTAGTTGTTCTGGACTTGGTTCAAGCATTAACGACATGTGATTCCCTCCATTGTTTCACAATTGATTGAAAAAGTTTTAACCCATCAGCGCCACCTATAAGCTCATCTACCGCTCGCTCAGGATGGGGCATCATACCAAGCACATTACCCGCTTTATTCGTAATACCAGCAATATTGCTTAAGCTGCCATTCGGGTTGACATCATGGTAAGTAAATACAATTTGATTGTTTTCTTTTAAACTAGCAAGTGTCACTTCATCACAATAATAGTTTCCTTCACCATGAGCTACCGGTATGGTAATCACTTCGTCTTGTTCATATCCTTGCGAGAACATCGTTTGATTGTTCTCTACTTTTAATTGCACTGGACGACAAATGAATTTTAAACTTTCATTTCTTCTCATCGCCCCTGGCAGTAATCCTGCTTCTAGTAAAATTTGAAAACCGTTGCAAACGCCTAATACCGGTTTCCCTGCCTCAGCCGCTTTAATGACTTCCTTCATCACGTGACTAAAACGCGCAATGGCTCCGCTTCGCAAATAATCGCCGTATGAAAATCCCCCCGGTAATAGAATGCCATCAAAACCATCTAAGCTTTTTTCATCGTGCCAAACATATTCCACATCACAGCCCAGCTCATCTTTTACTGCATGATACATGTCAATATCACAGTTCGACCCTGGAAAAACAATCACAGCAAACTTCACTGAGCAACAGCCTCCTCGATTTCAAAACGATAATCTTCAATCACGACATTTGCAAGTAGTCTTTCACACATTTCTTTTACTACTTCTTCAACAGGACGCTCTGACTTTTCAATCGAAAGCTCCAAGTATTTTCCGATGCGCACATCTGACACTTCGTTGTAATTCATGGAATGCAAGGAGTGTTTAACAGCATTTCCTTGTGGATCTAATACGCTCTCTCTTAATGTGACGAACACCTTAACTTTATACATGAAGTTTTCCTCCCAGTCTGGATAAAATATTTTCATAAGCATCTGTTAAATTGCCAAGGTCGCGACGAAAAACATCTTTGTCGAGCTTTTCATTCGTTTTTAAATCCCAAAAGCGGCATGTATCAGGTGAAATTTCATCTGCTAACAGAATCGCACCTGATGCATCCTTACCGAATTCCAATTTAAAATCGACGAGGCGGATGCCCAACTCTTTAAAAAATTGCGATAATACTTCGTTTACTTTCAATGCTTTTTCTTTTAAAATAGCGACTTCTTCTTCCGTTGCTAAATTCATGATTTCTATATGGTCCTCTGTTAATAATGGATCACCTAAATCATCGTCCTTATAATAAAATTCGACAATTGGTCTTGCTAATGGTTTTCCTTCTTCCACGCCAAGCCTTTTTGCAAAGCTACCTGCTGAAGTATTTCTCACAACAGTTTCTAATGGAATGATTTCCACTTTCTTTACAAGTTGCTCATTTGGAGAAATTTGCTTCACAAAATGAGAATCAATACCAAGCTCCTTCAGTTTTAAAAATAGCAAGCTAGTAATCTCATTATTTAAACGGCCCTTGCCATCAATACTTGCTTTCTTCTCTCCATTAAAAGCAGTAGCAGCATCTTTGTATTCTAGCCAAACGATAGATGCATCATCTGTGTTGTAAACCCTTTTTGCTTTTCCTTCATAAACAAGTGAACCTTTTTGCATGACTTGCGCCTCCCAATCATGAAAATTAGCAATATTCTTACTAAGTGGATTGAATGGGGAGAGGAGGAAAACCTTCTTCTCCCCATTATTTTTTATAAGCCTAAACGATTAAAGATCGTATCTACATGCTTCAAGTGATGATGATAATCGAAGCAATCATCAATCTCTTCTTTTGTTAAAAGAGAAGTGATCTTTTCATCTTGATCAATTAAGCTACGGAATGGTACTTGTTTTTCCCATGATTCCATTGCCTTTGGTTGGACAGTATCATACGCTTCTTCACGTACAAGGCCTTTATCGATCAACGCGAGCAACACACGTTGAGAATAAATAAGCCCTAACGTACGGTCCATATTTCGTTTCATATTCTCAGGATAAACGGTTAAGTTCTTCACGATATTGCCGAAACGGTTAAGCATATAATTCAATGCAATCGTTGCATCTGGTAAAATCACGCGCTCCGCTGAAGAGTGAGAAATATCACGCTCATGCCACAATGACACATTTTCATACGCGGTCATCATATAACCTCGAATGACTCTTGCCATCCCTGTCATATTCTCAGACCCAATCGGGTTACGCTTATGAGGCATGGCTGAAGAACCCTTTTGTCCTTTTGCAAAGAATTCTTCCACTTCCCGTGTTTCACTCTTTTGCAGGCCGCGTATCTCAGTGGCAAACTTCTCGATGGACGTTGCAATTAATGCAATCGTGCTCATATAGTGTGCATGACGATCACGTTGGAGTGTTTGTGTAGAAATAGGCGCTGGTTGAATACCAAGCTTTTCACAAACATATTGTTCAACAAATGGATCGATATTCGCATACGTACCAACAGCACCAGAAATTTTACCGAATTCAACGCCAGCAGCCGCCTCTTTAAAGCGTGCCAAGTTACGTTTCATTTCTTCATACCATAACGCCATTTTCAAACCAAAAGTAGTCGGCTCCGCATGCACACCATGTGTACGTCCCATCATCACTGTGTTTTTATGTTCTTGTGCTTTTACTTTAAGAATTTCTACAAAACGTTCGATATCTTTTAGTAAGATATCGTTTGCTTGCTTTACTATATAGGAAAGTGCAGTGTCGACAACATCTGTAGAAGTAAGGCCATAATGGACCCATTTACGTTCTTCACCGAGTGTTTCAGAAACGGCACGTGTAAAGGCAACAACATCATGCCTTGTCTCTTCTTCTATTTCTTTAATTCGCTCAATGTCAAATGAAGCTTTTTCACGGATTTTAGCTACATCCTCTTTAGGAATATCTCCAAGCTCTGCCCAGGCTTCGCAAGCAAGAATCTCCACTTCTAACCAAGCTTGGAAACGGTTCTGTTCTGTCCAAATAGCTCCCATCTCTGGGCGAGTATAACGATCAATCATGATTTATCCTCCGATCTTTTCTGCAGCAATTTGCCAAATGTCACTTTCTTCTACCTCACGTAAAGCTTCCTCTACGTTGTCGCGAAGCAATGTCACATGACCCATTTTTCGTTTAAACTTCGCTTCTGCTTTCCCATATAAATGAACCTTCCAATCCGTTACAGTTGGAATGGCCTGAATAAGAGACTCAACATGCTCTCCTAAGATATTGACCATGACAGCAGGTTTGAGTAATTCTGTGCTAGCTAAAGGCCAATTACAAACTGCGCGAATATGCTGTTCGAATTGTGAAGTCTCACATGCTTCAATAGAGTAATGACCAGAATTATGCGGTCTTGGGGCTAGTTCGTTAATATAGATCTCATCATTTTCTCCTAGGAACATTTCAACCGCAAGTGTACCAACTAGCTCAAAATCATCGGCAATTTTTCTTGCCTCTTCTAAGGCTGTTTGCGCAGCTAATTCAGAAATTCTCGCCGGTACAATCGTTTGATGTAGAATATTATCTTGATGCACATTTTCCCCTACTGGTAAGAAGGCTGTTTCACCATTGGGATTCCTGAAAACAATCACTGAGATTTCTTTTTGAAAAGGAATGAACTTCTCTAAGACGCATGCCCCATGATTTAATAATTCTTTCGCCTTTTCTATTTCGGCTTCGTTATGAATCACATATTGTCCCTTCCCATCGTATCCACCTCTTGCTGTTTTCAAAACAGCAGGAAAGCCAAGCGCTTCTATATTAGCATAAATATCTTCCGTTGCGTGAATCTCTGCGTACGGGGCTACAGTCGCACCAGCTTTTGTGATTGCTACCTTCTCTTTTATGCGATCCTGTGTCTGCGATAATACATGTGAACCTTGAGGCACGTAAGCATTCTCACAAAGCCAATCAAGTGCCTCAGCACTAATATTTTCAAATTCATATGTCACAATATCACTTATAGATGCTAATTGTTTAATCGCATTCATATCATCATAAGCTGAAACAATCTTCACATCAGCCACTTGACCACATGGAGAATCTTCCGTAGGATCAAGTACAGCTATGCGAAAACCGTTCGCTTTTGCCGATAATGCCATCATACGACCAAGCTGCCCTCCACCAATTATGCCGATTGTTTGTCCAGGTAGTATGGTTTGTTTAGACAAGATCATCACTACTTTCTAACACTTGTTGTTTTGTTCTTTCTCGTCTATCTTCTAAACGTTGAGCAAGTTCCTTATCAAAGGCGCTTAAGATTTGTCCTGCCAGTAACCCTGCATTTATTGCTCCTGCTTTACCAATGGCAACTGTAGCAACTGGGACACCGCCAGGCATTTGCACAATCGATAATAAGGAATCTATCCCGTTTAACGCTTTAGATTGAACTGGAACACCAATGACTGGTAAGGTTGTTTTTGCCGCTACCATGCCAGGTAAGTGTGCGGCACCCCCTGCTCCTGCAATAATGACTTTGATTCCTTTATTTCTTGCACTTTCTGCATAATCAAACATCAAATCAGGCGTTCTGTGTGCAGAAACGACTTTTTTTTCATAACCGACTTCAAGCTCATCTAAAATGTCACAAGTATGTTTCATCGTTTCCCAATCTGATGTACTACCCATGATGACGGCAACTTCGATATTCATCCTTCTCCTCCATTCTCTTTTTGACCAAAAAATGAAAAAGCCCAGATAGAATCCTCGCTCTAATCTAAGAGAGAAAGATTCTGTCTGAGCCATTCATTCATAAATCCAAATGTTATGAATTTAGAGACACCAGTCCCTTGGACAAACAAGAAGCTTTCCCTCATAGTCCGAGTATTTACGGTTCCCGGGTAGAGACTCATGGGCCATATTCCCATTATTATATGAGGGGGTAAAATGTTGTTAGGTTTTCTTTCAATTTCATCTTAACAACTTCCGAATTGTCCGTCAATGATAATCTCGAACGATTGAAGAAGTCAGAAAATTAATGTTCGTGTTTTACTACAAAAGTTGTCCTTCAAAGACTATTTTTTGCCCTGCAGGTTCATATTCTATTTTCCCATTCTTCTTTATTTCTTTAAAGTACGGTTTTTCCATTCTTCTTATTGGAAAATAGCCTTCTTGCTTCATGCGCTCTAAGCATTGATCAATCGTTTCATTTTCTAACACTTCAAACTTCTTTTTCTTTTGACTCACTTAAATAACTTACCTTTCTTAACAGATTTAACCCAGAAGCCACCATATATCGTTTTTGGTTCATAAGCAATGATAAAGGCCTTCGGGTCAAGTGTTTTAATCGTTTCATACAGCTTTAATTCATATTTTCTTGGAGTTAAAATTTGCAGTGCCATACGGTCCCCTTCAAGCCCATTCGCAGCCCAAGACGTTACACCATATCCTTTGGCCCGTAAATCCTTTGGCAAATCTTTATCATACTCCTTCGTTATTACATTAACAGTAATATAGCCAAGTGCAAGCTTTTCTTCAATTTTCATTCCAACAATGACACCTATACCATACCCGACTGCATAGGCGATAATGTTTTGTATCTGATCTAAATTATCGAGTACTAAGCCTAATCCAATGACATAAATAACAATTTCAATCATACTAATAAATGCTGCCTGATAACGCTGCCCTTTTAGTGTTAATATCATACGAATCGTAAAAAAGGACACATACACAATATTAATAACCAAAATAATCGTTACCATTACAAGGCCATTCTCTAACATTTTAACACTCCTATCTCACTTCAAACTTCTTATTATCTTTATTCCCAATCTTTCCAGGTTAAATCACTACTTTCCTGTTCGACTCCCCAAATTTCCTTAATTAAACGCTTGAAACAATGTACCATCTACATATAAAAGAATACTCTGTTATACAGGATGTATGCCTAATGATAGGAGAAGAGGTGGAGAGAGATGGTCTTTTGGTATCCATTTTACGGACAACATGCAAATTTCCAAACTGAAGGCGAAGGGGTTCGTGAAAGTGAGAGACTCGCATTACTAGGCGGCGCTCTTTCTGCTATTGGAAGCATTATTGTTGTTATAGGACTTTTAGACGAAGTAGAAGAAGACGAGGAAGGCATAACCGAGACGGAAAGTGGAGGCCTGCTCAGCTTAGAATCATTTAGACTAGCTATACTTGGCGGTGCCATCGTCGCATTAGGGGAAAGCATAGGAACCGTTTCGATTATAAAAGGAATAAAAGAAAATGAAATCATCGATCGTGAAGAGGAAAGAGAAAAAAATATTGCCAAAACGGATATGGCAAATATGCAGATGAAACTGCAATATTTGCAAGAAGAGTTGAATCAATTGAAAAACGTCACTTCCACCCTCCAACAAGAAAACTTTCAAATGCGGGCAGATTTATATCATTTTTATCAGTATTTACAAATGAAATAGATAAAGCCTTTCAACTTGAACGTAAAAAACTTGAAAACATCTATAGAGACCTAGCAAATAAGCACGAAAAAAGAGCACATACAAATATGTGCTCTTTCATCTTGCCCGGCAACGTCCTACTCTCACAAGGGGACAGCCCCTAACTACCATCGGCGCTGAGAAGCTTAACTTCCGTGTTCGGTATGGGAACGGGTGTGACCTTCTCGCTATCGCCACCGGACTATGAAATTATAAGGGAATCGTTCCCTCAAAACTAGGTAATGTTGAAGAAGATTGTTATTGAGTAATCGCCTATGCGTGCTGACGGTACTACTAAGGTAGTGTTGTCTAGCTGCGGCGCCTAGGTGCTCGAGGTCATAAGCCAAATTTGTCATGAGGTTAAAGAACAACCTCCTGTCAAATTCGTCTTATGCTTGTCGCACCTGGGCAAGGCGCCTCCGCATTTCAAATTGGTTAAGTCCTCGATCGATTAGTATTAGTCAGCTGCATGTGTCGCCACACTTCCACCTCTAACCTATCAACCTGATCATCTTTCAGGGATCTTACTAGCTTGCGCTATGGGA